>OZ253530.1:0-3528589 GCA_965262335.1 Phototrophicaceae bacterium
GCCCTTTACCGCTCACGAGTTCTTTCGCGCGCTCGAGCCTGATGTTTCCCTCGGCAATCATCGTCTCGGCAATTTGCGAAACTTTGTCCGTTCCCGCGCCGGCAGCCAGGGCCAACTGACGCGCGTGTAGGCGCATATGTCCCTTTTGAATACCGTTGGTTGCCAGCGCTCGGATCGCCGCCAGGTTTTGTGCCAATCCGACCGCAGCCGCCACTTCCGCCAATTCACGCGCAGAGCGAACTCCAAGGATCTTCAACGACGCCTTTGCCACACTTTGGATGCGGGTTGCCCCACCGACTATTCCGACAGCCATAGGCACTTCAATGCTTCCACGCAAGTTGCCCCGCTCGTCCTTCCGCCATTTCGTCAAGCTCTTGTAGCGCCCTTCACGAGCTGCATAGGCATGCGCACCAGCCTCCACCGCGCGCCAATCGTTCCCCGTAGCTATCATCAATGCATCGATTCCGTTCATAATGCCTTTGTTGTGTGTCGAGGCACGATAGGGATCTACTTCGGCAAAGACTGCAGCTTCAATTATTGCGTCAATTACTTTGTCGCCGCTGGAATCGTTCGTTTTCAAAGAGGTCTCGCGGATAACCCCTTCCGCCCGCGCCTTGCGTCGATCGCTCAAATTGCTTAGGATGCGAAGATTTGCGCGGCCACCGCTAATTGATTCAACAAACGGTGCGATGTGTTCCAGTACGGTATTGATGACGTTTGCGCCCATCGCATCGCGTGTATCAAAATGCAAATGAACCACCAGCATCTTTCCGAGTGCGAAATCCGCAAACGCGCGCGTTTCTAAATCTATGGCACCGCCACCGCGTTCCAAGATGCTTCCAGCAACTTCGTTTGCAAGCTCTAAGACCTCGATACGGCAACTCTCGATCCTAGAAGACGCTTCCTGTAAATCCGTTAGTTCGAGAAGCTGAATCTGACCAATCATTTCGGGCCGATCACTTGACGTGACGAAACCGCCACCGGCGCGAAATAGCTTCGCTGCATAACTACAGGCAGCAACCACTGACGGTTCTTCTATTACCATGGGAATTAGGTAGTCACGTCCATTGATCAAGAAGTTCGTAGCGACTCCCAAGGGGAGCGTAAAACTTCCGATGACATTTTCGATCATCAGATCGGCTTCCGGCAACGACAGCCCTCCGTCTTGCAGCGCTCGCAAATTCTCTTCATCCAAGTCAGCCCAAGCGGATACGGTATTCTGCCGTTCGGCTAGGGGTTTTTCATACAATTTGGATAACTCGGACGTCCGATGATGTTTCATGAGGTAAGCTTAGGTGCGATCGGCTTGCAATATCTATCAGCGACATACCGATAGCTATCAGCTTCACGATAGAGGTCGCAGAAATCAAGATAAGTGACCCTCCTGAGCTCGTAGAAATCAAAAAATCCACCTGTTGGTGGACTTTTGTTCTCTCCGTGTCTTTTCACTTAGTCCGGCAAGATGCGAGTATCCATAAAGGCGTCAAGCCAAATCATGAAAACCAACCCTATGGGAACCGAAGTGAAGAGGTAATAGATGGTACCGTATTCTTCGATAGTCACGCCCTGCGGTGTCTGGACGGCGCTAACAATTGGCAACATGTCGAACCCGACCGTAATGATGCCGTAGCCTACGATCAAACCAAGCACCATTGACACCGCCCAAACGATAATGCGGCGAATTGTCAAACTGGACATATTTGTCTCCATATCGAGTACAAGTCGACCAACGCAATTGTACATTGTAAGCGAGAAACTCCGCAAGTCGGAGAATCAATCAGTGCGTGACCTAGCATGTGATTATACATTGTTAATCCCTAACCAGCCTGTTAAACTCTTTGGCACGAGCCAAGATTGGCGATAACCTACCTAATCTGCGGAAGCCGATGGCTATTAGATCGGGAGCTAGCTGTGGCAGATCTATTCGACAAGATATATGGGTTTACTGTCGCAAAAGAAGCAATGGAAATGGGAATCTATCCCTTCTTCCGCGCCTTGAGCGATTCTGAAGGAACCACAGCGACCTTTGAGGGTAAAGATGTTGTCATGCTCGGGTCCAACAATTATCTTGGCTTAACCACAGACAGCCGTGTACAAAACGCCGCTATTGAAGCAACGCGTCTATTTGGCACGAGCGTCACCGGTTCACGGTTTTTGAATGGCACGCTTGAATTGCATTTGGAAGCGGATCGACGATTGGCAGAATTCGTCGGTAAGGAAGCGGCGCTGGTATTCTCGACCGGATATCAAACCAATCTCGGCACTGTTTCTGCATTGCTGGGTAAAAACGATGTAGCGATCCTCGACAAGGATGCCCATGCCTGCATTGTGGATGGCGTTAATATGTCTCGAGGCATGTTGAAGCGCTTCAAGCACAACGATATTGAAGACCTCGAGCGGGTCCTGAGCCGCGTGCCTGATGACGCCGGGAAACTTGTTGTAGTCGATGGTATCTATAGCATGGGTGGTGATTTCGCGCTTCTGCCGCAGATTGTCGAGGCTTGCAAGAAGTATGGCGCCCGTCTGCTGATTGATGACGCCCATGGCATAGGTGTCGCGGGTGGTGGACGCGGAACAGCCGCTCATTTTGGATTGACCGATCAAGTCGACCTAATAATGGGCACGTTCAGCAAGAGTTTCGCATCAATCGGCGGCTTCATCGCCGGCTCGGCCGACGTCATTCATTACGTTCAGCACCACGCACGCTCGTTGATCTTTTCGGCTGCCTTACCCGCCCCTAATCTGGCCGCTGTACTCGCTGCGCTAGATATCATAGAAAGTGAGCCGGAGCACGTGCAGCAGGTTTGGAAAAACGCCGAGTATATGCGAAAAGGCCTCAAGGAACTGGGGTACGATACGTCTAATAGTCAGTCGCCGATTATCCCGGTCAAGATAGGCGAGCAATTCCGCACAGGTTTGACCTGGATGGCATTGATAGAGGAAGGCGTTTACACGAACCCCGTCGTTCCACCGGCAACACCGCCGAACCAGTCTCTACTGCGCACCAGTTATATTGCGACCCACAGACAGAATCATCTCGATCGCGCTTTGCGAGCCTTCGAAACGGTCGGGAAAAACCTCGATTTGATACCTGCTAGAGAAACGGCTTCATCATAGGTAGGTCAGCTAGATGCTGGCGCACACCACGAAACTTAGGCATACGACACGATCAATTCGCCCTCCCCTTCAAATACACTTCCAACTATCGCAGCATTTTCGCCCTCTGACGTCATGTCGCTGAGCAAGTCGTCCACCCTGTCTTCAGCCACTGCCATAAGCAGTCCACCTGATGTTTGCGGATCGTAGAGCAAACTCTCTAGGTAACCCGCCGGACTCGACTCAATCTGTAGCCAGGTGGAAAAGCATTCTCGATTGCGTTCCATGCCGCCAGGGAAAATACCTTGCTTCGCATATTTGATGGCACCTGGTAACCATTGAATCGCCTGGAAATCCAGTCGGAACGCGACCTTGCTTAGACGAGCCATCTCATGACCATGACCTGCAAGACCGAAGCCGGTGATATCAGTCATCGCGCGTACATCATATTTCTGTGCCAGGCGCGCCGCAATTTGATTCAGTCGCGACATGGACGCGACGGCGCTATCGACATCTTCGGCCGACGCCACACCGCGCTTTAGCGCTGTGGTGATCACGCCTGTGCCTAGAGGTTTACTGAGAATGAGTTTGTCGCCGGGCTGCGCACCTGACTTACGGATGACTCGATCGACAGCGACGGTCCCGGTCACCGACAAACCGTACTTCGGTTCCGGATCGCTTATCGAATGGCCGCCGGCGATAACGGCACCGGCTTCACGGACCTTTTCTGCACCGCCGCGCAGGATTTCTTGCAGGATTGCCAGTTCCAAATTGTCGGGAAAGGCCACCAGATTGATCGCCAATATGGGATTGCCGCCCATCGCATAGACATCGCTGAGGGCATTTGCGGCAGCGATTGCCCCGAATTCGTAAGGTGTATCTACAACAGGCGGGAAAAAGTCGGTAGTAGAAATGATCGCTCGCCGTTCATCGATTTGATAAACTGCGGCATCATCTGGTTCCGCCAATCCCACCAGCACTTGCGGAAAAGCGCTCGGCAAGAAGTTTTCACTTAGTGGCTGCAGGACCTGCGCCAAATCGCTCGGATTGAGCTTGGATGCTCAACCGGCGCAAGAAGCTAGTGCCGTCAATTTGATATCGAATTTCATAGGGACCTCCCTTATTTATGCAAAAGGCCCACCACAGGGTGAGCCTTGATCATTATAGTCGGGGTACCCGGATTCGAACCGGGGACCTCTTACACCCCATGCAAGCGCGCTAGCCGGACTGCGCCATACCCCGCCTACGTCCATATGATAACACGCTTTTGCAATTCTGCCAGTAAATGATTCAGGCGGTCACAACGACGTGTTGACCGATCCCGCCAACAGCGGGCTTCTTCCCAGATTGTAGCTAGTGAGCATTATGGCCGCATAACCTAGGGCAAGAGCGATTGCAGAAAGTTTAGCCATCAATGGGTAACACGCCATAGGTGCAGGATTCGTAGTCGCTGCCAAGAATGACTTCGTAGTCGTATTCGCGTGCCGGATCGGCTGCGGTTTCCACCTGTTTCCTCGTCATGTTGAGGGCTTTGGTGAGACGAGAGACGATGCTTCCTTTGCTGGCAGCAACACGGTCAATTAGGCGGCTTGAGGGCAAAACGGTATCCTCTTCTGCGGTACCCAGGGCGACGGCGTTGTATCCATCCCAGCGCAATCGTTCGCTAGCCACCAAGTCCCAGTTCTCATTACCGGATGCGTTGTAAACCGCAATCGACGGCCCGGCCAGAGACAGCTGATTGGAGGTTGGCGGTGTGTAAAAGTCGCTTAACAATTCCACAATTGCCTCCGGTTGCGGCAAGAGCACGGATTCACCTTTTGGTGTATTCCAATTCTTTGTGTGGTAAATGCGCCGGAACGTCAGATTCTGAATGCTGTCTAGATCCAGATCAACCAGATACGGCAACAGACTGAGCATGACATCAAATGGAACATTCGTATCGATGGTGGAAGTTACTTCTCCCCACAGGGCGGGAATAGTTGTAATCAACCCGTTGCTGCGCGCCTTACGCCACATGCTGCGCAAGAGCTGTTGTTGACGCCGTCCTCGATCCAAATCATCGGTGTACTTGCGCGTCCGGGCGTACCAAAGCGCATCAAAGCCGTCGAAAGAATAGTATCCGACATTCAGTGTGCGCCAGCGATAATTGGAGGCGGCGGAGGCACCGGGCTTGAAGTCATCCACCGGATAAAGATCCCGATAAGTACAATCGACGGCGATATCTACTCCTCCCAAATGATCGATAATGGATTCGAAACCCGTGAAATTCACGCGCGCATAATAATGCACATTGATACCGAAATTGTAAAAGATCGTCTGCCGCAACAATCCAAATCCGCCATCCGGCTGCCAATTGATATTTTCCCCGATCCCATAAGCTGTATTCAGCCGACCCATCGTACCTCGCGGAATATATATAAAGAGATCGCGCGGTAAATTGAGCATAGAGACTGTGCCGGTTTCCAAATTCAAGGAGACCACGATCATGGTATCCGTGCGCACGAAATTGTCCGCCGTTAACTCATCATCGCCGCCCAAAAGAATGATGTTTACTAACTTGTAATCGCGCGGAATCGGATCTGCCGGACGGGGAACCGCTGTTCCTGAAAGTACGAGTCCCGCCGCCGGGTTGGCAGCCGAATACAACTTCGGCAGGTCGATTGGTCCCGGCGTTGCCGGCGACGGGGACAGAGTATGAGGTTGAGGTGTACTTGTAGTGAACAATTGCTGAACCAGTACAATTGCCGGTTCGCCTAGCAATTGCGCATCGGGTGATTCCGATGCCAGAGCAGTCCCAGTAGCGCGGTATGTTTCTTGTCGCGCCTCGACCGCATTGTCTGCTTCTTGTCGCTGGCTATAGGCAGCCACCACTTGCTGCAGGGTCCAGAGGACCGCAAGCAAGAGCGTTAGGCCAAAAAACAGAATAATGGCATTGAAAACGAATCGGATAGCTTTTGCGACTGAACGCATGGCGACTCCATCAAGGTAACGGCAGAAGTCTAGCGCAAAACTATCGAAAATTCGACACTATGCGCAACTAATGATCAAGGTTGCAGGAAGACAATAGGGATATCGCAGGATAAGCGTGCCTGCGAGAGATCGTTGCCATCGATCAGGCTGAGCCGCACATGATGTAATCCTATCCCGAAAACCTCGCTGTTGATCAAAGTGATAACACTATCGTTCACCGGTTGCGCTGCCTTGATGTAAAGCCAATACTTGTCCGACCAAGCGGGACGAACTTCCACCTGGTAGTGAGAAGCCTCGCCAAGGTCCACGTTGCCGTGCAATTCGAAAATGCCACTTATTTCCTGCAGCGGTTGTGGAGAGGTAATCTGCACAGATGGAGATTCGCAGCCGATTGCCGTGATCTCCTCTCCGTCGTCGGGAAATACCGGCGCAGCTGCCTCTTGCTGTGGCGGTGGCAGCGCCGGAACAAGCAAGGATTCACCCGCAAAGATTCCTCGTAATGGCTCATAGCAGTTTCCTTCACGTAGTTCGACAATACTGCTGCCAACCCGGACGGCAATGTTCAACAGGTTGTCGCTTTCTCCAATTTCGTATTCGTGCCAATCCATGGCGAGCTGGCAAACTTCCCGAAGGTCGTCGCCGCTCTCGCCATAAGGGGTCGGCGTGGGGACAAGCGCCGAGTCGACGAATGGCAGAGGCGTGGCCGTCGAAGGTAGGGTTGGCGTTGGTGTCCCGGCATGCGTTGCAGATGCATATGTGGCTGTCGCGGTCACGTCGCTCGGTTGCCCAAGAATAACGTGAATTGTTGGTTGAAGGATTCGGGCGCCAGGTTGCGTCGCAGTAATCGCGGATACAATTGGAGTTTCTACTATTGTCCCGACGGGTATATGCGTAAAAGTCGCCGTTGAAGTCGCGGCGACGAATGGCGTTCGACTCACGAGTACATCGCTAATGGGTCGATCTGTCGCTTTCGCATCACCTGTCGCGGTCGACCTGATATCAAGCGTTTCGCTAGCGCGGACGACACTCGCAGGTCGTACCGTCGCCTTCGATGTTTCAGTCGAGGTCGAGGCGGTGACTAGTGTTTGGCTAACACGGACATCGCCGGCAGGTCCAACCATCGCCTTCGTAGCGCGAGATGCAGTCGCTTTAACCTCAGGCGCTGGACTAGCAACGATGTCGTCAGTTGCGCGTTCGGTCGCCGTTGATGTTGCCTTGGCAGAAGATGTTGCTGTTCCAGTCACAGTCGACGTAAGAGCAGGCGTTTCGCTCGTGAGGACGACTCGCGCAGGTCGAACCGTTGCCCTTGCAGTGCGAGATACAGTCGCTCTAACCTCAGCCGCTGGACTAGCAACGACGTCTTCAGTGGCGCGTTCGGTCGCCGTTGATGTTACCTTGGCAGAAGATGTTGCTGTTCCAGTCGCAGTCGACGTAAGAGCAGGCGTTTCGCTAGCGCGGACGACACGCGCAGGTCGAACCGTTGCCCTTGCAGTGCGAGTTGCTGTCGCTTGATCCTCGGGCGCCGGACTAGAAACGACGTCTTCAGTTGCGCGTTCGGTCGCCGTTGATGTTGCCTTGGCAGAAGATGTTGCGCTTGGTGTCGCGGTCGCCGACAGAACAGACGTCATACCGGCGCGGACATCACGCGTGGGTCGATCAGTCGCCTTCTGCGTTTCTGTCAAGGTCGACGAGATGACTGGCGTTCTGCTGGCGCGGACATCGCGCGCAGATCGAACCGTCGCCGTCGCCGATTCTGTCAAGGTCGATATGCTGACTGTCGTTTGGCTAGCACGGATATCACGCGCGGGTCGATCTGTCGCCTTCGCGGTAGCTTTCAAGGTTCTCGTGATAACTGGCGTTCTGCTGGTGCGGACATCGCGCGCTGATCGAACCGTCGCTTTCGCAGTGCGTGTTACAGTCGCTTGAACCTCGGGCACTGGACTTGCAACGATGTCTTCAGTTGCGCGTTCGGTCGCTGTTGATGTTACCTTGGCAGAAGATGTTGCTGTTCCAGTCGCAGTCGACGTAAGAGCAGGCGTTTCGCTAGCGCGGACGACACGCGCAGGTCGAACCGTTGCCCTTGCAGTGCGAGTTGCTGTTGCTTGATCCTCGGGCGCCGGACTAGAAACGACGTCTTCAATTGCGCGTTCGGTCGCCGTTGATGTTGCCTTGGCAGAAGATGTTGCTGTTCCAGTCGCAGTCGACGTAAGAGCAGGCGTTTCGCTCGTGAGGACGACTCGCGCAGGTCGAACCGTTGCCCTTGAGGTGCGAGATACAGTCGCTCTAACCTCGGGCGCTGGACTAGCAACGACGTCTTCAGTTGCGCGTTCGGTCGCCGTTGATATCGCCGTGGAAGACGATGTTGCGCTTTGTGTCGAGGTCGGTGTAATGATTGGAATTATGCTGGCGCGAACAGCAGGTCCAGGTCGGTCCGTCGCCTTTAGTGCTCTTGCCGCGGTCGAAATGCTGACGGACGTTCGTATAGCACGAGCATCGCGCGCAGGTCGAACCGTAGCTTTCGCAGCGCGGCTTGCAGTCGCTTCAACCTCGGGCACTGGACTAGCAATGACGTCTTCAGTGGCGCGTAAGATCGTCGTTGATGTTGCCATGGAAGACGATGTTGCGCTTTGTGTCGCGGTCGCCGAGAGAACAGACGTCATACTGGCGCGGACATCACGCGTGGTTCGGTCAGTCGCCTTCGCCGTTTCTGTCAAGGTCGACGAGATGACTGGCGCAATGCTAGCACGGACATCACGCGCGGGTCGATCTGTCGCTTTCGCAGTAGCTTTCAAGATTCTCGTGGCAACTGGCGTTCTGCTGGCGCGGAAAACTCGTGCGGGTCGCTCAGCTGCCTTTGAAATACGCGTTGCAGTCGCTTGAACCTCGGGCACTGGACTAGAAACGACGTCTTCAGTTGCGCGTTCGGTCGCCGTTGATGTTGCCTTGGCAGAAGATGTTGCTGTTCCAGTCGCAGTCGACGTAAGAGCAGGCGTTTCGCTCGTGAGGACGACTCGCGCAGGTCGAACCGTTGCCCTTGAAGTGCGAGATACAGTCGCTTGAACCTCGGGCGCTCGACTAGCAAAGACGTCTTCAGTTGCGCGTTCGGTCGCCGTTGATGTTACCCTGGCAGAAGATGTTGCTGTTTCTGTCGAGGTCGGTGAAATGATTGGAATTATGCTGGCGCGAACAGCAGGTCCAGGTCGGTCCGTCGCCTTTAGTGCTCTTGCCGCGGTCGAAATGCTGACGGACGTTCGTATAGCACGAGCATCGCGCGCAGGTCGAACCGTAGCTTTCGCAGCGCGGCTTGCAGTCGCTTCAACCTCGGGCGCTGGACTAGCAATGACGTCTTCAGTGGCGCGTTCGGTCGCGGTTGATGTTACCTTGGCAGACGACGTTGCGCTTGGTGTCGCGGTCGCCAAGAGAACAGACGTCATACTGGCGCGGACATCACGCGTTGGTCGGTCAGTCGCCTTCAATGCTTTTGTAGCGGTCGATGTGCTGAAAGGAGTTTCGCCGGCGCGGACATCACGCGCAGGTCGATCAGATGTCATCTCAGTTTGAGTTACAGTCGCTTCGGTCACAGGCACCTGACTTGCAGCGATATCTTCAGTTGCGCGTTCGGTAGCAATCGATGTTGCGCTGACCGATGATGTTGCTGTAGCAGTAGAAGTGATTTCCGGTGTTTTGCTGGCGCGGACATCACGTGCAGGTGGAACAGACACCATCTCAGTTTGAGTTACAGTCGCTTCGGTCACAGGCACCTGACTTGCAGCGATATCTTCAGTTGCGCGTTCGGTAGCAATCGATGTTGCGCTGACCGATGATGTTGCTGTTGCAGTAGCAGTAGATGTGATTTCCGGTGATTCGCTGGCGCGGACATCACGTGCAGGTCGATCAGACGTCATCGCAGTTTGAGTTGCAGTCGCTTCGGTCACAGGCACCTGACTTGCAGCGATATCTTCAGTTGCGCGTTCGGTAGCAATCGATGTTGCAATGATCGATGATGTTGCTGTAGCAGTAGATGTGATTTCCGGTGTTTTGCTGGCGCGGATATCACGTGCAGGTCGATCAGACGTCATCTCAGTTTGAGTTGCAGTCGCTTCGGTCACCGGCACCTGACTTGCAGAGATATCTTCAATTGCGTGTTCGGTCGCAATTAGTGTTGCGCTGACCGATGATGTTGCTGTTGCTCTAGAAGTGGATGTAATTTCCGGTGATTCGCTGGCACGGACATCTCGTGCAGGTCGATCAGACGTCATCTCAGTTTGAGTTACATTCGCTTCGGTCACCGGCACCTGACTTGTAGCGATATCTTCAATTGCGTGTCCGGTCGCCGTTGATGTTACCTTGGCAGACGACGTTGCGCTTTGTGTCGCGGTCGCCAAGAGAACAGACGTCATACTGGCGCGGACATCACGCGTGGGTCGGTCAGTCGCCTTCAATGCTTTTGTCGCGGTCGATGTGCTGAAAGGAGTTTCGCCGGCGCGGACATCACGTGCAGGTGGAACAGACACCATCTCAGTTTGAATTGCTGTCGCTTCGGTCACAGGCACCTGACTTGCAGCGATATCTTCAGTTGCGCGTTCGGTAGCAATCGATGTTGCACTGACCGATGATGTTGCTGTTCCAGTGGCAGTCGACGTCAGAGCGGGCGTTTCGCTGGCCCGCATGTCAGGCACATGTTGATCAGTCGCCTTCGCTGTTCCTCTAGCTGTAGACGTGATTTCCGGTGATTCGCTGGCACGGACATCACGTGCAGGTCGATCAGACACCATCTCAGTTTGAATTGCAGTTGCTTCGGTCACGGGCACTTGACTTGCTGCGAGCTCTTCAGAAGCGCGTTCGGTTGCAATTGTTGTTGCACTGACCGATGATGTTGCTGTTGCTGTAGACGTGATTTCCGGCGATTCGCTGGCACGGACATCACGTGCAGGTCGATCAGACACCATCTCAGTTTGAATTGCAGTCGCTTCGGTCACCGGCACTTGACTTGCAGCGATATCTACAATTGCGCGTTCGGTAGCAATCAATGTTGCACTGGCCGATGACGTTGCTGTAGCAGTAGACGTGATTTCCGGTGTTTTGCTGGCGCGGACATCACGCGCAGGTGGAACAGACACCATCTCAGTTTGAATTGCAGTCGCTTCGGACACAGGCACCAGACTTGCAGCGATATCTTCAGTTGCGCGTTGAGTAGCAATTAGTGTTGCACTGACCGATGATGTTGCTTTAGCTGTAGACGTGACTTCCGGCGATTCGCTGGCGCGGACATCACGTGCAGGTCGATCAGACTCCATCTCAGATTGAATTGCAGTCGCTACGGTCACAGATACCTGACTTGCAGCGATATCTTCAGTTGCGCGTTCGTTAACAATCGATGTTGCACTGACCGATGACGTTTCTGTAGCAGTAGATGTGATTTCCGGTGTTTTGCTGGTGCGGACAACACGTGCAGGTCGATCAGACACCATTTCAGTTTGAGTTGCAGTCGCTACGGTTACAGGCACCTGACTTGCAGCGATATCTTCAGTTGCGCGTTCGGTAGCAATCGATGTTGCGCTGACCGATGATGTTGCTGTTGCTCTAGCAGTAGATATGATTTCCGGTGTTTTGCTGGCGCGGACATCACGTGCAGGTGGAACAGACGTCATCTCAATTTGAGTTACAGTCGCTACGGTCACTGGTACCTGACTCGCAGCGATATATTCAGTTGCGCGTTCGGTAGCAATCGATGTTGCGCTGACCGATGATGTTTCTGTTGCTGCAGCTGTAGACGTGAATTCCGGCGATTCGCTGGCACGGACATCTCGTTCAGGTCGATAAGACGTCATCTCAGTTTGAGTTGCAGTCGCTACGGTCGCAGGCACCTGACTTGCAGCGATATCTTCAGTTGCGCGTTCGGTAGCAATCGATGTTGCACTGACCGATGATGTTGCTTTAGCTGTAGACGTGACTTCCGGCGATTCGCTGGCACGGACATCACGTGCAGGTCGATCAGACGTCATCTCAGTTTGAGTTACAGTCGCTTCAGTCACAGGCACCTGACTTGAAGCAATATCTTCAGTTGCGCGTTCAGTAGCAATTAGTGTTGCGCTGACCGATGATGTTGCTGATGCTGCAGCTGTAGACGTGATTGCCGGTGATTCGCTGGCACGGACATCACGTGCAGGTTGATCAGACGTCATCTCAGTTTGAGTTACAGTCGCTTCGGTCGCCGACACCTGACTTGCAGCGATATCTTCAGTTGCGCGTTCGGAAGCAATCAATGTTGCGCTGACCGATGATGTTTCTGTTGCTGTAGCTGTAGACGTGATTTCCGGCGATTCGCTGGCACGGACATCACGTGCAGGTCGATCAGACGTCATCTCAGTTTGAGTTACAGTCGCTTCGGTCACAGGCACCTGACTTGCAGCGATATCTTCAGTTGCGCGTTCGGTAGCAATCGATGTTGCGCTGACCGATGATGTTGCTGTTGCTGTAGACGTGGTTTCCGGTGTTTTGCTGGCGCGGACGTCACGCGCGGTTTGATCAGTCGCCCTCAAAACTTTTGTCGCGGTCGGCGTGCTGACTGGCGTCCTGCTAGCACGGACATCATGCGCGGGTCGAACTGTTGCCGTCGCTGTAGCTTTCACGGTTCTCGTGATAACTGGCGTTCTGCTGGCGCTGAAAACACGCGCAGGCCGTTCCGTCGCCATCTCAGTTTGAGTTACAGTCGCTACGGTCACTGGTACCTGACTTGCAGCGATATCTTCAGTTGCGCGTTCGGTAGCAATCGATGTTGCACTGACCGATAATGTTTCGGTTGCTGCAGCTGTAGACGAGATTTCCGGTGTTTTGCTGGCGCGGACATCACGTGCAGGTGGAACAGACACCTTCTCAGATTGAGTTGCAGTCGATTCGGTCACAGGCACCTGACTTGCAGCGATATCTTCAGTTGCGCGTTCGGTAGCAATCGATGTTGCACTGACCGATGATGTTGCTGTTGCTCTAGAAGCAGATGTAATTTCCGGCGTTGTGCTGGTGCGGAAGACACGCGCAGGCCGTTCCGTCGCCATCTCAGTTTGAATTGCAGTCGCTACGGTCACAGGTACCGGACTTGCAGCGATATCTTCAGTTGCGCGTTCGGTAGCAATAGATGTTGCGCTGACCGATGATGTTGCTGTAGCAGTAGACGTGATTTCCGGCGATTCGCTGGCGCGGACATCACGCGCGGGTCGATCTGTCGCCTTCGCGGTAGCTTTCAAGGTTCTCGTGATAACTGGCGTTCTGCTGGTACGGAAAACTCGTGCGGGTCGCTCAGCTGCCTTTGTAATACCAATTGCAGTCGCTTGAACCTCGGGCGCCGGACTAGCAACGATGTCTTCAGTTGCGCGTTCGGTAGCAATTAGTGTTGCGCTGACCGATGACGTTGCTGTAGCAGTAGACGTGATTACCGGTGATTCGCTGGCACGGACATCACGTGCAGGTGGAACAGACACCATCTCAGATTGAATTGCAGTCGCTACGGTCACCGGCACCTGACTTGCAGCGATATCTTCAGTTGCGCGTTCGGTAGCAATCAATGTTGCACTGACCGATGATGTTGCTGCAGCTGTAGACGTGATTTCCGGCGATTCGCTGGCGCGGACATCACGTGCAGGTCGATCAGACGTCATCTTAGTTTGAGTTGCAGTCGCTTCGGTCACTGGCACCTGACTTGCAGCGATATCTTCAGTTGCGCGTTCGGTAGCAATCGATGTTGTGCTGAGCGATGCTGTTGCTTTAGCTGTAGCAGTAGATGTGATTTCCGGTGTTTTGCTGGCACGGACATCACGTGCAGGTCGATCAGACGTCATCTCAGTTTGAGTTGCAATCGCTTCGGTCACTGGCACCTGACTTGCAGCGATATCTTCAGTTGCGCGTTCGGTAGCAATCGATGTTGCACTGACCGATGATGTTGCTGTTACTGTAGCTGTAGACGTGATTTCCGGTGATTCGCTGGCACGGACATCACGTGCAGGTCGATCAGACGTCACCTCAGTTTGAGTTACAGTCGCAGCGGTCACAGGTACCGGACTTGCAGCGATATCTTCAGTTGCGCGTTCGGTAGCAATCGATGTTGCGCTGACCGATGATGTTGCTGTTGCTGTAGACGTGATTTCCGGCGATTCGCTAGCGCGGACATCACGTGCAGGTCGATCAGACGTCATCTCAGTTTGAGTTACAGTCGCTTCGGTCACCGGCACCTGACTTGCAGCGATATCTTCAGTTGCGCGTTCGGTAGCAATCATTGTTGCGCTGACCGATGATGTTGCTGTTGCTGTAGCAGTAGATATGATGTCCGGTGTTTTGCTGGCACGGACATCACGTGCAGGTCGATCAGACGTCATTTCAGTTTGAGTTGCAGTCGCTTCGGCCATGGGCACTTGACTTGCAGCGATATCTTCAGTTGCCCGTTCGGTCGCCTCTGACGTTGCACTGGCTACTGACGTTAGCGTAACAAAATCTTCGCGAACACGGGTTGTAGCTGACACCGTGCCGCTTCCGCCGAATGCGTCAGTTTCAGCAATAGGCGCTGTAGAATCTCCGATAGCCGCATCAGTTTCGCGGGCGTAAATTGTTTGCTCAAGTGTAGCCCTTACTATCGACGTGGAAGTCGCCAATTTTGTGGCAGACGGGGCCTCCTGCAAATCCGGGCTTGCAGATGTTGGGGCGGCTTCCGTTTGTACCATAGTCGCGCTAGACGTCACAATCGCTGTGGGCACATCAGTTGAAAATCCAAATTCGGCCAATGTTGTAACGGTTGCCTGCACAGGCGTAACAATTCGCCTTGTAGCGGTTGAAGTCGGGGTTCGCGCCGATTTGTCGAGATCATCAGTTGGCTCCGTCGAAACATGGGCAGGCACTACTGCTGTCGCATCTGTCGGATCACCTGTTGCCGACGCAGTCAATTCCAGTGTCTCCCTCTCCGAGGGCGTCGGGGACGATACGGCTGTGGTTGTGGGTGATGGTGGAATCCGAGTGGCGGTTGTAAGCAATAAGGCAAAAACTAGCGCGAACAACAGTGCCATTACGGCAAAGAGCGCCACAATGAGCTCATTGCCAATGTCGCGCCGCATAGCTAATCCTCAATTGTCGGCGAAAGTGTTATGGGTAAGGCGAGATGAAATGTGCTGCCGTTGCCTGGTTCACTGGCAAGCCATAGATCTCCACCGTGCACTCGTGCATATTCTCGTGCGACAATCATGCCAACACCGGTATCGCTTAGTCCCTTTATTCTTGGGTTCTCGCTGCGATATTTGCGGGCAAAGACTCGCGGGATATCTTCTGGCGCAATCCCTTGGCCACTGTTTCCTACACGGATGTGGACGGCGTCGCGCGTCCCTGTTGCACCGGGTAGGTCTAGCAGATCCGTCTCGATTGTCAAAAATATCTGACTACCCGAATCCGAGACCTCACAAGCGTTGCTGATCAGTTGATTCAAAATCTGCTTTATGCATCTGGCATCCATAGTGATCGGTGGCAGGAGATCGTGCAACGACAAGTCGACAACGAGCTCTTTCTGCCTGAGGATTTGTGAATGGTATGCAAGCGCCTCATCCAAGAGCATAACGATGTCCCCCTGGCTGTACTCTAGTCGGAAGACATCGCCTGACGGCCAGGCCAACTGAGATAGTTCGCCAAGCATATCCGCCAGTTGCTCAATATTGGCCGCGACGTGGCGCAGCACTTGCAGCTGGGCGGCACCTAAAATGCCAATCGACTCCGCCAACAAGATATCAGTAGCATCGGCGATCGCGGTCATCGGAGACTGCAAGTCACGAACCAAATGACGGAACACGTCTGGATTGCCGATAAGCGTGTCTTTTGAAGTGTTATCCATATCGGCCACAGCTTCAACTTTGGCATGCTCCGCTGCCGCTCCACTATTGGCTTCGCTCAATTCCAGTTCCAGCTGCCCGCGGTGTTCCGTCAACTCGGCAACGGTATTCCTCAATTCGGCTATCTCTGCGCGCAGCGCTGGCACACCGGACGGGTCGCTGCTATCTGCCAACGACTCCGCAATCCTGGCGGTTAATTGGTCGCGGATTTGCAAGAGATTGTCCCGTTCTTCGGACAAATCCCAGATGGCTTGATTCAATTCGTTCTGTTTTGCGGCGTTGGCATTTAGCTGTGAGCGCAAATCCTCGTTTCGCGCGCGCAGATCGGACTTTTCTCTGCCTCTAGCCTCGAAACTTGTCAGCAACTCTTGATAATCCCGGCGCATTTCTTCACGTAAATTCATTAGAGCCGCATGATCTGCGGTCACTTGCTCGAGTTGACGCTGCAAATCGTCGCCATCTGTCCCCTTCTCCCTGGCGAGCTGGCTTCGCTCGTGCAAAAGCAAATCGCGCGTCCTTTGCAGGCTGGCCGCGTGCCGTTTCATGGTTTTTCGATCGGCATACAGTTGAACCAGAATGTGTGTCATGCTGCTGAGTTCCGCTACGATTCCCAGCGAGTCGAGCTTGGACATGATCGCCGCAATTCGGTTTTGCAATTGCTCCCGCTCCCATTCCAACTGGGCTGATTCGTTGGAAAGTGATTCAACTATCCCGGCCGGATCCTTGTCGATGATTGACTGGCCTTTAGACTTCAAGTCAGCTATTTGCCGCTGAAGGCGATCACGCGAATTCAGCTGCAAGCTGTAGGCCTTCTGCACATATTCGCGCACGACCCGTTCCAGGTCAATCTCATCATTTTCGTTAAGGAGCCGTAAAACCGTTTCGAGATCCAATAGCTCGTTGCCGTATTCGTCGCAGCTATCGTTCAGAATGGCAAGTTCATCAAAAACAATAGTCATCTTTTGCGCGACAGCGACGTTATCTTGATTCTCGCCGAGCAGATCAAGCAAGCGGATGCGCTCTTCATGCAGTTGCTTGCGGAGATCACTTTTCTGCAAATCCAGTCGCGCGCTGCGCTCGGCTACTTTTTCCAAGCTGGCTTCCATTTCGCGGTTCGCGCTCGCGATTTCCGCTTGCAAAAGATCTGGTGTACTTTCACCGTCGATGATCGCATGAAGTGCCATTTCTTCTGCCAAGAACGCCGATGCTTCGGATTCAAAACTCCATGCCAATATATGTCCCGCAATAACTGCAAGATCCCCAAGGAGTTCTGTGTTATCTTGCGACAACTCGCCGTCACGATAGGGCATACTTGCCAGAAGCACAGCCAATATTTCGTCATGCCTGGAAACCGGCTGAAGATAGACGTTTCCCATCCCCTTTATGCTCAAGCGGCGGAAGAGAGCATCCAATTCCTCGTGATGACCCGCTCTATCCAGCGTCACCTGCTCGCCGCGGTCTATAGAGCCTTGGAGGGTCGGTTGGTCAGCGAGATTCAGTGATATGCCTGGCACGGTGAGATCGGCGACGCTATCGTAGCCGGCAATGACATCGGCGTACGTCTTTTCGTGAATTCGCAGAAGTACACAAATCTCGACACCGAGCGCGTCTATCGTCGCCCTGACCACCTGTTGCGGAATACTCGAACTGCCACGCGTATCCATCATCTGACCGAAAGCGCCAAGCAACGTCTCGGAAATGCCGCCTGTTGCTGATGGTAAGATGTCTAAATCAGACGATGTTGATAGAATTTTGTCTGCCGAATCCGCCTCTCGTTCCGCGTCAACCGATCCAGTTGCCGCGCCGACTGATGGAGTCTGCGAGCCCCCCATGTCAACTTCTGCCACCCTGGTTTCCAGTCGAGCGATGACAAAGCGATATAAGATTAAGGGTAGCAAAAGCGTGGCACCCAGGTATGCGAGTCGCGCGCTTCCAAGGTAACTGCCCGTCACCTCACCTTGCAAAAACTGTAGCAAGTCCCAGCCATTGCCAATTAGGATCAAGAGGAAGAAAACGCCCTTGAGCGGCGCGTCTACGATCAGCGCGAAATTGATTAGCGCAATCAATAGACCTGTCAGCGCAATTGCCGCTGGCAAGACCGACCATACAGGCGCAAGAACACTTGAATTGAATGTCGCTCCTTCTTCGAATGTCAAATACCACTCGTATGCCGTATAGAAATATATCAACATAACTACAGCCACGGTGCCAAGCAAGAAGACGTTGGACCTTCTCCTCCAGTCGACGACACCAGCACTTAGGAATGCCCAAGCTAATATGGTGACGGTCAAAGTCTGCGCCAGTCTCTCCAACGGTGGCATTAGTTGTATCGGCTCTACGTTGGAATTCAACGACACAAGTGCCGCGACAAAAACCAGTATCCATATACCGACTTGTGCAATTGAAGCTTGAGTGTATCGTTGGGACGATTGGTCGTGGGGAGAACGCGCGCGTTGCCCGAATGCTAAGAATAACGCCACTTGACTAATGGCGATCACCAAGAGAAAAAACACCAAATCTCCCGGCGATTCGACAAAGATATTCAGGAAATCGAGCAGTGACCGTGACAATTGGTTCCATCCATACTGGCTGAGTATCGATTCAACATGAGCTCAAGCCCGCCCGGCGCACACTCAAGAGCTGCGTCTGCAAACAGCAAAAATCAGGTCCAAGTGCCCTGCGTAACATCCTGATTAGTTTTCAAGTATAGCACAATGAGTAATCGGGACTCTGCCAATTTACTAACAAAATGGTCCAAACCTGAATGGGCAATGCTCACTCTCGGCCAAAGGACAATCAAGTGCGAACGCACATGTCCTACGCTCGATATACCATAAGATTTCGGCTCTTACATTCTTGCAACGCACTGGATGTCTGCCGTTGACGTTAGGTTAGACCCCGATTAGACTGCTTACGCGTTCAAGCAAAAGAGTTACTAACCTTTGACCCGTAGATTTGCGTCGTTTATCCGTCGATTCCCCTCTGTCATGCGCCTGCCCTATATCGTGTTCCGGCGCATGCAGACGCGTTACACCATCGGTGTTGCAGGTGTCATCCTCGATGCTAATGGGCGCGTCTTGATAGTCGAGCACGTGATGCATCCGCGATATCCTTGGGGATTGCCGGGTGGCTGGATCGGCTCGGATGAAGATCCAGCCGCAGCGGTCATCCGCGAGTTAGACGAGGAGTTGGGATTAGCGGCGAAAGTGACCAGAGTATTGCACATTGCCAAGCCATTTACGAATCACATCGATATGTCTTTCCTTTGTGAGCCGATCAGCCCGGTCGGTAAGCTCAGTTACGAATTGCTTGACCACAAATGGGCAGATCCGAAGCATCTTCCGCATTTGCACGCATTCCATCGCCGATCTATCGAAATCGCGCTGGATTTCCAGCTTGGGAACTGACATTGAGTGCGAAACTTTCCAGCCGGCGTCGTAGAGGTGGCTTGTCCGCTTTGTTCAGTCTCTCTATCCTACTAATACTCGCCTCCAGCGCCATGTTAATTTACGAATTGATGGCCTTCAGTCAGCGCGAAGAACAGTTGCCTTCAGGGATTACCGTCGCGGGCATTAATGTCAGCGGTCTCGCCGGTAGAGATGCCGTGGCGCTCTGGGAAAGTTCCTATGCCGAACCTCTTGTTCTCTATTACGGTGATATAAACGGGAATCACCCGGTCCGTCTGCATCCTGACCAACTCGGCTGGCGAATCAGCAGCGAACCGATGCTTGCCAAGGCCTTGGCGTCCGGCGAAACAGGCGGTGGTTTCTGGCGAAGATTTCTTGATTACTTGCTGGGCAATCAACGCGTAATCTCACAAGATATTCCGCTTTTGGCCTCGTATCAAGATTATGCTTTGGAAGCGTTTCTGCTAGATTTAGCAGCCCGCTATGACGATCGGTCCGGTTCGCCCGGATTCGACTTGCAGACGCTTACAGTTTTTCCCGGCGAGAGCGGGTACTCGCTGGATATCGCCGCCGCAAAAACAGAAATTGATCTTGCGCTGCGCTCTTCAGATCCACCTCTTGTCAATCTCCCGGTGAACGCCATCGCCAAGCAGCAGCCTTCGATGACGACGCTGCGGAATCTGATCATCGATTTCCTGGATTCCGAAGGATTCATTTACGATGGGCAAAGTACGGTGGCGTCCGCATTTGTGATGGACTTGCTCACCGGCGAAGAAATCAACATACTGGGCGATGTAGCCTTCTCCGCTGCCAGCACGATCAAAGTTGCAATCATGATTGACTACTATCGCACCTTGATAGCCGATCCTTCGCCCGATGAAGCCTGGTTGCTCGCCAATTCACTGCTTTGCAGCAACAATTCCTCATCCAACTTACTAATGGAGATTGTCGGCGCAAACGATATCTTTGCCGGAATCCAGAGCGTAACGGACAACGTCCAATTCATAGGCGCCCGAAATACCTTCATTACAGCGCCTTTTTATCTGGGCGAAGAAGGCCAACTTCTGGGTTCGATTCAAGCGCCCGATACCAATCCCAATCCCAATCATAATACCGGTGCGGATCCCTTCAACCAGACGACCGCCGAAGACTTGGGAACCCTATTCAACTTACTCTACGATTGCGCCGAGTATGGTTCAGGCTTGCTCTTAAGCTTTCCGGACGGCCAGATCACGCAGCGTGAATGCCAGCAAATGCTGGAGCTGACCAGCGCGAATGATCTTGAGCGCCTTCTGCAAGGCGGAATACCTCGCGACACTCGCATCTCCCATAAGAACGGATGGGTCTTCGATACAGTTGGTGACGCCGGCGTCGTTTATTCACCCAATGGACGGCATTACGTAATAGCCGTATATCTGTGGGAGGAAACGGAGTTTCAGGACTATGAAAAGCTCTGGCCGTTAGTGGAGGAGATTTCGCGCGCTACCTGGAATTATTTTAATCCGGAAAATGCCCTTTTGGGTCCTCGTGAAAACCTGCCAGCCACTGCACAAGAATGCGAAGGCAACTATCTGCCTCCGGGACCCGATTACGTTGATCTGAACGATATCAATGGCTGGAAGACAAGATAACCTTACGTTCCCATATGGCCGCGGTGAACGCGATGAAATTTCAATAACTCGACATGGCTTCAGTGAGTGATGAATAGCTGCGAAAGATCTCGTCCAGCCGGGAAGCCACCAAAGAATTCCATACACTCTCCTGAACGTGAGCTAGCCGCAGATCACCGCCAGCGTGCCGGGCCCGCTTCAAAGCAGCGAACAACACTCGCAATCCGTCGTGATCAATGTCATCAAGCGAACTCAGATCGAGAACGAGTGCGGGAGAGCCATCATAGATTTCATCACTGAACGCCGAACTGAAAAGAGCGACATTGCTGCTCTCTAATATGCCAGCCACATGAACGACGGTAATTCTGCCCGTTTGCGAAGTCTCGATGGAAATCAACTGATTCTCCCTCTAACGCAAGCGTGGTACAATCGGATGCCACACGTATCTAGTGTCTGCGCCGGAATTCAAGACAGATTGATAACCGCGTTGGTTCATAAGCAGGAGCATTGACATGGACTGGGCGTATGTGGCTTTAATCACAGTTGTAGCGGCCTTGCTGCTCATGATGGTACAGCGCGCAGAAGCCAAGCGACGGCGGATGGTGGCAGGGCTAGTCTTTTTGGCATTACTTCTTATCCGGCAAAATGCCTTTATCAAGGGCGATCTCCATGAAGAAACCCTGCTCGCCTTTGGCCTTGGATTACTCGTCAATACCATGTTCTGGCTTATGGTCGGCAGATACAATCCGGTAGGAAGCAGCGATGATATTCAGGTGATAGGCCTGGACGATTAAGCGGCGCCTGCGTTCTCATTCAATGACGTTGATAGGAATGACGTCGTCAGCCTGCAGCACAGCGATACTAATCCGAGCCGCGACAAGCCCCGAGAGCCGACGAATCGCCCTGCCCACATCGGTCTCACAATTGTAAATGGCCACGGGTCTTCCGTAATCGCCACCTTCGCGGACCTCGGACGCCAATGGTATCCGTCCTAGAAAATCAAATCCGCGCGAATTGGCAAAATCCTCACCGCCACCACTACCAAAGAAGTCGCCCGACATATTCTCTATGACACCCAAAACCGGCACATTGAGTTGCTCGAACATGGCAGCTGCCCGTATGGCGTCCGAAACCGCCACAGACTGCGGCTGTGTGACGATGATGCTGCCCGTAAGCGGGAAAGACTGTGCCAGGGAAAGCGGCGCATCACCGGTACCTGGCGGCAGGTCGACGATCATATAATCCAGCCTGCCCCACTCCACATCGGTGAAAAACTGACGGATCGCACTGTGTAGCATTGGCCCGCGCATGATCATGGGCTTGTCGGGAGTAGTCAGGAAACCGGTACTGATCAGTTTGACGCCAAACACCTCTAGCGGCTGCATCTTATTGTTAATGACCTTGGGACGACCACTGCCCAAACCGAACATTTGCGGAATATTGGGATTCAATATGTCAGCATCGATCAAACCGACAGAGGCTCCTGCATCTGCCAGAGAAACCGCCAGATTTGTCGCCACGGTGCTTTTGCCGACCCCGCCTTTGCCGCTAGCGATAGCGACGATGCTATTCATCGGGACATCGAGGCGCCCATGAATCCGACGATCTGTAGGGACTTTGGCATCCCATTTGATGCGCACTCGATCTATCCCGTCGACCTTGCCAATCAGGGCGGCATTGCAGCGTTCGATAAAGACATCTTTTAACGGACAGGCTGGCGTCGTCAGAACGATCGTGAATTCCGCGCTGCCATTTGTGACCTGCAGATCGCGAACCATATCCAGCGATATGATATCCTGGTTGAGTTCAGGTTCGATTACCGTACTCAGTGCTTGAAGTACGCTTTTTTCAAGAGCGGTCATCTCAGGCCTCGCGATTCGGTAGTCAATTAGTCTTACTATACCATCGAATGCCGCGGCTGCGACGACGCAACAATTCACGGTTATGTCCGCAGTCAGTTTTGGGTCATTGGAAAACTAAATAGATCGCTGATGTCAAGACCGACGAGAACGAGGATAGCCCAATAGGCGCGTTTTATTCGCCGCGTTTGGAGGCACGCTTGGCTTTGCGTTCCAAGGCTTTGCGACGGCGTTCTTCGCGTTTGGCTTCGTCTTCGCTCCAAGGCGTGGTTCCCTCGGCAGCGCTAGCTGCGGCTGGTTGCGGAGATGTAGCTTCTACTTTGGCCGGTGCCTCCGCTGTGGAGGGCACTGTAGCAGCCTGCGCAGCAGATGTAGCAGCGGTACTACGGGCGCCGGAAGCGCCGCGTCGTGCTTCTTTCGCGACATCCTTATGTTCCCAGGTCCCGCGAACCAGCATTTCTTCGTAAGCACGCGTCGGTGCGATACTCTCCCAATATGACGCGGGTTTCGATAGGCGATCCTTGTCATGAATGTGATGCGATGTTCGATCGTAACTCGCCAATTCGTAATCATGATCCATCTTGATCGCGTCAAAGGGACAGTACTCGGCACAATAGCCACAATTCATACAAATATCGATATCGATAAAAAAAGCTTCCGGTTCAGGTACCGGTCGGCCCGTATTCGGGTCATTGCCGCGTACAATCCAAATGCACTGTGGCGGACACACTTTCGCACAGATTCCACAACTCGTGCACCAGTCCTTGCCACCGCGCGTCGGGTGATCATCGTCCTCCACAATCAGGAAAGGCACAAAGCGAAAGCGTTCCGGTACGGCAATTTTTTCGTCCGGATACTGCACCGTGATAACGCCCTTGGCACCCGTACCCTGGCGTACACCAAAGTTGTCAGTCGAGTGGTGGTACTTGCGCAAGCCATAGCGCAGGTCGTCCACGTAAGATTCGAAGAAATGTCGCAAGGTCAGCATCAAGCCTTTCGCCAAACCTGTTCCGTACATGATGGCTCCTAGTTGTGATTGACTTCAGGCCTTAACGATCGGTTTCCCCGAGTACGATATCAATGCTGCCGAGGATGCCGACAACATCTGCCACTTTGTACCCTCTGCTCATGATGCCCATCGGCGTAAGATTGATGAAACTCGGGGCACGCACATGATAGCGCCAAGGATTCGCTGATCCGCTTTTTCCGCCGGCCGAGACGATATAATAGCCTAGCTCGCCCTTACCATTTTCCACGCGGCCGTAGGACTCGCCAAATGGCACACGCGGTGCATAGGCACCAGGTTTACCATCTGCCCAGATCGATTCGCCACGCGTTGATTCCAGGCGCGGCAAGATCTGTTTAATGATTCGCACACTCTCACGCAATTCCTTAACACGAACTCGGTAGCGCGCGTACATATCGCCTTCCTGCTCAACGGCGATATCAAAATCAAGCTCAGGATAAATGCTATAAGGGTCGGCGCGGCGGATATCATAGTTTACGCCACTCCCGCGCAATAGCGGGCCTGCAGCACTGTAGTTTATCGCGTCATCTGCGCTGAGAATGCCAACACCAATGGAACGTTCGAGCAGTATTTCGTTCTCAGTCAAGAGTTGTTCCAGCTCGTCAATGGTGCGTGGAATGCGCTCATTGGCCATTTCCGTGAGAAACTGCATCGTGTTGTAATCGCGTACACGGTCGTTGGTCAGATTGGTCACACTCTTGACGCGGTCGGGCAAATCGGCAAATAAGCCACCGAAACGCATGTAATTGCACATCATGCGGCTACCTGCCACCGCCTCAAAGAAATCGAGAATGCGTTCACGTTCCTGAATGAAGTAAAGCACAGGCGTGAAAAAAGCTCCGATATCATTAAGCCAGAAACCGATCGCCCAAAGATGATTGACGATACGGCTTAACTCGACCATCAATACACGCAGAGCCTCGCAGCGATATGTTGGCGGATTGTACTTACGACCAAGACACATCAACTGTTCGACCGCAAGCACGTAGCCATGGTTGTTGCCCATGCTGGAAATATAATCGAGCCGATCCGTGAAAGGGATATTGTGCAAATAGGTGTTGCGTTCGCCAATCTTCTCATGATTGCGATGCAAGTATCCCATGACCGGTTCCAGGGAGGTCACAGTCTCACCATCGACGGTCAACACCATGCGGAAGACACCATGCGTACTGGGATGATGCGGGCCCATATTGACGACGAGCTGATTCGTCTCGAAACCGTCCTTGTCCATAATCTGCTCAACATCGACGCCCAAGCCCATTGATGAATAGACCGCTTCTTCGGACGTATCCATCAGGCGATTGAGGTCAATATCTGCTGGATATGAAACATTCTTGCCGAAGACGTTCTTTTCTTCGGACCGATGCACGTGTCCGCCGGGCCACCGGCTGTCAAACGGTTTAACATCCTCCTCGTAATAAGCCTCGCGCCAATCCTTGCGCATGGGATGCCCATCGAAGCCTTCCCACATGAGTATGCGTTTGAGGTTGGGATGCCCCGGAAACTTAATGCCAAATAGATCCCAGGCTTCGCGCTCCTGGAAATCCGCTCCTTGCCAAACCGGAACTAATGATGGAATCACAGCTTGGTCGCGGTCTGTCTGCGCTTTGAAGACAAGCGCGCCGCCGCCGCTGGTTCGATAGGCGTGATAGACCATTTCCATGTGGTCGCCGGCACCTAAATAATCCACCGCCGTTGCACTGGAGAGATAATCGAAACCCAAATCGTCGCGGATCACCCTCGCGATATCAAGCAGCTGATTGCTATCAACGATGACTCCCTCATAGCCTTCACGATCGTCGAGACTGACCGCTTGGGGAAAACTTGAGCGCAAATGGGCGATCGCGCCTTCAATCGTTGTGGTATCGATTTCTTCTTCGCGGGCTGGAGCCTGGCTTACCATATAGCCTTATTCCTCTTCAACTTCTGCGGCACGTCGTGTGGCGCGAATCGCTTTGCGTGCCAATGCTCGCAAGCGGCGCTTTTCCCGGATGTCTTCTGCCTCACTCCATGGGTTGCCTCCCGTTGGCAATTCGTAACTAAGCGCGTCACCGGAAACCGCCGGTGTCGCGCTCGCAACGCCGACTTCGGTCTTCGCTTTGGACGTGACCAATTGTGCCACACTAGGTAATTCCCGACTTCCCAACAATTCCATTTCTTTAGCTGCTGTTTCGGCTTGACGGCGAATCATGTCCATTTGACGGGGATCAATGATATCAGGTCCCAGTACGGGTACCGGTGTCGGTTCTGCTGGTCCTACACCGTACCATGGCACATCATCCCCGTTGGCGATACTTTGTCCATCGATCTTGCGCTGCAAGGCAATCATGCCATAGAGCAGCGCTTGCGGAGTCGGTGGACAACCCGGCACATAAACGTCAACCGGCAAATATTTGTCCATACCAGATACGACATTGTAGCCCTCTTTAAAAGGTCCACCGCCGCTGGCACACGCGCCCATCGCCAGCACATATTTAGGTTCGGGCATTTGGTTGTACAAGCGCACAATTGGCACCACCATTTTCTTGGTCACCGTGCCGGATACGATCATCAGGTCGGCTTGCCGTGGCGTGGCACGCATTACCTCAAAACCGAAACGAGAAAAATCGAAGCGGGACGAAGCAGTTGCGATCATCTCAATAGCGCAACAAGCCAAGCCAAAAAGCATGGGCCACATGGAGTTGCGTCGGCCCCAATTGTAGAGCTGGCTCAAGCTCGTAATAGCGATGTTGCTTTCCAACTCAGCCGGTACGGGAAACTCGGTCTGGTTCAATTCTTGAATATTAAGATCCATTTATTCGCCGATCTCCTCGTACCATTCTCGTAGAATCTCGCTCAGGATATTGTCATTCACCATATCTGGATCATCCGCAAACCCGGGAAGGGCCAGAATACGCTCGTTGAGGTCATTCAAGGTCAAACTGTCGATGTCAATATCGGGAAAGCGCTCCATCAATTCCAGAACGATTTCGTAGCTCGAATCCCAGTCCAGCATACGCCTTTTCGTGACCACCATATTCTAGCACGCCCGGCCCATATTGCTCACCGGCAAATGCGGTAAAATGTCACCACAAGCGACCAATTGCATATTCCTAGTCGCGCTTAGCAGGGTAAATTGTCAAGCATCGACACATTTGCATAACATTGCAAGTATAAGAAGCGAGGACGTGATTGTCAAGAATTTCACAATCTCTGGAAGCGCCGAATCATTCGGCATTCAGAATGATTGATCCGCGTCGGTCTATACAACTGGTTTGTGCCAAACATTTTAGGTTCATTTCTTGATAAATATATTGCATGGCGTGTGCAGAACGTTTGGCAATCTCCTTGTCATCGCAGACTGCGCAGAGCGTCGGGCCCGCGCCGCCGATGAATACAGCCAGGGCGCCTGCCCTTTTTGCCGCGGCACGAACTTCGGCGAGTTGCGGGATCAGGTGCGCTCGTGCAGGTTCAGCGACTTGATCGATCTCCATTGCGCCGCCCATTGCTGCCAAGTCACCTCTATGCAGGGCATCTACCAAGCGTGCGACTTTGCCAGTCTGGTAAATCAATGTCTTCAACGAGACCATTGCCGGCATCACTGCGCGCGCGCCGGCTGTAGGAATCGCGATCTCGGGCGTCACCAGCGCCAGGTGCAAGCCTTCGGGTACCGGCAAAGGTTGGATGGCATCGACTGTTATTCCGGCCACCAAAGTGATGCCACCTAGCAAGCAGGGTGCCACGTTGTCGGCATGATATCCGCTAACCAACGCCTCGCCCTCCAGGCAAAAGGGCAAAAGCTCCTGGCGCGTAAACGGTTTCCCATAAAGTTCATTCAGCGCGACAACCGTGACAACGGCACTTGCGGCGCTGCTCCCCAAGCCGCTGGACAATGGCAAACCTTTGAAAAGCTTGATTGCGAGTCCACGCTTTTCGCCAATATGATCGAGAAACGCCTGCGCGGAAACAGAGGCTACGTTTTTCTGCGCTTTACGTGGGAGCGTACCCTGATCACCATGAATTTCGTCAAAGATGATATTCTGCTCATCTCGGAATTCGACGATGGCGCGGTCGCCCATTCCCGACAGAGCCAGGCCAAGTATATCAAAGCCAACGCCGAGGTTGGCGACCGTCGCGGGCGCAAACGCCTCTGCTCTGGAAAATGCCATAAAAGATCGCTATCCTTAGTGCGATTTTTGCCGCGAGGTCAAGTGCATGTCAAGCATACTACAATGTATTGAATGCGGGAAACAATACCCAATCCAGCAGGTCATTTACACTTGTGTGAGCTGCCAAGGTCTGCTTGATGTGCGCCACGATTTTCAGGACGCCGCGTCCCGCCTGACACGCGAGCTGTTTGACAATCGCTTGGGAAGCCTGCATTCGCCATTAAATAGTGGCGTTTGGCGCTTTAAGGAACTTATCTATCCCGATATCAGTGCCGAACAAATCGTCAGCCGCATGGAGGGAAACACCAATCTTTACCATGTCCCGCGGGTGGCTAAGTTTGTCGGCCTGGACACACTATATCTTAAGCATGAGGGCGAAAACCCGACCGGTTCCTTCAAGGACCGGGGAATGACAACTGGTGTGACACAAGCGAGGATCTTGGGCTTGAGACGAGTCGCCTGTGCATCAACGGGCAATACATCAGCTTCGATGGCATCATACGCCGCACACGCCGATATGCAGGGTGTGATTTTCTTACAGGATAGGCAGATCGCGCTCGGCAAGCTGGCTCAGGGAATCGCCTTTGGTGCCACTTGCCTACAAATCAAAGCCGATTTCGACCGAAACCTGGAGCTGGCGCGACAAGTAGCTAACCGGCTGGGCATATATATTTTGAATTCGGTCAATCCCTTTCGACTTGAGGGCCAGAAATCGATAATGTTTGAAACCTTGCAGCAACTGCGTTGGCAGGTGCCGGATTGGATCGTGGTGCCGGGCGGAAACCTCGGCAATAGTTCCGCGTTTGGCAAAGGCCTACTGGAGATGCACGAGGTGGGTCTGATCGACAGATTGCCGCGCGTAGCCATTATTCAAGCGGAAGGCGCCAACCCCTTATATCGATATTTCGCCAGCGGTTTTAAGAAGTTTTCCCCGGTCAAGGCAGAGACGATCGCCACGGCAATCAAGATTGGCAACCCGGTCAACATGCAAAAGGCAATCCGCACAATTGAGTGGACAGGTGGCGTAGTCGAGCAAGTCAGCGATCAACAGATCATGGATGCCAAAGCTGTCGTGGACGGAGTCGGTATTGGCTGCGAACCGGCTTCCGCATGTTCAGTCGCCGGGACGCTAAAGTTAGTTGACAAAGGCGTAATAAAGCGTGGTGACACGGTTGTCGGTGTACTAACCGGGCACGTGCTAAAAGATCCCGAAGCGACAGTTGGTTATCATGCGAATCAACTGACCGATATCGTGCCCGCTTTTGCCAACCGTATGCTCAGAGCCGACGACGACCTGGACCAAATAGTGCAACTGTTGGATGCCATTGAATTACGGAACCGACTGTGACCCGGATCTGCGTTAGGTTAAGCCAGCTGCAGAAAGTGGCTGTGGCACGGATTCGAGCGCTTGTCTCAAATCTGCTATCAGATCCTCAGGATCTTCAATGCCCAGTGCAAAACGAACCAGATTATCCTTGATACCGATCGCCTCTCGCTCTTCGCTGTTCAAGTCATAATAGCTGACGTACGCCGGTTGCTCGATCAGGCTTTCGGTTCCTCCGAGGCTGGGCGCGATGAAGGGAATCTTCAGGCGATCGATAAAGTCGCTGGTGGTTTCCAGCCCGCCGGCAACCTGAAAGCTAATCACCCCGCCGAAACCGCTCATCTGCGCTTTGGCAACCAAATGATCAGGATGCGTCTCCAAACCCGGGTAGTGGATCCGTTCAATTTTGGGATGCGTTTCCAAAAAGCGCGCTACTATCATGGCTGAGGCGTTTTGATGCCGGACGCGTACCGCAAGCGTCTTCATACCACGCTCCAAGAGATAGGCTTGGTGGGGGTCTATCACGTTGCCAAACATGCCGCGGGCATCCTTCAGCGCCTTGATCCGCGCAGCGCTGCCAGCGATGACACCAGCAAGAATGTCGTTGTGCCCTGCCAAATACTTGGTGGCGCTGTGCATGACAAAATCGACACCATAGTTCAGCGGACGAAGATTTATCGGCGTCGCAAAGGTGGTATCAAGCAGCGTCATCACACGGTGACTTTTGGCGATCGTGACGAGGCGTTCCAGATCAGCTACTCTCAGATAGGGATTCGTTGGTGTCTCAGTGAAGATGAAACGAGTTTTCCCGGGCACGATGGCTGCTTCCAGAGCATCGTAATCACTCATGGGCACGATGCTCGTCACGATGCCAAACTTTTTCAAGGTTGTCAAACAAAACTGGCGTGTACGTCGATAACAATCGTCCGTCATGATGATATGGTTGCCTGGACGAAGCACAGTCAGGAACAAGGAAGTAACCGCCGACATGCCCGAGGGATAGACGACCGCATCTTCGGCAGCTTCGAGGTCAGCAATGCGGTTCTCGACTTCCCATACCGAAGGGTTGCCATAACGAGCATATTCTTCGCGTTGTAGCTCGCCTCCGTACACCTTCTTATCGAGAAACTCGATCAGACGGGCAGTGTCTTCAAACGTGTAGGTCGCCGATTGAACAATAGGTGTTGTGACGGAGTGGAAGCCTTTTTCGCGCTTCGCCCCACCATGTACAGATTGTGTACTCGCTCCTTCATAACGTCGCTTGTTCTTGCCCTTGGCTGGTGTCATAATGTTTTCCCATTCAACAAAAAAACCCAAACGGCGAAAAACTGCTACGCCAGTTTGGGTTTCCGTCAGTGGTCAAGTCTAGAGACTGCGGCTCAGTCAACGGAATAACCTGAAATGCTATCAGGTGTTTACCCTCATCTTCCAGAAAAATCTGCCGAACTTAGCACCTTCCCATTGCCATTTGGGGGTTGCTGTGGTTTCGTCGAGTCGGTCTCTCCACCACCTCTGGATAAGCGCAAACTTACTTCTCAATTGTTAATTGAAAAGACTATAGCATAAGCCAGCGTACAACGCAACTTGACTGCATTTTGTTATCCCTTGAGCGACAATTGTGATATTCTTGTTTGAATACTGCCAGAGAAAGCAGGATCAGGTATGGCCAAGAATAGTTCGGCGTTTCGAGTATTTGGTGGGCGTCCGCTGCAAGGATTGATCCGCGTTCAACGAGCCAAGAACGCTATACTGGCGATGATCGCCGCTTCTTTAGTTGTGGAAGAGGGTGAGACGGTCCTGAACGGTGTCCCCGATATTGAAGATGTTATACGTGCATTTGAATTGTTGCAAGCGGTTGGAGCCAAAGTCCACCACGACAAGCTGACAAAGACTGTCCGAATTGACGCGAGCAAAGTATCGACTGGAGTCCTGCCGGAAGATATCGCATCTCGTTTCCGCGGTTCAGTGCTCTTCCTGGCACCATTGCAGATTCGCACGGGCTACGTGGAACTTCCAGCCAGCGGCGGCTGTGATATCGGCACACGTAAGATCGATTTCCATCATCGCGGTTTCGCCCGGTTAGGGGCCAACGTGCGCTACTTCGAGGATGGCAGCACGATCATTGATTTGGAGAATCGGCGCTTCAAGGGTACATCGCTATATCTGGACCTGCCCAGCCATACGGGTACAGAAAACCTAATGTTCGCCGCCTCCATGGCAAGAGGCCAGACGGTATTGGAAAACGCGTCAGTAGAACCAGAAGTTCTTGACTTTGGCAATTTCCTCAATGCAATGGGCGCGGATATCATCGGCCTCGGTACACACACCCTCGTCATAAATGGAGTGGAACGATTGCATCCGGTCACATATACGCCAATGCCTGATCGTTTGGTTGCCGGCACGATCATGATCGCCACGGCAATTACGGGCGGTGACGTCACAATAGAGGGAATCGAACCCTCTCATTTGCGGATTGTAAACGCCAAGCTGGAGCAAATGGGTGCAGATATCGAGGTTGCCGGCAAATCAATACGTGTACATCGGCCGCTCGAACGCAAGTTAAATCCTATCAATATTCAGACGCACCCCTACCCAGGCTTTCCCACCGACTTGCAGCCTTGCATCGCTGCCGTGTCGACAGTCGCTTCGGGAACAAGTTACATCCGAGAACGCATATTTGAAAATCGCTACGATTATGTTGACGCGCTGCTACAAATGGGTGCCGACATACTGATCAGCCAAAGCGATGTCTGCATTATCAATGGTGTGGACAGATTGCGGCCAGCTCACATCAGGGCGGAAAGCGTTCGCGCCGGTGCCACAGTTCTGCTGGCCGCCTTGGCAGCGGACGGTGAAAGCATTATCGAAAATGTCTATCAGATTGACCGCGGATACGAACAGATTGAGCATCTGCTGAATCAGTTAGGCGCGGAAGTCTCCCGTATCGAAGGTGAAATGGCGCCACAAGCCATCTGGTAGATCGCGACAAACAACCTGATTCTTAAAGTCTGTCGATTACTGCACTAGCGAATTCGCCGGTGGATACGGCTTGGCCTGATGCGCCAGCGATATCCGCAGTTCGCAGGCCCTGTGCCAATATAGTATCAATGGCGGACTCTATCGATCGGGCTTCAGACTCCAGTCCCAAGCTGTAGCGCAAGAGCATAGCAGCGCTCAAAAACATTCCAATGGGGTTCGCGTTGCCTTTTCCCGCGATATCCGGCGCGGAACCGTGGACCGGTTCGTACAAACCGAATTTGTCCGAACCCAAAGAAGCCGAAGGCAACATACCCAGGCTTCCGGCCAGCACCGAAGCCTCATCGCTAAGAATATCGCCAAACATATTACCGGCCACGATCACATCGAAACTTGCGGGACGCGTCAGCAAATGCATGGTCGCCGCGTCTACCAGCAGATGTTCAAGCTCGACATCATCGTATTCTTCGTGCACCTCCACCACGGTCCGCCGCCATAAGCGCATCGAGGCCAGTACGTTAGCCTTGTCCACCGAGCACAATTTCTTACGGCGACCCTGAGCAGCGCGGAAGGCCACGTTCGCCACTTGCTCTACCTCGCCTCGATGATAGCGCATGGTGTCGTGAGATACGTCCCCGTCACCCTGTTCTTGACGGTCACCGAAATAGATTCCGCTGACCAACTCACGCACAAATAGGATGTCAACGTCTTGCAATAGGTCCGAGCGCAGCGGTGCCTGTTCAACAAGGGCCGGATAGGTCTTGACAGGTCGCAGGTTCGCGAACAAGCCAAAGTGCTGTCGTAGCCCAAGTAAGCCCTCTTCTGGCCGTACACTTGCGGTCGGATCGGACCACTTGGGCCCGCCAACGGCACCTAACAATATCGCGTCAGAGCCTTCGCAGATTCCAATAGTTTCTTCGGGTAGCGGATTTCCGGTTTCATCAATGGCACAGCCGCCTATCAGACCGTGCACGAAAGTGAAATCGTGCCCGTTCGTTTCTGCAATTGCGGAAAGTAACTTGGTCGCTTGTGCGGTTACTTCGGGCCCGATACCGTCTCCAGGCAGAACCGTGATCCTAGCCTTCATTCTTGACTCCAATTCAGAAAGTGCGGAGCAATGACCTCATTCACACCGCCGATGATTAAATGTTGTGTTGATCACCCACGGCAAGCGCCTTGAGGCGTTCTTGTTTGCCAGCAAGCGACAGACCGTACTCGACGCTGTCTACCAGCGCCAGCCAACTTGCTCCAATGATGTCGGTGCCTGCCCCAACCGTGCTCCAACGTAGGCTGCCGTTGTACGAATCGATCAGCACGCGCGTCATCGCGCCGGTAGCATGTTCGCTATCAAGAATGCGCACTTTGTAATCTACAAGTTGAATATCGCGTAAGGCGGGATAATTAGGCAAAAGGGCCTTACGGAGCGCCAAATCCAGCGCATTCACCGGACCATTGCCTTCGGCAGCTGTGTGAACCACATCCCCGTCAACATCGAGCTTGACCATGGCCTCTGCCAGTTGACCTCGACCTCGCCGATCTTCCACAATCACCGTGAAATCGATCAAACTAAAGAGCGGCTGGTAATCCGGACGGGCACGGTGCAGTCGAACCGCAACGGATGCTTCGGCACCTTCAAAGGCAAATCCAGCGTTCTCAAGTTCCTTGATATCGTTGAGGACTCTAACCGCTTCGTCTTTCGATAAATCCAGGCCCAACTCTTCTGCCTTGCTCAAAAGGTTACCCCGGCCAGACAGATCGGATATCAATACTCGCGTCTGATTTCCTACTTGCTGTGGTTCGATATGTTGATAGCTATCTACATTGCGCCGCATTGCAGCGACATGAATGCCGCCTTTATGCGCAAAAGCGCTTTTGCCGACATAAGGCAAATGCGTATCCGGTGCAAGATTAGCAATCTCGGAAACTGCGCGAGAGAGATGCGTCAAGGTGGAAAGATGGCCGTCCTGCGCAAGACAGGGCAAGCCCATCTTGATGATCAGATCAGGAATAATGCTGCATAGATTGGCATTCCCACAACGTTCACCGTAGCCGTTTATGGTGCCCTGTATATGCATAGCACCGGAACGCACCGCTGCCAATGAGTTGGCCACTGCGACTTCACTGTCGTTGTGAGTGTGGATACCAAACTCCACATCCGGAAAAAGCTCTCGAGCTTTGTACACGAATTCGGAGACTTCCCAAGGCATTGAACCGCCGTTAGTATCGCAAAGAACGATGACATCGGCACCCCCACTTGCCGCGGCAGCCAAGGTGTCAAAGCCGTACTCCATATCCAGCTTGGCACCATCAAAGAAGTGCTCCGCATCATAGATCACTTCTTTGCCCAAACTCTTGAGATACGCAATGCTATCTTCAATCATGTTCAGGTTTTCTACTGCCGTGGTCTGCAAGACATCGGTGACATGAAGCATTGATGTTTTGCCAACGACCGTAACCACCGATGTCTTAGCTTTGATCAAAGCACAGATGTTGGCATCGTTTTCTGGATCAACGTTTTTGCGGCGAGTCGAGCCAAAGGCGGTAATCTTTGAATGCTGCAATTCCAATTCGCGCACCTGGTCGAAATAGGCAACGTCCTTGGGATTAGACCCCGGCCAGCCGCCTTCTATGTAGCTAACGCCCAGCTGATCAAGCAGGCGGGTAATTCGCATCTTGTCCGCGACTGAAAACGAGACACCTTCCCGCTGGCTTCCATCACGAAGAGTTGTATCGTAAATTGCGACCCGCTTATTCAAGATGAAGCTCCTTTTTAAGCGATGTCCAATATCATAGCAATATTCAAGCAGTGGTCTTTACGCGCTGCGGATTGCTTTTCTCAAAATTCTCAACTGTTTCTTCGAGATTTAGCAGGTATCCCAACTGATCAACCCCGTTCAGCAGACAATACTTGGAAAAGCCATCAAGCGGAAAGTTGACATCGCGACCATCCGGCAGTGCCAATGTTTGGCACTCGACATCGACGCTGACCGTTGTGCTTGGGTCTTCTTCTGCCAGGCTGAAAAGCTGCTGCTGTGTTTGCTCGTCAACGACGATTGGCAACAATCCGTTCTTCAGCGCATTATTGCGAAAAATATCGGCAAATTCGGTGCTGATTACCGCCTTGAATCCCGCGCCGATCAAAGCCCATGGTGCGTGCTCGCGCGAGCTCCCACAGCCAAAGTTGTTACCCGCAATGAGTACCGATGCGCCCTGGTACTCGCTTCTATTCAGAATGAAATCGGGATTAGGTGTTTCGCCATCTTCCAGATAGCGCCAGTCGCAGAAAGCAGCTTTTCCCAAACCTTGCTTGTCGGTCACTTTCAAGAAGCGCGCCGGTATGATTTGGTCTGTATCAATGTCATTCACGGGAATGGCGACGATACTGCCCTTGATGTGTTGTAGCTTTTCCATTGCAATCTCCTTACGTGCCCTAAGCATCCATTAAGGTGCGCGGATCGGCAACGGCACCCGCAACTGCGGATGCGACGGCGGTCAATGGGCTAGCGAGGAATGTACGTCCGCCCTTGCCCTGTCGTCCTTCAAAATTGCGATTGCTCGTAGAAACCGCGTATTGACCAGGCTGCAATTGATCGCCATTCATGGCAATACACATCGAACAACCGGCCTCACGCCATTCTGCGCCCGCTGCGCGGAAAACTGTATCGAGTCCTTCGCTTTCCGCCTGTCGCTTGACCTGCTGTGAGCCCGGCACCACCATCATGCGCACATTGTCGGCAACTTTGCGACCTTTGATGAAACGGGCCGCCTGGCGCAAATCTGTAATTCGAGAATTAGTGCAACTACCGATGAAAACGACATCGATCGGCTTTCCAAGAAGTTTCTGTCCCGGTTGCAAATCCATATACGTCAAAGCTTTATCCAGAGCGACGCGTTTGTTGAAATCAGATTCGTCACCAGGTGTAGGTACAGCCGCTGTGATCGGCATGCCCATTCCGGGATTAGTGCCATACGTAATCATGGGCATGAGTTCGTCGGCACGAATCGTGATTTCCTTGTCGTATTCGGCACCATCATCGCTCGGTAGATCCCGCCATTTTTCCAGTGCGGCATCCCATACCGCGCCTGCGGGAGCGTGCTTGCGCCCTTTGATATATTCGAAAGTCGTTTCGTCCGGCGCAACCATTCCAGCGCGAGCACCGCCTTCAATCGACATATTGCAGACCGTCATCCGCCCTTCCATGCTCAAGCTACGGATGGCATCGCCACGATACTCGAATACGTGCCCCGTGCCTCCGCCTATTCCGATCCTCGCGATGACGGCCAGAATAATATCTTTGGCGGTAACACCATCCTTCAGCCTGCCTTCAACATTGACCGCCATAGTCTGCGGTTTATTCTGCAGCAAGGTCTGTGTCGCCAGGACATGACCGACTTCGCTTGTGCCGATACCAAATGCCAGGGCGCCAAAAGCTCCGTGCGTACTGGTATGGCTGTCGCCACAAACAATGGTCATGCCCGGTTGCGTTAGTCCTTTTTCCGGGCCGATAACATGTACGATGCCTTGGTGTTCGTCACCCAAGGCGTACATGGGAATGCCAAAATCGTCGCAGTTTCGGGTGAAGGTGTCGAGTTGCCTGGCCGCCATAGTATCAATGACCGGTATGATACCCATGGCATTGCGCGGCGTCGTCGGCGTACTGTGATCCATCGTGCCTATGGTCTGATCAGGCCTGCGCACCCCAACCCCTCTCTCGCGCAACATGGAAAATGCTTGTGGCGAGGTTACTTCGTGTACCAGGTGCAAGTCGATGTAAAGTACCGCTGGCGTGTCCGCGCTCTGATCGCGAACCGTATGCGCTTCCCAGACTTTTTCAAACAAGGTTCGGGGTGTTACACTAATGGTCATTTGCTTCTCCTAGCATTCATGTGTCTGTTAGATGCCATCTACCAGTCGATGTTTCCACCGTGCTAAATTCCGAGCCTCCGACATCGCTGACAGATATTATGACGAAGACAAGCCCACGGTGGCCGCTTCGCCCTCCGGCGCCATATCGCCGATGCCCATGCTGGCGATCATTCGATTGAGTGCTGCCACGTAGGCCTTGACGCCTGAAACGATGATATCGCTATCCGCGCCATACCCGCCAAACGTGCGGTTACTGTTTTCCGGCGCAATCCTCACGGTGACTTCTCCCAGTGCGTCAATGCCCTCGGTAACGCTGTGCACGTTAAACTCCAGCAAAACGTTGGGCGCTTTGATGATTTCATCAACTGCCCGGTACGAAGCATCAACGGGGCCAGTGCCAACCGCGGCAGCGACATGTTCTATGCCATTCTGATTGCTCATTTTGACCGTCGCTGTCGGCATACCCATTGTGCCGCAAACTACCTGAATATCGACCAGACGGTAAAAGTCTTCGGGCTTTTGTGCGGCTTCATCGGCAACCAGGGCTTCCAAGTCGGCATCGGTCACTGTCTTTTTGACATCCGCCAAATCCTTGAAGCGCTTGAAGATCTCCATCAATTCGTCGCCATCAAATTCGTAACCCAGTTCGCCTAGCCGTACCCGCAAGGCATGCCTGCCACTGTGTTTTCCCAGTACCAGCTTGCTTTGCGTCAAGCCCACATCTTCCGGCATCATGATTTCGAAGGTCGCGGCGTCTTTTAGAACGCCATCCTGATGAATGCCCGATTCATGCGCAAATGCATTGGCGCCCACGATAGCTTTATTTGGCTGCACGGGCATACCCATATAGTTGCGCACCATTCGACTGGTTTTCATTATTTGTGTCGAGTCGATATTGGTCCGCAAGTTATAAAAAGCCTTGCGAGTATGAATTGCCATCACCACTTCTTCGAGGCTGGTATTACCGGCCCGCTCACCGACACCGTTGATCGTGACTTCGACCTGTCGGACACCATTACGCAGTCCCGCCAGCGTGTTGGCAGTAGCCAATCCGAGGTCGTTATGACAATGTACCGACCAGACTACGCCACTGCCAGGTCCGGCTCCCGGTGTCTCATTGATCAACATCTCGAGCGTTTCCGCCCATTCGGCCGGCATGACATAACCTACCGTGTCTGGAATATTCAAGGTGGTTGCGCCACACTCCACAGCAACGGCGCAAGCTTGAATTAAGTATTCGGTGTCGGTGCGACCGGCGTCCATCGGGCTGAATTCGACATCATCGCAGAGGCTTTTGGCCAACGTGACGCCATCGCGGATGCGTTGCAATCCTTCTTCCTTATCGATACGAAGCATCGCCAAATGGCTTGGTGAAGTGCCTAGAAACGTATGGATTCGCGGTTTCGCGGCATCGCGAACGCCGTCCCAAGCCGTCAGGATATCCCCTTCCAGCGCTCGCGCCAAACCAGCCACAGTCGGGCCATCAGGCGTACCGACTTCCCTGGCTATCCGTTGTACCGCTTTCAGATCGTCCGGAGACGCCGCGGGAAAACCTGCCTCAATAACATCGACGCCCAGCCGTGATAGCTGACGAGCAATCTCGAGCTTTTCCGCGCTGGACAGGGTCGCGCCTGGGCTTTGCTCGCCATCCCGCAGCGTCGTATCAAAGATGATTACGGTGCTATCATCGTAAGTTCGTTGTACCATTTGGAGGTGTTCCTTTCGTGAAAAGATGTGTTCTATTGGTTGAGTGATTCCTTCTACAAAGGTCAACAAGACCGTCTTCCAACATGTAAACACCTCCTTTCAACGAATAGCGGCTGTCAGAGCCGCGCGCAACACTAATCCGACTGCTTGATATTCTTGGCATCCAAAAAGGGCATCATCTGTCGCAGATCTGCCCCAACTTGCTCGATCAAAAGATCATGCTCACGTTGGCGACGCGCGTTGAAATTCGGGCGCCCCTGCTTGTTCTCATCAATCCACTGTCGGGCGAATTCCCCGTTTTGGATGCGCTGCAAAACACCAGCCATCTCTTCTTTAACAGTTGCTTCGAATTGATCGCCAATGACATAACCGCCCTGTTCCGCCGTATTGCTGACGCTGTACCACATATAGCTTAGGCCACCTTCGTAAAGCAGATCGACTATCAGCTTAAGCTCGTGCAGGCACTCGAAATAAGCGACTTCCGGCTGATAGCCAGCTTTCACCAAGATCTCGAAGCTGGCGCGGATCAACGCGGTGACGCCCCCACAAAGCACAACTTGTTCGCCGAACAGATCGGTTTCTGTTTCTTCCTTAAAGGTCGTTTCTATGACACCGGCGCGCGTACAGCCGATGGCTTTCGCGTAAGCCAGTGCCATGGCGTTAGCCTTGCCGGTGGCGTCCTGCTCGACTGCGACCAAGCCGGGTGTGCCTGCCCCTTCCGTGAAGACTTCGCGGACGCGGTGGCCCGGCGCCTTTGGCGCTACCATCGACACGTCAACACTTGCCGGAGGTACTATTTCTTTGAAGTGAATATTGAAACCGTGCGCGAACATTAACATGGCTCCGTCTTTGAGATTCGGCGCAATATGCTCTTCATAAACTGCGGCTTGCCGTGTATCAGGGATGAGAAGCATAACGATGTCGGCCCGCTTTGTGGCTTCGGCAACTGTAAGAACTTGCAGTCCATCTGCCTCGGCCTTGGCCTTGCTTTTGCTGCCCGTGTGCAAGCCGATAATTACCTCTTGTCCGTTGTCGCGGGCGTTTAGGGCGTGTGCATGACCTTGACTACCATAGCCAATGACGGCGATCGTTTTGCCTTCCAGCAGTGACAGGTCCGCATCTTTGTCGTAGTAGAGTGTAGCCATTGATAAAATATCTCCCCATTTGCAACTCGATTAAGTCAGAATTTGCGTAACTCTTGTTCCGAAACAACTGTGATACCGTCTAAATGATACGCCCATTGCCACCACGTGTCGCGTCTTCAATGGCTTGTGTCAAGTCCGGGCGCCGGAAATCAGAATCATGGATGCGAGTACCCCGTCCCATGGAAACGACACCAGTGCGGACCATTTCTACGATGCCAGTAGGACGAACTTCCTCGATAAATCTCTCAAGAACTTCTTCCGTTGCCACCATTTCGATGATTGCAACTGCTGGACCTACATCGACGATGCGCGCCGGATATCGATCACAGATTTCGGTGATGGTATTCCGTGAGTTTGCATCATCATTTCGCACTTTGATCAGCGCCAGGTCGCGTTCAACATGGGGTTCATTATCCAATACGCGTACATCAATTACGTTGACAAGTTTCTGCAAATTCGCAGCGATACGCATGGCATATTCGGGACCTGCGACCACGCGAATTGTCATGCGCGAAATATGCGGCTTGTGAGTGCGCCCGACAGTAAGGCTATCGATGTTGAAGGCGCGGCGGCGAAACAAACTGGCAATGCGATTGAGTACGCCAGGTTCGTTTTCTACCAGCGCGACAACCGTGACCTTGTTGATATCTACTTGCCCAGTCATAATGCCTCCCCCGGTTTGGGACGGCGCTTCATATTGTGCAGGTCCGCGCCGGACGGAACCATCGGATAAACTATCTCTTCTTTCTCGACCACAAATTCGATCAGGGTTGGTCCATCAATCCCGCGGGCGAACTTCACAGCTTCGGCGATTTCAGCACGCTGTGTTACTCGCCGGCTCGGGATACGGAAGGCTTCTGCAAGTTTGCAAAAGTCCGGATTGAACATTGGTGTCGCTTGATAGCGCTTCTCGTAAAAGAACTCCTGCCACTGCCGTACCATGCCCAGGAAATGGTTATTGATTACGGCAATATTGACATTGACGTTTTCCTGCGCAGCGGTCGCCATCTCGCACATGGTCATTTGGAAGCCGCCATCTCCGACGATCGCCCAAACTTCTTCATCGGGCTTACCAAATTTGGCACCGATCGCCGCCGGTAAACCGAATCCCATGGTTCCCAGACCACCACTCGTGAGCAGAGTCGATGGGCGCTGGTGCGGATAATACTGTGCTTCTAGCATTTGATGTTGGCCGACGTCTGTCACGTTTATGGCATTCCCATCCGTGAATTCCCAAATGTCATTTATCACTTGAGCGGTGAGCAATTTGCCGGGTGTATCGTAGTTGAGAATGTCGCGCTCGCTGGAGTCTTCCAGCCAGTCCCGGATCATGCCCATCCATTGCGGATGTGTCTTTGCCTTCAGTTTTGGCAACAATTGGCTCAATACTGTTTTCAGGTCTCCTGCGATACCAACGTCTGCTTTTACGTTTTTATTGAGTTCGGAGCGATCGATATCGATATGTATCTTACGCGCATTGGGCGCGTAGGTTTTCAGATTGCCGGTGACACGATCGTCAAAGCGCATGCCCAAGGCGATCAGCAGATCCGCCTCTTGAATCGCCAGATTGGCAGATGCCTCGCCGTGCATACCCATCATGCCAATGACCATGGGATGCTCTTCCGGCATGCCGCCCTTGCCTAACAAAGTCAAGGCGACGGGAATCTGCGCCTTTTCCGCCAATTCGCGCAACTCGCGCATGGCGCCGGACATCATAATGCCGTGCCCCGCCAAAATGATCGGCCGCTCCGCTTCAGCGATTAGGCGCAACGCGTTGCCGATCTCAAACTCATCGGCGGCCGACGGCGGATGGTAACCTGGCAAGACAATATCCTCTTCCGGGTAAATGTATTCCGTCTGGGCTATCTGCACGTCTTTGGGTACATCAACCAGGACAGGGCCGGGACGGCCTGTGCGGGCGATGTGGAAAGCCTCTTTCATGGTGTAGGCTAAGTCTCGAACATCAGTAACCAAATAATTGTGTTTGGTCACAGGCAGTGTAACACCGGTCACATCCGTCTCCTGAAAGGCGTCTGAACCGATTGCAGGAATAGGTACCTGACCAGTAATAGCGACAATCGGCGAAGAATCCATCATTGCCGTCGCCAAGCCGGTCACAAGGTTCGTAGCGCCGGGTCCGCTGGTGGCAATACAAACTCCCACTTCACCGGTCGCGCGCGCATATCCATCGGCCATGTGCGAAGCGCCCTGCTCGTGACGCACCAGTACATGATGTAGCCGATCATTGTATTTAGTCATGGCATCATAAGTGGGCAATATTGCGCCGCCCGGATAGCCAAACATGACGTGAACACCTTCACGCAATAGGCATTCCATGATGATTTCCGCACCTGAAAGTTTCATCACCGCTTCCCCAGCAAACTCTGCACGCTATTCTATCATTTCTCTAGGAGTCGTTAACTACGGTTAACCAATTGTATCTGTCCGGTATCTCTCCGGCGGTAATGGCAAAGAACTCCGATTGCACTGCTTCGGTGATCGGACCACGCTTGCCGCAGCCAACAGGAATGCGATCTACCGACCTAACGGGTGTCACTTCCGCTGCCGTTCCGGTGAAAAATATCTCGTCCGCCATGTACAACATCTCGCGGGCAACAGGTTGGAAGCGAACTTCTACACCCTGCGACTGCAATATTGTCAACGCAGAATCGCGCGTAATTCCCATCAGTATCGAGGACCAGGCCCCCGGTGTATACACGACACCATTCAGTATCACAAAAATATTTTCGCCTGCGCCTTCACTAACGTAGCCGTTAACATCGAGCGCGATGCCCTCCTGGAAGCCGTTGTCATGCGCTTCCATGCTTACAAACTGACTGTTGACATAATTGCCACCAGCTTTCACCAGGGCCATATGCGTATCGGGCGCCATCCGCCGAAATGAACTAACCTGCACGTCCACACCTTGTTCGATTGCTTCAGCGCCGAGGTAGCGTCCCCATTCCATCGTTATTATCACTGTTTCGGTTTTTGTACGTCCGCGACCCTCCAAGCCCAAAGCACCACCGCCGCGGAAAATGATTGGTCGGATATAGCAAGACTCGTGTCCATTTTTGCGAACGATCTCAATAATCGCTTTATCCATGGACGCTGCATCGTATTCGTGATCAATGCGCATGATGCGGGCGCCATGCATCAGCCTTTCGGTATGCTCTTTCAGGCGGAAGACAGCCGGACCCCGTGGCGTATCGTAAGCGCGCAAGCCCTCAAACACGCTCGATCCATAGTGCAAGGCATGTGCGCTGACATGTACTGTCGCGTCATCCCACTTCACCACTTCGCCATTGCACCATACCCATTCAGCAGTCATTGTCGCATCCTTTTTCGCCCATAAATTAAACACGCCTGCCTCATCCTGGAATTCCGAACGAGAGACAAGCGTGACCTGTGCTGCTAGATTGCCAGCAGTATCGTATCGACAAGTCGCGGAGTACGCTCGTGTAATTGTCTTGCTTTGCCTCAATTTGGCATCTCGCATCTGCTTAGTTTCCGATTTCCAAAAACTCCGGGACAACGCTTTGACTTGAGAATCAAAAAGCCCCCCGTGGCTTGGGAGGCTGTTGTCTGCTACTTTCTTTTGCTTCTCCTGCCCAAGCCCTTATAGTCCACTGAAAATCACGAGGACCAATACAAGAATAATGAGGCTGAAAAGGTTTACCGTAAGTCTGAACAATATTATTGCGCTCGCTCGCTTAAGATTTCACCCCATATCGTAGCCAAGATTGCTGCGCCTGTCAAGGAATTCACTCGCAGCAATCGGCGCGGCCGTTTCATATTCATATAGAATCACGCTGAATCCATGTACAAAATGCACAATTAGCATTCGAATCTGGACTTGGCCAAGGCGATCTGCTCGCGGACCGCAGTGGGGGCCGTGCCGCCAAATATCTTGCGCTGCGCCACTGATTGTGCGAAGTCAAACACCATTTCCACGTCTTGGGAGAAAAGTGGCGAAATCTCTTGCAACTTTGGCAAGGCTATTTCCGAGAGATTAATCTGTTCGTCTCCCGCCAGGCGTACTACCTCACCTACCGCGTGATGAGCCTGACGAAAAGGCATACCTTTGCGCGCCAGATATTCCGCCAGATCCGTCGCCAGCAAATCCTCCGACAATTGAGCCTGCATGGCGCTCGGATTGATTTGCAAACTGCGAACAATGGCAGTAATCACCGGCAATGCGCGATGCATGGTATCGCAAGAATCGAAAAGCGTCTCCTTGTCTTCTTGTAGATCTTTGTTGTATCCGCTAGGCAAGCCCTTTAAGGTACTCAGAAACGCTGTCAGGTTGCCGATGAGTCGTCCGGCCTTGCCACGCATTAGTTCCATTGGGTCGGCATTGCGCTTCTGTGGCATTAGGCTGGATCCGGTGCTGTATCGGTCCGCGAGCGTTATGAATCCAAAAGCGGGATTCGAATACAATAGGATGTCTTCGGCCAGGCGGCTCAGGTGAATGGCGCAAAGAGAAATTGCATAAAGCAAGTCCGCCACAAAGTCACGATCGCTGACAGCGTCAAGGCTGTTCTGGCTGGGCACAGCGAATCCCAGATCCGCGGCGATCTGCAGACGATCGACCGGGAAGGGGTTGCCAGCCAAGGCTCCTGCGCCCAAGGGACAAACCGCCATCCGTATTCGTGTCGATTGCAAACGATCAAGATCGCGATCAAGCATCCAAAAGAAACTCATCAGCCAATGCGCGGCCGATATTGGCTGTGCCGGTTGTAAATGTGTATAACCCGGCATCACTGTGTCAACATGCTCCTCGGCACAGTTTACGATCTCGCGCTGCAGATCGCGCAGCGCAGCTGCCAACTCATCAGCCGCACGCATGCACCACAAGCGGAAATCCGTGGCCACTTGGTCATTGCGGCTACGGCCGGTATGCAGTTTTCCCCCGACATCACCAATGATTTCGGTCAGACGCCGTTCGACAGCGGTATGGATATCTTCATCATTTGGGTCAAGCTCGAAGTCGCCCGATTCAAATTCCTCCAACACCGCGCGGAGCCCATCTACAATCGAGCGCGCCTCATGTTCGCTGATCACTTCCGCGTCCGCCAGCGCCAGCGCATATACCATGCTTCCTTCAATGTCCTCGCGATAAAGGCGAATATCGAAGCTGATACTATCATTGAGCTGCCGCAGATCTTCGTCGCTTGGTTCGCTGAAGCGTCCGCCCCAGAGGCTCATGCCCTATTCCTTTCGTAATCGGTGTATCAATCGCGTTTAAATCTGCTGTAATCCGGCTGCAAGTAGCTCGTCTTGTCACCACCTTCGCGTTCCAGCATCGCTTTGACCTTAATCGGTAAGCCAAACAGTTGGATGTAGCCGTGCGCATCTTGCTGGTTGTACACATCTTCTTCACCAAACGAGGCATAATCCTCGCGATAGAGGCTTTGTGGGCTTTTACGCCCGGCGACAATGATATTGCCCTTATACAGTTTCATTCGCACTGTACCGGTGACAGTCCGTTGCGTAACATCGACGAATCCGTCCAATGCCTCACGCAGAGTGCTATACCACATGCCGTTGTAGGTCAACTCGGCGTATTTGGCCGCGACGATATCTTTGTATTGCATGGTGTATTTGTCGAGGCAAATACTTTCCAGCAATTGATGAGCCCGATGAATGATGGTGCCCGCCGGTGCTTCATACACACCTCGGCTTTTCATGCCCACTAGTCGGTTTTCCACGATGTCCGTGCGACCAATGCCATGCAGGCCGCCAATCTTATTCAACCGCGCAAAGAGATCGACGGCGCTTAACTCGCTGCCATTAAACCTTGTCGGATTGCCTTGCTCGAATTGAAGCTCAATATAAGCTGCCTCGTCCGGCGCTTCTTCCGGCCCGTTGCTCAACTGAAACATACCGCTTTCAGGTTCGTTCCAGGGATTTTCCAATAACCCGCCCTCGTGTGAGAGATGGAAGATATTTCGGTCGCGGCTATAAATATCCTTCTCGGTTTGGGAAACCGGCACATTGAATTCTTCAGCGTAGGCCAGCGCGTCCTCGCGGCTACGGATATCCCATTCGCGCCATGGGGCGATAGTTTTGAGCTTGGGATTGAGAGCCATAGTCGAGACTTCAAAACGTACCTGGTCGTTTCCTTTACCGGTGCAACCATGTGCTACCGCATCAGCGTTCTCCATTTCGGCAATTTCGACCATGTGTTTGGCGATCAATGGTCGAGCAAAAGACGTGCCCAACAGATATTCGCGTTCGTATACCGCTCCTGCGCGCATCGTCGGAAATACGAAGTCGGTCAGGAATTCTTCCCGAAGATCTCGAATATATAACTTGGAAGCGCCAGACGCGATCGCCTTTGCTTCCAGCCCATCCAGTTCCTCTTCTTGCCCGAGATCCGCACAAAAGCAAACCACTTCGCAGTCGTAATTGTTCTTCAGCCAAGGCACGATAACTGATGTGTCCAGGCCGCCGCTATATGCCAATACCACCTTCTTAACGCCCGTTGCTGCCATCGCCGCTCTCCGTTCATGGATCAAAGAATCTCACCAAGTGTAATCAATCTTGCGTCTTTTGGAAGTGGTCTCTAACAATGAGACGAGTGATTTTGCGCCTGCAAAGCTCAACAGCCGCTTGTCAACATCCGGCAGCAAAGCTAGAATATGCAACGTAATGCAAGTTGTCTCTGGAATCGGAGCATTCGATGACCACGGTAGAAGACCTGAAGCGCCTGCGCGACCAAAAGTCACTGCCCCATCTTGTACAGTATGCACCTGTATGGATACTTAGTGAGCAGCTATTTGAGGAAGACGAGTCGATCCAGTTTCACGTGCTTTTTCAGCACAATTTACACGGATGGGTAAATCGCCGCTATCGCTATGATGGATTCAACGATACGCTCTATCATAAGGGGCAGACGCTGATTTCTGAGGATGATGCGCTGGATTACATGCAATTGAATCCGTACATTGAGGCGAGCGTCACCGATATACCAAACTCTTACGGTGGCTAGGTTTTCTTGATACGCCTTCCAGCTACCTCCTCGAAAACCACGAGCAAGCGGTTGGCAATTTCTGACCAAGCGTATCTCTTGGCGATTTTCGATGCTGTAAGCCCCATCGTCGCCGTACGTGATGGATCCGTTACCAAGCTGATGATTGCTTCTGCCAGAGATATCGGCTCTCGCGCCGGTACATGGAAACCCGTTTCTTGATCGCGCACCAAAAACTGCAAACCGCCAACTTGCGATGCGATGACAGGTGTACCGCACGACATTGCCTCCAGCGCTACCATGCCAAAAGATTCGTAGTCGGAAGGCATAATCACGGCCGTGGCAGCACTGTAGTAACATGGCAGAAGCGACTGTTCTTTTGCACCAACAAAACTGACAAATTGTTCGATACCAAGTCTTGTGCTCAAATCTTGCAGTCGCTTCATCTCCTTGTCATGGCCGTTAGCAGGATCTCCACCAACGATCATGAAATGAAGTTGCCTCAGCAAGGACGGCTGGTCGTCACGCAATACTCGTAGCGCTTCCAATATCGTGTCAACTGCTTTTAGCGGCTCAATTCGCCCGACAAATAGCAAGACGTGACTTTTCGGAGCGATGCCGAGCAACATACGTGCGTCCACAGCGTGTATCTTGTCCTGAAAGTGCTCGGTATTCACGCCAGGGGGTACGACAACTATTTTCCGCCGCTTGGCACGATAGAGCCAGCGCAATTGTGCTTGTTCGGCCGGCGTGGCAGCGATCACGCGGTCCGCCCAGTCCACAATCTGCGCTTCAATGAGAATGCGACGGTCAGGCTGATAAAACTCACTAATTTGAATGCGACGCTTCATATGGCCGAGCGTATGGAACATATGCACAAAACGGATGCCCCATGCTTCCTTGAGCTTTGTCGCCACCCATCCACTTAGCCAATAGTGACTAAAGACAAGGTCATAATGGAAGTTGTTCAATGTGGCGAAGGCCATCAGGTTCGCAGTGAATTCGGAAAGATGGGAGAATTGCTCATCCGGTGTCAATGGTGTCAGCGGACCCGCCCTGACCATGATCACCCGAACATTGTCGCCGATCGACTTCTCAACATCCGGCTCTGATTCCGAATAACGCCGAGTAAAAATATCGACATGAACACCGCGCTTGCCCAGTTCTCGAGAAAGCTCGCGAATGTAAATATTCATGCCGCCCGTTTTGTTGCCGCCCATAGGCGCCAGTGGACTGGTGTGAACGCTAATCAGCGCGATTCGTCGGATAGACATCGGAACCTCTGGGCAATCAAGTCGCCCGAATGTTCATCACAGCGGTATCTCTGCCACCCATGCGATACTTGTAGCTCTCATCACCACGCAGGAAGTCGTATTTGCGGTAACCCTTTTCGATGGCATATTGAATATTATATGCCAGTAAGACAATGCCCGGGCTCAACTGGCCATACTCTTGATGATTTAGACCAGAGTTGTACACCATTACGCGCTCGCCGTAAACAAAGTTCAAATACGCGGCAACGGGTTCTTCCCCAACTGTCAAGAAGCTCATTTGCAACCAGCCACGCTCTTGGGCCAAAGGAACGATGCTATTGAAGAAACGCAAATTGCTCGCGTCTTTAAGAAATAGCGCCTTTTCCGGGTCGCTGGCAGCCATCAAGCGTATGAATTGTTCGATTTCGGCATCCAAATCATGCCGGCCGTTCACAATATACCAGTCGATTGTATTCGCCGTTCCATGAATGCGTCGAAGCTTGCGGCGGATTTCATGGCGTTGTTTCTTGTCCAGGGATAAAAGATAGCTACCCCAATCCGTTGCCAGAGTGATCACAGGACAGACTTCTTGCTGCTCCACCGCGGTGTCAAAGAGGCGGCTGCGCAACAAATCGGGCAATATCACTCGCGTAGGAGATTCTTGCGGAATATTACATAAGTCAAGATGATCAAATGAATCACGATGTGCGGCAAGATAATCAACGAAGGCGGCAAAAACTACCTCCAAATGCTCGCCGTCGACAATGAAGTCCAGATAATCTGTGACATCTACACAGCCGATGATCCGAACCGTACGCCCATGTTCGGTGTCAGTGACAAACAGAGGCGCGATCCCCAACAATTGATCATCGTCGCGACACTCAAGAATCAGTAGCTTCCCCGGTTGATAAGCCTCCCACCAGGTACTGTGCCACTCCCAAGTATAAAAGACAAAATCTATAGGGGCACGTTGCAGCAAGCTGTTCCATTCTGGCTGCAAGCTCTGAAAAACACTGGTATCGTCATGGGCTGTTACTTCCAATGCTGGTTCCGCCTCTATTGTTCAGCGCCAATAGTCCATATCAGAGACATATCTGACCTAGCGATTCTTACTAAATGTATGAATCCCCGGCCGAACCAACTCATCTGACGATAGGTTTAGAGCTGTCGTTTCCCCATTCCTTCCACGATCCATCATAGATACGCAAGTTCTGCGCACCGGCCAATTCCATGGCCAGCATCCCGTAGCAGGCTGACACGCCGGAGTTGCAATAAAGCACGGTGTCTTCTGCATCCAGCCGCAGACCAAACTCGGCGAAGTTTTTCTTTAATTCGCTGACCGGCTTGAGCGTCATGTCGTCCGCGACCATGAATTTTCGCGGAAGATTGACTGCTGTCGGGATATGACCGCCAATATTGGCGCGTGATGTTTCGCCTGAAAACTCCGCAGAAGAACGTACATCTATCAATTGCAGAGATTTTTCTTCTAGCGCGCACAGAATCTGAACGGCATCCGCTTTCAACCGCGGATTGACACGTGGCACGAACGTTTCTGCCAGAATCTCTGGACAAGCACTTTCGGTAGGTCGCTGCTCGACAAGCCATTTCGACCAGCCTCCGTCCAGTATCGACACATTCTCGTGACCATAATAGAGCAGGCACCAGCGCAGGCGGGCCGCAAACATGCTGGCGGCATTGTCATAGACGATCACCCTTGTCATGCTGTCTACGCCCAGGCGCCCCATCAAATCTGAAAAGCGTTTTGGCGACGCGATATCGTTTGACGGCGAACCCGGTTCAACGATATCGACCTGCCAATCAACGAAGACGGCGCCTGGAATATGGACTTCAGTGTAGCCGGCACGGTCGGTCAAATAATGTGGCGGCGGTCCGGACGGTGGCAATACGCTGCCGCGCATATCGATGATACGCAAAGTTGCGTCGTCCAGATGTGATGCCAGCCATTCTGTCGATACTAGTGGCGTACACATTGTATCCTCCAAACCTTGTCTTCAATGAAATATTGATCGCTTCTTCTGCTGACTACAATAACTCAGAAGCCGCATATATGTTTTCATATCATGACCGACTCGGATATAATAGTGTGAAACTCGGACATGCATGTATGAAGAAGCGAATCCGCGGCTTAAAGCGGGCGACATTCCAACTAGATTTTGATTTATACCGCGTCAAGGTGCCAATACGTGATTATCGCGATTCGTTCCTCAGCGTCATAGATTTGTCACCGCAAGGTATTGAACAAACGGTCGTGTTGCAGCACGGCTTCGCTGGTGTTGCGGAATCCTGGGAATATCAGCTTACACACTTCGCTAACCAGTTTCGTGTTGTGGCACCAGAGTTGCGCGGCCACGGCCAAAGCGATGCACCATATAGTGACTATACCATGCCCGAGCTGGTTGGGGACCTGAACGATGTCATAAACACGCTAGATCTACCCGATCGGTTTATACTCATCGGTCATTCATTTGGCGGAGCAATTTGCATCGAATACGTAAACGCCTATCCTGAGCGCATCGCCAAACTTGTTCTAGTCGCCACTGCCGGCGAATATCCCCTGCCCAAAGCGGCATGGCTACTTTTTCATATTCCGATTCGCGCCTTGAGACCGCTTTGGCGTTACCGTCGCAAATGGGATGCCGAGTATCACGTGCTTAAGCGCATGTTTCTCAACAATCTTCATCGATGGCAGGGATGGTCGTTACTGCGCAACATAAGCAGCGAGACGCTAGTAATCACGGGCGAACGCGACAATTATTTTCCCCGACATGTCTATGACGATGTAGCCAAACTGATTCCAGACGCAGAAGTTTACGATATCGGTTCCGCGAAGCACAAAGTCCAGCTTGAGCGCCATGATGCGGTAAATCGTGCGATAGAACGCTTTATTCTCTCTTCAAAGCACAGCAGCTGGCGCACTCAATCCGCTGTGGAACAATTGCACAAGGGACGCCCTTGGCTAAGCCACTATGATAAGGACACTCCACATACGATCCCGATTCCTGATCAGCCTCTAAACCGCTTCCTGGAAAGTGCCGCGGACTGGCAGCCGAGGCAAGTGGCAACGATGTTTTACGGCCAGACATTGACCTACGAAAAGTTGAACGCGAAAGCCAATCAGTTCGCTCGGGTATTGAGCAAACTCGGGATTCAGGCGGGCGAACGCGTAATGATCGTTTTGCCGAATACACCGCAATTTATCATCGCATATTACGGAATCTTGAAGATGGGTGCCGTTGTAGTCTTGTCGAATCCCGATGCCAATGCCGAATTGATCGCAGCTCAAGCCCGTGATACAGAGGCCAAGGCGCTGATAACTTTGAATGCTTTCAGCGAACTCGCTGAACTACTGCAAAATACCACCCCAACACAGATACTGATATTTGTCAGAATTGGCCAGCAGGTTTCCACCAGCAAAGGCACTGCATTTGGCCGCCATCGTCACCCAACCAAAGCTGATGATGCCTTGGCTTGTGACATCGGCGTATTCATGGCGGACCTGTCGAACCAGGAGGAACCCAATCCACTGGGCAGAAGCGCGTCTGCTGACGACTTGGCCGTCATTTCCTTCACTAGTGGCACCAGCAGCCAACCCAGGGGCGTCTGCCTGAGCCATCGCAACCTGGTCGCCAACGCGCTGCAAACGCGACACTGGTTGCCGGAAATTGAATATGGCAAGGAGGTGGTTATGGCGGTCGTGCCTTTCGAGCATAGCTACGGCATGACTGCAGCCATGAATCTGCCAATTTTGATCGCTGCCAAGATCGTCATTCTGTCGGTATTTGAGCTAAAACAGGTCCTAGAACAAATTCGCCACTATAAACCGACACTATTCCCTGGTGTGCCGTCAATGTTCACGCTGATCAATCATGCTCCCAACGTGAGAAGCTTTGGCTTGTCATCAATAAAGGCATGCATCAGCGGCGCGGCACCGTTGCCAGTGGAGGTACAAGAGGCATTCGAAAAGCTGACGCGTGGACGCCTTGTTGAAGGCTATGGCTTGACTGAAGCGGCACCAATAACTCATTCCAATCCGCTATACGGCCTGCGCAAAGTTGGATCAATCGGTGTCCCAATACCAAATACTGACGCCAAGATTGTTGATCTGGTCAATGGAAAAGATTTACCGATCGGCCAGATCGGAGAGCTGGCACTACGCGGACCGCAAGTGATGGGCGGTTATTGGCGGCTCCCTGAGGAAAGCAAGTCGGTTTTGCGCGATGGCTGGCTCTATACCGGCGATGTAGCGGTTATGGACGACGACGGGTACTTCAAGATAATTAGTCGCAAGCGAGATACGATCTTTACTGGCGACTACAGCGTGTACCCACGAGATGTTGAGGAGGTGCTATACGAACACAATAAAGTGCTTGAAGCCGCTGTTGTTGGCGTTGGACGAGAAGCTGGCAAACAGAAGATCAAAGCTTTTGTTGTTCCCCGACCGGATACAAACTTGTCAAAAGACGAACTGGTCGCGCTCTGCAAACGTCGGTTGGAAGAATACGCGGTACCCTGGGAGATAGAATTCCGAAATGAGCTGCCTCGTTCGTTTATTGGCAAGGTGCTGCGGAGAATACTCTATGAAGAGGAGCACAAAACCTGATTCGGCCAATACGTATCGACAGCGGCATGCTTGTTCTCACGAGACAGATTTATTCATGCCTACGACAATTGGGCTCCTGTGCACTTACACCTTGTGCGCTGCAACCATTTGCTGCACTATAAGTATCGCCGGCGCATAATGGCGGATCTCCGCATGAAAGAGAGCAAATCAGCGAAACGAGATGCATGCAGTTGCTGGTCACATTGCCGAATCTCTCTGCAAATCCAACATTCTGCGCATACTTCGCCTTGGAAATCATAGAGTCTCTACACCAAGAATTCTGTTGCGCCTCGCCTTTTCGATACCATTAGAGCTTTTTCGAATAAATATGCCCAATACGCGTTGATCTGCCACTTTATGCCAGAAATCCCGCTATTTCCTCTTAATACTGTTCTGTTCCCGGGTATGCAGTTGAAGTTGCACATATTCGAAGATCGCTACAAATTGATGATCAACCGCTGCATCGAAGAAGAGTCGCCCTTTGGCATTGTGTTGATTAGTGAAGGCCGTGAGGGATTAGGACCGGTTGCGACGCCTCACGAAGTGGGCTGCAGCGCCAAGATCACTGAGGTGCAACGCCTTCCTTTGAATCGTATGAATATTGTCGCGGTCGGTCATCAACGTTTTCGCATTCAAGGGCTAATCAAGAGCAACCCCTTCCTGGTAGGCGATGTCGAGTTTTTTTCGCCGCAAGACGACGATCCCACTATAATGCGTAATTGTAGCAATCAGCTTCGTCCATTAATAATCCGTTACCTTAATGTCCTAGCGTCAGCGGAACAGGTACAGTTCGACCCTAGTCTGATTCCTAGTACTCCAAAGGCACTAGCGCAGGTTGCCTCTGTTCTATTGCAATCGGTCCATTTGCAGAAGCAAGAGCTTCTGCAAATGGACCGAATGTCCACACTACTCAAAGAATTGCTAGAGATTTATCGGCTGGAGTCTATTTTGCTAGGCATACGGCTGTCTCCACCAGGCGACGATTTCAATATCGGACCGTTTTCCAGCAATTGACGTTGCCTCAACAAGATCTCTTCGCAATGGTAGAATCGTTATCATCGTTAAGTAGGAAGCAGGCGCTAAGCTTTGCAGTCCATTCCGAGCAAGAGGGTCCGCTTGTCGCACATAGTCAAGCCAATATCGCGGCTTGGTTTAATCGCCGCATTGACACTACTGATTCTGGAAGTTGGCTTGCAACTTGCTTTCCTGCGGTTGCCAACGAATCTGACGCAGCGAATGCCCCAATATCGTGAGCGAGCCGGATTCCGATTGGAAACTGAACATGGCGCGCGTGAAAACCCCGCAGGAGAACAAGTGAACACATGGGTTACGCCCTTTAGCGGCGACCTGTATAAACTGACCTGTCTGCCTACCATTGAAGCCGAATCGTTCAAACCCTATCGTGTAAGCTACAAGCGAGATCGATTTGGATTTCGTAATTCTGAACCGTGGGCTGAGAATGTCGAGCTGGTGATTATCGGCGATTCATTTACCGCGGCAGAAACAATACAAGAGCCCTTTTGGCAGGGCGTGGCAGAGTCTATGCTAGTGCTCAGCTTCCCTGGCAGTGGAACTTTGGAGCAAACAATACTGTTGCAGACCTTTGGATTGCCTCGGAATCCTGAAGTAGTAGTACTTGCCTATTTCGCCGGCAATGACCTTGAAGACAATCAATTGTTTGCTGATCTCCGCGACAAAGGGATGACATTCTCGGATCATGTGCATCTCAATCGCGGACCGCTGGAGTACCTGGTGAGCATACATCTGCTCTTGTACCTAAGGGATACGCTTGTCGACAACGTGTCGACCTGTCATTATTCGCAGAATGCCATTACTAATCTCCTGACGCCGATTGCCTTTTACGACAGAATGCTACCGATACTCGCAATGGATGCCGAAAACCTAAACGCCAGCGAAACTTATCAGACTACCAAGTCTTCAATTCTTAGCACTGCATCCGAACTCAAAGAACGAGGAATACGCTTTGTGTTGATGTACATCCCGCAGAAGGCAGAACTCTACTGGGACTATCTAAATGCCGATGCCAAAATGACTATAGTCAAGTCGCCGGCAATTGCCGAAAGACAGATTACCGTCGATATGATCGACAAGAGCATATCAGTTCAGCGAGACTTGCTCGCTGCGATGGCTCAATCACACGATATTGACTTCTTGGATCTAACGCCAAAATTGCGATCTGCCATCGAAACAGGTTCATCACCTTACTTTTTTGCGGATACACATTGGAACCAGTTTGGACACAATATTGCCCGTCAGGCTCTGCGCGAATTCTTGAATTAGACTATGCTTGACAGTTGTTGACCAACTCAATACAGCCCGTTGTCCGAATAGACATTTTAAGACGCCAATTCCCAATAAAGGAGCACGCCAGTGAAAAAGACTTTGGAACTGGCATGGCAGCGATTCAATCTGAATTCCGGCATAGTAGCAGATGGCAATGGACGTTTCATTGCTACTCTGTTTTATTTTACGATAATGCTTCCGTTCGGTTTGTTATCCGCGTTGTTCATGGATCCATTGCGGGTCAAGAGCAACGAAACAACATGGCAACAGCGTGAGCCGGTGCCCACTGATATCAAATCGGCCAGAGAACAAGGTTAGGTATGTATATCCTGGGCATTTCAGCCTTTTATCATGATTCCGCAGCTGCGCTAGTCAAAGATGGAGAGTTGGTCGCTGCGGCAATGGAAGAGCGCTTCTCTCGCAAAAAACATGACAATGGATTTCCTGAACTTGCCGCAAACTTCTGCCTGGAACAGGCTCAAATCAGCGCGGACGAACTGGAATACGTTGTCTTTTACGAAAAGCCTCTTTTGAAGTTTGAGCGCATATTGCAGACAGTACTGAATACATTTCCTCGGTCTTCTGGCTTGTGGCGAGAAGCGATGATGAGTTGGCTAACTGACAAACTTTGGGTACGCAGTCACATCGCGCGCGGACTCGGTGTGCCCTACGACAAAATATTGTTTTGTGATCACCATATGAGCCACGCCGCCAGCGCATTTCTTGCCTGTCCGTTCAAGGATGCGGCCATATTAACAGTTGACGGGGTCGGGGAATGGACGACGACGACATTGGGACTTGGCAAGAGTTCTCTTGGAGAAAGCCTAGACTTGCCACCTACGATTGACCTTTTTGAAGAACAGCGCTTTCCTCACTCCCTGGGGCTGCTGTATTCGACCTTTACTGCATGGTTGGGATTCCGGGTTAACAACGGCGAATACAAAGTAATGGGCATGAGCCCCTACGGCGGACCGCGATACCTGGACAAGGTCTATAAGGTTGTCAATCAGGATAGCTCCACGGGCGCGTTCCGACTGGATATGTCGTATTTTGATTTCGACAGTTCAATCTCGCGTAGCTATGGCCGCCGGTTTCTTGATTTATTTGGCGAGAAGCGGGACGCGGAACTAGAGTTTTTTACCAAGCGTACGCACCCTCACCGCTCAGCCGAAAAGGCTGCGATGGAAAGCAATCAATATTATGCCGATATCGCCGCCAGCATTCAGCAGGTAACGGAAGACACGCTAATCAATATCGCCACATATTTGCATCAGAAAACCGGCATGAGCAAGCTGGTGATGGCTGGCGGTGTCGCGCTCAACACCAAGGCTAACTGGCGCATCCTTAACGAAACCCCATTTGATGAATTGTGGATTCAACCCGCGGCAGGCGATGACGGTGGTGCCTTGGGCGCCGCTCTTTGGGCCTGGCATATCTTGCTGGGTAACAAGCGAGAATGGACACAAGCTCACGCCTATTATGGAAAAGGCTACAGCGACGATGATTACACTTCGTTTCTCAAAGCAAGCGGCTTGACCTACGAAAGTTACAATGACGAATGCAAACTAACTGAAGTAATCGTCGATGCGCTGACCGATCAGCAAGTAATCGGTTTCCACCAAGGGCGCTTCGAATGGGGACCGCGCGCCTTGGGCAATCGCAGTATCTTGGCAGATCCGCGTGGCGAGGACATGAAAGAGATAGTCAATACCAAGATCAAGTTTCGCGAGCCGTTCCGCCCTTTCGCGCCAGTTATCTTGCGCGAGCGCTCGCCGGAGTATTTCGATTATCCGCAAGTTGCCGATCACGATACGCCGCGCTATATGTTAATGGTGGCGCCGATCAAAGAGGATAAGCGAGACCAACTTCATGCGGTCAATCACGAAGGGACCGGGCGGTTGCAATCCATTGACCGTGAAACCAACCCTCGCTATTATGATGTGGTAAAGCAATTTGGCCAAGCAACTGGTGTGCCGGTGGTATTGAATACATCGTTCAATTTACGTGGCGAACCGATCGTCAATACACCGCTCGAAGCGTTCAATACGTTCCGCAATAGTGACATTGATATGTTGGTCTTGGGCTCGCACATCGTACGAAAGCCACTGTAGCGGACTCGGTGGCAAGGAGAAATGATGAAATCGAAAGCGAAATCGACCAAAAACTCGCCCAGCGCTATTCAGGACTTCTTTATGCGTATGGGCGTGTTGGGTGAATTGCTGGCATTTCTGTGGAAGCGCAAATTGTACTGGATGTTGCCGTTGGTGATATCTTTGCTGGTATTCGCCGTTGTCATCATTGTTGGCAGCGCGGGACCGGCCGGCGTATTCATTTACCCCTTGTTTTAGGCCTACTTGCGGTCTTGCGGCCAGAAACGGAAGCAAAAGGTTAGCAGCAATGGAATTCAAAATGTTGGTATTGGCGGCACTGGTCGCCTTGATCCTGAGGCTGGGATGGGTGATTCATCGCCGCTCGCTGCAGCGTGAACCCGTGCATGGCGGTGGAATCGCCGCCTTCTTCAATTTCTTGTCCGGGATGTGCTTTGTGGCGATGCTACCGACAGTTTGTGCTTCGGTATTGTTCCTGCATCCCGAATTGGTTGAAATCTCTGGCATCACAGTAAATCCGCTCGTGCTAATTGTTGTTGGGCTTTCTCTGGCGAGCTTGCTATCGTCGTTCTTATTTGCACTTGTGGAAAAGGCACCAGCCGAGCATGCACGACGTGAAATGACACAGACACAGTCACTGGGCTGGACCGAACAGGATGCCAAGAGTTCGGGGCTTTAGCAGCTTGATTACGTTTTAGATATCGAGGTTTCGCACTTGCTTGGCATGCGTCTGAATGAAGCGGCGCCGCGGCGGCACACTTGCCCCCATCAGCATATCAAAGACCTTGTCGGCATCGGCCGCATCTTCAATAGTCACCTGCAACAAAGTGCGCGTTTCCGGGTCCATTGTCGTTTCCCAGAGTTGATCCGGATTCATCTCGCCGAGTCCTTTGTAGCGCTGCACGCTTACCTTTTCCGGATTCTTAAAGCCCTTCACAGAACGCTTCAATAGCTGCTCATCGTTAAGACCCGCCGCCGGATATACATATTGCGATTTCTTGCCATTCCTCAGCAGGTAAATCGGGGGCTGCGCGATATACAGATGGCCTTTTTGGATGATCAGCGGCATATGCCGGAAAAAAAATGTCAAAAGCAATGTGCGAATATGACTACCATCCACATCCGCGTCAGTCATGATGATGACCCTGCCATAACGCAGTTTTTCGATCATCATCTCGTCATGGATGCCGGTACCCAGCGCAGAAATCAGTGACTTGATCTCGTTGTTGTCCAGAATCTTATCAATGCGGGCACGCTCGGTGTTGAGAATCTTCCCGCGCAGCGGAAGAATGGCCTGAAAATGACGATCGCGACCCTGCTTGGCACTGCCACCCGCAGAATCGCCCTCGACGATGTAGATTTCTGCGCTATCGCCGCGCTGCGAGCAGTCCGCCAACTTACCCGGTAAAGTGCTGCTTTCGAGCAAACTTGGACCGCTACGAACCAAATCGCGGGCTTTCTTTGCTGCTTCACGGGCCCGCATGCTGGTCATGCACTTCTCGACAATACGGCGCGCATCGCGAGAGTTGGTTTCGACAAACTCGTTAAAGGCTTCGGTGACGACTTGCGATACGGCACCTTGAACTTCCGGATTGAGCAGCTTTACCTTGGTCTGGCTTTCAAATTGGGGATCCGGATGTTTCACACTCACGATGGCAGTCAGCCCTTCGAGGGTGTCGCTACCGGAAAAGTTGCCATCCTTTTCTTTGAGCAAACCCGCCTTACGAGCATAGCGATTTATAACACCGGTAATCGCCGATCGCAGTCCGGTAATATGAGTGCCGCCGTCAGGCGTATTGATCGTATTGGTGAATGCCAGCTCGCTAGTCACTGCCACATCCGTGTATTGCAGCGCGACTTCCACACCCACCTTATATGGCTTATCTTTGCGGTCGACGAATTCGATGTCGCGTTCGGCATGAATAGTGCTGTGGATCGGCTTGCGATTGCGATTGAGATAGCGCGCAAATGACCGCAATCCGCCATCAAAATAAAATGTGACCTCACGCGGAATCGGCTTGGCACGTTCATCACGCAACCTGATGGTGACTTGGCGAGTGACGAATGCCATCTCACGAAAACGTGTCATCAACACATTGAAGTTGAATTCGTGCTCATCCATGATCGAGAAATCGGGGACAAAAGAGATAACGGTACCCGTCTCTTCGCCTTCGCGCAATTTGCGAAGTTTCTTGACCGGGCTGGTGACCAATCCCTCTTCATAAGTCTGCCGCCATACGTGACCATCACGATATATTGTCGCGGTCAATTCGGCAGATAAAGCATTCACCGCCGAGACACCCACCCCGTGCAAGCCACCGCTGACCGTGTATACCTCGTTATCGAATTTGCCTCCGGCGCCAATGACAGTCATAACAACTTCAAGCGCGGGTTTGCCGGTTTCGTGCATATCAATGGGAATACCGACACCGTTGTCCAGGATTGTCGCACCGCCGTTTTCGTGAAGCGTGACTTCAATCCGGTCGCAACGGCCAGCGAGGGCTTCGTCAATGGAATTGTCGACGACTTCATAGATCAGGTGATGCAGGGCACGCGCATCTGTACCTCCAACATACATCCCGGGACGGCGCCGCACATGCTCGCGCGGATCCAACTGTTGGATATTTTTCGCCGTGTAATCTATTTGCTGCTGTTCGACAAGTTCTCTTTCCTTAGCCATTGGTTCTCCTGATGACCGCGTTGAAAGTATGAGGACCCGGTCTCTAGTCCCGGGCTTGCCTCAGGCTGATTCGCATTCCGGTGCCAACACTTTTCATAGACCTACTTACGACTTGCCAGAATTGAACTGGAATGAACATTGACGATGAGTATTCAGGCATTCAAAGACCAATCCCATTCCTGGAATTCGATCTTCAAGTCGTTGGCGTGCGTAAGAATGAATTCTTTATCTTCGACATTTGAAAGAAAAGCGCTTATATGCCTCAGGACATGCGCTTGATTGCCAAAGGCTGTCCAAGAGCCCCCGAAATCGGAACTATACCATTTGAAAATCCGTACCAAAGAAACCGACATTTCGATTCAATTCAATGTAACCGCATCATTCAAATGTGCCGTGTATCGCCTGGGCACAATCTTCCCCCTCATACGCAACCAAACCATGGATGGCCAAAACATTGTAGACATTTATCCAGAAGGCCTGGCGCTTATCGCGCGTGGCCAATACAGATGGGTCAAATTTGCACAATGCCGGCGCGAGCCGCGAAAACTCGTTAAAGACTTCGCTCTTTGCCAAGCGCAGATAATTGACTTTTTCTGTCTCGAGATACAGCCCATCAGCTTTCCACCGCTTAATCGTAACTTTGAGGTCTTCGCCAAAATTTGCTCCGGTCGGATTTCCAACTGTGTCCCCACAATTCATTGCTTCTCTAGAAGAAATGTCATGTCGCCTCATCGAAAGAGCTGGTGCCAAACGGATCGGCACTGATTGAACCTTCGAGTTTTGGCAATCGTATTGCTTCGACATATCAGTTGAAGCCGCAAGCATAAATCCAGCGTAATTGGAATTTATATGGCTGGCATGTACCTGTGTAATCTAAACCTCGTCAACAGTGTGTCGACCAACAATTGACAATCCTCCATCCGATACCTGTGACAATGATTCTGGCAATCCATCACGATACTCGCTCACGCCACTTGCAAGCGCTGAAAGCGGATGTCTGCATGGCCAGATCACGCAATCACACGTCATTCAATAGCCAACTAATGCTATTTGCGGCGATTGTTCCGTTCCGGTCACTAATGGCCGTGCGGACGGCAAGTTTGCATCATACTTGTGACATCAATTATACAGGACAGTCAGAGATCGGACAACGGCAGTAGAACGCAAGGCGTAGGCAAAGTGGTAAACGCTAATTTGACTTGTAATCGCACAAGATTGTAAAACATTTCATACAAGCAATTTCGCACCCTCATACTGTGGCAGGTGACTCAAAGGTGCATTGTCCACGCCATTCATGTACCAGAATCACAAATGCGAGAACCAGCAACTGCCATTGACAGGCGGCTGCGGGACTCATAGAATTTTATGAATTGCCTCTGTAGCTCAGCGGACAGAGCACCGGTCTTCTAAACCGATGGTCGCAGGTTCGAGTCCTGCCAGGGGCGCAAACACCGTTAAACCTGCATTTATGTCCTACAGCCTAAGCTGTGATTTCGCTGTAAAGTTGCACGAGCTCGCCGGAGAGTTGAATCTTTTTACCTCTGGCCCACTTCTCTACTGAGCGATAGTGTGCGACAGCCTCGGCGCGTCTACCCAGTCGGACGTAGAGCGAGAGCAACTTGTGGTGTATCATTTCGTTAGAATAGTCGGTCTCGATGGCGCGCAGCAACGAATGCAAAGCTAATTCGTGCCTACCGGTTCGGTCCCAAATCCCGGCCGTTTTCTCCAAGGCCTCGACATAAGCCACTCTATAAGCGTCCCGTCTTTCCTCAACCCACTGATCGTTGTAACCCTGTAAGAATGGTCCTCGATAGAGCTTCGCCACTTTCTGCCACAATTCCAAAGGATCATCCGGGTTACCATGTCTTCCTAAAATAAGTAATTCTGCGAATTCAAAAGTGTCCGAGTAAAAGGGTATTTCGGGATTTATGCGATAATAAGTGCCATCGTGCTTAAGTACGTCGAGACCCAAGGCTTTGTGCAGGCGTCTTTTGGTAACGTGGAAAACGTTTACCGCGGGATCCAATTCCAGGTTGGGCCAAAAAGTTTCACATATCTCGTTGCGCGTTACCATCGGCCGATCCAGTGTGAAAAAAAGTAAAAGGCGCGGCAAATGCCCTTCCCAGTTGTCCACCAGGCGGTCGCCCAAAAAAACGTATCCGGGCCCTAAAGAAAGGACCTTAAGTTCTGCGTCTTCAAGGTTGCGATTCTGGTAAAAGTCCTCCGCTACAAGCTGGTCATCTCGCAGAATTACAGCCTGCCCTTTGGCAATCATAGAAAGCCATGGCATACGTGGAAGCGTTCGGCTGTTTAACACTATTTTGCAGCGCTCTGGCAAAAAGTGTGACAAGCGCTCGACGAATCGCTGCACATCATCCGCACTGTCAGCACGATCAAATTCCTCAAAAATCAAATAAAACTCACCTTCGGCCATTTCAGCTATTTCGCGCACGAAGGCATTTAATACCTCATCGAAATACTTGTAGGGGTTTTCTTGCACGGCTGTCTGCAGCAAGTTGAGATGCCGGCCAAAGGTAGGATGCTGATTTGACAGATCATGAATCACACGAACCAAAAAATTGCGTAGATTGATGTCGTCCACATCAACCGAGTAATAGAAACTTCGGACTCCTGGATCTGCTGCGAGTCTTGCCACCACAACCGAACGCCATCGACTGGCAGGATGAAGCAAAACGATCTTGGAATCTGACGAAAATTTACGAAATGTTGCCAACGAAGGCTTGACTCTTGAATGTATGTTAATCATCTTAATCTTAACACGTTCGTTATAAGCGTCCTATCAACACCATATCATATAAGATAATATTAGTAAAGTCAAATGCGCGTGCAACGAATTCGCTTGTATAAACGCTCAGCTCACGTTCTCCATACAATGGTACGTCGCGATAACAATTCTATTTCGCGCTACAGACATAGCGGTATTTTGCAAAGTCAAGTTTGGAAACGCCCACGAAGGTAAAATTCTCCGAAGCCTCTAGCACTTAAACAATCTTTAGAAACATACATACGTTACGCGCCCAATTGCGCGAAGCTTTGGAAAAGGACTTACATTTCTTCTCGGATGAGACTATCCGAACAGGTTTGGTCCTCATTAATGGTAGAACAATTGGACATGGGCAGACCCGTAACGTCTATTGCAACGTTTCTTTATCCGACCGAACAAGCTCGCGGCGAAGTGTCTTGCCAACCGCGGTCTTGGGCAGTTCTTCAATGAAAGCTATCCGGCGCGGAATCTCGTACTGCGCCAACTTATCCTTTAGAAACTCGATAATGTCTTCCGCACTTGCGGTTTGCCCCGGCTTGGTTACGATCCAAGCCTTTAGCGCTTCCTGTCCCGCTTTTTCAGGATGTGGAATGGCCGCGACACCCACTTCTAGGACTGCTGAATGTGAGCTTATGGCGTTTTCGATGACCGCCGGGTACACGTTGAAACCTCCAATAAGCGCCATGTCCTTTTTGCGGTCAACGATGTAGAAATATCCGTCATTATCCATCCGGGCAATATCGCCCGTGTACAACCAACGTTTGCCATCTTTTTCACGCAATACGCTTTGCGTCTCTTCCAACATGCCATGATAACCAACCATAATGTTGGGACCTGCCATCAGAAGCTCGCCCGCCTCGCCCACCGGCATATCGGTTTCGCCGTCCTCAAGGCTGACGATACGCATGTCCATTTCCGGCAATGGCAATCCGATGGATCCTGGACGATTCTCTTTGTAAATGGGGTTAACGTGGGTGGCAGTGGGTGCCTCACTCATGCCGAACCCTTCACGCACCGATCCGCCTGAAAGCCGTTCAAATTCGTCTTTGGTAGCTAATGGCAGTGGGGCGGAGCCACTCATGCAAAGGAGCAATGAACTCAGATCAATACTTCCGGTTTTCACCTTGGGATGATTGTTAATGGCGTTGTAAAGAGCCGGAACACCGGGAAACAAGGTCGGTCGAAATGTCTCTATATTTCCCAAGACATCGTCAATGTCACGCGGATTGGGTACAAGCACTATTTTGCAACCCCGGTAGACGCTTGTACTAACCACAACTACCAATCCATACACATGAAAAAAGGGAATCGCACCAAGAAAGATATCGTCTTCAGCCGGCGTATCAAAAAGATCCAAAGTACCTTCAACTTGCAACATGTTTGCTACTAATGCCCGGTGTTTGGACATCGCTGCTTTAGAGACACCGGTAGTGCCGCCTGTGTATTGGAAAATCGCCAAATCATCTGGGTACACTTCAACGCTAGACTGTTTACCATAATTTCTGCTCAAGAGATCTTGAAACCAATGGTCGCCACTTTCCACATCTGCAAGAAAGTGACCATCTTTCTTCTCTCGTGCAATTGTGAATAATAGTTTGGCGATCGAGGGTAAGTACTCCTTGATATTGGCCACGATGACCGTCTTTATTTTGGTGCGTGGCTGTATTTTCTTGATCAATGAATAAAAAAGTGTCATCGTAAGCAAAAACTCGGCGTCGCAGTCATTAACCTGATGCGCCATCTTGTCCGCGGGATAGGTCGGGTTGGCTGCTGCTACCACACCTCCGGCTTTGAGAATGCCATAGAAGCTGATCACGAACGCCACCGAGTTCGGCATCACAATGGCGACACGATCACTCTTCTTCAGACCTAAATCGATCAATGCGGCCGCTAACGCATCTGAGGCACGGTCAAGCTCTGAATACGTCACGACCCTGCTCGTGCGGCCAAGCAACGGCAAGTTGGCAGGCGTAATAAGAGCGGTATTCTGCGGGATCCGTTTGGCTGTGTCCTTTAGAAACTTTTGCAAAGGAATTTCTGGAAAGTCCAATGACGTAGGCATACCCACGTCATAACTATTAATCCATGGTCGATCTGCATATGTCACCATTGAACAACGCTCCACTATCGATAACTAAAGCATTATGAAGCAAGTATAACATAACCATATGGGTCACCGATACTAGACTGCGCACAGTGAAACCGCTTAACAACGTTGCTGTTCGCTGTGGCTTCGACAATTCAATTTTGAAGCGTAACCGGCAGCGGCAATCATGAATCGAGCCAACGCGACCATGCTTTGGGGATGCGTACGATAGCGCCGTCGCCATTTAAGCAGATCAGCCTTATCGTTGCCACAAAGAGGCTTTCTTCGTTGTCTGCGTCTGTGACTTCGCAGGCACAGGTAATGGTCCGGCTCCTGTAACTTGCGATCCAGGTACGCACGGTTACACGCTGATCGTAGCGCGCGGCATGGAGGTATGTGGCATTGAGCTTGCTTGCAGCCAGGAAGTAGCCGCTGCGCTCGATATCTGCGTAGCTCCAGCCTCGTTCACGGATAAAGGCGCTCATGCCTTCGTCAAACCAGACCAGATAGACGGCATGATGCACCACACCCATCCTGTCTGTTTCGGCATATCGTACGTAAAAAGTTGTTTCATTGATTGCGCGATCAAGACCTGTCACCGTTACCTCGCTGTCCGCCATATGGTAAAGATCACCCGATGTACTCTTATCGATAACTAAAGCATTATGAAGCAAGTATAACATAACCATATGGGTCACCGATACTAGACTGCGCACAGTGAAACCGCTTAACAACGTTGCTGTTCGCTGTGGCTTCGACAATTCAATTTTGAAGCGTAACCGGCAGCGGCAATCATGAATCGAGCCAACGCGACCATGCTTTGGGGATGCGTACGATAGCGCCGTCGCCATTTAAGCAGATCAGCCTTATCGTTGCTACAAAGAGGCTTTCTTCGTTGTCTGCGTCTGTGACTTCGCAGGCACAGGTAATGGTCCGACTCCTGTAACTTGCGATCCAGGTACGCACGGTTACACGCTGATCGTAGCGCGCGGCACGGAAGTATTTGGCATTGAGCTTGCTTGCAGCCAGGAAGTAGCCGCTGCGCTCGATATCTGCGTAGTTCCAGCCTCGTTCACGGATAAAGGCGCTCCGGCCTTCTTCAAACCAGACCAGATAGACGGCATGATGCACCACACCCATCCTGTCTGTCTCGGCATATCGTACGTGGAAAGTTGTTTCATTGATTGCGCGATCAAAACCTGTCACCGTTACCTCGCTGTCCGCCATATGGTAAAGATCACCTGATGTACTCTCGCCGGGATCAAAAAGCATTGAATCCTGTGCGTATTGTGCGACACTTGACATAATCTTGCGAGAAAAAGGATATAAAATGTCGAAAATCATCTTAATCATCTTCGGTCTGCTTGCGGCTATAGGATCGTTTTCCGCGGTCATAGCACAAGAATCGGCAGATCCGTACGCCGACATTCCCAAGTCGAGAACAGCGGATGGCGCGTTTGTCTTGGGCAACCCCGATGCTCCGGTCAAGCTCATTGAGTTCTCTGATTTTCTCTGCACGAGTTGCCAAAACTATGAGACGGTCATAAAACACTTTATCGAAAACTTTGTCTTGACCGGTGAGGCACAACTTGAATACCGCATGTTTCCGGTAATTGATCCGGTCCTTTCGGCTCTGAGCGCTTCGCTTGTCGAATGTACCGATTCGCTCTCGACGGTCTCCTTTTGGCGCGCGCGCGATCTGATGTTTGAAATGGTCATCGCAAACGGCATTACCTTACAATCCACGACTGCCTTTGCGCAGCTTGTCAATCTGGAAGAGCCTGCATTGCTCGAGTGCGCTTCAGCGGCGCAGCAATACACCGTTGATCAACAAGTAGGACTCCGCATGGGCGTACAGGGGACACCGTCGCTTTTCGTACAATTCGGAGACGCGGAAGCGGTAGCAATTCCCTTACTAATAAGCGCCCAATTTGAAACATTGGTCAACGCGGAACGTCCTGATTCGATTGAGCCTGTAGTCATCGAAACCGGGCCCTACGTCGGGCTGACGACTTTCCGCCGAGCCGATGGCGGCTTTGTATTGGGATCGTCGGATGCGCCTTTAACGATCGTCGCTTTTGAAGACTTCCTCTGCCCACATTGCCACGATTATCAAGAGACCGTACACCTATTCATTGAGCAACATGTGCGCACCGGAAAGGCGCAGTTTGAATATCGCTTCTACCCGCTGGTTAACCCGCAGTTTTCGGTGCAAACCGCGCAGATAGCTGAATGTGTAGGTATTCAAGACCTCAGCAAATTCTGGGAAGCGCACGATCTTCTTTACGAGTTTGCCAAAGCTTTGCGGATCGGAGACGATTCTGCCACGGCATTGGCGAATCTACTTGATCTAGACGGTGATGCCTTAGACGTCTGTCTTGATCGCGCCGCACAGTATTTGATCGATACTCATTTGGGCCAACAGGCAGGTGTAAGTGGAACTCCCGCAGTGCGTGCACGTCTTGCTCAGGGCGCGTTGGAATCCATCTTTTCTGGTCAGCAGCCAATTACTGGTGGAGGCGTAGATCTAGAAGTGCTGGCTGCGCTGGTAAACGGTTCTACACAGGTGTCCATTGGCGCACCGGAAATCAGCTTGCTAAACGACGCCTGGCTCTCCGATACCAGCCTCGTGACGGCGGAGCCATGTGAGCCGCCTTGCTGGCAAAATATCACCCCCGGCCTAACAAGCTCGGCCGATGCGCTTGATATCCTCAACGCAGCGGACTCGATTACCGTTATCCAATATGCTGATAGTGGATTGGTTTTCGGCGGCGACGCTGGTGTCCCGTGTTGCCAAATCGTGCTTGATGACGGCGGTATCGTCAGTGCAATGGTATTGCAGTTTGCGCCCAATATGCTCTTGGGTGATGTTGTTGGCAAATACGGTGAGCCAAGTTTCGTGACCGGGCAGCCGGTGAGTGGCACAGAGGCAACGCTAATATTGGTATATCCAGAGCGCGGACTATTTGTGTATGTGGCCGTTACAAAAGCTGATGGTTTACTGAAAGAAATCTCACCTATCGTCTCAGCTATTTTTGCCACCCCTACGGAAACCGTGCAATTGCTCCAAGACACGCCCCTGGATAACTGGAAGGGTTACCTGACATATGACGAATACATGGACGGTGAGTTTGATAACACTCCATGATAATCAACTCGCTCGCAGGTGACGATCGCGTAGTTTTTGCCGAATGTCGTCCAATGAGATTTCCAGATCGGCCATCAAAACCAGCGTATGATATAGCAGGTCGGCGAGTTCGTCGAGCTGCTGTGGCTTTCCTTGTCCCAAGGCAGCGACAACTACTTCTACTGCCTCTTCACCTACTTTCTGAGCTATTCTGTATCGGCCCTCGTCAAACAGGCGGTTCGTATAACTGCCCTCAATCGGGTTTCTCTGACGTTCCCGGATTATGGCTTCTAGCTGATCCAACATATCGTCCATAGCGAGCTCCGGTTTAGTGCCTTTCAGGTTTCTGCATGAATTGATCAAAGTTGCGAAAAAAACATGTTCGCTCGTTAGTGTGGCAGGCGGGCCCATCCGTTTCGACCAAGAGCAATAGCACATCGGCATCACAGTCTATGCGCACCTCCAGCACGCGCTGCGTATTGCCCGATGTCTCGCCTTTCCGCCACAAGCTCTGCCGACTGTGACTCCAAAAGACAGCCTGGCTGAGGTCAAGCGTGCGCCGCAATGAATCCTCATTCATATGGGCCATCATAAGTACTTCGCCCGTGTTGGCATCTTGCACAATAGCGGGAACCAATCCAGCATCGTTCCATTTGATGGCAGCCACTGCTGCAGAATTAAGCGCCATGATCCTCCCAGCCCGTCAGGCGCATTGGCAGACCTTGATCATTCAAATAGCGTTTGAGATCGCCGACACGCAATTCATTGAAATGAAAGAGAGTCGCCGCCAAGGCAGCATCCGCGCCACCTTCTTGCAGCGCCTCGCGGAAGTGTTCGCTCTTTCCTGCGCCTCCTGAAGCGATTACTGGGATTGAAACGGCATCTGCGACCGCGCGGGTCATTTCAATATCGTAGCCAGATTTGGTACCGTCCTTGTCCATACTGGTGAGGAGAATCTCGCCTGCTCCACGCTCCTCGACTTCCTTCGCCCAGGAAACGGCTTGCTTGTTCGTGGGGATTCGGCCGCCGTTGATATGAACAACCCATTTTCCATCGACACGCTTTGGGTCAATGGCGACCACGATGCACTGACTGCCGAAACCCCAGGCGCCAGCCGAAATTAAGTCCGGCGTCTTGACGGCCGCGCTATTGATGGCAACTTTGTCAGCGCCGGCCAACAAAGTCTCGCGGATATCGTCAATGCTACGTATGCCACCTCCCACGCAATAGGGGATGAAAATGCTCTCGGCGACTCTGCGCACCATCTCCAGTCGAGTCTTGCGCGCCTCATGCGAGGCTGTTATATCTAGAAAAACCAGCTCATCCGCTCCTTCGCGGTCGTAAGCCATCGCTTGCTCGACAGGATCACCAGCATCACGTAAATCGAGAAAATTAACTCCTTTTACAACACGGCCGTCCTTGACATCAAGACAAGGAATTATTCGTTTTGCTAGCATCAGCTACCTTCCTTGACTTTCAGCAATGCATCAGCCAGCGAGAATTTCTTTTGATATAGAGCCATCCCGACAACGACACCGGCAACAACTTTACTTTCCGCCAAGTGCCCAATCTCTGTCAAGTCGCTAACACCGCCCGAAGCGATCACCTGCAACCCGGTCTCCATTGCCAGCGCGATGGTACCTTCGATATTAGCCCCGCTCAGCATGCCATCGCGCGTAACATCCGTGAATAGCGCATGCTCAACGCCCTTGCAGCGGAACCAGCTTCCCAGTTCTAAAGGGGTACGGGAAGATTGTTCCGTCCAGCCATGTGTCGTGATCATGCCGTCCCTCGCATCCAAAGCGACCCCTATCTTGTCACTTCCGAACTGGTGCACAGCATCTATCAGCGCGTCCGGATTCTGCACCGCCAAGGTGCCAATCATCAATCGGCTTGCACCACAAGCAAGAGCAGTACGCATGGCATTCTTATCACGCACACCACCCGCGAATTGAAGATTAATGTCGAGTCTTGCCACCGATTCCAATATGCGAAGATTTTGATTGGCAAAATCAAAGGCGCCGTCAAGATTGACCATGTGAATCCATTCGGCTCCCTGATCAATCCATTTGAGTGCCGTATCCACTGGATTATTGCTGTAAATGGTTTGCCTTTCAGGATCACCTTTGCGAAGTCGTACGACTTTGCCACCGCGTAAGTCTATTGCCGGATAGATTATCATGCTTGGCTCCTATAGACGCAGGAAATTCTCCAGAATTTGCAATCCAACATTTTGGCTTTTCTCCGGATGAAACTGCACGCCGAACACATTATCTTCTTGGATAGCCGCAGCAAACTTAATTCCATAATCAACCTCTGCTACGATGCTGCAGTTATTCGCCGGCGCGCAGTAATAACTGTGCACAAAGTAGGTATAGGCTTGCTCATCCAGCCTTTGCAGTAGACCGCTATTTCGTTTGATTTCCAGGCGATTCCAGCCCATGTGCGGTACTTTGCGATCAGGAAAGCGCGGAAATCGCACCACCCGGCCAGGCATCACGCCCAAGCCCGCATGTTCGCCCATCTCTTCGCCAACATCAAACAGTATCTGCATGCCGACGCAAATGCCAAGATACGGGATACCACTCGCTAGCGCCCTTAGCAAGGGTTCCACAAGCTCCTGCTTGTGCATTTGCGCCATTCCCGCACCAAACGCACCAACACCGGGCAATATTATTTTGCTCGCGCCAACCAACTCGTCAGGATGACGGACCAGGCGCATTTCCCGCACCTCAAGGTGCCTCAATGCATGCACTACGCTACGCAAGTTGCCCGCTCCATAATCGATTACAGCCAGCATTGTTCACTCCAGATGGTAAACAAAAAAGCCCCGCGCTAGAGCGAGGCACAAATTGCAAATCCGGCGACGTGAAGCCTTAAGAGCTGTGCTGCGCTCCTGAAACGCACAGTCCATGATGATGAAACCGTGACATCTTCACATCTCGTTCCTTCGACATTTCGCTCAACAGTATATGAAAGTTGAACAATAGTGTCAATGCTCGGATTGCCCGCATCCCACAATAATTGAAGTCTCATTGTGCAAATGATATAATTTATGCTATCTGTCAGTCCGTACTGGCAGCAACAGTGGGAGAGCGTGGCATGCAGATCAATCAAATCGCCAGCATGATTGAATGGTTAGATGAAGAACGTCGTCGTGACAAAGCGACCATAGTTACGCTTGAAGAACGCCTGGCGCAACAGTTAGGCTTGGTCGAACAAATGCAGCGCCGTGTGAATAGTGTGGAATCGGACCAGAGTGTGATCAAGCAAGAGACTTTGCCGGCACATAAAGAGCGTGACATAATCGAGCAATTGCGGCTCGAAATGGGGCAAATGCTTGAAAATGCGGAAGCACGTCGGCTGACTGCCGAACGAGAGGCGGAGCGCCGCAACGAAATGCAGAGAGATGCCATCCAAAGGTCGATTCGTGATGCGACAGAAAAAGCGGACCGGGTCGATAAGCAATTGTCCAACATCGGCGGATTACAAACCGAGGGCGACCGGCTAACCAACGCCATGCGCTTGCTCAATCAGGAAATGAACGACTTGACGCAAACCTTGGAAGGTCCAGAGAGGCGTTTGACTTTTCTCGAAGAACAGCGTCGGACCGATGCCCGTCGCCTGGCAGAAATCGAAACTGAGTTACCTGAATACAAAAAGTCTGTTGATAGCGTGCTCCCAAAGTTGGCGCTTATAGAAGACTTGGCGGTACGCAACGAAAGGCGAATCCAGGACTACAACCTCGTAGACCGGGAACGGCGCGAACAAATGCAGCAATTCATTGATCAGCAGCAGTTGATGACGCAACAGCGTGACCAACAGATGGCTGACCTGACGAAGCGCTTCGGTATTCATGATGATGAGTTGCAAAAGAACATTGAACGCTTCGAAATCTGGGCTCAAGCTTATCGCGAAATGAAACGGATAATTGACGACTTCAACCGAATTGGCGATCGGCTCGAACGACGAATTAACGAAGTTGCGGAGATGCAGCGTCTAAGCGAAGAGCGCTTTCGGCAAGAATGGAACGATTGGCGCGACGATGACCAGAAACGCTGGAAACAACTAACGCTCTCAAGCGACGAAGTCTGGCGCAATCATGACCGCGAATTCGAAACTTTCATTCGCCGCCTCGACGAAATCGAATCGATGGTCCCCGATGTGCGTAACAATATCGAGCGGCTATGGCAATTGGAGCGCGCCCGAGCCGAGCTTTACCGCGAGAGGTATCAGGCCTTATTGCACGAATTCGATATGGAAACGGACGGCGAAGAAGCGGACGAATTTCAAGGCAGTACCAATCTCATTAGCAACAGCGGAATAGGCGGCAGCTGATCCATGCGGGTCATCGGCACGTCAGGCCATGTCGATCACGGAAAATCGACTCTGGTCGAAAGACTAAGCGGGATAAATCCGGATCGCTTGGCGGAAGAACAGAGTCGCAAGATGACTATTGATCTGGGCTTTGCCTGGATCAACCTTCCGGATGGCGAGACTCTTGGCATTGTTGATGTACCGGGTCATCGCGATTTCATAGAGAACATGCTGGCCGGAGTCGGCGGAATAGATGCGGCTCTGCTGGTAATCGCGGCTGACGAAGGCATCATGCCGCAGACCCGCGAACACCTCGCTATCTTAAGCCTATTAGATGTACGCAACATCATCGTCGTGATCAGCAAGATCGACCTAATTGATGATCCCGACTGGATTGAATTGGTTCGGTTGGATATCGAAGAACTTCTCATGCAGCACCAACTGGACGAAACGCCCATCATCGAGGTCTCCGCATATAGTGGTGCCGGCCTGGACACGCTTGTAAAAGCCATGCAGCGGCTAATGGACAAGGTTCCGCCACGTGTTGATCTTGCACAACCGCGCTTGCCGATTGATCGGGTGTTCGTGATCGGCGGATTTGGTACCGTCGTGACTGGTACGCTTTCCGGCGGTTCCCTGTCTGTTGGAGACAGAGTCGAGCTGCAACCCACAGGTCGGCTTGGGCGAATCCGCGGCTTGCAAAGTTACAAACGATCTGTGGTTAGCGCAGCTCCTGGCAGCCGCGTCGCGGTTAATATTGCTGGCATCGGCAGCGAACATATCCAGCGCGGCGATGTACTTTGCCAACCCGGGCGCCTCCAGTCGACCATACTGGCAGATGCCCGCTTCCGCTTGCTCGCAGATGTCGACCGTCCCCTGGAACATAACGCACAGGTTAAGTTTTTCAGCGGTGCCGCGGAAACTATAGCCAACATTCGACTGCTGGATACGGATGGACTCACGCCCGATGAGGAAGGCTGGTTGCAAATCCGGCTCCGCGATGAAGTGCCACTCGCACGCGGCGATCGTTTTGTCTTGAGATTTCCCTCACCAGCGCAGACGCTTGGCGGCGGAATAATCGTCAATGCTCACCCGGGGCGGCGCAAAAAACGTTTTCGCGGCGAGGTCATCCGCGATCTGGACACGCGATTAAGCGGCACACCGGCGGAGCGACTGGCACAGGCCGCACGGACGGAGACTCCACTAGGATCACAAGAACTGCGAGCGAGCCTCGGTTATAGCGCGGACGAGTTCAAAGCGGCGCTAAATGATGCATTGGATGATGGGCTCGTCCTTCAGATTGACGATAAGAGTATCTGGGCCACAACTTCCTGGCAATCTTTGACAAATCAGGCGATCGACGAATTGCGCCGCTATCATATGGGTAACCCCCTGCGACTGGGCATGCTTCGCGCGGAACTGCGCAGTCGCCTCAATACCAAGATTGACTTACTTGACCGCCTTGTGGATGCTGAACAGCGTATATGCGCCGATGGCAACTTCTTGCGATTGCATAGCCACTCGATCGTCTTCAGCGATGTGCAACGAGAGAACGTGGAAAAACTGATGGGTTCTTTGCACGACTTTGCGTTTTCGCCACCCGCGATCGAGGAACTAAATCAAATGGTCGGCGAAGATGTCGTGCGCGCCCTGCTCGATTTGGGTCGGCTCGTAAATGTCAGCGACAAGATTGCCTTTTCTCGCAACAACTACCAACAAATGGTTTCTACGATCAGGCAGCACATCCGAGACCGCAACGAAATCGATGCCAAAACCTTGCGGGACATATTTGGCACCTCGCGCAAATATGCAATCGCGGTGCTCGAGCATCTTGATTCGCTTGGCATCACTCAGCGTATAGGGGATGTGCGCAAAGCCGGCCGAAACCTGTGACAGCATTCCCCTAGCCGCCAATGAGCGTATTGTCAATCACTTAGGCCGACCAGCTTGAGCATCACTTTGTCACCCAGCTGAACATCCAATCGCGCGGCGGCATCGTCTTGATTTGCCGCGATTTCCAGCAATCCATTGCTGTCGATTTGCGCCAATACCGTGCCTTGCGGCACCTCATGATAGGCGTGCGAGATTCCGTGGATAGTCTGGCTGTGGATAGTGATATTTGTCGCAGCAGCGGCGAACGAGGACGAGGGGATATTCGCCTGCCAAAGAGGATCAAGTTTTAGCTTGTTCTCTCCCTCCCAATTGAATTTACCGATGCTGGTGACGATATTGCCGAAATGATCGATATGCATCACTTCGCCAATGAGGCGTTGCCGCGCATAATTCAGAAATGGCGCAGGAAGCGAAAAGATGGCGTCAATGCTACTGCCCAGGTCGCTAATCGCCTGCGGACTTGCGCAGAGGTATGCAGCAGCCGGCGCAAAAATATCACGCCCGTGAAAACTATGACTGACTTGCGGCAAGTGGAATTGTGGATCGTCCAACTTGACCGCGTTGTAGGGAACTGCCAAGTCCGAAAGCGCGTAGCTCAGTACACCATTATCTGGGGCGACAAAGTTGTAGTCGCCGGACGCCACGGCGATGGGCAATCGGGTGCTGCCAACTCCCGGATCCACAACCACGCAAAAGGTAGTCCCGGCAGGAAAATAACGATAGCTGTTCATTAGGGCGAAGGCGCCTTCGCGCACATTTTGCGGACGAATCGCATGCGTGAGATCCACAATACGCAGATCAGCGTGAACGCTCAGCATCACCGCTTTCATCGTACCAACGTAAATGTCTCGCAAACCAAAGTCTGTCAAGATCGCGACTATATTTGTGGTCATATTGATTTCTCATTCAAATGCTCCAGTTAGTATCATTTTAGCGTATTTGCTTGTCCGGCATCCCCGAGCCAGATGCAAGATGCAAAATTCAATCGCCAAGGCTACAATAGAGTTACCGAAGGACGGTAAATGTACAACGATCGCAGACGGTTGGAACAGCAGGAACTCGATAGCCTGGCTAATTACGCGATGTTTAGCAGGGAGTCGCGCGGGCGGCTGCATCACGAGCCGGAACCACGCTACCGAACTGCCTTCCAACGCGATCGCGATCGTATCGTGCATTGTGCCGCCTTTCGCCTCCTTGAATATAAGACACAAGTATTTGTCAACGACGCCGGCGATTATTTTCGCACCCGATTGACCCATACGTTGGAAGTCGCGCAAATCGGGCGAACGCTTGCCCGTGCTTTGGGCGCGAACGAAGACCTTGTCGAAGCGATTTGCCTGGCACACGACCTCGGTCACCCGCCCTTTGGACATGCCGGCGAAGACATCTTGAACCAGCTTATGTTCGAATGTGGGGGCTTCAATCACAATCACCAGAGCTACCGCGTTGTTACCAAGCTGGAAAGGCGATATCCCAAATGGCAGGGTTTGAACCTGACTATGGAAACGCTCGAGGGCATCGCCAAACATGAAACCGAATACGATGTAAGCCCGATAACCGGCGTCGCCGAAGAATCTCGGGCTAGCCTGGAAGCGCAGATCGCCAATATTGCCGACGAGTTGGCATACAACGCGCATGATTTAGATGATGGTCTACACGCCGGCCTGATACATACGAAACAACTGGAAGCACTTGAAATCTGGCGGCAGGTTGCAGAATCTAGCCATTGGAGCGCTAGCACCCTCGATAATGTAAGCCGACACCAGCTCATACGCGAGTTGGTCGGACTGCTGGTTGATGATGTCTTGCAGCAAACGGCAAAGAATATTGGATCCGCCGAACCACAGTCCTCTCTTGACGTCCAGTTGCATTCGCAAATTCTGGTGACCCACAGTTCCGAGCAGCAGCTTCACAACGCTGCCCTGAAGGAATTCCTTTTGGAAAACATGTATCGTCATTTCCGTATTGTGCGCATGAAAGCGCAGGCAGAGCATATCTTGCAAGCGCTATTCGAGCGCTATATGAATGAACCGCGCCAGTTGCCCGATGATTATCGCGCTAAACTGGGAAAGGAAGTGACTCAACGGGTGGTAGCTGATTACCTTGCCAGTCTTACCGACCGTAGCTCACTGAACGAGTATCGTCATTTTTATGATCCCATAACTCGACCCTGAACAGGACAAGAGAATGCCAGGAGAAACCTTACTCAACCAGAGATACGAGCTTGTCGCCCAGCAAGGATCAGGTGGCATGTCGGTCATATATAAGGCGCAAGATCGCTCGTTGGGGCGAATGGTCGCGATCAAAATATTGCGTCCCAGCCTGACTCAAGATCCGGCCTTTCTGGAAAAGTTTCGGCAAGAGGCGCGCAGTGTTGCGGCCATGTCTCATCCCAATATTGTCACCGTTCATGATGTGGGCAACGATGGGCCTACGCATTACATCGTGATGGAAATGGTAGAGGGACATGACCTGAAAAAAATAATCCGGACGCGAGGCGCGCTACCCTTGGACCGCGCGCTCGATATTGGAATACAGATTTGCGCTGGACTCGGTTTCGCCCATCGTTCGCAATTGGTCCATGCCGATGTCAAGCCGCAGAATATTCTGATCAATGCGGATGGCGTTATCAAAGTTACCGACTTTGGTATCGCACAGGCCTACACCGATACCATGCCACAAACACGCAGCGATGTCGTTTGGGGCAGCCCCCACTATTTTGCGCCGGAGCAGGCACGTGGTGAAAAACCTTCACCGGCCTCGGATGTATATTCCATCGGGGTAGTGGTTTTCGAAATGTTTACTGGACGCTTGCCATTTGTCGGCACATCTCAACGTGAGTTGGCTCTGGCACATATTCAGTCCGAAATTCCTCAAGTAATAGACATAAATCCCAAAGTGCCGACAGAGCTGAGTAACATTATTGCCAAAGTCATGAGCAAGAGACCCAATGACCGCTACAAACATGCTGACCAGTTGGGACACATTTTGCAACAAGCGCGTGAACGCTTGAAGCAATCGCATCTGCAGACCCAGGGAAGCCGCATGGCGCCATCGACCGCAGCGGGTCATCATCCGGTAACGACAGCCACCCCTGAAGATGGTAGGCAGCAACCGGCTTACTCGCCGGTGCCTGCAGCAAACCTGCCGAATTCTTTGCCAAATATGCCTCGTCGCTCTTCACGATCGGTTGCGAATGCGCCGATCGCTTCGGCAGCAATTCAGAGAGCGAACCAAACCTCCGCGAGCGGCAGTTCTTCCATCCCTGGTCCACCCAATCCGCTCTTCAATCGCGATGGATCGCTCAACATCGAGGCGACCGGTGGTCATACCGGTCCGTTCATGCCAAAGCGACAGGAGAGAGGCAGTGGAATAGACGCGGTGACCATAATCCTGGCCGCGCTGGCTTTTCTTGCCGTGGCGGGTCTTGTACCCCTGTACCTTTTTGGCGTCCTGCCTGTGCTGACCTAAAGGCGAAAATCAACTACGTTGGAATTCGCTGGCAAGTTGCTCGCGCGTCAGATGAATCAAGATTGTGCGCCCGGTAGGAGAAATGAACGGCGAAGGGCAACGTTCCAATAGCGTGATCAAGCTTTGCATCTCTTCCATCTGCAGTATCTGCCCGCTCTTCACCGCCGCGACAACCGCCAGCGCGGTGATTCCTTCCGGCAATGACTTGTCCCCCCTGCGGAGTTGAGCAAGAATCTGAGGAAGTACATCATTCGATCGCAGTGCAGCCACGAGCTGTGGCACGGCGCGAATCACAAAGGCATTCGGTCCAAATTCCTCGATGACAAAACCCAACTTGGCAAGAGTCTCGGCCGATGCTCCAAGCAACGCGACATCGTCCGTTTCAAGTACGATGGTTTTGCTTTCATTCGACTGAACAATCGCGAGACGATCCGCCGTAAGGTCCTCTCGAATCTGCTGCCAGAGCACACGTTCATGCGCGGAGTTTTGATCAACCAAATACATCCCAGCCGGACCTTCCGCGATGATATAGGCTGCGCCTATCTGTCCCACGACCCGCAAAACCGGAAGTGTACGCGGCCTTTCCGGGGCAGCAACACCATCTGGCATAAAGGAGAGATCAGCTTCATCGTAAAGCTCGTTACCGCCAATCTCTTGGCCAACCGGTGTATTGCGCACATAATCTACGTAGTCGTTGCTAAACCCGCTTGAAGACCAGAGATCCATAGTTTCTTCGTCGGGCTCTGCCGTTACAAGCGCTTGTCGCACTGCGCGTTGCAGCGCCGTAAAGACCTGGTGCGCGTCGCGAAACCGCACCTCGGCTTTGGTTGGATGCACATTAACATCGACGAAGTCGGCCGGAATGGTGATCAGAAGAATAGCAAGCGGATGAGTACCTGCTTTGATTAATCCTTCGTAAGCTTGAGTTACGGCATGTGTCAGCGAGTTATCTCGAATTGCGCGGCCATTCACAAAGAGAATGATGCGTGTTCGGTCGCTGCGCGTGAGCGACGGTTGCGACGTGAATCCCCGAACACTGATTTGCACCATTCCGCGCCGATGGTGATCTTGGCTTATGACTTCTACCATTCGCTTGAAAGGCAAAAGCCCGAAGACTTGCGCTGCGACATCCGCCAGATCACCACGGCCGGAGGAGCGAAACTGTTCGCGACCATCCTGTCTTAACGTGAATGAGATATTCGGATATGCCATGGCGTAACGAGTGACCACCTGCTTAATGATTCGCTTTTCAGTGGCGTCTTTCTTGAGGAATTTTAGCCGGGCTGGCGTGTTGAAAAACAGATTCTCGATGGTAACTACGGTACCGGCAGGCGCACCAATTGTGCGCTGCTGCAAGATTTCGCCGCCGCTCATTCGGAGAGAAACGCCCATATCCTCGTGCCGGTGACGCGTGATGACCGTAGCCCTGCTCACCGCCGCGATGCTCGCCAGTGCTTCGCCACGGAAACCCAAGGTCGAGAGGCCGTGCAAATCCTCGGTCACCCTTAACTTGCTGGTTGCGTGGCGCCTGAAAGCGAGCGCGATTTCACGCTGTGGAATCCCGCTACCATTGTCGCTGATTCGTATCAAGCGCTTTCCTCCGCCCGCGGTTTCGAGATGTATCGACGATGCAGCGGCATCGATCGAGTTTTCGATTAGTTCCTTGACTGCGGAAGCCGGCCGCTCCACCGCTTCACCGGCAGCGATCCGTGCCACAACCTCTTCCGGCAAGACAACAATGGACATCAAGGAACCTCAATCTGGCGGGCAAACTCAACCTCCGCAGTATAGCAGAGATTCTCCGCGGAAGCGGTGCTAGGCGCGCACGCGAGCCAGAAAAATCGCCTTGATAGTCGACTCGCACACTGATATAATCCTGGCTCTAATTGCCACCCTAGCTCAATTGGCAGAGCGATCGCTTCGTAAGCGATAGGTTATGGGTTCAAGTCCCATGGGTGGCTCAGCCGAGTTGCATAGAGTAAGAAAAATTGCTCGCGAATTCGGAGATTAAAAACTGCATAAGACAAAACTGAGATTGGGAGGAGTAGGCAGTCTTCTTCGCAATAGAGACTGCGGGTCATAGTCTGTAAGCCCGCTTGAGAATGATTGTCGAAAGTCGCCCAGGAGTTGCCCGAAAGAACGCATTTGCCAGTAGAATCGGGACGGTTAACGCCCGTTATAGCGTATTGAGTGCAGTGGATACTTGCTCCACTGAAACAAGGTGGTACCGCGAAAGCCAGCCTTTCGTCCTTGTGTCGGACGGAAGGTTTTTTTGTTTAGAAGAGGACAAGGGAAACCACAATGAAGATGAGCGCCCAAACAGATATGCCGCGCAACTTCGACTTTGCCGAGGCAGAGCCGCGCCTGTATGACTGGTGGGAAGACAAAGGTTGGTTCAGACCGGAAGCCGCGGGCAGCGATGCCGAGCCCTTTGTGATCAGCATGCCGCCACCCAATGTCACCGGAAGCTTGCACATCGGCCATGCTCTCTTCACCGCACTCGAAGATCTGATGATACGTTATGCACGCATGCGTGGTAAAGCAGCGCTTTGGCTACCGGGTACTGATCACGCGGGCATTGCTACACAGCTACAAGTGGAAAAGATGCTACTCGATGAAGGCACCAGCCGCGAAGAAGTCGGCTACGAGGAGTTCTTGCATCGCACCTGGCAATGGAAGGAAGAACATGGCGGAACCATTATCAAACAGCTGCGGCGCCTGGGCGCGAGTTGCGATTGGGACAGGGAGCGTTTTACCCTTGATGACGGATTGTCGGAAGCGGTACTACAGGCTTTCCTCACCCTTTGGGAGCAAGGGCTGGTTTATCGCGGTCCCCGCTTGGTCAATTGGAGCCCGGGACTGCAAACAGCTGTTTCTGATCTGGAAGTCGAAACATCGGAAGAAGAAGTGACGCTCTATTTCTTCAATTACCCGGTTGAAGGCGGTGAATTTGTGCCCGTCGCCACCACCCGTCCCGAAACCATCTTGGGCGATACTGCCGTCGCCGTTCACCCGGATGATGAACGGTATGCCCATCTGATCGGGAAACATGCCAATGTTCCCATTCTTGGACGGCAGATTCCAATTGTAGGAGATGAATATGTAGACCGGGAATTCGGTACCGGCGCGCTAAAAGTGACGCCGGCTCACGACTTTAACGATTACGAACTGGCACAACGTCATGACCTGCCTTTACTAAACGTGCTTAACAAAGATGCCAGTATGAACGCCAACGCGGGAAAGTATGAGGGGCTGGATCGTTATGCCTGCCGCGAACAGCTATGGAAGGATATGGACGCCACGGACTTGACGATCAGGACTGAACCCTACACAACGCGCATCCCGCGCAGTCAACGCGGTGGCGAGGTTGTCGAGCCGATGATGAGCACACAGTGGTATGTGCGCATTCAGCCACTAGCGGAAAAGGCGCTGGCAGCTGTACGCAACGGCGAAATCAAAATCGTGCCGGAACGCTATGAAAAGGTCTATTTTCATTGGCTGGAGAATATTCAGGATTGGTGCATCAGCCGGCAACTCTGGTGGGGACATCGCATTCCCGCTTGGTACCGCGAAAAAGATGGCGTTCCCGAAGCGGAAATATACGTCGGCAAAGAACCACCGAAGGGCGATGGCTGGGTCATGGAGCAAGATGTTCTCGATACCTGGTTTAGTAGTGGCCTATGGCCCTTCAGTACCCTGGGCTGGCCACAAGAAACCCCTGCACTTGAAAGATATTATCCGACGCAGATCATGGAAACTGGGCACGACATACTCTTTTTCTGGGTCGCGCGCATGATCATGATGGGCCTGTGGTTCACCGACACTCCTCCTTTTCACACGGTGTACCTGCATGGAATGGTTCGAGACAAACGTGGCAAGAAATTCAGCAAAACGCTGGGAAACGTGATTGATCCTTTGACCGTCGTCGACAAATGGGGTGCCGATCCCTTGCGATTCACGTTGATCACAAGTGGCACTCCGGGCAACGATGTTAACCTGGATGAAACGCGGGTGGATCATACGTTCCGCTTTGTCAACAAGGTGTGGCAAATCACCAGTTTCATCAACATGAATCTCGATGGTGAACTGGAATTGGGACTGCCCCTCGTCGACGGATTGGACCTGCCGTCACGCTGGATCATTAGCCGCCTGCAACGTCTTGTCGGCAATGTTCAACATCTGTTTGACATCTATCAATACGGCGAGGCAGGCAGCCAAGTCCTGGCGTTCATGTGGGACGAGTTTGCGCCTTTCTATTTGGAAATCAGCAAACACGCCATGTACGGAAACAACGAAACCGCAAAAGCCAAGATTCGTCGCGTCTTGGTCGCTGTGCAAGATGCTTGCCTGCGCATGCTGCATCCCTTTATGCCTTTCATGACCGAGGAAGCCTGGCGCTACCTCCCGCATGCTGGCAAGGCATTGATTGTCGCCGAGTGGCCCGTTGCAGATAATCGACTCATCAGCGAAGATGCTGAGGCGCGGATGAACGCCTTTCTCGAATTGGTACGCGAGATTCGCAATACGCGTGGTGAATTCAATGTTGATCCTGGAAAGCGAATCGTGGCGCTCGCACATGCTAACGAGGCAATGGAAGAATTGGCGCAACACAGCTATATCTTGAAACGCCTTTGCAATGTGGAGGAGTTGCAATTACTCCCAGCTGGACCGTCGGCGCCGGAAAACTCAGTTAGCATTGTTGTCGGCGATCTTACTCTTTACTTGCCGCTGGAAGACATGTTGGATATCGACGCTGAATGCCAGCGCTTGAATGGCGAGCGATCACGTTTGCAACAGCAGCTCGACAAAACTCGTAAGATGCTGAGCAACGACAATTTTGTTCTCAAAGCTCGTCCAGATGTAGTGCAAAGAGAGCGCGATCGGCTTGTCGATTTGGAGGCAGCGTTTTCTCAGGTTGAGTTCCGATTGTCCAACCTTTGTTCCTGATCACTCAATTATCATTACTGGCCCGCTTGGTAGAGAGGTTTGGGATAGCCACCGCTTGGGCGACGCATTATGGTCAGGTGCTAAACGCGTACCAAACTATCCGCTATAATGCGATTGACGGGAATTGATGTTTGAGGATATCCCTTGTCACAATCATTCAAAGTCTGCCCGATTTGCCAAGCACAAAATCACAGCGATGCCCGCTTGTGTTCGACCTGTGGAACCGCTATAGAAAAAGTCGAAGCACAGGCACCAATCCGCGAGGGCCCTACAGCCTGGAAGCGCTATGACTATCGTTACGGCGAGACCGATCTCTTTGAAGGATCAATGAGATCCAGAGGGAGACTACTTTCTTTCGTTCTATTGGTCGCGATAATCACTGTCATATTGGTCGCAGGAATAGTTCTTGTGGGCACTGGCTTGGGACGACAGCATTCGCTAGAGACAGTCAATGCTCCCGCAGCCCGAGCGACGAGACAGCCTTTGCCAACCATTACAACCGGACCGCCCACGGCGACTTTCACACCAAGTCCAATACCCACAATGATTCCTACCGAGACTTTCACGCCACAACCATGCATCCGTCGCGTAGCCTCCGGCGACTCTCTTATCGGAATTATCGCTCGTTGCGGACATACGAGCCTGGATATCATGCCAACGGTGCAAGCGATCAATGGCATCGTAGACGAGACACGTATTCAGGTCGGTCAAGACATTGTCGTGCCTTGGCCCAGCCCTACCGTGGATCCGGCGGCAACGGGGATCCCCACCATAGAATCGGCCGCACGCTTTGAAGAAGACGCTGTCAACGCTGATCTGTCACTGCTTTCCTTCGATCCATTGGCACCGACGGTGACGGCAACACTCTTGCCGGGAGTGGCCTGGCATACAGTGGCAGCGAATGAAAACATGATTTTGATCGCCCTGCAGTACGCTACCGACGCCAAAGCCCTCTCAGATTTGAATCCGGAAATTGAATTCGCCTTATGTGACTTTGGCCTGAAATATGGCGGGCCCGAATGTTTGGTAAATTTGTTGCAAGGCCAGCGTGTGCGTGTTCCAGCACCGACGCCCACACCAACACTACAGCCGACTTCATCGGGAAGTGAAACGCCTACGCCCGTTCCTGTCTCGACGAAAAATACGCCGCATGTGATCAGCCCCGCCGATCAATCATTTTTCGGACTCTTGGACCAGATTACTCTGCGCTGGGTCACTACCGGGACGCTAACCTCCGATGAAGTCTTTCGCATTGCTGTGTCAGATATCGCCACCGATACAACGTATACCGCTGATACTCGCGATCTCTACTTCATCATTCCAGCAATTTGGCAAGCCATCGATGATCAGCGTCATACCTATCTGTGGCAAGTTAGCATTGTTGATCCGAACAGTGGCAACGTCTCGCTGGCCACGGACACCAGGACCTTTGTGTGGCAAGGCGGCGGAGGCAGCAATTGATGAACTGCCGGCACCTTCAACTCGGGTTAGGTATCGTGCTGTTCACGCTTTCCGCTTGTAACATCGGCGTCCCAGATTCTGTCAAAACACCGACACTCGAGAAGCAGATTATTTCTTCACCCACACCACGTGCCGTGCCAACGTCGGTGCCCACCCCTACGAGAACGGCTGCGGACCAACCCACGGTAGTCATCGTGACGCCGTCCGCCACGCATACGCCACGTCCGCCCACCGCAACAACGGTTCCTAGTGTGACCTCAGCGTTCATCGAATATGTCGTGCAAGAAGACGACTCAATGTATTATGTTATTCAGTTGCCCCAGCACGGCTACGATTACGAACCAAACGTCGCAGCTACGGTGGTCGCGCTGAACAGCAATATATTTAATGCAGATTTTCTGCCCGTAGGAGAGACAATATTGATTCCTCGTCCAACCCCTATCGCCACACCCGCCGGCGCCAGCGCTACGCAAGCTATTTTGGCCACAATTGGCGTAGATAACACTTCAGGAGCACCCTTGCCTTCGGGCGCTGAGGTTGGCTGTTATGAAGTGGCGGAAGGTGATTCGCTAGTCGGCATCGCCATTAGTTACAACACGACACTTGAAATACTGAGCTTGCTTAATCAACAGATCAACTGGTTTGGCTGTGCCTTTACAGAACCGAGCGGAGGCCCCGATTGCAACCCAAATATTCAGATCGGGCAATGCATTCATGTGCCACGGCCGACACCGCTTCCAACAAAACGGCCAACTCCGACCGGCGACGAAACGGCGACGCCTACAGCAACCCACATGGCACCGCGATTGATTTATCCGGTGGATGGCGCCCATGTTGCGCCCGGCGACTTGCTCCTCCAATGGGTGGGGGTCAGCGGGATGAGTGATACGGACGAGTATCTCATTGAATTGATCGACCAAACCAACAATAATTCATTGCAACAGGTCAGCAAATCCAACGCGTATTGGGTCTCCAAGGAATTTGTGCCACAAGATGGTCGCATTCATATCATGCAGTGGCGTGTGAGTGTAGCGCGGCACAACGAACAACGAGTGTATTTTTATGTCGGGGCGCCTGGCATCTGGCGCACCTTTGAGTGGATGAGCCCTTAATTCAATCAAGTTCGCCTAGGATTCCGCAGCACTCCTGTCGCTCACAACCCTTCGCCACTGTGCTCGGCTTCGCTGCGATAATGATGAATAAACCGCGTAGCGAAAGGAAAATTCCCGTCATCGGTCCAAGGCAGAATTCGCCGGTGCCCGCATCGAGATTCTTGTCGCAGATTCGCCGAATCTTTTCTGGAATTAGGCTTATGGCGCAGAAACGGAGATCATTGAGCGACATAACGTTGCTCATTGCAGTGTACTTATGTAAATTTGCGGGATTCCACGATACAGATCTGTTCAAGGCAAGCGTGCAGAGTCAGGAATCTTGCGCCGACTTCTGTATTGCTTGATATGCTTGGAAAACAGGACGCTCCACGGCATCGGCGTCAATCAAACTGAAGAAACAAGCCTCTCTGTCACTTACGGCACAGCCATTCAAGTTGTAGAGGAACATGCCCTTGATGTAGTCCAGGCCGGCGGCCAATTCAAACGCTTGCGTGGTGTAGAGCGCCTGTTCCTGCTCGTCAGTGTATTGCAACCATTCCAATCCCAAGGACGGTATCGCCAGATTGGACCCTTCGGTGGTGCCCCAACCTACTTGTGTGACGTAAATCGGCAGATGCCCTTCAACGTTCTGTAGCAAAATCTCATGATATAGGTTAAGGACTTCACGAAAATACTGCATGAAAGATTCGTAGTGCGTATCGACGCCCGGCGGTCGCTGACAGCAATACAGCGTGGGCGGCACTGCAGATGCGCCGAAAATTGCGCCAATACCATCGCTGAAACCTGCTACGCCTCCACGCAACATGTCTTGCAGAAATGTGCCGGTTTCGATTGAATTGTAATTGTCAGAAAAACCCACAGGGGCCAGTCCACCCGTTATCACCAAGGCATCGCGGTCGGCAGACTTGATCACAAAATATGCGATACGAAGCAACTCCAAATAAAAATTCGCACCCATCTCAATTCTACTGGGAATCCCGTAGTCGCCATCAGGGCCCGGCTTTGGCGGACGATCATAAATTGGCACCGTCCAGAATTTTAGTAGGTTAGGCGCTTTCCAGATTTCATAGGCATCGACGACTCCGGCATAGCGCGTCGCTAATTCTTTCATAAAAGCAGCAAAAGTGTTTGGGTCCTCGGGCGGCCCGGTAAAGTGTCGCAGCAGGTTGCTCAATGTGGCGTTATATTTTGTCCTTGTCCAAGACGGCGCTTCATGGACGTTTAGCAGGATCTGCACATTGCGGGCGTCCAGCGCAGCGATTATATGATCCAGCTCAGAAAAATCGAACTTGGATTCGGTCTCTTCAATCTCTGCCCAGGAAACTTCCAGCTTGACCCAGTTGACACCAAGTAGCGTCACCTGTTCGACCAATCCCTCAGTATTGCGCTCGTCCGCAAATATTTCAATTCCAAATCCGAAGTCCGGGCGAAAAGGCGGCCGCACGGTCTTTGGCAAGAGTATCATTTGTCCGGATACTATGTAATCACTGTTACCGATGCCATTGAGCGTTTGTAAAGCCGACACCGTGGTGCCAAATTGCCTGGCTATACTATAGAGTGAGTCTCCCGGCTTGATTTCGTAGGAATCGACCCGTGATTTGTTCAGTTGCGGGACGAGTAAGCTTTGCCCTTCCACAAGAAACCGCGAATCCACCCAGTTGTTCAATGATCGCAAGGTCCTCACGCTGGTGTTGAAACGTTTGGCAATTGTATAGAGTGTGTCATCGCGGCGGACGACATAAGTGCTCAGCCCTGTCAGACCGTCGTCATCAGCTGCCTCCACAGAAGCCAATGCAGTGTCTTGTGACCAGGTCGTGACCAAAGTGACGCAAGCGAAAACAAAGGCGACTGCCAGCAACAAACAGTTACGCATTAGTGACCCTGTCGCAGGCAGGCCTGATAGTGGTCTTAGGGCAAAGTCCGGCGAGACAGACCCCTGCAATTTCTCGTACGTGCACGGCTAGCAATCCCAACTTCAGGATTATTCAGTCATGCCTCATACTACACCCAAGTCGAAAACATTACCAATTGCGCCATTGGGTAAGGGACGGCCGTGGATCGCTCAAGGAAAGGCAAAGGATTCGAGTACAAAATGGTCTTGGTTTTCCGAAGTTAGCAAGCGTTCGTCCGAATCCGGATCGTACCATCCGATAGCCAATTGGTATTTGCCATCGGTCAGCGTATCTGCCGGCAAATAGTAGACGGCACGAAACACCTTTGAAATTTCCCAATTCCTCGCATCCAATCTGCCGTTTTGTGGCAACTGATCGTCTTGCGACCAGAGGATGCTTCCGCTGGAAGGATTAAAATCACCATAGATATGCACAAAAGACTTCAATTCTCGCGGCGATTGCGTCAGCGGGTGCCAATAGAGCCAGAGCAGTATCTCTCCGGTCGGCAATGGATCCGCAAAAAAGCGATAATCTACCAGCTCGACAGTCTCATCGAAGCGCGCGAGTGACGACGTGAACTCGTCAGCGAGCTCCCAGTCTCTAAATTGACGGAGTCCCAATCCCGAGGCATTGCTGAGCAGTACCGGTTGCCAATGCGCCCGCGCCCAAGTTTCGACGACATCCGCGTTTTGCCAGGTGCGTATCGCATTCGAAACGACCCAAATGCTCGCGTAGCTCTTTAGCGCATCCTCCAATTCAGCGACAATTGCGTCCCTTGGTTGCCAGGGGTTTTCCGGAAGCGCTTTTTCGCGCCCGGCACCCTCATAATAATAACCGAAAGCTACATCGGCACTCAAATGGATTACCAAGTCATCGTCACTTACTCTTTCGTTGAGGAATTCGCCAAGCTCGTCCCAGGCTGGCGATTTGCGAAAGGCTGGATCGGTAAAGTAGGCGTTCAGCGAGACAATGGAAAGCGCCAACCACGGCAACAGCAAACCAAACATCAGTGCATTCTGATGCCAGCCAAATAGGCGATTCAACTGCCTGGAGAGATAGTCGCTACCCAAAGAAATCAACAAGACAACTGCAGGAACAGTTGCGAGCACATATCTTGGGTGGAAAACGCTAAGGCGCTGCGACGCTAGCCCGATCAAGAACAAAGGCAAGAGCGCAACCATGGCCACAAACAACAGTTGCCGCCTGGATCCCAAGCCAACTATTACCGCCAAACCAGCCAGCCCGATACAAATGACCAGCCATGCCGAAGACAAATTTGTAGGAATCGTGCTGCCGCCGACCAGAGTAGGGATTAGGCGCGTGAGATAATCGGGTAGGTGGAATCCTTGAACATTTCCCGGATATGCGCCGGAGAAAATACGCTCCGATTGCAGCAGTAGAAAAGCAAAGACGACAGAGGCGGTTATGACCGCTTGCAATGCAATTACGCGACGTAGAAACGCTTGGTTTGTTCGCTTGCACACGACTGTGAACACGGCGAACGCCAGCATCGTGAACAATTCAGTATAAAAAATGAAGGCAGTGACGCCGGCTGCCAAGCCATATAGCAACCAGTTTCGCGGTTTCGGATGATCAATCAGGCGTAGTCCCAACCATAGCGAGCTAACGCTTATGCCCGCCCAAATCGGATAGTTGCGAAAATCTTGACTATGCCAGATCTCATAAGGATGCAGTGCCCAGACTAAGGCTGCGGACAGGCCAACGATTGATCTGCCAGACAATCGCAGGGCAAGCGCGAAAACCGCCGCTATTCCAATTGTGTTAGCGAGCACACCGAGCATACGCATGGCAGCCGGAAAGTCGATACCACCTATCCAATGGCGCCAAAAACGTACGATTACGAATGCAAGCGGAGGATGCGGGTCCAGCGGCGCGATTTCTATCAGAGATGTGCTTAACGGTAGATCCGCCCAGAAGCGAGCGCTAAATGCCTCATCACCTCGCAGAGGTACCGTACCCAGTTCGTGAAGACGCAAGCCGAAACCCAACCAAATGATCGGGATGAGCAACAAAACTGTTTGTCGGCGCGTCATGCGGGGTTAGATAGTCGCTTCTTCGAAGGCCTTGATCTGTTCGTCGGTGAGCGGCATCAAGCTCGCATTTTTCTCGTTGCCATCTTCATCGCCAATTTGACGTTTCATATCACGCATGAAGTCTTTGAGGTTGGGGTCTCTCTTGGGATCGGCAAAAAGTACAGGTGTCTTCAATTTGTCTTCTATCCGGAGTTCTGCCTTAGGATCGACAAAAACTACCAGCGGGCGCACTTCAACATCTGGCGCGATTTCGTCAAGCGTACGCTGTACCACTTCTCGCGCAAACTCCGCATCGCGAAACGGTTTGCCGATGCCATCGAAGCGGATAACTGAAAACGCCTTACTGATGATGTTGCGATGACTGCGAAACCTGCCATCACGCACTGTATAAGCTTGATCGTGCCAACGCGTAACTATCGCAAAAACGCCTTGCGGGCAAATCAAGACGTGACGCGCGGGAAAATGATAATAGTTGTAGAGGATGCTCTTGTTGCTCAAACCCTTTAACCCGGCCTCTATCGCCTTTTCCGGACGAGGCGCCCGCGCCCACAAATTTGTCATACGCACCGAGACGATGGTCAAGACAAAGGCGACAGGCAAAACAGCCGACTGCGCTAAAATCGTGATACCGTCTGGTATGTCAACAGTAAACAGCGAAGCATTGATGACAATGAAACCCAAGATAAGGGCGCCGAAGGTACCAAAAAACAGGTAATTGGTGATTTTGCGGTTGCGTCTTGCTAGCTTCTTATTGGTAACGACACGCATTGGGCTGCCTCTGTTTCAAATTGTCTTGGGCATATCATACATTTTTCGTCTTCTTGCACAGGTTGACGTCAATAATCGAGATCGATTTCCAGAACCACATCGTCTGTATTAAAGGAGGCGTTGAAAGAGGCATGGTTAGGGCATGGTGGGTCACCGCCAAGGTCAAGTTTCCGGAACAGCACCTTGGCGCTCTGATCAACCACATCAATGCTTATCGCTACCCAACAGTCGCGGACTTGAAACACCCTAGGGGCCTCAATTACCGCCGGAATTTGCACGTGACCACGCCGGAATTCAATTTCACAGGCAGGTGAGTACGGAATCCATATTCGATCTGATTTCACTCGATAGGGCCGCCCAATGAAACAATAGTCCAATGAGGTACTGGGATAAGGCGTTGCGGTCAGCCAATCTCTGTCGTAGCAGCGGTCGCTGCCACCGGCATTAGCCAAGACGTATTCTGTGAACCAGATATTATCGAATTCGTTTGTCTCTTCCACATGTTCATCGAAGTCGACGCGCACTTGCAATCGATGTAACTCATGTCGGTACTCGTCTACAATAAGCGGCCCGATTCTAACGAGCCTGCGGTCGCCCGGACCCAGCATTGATGTAGGGACTTTTAACTCAAGCGCGCCAAGAACCCGGCCAGTTTGCACGTGGATATCTTCTACGATCACTTTGACATCTGTCGAATTCGTATCAAACCAGCTTTGCCCGGTATTCACCAGTGGAATGTCAACGAAGGTCTGTAAACCACACTGTAAGGGGTGCGGCGCTACTTTCGACCAACCCAAAACCAGGTTGACGTTCTGCGGCGAGTCGTCGTCTCTTGGCAGGAAGTAGGCGAGTAGACTCGCGGTTGTGACTTCGGCGCATACGATGCTCCCAAAGCGTACCGATGGCAAAACAAACCAGCGTTCAGGGATGCCGCGCGCCTCGGCAATTATGGCTCGCTCGAGGTCGCGAGGGATAATTCGCATACAGTGTGTCACTGGCACCGGCAGTATGTTGGTCGCGCCTTCAACTTGCTGTTCGGCCTGTATTTGCGCCTCCAGCTTAAACAGATGCCCGGCACGCTGCACATCCAGAATCTCCCCTGAAGGCTGAGCCACATTTGTCGGAGCGTCGAATTCTTGAATGACACCACAACTTATAGTAAATCTGGCTGCCCCACTTATGTCGATGTCGTCTGGATCGTAGAGCAAGTCGCCACAATACTCATAAAGCTTCAATGACGTCGTATCCTGGTCAAAATCATCGACAAACTGCCTGCCAACGCGAACCGCGTTTTCGGTTTCTTCAAAGAAGGGAGTCCGCAATTCTGCAGTGATGCGGGCAATACCACCCATATCGATGCCCACTGGCTCACTTCCGTCGCCCGCGCCAAGAATCTGGGCATTGGACAAGGAATTAACATCAAAGCTGCCCGTGGGTGTCCATGCCCAATAAGACAATACCGAGGTACCCGAAGTGTCGGCATTAAAGCGGAATCCGACTGGCATATAAAAGCCTACCCAAATCACGGGTTCCGAAATGATGGCCGCGCGACTGAGTAAGATTCTGTTCGCACCGGCACTGTTGATGGTCACTGGTTGTCGATAAACCAGGGTCGCATCCACTGGCGATCCACCGTTGGCATCCTGATAAATGACCAATTCCAAGGGAACACCTGGCACTGCCCTGTTGACAGAAATCGTTACGGCGTCAAGCGCCGTGGGATAAGCGAGAGCATAGGGACCAAGATCGAAACCATTAATCACCATTGAAGGTTCGTTTTCAATGACGAAGACGGTGCTGTCGCCAGCAGAATTGTTGGTAAGGATGATCTCTCCGGCAGTAGCCGGTAGGGACAGGACCACGAACAATGTAGCCAAAAGAATTGTGCCGAAACGTGCTTTTTTCAAAAGTGTACGCATGGTCGTTTCCCTAACAATTCGACAGCTTCGTCAATGAGTTATTGTAGAGTTGTTTTCAGAAATGGTCAAGCAGCCGTTACTTTGCGCAATTACACTGGTTTCCCAGATTGTCCAACACTATAATAGCGCAGATTCCAAGCTGACGGGATGCGATCCATGTTAGAGTTCGTGCTGGTGTTCGCCATACTCGCCCTGGCGTTGGGCGCTTATTGGACGATGTTTGTATTCCCGAAGCAGCGCGCATTCAAACACAAGCAACAGGTGGTGCGTTCGCTGCATGTTGGTGAAGAAATCGTCACCTATGGTGGTATCGTCGGCAGAATTGTCGATATCGATGTCGACAAGGGTGTGTCCTACGTTGAGATCGCTGATGGCGTAACAATCAAGCTGCTTACTGCGGCTTTGCAACAGGTGTTTGACGCTGGCAGCATAGCGCACAATGCCAATATCGGTGTTGAAAAGCAACTGGCCGATCAAGCATCGACCGAATAAGCGACAATACTTTGGAAAGGGTGGAAGCTATGAGCAGTCATGCTCGATGGCTGGTGCTGATCGTTGCGCTGAGCCTGTTTTGTATTTGGGTGGCGTCGCCGCCGTCATTCAAAGGCGTGCAGACAGAAGCCTGCGCCGCCGCCTCAGATAGCGAACTGTCAAGTCTAAAGTGCAATGAAAATCTCGAGATCGATTTTAACGGTGACGGCGAAAACGACTTCGTGATCAACGTTACGCAGAGTCTCGGTCTGGATTTGGTCGGCGGCCTCCGTGTGCTGCTGCAAGCGGGTATCCCAGTGGAGAATTTTTCTCCCGAAGAACTCGCCGAGACCGCCAACAATGTCTCGCGCAGAGTCAATGCCCTCGGATTAACCGAAGCGACGGTGCAGGTGCAGGGCCGCGATCGTGTGCTGGTGGAATTGCCCGGCGTGCGCGACCCTCAACAAGCTGTCGCTACCATACAGCAGACCGCGCTGCTGGAATTCGTCGATTTTGGCGGTCTCAGCAATCAAGTCTCGAATTACATAGGCAGCGAGATCGTTACCACTGAGCAAGTTGATTTGCGCGGCGATGTCGATCAAAGTGAAGAAGATCCATTGTCGGGCCGGCGCGCCCATCCGGTGACTGGCCTGCCCTTCCGCACCGTCATGAGTGGTGCTGGACTGCAAGCGGCGAGTGCCGTATTGGCACCCGCCCAAGGTACCGGCAACCCACAATGGTTGATCAACTTCGAAATCAAAGACGAATATCAGAATATCTTCGGCAGTTTCACTCAGGAGCGCATCGGCGAACCCATGGCGATCGTGCTGGATGGCGAGGTGCTTTCGGCACCGACAATTCAAGCGCAACTATCCACCGGTGGGGTCATCAGTGGACGATTCACGGAAGAAGAAGCGAACACCCTTGCGCTACAGTTGCGTTCCGGCGCTTTGCCCATTCCCATGCGCATCGAAAGTACGCATGAAGTTGGTGCTACCTTGGGTCAAGAATCGGTGCGTTTGAGCGTACAAGCAGGAGTAGTCGGTGTGATTGTCGTATTGGCGTTTATGCTGATCTATTATCGCCTGCCTGGTTTCGCAGCAGATCTGGCATTGGTCGTCTTCATTTTCCTCAATATCGCTGTATTCAAATTGTTGCCTGTAACGCTTACTTTGCCGGCGATCACTGGATTCCTGATATCGATCGGCACAGCGGTTGATGGCAATATCCTGATTTTCGAGCGGATTAAGGAAGAGCTGCGCGCCGGGCTTCCACTAGATGATGCACTGAAAGCTGGTTTTGATCGTGCCTGGACATCAATTCGAGATTCAAATCTGTCTACCATCATCATCTGCGGGATTCTTTTCATGTTCGGTCAAACACCGGGTGCCAGCATAGTTGCGGGATTCGCGGTCACGTTGGCCATCGGCCTGGTGCTCAATTTATTTACCGCGGTCATCGTCACTCGCACGTTTCTATATGTACTTGTCGACGTTTTCCGTAGCGCGATTGAAAGCCGTCGCGCACTATTGGGCGTTTAGGGAGATCTAATATGTTCAATATCGTAGAAAAACGACGCTGGTTCTTCCTGCTTTCCGCTACCGTGATCGTTCCAGGCTTGGTCATAATGCTCTTTTCCACAATTTCGACGGGAGCACCCTTTCGGCTGAGTATCGATTTTCTTGGCGGCAGCATCTATGAATTGAAATTTGAAGACGCAGGCTCCAGCGAAGATGGCATCCGTCAGGTATTCGCCAGCATCGGTGATGACAATATCATCATCCAGCAGCTAGGCGCTATAGAAGATTACCGCTGGTCAGTGCGCGCCGGTTTCCACGATGCCAGTGTCACCAACGAAATCCTGAATCGCCTTGGCGGCCTTTCGCCTATCGACCGCAACAGCTTCCGCGTGGAAACGGTTTCCGCGACGATTGGCCAAGAGGTTACACGTTCGGCATTGGCTGCAGTAGCCTTCGGCACCTTGGTCATAACCGGCTTTATCGTGATCGCCTTTCGCCAGGTGCCAAATGCCATTCGCTACGGCGTTTGTGCCATAGCGGCGATGATTCACGATATTCTGGTTGTGATGGGTGTCATGTCCTTGCTTGGGTTGCTGCTTGGTTGGGAAATCGACGCGCTATTCTTGACGGCAGTACTTACTGTCGTTGGCTTTTCAGTGCAAGATTCGATCGTAGTCTTTGACCGCATTCGCGAAAATATTCCCAAGCATCTGGGCGAGCCTTATGAGACCATCGTCAATCGCAGCATCTGGGAAACTATACATCGCTCGCTGGCGACGCAATTGAACGCTTTCTTTATCATGATCGCCATTCTGTTGTTCGGTGGCGAGACAGTCAAGCAGTTTATCGCTATTCTCTTTATCGGCTTGTTGTCGGGTACGTATTCGTCGATCTTTACTGCAGTTCCGCTCTTGGTCGCTTGGGAAAAAGGCGAGCTTCCCTTTCTCGGTAATAAGCTGAAAAACGGCAGCGCTACAGTAGAGGAGACAGCCTAATTCGCCTGGACGCTAATGTCGGAAGTGGCGGATGCCGGTAATAATCATCGCCATATCATAATAGTCCGCAGCTTCGATCACTTGTGCATCCCGTATCGAGCCGCCAGGTTGAACGATACAGGTGATGCCAGCGCGGGCCGCAACCTCAATGCTGTCCGGAAAGGGGAAATAAGCATCGGATGCCATTGCCGCGCTCGTTGTTTCTTCTCCCGCTTTTTTTATCGCGAGTTCCACGGCATCAACCCGGCTTGGTAGCCCCCCGCCAATGCCAACGGTGCGCTTGCCTTGGACCAATACAATCGCGTTGGATTTTACGTGCTGCACAGCTTTCCAGGCAAAGCGCAGCGACTCCAGCTCGGAATCCAAGGGAACGCGTTTGGATACGGTGCGCAAAACCGTCGAAGAAGGGTCACCAAAATCCACGCCTTGAAGCAGCATGCCACCCATAACTGTGCGCAGCTCCAAAGCTCGTCCATCATAGGGCTGCGAAACCTCTAAGACGCGACAATTCTTGCGCCGGCTACCCAGTTGATCTCTTGCAACATCGGTGAATGCTGGAGCGATGATCACCTCGACAAATAGTGCACTCAGTGACGCAACAAAGTCTTCATCAATTTCTCGATTCGCCGCTATTATGCCGCCAAATGCCGAAAGCGGATCTGAAGCCAAAGCTTGCGGAAAAGCTTCGGTGACCGTCTCGGCCGTCGCTATTCCGGTCGGATTCAGGTGCTTGACAATCACGACAGAAGGATCTTCGAAACTGCTGACCGCGCGCCAGGCCGCGTCAATATCCAGTATATTGTTGTAAGACAACTGTTTGCCGCCCAGTTGCTTAGCACGCAATGGCAGGTCATACGCTTTGGCGGAATAGAAAGCCGCCACTTGATGCGGGTTTTCGCCATACCGAAGATGGTTGCTGCGTAACAAACTCAGTGACAAGCCTTGCGGGGCTTCGGCACCTTCCAGCGCCGGAATGTCTGAATCGGCGAGATAGGCGTGAATGGCCGTATCGTAATCCCGCGTGTGCGCGAAGGCCTTCACGGCTAGCTCACGTCGAATTTCGTCAGCGAGTTGTCCGGATTGCTCCAGTGTATCGATGACACGCGAGTAATCTTGCGGATCGCAAACTGTGGCAACGCGCGAGAAATTCTTGGCTGCGGCACGCAGCAATGCCACACCTCCAATGTCGATTTTCTCTACGGCTCCCGCCAGCGTTACGTCTTCCGCGCGAATTGTTTCGACAAACGGATACAAATTGCAAACAACCATGCTGATCGGCGCAAAACCAAAGGCATCCAACTCCTGTAAATCGTCCTTAGTATCGCGAGCTAGAATTCCACTATGTATGGCCGGATGCAAGGTCTTGACGCGCCCACCAAGCATTTCGGCCTGTCCAGTAACTTGTTCAACGCTGGTAACAGGAACGCCGACATCAAGCAATGCGCGCTGTGTACCACCGCTGGCGACCAGTTCCCAACCGAAGCTTACCAACGCGCTGGCGAACTCGACGATGCCGGTCTTATCCGATACGCTACATAAAGCCCGAGGCATAAATTCATCCTTCAGTATAAGCAATTGGCGGAATCTGCTTGAATTATATTGAATTGCAAAGGTTTTCGAATAGTGGCTTGGAAAAATCAACAATTCATTTGAACGGCCTGATGGAGTCCGCGGCGATATAAACTTGCATCTCGCTGCCGACAACCAACTCGATTCCGACCGACTTGCAGGTCAGGCGCATCTCGTGCGGCAGCAGGACTTGCACCTCGCGGTGATCGCCACGGAAGATCACTGATTCAATTCTTCCTTGACAAAGACACGATGGACGATCGGGTGGCTGCTGCAGATACACACCGTCGGGATGAATCAAGAATGTTTGTCTGGTTGTGGGGGCCGGCTGCACTTGCATCGCAAGCGCTTTCGTTAGCCTGTTTTCTCCAAAACGAAAGATATTGGAAAAACCAAGAAATCGTGCCACCTCTTCACTGGCGGGATGTTGATACAGCTCAACGGGTTCAGAGACTTGCCCAATCGTGCCAGCCGCCATTACAGCGATCCTGTCGGCGATGGCGTATGCTTCACGATGATCATGTGTGACGTAAATCGCACTTAGCCCCGCATCTTTGATGATCTCTCGTAATTCCAGGGCCAGTTGATCTCGCAGCAGTGCATCTAGCGAGCCAAGCGGCTCGTCCAACATCAAGAAGCGCGGCTGCGGCGCCAAACTGCGTGCCAAAGCTACGCGCTGCTTTTCCCCGCCGGACAGCGCAGAAACATCGCGATCTTCAAAGCCCTCCAATCCAACGCGCTTCAGCATCAATCTTACGCGCTCAGCGATAATCCCCTTTGACATGTGACGTCTTCTTAAGCCGTATGCGATATTGTCCGCCACGGTCATATGAGGAAACAAGGCGAAATCCTGAAACATTAGACCGAAGCCGCGTTCATGAACAGCCACTTGATGCAGATTCTCTTCTGCAAATCTGATCGCGCCACTATAATTGTCTAACAAGCCCGCAATGATTCGCAAGAGCGTCGTCTTGCCACAACCACTGGGTCCGAGCAGACAGACGATTTCATCCGGTTCCACTTGCAGACTAACCGCGTTTAACACAACATTGCTGTCGAATCCAAACGATAGATTTCTAATATCAAGCATCAGAACTCGCCGACCCCCGCGACACGCAGACGCTCGATCAGGACGAAGCTCAGAGCGCAGACCAGCAAGAGAATCACACTCATTGCCAAGGCTTGTCGATAAGAAGCAAGACCCGGATCGCCAATCAAGCGGTAGATCACGACCGGAATCGTTACGGATTCGCGCTGTGCAACGAAAAGTGACGCGCCGAATTCGCCCATGCTGACCGTGAAGGCGAAGGTTGCGCCCACCGCGACGCCTCTACTGATTAATGGCAAATCAATTGTCCTTAGCAGATCTCGCTCCTTCGCTCCCAGAACCTGAGCAGCTTCTCGAACAGACCGGGGGATCGCGCGCAAGCTCGGCAATACACTGCGAACCACGAAGGGAAACGCAACCAGGGTATGAGACACGGGGATTATCAGCCAGGAGGCACGTAGGTTTAGCGGCGGTTCGTCTAGCGCGACGATGAAACCGAATCCCAACGTTACCGCGCTTGTCGCCAAGGGCAGCATCAGCAACGGATCGCTTAGTCGACCGAAGCGCCCACCACGAGTAATCATGAACGAAGAGATCATGCCTAAAACCAGCGCCGCTACCATAGACATTAGCGCAAATCGCAGCGAATTGAAGACAGATTCGAGAGGTGAGATAAACAAGAGAGACCCTCTCGAATTCTCTGTCAAAGACAGGTAGTTGCTGATGTCGAGCGCTCCATTAACGTGCAACGAGCGCACGATCAGCGCAAGCAACGGCGCGAAAAGCAAAGCGCAGCTGAACGCAAGAATGGCAGCGACCATAGAACGCTCGCCACGTGATTTTGCGGGCCTAATAATGCCCGCGCTGCTCTGGACTGACAATTGCACAGTTCGCTGTAGCCGCGTATACAAGACCATCATTAGAAACATCGCAAGTATCTGTACAAGCGACAATGCCGCAGCCAGGGGAAGGTTGAATATGCTGACCGCCTGATAATAGATTTGTACTTCCAGGGTCGCAAACCGTATGCCGCCCAGAATTAGCACAACGCCGAAACTGGTGAATGTAAAGATGAATACCAGCGCTGCCGCGGAAAGCAAGGCGGGTTGAATCAGCGGCAGACGAATATCGCGCCAGATTGCCCACTCGTCAGCTCCTAGTATTCTTGCTGCCTCTTCGCTGGCGGTGCCAAGCGAGGACCAGTATCCCGCCATAATCCGCAGCGCGATGGCGAAGTTATAAAAGACGTGCACGATGATCACGATCGCCAGGGTTCGCTCAAGTTGAATCGGCGTGTAATCCAGCGAGAACAGGGTCGCCAGCACATCGTTTATCAAGCCACGTTTGCCCAGCAGCGACATAAAAGCCATGGCGACGACAACTGTAGGTAGCACAAAAGGCAAAGTCGCCAGCGACAACAGAAGCGACTTGCCTCTAAAACGATAGCGCGCGAAGACATAAGCGCAGGGCAGCGCCAGCGCAATGGTCAGTGCAGTCGAAATTATGGCTTGATAGAAGGTAAACAACAGCGTCCCGACGTAATAGTTGCTCGAAAATAGTCGCGCAAATGCGGACAGATCAAGCACACCATCGGGACGCAAGCTGATATCAAAAATCGCCGCTAGCGGATAGAAATAGAATGCCGCCAAGAAAAGCAGCGGAATCAGATAGAGCACGTACCAGCGATATTGGAGCAAACGCATTAGCGCAACATTACCTCGGACCAGGCTTGAATCCAGGCTTCGCGGCTTTCCTCAATATCCACGGGATCTAGGGCAGCCGGCTTCTCGGGTATCTGCGCGTACTGCACAAAGACTTCGGGCAATTCAATGTCTCCTCGCACCGGAAAGACGAACATGTTCAAGGGCATGTCTTCCTGGAACGCCGGGCTTAACATCAAGTCGACGAAGAGTTTGGCGCCTTCAGGATTATTTGCGCCGTCCAGAACTCCAACATATTCGACTTGGCGAAAGCACATATTTTCGCTAACAAGCGCGCCGGTAAACGGCCCGTCGGCGGGATTCTCGCTGAACATCACTTCTGCCGGCGGGCTGCTGGCATAGCTAACTACCAGTGGACGCGTACCGGTGTCACGGCCTGGCGCGCTAAACTCGCCATAATAGGCATCGCTCCAGCCATCGACTACCAGCACATCATTTAGTCGCAAGTCATCCCAATAATCCAAATATGTGTATTCGCCTTCTGTGCCGAATACTGCGATTGTCGCCAGCAAGAACGCCAAGCCGGGTGACGAAGTTGCCGGGTTTTGCACGACCAGCAAGCTTTCGTACATGTTACTTGTCAGGTCCTGCAGGCTCTCGGGCAGTTCAAGTTCGGCCTCTTCAAAGTGTGCGATATCGTAGTTAAGACATACATCACCATAATTGACCGGAGTGACACGATGCGTGTCATCGGGCAGGAACGCCGCATCCACATATTGAAGGCCATCGGATTTGTATGGGAGGAAAATCTCGGCAGCCAAAGCGCGGCTCAGGAAGGTATTGTCAACGCCGTACAAGACATCTCCCAGCGGATTGTTCTTGCTCAAGATCGCCTGATTGACCATCTTTCCCGCGTCACCCGCTCGCAGGATCTCCAGCGTCAATCCTGTGAACCTTTCGAAGGCATCAAGCACGGCTTCCGAGGCGGAGAAACTGTCATGCGTGACCAGCACAACGGTTTCCGCATCTTGTGCCAAGGGCGAAAGCATAATGCCGGCGAGCAATATGAGGCAAACTAATGTGCGTGAAATCATCTGCAACTCCTTAGATCTTAATCGGCGAGAATGAGATACAAGGAGCTTCGCGACTGGAATTGAAAACCACCCCTGTTGGGGTGTATACAGGGGTGGCTTCAACAAATGAATGTCAGACATCCCTACGCCAGTATTACCTGGATCAGGTACGCGGGTCGGCGCGATGTTACACACCCTCTCAGCTCACTTAAGCGAGCTCCCCAAGTCTCAATGTATTCAGTTGTGCCATCATTATACAAGGATCAGCCCAGCGTGGCAACGTGCATTTGCAGGACTCTAAGCCAAGTGCGTTCAATTCAAGCACGTATATCGCCATGACCGCGTTCGGGTTTCAATTCACTGCCGAGCGGCATTTGCACGAAGTCTTCCAGGTATTGCGCGAATCGCCCGGAGTTGCACGCTTCAACATAGCGGAGAAATTCGTTGCCGACCAAGGGGTAGCGCGGATAACAACTGCTGGGAGCAGCGCCACCGGGCAAGCATACCAACATGTCACAGCCGGGATGGGGAATAATCACGCCTTCTGTGGTTGGTTTCAAATCATCAACGATCTCTTCGACCGTGGCGATCACCCTATCCGCGAGATAAACCAGTTCCATGTCGATGCCTAAATTATTATTGATGAGTACGTTGCCATGTCGATCGCCTGCCAGGCCGTGTATAACCGCCACATCGCATGGAATCGCTGGAAACGCGATTAGTTCCGCGCCATCATAGGGATCGATAACTGTCATCACATCCGGGCGCAGTTTAGGCAGATCCGTGCCTAGCCAGGCACGCGACGGCATGAATCCAACGCCGGATATTTGCGCGCGTATTCCCATCACGATGCTGGCTTCCGTCTCCTCCAACACACTGACACGTTGTGATTGTACGAATTGCGTGAACATCGGCGCCAATCCAAATGCCTCCAAACCGAAATACGCCGAACGCACGATTTTGACACAACCGGCACCGATTAGCAGATCAGATTCCATACCACCGGTAAAGCTGAGCAGTGTGAGGTCCTGCGGCAGCTGCTTTCGACGCAGCAGCGCTTTCACGAAGCCAATGGGACGCCTGTAGAGCGTCATACCGCCCAGCGCTAGCGTTTGCCCGCTCTTGACGGCTTGTGCCGCCTCTTCCAAACTGACATATGTTTCAATCATCGATACCTGTCCATTTGCATGTCACCCTGACGTTTGGAATCGTCTGTGGATGCTCAACTGACGAGGTCAGTATTTTGAAATTCCGAAACCTGTGGACAATAACGTATACTATACTCGAATTAATACTAGTATTCCGTTTTGATAAACTACATTGCTTGCTCCTTGGCAAAGGTTTGTCATTTCTTGTAGACGCGGCAGACGCCGTCGCTGCCGCAAAGCAAACAATGGAGGGTGGCCATGAAATCGATGCGAATCTCAAGGCGCGGTTCTCGCTATGGTCGCTCCTTTTTTCTAACTTGTATTGTGTTTTTGCTGGGATTTATCGTCGGAAACGTCTCACTACGACATCCCAGCAGCGCGCAAGGACGCGTGGCGCTAAGCGATACCGATCTGGCATTTGAACCCTTTTGGGATGCATTTTCCATCGTCGAAGAGCGCTACGTCGATCCGATTGCGGTAGACATTCTTGTCAACGGCGCCATCGACGGCTTGGTCAATGCTCTCGAGGACGATCACAGCGGATATATCCGTCCTGAGCTCTGCGATAGAGCCACCGACTTCTCTGGAGAGTTTTCAGGTATTGGTGTCATTATCGCAACCATCAAAAGCACGGGCGAAATTAAAGTTGCTACTGTAGTCGCCAATTCCCCTGCTGAAAGTGCCGGTGTTTTACCCGGCGATATCTTCTTTGACGTGGATGGCCAAAGCGTCACCGGACGGACACAGACCGAATTGTCCGCCATCGTACCGGGCCCACGAGGCACAAGCGTCACTATCACTTTCAAACGCGATGACGGATTCGTGACCTTTGAAATCGTTCGCGATGTTTTCACTGTTCCCAACGTTTCCCTCAAGATAGTTGGCGACAACATAGCCCTTATCGAAATGAAAGACTTCAACGATCTCTCTCGCCCACAATTTGACGATGCGCTTGACGCCGTGGATATTAATGACAGCAACGGGCTGATCTTTGATATTCGTGGCAATCCCGGCGGAACCCTGGCCAGTGCAATCGACGTAGGCAGTGCCTTTATCGAAGACGGTGTTCTATTGCGGCAGGTCTCACGCGATCAAAGTGAAGAGGTTACGCGAACGCGCGGAGGTTACGCAGACATTGATGTGCCAATCGTCGTCTTGGTTGACGATACCAGCGCCAGTGCCTCGGAAGTCATCGCCGGTGCCATGCAAGATTACCGCGTAGCGACTATTCTCGGCGAAACAACATTCGGTAAGGGAACTGTGCAGAATATTCCAGAGCTTTCCAACGGGGGATGCGTTCGCATAACGGTAAAACGCTGGCTGACGCCCAACGGATCTTGGATCCACAAGCACGGTATCACGCCGGACATTATGGTTGAATGGAATCCGGAGAACGACGAGGAGCGAGAAGACGATCTCCAATTGCAAGCCGCCATCTCGTTTCTCGATTCTCTGCGCGACTGAATCGAGCCTGATACGTATTGGATTGTACTGGGCAAGAGGGTTCGTCCCTTCGCGCTAGTCAGAATAAGAAACCAGTGCTACAATGCGGCGGTTTCAAACGGTTAGGATTTTGAGGAGCTGCAATATGGCAGTTGCGTTACAGATTTCTTCGATTGTAATAGCGGTGGTCTTGACTATACTGATATTGTTGCAGGTCAAGGGCGGTGCATTGGGTAGCCTTCTTGGGGGTGACGCTGGCGGCGGCATTGCGCGCACCCGCCGAGGCTTGGAGAAAACCCTCTTTCGCATAACGATCTTTTTGTCGATCGCTTTCCTTGGCATCGCGCTGTTCGCTGTCGCCACTCCAAATTAGGACACGGGTTGTCGAGTGATTCGACAAGAGTTCGCGGCATTCTTGCAAAAAAGCGCAAACCTCAGTGCTTTTGAATTTAGCGTTTTCGTCCAGGGCCAGCGCCGTCTTCAGCTTGTAAGCGCAAAGTGAACAACAGTGCGTCTTACTTTCCAAATTGCCCGCGACATAAGATCCAAGGCATGACATGTTTCGCGGTTTCCGTTGGCAGTTCCTGGCAGTGCTCCCGGCAATTTTGATCTTCGCATTTGCCCTCGCCTATCGTGGCGCGCGGCAAACGGCCGTTCCTGAAAGCACCCCAGTTAAGCCGACAGCAACGTCAACTGAAAGCCCTTCGACAGCTTTACAGCAACCGACATCTTCGGCTTTGCCGGCGACACCGACAACTCCTTTGTGGTCATCCGACACAGCCGCATTTCACGCTGGCTATCGCGAAGGTTTGGTTGGGAATATGAACAGGCTAAATCCTGTTTTTGCCCACCTCAACTCCGTCGATCGTGATATCTCAAGTCTAATTTTTGAGGGTCTGTTTGCCAGTAACGACTATGGCGTGCCAGTAACGCGTCTGGCAAAAGAAGTCGTAGTTTCTGGCGATGGACTCGAATACGTGCTGACACTGAGATCGGATGTCAAATGGCAGGATGGCATCGCCCTTAGTGCAGACGATGTGATCTACACAATGTCCTTGCTAAGCGATCCAGCCTATGCGGAATACTCACTCTCATCGACGTTTTGGCAGACAGTCGAAACACAAAAGCTAAGCGATCATCTCGTCCGCTTTCGCCTGGCACAGCCCCATGCAGGTTTCACAAACCTCCTGACTATTGGTATTTTGCCCGAACATGCTTTGCGTGGTACGGGCCTTATTCAACTCGCTCAGCATCCTTTCAATTTGTCCCCAATCGGAACCGGTCCTTTTCAACTCGAATCGCTTCATACGGATGAGCTAGGAAAGATAATTGAGGTGCGTTTGCAGGCGGCACCGGTATACTTTCAGCGGCCGGGTCAGGGCGAAACGTATCAAATACAGAGATTGAATTTCCTGTTGTTTTCCTCGCCGCAATCGGCAGTAACTGCCTACCGATCCCGGCAAATCGATTCGCTGGCTACAGTAGGCAATCGCGATCAATTGCTATTCATGCCGAATAGCCGTTTGTATACACAACTAAGCGCTACACTTAAGATTCTAATCTTCAATTGGGATGAACCGCTCTTCCAAGATCGACGCGTTCGTCAAGCACTGGCGCTCGGCCTGGACATTCCCATCATCGTTGAACGGCATTTCGCTAGTAGTGTCTTGGTCGCAGACAGTCCGCTGATTCCCGGCATGTCCGCCTATCAGCCTGACGCCTTTTGGGCTGAACAGGACTCTGAGCAAGCCGCTATCCTTATGGCAGCGGCAACAGGAATTCGTGCTGAAGTCGATGACATTGCAGATGAAGACAGTGTGTCAGAAACGGATGCCCCTACAAGCCTTATCTTGATTGTGGAAGATCAAGCACCGCTAGTAGGCCTGGCTAATGATATCGCTACCGGATGGCGCACACTAGGTCTGCAAATCGAAGTCGCTGCGCAGTCCGCGGATCAGCACTTGAACAGATTGCAATCCGGAGAATTTCAGGCAGCTATCGTCACACAGCATATTGGTGCAAATCCCGATGTTTATCGCTTTTGGCATCCAGCACAAGCTAGTAGCGGATTCAATTACGGCAAGCTCACCAATCACGAAATTGCGGAGCTATTGGAATCCGCACGGGCAGAGGGCAATGGGATTGTTCGGCAGCAGTTGTATCAGCAGTTTCAGCAAACCTTTGCCGAACAGGCAATCGCCATTCCCCTGTTTTATCCGATCTATACGATGGCAATTCGCGACACTTTTGAAGGAATCCGCCTGAGCTACTTGGGAACTCCGGCCGATCGATTCCGTGGTATTGCCGACTGGCGTCGGTCGACACTGGCCGGCTAAAGTGCCAGCTCTCGACGAATTATCTCTCTCAACAGACTCTTGCGCGCTGCGCCAGCCAAGGTCTCCAGTTTACGAGTACCCAGCGGATCGATTTCCTCGCTTAGCAAACGAAGATCCTCGCAATCGGGCGGCTCAGTTTGTCGTAATTCGGGCGAGATCTCCAGTTCGAAAGCGGTTTTGCGCTTGATCGTTTCGAGGTCCGACTGAGGGTGAACGCTCGTTACGCGCATGCGCCCGTCCGCCCAATCGAATTGACCCAAGTCACTAATCAGATAGCGCGGCCCCGCGCCCATCTTGCGCTGCGGCACATGCCCCATTCCACTGACAAAATCAACTCGCCGCGGGAAAATCAAGCGCGAGTGCCGTGGGACGTACAAGAATGTGTGATCGTACTGTGGCGTCACATCAGGAATTCCGCCACTTCCTGGCAAGCGCATGCGAGGTTTTTCGTAATCCTTGCCAAAGGCGATATTGTTGAAATTGCCCCGGCTGTCAACTTGTGCGGGACGGAAGAATTCCTTTGGTTTATACTTGGGAAGAATGTCAGCGGCGCCGGTCGCGAATCCCAAATGAACGAGCCCTTTGCCCACCCACAAGCGCTCGATATTTGCGATGCCCAAGGGTCCCCAGTCTTGCACCAGCGCCTGGCCAATCGCTGAAGTGAAGCGCGCGCGGGGAGCGTGACGAATCTTGCCCAAGATCAAGCCGGCCGAAACGAGCGGCGTATTAATTCCCTGCGCCCAAACATCGCCATCCATGATTTGACGTGAAATGCAGACGCTGATCAATTCATCAATGCTGTATGCGAGATCCAGTTTCAACTTTAGGCCTACGTCGCCTTACTCCGCTTTGACCAGGCGTACAAATTGACGTTTGCCCACCTGCAACACTACCGGCAACATCTCCGGCGTAATCATGGCTTGCAAGCTGTCAACTTTCGCCTCATTCAATCGCACTCCGTTTTGCAGAATGAGGCGCTTGGCTTCGCCTTTGCTGCCTACCATTTGTAGACGTACCAGGATATCGCGGATCTCTTCCGCATTCGGTAAAATCGCTTCTGCGATATCGTCCGGGATACCACGCCCTCCGCGAAAAACTTCATCCCAGCGTTTCTGCGCCAATTTGGCGTCGAGTGGGCCATGGAATATGCTGACAATTTCGTGCGCCAGGCACATTTTGGTCTCGTTCGGATGCAGGACGCCTGACGCCAACTCCGTTTCGAGTTGCTCGATTTGTGACGGCGTCCAGCCTAGAATTAGCTTGTGAAAGATGCTCATGGTCTTATCGGGCAAACTCATCACCTTGCCATACATATCCCAAGGCTCGGAAAGCAAGGGGATGTGATTGCCCAGGCTCTTGGACATTTTGATCTCGCCGTCCGTGCCCGGCAAACTCTCGCCCATGATAATCGCGATTTGCGGCTTCTGCCCCAAACCGGTCTGCAGCTTGCGGCCAGCGATCAGAATGTTGAAGAGCTGATCTTGCCCACCGACTTGCACATCGGCCTCCTGCGCGACAGCATCGTACGCTTGCATCAAGGCATAGAAAAATTCATGCAAGTATATCGCCTTGCCTTCATCTATGCGCTTGGCGAAATTGTCCCGCACCATGAACTGCTGCACGGTAAAGTGACTCGCAAGACGAATGATGTCGGCAAAGTCCAGCGGCGCCAGCCATTCATCGTTGCGGCGCACGCGCGTTTTGTCAGGGTCGAGGATTTTGAAAGCTTGCTCGGCATATGTCCGGGCGTTGTCTTCGACGTTTTTCATGGTCAGTTGATCACGCGCGGAATCCTTATCGGAAGGATCGCCGATCAAGCTGGTGAAGGTGCCTACCAGGAAGGTGACATCGTGGCCGAAATCCTGAAATTGACGCAACTTGCGCATGGTGATCGTATGACCCAAATGCAAGTCTGACGTTCGCGGATCATAACCGCAATATACGCGCAGCGGCCGCCCTTCCTCCTCACATTCGCGCAGGCGTTGCATTAGATCTTTTGCCATGTTCTTGCGTATTTCGGGATCTCCATAGGCCGTGCCAGACATCAACACTTCGACCTGCTCTTCGATTGTCGCCATCTTCCTGTCCTGTCAGATCAATCAATTCTCTGCGATGGCAAGTATATCATAACGACCTGCCCTTGTTCAGGTTGCGTACTTGTCGCTATAATTTTGTGAATACTTCAATCTTTACAATCCCTTGCGAGCAAAAACGTTATAGCCAAAGACGCTCTCCACAAAATCAACGAGGATTCCCAGCATGCAGCAAATGAGCAGCGCGCAAGTGCGTCAAGCTTTTCTCGACTTCTTTGAAGAGATGAAACATAAACCTGTCGCATCGTCTTCGTTGGTTCCGGCCAACGATCCAACGCTGCTTTTTGTCAATGCGGGTATGGTTCAATTCAAGGATGTCTTTCTCGGCTTGGACAAACGCGAATACACGCGCGCGGCAACTTCGCAAAAATGTATGCGTGTCAGTGGCAAACACAACGACTTGGAGAATGTCGGTCCCTCCCCGCGACACCATACGTTTTTCGAGATGCTCGGCAACTTCAGTTTTGGCGATTACTTCAAGCGCGATGCCATCAAATATGCCTTTCAGCTTTTGACGGAAGTTTACAGATTGCCGGCAGATCGTCTCGTTTTCACCGTCTATGAAAACGATGACGAAGCATACGATTGCTGGGTCGAAGATCTCGGCGTCAGCCCTAAGCGCGTGGCCCGCATGGGTCCTTCGACCAACTTCTGGCAAATGGCGGATACCGGACCTTGCGGACCAACATCGGAAATCCATTGGGACAAGCAACCCGAACTCGGCGAAAACGATATTATCCCTATGCTGCAAAAGGAAGATGACCGTTTTCTAGAAATCTGGAATCTGGTTTTCATGCAATTCAATCGCGAAAAGGCTGATCCCGCGCATAGCGGAGAGTGGGATTTGCCCTTGCCGGCTCCGGGCGTTGATACCGGAATGGGTTTGGAACGCATTGTGTCGGTGCTGCAAGGTGTGGAAGCCACTTATGAAACCGACCTGTTCATGCCGATTATAAAACTTACACAAGAGTTGACTGGCCACACAGATGCCCAGCGCGATGCCAACATCGCGCCCTATCGCGTCATTGCGGATCATATCCGCGCGGCCGTTTTTCTCATTAGCGACGGTGTCTTGCCCGGTGCCAAAGGACGCGCTGCCATTCCACGCATCGTGATCCGACGGGCAGCGCGTTTTGGTAGCAAGATCGGCTTCAATGGCCCTTTCCTCGCGGACGTGGCCGATGCAGTGTTTGATATCATGGGCGAGCACTTTAACGAAATAGTCGAACAGGCCGAGAGCATCAAGCGCATCATCACCCTTGAGGAAGAACGCTTCCATCGCACCATGGAACGCGGCTTGAATGAGCTTGATGAGATGCTCGGCAGCTTGGACGAAAATGGCACGCTTGCTGGCCAACAAGCCTTCTACCTGAAAGCCACACTCGGTCTGCCCATTCAAGTCATAAAAGATGTCGCCGAAGAACGTGGCTACACCGTCGACGAAGCCGGATTCGCCGTCGCCGAAGCGGAGCATGCGCGAATCAGTGGCGCCGGGCAAGCCATGGGCGAAATTGAATCGGGCGAGTTGTATCGTCAACTGCTGGCGGATTTACAAGCGGAGGGAGAGCTTTCGCCGGACGGCGTATCTTACGAACCATACAGCAAAATGCCTTGCGATACCGAGGTCTTGGCCCTCGTCCAGAATAATTCGCTCGTGGAAAAAGCGCTGGTGGGAGAAAAAGTCGAGATAATCCTGGCGGAGAGTCACTTTTATGTCGAATCTGGCGGTCAGGTCAGCGATACCGGTACCATCACGGGCGACGGCTGGCTAATCGAGGTCGAGGCTATGAGACAGCCGGTCGCCGGCATGATCGTGCATGTTGGCGAGGTGGTGGAAGGTAACCCCGCAACCGGCGATGCCGCAATCGCGGTCGTAGATGCTTTGCGACGACAGGACATCAATCGTAACCACACCGCTACACATCTGCTGCATGCGGCCTTGCGCGATCAACTGGGTTCACATGTTCAGCAGAAGGGTTCACTGGTGGCGCCCGATCGACTGCGCTTCGATTTCTCGCATCCGGAAAAAGTAACGGATGCAGAATTGGCGGAGATCGCCGACGCAATCAACGGCGCAATCCTGGCAAATTACCACGTTCACGCCGAGCAGAAGCCGCTTGAAAAAGCCCGCAAAGAAGGAGCGATGGCGCTTTTTGGCGAAAAGTATGGTGACAAAGTGCGCACAGTAGCCATCGGTTCAAACGGCAAGCGCTACAGTTATGAGCTATGTGGCGGCGTTCACGTGCAGGATACATCTGAAATTGGCAGCTTCGTCATCACGGGTGAAAGCAGCGTCAGCGCTGGTATCCGCCGCGTTGAAGCCTTGACCGGTTTCGCAGCTCATCAGTTGGTGCAAAAAAAACTGGCGCTCCTTGACCAGATTGCTCACCAACTGGGCACACAATCAGAAACTGTTATCAGCCGCATCGGCGGATTGCAGTCGGAACTAAGTGACGCGCGGCGAGAGATAGAGGAATTGCGCCGCAAATTGGCCAAAGAGAGCTTCGACAAATTGCTCGACAATCAACTGGAAAGCGTCAACGGAAAACAAGCCCTGCTTGCCAAACTGGAGGCCGTTCCTATGGAAACCATGCGCGAGATGACGGATTGGTTCCGCAATCGTGTCGACAAGGGCGTCATGGTGCTGGCGAGCGATATGGCGGGCAGACCGCAGATTGTTGTGGCCGTTTCTGATGCCTTGGTAAAGGATGGTATCCGTGCCGGCGATCTGATCAAGCCCATTGCCCGGATTGTAGGTGGTGGTGGTGGTGGGCGGCCACATATGGCTCAAGCTGGCGGTACAGACAGCAGCAAGATCCCGGCGGCCCTGGCAGAGGCGCGCGATCTGATAGCCAAAGCATAAGAGCGACCCTTTGTTACGCACCCACCCTGGCGATGAAAAGAAGGCGCGTGCTGATACATGGCCTCGGAGACCGAAACCCTCAATCTTGATACCCTGGACACTGTCGCATCAATCAGAGAGCGACTCTCAACCATCCGCGGCAAGCGCGTTCTCCTGGTATTGCCGGCGAACAGTGCGCTTCTCCAACGAAAGCTTGATCTTGTACTGGTACAGCGAGAAGCCTATCGCCGTGCCATTCAGCTGGCCATTGTCAGCCGAAATCTGCAGGTCGTGGCGCACGCGCGCGAACTCAATATTAGCTGTTTCGCCACGGTAGCCGAGAGTAAGACCGGCAGATGGAGGCGCGGACGACAGAAAGTCTTCATGCCGCGTTATCACAAGCCGAGCCATGATCCGCAGCCGGACGAACTGCGTTCAATAGCCAGCCGTCTCGCCGATCGCAACCGCCGCCAATCACGCTGGAGACGTTACTCCGAACGGATGTTAGTTCTGGTTCTACTTTTTGGCGTTGTCGGCGCAGCGATATATATTGTCTTGCCAGGCGCGCACGTAGTCGTCACACTTCGCCAGCAGCAGTTGAGCGCCACTTTGGAAGTTGTAGCGGATGCCAGGATTGAGAGCGTCGACCTCGAAAAAGGCATAATTCCAGCGCAAATCGTCGAAGTTATTGTGGAGACGACTGCTACGGTTCCGACGAGCGGTGACAGAAGGCTGGATAATGCCCGCGCGACCGGAATTGTCACCTTCACCAACAAAACCGATGCGCCCGTTACCGTGCCCGCGCAGACGATCTTGAGCACGAGCGCCGGCGAGCCCGTATTGTTTCGGACGCTGGCAGAGGTGCTTCTACCCGCCGGAATCGAATTTAGTGTTGATGTGCCCTTCGAAGCCATGCAGCGCTTCGGCGGCAACGCCGGCAACGTGGCAGCGGGCATGGTCAATACTGTTGTCGGACCCTTGGCCGACATCGTATCCCTTATCAATCTATCAGCAGCGGTCGGCGGGGAAGCGCGTTCGGTCCGGGTCGTCGCAGTTGGCGACAAGGAAATCCTGCTAAACAGCGCGCGCGGTCAACTTCAAGCGATCGCCTACGAATCTATGCAATCCAACCTGTCGGATTCGCAAGTAATCATCATCGACTCCCTGACGATAAAAGATGAACGCAAAGATTGGACGCAGTTTTCTGCCGATGTTGGCACACTGGCAAACGAATTGACCTTGGACATGCGCGCAACCGTATCGGCGTTTGTCATTGATGAGCGTTTTGGCAGGCAAGTGGCATTCGCCCGATTGCGTGATCAGATTACCGCGAACCAGACACTATTGACCGACTCCCTGCATTACAAGCACGGGCCGATCAATTGGCGCGAGCCCCGAAAACAAGCATCCTTCATCGCAGGCCTCACGGCAATAGTTGTACCAGAATTTGATATCTCTGGCCTTCGCGAGCAGCTCGCCGGCCTGCCGATTGATGATGCCAGACGCTTGCTGCATTCGGCGACAGCTTTGGCGGAAGTACCAGCTATGATTAGAGTTTTCCCCCAAGGGTTGGGCAGAATGCCCAGTTTGCCTGTGCGCATCAAACTGGAAGTCGAGGCAAATGCATGATCGGGCGGCTAATCGGCTTGGACCACGGCAGCAAACGCATCGGCTTGGCGGTCAGCGACGCTATGGCCATCGTCGCGCGTGAGCTGGCCATTGTGCATCGCAGCACACGCGAGCAAGATTTCCGGCAGATATTGTCATTTGCGCGGAAGCATCAGGCTGCCGGATTCGTCGTGGGCGTCCCGTACAACCCTAATGCACCAGAGGGAGTTCACCAGCAGGCAGATACCGTTAAGCGCTGGATTACGCGGCTTCGTGAAGTTACAGACTTGCCGATTGCCGAAGTAAGCGAATACCTGACCACTGACGAGGCCCGCCAATTGGCACGGCAGCAGAATCGTCGACCGGACGAGCCGATTGATGACCTTGCCGCTCGTATCATCTTGCAATCCTTCTTGGATGCGCTAAGCTACGGTACGGCAACGTTGCCTTCCGCGGACAACAACAATTCATAAAATGCCACTATACTAAATCAATGGGAGTGTCTAGTTTTGTGGACACAGGTTACCTGCCTGGACTCACAAACTCGCTGTTAAGCTCCCCTCCCCAATGCATTGGGGAGGGGTTGGGGGAGGGGTTGGAAAAGGCGAAATCCACCGATTTAGACACTCCCAAATTAACGACTACCTTGAATGTCCGGAAGCTATTTTCGTAGCCAGCGCATTCCAGGCTCGTTTTTCTGATTTGGCGCGGCCGGCGAGGCAATTCACGTGCAACAGCTCGACGACACACAACCTAGCCGAAGCTATTATTTGCAGGCTTATGAAACAGGACCGAAGGGTCCGCCCAAGCTTTTGCTATGGGGAGTCATCTTGTTGTTTCTGCTGGTCGTTTTTGGGGCGGTCGGCACTGTTGCCGGTTTCCGATTGGTATTGCAGCCCGGGCAACAGCAGCGCGTGATAGACCAGTTGCCATTCATGCGCATGTTCCTGCAACCGACACCGGAAGGTGGAATCTTTCCAACCTTGGTCTCGAACTCAAATGCCGAAGATGCTTTGGCACTGCTGGAGATGCCTCTCGAATTCGCCACCGCGACGCTTCTGCCGCCCTCAGCCACGATCGTTGTGACATCAGCATCAACTGCCGTGGCGACAGCTACGCAGGAAGTCCCTCCATCCTCGCCCGGAACAGCAACCGACACTGCTGCCATCGTGGAAACAGTTCGGGCAACAGATTCACCGACGCTGTTTCCGTCAGTCGCCGGACGTCTTGAAACGCCGACATTGTCAAATGTACCGCCAGGCAGTGACTTGCCGTCCTCAGCACGCATATATGGCATCCTGCATCAACAGCAGACCTGGAACAATTGTGGGCCCGCTACAATCACCATGGCCCTCAGCTATTATGGTTGGCAGCAGGACCAAGCCGTGGCAGCCCGCGCGCTAAAACCAAATCGCGAAGACAAGAATGTCAGTCCGCATGAATTGGCAACCTTTGTCGAGGAATCCAGCAACGTTAAAGCGATTGTACGCATGGGCGGTACGCTTGACCTGCTTAAGAACCTGGTGGCAAACGGCTTCCCCGTGGTTATCGAGACCGGCGCCATGTTCGAGGCCTATGACTGGATCGGACATTATCGTGCCTTGGTAGCCTATGACGACGTCTACCAATTGTTCTATTTTTTTGACAGCTTCCTGGGAGTTGGTAACAGTGCCCAAGGCGTGGTCGAAAACTATGACCAGGTAGATCGTGATTGGCAAGCATTTAATCGTACCTTTATCGTCGTATATGAACCACAGCGCGAGGGTCTCTTGCGCAGCATTGTCGATAGTCATTGGACAGAAGCCGATGCCGCTCACTACGCCCTGGAAGTCGCGCGGCAAGAGGCGCGGCGCGAACCCAACAATGCTTTTGCCTGGTTCAACATGGGAACATCGTTAGTAGCCTTGGATCGATTTCAAGAGGCTGCAACAGCTTTTGACCAAGCGCAGCGCCTGCGAAAACTGCCCTGGCGCATGATGTGGTATCAGTTTGGCGCTTTTGAAGCCTTCTATGAAGTCGAACGTTACGATGACGTAATGAGTCTGGCCCAGATCAACCTCAACAATGCCGAAGAAATCGAAGAAACTTATTTTTGGCAAGGCAAGGTTTTGCTAGCGCAGAACAAGCCGGAGCAAGCAGCCTCGTCGTTTCGCCGGGCGCTGGCCTATAATCCGAACTACAATGAGGCGCGTAACGCCCTCGCCAATCTGAATTGAAGACGAGGATGACAGCCCCGCCTTCAAACACAGCGGAACGCAACAGGCAAATCGCCAAATCGACATTGATAGTCATGATCGCCTTTTCTGCGGCGAAGGTCATTAGCCTACTGCAGACATTGATCATCGCGCAGGTATTCGGTATCGGCAGCGAGTTAGACGCGTACGTCGCTGCTAACCGCATTCCGGAACTCATCGTCATTTTGATCTCGGGTGGCGCGCTGACCCACGCCTTTATCCCCGTGTTCAGCGGCATGTTGGCGAAGGGCGATAGTAGTTCTGCCTGGGAATTGTCGAGCAACCTGATCAATACCATTTTTGCATTCGCTTTGCTCCTCAGCTGTTTGGTTTTCCTTGCCGCACCCTGGCTGGTGGTCAATGTTGTCGCGCCAGGCTTTGACGCGCAGACTTCCCGAAACACTATCGAGATGATGCGAATCCTCCTGCTAAGCACAGTTGTTTTCTCCGTAAGCGGTATTTTCAGCGGCATCCTCAATTCTCACAAGCATTTCCTGCTGCCTGCTGTGGCGCCAATCGTTTTCGATCTCGGCATTCTATTTGGCGTTTTATTTCTGCTGCCTCGATATGGAATTCACGGCATCGCGCTAGGTGCGGTATTGGGCTCTATTCTGCATTTATCCGTGCAAATCCCTGGATTGAGACGCTACCAGATGAAATGGAAGGTCGGGCTGGGGCTGGCCAATCCAGACTTGTCGCGTGTCATTTGCCTCATGCTACCGCGCATCGGTGGTTTGGGCGTTTTTGCGCTCAACTTCTTGGTCATGAACAACATTGCGTCGAGACTAAGCGTGGGTTCGGTAAGCGCCTTGGATTGGGGTTGGCGTTTGATGCAGATTCCGCAAACACTGATCGGAACGGCCATGGGCATCGTCATCTTCCCGACTCTTGCGACGCTGAGCGAAGTGGACGATCTTCATGGCAAACGCTCAGCGATGTCCGGTGCCCTACGCTTTGTCCTCATCAGCAGCATACCCTCCGCCGTGGGCTTGATCGTTCTTGGGCAGCCCTTGATCAGCCTGCTGGAACGTGGTGCCTTCGACTCGGCAGCTTCCGCGCTCGTGTATAGCACGCTTAGCATGTTCACGCTTGGCTTGATCGTGCATTCTGCGTTGGAAGTAATCGCCCGCAGCTTTTATGCCGACAAAGACACCCTTACGCCGCTCTTTGCTGCTTTGGGCGGTGCCGCGATAAACCTGGTTTTCGCCATAGTGCTTAGCGATGTGGCAACTGTCGATGCAAGCACCTTTTTCAATTCCATAGTCACATCGTTCCCCATGCTGGGTTATACTCGCTACATTGGCAGTGTCAGCGGCTTGGCTTTGGCAAATTCGCTTGGCGTAATGTTCGAAGTGCTGGTACTTCTGATTATCTTGCGCCGCCGATGGCGTGGCATACAAGAGCGGGCGTTGTCGCTCACTCTAGTCAAGACCTTGATCGCATCGCTTGTCATGGCAGCAGCCATCATCCTGGCCGATTTGGTCTGGCGGATGTTGATTCCAGATTCGAGCTTGACAATGACGATTATTCGGGTTGTTGCTGAAGGTATGTTGGGTCTGGCAATCTTTCTGGTTGCCGCCCTGCTGCTAAAAATGAGCGAACTGACCGAGCTATGGCGGTTAGTTCGCCGTCGCTCTGCCTAACAAATAACGGTGACGCCATGCCCATCAAGATCCTGTCTCTGACCTTGGGAGCCTTTGCCACCAATGCCTACATCGTGGCGGATACCGATACCAATAACGCCATATTGATAGATCCAGTAGATGACGCAGCGACCATACTAAAGACTGCGGAAGATCAAGGCTGGACTATCGAACTCATGTTGGCGACACATGCGCATATCGACCACGTTTTGGCAAGCAAGGCAATCAAAGATAATCTGCAGATTCCCTTTTACATCCACGAAGATTGCCTGGCCTGGTTGGAGGAGATACCGGCACAAGCCAGGATGTTTGGCCTGGGCGAACAACCGGCCGCCGCCAAACCGGATCACCTTCTACACAGCGAGCCCGAAACTATTGAATTGGATGGTATCCGCCTGCGAACTTTGTTCACGCCCGGTCACGCGCCCGGCCATCTCAGCTTTTATATGCCGGAACACAAAATAATCTTTAGCGGCGATACCTTGTTTGCGGGCAGCATAGGACGCACCGACCTGCCCGGCGGCGATTATGCGCTACTGATGCGCTCGATCTTCCAGCAGCTCATGGTGCTTGATGACGATGTACACGTGTTGCCCGGTCACATGCAAGCCACCACCATCGGACAAGAGCGTAGCACAAATCCCTTTTTGCTCTCGTACGACAATAGTGCAACCTAGCAGTTACGGCGATGAGCATTGCACAGTCACAAATTCTGGTGCTCTTCCTGGACGGCATCGGCCTTGGAGCAAGTGACCCGGAAATAAATCCATTTGCCGTCGCCAGGATGCCCACCGTCCAGCGGCTGACCAACGACAAGCGCTGGCTGGCCTCGACAGGTAAGCAAGAAAATGAATCCGCTGTCTTCGTGCCCACCGATGCTTGCCTGGGCGTGGCGGGACGTCCGCAAAGTGGTACCGGGCAAGCTAGTCTGCTTACCGGATTGAATGTGCCCAAGCTCATCGGTCGACATTACGGTCCCAAGCCTGATTTGCAGACTCGCGAAATTATCGCCGAGCACAGCTATTTCAAGCGCTTACAGTCCCGTGGCAAGTCCGCCAGACTCTTGACAGCCTACCCGCCCGGTCTCTTGCGAGATTTCGCCCGCGGCAAGACATTGCGTTCAAGCATTCAGCAAGCGGCCTTTGAATCCGGGCATGGGCATTTTACCTTGGAAGATGTCATCCAAGGCCGCGCCTTGACTGCAGAATGGACAACCGAGAGCTGGCGACGCTATCTTAGAATCGACAATTTGCCAACGTATCCAGCTCGTGAAGCCGGTCGCTTGTTGGCAACAATCGCCCGCCGCTACGCTTTTGCCTTTCATTCACATTGGATGACAGACCGCATTGGCCATCGCGGACCCTTCGCGCGTGGCGTCTCACTTCTAGAGACTTTCGACGAAGTATTGGCCGGCGTCCTCGATGAATGGGACAGCACGAATGGATTGCTTATTGTTGTCAGTGATCATGGCAATATGGAGGACCTTGCGACACGCCACCACACATTGAACAACGTGCCAACGCTTATCGTTGGAAATCGAGCAGCCGAATTTGCCGAAGACTTTCGCGCCTTGACCGATTTCGTTCCCGCCTGTGATAAAATCCTCTCAATACCTTCCTGAGGCGCCAGCGCAGAAATGAGCAACGCATGGAAAACAAGACCGTCCGATCCATTCTAGCGATCGTCTTCGCTCGTCTCGTCATCAATATCAGCAAGCGCTTTCCCTACCCATTTGTTTCCGCGATCGGCGATAGTTTCGGCGTATCCGCCGGAAGCATACAAAATGTCATTGCCTTGACCAACGGTAGCGGATTGCTGAGCCCGGTTCTAGGCACGATTTCTGAACGTTATGGTCGCAAGGCGGTAATGACCGGCATGCTGCTGATGATGACGGCAATGAGTGTGCTAGCCTCGCTGTTCGCGGAATACGGCGTCTTCGTGCTTGTGATGTTTTCCCTGGGCATTGGCAAAATAATTTTCGACCCGACCTTTCAAGCCTATTTGGGAGATGTTGTGCCTTTCAGCCGGCGCGGTCGCGTTATGGGCATTGCCGAACTGAGTTGGGCATTATCCTTGGTTATCGCAGCGCCTGTGGCGGGCTTCCTGCTGGAAAGGAGCAGCCTCCAAGCCGTATTCGCCTTCAACGCCGTCGCGCTTGCGCTTGGCGCCCTGGCACTTTGGCTATTCGTCGAATCTGACGAGCCGGCCAAAACACGCGAACGTATCCGCATCATCAACCCATTGGCGGCCATGCGCGTCGTCAGCACGCACCCGCCGGCCGTCTTCGCCTTGATCTATTCGCTGTGCTTGACGCTCGCTCACGAGATTTTCTACATCAACTACGGATTATGGATGGAAGATTCCTTCGATCTTGTATTGACTGCGCTCGGCACCGTTACAATCGTTATTGCCGTCGCCGAAGTCATCGGAGAGTTTATTGTCATCGGTTTCTCCGACCGCCTTGGTACCAAAACCACCTCAATGTATGGCATGCTGCTTGCCTCCATTTGCTTCGTAATCATCCCGTCGCTGTCCTTCAGCCTGCCCCTTGCGATGTTCGGAATTTTTCTCTTGTTCATCTGCATCGAAACATCAATCGTTTCCGCCTTGCCACTGTTTACCGAGCTGCTGCCGAAGTCGCGTGCGGTGATGATGAGCGCCAACATGGGATCGCATTCATTGGGACGTGTGCTTGGCGCGGCTTTGGGTGCATTCGTATACGCCACTTCAGGCGGGAACTTTCTGCTGGTGGGTTTACTGGCTGGCGGCTTGGGAGTTGTTGCTTTCACGGTCATGTGGCGCTGTGTGCCATCCAAGCACCATGCGAAATCCTAGTATCACGTACCAAATTGGCTGCGCAGTTCTAGCATGCTCCGTCTTTGTCGACAAGATTCCACACGAGCGCGAAGCCGTCTCGATCAGGACAGATCTGATCTGGCGAATCCGTTGTAGAAGCAGCGGGCAAGGTTTCGCCTTGACTCTGACGTCACCCTGCACTAGAATCCCCTTGCGCATTTTTGGGCAAGGTTCTTAATGTTCGAATCTCTTTCACAAAGGCTCGATACCGCATTTGAGGGTTTACGCAAAGGCGGTCGGGTCAAAGAAGCCGATGTCAAGACGGTCATGCGGGAAGTGCGCATGGCGCTATTGGAAGCCGACGTTGCGCTGCCGATAGTTAAGGAATTCATCAAGGCGGTGCGAGAGCGCGCCATTGGCGAGGAAGTCCACAAAGCACTTAGACCAAGCGAACAAGTCGTCAAGATTATTCACGAGGAACTGGTGAATATGCTGGGCGATCCAGGTCGCTTGAGCTATAGTGGCAGTATCAGACCGCATGTAATCATGCTGGTGGGCCTGCAAGGTTCCGGCAAAACCACCAACGCCGCGAAACTGGCTTTGCATCTACGCGCCGAAGGCCGCAAGCCTTTTATGATTGCTGCGGATACTTACCGCCCGGCTGCGGTAGACCAACTCGTTACCTTATCAAAGCAGATCAATGTGCCCTATTACGAAGAAGGCACAAGCGACACGCCGCCGGCCATTGTTCGGCGGGGCCTGAAAAGTGCTAAGGACGCCGGCGTTGATATCGTCATAATTGATACCGCTGGACGTTTGCAAATCGACGATACTCTGATGCAGGAACTTGAGGTCATCAAGCAAATCGGTTCCCCGGCCGAAATTCTCCTGGTGGCAGACGCTATGACCGGTCAGGAAGCGGTCAATATTGCGCGTGGCTTTAACGAACGGCTGGGTATCACTGGTTTGGTCTTGACCAAGGTTGACGGTGATGCGCGAGGTGGCGCCGCACTTTCGATGCGCGCGGTAACCGGCGTGCCCATCAAATTCATGGGCACAGGTGAAAAGATCAGCGCGGATACGCTCGAGTTATTTCACCCGGATCGCATAGCACAACGTATCCTCGGTATGGGCGACATTATGTCGCTGATCGAGCGCAGCGAATCGGTCTACGAAGAAGAAGAAGCGATGCGCCTGCAAGGCAAGATCATGCGCAACGAGTTTTCCTTGCAGGACTTTCTGGATCAGTTGCAGAAAATCCGCCGGATGGGCCCCTTGGGTAAAGTTTTGGGAATGATTCCTGGCATGTCCAAATTGCAGACACAAGCCGATTTCGATGACCAGGATATCGAAAAGCGTATCAGGAAAGTGGAAGCGATCATTAATTCCATGACGCCGACGGAACGCGAACGTCCGCGCATATTGAAAGCCAGCCGTAAACGTCGCATCGCCGCCGGTAGCGGTGTCGAAGTACGTGACGTCAATGAATTGCTCAAGCAGTTTCAGCAAATGAGCAAATTAATGAATCAGCTTAGCCGCGGACAAATGCCAAATATACCCGGCTTAAGCGCATAGAAGGGCGACAGCAGATAAGACTGTCGCGATCCAGCAAAATACCGAGCATATTGCTCATGCATGCATAGCCGTATGCCAAACAAAGGGAGAACAACACATGGTAAGAATTCGTTTGCGGCGTCAAGGCCTAAAGCGACAACCCACTTATCGCATCGTAGTCACCGATAAGCGAAAGGCGCGTAACGGCGGTTACCTTGAGAACATCGGTTACTACAATCCTCGCACTCGTCCGGCCACAGAGGTCATCGAAGAAGACCGCGCGCTTTATTGGCTTAGCGTAGGTGCACAGCCGAGCGATGCTGTTCGCCGCTTGCTTGATCACACAGGCACCTGGGAGCGATTCCAACGTTTACGTGCCGGGGAAATTATGGAAGATCTCGTCAAGGAAGCTGATGAAAACCGCCCTGACCTGCCCAGCCCAAAGACTAACTATCCAGCGCCTGGAGATGGCGAAAGCAAAATCAAGGCGCGCGAGGCTGCCCGCCTTTCCGCCCAAGAATCCGCTGGTCAAGACAGCTGATATCGCGAATTGACAAGAAAATGAATGAAGAAGAACTCGTACTTTATATCGCCAAGAATCTGGTAAATCATCCCGAACAAGTTCAGATTGAGCGTAAGGAAAGCAGTCGCTCGGTTGTGCTTGAATTATCGGTCGCCTCGGATGACATGGGACGCGTGATTGGTCGTAGCGGACGCGTCGCCAATTCGATTCGCGCCCTGCTGCGTGCCGTGCACAATGAGGACGAAGAAGAAGGGCGAGATAATCGCCGCCGACGACGTGTCATCCTGGAAATCGAATAGGATGCCAGCGCAAATCGAACGCGTACAACCCGAATACCTTGTGATCGGCGAAATTTTGCGACCTCACGGCGTCAATGGTGAGTTGCGGATGCGCGTCATATCTGATTATCCTGAACGACTCCCCGAACTGAAAACTGTCTTCGTCGGCAAATCGGCTGATGACAAGCAATTGCGTGAAATTGCGGTGAAGAACGTTCGCTTCAACAAGAGTCTAGCGCTGCTTACCCTTGACGGCTACAGAAGCCGCAGCGAAGCCGATCAACTCCGTAGCAAGATCGTCATGGTGCCTATAGACAATGCGACACCACTCGACGAAGGCGAGTATTATCTGTTCCAATTGATTGGCTTGACCGTGGTTGCAGATGGACGTGAGATTGGTGTCGTAAGAGAGGTCTTGCAAACCGGCGCCAACGATGTCTACGTTATTAGGTCTGAAACACATGGCGAGATACTCGTTCCGGCTCACCAAGAAACTATTGTTTGCATTGACTTCGATATGGAAACAATCGACATGACGTTGCCAGACGGCCTATTGCCTGCCAACTAACTCGCTATAACAACTTGACAACAAAAAATGCAAGCTGATATGCTGTTGAGGCCAACGGTTCACTAGCGAATCCCAATGCAAGAAAATCAGCATCAGCAATACTGGCTCGGTTTACACCTCATTCCCCATTTTGGTAATGCGAAAATCTCGCAACTTCTCGCCCACTTTGCATCTGCGGAAGAATTGTGGCGGGAACGAGATGATCGGTTGATGAGGCTCAGGCTACCACGCCGCTTGTTGCAGCAATTTGTTGCCGGCCGTAGGTCGATTGATTTACCACAAGAAGTGGAAAAAGTTCGGCGAACTGGCGCAAAGTTGATCACTTTGGATGATGAATTATATCCTATCCTTTTGCGTACTCTTTCCGATCGCCCCATCGTGCTTTACTTTCGCGGTGAGTTTACGAACAGCTCCGACAAATCCGTCGCTGTCGTCGGCACGCGCAAACCGAGCAAATATGGTTTGGATGCGGCCTCACAATTGTCGTATCACTTGGCTCAACAAGGCGTGACGATCGTATCAGGCTTGGCCCAGGGCATTGATTCGGCCGCCCATCGCGGCGCCTTGAATGCCAATGGACGCACTGTGGCAGTTATGGCGACCGGTATCGAAAGCATCTATCCCAGAGTAAACGAGGAGCTGGCGGAGCAAATCACAGAGAATGGCGCGATCATCACCGAAATGCCTATCGGTTCCGCTCCGCTTGGCAAGAATTTCCCTCGCAGAAACCGCATCATCAGTGGCATGTCATTGGGAGTACTTGTTGTAGAAGCTCCGGAAAAAAGTGGTGCCATGAACACGGTTAGCCACGCCACAGATCAAGGACGTGATGTCTTCGCGCTGCCACACAACATATTCAGCCCGAGCGGACGAGGCAGCAATTCCCTGATTCAGGATGGCGCCAAACTTGTCATGCGAGTCAGTGATGTACTTGAGGAGCTGAACCTCAGCCATTTCACCACAAAGGCGCGCATCGAAACGGAGCAAGTGCAGCCAGCCAACGAGACGGAAACACTGATTCTGCGACAGCTTGGGGCGGATCCCATTCACGTAGATATGATCGTTCGACAGACAAATCTGCCGACGTCGACAGTCACTAGCTCTTTAACCTTGCTCGAATTAAAAGGGCTTGCCGAGACCGCAGGTCATATGCAATACTGCCGACCGCGTTAGACAGAGCTACGAAAGCGGGTATTGATGGACCGATTCTACGCACTTATTGCTGCCGGTGGCCAGGGTACACGTCTGTGGCCCATGAGCCGCGCCAAGCTGCCAAAGCAGATGCTGCCCCTGATCGATGACCATTCAATGTTCCATACCAGCGTCACGCGCATCGGCAGCTTGTTTACGCCGGAAAACACTTTCGTGGTTACAGGGCGTGACTATGCTGACGAGCTACGGGCGGAAGTGCCGCATATACCCAGGCGAAACTTCATCCTTGAACCCCACGCAAAGAATACTGCGCCCGCCCTGGCGCTCGCGCTGGCACATATTCAAGCCCGCGATCCGGAAGCGACAGTCGCCATCTTGACCGCCGATCATCATATCGTTGATCGAGATCGATTCTGTCAGGTGCTGGAAGTCGCCTTTCATGTCGCGCAGGACAGCAGAATCGTCACCTTGGGTATTTCACCCTCGCATCCGGCGACGGGCTACGGTTATATAGAGCATGGTCCTGTCATTGACGAGATCGACGGGTTTAAGGTATATCAATCGGCCAGGTTTACCGAGAAGCCAGATATTGTTCGCGCCACGCAATTCTTGGCATCGGGTCAATACAGCTGGAACTCCGGCATGTTCATCTGGAAAGTTAGCGCTGCCATGCGCGATCTGGAACGCTATCAACCGGCCATGTACGCCATGTGCTCTTATCTGCAGTCCGCGGCCGATTCACCTGATTATCAAGAAAAGCTAGATGATATTTGGGAGACGATGCCAAACTTGTCGATCGATTTTGCGATAATGGAAAAAGCCGACAATATCGCGGTCATCCCGACCGATATCGGCTGGAGTGATGTCGGCAGTTGGTCGTCGCTTTACAATATTTTGCCACAAGACAATTTCGGCAATTGCATTAAAGGCGCGGCAACCGATAACCGTGTTATTCTCGATACTCGCGACACCTTGGTTTACAGCGACCGTTTGACAGTGGCGATCGGTGTGGAAGGCATCGTGGTTGTGGACACTAATGATGTGCTATTGATTTGCCACAAAGATCGTACACAAGATGTCAAGCAGGTCGTGAATTACTTGAAAGAAAATGGCAGCGAAGAGTATCTCTAACAACGAACTAACAGTGAACGCCGACGGAAGGGATATTACTGTGGCAGAGCAAACACTCCAGGCATATTGCGTCAAGTGCAAGACAAAACGTGACATGGGAAGTCCTCAGCCGGTGTATACCAAAACAGGTGTACCGGGCAGCCGCGATCAATGTCCGGTTTGCGGCACTACACTTTTTCGTATGGGCAATACGGCAGCTCACGCAGACCTTCCCAAGCCGGATAAAATAGAGAAGCCTGCGCGCAAGGCCAAGCCAAAATCCAAGAAGGCCGGCAAGAAACGCAAACGATCTCCACTCAAGAATGTAGGAAAGCTTGTGATCGTAGAGTCTCCTGCCAAAGCCCGTAGTATCGGCGGATTCCTTGGCAAGGGATATACAGTGATGTCCTCCAAGGGACATGTGCGTGACTTGCCCAGTTACTCTTTGGCGGTAGATGTCGAAAACGAATTTGAACCCACCTATCGTGTTCTCAAAGACAAACGCGATGTGGTTAGTGATCTACAGGACGCCGCGGACGGCGCCGATGAAATCTACCTCGCAACCGACCCTGACCGCGAAGGGGAAGCGATCGCCTGGCATCTAGTCGCCGCGGCCAAGATGCCGTCAACCCTTGTCAAACGCGTGGTTTTCCACGAAATCACTGACAGCGCCATCGCTGATGCCTTTTCCCACCCAAGGGACATTAACATGGATCTGGTCAATGCCCAGCAAGCACGGCGCATCATTGATCGGCTAGTGGGCTACAAAGTCTCTGGCTTGTTGCGGAAAAAGGCGCGTAAAGGCTTAACTGCCGGTCGTGTACAGAGTATCGCTCTGCGTTTTGTCGTCGAACGTGAAAAGGAGATCCAGGCCTTTGTCCCGGTAGAATATTGGACAATTGACGCTCTCTTGGGCAAGCAGCGCTTGAATGGCGGCGCCAGCGACTTTGAAGCCGGACTGGTCAAGATCGACGGCAAGACTCTGGCGCGAAACAGCAAAGAGCTGCAGAACCCCAATGCCATTGCCTTTAATCAAGAAGCCGAAGTCCTGCCACACCTCGAGACATTGAAGCATTGCCAGTTCGTTACATCAGCGATAAAACGAGGCAGTCGACAAAAATCGCCTTCAGCGCCTTTCACCACCAGTACCTTGCAGCAGTCCGCTTCCAATCGACTCGGATTCAGTGCGCGCAATACGATGCGCATTGCCCAGCAATTGTACGAGGGCATCGATATAGGTGACGGCAATGCTGTAGGGTTGATTACCTACATGCGTACCGACAGCTTAACTGTCTCCAGTCAGGCGGTAAACGAAGCTCGGACTTACGTACAGCAGTCCTTTGGCAAGTCATTCGTACCCAGTTCACCACGAAAATACAAAACCAAAGCCAAAGGCGCGCAGGAAGCTCACGAGGCGATTCGGCCCACCAGCGTTTCGCGTACGCCAGAGGTTATGAAAGCAAAGCTGGATAACAATCAGTTCCGCTTGTACAAGTTGATTTGGGACCGTTTTGTCTCCAGCCAGATGGCCAACGCTGTCTATGACACACTCCGCCTCGAAATCTCCGCCGGACCGACGAAAGATAATCTGCCCTACCTTTTCCGCGCATCAGGCAGCACGCTCAAATTCGCTGGTTTCCTCGCGATAAATGATCAATTTCGCGCTGTCGAGAATAGCGCCGCTGATGATGAAGGCAAGGTGTTCCCAGCGCTGGATAAAGACGAAAAACTGGACTTGCGGCGATTGTTGCCGGATCAGCACTTCACTCAACCGCCACCGCGTTATACGGAAGCCACGCTGGTACGTACGCTGGAGGAATTTGGCATTGGACGGCCAAGTACCTATGCGCCCACGGTCAGTCTCATTCAAAGTCCGGAACGCAATTACATCACGCGCGAGGGTCGCCAGTTAATACCTACAGAGACAGGCTGCAAAATTAGCGACCTGCTTGCGCAATATTTTGATGTCGAGATGGATTATGCCTTCACTGCCAAGATGGAAGACCAGCTTGATGATGTCTCCAACGGCAAGGCCGAATGGCGTCCGATGCTGGGCGACTTTTACAAGCCCTTTGAAGAACGCTTAGCGAAGGCGCATGAAAACATGCCCAAGCAAGATATGGCGGAACGAGTAGGTCGCAACTGTCCCGATTGCGAGACCGGCGAGCTGGTTATCAAGTACAGCCGTTTTGGAAAATTCATCGGATGTTCCAGTTTCCCCGAATGTCGCCGCACCGAGCGCTACCTCGAGCGAACTGGCCTGCTCTGCCCGGAATGCGGGGATGGGTACCAAGGCGAACTTGTGGAACGCCGCACCAAAAAAGGCCGTGGTCGCGTGTTTTATGGCTGCAGCCGCTTTCCCGATTGTGAGTATTCGGCGTGGAGCTTGCCGAAGAACCTGCCCAAAGTGCCGATGCCTGCAGTTGATGCCGAGTTGAGCAAGCGTCCAGCCAGTTGAATTTTGCTTTCGGCCCGCTTTGCGCGAAAACGTGACCATCTGTATACTCAAGTTGACAAGCGCTTTGCGGCAGTTTTGTCTTGTCATAAAGGCATTTTCAGCATGCGCACTCTAGAGTGCCGACTTGAAGGGTCATAATTTATGAGTTTCCTAGGTCGAAAATCCAGCACGTCTCAATCTGCCGGCACTGATTCCGACGCAAACGATGCCGGTGCAGGAGCAGGTAGCAAGTCAAAGAATGGCGCTTTGGATTCGTCGGGTAGCCCATTGGGCCGGTTCAGCCAGCGAGCGCCCGAACGCAATACGATTGTCGGCATCGTTTTTGGCGCGATCATCGGATTGGTTGTTGCCTATGTGATTTTTCCGGCCGTGTTGACAGGGGCTGCGCCACGTCACATGAGCCAAAGCGCCATCGATCAATGGGTACGAATGATCGCGGTCGGTCATGCAGAGGATTTGCATTACGATGACGCTAACTCACTATTGGCATTGGAGCAAGTACCTGGGCCGAAAGCTGTGATTGCGCGGCTGGAGCGCAATGCGCAAATCTCCGCGAGCGAACGGGATGCCATTTCCGAACTGAAAAACCTAGATGGTTACATCGGATTACGGGGAGCCTTGGCACCGGCTGATCCCGGTGTGGTCGGCAGCAGCTTTCAAATCCTTCTTTCCCTTGTTGTTGTGGCTTTGGCCGTGCCTGCCGCGGTGATTGCGTGGCGCAGCGTTGTTCCCGGGTCAGCAGTCGGCGCTTCATCCAGGCGCAAGGGATCGCTGGACGCTGCGGCCAATGCCAAGCATTCCTCGCAAGTCGCTCGCACGAAACCACGGACATCCCCTGCCACGAGGCCGTCGCCAAACTGGCCGGAAGAAGAAACCGAACGAAGTGGTGTAATCCACCCGCAGTACGGCGTCCCGGTCTTGCACACCGTCTCGACCTTTGCCAAGGGCCAGAATTATGATGATTCGTTCGCGATTGAATTGGGTCCAGAATTGGGCAATCAGTTTCTGGGCGAATGCGGCATTTCCATGTCAACCAAAGTCGGCAATGAATTGCAATCGGTCGAGTTTTGGGGATTCGATATGGCGTCGCAAGAGACGCAAACCAAGGTCTTTGCTGCACCGGCGGCTGTTAGCGATCCTGCGCTGATTGCCGCGGTAGGCAACCGCGTCCGAAACCCCGCCGGCGATATCATTGGCGCCACGCTCGGCGCGCGCGCAATTGTTGATACCAGCGCCATTCAGCTCCAGGCTGAAATCAAAAGCGTCATCTGCAATTATGGTGGAGGCTCGCCCAACAGCGGCATAGAAAGCCTGCAGATTGAGATACTCGCTTGGCAGAAACAGGGCCAGCGCGTTGGCACCGCGACCGAAGCCACACTACCAGGTGCAGAGAACCCCTTCGCCAATTATTCGAGTATAGGCGTACCGTCATCTGGTCAGGCATCTTCTCCGGCGCCACCGCCGCCAACCAGTGGCCAATACGGTTCGACGCGCCCAGAGTCCAGCGGTAAAGCTGGCAATCCGCCTGAAGACGATGAGGATGATCCCTTTGGTGGTACGGGCAATTTCATGCCCTACTCCTGAAAATCAAGAAAGGCCCCGTCACTTAGGGGGCCAATTGAACCAGCGCCCGAAATCAAACATGTGATTATCGAATATCGACGATCTCGAATCTGATCGGTCCGTCCGGCGTTTCTACCTCAACTTTTCGTCCAATTTTCTTGCCCAGCAAGGCCGAACCAATTGGGCTTTTCTGCGAAATCTTTCGCTCACGTGGATTCGCCTCGGCGGTGCCAACGATCATGTATTCTTCGTCATCGTCGGTTCCCGCTTCGCGGATTACAACCGTCGAACCGATACGGATTTCGTCACTGGGTCCAGAAGATTCTATAACGACCGCGTTACGCAGTATCTCTTCAATATGCTGGACACGTCCTTCAATAAAACCGAGTTTTTCCTTGGCGTCATGATAGTCGGCGTTTTCTTTCAAATCCCCTTGCGCCACAGCATCTTTCAGCTTCTGTGCCATCGCAGGCCGCCGACGCTCGGTCAGCTCCTGCAACTCCTTGCGCAATTCGGATTCGCCGTTTTTGGTCAAATAGGTCTCATTTGCTTCCATATTGGATTCCTTATCGCGCTTCAGTAGGTCGGCAATGCACACTGCCAACGATTCTAACGAGCAACTTGCTTCTCTTCGTATATCGATTTCGCCCGCCGAGCGCGGCTGTTCCTGTCAACTCGATCCACGGTAGCGCATGACGGTGCTATGCAGATTGTGACTGTGTAACTGGCGAACAACGCCGTTCAATAAAACGTGGCTCTTTCCACATTCTTCGGCTGTGATGCAGTTTTCCGGATTCTCAATACCCGCATCCATTGCCTGCGCGACCGCCATATCAAGTTTATCCAAGTATTCAATATCGCTATCCAGCTTATCGGGCACTTCACCGCGCAATATAATATCACCATGGCCCTGAACAATGTTTTCGTAAGTCGAGCTGCGCAATCGCTGTAGCGAACGTTTGAAATCTGCAAAGTCTCCATCGACGAAGTAAGGGATTGGCATCACTGTGTCCGCCGCGAAAAGCACGTTCGCGTCTTCCACCAGGCAAACGATTGAATCCGGACTGTGGCCCGGGCTCGACCACAAAACCAAGGTTGTTTCCCCCACACGCAGGCTAATCTGTTCATCAAAGACGATACCAGGTAAGACCAGCTTCACCGATTCGAAATCGACCGATGATTCTCGTAAGCGCCGCAAGCTCGCGCGTCCGCGAGTGTCCAGCAATTCACGACATTGGCGATGCGCAACAACTTGCGCCTCCGGGAAAAAGCAGGTACCAGACGTGTGATCGGCATGAAAGTGGGTATTGATTACATACGTGACTTTGGAACCCAAACCCGTCTCCACAAAGTCACGAATTCGGCGGCTTTCCTCCGGATAAAGGAGCGTGTCGACGAGTACCGCGCCGGCGGAAGTCAAGACGACACCGGCGGTGACCTGCGCATATTGGTCGCTGCGGAAAACAAAGATGTGATCAGTGATTCGCTCACGTTGCATTTGGGCTGGATTCGGTTTCGCTTAATCATGATTCTTGTGTTCCCGAAGTATAGTTAGCGGAGTGCGCAAAATCAAGATGGCGACGCCTCAATTCGGTTGCCTGCCAAAACGAATGATGTATACTGTGCGTATCATGTGCCCTGAAGAGAAGGCCTCGAAATGTGTCCTGCAAAAGCATGACTACGTCACGATATCTGATATTCGTATTGCTACTATTGGGCGTCTTTAGCTCGGTGGCAAGAGCGCAATCAGCAATCCGCATAGGCGTAATCGACCGGGTTGACGGGCCCATCGCGCGCGGAGCATATCTGGCGGCAAAGCAGATCAATGCCGCAGGCGGCGTCATCGGCGCAGATAGATCCGTATACGAGATAAACGTTGTAGTGACATCGCCGGATCATATGGAGATTGCGGCGGCTAACATGGCGCAAGCGAATGTTTTCGCAATATTGGCGCCCGGGACTACCGGACAGATGCTGGCATTCATGAAAGTCCCGGAAATTTTTAATGTACCCGTGTTGACAAGCGCCGCCGGCGATACGATCCTTTTGCAAGACAACACAAGGCGTGTCTTCCGTAGCGGCGCGCAAGAGATTTTGCAAAACCGGGCACTTGCGAGCTATTTGGTCAATACGGTTGGCATCGGCACCATTACAACCGTCCAGCTTGATGCACAGAGTACAGCCAGCCTAATTGGTTTCGCAACGGCGTTGTCAGAACTTGGGGTCGGCGCATCCAACCTCTTGTACAATGACGCGCATTCCAACATTTTCGCGATAGCGGACCGCATCGTACGCGAGCGACCGGATGCGGTCGGCTTGTATGGACCGCCGATTTTGGCTGCTCAAGTTTACGGCCAGATGCGCGCAGCCGGCTACGATGGTGTCGTGAGTTATAGTCAAGCCACGGATCCCGGCTTTGTAAACTTCGTGCCATCGGATATGCTGCCCGGTATCATCAGCGCCTCCAATTGGTCCTTCTCTGCGGCAGATGCAGCCAGCCGGCAATTCGTCGTTGAATTCGTAAACGCATTTGGCGCAGTTCCCGACGGCTTGAGCGCGGCTAGCTACGATTCCGTTGGCATGCTCGCCCAGGCTTACCGTCGCCCGGGCGATCTCGCCGAAAATCTAGCGGCGATAAGAGAGTATTCCGGGGTGCAGGGCATCATGACTCCCGCCGATTTGCCACAGGGAGAAACAAGCAGCAACGTTATGATCACGCAGTTCAATGAATTCGGCACACCCAATATCGTTGCACGTTTCCATGGCAACGTGCCACAGGCCAACGCCGAGCTTGTAGTGACGTTTGATACGCCGACCCCAATTCCTACTCCTACGCCATCGGGATACAATCTAACCATCCAAAGCGCCTACCAAAACGTGCGCAGCGGACCTGGCCTAAACTATGATGTGATTGGACAGTTGCAACGGGGAACGCAAGCGCGCGTCATCGGAGCCACAACAGATTTTTCGTGGTTGGTAGTCGACTTCCGCGGCCAATGGGGATGGCTAGCGTCTTATCTTGTGGAAACTTATGGCAACCGCAATCTGATACCGATCATCCAGCCGCCACCGTCGCCGACGCCACCGGCAACAGCAACAACCGCGCCGCCGGTCTATCCGGATCTGGTGATTCTCAATGCCTATCCGAGCCGGATAACTCTAGACCAGCCGACCTTGATCAATGTTATCGTTCGCAATCAAGGCCTGGGTGGAGCTAGCCCCTTTGCTATCGCCGCAACCTTCCAACCTGGCTCGCGTTATGCCGGAGTCAACGTGCCCTTCTTGGTCGGCGGGCAGCAAACGACCGTACAACTGGAGCAATCCCTAACTGGTACCAGTGGTCCGCAATCGGTGACCATCGTCACCGATCTTAACCAGCAAGTATTTGAAGGAAGCGCTGGCGAAGCGAATAACAGCGTCTATACCTACAACTACATCGCCGATCGTGCAGTTGTTAGCAACGGCTCCTGGACAATCGCCACTGGCTCGGTGGATCTCGACGGCAACGGTAATGTAGATCTGTCATGGAATGGTAACGAATTGATCGCATTAAACGGCGGTGGCCTGTACCTGATGACGGGATTCAACAGGCTCCATGATGTTTATTATGATGCCATCGCAACAGGCTTGGCGACTGCCAGCACACTAAATATCGATCTGTTGCAGAATGCCGTCGTTGGAATGCTCACCTCCGGCGGCAATCGTGCTGTGGTCCAAGTAATGGATCTAAGCATTAACGGTTCAATCACCATGGATTACCGCGTTTACCGCTAACTCTGTGGCGAAGATTGATCTTGGTTCTCCGAAATCAGAATATCCACGAAAGACGTCTGATACGCGCTAACCGTGACTGTTCCACGATAGCCGATACTTCCGCTCTCCTTTAGTACCACGATCTCGTATTCTCCGGCGGTCAAGTCGCCAGCGGTGAAGTTTTCGCCCCAAACCGGATCTCGATTGACTCGTTCGCTACCGTAAGTGTAGACCTCCCGGTTAACATCTTCCGAGCGGATGGCAAGGCGCTTTCCGTAAATCGCATCGCCCATATCGTTGTGGATGAAACCAGCGATCATGCCGTGATCGACATAATTCTGCAGCCAAAGCTCCGGATTGCGCGTGTTCAGGAAATTCCAAGGGTCTTCGACACGTACTTCAAAGTGCAAATGAGCGCCCAGGGCAACGCCTGTAGAGCCAACTCGCCCGAGACTGTCGCCAGCTTGTACTTCTTTTCCTACCTGAACATCAATCTTGTCCAGATGAGCATACAAGGTGAATAGCGTCTGATTGTCCAGCGTACGCAACTCATGCGCCAGCACGACTACCTCGCCATAATAATCCTTTTGCGGCCCTATGAGTATTTCGCGATCGGATCCCGCGAAAACGACCTTTCCCGCCGCGGCTGCCATTACGGGGGTCCCGCGCGGATTGACGAATTCAACACCCAGGTGCACCGGTCGCAGATTCCATTGAGTGCTCCCGTAAGGATAGGTCCTGTCGACCCAATGCACGTTGTCAACGGCAATTTCGATAGGTCGCTGCAAGACGTGATGTTCAACAGGTTCGATCATTGAAATCGCGTTTGTTGTCGCCTCTGCAGCTGCCCGGGCTGTCGCAGCTACTGTGGAAAGGGTAGGCGTCGCCGCCAGGCCGGGCATCGTTGGTGTGAGGCTAAGATCTTGAGCGCCAATCACGGGGGTGGCAAGCATGCAAATGAAAAGAATCAGTGTATGATATGCTCGCCGAGCTATGCTCGATGCCATTAAAGTTTCCACTAGTCTCCACTTAATTTTGCAGCGGCTCTGTAAGACTGCGAAGGACCTAAGCCGAAGTGTACCGCAGCCGGAATATCAATCACAAATGAGCGAACTTTTTGCCCAAGAAACAATAAATGTGCTGTTTTCACTGAGCGGAAATAGTAAATTCGGTCGTCGACTGCGAAGCGCCATTTACAAATAAGGTAGCCGAGTAGGCTCCGGGTAGGAAGGGGAAATCTTCGGCAGTCACGTAAAACCAGATGCATTCCGATTGCGCCGAATAATCAGCCAGCCAGGAGACACGGTTCACCACGCGATTCTGGTAATTCCAATCAACTTCGAAATATGTACCATCCTGCAAGCCGGAAACACGCGCCGTTGCATAAATGCGCTCGTCGCCGGTTCTGAATTGCCGTACGCTGCCCGCAGAGCAACCGCTGTTGGCCTGTACCGCGCGCGCAGTATCCAAATCGCTTATGCCAATCGTTTGTACATTGCTTCCCGTCTCACCCATATCATCCATCATATCGCTTTCAAGAGAATCGCCCATGTCTTCTGCGCTGACTACCACGGCGCGCACCGCGGGTGTCACCGTATAGTTGGCGCGCAAGGTTGCGCCCAAGGCGGCGTTCAGAAACGAATTCTCAGCGACTTTGGTTCCGGCCACTGCTACCGTAGCCACTACGCTTGTCGCTTCGGCAGCGGCAGCTTGTTGCAATGCAGCGATAGCTATGTCATGGCTTGTCACGTTGATGTCGATTGTCGCGATGACATCGCTTCTGTCCAGTACTTGACATCCCGTCAATGCCATCAACAAGAGCAGACCGATATGCCCAGCGCAGAAGCTCGCCATTCCACTTAGGCTGTTTTTGTCGCTAAACCATTTGCGCAGGGCCAATTGATCCCTCCAAAACCGCTGGATTGTTCTTCCGCATTGACGTTTGGCTTGTCCGACACGAATTCATCTCTCTGTAACTCTTCATGACATTATAGCAAGGTAAACCACGCCGTCACATTGATATGATTTGGCCAGTCACGACCACGTCTTGTCATACTCAGCCTACTTGTTTGATGGCAGGACAGGTTTTGAGGTGGAACGTGATGTAGAAAAGGACGGGAAAAGGACGGGAAAAGGATGAGAAAGGACGGGAAAAGGATGAAAAAGGACGGGAAAAGGATGAATAAAGTGGCAAATATAGCAATTACCTATCGATACAGTATCGATATAGCAGCGGATTTCGCCAAATTGGATAGCGATCCGACGAGAGCGTGTCCGTTGCAAGTAAGTCATGGAGGAAAGCGATAAAATTCCCATAGAGCCGAGCGTATCATCTTTTGCCGGGGACGCGGCGACTATATGGACGCGGTTTTATGCAGGAATTGCCTATGGTAGCTAGCTGATGCGCGGGGCGGGAGCGAAACCTGTCCTGCCCCTCGGCAACGATGAGCGGAGTCGCGCTCGCGCAGAACAACAACCCGCCTGATCGCGCGAGCACAGTGGTTAGCCGCAAACGTTGCGGGTAAAACATGGACGAAAACGATCTGACGGCCATAAAGCCGAGCGTATCATCGTCTGCACGGGACGGGGGGACTAAATGGTCGCGGTTTGTTAAAGGATTGAACGATGAATCCAAGCAGAGGAGAGCGGAACCTGTCTGGTCCTTAGGTCTACTTGTGAAGGGGCGTAGTTTCTGATAAGATGACGTTCAGTTGCCCCCGTAGCTCAGGGGATAGAGCGCTGGTTTCCGGAACCAGGCGCACAGGTTCGATTCCTGTCGGGGGTGCTCATTTTCTCGCAATTTGCCAAAGTTTACTTGCGCAAGACTTGAAGGCTTATCGGGTTGCTGTTTCCGCACCCGATCGCGCGCGAAACTCAATCATATTGACTACAGTTTTGTTTATGCGAGACTCTTCCGCGGCAAAAGCCAACAGATGGCTTTCCAGCGATTCCCTTGCAGTTGTAACGCTGTCATCGGGGTTGCCTCGAAGCGTATCAAGAAAACTGCGTACGATGCCATTGTCACCACCGCCGTGACCGCTGCTTTCCCGCGCATTCACCGGCACATCTTCTATTTCTTCGCTCAAGTGATGATGCACGCGTATCTCATTTCCCTTTGAAGAAAACTTGCCGTAAAGCGTGGCTTTTGTACCATCATAACGCATCGAACGGCATTCCTCGTCGCCCTGCCCATTCATGACCAGCGTTACGGTCGTGCCGTCTTCCAGTTCCATATTCACCGTTTGGTGATCAACGACATCATTATCGCAGAGATATACGCAGCGACCGTACCAATCCTCTTTCAATTGCTCTAACCGCACTTCTCTGTTGGGAACATACGAAACGTAGTTGTGCGGCCAGCCATCACCATCACGCGCATATAGCTTCGTCGCTTCATATTTGCAGCTGTCGGCCGCGGCGCAGCCGTCCGTACACCGTTGGGTCGCTCCTTCAGGCGCATTTTCTGGCCGGAAATGTACCAGGGAGCCGAAGGAATTTAGATGCACGACCTGCCTTTGTAAGATCCAGAGCAAAATATCAAAGTCGTGGCAACATTTTGACAAAATCATCGGACCCGAACTAGCTTCTTGCCGCCAATTCCCGCGCACAAAACTGTGCGCCATATGGTAATAGATCAAGTTCTCGCGGTGGGTGACGCTAACAATTCGCCCCAGTTTGCCGGATTGCACCACCTTGCGCAGAGTCTGCCAGAATGGCGTATAGCGCAGGACGTGACAGATTTGCAACAATCGCCCGCTTGATTCCGCTGCTTTCACCAACCGCACGTTTTCGCTCAGCACAGGTGTCATTGGCTTTTCCAGGAGCACATCATAACCCAGCTCCAGCATACGCATAGTCGACTCGAAATGGAAACGATCCATCGTACAATTTAGGATGGTCGAGGCATGCATCTCGGAAGATGCCAGCAAGGCCTGCCAGTCCTCAAAAACCATATTTGGAGCAATATCATGCAAACGGACCAAACGCTCTCGCCGTATCGGATCAGGTTCCGCTACACCGACAACACTCAGCTCATGCGGGTATTCGAGTGCGAATTTCCCGTACGCATTGCCACGCCCGCCTGCTCCAACAATGATCGTTTCTATTGCCGTCATGGTCACGCCCCCTGGGAACAACTTCTGGTTTTCAAACAATTGTAATGCAGATTCTCAGCAAACTAGTTAGTTGAAAGTGAAATTATCAGGATTCATCACATTTTTGCTTGTCAAGAGTTCGAACCATAAATTATGAAGTCCGTACAGAGTATATTCTATAGACTGAAAAAGTCCTGTTCATTGCTTCCGTTGATTTGCAATGGTGAACAAACTTTATCGGAACGACTCCCTTTCATTCGTCTATTGAAACAGCCAAGTGAGCCTATAGCCCATATTCGAAACACGGTCAGCTACGAGACAATGTGCAAGATCAATTGATCACTCATGTTGAGAGGCTAACGAATTCAGTTACTCAAGACTCATGCATTGAACCAATGTCAGGATTCCATTTGAAAAGGTACGGAATTCCAGCATTCCCGTGAGCATTGACATTCCCGCGCATATTGCGACTGTCGACGAAAATCAAATAAGTAGCGCCACGAATTGCAACCATTTCATGCATTTGGTAATGGGAAAGCGCCTCGCTATAGTAATTGTCTGCCGCTTCAACAATTTAGATTATTCGATTGTTATCCTGGCTGCCCGTGGTATGTCGAGAGCGTTTGTGATATCGACGTGCCAGAATTGGTCATCCCGCCCGGCTCTCAATTGGGTGTCGAAGTAGCCTGAATCCCCCTGGAACATGGAAGTGATCTGGTGCTGCATGACGCCTGACCTGCGCACGGGATTCTATTGGATCGCGATATTTGTCATTGGCACATCGGACGGCTTGCTCCCATTTTTTAGAGCCGGATTCGGCGGAGTATGTCGTCACATTGTTGGCTCTGTGTGTTGGATCTACCTGGTTGTGCCTCGTTTTGCTGGTGACCTGGTATGTCAATAGATAGAATCCCGATATACCGTTATCCTCTCTACAAGGACAGGACATGACGAAAGATCTGACGATAGGGCTCGATATCGGAGCCACAAAAATGGCATTTGTCGTCGCCGACCACCAAGGTAACGCCCTGGAACGACATACGCTCCCGACTCGCGACGATGCGGATGCAATTGCAGAAGACACGGTTGATCGCATAGCGCGCCAGCTAAACAAATATTTGAGCGCCTACCTTGACATAGCGGGAATCGGCATCGGCGTGCCTGGACCGGTAGATACAACAAACGGCATCGCCCTGAATGCGGTTAACCTTGGCTGGAAAAATTTGCCACTTCGCCAAGAAGTCGCCAAGCGTTTGACAAGATCTACGCCCATTTGCATTGACAACGACGTAAATGTAGGCGCCATCGGCGAATACCACCTCGGCAGCGCGCGAGAGGTAGGGCACTACGTCTATCTTAGTGTGGGCACTGGGTTGGGCGGCGCAGTTGTAATGAATGGGGAATTAATGCGAGGAGTGACGCATTCGGAAATGGAAATTGGTCATGTATCTATTGATCCGATTGATGGACGGCTTTGTAGCTGCGGACTGCGCGGTTGCCTGGAGATGTCAGTTTCTGGCAAGGGATTAATCTCGATTGCCAGGCAGCAGCTCGCGCACTATCCGCAATCGCCGCTGGTGAACGACACTGTGACCACACAAAATATAATTCGTCACACGGAAGAGCAAGATCCGCTCGCCTGTGCCGTGATCAATGAAGCGGCAAATGCGCTAGGCATCGCCATTGGCTGGTGCATCAACTTGTTTAATCCCGAGCTTATCGTTTTGGGTGGCGGTCTAATCCATGCCGCCTACCACCTGCTGGAAGCCGGCGCGCTCGCCAGTGCCAAATCACGCTGTCTACCGCTAAACTTCATTTCGGCCAAGATCAAACTCTCCCAACATTCCGACGCCGCTTTGGGTGCTTCGGCACTTGTCAGGTTTCATCAGCCGCTGGGCAGCGGCGTAAAGGCTGGACGCGCACACAGCAAATAACAAGCCTGCTGCTCATGCGACTATAGCAGTTCATCAAGAATAGGAGAAAGCGGGTGCCCGATGAGAATTGCAATCGGCGGAATCGCAACCGAAAGCTGTACCTTTTCCACCTTGCCCACACGCCTGGCAGACTTTCGAGTAACACGACAGGGAGATCCGGCTTTCAATTCTCTGTATCCGTTTTTGCGGGAATTCCCGGGCATTGAATTTCTGGGCACCATAACCGCAAAGGCTATGCCCGGTGGCCCTGTCGATGCCGAATCATACCAAACGCTCAAATCAGAGTTTCTCGATCGACTAAAGGAACTCGGCCGCCTGGATGGCGTTTATCTCGATATGCACGGCGCCATGAATGTCCAAGGGCGTGATGATGCCGAGGGCGACTGGTACGCAGCGACACGGGAGCTCGTCGGAAGGGACTGTCTTATCGCGGCAAGCTATGATTTGCACGGCAACGTTTCGCAATCGATCATGTCCCATCTTGATATCATCACCGGCTATCGAACCGCACCCCATATTGATTACCTAGAAACACGCGAGCGAGCCATTGCGCTCTTGGCACGCTGCTTGAGTGAACGGATTCGTCCTTTCAAGGCATTCGTTAAGATTCCCGTCGGCATGCCCGGCGAAATGACAAGTACCGAGTGGGAGCCCGGTTCGCAAATCTATGCAGCCATTCCCAAAGAGATCGATGGCCAGGGCGTCATGGATGCCACGATACAAGTCGGTTACATCTGGGCCGACGAACCGCGCGTGACCGCTTGCGCCATCGCCATCGGCAGGGACAAAGAATCAGTAAGCGAGGCGGCAATGCGCTTGGCTACGCTCTACTGGCAGCATCGCGCTGATTTTCGCTTCGGAGTCCCAGCCCTTACCGTTGACGACTGCCTGAAGCGAGCCATGTCAGAAAAAGTACAACCGGTGCTGATAAGCGATTCTGGTGATAATCCCACCGCCGGCGGCGTGGGTGATGTAACGTATTTTCTGTCACGGGCGCTGGAGTTCCAACCAGATTCTATGATCTATGCAAGCATACCGGATTCCGCTGCGGTTGATCGTTGCATGAAAGCGGGTCTCGGCGCGGAGGTAGACCTGGAAATCGGTGGCAAGCTGGACTATCGCAATTCGCAGCCGCTTTTTATCAAAGGCACTGTAGCATACATGAAAGCGCATGATGATAACCCACAAGTAGTCCTGCGCACGGGCGGCATTTCGACAATCCTTACTACAAAACGCACGCCTTTTCATCGCCGACAGGGGAGTGGTGAATTTAGTCGATATAGTATAATTAAGTGTATGAGCAAATGTCCCTATTGCAAAGATGTAGAGCATCAAGTCAAGGCCGGGCGCACGGGCGCTGGAAGTCAAATGTATAAGTGCAAGCCCTGCAATCGCCGGTATACTCCGCAGGTGCGACAGATGTATAGCCATGAGATGCGACTGTTAGCCGTTAAATTCTATACTGATGGCTTGAGTTTCCGTCGAATAGCACGCCACTTGGGAGTTCATCATGTCACGGTGATGAATTGGGTGAAGGCCCACGCCAATCAGTTGCCCGCCGCTCCGACCCCGGCAGAAAAGCCCTTGCATATCCTTGAGATGGACGAATTGCATACTTTTGTCGGTCGAAAAAAAACAGGTGGTACATAAGCACTTTTGTGGAGCGCTCTACTAGTTGCATAGTCGGCTTTTTGCTGAGCCAGCGGCGGGATGAAACGACATTGCAAAGGCTGGTGGACCAAAGCCCAAGAGCCTGTTGATACTACAGCGATTTGATGGCTTCGTACAAGAAATTGATCTATTATCCTGGCAGACATACTCCGATGCCAAACAAAAGTGAGACTTATCGGGTAGAAGGCGTGAATGCGGAACTTCGGCACTATCTAGCCCGTTTGCATCGGCGTTCCCGCTGCTTTTCTCGCTGTGCCGACGCGCTTCGGCGGAATGTGAAACTCTTTGTTTATGCCTGGAATCGGCGGCAACTGTATAAACAGCAGTATCCCAATTATGCGGCTCATCTGATTCAATTCGTATATCAATGAAATTCACCACTCCCTCAACTTCGTCTCCTATCGCAATGACCGTGTCACCGAATTGTATGACCAGGCTTTGGCGCTACCGGGCTGTGATTTCTCAGAACGCCAGGCGCTCTATCATGAAGTAAGCCAGATTCTTCACGATGAATTGCCTTGGTGGTGGCTCTTTGCACCCAACTCGATGTACGCCGAATCCAACGAAGTGCAGAATTGGCAACCCTATGCCGAAATGCGCTACGTCAATATGGCCGACATAGCCATCAGCCAATAAGCTTTACGCTAGATTAGCCAAGAGGAACGTGCCGGTCGCAAGGCTGGCACGTTCTTTGCCCAAGGGCAGAGTCGCCTGTAAGATGGATTACTGCGTCAGAGGCCAGCGTTTTGCTCCTGTTTCCGGGCAGACCAGCCATTCGCCCAAGCGACGCGAACCCGAGCGGACCTGCGATTCTAGAGCATAGACTTCATGGTCAAATACCTTCTTCGCCGCCTGGTACAAGCGGTCCCGACATTTTTTGGCATTACCCTGTTTTCGTATTTGCTTCTTTGGCTGGCGCCAGGCACGGTTATTGATCGGCTGTTTTTCGCGCCCAATATATCTGCGGAAACGCGCGCCCGTCTGGAAGCGCAACTAGGCATCAACGACCCCTTTCACATACAGTATCTGCGCTGGTTAGTTGGCGATGACTGGCTGCGCTGGGATTCCGATGGTGATGGCGTCTCCGATGGCGCATTTGAGCTGATCGCGCCCCTGGATGCCGACGGCGATGGCGTAGCAGAACCTCCGGGCGAAAACTACGGAATCTTACGTGGCGATTTCGGTCGCTCCTTCATCCGCAAACAGCCTGTCATGAAAGTAATCTTAACCAATCTTCCGGCCACGCTTGAGCTCGGCATCGCCTCGCTCTTTACCGCGCTGGTCATCGGGATACCCGTCGGTGTCATTTCGGCAGCGACGCAAGGCAGGCTCTTTGACAATGTCGCCCGCGTAATGGCGGTGCTGCTAAATGCGATACCTGGCTTTTGGCTGGGTCTAATCTTGTTGCTTTTTTTCGGTTCCATGCTGGGCATACTGCCGCTAGGCGGTCGCTGCGCCGTGACCCTGACGGGAATCTGCCCGCCTTTTTTTGAACGCTTCCAGTATTTGATCTTACCCACGGTCGTCTTGTCCGCCATAAATGTCGCTTTGTTTTCGCGCTATGTTCGTACATCGACGCTGGAAGTCATGAATCAGGATTACATTCGCACGGCACGCGCGAAGGGACTCTCGAACCGGACCGTTCAATTCCGCCACGCCATGCGTAATGCCATGATTCCCGTGGCCACCCTGCTGGGTCCGACTATCACCAACCTTTGGGGAGGCGCCATCGTCACGGAAACTGTATTTGGCTGGCCGGGTGTCGGGCGCGTGGCTTTCACCTCGGCGCTGCAGCAAGATTACCCGGTAGTAATGGGCATCGTGATCTTCTCGTCCTTGGGCGCCATCCTCGGTCTGCTGCTTTCCGATATGTTGTATGTCCTGATCGATCCGCGGATTCGTATGTCCTAGGAGTACTGGATGCAGAAACAACAGTTGGATGCGCGCATCGCCGAACTGGACATGGAAGCCGTACTGCGCAGCAAGTCGCTCACTCAACAGGCCCTCAGCCGCTTGTGGAAAGACCGGATGTCGATGGTCGCCATCGGCATGATTGTATTGTTGGCAGCGCTCTCTGCGGCAGCGCCGATCATTACCAACATACTGGGTGTAGATCCCAATACGACGGATGCTGCTGGATCAAAGTTCTTGCCACCATTTAGCGCGGGACATATTCTCGGCACTGACAATCTGGGACGCGATCACTTGTCGCGCCTGTTGTACGCCGGGCAGGTCTCGCTAGCGATCGGATTCCTTTCCGGCATACTTACGCTGGCTATCGGCGTAACCTTGGGTATCTTGACCGGCTTCTATGGCGGGATTATCGACGATGTCGTAAATTGGATCATCACAACCCTCAATTCGATCCCGGGTCTGGTCTTACTGATCGTGATTTCGGCCGTCTTTTCGCCTGATGCCTTCACCTTGATCATGGTGCTGGTTTTCTTGACCTGGACGGCCACCACACGGCTGGTCCGTGGCGAGACCTTTTCCATTCGCGCACGTGAATACATAGTCAGTGCGCAGGCGCTGGGCGCATCGGATGCGCGCCTTATGCGCATTCATATTCTGCCTAACGTGTTTTCTCTGACGATCGTCACGCTGGCGATCAATATTGCAAATGTGATCTTGATCGAATCCGCGCTCAGTTTCTTAGGATTGGGGGTGCAACCGCCGACCGCCACCTGGGGAAATATGCTCAGCAAATCGCGTGAGTTCCTGGCACAGCCTCACCTGGTAGTCTTGCCCGGCAGCTTGATCACAATCGTGGTACTTTGCCTATATATCATCGGCGACGGCCTGCGCGATGCCTTTGATCCCACTGCTCAAGACTAAGTGTAACACCTAATACTAGGCGCAAGAAAATCGATATGCGGTAGAGGATTGGAATACTTCGCCCGGACGCAAAACCGTAGAAGGAAACTCAGGTTGATTGGGTGAATTAGGAAAGTGCTGCGTTTCCAGCGCCAAGCCGTCACTCTGTCGATAGAGGCGACCTCCCGCCCCTACCAAGGTGCTGTCGAGAAAGTTGCCTGAATAGAACTGCGCGCCCGGCTCGGTAGTCCATACTTCCATCAAGCGCCCATAGCGCGGTTCGTAAACACGCGCGGCGAAACACAAAGTATCCTCGCTAGATCCCCCGCGGTTCAAGACAAAGTTGTGATCATAACCTTGCGCGCGCACGATCTGCTCATGTGAGGAGCGACATCCTGGCCCAATCGTCCTGGGCTTGCGGAAGTCAAAGGGAGTCTCAGCGACCGAAGCCAATTCGCCGGTGGGAATCAGATTGAGATCAATCGGCGTATAGCGATCTGAATTCAATGCCAGGATGTGATCATATATCGAGCCCGCGCCTTCGCCCATGAGATTGAAGTAACTGTGATTGGTCAAGTTAATGACAGTCGGCGCATCCGTGGTCGCCGTGTAATCGATCCGCAATTCGTTGTCATCGTTCAGGGAGTATGTAACGCTGACGTCCAGGTTGCCCGGGTAACCCTCTTCCCCATCGGGGCTGGTATAGGTCAATTCGACCGAGGAAGGCGAAGCTTCGCTGAGGTCGCGCGCCGACCATATGCGCTTGTCGAAACCAACTTCGCCACCGTGTAATGAGTTTGTTCCATCGTTCAGAAGCAATTCGTAAGCTTGTCCATCCAGCTTGAAGCGTCCGCCGGCTATTCGATTGGCATAGCGGCCGGTTATGGCGCCAAAATAAGGATGTTCAGCCTGATAATCTTCCAGGCTAGCAAATCCCAGGGCGACATTGGAAAACCTTCCCAGGCGATCCGGCACGCGTATTGATGTCACTGTGCCGCCATATGTTATGATCTTCACCTCCATTCCTGTCCCGTTTCGCAGAGTGTGTTCCGTCACCGTTTCGCCTGAATCTGTCTTGCCATATTCAAGCATAATTGCTTTCCTCGCTTGCTCGCAGAGATTTGACTTCCAATAATAGCGCATTCTGAGCCGTAAGCCTCAATAAAGAATAGTATGAATCGGCCTCTTGGTCGCTGCTTACCAAGGTCGCGTTCTAACACCAAGGAAACATCAGCAACCAGCCAAAGCAAAATGATACCTACTTTGAAGCAAAGGTAGGGGCTACAATTGGTGCTAACTTTGCAAAGGATAAGGAGCGTAACATGGATTATCATTCTCTCGGACGCACCGGTGTCATGGTCAGTGAGCTATGCCTGGGTTGCATGAACTTTGGTACGTCGGCAAGCGAGGCCGATGGCTTGGAGGTGATTGACCGTGCCATTGACGAAGGCATTAACTTCCTGGATACGGCGAACGTTTATGGCCAAGGCGCCAGCGAAATCGCGGTCGGTAAGGCACTGCAACGCAATGGCAAGCGCGGTCAAATCGTCTTGGCGACCAAGGTGCATGGCCGAATGGATGAAGAGGATATCCTGGCCGCGGGAAACAATCGGCGGCACATTATCCAGCAATGCGAGGCTTCGCTAAAGCGCCTGCAAACGGATTATATTGATCTGTATCAGATCCATCGCCCCAACTCCAATATCCCGATCGACGAGACCTTGCGCGCTCTTGATGACCTGATCCGCGACGGCAAGGTCCGATATATCGGCACCAGCAGCTTTCCCGCCTGGCGCGTGATGGAGTCGCTCTGGGTGGCGAAAGAGTTCGACTTAAATCGTTTTATCAGCGAACAGCCACCTTATCATTTGCTGGATCGCAGCATCGAGCGTGAACTCATCCCGCTGGCGCAGAGTTACGGCCTGGCGATCTTGCCCTGGTCACCGCTGGCTGGCGGATTCCTTTCCGGCAAGTACAAACGTGGCGAAGCTATCCCCGGGGATAGCCGCTTCGGCAGTGATGTCAATCGCAGCGCCGCATTGCAACGGCGCAGACAGCAGCATTTCGGCGATCGCCCATACGATGTGTTGGATGCGGTGTCTCAAATAGCTGCGGAGAAAGGATGCAGCACCAGCCAGATCGCCTTAGCTTGGGTAATCAGCAAAAGAGGCGTCACTAGCACCATTATAGGACCGCGCACTATGGGTCACTTGCTGGACAATATCGGCGCGACGAGTATCACTCTCACTCAGGAGGATCACGCGCTTCTGGACACAATCGCGGAACCTGAGCTAGCGACAGTGCCCTACTATCACGGCAGCATGATTGATTTCAGCGCATCAGACTATGGATGGCTCTAAGGCGATCATTCCACACCCGGTTTCCAGCTCTTGCCATCTTGACGAAAGACGACGCCTTAGCCCTGTGCGGCGGCGTCTTTTTTCTTTACCGCCAAGAGTCGGTCGTATTCCTTACGCGACTTATAGAACTCGTCAAGCGGAAAACAACCGGAGACCATACCGTTGCGCGGCGCGGTTGTGCAATCGCTGAAGGTGCGACAAATGCGCTTTCGCTGCAAATCTCGTCCCGCCAAGAGATCCGCCGGCGGCTGCGGATAACTCAAGGCCATCCTTCCCAAGCCCACGAAATCCGCCATATTGCGCTCTATTACGGCTTGCGCCACGTTTGGCAGCCAGTCTTGAAGATAAGAATAGCCCGACCCCACAACGGTCAGATTTGGGAATGCCGCCTTTAGCTCGGCGGTAATCTTGATTTGGCGGGCGACGCCAACCAGTGGATCTTCCGGCAAAAGGTAACCATCGGAAGGTGGGAAGAACGCCGGGCGCTGAATATGAAACCCGTAATAGGGACTTCCGGCGGTGATACAGATCAGGCGGATATCCAGCTTTTCGCACAGAGCCAGCAGACGCCGGGGTTCTGCAAGATCATAGCCAACGCCACTGCCATCACCGCCAAAGGCAAAGGGATATCCATCCCCGTTGTAGGGCATCGCTTCGCCAATCCGCTCTTTGCCCGCGTGGAACGGCGCCCAATCCACCGCGCTGATTCGTATGCCGATATCCAAACCCGGCGCTTGCGTCCGGATCAAATCGACGCAATTTCGCAAGAAACGCGTGCGATTCTCGAAGCTGCCTCCATATTTTCCCGGTCGCGTAACCGCACTGAGAAATTCATGACCCAGATAGCCGTGACAATGCTTGATGTCAACGAAATCGAAGCCGGCATCTTGCGCCAAGACCGCCGCCTTGCCGAAGTCCTCGATCAGGACATCAATCTCGCTGTCGCTTAAGACGCAGCTATCGTCCTGCAAATCAAACTTCTTGTCCAGCAGCGGATGGCGATAAAGAACCAGCGGCTCCAAATTTGCGCCATTGGGACGACAGAAGCGGCCGGAATGAGTCAATTGCAAGCCAATCAATGGTTCGTTTTCCGCACTGTGCTGCTGCCGGTGCGCTGACAGCAGCGCCTCACTCAAGTCCGCAATACCTTTGAGCGTGTCCTGGTTGATGACAAGCTGCCTGGCATTGGCGCGTCCGTCATGACGCACGGCGACCGCCTCGCCTCCCCATATCAGTTGGGCACCGCTTTCGCCGAATCTACGCCAGCGACGTTTTGTCAGCTCAGTCGGATGACCTTCCGCTGTGCCGTCCCATCCTTCCATTGGCAATACAGCAAAGCGATTGCTCAGACGATGTTCGCGATAGTCGTATGACTGCGCAAGCGGAGACAACTGTCCGGAAACCGCCTGCTCGTCAATTGGCAAGTCAGCGCCAACGGTTTGGCAATAGTCGTGAAACTGCTGAAAACTGCGTAGTTGGGCGATGCGCCGGTAAGCCACCATCTAGCACGCTTTCTCCGCTGCAAAACGCCCGGCGATATCTTTCAGAATCGCCAAATCGCTCGCAGGACGTTGTGGAGATAGCGGATGCGTTCTGTCGGATTCGATCCAGCCACGTAGCTTCAGAAACTGGGCCGCAGAGTGCTTATATGCGGGTACCGGGGGCCGGAATACCAGGAAACCGAGATATTGGAGCAAGTCGTTCAACTGGTAAAACGCCGGATCACCTGTCAGCCACATGGCGTCTCGCTGGGCAAAGAGATCGGGCGCGAAAGTACTCAAGCCTAACAGATAATCGCTGCCATACATCACCATATCAATGGCAAGGTCGTTGCCAGTGAACACTTTGAAATCGGGGCGGATCTGGTCGCGCAGAACGAGGCGATCCCACTCTTGCTGACGACTGAGCGATGAGTGTTTTGCGCCTTGGCAGCGCTCAATCTCCATCAGACCGCGATAGGTATCCAAATCATAAATCGCGCCAAAGGGCGCAAACATCTTGCCAAGTTCAAAGGCGATGAAGCCATCCGTCATCTGGCCTAGCTGCGCGTAGGCGGCGACAATGTCGTATTCTGTCTGCCCGGTTAACCCATAAGATTGGAAAATGATCGGTGTGCCACCGCAGCCTTGAATCTTCTCAATCTGTTTGCTGTAAGCATCGGAATTGAAAGAAGCGCCCGGTGCATCCGCCACGTAGGCCCCGGCAACGAATCCCCGGCTGCCCATTACGTCATGGGTCAACTCGAGTACACATTGCCTCTGCGCTTCGCTGATCAAGTTAGCATAGCCGGTATCCATGTTAACCGCCGGCGTCAGGCCAGCACCCGCCGTGAGAAGGATATGGTTGCCCAGCCCCGCCCAATCTATCTTGCCGCTTTCGGTAAAGGGCAACAATATGGCGGAAATTCCAGTAATCTTCCTGTTTGGGCGAACCAAGTCAATTGGGTTGTAATGCATCACATCTACTCATTTCCAGGCGAATGCGTCTGATACTAGCTGAGCGATCAATGACCGGATGGCGATATTCTTGCCACTGGCCGAATGTCAAAAGGTGGATTCTCCTTGAGCAATCCCAGTGATTTACCGCCGCGCGTCGCGCGAACATCATCTCGATGAAACTGTACCGCATAAGCCAATCTGGGTTGATCGCTAGTGTTCGCGCCGGATCCGTGCAGGATGAGGCGAGAAAAGGCAACCGTATCGCCCGGCATCATCCGCAGCGGCAAGAAAGATTCCGGCGCTACTTCCACAGTCCGATGCCCATCTTTGTCTTCACTCTCCACCGACGCCAAGGTACCTTCCAGGTGTGTTCCGGCTGCGATCTGTAAGCAGCCGTTTTCCGGCGTCATTTCCATCAGCGCAAACCATATATTGATGCCAGGACCATCGAAGCGCGTATACTGATTGTCCTGATGAAAGTGAAAACGTCCGCCACCGCCACCACTCTTCACCGCGGTGAATGGCAAATACAAAGTGGAAGGTCCGCCCATCAACTGTGAGGCAATGTCCTTCAATCCCTGGCTATGTATCAGGCTGGCTAATGGCGTATCCGGCATGTACTGCCGGCTCTGGCGCAGTTTGTCTTTGGAGCTGCGGGCCCTACCCAAGTCTTTGCGACTGATAGCCAAACCTTCCATCACTTGCAGCACGTTTTGTGCAAGCGCATCGGCACGTGGCAATGCGATTAGTCCCGGCAACATCAGATAGCCGTTGCTTTGATAAAAGCTGATTTCCTTCTTGCTTAATCGGCTATAGCGCAGAATCTCTGCGATCATAGGCATCTACCTTTTCACAGCAAGGGAACGGATGAGTTTCCGAACACGTTGCTATTCTGCCAGAAATCGTTATAGTCTGCTTGGGTGCGGTGTCGAATAGAATACAGGCGGATTGTAGCAGCAGCAACTTGTAGGATATAGACATTTCCCGCAAATCCAATACAAATTTGAATGGCGAGCATATCATGCGGAAAACCGAGATAAAATTCGGTTATCGCGATGTGGATTTCCCAAGCTCCGACTTGGGCCAGTTGCGCGAGAGTCACGACTTGCTGGATAATAGCAAATCCTTAAGACAAAGGCTGCGTGAAGACGGATTCCTGCTGCTACGTGGGCTGATCGACCGTTCGCTTGTATCACATGCGCGCCGAGCCGTATTGGCGCATTTGCAAGAAAAGCATGCGCTAGCGCCGAATACTCCCATGCTGGAAGGGGTCATGCCAAATGGCGGGCGTAGCGTACAAATGATGGGTAGGAAAGGCATTGCGCATCATCATTCCGTTCTGTCCGTTTTGGAAAACGAGGCGCTTTTCAAGTTATTTGACAGTCTGTTTGACGAGCCCGCCTTGTCCTTTCCCTACAAGTGGCTGCGGGCTGTAGGCAACGAGCAATACACCGGGGCGCACTTCGATTATGTCTATATGGGCAGAGGTTCAGCGCGGCTGCACACCGTCTGGATTCCCTTCGGCGAAATCCCTATCGAACAGGGTGCAATTGCGATCTGCGCCGGGTCGCATAAGCTGGACAGTTTCGCCCGTATTCGCCAGACCTATGGCCGCATGGATGTCGACCGTGTTGGGATCGAAGGCTGGTTTTCGCGTGATCCCATGGAAATCGTCGAGCGTTACGGCGGACAATGGCAGACAACAGCATACCGCGCCGGCGATGTCGTCATTTTTGGCATGCATACCATGCACGCGTCAACAACTAACTTGACAAATCGCTTTCGCTTGAGTTGTGACGTGCGTTTTCAGCCCGCAGCTGATCCCGTGGACGAGAGATGGAAAACAGCCGGCTCCGGCCACAATGCTGTGGTTCAGCGCGATATGGAATCCGCTCGGGCAAAATGGGGAGGATAAGACCGCTCGCGTTCTCCGTGACAGGTTTGAATGAATATCAATTGGGAAAAGGAAAATTATGCAAATATCCGAAATGAACTGGATGCAAGTCGAACAATATTTAAAGACCGATGACCGCTGCATTTTGCCCACCGGCAGCACTGAGCAGCATGCCTATCTTAGCTTGACCGTGGACACCATCTTATCTTCGCGTTTGGCAAAAGAGGCCGGCGAGGCGGCCAAGGTACCGGTCTATCCGGTGCTTCCCTACGGTTTGGCGCAGCAATGGGTGGCGTTTCCCGGGACAGTTACCTTCCGTGTGCAAACATATTTGGCGGTAATCCGTGATGTTCTGGATAGCATTCGCCGTGCCGGTTTCCGCCGCATTCTGTTGGTCAACGGTCACGGAGGCAATGCCCCGGCGCTAGGGATGATCAAAGAGTGGATGATGGACAATTCCGATACCCAGGTGAAATGGCACAATTGGTACAACGCTCCCAGGACTTGGGAAAAAGTGCTGCAGACCGATCCCATCGGTTCTCACGCTTCCTGGATGGAAAACTTTCCCTGGACGCGCCTGGATGGCGTCGCTGTTCCCGACGCACAAAAGGCGATGACCGATCTCTCTGTTCTGGAGCGTGGGAACCCTGAGTCGATACGGCAGCTAATAGTGGATGGCAATATGGGCGGTGTTTATCAGCGTCCGGATGAAGAAATGTTGGCGATTTGGCGAGTGGCGATTGAGGAAACACTTGCGCTGCTCGAAGGAGGCTGGGACTAAATGCGAATTGTAATCTGGGGAGCCGGTGCCATAGGTGGCACGATCGGCGCTTATTTATCAAAAGCAGGCCACGATATCCACTTTGTCGATGTCGTCGAGGAACATGTCCGTGCGATCAATGACGCAGGGCTGCAGATCACCGGTCCGGTTGACGAATTCAATGCAAAGGTAAAAGCATCGCTGCCACATGAGCTGGAGGGCAATTATCAGACAATCTTCCTCTGCACCAAATCACAGCATACTGAAGCCGCCACCGCTGCCTTCGCAAGTCACTTGGCAGACGACGGTTTCGTCCTGTCCGTACAGAACGGATTGAACGAGCTGATCATCCGCGACATCGTCGGAAGCCAACGGACCATGGGCGCATTCATAAATTTCAGCGCCGATTATCACGCGCCGGGCAAGATTCTCTTTGGTGGACGCGGCGCCGTGGTACTGGGCGAGTTGGATGGCCAAATCAGCGAACGGCTTCGACAGCTAAGGGACGTCTTCCGCGCCTTCGATGAAGACACGATCATCACCGACAATCTGTGGGCTTATCTTTGGGGCAAAGAGGCTTACGGCGCGATGCTGTTCGTCTCCGCTTTGACAGATCAGTCTATAGCCGATGCGCTTTCAGATATCCGTTACCGAGAGCTATACATTCGTGCAGCGCAAGAGATTCTGCAGCTTGCCACTGCCACAGGCGTTGAAGCGCGAGGATTCAATGGCTTTGAGCCAAAAGCATTTGTCGCGGACGATAGAGACGGCATCAACCAATCACTCAATACGCTCGTGGCTTTCAATCGCGTTTCCGCCAAAACACATAGCGGCATCTGGCGCGATCTGGCAGTGCGCAAGCGCGAAACCGAGGTCATCATGTACCAGCCGATTCTAGCAGAAGGCGAAAAAGCGGGTATCGCCCTGCCCGTGACACGCCGCTGGATTGAGATGATTCGCGAAATCGAAGACGGCACGCGGCCGCAAGCGCTTGCCAATCTCGATGAGCTGATGAAGGATTTGGTATGAACATTCAATTTGTCGGGAAAACGGTCGTGGTGACCGGCGCCGCGCACGGTTTCGGCCGTGCCATCAGTATGGCATTTTCGCAAAGAGGCGCGTCAGTTTGGGCTTGTGATGTGCTGGCGGACGAGCTAAACGAAACGCAGCGACTTTGTCAAAACGCCGGCGGAACATGCCAGGTCGCCGTGGTCAATGTGCGCAGTCGAGACGAAGCGCATTCCTTTGTCAGAGGCATACTCAGCGCCGAAGACAAGGTAGATGTATTGGTCAACAATGCGGGAGGCGTGCAGGGTCAAGTTGGCAGGCCACTCGAGGAAATCAGCGAAGAAGAATGGGATTGCATCTTCGAAGTGAATACGCGCGGCGCTTTTTACTTTTCGCAGGCGGTCGCGCCATCTATGAAGGCGCAGCGCAATGGCCGAATCATCAATATTTCCAGCGGCGCCGGCCTGAGCGTCAGTCTGACTGGCATACAGGCATATGCGTCCGCCAAGGCCGCGCAAATCGGCTTGACTCGCCAACTCGCACATGAGCTGGGCGAATGGAATATCACGGTTAACAACATCGCGCCGGGCTTTGTGCTGTCTAATCCGACCTCGATCCGCCAATTCGAATCATACGGCGAAGAGGGTCAGAAGGCGCTCATCAACCGTTTTGCGCTGAAACGCCTGGGCACAGCCGATGACATTGCAAATGGGGTTATCTTTTTCGCTTCGGATTATGCCAATTGGATCACCGGGCAAGTGCTTTCTATAGACGGCGGCAGATGAACCAGACTGACCATCGATAGCCCGGCGACGCAAATCCAAGAGAAAAGCCCACCAACGGTAGGCTTCTTCATTCTAATATTGGTTCATCAAGATCTAGCGCTGTTCGAGAGCCTCCAATACGCGCGGCGCGGTCATCGGCGTCTGCGTCAGACGAACCCCGGTCGCATGCGCAACGGCATTGGCTATCGCGGCGACCGTCGCAATCACCGGCGGTTCGCCTACACCACGAGCGCCAAACGGGCCACCCTTGGAGGGAACCTCGATTATTTGCGTTTCAATTGGCGCAGCTTGCATCGCATTCGGCATGGCATAATCCATCCATGAGCCGGATAGCAGCTGCCCATCATCGTCGTAGCGCATCTCTTCGTATAATGCCCAGCCAACACCTTGTATTGCCCCGCCTTGCATCTGCCCTTCGACAGCCAGCGGATTAATGGCGCGGCCGGCATCCTGCACGACCGCCAGGTTCAACAAGTTGACCTCGCCAGTTTCTTCGTCCACTTCAACCTCAGCAATCTGCGCCGAAAACGATGGAGCGCGGTCTGTCACGGCTTGCCGCCCATTACCATAAACCGGTTCATAAACTCCACCGAAGGTCATAGTCTTGCCAGCAAGCGCGCCCAAGTCGATGGAGCGATCCGGAAAGCCCTTGACTTGCACGCGGCCATCAACGATTTCCAGATCTTCTGCGGAAACTTCAAATTCTTCCGCGGCGATGGCAAAAGTCTGCCGGCGAGCGTCTTCCGCCGCACGAATGACAGCAGTGCCCAAGGTATAGGTTGTCTTGCTGCCACCGACCCCGCCACCGTATGGAGCGCTGTCGGTGTCGCTATAGACAAAGCGAACCTGGGACGGATCGACTCCGTAGGCTTCAGCCGCCAAAATCGCAAAGGTAGTCGGCGTTCCGGAAAGATCCGCAGTGCCGATCTGCACTTGTAGAACGCCATCGCGATTTAGCTTGCAGGCCGCCGCGCCTGGTTCCAATCCGCCCATCCAGCCTCCAATGGCAACGCCAACGCCATGCCCGCTTTTTCGCGAATCTTCACGGTTCTTCCACAGTGGATGCTCACGAGCGGCTTCAAGCGTCTCTACCATGCCGATCGCGGGAAACTCGCTTTCGTCGGGCATCCGGTCGCCCAGTTTCGCCGCGTTTTGCAAGCGTAATTCTACGGCATCCATCGCTAACTGGTCAGCAGCTTCGTCGAAGAGCGTCTCTACAGCCATGAAGGCAGTCGGCGAGGTAGGCGCGCGGTAGGCACCAACGGATTGCTTGAATGTCACTACGTTGACCGATTCCAGCAGGAAATTCTCGCAGGGATAAAAGTTGGCAAACTGGAAGGCGGCAAAGCCTCCGAGTCCGCTGGGATAAATACCCGTATCGGCAGTTACATTGGCTTGCATTGCAATTAAACTGCCGTCGCTCTTGAAGCCCAGTTTTGCGGCAAAACGCAGCGCCGGCGCAGGATTGGTTGTCAACAATTCTTCGCCGCGCGTCAGTACCAGGCTAACCGTGCATCTGGCTGTCACAGCCAACAGCGCTACCAGCGGTTCGTACAAGCCGAACTTCGCGCCAAATGCGCCACCAACAGGCATGCCGTAAACGGTAACATCCGATTCTGGAACGCCGAGCACTTCCGCAATATCCCAGCGCACGCCAAAGGGCGATTGAAGACTACCCCACATGGTGAGACCGCCGTTCACCGGATTCGGCTGCGCCACCCAGCATTGCGTCTCAATAGAGCTTTGGTGCACCATTGGCGTTTCAAAGGTTCGTTCTACAACGACGGCTGCCTCCGCAAAGGCTGCACGAACATCGCCTTTTTCCATTTTCGTGCGACCGGCAACATTGGAAGCTTCTTCTTCGTCATCCCCCTCCGAATCGCCACCAGTGTCCGCGCCATGCGCTGCCTCGTCCTCGGCACCGGTCGGGATTCCCGTGGGCCACACTAGCGGCGCGTTATCCGCCAAGGCACCATCGATACTGGTCACTGCTTTCAGCGGATCGTAATCTACCTCTACCAATTCTGCACCATCGGCGGCAGAGTCCTGTGTTTCCGCCAGGACCACCGCGATCGGCTGCCCGACAAATATCACGCGATCGCGCGCCAACATCAAGCGAGCCCGCGACGACGGCGCCAAATCCGGCAGGTCGTCGGCAACTATTACCCGACGTACACCGGGCACCGCTTGGGCTGCTGCCGTGTCGATCCCTTTAATATTGGCATGAGCATACGTGCTCAATACGAATCGAGCATGCAACATCCCGGCGAGCTTTAAGTCACCCGTGTATTTCAAGTTGCCCGTGACCTTCGCGCCGCCGTCAATCATGGGTGTTGGTTTACCTACAAATGCGAAATCTGACATTTGAATTCTGCTCCTTAAAAGTCCGACAATGTTCTGTATTCTGCTAGTTGCTCACCATTTCCACTACAGGATATCCTTCAAGCTTTGTGCGTTCGCGGAAGAGCTCACTGAGCCGCAAAGTCATTTCGCCGGCGCAACCCCCGCCGATTTGCCTGCCGTCGAGATCGATCACCGGCGCCAGCTCGCCCATGGTCCCGGTGCAGAACATCTCATCAGCACTATACACTTCCGTCAACGAAATGTCCTTCACGCGATGCGCAATGCCATTTTGCTCGCAAATCTCCAACACCGTCGCCCGCGTAATTCCTTCCGGGCAAGACCCCGTGCCCGATGTCAAGACCTCGTCATCTTTGACGATGAAAACGTGCGTGGCATTGGTTTCGGCAACATATCCCTGATAGTCGAGCATCAAGGCATCGTCAACACCGGCAGCGTTGGCCTGGATTTTGGCCAGGATCGAATTAATCAGGTTACAAGAATGGATGTTCTGATCCACGCAGTCGGGTGGTATCCGCCGAATGCCGGAAGTGATCAAGCGAATGCCGCTTTTGTCATAAACAGGTGGTTTATGTTCAGCCAATACAATCAGGGTCGGCCCGTGGGTGTTGAGCCGAATATCCATGCCGCTGGTAAACTTGACGCCCCGTGATAAGGTCAAGCGAATATGTACACCATCGGTCATCTGATTCGCCGATAGCGTCTTGGTTATCTCGCGGATGATTTCTTCATGAGTTGGTATCTCGGCGAATGCCATGGCTTTTGCCGATGCGCGCAAGCGATCGAGATGGGGTATCAGCTTGAATATTCTGCCTTGGTAAAGGCGAAGCCCTTCCCAGACCGCGTCGCCTCCTTGCACCGCCGAATCGAAGGGACTTATGCCGGCGACATCTCGATGGTAAAGCGTTCCGTTGATATTGATCTGCAGATCTTTGTTTTTGAGATTATAGGCTTGTTTCATTGACAACCCTAGTTTATGCAATATGGCGCCATTTGGTCGTAAAGACGTTGGCAATCAGTGTGCAGCTCCTGCAAGTGATCGGGAAGCGGCGTATCGTCATCCCGATAGGCAGCGAAACCGGTGGATTTTTCTACCTGAGCGTACCAATGTTTAGCCCAAACACCATCGCTGCCATGTTTGCCTGCCTGCCAACTTAACATGGCCCCATCAAATGGCACATCCAACCGCTGACAGAGTTGCCGCAGCGACTTTTCCGGAGCCTGCAAGACGCCTCGGGACGAAATCACCGGAGGCACACTGCCGGTCACCTCTCGCAGATAGTTAAAGATCTCTACCTGCTGCGGCAAACCCGTTTCCTCGAGCTGCGGATTGGGAATCACTTTTGCAAATGACAAAATCATGCGACGTGGTTCTCGAATCAAAAAGCAGTTGGAAACACCCTTTATCCAAGAACGATCAATATGCTCCAGCATATGTTGAGTCATATGTTTTTGAAAGAGGATCGTCTTGTCATTCGGGCAACCAGAACGCAACTGATCAATGACCTTCCGCCAATCAGTCTCATAGCTCGCGATGATTGCGTCGGCCCCAGGATGTGCGTAACCCGTATGTTGCAGATAATGGGCATAAAATGGCTCGTCAATCACGGCTGTATCACTGCGGCTCGCCCAAGCCCGCATCATAGCCGTGGAAATGTTTCTCGGTCCGGACCACATCGCAATTAATCGCTGCGGCAATTCCAACTATCCCCCAAACTTGCCCAAGCCACTACAATACGCTCACCTGGCTGGAAGTCTTGCTCCGTCCAGCGCATCACATTGGACAAAATCACAAGAGCTATTGTACCTGATCGCAAACGCAATGTCACATATTCTCTATCAATTCGTTGCCGCGCTGCGCATAATGAATTCCAACCTGGCCGATTCCCGATGGCTGCAAGTGTGGCTTTTCGGCCTGGCGATCTTTTTTGCTTTCATGTCCCTTATTCAGACTCCTGTGACCCGAATCCCGTTGGGCGATCCACAGTCCGTAGACGCTACCAAAGCACACGTTTGCGTGCACACTTTGCTGGAAAACGAAGTCGACGAGTGGAAAATCCAGCGTTCGCTGATCTTGGCGCGAGAGATGGGAGCATCAAGCATCGTACAGTTCTTCCCCTGGGCTTACTTTGAACCGGACAAGAACCGCTACAATTGGGAACAGGCAGATCTCATCGTACGTCACGCGGAAAACCAAGGCTTGCAAATAATCGCTCGACTAGGTCTGGTTCCGCACTGGGCACGCCCAATAGCGAATTCAACACTGAACACACTGCCGGAAGAGTCATTCGCTGACTTTGCCAATTATGCTGCAGCATTTGCCGCTCGCTATACCAAACAGATCCGACATTTCATCATTTGGAATGAACCCAATCTCAGTTTTGAATGGGGATATCATCGGGTAGATCCGGCCGCGTATGTTCGTCTCTTGCAAGTTACCTATCCAGGTATCAAGGAGGCGAATTCGGCTGCAACCGTACTTGCAGGCGCTTTGGCACCAACCAATGAGGCTCGCGGTAGTCGCGCCGGTCTAAATGAGATGGACTTCCTGCGCGACATGTACCAAAGCGGTGGAGCGGACTACTTCGATGCGCTGGCGATTCACAGCTATGGATTTCGCGAGGCACCAGAATCCCCACCTGCAGTCGACCGCCTGAATTTCCGCCGCCTCGAGCTGCTGCGTGAGATCATGATCGCGAACGGTGATGCTCAGAAGCGAGTGTTCGTCACCGAAAGCGGCTGGAATGACCATCCCAGATGGACACTCGCCGTCCGCCCTTCACAGCGGTTAGTCTACACGATTGGAGCATTTGAATTCACGGAAGCCAATTGGGATTGGGTCGACAATTTGTGTATTTGGGCTCTACGCTATCCCGCTGCCACGAACAGCTACCCGGACAGTTTTACTCTTGTCAGCCCGGAATTTGATTTGAAGCCAATCTATTACGCGATACAAAATTATGCCCGAGCCTGGGATCGGAGCGCGAGCCAGTGGCTGCCACCGCCAAAAGAAGAGTGAACCAGCCTCTCAAAGTCGCCATAGTCCTTATCTTGGCGATTGTCTTGACTCTTCTATTGCTTTTCGTCGCGCTGCAACCTGAGGCACTGCCCGACAAAGCCATAGCCTTCCCGCGAGCGGAGATCGTCGTCGGTGTCGATGGCAGTTTTCCACCCTTTGCCGTTGACGATGGGCAGATGCTTTCCGGCTTGGACATCGAGCTGGCGAAAGCAATTGCCGACCATCTTGAACTACCGATCCGCTTTGTGAACATTGGCTATTATGGCTTATACGATGCGCTGATTAGCGGCGAAGTCGATATGCTTGTTTCAGCCCTACGAGTAGATCCGGCGCGCATGGACGACTTGCGCTACACGCGCCACTATTTCGATAATGGCTTGATTCTGGTATCCCCGGCCGACGATGCCTTGACTACGGAAGAGTCTATCGGCCGGCGCAGCATCGCCTTCGAGTTTGGTAGTTCGGCTGATGCGGAATTGCGTAACCTGGAAACTAGATTTGGGCAGGCGCAACGCTTTCCTTATGAACTTCCGCAATATGCTTTGGACGCCGTTCGGCTGGGCATTGCCCAGGCCGCTCTGGTTGACGCTATTAGTCTGAGACTGTATCTGCGAGAACATCCGGGCTGGCAACCGCACCAGCTCTTCACCACACACGAACTCTACGCAATCGCCCTGCCAAAGCAACCGTGGGATGCCTGGAAACTAGTGGATGATGCTGTTCTGGCTTTGAAAGAAAGCGGCCAACTCGCTACAATCGTCAGCAAGTGGCTGTAATCTTACGAGATCGAAGGGAAATAAAATGGGCGCAACAGTGCGTTGGGGAATACTGAGCACGGCAAACATCGGACGACGCGTGATCCCGGCTATTCACGCCTCAGTCAATGGCGAGGTCACGGCGGTTTGCAGCCGATCTTTGGAACGGGCGCAGGAATTTGCTCACGAACAGAAAATTCCCAAGGCCTACGGCAGCTACGAAGCGTTGCTGGCGGACGAGAATATCGATGCAATCTACAACCCGCTGCCCAACAGTCTTCACGCCGTGTGGAGCATAAAATGCGCCGAAGCCGGCAAAGCCACACTTTGCGAGAAACCGTTTGCCAGCGATGCGGCCGAAGCACAGACTATCGTCGACGCATTCGAGCTGCATGATATTCTTCTCGCGGAAGCCTTTATGTACCGCTTTCATCCTCAGCATGCCATGGTAAAGAAAATAATAGCCGATGGTGGCATAGGCGAATTGCGAATCATCAACAGCAGTTTCACTTTTCCCGTTAGCGATAAAGCCAATATCCGTTTGAGCAAAGCGCTAGCCGGCGGCGGGCTGATGGATGTCGGCAGCTATTGCATCAATCTCATGCGCTTTATGACAGGCGAAGAACCGAAAGCTCTAACAGCCACGGGAATAATTGGCGAGTCCACGGGTGTGGACGAGCTCCTTGCGGCGACGCTCAAATTCCCCTCCGGCGTCATCGGGCATTTCGATTGCGGGCTGCGCGCCCACCGTCAACAATCCTACCGACTCAAAGGCAGCAGCGGCACTATCGTCGTTCCCACAAGCTTCACGCCGGACAAGAACTCCATAACTGTCGTTCAGCATTGGCAAGGCGACAACTATAGGGAACACGAAGTGCCCGCAATTGATCATTATCGATTGATGGTGGAAGATTTCTCTGATGCCTTGCTGAAGGGACGCGCCCCGCGCTTTCCACCTGGCGATGCGGTGCGCAACATGCAAGTGGTCGATGAATTGCTAGCACAAATCCGCTAGTCGCCCGCTTCGAGCAAAAGCCGTTCACCGGTCTGCACGCGCCATAATGAAGCGTACAACCCGTCATGATGGACCAGATCTTCATGGCGGCCGCTTTCCTGCAATTGCCCATCTTGCAAGACGTATATTGTATCGGCATTGCGCACTGTGGATAACCGATGCGCGATGACAATAGTGGTGCGACCAATTACGATCCGCTCCAATGAGCGCTGAATCGCCGCTTCGGTTTCGTTGTCGACCGACGATGTGGCTTCGTCGAGGATCAAGATGGGTGGATCCTTGAGGACCGCACGAGCAATGGAAAGGCGCTGTCGCTGGCCACCCGACAGCTTCTGTCCGCGTTCGCCAACGATCGTGTCATAGCCTTGCGGCAACTCACAAATGAATTCATGAGCCTCGGCAATCTTTGCCGCCTCAATCAGCAGATGATCTGGAACGGCAAATGATCCGTAGGCGATATTTTCGCGCACCGTCCCGTGAAAAAGGAAGACATCCTGCGAGACGAAGCCAATGGCATTGCGAATATCTTGTTGCCGCAGATCACGCAGATCGTAACCGTCCAGCAGCACCTGACCGGCTGTGACATCGTAAAAGCGCAGCAATAACTTGATAACTGTGCTTTTGCCGGCACCGGTTGCGCCAACGATCGCCACTGTATCACCTTGCGGAATATCAAGCGTCAAGCCTTTGACGATTTCCCGCCCGTCGCTGTAGGCGAAATCGACATCGTCTATCAGCATGTGGCCACGTACTGATTCAACCGGTAGCGAGACAACGCCATCTTTGATCCCTGACTTGATACCCAGCAGTTCCAGAATCCTGATGGTAGATGCCATCGCACGTTGATACTGGTCGAATGTTTCGCCGAGCCGGGTCAAGGGCCATAGCAAGCGCTGCGTCATGAAGACCAGGACGCTATAGGCCCCGACATCAAGCACGCCATCAAATACCAGTTGGCCGCCCGCGATGGTAATAGCGATGAATCCCGAAACAATGACCATGCGAATCAAAGGCGAAAATGCCGAACTCAATCGGATGGCGTGGCGGTTTCGATCGAGGTATTCGTTGCTTGCGAAGCGCAGCCGTTCCGCCTCGAAATCCTCAGCAGTGAAGCTCTTGATCGTGGCGATACCACTAAGGCTATTGGCAAGATGATGATTGATCATGCTGACTTGCTCACGCACATCGCGGTATCGAGGGCCCAGCAGCTTCTGAAACTTCAATGATCCCCAAATGATTATGGGAATCGGAACCGCCGCCATCCAGGCTACGCTGGGCGCTACCAGAAAAAAGATACCGCCAATGACCAGGACAGTGGTTGTCACTTGCACGACATCATTGGCGCCGACATCAAGAAATCGCTCCAACTGATTGATATCGTCGTTGAGCACGGCCATCAAGCCGCCGGTGCTCTGATCTTCGAAGTAGGCCAACTCCAAATGCTGGACGTGATTGTAGGTCTCAACACGCAAATCATGTTGCATGGATTGCGCCAGATTGCGCCAATGAATGCGCTGAACATATTCAAAAAGCGATTCCAGGATCCATACCAGCAATGTCACCGCACCCAATATCAACAACTGATGCGTAAGGTCGGCGATGCCGAGACGGCCCAACAGGGAGTCTTTCTGTTGCACGACGATATCAACCGCAACGCCGATTAGCACCGGAGGAGCGGTATCAAAAATTTTGCCCAATACAGAATACAAGGTCGCCAGCGCTACCCGCCTTTTGTATGCCGAGGCGTAATCCAAGAGGCGCAGAAAGGGATGGCGCCGATCTGTCTTTGTCTTCACCAAGTGTCCAGTTCTTCGAACGCGGAAACAATCACAAGATTATATGAGAGTTGCCGCCGCCATACTAGCGACAATACGCCAGGCAATTCCGAGTTTCCTTCAGTTCTCCATTGACACGCGAACCTGCTGACAGGCGGAAGGTGAGTGGCTGCCCGCAGTCGACCTGCCGATACTAGCGAATGAGTCCGCCGCCGGACGCGCCCTGTACCAGTGCTTCCACCTCAGCAAAGTCGACCAGCGGCAAATCACCGGGAATAGTATACTTGTGCGAAGACATGGCTACGCCCCATTTCAGCGCTAGCGAAACATCTTCATGTGTCAGCCAGCTATAGATGAAGCCGGCCGCGAACGCGTCACCACCGCCAATACGACCGACCTCGCCGGCCAGGATCGCGGATTGACTCAATACCTCGCCTTTCGGCGTCGACGCCAATGCGCCATCTTTGCCCAAGGTCATCACGATCAAAGTATCTGGATACTCTGCCGCCAGCGTAGCCAAGGCAACCTGCTCATCGGCTTCGCCGTACATGACCACATAGTCCCCCAACGGGCAGAAGATGATATCCGCCATTTGCATCGCTCGATCACATCCTGCGGCGGCTTGCGCTCCAGACCACAATTTGCTGCGAAAATTGGTATCGAAGCTGATCTGCCAGCCCGCGCTTTTCGCTCGCGTCATCGCTTCATCTACGGTGTCTTTTGCCGTGCTGCTTATAGCGAGCGTAATACCAGTGACATGAAAAAGGCTGGCATTTCCGGCCGAGAACAAGTCCCGCGGCAGATCCTGCGGTTGGATTCGACTCATGGCAGAGTCTTTGCGATCATAGATGATTTGGCTGGCACGTGGCGCTTGCGACTTCTCGTGAAAATAGATCCCCAGCCGCTCGTCCTCTGCCCAAATGACATGGCTCACATCCACGCCAAATTGCTGTATACGGTTGCTGATGTATCGACCCATTGGCGTGGCCGGTAGACGCGATATCCAGGCGGCTTTCTTGCCCAGGCGCGCTACGCCTACGGCCGTATTGGACTCGGTCCCGCCCACCCAAACATCGAAGCTGCGCGTTTGCTCGATGCGCAGGAAACCTGGCGGCGTCAAACGCATCATCGATTCGCCGAAAGTTACAATATCGTATTTTTGCATGTGCCTGGTCCTTATCCTTTGGGACTGCCCACCTATACCGTCGCGCTTTATGTCACACAGCCGCTCGGCGGCAGCGATAAGGTCTGTCGCGCTCACACAAAATATCAAACCTACTGCTCGTTCGAGCATAGCGGTTTGTTAAAAAAGAGGCGGCCTGTTACGCGTGTCAAACCCGCTTGTGCAGACGACATCAATCTGGCACGTCCCCCATGATACCGTTATACTGAGCGCATGGCACGTATTGGAATAGATGCACGCTTAACTCACTATCGCGTCGGTGGCATTAGCAGGTATATCAGAGGGATCATTTCCGCCCTGCCGACACCGCCAAATCAAACCACCACCATCTTGCAGAGCCGCAAAGCCCGATCAAATCTGACACGCAATTTCCGCCATGCCAAACTATGGACGCCGCCACATCATCCGCTTGAACGTCTGGCTCTATCGGCGGAGTTGCTGCGCCATCGGCTGGATCTGCTGCATAGTCCAGATTTCATCGCGCCGATTTGGGGCGCGAAGCGGCATATCATCACCGTGCACGACCTGAGTTTCATTCACTATCCCGAATACATCACCTCCACCAGCCGTCAATATTACAACGGACAAATTGAGTCATCGGTCAAGCGAGCGGATCATATTCTGGTACCTAGCCACGCCAGCAAACAAGACTTGATAGATATCCTCGATGTATCGCCTGCAGCAATCACGGTTCATTGGCATGGGGTCGAAGAAACATTGGTACCACTTTCGCGGGACAAGACAATGCCCGTGATCGATTCGCTCAATCTACCGCCAGAGTACCTGCTTTTTGTCGGCACAATCGAACCGCGCAAAAACCTGGTTGGCTTGGCAAGCGCTTATCGCGAGTTGTTGCAGGAAATGCCGGATGCGCCCAAATTGGTCATCGCCGGCAGGCCCGGTTGGCACTTCGAACAACTGATGGCGGACATCGCTGCGATTGGCGTCAATGCATCGATAGAATTTCGCCACGATGTCACAGACGAACAGCTGCCGGCACTGTACAATTGTGCCATCGCCTTGATCACGCCCTCATATTATGAGGGATTCGGCTTACCTGCGTTGGAAGCGATGGCCTGTGGCACGCTGCCGATTGTAAGCAATGTCGCGTCCTTGCCGGAAGTCACCGGAGATGTCGGATTGAAGGTAGATCCTCACGACACAACCTGCATCGCCGATGCTATGAAAACAGTCCTTACAGACAGCGCTTTTTGTGCGGCGCAATCTGCGGCCGGGATCGAGCGAGCAAAATTATTCACCTGGAGCGCAACAGCGAGAATTGTGCAAGACTCGTATCAAGCCTTGCTAAACTAGTATGAAATTGAACATTCTTCTTCTCACGCCGGATAGTCCCTTTCCCGGCGCGTCAGGCGCCGCGATCCGCAACTACGGCATTGTCCGAGGTCTTCATGATGCCGGGCACCATGTTACGCTCCTGAGCTTCTGCGACGCGCAACTTGGTCCGCATTGCAACCCATTATATGACTTATGCAAGGCAGTCCACTTTGTCTCGCTTCCGCGCCACAGTAAGTTCAAGCGCATCCTCAAGCTCATCAGCAGCGCAAAAGCTGATATGGAGTTTCGTCTGGAAAGCGAGGCTTATGCACAGCAACTCGCAGATATTCTCAGGGCGGAATCCTTTGATGTCATCCAATTCTCAGGTATCGAATTGGGTGGATATTTGGATTGGATTACAGCGTGCAAGCAACGCGCCAAAGTGGTATACGACGCGTTAAATGCTGAATCCGCACTCCAGCAAATGGTTGCCAAGGTAGACAGGCAGCGATGGGACAGGCTGCCCGCCGCGGTCTACTCCACCATCCAGGCAGGGCGCCTGCGGCGTTTTGAACGCAGAATATGCGAGGCGGTTGACGCGGTGATCGCGGTAAGTGAGGAAGATCGCGACCACTTGGCTGTACACAACGGCGCACCAGTTTTTCTGATGGCCAACGGAATCTTCACCGACAATTACTCCTCTGCGCCGCAATACATGCGGGCAGAAAATCAGCTTATCTTCACCGGCAAGATGGATTATCGGCCCAACGTCGACGCCATGGAGTGGTTCTGTACATCGGTTTTACCGGCGGTCTTTCGCGAATGTCCCGGAACATTTCTTACGATTGTCGGCAGGAATCCACATCCGCGAATTCAGGCTCTGGCGAGCGATGATCGCATTCAAATAACCGGCTGGGTTGATTCAGTGCAGCCTTTTTTGCGGTCGGCAACACTGTTTGTGGTTCCACTGCGCATGGGTAGTGGCACACGTTTGAAGATCCTCGAGGCAATGGCAGCCGGCTGTGCGGTTGTCTCGACATCTACAGGCGCATCCGGATTAAACGCGGATGTACGTGACGTGATGATCATTGCCGACGGCGCAACAGGTTTCAGCCAATCCGTTATTTCGCTGCTAGGCGATGCAAATCGGCGCGCCATGCTGGGTGACCGGGCAAGAAAAGAGGTCGGTAATCATTATGATTGGGCGGTATTGATCCCACATCTTCTGCGAGCCTACGAGGACATCGGTCTTGGATAGAGATACGCTTGTCACTAGAAACCAACGATTCGCAGAGGCATTGCATCAGCCAACATTCCGGCAGTTGCTGCGCGATAGGCTGCTCGCGCAAGTTGCTCGCCTGCCAGTATTCCAGCACAACGCGGATGCAAAACGTCTGCTCATCATCAGGCCCGACCATTTTGGCGATGTCTTGCTGACCACTCCAGCGCTGCAGTTGATAAAGAGACAGCGACCGGACGTGTCCATTCACGTGCTATGCGGCGAATGGGCTGCCGACGTACTGGCAAACTATGATGAGATCGAATTGGTCCTTACTTTGGATTTCCCCGGTTTCCAGCGGCAACGCGATACCCTTGCAAGAAATCCGTTCTGGGTGGCGCTAGATACTGCGAAAATGCTGCGCAGAATCGGCTATAGCAGCGCCATTATTATGCGCCCGGATCATTGGTGGGGCGCGATGGTGGCGTTTTTGGCCGGAATCCGTGAGCGCATCGGATATGACATTAACAATGTCTCGCCCTTTTTGACGACGCAAATGTGTTATCAGCATCAACATGTCGTCAAACAAAATCTGCGCCTGGCAGAAGCATGGTTGGGCATACCAGAGGTCGACCACATCCAGCTAGATTTCGCCGTGACAGTGGCCGACAACGAGAATATCGACCGCGTATTCAGCGATTGGCAAATAAATTCCACCATGTCGATAATCTGCATTCATCCGGGTTCCGGTGCTGCAAGCAAATTGTGGCAGTCAGACAAATGGGCCCTGGCCGCTGACCGAGTCGCCACTCAGTTTTCGGCAGAAATTGTCTTTACGGGTTCTGCTTCGGAACGGACGCTGATCAATGAGATCGTGGCAAAAATGCGGGAAAAGTCTCATATTATAGCCGGCGAAACTTCTGTGGGTCAGTTAGCGGCATTGTATCGACGTTCTCAGGCCGTCCTAGGAACCGACAGCGGCGCCATGCACATGGCGGCTGCCGTCCACACGCCAACTGTGACCTTATTTGGTCCCGCCGATCCGCTAGAATTCGCCCCGTGGGGAGATTCGCGCTATCACGCTGTCGTTAGCTCGGCTATCGGCTGCCGGCCCTGCCGCATACTGGATTGGCGCAATGATAAACCAGAGTATCATCCCTGTGTACGAGAAATCAGTGTCAGTCAGGTGCTTGAGGAGACAGCTCGCGTATTGCAGGCATCGAGCGGCGCGGTTCAAGATGGCCGGCAAGAAGAGTAAATTGGCTCATTTCAGGACAGTTTCATCATGCGGTTCTACGGTAATGGTCTGCTCGTTCCTATAGGTAACCATACCGGGTCCTGCTCCCTTGATCGCCTTAACGTATTTGACGCGCGTAAAGTCGACGAGAACACGCCCATCGCCCTGTCTTCGGCTATAAAATGCCGCTACTGACGCTGCTTTTGCAATCAAATCGTCGCTGATCCGTCTGCCATCATGGCGAATGATCACATGAGCGCCGGGCACATCGCGCGCATGTAACCACAGGTCTTGCCGATTGGCTGTCTTAAACGTGACTTTGTCGTTTTGCCGGCTATTACGCCCTGCCCAAACTACAAAACCATCGCGGCTGACAATGCGCAGCGGACCCTTCCCACCACCACCGCCAATGCGATTCCGTTTCTTGCCTTGCCAATGCCCGCGCGCCTGCAAGTGCTGTATGACCTCATCAATCTCCACCCAGTTGCTCGCTGTCGCCAGATCGCGCTCCAGTTGCGCCAAAAAACCTTGTTCTACCTTGGTTTCGGCGATCAACTCCGGCACCGCCTGCAATGCGGATTTCGCCTTCTCGTATTTTCGGAAGTAACTCTGCGCGTTCTCCAGCGGACTTAGTGCGGGATTCAGACCGATATTTAAGTCGGGTTGATCGGGTTCATATGTCGCCGTGAGCTTGTCTTGTCCATCAGTCAAAGTATACTGGTAAGCCAGGATCAATTCGCCGCTTTGTTTGAGCATCTCCAAAGTACGGCCGTCTTTCAAACCCTGTTGAAGGGACGCTTGTTTCGCGGACAACTTGGCGCGCGACTCATTTATCGCATCCTGTACCGGTTTCTTCGCTTCCTTGTAGGCATCGACGCCGCTGATCGTACCGTGAAATTCAGTGATAGCCGCGCTGGCGGATTCGTATTCCTGCCAATCTACGAATGACAAGGGGAAAACACTGAAATCTGCCGCGATGCCGCGATCGTAGCCAATGCCCGGTTGCCAGTCGCGGCGCAGCAAAGGAACCACTACATCCTGATACGCATTCAGAAGCGCTCGACAATCGGTTTCGCGCACCGTGGCATTGTTGTCCCCTGACGCAAGAAATACGACTTCCCTGGCCAGCAGGGGGCTCATGCCCAATATCCGTCCCGGCAAGAGCCTGCGCACTTGCTGGGCAGGTTTTGTCGCCTCGGCCAGAATCTGCTCGACATCATCAATAGAGATATGCGCCGGATCAAATTGGCCGCGGATAGGTGGCGGTAGCACGTAAGTATGATTTGGCAAGCTCAAGCGATATCGATTGTCATCCGGACCCACGCGATTGAGACAATCCAGAATCATTCCATCGCGGAGCAGCAGAACATTGGCCCGACGTGGCATCAGTTCGATGATCAGGCTGACATCGCCTTCTGGTGCCTGGATGTCCAGGCGCAGCAGCCGTTCCCAATCGGGCTGGCTGACGTGCACTAGTATTCCGCCCTCAACGTGACGGCGGCAGATATAACCCAGCTGGGTTGGCTTCAGCAAGCCACGCCTCAGTTTGCCATCTGTTAGGTGTACACGGGGATAGTTGGGGGCGGCGCTCATGTATAGATAACGGCGTTGTCCGCCGGCAAATATCTCCAACCCCAAACCCATTGCGTCAACGTCAATGACATCTTGTATACGTCCACCGACCAGCGCGTCCATAAACTCATCGACGAGCGCAGATATCGTGAAACAATCCATGCTCATTGGTTTTCTCGTCGAATATGAGGCATCGTCATCGAGCGTCTAGTTGACCGGCAATACATCGGGTGCGCCTCTCCTCAAGAATAGACAATGCGCTTGCCCGCGGTCAGCCTTCGTAGGGTGGATCGGTTAAGGTGAGCAAGTAGGCGATGATGTGCCCGATTTCCTGAGTTGTCAGGCTTTCAGCGTAGGTATTGGGCATCGAATCACTATAGTTTTCCACGACGAACGCACCTGGAAAGACGGTGGCTTCATAGAGATAGGCAGCTGCCGGCAGGGGTGGGCGCCGATCAGAGGCAAAAAGCCCAATGCCGTCGAATAGCGGCGACAGGCTGCCATCTCCCAAAACATGACAGGCGAAGCATTCATGGTCATTGATCAGGCCCGCGCCGATATTCGGATCAGCTCCAGTCAAGGCTTCTTCGACTTCTGCGGCGTACGATTGCGCAGTGATTTCGGACGGCGCGCCGGAATTGTTGGAATTGCTAATGACCAAGGCCAATATAATCACAAATGCCCCAACGACTACGGCGCCAACGCCGATTATCAGCAGCGGCAGCGGACGAACTGCTACCTTGTCTCTGTCTTTGCTCATCAGCACAAGTCCTGTTCACTATCGGTAACCCACAGTTCAGTTTACGTTTCGTGGCGCGCAAATTATGCAAATCGATTTTGTCATGATCCGGAAGACGCCTGATTTACGCGCGTATGCGAGCCGTATGAGCAAACCGATCTAATTCAATTATGATAGCCCATTGATCACGTGTGGCAAGCGCGCAGGCTGCGGAGCGAAGTCCCGCTTACTGCCCATTTTTAGTATGCGGGGAATTGCATCCAAAGGGCTGCGGTATCCAGCAAGACGGATTCAGACGCCAGATTCTCGACTTACAAGGACAACCTGGCGATTCAATAGCCAGAAGACGATTGCCAACGTTAGGCCAGCGCCGATGACGTTTACAATGACGAAACCAACGACCAAGATAAAGGCGACGGCTTGATCGGGTGTCGCTGTAAGGGCATCGCCGCTCGGATCGGTGGTTTGACGGATCGTCAAGTCCGAAGACAGCAGATTGGAAGTGACAGCACCACCCGCTAACAAGATTATGAAAACCAGCGCCAGAACACTCAATCGCTTCATCTACCTGCTCCCGTCTTGATCCAGCGCAATTGTACTATTCATCACAATCAATCGCAAGTTGCTTCAGAACCAGCAACTATCGCTGCCATGAGCTGCCAATGCAGTACCTATTCTGTACTCATTCAGTGCTTGTAGCGGTCACGAGTTGGTCACGTTCCGGGCCAACACTGACATTATAGATAGGGACGTCGCAAAGCTCGGCGACGCGTTGCACGTAACTTTGCGCCGCAAGCGGCAAATCCGCGAAGCCGCGACAACCGCTGATATCCTCCTGCCAACCCGGCAGCGTCTCATAAACGGGAATGGCCCGTTCCAATTGTTCGTTGGTCACTGGCGGGTAATCGCAGCGCTGGCCATCAATCTCGTAGGCCACCGCTAATTTGAGTTCGTCGATGCCAGATAGAATATCCATCTTGGTCAACATCAACTCGCTCAACCCATTGATGCTGACGGCATAACGCAGCATCACGATATCCAGCCAGCCACAGCGCCGTGGTCGCCCGGTAGTTGTGCCAAATTCATCCCAGAAATTCGCCCCGGTGCCACGAAGATGTTCGGCGATATCACCGTTCAATTCGGTGGGCATAGGCCCGCCACCAACACGCGTACTGAATGCCTTGGCAACGCCTAGCACTCTGTCGACGAACATTGGCCCCACGCCCAGTCCTGTCAAGGCGCCGCCGGCTGTCGGCGATGAGCTGGTCACATAAGGATAGCTGCCGTGGTCAATATCCAACAACGTACCCTGAGCGCCTTCGCAAACCACGCTTTTGCCCACTTTGAGCGCCTGGTGAAGATAAATCGATGAATCCTTGATATAAGGTCGCAAACTATGCGCAGCGTCCAGATAGCTTGCAGCGGCATCGTCCGGATCCAGCGGCTGAATGCCTTGCTTTTCCAATTCGACATTGGTGGCAATAATGGCGCTGGTCAAGCGTTCAGCAAAGATCTCGATGTCGAGTAGCATATCTCCGGTGCGGATTCCGGTACGCCCGGTCTTGTCGAGATAAGCGGGCCCGATCCCGCGCAATGTCGTGCCAATTTTGGCATCCCCCAGCGCCCGCTCTCGAGCTTTATCAAGCGCAATATGTCCCGGCGTGATGATATGCGCGCGTGAGCTTATGATCAGACGCTCAGGATTAATGTCTACGCCCATAGTACGCAAGGTATTGATCTCTTGCACCAGATTGACCGGATTGATCACCATGCCGTTGCCCAAAATCGATACTACCCGGCTGTGCAAGATGCCAGAGGGAATCTGATGAAGTTTGTAGACATCCGTATCCAAGGCCACGGTATGTCCGGCGTTGTCGCCGCCAGCATAGCGAGCGACGATATCGGCTGATGATGCCAGCCAATCAACTACACGACCTTTGCCTTCGTCGCCCCATTGCGCACCGATCAGAATCGTGACTGCCATATATCCCCACTTCTATTCGTAGCCGTTGATGGAATTTGTCGCTTCTCGCAGTGGACTACCGAAGCTGAAAGTTACGGCACGCTCGCCCCAGGTTTCGATTTCACCATTAGGTCCCAAAGCCAAGGCCGCGCCGCGTTCAATGGCGATACAAATCGCGTCCGGCTGTACGGCAAAAATGGCTTGCGCTTCTGTACATTCCGATAAACTGCGGGCATCGGGCAAAATCAGCACATCGCTAACAAACTGCAATCCGGCAGCCAAGTTGCCGCCTCCCGACAGTACCCATGACCCGGCCATAGTAGCGGCCAAACCTTCTAACAAAACCAGGGCCCCGCCGTTCAGCGCCTCTTTCAGGCCATGCACAACTGTTTGCGTCATCAAGCGCTTCAACTCTATGATATCTTGCCCCGGCTCAATGACGATCATGCCGGCGTTGCTCAGTCGGTCGTGAATAGCGTTGTTGTCTTGATCTTGCAAATCTACCAGGTATCCGGTTGGCGCGCCTAGTTCCACCATGTCGTCTATCAAGGCGTCGCCGAAATCATCAGCGAGCGAAACATAGGCGATGGCGCCGCCAGCATCGCATCTGCTCAGCGCCAAGGCGCGGATCTCGCTCAGATGATCAACGCTGCCGGACAAGACCAGCCAGCCGTTGGATTCCAGCCAGCTTAATGGCAGTTGCCTTGACATTTAATCGTCTGCGCCCAGATAGTCCGCGATGACCGCCGACATCATTCCGACGCTCAATGGCAGGACATCTTCATCAATATCGAAGCGCGGATGATGATGCGGAAAATCTAGCTGGCGTTCGTGATTTGCCGAGCCAACCAAAAGATAGGCGCCGGGATTACGCTCCATGAACAATCCTACATCTTCGGAGGCCATCCAAGGCTGATCTACCACCTTGACAGCTTCTCCAAGTGCAGCAAACACCGTGCGTGCTTGTGCCGCAACGGCATCGTCATTGATCACCGGTCCGATTCCCAATCCGAATTCGACATCGGCACGGCAGCCCATCGCGCTGGCAACGCCGGTCGCGATGTCATACATGCGTGACTTGATCAAGTCACGGGACTCTTCCCGGAACAATCGAAACGATCCGCTGAAGCTGACCGTTTGCGGGATGATATTGCGCGCGCTTCCACCTTGTAGCTGCCCAATTGTCACAACCACCAGATCCAGTGGATCCACATTACGGCTGACGATTGACTGCAGCGCCACAATGATCTGCGCCGCGCAGACGATGGGATCCGCGGTTTGATGCGGCATAGCGCCATGACCGCCCTTACCGGTTATCGTAATCTCGAACAAACCAGCACCGGACATCGTGGGTCCGGATACGACACTGACCTTGCCCACCTCCAGATCATTCCAGAGATGTATACCCAGCGAACGATCGGGCACCGGCGCTTCCAGCGCGCCATCAGCGATCATCGAGCTCGCGCCTTGGCCCATTTCTTCTGCGGGCTGAAAGACAAACTTCACTCTGCCATTCAAATCATGGCGGTGATTCGACAAGAGCTTGGCGATTCCCAGCGCGATTGCCGTATGACCATCGTGCCCGCAAGCATGCATCTTGCCCGCCACTTGCGATACATATTCGGCTTCGTTTTCTTCATGAACCGGCAGCGCGTCCATATCGGCACGGTACAAGATCGTAGGCCCGTCCGACTTGCCCTCGAGTATGCCTATTACGCCAGTCTGCCCGACACCGCTTTGCACCTCAAGGCCCAGCGCGTTCAATTCTTCGGCGACGATGCCGGCGGTGCGATGTTCTTCGAACGCCAACTCGGGATGTCGATGAAAATCGCGACGCCGCTCGACAAGCTCGTCGCGCATTGCCGTTGCTTCTGCCATGAAATCGATTGCCATAGTGGTTTTATCCTAGTTTGATAACACGGAATTTCTCGATGTGACGGGGATATTCCGGCGGAGAATTCGGATCCAACGACCGTTCGCGGAGGCGCTCTGCCATTTTTTTCATATCCGAGATTTGGCTCTTATGGGCATATAAGGAGCGGATCTGGGTTTCGACCACGTCCGACACATCCACGGTTAGGTTCGGTTCGGTAGATCCAGCGATATAAACGGTGGGAGTTTTATGCGTCGCCAAGCCCTCATCTCGTTCGTGTTCAATGAAATTCAGGCGATCACGTGCTGTCGGGAACACCGCTTCCAGTGTCGCCGCGCCGATAGCCCGATGATCGGGATGATTGATGCCACCGCTCCTCCCATACCACACGGTAGGATCTAGCGTCACAACGACATCCGGCTTCTTCAGTCGAATCATCCTGGTAATATCGCGGCGCAATTCCAGAGTAGGGAAAAGCTCGCCGTCCTTGTAGCGCAGAAATACGACTTCCTCAACACCGAGCACCGCCGCCGCATCTTGTTCTTCCTGTTCTCGGAGTTCTGCCAAGCACTCATGGGTCATTTCAGGATCGGAACTGCCTTTATCGCCGCTGGTGGCAAGGACAAAGGTGATTTCCGCACCGTCCGCTGCCCATTTGGCGAAAGTCGCTCCGGCAAAAAACTCTGGATCATCTGGATGTGCAAAGACACCCAGCACACGTTTTGCCCGTCCGTTGTCATTGTCGCTCATTGTTGTATTCCGTCACGCGGCTTCAATCATCTTTATTCGTTGCTTCGTCGGGAGAATTCTTGCGCCGACGTCCGCCGAGTCTGCCACGCCTACGTTCGGTATTGCGGGACTGTTCGGACGGTTTTCCGCGGGTACGTCTTGATCGACGCCTTCGTGGCGTATCTTCGGGCTTTGCATCGGGCGTCTTTTCCCCTTTGGGCTGTGCCTGTTTAGCGACGACAATGTCAGCCTGCCTTTGCCCGACTGGCTTGCCACATTCACAGCTGCCGTCTCCATGCTTGTCGCAGGGTGAATGCGCTTTCTCCGCCAATTTATGAAATTCTTCCAGCGGGATGATTTCTTCCCGCTCGACTACTTTGCGGACGCCTTCACCTAAATCCACCATGACGGCGTCGCGCAACGGGAGCTGGTCAATCACGCGCGCTTCACCAAATGGTGTGCCGACGCGCTTGTTACGACGTGGAAGTTTCTTGCGCGCTTCAACATATTGCTCGTATTCGTAGACAAGGCAGCAGCGCAACCGGCCACACATGCCCGTGATCTCCGAGGGATTGAGGGATACACCCTGCGCCTTGGCCATCTTTATGGATATCGGGCTGAAGTCAGTCAAGAATGTGCTGCAACAACGCGTCTCTCCACAGGCACCAAATCCACCCAGCAACTTGGCAACATCGCGCGGACCGATTTGCCGCATTTCTACGCGTGCCTTTATCTTGCGCTGCAAGCGTTTCTTTAATACCGTGGTATCAATTTGTTGCTCGGCACTGAATAGAAAGGTGATGACAGTACCATCGTAGTTGTATTGCGCGCCCACAAACTTGACACCGGATAGTCGCCGCAAGTTGGAAGCCGTTTCTCGGCACAGGTCCAGCGCATCTTCTTGCTTTGCTTCCCAATGCTGCCGCAGCACCAGATCACGTGGAGTGGCTTGTCGAAGAATCTTGCGTGCCGAGCGAGCGCTATCGGGTATAGTGAAGCTCATTACCTGCCCCATCTGTCGCCCACGCAAGGTATCGACGATGACGAAATCTCCCTGCTTCAATTTAGGATAGGAAGAATAATCAAAATGATATAGCTTGCCGATTTTTTGAAACCGCACACCAGCCACAAGACCGGTCTGTTCCGCGAGTAAGGTCGTCATAAAGTTTCGCTTTCATCTTATGCCGGTTCGCAATTCACCTCATAACTTGCAGGAGTCTACGAACGATCGCGAATACCAAATTGCGAACCTTTACAAATCTACTTGAAAACGGCATCAAAAGCAATATCGACCGCGTTGCTTTGGGATGTCCGAGTTGTCATTGTCGAAGGAAAATTGCTAGAATTGAAGGCGTTCCACAAGCTTCCTGTTACGAATATCCCTGCCTGACAGGGTCCCGACACTACGAGCAAGTGAGGGACACATGCGCACTTTAGCGATGAAATTTGGTGGTGCTTCGCTGGGAACGGCCGCTGCGCTTTCCCAGGTATTGAGCATCATCATTTACGAGCACGAGCGTTGGGATCGCGTCTTGATCATAGCTTCGGCTTTGGAAGGCGTGACCGATATGCTTCTGGAAGCGGCACAGCTGGCTCGGGTTTCCAACCGACGTGGTTACCGACGCATAGCCGCCACATTGCGTACTCGCCACCTGGCGCTAATAGACCAACTGCCCTTTGAAGCGACCGAGCGCAACGCGTTGAAAGCCGACATAGATCAATTGCTTTATGACATGCTCGATCAATGCCAAAGGGTCGCCAACATTCTTGACGATGAATTGACGCCAAATATGAGCGATGCTGTTGTCGCCGTCGGCGAACGATTGTCTGCGCGCATAATCGCTGCCTTGTTGCGGCAAAACGATGTCCGCGGCATCGCGGTCGATGGCACAGATCTTCTGATCACAGATGAAGTGCACGGAAACGCCAACCCTATCTTATCCCTGACTACCCGTCATGTTGACGCCCTGCTCGTGCCTATGCTAGAGCGCGGAATCGTACCTGTAATTACTGGTTTTATCGGCGCCACGGAAGCCGGCGCAACAACGACATTGGGACGCGGTGGAACCGACTACACGGCATCAGTTCTTAGCGCATTGATTAACGCGGATGAGCTTTGGATTTGGACCGATGTCGATGGCATGATGTCCGCCGATCCGGGTGAAGTGCCACATGCGCACGTCATACCTGTGCTCGACTACGTTGAAGCGGCGGAATTGGCATACTTCGGCGCCAGGATTCTCCACGCCAAAATGATCGCGCCCCTGGCCGGAAAGGCCGTTCCTCTGCGAATCAAGAATGTCTTCAAACCGCAAAAAACAGGCACGCTTGTCACTTGCGGAGCAAACGACGGTCGCCCCATGATCAAAGCAGTGACATCAATTCAAGGTTTGGCGCTATCTCGCCCAAGCAGCGGATCAATGGCCGGTATCACAAAAATGGTGGGCAATACATTATTCAAGACACTGGGAATGCGCACTGAAGTGATGATTGCGTCACAATCTTCCAACAGCAGTTTTCTCTGCCTGGTGATACCTACCAGTATTGGCGTTGATGGCGTTGATCGCTTGCAGCGCGCAATGAAAGACAAAATGGCGGAACACCCGGAAAAGATGCCGTGGAAAATCGAAACGATCTCGATGGTGACAGGCATCGGTCACGGTCTAAATCGAGCGCCGCGCTTGCTGGCAACTGTGCTGGAAAAGCTTGGCGATATTCCGATTTATGGCGTAGCCACGGGTCCATCCAACTGCAGCATCACCATCGTTGTCGACCAAAGGGAATCAATGGCGGCGCTGATGGCAATCCACGAGTTAACCGTCAAAAGCGGCTGAGATAACGCCGTAATTCCCAGGTCGTCACTTGACGATTGTATTCGGCGCATTCGTGTCGCTTGGCCGCAATGTAGCGGTCGCTCACGTATGGACCCAACGCCGACAGGATCACGTCATCGCTATTGAGAGCGTCCAGCGCTTCGTCGAGGGATTGCGGCAAAACCTCTAATCGGCGCATCCTGCCTTGATCGCGGCGCATTAGCGTCTCTTCCAGAGGATCGGGCAAGGGCATCTTGTGACGAATGCCATCAAGCCCGGCTTGTAGCATGACCGCCATTGCCAGGTAGGGATTTGCTGTCGGATCGGGGCAACGCAATTCCAGGCGTGTGTGAAATTCTTTTCCGGGTGCAGTGCTGGGCACGCGGATCAAAGCATTACGATTGACATGCGCCCAGGTGACATTTACGGGCGCCTCGAAACTGGTTCCTAGCCGCTTGTACGAGTTGACCAGCGGAGCCAATACAGCGCACATCGCTCGCGCATGTTCCAACTGGCCTGCCAAGAAGTACCTGGCGGTTTCGGACAAACCATATTCACTGTCTGTATCGGCGAACAGGTTGACACCGGTGGGGGAATCGTGAAGACTTTGGTGCGTGTGCATGCCGGATCCCGGTAAGTCAACATGGGGACGGGGCATGAATGTGCAATAATAACTGGACTGCTTTGCGATGGTTTTGAGGGCGATGCGAGCAGTCAGGACGTTGTCTGCCGAACGCAGCGCATCGTCATATTGAAAGTCAATCTCGTGCTGGCCGTTACCGGTCTCAGAGTGCGTAGAATCCACTCGAATGCCAATCGCGCCCAGTACCGTCAGCATGGCCTGGCTTATGGACTGGATAGGGTCAACAGAGATATCAAAATAGCCGGAAATATCTTGATTCGAAGCAACCTGCGGTTCGCCATTTTCATTGAGCGGGAATAGAAAAAACTCCAGTTCCATGCCGGTCTTGAAGTTGAAGCGCATCTCGCGCGCCTGATCCAAAACCTTAATTAACAGGTTGCGAGGATCTCCGATGAATGGATCGCCATTCTGCGTGCAGATTGAACAGATCAGCCGGGCGGTTTTGTTTTCGCCAACGGACCAAGGCAGGATGATGAAACTGGACAAATCCGGTACAAGCACCATATCACTTTCCGCAACGCGGGCGAAACCTTCAATGGCAGAACCATCAAAATGTGAACCGTTTTCCAGCACATTCTCCAGTTCCTGCGCGGGGATCATGATGCTTTTGACCAGGCCGGTGATATCGGTGAACCAAAGCGAGACAAATTTCACGCGCTCTTCTTGCACAGTCTGCAAGACTTCAGTTTCTGTGACCATGATTCATCCAGCCCATCTCAGATTCCAATGATGTCTGCCAAGTATACGCGTCTCAATCGACCGTGAGAATTGGCGAGATAGCCAAAATATCTTGACCAAGATTTATTTTCTTTGACCAGTTAATCTGACTGCAATTGCCATCTGCGCAACAAGGCATCGACCGCGAGCAAATAACTATGCCAACCGAATCCGGCAATCTGACCCAAACATGCGCCGGCAATTAGCGACTTGTGGCGAAAAGATTCACGTCCGTGGACGTTAGACATGTGGACCTCAATGACAGGCAACTCGATCGCAGTGATAGCGTCGCGCAAGGCAAACGATGTGTGAGTATATGCGCCTGCATTGAATACCACTCCGTCCGCCCAGTCACGCGATTCATGCAAGTAATCAATTAACTTGCCTTCGTGATTCGATTGCCGACATCGTACTTCAGCTTGAAAAGAAGCGGCGTGCTGCGCGACAGCAGCGTTGACGTCATCCAGGCTCACACTGCCGTAAATCTCTGGCTGTCGGCTGCCCAGTAAATTCAAGTTAGGTCCATGCAACAACAGAATATGTTTTGTCATAACTAAGCAGGCCTTCCCTCACAGAACAGCTAAGACATCTTCTTTGGGCAATCCCTCGACTATGGCTGCTTCGCCCAACTCTGAGAGCAGCACAAAGCGAGACTTACCCGCGCGCCATTTCTTGTCGGTAGACATCGCGGCGTACCATTCTTCGGGATCCAGGCGAATGTCCACGGGTAATCCGATTTGCTCTAGGCTGGACTTTATCTCGTTGACCAAACAGTCGTCAATCATTCCCATTCTGCGCGATAACTTAGCCGCCTTGACGAGGCCAATAGCAACCGCTTCCCCGTGAGGTACACGGTAGTCGGTAACTCGCTCTATCGCGTGGCCAAAGGTATGTCCCAGGTTCAAATGCGCGCGGATACCATGTTCAAAGGGGTCCTGCTCCACCACTTCCACCTTGACTTGCACCGCCTCGCGCACCAATTCGACCGCGATTTCCCGCGACCATCTATCGGGATTCAGAAGCGCAGGCCGCGCGATCAAACCATGTTTGATGACCTCCGCCATGCCACAGCGCCACTGTTCAGCGGGCAATGTAGCCAGCACTTCAGTGTCTATCAAAACGGCGTGTGGCTGCTTGAAAGCGCCGATCAGATTCTTGCCCTGTGGCAGATCCACCCCGACTTTGCCACCGACACTCGAATCCACCATCGATAGCAAGGTCGTGGGAATCTGCAGCAATGGGATCCCACGCATAAAAGTTGCTGCGGCATAACCGGCCGTATCGCCGATGACTCCACCACCCAGCGCGACGAGCGTGGTGTTGCGGTCCGCACCCAGAGCCAGCATATCGTCGTAAATCTGCCCGACCGTTTTCAGGTTCTTGTACGCTTCGCCGTCCGGGACAACGATCATATCGGCGTTCGGGAGCCGGCGCGCAAGGCTTTCTCCATAAATCGGCGCTACAGTATCGTTGCTAACGATGACAACATGGTTACACAAGCCTAACCGATCCAAATGCTGCCCGAGATCTTGCAAGATGCCAGGGCTTATCCAAATGTCATAGCCTTCAGCTGCAGGTGTCTTGACATGAATCCGCTGCGTGGACAAGACGACAATTTCGTCGGCGATAGCGTCGGGAGATCTGTTGTTTGTATCCACCTGTGTGTCTATAAGCGCGTAAGCAGCCTCTCTTTCTTCCAGCAGCGTTTGCCATGAGGGCGCCAGGGGACGGCCAGCGGTATCGGCCAGTCTGTCGCGGATCTCGTCGTTGCTAGCGTTTAAGCAAATCAAGGTTCCCGCGCGACCCATTACTTCGCGCAAGTCCTGCTGCACCAAGGTGCCGCCACCGGTCGCGATTACCAGATCAGACTGCAAGGCCAATTCATGCGCCAGGTCGCGTTCAATGGCGCGGAAGGAGGTTTCACCCTGTTCGGCGAAGATTCGCGCTATGGTGATGCCAGAGCGCGCCTCAATCACAGCGTCCATATCCACGAATTGCCGACCTAGCCGCTCTGCTACGATCTCGCCAACTGTGGATTTTCCGGTGCCCATAAAGCCGGTGATGACGATATTTCCGGGAACGCTCATACATCGTATCCAAATCGCCAGCCGACATTATCCATCGGCAGATCTTCAAGTCGATTGCGGCGCAATGATCGGAAGCGAGGTTTCATCTCTTCCAAACTGTCGCCGCCCAACTTCTCCATCAGCACGTCCGCCAATACTATGGCCATCATCGCCTCGCCAACGGGAACGGCACGCGGCAATGCGCAAAAGTCGCTGCGCTCGTACACAGTCATATTGGTTTCGCCACTTGCCAGGTCCACGGACCCGGCGCCACGCAGCATAGTCGATATCGGTTTCATCGCTATGCGCACGACAATCGGTTCGCCGGTGGTAATCCCGCCCTCCAATCCGCCCGCGCGATTGGTCCTGCGCGACAGCCTGCCCGCATCGTCGATGACGATTTCGTCATGCACCTGCGATCCTGTTTTGCCGGCATTTTCGAAGCCGGTGCCGATTTCCGCACCCTTCATCGCTTGAATGCTGACCATCGCGCCGACCAGCTTACCATCCAGTTTGCGGTCAAAGTGCACATGAGAGCCAAGCCCGGGCGGCACACCCCGAGCCACCACCTCGAACACACCACCGAGAGTATCCTGATCGATTTTGACCTGGCGGATCAGCTCGTGCATTTTTTGCGCGGCCGCGGCGTCCGGGCAACGCACATCGTTGTCCTCGTTGTGCGCGATCCGATCATCCAGGGACATGGTCGAAAGATCTGCTTTGACATTGCCGATCTGTGATACATAACCATCGATCGAGACTGCAAATTCTTTGAGGAATCGCTTGCAAATGGCTCCGATCGCCACACGCATTGTGGTCTCGCGCGCGCTCGCCCGTTCCAGCGACAAGCGCAACTCCCGATAGCCATACTTGACCGCGCCAGTGAGATCCGCGTGTCCCGGCCGTGGCGTTGTAATAGGCGCGATATCGCGTTCCTTCCAGCTCTTGAAATCGCGATTCTGCACATGCAGGGCGATAGGCGCGCCGGTTGTCATGCCGTTCATCACACCGGAGGTGATGACAATCTTGTCCTTTTCGATCTGCATGCGTCCGCCGGAACCGTAGCCTTTTTGCCGCCGCCGCAAGTCGATGTTGATATCTTCGACCGACAAGGGCAAACCAGCCGGCATCCCCTCCAGGATTGCGGTGAGGCCGGGACCGTGACTTTCTCCAGCGGTAAAAAATCTTATCGGCATCTCTAATCCGTCCTTGTGCACTCAGTGCGATTTACTCTTCGAGGCGCCAATCGCGTCTGGCCACTGACGCTTTGATTGTGCAAATACAGCTAGCTCGGCACGCGCACCGTCGTTCAACTGCTCTCCGCCTTCTCCAGCGCGGATTGTAACGCAGCAATCATCACGTCTACAGGAGGCGCGACTCCCGTCCAAAGTTCAAAGGCGATAGCGCCTTGACGCGCCAGCATTCCCAAACCGCCGATTGCGCGACCGCCATGAGCGACACATTGCTGCATGAACGCCGTGTTGGCCGGTCGATAAACCATATCATACACCGTCACAGCATCGGGAAAGGGCACACCATGGATCCAGGGCGACTGCTTAATGTGAGGATGCAAGCCCACCGATGTACAATTCACGATCAAGCGCATGCCCCAATCAGCCGCTTGATCCAAGGTCATGACGGCGACACCATGTATACCGGCGCTGGCTTCCAGATGCGCGACCAGTTTTTCCGCGCGCAGCATGGTACGGTTAACGATCGCCACCTCTGCGCCGGCGCGCGCCAATCCGTAAACTGCAGCTCGCGCGGCACCTCCTGCGCCCAGGACCAATATGCGCTGACCCGCGAGTGCGACATCGTTCGCGCGCAAGTCCTCGATGAAACCGTCGGCATCGGTATTTGTACCAACATTGCTGCGAAAATCGATGGTATTGACGGCGCCAATCGCACGAGCCTTTTCGTCGGGTCGCACGAATTCCATGATGGTTTCTTTGTGTGGCACGGTGACGTTGATTCCGATATAGCCATGATTCTTGGGCTCGCGGATGCCGTAGCGCAAGATATCCGGTGGGATCGCCATCGCATCATATTGCCAGTCAGCCATGCCCAAGGCAGCAAAAGCCGCATTGTGCATAATCGGACTCAAGCTATGTTCCACCGGAAAGCCGATCACGCCGACCCGTTTTGTCTCCATTGGCGTTGTTCCCGTTAAGTGACCGATTCTTCCGCGCCGCCTCTATGCTGGCGTGAGCTCAGCTCCGCAACTGATGAGCGTTTCGGCGAATCCGGGAAAGGAATCGCCAACGCAGGCTGCATCAGTGACCGCGGTTTCTCCCGTCGCGATCAAGCCGGCAATTGTCAGGCTCATGGCGATGCGATGGTCGTCATGGCCATCCACCGTCGCGCCAAACAATTGCTGTGGGCCAACGATTCTGAAACCGTCTTCGCGCTCGTCAATTACTGCGCCCATCTTTCGTAACTCCTGAGCCATAACAGCGATTCGATCTGTTTCTTTGACACGTAGCTCACGCGCATCACGCACGATCGTTTCGCCTTGTGCCTTTAAGGCGGCCACCATCAAAATAGGAAACTCATCAATCATGCGTACAACTGTTGCGCCGCTGATCTCGACCGCTTTAAGCTCACTGGTCTTGATCTGAATTTCGCCAACCGGTTCGCCAGCTTGAATATCACGATAGGTGATGCTCATGTCGGCATCCATGTTTTCAAGCACATCCAGCAAGCCGGTGCGCGTCGGATTGAGATTAACCCCGCTAATAGTTAGATCGCTATCCGGCGCCAACAAGCCAGCTACTATGAGAAATGCCGCCGAGGAGAAATCGCCCGATATCGTCAAATCAAAAGGCTTGAGCTGTTGCTGCGGATGGACTGTGATTTTGTTGTGATTCTCCTCGTCCACGACAAGGTCGACTCCCAGCGCGCGCAACATGCGCTCGGTATGATCGCGTGCTGGACCCGGTTGAACGACCGTGGTCGGGCCTTCTGCGAACAGGCCCGCCAGCAAAATCGCGCTTTTCACCTGGCCACTGGCAACCGGCATATTGTAGGTCATGCCCTGCAGCCGCGCTGGTCGAATAGTTAGCGGACAACAGCCACCTTGTGAACTAATGTCAGCACCCATCTGTCGCAGCGGATCGGCAATCCGTTTCATCGGTCGCCGGCGCAATTGCTCACTTCCATCTAATACACTGGGAAAAGGCTGACCGGCCATGATTCCCGCCAGGAGGCGAATGCCAGTACCCGCGTTCTTCAGATTCAGCGGCTGCCCAGCCACGCGCAATTCGCCACCTTGAATGGTTAAGGTATCGGCATCGTGACGCTTGATCTGCGCACCCAGACTAGCCATCGCGCCTAGCGTCGCTTCAGTATCTCCCGCTGCCAGCCAATTGCGTATCTCAGATTTTCCCTCGGCGATTGATGCCAACATTACCGCGCGGTGCGAGAGCGACTTGTCGCTGGGAACTGTCGTGCTGCCAAGCAAATTGCCCCCAGATGAAACATTGAACTGTTGGTGTCTAACGTCTTTGTTCATAATTTTCCGCCCATTCTTTGCGTGCCCGACGTATCGGCTGCAGTGATTCGCTCAGTCGCTTATCATCTCCCGCGATCAGCATGGTTTCCAGCATCGCCAATTGCATGCGGAATTGTGCCAACAGGGTGGCGACAGCTTTGGTATTGGTGCTCAAAATATCGCCCATCATGGTCACATCGCTCGCCGCCAGCCGGCTGGTATCGCGGAAGCCTCCCGCCGCCAGCTCCCAATATGCCGTGTCATTGCTTGCCTGATTGGCGATAGTCGCCACCAAGGTCGTGCTAAGAAGATAGGGCAAATGACTGATGCCGGCGACAATCTGATCATGACGTTCCGCATCCATTTCTATCGGCAGCGCGCCTAGCGTCTCCACCAGCGAGATGGCGCGCAAGCGAGCGGCCGGCGTCGTCCGCCGTGATGGGCAGAGCACGAAGGGTCTATTTCGATAGAGCGCCGCGTCGGATTCCCCGATGCCACCATTTTCCTTGCCCGTCATGGGATGTCCACCGATGGCATTGACGCCGATCGGCAAGTTTGCCATGGCGTCTACAATATCTTGTTTGGTACTGCCGATATCTACCAGAAGCGTATTCGAACGCAAATAAGATCCTATGCGCATCTTGAGCATTTCTACGATCACACCCACAGGCGCTGCCAAGATAACCGCATCGGCATGATTGACTCCGGCGAAAAGGTTGTCTGTCGCGCAATCGACGAATCCGTGATCCAGGGCATAAGACCGTGCCGATTCACTTTGATCGATGCCAGTGATATGCTCGACATGATCACGTAGCGCCAGTGCCAGCGAGCCACCCATCAGGCCCATGCCGACGATCGAAAGATGTCGCGCTCGGAATCCGTTTGACATTATGCTTCTCCAGCTCCGCCATCCAATTTCAGATCCGGCCGCAAGCGAATGGCATCGCGCAGGAATACATGCTGGATTTCCTCAAGCGCTTTGTCGGTATTCCAGTGAATCAGCACGCGAATGCACATTGGCAACCCGTCATCGATATCCGCTTCGACGAATCCCATCAAGGCTGTGCGCGTCCAGCCGATCATGCGCGCCGATTTGGCAGGATAAGCAGCAGTGAGTTCCGGCGTGGCGGTGAAGAGAATGCTCGCAACTTCGTCCTCGGCAATAAGATTGATGGCAATCATGGCGGTCAAGAGCTCCTGCGTCCCGCCCAGAATAGCATCCGCCGAATTGGCGTCTACTGTAATAGCGCCGCGCACTCCTCTAATCATCAATCGCACTCTCCCTTTCAAACAAAAAAGGCGCTGAGTATTTCACTCTGCGCCTCGATTATTGTCGTGAATTGGCTCGAAAATCAGTTGCCAGCGCGAAACACCCCAAAATGGTCTATGCAATTTGGGAAGTAATAATAGCTGAACAATGTTGCTGTATCCAGTGTACCCTTAGTCATAATCGACCTTCGCGCCTCTTGGAATCGGAAACGATTTGTAAAGCGATGCGATGCTCCGCCAGTTGATGTCGGTTGCGCTGTTTCCGCTGCAAACAATGCGATTGGCATTGCTCGCGCTGATGTGAATCTCAACGCTCGGCGAGGTAAACTTGCGCCCGATTTCACTCTTGAAGTGACTCTGCCCGATCAACTTTATCGTATTCGGTATGTTCTGTCCATTACGAATCGCGCAGATGATCTTGAAAGCGACTTCGTTGGCAATCTGTTCGTTGGGAACAAAGGGCCAAGGCCTTAGGTCGTATTCGAATTTCGTATCACGATCGGTGATTTCGAAATTGAGGATACGAACGTCTTCGGAGTGTCGAATTACTAGAGTTCTTATTGTTCTGGCATCCAAACTAACAGCTAAATTCGATTCAGGAGCGGGTGTCGGTGTTTTCGCGGATCTGCGTGTCTCAAACGATGTTGTGACCGGCAAAGCCATGACGTCGCCATCTGCCTTTACTAATTGTCCATGTTTGCTTGGAGTACCTACGTAGATCCAACCATTGAAAAGTTGCAGCCAGAATCCGGCACTGTCTCGACCAATGGCATACACCACTTCGTTAATTCCATAACCGTGGATTCTTCTGGTGCCGGGACCAGGAGCAACCTTGCTTGAAATGGGTCGAACTAGGGTTAGGGGAATACCTTCTCCGGAGAGCGGCAATCGTAGGACCGCTCCGTCGACGGCCACCGCCTCAGCAGGCAACCACCCCTTCGATATCTCCAACCATTTCCCGTCTCCGTTACGATCGATGGACAGCGCTTCTTGACCCGCCTCGAATACATCTATGAAATCCGCGCTCAACGCCGGCGCGCTCAAGATGAAGGTCCGCCATTTTGCTGTGATGATGACCCCTGACGGAGCAGCCGGCAACAAAAAAATGTCGCCATCCGTATCGACCGCATTCGCTTCAACCCAACCCCAAGGCAATTGCAGCCAGGTACCGTCTTCGTTGCGCCCGATGACGATAGCATTTGCGCCAGTTTCTATCTCGCCAACAATCTCGAACCACCTTGTGCTGGGACCGTCGTACAAACTTGCTGCAGATAACAGCGTACCCGTGATACTATGGGTCGTATCCGGAAGGAGACTGATGTTGTACGTGGTCTCGAACAACTCTGCAAGCACCCAACCATCAAGAATCCGCAGCCAGATGCCATCGGCGTCGTGACCGAATGCGCTTTCGTCTGCGCCCAACTCAAAGCTGCGAATGAACTCAGCATCGCCGCGAGGTTCGCTCAAAACGTAAGTACGATTGATCGCCGTTATTGTGATTTCATTGAGTATATCGCCCCCGCGCTCACTTTGGGTCAGCGCCGGCAGAGAGAGCGAAAGTACCAAAAGCAAAACTGCGAGACTGATCGGGGTACGCATACTTCACATTTCCTTATGACTCAGCACTAGACTTTTCTGAATGGATAACGCATTTCAGTCTCAGCCAATTGCCAAACGCATCGCGCTCGCCAACTCTCGCACCGCAGCAACACTCTCGCCACCAGCCCGCACCAGAGCGGAGCCAACGATGAAGCCGTCCATCAATTTGCTCACCTGTCTAGCATGTTCCGGCGTGCCGATGCCAAACCCCAAGACAAGCGGCATGTCCGTGCGCGAACGCAAGCGACCGATGAATCCGGTTAGATAGGACGGCAGTTCCGTCCGCGCGCCGGTGATCCCCGTCAGCGACACCACATAAAGGAAGCCGGTGGCGTGTCTCGTCGCCACCTTGATGCGACGATCGTTGCTGGTCGGCGCCAGCATGAAAATCAGCGCCAATCCCTCTCGCGCGCAACTGCCGGCGAACATGGCCGCTTCTTCCGGCGGCAAATCCGGCACAATCAAGCCATCGGCGCCCGCTTCTCGCGCGTCCCGGACAAATTGATCGGTTCCGTATGCGACCAGTGGATTAGCGTAGCCCATCATCAACATCGGCTGGTTGATGCCTTTGTCACGTAATTGACGCACGGCTTCGAGGCAATTGCGCACGGTTGTCCCGTTTTCCAAGGCGATTTGCGTGGCTGCTTGAATCGTCGGTCCATCAGCGATGGGATCGCTGAACGAGATGCCAATTTCGAAACCATCGACGCCCGCATCCGCCATCGCTTCTAAAGCTTGCAGAGATTCCTCGTAGCTGGGATATCCGATGGGGAAATAAGGCATAAACGCCGCACGCCCTTGTGACTTGGCCGTAGCGAACATGGCTTCCAGAGCAGCCAGCCCATGTTTCTCGCGAGATTGCATCATGTCAGATTCTTACTCCGTTCAAACTCAATCATTATTCGCCGAGGATACCTATGACTGTATCAAGGTCTTTATCGCCACGTCCCGAAAGATTGACCAGCAGAACACTGTCTTTGGGCATGGTCGGCGCGCGTTTGATCGCTTCCGCTACGGCATGCGAACTTTCCAAAGCCGGAATGATGCCTTCCAACTTGCTCAATACTTGAAAAGCTTCCAGCGCTTCATCATCGGTCGCCGTCGTATAGTAGGCGCGTTCTATCTGCCTTAAATGCGCATGCTCCGGACCGACCGAAGGATAATCCAGGCCGGCGGAAATACTGTGTGTTTCCATGATCTGCCCGTCATCGTTCTGCATCACGTATGAGCGTGTCCCATGCAAGATTCCCGGACGACTGATATCCAAATCGGCAAAGCGCGCGGCATGTTCCCGGCTTTCTATACCATGACCGCCGGCTTCCACACCGATCAACTCCGTGCCGTGGTCGTCCCGGAACGCATGGAACAGTCCGATAGCGTTGCTGCCGCCACCGACGCAAGCTACGCAGGCGTCTGGCAGTTGGCCCGTCAATTCCTGGATCTGCTCACGCGCTTCAATCCCAATGACGCTCTGGAAATCGCGCACCATCATCGGATAGGGATGCGGACCCAGCGCCGAACCCAGAAGATAAAATGTCGACTCCACATTTGTCACCCAATCGCGCATGGCCTCGTTGATGGCATCTTTGAGTGTGCGGCTACCACTTTCCACCGCTATCACTTCGGCACCCAGCAGCCTCATACGGAAGACATTCGGTTGCTGGCGAGCGATGTCCACCGTGCCCATATAAACGTGACATTCCATACCCAAAAGCGCCATGGCGGTTGCCGCGCCGACGCCATGTTGCCCGGCGCCGGTTTCGGCGATAATGCGGCCTTTGCCCATTCGCTTTGCCAATAGTCCCTGGCCCAAGGCGTTGTTGATTTTATGCGCCCCGGTATGCGCCAGATCCTCGCGCTTTAGATAAATCTGCGCGCCACCCAGCGCTTCGCTCATCCGGCGGGCATAGCTGATCGGTGTTGGGCGGCCGGTATACGTGCGCTGCAGATGACCGAGCTCCCGGTGAAATTCTGGATCGGCAAGCGCCTCGGCATAGGCAAGTTCTAATTCATCCAGGGCAGGAATTATCGTTTCTGGCACAAATCGCCCGCCAAATTCACCGAAATAACCACGGTCGTCGGGCAAATCTGTCAGATCGGTTCGAATGTACAACTCTGTCATCAGGCCAATCCTCTATGGTGTCAAATCAGCAAATCTGTTTCGCCGGCAAAATAACGGCGCGCCAATATCAGCACTCTAAACGTATATTTATCATCACTGTGAATAAAATCTTCGGCGCTTATCGTTACGCGCTCAACCCCGAAGCCGACCGCGTCGACGCATACGGAATCCAGCTCTCCCGAAAGCAGTCGCAAACCCGCTGCTATCGGCAACTTCAACAAACCGGAAATCTCGTCTTTTTGATAATCATATGCTTCAAGGGGACGAGCGCATTCGTAGAAGAAGACGTGGCAAATCTGCCTATCCAGCAGTCTACTTTCCTGCTGAATGCCGATGCGACGCCCTAGAGGAATCAAGTCTTCAAATCGGACGCGCAAGCCCAATTCCTCTTCCAATTCGCGAATGCCATCGCGCACCGTCTCGCCCGCTTCCAAATGCCCGGCAGCGCTTATGTCGATTTTGCCGGGATACATATCTTTGTCCTCGGTCCGTTTCTGCAATACAACAAAAGTCTCTCCATCGCGCTCGCGGCCGATCACCCAACAATGGAAGACTTGATGCCAGTCGCCGTCACGATGCACATCCTCCCGCCGCTTGGATCCGACTTGTTCAAACGTTACGTCAAAAATATCGAAGTATTCGCTCATTCGCTCGCAGCCCTTACGTCGGCGATGAACTGCCGCACTTTGCGCTCGTCCTTTAGTCCGGGCGTACCGTCCTCAACGCCGCTCGCCACATCGACAGCCCAAGGCTGTATCGCCCGCGCGCGCTCGGCTACGTTCCGCGGATTCAAGCCTCCGGCCAGCATAAGTCGGGGCACAGCATCCCTAACCGCCAGCGCCACACTTGTGCTTGCGGTCTCTCCCGTTCCGCCATATAGCTTTGCATGAAAGGCATCCACCAAAATTGAAGGAAAGGCGCTGTCTTCAGGAAACGATTCCGCAAAATTCTGTGAATCCGCCAAAGCCGCTGCAACATCTTTAGGTCGAATCGCTTTGAAAGCCAACCCGCGCAAGCCTTTCACGGCCGCCAGGGTCTCATCGCCGCTCAATTGCGCGCAATCCAGCCCGACATAGTCCACAACTTTTCGGACTTGATCCGCCGGTGTATTGACAAATACACCGACCAGAACTGGGCAGCGACTTGCGAGCTGATCTCGCAGCCGGCTCACCAAATCGCGGGCTGCCAAGGGTTCGATATATCTCGGCGTTTTGGGGTAGAAATTCAGACCCAAAAGATCCGCGCCCGCGTCTGCAACCATCAGCGCATTCTCAAAGCCGCGAATGCCACAAATCTTGACCCTAATCATCGTGTCCGCCGTGACCGCTCAATTCGCGCAACAAGCCCACCCTATCGGGCGACTTCACCAGAGCTTCACCTACAAGAATGGCATCCGCGCCACAAGAACCCATCGCTTTCACATCGGCAGCATCACGAATGCCGCTTTCCGCCACCAGCACGACATCATCGTCGACCATGCCAGCCAGCCGCTCGGTAGTGCCCAGGTCCACAGCAAATGTCTTCAAATCGCGGTTGTTAATGCCGATCAGTTTAGCGTTCGACGCGAGCGCTCGCTCCATCTCATATTCGTTGTGCACTTCCACCAGGGCGGACATTCCCAAGTCGCTGATCAAGGCATGCAGATCATGCAGCTGAATATCAGATAATGCCGCCACTATAAGCAAAATCGTATCAGCCCCGGCCGCTCGCCCTTCATACACCTGATAAGCATCAATAATAAAGTCCTTTCGCAAGACCGGGATCTCTACGGCTTCACGCACGGCACACAGATAACCCAGGCTGCCCTGAAAGAAGTCTTCATCGGTCAATACGGAAATCGCCGCCGCGCCATTGTATTGATAGGTGGCCGCAAACATAACCGGCGCGAAATCCTCGCTTAAGACACCTTTGCTTGGCGAGGCGCGCTTCACTTCCGCGATCAGCGCAACTCGGTCTCGCCGCAACGCTCTAATCATGTCGCGCTGAGGATACTCAGCCGTTTCCGCCAGCCGCCTCATCCGCGCCAATGACATAGTGGCTCGGCGGTCGGCAAGCTCCTCGACTTTACGCGCCAGTATCCGGTCCAGGACCGTGTCCGTGGTGACGAACTGCGCTGTCATGAGGCCAGAGTTCTACTGTATTCGATCAACCGGTCAAGCTTGGCAATCGCTTTTCCGCTGTCAATTGACCCACGCGCAATCGCGATGCCATCGGCAATCGAAGCAGCGTGCCCGGCCGCCATTATCGCTGCGCCCGCGTTGAGCAATACCACATCTCGTTTGGCATCTGTCGCTTCTCCGCTGAGTACGCTGCGCAGAATGGCCGCGTTGGTAGGCGCATCATCGCCCTTCAAGTCCGATAAGTGGCCGGTGTGGAATCCGAGTTCGGTAGGATCGATATCGAGATGGCTGATGCTGCCATCTTCCTGCAAATAACTGATGCGGTTCGGTCCTGTGGTCGTGAGCTCATCCAAACCGCCATAGCCGTTCACTACCATTGCCGATTTGGTCCCCAATGCGCGCAATACCTGTGCCAGCAAGTCGGTCAATTCGGCAGCGAAAACACCCATCAGTTGCCGCTGCGCCCCAGCAGGATTGGTCAATGGTCCCAGAATGTTAAATATCGTACGGATACCCATTTGCCGGCGCGGCCCGATGGCGTGGCGCATGGCGGGGTGTAACTTGACGGCAAACAAGAAGCCGATGCCAATCTCGTCGATGCATTCGCCAACCTGCTCCGGGCTTAGATCAAGATTAACGCCCAGTTCCGCCAAAACATCCGCGCTGCCGCATTTGCTGCTCGCTGCTCGATTGCCGTGTTTCGCCACTGGTATACCAGCACCCGCCGCCACAAAAGCGACCGTGGTGCTAATATTGAAGGTACCGGAATTGTCTCCGCCGGTGCCGCAGGTATCAAGCAGATCGACTTTGACATTGGTGGGCACCTTGCGCGCGGCTTGCCGCATAGCCCGTGCGCTGCCCGTAATCTCATCGATCGTCTCGCCCTTCATGCGCAGCGCCATCAGGTAGGCGCCGATCTGCGCCTCGCTGGCATCGCCTTTCATGATCTGCTTCATGACCGATTCGGCTTCATCGGTATGCAAAGGCGCGTAACGGCTCAGCCCGTCGATTGCGCTCTGGATATCCATCATTTGCCGTCCCCCTATTGAATCTATTGTTCGATTTCTTGCATCGGTTGGTAGTGCATAAAGTTCTCCAACATCTTCATGCCGTAGCCGGTCAAAATGCTTTCGGGATGAAACTGAACGCCGATAACCGGATACTGCTTGTGCCGCAATCCCATGATTTCTCCAGACGAGGTGCGTGCGGTTATCTGCAAGCTATCAGGCAAACTCGCTTCTTCGACGATAAGGCTATGATAGCGTGTCGCTTCAAATGGATCGGGAATCTCCGCAAAAATGGTGTCGCCTTGATGATAAATCATGCTGGTCTTACCGTGCATCAATTCGGGAGCGTGAACCACCTTGCCGCCGTAGGCTTCACCTATCGCTTGATGACCGAGGCAGATACCTAGCAGCGGCATCTCTGCACCCAACTCGCGGATCAGCTCCAGCGAAATGCCCGCGTCGCGGGGATACCCAGGCCCAGGAGAGATGACGACACGATCCGGCTTCAGACTGCGGGCCTCGTCGACAGTGATCTTGTCGTTGCGAAAGACTGTCAATTCCGCGCCCAACTCTCCCAACTCCTGCACAATGTTATAGGTAAAGCTGTCGTAATTGTCTATCACCAGGATCATCATCGTATCCTTTTGTTTATGCCCAGGTCTTGCTGGACGGCCAATAGATTTCGCAACTACATCAAACCGCGCTCCGCATATTTGACCGCTTCAAAGACCGCCTTGGCCTTGTTGATCGTCTCGAAGTATTCCGCGGTCGGATCGCTGTCGGCGACGATGCCGCCGCCGGCCTGAACGCTGATCGTCCCGTTTTGCATTAGCAGCGTGCGTATCGTAATGCACATATCCATTGATCCGTCAAAGCTAAAGTACCCGACTGCCCCGCCGTAGGGACCGCGCCTCGTTTCTTCCAATTCCTCGATGATCTCCATGGCGCGTACTTTCGGCGCGCCGCTCAGCGTGCCTGCCGGGAAAGTCGCCCGCAGCAAATCGAATGCGTCCATGTTTTCCCGCAGTTTGCCTTCCATCTGGCTCACGATGTGCATGACATGAGAGTAGCGCTCGACATACAGCATTTTTTTGACTTGAACGGTTCCGTAGTCGCAGACCCGTCCCAAATCGTTGCGACCCAGATCAACCAACATGACATGTTCAGCGCGTTCCTTGGGATCGTTCAGCAACTCGCGCTCCAGCTCGAGGTCCTCATGTTCATCAACACCACGCCTGCGCGTTCCCGCCAGGGGACGGTTAAACGCGATGCCATCCTCCAGCCGCACAAGCATCTCGGGCGAGGCGCCTACCAGGGTCAAGTCATCATTAAATTCTAGCAAGAACATATAGGGCGACGGATTGGTAGCCCGCAGCGCGCGATAGATCTGCAATGGCGTCGCCGATGTTTGTCGGCTAAAGCGCTGTGCCAGCACAATTTGGAAGGCATCGCCATCGCGAATGTATTCTTTTGCCTGCCGCACTCGGTCTTCGTGAACATGCTGTTCAACATTGGAGACCGGATCGCCAAGTGGCGCTTCTTCGACGGTAACGAGCGATTGGTGCGGCAGTGGATCCGCCATCGCAGCAACAACTTGATCAATACTCTGCAGCGCGAGATCGTAGGCCGCATTCGGATCATCGTCGCTGTTATGTGCATTGGCCAGCACGATCAATTGGTGCTTGGCGTGATCAAAAATCACCAAGGTATCCGGCATCATGAAGGCCACTGTGGGCACTTGTAGATCATCAGACGCGGTCGTAGGCAAGTCCTCGAAGTAGCGCACGATGTCGTACGACATATAGCCCACCGCGCCACCGACCAGACGCGGAAGTCCTTCCAAGGCGACCGGTGTCACTCTTTCGAATTGACTCTTTATGACGTGCAGTGGATCTTGCCCCGGCGCTAGCGGATAAGTCGTCGTCTGTCCGTCCCGCTGGAAGCGCACCTGGTCGTCCTTGACTACCAGCACTCCTTTGGGATTCACTCCGATAAAGGAATAACGGCCAACTTGTTCGCCACCTTCGACGCTTTCCAGCAGAAAAGCCGGCTTACCCGCCTGCTTGAGCTTCATATAAACCGAAACAGGCGTTTCAAGATCGGCAAGCAGCGTGCGATAAACGGGCACGTGATCACCCTTGAGAAAGAGTGTATGCATCTCCTCGCGCGAAGGTTTGATGTCTGTACGCGTTTCTCTCTTCAATTGGAGCATGGCAAATCTCCCCTAAAATCAAAAAAACCCGAATCATCCATTCAAGGACGAGAAGGGTTCCCGCGGTGCCACCTTGATTATTCGCCAAAAAGGCGAACCTCTCTACGGATACGGACACTGGGTCGATATCCTGCGCCATGATTACGGAACGCTCGCCGTCACAGGCTACTCAGTCGCCCTTTCGCCCGCGCAACTCCCCAGTCCATTCCACATCTCGCTATGTCTCGCATTCACAGCAACCAGCGATTCTCTTTACATCTCGATGATGTGTACTACTCTGGTTCACAGTCTTTATTGAGATATTCAGTTGCAGCCATGCTAACGCCTCCGGATAGAACTGTCAAGCATCGAGTTTCTGTCACCACAAACTGCCTTTGAGGGAAAGGCAACTTTTGGTATACTAATGTCGAATATGCGTTCTATGATCTAGCGGAATAGAGGAGCCGGAATTGAGTTTGAGTAACCGAGAAATCGCCAACATTTTTGAACGCTGTGCCGATATGTTGCAGATCCGTGGAGACAATATTCACCGCGTCTTGTCGTATCGCCGCGCTTCCGAGACAATCCGCACCTTGCCACGCGATTTGCGCGTCATTTCCGGCGAGGGTGGCTTGACCGACTTGAGCAATATCGGAAAAGTCATCGCGGCCAAAATCGACGAAATGCTGGATACTGGCGAACTCGAATTCTACAATCGCCTCAGAGCAGAGATACCCGACGGCTTGGTTGATATCATGCACATCAACGGTGTAGGACCCAAGAAGGCCAAGCTCTTTTGGGAGCAGCTGGACATTACCGATATCGAACAACTGCAACGAGCCGCCGACAATAACAAGTTGGCCGGCTTGCCCGGGATGGGCAAAAAGAGCCAGCAAAAGATTCTCGACGGTATCGAGGCTTTGTCCCGTCAAACTGGCCGCGCATCAATTGGAGATGCCTTGCCAGCGGCGCAGCAAATTCTCGACCTGTTGTTACAACTGCCGGAAGCGGAAGCAGGCGAGGTGGCCGGCAGCATCCGGCGCGGTCGCGAAACAATCGGCGATGTCGATATTCTAGTTGCCAGCGACGATTCCGGGCCGATCATGCACAAGTTCGTCAATATGGAAAACGTTGCTCGCGTCCTGGGTCACGGACCCACCAAGAGTTCCGTGGAGTTGCTTTCCGGCCTGCAAGTTGATGTGCGCGTTTTGGAAAAGGCGCGTTGGGGTACGGCACTCAATTATTTTACCGGCAGCCTGGCACACAATGTCAAGATGAGGCAGATTGCGCTGGACCAAGGGTGGAGCCTAAATGAACACGCGTTGAGCCCGGTCGGCACAGACAAAGTGATAATCGAATCTGCAGAGAAGATACTTTGTGACAGCGAAGAAAAGGTTTATGCCACACTGGGACTGCAATATGTGCCGCCGGAATTGCGCGAAGACAGCGGAGAAATCGAAGCCGCGCAAGCGCATCAACTTTCTGAATTGATTACCAGAAGGGACATAGTCGCCGACTTGCACATGCACACGACTTATAGCGATGGCAAGTATTCGATTCGCGAAATGGCGGAAGCATGCATCAAACAGGGCCACCAATATATTGTCATTACAGATCATTCACGTAGCCTGGGAATCGCCAACGGGCTTTCCATCGAGCGCCTGCTGGCTCAAATCGAAGAAGTGCGCCAGGTTAACGGCATGATGGGCGATAGCATCCAGGTTCTGGCCGGCAGTGAAATCGACATTCGCGCAGATGGCAGCATGGATTATCCCGACGAGATTCTGCAACAATTGGACTTCGTTATTGCGTCCTTGCATGTCGGTCTTCAACAGAAACGTGAACAGATCACAATGAGACTGCTCAGCGCCCTGCGCAATCCCTATGTCAAGATGATTGGGCATCCCTCCGCACGGCAGTTCCCCAATCGGGAAGAAGTTGATGCCGATTGGGATGCTGTCATTCAAGCGGCCAAAGATTGCGGGACTATTCTCGAAATCAATGCCAATCCGCTGCGCCTCGATCTCAAGCCGGAGCTCGCCAGACTGGCGAGGGATAGCGGCGTAATGTTGGCGATAAACACCGATGCGCATTCGGTAGCGCACTTGGACTTGATGGATTTTGGAATCAAGAATGCCCGGCGCGGCTGGGTCGAACCGCGCCACGTCGTGAATACCTGGTCCTTCGCGCGCTTCAGCGAATGGATCGCCCAGAGCAAACAATAGGCGAAGCAGCTAGATGTCCGAATATCAGCAACACAGTCGAGAAACCAGCAGTCCGAAAACAAGGGCAGGCGATCGCGCGCAATTATCGAATTCTCAATGGCGGACGCAGAACCCGCTCTACCTGCCCCGCTGGTCATTGGCGGCGATGTTCGTGGTGGTACTGGCATTGGCTGTGGCAATCGTGGCAATCATTGTTGCCCAGCGCGCAGCCGAGTCAGCGCCTGCAGGCGATCCAGTCATCCAGGTCGTCAGCGCGAGAGATACTTTTTCACAGACGCAAGCAAGCAGCGATGAAATCGACGCGACAGCGGATCCAGGTGCGGGTGGCGTGGAGATCATCATCTCTGCGGAACCATCGGACAATTTGACCATTGATGGCCCGGTGTTGCCGACAGTCAGCGTAACCAGTACGCCCTTGTCTTTGACTGTCGGCGCCACTGTTGAGGTCGCTGGAGTAGGAGGACAAGAGCTTAACATCCGCAACAAACCGGGGCTTACCGACAGCACGATCCTGTTCCGAGCCGCCGAAGGCACCGCCTATAAAGTGATTGACGGACCACAAGAAGCGGACGGATTTAGTTGGTGGAAAGTGCGAGATACACAGTTTCAAGTACAGGGTTGGGCGGTGGCGAATTATTTGCGAGTAGTTCAGTAGAAGCGAGTCAGCACCATGAGCCAGGACCTACGCAAACGCGCAATCGAGTTGAGTTCACTGCTTCACCAGCATATCTACCACTATTATGTGCTGAGCGACGCGCTTGTTACTGATACTGAATACGATCACCTTTTTCGCGAATTGCAAGATATCGAAGAACAGTACCCGCAATATGCGCAGCCCGATTCACCGACGCAGCGGGTGGGGTCGGATTTGTCGGCGGACTTTCCCAAAGTGCGCCATCCGGCGCCGATCTTGAGTTTGGCAAATGCCTTCGATGAGGCGGATTTGCGCGCCTGGCAAGAACGCAACTTGCGACTGCTGCCATCGGGCACCGGATTGCAATACATATTGCAGCCTAAACTTGATGGACTGGCTATAGTCATCACCTACGAGGACGGTGTGCTGACCCGGGCGGCAACTCGTGGCAATGGCGAATCTGGCGACGATGTCACCGCTAACGTCAAAACCATTCGTTCTGTGCCTTTGCGCATTCCCGTGCAAGATAAAGGTGTCAGCGCGCCACCTCGGCTGGTTGTGCGTGGCGAGATACTTTTTCACAAGGACAGCTTTGCCGAGCTTAATGCGGACCAGGCAGTTCTGGGATTGCCAACATACGTCAACGCCCGCAACACCGCTTCTGGGTCGCTCAAGCAGAAAGACAGCCGCGAAACAGCCAAGCGCAAACTTACCGCCTACATTTACGGCATCGTGGACAGCAGCGGGATTGAGGCGCAGACGGAATGGGAAAGCCTCCAGCTTTTGCGTAATTTGGGCTTCAATATCATCACTGATGCCCAGCTATTCGCCAATCTGGACGGGGCGATTGAGAAACTCCCGGCCTGGCTGGCGAGGCGCAATGACTTACCTTTCGAAATCGACGGACTGGTTCTCAAGATCGACGACCAGGCGCTGGCACATGAATTGGGTGTTGTGGGAAAAGACCCGCGAGCAGCCATTGCCTATAAGTTCCCGGCCGAAGAAGCGATCACGCAACTGCTTGATGTCACCGTCAGCGTGGGACGCACAGGTAAGGTCACGCCTACCGCGCAGCTCGAACCCGTTTTCATCAGCGGCGTAACCGTTTCCAATGCCAGCCTGCACAATTACGATCAAGTTGAAGCGCTCGATATCCGCCGCGGCGATCATGTCATCATCAAGCGATCGGGCGATGTGATCCCCTACGTTATTGGCCCGGTGATCGCTTCTCGTGATGGCAGCGAATCCCCCATTCTCCCGCCCGTCACCTGTCCCTTCTGTGAGACTGAGCTCGTTCAACCGCAAGCCGCGGTGGACTGGTTCTGTCCCAATCCGACCTGCAGCGAGCGCGTGCTGCGAACGCTGGAATTCTTCGTTTCACGCGGGGCAATGGACATTGAAGGCATGGGTCCACAAACGATACAGGTGCTCATTGCCGAGGGATTGATTCGAGACGAAGCCGATCTCTTTTACTTGACAGCCGAGCCCTTGCTGCTGCTGGAAGGATTCGCCGAGAAGAAAGTCGAAAATCTGCTCGATTCGATAGAAAACGCTAAATCGAGATCATTCGCGCAAGTGCTCGCATCGTTGGGTATCGATGGCGTCGGCTCCACTGTCGCTACGCTGATCACAGACAACTTCGCCTCCATGCAAGATCTGCTGGAAACGGCGCAATCCATCGCCAAAAGCGAAAGCCGCTTTGTTGAAGAAACGCGCAAGTTGCTGGTTGACGTCCTCAATCAATCTGACGATCTCAGCAAAATCGCGCATCGCCTGATGCATCCCAACCTTGAGCTAGTCCCGCGTTTTCAAGATGCCAAGGATTTGCGCGCGAGCTTGCTGCGATTTCTCAAACCATTGTCATTGAGCTCGGACAGTTTTTGCCAAATCGAAGCGCTGATGCAGGACCTGATCGTCGCGGCCAAGCCTTTGCATTCGCTGGACGGGTTGGGCCCCATTCTGGTGCAGAATATCGTCGACTGGTTTGCAGCTGCGCATCATCAAAAGCTGATCACCAAAATGCAGACCGCGGGTGTAAATATGCAGGCGGAAGAAAAGGCATTTGTCGGCTCCGTGCTTGCTGGCAAGACCTTCGTGCTTACCGGAAGCATGAGCGTAGCTCGTGGCGAAATCAAGGTTATGGTGGAGGAAAACGGAGGAAAAGTAACCGGCAGTGTCAGCAAGAACACCAGTTACGTCGTCGCCGGTGACTCGCCGGGCAGCAAGGTAGAAAAAGCGAAAATGATTGGCGTTCCCGTCATCAGCGAGGCGGAATTGCGCGCGCTGATCGCGGAGTAATATCATGCCCGAAGGCAAAGTAATCGTCAAGCCGGGACGCGAGAAACCGATACGGCAGCAACATCCCTGGATCTACTCTGGCGCGATCGCCCGTGCGGAAAACGCCGTCGATGGTGAATTGGTTACCGTGCTTGACCACAAGCAACGCTTTCTGGCGCGCGGGTACTGGAATTCCAAATCGCAGATTCAAGTCCGCATCATGACTTGGTCGGATGAGCCGATCGACGAAGGCTGGTGGCGACGGAAACTGAGCCGCGCGGTCGGGTTACGCTCAACCTATATCCGCGACGCGGCCGATACTCACGAAATTGCATATCGAGCAATCAACGCCGAGAACGATTTCATTCCGGGTCTGGTGATTGACCGCTATGGCGACTGGTGGGTTCTGCAAGCACAGACACGCTTCATAGACCGGCATAAGGGCAATATTGTTCGTCTCTTAGAAGAAGAATTCGCAGCGGCGCACGTTTATGAACGCAGTGATATCGATTCGCGCCGGCTGGAAGGCATACCTTCGGCGACTGGTGTCTTGCTCGGCGGTCCGGCACCGGAAGCAGTAGTGGTGGCCGAGGAAGTGAATTTCTTCGTAGATATCAAGCGCGGGCACAAAACAGGCTTTTATCTCGACCAACGCCTCAATCGGCAGATTCTTTCCGAACTCGTAACTGAAGAGCTAGCCTACTTCGACAGGCGATTGAAGTTGCTCAATCTTTTCAGCTATTCAGGCGGCTTCGCGATGTCCGCTTTCAAGAGTCTGCCTATGCACATCGTCAATGTCGATTCGTCTCGCGCCGTACTGGAACTGGCGGAACGAAACTTCACACTCAATGGCTTCAATACTAGGGCGAATATCAGCGAGCCGGAATTCATTCAAGCGGACGCTTTCGAATATTTACATTATTGCCTTGCCGAGGGACAGCGCTTTGATATTGTCGTGATTGATCCACCCAAGTTCGCCCAGCACAAAAGACATGTGCAGCGCGCGGCACGAGGTTACAAAGACTTGAATCTCAACGCGTTCAAGTTGGTCAGCGATGGTGGCTACCTGATGACCTTTTCTTGTTCGGGAGCGGTCAGTCGCGATCTCTTCCAAAAGATCGTGTTTTCGGCATTGGCCGATTCTGGCAGGCAAGCCCAGATAATCAGTCACTTGTCCGCCGCACCTGACCATCCGGTTGCGCTTACTTTCCCGGAAGGTGAATATCTAACAGGATTATTGCTGCGCGTCTTCTAAAGATGCTACGCTACTATCGGCTCGATCCAGCGCGGCCGAAAGTCTTCTGATCTTGTTACCGGTTTCGTACCAACTGACCTTGCTGAGCCCAAGCTTTTCACGTATTCGCTCTTCTTCAATTCCGCCGCGGAAATCTTGTAGCGCCGCGCTCCAACGCATCACTTCAAAAGATAACTTGAAGGACAGTTTAGCTTGCTTTCCGATGTCCGTCAGAATGTATTCCAGATTGCGGGTTGTGCAATCAAATAGGGTATCCGTCAGATCATATTGGTTCTGATAGAGTTTCAACGCTTCATTTGCCTTTGAGGAAAGGGCTAAACGCCTCTCCTTGTAGACATCCCGGGCTCGATGGCGGACAAAGACGACTGGCCGATTGGCATTGCTCACATCTATATCCTGCAACGTAAGCCGGCCCGCTTCCGCCTTCTTTATCCCCGTCTCAAGCAGCAGGCGGAACAGGAAAGCCGGACGGTGATCGGTATTGCTCCCACGCCTCATGGACTGTGAGGCAGCGTGACATCGATTGACCTGCGGTTCATTCAATACATCAGACAAAGGCGCTGGCCCAGAACGCTGGCGGACACCCAGCGCCGGATCAGCATCGATTGCGCCGAGACTGTGCAACCACTTGAAGTAAACCTTGAGTGTGGTGACGCGCCGGGCGTAAGTCTTGCGGCTGCAGGGAACGCCGCGCTCGTTTTCCATCCAATCCAGGAAGGCGTTTAAGTCCCGGGTTTGGTAATGCCCGATCGGCATGCCAGGATGGCTGTAGCTCGCCAGCAAGATCATGTCCGCGTGGAATGCCGCAAGAGTATGCTTGGACTTGCCGCCCTCATCCAAGAATAGCTCGAATTGCTTCAAGCTGGCCGCAAGTGATGTGCGCTTGCTGATGTCTTGCGCAGACAAGGGTTCCTTGTCAAAAAGCGAATTCTGCTTCGCCATAATCAGTCGGCCATCCTATAGAACAGGTATTCCATAACCTTAGATTGGAGGCGCGTTCCTGTCAAGCAAGAGGAGAGGCTTGTGACTTATCGTTTTCTCGTCCAGGCGGGGTTGGCAAAGCGTTCCTCTAGCAAGGCGTCCCGCTGCCTCAACTCCTGGCCCGTTAATTCTGCCTGGCACAACTCCAGGCCATGCTCTTGAGCAAAGCCGTATTCCACCGCATCTGCGACAACTTCCCAAGTTGGCGTTGCTTCCATAACCTGGGCTAGCGCCATTGCCCGCTGACGCACTCGCAGCTTTTGCCGCTCTCGTTCTTGTGGCGAATCATACCTGAGAACGTCACAAATGCGCGCGACATCGCCAATCAGAGGAATCGTGCCATGCTGCAAGATGGCCGCCTTGCGCCGCATCTGAGCGCTGCCGACCAACTTTCGTCCGTCGAGTGTAATTTCATAATGCGAGGACACTTCAAAGCAGACGGGGCCTGTCTCCAGGTTATGGTGGCTCGCCGCTTGTTGTTCGGAACGCACCGGCAAACCCAAATGCCGCAGCGCATGAAGAATTGCGCCGCCGATCTGCCGATAACTGCCTACTACTCCGCCTGTAGCCAGCGGATGATCCAAAGGGAGGCACAAACTGTAGGTGAGTTCATCGCCATGCAAGATCGCTTTGCCTCCCGTGGGGCGTCGCACCAAATGCCAGCCCTTTGCACTCAACTGCAGCAAATCCACGTCGCGAATGCGCTGCCCATAGCCTAGTGACAGGCAAAACGGATCCCAGCCATAAAGTCGCAAGGTAGGGGCCTGAGCGCCTTGGGAAACTGCATCCAGAATTGCACAATCGACGGCCATATTGCTGGCTCCATCACTAAAAACCGGCTCTCGTAGCAAACGCAGTTGACGCATTTTCACACCTTGCCTATACTTTCAGTAAATAATAGCTTGCCGAGCGAACGGAATCGTTGCCGCATGTCCGATAGATTCGACACTCACAACAGCGCCATGTCAAATCAAGGGGCGAAGCGCTCGGCAAAGTCTAGTGATCCGAGTCGTCCAAAAGCCACACATTCACCCTCTCAATATAATCAGGAACCGATTAGAGTTCCGCCCCCGCCTAAAGCCTCACTTGTCAGAGAGCGCAGCCTCCGGCGTAATGCTCGCGGTGGCCGGCGCGGCAGCGAATGGGCTTGGGTGGTCATCGCCGGCGGAATGATCGCCGTGTTCGGCTTGGTTATCCTCGGCATGCTGGTCTTGGTCCGATTGCCGCATGTTTCGCAAGAAGTGATCCCAACCGCTGACCTGAGCACGCGACTGCCGACGCCTGTTGACGCCCGCACCGAATACATTGATGATGGCAGAGTCGTCGGTGTGGATGTCCTACCCTTGCAAGATGGCAGCCTTATCGAATTGGTGCCCTGGGACGGCGATTCGCGCTTCACCGTGATCGTCGGCGGGCTGGACCGACGTCCCGAAGAAACCGGCTTGGCTTACCGTACCGACAGCTTGATGCTCGTCAGTATCAATCCAGGCACAAAGCATATCGGTGTACTTAGCATTCCGCGAGACCTGCTGGTTAAGGTCCCCGGCTTCGCCAACCGTCTGAAAATAAACACTGCTCTGCCCGTTGGCGAATCTCAGCGCTATGAATATGGTCCGCTACTCTTGCAACAGACCGTACAATGGAATTTTGGAATCCGCGTTCACAACTACGTCCTGATGGACTTTCAAGCGCTTATTGATATTGTAGACATCATCGGCGGTATTGAGATTTCTATTGATTATACAATTAACGATCCCAAATATCCGGATATGAATTATGGCTACGATCCGCTGCTTATTACCGCTGGGACACACACCTTGGGTGGCTATGATGCATTGCGCTTTGCCCGTACACGGCACGGCAACAACGATATGCGTCGAGCCGAACGCCAGCAGCAAGTGTTATATGCGATCCGCGATCGCGTCCTAAATTTTGAAATGATACCTAAGCTGATAATTCAAGCGCCGCAACTGTGGAATACGCTGAGTGAAAACTTGTATACCAAACTTGAATTAGGAGAAATCATTCAATTGGCGCTTTTTGTCAAAGATATCGATCTAGACAACATAACTACTGGTGTCATGGACTACAATTATGTCGAGGATTACACCACGGAAGAAGGCTTGTTTGCCCTTGTTCCAATTCAGGCGAAGCTTCACGGTCTAATGGGCAGCGTCTTCGGCGAAGGCTGGTTCAAATAAGAAAGGCAGCGCACGCGAACGTACACTGCCTATTTAGAACACACCCACTGTACCGTGTAGCCATAGTGACTCGAACCTGCAAAGTTACAGGTCGGGCATCGCTCGACAACCGCTGTTTTGGCTCAGGCCTATTACATGAGCTACCAAAGATAGACACCCATATAGAGAATGTTGGCTCGGCACAAATAAGTCTATCACGAATACAGCAGGTTCAGGAAGTTTTATCAGATGCATGGGACACTGTAAAGACGTAAATGATTCCTGCGACCAGGAAGAGGCAAAGCCAAGTACTCAATAGAAGCGTCACGAATTATAATGAGGTTGCTATCGTAGTCTGTCTGATTTCGGGAAAATTCGGGGGGGGATATGAATAATGAAATGTTTCGCGAAACGCTAGCCGAACTAATTGGTACCTTTGTACTTGTGTTCGTCGGTTCAGCTGCTGTTATAGTGGCACCGATCTTCGGTGTGCTTGTGCCAGCTTTGGCACATGGTTTGATCTTGCTTAGCTTGGTTTACACCTACGGGCACATTTCCGGCGCTCAGGTCAACCCGGCGGTGACTTTGGGTTTGCTCATCGGTGGCAAACAGGACGCAAGAAAATCGCTCATCTTTATGGTGGCGCAGTTTGCCGGCGGCATCATCGCGGCGCTGGTGCTGGTTGCGGTTCTGCCTAAAGACAATGCCGCGGTCGCCGGATTCCTGGGCGATCATGCCTACAATTATGGGCAGACCACCGGCTTTTTGACAGAAGGCGCGGTTTGGACGGCAGCGGTCTATGAAGCGATTCTGACGTTTTTCCTGGTAAGCGCGGTATTCCAGGCGGCGGCTTATGGTCGAGCAGGAAAACTGGCAGGCGTCGCTATTGGCTTGACCCTGGCAGCGAGCATCTTGGCCGGTGGTCCAGCGACTGGCGCGTCTTTGAATCCAGCCCGCACTTTGGGTCCGGCGCTGGTTGCTTCAAACACGTCTTACCTGATACCTTACTTGATTGGCATCTTTGCTGGCGGCGCCATTGCCGGGTTGGTTCACGGCAACATCTTGGTATCGGACGAATAAGCAGAACGATGATCGCAGGGGCGGATTGATCGCCCCTTGTTTTGTCCTTCGCTATTGGCCTTCCTGCCCGGCCTCATCATGCGGAAGATCCAGTTGAATATGCAGTTCACTCAGCTGCCCGGCTTCGGGGGAGGATGGCGCATTTGCCATAATATCGGTGCCGGCCTGCGTCTTGGGAAAGGCAATTACTTCGCGGATATTGGGTGAGCCAGTCAAAAGCATCACCAGACGGTCAATTCCCCAAGCCATTCCCCCATGTGGCGGCGCTCCGTACTCGAATGCCTCCAGCATATGACCGAATTCTTGCATGGCATGTTCCATCGTCTGGCCAATAAGCGGGAAAATCTTCTCTTGAATGGCGCGATCGTGAATGCGGATACTGCCGCCGCCCACTTCATATCCATTGCAGATCAAGTCATATTGTGAGCCACGCGCCTTGCCCGGATCGCTATCGAGCAGATGCAGGTCCTGCGGCAAAGGCATGGTGAACATGTGCTGCGATGGATCCCAACGCTGATTCTCGTCGTCCCAAATGAATTCCGGGAAGTCTATTACCCAGCAAAATGCCAGCAGATCTTCATCGAAATCCATATCCTGTTTGAAGTGATTGCGCAAGGCATCGGTTACAGCGTGGACAATCCGCGCCTCATCCGACATAAAGAGCAAAAGGTCTCCACCTTCGGCTCCCATCAGCTCCAGCAATTCCAACTTCAGCTCGACATTAAAGAACTTGCCAATCGGCCCCTTGAGCTCGCCTTCGGGATCGCTCGGGATCGTTATGTATGCCAATCCTTTGGCACCGGCACCGCGCGCCATATTCTCCAGTTCTTTGGCGACCTTACGCAATCGCGTGCCGCTTAACTCCCCCGCAGCGCCGGGCACTCGCATGCATTTCACCGTCTTGCCCGCTTTCACGTTTTCCACGAAGACCGGAAATGCGCAACGTCCGGCAATGCCACTGATGTCGATTGCGCGCAGGTCAAAACGAATATCTGGTCTGTCGGTCCCGTATTGATCCAAAGCGTCTTGATACAAGATGCGCGTAAACGGTTCGGCGATCAATCGCTTTTCCGGCGTTATTGCCCGGACGATTTCGCTGGCCAGCCGCTCCATCAGTGACATAACATCTTCCCGTTCGACAAAGCTCATCTCGAGATCAAGCTGCGTGAATTCCGGTTGACGGTCTCCGCGCAGATCTTCATCGCGGAAGCAACGGGCGATCTGGAAATAGCGCTCAAAACCACCGACCATCAGCAATTGCTTTAGCTGCTGTGGCGATTGTGGCAAGGCAAAAAACATGCCTGGCTGTAAACGGCTGGGCACCAAGAAATCGCGCGCGCCTTCAGGCGACGTCTTGAAGAGGATCGGCGTCTCCACTTCGATGAAGTCTTCACGGTCAAGAAAATCGCGAATGAATTTGACCGTCTTGTGACGCAAGATGATATTCCGCTGCATTTTCTCCCGCCGCAGATCCAGGTAGCGGTGCCGCATGCGCAGCGCCTCATCGACGATGCCGTCCTCTTTGTTGATGTAGAACGGCGGCGTCTTGGACCGGTTGAGAATGACGATGTCATCAGCGACAATATCGATATCGCCTGTTGGCAGATCCGGGTTGGCGGTTCCTTCCGGGCGGATACGCACCTTGCCCGTAACCTGCAAGACGTACTCATTTCGCGCGCTATCAGCAACTGCGTGTGCCGCGGACGCAGCTTCCAGGTCCACCACAACCTGTGTAACACCCCAGCGATCGCGCAGATCAATAAAGATCAAACCACCCTGATCTCGGCGGCGGTTTACCCAACCCGCCAAAGCGACCGGAGTGCCGGCATCTTTTTCTCGCAACTCGCCACAGGTATGCGTCTTCATCATCTGATTGCCGCTCCTAACCAGACCAGGTTGGTTAAATATCGTGCCAATGGGTTGGTTCCAAAGTCTCCGTGCCTGCTGTACCGAGGATTGGCCGGAGATAAATCAGTCGCGAAGGATAGCACGAGCGGCGATGCAAACATATACTGATTCTGTCGCAGTCCGCTCGCCTTGCCCATTGGCGCACTTTACAGGTTTGCTGATCTTGACTACACTTTTGGCTATGAGATTTAGCGAAAATCCGATTACGAAGCGTCAACTGGGAATCGCACTTGCGATCATCGGCGCGCTTGGCATAGTTGCGATCCTGGCCATCGACCTGCTGCAAATTGGCAAGCAAGGCGGTATCGGCCCCGCCCAAGCCTTTGCACTCTTGATCACGACCCTAACTCTGATCATCGGGCTAACGCTCATCCCGCTCGGTGATGCGCCCGCCTGAGCCAAAATGACGGTAAATCTGCGGCGCCTGCACAAGGCATTGATGCTAGCAGCAACCCTGGCGCTAGCGTTTTCCCTGCTCGTATATTTTCTCTACGCCGCGAACCTGATACCTTTCCCCTTCGATTACGACCAAGGCGAAGGCTTCGAGTTACATGACACGGTTCTCTTTAGCCGCGGACAACTGCCCTACCGCGATACTGAAAGCTATCCCTTCTACGCCAGCAACTATCCGCCCTTATTCCATCTGCTTGCCGCCCCCTTTGTCTGGCTTTTTGGACCCGCCTACGCCTACGGCCGACTGCTGAGCATTCTGGCTTCGCTAGTCAGCGCGCTAGCCATTGGCTATGCGGTCTACCGCGACGGCCATCGTGATCGCTGGCTAGCGATACTATCAGGATTGGCGTTTCTTGCTTCCAACTTCGTCTATCACATCGGCCCGCTATTTCGTCAGCACACCTTGATGGTGGCATTCGAAACTTTGGCGATCGTCGTCCTGGCACGGGCCTTCCCACAGCGTAACAGACGCGGTATCGCTCTGGGGCTGCTGCTGCTGCTATGCGCCGGTTACACCAAACAGCTGGCCGTGATCAGCGCATTAGCCGCCTTCGCCTGGATGCTGCTGCGTAGCCCCGTGCGCGCGCTGGTATGGACGGCTGGATTCACGTTGGCCGGTGGCGCAGTTTTTCTCTTGCTCAATATCGGCTCTGAAGGGCATTGGTGGACCCAGGCAATAGTCGCCAACGTCAACGCCTTTGACCCCTGGCAGTCCATTGGGCTTTTTTCGCTTTGGTTCCAGCTGCACGGTTTTCTGTTGCTGCCGGCCGGATTGTTAATTATCTGTGAGACCTACCTGGATCGGCTATCAATCTATAGTGTCTGGTTTCTTGCCACAGCCCTGCTAGGCGGTATAGCTTCGGGCACTTGGGGAGCTGGCGATAGTTACTTCACGACATCGATTGCCGCCGCCTGCATACTAAGTGGCATTTTAATGTCCCGTAGCTTACGATCTGAGTTGCAACTTCCGAGTCGCATTGTCTCTGCCATCCCTTTTGCTGCTCGAACAGTCTGGCTAGTGCCGTTGATTGTGCCTTTGCTCTTTCTGGCCTACGTCCGCGCGACACTCAAAATGCCCACTGATGGCCCATTCATGCCCATTGCCAACCTCCTAAACGTCAGTGCCAACGTCCGAGAAAACTTCTATGATTCCGCCACCTTTAGTGTGCCGGGTTATGCCAATATCGGTTATTTCCTAACGCCGGAAGACTCAGCGGCCGGAAAGCGTATTGTTGAACTCATCAAGCAGACAGAGTTGCCGATATTGAGCGAAGAGGCCGGTTTCAGCATTGCCGCGGGCCGCGATGTCGTAACAAACCCAACGCAGCTACGCAATCTTTATCTTGCTGGATCGTTCCGCGGTGAACAGCTGATAAAGATGATCGACGAACGGCAATTTGGCTTGGTTATTTTGCGCGCCCAGTTTTATCCTACGCCCGTGTTGGAAGCGATTGGTCGCTCATACGAGCTTCAGCAGACTGTTCGAATGAACGAATTTGATTATCTGATATTACGACCATCTTCACAGTTGGGCGATGAGTAAAAAGGAGCGCCAGGAATGACGACAGCTTACATTAGCGACAAACGCTATATCGAGCACGATTTTCCAGACCATCCTGAGCATGCCGGCAGAATAGAGGCGGTATGGGAGCAGTTGAATCATTTTATTCAGACGAAAATGTTGCTGAGCATTCCGGCGACACCAGCGAGCGACGAACAGATTCTGGCGATTCACAGTCGTAATCATTTAAACCGACTGGTCAATGTTGGTATGCAGGATCGCAGGGTGCGGCTAGATCAAGACACCTATGCACTGCCTGTTTCACTTGAAATAGCGCGGCTATCGGCCGGCGCGATCATCAATGCGGTTGACGCTGTATTCACTGGACAAGCCGGCAACGCCATGGCCATCGTGCGTCCGCCAGGTCATCACGCCACACCCAGCCACGCAATGGGATTCTGCCTGCTAAACAACATAGCCATCGGCGCGCGCCACGCTCTTAATCAGCACAATCTCGATCACGTGCTTATCCTCGACTACGATGTGCACCACGGCAACGGCACACAAGACGCATTTTATGCGGATACGTCAGTCTTATTCACTTCCATTCATCAGAGCCCATTTTATCCAGGTACAGGAGAACTAACCGAAACTGGCGCTGGCGAGGGACGCGGTTTCAATTCTAATTTTCCCGTTGCGGCAGGCCATGGTGATGCTTCGTATCGATTGATTTTTGAGAAGGCAATCGCGCCGGCCGCGGAGCGCTTTGCGCCCGATCTTATTCTGATCTCGGCAGGATTTGATGCCCACTGGGTGGATCCGCTGGCTGGAATGCGTTTGAGCCTGAGCGGATACGACTGGCTGGCGAGACAATGTATTCTAATGGCGGAACAACTCTGCGATGGCAAGATAATTTTCGTTATGGAAGGTGGTTACGATCTTAACGCGCTGGCCCATGGCTGGCGCAATATCGCCACAGCTCTATTAGATATCGATGAGATCAGCGATCCCTACGGCGAGGCACCCAACGCAAAGTCCTCGCACGAGATCACCCAGCTCTTGGACCGGGTAAGGGACTTACATGACCTCTAAGTTAGTAGCAGATCGCCCTCCGCCCCCTGCTCTTGTAAAAGTGCGGCGCGCAAATCGAAAACCTGATCGCGTAAGGCAGCAGCCTTCTCAAATTCGAGCGCTTGCGCGGCCTTCTTCATTTCGTTTTCCAATTCATCAATCATGTGCTGCAATTCGTCGGCTGGCAGGCCGATCAACCCGGCACTCGCCACCTGCTCATCTTGCTTTTCGCCTTTAATTGCGCGCAAACGGTCCGTGATGTCTTGAATGTCTTTGACGATCTGCTGCGGCACAATCCCGTTCTCCAGATTGTGTGCCGCTTGTTTGGCGCGCCGTCTGTCGGTTTCGCCGATGGCGCCATCCATAGCGGGCGTCCGCTTATCCGCATACATGATCACCGAACCTTCAAGGTGACGCGCCGCGCGGCCAATGGTCTGGATCAAGGCGGATTCTGAACGCAAGAAACCGGCTTTGTCCGCATCGAGTATCGCCACCAGGGACACCTCAGGCAAATCCAATCCTTCGCGCAGCAGGTTGATGCCTACCACCACATCGTATACTCCCATTCGCAAATCGCGAAGTATCTCTACGCGTTCCAGCGTATCGACTTCGGCATGCAAGTATTGTCCCTTGATGCCCAACTCATTCAGATATCCGGCTAATTCTTCAGACATACGCTGCGTCAAGGTCGTCACCAGAACTCGTTGTCCATTTTTGACGCGCAAGGCGATTTCCTGCAGCAAATCGTCGATTTGCCCATCTATGGGTCGCACATCGACCTGTGGATCTACGATGCCGGTCGGGCGGATAATTTGCTCCACGACCTGCTGTGCATTTGCGCCTTCATATGGCCCCGGCGTCGCGCTGGTATAAATTGTCTGCCCTACCCGTTTCTCAAACTCTTCAAACTGTAGTGGACGATTATCCAGTGCGCTGGGCAAGCGAAAACCATAATCAACCAGCACTTGCTTGCGCGCTCGATCTCCGTTGTACATGCCGCGGATCTGCGGGACGGTCATGTGGCTCTCGTCAATGACGAGCAAATGGTCGTCCGACAAGTAGTCAATCAAGGTGAAGGGCGCGCTGCCCGGCTGCCGGCGATCAAAATGCCGTGAATAATTCTCGATTCCTGTCGTAAATCCAACTTCGCGCAACATCTCTATGTCATACCGTGTTCGCTGCTCAATACGCTGCGCCTCGATCAGCTTGTCTTCACGTTTGAAATACTTGATCTGCTCTTCCAGCTCGACTTCAATATCGTGGATAGCGTCTTGGACATGCTCCTCGTCCGTTATGTATTCTCGGGCCGGAAAAACCGTCACCAAGGGATGCGTATGAATCACTTCCATCGTCAGCGGATAAAACTCAACGATCCGTTCGATCTCGTCTCCCCAAAGATAGATCCGATAAGCGGTCTCCGAATAGCCGGGCACGATTTCCAAGGTGTCGCCACGGACACGAAAAGTGCCGCGGCGCAATTCCAGGTCATTACGTGTGTATTGAATGCGCACAAGATCACGAAGGATGCGTTCGCGCCGGATCTCTTCGCCGACCTTGAGCTCCACCGACATCTTGCGCCAATTGGTCGGATCGCCCAGTCCATAAATGCATGATACTGACGCCACGATCAAAACATCTCGTCGCGAGAATAATGATGCTGCTGCGGAAAGCCGCAAGCGCTCTATTTGCTCGTTGATGTCCGTCGACTTTTCGATGTACAGATCATGCCGCGGCACATAGGCTTCCGGCTGATAATAGTCGTAGTAACTTACGAAATATTCGATGGCATTGTTGGGGAACAATCGCTTGAACTCCGCATAGAGTTGCGCTGCCAGCGTCTTATTGTGCGCCATCACCAGGGTCGGTCGCTGCGTGGCTTGCACGATATTGGCGACCGTAAAGGTTTTGCCGGTTCCAGTAGCGCCCAGCAAGGTCTGATGTTGGTGGCCCTGATGCAAACCATCCAACAAACTGACTATCGCTGTCGGCTGATCGCCCGTGGGCTGATACGGCGATTCAAGCTGAAAATCTGGCATCTCATCCTCAGTGGCTATCCGAACAGACGTTCGGTCATCATCATAGTATATAGGAGAGTATACAACTCTCACAAGGCGTAATCAGCCCTTGCTTTGGCTACCCATTTAGGCTTCGATGCATATCACACACAGATTGCGAATCAGTCTAAGAATCATGCCATTGACACGCGCGCATCGAACTGATAGCATCGTGCACTGCAATGTATAGCATTGCAATTTTACGATGCGGGGTGGAGCAGTGGTAGCTCATCGGGCTCATAACCCGGAGGTCGTTGGTTCGAATCCAGCCCCCGCTACTACGCTGATGTAGCTCAGTTGGTTAGAGCGCGCGACTCATAATCGCGAGGTCGGAAGTTCAAGTCTTCCCATCAGCACCTGGTACGAGATCCCGCAACGGGGTCTTTTTCGTTTACATGTCCTTATTGCTCAAATCGCATGATGTCTTCAATCAATTCGCGCCTTCTGCTCACCGCCCAACTATCACCCGCTGCGCTAACTACAACTTCCGCCGGGCGCAATCGTGAATTGTAATTGCTCGCCATCGCCATTCCATAAGCCCCAGTCGTCATTACTGCCAGCCGATCTCCAACTTCCAGCCTGGGCAGCTCGCGATCGACTGCCAGGATGTCAGCTGTTTCGCAGACCGGTCCCACAACGTGCGCGATTTCCACTTCAGCTTCGGATTCGGCAAGCGGAACGACCTCATGATGCGCCTGATACAGCGCCGGCCGGATGAATTCGGCCATGCTGCCATCCACGATGTAAAATAGCTGGTCCGCCTGACGTTTGATATACAGCACCGTGGTCACCAGGATGCCGGCATCCGCCACCAGTGACCGGCCCGGTTCCAGCAAAACACGATAACCCTGCAGTTGCGGCGCCAACGCCCCGGCAAAATCTTCAAGTGACGGGATCTCCTGGTCAAATCGGTAGGCGACCGGCAATCCGCCACCGAGGTTGATTGTGCCGATCTGAGGATAGGGCTGGATTATCGCCAACAGCTTTTCCAGCGCTTGCATCGTCGCTGAGGTGTCGCCCAGTTGACTGCCGATATGCATATGCACTCCGGCAAAGTCGATACGAGGAAAGCGCTTTGCATTTATCAGAATCTCGTCGATCGCCCCTGCCGTTAGCCCAAATTTCGCCCCGCCGTGACCGGTCGACATGTAGGGATGCGTATTTGCCGTCACCAGCGGATTGAGCCGCAGCGCCACTTGCACGCCTCTCAATCCCAAAGCATCCGCCGCAGCCTGGATATATTCCAATTCCAGTACATTTTCTACATTGATCCAACCGACACCTTGCTCAATGGCATAGAGGATCTCGGCGCGGGTCTTGCCTGCGCCAGCGAAAACGATGTCCTTTGCCGTGGCGCCGGCTGTCAGCGCTCGATAAATCTCCCCGGCACTAACCGCATCTATTCCTGCACCGGCCTCGATCAATGCGCGCATAATCGCGCCACTGGCATTCGCTTTGGCACTGTAATGAATATGAGCGTTCAAAGGGGCGAAAGCTTGCTCCAGTCGCTGAAGATTAGCGAGAACGCGCTTCAAACTGTAGATATAGACAGGCGTATTCACTTCACCAACAATGGACTCGGCTTCAATCTCGTCGATGAATAGTGTAGCGTTGTGATAGCGTATAGATGTGTTAAGGACCACTTTACGTCCTTTCCATCGCTGTCCAAAAACTATTGCGAGAGCCACAATCCGAAATGCTGAACGCTAGCCAGTATACCACTTTCGGCATTCTGTCCTCTTGAGATGATCTATTGGAATAGGGCAATTTCGCTCGACAATGACAAAGATTTCCAACTGTAGCGTAGAAGTCGAACAATCCAATATTGGGCGTTGGGACGAGGAATATGTCTTTGCAGCGAGGACACCTAGGCACAAAAAAACGGAAACACCGCAAAGGTGTTTCCGTTCCACGGGAGCGACGGGATTTGAACCCGCGATCTCCGGCTTGACAGGCCGGCATGTTAAACCGCTACACCACGCCCCCAAGACAACGGATTAAGCGTAACATTGCAGCGGGTCGCTGTCAAGTGCACTTTGCCGACGACGCTGGCTTTTCGCCAAGGCGCTGCGGCAGTTGCCGTGTGACTATGACTAAAGAATACTGACGCCTAAATTTGGCCGAAACCACCGACCGCGCTTGACTTGCCCGATAGAAAACGGGCGGTTAAGATCAGGATGAAGATTGAAGGCGCCACAAATACCAAGGACATCGCCGCCGTAAGCGCATTGTTGCTGCCCGATGCCGTGGAAAACAAGAGCACCGGCATCGTGATGACCTGCCCGGCGCCGATCAAAAAGGTTAAAATGTATTGACTCCATGAGATCAAATATGCAAACAGGCTCGCGACAACTATTCCGGGGAATATCGCCGGCAACGTCACATACCAGAAGGTGGCCAGGGCACCGGCGCCTAGCGATCGCGCCTGCTGCTCGTAGTCCGGATTATAGTTTGCGAAAACACCGGACAGCGTTAGCACCACGTAAGGCATGACAGGCACCAGGTGTACCAAACCCACACCGAGAATATTGCCCGACAATCCCCAGCGAATAAAATTTATGTTTAACCCCATCGCCACCGCGATACCCGGTACGATCGTCGGCGAAATGATCAGAAACTCGACGATTCTTTTCCCGCGAAACTTGTATAGTCCCAAAGCGCGCGCGGCGGGCAATCCGATAACTACCGAAGAAAAAGTCACTCCCACCGCGAGTACCGTGCTATTCAGCAGGGCTACCGACACCTTGGAATTGCTGGAGAATATGCTCTCCCAGGCGCGCAAGCTCAGTTCATTGGGAAAGAGTTGCGGATAAAACCACCGGAATGAAAAAGCGTTGAAGAAAAAAGCGATAAGCGGTGTCAACAGCAAGAAAATCAGCAAAATGACCGCGCAATAATGCAGCACACGGGCCAGGCGTTTGCTTACTCTTGGCTGATAAGTAATCGCGGAAATTGTCGTCACAGATTCGCTCAATCTTTTCGGATCGCCCGTCGACTCAGCCACATATAACCGAGTACCAGGAAAAATACGATTATTGAAATAATGATGCTAATGGCCATACCTTCTGTACGTGAATTCAGATCCGGATTGCGGAAGAAGCGCACTGCCGTAACCGTCAGCGTACGCGGAAAGCGCACACCCAAGATCGCCGGCACCTCATACGATCCAAAGGTGAACGCGAAGACGAGAATCGAACCGGACAATAGGCCGGGCATGACCAGGGGCAAAATGACATATCGGAATCTCTGCCAACGGTTAGCTCCCAGGCTACGCGCCAAATCCTCATAATCTACGCCCAGGGATTGCAATACCGCCAAGACGATCACGCCGACAAATGGCACTTCTTTCCAGACAAATGACAAGATCATGCCAACGCCAAATTTGTCTTTGACCACGACCGGAAAGTCACTGGGCCCGCCGAAAATGCCCAACTGCGCTCCCGTGCGCGAGAGCAATCCGCTTTGAGAAAACAAGAACAGAATTCCGATCGCGGCAACGACATGTGGGACCGGCAGGTTAAATTGATAAAAGAAGGTGGCAATGCGCTTACCAATGAAGGTGCGCCGTAAAAGGAGCGCCGTTGCCAAAGCCAAGACTGCAGACAAAAAGGTACTCGCGAAACTGACCCAGATTGTCAGTAACAATCCCTGCCAGAATACGCCTGAATACTGTTCGGAAAAGAGAATATTGTGATAGGCCTCCAGTGATATCTGCGTACGGCCGATGATCGGCTGCCAACCGAGGCTCACCAGCGTACCGTAGCTCAAGCCGCCGATGAATAGAAAAAATATCACTGCCATGGTGGGCGCCAAAAGAATCGGTATACGCCACTTTTCCCAAAAGCCCATCAACAGGTTCCTTTTACGCAACAGTTGCCACAGTATTCTCGCATGATGCAGCTACTCAAGACTGCGCCGAGGACCGAGGAACACCTCGTCGGTACCCAAAGACTCCAGAAAATCATAAAAGCGCTGATGCAAATCCGCCGCCACATCAGTATGTCGCGAAAATACGTTGTTTTCTTGCGCGAGATCCGTCTTGCGATTATAGAGTTCCACCGGTTCTCCAGCAATGCTGTAAAGCAGCGTCCAATTCTTGCTGCTCACAGTACTTGGCTGGTTTTCCCGCATGCGCCGTTCTTCGTCATCAACCACTCTAATTCGCTGACCCGCCAGGTACATAGGCCACGATGTCACCACAAAGTCATGCAAGTCATCGACTTCAGAGTTGATCAGTCCGGCAAGGGATTGCGCTTGAACCCGGTCCGGCTGATCTATGCCTGCCAGATCAAGTATCGTTGGCATGACATCGGGAAGTGACACCAGCGCATCGATCCTGCGAGCATCCACGCCGGGAATGAAAGCCAGAAGCGGGACACGTGTAACCTCATCGTATAATGGGCCGCGATACCACTCGCCACGCGCGTCCGAGATGACCTCGTCACTATTCTGGAGTCGATATATTAATGTCGATTTCGCTTCGCCTTTTGCCGGACCCAAATAGTGCCCAAGCTCCGATTTGAAGCGACCTTTGCCCCAAAGTCCGTGTTCGCCAAAGTAGAAGCCATGGTCGGATAGAAAGATTATGATCGTGTTTTCCATGAGGCCCAATGACTCGATACGATCGAAGAGGCTACCAAACGCTCGATCTACCATGGTGATTTCCGCACAGTAATGCGTATGCGCCAGTTTGATATCGCGCTCGCTGAAGCCGGCTTCGCGCCAATCCCAATAAGTGGGATGAGCGCTCACTTCATCGGCGAATTGAGCATCGTACAATTCTACATAATGCTTCGGCGGCTGCCAGGGCTCGTGAGGATCCCATGTATCAACATAAAGGAAGAATCTGTCGCGATGATGCCGTTCCAGCCACTCCTCCGCGATGCGCATCGTTGTCGGCGCGAAATAATCCGCTTCATGGCGCCAGCCGGCGGTGACGTTGTCGCGCGACGGGCCATAGGACTGTCCGCGCACCCAATGAAAATCGCTGAAGCCCCGATCATAGCCGTAGCCATGCCGCACCATAAAGGGCGTATCTGCTACTGCAAAGGTACGATAACCTGCTTCCGTCATCAATTGCGCCAGCGTGATTTCGTCACGCGGCAAGGGACTCCATCCCAAATAACTGAATGTATGCCGACCGGTCATCAAGTCCGCGCGTGCCGGCACGGTTGGGAACGAAGCGGGAAAAGCGTAATCGAAAACGATCGCCTGCTGCGCAAAACGATCCAGATGAGGTGTGCGAATCCAGCTATTGCCGTAGCAACCAAGATGATCTCGGCGAAAAGTATCCGAAACGACCAGAACCACATTAGGGCAATCTAGCATAACTGTTTCCAACTCTTGCCGATTAAGGGCAGACGGACAAAAAGAAAGGCGGCATCAGCGCGATGCCACCTTCTGGACAGCAAATCATGCGCATTCGTCGCGCAAGACGCAGAGTTCCCAATCTTGTTCGGTCAGCGTGTGGTATTGGGCAGCAGAATTTGGCACCAGAGCGGCAAACTCCGCTGGATCAGCTGCGCCGACGATAGCCGCCGCGATGTCCTCGAACACTTGCGCCTCTTCTTCCGTCAGTGTAGAGCAATCGACAACGGGCGCCGCGCCGGTACCCAGATCATTGGTATTCAATTGCGCCGCCTGCATATCCGGACGCACCAACAAGTTGCCCATCACTACGGCAGCTGCCTTGTTGGCCGAATTGATCGGAATCGCCAAATAGCTAAAGCCGCTAATCATGTTGTCATCAAAGAGGTAGGCTTTAGCCGTCTCGGGCAAGGTCCCGCTCGAGATGCCACTTGCCGCGCCGGTACCAGTGAGCGTAAGCGAGAAATCAACTTCGCCATTGGCAAAAAGTTCGTTCAGTTCATTGACGGAAGCCGGATAGGTCTCACCCTCACGCCAAAGATTTGCTTCCCAAGAATTCAATACTTCCCATGCCTGCGGCGCGCACTCATCCCAGACGGCCTGGTCAAATGCGGCGAAAGGCCCTGGTCCACCGCAGAGTTCGTACATCAACTGCTTGACGATGCGTGTACCTTGGAATGCGCCCGGTCCCGGCGCAACATAGGTGAAGCGACCTGGATTCGCCGCGATCCATTCGCTCAATTCCCCATAGCTGCGCGGCAAGTCTTCGGCGTTCATGTTGGCTGTGTCATAAATCCACTGGAAGGCGCCAGCCGCCCAAGGTTGCTCCGAGAATTCAACAGGCTCGCCGAAATCCAGCAAGAATCCGCCTGTTTCCCAATCGAGGTATTTGCTATTGGGCACATTCAAGGTCCAGGGACCATAAAGCAATCCCGCCTGCTTCAAGGTCTTGAAATTTTCGCCGTTGATCCAGATGAGGTCTACTGCGCCGGCATCGTGTGCTACACCTGCTTCCTTTTCACTCAGAACCTGATTGACGGCATCGACTGTATCGGCGAGAGGCACCCGGTTGAGAATAACGCCATATTCGTCCAGTAAGGCACCGCCATAAACCGTATCGACCAAGTTGTTCCAGGCATCGGAGCCGCCCCACATATGCCAATTGAGGGTTTGTCCGCGAGCCGCTTCCAGCACGGCATCCCAACTGTCGAATCCAGGCGGCGCATCCATATCTTCTGCTATGGCAATGCCCAGGGATGACACCAGCAAAACCAGAATTACAAGAACAATTCCAACACGTGATAACATGATATTCTCCTCACTAAAACATAATTCCAGCAGGCAATTGGCCTCCATCATGGGTGGCGATATCTGAATGCCTCGAGTGCATGCACAGCATGCACGTTCAGACGAATAACCGGCAACTAGTATCAATTCTAATCTAAAGTGGGTAAAGTTCCTAAATTTCAGCAATGTTGCGGCCGTGGAACTGTTGTCACTGGGCGTAATTGCTATGGCATTTTGACTCAGCTAACCCATAATCAGCTTATCGGCGAAGCGGAGGAATACGGCGATGACTTCTGCCAGGTCAATTATGGAGCTCACTGCGCAAGATTGGCTAAATGCGTTGCAAATCACGGCTGAGCAGGTGCCCGACGCAGTCATCGTCGAAGGCTCGTGGTGGCGACAACAGCGTACCGATTGGCGCCTTTCCTATCTATCCGATGTAGAGGAATTTCCTTTTCGAGACATTTTTGCTGGCAACTGGCGCGGCAAACGCGTGGTTTATTGCTGTGCCTATGGCGCGCCGCGTACCGTAGAGATCATTCATCTGTTTTCCGTGCTCGGCGCCAAGCTCGCTATCCAGATTGGCAGCTGCGGCGGATTGCAATCCCACCTGAAAACTGGGGACATCATCTTGCCAACTGATGCCATTGCCCGCGACGGTGTCGCACATCTGTACGGCGCGATTGAGGGCGCGCACAGCGACGAGTACTGGCTGGAAAAGGCCGAGGCTGCCTTGCTTGACCGCGACTTTACCGCGCATAGGGGAGCGCATTTGACCTGGTCTTCGATATTTGCCCAAGACAAACACTTGATAAATACCTGGCATCGTGCCGGCTATCTGTCCGTAGATATGGAAACCGCGACCACATTCGCGACAGCGGCATATTTCCAAGTCCCGGCTCTGTCCCTGCTCGCGGTCTGGGATGATCTTACCCGCGGAAGGACCTTCCTTGATCCACTTTCGCCTATCGAGCAAAGTGCCTTGGATCGAGCCAATCAGGGAGTCTATGAAGTCGCATTGCAATTAATCGAGCAAATCGGCTGATAACCTCGGGTCTCTGATCGCGATCACATGCCAATGGCACATGACCCTGGCAAGGAGATTCACCCTTGCGCATCTTCTCAATCCTGCGCCTGTCAAGATCCGTCAAGACCTTACGCGTCGGCGCATTTTCTTATGCTGACAAATGGTCTAGAATACGCCGATACTGGCTGACCTCGAGAAAATGCCCGTTCCGTGACTTATCGCAAGGTTCTGTTCTTTTGGTTACCGCTTGCATTCGCCTGGCTGTTGATGACAGTTGAAGGCCCTTGGATTCAGGCCGTGATTAGCCGAAAGCCAGATTCGGAAACCCAGCTAGCCGCCTTTGGTCTGCTTTTTTCATTATCGATCCTCATCGAAACGCCGGTCATTATGCTCCTGGCGACCAGCAGCGCACTTTCGCGGGATCGACAGTCGTTCCGTGTTCTATTTCGCTTTATGATGGCCATCAACCTCTTCGTTGCCGTCGTGGCTATTCTGATGGCATTCACACCGCTGCTGGATTTTTACCTCGTATCCTTGCTGCATATACCGGAACATATCGTTGATGCGGCTCGTCCCGGAATGCGAATTATGACATTTTGGGGCGCCTTGATCGGCTACCGTCGCTTCCATCATGGTGTAGTCATTCGCTCCGGCAACACACGATATGTCGGTTATGGCACCCTGGTAAGAATCTTTGTTTCCGGCGGCGTTGCAATAGGCCTGGGCGCGATTACACAGTTGGCTGGCGCGGTCATTGGCTCCCTGGCGCTAGTGCTGGCGGTCGCTGCTGAAGCACTATTCGCTTTTCGGATTTCCAGAGCAGATGTCAATAAACTGCTGCAAACCTCCCTGCGAGACAAAATACCTCCGCTCACCTATCGCAATGCCTTGCGCTTTCATGTGCCACTCGCCGCTACCAGCTTGGGTACGCTTTTGATCCGACCGGTAATCGAACGGGGATTGGCCAGCATGCCTGATGCCACCCAGAGTTTGGCGGCTTGGCCAATCATCTTCTCCATTGTGATGGTATTGCGTTCTGGAGGTATGGCTTATCAGGAAGTAGTCATCTCCCTCAACGACAGCAAAGCACATCACCGTACGCTGCGCGGCTTCACCTTGCGTCTCGGTTTTGCTTTGAGCATAGCCATGTTGATATTCGTATTCACGCCATTGATAGATGTTTACAATATTTCGATCCTGAATCTGCCCGGCAATCTGCGCAAGTTGGTGCTGATCGGTGTGCAGGCGGCTATTTTGCTACCTTTGCTGACAACCTTGCAAAGCTATCTGCGGGCGCTTTTGATGCTCAGCCACAAAACCGGGGTCATCTATCACGCCATGATCCTGGGTTTCGTAACGACGATTGTGATAGTCTGGGGCGGGATAGAATCTGGAATGCACGGCATACTGTCAGCGGCGCTCGGATTGACCATCGGGCAGATCCTCGAGCTCGCCTATCTCTTCGTCGCCTATCGAAAGCAGGAAGGGGCCCTACGAAACCATTGGCAGTCAATGGTGGCGCCGTCCGCAGGCGACTAGCCAGACACGCAGTGTTACCAACATGCTTGACTTCGTCAACTAACGAAAGACCAAATAACATGCGACTTGCAAATGACATCCTTCCCTTGCGCGAACAAGCAGAGATCCGCGATCGCTGGCTTAAGATCCGGCTGGAATCACTCATTCCCGAACTATTACAACGCGAAAACATCGATATGTGGATTATCTCCTGCCGCGAATACAACGAAGATCCGGTCTTGATGTCCATGCTGCCGGCTACGTCAATGTCCGCGCGGCGCCGCACCATGTTGATATTCGCGCGCCAAAAGGACGGAAAAATCGACAGGCTTACACTTTCGCGCTACGGCTACGACGACTTGTATGATCCGGTATGGGACCCTGATGAAGAGGACCAATTCGCTTGCCTGGCGCGCATAGTGCGAGAGCGCGATCCGCAGACGATCGGCATCAATAGTTCCAATGTATTCTCCTTTGCTGATGGCATCTCCCGTAACGAATACGAGCTTGTTAGCGGCGCGCTAGGCGACGAGTATTCGTCTCGGCTGGTCAATGCCGAAGGTCTTTGCGTCGGTTGGCTGGAACGGCGCATTCAGGAAGAGATCCTTGTCTATCCGGAATTGGTTAAGACGGGACACGACATCATTGCGCGTGCCTTTTCCACGAGAGTGATTCAACCCGGCAGCACAACTACTGATGACGTGGTCTGGTGGATGCGGCAGACAATGCGCGATGCCGGTTTGGATGCCTGGTTCCACCCGACCATTGACATACAAGCTCGCGATCAATCATACGAGGTCAGCGACAGTCCCCGCAAAACAATCGAGCGTGGTGATCTGTTACATTGTGATATGGGCTTCCACTATCTTGGCCTGGCAACAGATCAGCAGCAGCATGCTTATGTGTTGGATTCTGGCGAAGGCGATGCTCCGGCGGGATTGCGAGACGCCCTCTTGGATGGCAACCGCCTGCAAGACATACATCTAGAGGAAATGCAAGTGGGACGGAGTGGCAATGACGTTCTTCGCCTTGTTCTGGCAAGAGCGCAGGAAGAGGGCGTCCGCGCGCAAATCTACACGCACCCTTTGGGATATCATGGACACGCCGCGGGTCCGATCATCGGATTATGGGATCGCCAAGAAGGTGTACCAGGCGTCGGAGATTACCCGCTATTCGACGATACTGTCTATTCGATCGAACTTAATATTGTCAAAAGCGTGCCCGAATGGAATGGGCAAGATGTCCGCATCATGTTAGAAGAAGACGCCTTGCTTTCCGACGGCGCCATGCGCTGGCTTGACGGCCGACAAGAATCCCTCTATCTGATTGGATAATTGGCGCTTCTCCCCAAACGCTAATCTGATTTACAGCTTTTTTGCCTCGGCGCAAAAGACTGTTTACAACTCATTCCTATCATAGCGATGACGTAATTCTCAACGCAAAATCACGACGAAAGGAATTTGTAGTGAACAGTAATCGACAGCATGTTCTCTTGCCGATGATTGTCGGCATCATTATCACAGTGATGGTGTTGCTGCTCTTGCCCGCACAAGGCATCCGCGCCATTGGCGCAGTCTCCCATCCCAACGACATCTTCACCGAAGTTTATCACGCGGCCAGCCCGTCTGTTGTGGGCATTAGCGTGAAGACGCCGGAAAGCGGCGGCAATGGCTCCGGTTTCGTCATCGACAAAACGGGACATATTGTCACAAACGCCCACGTGGTCGACGAAGCCCAGGAAATCGTTGTCAATTTTCAGGACGGAACCATCGTTCGTGGCGAGCTAATCGGCGCCGATCTCGCATCCGATATTGCCGTGGTAGAGGTAGATCTGCCCGAAGAATTTTTGCTACCGATTTCCTTCGGAGATTCGGATAGTTTGGTTATTGGGCAAACAGTGCTGGCAATTGGCAGCCCCTTCGGGCAAGGATGGACGTTGACATCGGGCATCGTCAGCGCCGTCGACCGCACCATTCGCGGATTGACCGAATTCTCGATTGGCGGCATCATTCAGACTGACGCCTCGATCAACCCGGGCAATAGCGGCGGCCCCCTGATCAACCTGGATGGCGAAGTAATTGGCGTGAATTCGCAAATCATCAGCAGCACACGCAGCAGTTCCGGTGTCGGCTTTGCCATTCCGGCCAATATGACCCACCGTGTGGCGCAATCGCTGATCGAAACCGGTGAAATGACCTACAGCCTCATGGGCATCGCCGGCTCTGATGTCTCGATTACCCTATTGGAACTTCTCGATCTGCCCAACAACTTTCGCGGTGTCATTGTCGAGATGATCACCGAGGACGGCCCGGCCGCAGACTCCGATCTGCAAAAGGTTGCAGAAACGCGTACGCGAGACGGCGACGAATTGATCGGTATTCGAGTGGATATCATTACGGCAATTGATGGCAATCCCATTCGAGGCATGAACGATCTGATCACCTATCTGGCGCGCAACACTCGCCCCGAGCAAGAAATCACTCTCAGTGTCTTGCGTGACGGCAAAAGCGAGCTGGAAATCCCCTTGACCCTGGGTGGCCGCTAACCAAGCCAAGGGACAGGCAAGCCCTCACTCCAATGGTGAGGGCTTTTCTATTTCGCTGTCCTCTTTCCACTACTAACATGCATAATCTCGCTTCGTCTCTTTGCCGGTAATCTTTCCAGCGGTATAGTTTAAGCATAGGAAGGTAAGAGAGGTGTGGGCGATGTCCAAGATGCATTTTTCTAAGGAGCGCGTTGATAATGCTGATGGCAGTTGGTCATTGGCGTACCAGGTAGAGATCCCCGCGCATCAGCTGAAGTTCGAAGACCTGCACCCCATGAGCAGCTACATCCGTCAACAAGAGATCGCTCGCATGCATTTCGCGCGCGCCATGATGCGTGGCGAGGCAAACCCACACATCATGACCTGGACCGCCATGCAAACGGACCGTCGTGCCGAGCATTTATTCCCCGGGCTTGATTATGCGCTCGACGGCGAAAACATCATTAGCGCCAACTCTCTTGTCACCTGCATTCTACGCAAGCTGCTTTCCCAGGGTTGGTTGCAACTGCACGAATACGTCGGCGATACCTACGAGTGGAAAGCGGAGGTACCGGACGACGACGAATCCTGGCAAGCGCGGGCCAAAGCCATGACTAGCTGGCTGGAGGAATCGATTCAGTTGGACCTTTACCCCAATATCGAGAGAGGAAGTTATAAGCCACGACTCTTCCATAACTTTGATGCCCGGCGCAATTTTGTGCGCATTGGTCGCTGCGATTTCGTCCGTCATTTTGTTCAGAATCACGAACGGGCTGCGGCCTTCAATACCTCACATTTCTTGCATGAACACGACGATCTCGTCAGCCACCATTCAGGCTACGGCGATGCCATCGGTCTGATGGTCAGCGAAAAAACCATTTTGCGTCCCGCGATTTATCGGCGCGGCTGTCTGCTGTTTGATGGCGAACGCTGGCGCATCCAAACGATGAGCCTGGCCGATATTGTCTTGGTTTTGCCGGGCGATATCAGCTTACGCGCCGACGACGCTGGCGACTATCAATTCCACCTCAATCCGCCGTCCCAGCAGCCAATCGCAATCTATACACGAGCCGGGCATCTTGCGGAAAACTCACGGCCAATGGATCTCACGCCGGCATCAGCTTCACGTTCCGAATATACCATCATCAATCGACAAATCGTCAGTTGGAAGCGCGGTGGCGGATTGCAGATACCGCAGAACGGGTTCGTCCTGTCCTTACATGATGATTCACTGCCGGAACTTGCGCGCGAGAAAATCGTGCAGGATGCCTGGGTAGAATACGAATTCGCCGATGATTCACAACAGATTGCGGCCGGTATACAAGCCGGACCCATTCTCTTGCAGGATGGATCAGTCGTAGTCGAGCAAGCGCCAAAACAAGAAGAATTCTGGGCTAGCCGTATTGTAGATGGGGAACATGTCATCGGCATCACGCCTGTGAATATGAGCTTGAGCGATCCAGGCGAACGTAAAGCTCGCGCCGCGCTTGGCATTAGAGCCGATGGTGATCTTGTCTTAGTGGCAATTGACGGATGTGATCCAGCAACTAAGACGGAATACGACAGTGCCGGGGCCAGTTTGCTCGAACTCGCCGAGTATCTACGGGCAAAAGGCGCGGTGGACGCATTGAACTTGAGCGGAGAGGGGTCGGCCCATCTCTTCATTCATAGTGGTTTGGCAAACCGTCCATCGGATCGACGCGGACAGCCGGGCATCATTTACGAACGGATGTTACCCTCAATCGGCATCGTCAGTTGACTCCATTTGGAAGCCTTCAGGCGCCGGACCAAATACCTCGATGAAGTCATCCACAGCTTGCTTGCCATTTCGCTTCAGACCCTTGTAAAACTCCATACGGTCGGCATTACGGTAATCCAGGCGCTCTACTCTGAACGGTGCCAGAGTTTCACGATCTCGCCGGCGTTTGGCTATATCGACAAAATATTGCAGCGCGTTATCTACGCTATTGGCATCCGTCCAATCGGACTTGTAAATGGCCTGCCCGGCGCGATTGAAAATCCAGGTCATATTGGGCATGCTGCCGTAAGCGCGGTGACAAGCGCCATCCAGCGAATCAAGCAATATCGGCCGGCTGACGCACAAATCGTCACGCAGGGCCACCGCATGTCGGAATTTCTGCTCCATAGAGCTCAGATGCCGATAATATTCGGCCGGATGTGCTTCGTTGGTATAGACAAAAACCGAAGCCACCTTTTCCCGCGCATATTTCGCTGCCACCTCGTTCATGGATGGACCCGCCATCCCACAGTATGGTCAGGTGAAACTACCGAATTCCACCACCAAATACAGATGAGACGACCACCATTCATTGAGCGAAGTCTTTGCGCGATCTGACAAGCGCCACAAGGGGAAATCCGGCGCGGCTACTCCCAGGTCCGGGCTTTCTGCGAAGCGCATCCAGGGCATGAACTTCTCCGGCACAAATTCATCATAATTGTAACGCTGCAAAAGATCGTCGCTCATGTAGTGCCCTTTCTATTGTTCAGCCCATCACGCTTCACTGGCGTTTGATCGCGATGCCACTGCTTGAAGCTCTCGCCAAACGGCATCGTCCAGCTCAATTTCTCCAGCGGCCATGACCCCCTCATAATACCGATCTCCGCGCTCGCCGGGCACCAGAATCTCATCAACGCCGGGCAAGCGCTTGAGATTCTTGACACGTCCGATCAAGTCGCTCGTTCCAGCGCGGAAACTCTCGAGGTCTTCAGCCAGCAATTCCGGATCTATGGCGAATATCAAGTTGCCCCAATCCCGCTTCGACCCATCTTCGTTGCGAACTGCGCCAATTAGCGGCCGAGTGAGAATCTCCACAATCAGCGCCAGCGCTGCACCTTTGTAATCACCAAAGGCCTTGATGGCACCTGCCAGCGCCTTGGCGGGATCCGTCGTGAAGGCGCCTTCGCTATCATAAGCGACGCCGCCGGGGATCGAATCCCCCTCCGCGTTTGCCAACACAACTCCATACCAGGCGATCGCTGCAGTTGCCATATCAAAGACGATTGGATTGTTGGCAGTGGGAATCCCAATCGCCAGCGGATTGGTACCCAGGAAGGCCTCATAAGAGCCATGCATTGCCATCAATTCCGGGGATCCTGAGAATACGAATCCCAATAGGCCCTGTTCGGCTATCCTGCGGGAATAAAAGCCGATAGCACCGGTTGGCGAGTTGGTGCGCTGCGTGCCTACGATACCAAATCCATGCGCTTGCGCCTTCTTGATGGCGATCTCGCAGGACTCGCTCATCACAACCATGCCCTGATTCCAGGCGCCGTCAATCAATGCCGACAACTTGGTTTGCTTGACAATTCCAATCTTCCCCGCCTCAGGGTTGGCCGGCATGCCCGCGCCCAGCAACTTGATGACATTCTGGTTGTTGCCGCGCAGTTGCGCATACATAATAATCTCAAGAATGATCTCGGAATCTGCCTCATCGAATCCTTGATTCATTATCGCGCGCCGCGTTACATCTCGCAGCTTATCAATAGCTACCATCATTTGCTCGGCTCCATTCTCATCAAAAATTGTTTTTCGAGTTAGCTAGATCTTGCCGCGTACCAATCCCTCTGTCGTGAGGTAGCTGTAACTATCGTGCACGGCTTGCATCATGTCACCATCACAGCGATCCAGCTCGACGATATGCCAATCGGCTGATTCAGCTGTCGCCGCGACAATCTCTGGCACCTGCATCTTGCCCGCGCCTACCGCAGTCATGGCGTCATCCTTGTTCAACGAGCCATCCTTCAGATGAATCAATGGCGCGCGCGCGCCTACCCTCTTAACAACATCGACTGCATCCATTCCGCCGACTTGCACCCAGTAGGTATCGATTTGCAAGAATACCGAATCGTCAAGCTCGCTCAACATCAGATCCAGCGTAGCTTGGCCTTCCAGAAGCTTGTATTCCCACCAGTGATTGTGATATCCCAGGCTCAAGTTGTTGGAATCGGCGATTTCGCCGGCAAGATTCAAGCGCTCGCAGGCGCCTTTGATCGAGTCTATCGTTTCGAAATTATCTGGTGGCAAATAGGCAACGGCGACGCGCGAAACTCCGTATGCTTCGGCCACGGCGAGCATGCCATCTTTATTGGCATCATCGGGAAAAGCAACATGGCTGCTGCAAACTTCCAGCTCAAGTTCCGCGAACAGATTCGCCGAGTCTTTCAATCCACCCGGCATCCCCCCATAAGCTTCGACGCCGATGTAGCCCATCTCGGCAACACGGCGTACCGTCCCTTCAAAATCCTGATCAAGCATCTCGCGCACCGAATATAGTTGCAGCGCAACAGGTTTAGGTTTCGACATCGAATCTCCCTTTTCACTGTGTTCAATTGCTATACAATTATTTTCATGCATCTGGGAAAGAATTCCAGAGTCAATCAATCGCTTATTCTTACTTACTGCCCCCTCCTTCTTCTCGTATACTGATGCATTTACTCGCGAAACTTCGGGCGAGCGGGCCATGGTGCCTGCGCAAAAGCTTGCCTGTTGCCCGCAGACAGCCTTTGAGGAGAATTCTTAGTGGCAACTGCTTCGAGCAAAACCGGGTTGATAACCAAGAAAAAGATACAGACGCAATCGGCGCTGGTCATCTGGAAACGATTGATGACTTATCTGCTGAAGTATAAGCTCTGGGTGATCACAGCGCTAATCGGCATCATCGGCAGCAATACGCTAGCGGTCATGGTCCCCTATATTCTGCGTGATGTGGTGGATATTGGGATTGCCGAGCAAAATGGCCAATACATGTTGAACGCGGGATTGCTGGTTGTCGGCTTGGGGATTGTACGCGGCCTTTCGGCTTTCCTGGGCAGGTTTTTTGGCGAGCGGCTTTCACATTACGTCTCCTACGATATTCGCAATGATATATATGAAAAAGTGCAACGCCAATCTTTCACTTATCACGACAACTCCCAGGTCGGCACCATCATCACGCGCGCCATCAGCGATGTCAACGAAATCCAGCGCTATTTCGCCTTCGGTTTGATGGACGGCCTAAATGTGGTTTTCCTGCTTTTCGGAGTCGTCGCGATTATGATAGCTACTCATCCGCTTTTGGCCTTGATCTCTTTCTGCCCGCTGGTGCCATTGGCGCTATTCTCCAACCGATTCGTCATGCTTGTCCATCCGCGCTGGAAAAAAGTCATGGACCGCATGCAGGTGCTAAGCAATCACTTACAAGAGAATGCGCTTGGCGCCGAAGTCGTGCGTGTTTTCGCCCGAGAGCAATACGAAATCAAACGATTCCATGCCGAAAACAGACGGCTCTACGTGGAACAGTTGGATTTCATCCGCCAGTGGATTACCTTTCTGCCGGCCAGCGCATTCCTGGCAGCCATGTCCACAGCTTTGGTATTGTTCTTCGGTGGCTTGCTCGAAGCTCAGGGGACGGGAAACATCACCGTCGGTTTAGTCGTCACCTTCAACGCATATGTCCTGTTATTGGCGCAACCGCTGCGATTTGTCGGCTTCATTATCTTGTTAACCACGCAAGCAGTCGCCAGCGGGGAGCGCGTTTTTCAGATTCTCGATCAAGAACAACAAGTCGCCAACCGTCCCAATGCCTTGACACGCGAGATTCGCGGACATGTGCGCTTCGAAAAAGTCAGTACGCGCTACTCCAATTCCAATCACGCCATATTGAATGGAGTTACTTTGGACGCGCAGCCGGGCGAAATCATCGCCATCATCGGATTGACCGGCGCCGGTAAAACCACCATCGCCAACCTGATACCGCGCTTTTATGATGTCACCAACGGACGTGTTTTGGTCGACGGCATCGATGTACGCGATTATGATCTGGAGTGTTTGCGCAGCCAGATCGGGATCGTCATGCAACAATCACTGCTGTTTTCGGCGACCATTGAAGAAAACATCGCTTATGGCAATCCGAGCGCCAGCCAAGAGCAAATCAGGCTAGCGGCCGAATCAGCCAATGCCCATGAATTTATCATGGAGCTCCAACAAGGCTACCAAACTATGGTCGGCGAACGTGGTTCCACCTTGTCCGGCGGGCAGAAGCAGCGCATCGCCATCGCCCGTGCCCTGTTGATTGATCCGCGAATCTTGATATTGGATGATGCCACCAGCAGCGTCGATACACAGACCGAGCAGCTGATCCAGGAGGCGCTCGAATATGTGATGGAAGGACGCACGACATTTGTTATCGCCCAACGCATGAGTACCATTCTCAAAGCAGATCAGATAATCGTTTTGCGCGATGGCGAGATCATTCAGCACGGCACACACGAAGACTTGTTGGCTGACGGAGGCTTGTATGAAGAAATTTACAAGCTGCAATTGGAGGAGCAAGATCGGGTGCGCCGTGAAGCCATTATCGCCGGCGTTATCACTATTCCGCTGGAAGACCGGCGATCCACCCAGAAGTTCCGTAGCTTGATTGACCGTCTGGCCGGTCGAATCACCAAAAACTGAGGCAGAGTCAGATGTCCAAAGCAAAACAAAAAGCGCCCCGGCAGTCCGCGGATACGGCGAAACAGAACGGACGAGAACCAAGCGCCCACGAGAACGAGGATGACCACAAGCCCGGTTTCGACCGTGAAGTCACTATGCGGCTGCTGTCCTATCTCAGGCCACATCGCTACAGCCTTGCCATAGCAACGGTTTCAATGCTGTTTAGTGTGGCCGCCAATGTTCTTAGTCCGCCCTTGATCGGCTGGGCAATTGACGAAGGTATCCGCCAGCGCGAAATGTCGATTGTGGGCTTTGGCGTGCTGGCCTTCATTGTCATTCAGTTCCTGGGATTTATCGGATTTCGCGTTCAGTTGGGCAATATGGCGATTGTCGGCCAAACTATCATTCAGACGCTTCGCGATCAACTTTTTGACCATATTCAATACCTATCTATCGATTTCTTTGCCGAATACGAAGTCGGCCGTCTAATCGCCCGCGTGATAAGCGATGTCAATGTCATACGCGAGGCAGTAACCTTTGCCGCTGTCGGCAGCATTCGTGAAGTGCTCTTGTTGGGCGGCATCATGGTGTCTATGGTGCTCATCAATCTTCAGCTCACGCTGGTGGCACTCGTGGTGCTTGTCGTGTTAGCGATCTTGGCAAATATCTGGCGCATCCACGCCCGAGCCGCATATCTGCACGTTTCAGATGCCAATGCCAAAGTCAACGCAGAGCTGTCCGAAGCGTTTAATGGGGTTCGTGTAACCCAAGCCTTTGCAAGGGAATCACATAATCTCGATCGCTTTGCGCAGCAAATCAATATGGCAAGCCTTCAGGCAAACGCTCGCGCAACCTTTATCTCCAGCTTCTTTTACCCAACTGTCGAATTGATTGGCGGCGTGGCAACCGGTACGCTTATCTTCGTTGGCGGGACCCTGGTATTGGAAGACAAGATTACCGTCGGCGTATTGCTGACTTTCATTCTCTACATTCAGCAATTCTTCTTCCCTATCCGTCTGCTCGCCCAGCGATTCAATTTGCTGCAATCTGTAATCGCATCGGCCTATCGCATATTCAAATTGTTGGATCAACCGGTTTCTGTCCGCGACCAGATTAACGCCGACGATCTGCCGGAAATCGAAGGCCATATTCGCTTTGAAGATGTGTCTTTTCGCTACAGCAAAGACGGCGAAATGGTACTAAAGCATATCGACCTTGAAGTTCCGCCGGGCGCGACCGTTGCTTTCGTAGGGCATACCGGTGCCGGCAAAACCACCATGGTCAAACTCATCATGCGCTTTTATGAGGCGACGCAAGGCAAAGTTACTGTCGATGAATACAATGTAAAAGATGTGACCCAGAATAGCTTGCGGCGGCAAATCAGCGTGGTTCCACAAGATACTCACGTTTTTTCCGGTACCGTGATGGACAATATCCGCTATGGCCGTCTAGAGGCCACCGATAGCGAGGTTGTAGAAGCGACCAAAGCGGTCGGCGCCCACCAATTCATCAGCGAGCTTCCCGATGGTTATCTGACAGATATCATGGAAGGCGGCGCCCTGCTTTCGACCGGGCAGCGACAATTGCTGGCATTCGCCCGTGCGCTGCTAGCCGATCCACGTGTTTTGATCCTCGACGAAGCGACCAGCAACATCGATACGCAAACGGAAAAGCTCATCCAAACAGCGCTGGAACGTCTGCTAGAGGGCCGTACAAGCTTCGTCATCGCCCATCGCTTAAGCACAATCACTTCGGCAGATATGATCGTCGTGATGGATCACGGAAAGATTATCGAGTGTGGCAGCCATCGGGAATTGCTCGCGCTTGAAGGGGTTTACCATCGCCTTTTCACCCTGGTCTAACGGGCATACAACGCATTTTTCTAGCGTTTGTTGTCCTCGTTATGATGAAAACCAAGGTCGCTGGCCCGGCGAATCATCTTGTCGCCAAAGCGATCGCGCAATCTATCCAGCGCGACCTGCAACTCTTCGCCCGGCTTTCCACTCGCATTGGCTTCCCATAAGCCGGTCTGCCGCGTCGATTTGCTGAAGCGGCTTAATCCCACGCCTATCAGGCGCACTGGCTTGCCAATGACCCAATGTTTTTGGAATAACGACAGCGCGCATTCGCAGATTTCTTCATCGAGATCAGTCGGATTTCTCAAAGTGATTTGACGAGATACGGTCGAAAAGTCCGACCAGCGCAACTTGATCTTCACGGTCTCGGTACACAAACCGGCTTTGCGCAGTTGCCTGCCCACGCCATCGGACAAGCGCCTTATGGTCAGCTTGAGCTGCGCCTGGTCATTGATATCTCGCGCGAAAGTCACCTCTTTGCTGATCGACTTCGCTTCACCTTGCGGCAAAACCGGACGATGATCGATACCATTTGCGCGACGCCAAATGTCACCACCCAGTTTGCCAAGCCGCTCTGTCAAAGCCTCTTCGGGCCAAGTCGCGATTTCGCCTATTCTGGTGAAACCGAGCTTGGCCAGTTTTTCCGACGTTTTGGGTCCTACACCCCAAAGTTCACGGATCGGCAGCGCTGCCATGAATTCTCGCTCTTCACCGGCGGGCACTATGGTAATTGTGTTGGGCGGGCTATCTTTTGCCTGTCGCGCTTTTCCCACAGTATTCGCGGTCTTCGCTACCAGCTTGTTGGTCGCGCCGCCGAGTGAACAAGGTAAATCGAGCTTGTCATTGATGCGAGATTGCAAGCGCGCTGCAAGAAGGTCGATTGGATCGGGTAGAATCGTGACATCGAGAAATGCTTCATCAATAGACAAGGGCTCGACATCAGGCGCCGTATCGCGCAAGATCTCCATCACCTGCCTGGATCGCCCGATATAATCGCCACGATGTTGCGATACAACGATCAGTTCGGGGCACAACCTTAGCGCCTGCGACATTGGCATAGCCGAGCGTACGCCAAATTTTCGCGCCGGATACGAGGCCGACGATACCACGCCACGCTGGCCGGGCTGCCCACCGACGGCGATCGCCTTGCCACGCAACTCGGGATTCAGCTGTTCTTCAACGGCGCAGAAAAAGGCATCCAAATCGACATGTAGGATCTTGCGTGTTTTTGCCATGCGCTTGCACCAAGAAACGTGCCTCCGGCAAGAATGAATTTTCGTTAGAGTCGTTCACTTTAGAACTTATATTCTAACACAGTGGTCGCAAATCATCAACTCTCTCGGTTAAACGCGGCAAGCTCGCAGTGTCGTCAACCTAACGAATTTGCCTCAAACCAACTATAATACCGCCACATTGTGCAGAAACGATTGCAAGGACCGCCTATGCCGAGAGCAATTCATCCTGATGCGATAAACGCGCTTGTCAGTGGCGAGATTGGCGCGCCCAGCTCTATTTTGGGTAAGCATGAGTTTGGCGATAGCGTGTCTATTCGCGCCTTTCGACCCTGGGCGCAAGATATAGCGCTCGTCAGGGAAGATGACGGCACCACGATAAAAATGCGGCAGCTGCACGCGGAAGGTCTCTTCGTTGCCGACCTTGATGCTTCATGGTCAGCAGCAGCTTATCATTTTCTGGCTCACGCCAGCGACGGAACAAGCGAAACGTATGCGGATCCCTATATCTTCCCGCCAATGCTTTCCGAGTACGACATTTTCCTTTTCGGACAAGGCAAACACCAAGACATCTATCAAAAGCTTGGCGCCCACCAACGGGAAATCAACGGGCTTATCGGTATAAATTTCGCCGTCTGGGCGCCAAACTGTTATAAGGTGGCGGTCGTTGGAGATTTCAATCGCTGGGATGCCCGCACACATTGTATGGAGATCAACGGTGAATCCGGAATCTGGGAGATATTCGTGCCCGGGCTGGAATTGGGCAACAACTACAAATACGAGATCCGCTCGCACAACGACGGCTATCAAGCGGAAAAGGCCGATCCCTACGGATTTTTCGCCGAATTGCGCCCCAAAACCGCTTCGATCGTCTACGATCTGGGTGAATACCAGTGGCAAGATGCTGACTGGATGAGCGCCCGCGCCCAAAGCAATCCGCTTGCCAGCCCAATGAACATCTATGAGCTGCATGCCGGATCATGGAAACGCCAGTCCGATAACAGCTATCTCTCATACCGCGACCTGGCAGACGAACTGATTCCCTATCTGGTGGAGATGGGATACACACACCTTGAGTTGCTACCCGTCGCCGAACACCCGCTTGATGCCTCCTGGGGATATCAAGTCATTGGCTACTACGCGCCGACCAGCCGCTTTGGCACACCCGCCGATTTCATGCATCTGGTCGACACTTGCCATCAGAACAATATCGCCGTCATTCTCGATTGGGTTCCGGCTCACTTTCCCAAAGATGGCCATGGATTAAATTATTTCGACGGCACAAATCTTTACAGTCACGAAGATCCGCGCCAGGGCGAACATCCCGATTGGGGCACGATGATCTTTAACTACGAGCGCAACGAAGTGCGAAACTTCCTCATCGCCAATGCCTTGTTCTGGCTAAAGATGTATCACATAGACGGTCTGCGTGTCGATGCGGTCTCATCGATGATCTACCTAAATTTCTCGCGCGAAGCGGATCAGTGGAAACCCAATCAATACGGCAGCCACGAGAATCTGGCCGCCCTGGAGTTCCTGCGCGAGTTTAATCAAGTCGTACATGCGGAAGCGCCCGGTGTCGTGACTATCGCCGAGGAGTCCACCTCTTGGCCAATGGTGTCCCGTCCAACCTATACCGGTGGGCTCGGCTTCACATTTAAGTGGAATATGGGCTGGATGCACGATACGCTGGAATTCATGGCGCATGATCCGGTGCACCGCCGCTTTCATCATCATCAAATCACCTTCGCCCTGCTTTACGCCTTCAGCGAAAACTTTGTCTTGCCACTCTCGCACGACGAGGTTGTACACCTGAAAGGATCTCTAATAGGGAAAATGCCCGGCGATTATTGGCAGAAGTTTGCCCAATTGCGGCTGCTCTTCGGCTACCAATATACCCAGGTCGGCAAGATCTTGAATTTCATGGGCAATGAAATCGCTCAGTTTGCCGAATGGAGCGAAGAGCGCAGCATTGATTGGCACCTGCTCAGCTACGAAAAGCACGCCCAGACGCAAATGTGGGTAAGAGACCTCAATCATTTCTATCGCGATCAGCCCGCCTTGTGGCAAGTCGATTTTGATGGCGAGGGTTTCCGTTGGATTGAGGCCAATGATGCCGATTATGGAGTCTACAGTTACATCCGCTATGCTACTGACAGTAGCGATTTCGTCGTCGCGGTTATGAATTGCACACCTGTCGTGCGCGATGAATACCGGATCGGCGTGCCGCAAGCAGGTTTCTATCGCGAACAACTCAACAGCGATTCCGCGAAATATGGCGGCAGCAATGTCGGCAATCTAGGTGGCGTCCATAGTGAGCCACTGCCCAGCCACGGTCTGCCACACTCCCTCAGCCTGCGCCTGCCGCCCTTGGGAATTCTCATAATGAAGCCGGAAGCAGAGCTATAATTTGCGCGCCGATGATCTAATGCAGGGTGACCTCTGCTGGCCTGATCAATCAGCTAGCCAGACGGCGTTGCGGATGACCGGCAAATAAAGTCAAGAGGAAAACTACCACGGACAGCAACGCGCCAATTGAAAGCGCCAAATCATAACCACCGGCATAATCAAAGCTCAATCCGAAAATTGACGGACCGATCGCACTACCGACGATGATGGCAGTAAAGACGAATCCGCGGATCTGGCCCTGATATTTGCGCCCGAACAAATTGGTCCATACAGCGCCGTCGAAGACATAGCCTATCCCCAAACCGAATCCGAACGCCAAGGCGAACAGAATCAGTAGCCCGGCATCGCGCATCACCATGCTCAGCAAACAGGCGCAAAAAAGCGCAAGCATCTGAAGCAATACCACATACGCCGGTTTGAAGCGGTCAATCATGTATCCCGCAATCAGCGCCGCCCCGGCTGAAAACAGCGTCATCAGCGCATAGGTTTCTGTGGCAACCTGTACCGTGTGATTCAATTCCGCGAAGATAGATACCTGGTGCAAGATCAGTCCTGTGCCCCAAGCCGATGGCAGCATCCGCGCCAATATGAAGACCCAGAACGTCGGAGTGCGCATTGCCTCCGAGAGTTGCCAACTTTCCTCGTCGGTTTCTGGTGACCGTTCCTGGATGCCTGTTGCACTGTCGGCATCGTCCGGAAGCATGCCAAACTCTTCAGGCGTATTGCGCATCAGCAGCCCAAAGACCGGCACGACCAGCGCAGCCACGCCGATGCCCAAAATTAGAAACGCCTGCCTCCAGTCCACGGTTTCCAGCAGAACGCGAAGTGCGTTGACGTAAAGACCCTGAAACAAAGCATATGCCAGCGCAAGATACGCCATCATGCGTCCGCGACGAAAGCGGAACCAATTGGCGACCGCTGTCGCGCTGACCAATGAAAGCGCGCCTTGCCCCAATCCGCGAATGCCGATGAAAGCGAACAGCAACATAATCGGTCCGCTAATCAAGGCAAATAGGCAAAGCACGATGCTAAAAAGGGCGCCGGTCAACATGCCCATGCGCCGATTGCCCGTCAAATCCAGCTGTTTGCCCACCCATGTCAAACCCAGCGACGCGATGAAAGTTCCCGCGCCGTAAAGGCTACTGACCGTCGTCCGATCCAGCCCAAAATCTTCAATGAAAAAATCCATGAATAGCGACACGGAAAAACTCTGGCCCGGCGAGCTGGCGACAGCCCCGACCATCGCGACCAGCCAGACTACCCAGCCGTAATAAATCGGCACAGCCGTTACAAATGATCGGTTTCCGGGGGACTTCGCCGCCATGTTGTCCTCAAGTCTGTGGGAGAAACTCCGTGCAGGGCACAGGGAATTATATAAGGCAATCACAGAATTGACAGTCAAGCAGCTGAGTTCATGTTAGAATTGATCTGAGAGTTATGCCATCGCCGCAATCAATTTTCGGCAGCTAAAAAAGGGGCGGGAAAATGGCTATGCCATCCGATCTGGAAATCGCACAAAAGGCCGACCTTGTTCATATCAATCAGATCGCCGAGCAAATGGGCTTGGATCCCGATCGCGATCTGGAACATTTTGGCAAGTACGTTGCCAAGATCAATCTCGACGCTCTGGAGCGGCTGAAATCGCGACCGGATGCCAAGTACGTCGATGTGACGGCGATAACGCCGACGCCGCTGGGCGAAGGCAAATCCACGACAACAGTGGGCATCGGCCAGGCGATGAAACATATCGGCAAGAGAGCCATCATTACGGTGCGACAACCCTCCCAGGGTCCCACCTTCGGCATCAAAGGCGGCGCCGCTGGCGGCGGTTACAGCCAAATTGTGCCCATGGAGAACTTCAACCTGCACCTGACCGGCGATATCCACGCCATCAGCGCGGCACACAACCTCATCGCCGCCATGCTTGATGCCCACATTTATCACGGCAACAAACTGAACATCGATATTCACAATATCGCCTGGCGCCGCGTGGTCGATTTGAATGACCGCGCCCTGCGCAACATCATTGTCGGTCTGGGCAAGCGATTTGATGGTGTCCCGCGAGAATCGGGATATGACATCACCGTCGCCTCGGAAATTATGGCCATCCTGGCACTGACGACCTCGTTACAAGATATGCGCGAGCGCATCGGCAAGATGGTTATCGCTTACGCCAAGGATAAGAATCCGGTCACGGCAGAAGACATCCAGGCCGCCGGCGCCGCTACGGTGTTAATGAAAGAAGCCATCAAACCAAATTTGATGCAAACCCTGGAAAACACGCCTGCGCTCGTGCATGCCGGACCCTTCGCCAATATCGCCCACGGCAACTCCTCCATCATCGCCGATATGATCGCCATGAAAACCGGCGAATATGTCATCACAGAATCAGGCTTTGGCGCGGACATAGGTGCCGAGAAGTTCTTCAACATTAAATCGCGTATATCCGGGCTGCGGCCCAATGCAGTGGTGCTGGTGACGACAATTCGCGCTCTGAAAGCGCATACCGGCAAATACACAATCATTCCCGGCAAGCTGATCGATCCTGCGCTAAAAGAAGAGAACGTCGCCGATGTCGAGGCAGGTGCCGTGAACATGGTACGACACTTGGAAAACCTCAGAAAATTCGGTGTCAATCCTGTGGTCGCCATCAATGTTTTTGCTGATGACACGGCAAACGAAATCGAGGCTGTCAGCGAGATCGCACTATCGGCCAGGGCAACAGGTGTCGCGGTGGCGCGTCACTGGGCGCAGGGTGGCGCTGGCGCCGCGGAATTGGCTGAGATGATCGTCTCAGCCTGCGAAATGCCCAACGATTTTCGCTTGCTCTACCCGGACGACATGTCGATCAAGGACAAAATCGAGACCATCGCGACCGAGATATACCGCGCCGACGGCGTCGATTATGCGCCGATCGCCAGCCGCAAAATCCGGCAATTTGAAGATCAGGGCTTGCGTCAGCTGCCGATCTGTATGGCCAAAACGCACCTCAGCCTCAGTGACAATCCCAAACTCAAAGGCGCGCCTGACGGCTTCCGCATTACCATTTCCGATATCCGAGCATCGGCAGGTGCAGGTTTCATTTATCCACTATGTGGGGATGTGCGCACAATGCCGGGCTTGGGACGAACACCCGCGGCGATGAATGTCGATATCGACGAGGACGGCAAAGTCGTTGGGCTATTTTGATCGCAGCAATGACGCGTCGGCAAATATCAAGCGCCATCTTAACCTGTTGCGCGGGTTTTCGTCTTTGAATCATAGTGCATTTACAAAAGGAGTAGCTATTGGCAACCGAAACTCGCGACGAATCATCGGTCAGTCACCACGCTTTCTCTTATCAACCTCCCGCCATAAATGGCGAATTCCTTGGCAAACACGTTATCTCCGTCGATCAATTTGAGCGCAAAGACCTCGACATTCTTTTCGATGCCGCTACATCCATACGCAAGCGCATCCGCTCGCAGGACCGCGGTCTGACCGAGTTGTGCGCCGGAAAGGTTATGGCTTCTCTTTTCTTTGAAGCCAGCACTCGCACGGATATGTCATTCCAGGCGGCGATGCGGCGGCTGGGCGGCGACGTAATTGCCGTAAGTAATGGCGTACGCTTTTCGTCGATGTACAAAGGCGAGAACCTATCGGATACCATCCGCGCCACCGGCTGCTATTCCGATGTCATCGTGCTGCGGCATCCGGAAATTGGATCCTCCTACGAAGCGGGATACTATCTCGATCTGCTCAACACACGTATAGACAATCCCACTGTCGCCATTAGCGGCGGCGATGGCATCGGCGAGCATCCCACCCAAGCCCTTCTGGATCTCTTCACAATTTTTGACCAAAAGAAATCGGTCGACCATTTGACCATTACCCTGGTAGGTGATCTAAAATACGGGCGCACGGTGCATTCGCTGGCGAAACTGATCGCGTATTATGACGCCACGGATGTCAAACTCTGTCTGGTGGCGCCGGAAAGCCTTGGCATGCCCTCAGAAATCACCGAGTTGGTGCGGCAACATGGCATTGTTGTGCATGAAACTGACGATTTGATGGAAGTAATATCCGCTACCGATGTCATCTACTGGACGCGCATCCAGGAAGAACGTTTTGTCGATAGCGGCGGCTATGACGAGATCAAAGATCGCTTCATCATGACGCCACCGGTCTTATCCGAGGCACGCAGTAATGCAATCTTGATGCATCCCCTGCCGCGTAAACACGAGATGGGCACCCGCGCGGATCACGATATTTTGGATAATGATCCCCGCTCGATATACTTTGAACAAATGGAAAATGGGATGTTCGTCCGGATGGCGTTGCTCGTCAAGGTTCTGCGCGGAGTTTATGTCTGATGCCGGTTATCAAGATTCACGGCATGATCGACCCGCATACTCATCTTCGTGATCTCGATTGGGCGAACAAAGCGACATTCGCATCGGAAACTGAATCGGCGATTGCTGCCGGATATTGGGCAGTGTTTGATATGCCCAATACTTCGCCGGCGACTATTGACGAAGCCCGACTCAATGACAAGCTACAAAGACTTGATCGCGCGGCACATTGCGATTGGGGCGTATATTTTGGCGCCTCGCAAACCGATAACAGCGGAGAATACGAGAAAATCGCTTCGCGCGTTTGCGGATTGAAGATCTACAATAATTCGACCACTGGCGATTTACTGATTCGCCGACAAACCGACCGCGACCGCCACTATCGAGCCTGGTCAGCCAACAAGCTTATCGCGGTTCATGCCGAGGAAGATACCGTCCATGCTATCCTGGAAATAGTACGCAGATATCGGCAGCCGACGCATTTCCTGCATATCAGTAGCGAAAACGAAATCAATCTGCTGACGCAAGCCAAAGAAGATGGCCTGCCAGTCACCATCGGCGTTTGCCCGCACCATCTTTTTCTTACCGTGGACGATCTCTCCACCTTGGGTCCCTACGGCTTGATGAAACCAGAACTTAAGACGAAGCGTGATCGGCAAGCGCTTTGGCGAGCAATCGACTTGGGCGTGGTAGATATTATTGAATCCGATCATGCACCACATACTTTCGCCGAGAAAGAATCCGCCAATCCTCCTTTTGGCGTACCTGGCTTGGAGACAACACTGCCGCTAATGTTGCGCGCGGTCAAGAACGGACGCCTGACTTTGGAACGCGCTACAAATATGCTTTCGCTTAACGTGCAACATATTTGGCGCGTCAGCTCCCTGCCCAAGACATACACCCTGGTCGATACCGACCATAGTTTCGTCATCGAGCGCAAAAACCTAAGGACAAAATGCGGCTGGTCACCCTTTGAAGGCTTGCGCGTTTATGGGAAAATCCTCGAGGTTTGGATTCGCGGTCATCAAGTCTTTGACGGTGAAAACGTGCTGAGTCCAGCGGGTTTCGGCAGGAATCTTTTTGGATTGGTTGCATGAACAAGCGTCGGCGGAGAGTGCTGCTGCGAGCTTATGACCGGATTTATTCCGGCCTGAACCATAATCTCGTATTCCGCGCATCGGCACAACAGGCGCACAGTTCTCTTGTCGGACTTTTACGCTTACTCGACCGTATGCCCTATGCCAAAGACCTGGCAGGTCATCTGCACGATGCTGCTTTCGTATCAAAGCCCGCATTAGTAGGTGGCGCGCAACTGTCTCATCCCTTGATCTTGGCAGCGGGATTGGTCAAAGGCGACGGTTTCGACGACGAAACAGCCGCTTTGCACACAATCTCTGACCCCCGGCGAAACATAATACCCGGCTGGCGAATCATACCTGCTTTGGTCGGGCCGGTGGAATTTGGATCCTTCACCCGCCACCCACGTCTTGGCAACGAGGGATCAGTTGTTTGGCGACATTCCTCTTCGCGCTCGACGCAAAATCGCGTCGGACTGAAGAATCCGGGTGCCCGGGCCGCGGCCCGGTTTCTGGCACAGCGAAAAGATCAGCTTCCGCGAGAATATGGCATCAATATTGCCGTATCGCCCGCTGTAGATGATGCTGACCAACAAGCACGGGAAGTAATCGAATCGCTGGAATTCTTCCTCGATGCCGGCGTGTTTTCAAATTGGTTCACACTTAACTTGAGTTGTCCCAATACCGACGATGACCCGCTCGGCTATCAGCTTGATGCCGAAACACGGCTCTTGTGCGGCGCATTCATCCGCTGCCTGGATTCTCGAGAGCTTGACATTCCGCTTTGGGTGAAGCTCAGTCCCATGCTAGAGGCAACACAATATCACTCGCTGATTCACATCTTTCATGAAGTTGGCGTGAAAGCCGTCATCGCAACAAATACGCTGCCACGGTCAAACCCGGAAGATCCGTCGCAGATGGCAGGAGTCGGTGGTGCCGATCTCTTTGAGCCGGCCCTGCAGGCGATCCAACACTTGCGCGCTGCTGCCCTGGAAACGGGTTACGCTGGAGATCTGATCGCTTGCGGCGGTATACTCGACGGCGCGAGCTGGCAAGCCTACCGCGATTTAGGCGTTAAGGCGGCGCAATACTGGTCGGCGCTGGTCTATCGTGGCCCTTTGGCTGCCGCCCTCATCGAAAGCGAGCTGGCACAACATGATCTCGAATACAAAACGATCCATCGCGAAAGCCTTGCTTGAAATTGGTGCTGTCGGCTTCTCGCCACAAGCGCCTATCACCTTCAAGTCGGGCATGGTATCGCCAGTTTATGTCGACAATCGCCGACTGATATTTCATCCGCAGCAATGGCATGTCATCATCGCCGGATTCAATAGCTTCATCGAAAACCAAGCATTGCAATACGATGTCATTGCCGGTGTGGCTGTAGGCGGTGTGCCACACAGCTCGGCATTAGCCTACATCAGCAAGAAACCCGCGATATTCGTTCGCAAGGAAACTAAGGGACACGGCAAGGCACAGCGCGTCGAAGGCGGAGATGTGGCGGGCAAGACTGTCCTGCTGCTGGAAGATCTGGTAACGACCGGCGGCAGTTGCCTTTCTGGCATTGACGCTATTCGCGAATCAGGCGCCATAGTCGATGAAGTGGTGGCCATCGTGAGTTATGGTTTCGCAGAAGCGACTTCTGCCTTCACACAAGCGGGAGTCAAGCTGAACACCCTAACGGACTTCGCGACTATTTTGGATCTTGCCCTGGATCTTGGCATGTTTAGCGCAATTGATGCGGAAACGATACGCGATTGGTTCAAGAATCCACACAGCTGGAAACCGGGGAGTTTATGAACGCTGTCGCCAAATATAACAATCGCGCCGATGCTGTCAGTTCTCTGCTTTGCGTCGGGCTCGATAGCGATATCAACCAGCTGCCTGAGCAGTGGATTGCACAACCAGCGCCGCAATTCGCATTCAATCAACATATCATTGACCTCACCGTTCACTCAGCCGCCGCCTACAAGTTTAATATGGCTTTCTACGAAGAGAGAGGCGCCGACGGCTGGCGCGACCTGGCCTCGTCACTCCAATACTTGCGCAAAAACTGTCCCGATGTATTCACCATTAGTGATGCCAAACGCGCCGATATCGGCAACAGCAGCGCTGCCTATGCCCGGGCCATTTTCGATCAGCTGGGATTCGATGCAGTGACGCTTAACCCCTTCCTAGGCAGTGACGCCTTGCAGCCCTTTCTCGATTATCGCGACAAAGCATGCATAATTCTTTGTCGTACATCCAACAAGGGTTCCGGCGAATTTCAAAACCAGGACGTCGCCGGCAAGAAGCTTTGGCTGCGTGTCGCGGAGATCGTAGCCGAGAAATGGAACTGCAACGACAACTGTATGTTGGTGGCAGCCGCAACTTACCCCAATGAAATGGCTGAAATCCGTGCCAGCGTTGGCGAAATGACCCTGCTTGTGCCGGGCATCGGGGCGCAAGGCGGCGATATCGAGGCGGTGATCAAAGCGGGTCTTAACAGCAGCGGCAAAGGGCTGATCATCAACGCTTCGCGCAGTATAATCTTTGCCGACGATCCGGCCTCAAGCGCGGCCAACCTGCGTGACAATATCAACAATTGTCGCTCTTGATCGTGCCAGTCACCCGTTAGCCATCCTCTTCAGTCTTTCGGCAAAAGATATTCCGCGATAAGCCTCATTACGGAATAATTGCAGTCGAGCAAAAGCTAATGCTGGCAGGAATTTTCTTTGTCCTCACCTCCCGAAAATTCCCACACGTTTATGTAACGCAGCACAACTCAATACCACATTCTATCGAAGCACGCGATTTCACGACAATCCAAAGGCGCTGGCCAACTGACGGCAACGCCGCTAATCGTGCGAATGCATCGCGACTTGCGCCACTCCATAAAGGATGGCGTTATCGAGTTCACCCTTTTCTGACAAACCGCCATGCTCTCTCGAGCAGCAAGCTTGCTATATTATGTTAGCGCGGTCTTTGGCGCTATGGTCGCGACATCATCAAGAGTGTCATCGTTCCCTTTTGCGCAATCTTTCCCTCTTGATTGACAATACGCAATTCCAGCGTGACGACACCGCCACCCAGACGTTTCGCGGCTTTTGTCTCCGTCACTTTTATTTGGGCATGAATGGTATCACCAATGTAAACTGGATTGCTGAACTTCATCTCCAGGCCGCGGAAGCCCACGACAGTTCGCTCCAAGATGCCCAATTGATAAGCCTGCCCAATGGCGTAACTCAGCGTTAGCATGCCGTGCGCAACGCGCGCTCCCATGAATGCGTCTTTGCTGTAGTCGGCATCGGTATGCATGGGATTGTAATCGCCGGTCAGGGCGGCAAATTGCACCAGGTCGGCCTCGGTGATGGTCCTGCCCCGTGTTCGCATGATTGCGCCGATTTCGAATTCTTCAAAATACAAGCCGCGCGGCCCATCCGTTTCCATCTTCATCATCTTGCCCTCCTGCCCTTCGACCCAACTTGTGGTATGACTCGCATAAGCAAAACAGCACCAGAAACAATCTGATGCTGCTTTTCGAATTCACTCTTGCGACCAGGTATAGTTGCCGGATTTGTCGCTACCGGCTTCGCTCTTTTGATCGCCGGTTGTTTGTTCGACGACTGGAGGACAATCACCTGCCGCAACTACAGTGCCGGAAAGGCGCTGCCAATCAAGGGTGCGATCACCAGCGAAACGATAGCCAGCAATTTGATCAGAATATTCAGCGAGGGACCCGATGTATCCTTAAAGGGATCGCCGACAGTATCGCCGACGACCGCGGCCTTATGCGCATCGGAACCCTTGCCACCATAATTGCCGGCTTCGATGTTTTTCTTGGCGTTATCCCAGGCACCGCCGGCATTCGCCATCATGACCGCCAGCATAAAGGCGGACACCAGCGAACCCAACAGTAAACCAACCAGCGAAATCGGCGCGATGAATTCGCCCAGCACATTTCCACGTCCCAAAACCGCCAACAGCGCCATACCAACCGGCACGCCGACTGCGATGACGCCCGGTAAGATCATCTGCCTGAGGGCGCTATCGGTACTGATAGCGACGCAGCGCTCATAATCCGGATCGGCCGTGCCTTCCATGATTCCCTTGATTTCCCGGAACTGACGGCGCACTTCTTCTACGATCTGTTGCGCTGCGTCACCTACCGCAACCATGGTCAAGGCGCTGAACACGTAAGGCAGCAAACCTCCAATAAAGAGACCGGTGACAAATCGCGGATTGAGCAGAAGCTCCGCCGGATTCGCCGCCACACCCAGTGCTGTACTTCCTCCGGCTGTCAAAGCCGTGATAAACGCGGCGGTAAGCGCAAGGGCCGTCATTGCTGCCGAGCCTATGGCGAAGCCTTTACCGGTCGCAGCCGTAGTATTGCCCAAGCTGTCCAGAGCATCAGTGCGATCGCGAACTTCCTCGGGTAGATCCGACATTTCCGCGATACCGCCAGCGTTGTCCGCCACTGGCCCGTAAGCATCTGTCGCCAAGGTAATGCCCAAGGTCGAGAGCATACCTACAGCCGCCACAGCAACGCCGTACAAGCCCACTTGCCATGTCGCCAACAGAGTGACCACAACCACGATGATGACCGGCGCCAATGTGCTCATCATGCCCAGCGCCAAACCGCGAATGACAACTATACCCGCGCCGCCCTCCGCCGAAGCGGAAAGTGCCTTTGTCGGCCCATAAGTATCTGCGGTGAAGTATTCCGTGAAGTAACCGATCAAAACGCCACCGATCAACCCGCTAAGCGTGGCCACGATTACGCCTACGCTCTTGTCGCCAAAGGGCATGGCAAGTCCCAGGCCTATGACAACAATGCCGCTCATCACCGACGCACTGTAAATGCCGGTGCGAATGCTGCCCAGCAGCTTTTCTTGATCGGCGCCTTCGTCCGTCTTGACCAGAAAGCTGGCGATAATGCTAATAATCAGGCCGGCCGCAGCCACCAGCAAGGGGAAAATCTGCGCCGCCAGCAAACCATCACCCACAAAGGCGCCGGCTGCCGTCGCCAATGAAATAGCCGCGATGATCGAGCTGGCATAGCTTTCGAACAGATCCGAGCCCATCCCGGCTACATCTCCGACGTTGTCACCGACATTATCGGCGATCGTTGCCGGATTGCGCGGATCATCCTCCGGGATACCCGCTTCGGTCTTGCCCACCAGATCGGCGCCAACATCGGCAGCCTTGGTATAGATACCGCCGCCAACGCGAGCAAAAATGGCGATTGATGTGCCACCGAAACCGAATCCGGCCAAGGCCGAAGCCGCTTGTGCCGCATCGCCAAGTTGATTGACAAATACTATAAACAGCACACTGATGCCCAGCAGCGCCAGCGATACCACCATCGTGCTCATGACTGTGCCGCTGGCAAATGCCACGCGCAAGCCCTGGTTAAGACTTTGCGATGCAGCTTGCGCCGTTCGAACGTTGGCTCGTACAGCGATATACATGCCGATATATCCCGAGAGTCCGGATGCCAGTGCGCCCAGGACAAATGCCACGGCTGTGTAGATCGACATGCCCGAACCCGGAACCGAACTTAGCACGACCAAAGCGACCGTTACAATAGCCACCAAAATGGCGACCGCGCGATACTCACGGCTGAGGAATGCTTGAGCGCCACGCTGGATCGCCGCGGCGATCTGCTTCATGCGCGCGGAACCTTCATCTTGAGCCAAGACGTAATTACGCTGGTACACGGCAAATATTAAACCGATCACGCTGGCAATGACAGCAATCGTGACTGCTGTATTCAAATCCATCATAGACTTTGACTCCCTTTGTCAATTGTCTTCAAAACGTCTATTTTCACACCAAGCGAATAATTGGCTCTGAAACACTGCCCAAAAGCGGACAATGGCGACCGAGCGGCATCTTCAAGCTTTTTCCATCTATCTCTTTATTGTCGTACAGATTCCGATCTCGATAAGCGCGGGGATATCCCGTTTTTTGGTCCTGGTCCTTGCCACTCGCATGTCTTGCTTTTGCAAAACGATAGCGATGCAAAGCTAGCGAATCTTAACCCATATCCAGCGATTTTCAACACTGGAATAGCGCTTGATCGGCAGTGTTTCTGAGATATGATGATCAAATAAGGTTTGGAAATGGATTGATGCGAGCGACCCGAGAAACCGGTGCCTATGGCGAATTCCTGGCCCGCCAATTCTTGATCGATCAAGGCTATAACATCCTGGAGAGCAATTGGTCGACGCGTCACGGCGAAATCGATATCATAGCGAAATCTGAGGGCTGGCTGGTCTTTGTGGAGGTCAAAACGCGGAATAGCCAAAACACGGAATCGGCATTTGCGGGTATCACTGCCACGAAGCACGAACGGCTCGTCAAGGCGGTTTATCAGTATTTGCATGAACGGGAAATGGACGAGGACGTTAGCTGGCGCATTGATGTTATCGGGATTGCGCTGGATAAGACCAATCCGCCAGTAATCGATCATATCGAGGACGCCTTTGACTGGTAATCTGCCACCTCTAATCATCGTGCTCGGCCCTACCGGCGTCGGGAAAACCGATCTGGCTATTGAATTGGCGCTGCGGCTAAATGGCCAAATCATCGGCGCGGACAGCCGCCAAGTTTACCGCCACCTGAATATCGGAACTGCCAAACCAACAACGAAACAACGCGCCAAAGTCCCCCACCATCTGGTCGATTTTGTCGAGCCAGATTACAACTTGAGCCTGGCCGAATACCAGGATCATGCCTGTCAAACCATCAATAGTTTGCATCAGCAAGGGATCTTGCCGATGCTGGTCGGCGGCAGCGGACAATACATCACAGCGGTAGAAGAAGGCTGGTCAATCCCGCGCGTAGCCCCAAACCTGGAATTGCGCGCCGAACTCGAAGCCTTCGTGGCTAACAACTCCGCTCAGGCGCTGCATGATCAACTGCGCCAGGTCGACCCCGTTTCCGCCCAAAACATCCATCCCAATAACACTCGTCGTGTTATTCGCGCATTGGAGGTGCACCGGCTCACCGGGCAAGCCATCAGCAAACTTCAAAAGAAAAGACCACCGCCCTACCGCATTCGGTCAATCGGCTTGCGTATGGACCGTGCCAAGCTTTATCCACGCGTCGATCAACGCGTCGACCGCATGATTGAAGCCGGATTTGTTGCCGAAGTGCAGGGCTTGCTGGATATGGGTTTCAATCGCCAGCTGCCGTCCCTGAGCGGCTTGGGTTATCTGGAAATCGCCCAACACCTGCTGGACGGCAAGCCACTTGAAGCTGCGATTGAGAGGACTAAGTTCAGCACGCACGAATTCATCCGCAGCCAGGACGTCTGGTTCCGCGGGCACGACAACGGGATTCTGTGGCATAATGTGGAGCAGATAGAAAGCGCGTCTCTGGCACGTGATTTGCAAAGCTGGATCGGAAGCGGCCCGTGACACAAATGCTAAACGGCGACGGCAGCAACCCCAATCCTTTTATAGGTGTTGTTCTGCTGATAGTCTTGCTTGTCTTTGTATTGCCCGACCGCTTGCCGCAGTTTCTATCCGATCTGTCACCTTATCTGTTCTCTGGTATCCCTTGTGGGCGTCTGCCGGCAGCGCGAGATCTTGCCGCGCATCAATCCGTCATTGGGCGATCCGTGCAAGATCCCCTGCGTCTCGATGTGGCGCCGTCAGTAATCGGTGACGATGATTCGCTGCATGTGCGGCTTACAGTAATCAATGCCTCTTTAGGCACTGTGCCGATTGTCTTTCAAGAAGACAATATCGCCGTGTCCGCCAGCGATGACGACAGTAACGGCTTCGGCCTGCTCGTGGAACCGGAGCCCGCCGCCGGCACAAATGAGCGCGAAGACGCTGACCGCAGCGGCTTCGAAGAAAGCGACATTCGGCTTTTGGGTCCGCGTCAACGCTGTGTGCATTCGCTGGACCTGACGGCAGCGCAAGACATGATAGACGACGGTGGAAGTGTGCGCGCCTACTACCGAATGACTATCGCCGGCGAACAGCAAACACAAAGCGAAGGGACCCGTGCCATTTATCCCGATCAAGGTCTGGATATTCTGAGCGATGGTGTCGTTCTCTCAAATGAAATCGAGATTGAAGCGCGCGCCTCTTAATTGCGGACGAAAGTCGTTGCGACGCCAGGCAAAGCACAAGCAAGGTCTGAACAGGACTAGGTATAGAAAACATGAAAGAGTTGACGCATTTGGACGACGAGGGCAGCGCCAATATGGTAGATATCGGCTCCAAAGCCGCCAGTCAGCGCCTGGCAATCGCTGTCGGTAGCGTCTTGATGAAAGCGGAGACGCTGCGATTGATCCGCGCCGGTAACATCAAGAAAGGCGATGTGCTCAGTGTCGCGCGTATCGCCGCTATCATGGCTGCCAAACGCACCTCCGAGCTGATCCCGCTTTGCCACCCCATTCCTCTCGACCGGATCGCTGTAAATTTCACGTTTGACGAGCAGAGCAGCGCCATCGACATCGTGGCTAGTGTGAAATCCACCGGCAAGACCGGAGTGGAAATGGAAGCGCTGACGGCGGTCACGACCGCTGCACTCACGATTTACGATATGGCGAAAGCCGTCGACCGAAAGATGCGACTAAGTGATATCCGGCTCATAGAAAAACGCGGCGGCGTCCGCGGTGACTTTCGCGCGGAAGAATAGAGGGCGGCATGCAAATCACAGTTCTCTTTTTCGCCACCCTGCGTGATCTTGTCGGCCAGCGCGAGCTGACCATCCAGCTCAACGTAGCAGCAGCGACCATAGCACAACTGCGCCAAGAGTTGATCGGCCGCTATCCCGCGCTGGAGGACAACTTGCGCGTTGCCTTGTCCGCCATTAATGAGGACTTCGCCTTCGACCATGACAGTATAATCGACGGGGATGAGGTCGCGTTTTTCCCACCCGTCAGCGGAGGTTCCGGGCGATCTCCTGACCAACCGGAACTTTTTCTCCTGCCAGAATCACAGATCATCCATGACGAGATAATCGCCGCCGTAAGCACGCCCCGAACCGGCGCGGTCTGCCTGTTTACAGGCATGGTGCGCGGGCAAACCTCACGAGATGGACATTTGCCAGAAACCGAGTCGCTGGAATATGAAGCTTACCGGCCGATGGCGCTGGCCAAGATGAAACAAGTAGCACGCGAAATCCGCGAGCAATGGCCGAGTGTGGAAGGCATCGCGTTGCTGCAGCGCATTGGCAAGTTGCAAGTCGGAGAAAACACCGTCTTGATCGCCTGCTCGGCGCCACACCGCGACGATGGCTGTTTTGAAGCGGCGCGCTACGGCATTGACCGTCTCAAGGAAATCGTGCCGGTCTGGAAAAAAGAAATTGGCACAAGCGGAGAAGCCTGGATCGAAGGCGAATACCATCCGCAATTAACCGACAAGGGAAGGGCATAACCACAATTAATCACGCTATTCGCGATCTTTCATCAGGCACAACCATGACACAATCCGGAAATTCAGATTCCAGCTACGAGAACGTACTTGGCATAACGTTCAACGATCCATTGCTGCTGCGGCAGGCTTTGACACATCGCTCCTTTGTCAATGAATATAGCGACGAGGAACAGGTGCTGGACAATGAGCGCCTGGAATTCCTGGGCGATGCCGTACTGGATATCATCGTGGCGAATATGCTCTATCTAAAGTATCCCGATGTCTCCGAAGGCGAGTTGACGCAACTGCGCGCGGCGCTGGTGAAGACCGAGTCGCTGGCTAATATAGGTGCGCGCTTTCGCTTGGGCGACTTTTTGCGCATCGGTCACGGTGAGGAAATCAGCGGAGGACGCGAGCGCACCACGATTCTTTGCCGAGCCTTCGAAGCCGTCATCGGCGCCATGTATCTGGACCGCGGCCTGCAAACCGTCGAGGACTTTGTTAAACCGAGCCTGCTGGAATTGCTGGATTTTGTCCTGGAGAACAACTTGCATATCGATGCGCGCAGCGAATTGCAAGAGAGGATTCAAGCCCGCCTGAGCATCACGCCCAGTTATCACGTGGCCGGTTCTGACGGGCCGGATCACGCCCGCGAGTTTCGTGTCGAAGTCACATTGGCTGACAGCACAATTGGTACTGGGATCGGCACTAGCAAACGCGCCGCCGCGCAGGATGCCGCCCGCGCCGCCTTACAGCTAATCGAAGCACACGGTTTGCCCGAGTCTATCGAGATTCTTGATAACTCGGACTAGCTCACCGTCTTCGTCCGCGAAAGCAATCTTCGCAGATGCGATAACGATGTCGCGAATGCAAGGTCGCCCCACAGGACTTGCATCGTCGCGCCATATCCAGTTTACGCATCAAGGCTTCATCGATTGACAGCGACCATTCACGTCGGTCTTCGCGAACTTTGTCATGCGCCTCGCAGAAGCGGCTGAATTCTTTGCGGCGAGATAGCCACAAATAAATGTCTGCACAAGCGATGGACAGCTCTGTAGCTTCAAGATCGCCAGAATCTGCGATTGGCACGGGTGCGTTTGCCGGTAGCGGTATCTGGAAACCTTCCAGGATCATATAAGCGCAATCCTGCCAAAATTCGCGCGTAGTCTTGCGCGCCGGCGCATTGACCAGTTGCAATGCATCCGCCAATCCCAAGCGCTCGATCTCTTCGTCAGTAAGCATCTTCGCCAATTCGATACGCTCGGCGAGATCGGCGGTAGTTATCACCGCGCGCAACTCGTCCGGGATCGACTCCAACACCGCCCAACGCGCCAATTGCTCCGACAAGTTTCCCGGTATCAGTTTTAAGTCATCGACGGTCGGTGCGACGCGCGCGTACTGCAGTTGCGGTGGTTCCTGATCATATAACTCGCGAATTGCCTTCAACTGATGTTTGCCGATGGCGCTGATCAAACCGGTCTTGGAAAGCCCATAACGTCCGGCGCGCCCGCCAATTTGGTGCACTTCGCTGGGATAAAGCAAGCGATCGTTTTTGCCGTCATATTTTTCCGCGTCATAAAAGCAGACGACATCAGCCGGCAGATTCAATCCCATACCGACCGCATCGGTAGCGACACAGATCTCGGTTTCGCCCGTGGCGAAGCGATCCGCTTGCCGCCGCCTGACCTCCGGTGGCAGGCTGCCATAAACGACAGAGACGGCACGCCCCAGGCGCTCGAGTTTCATCTTCAAATCAAGTACGGCACGACGGGAAAATGCCACCAGTATCGTATATGGCGGAAGCGACTCCAAAGAATGATGGTGATCGGCGACTTTGATCGGCGACAAGCGCTGATGTTCCACTAACTCGCATGAGATTTCCGCAGCGGACGCCAGCACTTCGATCAACTTGCGCGCCGTAGGCGGACCGATGATATGCATTTCCGGCGCAGCCGATTCCATCATCGCGCGCGTCCAGGCCCAACCTCGGTCGGCATCGGCCAGCATTTGCGCCTCGTCGACGATGACACAAGCGCCACTTTCCTGCGAGTTAAACATTTCGATGGTGGCGGCAGTGATGCGCGCGCCCTCGACCGATAAGAATTCTTCACCGGTCAACAGATTGCAAGCGACCCCTTCTGCGTTGAGGCGGTCATAAATCTCGTAAGCAAGCAGACGAAGCGGCGCCAGGTACCAGCCCGAGCCGGCCGCCTTTAGCGCCTGCAAGGCATCGTGGGTCTTGCCGCTGTTCGGTTCACCGATGTGCAGGAAGATCTTCTGCTGATCCCGATACGGATTGCGCCACTTGGGAAAGGCATCAATCAAGCGGTTGCGCAATTTGTTTTCTGCGTCGCGTCTTTTGCGCCGGCCTGAGCGACGATTACGCCGAGGCTTACGCCGGCTGCGAGATTCCTCTTGGGCGCTTTCTCCCAAGAGCTGAATGTATTCTGCAAACGTTTCCGGCAGGTTTCCTAATCCGCGAACATCGCGCCAAATTACCTGCCTGGAGATAATTCCGGTTTGTCGCAGCCACTGCTTCAACCTATGCGTATCCAATCCGAGAACAGTCTGCAAGTCTTGCGGGCGCAATCGTTCATAACCCGCGATCATTTCGCATAGATCGGGATCATTGGAAGTTGGCATGAATGTATAAAGCGGAAAACGAAGAGCACCCAGCGGATCAAGAAAGCTGTCCAAAGCCAGTTCATTGGCTGCCAGCCGCAAAGTTGTAGGCTTGACGCCCATCAACCTCGCTGCTTGGCGAAGTGTATAGCTGCGTACCGCAACTTGTGCGGCCAGGGGATGGCTCGCTTCCTGGTCAAACTCCGGCGATTCATGCTCCTGATCGCCACATAGCTCCAAAACGCTCAACCACGCTTCCCGGTCACCCGCAGTCGATTGCTGCAGGTCGTCCATGACTTGCTCTGCACCTGATGGCAAAGTGAAACTCCCGTATTGGTCTGTCAGTTTGGAGAGACCTAGTCTGTCCAATTGTAAGGGGGAACTTGATGCAAATCGTCCTCAATCTCAACGCGTTGTCCGGCGGGCGATTCTTCCGCATCAAAAATTCCCAATTGCCGGCGCGCCATAACATTGCCAGCTTGCAGGATTCTTGCAACCAGGGTGGTTTTTGTGCCAGTCTCGCTATAAATCTCCGCGGCAAAGCGCGCCGGATGCTTTTTGGCTTTGCGCCGATTGCATTCCGGACAGGCAACCACAAGATTGACACTGGTATTGCTGCCACGCTGATTCAAACTCAAAACATGATCCAACTCAAATTCGCTACCGACAAGGTCCGCAGCGCACCATTCACAGCGTCCGCCGGATTCCAGAATGCGATCACGTAAACGACTGGCGTCCAGCCTGCCCTTGGCGCCGCATTGCCTGGCCCGCGCATTTAACGATGCGGCATACTTTTCCAGCGTAGTAAAATTAAGCTGATCTTGATACTTCATCGGGATTATTCATCATGTGGATTATCCAGACGGAAGCCATGGCCCCGCACCGTCACCACAAATTGGTGATCGCCATCGATCTCGGCCAGGCGATCGCGCAGGCGCCGAACCAATGCGTCGATAGCCTGTTCGCTAACGCCGGCACCCATCGCATCGGGCCAAACCGCTTCCACCACGTCGTTGCGCGTACAGACACCACCCTGGCTGGCAAACAAGATTTCCAATAGCCGATACTGCGGCAAGCTCAAGGGTGGATCAACGGCAACGTCGCTGATAAAGACTTGCCGAGTCTCGGGATCAAGCCGCATTCGCGTGCCGGTCATGGCGGCCGATGGAATGATTTCCGGCAAGCTGCGTGTTGTAGTGGGCGCTGTCGCCCCGGAACCAACAAAACGCAAGCGGATATCTTTGGCGATGCGTATTTCGTCGCCGTCCTCCAACTCCCGAACACCCAGCAACCGATAACCATTCACCCAAGTGCCGTTCTTGCTGTTCATGTCCTCAACGAGGCAAGATCCGCCCAGGATACGAAAACGCAAATGCTGGCGGGAAATCTGACGTACCGGTATGACGATATCGCAGACATCCTCGCGTCCCAAAGTCAACTGCTCACGGTTCAGTACCCAATGTTGATTGGAAAGCGAACCATCGAGCCAAACGATAATCGGGAATTCGTCAGCGTCCCGAGACATGACCTTAGCAGCCTTTCTGCTAACATAGGCGCAGCCGTACCACAACCCCTTGTCAACATTTAGTATACAGTATCTTTCGTAAGCCATGTCCTCACACTGTCCCTTTTTGACGCCACAGGTATAATCGACGCCTGTCAGCGACCAATGAAGAGGAGCAGCGAAGTTGGGCATCTTCCACCGCGGTTTGTCTAAGACTCGCCAATCATTTTTTGGACGCGTTTCCCAGCTATTGGGCAATACTGAAATCGATGAAGATACCTGGGACGAGATCGAGACCTTGCTGATCCAGGCCGATACCGGCGTTGATACCACTGTCAAGGTCATCGACAGTTTGCAAGACCGTGTCCGCAGCGAAGGCATCACCAGGTCCGACCAACTGCAAAGTGCTCTGAAAGAAACCCTGGGCGGACTAATTCATTTTCCGCCCGCCCTGGATATATCCGGCCGCGAGCTTTCGATCATTCTGGTTGTCGGTGTCAACGGTTCGGGCAAAACCACATCGATCGCAAAACTCGCTCACCGCTTGAAAAACCTTTCCAACCGCAAGGTGATGATCGCCGCCGGCGACACCTTTCGCGCTGCGGCAATCGAACAGCTGCAAACCTGGGGGCAGCGCGTTGATGTGCCCGTGGTCGCTAACCGTCCCGGCTCAGATCCCGGCGCGGTAGTTTATGATGCGACGGCAGCGGCTAAAGCTCGCGGTTACGAAATCCTGCTCGTCGATACCGCCGGTCGCTTGCAGAACAATCACAATCTCATGCGCGAGTTGACAAAAATCAGCGAGGTTTCCGGTAAGGTCGTGCCCGGCGCGCCGCATGAGGTATTGCTGGTCTTAGATGGCACCACCGGGCAGAACGCCATCGAACAAGCCAGGAAATTCCAGGAGGCTTCGGGCGTGACCGGCGTCGTTGTCACCAAATTGGATAGCACTGCCAAGGGTGGCATGGTCTTCTCTATCTTCAACGACCTCAAATTGCCTGTTCATTACCTGGGCTTGGGTGAAGGCATCCACGACCTGGTGCTTTTCACGCCCGAATTCTTCGTCGATAGCCTCTTCGACGAAGACGACGAGTAGAATTCACCGGCCGTGGAACAAATCGCCAGCTCACAAAACAGCAAGATCAAGCTGGTCAATCGGCTGCGCGGCAAGCGTGCTCGCGAGCAAGAAGGGCGCTTCCTCATCGAAAACCCGCGCGATTTGCAGCGAGCATTGCGCCAGGGTTTTGTCATCGATTTCGCCCTGGTCTGCCCGCAAATCGCCGGAGGATCCTGCGACACCGGTGAACTGGGCGGCCGAGTCTATCAGATACCACCACAGATCCTCAAACAACTCAGCTACCGGGAAAACCCCAGCGGATTCGTCGCGGTCATGCTCAGCAATGCCGGGCGATGCCTGCAAGATCTTGCCGACAAAGCCGTCTCCAGCATTATCGTGCTGGATGACTTGCGTATACCGGGCAATATCGGCGCATTGCTCCGCACGGCTCTCGCTGCCGGAATCGATGCTATTTTTCTGGTAGATAGCGCGCTTGACCTCTACAGTCCCAACATCATCCGCAGCAGCACCGGGGCTTGTTTTCACGGCAATATTTACCATTTGACCGGCCAGGAAGCGATCGGCTTCCTGAAGGATCGAGAGTTTCAGATTGTCGCTGCCGACGCATCGGCCGAACTTAGCCTGTATCAAGTGGATTTCCTGCCCAGGACCGCCGTGATCCTGGGTACAGAAGATCAAGGTTTGCGCAGCTTCTGGGCAGACCATTGTGATCAGGTTGCCTGCATACCGATGTTTGGGACTTCGATTGATTCTTTGAACGTATCGGTTACTGGCGCGATATTCATGTACGAAATGCGCCGTCAACGCGGATCGGCATGATATACTGATTTGCGCGCTGCCGACAAATACATGCCTCCATTCCGGGCGAGAAAATGGACAATATCATAAGCAAACTTGGCGAACTGAAATCACAAAGCGACGAATTGATGCGGCGTATCGATATATCGGGCAAATCGCTGCTGGTGGAGGAGCTGGAATCTCAAGCGAGCCAAAGTGGCTTTTGGGACGACCCGGCAGCCGCGCAGAAAGTTATGCAGCGGCTTTCCCGGCTAAATGCCGAGATCGACAAATGGCAATCGCTCGCGCGAAACATCGTAGACGCCATCGAACTAGCGGAAATTGCGGACGATGACATGCTAGCAGACCTGGAAATCGAAACGCTTGAATTGACGGATCAGGTCGTAAAAATGTCCTTGCAAGCCATGTTGTCGGGCGACTATGACAGCGAAGACGCCATTTTTGCCATTCATGCCGGCGCCGGCGGTGTCGATGCGCAAGATTGGGCGGAAATGCTGGAACGGATGTATTTGCGCTGGATGGAGCAGAACGGCTACAAAGCCGAAATCCTGGATCGCAGCGGCGGCGATGAAGCCGGCCTAAAGAGCGTCACCGTCAGTGTTAAGGGCGACTTCGCCTTCGGATACCTGCAGAGCGAAGAGGGTGTGCATCGGCTGGTTCGCCAGAGCCCTTTTGACAGTGCCAGAAGGCGCCATACTTCTTTTGCCAAAGTCGAACTCTGGCCCGATATCCAGTCCGATATCGAAATTGAAGTCGAAGACAGGGATGTCCGCATAGATACCTATCGCGCTAGTGGCGCCGGTGGACAGCACGTTCAGAAAAACGACACGGCCGTGCGAATCACACATCTGCCGACGGGCACAGTCGTCCAATGCCAGAATCAACGCAGTCAGGCGCAGAACCGCGACCGGGCCATGCAAATCCTCAAAGCCCGCTTATTCGAGATGGAACGCGCCCGGCAAGAAGCTGAAGTGGCACAATTAAAAGGCGACAATGTCGATGCGGGCTGGGGAAACCAGATCCGCTCATATGTGCTTCACCCCTATCAAATGGTCAAGGATCACCGCACCAATGTCGAGGTTGGCAATACCACTGCTGTGCTGGACGGTAGACTGACCGACTTTATCGAAGCCTTCCTGCGCCACAAGATCAACGGCTAATCGTCTGCTCATTGGCACTGCAGCTCGCGCAAACATTTGCCGGGACAAGCATCAGATTTCTTGACAGGAAAATGCGACATTTTGCCCGAAATATGTTACGCTAGGCGTATGTATCATCGTTAGGGTGAACACCCCATGTTGTCGTCCACTAGCATCTATTCGAGGGATCTGGAGTCGCTGCTGCAGTCGCTGGTCGATATCAAACGCAACGAACAAGATCTCATCGCGGCAGCCTATCAACGTGCCGAAGCAGCCCACACCGGTCAGAAGCGCAAGTCCGGAGAACCCTATTTCACACATTGCGTCGCAGTTGCCAGCATCCTGGCAGAAATGAATATGGACGGCGAGACGATCGCGGCGGGATTGCTGCATGATGTGGTAGAAGATAGTGAAGTCACCATTGAAGCGCTGCGCACCGAGTTTGGTTCGACTGTTGCCAAGCTGGTAGATGGCGTCACCAAGTTGAAGAACTTGCCAATCAAGAATGTCTCTCCGGTTGGGGATTCGCGCAGAACCAGCACGGTCAACCGGGAAATGGAATATATCCGCAAGATGCTGCTGACGATGGGTGATGATGTTCGGGTTGTCATTGTCAAGCTGGCGGACCGCCTGCACAACATGCGTACACTCGGTTATATGCCCCAGCACAAGCAATTGGGTGTGGCGCGGGAAACGATGGATATCTTCGCGCCACTGGCTAATCGGCTGGGCATCTGGCAAATGAAGTGGGAGCTTGAAGATCTTTCCTTTCGTTATCTCAACCCCGAGGCTTATCGTTCTATCGCTAAGGCTTTGGATGAACAGCGCGGTGACCGCGAACAATATGTCGCCCGGACAAAAGACAATCTCATCAAAGAACTGAACAAGAGCCACATCAGCAAGGTCACAATCGCCGCGCGACCAAAGCACATCTTCAGCATCTACAACAAAATGACCAAGAAAGACTTGCCGCTGGAACAGATTTATGACGTCCGCGGATTGCGTGTATTGGTCGATACTCTTGAGGAGTGTTACCTGACGCTGGGCATCGTGCACAACCTGTGGCGGCCGATCCCCAATGAGTTTGACGACTATATCGCCAATCCCAAGGACAACTTCTACCGTAGCCTGCATACAGCCGTTCACGATGACGAAGGCAAAACCGTCGAGGTACAGATTCGCACCTGGGAAATGCACGAGGATGCCGAATATGGCATCGCCGCGCATTGGCGTTACAAAGAAGGCGACCACCAGCATGATCAAGCCTTCGAACAGAGACTCAGCTATCTGCGCCGCCTGATGGAATTCGGTCCGGACGTCAACGATGCCTCTCAATTCGTTGATACCGTCAAATCCGAAGTCTTTCAAGATCGGGTATATAGCGTCACGCCCAACGGTGACATCATCGACTTGCCCGTCGGCGCCACCCCGATCGATTTTGCCTATCACATCCACACCGATGTTGGCGATCGTTGCCGCGGTGCCAAGATCAATGGTCGCCTGGTACCCCTGAACTACAAACTCAAGATGGGTGATCAGGTTGAGATCTTGACTGCCAAACGCGGCGGACCCAGCATGGACTGGCTGAATCCTGATCTGGATTACGCCGTAACGAACCGTGCGCGCACCAAAATACGCCACTGGCTGCGCAAGCAGAATCGCGACAAACACATCGTTATGGGCCGCGATGTCCTGGAGCGAGAACTCAAACGTCTTGGAGTACTGGACAAGGTCACTTTCGAGTCAGTAGCGCGCTTGTTGCATTTTGACAAGCTGGAGGATTTCCTGGCGGCCATCGGGGCCGGCGATGTTACCGGCTCTCAGGTCACCAACCGCGTGCTCGAAGACGAACGCCGCAAGGCTGCCGAAACCGTCAGCGAAGCAGACCTGCTCAAACCACGCAGCAGGCCTACCGGAACGAATATCACCAAAGGTGTCAGCATCATGGGCGCTGGAGGCTTGCTGGTCAACCTGGCGCGCTGCTGCTCGCCGATGCCCGGCGATGACATTATCGGTTACATCACGCGCGGGCGCGGCGTCACTGTGCATCGTGGCGACTGCCCCAATATCATTGCCATGCGCGATGTCGAACGCCTGATTGATGTCTCGTGGGGAACAGCGGACGAAGAACAACGTTATATCGTGCCGGTCGAAGTTGTTGCTTTTGACCGTGAAGGACTTCTACGTGAGATCAGCACTATCATTGCCGATCAAAAGGTCAATATTTCCTCAATCGAAGTAACCACCCGCCAGCATATCGCCACCCTGCATTTGCAGCTCGAAATCGCCAACAACCAGCAACTGACGCGTATCCTGGCCAAAATCGAGCTGATACGCAGCGTGGTTGAGGCGCGTCGGCGCAAGACCAGCTAGTCCTCCCACCAATCATGCGCATCTGTTTGCTGGAATCCTACTACGGTGGCAGCCACAAAGCCTGGGCGGACGGCTATCGGCGCTACTCTCGCCATGACGTGGATTTGCTCACCTTGCCGGCGCAATTCTGGAAATGGCGCATGCAAGGCGGAGCCATCAGCTTCGCGCGCGTGCTCGATTTCCACCCCGATCTGATTCTCGCATCCAGCATGATTGACTTGTCCATATTTCGCGCCCTGACTTTCCGGCAACTGGGAAACATTCCTACGGCGATGTACTTTCACGAAAACCAATTATCTTACCCGCAGAATCGTCGCCAGGATCATGGCTTTCGTTATGGCTTCATCAACTTTGTCAGCGCCTTGACGGCCGACATCAATTACTTCAACAGCGCCTTTCACATGCAGGATTTTATGGAGCAGTTGCCGCGCTTACTCAAGCACTTTGGCGATTACAACGAGCCGCAGACAATCGATCAGATCCGCGCAAAATCACAGGTATTGCCCCTGGGCATCAACTTAAGACGTTTTGACGCTTACAGAAACACTCAAGCGTCTTGCAATACGCCCCTGATCCTTTGGAATCATCGTTGGGAAGACGACAAAGATCCCGAAACTTTCCTTCGCTGTATGAAGCAACTTGCCAGCGCCGAGTATGATTTCCGCGTAGCTATCACTGGGGAGGCCTTTGGCAAGACTCCCGATGTTTTCCAACGAGCGAAATCCGAGCTGGGAGACAGGCTGATTCAGCTCGGTTACCTGGATTCTTTTGCTGATTACGCGCGTCTGTTGTGGCAAGCTGATTATGTTGTCAGTACGGCTTGGCAAGAATTTTTCGGTGTCTCCATTTGCGAGGCGATCTATTGCAACTGTATTCCCATTTTACCCAATCGACTTAATTATCCCTTCCTGATCACCGATGACCTCAAGAATGCTTGCCTTTATCGGCAAGGCAAACTTACTGCCCTGCTGCGGCACCACCTTGATGACACGATCCGTGCGGATCCAGCAAAGCTAAAGGGAAAGATCGCCAAATTCGATTGGCGGATTATGGCACGAGAATACGATCAAGAATTTGAAGCCTTGATTAGTCGTCATCATCACTCAGCGGCTCTTCATTAGTGGCGTCCTGACGCGCAGTGCTATCGTTTTCGTTACCATCCAAAACCATATCCACTGCTTGAAGCGGCTCCATTTCGATATCAATTTCTGCGGATTCCGCCTCCGTACCGTCGTTCTCAAAGGACGGCAAGTCTATACGCTTCTGGTATTCCACGACGGCGACCACTTCTTCACCATCGCGCAAGGCAATTACCGGATTGCCACCTTCGCGTCCACGTTTGACAGTCTTTGCCAGTCCCAGTGTCATGTACTTGGCTTTGTTTTTGTTAGTCAATACCAAGATTTTATCGTCCAGCCTGCCGATAGTCGCTGCGACGACTCCTCTGCTCGGCGGCACCAGACGCATGCTGAATACGCCGCTGCCGGCGCGTCCTTTGACCGGGTATTGTTCCATCGGCGAGGTCTTGGCGATTCCGTCATCGGTTATGTTCCAGCTATACAAGCTGTCATTCCCGCAAAATGCCGCCACCACTCGATCATTGCTGTCCACTAACTTGATGCCGCGCATGCCTCCGGCGGTCAAGCCCGTGGCACGCACATCGTGCTCGCTAAAGCGTATGGCTTGGGCGCGCGCTGTTGTCAGAACGACCGAATCAGAACCATTGGTGTAAAGCACGTATCGGAGCTTGTCCCCCTTCGCGACTTTCATCACGCTGAATGGTTTGGACATGACACCCGGCAAATCCCCTACTTGTAATCGCTTGACCTGGCCGAGCTCGGACACAAATAAGAGAAAACCACTTTCCACGTTCATGGGCAAACATCGCAGCGCCACGATCTCTTCACCAGAATTCAACGAACAGAGTTCACGGAAATGTGTGCCCAGTGCTGCCTCTTCTGCACGAGGCAGTTGCTGAACTGGCACCGTAGCACAGTTTCCCTGACTGCTGAACAGGTACAGAATTTGGGCAGTAGAGGTATGCTGCAAGAATCGCGGCGGAATCTTGGTCGAAGTTGTGACTCTCGGCGCTTCTCCAGTCGCAGTCCGGCCTAACAGCCCGCTTACACTGAACATGACAACGGTTTTCGCTTCAGGAATAAGAAAATCTTCCTGCTTGAGAGCGGTAGCTTCACCATCGGCAATGATGCTGCGTCGCTGATCGGCAAACTCAGCCTTTACATGCGTCAGCTCATCAGAAATGTGCTGTCGCTGTTTCGCGGGACTAGCCAAGAGCGCTTCCAAAGACTTGATTAGCGCTAACTTCTCTTTGTATTCATCGCGAATCTTGCGGATCTCTAGCGACGCCAAACGACGAAGGGCCATATCAAGGATCGCCTGCGCTTGAACTTCGGTTACCTTGAATCTCTTGATCAGGTTGTTGCGCGCGCTTTCCGCATTTCGGGATTTGCGAATGGTTCGAATCACCGCATCCAGGTTATCCAGCGCTATGATCAGGCCTTCCAGCACATGCGCCCGCTCGCGCGCCTTGACCAGATCGAAGCGGCTGCGTCGTTGCACCACCACCAAACGGTGTTCGAGGTATACGCGCAACGCCTGCTTCAGCGTCAGCGTGCGCGGTTGACCATCCACCAGCGCCAGCATGATGATGCCAAATGTCGATTGCAATGGTGTCAACTTAAACAGCGCGGTCAGCACATCGGTAACGTTGGCGCCACGCTGCAGCTCAATCACCAGTCGCACCGAATTCTGCCGATCCGACTCGTCACGTAAGTCCGCCAATCCTTCCAGTCTACCAGTGCTAACCAGGGAAGCGATTCGCTCTATCAGCGCAGTCTTGTTGGTTTGATAAGGCAATTCGCTGACAATTATGCGCGATTTACCCCTGCCCATGTCTTCGATATGTACTTTGGCACGCAGCGTAATCTTGCCGCGGCCCGTGGCAAATGCGGCGCGCAGCATATCCTCATCGCCACGCTTCTTGTATATGACACCGCCGGTCGGGAAATCCGGTCCTTTTACAAAGCGCATCAATTCGTCGACGCTGATTTCGTCAAGACGATGCCACTCTTGCAGCAGAAAGACCAAGGCATTGCAGATCTCGCCCAGATTATGTGGCGGGATGTTGGTGGACATGCCTACGGCAATCCCGGAGGCGCCATTGACCAGCAGGTTTGGCACAACAGCCGGCAAGACCGATGGCTCATTCAGCGTGCCATCAAAGTTTTCGATAAATTCAACTGTATCCTTGTTGATATCTACCAGAAGCTCGCTGCCGATATCAGCCATACGCGCTTCGGTATACCGCATCGCGGCTGCGCCGTCACCATCGATACTGCCGAAGTTGCCCTGTCCGTCAATCAGCATATAGCGCATGGCAAAGGGCTGCGCCATCCGCACCATGGTGTCATAAACCGCGGCGTCACCATGCGGATGATATTTTCCCAGCACTTCGCCAACAATGCGTGCGCTCTTTTTGTGCGCGCTACTTGGCTGCATTCCCATATCGTGCATGGCATAAAGTATCCGGCGGTGCACCGGCTTCAAGCCGTCACGCGCATCCGGCAGGGCGCGCGACACGATGACACTCATGGCATAGCTGAGATAGGCATCGCGCATTTCGCGCTCAATGTTTACTTGATGAATGGAGCTATCAGCCATACTTGACCCCGATTGATTGCTGTTGTCTCCGCTAGGGGAACGTGCCTGTCCGCTACGCAGCCAGGAACTGGTGTGACCACACACCTGATTGGATTCTTTGCCCTGATTCAATTAAAATGGGATATGCTTCAGCCTCTCATTGTAGAATGCAACAAGAGTTGGTGTCAAACTGTATTAGACATTTGCTGCGCACCAGGCACGCAAAATTTTCCTAATGCTTTACTCAGCAATCGAGAATAGAAAGCAGATTTTCGCTATGGTAAACTTAAGTCTATGACACCCGGTTCCATCAAAGTCCTTCTTGCCACCACGCTCATGACCGCGTGCATTTTACTTGCCGGTTGTAGCGCAGAGACGCCGCAACCGACCGCGAATGTCGCTCCGGAAATACGCATCACAGCCAATGTTACACAAACCAGCGTCCCGCCCGCCATTCAGGAAATTGTGGACTTGCCCACTGTAGCAGTCAACGCGTTGCCGACAATTGATGGCGAATCCAGTATTGCGGCCAGCGCAACGATAGCGGCAGCCGAAATAGACAAGCCAACTGCGACACGCGCTTTCATCGGTTCCATCATCAACAAAGATTACACTTTGCCGCCAACCAGTACCTCCAGACCCAGCCTTGTACCCAGCGCTACCACTGTGACGCTCCCACCGAAGTCCCCGCGTACAACTGTGACGACTCCGCTGCCGATCGACGGGATTCGGCTCGATGGCAGCCGGATGGGCATCCAGGTGCATTACAACTTTGATGTAGCCGGCTGGGACCGTACGTTAAAACAAATCGCCGCATTGCGCTTTGGCTGGGTCAAGCTGCAAGCCGCCTGGAAGTGGCTGCAGCCAGATTATGCCGGTCAATTCGAACAAAACTTCCGCCTCTTTCAATTGCACGTACAGGAAGCGAAAAAGCGCGGCAACAAGGTCATGCTCAGCATCGCCAAAGCACCGGATTGGGCGCGAAATATCGATCGAACCGATGATGGTCCGCCGGACGATCTCAACGAGGTCCGTACCTTTATCGAAATTCTACTGCAAAAAGTCGGTCCCTATATCGATGCCATAGAGCTTTGGAACGAGCCCAATCTCAAGCGCGAATGGACTGGGGCGCATGCCTTCAATGGCGCGGGATATATGGAGTTGTTTCGCGTCGGTTACGAGGCCGTGCGCGCCTACTCGCCCACTATCGTCTTGATTACGGCGGGACTCGCGCCCACCGGCAATGCGTCGAATGTCTCGGTCAATGACCGCAGCTTCCTGCGACAAATGTACCAAGCAGGATTGGCGAGCTACAGCGATGTCGTCATCGGCATCCACCCCTATAGTTGGGGCAATCCGCCAGATTTCGTTTGTTGCGACAACACCGAAGGCCAGGGCTGGGATGACCGGCCACAATTCTTTTTTCTGCAGAATATCAACGATTATGCTGATATTATCCGCGCCAACGGTGGCAGCGCGCAGATGTGGGCGACCGAATTTGGATGGGCAACCTGGGAACATTACCCGAGCGAACCACCCGACCCCTGGATGAACTACAACACAGCGCATGATCAGTTGGATTACACCTTGCGCGCTTTCCAGATTGGTCAATCTCGCCCGGACATCGGTGTCATGATCTTGTGGAATCTAAGTTATGCCGAGGAACTCACTATCAGCCGACGCAGTGAATTGGCCGGTTATAGCCTGCTTTATCCTGTATTCGATGGCAGCGAAAATCGCCATCAGCGCCCCTTGTATCAAGCGCTCGCCGCCCGACCTTGATTAGTGCGAAAACAAAAAAAGCGCGGGAGCTGGATTGCCTCTCGCGCCTGGAATTGCCTAATGGGCAGAGCAATTACAATTCGCTCAACATGCTTTCAAAGTCGTCGGTATCGCCAATTTCACCCAGGTCCAAGGCGCCTTGCGCTTCCAAAGTGACCGTAGGCCCTATGGCTTCGCGATCCTCATAGGCATGGAATCCCGTACCAGCCGGGATCAGCTTGCCAATGATCACGTTCTCTTTCAGGCCATGCAAGGGATCAACCTGCCCTTCAATCGCAGCACCGGCCAAAACCTTGATCGTATGCTGGAAGCTCGCCGCCGACAAGTAACTGTCAGTGCTCAAAGCCGCCTTGGTTATGCCCAGCAACACAGGTGCCCCGGCCGCGGGCTCCTGATTCTCGGAGATTAACGCTTCATTGATTTCCAGCAGCTTCAGTTGATCGATCAGCGCGCCCGGCAACAAATCGCTATCGCCACTTTTGGTGATTTGCACCTTGCACATCATCTTGCGGATAACCGTCTCGAAGTGCTTGTCAGCGATGTTTACACCTTGACTGCGATACACTTCCTGGATCTCGCCCAAGAGATACATCTGCGTGGCACTGGCGCCGAGAACGCGCAATATGCTGTGCGGATTCTTGGAGCCTTCCGTGAGCTGTTCCCCCACTTCTATTTCCATGCCATCGTGAATGTTCTTCCGGAAGCGCGAATTTGCTGGGATCTCGTATTCTCGCTCGTCACGCCGTTCGAAGCGAATGAATATCGTGTGATCTTCCTGGTGCACAGTACCAGTCAAGGTCGCCTGCAATTCCTCGTCGCCCAGCCTGGCGATCACTGTACCCACGGCGATGTCCTTGCCATCGGCAACACAAATCTCCCAATCTTCCGGTACGACGTGCGTTTCATTGTGCATTTCGCTGTTGATTACAGTGGCGATTGTAACTTTATCGTCGCCATCTCCGCGCTCGGTCAAGCGCAAAACACCCTCGATATCGGTCATCACCGACTCGCCTTTGGGTTTACGACGCGCTTCAAACAGCTCCTCGACACGTGGCAAACCACTAGTGATATCGCCACCGGACTTGGCAGTACCCCCGCTGTGGAAAGTCCGCAGCGTCAACTGGGTGCCCGGCTCGCCAATAGATTGTGCGGCAATAATTCCCACTGCCGACCCTATACCGACCATGTCGCCCGAGCCCAGGTCCCGTCCATAACACAGCGCGCAAACGCCATGAATCAAATCACACGTTAGCGGGCTGCGCACGGATACAGTTGCAAGCGTGGAATTCTGTATCGCTGCCGAGATTTCATCGTCGATAATCTCGTTGCGCGCCACAATCACATCCCCGCTGTCCGGATCCACAATATTTTCCGCGGAACAACGACCAACAATGCGCTCGTCAATCGTCTGTCCGGCCACGTCATCGGAGCGCTTTATGATCAGGCCGCGTGGCGTATTGCAATCCCAGCGGTTGACGATCATATCCTGCGCCACATCTACCAGACGCCGTGTCAGGTACCCGGCATCCGCCGTTCGCAGCGCCGTATCCGCCAAACCCTTGCGCGCGCCGTGCGTGGAAATGAAATATTCCAGGGCATTCAAGCCCTCGCGGAAGTGGCTGCGAATCGGTAAATCAATGATTCGTCCCGATGGATCTGCCATCAAACCACGCATTCCAGCCAACTGCGTTATAGGACCAAAGCCGCCTTTCGTTGACCCGGAAATCGCCATAATCGCGATGGGTCCGTATGGGTCAAGCGAATCGCGAATGCGATCTTGCAGATGTTCTTTTGCGCGATTCCATTCGTCAACCGTAATCTGATAGCGCTCTTCTTCCGTCATTAGTCCACGACGGAAATCGCGTTCTGCACGCGTGACCACCTCGTCGGCTTGCTGCAGGATGGCCGAACGTTCATCGGGGATCTTCAAGTCACTGACGGCGATAGTCGTGCCGGAAATGGTCGCATAATGGAAACCATAATTCTTGATCGCATCGACGACCTCTGTCGTCCGCTCTGCGCCAATCACTTGGTAGCAGCGGGCAACCAGTTGCTGCAGCCCTTTCTTGCCCATGGTCTCTTGCACGAAACGCATTTCATCCGGCAAAATGCGGTTGAAGATGGCACGCCCTATGGTGCAGATTTCCGGTTCCGCCTGCGGACCGCGGTCATCGTAAACATTGCCCAAGAGAATCGGCGAATGCAATTGCACCAAACCGATACGGTAGAGATATTCCACCTCATCCATATCCACTACCACGCGCCGTTCATGCAGGTTGGTGATTACCAGGTCCTCTTCCAGACCTTTGTCACGCATATAACTGCGCATCTCATAGGCGTTTGCGAGCATGCAATCTACATCGCCAGCCATTAAAGCTTGCACTGTCTGGTCGATAGCATTCTCAACCACTTGTGGCCGACCATTCTCATCAAGCACGGTCTTGTCCAGATACAATTGGCTATTAGGTATTTGACGGAATTGCGAGTAATAATAGCCGTTGGAACGGAAGGCAATGCCCACCTTGTGCTCGCCGGAATACAGATCCTGCTCCGAGCGGAAGTCATCAGCGCGTGAACGCAAAGCCACAATCTCGACGGTCGGATCCATGGTCAGATAATAGTTGCCCAGTACCATATCCTTGGACGGACCAACGATAGGCATCCCGTCCGATGGCTTCAGCAAGTTACGCGTACTGAGCATCAACTCCCGCGCTTCCTTCACGGACTGCTCGCTCAGTGGCACATGCACGGCCATCTGATCGCCATCAAAATCGGCATTGAAAGCCGAACATACCAGCGGGTGAATTTGAATCGCCTTACCTTCGACTAGGAGCGGTTCGAAAGCCTGAATACCCAGACGGTGTAAGGTCGGCGCACGATTCAGCAACACCGGTCGTTCGCGGATCACCTCTTCGAGAACTTCCCATACCTCTGGCCGTTCCCGCTCAATGATGCGCTTGGCGCCTTTCACGTTGCTCGCGTAGTTGTACTTCACCAAGCGACTGATAACGAAAGGACGATAAAGTTCCAGCGCCATGGTCTTCGGCAAACCACACTGGTGCAACTTCAACTTGGGACCGATGACAATCACCGAGCGGCCCGAATAATCGACGCGCTTGCCCAACAAATTGCGGCGGAAGCGCCCCTTCTTGCCCTTGAGCATATCACTCAGTGATTTTAGCTCGCGGCGTCCGCGCCGGCTTAATGCTTTGCCGCGCTGGCTGTTGTCGATCAAGCTGTCAACAGCCTCTTGCAACATCCGCTTCTCGTTGCGCACGATGACGTCCGGCGCGCCCAGGTCAAGCAAATGCTTTAAGCGATTGTTGCGATTGATAACGCGGCGATAAAGATCGTTGAGATCGCTGGTAGCAAAGCGCCCGCCATCCAGCTGCACCATCGGCCGCAGATCAGGTGGAATCACCGGCAAAACGGTCAGGATCATCCATTCCGGGCGATTGCCATTCGGTTCGTTTTCCTGATTTGTCTCGTCGGTGTCCGTTACCGTTGTCCGGCTGTTGCGCAAGCTCTCGACAACACTCAGGCGCTTGGTCGCCTTTCTGCTGCGCTGCTTCGACCGGGTAGTCCGTACTTCCACCCAAAGCTCATCGGCCAGTGTTGCCAGGTTGAGCGTACTGAGGATCTCGTAAAATGCCTCTGCACCCATATTTGCCTGGAAGACGTTGCCGAACTTGCTCTTGAGTTCGCGATAGCGGCTTTCTGACAAGAACTGCAGGATGTGGAGATCATTGAGTTCCTTGACCTGCTCTTCAACGCGATCACGCAAATTGCTCACGCGATCGTCAAGCTGCGTCAGTTGCTCATCCATTGACGCATCGACATCAAGATTCGCAGTATCTATATCTCCGCTTATCTTGGCGATTTCCGCTTTTGTGACCTCTTCAATCTCGCTCTGCAGTTGGCTAAGGTAATCGTTGACGAAAGTTTGAATCCGCGAGATGTGATCATTGTTTATCACCTCGCCCTTGGGTACGACTACCGCTTCGGTCGTTTCCAGGACGATCTCTGACGAAGCAACTTCACCCAACAGACTTTCAACCCGGCTTTGTGCCGCCTGCGCTTCGCTCATTACCGCATCGCTGAGCCGCGCCAGTTCAACATCGAAGTGATCGCGGATGGCTTTGACTTTGTTATCGAACTCTTCAGCGATCTGATCGCGATTGTCGCGCAATTCGCCGATCTGGTCTTCCATAGTGCTAGAGAGTTCCTGTTCCTTTTGCGTCAGCTCTTTTTCTATGCGCGTGATCGCCCTGCTGCGCGCATCTTCATCAACTTGTGTCACCACATATTGGGCGAAGTAAAGCACGCGGTCCAAATTGCGCCGGCTGACATCCAGCAACAAGCCCAGATAGCTCGGGACGCGCCGTGTATACCATACATGCGCTACCGGAGCTGCCAATTCAATATGACCCATTCGTTCTCGCCGTACCGAAGAGCGCGTGACTTCCACGCCACATTTATCGCAAATGATTCCGCGGTAACGGATGTTCTTGTATTTTCCGCAATAGCATTGCCAATCACGCGTGGGACCGAATATCCGCTCGCAAAACAGCCCGTCCATCTCCGGACGCAAGCGCCGATAATTTATGGTTTCCGGTTTCGTCACTTCTCCGTAAGACCAGGAACGGATCTGTTCCGGAGAAGCCAGACTAATACGTAGTGCCCTAAAGTCTTTCGCCTCCAAGGCGTTACCTCCTATGCGCTATGATGCTGTAGATTGAATATTGATGAATGGATGAAACGTGACCGACAATATCACTATAAACACCAAAAAGGCAGCAGGCGCATCGCTACCTGTACCTTAACGATTATGTGACAATTCCGCACTTTTCATAGATGGCTTATTGTACAATGGCTTCATCAGCGCTGTCAAGCCGAATGCGGCCACGAATCTTTCCGTCTTGAGCGACGCAGCGTCACTGCATGATCAAAGCGATTTCCCGCTCGCTAGCCTTTTACCGCGCCAATCGTCAGTCCCGATATGAAGTGGCGCTGCAGCATGATGAACAAGAGGATAATCGGCACTGACACCATCGTCGCTGCCGCCATCATCTCGCCATAAGGCAACGCGCTGCCTGTCGCTTCCGAGCCCATGCTGGCCATACCCACTGGAAGCGTGATAACTTCGTTGCCGCGCAGCACTATAAGCGGCCAAATAAAACTGTTCCAGGAACCGAGGAAGGTCAGAATCGCCAGCGTGGTCAGACCGGGACGCACCAGCGGAATAATGATCTGGGCATAAATTCGCAATTCAGAAGCGCCGTCTATACGCGCCGATTCCATCAACTCCGACGGCACCGCCTGGATATATTGGCGCATCAAGAATATGCCAAATGCCGGCGCAACCCAAGGCACGATCATGGAATAGGGATGGTTTATCCAGCCTATCCGGCTCATCAGGATGAACAAGGGAATCAGAATAAGCTGAAAGGGTATCATCGTTGAACCGATCAAGATGATGAAGAGAAGATTCTTGGCGCGAAAAGTATATTTTGCGAAGGCAAAACCAGCCAGCGAACAAAATAACAGTACGAAAACCGTGACGACCGCCGCGTAGACAATGCTGTTGATATACCAGTAAGGATAGGGCCACTCAACTAGCAATCTCCGATAGTTCTCGAAGGACCAGACGGCCGGAGGCAGCCAGGGCGGAAACTTGAAGATCTCGGTAGTCGTCTTGAATGAGGCATAAACCATCCAGGCGATCGGCAGCATCGTCAGCAGCGCGCCCGTGACCACCACGATATGCAAAACCACCACACCAAGACGGTGCCTGATTCGATCCGACATCAATCATCCCTCCGGAAGACGCCGAACCAACGCAATTGAATCAACGAGAGAACAAACACCGTCGCAAAGAGTACCGTGCCAACCGCCGAAGCGAAACCCAGCCGCAAGCGCGTGAATCCGCGCAGGTACAGATAATGCACCAGGCTCATGCTGGAATTGGCTGGTCCCCCCGAGCCCCTTGTCAAGATCTGAATTTCGTCAAATATCTGTATCGAGCTCAACAAAACGAGGATGCTGACGAAAAGGATGATTGGGCGCAGCATCGGAATCGTAATATCGAAGAATCGCTGAAGCACGCTGGCGCCATCAATCGACGCCGCTTCGTATAGTTCTTCCGGAATGCTCTGCAATCCGGCCAGAAAATATATCGACAATAGGCCTGTAGACCGCCAGGTGATGAGCAGAATGATCGCGACCTTGATCCAGGATCGATCACCCAACCAGTTAATGGGATCCATACCCAGATAGATCAGCGGCGCGTTTAACAGGCCGCTGTACTTATTGTAAAGAATCTGGAATACCAAGGTGATGGCGACCGTCGACGTCACCACCGGCGTGAAGTACATCGCGCGCCAAAGATTGCGATATCGCAGGGATTTGGCATTCAGCAGCACCGCCAGGACCAGCGCCAGCGGAATGACGATGAACAAGCTGGCCAACGCGTAAATCGACGTGTTCGTAACCGCCTGCCAAAAAACCTTGTCGTTGAACATAAAGGCATAATTGCGGACCTCAACAAAGCGAGGATCGTTGATGCCGTCCCAACGAAACAGACTCAGGACCAGCGCCAACAGGCTTGGCGCCATGAAGAATATGCCAAAAAGAATATAAAACGGGGAAATGAATGCGTAGGGCGCGATTCTGTGCTGGGCAATGCCGCCGCTCTCCCGCGCCGCTTGTCCTCGCGTGATCGCTGCTTGAAACATCCATCACTCCTTGAAGACCATAATAGTGCCGGCAAGGCATTCACCCTGCCAGCACTCTACAGTCGACTTATTGACTGAACGCGATCTCGTCTTCGACGTAGGCAATCACATTGTCGATCGTTTCTTCCGCCGAGATTGCACCCTCGTAAAACGCAACCAATTCGGCTGACATCTGTTGTTCAAAGGCAGCGCGGAACAAGCTCTGGTACCAAATCGTCACATCATCCACGATTTCAGCGAAAACTTCTCCCGTCTTTTGACCGTCGTAGTAGGCATCGGACAGGCCCACGATACGCTCATCATGGAAGGCGGCCGGCATTGTCGGATAGTAAGCGATTTCTTCATAACGCTTGATCTGGTTTTCCAGCGTCACGTAGGTATATTGAAGCAGCTCCCAGGCATATTTCGCGTTCTCGCTCTCACGGCTGACGGCGAAACCAGTACCGCCCCATACAGTCGTCTTGTGACCCTGGCCATCGTCCCAGGCCGGCATAGGTGCGATGCGCCATTGCCCGGCCATATCCTCCGCCTGCGGCTTCAAGATGTAGTCGGAATACCAATCGGGCATGATGGTGCCCGCTATGCGACCTTCGCGGTAAGCTGTTATCGGTGTGGGGCCCCAGGCTTCGCTGCCGGCGATGACGGTTATCGCGCCACTTTCAATGCCTTCCCGCATCAGGTTCAGCACTTCAATGGCGATCTCCCGATTCTCCTCCTCGGGCAGTACGAATTCGCCATGCTCATTGAATATCTCACCTTTCCGCTGCAACAAATACATCATGAACATACCGCCGTGATCAACAAGGTAGGACAGGGCGATGCCTTCTTCCGCCAGAATCGCGCCGGTATCCATGAACTCGTCCCAGGTTGTCGGTACAGACAGGCCGCGTTCTTCAAAGATCGCCGGCTGATAATAATACACGACTCCACAGAGCGAGCTATCCACACCATAGACTCTGCCCTGATAGGTGTAGGGTGTGTGCCGCCCTTCCACGATCAGGTCGTAGTCATCAGCGAGCAGATCCGTGAGATCAAGAAACTTGCTCTCGATGATGCCACCCTGCATGAAGCGCGGGAATGCACCCTGTTCGATACCCAGCAAGTCGGGAATCCCTTCACCGGCCGCCAGGTTCGTCAGGACCACATCGAATACACTCGGTACCACCTCGAAATCGAATGTGAAGTTGATATCCGGGTAACGCTCTTGCCACTCTTCGGCGCGTGCATTGAAAAATTTTACGTACAAGCCATCGTGCGTCCACATGGTGAGCGTCACTTCACTGGCATCCTGTGCCGCGGTCGGTATGGCCGCTGCCCAGAGTACGACAAGTGCCGATATTACAATCGTTAGCGTCAGTAGCCGTTTCATCGTATTCTCCTGCATCATAATCGGAAAAAGAATTACCAAAAAAAGAGCTTGTATCGCCCGGCATCCTCCTCTCATTGACAATTCAATAAGCGCTAGTTCTCGCGACTGACATAGCCGCTTGCTACAATTTGCCGATGTATCGTGGAAAAACGCCTAGAGTTTGATTCTCGAACCAGACTATAGCGCTTTTGCCATTTTCGGTCAAATATGTCATTCCGCCAGCAAACGTGACCGCTGCGCGACCAACCGTAGCAAGCTTCGCAGATCAAAGAAGACGTCTACCAGGCACTAAACTTGCCGCCCGAAGAGCGCCCGGCCAGCGTCCCGTTGCGTTTACGGCTCAGCAAATCTTGTCGCTGACATTTGCAACGGCGCCGGCTATTTTCTCGACATTGATTCTTTGCGCGGCAGCGTGAATCAAGAAAGTTTTGTGCTACAATGCTCGTCGTCATCTCTATCCTGGAGCGAGCGTGTGACCGCATTGCTGAGCGTCGATAAGGCACTTGAAAATATCCTCTCCACTGTCAAGAAGTTAGCGCCGGAGACAGTGTCCTTGTCTGAGTCACTTGACCGTATCATCGCGCAAGACATTGTCTCGCCGATCGATTTGCCGCCCTTCGACAACTCAGCGATGGACGGCTATGCTATTCATCATGGCGACAGTGACAACGCCGACCCGGACGATCCGTGTGCCTTGCCGGTGGTTATGGATATCATGGCCGGAAGCGCGCCAGATTTCATTCTAAGCAAGGGTCAAGCCGCCCGCATCATGACCGGCGCTCCTGTCCCGCAAGGCGCCACAGCCGTCGTCGCTGTGGAAGATACGGACGATAACTGGCAAAAAGGCGAAGCCTCCCAACCACCCTCGACAGTCTGCATACACAGGCGGCTTGGGGCCGGCGAGAATATCCGGCTGGCGGGGGAAAATATCGCTTCGGGCGCGATCGTGATGACCGCCGGCACCGTTATTCGGCCAGCGGAGTTGGGCATGTTGGCGGGCATCGGCTGCGCGCAGGTCCCGGTCATACGCAAACCAAAAGTCGCCATCCTCAGCAGCGGCGACGAGCTCATTGATGTCTATCACGAACTCGAACCCGGCAAGATTCGTGACACCAATAGCTACACCTTGGCTGGCTTGATCCGTCAAGCGGGTGGCTTACCGTTGCGGCTGCCGATTGCCGGAGATTCGCTCGAAAGCATCCGCGCCTTGTACCGGCGAGCACTGGAAATCGACCCCGACTTGTTAATTAGTACGGCGGGTGTCTCGGTTGGCGCCGCCGATTTGGTCAAAGTCGTCATGGATGAACTAGGCGATATCGACTTCTGGCGCATCAATATGAGACCCGGCAAGCCGCTCGCCTTTGGCAAAATACAAGGAGTACCGTTTTTTGGCTTGCCGGGCAATCCAGTTTCGACAATGGTCACTTTTGAGGTCCTGGTGCGGCCGGCATTGGCCAAGATCGCCGGGCGACCGTTCAAGCGGCCGACCGTCACGGCGACCACGTCAGCCGATATGCGATCCGATGGCCGTCGCAGCTACAACCGCGTAACGCTGTCGCGCGAAAACGATACCATTGTCGCCAAATCGACTGGCATACAGAGTTCGGGCGCGCTGATGTCCATGGTTCTAGCGGATGGCTTGGCAGTCATTCCTGAAGGCGTGACCCTGTTACCGTCCGGTAGCCAAGTGAAGGTTCTGGTATTGCGGCCAATCGAATGATGCGAACTGGCCGCGTTTAGCAACAAGCATCCTGGCGTCCTTAGCGCAAAGGGGGAAAACATTGATCACTGTTCGGCGCATTCAACTGCTTTCAATAGTCTTCGGTCTGCTTGTCAGCGGTTATCTCAGTTATCTCAAGATCGCCGACACGCCTTCACTTTGCCTCAAATCGGGGCCCTTCAATTGCGAAGCCGTTTTGAATTCCCGCTACTCCGAATTGGCTGGCATCCCCATCGCCTGGCTTGGCTTTGCGGTCTACCTTATCATCGGTATCGTAACGCTATTCGAGCAGCGCAGCCCGATCCTGCAAGAATATGGGCGGCTAATCGCATTCGGCCTTGGCTTGTTTGCCTGGTTGTTTTCCATGTGGCTAATCTATGTGCAAGTCGTACTGCTGGGCGCGCTTTGCCCGTGGTGCCTGTCTCACGAGACGAACTTTACAATTCTCTTCGCCTTGATCTGCTGGCAGCTCTATCGCGAAATGACCGCGGCGGAAAACGAAAAGCGGGAGACGCCATAGCAGTCCCCCGCAGGGATTTTTCTTGTCGCAGTAGAAGTTAGTTCGAAGATCCGCGCAATGTACGCGCCAATATCGCTTCTTGCTTCTCGCGATAATTGCTTTGTGCAGTCTGGTCAGCCTCGGCACGATCATCCTGCGCCTCGGATCCTGCCATCGCCCTACGAAAAGCTTGCGCCATCGAGGTCGGTACTTCGTCTTCGCTTTCGCTATCGTCTTCGATCATCTCCAGGTCTTCATCCGGTTTCTTCATCGAAAGATCAATCTGTCGCGGACGGCCGCTTTTCTTGATCACGCGGACTTCCACTTCTTGCCCGACCTGCGCAACATCACCCGGCGACCGCACGTACCCATCGGCCATCTCGGAAACATGAACCATGCCCGGTCGTTCAGCGCCGAAATCCACGAAGACACCGAAATTCTCCACCCGCACGACTTCACCCATAAATACCTTGCCCTGTTTGATAGACTGCCAAGGCACCTGTGGCGGCTTTTCCATAGTCAAAGCGATATTGCCGTCTTTTCTGGTTTTCATGACGTAAGCTGTGATTTGGTCACCAGCTTGTACCGCTTCTGCAAAGCTGCGTTCTTCACCCGCAGACAGCTGCGAAACATGCAATAACGCGTCTTGCCCAGTTCCGATGTCGACCAGCGCGCCGTATACGCCAATATGCTTGACCTTGCCGTTGACTTCCGCACCGATCTCGATCACTTGTGTTTCTTCCGCCATCTTCCCCTTACTCCTCAAATCATGAAGTAACAAATTCGCCTTAACCTGATCCGCATATTTCTTCGTTTTCGGCATCTGCCCCGACGAAATCAAAGTTGCCATCGATATAGCTGCTGAAAGACAGGAAGCCAGCCCAATCGTACAAGCTGGAACATGCCAGCAGTAAATCCATTTCCGCATCGCTCATGTACATCGCGCCGATAATCTCGCTTGAGGTGGAAAGATTGCCTTCTGCCTCACCCGCGACAAACGCATACACGACCATTGGCACGTCCGCATAAACCAGCGCCATATAGGCTTGATCCGGCGCCGGGCTCTCGCCACCGACAAAGACGGGCTCACCAAAGCGATCCATCACGGGTCCAAAGCTCATATCCGGCGCCAACTGTATCAACATCGAGGTAACCGTCTCGCCATCGCGACTGAATGCCTGACAGCATACTTGTCCTTCGTTTGGCGAAAAACCGAAAATACGAGCAGCGCTATCTTCTTGCTGCTCCGCCTCCTCAATGTTTTGATATCGCCAGTCATCTTCCATCAGTGTCTTGGCTTCGCTATAACTTGTCTCACCCGGAACTATTCCGTTCCAGCAGGGCGCTTCACATGGTTCGCCACTTATCAAACTTAGATCTTTTAGCTTGGATTCATCAAGCAGCTTGACTTCCGGGGAACAAGCGACTGAAACCATCGTCATACAGCTGATCAATATCAATAGCAAGGCGCGTTTCATTCAGTTTCGCTTTCGAATGACCCAAGGCGATAGTAGTCGCGGATAATATCAGAGGCGCAAAGCTTTGTACAGTATCGGAACAGCGCAGTTAGCGGCAGCGTGGCAAAACAGAAATGCGGCGCCGTAGCGCCGCTCCTTTTTATCAGTTCTTCTCCAATATCAGAGAATAATTTCCGATGGTACCGCCAAAGCGCGTGGCAAAGCGCGTGGCAATGATCGTATACGGTCCATTTTCCGGCAACACTACACCGCTGATGATCGAGTCAGTAGGTCGCCCACTCGTGCCCAACAATACAGGGTCGCCATCGTCATTGGCAGCTATTTCAATTCCGCTTGGACTGATCAGATACAAGTTGGTATCCAATACTTGCGTGGCTGCGGACATGCTGATCGTGACGGTCTCGCCGGCAGCACCTTGGAAGTTATAAACATCAAACGTGTTTGACGGTGAAATTGTGCCCGTCACGGTCTCGCCGTTAACTATAGTTGGCGCGCCAATAACTTCCGGTTGGTATGGCAAATTGTTGCTGCCATCATCAATGAACCCCCCCTCACCGCGCACCGCCGTTCCATCGGGCAGAACCGTGAAATTGGTGACGAAGCGCTGATTCACCAGCGGGAATTGCCGTTCGACGGCAATCGTCTCGCCAAGCACTTCTATCGCCAGCGTAAATTCTACCGCCGGCGGCACTGCAACACAGGCATTCTGGTACCAGACTTCAATTTCGTAGGTGCCCGGACGCATGCGGCCCGGAGGCCAGTAAATGAACGACACAGGCGCAGCCGATGCGGCCGGTATACAATTCACGTTGCCAACTTCCTGCAAGATACCGCCGCTGCTGCCAAAGGGAATATCATCGAATACAGCGCCACCAATCGGATCTCGCACCAGCAACTGCAGATCGGCGCTGGTTCCCCAAAGCAAGGTCACGCCAATATCACCCTGCGGCAACTCCAGGCCGGTCAGGGCTTGTGGCACACCATCGGCCGGACCGCTCAGCGTCAGCAGGAATTGACCTTCCGTGCCGCCAAGTTCCTTGCCGTAACGTGTGGCGATGATGGTATATGTCCCGCTGTTGAGCAAGCGCGCGTTGCTGATCAACGAGTCGGTCGTTCCCAGCGCGTCGTCGTTGATGTTGACGACGGCGCCGGAGGCATCAACAATTTGCAGGAAGGTATCGAGATTGGGTCCTTGCGCTTGCATACTGACCGAAATCACTTCGCCAGCTGTACCCGCAAAGGCATAGGTCAAGAAGGGCGATTCATTGCTAATTGCGCCGGCTACCGGGATATCTCGGGAAACCGAGGTGGGTATGTTGCTGGCAATATCGAATCCAGCCGGTAATCTTGTCAAGCTAGAATTCGGATACACATCACCGTTTCTCACTGTGGCAGTCGCATCGCTTTCCACTTCAAATCGCGATACATAAACGCTTTCCTGCCCTTGCGGCGGAGGCGACAATACGCCGTTAATCGCGCCGCTCAATGCGCCGTCAACCGTAACTCGTACCGAAAATGGCACGGATCCGATGCTGCTATTGCATGCTTCCCGATAGAAAACCAATACTTCATAACTGCCTGTGGACAAAAAGCCGGGTTGCCAGGTAGCGGTCTCGACCGGGTTGGGACTGATGACCTGGCACAATCCATTGGCATCAAACCCAAACTCACCGCCGTTGACAGTACTGCGTGAATCCCAATACAAGGTCTCTCCCGAGGGATCGCGCACCTGCAAGTTCATATCCGCTGCGCCACTCCAGCTTAGTTGCACCTCGATGCCCGCTGCGATCAGAACGAGGCTGGGCGCTTCCTGCACGGCGCCGCCTTCCGCTGGCGCTGCTTCACCGTCAGCGGATTCATCGGACTGAAAAACATCCAAAAAGATATCAAAGGTCGTCTGGGTCGCGCTTGTGCCAGGCGCAAAATACACCACCACGAAGTAGCGGCCGCCTGTGGATAGCAGCGCGTTCTCAATCGCTGTTGAGCCAGTCGATGACGAATGCGCAGCGCCGGCAATGACATTGCCATTGGAGTCGCTAAGCAAAAGACCCAGTTCGGCGCCAGTTGTACTTTCGGCTGACAACGTCGCCGACGAACCCACCGCGGCGTCAAATACGTAGGAAGTAGCCGTATTATCGGGTCCCAGGCTGCCAATCAAGGTTGAACCAGGCGCCAGAACACGACTTGCGTCCTGTGCCGACAACGGCGCCGACGCCAATAACAACAACACGATCAGCAGAGAAACATACAGATGCCGGCGCTCTCGTATTTTTGTCGTGAATTCAGGCATAGGAACTGCCCTCCTCGTTTTTGACAAACTCCTACGCTCAAGCGAGCAGAAAGTTTGTTATCTTGTCTAAGCACGGCAGACGTTTTCGCTGCCAAAGGTCAGTGTCGACGGGCTGTGTCTACGCGCCTGCCTAGCGGCTTTTTTGACCCATAAGGCCTACGCTAGGCACATGCGCAGGCTGCAAATCGCAGCTACCCAACTTTCGCCCAATGCGCGGACCTTCCCAATGGTTCCGCTTTAGCGAGATTTATTGGCAAGTCTAGCTGAATAACACCTTACGCGCCATACAATCCACCTACTATTGTCTGACGCCAAACCCACGCCGATTCCGGCCGGCCAAATCGATTCGATTCCCGAATCGCTAGTATTTCCGCGGCATTCAGCCACGTTCGGCGCCTCTTGCTTATTCTACAGGCAATCGTTTGACGCTTCAATCAGAAATAGAAGCAATCAAAGTTGACCCTATAATGATCCGTAGACGCAACAATAGTGTTGCCTTAAACAGGCACCGGAGCAGGGTTATGAAACACCGTCTCGGATTTCCAATACTAGTTTGTTTCTTGTGGCTGGCTTCCAGCACCTTCGCGCAAACTGCGCGGGAAGCCACCCATATTGTCCAGCCAGGTGAAACGCTCGAGCGTATCGCAACGCAATACGGCGTCGATATGTCCGACCTGGCCAGTTACAACGGTATTTTCAATACCAGCAGAATTCAGAGTTGGCAGGAACTGGCGATTCCAGATGAGTCCTATGTGAAGGAAACCGTTGCAGAGAGTGGCTACACGCATACCGTAAGCTACGGTGAAACGCTCGGCACAATCGCCGATAGCTACGGCGTCAGTCTAAGCGACTTGATGTACCTTAACGATTTGTACAATTATGTGATTCATCCGGGTCATGTGCTGCAATTGCCAATTGGGGACGTCCAAGCGCCAGTTATCCCCGATATACCGGAACAAGTGTCTGAAACCGTTACGCATATCGTTCAGTACGGCGAAACACTGGGAATAATCGCGGTAGCTTATGGCGTGAATCTCGGCGACCTGATGTCAGTTAACAATTTGTACAGCGACGTCATTTATCCCGGCCTGGCATTGCAATTGCCTTCCGCGGCATCGACCCCGACTATAGAGCGCGTCGACCCTGCGACAGCAGCAAGTCGTAACCGGCATATCGTTCAATTTGGCGAGACACTGGGTACGATCGCCATTTCCTACGGCGTCGATCTCAACACGCTCGTCATCGAGAACGGCATATTCAGCCATATCATCTATCCCGGCCAGGAATTGATTTTGCCTGCCGGAAGCGCAGTGCCGCAGGACGATGAGCCTGAAGAATTGGAAAAGACGGTGACAGCGGACACGCCCGTGATTGTCAGCAGCAGTCGGGCCTTCTACTCTGTCCGCGCCGGTGACACGCTCAGCGAAATCGCCAGCCACTTCGGCCTGACGCTGGCCGCAGTGATGCAAGCCAACGACATCTATTATCCGCATCGCATAGTGGTCGGTCAGCAACTGCGGATACCTGCTGCAGGTTCCCTGAGCTGGACCGTCGCCAATGTTGAGCCGGGCTGGCCCACTGATGTGAAACCGGAACCTGTCGCCGCGGTCGAAGTTGAGCCTGTTGCCGAGGTAGAACCTCTACCCGTTACCGCCCCGCAACCCGCCAATCACTTCGCGCATACCATTCAGTTTGGCGACAGCATGAGTACGATTGCCAGCCATTATGGCATCAGCATGCAAGAATTGATGAATACCAACGGTATCACCGACGCCAATCGAATCGCCTATGGGCAGAAGCTGTGGATACCGGATTCCGCCGCGAGTCGTGCTGTAGTTGCTCAACCGCAGACGCCACCAAGCCAGCCGGTACAAGTCGACACTACGCCACCTTCTAACGCTGGTCGAGAACAGTACATCGTGCGATCTGGTGAATTCCTGTCGCAGATTGGCAACAAGCTGGGCATGAATTGGGTGGCTATTGCAGAAGTCAATGGCTTGGCCAATCCCGATAGCCTGTACGCCGGCATGGTCTTGCTCGTGCCCAATGCAGAAGACCTCGCCAAGTATCCGGCTTCCTACGGTGGATACAACTCGTACGATCTCTACAGCAATGACCCAGGCGCGCATGTCGGTGTCGGCCGCGAATTCGTGGTCGTGCTCAGCACTCAGCGGGCTTATGCCTACGAGAATGGCGTTTTGCAGAAAGCGGCGCTGGTATCCACCGGTCTGCCCGCCACGCCAACCGTGCAAGGTGATTACGCCATTTACCGGAAAAGACGGTCACAACGGATGACCGGACCCGATTACGATCTGGACAACGTCGAATGGGTCATGTTTTTCTATCAGGGATATTCTTTCCATGGCACCTACTGGCACAACAACTTCGGGCAACCGATGAGCCACGGCTGCGTCAATATGACCAATCCCGATGCCAAATGGTTCTACGAATTTGGCAGCCTCGGCACACCTGTTCACGTTCGCTACTACTAGTTGCTATCGGCTATCCAGACATACGAATACCTTTAGCTGCCAGACAAACCCAGTTCGGCAGCTTTTCCTTGCATCGCCTCCAGCACCAAAGGCACATGGAACTCCCAGACATCCACGTCCAGGATTTCGCAGCCATCAACAACATCTTGCCGATTGACTCCGGCAGCGAAAGCTTTGTCTTTCCACTTCTTGCGAATGCTCTTAACCTTGACATCACGAATGTCCTTGCTAGGGCGCACCAATGCGACAGCTGTGATTAACCCGGTCAGCTCGTCTATCGCATACAGGGCTTTGTCACGCAATGTGACGCGGTCATCCGCCGCCAATGGACCGTGACTGAGTATCGTGCGGATATCTTCTTCTCCCAGCCCACGTTCGCGCAATATCGGCGCGCCGTGCATCGGATGTTGCTCCAACGATGGGTGTATCTCCCAATCGAAATCATGCAGCAGCCCGACCAAACCCCAGGCATCGGGATCTTCCTGATAATGTTCAGCGTAAACGCGCATGGCAAATTCTACAGCCAGCATATGCTTGCGCAAGCTCTCCGATTGCACGAACTCGCATACGATTTCCCAAGCGTCTTTTCTTTCCAATGTCATAATCCTCCACTCATATCAAAACTCACAACATCAATCACCATGCCGGACAAGCCACGCCGTCATCCCTATCATTCTCCACAGCAATGTAAAGAACTCAAGCTGACGTTTAGACGCGACTTTGTTGAGCCTATGGATTGATCAAAACGATTTCGGCGCGATTCACGAACACACAACGCAATTCAACTCAGAAGCATTTTGCGCCAGCTGCGTTGCCATCCCAGCCATAATCCCCTGCCCTATCCCTTTACGGCGCCAAAGGTAATGCCGCGGATCAAGTACTTCTGCGCGAACAAGGCGAAGATGATCATGGGCACAATCATCAGGACGCTCATGGCAGCCATCGGGCCCCATTGGATGCCCTTGTCACTGACGAAGCCCGCGACCGCTATCGAGAGCACACTGGCCTTGCGGCGAGCAACGCTCGATGCGATGAGGAATTCATTCCAGGACAGGAACGATGTCAAAATGGCCGCCGCCGCCACACTCGGCATGGCGATCGGTAGCACAACGCGCCAGAAACGTTGCGACACGCTGGCGCCATCGACAATCGCGGCTTCTTCAATTTCTTGCGGCAAATCCTGAAAAACCACCAGCATCAGCCAAGTCACAAACGGAATGGTGATGCCAAGCTGTCCGACGATAATCGCCCAAACCGTGTCCAACAGGTCAAATTGCCGCATCACCAAAAAGAAGGGGATGACCGTGGTCACGCGCGGATAAAAGCGGATGAAAAGAAAGGTAAAGGTCACCGCAGCCAATATCCTGGCGGAAAGCCTCATGCGCGCCAGCCCATAGGCAGCCAATGTCCCGGAAAGGATGGTGATGCCGGTGGTCCACAAGGTGACCGTTAAACTATTTCTGAAATAACGTAACGTTTTGCTGTCTTCTATAAGATCGGTATAGTGCTCTAAAGTAACCTGCGTGGGCAGAATCGTCGGTGGAACGGTCAAAAACTCGCGCGGCAGCTTGACGCTGTTGATCACCAAATATGCCAACGGCACCAGGACAACAAGGCAGGCAAAGAACAATATGATGCCATGTGCCAAGGCGAGCAATCGTTGTTTTGGAGATTTCTGTCGACCCATTGATTCTCTTCTTCAATCGACCACATTTACTCGCGCGAGCAGAAAATTCATTACTTTCTGTGGGCCCGGGAGCGCTATGCACTGCCGCCGAGCGCCTGATCCGGCAATCTTCGTCGCGTTACCAATCCTTGCGCTGAAACCAGAAAACCAGTCCGATGGAAAAACTGGCAAAAACCATAAAGATCCAGGATGACGCGGCCGCCGCGCCAAAATTAAAGTTTCGTAGACCCAACGTATAAATGTAATAAGTCAAAGTATAGGTACTATAACCAGGACCGCCAAAAGTAAGTGAATAGATCGAATCCAAAGAAAGCAGCGACTCCAGCATCCGGAATACGAATGTCAAAAGCAATAGCGGCATCAATAGCGGCAGTTCGATATACAGAAAAGTCTTCCAGCGAGAAGCCCCGTCAATCGCCGCCACCTCCAACAAATCGCCGGGGATGCTTGCGATCGCGGCGCCAACAACCAGCAGGACGAATGGCGTCCATTGCCAGGTATCCAGCAGAATTACCGACACGATCGCCCAATCCGGCGTCGCCAGCCATTCCGGCCCCTTTATGCCGATAATGCTCAACAAATGGTTCACCAGACCGGCGCGCGAATTGAGCAGGATGCGCCACAAAGTGCCGGCCGCCACCGGCGCGATCACCATCGGCAAGATGAGCAAAGTGCGCACCGCTCGCATACGCCAACTTGACCCCATGGTCAGATACGCCAGGCAAATGCCCAATGACATTTGCAGCACCAGCGCCCCACCCGTGATCAGTGCGCTGTTGCGCACCGCGCGTCTGAAGGTATCATCCGATAGCTCTTTGACAAAGTTATCCAGCCCGACAAATCCTTTTGTCGTCTGTGACTCGGTCAGCGTCCAATCCTGAACGGAAAGATATGCCGAATACGCCAGCGGATAGAACTGCACCGCCACCACAATCACAAATGCCGGAATCACAAAAATGATCAGCCAGGGCAGATCGTGCCGGCGATGCCAAGTTGATGTCCGGCGTGACGCTTCGGATGTTGAAGACTGACTCATCGCTTCACGGATTCAATCACTTGCTTTTTCAATGATGCCAAGACGAAAAAAAAGGCGGGAGCTTGACACTCCCGCCCTGACTGCGTGACTATTCTTGCATCTGCCCTTGGGCCGCGGCTGATTGCACCAGGCCTTCAGGAACTTCCAATTCCGACCAATCGGCCAAAGTGTTTGCCAACATCGTATCGACATCCACCGCTCCGATGACGAATTCGCTCATATGGCGGAAGAAGATCTCGAATGCCGCGAAAATCCAGGGCACCGATTCCGCACGGTTCAAGTTCGCCACCATGTTCGGGAAGTCGTGGCTGTATCTTTCGATTAGCTCGGGATCCTCGTAGGTGCTCAAGAACGGTGACCCCACACCCAGCTCCACGAACCGCCGTTTCGCCTCTTCCTCGGTGATGTAGTACTTGATCCATTCCCAAGCCGCTTCGGGATTCTCGCTGTATCCCGAGATGAAGAGATTCCACGCTGACAAGAAGGGGAAGCCCGGCCCCGGGAAGGGAGCGGTCGCCCAATTATCGACGACAAGCGACGAATCCGGATCTTGCGCGGACGCCCGTACAAAGCTGACCCAGCAAATCATGGTGGCAGCTTTGCCGGTAAGGAATACCGAGTTGGCTTCGTCGATGCTCAGACCAGTTGCGCCCTCGGGATTGTAATCCAGCAAGCTCTTCATCTGGTTCAAGGCGGCGACAGCCTGGTCATTATCCAGCCCGTAATTGCCCTCGGAATCCACCAGATAGCCATCGTACATGCCCAGGAAGATAGCGGGAGTCTGCTCAGCGGCGCCAAATGCGAAGACGTTCGGCGCGATGTCCGTGCCTGCCAAATGCATCTCCAACTTGTCGAGTGCTTCGATGAATTCGGTCCAGTTCTCCCAATCCGCGGAAATGCCGGCCTCTTCAAAGATATCGGTGCGATAGATCAAGCCATAGGCATCGGCGCTATAGGGGATGCCAATCCGATTGCCGTCATAGTACCCGGAAGGACCCGGCTGCATCAGGCCTTCGATGAACGAGCCACCCCACATATCACGCTCGATGAATTCTTCCAGCGAATGCATCTGGTTCCAGACGCTACCGATCCAGAAATCGCCCGAAATCACGTCAAATTCGCCCGTGCCGGTGCTCAGATCAGTAATGTGGTTTTGCACCAATACAACGAATGGCGAGGCCACGATATCGAGTTCGATGCCGGTCAGTTCCTCAAAACCCGGCTCAAGCTGCTCGGCGCCAATATCGTATGTGCCCGACTGCATGAAGGTGGTGACGACTTCCGCGCCGGCATGCGGCTTATCTTGCGCCAACGCGCCAGCCGGCAGGATTAGCAATAGTACAAGTATGAGAAGGATTGCTTTTTTCATGGTATTTCCTTTTCTGCATTTTGTGTGGACGAAAAAGGTTCGTGAGTTTCCCTTGTAAATTGTTTTCAGTCTGCGCCTCCATTGATTTGTAGACAAGGAAAAACATTTAGCGACGATTACTCGCTGATGTGGGAGAATTATAACGGGTTTGGCAAAAGAAAGAAGGCGAATTCGACTAATGCGCTAGTGATTGGCTTTTCGAGCAAAATGACAAGCGCAGCGGCTTGCCGCGTCTAAACGCGCGAGACTAAATTTCAGACGCAGTGTTCGGAACAGATGTCTCGATGAATAATGTTTTCGGGCGACACGTATATGCGCGACCATCCACTCACCGCCGCCCCCACCCCAATCCATGCTTCCCTAAACGCACGTGTACCTTACCTACCTCGGCATCGAATCACGAGTACCATCGCAAAGCGACGGGCTGCGAAAAGGCCCCACCAAGTGCCCGTTTGCCCTCAGACCCAAATTCGCTTAGAATGAATCTTAATAGAAATACTTCACTTCCACTATTCTTGAAATGGAGCAACTCTTATGGACACAATGAATATGGCAAGTGTGGCCTGGGTGATGGCATCCACCGCCTTGGTCATGGTTATGCTGCCGGGCCTCAGTCTCTTCTACAGCGGACTGGTGCGTGGCAAGAATGCCCTGGCGACAGCGATGCATTGCTTTAGCTGTCTGGGCATCGTGCTTATCGTCTGGGTGCTTTGGGGTTATTCCCTCGCCTTCGGTCCCAGTGTCGGCGGTATCATCGGCAATCTGGACCACATCCTTCTCAACGGCGTCGGAATGGAAGCGCGCCCAGGCCAGGAGATCCCGGAACTGCTCTTCATGCTCTTTCAAGGCATGTTCGCCGTGATCACGCCGGCGCTGCTGGCGGGCGCCATCGCCGAGCGCGTCAAGTTCCGCGCTTTTGGCGCTTTCGTCGTGCTCTGGGTCACCTTCGTCTATTGCCCGATCGCGCACTGGGTCTGGGGTGGCGGCTGGCTGCATGAACTGGGCGCAAGCGACTTTGCCGGTGGCTTCGCGGTGCACATGTCCTCCGGCGTGGCGGCTCTGGCGGCGGCGCGCATCCTCGGCCGGCGCCACATCAAGGAAGGCGAGACGGCACTGCAGCCGCATAGCCTCATGATCGTTCTGCTGGGAGCCGGTCTGCTCTGGTTTGGCTGGTTCGGCTTTAATGGCGGCAGCGCGCTGGCGGCGGACGGCGTCGCCGTGCACGCCCTGGTCAACACCAACGTTGGCGCGGCAGCCGGCGCTTTGACCTGGCTCTTGCTGACATGGTACCGAACTCAAAAGCCCAGTGTGCTGGGCACGGCCTCCGGCGCGATTGCCGGCCTGGTAGCCGTGACGCCCGCCGCCGGTTACGTCACTACTATGCCGGCCCTCGTCATCGGCATCGGCGCTGCGGTCGTTTCCTACATCGCCGCCGAGAGCCGCATTAACGCCATGGTCGACGATGCCCTGGATGTCTGGGCAATCCACGGCATGGCCGGCACCTGGGGCAGCGTGGCGCTGGGTATTTTCGCATCCACCACCCTGGCCAGCGGCGGTCTACTCAGCGGCAACAACGACTTCTTTATCGCACAAGTTGTCAGCACGATTGTCGTCTGGATCTTCGCCTATGCGGTCACCTGGGTCATCTTCCGCGTCATTGAGGCCGCTATCGGCTTACGCCCCACGCCCGAGGAAGAGGCGCTGGGTCTGGACGCGGCCGAACACGGCGAAACGGCCTACATGTTCTGAATAGAGGATGGCGAATTTGGAGGCGGACGTGTGCTAGTGCGGGGGAGTTGGATTGGGGGTGCTCGGCGATTTTTGGGAGGACTTGGTTTCGGTTTATTTGATCTTTTATTCCCATAAAGCACTATCTATGCTTCAACCGCTCGATCACACTGTCGAACTCGTCATTTACCCAGTCCTTCAGCCATTCTTCGTGAAATCTGACGCTCTGCGATTGTGGCGAAGGATATGGCACACTCATTTGTACTACTGACGGCAAAGGAATTGCGTCCCCAATTACTATGCACTCTCCGTCCCCGAGATTGGGCAGCATGTCTGTAACCGAACTGAGGTTATCCGGTAGCAACCTTTTGACGTATCGCTGATCGTTGACATTCGTGAGTCGCAACGCAACAAAGTTGTTACATTGGGCAAATATTGTCTCAGAAACCTCTGAAGGTCGCTGGCTAACGATCATAAGACTTATGCCGTATTTTCTTCCCTCTTTGGCAATTCGCTCTAAGGATTTTCTCGAAGGGCGGTACATCACGCTATCGTTCTGTGGTACATAATTGTGCGCTTCCTCACACACAACCATCAATGGTACGTCACTCGCATTATTGCCTCCGTGGCGTTCTTTCGTGTACTGGAAGCAGAAATCGAAAAGAACACGAGATATTAGGCTAATGCAAATACTGAGAACCTCGAACGGAATGCCGCTCAAATCGACAATCGTCACATTAGACATGTTTACATATCCTATGTACTGCCTGACAATTTCGCCGTAGTCGTCCGTACTATATTCTTTGCAATCAGCTTTGCGCGGTGACATGAGGAATTGTAACCGTTTGTCGCCAGTTCTGTTCTCCAAGCGACTCAGAAATCGGGAAAACTGTCCGTGAAAAGTCCCTTTAACCTTCTTTGCTCTGACTAATGTCGCGAATCTCTGAGCTCCTTCGAAATAGAGGTCATCCAATGATTTGTGCCCGCAACGATCCAAAAGAGATTCGTCTTCAAACGCTGGGAGTTCAATATCGCCTTCACCTGTGCTAACTACTTCACGGTTCATGTTGCCGATGTAGTTTAGGACTTCACCAAGCGAAAAGTATACGGGTGAATCGTACGTGATGCGTTCCGCTATTCTTGGATTGTGCCGTTTCTTGTTTTCGATAACTGCCTTTTTAAAGACTGAAACTTGGTTATGTGAATTCTGTTCGTTACTTTCGATGAACAAAGACTCCAGTTCTTCGGAGTTCATTAGCCAGTAAGGTAAAATCAAGTTCTCAACCGAAAGCGTGTTAAGCGTGAATTTCTGAGTCTCACACAACTTGAATGCGCTTTCGTACTCGGCATGCAAGTCGAATACTACAATATGAGCGTTCTTCTGTGCATTTTTGTGTCGATTCTCGCCACTATCGCCAATTCCAACTGCTTCATGGAGAATCTTAGTGACCGTGCAGGATTTGCCTGACCCTGTAGACCCTACTACTGCTACATGTTTGCTAAAAAACCTGTCACCATCCAGTTTTATCGAGATATCTGGGTTTATGGAAAGCCTTCCCAAATAGAATTCGTATTCGTTGCTAGAAGCATACACCTTCGAGATGGTATTTTCAGAGATAGGGAATACAGGCTCAAGCGGCACAGGCAAACGCGAAGCCCTTCGAGAGAATAGGCCATCTTCGTCAAGTGACCCTATTGGTTGGCAGTCAATTGAGAACGTCCAATCCTTATCTTCTTCTTTATCACGAACAACAATCGAGCCATTGACATTTGTTATTACCGCTAAAACGTATCGGTCGCTCCCTTGGCGAATCTGCACATAGTTTCCGACATGTAAATGTCCTGCCACCATTGCACGCTCATATACTTGAAGGTGGCTTAACCTCTCGTTACCTTCATCGGCGAACACGTCGTCTGCAATGACGAATCTAATCAGACTGTTGCTACTGATTTGTACAAGACCAATATGATTGTCACGCACCATTCGGATATCCTCTATTCGTCCAACTTGCCAGTCAATCGAAGCAAATAATTCAGTTCTTGAAAGTTGTTTACACGAAGATACTCGGCCAGGGACTTCTTTTCTAGCGGCAGAATAATGCAGTCAGTATTTCCTACAACGTATAGATCATCGAGAGTAAGAATTGTAAGGATTTCGTTGCTCATCTTGACGCAACCCAATCGTAAACGGAAGTATGCTTCAGCAGGTCGAGCCTTAGTCGGGATCTTATATCGCTGCACGAACTTCGACAACTCAAAGCTCCGGCCTACTCTGCCGTCTTCTACGCGGATTCCCGCTTTAAAAAGCACGGAACAGATTTCATCGAACTGATCAGTGTCGCAGTCCAAGTAAAATGTCGGGGGATACTGATGAATAGCGTGAATATGAAACTTGTCTACAAATGCCTTGATGAACCTCACTATTTCCGTGGAGAAACCTTCGATGTCGCTCTCGGCGACGAACACGCACCTATCGCGGAAATTCTGGCCGAGGTTGCCACTAAGCTGGCTGCGCCGAGATGTCAACAGTTTCGTCCGCGCCTGAGTAGCAAGCGTCCATCGGCTTATCGCAGTTTTTCGCTTCGTACGAAGAAACTCCAATAGTTCAGGTTTGCTTGTGGTCCTATCTTGCTCGTCGGAATGCGTGCTCAAAAAAGCAACGCGCTGAATTGCATTGGAATAATAAATCGTGTCGATGCTATCCTTTGGAAGATCGGTATTCTCAAAGGCCTCCAACACGCGCTTCTCGAGTCCGTCTATTGACTCACTAAACCTAATAGTGCTGACAGCGCAAAACCGCTCTAAAAAGTCTTCTACCCTGCAAAACTCAGAACAACTGTTTATGTTGTCTCGTATCGCCCTTATTTTGTGTTCAAATGTGGAATTGTCGGACTCAAGCGCTAAAGCGGCCTCTTTGCAACTGATTGATCTGCACTGAAGCTCGTGATTTGGAAAATGCGCAAATATCTGGTATTTCGCACCTAACTCTATGTGCTCAGAAAAATGCAGCATCATGTCGAGCAGAGGTCCGAATATCGCGCTGGGGCTGAAGCGATCTACAGACGGATGATATTTGCACTGTGTTGCAGAGACGTTTCCTTGAGCATCCCATTTATCTATATCTTCAATTGTACCTTCTACAACAATTGTAGCGTTTTCTTCCGCAGTCAAAATGTCTAGCAGAGTCTTTTCGAACTGGTACAGGAACCCAAGAATGGTGTAGTTGGCAATGCGCGACACGTCACGTCTCGTATCTTGAACTTTATAGTTTTCCAAGTTCATAATATTATCTTTTTCGTCACAGATTTCAACCCCATGCCTATGTCACTACAAGCTTAGTCTTCATCTCCATGGCCTCGACCATCCACTCACCACCCAGGCGCCAATCCATGCTACCCTGCTTTCACTTGCACCTTAACAACCGACCGCGACCTTTCCCAAAACCGGGCCCTATTGGCAAGCAAAAACTTTGCCTTTCCCACAAAATTCTCAAACGACCCCTTGCGAGAATCAACCCCAGCGATTCGATTGCTGACCCAGTCCCGACATCACGCTTCGAGTCACCCCTTCCCTCCTTGTGGGGGAAGGGGTCGGGGGATGGGGGGAAATAATTCCGGATTGCGGTTGAAATCCGCGACCATCCACTCACGACCCCCGCCCCCAATCCATGCTACCCTGCACTCACGTGCACCTTAACAACCGACCGCGACCTGTCCCAAAACCGAACCTTACGGGAAGAAAACACTTTGCCTTTCCCACAAAATTCTCACAACAGCCCTCTTTGCGAGAATCTATGCCAGCAATTCGAATACTGACCAAGTCCCAACGTCGCGCTTCGAGTCACCCCTCCCTAATGCTTTGGGGAGGGGCCGGGGGCGGGGTTGAAATCCGCGACCATCCACTCACCACCCTCGCCCCAAACCATGCTACCCTGCTCTCACGTGCACCATACAAACCGACCGCGACCGTTCCCAAAACCGAACCTTACGGGAAGAAAAACCTTTGCCTGTCCCACAATATTCTCAAACGACCCCCTGCGAGAATCAATCCCAGCGATTCGATAGCTGACCCAGTCCCCACATCATGCTTCGAGTCACCCCTTCCCTCCTTGTGGGGGAAGGGGCCGGGGGATGGGGGGAAATAATTCCGGATTGCGGTTGAAATCCGCGACCATACACTCACCACCCCCGCCCCAATCCATGCTACCCTGCTCCCACGTGCACCTTAACAACCGACCGCGACCTTTCCCAAAAAACCGAGCCATATGGGAAGAAAAAACTTTGCCTTTTCCACAAAATTCTCAAACGACCTCTTGCGAGAATCAGCCCCAGCAATTCGATTGCTGACCAAGTCCCCACATCACGCTTCGAGTCACCCCTTCCCTCCTTGTGGGGGAAGGGGTCGGGGGATGGGGGGAAATAATTCCGGATTGCGGTTGAAATCCGCGACCATCCACTCACCCCACCCGCCCCAATCCATGCTACCCTGCTCTCACGTGCGCCTTAACAACCGACCACGACCTTTCCCAAAAACCGAGCCATATAAGAAAAAAAAACCTTGCCTTTCCCACAAAATTCTCAAACGACCCCTTGCGAGCATCAACCCCAGCGATTCGATTGCTGACCCAGTCCCGACATCACGCTTCGAGTCACCCCTTCCCTCCTTGTGGGGGAAGGGGTCGGGGGATGGGGGGAAATAATTCCGGATTGCGGTTGAAATCCGCGACCATCCACTCACCACCCTCGCCCCAATCCATGCTCCCTGCTCTCACGTGCATCTTAACAACCGACCGCGACATTTCCCAAAACCGAGCCTTTCGAGAAGAAAAAACCTTGCCTTTCCCACAAAATTCTCAAACGCCCCCCTGCGAGAATCAGCCCCAGCATTTCGAATACTGTCCAGGTCCCAATATCGCGCTTCGAGTCACCCCTCCCTAATCCTTTGGCGGAGGACAGGACAGGTTTCGCTCCCGCCCCGCGCATCAGCTAGCGAACATCAGCAATTCCTGCATAAAACCGCGTCCATATAGTCGCCGCCGCCCCGGCAAATGATGATACGCTCGGCTCTATGGGAATCTTATCGCTTTCCTCCAGGTCTTACTTGCAACTGGCACGTTCTCGCCGGATCGCTATCCAATTTGGCGAAATCCTGCTCTATATCAATACTGTATCGATAGGTAATCGTCATTTTTGACCCGTTTCCCATCCTTTTTCATCCTATCCCCGTCTTTTCCCATCCTTTTCCCGTCCTTTCCCGTCCTTTTCCACGTCACGTTCCACCTCAAAACCTGTCCTGTCCTCACAATGCTTTGGGGAGGGGCCCGAGTGTGGGGTTTGTAGTGGACCCCAAAAAACGGACACAAAACTTGCCAGATGGCCAGATGGCCGAAAAAAGTTTTTCCGCGGCAATTGCCGCCGGCAAGCTAACTCCGAATCCCGCCCTCGGTCATCGCGTAGGCATCCAGCGCTGCATCCAACTCCGCTGCTTCCATCAAGCCCAATTCCAGCACGGCATCGCGTACACTCTTGCCCTCGGCCAGCGCCATCTTCGCCACCTTCGCGCCATTGTTGTAACCGATGATCGGATTCAGCGCCGTCACCAGAATCGGATTGCGCGACAGCCAACTCTCCGTCCGCTCGCGATTCAGCGTCAAGCCCGCCATCAGCTTGTCAGTGAACGCGCCGGCAGACCCGATCATCACCTGCATCATCTCATTCAAATTATGCGCGATCACCGGCATCATCACATTCAGCTCAAACTGCCCCGCCGCCCCACACAAATTGACCGTCGTATCGTTGCCCATCACATGGTACATCGCCTGATTCAGCATCTCCGCCAAAACCGGATTCACCTTGCCGGGCATGATCGACGAACCCGGCTGCACCGTCGGGCAGGTCAACTCGGCGATGCCGGTGGTCGGTCCCGCCGAAAGCAAGCGCACATCATTGGCGATGCGCGTGAAATCCATCGCCAGATTGCGCAGCGCAGCCGAGAAAAAGACCGCGTCCTGCATCGATTGCATCGACTCAAACAGGTTGTCGCTTTCATAAAGCCTGATGCCCGTCAGCTCAGACAGCTTGGCCACCATGCGCGCGTGATACTCGGGATGCGCATTCAAGCCTGTTCCCGCTGCCGTGCCGCCGATTCCCAGCCGCCGCAGCCCTTCCGCCGCGAATTCGACCTTGTCGATCTGCCGCTCGACCGCCTTCGCCCAAGCCCCAACCTCCTGTCCCAGCCGCACCGGCACCGCGTCCTGCAAATGGGTGCGTCCCGTCTTGACCACACCGTCCCATTCCTCCGCCTTCGCCCGCGTCACATCGACGAAGCGCTGCAAGGTCTCAAGCAGCTCGTCCAGCCGCCAAAGCACACCCAGGCGAATCGCCGTCGGGATGGTATCGTTGGTCGATTGCGCCATATTCACATGGTCATTGGGATGAACCGGCTTGTCTCTCGCCTCTACCGAGAATCCCAATATCTGATTGGCGCGATTCGCCATCACCTCATTGGCGTTCATATTGTGGCTGGTGCCCGCGCCCGCCTGAAAGGGATCCACTACGAAGTGCTCATGATGCTGCCCGCTCAATATCTCGTCGCCGGCTTGCACGATCGCCCGCGCCAACTCTGGCTCAAGCAAGCCCAGCTCCATATTCACCTCGGCCGCCGCGCGTTTTATCAGCGTGATGCTCCAGACGAATGCTGGCAGCGGTTTCATGCCCGTGATCGGGAAATTCTCCAAGGCCCGCTGAGTCTGCGCCGCGTAAAGCGCATCCTTAGGCACCTCCACCTCACCGAGGGAATCCTTCTCGATGCGAAATTCTGTCATGGTTCGTTTCTCCCGTTGAACGGCATAATAGCCGGAATAGTTTCCGATGAAATCAAAAAGGACGCCACCATTGTAGCGCCCTTCCGAGTCTATGAAAACGTCAAGCCCTCTTACAACGCTGCGCCGTAGAACTCTCCGACCTTGGCCCAGTTGATCACTTTGAAGAAGGCGGAAATGTAATCCGCGCGCCGATTCTGATAGTGCAAATAATAGGCATGCTCCCAGACATCAATGCCCAAAATCGGCGTCTTGCCACGCATCAGCGGCGTATCCTGATTCCCTGTGGAACAGATGGTCAATCTCGCGTCATCAGCCGCCAGCCAAGCCCAGCCCGACCCGAAGATCGCCAGCGCAGCAGCGCTAAACTTGGCTTTGAATTCGGCAAAACTGCCAAAGGCGCGGTTGATAGCATCCGCCAGAACGCCACTCGGTTCGCCGCCGCCAGCGGGAGTCATGATCTGCCAAAACAGGCTGTGATTAGCATATCCGCCGCCGTTATTGCGTACAGCGGTCCGTATGTCTTTCGGCACGGCGTCAAGGTTGCTCAATATGTCCTCGATGCTCTTGCCGACAAGGTCCGTTCCATCAATCGCCTCATTGAGCTTGTCGGTGTAGGCAGCGTGATGCTTGCCGTGATGCAGTGTCATGGTGCGAGCGTCAATGTGCGGTTCCAGGGCGCTTGCCGGGTATGGAAGCGGCGGCAATTCAAAGCGCTTTGCTTCGGTCGCGATCTTGGAATCAGCTGCCGCGACCATGCCTTCATTCGCGCTGACTATGGACGCGCGCTCCGAGAACAGAAAACCCGAACCAGCCGCGACTTTCAGAACATCGCGACGGCTCGGCAGGTTTCGATTTTGTATTTTCATTGCGCCAACAAGCAAAGGCTAACCGGCATCGTCAAAGCGTTTGCCCACCTTCGACCAGTCGACTACATTGAAGAACGCGGCGATATAATCCGGGCGCCGATTCTGATAATTCAGATAGTAGGCGTGTTCCCAGACATCAATACCAAGAATAGGCGTCTTGCCATCCATCAGGGGCGTATCTTGATTCGGCGTCGAGGTCACGCTGACGGCGCCGCCTTCAGCGACCAGCCAAGCCCAGCCGGATCCGAATTGACCGGCAGCTGCTGCCGAAAATGCGGATTTGAAGTCGCCGAAGCTACCGAAGGCGCTTTTAATCGCATTCGCCAATGCGCCGCTCGGTTCACCGCCGCCATTGGGGCTCATGATTGTCCAGAACAGGCAATGATTGGCATAGCCGCCGCCATTGTTGCGGACGGCGCCGCGAATGCCTGCTGGAGCGCCATCAAGGTCGCCCAGTATTGCTTCGATACTCTTGCCATCAAGCGCGGTTCCAGCGATCGCTGCATTCAGTTTGTCCGTGTAACCAGCGTGATGCTTGCCGTGATGAATGCCCATCGTGCGGGCATCAATATGGGGTTCTAATGCGTCTTCTGCATAAGGAAGAGACGGTAATTCGAAAGCCATGACACTACTTTCTCCTGAATAGTTTGACAGTAAGGACATTTCTACCGCTATTTTATCACATGTAGCCCTGTTGTCACTATTATCTGTACGGCTCGAGCCGCGATTGTGCCGAACGATGACGCGACATTTATGACCACCGACCCGGAATCACCGAACGAACTAACCTGGCCTGGATTTCGCCTTGCAATTTCGCCGTTTCCTAAGATGATTGACCTTTGCGCCCCGAGGAGGCCACGCCTTGCCGACAGACAGCCCGTCCGCTGCGACGACATCGAAACCAGTCACAGCCTACCTGGTCGTCGTCATTGCCATCGTCACTACCTCGTCCGCTGCCATCCTCATCCGTTTCGCTTTGCTCGAAGATATGCCGCCTGTAATGATCGTGGCGGCGCGGCTCTTGATCGCAACAGCAGTGTTAACGCCGATCACCTTGCGGCGCTACAAATCTACGATCTCAGCTTTGTCTCGCAGCGAATTGCTACTGATTGCACTATCGGGAATCTGCCTGGCGCTACACTTCACAGCCTGGGTATCTTCACTGCAACATACCACGGTGTTGGTGAGCGTAGTTGTCGTTTCCACCGGGCCTATCTGGGTGGCGATCCTTGAGGTCGTGTTTCTGCGCATCCGCTTATCGCGTCTGGTCATCCTGGGCTTATTGGTGGCTCTCATTGGAGGAGCGCTGATCGGTATACCCCTTGGCAATTCCGCGAACGATTTGCTAGCTGCCACAAACACTGACGACGCCACACTGACCGGCGCATTGCTCGCCTTGCTAGGCGCGCTCACGGTTTCTGTCTACATGCTGATCGGCCGCAAGCTCCGCGCCACTCTGCCGGTTGTACCGTATGTTTGGCTGGTTTATGGTATCGCGTCCCTTTGCATGATCATGGCAGTAGCGATTACTGCCACCCCGGTGCTCGGCTACAGCAATGAAGGATACCTAATCTTGCTGGCAATGGGATTAGTGCCGCAGCTTATCGGGCATTCCTCTCTAAATTATCTGCTAGAGCGTTTTCCAGCGGCCTTGGTCAGCATGTTTTCTCAACTGGAGCCGATTGGCAGCGCCCTGCTGGCATTGCTTTTATTCCGCGAACTACCGCCGATACAGCAAATAATAGGCAGCATGATCATTATCTTTGGCGTGCTGCTGGCAAGCCTTGGCGAGATCCGGCCAGCGCAAGAGCGAACCGACGTAAATTTTGCTTCCAGGGATTAACGAAATGAATAGCCAGTTGCGCGATGAGGCGGTTGCCGACGCCGTTATGATGGAACAATAATGCGCCTAGAGCTCAACACTCCCTCCGCAACTCAGCTTTGGACAATGGTAGCCATAGGTACGCTTTCCTGGTCCTTCGGTCCAATTTGTATTCGTTACGCGCTGGATTATGACGTGCCGCCAACATTGATCGCCAGCGGACGCATGATTGTAGGCGCGCTATTCTTCACGCCCTACGTCTGGGCCCGGTATAAGCAAGAACTTCTAACGATGCCCTGGAGGAGCCGCCTGCTTGCCATCGCAGCAGGCGCGCTGTTCGCCTTCAACATTACTCTGAACGCTGCTTCGCTGCAACACATCAGCGTCATCATCGGCCAAGCGCTTATCGCCACAATACCCGTCTGGGTAGCAATCCTTGAAGCCACAGTTCTTAAGGCAAGGCTCGGTCGCGCAACCTGGTCCGGAGTCGCTTTGGCGCTTGCGGGCGGGATCCTGATCTCCCTCGCTACATCTACCACGCCTCCAGCGCTCGAAGGTGGGAATCCGAATCTGGGCCTATTGCTCGCCCTGATCAGTTCCTGCTCGACATCCATTTACATCATAATCGGCCGTAACCAGCGGAGCACGGTATCCTTCGTCCCGTATATCTGGCTGGTCTATAGCAGCGGAGCCTTGACCACCGTGCTATTCATCGGCCTTAGTCAGACGCCCGTCACCGGATACGATGCGCGCGGATATTTTTGGGTGCTGCTCTTGGCAATTCTGGCGCAAATTATCGGACACGGTGTGCTAAATTTCGCGCTGAAATACTTGTCGCCGACGACCCTGACCGTCACGGCACAATCCGTACCGGTACTCAGCGTTGTATGGGCTTTGCTGCTTTTGCAAGAATCGCCGACGATATTGCAGATCGTCGGCAGTGCCGTTCTTGCTGTGGGGGTTGGCGTTGTATTACGAGGTCAAACGAAAGCTAAGACGACGACAGGCTGATGCCGGACCAGGCCGGCTCTCCCGGAATAATATCGAAAACCGGGAACTCATCCGACATGAGTAGTGGCGCCGAGAGTCGCTGCAAAGTCCCATCAATGATCAGCTCCTGAATCATATAATCCAGCAGCAATCGAAAATCGATGTCGTTTTGGCGCAGCGCCAGCGCGTAATGGGAGCGGCTATACCAGCGATCCGTCAGCCGCAATGCGTTGGGGCTGGCCTCGAGATGAGGAATCAACGACAGGTTGTTGGCATAGATGACATCGGCGTTGTCTAAGTCGAGAATGGTAAGGCCGGCGCTACGTTCCGGCGTTTGGATGAAGTTTACAGAAGCATTGACGCTATCAGCCCAGGCTTGGGCACGCTCACGAGCGGTCTCGTCGCCAATCAAGATACCAATCCATTGACCGCGCAAATCATTGAAGCCTTTTATCCGCGAGTTTGTTGGCACCATCAAGCGATCGCCATGAAGCAGATAAGGCGTAGAGAAATCCACCCGTTCCGCCAGACGCCAATTTGGCTGAATCCCTACGGCGATATCGATTGCGCCTTGCTGCAATAAATCGAGGACGCTCTCGGCCGTACTAGGAATACGCTCTACGCTAACGCTCCACCGATCGGCGATTTCCTCCATGAGCGCGCGATTCAAATCGGACAACCGGCGCTCACTCACGGACCCTTCGCCTCGGTCGTCGGGGAGGCCGCCGACGCGCAATATACCAGTCTCTAATACGCGAGCAGCAGCATACTGGGCTGGATACCTTAACTCACCGGCGTGTTGCTGCGGCTGAGGCGCGTCGCCGATATTTTCCCACAAATAAACGACATCCGTCGGGAATTCTTGCCCAGGGAAGTACTCGTTGAACAGGACTTCCAGTTGTCCATCGACCGTCAAGTATTGAATGGTTCGATTAAGCAAGTTGCGCAAGTTCGCGTCTTGGCGGCGCAGTGCGAACGCATGTGGCTCGACGACTACCGGCTGATCGACCAAACGGACAAGATCGGAATAATCTCTTGTTACGCGCAGCAGATCTTGCTCTTCGCCTATGACAGCTTCCACCTCGCCCTTTGATAGCGCAGCAAAGGCTTTATCAAGTGTCAAATTAGACTGCGAATTTAGCGGGATCCCCAGCTGCCCTTCCCAAATCCGCAGTGCTTCTTCCGCCCGGGTACCGATAACATAACCTATCCTGCTACTCACCAGCGCATGCGGATGGTCATAGGCACTATCCGCTCGCACCATCAGCGCTTGTCTGCCGGTTAAGTAGGTCTGTGTAAACTCGACCCGTTTGTCCAGACTGCGATAATGAACCAAAGCGGATGCCAATGCATCAACCATCCGGTTATCCAACCGTTCTAGCGCATTCTGTCGAGTAACCTGGGTCAATGCCAGGTCGACATCCCATGTTTCGGCAATTAGGCGCAGTAGCTCAATATCGAAGCCGCGCAGGGCGCCCAGTTGGCTCAATTCGCTATACGGGGGCTCGTTATAAAGGACGCCGACGCGGAATTCCCCAGATGCGACGATGTCCGCCACTGCAGAGCGCGCGGTCAATGCGTCCACATTTGCGCCAGGTGTCAGCGTTGGGACGAGGGTGGGAACGGTCAATGTCGGCACAGGATTGTCCTGCTGAGAGGCCGCAATCGAGGCCCAAGCCAGCGCAGCGATCAACAACAGTATCAAGGTAAGCGGATTTCTCATTAGCGCTCAGCGATAAAGTCTATTTTCGGAAATATATTCCAGGACAGAATCCGGCACCAGGTAGCGCACACTGAGATTCTCGTGCAAGCGCTCCGTTACAGTTGTTGATGACAGCCAAATACTGAGAAGGGGCACATCAACCATGTCTACTTGTTTCGACAGCCCAGGCAGAATATCGTCGTGCATCGTCGGTGAGATATCTTCATCCGCGCGTTTCATCACCGCTAGCCGACAGCAGCGGTAGAGATCTTTCGCCCGCTTCCAGGTAGGCAGGGAACGAAGATTGTCGCCACCCATCACGAAATACAGCTCCGCCGCCGGGTACTGCTCCCGCAAAATACTGACCGTATCCGCGGAATAGTGTGGCCCGTCTCGGTCGATATCCGCGCGCGATATACTAAAGTGCGGATTGTCCGCAATCGCCAATTGTAACATTGTCAACCGATGCGTCAGAGGCAGGCGTATCTCACCCTTCTTGACCGGATGATCTGCAACTGGAGCAAATAAAATGTGATCGAGTTCCAAGGTCTCGCGGCTGTATTCCGCCAAAATGAGGTGACCCATTTGGGGCGGATCGAAAGTGCCGCCTAATATGCCTATGCGCTCACGTCTCACTCGGACCACTCCAATTCAAATTCACCGATAAAGACCGTATCCCCGGCATGTACGCCAGCTTTTTCCAAGGCTTTAATCACGCCAAGGAAATCGAGAGTTTTGTGGAAACGGGCAACGGCTTCATCGTAGTCCCAATAGGTCATCGCGGCTGCACGCTCGATTTCGGCGCCATTGACGAAATACATACCATCGCGTAGTTCCACCTCGAAGCCGACCGCGCTTTCCGGCAATTCATAGGTCGCCAATTCGCTGGCCTCCTGCATCAGTAGATCGGGTACGTTAGCAATTTCGGCGAAGACCCTTTGGATAAGTTCATTGACGGTCTCACGCGTCAATGCCGAAATAGCCATTACATTCTGCACACCCCGCAATTCCAATGCTTCTTTGATCAATGACCAGTATTCGCGGACCTCGGGCAAGTCGAGCTTGTTCACGACAACGATTTCGTGTCTTTGCGCCAGTTTCTCGTCATACAGGGCAAGTTCGACGCGAATCTGATTGTAGTCGGCAATGGGATCATCCGCTGCGCCATCGAGGATGTGTAAGATCATTCCGGTACGCTGGACATGGCGCAAGAACGAATGTCCCAAGCCGACACCCAAATGCGCGCCTTCGATCAAGCCGGGGATATCGGCAAATACCAGATCCTTGTTGTCATAGATCACTGTACCGAGGTTAGGTTCAAGGGTGGTGAAGGGATAGTCCGCGATTTTCGGTTTGGCATTGCTGACAACCGAAAGCAATGTCGATTTGCCCGCATTGGGCACACCTACCAGCGCGACATCGGCGATCATCTTCAGTTCGAGTGTTAGCCAGCGCTCAATGCCGGGTTCGCCTTTTTCTGCCAGGCGCGGAGTTTGATTGGAGGAGGATTTGAAGCGCGAATTGCCTTTGCCACCTCGACCACCGCTCGCGACAACGACCTCGGCATCCGCTGCAACAAGATCGGCAATCAGGCCGCCGGTTTCCGCGTCGCGTACCACGGTACCGCAGGGTACGGATACAACAAGCGCGTCAGCGGCCGACCCGGTCTTGTTGCTGGAGCCCCCCCGTCCGCCAGGCTTCGCTTTGAAATGAACCTTCTTGCGAAAAAAATAGAGGGTGTTCAGGTTGCTAGCCGCGCGCAGGAGAACATCACCGCCGCGGCCACCGCTTCCACCGGACGGTCCACCACGAGGAACATACTTTTCGCGGCGAAACGACACCATGCCGTCGCCACCTTTGCCGCTCGCGACAAAAATTTTTGCTTCATCCACCAACATGACAGGTTGCCCGGCTTATTCCCAGTTCAATACAGGCCAAATAGCATACCTGAGATTGCCATCGGCGTGTAGATGAAACCGGTTCCCCAGTCTAGAACTGGACACAAGCATTGCGAAATCGATTTCCAAACCTGCCACAAACCGCTTATAATTGTTATCAAAGTAGGAAACACTGCTTTACTCAATTCATTCTCGTTTGCCTTGACGTAGCCCCAAGATGATTGTCCGTTTGTGATAGATAGAATTAAATGGCAGGGACATAGCAGTTTCAAGATCACGGGTCAGCCCTTGATTCAGATCGCCCCCTGGCGCGTGGTTTTGGGCGAACAGCCTCCGGATCTGATTTTGATCGGTCATGACCACTATGACCATTGTTCGGCAGCGGACGTTGCCAAGATAAGTGGCCAAGAGACCATCACTATTGGCAACGACGCTGTTGCCAAGATCATCAGTAGCACGACAGTGATACGTGAATGGCAAAGCATTAGCATGGATCGCGCCAACATAAAGGCGATCCCGGCCTATTGCCCACGCGACCTGCGTCATCCGCGCGAACACAAGGGATTGGGCTTTGTTATTTCGATAGATTTCTATGACATCTATTACGTAGGGGATTCGCAGATTATCCCAGAGATGGAATATCTGCATCCCGATATTCTGCTCTTGCCTATCGACGGCTACGGTCGGCTTTCGGTGGACGAAGCGCTTCAGCTGGTGGCAATGCTTAAGCCAAAATGGGCGATCCCATACAATTGGGGAGGCGCCGGTGAGGAAGCTACATCCTTAGATGCGCAGAACTTCAAGGCCCGTGCCAGCCAAGAAACGGAGGTGCTTTTACTGCCGGTTAGCCAATAGGCTTACCGATTCAGGCTGGGATTTTGAAAGACTCGCTGCGATTCCGGGCCTGCTATGCGGCCGGTGGCATCTTATCCGATAGTGTGATCAGTTCGCCATCGCTGCTGAGAATTTGCGGGTTGCACTGGCCGCGAACCACTGCATCGGATATGACAACTTTGGTGACGTCATCCCTGCTCGGGACCTCGAACATTACATCCAACAAACAGGATTCAATGATCGAACGCAATCCACGTGCGCCGGTCTCTCGACTGATTGCCAGTTCGGCCGCAGCGCGCAATGCTGATTCTTCAAAGACGAGTTCGACCTTGTCCAGCGCCAGCAGATGCTCGTATTGCCTGATCAGCGCGTTTTTCGGCTCGATCAGTATTCGGACCAGGTCTTCAAGTTCAAGCGCCTGAAGTGTAACCAATATCGGCAACCTGCCGACCATTTCCGGGATCAAGCCATGTTGTATCAAATCTTCCGGCAGAAGCTCCTTCAAAAGATCGGTGCCGGCTTCGTCAACTTGATCTTGTTGCGCGCCGAAGCCCATCTTGCTTTTCATGCCCACGCGCCGGCGAACCACATCTTCGATCTCGCCAAAAGTACCGCCGACGATAAACAAGATGTTGCGTGTATCAATCTGCAAGAATTCCTGGTGAGGGTGCTTGCGGCCTCCCTGCGGTGGCACGTTGGCGACTGTTCCTTCGACGATTTTCAATAGTGCCTGCTGCACACCTTCGCCCGAAACATCGCGCGTGATTGACGGATTGGAATTGCTCTTGCGCGAGATTTTGTCTATCTCATCGATGTAGATGATGCCGTGCTCGGCACGCGCAATATCGCCATCCGCGGCTTGAATCAAACGCAGCAAGATATTTTCAACATCTTCGCCGACGTAACCGGCTTCGGTAAGCGCGGTAGCATCGGTAATGCAGATTGGCACATCAAGAATTCGCGCGAGCGTCTGCGCCAACAAGGTTTTGCCCGAACCTGTCGGTCCGAGCAGCAAGATATTGCTTTTGTCCAATTCCACATCTTCTGTTTGCATGGCCGACTGGATACGTTTGTAATGGTTGTAGACCGCGACACTCAGGACGCGCTTTGCATCCTGCTGACCGATGACGTATTCGTCCAATCGTTCCATTATCTGCCGCGGCGCCAGCAGCAATTCAAAATCAAGATTGCTCTCGACCGCTTCTTCCTCTTCGTCCTCGCTCGTCAGCAGATTGTGACAGAGATCGACGCAGAAATTGCAAATGAATATTCCCTCTGGGCCAGCGATCAGCCGCTCGACATCCTCTTGCGAGCGACCGCAAAAGGTGCAACGGTGCCTTGTCGGTGTAAAGGTCACGCTAGACTCCTTGCACTTCACGCGCTTCGTTGAGCAGAACGGAATCAATCAACCCATAGTCTGTCGCCTCTTGCGCCGTCATATAAACATCGCGGTCTGTGACTCGTTCGATTTCCTCGGCAGTTCTGCCGGTGTGAAGAACGAAAATGTCTATCAGGCGCTTCTTGAGTCGCACGATTTCTTCCGCCTGGATGACGATGTCAGAAGCTTGGCCTTGCGCGCCACCTAGTGGCTGATGCATGTGAATGGTTGCGTTCGGCAGTGCCAGACGCATTCCAGATTCGCCAGAAGCCAAGAGAACCGTGCCAAAGCTGGCGGTGAGTCCTACTGCAACAGTACTGACCGGCGCTGAGATTTGCTGCATCGTGTCATAAATCGCCATACCCGCGTAGACTATGCCACCGGGAGAATTGACATACATTTGTATGCGCCGTTCCGGTCCTTCGCGTTCCAAAAACAGCAACTGAGCCACGACTAGGTTGGCAATCTGATCGTTTATGCCGCTGCCCACAAATATAATCCGCTCTTTGAGCAACAGTGAGTAGATATCGTAGGCACGTTCACCACGGCTGCCTTGCTCGATCACCATCGGAATGACGTTGTGTATGCTGTGCATCATGGTAGCCATTGCCCTTTCAATCGCTGATGTGATTAGACCAATTTACTCGTCTAGCTGTTCTCTTTCGCCGTCGGTATCGCTATCAGCTTCTTGCTCATTCTCTAATACGCCGTCGCCCGCATTTGTGATGTCATCTTCGGACGTCCCGTCCTCGCTATCAGCTTCAGGCTCGGAATCAGTGGAACCTGCCGCCGCAGCTGGCGCCGCTTGCAAGTAACCTTGCAATCGTTCGCTGCGCTCCTTTGCCATTTGCGCATCTGCAGCCAATTGCGCTTGCAGGTCTTCAATCGTCGATTGGACATCTTCGCCTTGGCCAAGGGCATAAAGCCGCGCATTGATATTGCTCATCAATAACTCGTTGCGCAAATTGCCGCGCATCTGTGGCGTATCAAAAAGCTTACGGATCTCCGGACTGTGTCCGTAGCCAGCGACAACCAGATCCATGCGCATTTCGATCTGCTCATCATCGACATCAACCTCTTGTGACTCTGCGAATTCGCGCAATACCAAGCGTTGCCGCAGCGATGTATCGGCACGGTCTCGATATTGCTCTTGCAATTCCTCACGGGTGCTACCGGTGAAGCGAAAGTAGTCGTCCAGGCTAAGGTTTTGCCTTTTGAGGCTTTCGGCGAACTCGGAAATCAATTCGTCAATGTGTTCGCTCAGCATCAGTTCGGGGTATTCAATGGTGGTACCCTCGACGATTTTCTGCAAAACCTGACCACTGTATTGTTGCTTGGCACGATCCAGCGCATTTTTTTGCAAATCCTCGCGGATTAATTGCCTAAGACCGTCAAGATCCTGGATTTCATCACCGCGGTTTTTGCTAATCCTCTCGGCAAAATCGTTGTCGAGCTCCGGTACCAGAATAGACTCAATTTGCTTCATGGTGACCACAAAGCTCACTCGACGGTTAGCGATCGTCTTGTCTGGATCATCATCAGGAATGGTCAATTCAAATACGATGTCGCTGCCCAATTCGGAGCCAACCAGTGCCTCGACGAAACCGTCTACGAAGGAGTCCTCGTTGGGATCAAGGATGAGCACCGTATTGTCTTCTTTAACGAAAGTGTCGCCCTTCTTGGGTATATACGGCGTTTCTTCTTCTTCCGCATCACCATCTGGCTCGCTTGCGGCCGGGTCTTGCTGCTCACCTGCCGATTCGGCGACTTCATCGGTCGCTTCCTCTTCTTTATCGGCGGGCTCTTCACCATCCACAAATTCGCTGTCAACGGAGACGTGTACACGATTGCCTAATTCGGCAACCTTGAGCTCAGCATCAAGCACCTCAACCTCGCGCATGCGCAACTGCTGTAGTGACTGTTCGACTTCGTCATCGTCGACCGTTGGCGATTCGAAATCAAGCCGAATATCGGCGTAATCTTTGAGATTGACTTCGGGCTGCAAGGGAACGGAGAAAACAAAAGTTGGCGCCGGTTCAACCTTGAAATCGTCAAAGGCTCCCGGGCCATAAGGCAAGATATCCGACTCTTGCAGCGCCTGCTTATAAAGATCATCGCCCAGCGATTCGAGAGCCTCTTCGAGAATAGCCGCTTCACCGACATATTGGGCAATCAGGCGATACGGCGCTTTGCCCTTACGAAAGCCCTTAATACGCACTCGCCGCGATATCTGCCTGGCGGCCTGTTTCTTGGCAGCGTCCAGTTGATCCATCTCGATCTCGATGGTTAACTGCGCGCGATGATTTTCGATTCTTTCTGTTTGCAAATTCAAGATACTGTCCTTGATTAGTCGCTGAGTATTCTAAACCCGGAATAAGGAAATCAATGTAAAGTTTTTATCAGAAACGGCAAAGGCGCTCGCCGCGCCCGTAACATCAATCTACATGGTGAGGAAGGAGGGACTCGAACCCTCACCTCAAAGAGACATGATCCTAAGTCATGCGCGTCTGCCAATTCCGCCACTTCCCCACGGAACCCGTCCGACACGAACACTCTTGCGTCAAACGACGGTGTAAAGCTGAGCACGCCGAAAAGGGATTCAGTCCGGCGACTCGACTAAACGAGCATTATAAACAAGCGCAAATGCCGCTACAAGGGGAGAAACCTATTGCAATTCCACGCCGGAAACATCGGAAACATCAATGGTTTTGACCTGGTTGAGAATGCTGTGAATGATCAATTGCGCGAAGCGGAACAGCGCCTGAATCTGCGCGATTCGGTCCAGATATAGACGAGCGAGCAACTGCTCATCCGCAGGTAATTTGTCGAAGTTGGCGGAGATGCGGACTCTGTTTTCTTCCATGACCGCCAGCGCCCGCTCGACATCGCGCAATTCGCGTCCGCTTAGAATATTGGAGAATATTTGCCAAAAATCGGTCTCGGCCTGATAATATTTGCGTCTAGCGCTACCGCCGCGCACCCAGACCTGCCGCACCATGCCCATGTGCTCCAAAGAGCGCATATTCGTGCTTACGCCGGCTTTGGAAATGCCTAGTCTTGCCGTCATATCATCGAGAGAAAGTGGCTCTGCGCTCAAAAGCAAGGTGCCAAATAACTGACCCATCACCTTGTTGAACCCGAAGTAATCTGCCAGCTGGCCCAAGCCGTCCAACATGCTGTCTTGCACGATTTGCAGATCACTGGCGAGCTGCTTGCTGTAATTGTTCTCGCTCTGCGCTTCGCTTGTCATCAAATTCTCAATCGAATCTGGCGCAATTCTCGCCCATATTGGCCGCTTTTGATAACTGTATCATAAAGAAACCCCGCGCTTGTCACGCGACAGCAATTCTATCATTCATGACACCTGCTTTCAAGCGATGCCTAACTTGCGGCGTTTGACAAGGTTTCGACACAAAGATATTGCCAGCACATCAAGAAGGTTAAACCAAAGTATTACCTTGATTGGCGCATTTGGTCGCCTGATGGTAAGATTGGCTTTGTAGAAAGTTTCACAAACCGGCCCCAGGAGACGATCATACTTATGATCTCCAAGCCACCTGAAAACATCCCTGATATCGTGATCGGACGCTTGCCTTTGTATCTTCGTGCCTTGCGGCGCTTGCAGCAGGAAGAGAAAGAAGTGACATCATCGCATGAATTGGGCAAGCGTCTCGACATTAGCTCGGCGCAGATACGCAAAGATTTGTCGCATTTCGGCGGATTTGGCAAGCAAGGCACCGGCTATCGCATTGAATACCTGATCGAAAAGCTGCGGGACGTCTTGCAAGTCAATCAAGAGTGGATGGTAGTGGTGGTCGGCGCCGGCAATTTGGGCATAGCGATATCACATTATCGGGGATTCCAAGACCGGGGATTCCGCATCGCGCACCTATTCGACATCAGCCCACAGAAAATTGGCGCGCGTATCGGCGAATTCGTTGTGGAGCCGATGCAGAGCATGGATAAAACGATCAGCCAGGAAGACATCAAGATTGCCATGTTAGCGGTGCCTGCCGAACAGGCACAAGCCGTTGCCGATCAACTGGTCGCAGCGGGTGTACAAGCCATTTTGAATTACGCCCCCATCAACATTACTGTGCCAGCCAACGTACAGATTCAATACATCGATCCTGTGACCCATCTCCAGCATATGACCTATTACTTGAACGACGACTGAGTCAGGCAACTCTTCCACGCTTGCCCGCAATACACGTCTTCAAGATCGTAGCTGCAGGATTCCGCAGCGAGCAGTGCAGAATATTGAATTAGTAGTAGTTGAATTGGGACAGGCGACGCATAATCGCGGGATCTTCCAGCGCGCGACCACAACCCACCACAACATTGATAAGCGGGTTATCGGCGGGATAGACGGGCACACCGGTTTCGCGGGTCAAGAAAGTATCAATGCCCTTCAATAAAGCGCCACCGCCAGTGAGAACAATGCCGCGATCGATAATGTCGGACGAGAGCTCCGGCGGTGTCGTTGATAAAACAGCCCTTACCACCGCCGCAATCTGGCCTAAAGGTTCGGCCAAGGCTTCAACGACTTCGCCAGTTGTGACGCGCACAGTGCGCGGCAATCCGGTGACATTGTCGCGACCTTGAATCTCCATCGTCAACTCTTGCGGCTGATCGACGGCGGCTCCGATCTGGATTTTGATGGCTTCCGCGGTTGGTTGCCCGATCGTGAGGTTATATTTGCGCCGTACGTAGCTGATAATAGCGTCATCGAGGCGCAATCCGCCAACGCGTCCACTTTCCGCGCGCACGATATTGTTCATCGTCAAGACTGCCGCTTCCGTAATCCCGCCGCCGATATTAACCACCATGCCGCCGGCAGGTGTACCCACAGGCAATCCCGCTCCTAAAGCTGATGCCAGGGGTTCCCACATCAGTTGCACTTCGCGGGCGCCTGCAGAAAGAATCGCCTCACGGACCGCGCGTTTCTCAACACTTGTAGCGCCATAAGGAACGGATACCATCACCGAGGGACGGAACAGGCGAATGCGGCCGGCAATCTTGCCAAAAAAATACTCCAGCATCGCCTCGGTCACCTCATAGTCTGCGATGACCCCGTTTTGAAGCGGACGCATCACCTGAATATCTTCGTCATCCACTCGTCCCAACATCTCGCGCGCTGGCTGACCGAAGTCTACGATGCGCTCTTCCTCCGCCAATAAGGCGACCAATGACGGCTCTTGCAGAACGATCCGGCCCGCGTCGTAGATCAGGACATTGACTGTCCCCAGATCGACACCCAATCTTTTGCCAAACGAAGCCATTTATTTACCTTATGCACTTCAAGCAGCATCTTTCATTCTATAGGGGAAACGAGGCGCGCGCAAAGCGATGCCAAACGACTATGCAAGCGCAACGGCAAGACGCAGCGTATGGCAGTGAACGGACCACACAGAAAGACACCCGCAACCTGTCGCCAGAAGCGGGTGATAACCATGCTGGATTGAGTTTTTGAGAGTTGGAGTAATCAGGACTCGTCGTGAGCGTCTTCGATGATACGCAGCATAGAGCCGCGATTGCGCACTTTTTGACTGATACGAACAGCTAGGGCGGCGCGGCGCAGCGCTAGTTCTGCTTGGCGATTGTCGGTTCCGGTCGGTTCCTCTTCGAGAATTTGCTGAGCACGTTCACGCGCCTGCTGGGCTTTTTCCAAATCCAGCGCAAATGACGATTCTGCCAAATCTGCCAAAACAACCACCTTGTCGGGCCGCACATCCACGACACCACCATAAATCGCAAAGCGCTCTTCGGCTCCGCCTTTGCGCACGACCAGCTCCCCGTAGGTCAGCGTGGTCAAGACCGGCGCATGATTCGGCAGCACACCCATTTCGCCTTCTACAGCGGGCACAATGACAATATCCGCATCCGGTTCGTCGAAAATCTTCTGTTCTTGAGTGACTAATTCGATGTGAATCGGCATCATCGCCCTCTAGCTGCTATCGCGACCGGCATAACGTTCCTGGACATCTTCTATCGGTCCAGCCATATAAAAGTCTTGTTCGGGGATATGATCGACTTCGCCATCGAGAATCATCCGGAAGCCGCGCACCGTATCTTTGATCGGCACATATCGACCAGCTTGACCGGTGAATTGCTCGGCCACGAACATGGGCTGGCTGAGAAAATTCTCCATCTTGCGGGCACGGGCGACCAAGACTTTGTCGTCATCTGACAATTCTTCGACACCGAGAATGGCGATGATATCCTGCAAGTCCTTGTAACGCTGCAGTACTTGCTGTGCTTCGCGCGCTGTCGTGTAGTGGTCCACGCCAACAATCTCCGGCGCCAGAATATTGCTGGTACTTGACAAGGGATCCACAGCTGGGAACAATCCGCGCGCGGCTATAGAGCGTTCCAGGGCAATGGTACTGTCCAAGTGCGTGAACACAGCAACCGGCGCTGGATCCGAGTAATCATCGGCCGGCACATATACCGCTTGCATTGAGGTGATCGATCCTGTCTTGGTCGAGGTAATGCGCTCTTGCAGCATTCCCATTTCTTCACCCAGGTTCGGCTGATAACCAACGGCTGAGGGCATGCGCCCTAGCAAAGCCGATACTTCTGCGCCGGCCAGCGAATAGCGGAAAATATTATCGATGAATATCAAGACATCACGGCCTTGATCGCGGAAATATTCCGCCATGGTTAAGCCGGACAAGCCTACACGTAGACGAACACCCGGCGGCTCATTCATCTGCCCGAAAACCATAGCCAGCTTGTCAAGCACGTTGGCCTCTTTCATTTCATGATAAAGATCGGTGCCTTCGCGCGTGCGTTCGCCCACACCGGCAAATACCGACAAGCCATCGTGTTGCGTGGCGATGGAATTGATCAGTTCCTGAATCGTTACCGTCTTGCCGACTCCGGCCCCACCAAAAATGCCGGTTTTCCCGCCTTTTGTCATGGGCGCGACCAAATCAATCACCTTCATCCCCGTTTCGAAGACCTCAATAGACGGCGATTGCTCCTCGAAAGACGGGGCATCGGCATGGATCGGACGTCGCTCGACTTCAGCCGGAATCTCTTCGCCCATATCAATCGGGCGACCCAGCACGTTAAATATACGTCCGAGCGTCGGCGCTCCCACCGGCACAGCGATAGGCTGGCCGGTCGCGATGGCTGAGGCGCCGCGCGCGAGTCCGTCCGTCGAATCCATCGCCACGGTACGTACCGCGCTGCTACCCAGATGCAATTCCACTTCCAAAACCAAGGCGTCTTTGCCTTCGCGCGGCACTTCCACCGCGTCATAAATATCCGGCAAGTGGCCTTGCGGGAATACAACATCTACCACGTTTCCCAGCACCTGAGTCACGGTTCCTTGGAAATCTGCCATTGAAGAGCTCCTTATGTCTTAACAGGATACGTCAATCTGAGTTAGACATCCTGTAGTTGTATGCTTGCGTCGAAGGATTCGAGGATCTGATCACTCGCCTTGTCGATAGACTGCTGCAAAGCATTAGCACCGCCGACGATGTCCAGGATTTCCGCGGTGATTGTCGCCTGGCGCGCTTTGTTATATTGCAAGATTAAGTCCTCGGTCAATTGCGTGGCGTTTTCGGTGGCGTTTCTCATCGCCGCCATTCGCGCCGCATGTTCGCTGGCTTGTGCCTCAAGCAAAGCCTGATAGAGCTGCAACTCAGTGAATCGCGGCACAATCTCGTTTACAACCGCTGTCGCGTTAGGCTCGTAGTCGTACCTTTGCGCGCCGCCGCTAACAACTGCCACATCTTTGACATATTCGGCAGCGACCTGCTGCGCCACCGTATCAGTTGTCAATGGCAGCCAACCTAGCACCGCAGGACGCTGCGCCAGCATCGAGATAAAATCAGTGTATGCGATCAGCACTTCATCAACATCGTCATTCAGATAAGCATCAATGGCTATGCGCGCGATCGGCGTAATATCGCTGATCTTCGGTTCGGCCGGCATATCAGTGAAAGATGCTACGATATTCGCGCCCGAACGCAATAGCGAAACCTGCGCTTTGCGTCCAACACTGACATAATCTACCGGCTTGTCCAAACGCGTGGCAAAGCGCTGAGCCACGCGCAAGTTATTTGTATTGTAAGCCCCTGCCAGACCGCGATCCGAGCTGATTACCACCACCATGACGCGGTTGACTTCCTCGCGCGACTTGAGTAAGGGATGCAGTGGCAAGCCTTGGCTCGCCGCCTGAATATTAATGAGAATCTCCCAGGCTTTTTCTGCGTAGGCACGGCTTGCGAAGACGCGTGCTTGTGCCCGCCGCACACGCGATGCCGAGACCGCCTCCAGCGCCCGTGTTATCTGTGTAATATTCCGGACACTGCGAATGCGGTTTTTGACTTCTCTCAGAGTGGCCATCTAGCGTCTCCTCTTCTCTCCCGGCGTTGACACTAGGACCATGTCTCGTTGAAGGTCGATATGGCTGCATCCAACTTTTCTTGAATCTGCTCTTTGACCTTTTCGCTACGATTCTCGCGAATGAAGGTAGCGGTATCAGTGTATTGTGTGCGGAAAGCGCGCAAGAATTCTTCTTTCCAGACAAGCATGCGCTCGACAGGCACATTGTCAGTCAGTCCGCTAGTACCGGCATAGGTCAACGCGACCTGCTCTTCCATTGACAAAGTCTGGTACTGCACCTGCTTGAAGAGCTCTGTTAAGCGCGTACCGCGATCAAGCTGCTGCTGCGTCGCCTTGTCCAGGTTGGAGCCGAATTGGGCAAATGCCGCCAGATCGCGGAATTGCGCCATTTGCAGTTTCAAACCGCCGGCGACATCTTTCATCGCGCGGGTTTGTGCGGCGCTACCGACCCGGCTTACGCTGATACCGGTGTTAAGCGCAGGGCGCAGGCCCGCATTAAAGAGATCGGATTCTAGGTAAATCTGCCCATCGGTAATAGAAATCACGTTGGTGGGAATAAAAGCGGAAACATCGCCCAGCAGCGTTTCGATGACGGGAAGCGCGGTCAAGCTGCCGCCGCCGCGTTCGTCACTCAGTTGTGCTGCGCGCTCCAGCAAGCGACTGTGCAGGTAAAACACATCGCCCGGGAAAGCCTCTCGTCCCGGAGGCCGGCGCATCAACAACGAAACTTGTCGGTATGCATTGGCATGCTTGGACAGATCGTCATAAATGACCAAGGCGTCCTTGCCGTTTTCCATGAACCACTCGCCGATGGCGCAACCGGAATACGGCGCCAAATACTGCAAAGCGGCAGCATCTGATGCCGAAGCCACAACGAGTGTCGTGTAATCCATGGCACCTACATGCTCGAGCGTTTCACGAATTCGCGCGACTTCACCCCGGCGCTTGCCCACAGCCACGTAGATACAATACATATCTTCGCCGTTCTGGTTGACGATGGCATCCAGTGCAACGGCCGTTTTGCCCGTTTGCCGATCCCCGATGATCAACTCGCGTTGACCGCGACCAATGGGGATCATTGTATCGATGGCGAGAATACCGGTTTGTACCGGACGATCAACACTTCTACGCTCCATCACGCCCGGAGCGATGCGCTCGATATTGTAATATTCATCGAATTGCACGGGGCCACGCCCGTCGATCGGCTCACCCAATGCATTGACGACACGTCCGACCAACCCCATACCCACTGGCACGGATGCAATACGGCCGAGAGCGCTAACGGTATCACCTTCCTGAATATCATCGTAGGCGCCCATAATGATGACACCCACATTGTCCTTTTCCAAGTTAAAGGCGATGCCAGCCACGCCGTTTTCGAATTGCACCAATTCGTTATAGCGGACGTTATCCAGGCCAGAAACACGGGCAATGCCGTCGCCAACTTCTTGAACATAACCGATCTCGACCGACTCGAGCTGGCCCATCTCGAAGTCTTTAATCTGCTCCAGGATGGAATCATAGATGTTGTCTGCCATTCACAGGCTCCTCGTATCTTGAACTCCGGAATTTCGATCTGACATTCGCCCTTTTGGGCAATGAATTTTCTTAAATCTGTTTGTTCACAGCAAGGGCTTGTTCCCACAAAGGTGCCAAACCAATTCAATAAATCGTGTCACCAAGCTATTTTAACTGAAAGCTCTGACATTGTCCATATTTTCACAAATGAATTAGCTAACGAAAAGACGAAAGCGATTCGATGACTGCTTGTTGCTCAATTCAAACCTCCAGGCTTGCTACCATGTCCCTGCCACATTCAATCCCGAATTGGCAAGATTATCTGATTCGTGTGCTGCAAGCGCCTTATTGCTCGTCCTTCGATCCTAATGCCTGTGACCGACGATAAGCCGCCCAGACTCCTTCTGAAAGTACGGTGCGCAAACCGCCCTTCTCCATCTCGTGCAGCGCCGCGGCGGTCGTTCCGCCCGGGCTGGTGACCTGGTTGCGCAATTGAGCCGGGTGCAAACCAGATTGTTGAGCATACTTCACCGATCCCAGCAGTGTCTGCGTCACAAGTTGTTCGGCATCGCGCCGCGAGAATCCCATATGAACGCCTACATCAATCCAAGCTTCCATAAACATGAAGACATAAGCCGGGCCGGAACCGCTGAGCGCGGTCGCCATATCCAGAAAACGCTCGTCTTCGGCGAAAATATGCTCGCCCATAGCGTTGAGCAGGAGCTTGGTCTGCGCTCTCTGTTCTTGCGCGACATCAACTGCCGCGGTCCATACTGTAATGCCCTTGCCAATTTGCCCGGGTGTATTCGGCATCGAACGCACTACCCGCGCGTTTGACAAGCTATCCGCAATCGTCTGAATTGGCACTCCGGCGACGATACTTAGGATCAAACGGATATCGTCTACTTGGCCGCGCAATTCGGACAACACTTTGTCCATCACTTGCGGCTTAACCGACAATACCAGAATATCGGCAACTCGCGCGGCGTCACGGTTTTCAGTGGTACAGCGGATACCGTAGGCCTCGCTTATCTCTTTTAGGCGCGCGTCGTTGGGGTCTGCCGCCAAGATTTTATCGGCCGCAATCTGCCGCCTATGCAGCAAGCCTTTGATCATAGCTTCGCCCATCACGCCGGCTCCGATGAATGCAATCGTCTCGCCATTAAATGTCATGTTCTTACCTTCGTCTTGTCCTTATTGTCCGCCGCGGGCCGCTTGAGCACGTAAAATGATCGCTGATTGCCCGCGATTTCGCCATGGACGAAATCTGCAATCGAATAACCGGCACACAGTAGCTGCGGGATAATTTCGCGGATCTGCTGTCTGCAGCGCTGCGCTAATCTCGGCGCCGTAGCTTCCAATTTGAGAATGTTGGCGGGGATCTCCACCAGACATTGAATTGACTCTGAGAGAGCAGCTTCGGCAGACAAATCAATGTCAGGGTCACATTCATCAACGGAGCTAAAAACTGGCGTATCTTGTTCCAGGTGTTGATGCAAACTGATGCGGCTAGGGTTGCCGGCAGCACAGGCTCGCACGCGCTTGGTCCCCACCCACCATTCGACGATCAAGCGATCGGAGGTCAAGGTATCCGTCCCCTCCAGCGCAAAATAATTGACAACGTAGCCTTGGATCACGCCACCCAACTTGCGAATGTTCAAGTGAGCATTGGGCGCGAGCAGCGGATCAAAGGTCCAGGTTACCAATGGGATACTTTGATTGAGGGCGAAATCACGCTGCGCCATCTTCAAGGCAAAACCGATGCTTTGACCGCGGTATTGCGGCAAAACCAGCATGCGCTTGGACATGATAAGCAGCCGCTCGGCTGCCGGTTCAGACCTTGGCTTGGCGTTATCGTTAGCGGTGCCAATGAATCCTATGACGAGACCGAGCAGGGCCTCGTCCCGATACGCGCCGAGCAGATGCCCGCCGTGTTTGGCAAGCGAATGCATCATATGGCGAGGTACCAGATTGCTGGCGTCCTCGCCCCAGTAGGTTTTTTGCAATTCCACGGCTTGATCAAATTCTCTTGCCGTCGTCAAGCGCCGGATGGTGATATCAAGCATTTGCGATTCCTGCTAGTTAGAAGGGTCGTGGGCGCCGACGAAAAGTGTCGCGAAAAAGGCCGACAAAGTGCCGGCGTTCGGGCAAGTATTCCAGCAGCGTTTCCTCAAAACGGCGCGGATGAAAGCCGAAGTAATTGTAGGTACTGCCCAAGGGCGCCGTGCGGTTGGCAGCCAGGATATCCAACCATTGGTTCGTCATTAGCGAGCGCGGAAGCATGCGGCCGTAAAAGCTCGTCGCCCAGCGCAACAAATAAGGCGGCGCCGGGACGATGGCACGCCTCATGCCGGTGACGCGCATAATCGTCGCAATCATATCCCTAAGGCTCATATACTCGGGACCACCGATATCGACAGTTGTATCCACCAAGGGCAGCAAATCCAGGCTACGATATATGGCTTCCACAAGATCGTCAATATAGATCGGATGCAGCACTACCTCGCCGTAACCTGGCATCAGAAAAAATAAGGGGTTTATTCGCATCATGCTGGCAATATGATTGACAAAGGCATCATCGCGAGAAAATACGATACCGCTACGGATGATCGTGTAGGCGATACCACTATCTCGCAGCAACTGCTCCACCTCGCCCTTGGCTCGGTGCAGGGCAAAAGCCGAAGCACTCCCGGCACCCAATTGACTCAGCGTAATGATACGCCCGACGCGTGCAGCGCGAGCCACAGTAACTAGTTCGCGAGCACCAGCTATCTCAACGCGTTCGAGATCGCCGCGGCGCCCCCACCATTGCGCATTTGCCAGATGGATAACCGCGTCACAGCCGGTCACGGCGCGGAAAAACGCTTCCTCATCCAATACACTGCCGATTATCAGATCTGGCGCATGTGGATGATCCGTATCCCAAGGCAGGCCGCGCGTTAGCCGATCCGGCAGCAGACAGCGGCTGGGCAGGGACTCTTGCATCAATCGGCGAACCAGATGCCTTCCCACCAATCCGGTTGCACCCGTTATCAAAATCATATCAACTCGTAAGGACTCAGTGTTACGATGTGGCGCGCTAAGAATCGCCCTTTGCCACTCGTGCGAAGCAACTATTATATGAAGCTAATGCAATACTGTAAAGCAACGCAATTGGGCACACCGTGTTATCATAGGTGTAAGCTCACTACTGGTGCCGTTTGCCTTTTCTTGTCCCAATTGCCCTGACAGAATCGCAGTGGACAAGTTATAGGCGCAAGAGCCTGCTGGCAAACCAGAGGGGCTAATCAGGGGTAGTTGTCCTCAATAACCGACGGAGGCTTACTTGGAAAACGGACGTGTAGTTGTGACCGGTATGGGGATCGTCTGCCCGACCGGCAACAATGTAGCCGAGGCTTGGGCTAACACGGCTGCGGGTGTTAACGGGATAGACGTTATAACGCGCTACGATCGTAGTTTGACGCAGAATCAACTGGCGGGCGAAGTCAAGGATTTCAACCCGGAGCACCTATTCGGCAGGAAAGAAGCGCGGCGAATAGACAGGGTTGCGCAGTTCGCGCTGGAAGCCAGCCGACAAGCAATGGAAGATAGTGGCTTGCAAATAAACGATGAAAACAGGTACGAGATCGGCTGCATCGTCGGCACCGGTGTGGGCGGCATCAATTCCTTTGTAGAAGCGCAGCAAAGCATTGATGCGCGCGGACACCGCGGCATCAAACCGCTTGCGATCCCGAAAATACTTAGCGATTCCAGCTCCGGTATGGTCTCGCTGATGTACCGGCTGTGCGGACCCAACCATTGCATCGTGACGGCTTGCGCTTCGGGCAACAACGCCATTGGCGAAGCGATGCATATCATTCGTCGCGGTGATGCCAAAGCGATGTTGGCTGGCGCTGCTGAAGCCGCCATCGTACCGCTTACGGTCGCAGGTTTCAACAATATGACCGCCTTGAGCCGCAACGATGATCCCGCCTCTGCATCCCGACCTTTTGATCTAAACCGTGACGGATTCGTGCCTGGAGAAGGTGCCGGCATGCTGATGCTGGAGGATCTGGAGCATGCCAAAGAGCGGGGCGCCAAAATCTATGCCGAATTGCTGGGTTACGGGCATACTTCCGACGCTTACCATATTACAGCGCCGATGGAGACAGGAGAGGGTGCTGCCAAGGCCGTGGAATTCGCACTGCAAAGCGCCAATCTCGTAGCGGAAGATATCGATTACATCAACGCCCATGGCACCAGTACGCCTCTAAACGATAGCGCCGAGACCAACGCGATTAAGAAGTCTATGGGCGAATCCGCTTACAATATTCCGGTCAGCTCGACCAAATCCATGACCGGTCATCTCTTGGGTGGAGGTGCGGCGATTGAGGCAGTCTTTAGCATCATGGCAATACGCGATGATTTCGTGCCGCCCACAATCCACCTGCAGGAACCAGATCCCAGCTGCGACCTAAATTATGTTCCCAACGTGGGATGCTCTCATCCAATTCGCAATGTCATGTCAAACGCCTTTGGCTTTGGCGGGCACAATGCCGTGCTAATTTTTGGCGAATATCGAGACAATGGCGACATTTAACTCGGAAGAGAATCAACATGGCGACACCTTAATAGCGCAGACCTTTGCGCATGTTGTCGGTTGGGGCAAGGCTCTGCCGGAAAACGTCATGACAAATGCTGATATTTCAGCTTTTGTCGAGACCAGCGATGACTGGATCTTTGCTCGAACGGGCATCAAAGAGCGGCGTATCGCCAACGAAGCAGAATCCACCGCGACTTTGGCTTACAGAGCGGCGCAGCGGGCGCTGGAAGTGGCCGATATACTTCCGCCGGATCTCGATCTGATCGTCGTCGCCACATCAACACCGGAAAATATTTTCCCCAGTACCGCCAGCCTGGTGCAAGATTGGCTGAACGCACACAATGCCGGCGCGTTTGATCTCAGCGCGGCTTGTTCCGGCTTTGTATATGCGATGAATATGGCCGCTGATTCGATTCGGGCCGGCAGCATCAAGACGGCCTTGGTTATAGGCGCGGAAACTATGAGCCGAATTCTCGATTGGCAAGATCGCGGCACTTGCATTCTCTTTGGCGATGGCGCCGGCGCGGTGGTGCTTTCGGCAAGTCAACTGCGCGGCGGAGTTATCTCCAGCGTCTTACGCTCGGATGGTGCTGGCGGCGACCTGCTGGCGATCCCGAGTGTTGGCAGCATTGATGCGGGCGAATCGCGAGCGGGCTCCAATGGCTACAAACTCTTTAAGATGTATATGGCCGGAGGCGAAGTCTTCAAGTTTGCCACCCGCGTCGTTAATGAAAGCATCGAGCAGGCCAGCAAAATGGCGGGCATCACCGTCGACGATCTCGATTTGGTGATACCGCATCAAGCCAACTTTCGCATTTTGCAAGCTGCCGCCCGCAAACTGGGCATCGACATTGACAAGTTTATGAGCAATGTAGAACACTACGGCAATACATCTGCTGCTTCCATTCCCATTGCGCTTTGTGAAGCCATTGAACAAAAGAGAATCCACGACAAGGATCATATCGCTCTGGTAGGATTCGGCGGCGGCTTGACCTGGGCATCGATGATAATCCAATGGGGAATCCCCAAACCCAGCGAGCAGCAAGGATCGCTTTTCAATCGGCAGCGGCGCAATGTGCAATACCGAATGGCAAAGTGGCGGTCACGCTCGCGGCGTTGGCGCCGCCGCATGAACCGCAGCATCAAAGAAATCCGCTGACATTGGCAGGTTTTGGCACGAAATGTGGCATTGTTGCGATTGCCATGGGACCTATCGCGAAGGGGTGCTCGTTGGCAAGGGCTCTGATATGAATATGTGCACGAGGCAACTGGCTTGCAGTGTCTTGGTTACATCAAAGACCATGATACGAAATTGGTACTCGCCGGGATCGAAACCTGCCGGCACAAATTGACTGAACTCCGCCGCAGTGCGCACTTCGCTTACTTGATTCTCGTAGACCTGAAAATTGCCGAAGGTACTCGGACCTTTGATTTCTATGGTGGCATAGGCGAATTGATCGGCGTAGACCGTACCAACGACTGGTATCGGCTGAAAGACACGCATGCCATTGCCTGGTATGGTCAGTTGAGCTTGTGGGTTGTCGCAGCCTACGAATGGATCTGCCGGAATGATGGTGCCTACAGCCGTGGCGGTTGGAATCGGCGTAAGCTGAATCTGACCGCTGAAATCCGCCGAGCGCGGCAGGGCGACCGGATCAATGCCCAATGCGCCGGCCGGCGTGGCAGGTATCGGCGTCACAAATACGCCATCTCCTGAGCGCGCTGCCACTACGAGATCTTGAATTTGCCGATCGCGCGATACTTCCGGCACGACCACCAGCTGAATGCCGGCGACGATAATAGCGATTTCCAGCAAGAAAATGACGGCAGTGATCGAGTTAGTCTGCCGGTAGCGGGAAAGGTCTCGCTCCAACTCGAAATAAGACGATCGATATTCCTCGCCCCAGATGAAATATCGACGCAAGGCCAGTAAGATGGCGGCGGCAATCAGAAAATAGATACCGATCGCCACTTGATCAATTAAGGCAATCAGGCTTGTCATGCCGGATACTGCTTGAGCACACCCTTCAAGATCGTGGTTAAGCGCGGGACAATTACCTGGCCCGCCTGCAGAACTTCTACATGGTTGGTTTCAAACTGGCTGTCGATAACATCAATGGCCTTGTTCGTTACCCCGGAACATGCCATGACGCGCATACCGGCGTGGCGCGCTACCAATACCTCATGCACCGTCGACATGCCGACGGTATCTGCTCCCAATGTGCGCAACATACGGATTTCCGCCGGCGTCTCAAATGACGGACCCGATAGAGCGCAGTAAACCCCACTGTGTAAGCGTATTCCTTGATCACTTGCCACCCGGAGCGCTAACCGCCGCAATTCGCGGTCGTAAGTTTGTGCCAATCCAACAAAGCGTTCGCCAATTTCGTCATCGTTTGGTCCCATCAAGGGGTTTGCGCCTACCATTCCCGGAATATTGATATGATCTTCGATCAACATTACATCACCGACATCATAAGCTGGGTTGATCCCGCCGGCGGCGTTGGTCAGTATGAGAGTATCAATTCCTAACGCATGCATAACGCGAATGGGAAAGGTGACCTCCTGCATGTGGTAGCCTTCATAAAAATGAGCGCGGCCTTGCTGCGCAGCAACAATTTGTCCCGCCAATTCGCCGATGACCAAATTACCCTGATGCCCGTGCACGGTGGATTGAGGCCACAACGGTATGTCCTGGTAGGGAATGACAACGCGCTTGTCAAGTTTGTCCGCTAACGTTCCCAAGCCAGATCCCAAAACCAGACCAATAGTTGGTTGCAGGCTGGTACGCTCGCGGATGGTGGTCGCAGCCCGTTGATAATCTTCCCGTTTGAACATTCATTGCTCCGATTAGTCTATGTCTACACGAATTATATTTTTCCCGGACCTCTATTCTGGCAATGCCACGCCGCCATCGTCCGGCCTTTGCCATGGTGCCCATGGTTCAGCGCAGGTTTCCTGAGCGGAAAACGGCTTTACCTAGCCCTAAATCAGGATAGCTGTCATGTTTCAAACCATAATATCACAACTTGTTTTTCTCCGATATAATTGGGAATAGATGAGTATTATGAAGCCTTGAGGTTTAGCTTGTGAATGATATCCGCCGGCAATTTCGCGCGGCAAGCATTTTGCTACTCATCATTCTGCCTATCGGCATCGGCGGGTTCATGCTCATCGAAGGGTGGTCATTTGTCAAAGCGTCCTGGGTCACTTTCATAACTTTGACGACCATCGGCTATGGCGATACGGTTGCCACTACCGACCAAGGTAAGATCTTCACCATCGGATTGGTACTTGTTGGCCTTGGCGCGCTAACCTTCTTTTTGTCTTCTTCATTTGCGTTGCTCTTTAGTGCCGAAGCCATGGCGCGGCGGCGTCGGATTCAAATCAAGAAGAAAACCGCCCGGCTGTATAATCATTACATCCTGTGTGGATCCGGCGAAATGGTGGACAAGACTATTGGCTACGTATTACAGAGCGCGCAGATACGTCGCAAACGGCATCAGGATGTCCTCTACCGGCCGATATCGTCCCTCTTCAAACGCTTGTTTGGCGACATAGAGCGCGGCCGTCTGGTCACCTTCCGCGAGCTTGTGCATCGGCTGTTCCTGCTTTACGTCAATAATTTTGCCGAGCATACTACCCTGCTTGATTTGATCGTGGTGGTCACGGAAGATCTCGAATATGCCGAGCGTCTGCGCAGTGCCGGAATTCTTGTCGTGGATGGCGAACCAACCGATGACGATACCTTGAAATCCGCGGGGCTTGCCAGGGCACAGGCAATTATGGTCATGCTCAATCAGGATGCCGAGGGATTGCTCACCGTACTTACCGCACGCAACCTCAATCCGGCTATTTATGTGACTGCGGCTGCGGTGGAAGCCGAGCTTAAACTGAAGATGATTCGCGCCGGAGCCAATATCGTGCTGGCGCCATACGAGGTTGCCGGGCAGTTCCTCAATAGCGCGACACTGCGGCCGGCCGTGAATGCTTACTTTAATAGCGTGCTCTTCGACCAGGAAACCAATCACCAGATAACGCAACTGGAATTGGGCGAAAATTCTCCCTGGATCGGGAAGCGAATCAACGACTTGAAGCTGCGCGAGCAGTTTGATGCCGGCGTGATTGGTATTCGGCTCGGGACCGGCGACTTTATTCACGCGCCCGGCGGCCGGCGCGTCTTGTTGGAAGATGAGATTTTACTCGCGGTCGCGCCCGGACTGATGATTCCGCGGTTACAAGCCTCATGTCGCCCGGATGGTCGAGAAGATACACGTTTCGCGACCTTCCAGCGCTTGGTTCAATTTCGCGAAGTGAAGCGGCTGGACAGCACAATGAACCTGATAGAAAGCGAAACCGCGATCGAATCTATGTCAAAGCACTTTGTTATCTGTGGCAGCGATCATATTGTGCAAAGCGCCGTGCGCTATTTGGACCCGTCGCGTCCCTTCGTTTTGATGAGCAATGACAACAATGTCACCCGCGAGTGGTTGCAGCGTGGATTCCGCGTTATCCATGGTAACCCCACCAATGAAGAAGTGCTGAAAAAAGCGGGCGTCGAGAGGGCCCAAGCCATCATGATTTCGATCGAGGATAGGGCAGCGGCCGTGCTAACCGTGCTCACCGCGCGCAGCGTTAGCAAGTCCCTGTTGATTTCGGTCACCGCCACGACAGATGACATGATCGAGAAGTTGCAGCGTTCCGGAGCCGATCGGGTGGTAAGTCCCTTCCGTGTTGCGGCTCAGTTCGTCCTGCTTTCCACCACACGTGCGGAAATCGCCGAATTCTTACAGCATGTGCTGTATAACGAAATCACCGGTTTGGAGACGGCGGAATTGTATATGGAAGGCGATTCGCCCTGGATAGGCAAGTCAATTGAAGAGCTAGGCTTGATGATTCGCTTCAGGGCTGGCGTCATCGGTATCCGGCGGGCTAATAGCACCGAATTCGAATACGCGCCGCCGCCAGGCCATATCATTCAACCGCATGAAGTGCTGATAGTGGTGACGCCGATGGAATTCTTTGATGAGATGCGCGCGATCGCCGCGGGCCACAAGGACAAGCGACCCGCCACCTTGCGCGTTCAAATTGATGCGCAGACTGGTGGCGCGTGGTCACGCGATATGATACGCGAGCTCATAAAACAACATGAGGAGAGCTAGTTTAGTTGGGGCGATCTTGCAAACGCGTGCGCCGCTGCGGTTGCCGATATAGCCTGGCCGTTTCCCCATCCAGCAATACACTGTCATTGTCCACATCGATATAAGTCAATCGATCTTGATGACGATCCAGCACATCTTTCAGTCTTCCGTTGCGTTTGAGCGATAAGATTTCCGGCCAATAGCGTCTGCCGATCAAACAGGGTTGGCCAACGCTGCGCCGAAATCTGGGGATAAGCAGGTCCCCGGCGCCACGGGCATAAGCGGTCATCAATTGATAAACGACCTTGGGCTGTAAACGCACATGATCGCCCTGCACAACGAGCACGGCCGCCACATGTGATGGCATGGCTTTAAGGCCGGTCTTGAGCAATGAGAGCGTCGCGCCCTGCAACTCCAGCAAGTCACTTGACGTTGCCGGATCACTTTTCGCCGTTCGAATGGCCGGCTTGGCGCTACGGCAACGCACCACCTTCAAGCCAAGCGGCTTGAGCATCGCTTTAACTTCGCGCGATCGTACACCTGCAGCCACACGTATATGGTCAATACGAGACCGAAGCAACTGCTCGCCAACATGAGCGATCACCGGCTTGTTGCTTTGCCAAGACGATTGCGACTTTTGCTCAAGCGCATAATCGGCCGCCAGAACGATAGCCCCCAAGGCACGCTGTACCTCATGGACCGGTTCAGCCGCGCGGACGGATCCCAAAGCAACTGCCTGAATCCGCTCACTTTGCAAACTCAGCCGCGCGATCAAACGCGCCCGGCCACGGAGATAGCCGCGTTCGGGGGTCCGATTAAGAAATACGACAATACGTGCCTGCTGCGGCACGTCTTTCAAACCAAGTTCCTCATCGCGCAGGACCTGGGCCAGCCAAGGCGATTTGACCGGACTATTAAGCACGAATCCATAGCGGTCAATCATCGCCTGTGGATTATAGACGTGCTCGTCGTCAAGGGGCTTGCCCAAGGCTTCCAGGGAAGCGACCGGCACTACCAGCGAAGTCTCAAGAGGTATCCGCGGTTGCGTTGGCAAGGGAGCTTTAAAGGGCATACCGTCCGATTCGTCCGCCTCGACCAGCAATACATCAGAATCCACATTGTCTAAAAGTTGCGGCACCCACTCGACCGCCGGACCTGAAACACGACCTCGTCTTATGTCGTTGTAGAGCAAGACGAATCTGTCATCACTCAACGCCTGCGAGATAGCCCGAGAACCAGAGTCATAGGGTAAGGCGCGCGGAAATAACTCAAGTTGATCCTGACGCAGCGAGGTAGATGTGGTAGCCAATACGCGCCAGCCCGCTTCAGCCAACTCATAGCCTAAACCGACCAACAGCGAAGTCTTGCCACCGGCGCCGATGAATGAAACTACATCGCCTTGAGAGATATCTAACGCCTGTTTAAGTTTCATGCAGATTCCTTCGCATGGACGGTCGCGCCTGCATTTGGACGCGCATATCCCACAGTTGCCACAATCATAACATGAAAGCGAGGAAAGGTGCTCTTTCTTTAGCTGGCTATTCGCTGCCCGCCCGCGAAAATGTAGACCGGCTCTTCCCTGCAGAGTGGCCCGATACGCGTTATATTTCCCCGATACCGTGCGAACGCAATGCCTCGACGACTTTTTCCGCCGTGAATGGCTGCGAATCAACCCAAACGCCGGTGGCGTCATAGATTGCGGCCGCGATTGCCGGTGCCAGCGGCAAAAATGGCATCTCCGCCATGCCGCGCACCCCCCAGGGACCAATGGGATCGGGATGCTCCAATACAACTGATTTGATTTTGGCCGGCACATCGAGCGAAGTAGGAATTAGATAGGTGGACAAATAAGGGTTCAATATCTGACCGTCGCGTGATACGAGATACTCCATCAACGCGTAGCCTTGCGCCTGCACGATTGCGCCTTCAATTTGGCCTTCCAATTGTTGCGGATTGATGACCTTGCCGACATCGTTGGCGCAAACAACCTCCAGCAAATGCACCTGCCCCGTTTCAATATCGACCTCGACCTCGACCGCCTCAGCGACATATCCGTAAGAGAAGTTGGGGTTGCTTTTGCCGGTATCTGGATCTAAGGGAGTAGTCGCTGGTGGATGATACATGAATTCGGCCTTGGCCGGGCGTTCTTCTCCCTGCCATTTCTGCAGCGCCAGTTCCGCCGCGCCACGAATGGCATTCCCGGACATGAATGACAGGCGAGATGCCGATGCGCTGCCAGACGAGCCGGAAGTCGCGGTATCCGAGGCGACGATTCGCACTTTGTCAAAACTAAGGCCAAGCGCATCGGCCGCCATTTGACTCAAGATGGTATGCGCGCCTTGCCCGACATCGGCGCCAGCATGATAGAGAATCGCCTGCTCGATTTGGGCTTCGCCTTGCAACTCGATTCCCGCCCAACAATGTTCCGGGAAGCCAAAACTGAAGCCGATGTTCTTAAATCCGCCGGCGATGCCGCGGCCACGGCGCTTGCTGGAATCATTTGCGTGCATTGCCGGTTGCAAGCTCCACCCTTGCTCGTCCCGTGACCAATACGATTCGCGACCGCAAGCCTCGAAAACCTGCGGCATGCTCACACCCGGTGGGAAGGCCGTTGCGACCGAACCGATGCTACCTTCTCTGATACTGTTTTTCAGGCGGATTTCCAATGGATCCATATTAAGGGCAGCCGCCAGGCGGTTCATCTGACCCTCCGCCGCCAGCAGCGCCTGAGGCGCGCCGAATCCACGAAAGGCTCCGGATGGGATATTGTTGGTGTAAACCGCATAGGTATCGATATGAATATTCGGGCAAACGTAAGGCCCGCTGGCGGTTAAGTGGGCGTTTCCGAGTACTTTGTTCGATGTGTAGTTGTAGGCGCCTGCATCACCGATCACCTCGGCCGCAATGGCGGTCAGCGTGCCTTCGCGGGTCGCGCCCCATTTGGCCCGTACCTTGATCGGGTGGCGCTTGTGGTGGTAAAGGATTGATTCTTCACGGTTCCATTGAATCTTGATCGGTTGACGCAGTTTCCAGGTTGCTAATGCCAATATGATCTGCACGGTCATGTCTTCGCGTCCGCCAAAGGCGCCGCCTATGGCCGGATATATCACGCGAATTTGCTCGGGCCGCAGGTCCAGAGCGTGATAAATCTGCTCCTGATCTTCATGCGTCCACTGCCCGGCGACCAGCACCGTGACACGATCCTGCTCATCGATATAAGCCAAGCCGGCTTCCGGCTGCAAATAGGCATGTTCTTGCCAGGTGGTCTCGTATTCAGCCTCGACGGTGACATGCGACTGCGCCCAACCCGATGTCATATTGCCTTTACGGATACGATATTGCGTGACCAAGTTGTCCGGAACATCCGCATGCAACTGCGGCGCAGACTCGAGCATGGCCGCTTCGGGATCGAAAACCGCTGGCAATTCTTCATATTCGATTTCGAGCAGATCAACGGCCTGGCGGGCGATGGCATCACTTTTTGCGACCACAGTCGCCACCATGTCCATATAGCAACGCACAACATCGGTTCCGTCTATATCGCCGCCGGGGCCGCAGAGCACGGGCTGATCCTTGATGACCAGACCATATTCGTTGACCGGCACATCGCGACTGGTGAAGACGCGCACGACACCCTCAAGCGCCTCCGCCTTGCGACTATCGATATGCAGCACGCGGGCATGGGCCCGGTCGCTGAACTTGATACGCATCCACAATTGACCGTCGATATCAATATCGCCGGGATAGAGCGTCTCGCCGGTGACCTTTCCCAGCGCATCAATCCGTTTGACAGGTTGGCTAATAACCGAAGTGTTTGGGGAATACACGTTTGATTCCTTTGTTTTGCGCAGATGGCTTTAGCTACCAGTTCAGAATGAGGGCAGCGCCTCGAAAGTGGTTTCGATCAATTTTTCGGTTTCGTTATAAAATATGCGGCGCAAGATTACTATAGCAGCTGCATAAGTTGGCTCCACGCCACCGTAGCTCAAACTGCCTGCGCCCAGGTTCTGTCCGGTTTTCATTGGTTTGTCCGATGCGTAATGCAAGAATCCGATATCGAAGCTCACCGACTGCAAGTTAACAATTTCGTTCATGGGATGGCGTTGCGGACGGAAAGCCTCGTAGAGCGCGGACAGATAGGGTCCGCCTTCCATCTCAATGACGCTATAGCCCTCCTTGTAAAACACACTCATATAGTGTGGATTCTGCAAAAAAGTGCCCAGGACAGTGACTGCCTTCTGATTATCGAGCACGTTGCCATGGCGCATATAGCTGCGTACATGGCGGGCAGTGAAACAATTGCGGATAAGATAAGTATTTTGCGAATGTTCGTCATGGACGACATTGGGGATCATCATGTCGCCGATGCGTCCGTTGAGTGTTGCCGCCTTGCCCATGACGTAGACGCCATCCAAACGTCCCACACCTTCAGAGACACGGCTGAGCAATTCGTACGAGGCCATACCCAATGGATAATCGATATTGATAATCAGTGCGTTGCTATGACGCATCGGGGCAAGATCTTCGGCACGTCCCAGACGCCGGTCGAACCAGCGCGCCTCCAACTTGCCCAGTTCAATCACTTGTGTTTCGATTTCGAATCCCTGACGGCTGGGAACGCGATGAATACCGAGCCGGTGTTCTTCCTTTTCCAGTATGCGTTTGGCTTTGCTGCCTTTTTCGGAGAGATATTGTCGTAATACAAAATAAAGAAAATTATCGGTACTCTTGCTATAACTGTCTTTGATGTCCTCATATTCGGTCAGCAGCGATTTTTCCTCGAATTTCTCAATATAATCCACCAGGCTTTCTTCATAGCGACGTGCGAATCCGGCCAGCAGGTTTATCAGCGAGTGGGTATTGCTGGAGACAAAATAAACCGGTCTCTCTTGTAATTCGATACCCTTCAACGACAGTGCTTCACAGACATGCTGCCACCAGGAGGCGGTGGCGCGCCGGTAATCGACAAGTGATCCGGAAATCAGCCGAAGGCTCATGCTCTTGTGATGTTGGCTCATATAAATCAGATTCTTGACAAAATCGCCAGTCCACAAAAGATGCAGGCGTCGCAAATCATTGACAGCCATTTGCAGGCCCTGCGCCAGCAAGTCGAAGTCGCCAGAAGACAAGTTGTCATCCTGTTCATGTTCCAGCAGCAATTCCAGCAAATCCGGGTTTTGCAGCAAAAGGTGTAATTTGTTCCATTCGATCTGAAAAGCAACCAGCATCGGCACCAGATCGTCAATATCGGAACGACTTATGATGTATACGGCCAAGGTATGGTCGCCGTTAAAATGCGTGCGGCGACGGCGCCCCGGCGCGTAAACTTGTTGCCAATTGGCGATGTTTTTGTAACCGGCCGCGACAAAAGCGCGATCCATCTGTCCAATCAACACCTCCTCCACGCGCGAAATGCAGGCTGGCAACCGCAGCGCGCTATACATCAAGGCCGAGACATCGGGCGCGGCTTCGGCGGCGTTCTGGTGAAGGGACGAGCGCATCGCAAGATGGCTTTCCACCAGCGTTTCAATCCTGATCGCATCGCTGGATCGCAGCAGCGAATAATAGGTGCGCATATACAATTCGATTTCTTCGCTGCCGGTTTTGGGGACGGTTCTGTCCATGACCTAGCTTTCCAATCGCTGGGATTTCAGCTTGCTGGCAGATTCAAATGCCTTGACGATCTTGTAATATCCGGTGCAACGGCACAGATTACCACTGATACCATAATTGATCTGTTCAGTATCAGGACAATCGAACTCCTCCAATAGCTTCGCGCCGGCCATAAGAAATCCCGGTGTACAGTATCCACATTGCACTGCGGCTTCTTCGATGAAGGCGCTCTGGATCGGATGCAAAGATTCTCCATCGCCCAATCCTTCCACGGTAACAATTTCAGCGCCGTGGGCTCGCGGCGCGTGCACCATGCAAGACATCACCGCGACATCATCGAGGAAGACGGTGCAGGCGCCACATTCTCCCTCGGCGCAACCTTCCTTGGTACCCGGCAATTTGACATCTTCACGCAGCCAATGCAAAAGCGACTTCTGCTGTCCTGTGTTTATCGACATCGCTTGGCCATTTACCTTGCTAACGATGGGACTATCGGGCAAATGCCGCGAGGGTGCCGGCAGGCCTGCCTTTACCATCGCTTGATCTTTGCCCCAAAGCATCGGCGGCTCGTCGGGCAATCCCGTTGTCAAGAATTCTTGCGCCAGACGACGCAATGCCCGTGCCACCAAAACTTTGACCATCTCGCTACGATAGCTGGCGCTGCCACGGATATCGTCAATCGGCGATGCTGTTTCCGCTGCCAATCTTCCGGCTTGGCTAATGTTCTCCGGCATCAGGGCTTTACCCACCAGAAAGGACTCTGCTGTGGGCACACGTATAATGGTCGCTGCGACACTTCCCAAGGCGATCCTGGCCGATGTCACAACACCTGATTCGTCGCGACTGACGATGACTGCGGTGTCGACGACAGAAATGGCCTGGGCGCGGCGAAGGCCCAGTTTCAGGAACACGCCACGCTGATTTTCGGCAAAAGCGGGGATACGTATTGCTCTTAGAAGTTCGTTCAATCCCAATCTAGTCTGCCGAAAGCCACTGTAGAAATCGGACAAGGACAAGGTCCGCTCGCCCTCACGCGACGCCAGCGTCACTTCGGCGCCCATAGCTATTAGAGGCGTGATGGTATCATTGGCAGGGGATGCAGTGATTAAATTGCCGGCGATGGTAGCGCGATTTCGGATTTGCGGCGCGCCGACTTCCCAGGAGGCTTGCGCCAGCGGCAAGGCGCCAGTGCGAATGATTTGGCTATCTACGACATGGTTATGTGTTACCAGAGGGCCCAGGTTGATTATGCCATCGTGGAGGCTGATTTGATCCAGGCCTTTGACACGCGTGATATCGATCAGAACCTTGATCTTTGGGTGCTGCCCCCGTTCCATCTCGATAATCAGATCCGTGGCGCCGGCAACAATTCGCGCTTCATCGCGGTGCTGATGCAACAACTCCAGCGCTTCGTCAAGGCTGCTGATACAATGATAAGCTTTCCACATTTCCGGTGTTTCCTCCCTGGGTTGCTTCATAGCCAACTCAGAACTTGGCCATTGATTCAAGATCCAACACCGTGAAGGGATTAATATTCAAGACACAGGTCGATTCAAATTGCGTGCGTACCGTCTTGCGCCGATCCCAAGTGTGTACGTGACCATGCAGCATATAGCGCGGTTTGTACCATCTCATAAAATTGAGAAAACTATCAAAACCGCGGTGGGCGTGATCTTTGCCATCATGAATATTCCGCGCTGGCGAATGTGTGACAAAAAGGTCAACCCCTGCTCCGCCAACTAGCCGGTTCCAGAGTATTCTTGGAGCCATACGCAGAACCATGCCCTGCATTTGCGTCTGCGTATATTGTATCGCGCCCTGATTATAACGGATTGACCCCTCCAATCCAGCCAGCGTCAGGCCATTGAAGGACACCACTTGCCGGTGTAGGTTGATGCCGCCGGGCGGATCCTCCCCATACATTTCGTCATGGTTGCCCCGCACGTAAAACATGGGAACGCAGGAGATGGTGCTGATAAAATCCAGATAGCCGGCGGACATATCACCACAACTGATGATCATATCAATATCACTGTAATGACGACGCAAATTGACCGCATTGTGCAGTTGCGGCATTTCGGTATCGCTTACGCAAAGTATTTTCACAACGAGAACCCGCGCACGGAATCGTTCCTTTGGCCTGCATTCGCCATGAGTTCGCGCTTAACTTTAACTGGAATACCCCGCGGCGAAGGTATCAATCATCAAGCGCACATCGGCACCCAGCGGGTAAAGAATCGGGCAAGTAGCGCCGGCAGCCATATATTCGCGCACTTTAGCTTTGACCTCATCGGGAGTGCCCGAAGCAGTGATCATTTGCACAACATCGTCCGGTACCAGTTTCATCGCTTCGAGAATCTGTTCTTCGGTTGCTGGCCAGGTTAGCACTTGCCCAATCTCGTCCAGCAACTCTTGGCTGACACCGCTGGCCTTCATGATATGCGGCTGTTGACCCAGGTATTGCGTCACAAGCTTGCGGGCGGCATCCAACGCTTTTCGGCGATCGTTATCCACCGAACAAACCACCAATTGGGGGCGGTCGATGTCGTCAAGCGCTTTACCGGCTTTCTTGGCGCCGATTTGCAATTGCGCCAACGCCATCTCGTTATATTTGGGCGAGACCAAATAATTGAGCACGACGCCATCGCCAATTTCTCCGGTAAGCGCCATCATCTTGGGACCCGTGGCACCGATATAGATTGGCACATTTCGGCCTTCCTTGCGTCCATGTACCACATCCAATTCGACATCGTCCAATTGCACGAACTCGCCCTGGAAGGTGACTCTTTCCCGGTTCAACAATCGCCGCACAACAGTGACCACTTCGCGCATTGCCAGCAGATTCTTGCGCCGCTGAATGCCGACTTTTGCCGCGAGCGGATCCCACCAGGCGCCAATTCCACAAACGATACGATCTTGCGCCAAGTCATCAAGCGTCAAGAATGTAGCTGCGATGACCGCTGCATTGCGCGTCCAATTGTTGATTACACCCGAGCCAATTATTATCTTCGAGGTAACCGCCGCAAAGGCCGCCATCGGCACCACGGCATCGCGCACCAGTCGGCTTTCCGCTTGCCACACCGCCTCGAATCCAGATGCTTCGGCGTATTTGACGTACTCAATCGCATCGTCCAGTGCATGCGCGTCTTGCAAATAGAGTGCCACCCGGTCTGCCATTGGTCTTCTCCAAACTCATTGCCGTCTCATAGTCGCTCTATTATCCGCATAAACAGGTCAAATGTGCAAATCGCGCTTGGTCTGCATCACGTTTATAATCCAGCATAACTGGCGTACCCGATGTGGTACTGATTCGAATATGGCACAGCAAATTCGTTGCCAAAATTGCGGCAAGCAAGCTGCGCTCAAACTTTCAAGTAGCCGCATTGCGCGCAAGTCGCGTCTAGATTGACGACACATTGCGGCAGCCCGGTAAATTCACTTGCGATCGCGAACGCGCAGCCGAGAAAATCATCATTCCAGTGGTTGCAAACCCTCGGCCAGCTCCGTCAAAAATGCCGGAAGGTGCCCAAAACGACCGGCGGCCAGGATCCGATGGTAAGTCGCGAGATCTTCCGGCACATCGATATCCAGTGCCAGGCGATCGGAGTGGTAAACAGCGGCATCTATACCCGCGGAACGAGCGCTATCGATGTGTCGTTGGTAACTGTCGGGACCATATTCATACGCGATCAGTCCAGGCGGACGCATGAGCAGGGCATTGGTCCCACTAAGATATTGGTCGCCCGCGATGACTAGGGCACGTTCCTGGCTCAAACTGATTAGAGCTCGAATATCTTCTGCGTGCACAAACGGTAAGTCAGCCGGCAAAATCAGTACGGCATCAGCCCGCCAGGTTTTGACGACCATTGTCGCTCGTAAGAGCGCAGGATTAAGATCTGATACGATGCCCTCTTGCAAGGTTTTGGCACCCATGTCACGGGCAATCGACAACGCCTTGGTGTCGCGTGAGATAACCAGCACTCCCGTCACACGCTGTACGCTGGATGCCACCGAGAGAACGTGCCGGAACATGGCCAGCGCCAATTCGTAGCGTTGATCTGGCACCAATACCTTCGAAAGCCGGCTCTTGGCGTTTTTCAAGGGCTTAACCGGGATGATCGCCCAGAGGCTCATGTTGGCCACCCGGCCACCCAAGCCAATATGTCTCGCGCTAGCGTCCGCTTATCTTGCGCGTCGATCATAAAAGTATTAAATTGCGCGATGCGGACGCCGTCGAATTGCAGTGATTCATTGCGAATATCATCCACAAATGCATTGATGATTCCGTGGTAAAAGCTGACGATGGTTTGTGCTGAGACCTCGAGCCCGAGTTCGCGCATGATCTTCGCTGTGGGTCCCTTTACCGCATCGCCGGCAATGATGGGTGTTATGGCCACCGCCGGCACAGCAAGACCCGTTAGCAATTCGCGCATGCCCGGAATAGACAAGATAGGCTCCACCGACAACCAGGGATTCGACGGCGCGATCAACACGAGGTCAGCCGAGGTCAAGGCCGAACGCACTGCTGCAGACACTGCTGCCGACTCACAGCCCGCATGCCGAATCGCCTTGACTGTCGGTTGCCAGCGCCGCTTGACAAAGTATTCTTGAAAACCGAGTTCGCCGGCTTCGATCGTATCAATCATGGTTGGAACTTCACTATCGCACATCGGCAAGACTGTGGCGCCAATTCCCAGCCGCTTGCGCAGAATCGTGGTAACTTCCGTAAGCGATTTTCCCTGTCGCAGCAATTCGGTACGCAAGAGATGCGTTGCCAAATCTTTGTCTCCCAGGCGAAACCAGGGTTCAACTTGATAAAGGTTGCTCAAACTCTCAAGTGTCGCAACCGTATCATCCTTGATTCCCCAACCCCACTGTGGGTCAACCAAGCCCCTCAGGGTATACATTACCGTATCGAGATCCGGGCAGATGCGCAGACCCATGTGCCAGAAATCGTCGCCGGTATTGACGATGAAGGTCAAGCGTTGTGAAGGAAAAACTTTCACCAAACCGCTCGCCAGTTTGGCACCGCCAACACCACCAATCAGCACAACTATGTTATGTTCTAGCGCCACAAGACCCTCGTGTTCCAGGCTTCTCGACCACGCCTGCGAGTCTGCGCCGGAAAGCCCAAGGTAATCATGCCTTGGGCCAGCCAGCCGCAGGGCAAATCCAGCACTTCCGCTACCAGATCCGGACAAAAGAGCGGCGCGCACATCCAACAAGCGCCCAAGCCCAGGCTGCTCGCCATCAACAACATGTTTTGTCCCGCCATCGCCGTACTCTGCACCGCCATAATACGCTCGTGGTCGCTACGGGCTGCATCCGGATAACGATCCATATCCTCCAGACTCAGACACAATACGATCAAAAGCGGCGCCGAGGTGATACGCTCGTAAGAGCGACCCACATCGGCGTCAATGATAGCTTGAGCCACGCCATCAGCCGTCAAGTCTCGCCGCAAGCGCTTGCCCATGGCGTTGGCCAACTCATCTTTATTGGCCTGGTCACGCAGGATGACAAATCTCCAGGGCTGCCGATTATGCGCGGAAGGAGCCCACACGGCCGCCTCCATGACCTGCTCCAGCCAGCCTGCCGGCAGTGACCGAGGCAAGTAACGGCGCAGTGAACGCCGGTCGCGCATGCATTGCAGCAATTCAGCCGAATCGATAACCACGTTGTTCTCTAAGACTAACGATACAAATCATTCTCGGGCAAACGGTTGAGATCCGCTGCCAATCCCGGCGTACCGGCGACATCAATCCCTCGTATCAAGATGGCCGGGAAGCCTTCATCCGCCTCGCCACAGAGCAAGTGCGCTGCTGACGCCACCTGATCGGCATAAGCTTGTTGCGTGACCTCCAGCGTGCGCCCGTATAGATCTATTCTGCCCCGCAAGTCTTTGACCGCGGGCAAACCCGCGACACCAATCGCCACGCCTACATTGCCTACGCGGAAGGGACGACCATGCGTGTCGCTGATGACCACCGCAACCTCAACATTGCAGGTAGTTTTCAACCCGGCGCGTATCGCAGCAGCCGATTTATCTGGATCGCAGGGCAAAAGGAGCGCTGCGTTTCCGCCACCTTCAATATTGGATTGATCCAAGCCAGAATTGGCCGAGACAAAGCCCAGCCGGTTCTGTGTGACCAGCACGCCGCGGCGTTTGCGCGAGACCAGAACGGCTTCTCGCAAAACCAACTCCACCAGCCGCGGATCTTTTCCCGTTTCCTCGGCCAGATCCTGCGCCTCCGACGAAGCAATCACATCGGTCAACTGCACTTGACGACCTTCAGCTTTGGCGACTATCTTGGACGAAATCACCAAGACATCTCCGTCCTGCAGGTCCAATCCGGCAGCAGCAGCAGCGTTCAGAATCAGCGCCAGAATATCGTCTCCCTGCTGAATCAAGGGAATGCCGGGAATCGCATGGGCGCTATATGATGGCGCACAGCGCATCATCCGCCCTCTACACCCGTGATTCGAATGCCGGCACCCCTTACGCGATAAACCTTGTTGATATGCAATAGCACCGGTGTCAAGGATTCGACCGCGACGGCATTTTTCAAGACACCGGCATCGATGCCGCGCATTCCGGCAGCCTGTACCAGGTCAATGACAGTCTGCTTGGCGACCGCATCGTCAGCGCAAACAAGCACATCGCAATCAACCGCTTTATCCAGCACTTTCAACTTTACCGCGCTGACATTCTGGAAAGCCGCGACCACTATCGTTTCCGCTCCGAGAAGTGCTTGCGCTTCCAGGGCCGCAGCAGCGCCATCCGGCAGATTGACCGCCATGATCTCCGGCGGTTGCAAGGGTACGGTCAGATCAACCAGCACCTTACCGACGCAAAACTTGGCAACGCTTTGCAAGGTCACCTTATGGGCGGAATAGGGAACGCTGAGAATCACGGTATCGGCGGCCTTGGCAGCATGCGCATTCGACATTCCTCCAAGCAAATCCTCTCCCATTTCGGCATTCAGTTCCGCCGCTCTCATTTCCGCTTTATCCCGCGAACGAGAGCCGATGATCACGCGGTAACCATGTTGCGCCCAGCGCATCGCCAAGCCCGCGCCTTCGTTGCCAGTGCCACCCAAGATTGCCAGCGTCGTCAACTCTTCCCTTGTCCCGGTCATTCCCTGTCTTTCTCCCCTATAGACGCCCAAATCCTTTCAAGATTGTAGAGCAATCTGAGCGTTTCGCGTATACTCTTCCCAAACTCTCGGTGCCAGCGTCAGCGTTTCGGCGGCGATTTCCGCTTCATCCAGCACTAAAATCTCGCGATCCCGCATCAAGATTTTGCCGTCGCAAATGGTAGTCGTAACCATAGATGACTCGAAACCGAAAAGCAAATGCCAAGGTAGATTGCCAGCGCTAACGGGTGTGAAAGGTTGATAATCGACAAATATCATATCAGCTTTGGCACCGGGATGAAGCACTCCTATCGCCGTTTCAGGAAAGAACTGATCCATTAACAATGCATTATTGTCCCAAGCTATCTGCGCGATAGTGCCACCGTTGGCGGCACGCGGATCGCGATTTGTCACTTTGTGCAAGAGATAAGCCGCCTTCCATTCCGCCCACATATTATTGCTGAAGCCGTCGTTTCCCAAGCAGAGTTTTAGACCTGCGGCGAGCATGCCATCGATATCGGCGGCGCCCACGCCATTATTCATATTTGAACGCGGCTGGTGACTGATCCACACCCCGCGTTCCTGCAGAATCGCTCGCTCGGATCGGTCAATATGCACACAATGAGCAGCGATCGTTTGCTCGCGCCAAATCCCGTATTCATCAAGTCGTTGTACTACGCGTTTGCCACTACGGCGCAAGCTGTTGTCTTCGTCAGCCTCATGCTCGGCCACGTGAATGTGAAAACCGGCCTCGGTAGGTATGGCATCGGCACAAGCGCGCAAGCTTTCCTCATTCAGAGTCAAACTGGCGTGCAAGCCGAATGTTCCCCTTAGGCGAGGATGGGCAGCAGTTGACTCCATAAAGCGCAAATTCTCATTTATCCCAGCCGTCATCTTGTCCATGCCATCGCGGTCGGTCACCTCATAACACAAAACCGCTCGCAATCCGGCCTGCTCCACGGCCGCGCCGATTACGTCCAGGCTGCCCTCGATAAAGTTGGGGCTGGCGTGATGATCAATCAAGGACGTCGTACCATGCCTTATGGCATCCAGCAAGCAAACCAGAGCGCTGGCTCGCACAGTTTCGCGATCGAGCGCTTTGTCCAGCGGCCACCACAGGCGCTGCAGAATCTCCGGAAAATCGCGCGGTGCGGGTCCGGGAATGGCCATGCCACGTGCATAAGCCCCGTAGAAATGGGTATGCGCACAGATACTGCCGGGCATCAAGTATTGACCGCGAGCATCCAGCGTCTCAACATTGGGATAACGGGCTTGCATCCGCGCAACCGAACCCAATTCCACGATACGATCATCCTCGATCATCAGCGCGTGGTCATCAAGGATCTGCGCATCCTTGCCCAAGGTGATCAGATTTGCGTTAATGATTAACATGATTGACCTTCTATCATCAGGTGGACTTCACGCGCTTGACGCGAGCTTCAGCGCCCCAAAGCATAATGGACGCGATCGACATAATAACTGGCTCTGCTATATAGGTCGGGAACGGTATCGGCGCTAATGAAACGATCCCAGGTGGTGCGGATGAAGCTGATGGGGCGTTTTGAGTTGTTGAGAATCGGCGGATCTCTTAGCACGAGTTGACGGAACTGCAGCTTATAATAAATTTCGTCTTGGCGCCGTTCTTCGTCCGGCAACAGTTCTTTGCGCCGCGCCAACTCTACGCCAGTGATGCGGGCGAAACAGGCAATGGCGCCGCCCGTTTCCCGAAAAGTGCGGCTACTGAGAAACAAGGCGATATATTCGGCATTGATCCCCTGCGGCATGCGGGATTGAGGGATGCGATACCAATGCTGCCACCTTGCGATGTCAAAGTCTTTTTTGCGTTTGACCACAGCTACCAAAACACGGTCGTCAGCGTACATATTCCGTCCCGATACTCTAGGGTGCTGCTCGCTGCGAGCGTTGATCCATCAGGCGCTTGTCTATCTCTGCCACACGCTGCTGATGTGCCAGCCACCACTGCGGATTGCGCTGAGCATCCAACTCGGCAACCGACTTACCTTGCTGCTCAACCCAGGTATAATACTTCAAATTATGCCAGCGTTCGCGGGCGTCGCGACTGCCTTCCATGACCCAGTCCGTCCCAGCGCGGTGAAAAACCCCGTCCACAATGGCCGTCGCCCGCGCATCATCCAGCGCGCCTTGCGTTTGCCGCAGCTTCGCCATGACAGAGCCGTAACGCTCCATCGCATCGGTAGCTATAGTGACCACGACATCGTCGGCATTCATTCGGTAGTACTTGGCGGTCTTGATGGCGCCGATGACATTGCAGATGCCACTGATGCCCAATGTTTTCGCCAGGCGTTCTATGAAACTGTCGTCGAGACCGAAGCGCTGCGACAAACTTTGGCGACCGGCCTCCTCCGCCAATACCCGCAAACCATTCAGACTATCCATGTCGTCGATCGCCATCAAAGCATCCATATTCAAGACATTGTGAATCCAGGTCACGTGTTTGTCGCCGATGCCTTGTATTTCGTGAGCGCCATAACCATTATTGTAAAGTGTCGGACATTGAATCGGTTCCAGGCCGATTATTTTGTGATCATGCCAAACCTGCTTAAGGCGGTCGCCAGCCGCGATGGTGCCGGCGCTGCCCATGGCCGAGACATAAGCGGAAATCTTGCCCTTGCCGATGCCTCGCTTGGCTAATTCCTCCGCCAACTCGACGATGGTATTGCCGGTGACGTGATAATGAAATCGATAATTGCCCATCACTTCGAATTGATTGAGAACGCGGATTTTTCTGTCGCTTTCGCGCAGGCGCTTGACCTCATCGTAGATTTCCTTGACATTGCTTTCGCTGCCGGCTGTACGGATGATCCGCGCGCCGTAGCGGGTGATACGGTCGAAGCGCTCCTGGCTCATTTCCTCAGGCAAAACAACGATACTGTCGAATTCCATGCGACAGCCGATGAAGGCGCCGCCGATGCCATAGTTGCCCGTCGATGGCCAAACCAAGGTATGTTCAAGGGGATCCACCGCGCCCAGCAATTGCTGTTCCAGTAAGACCGAATAGGCCGCCCCCACCTTGTGGCTGCCGGAGGGGAAATTCATGCCATACAGGATCACGATCTCGGCATCGACTCCTGTCAGGGCCTTGGGCAAGCTCAGGTAATAGATCTGATCATCGGCATTACGCCAGGTAATATTGTAGAGGTTGAGTGGATTGAGCGGATCCGCGTCCAATGCAGCTATAGCCTGCGCCCGTATAACAGGATCAATTTTTTGCGGATGCAGCATCTCTTCAAAGGTTGGGCCCGTTACCATAAACCTATCCTCGTTTTTGATTCAATCCTGGGAATCGAAATCAGCGCCGATATTCAGCTCTTGCTCGGCGCGACGCATTTGGTTGAGCAATTCTGTTCTTTGTCTTGCCAGCTGCCGATACTGCTCCAGATCAGTGTCCGGCATATTTTCGCTGACGCCGCCGTGGCGCATGATTAGATCGTCGATCCTGCGGTCCAGCGCTTCATATCGCTCGACAAGCTGCCGATACGCTTGCACCAATTGTAACTGGTCCAGATCATCATTCTGCATCAAGTATGTCCTCCGGATCCGCAACAGATTTTGGGACCGACGTCGAAGCGCTTGCTGCTGCTTCGCGTCGGTTACGCTGATTGCCCACTCGCGCCCCCTCAAGTCCGGCTGTTGAGGCCACCACATAAAGTGGCCGATCACGCGTTTCATCATAAGTACGAGCGACGTATTGCCCGATAATAAATAAGAAAAATAACTGAAACGAGCTCAAAAGCAAAAGCAAAACGATGGTGGTGGCTTGCCCGCCAAAGAATTCTTCGCCCATGGTAATCCGCAAAACCGAAATAACTACTCCGACCAGCAGAGAAAGCACTGCCAGCATGAAGCTAATATACACCATGATTTGCAGAGGGAAAAACGAAAAGCTGGTGACTGCATCCAATGCGAAAGCGATCATCTTGCGCCAGGGGTATTTTGTTTCTCCCCAGGTGCGCTCTTCGCGCACATAGCTTACGCCAGTCTGCTTGAAGCCCACCCAGCTCGTCATACCGCGGATGAAACGATGGTGCTCGCGCATTTGGCGCAAGACCCGGGCGACCTTGGCGTCCATCAGACGGAAATCGCCAGTATCGACGGGAATATTGATATCGGTGATGCGGTGGATCAACCGATAGAATAATTTGGCGCTCAGCCGTTTCAAGAGGCCCTCGCCCTTGCGTCGGACACGAACAGCGTAAACCACTTGGTAGCCTTGCTTCCACTTGGCGATCAATTGCGGCATTACCGTTGGCGGGTCCTGCATATCGGCATCAATCAGTATGACGGCGCAACCAAGGGCATAATCCACGCCTGCAGTTACTGCAATCTGATGGCCAAAATTGCGCGCAAAATTAATGACCTTGACACGCGGATCTTTGGCAGCCAGATCGAGCATTATCTCCAGAGACCCGTCGTCGCTGCCATCGTTTACGATCAGCAATTCCCACGGCTCACCAGCGCCCTCAAGTACCTTGCGCACTTCCTGGTAAAAGCGCCCCAGATTTCCGGCTTCGTTGTGGACAGGCGCCACAACCGAATATGTTGGCCGCTCAGCCATTGCGCCTCTTGCGCCTCAAAGCTGCTTGCACTGCCGCGATATTCGGCGCAACGCTTATGCCTCGTGACACGCTTTGGCGCGCGCGCGCAATATCTTTCAGGCCATTGCCGGTCATCAGCAAGCACAGACTCTCTTCCCGATCTAGCAATCCATAGTTTAGCGCTTTTCTGGCTCCGGCAAAGGTGGCGGCCGCCGCCGGTTCCACAAATACCCCAGTGAGTTGGGCGAATTGCGGGATAGCTGCCGTAATTTCGTCATCCGTAACGGTCACGAAGGCTCCGCCGCTGGCACGTACCGCCCGCAAAGCTTTGGCACGGTCTCGTGGCAATTCCGAGGCGATGCTGTCGGCGATGGTAGCCACTGGAGAACGCCGGATATCGACGGCATCCAAGCCCCGCTTCCAGGCGTTTGACAGCACTGCGCTGCCTGCCGCCTGCACGCCGATCAAGCGCGGAATCTGCTTGATCCAACCCAGGCACTGCAAGTCATAAAAACCCTTGTAAAGGCCGCTTACGATGCTGCCATCGCCAACGCTGACGGCGACCGCGTCTGGCAGTTGCCACTCCAGTTGTTCGGCGATTTCCAGCGCGGCAGTTTTTTTGCCTTCAGTGGTGAAGGGATTCACGCCTGTATTACGAGAATACCAGCCTTCAGCGTCACATACTTGCATGCACAGGTCAAAGGCATCATCATAGCTGCCCTCTACCAGCAACACTTGCGCGCCATATACCAGCAATTGGGCGATTTTGGCTTCCGGGGCCGTATCTGGCACAAAGATTACGATATCTATTTCTGGGACTGCCGCGCCGAGGCCAGCCAAGGCCGCAGCCGCGTTGCCGGTGCTGGCCGTACTAACTGTGCCTATTTTTTGCTCCAGCGCCCGCGCTAAAACCAGGGTACTAGCACGATCTTTTAGCGATCCGGTCGGGTTGGCGCCCTCGTCCTTGACCCAAGTGCGGCAAATCCCCAAGCTCTGCGCGATACGCGGCGCCGGGTAAAGTGGCGTCAGACCGACATCGAGCGGCGGTACCGGACTATCAGGGGCGACAGGCAGCAGCGGCCGATAGCGCCAGCAATTGTTAAGACGGCTGGCCGTCAATTTATCCCGATCCAGTCTAGCTGCCAGAGCCGGATAATCGTAAAGAATATCCAGGGTCGCCACTTCTCCATGGACGGGACAGGTATACGTGACCGAGTCGCTGCTAAAGCGACAGTCCCCCACTACACAGCGCAGTTCTTTGATTTCCGCCATTGTCTCTTGGTCATTTGATTGGACTTCACCGGCGTGATTATTTCAGCGCCGCCCTTCCCATTCTAATACACCCGTATTCTTTACAGATGTTTACCCGCCCGGAACAATACGGGTACCCGTTTCATGATGCAAGGCCCGCGTGAGATTGGCAGGATTGGTGATGATGGCACGTGGACCGCCATTGTGTACGAAATCAACCGCTGCTTCGATTTTCGGGAACATGCTACCGCGGGCGAAATGTCCTTCTTGCAAATAACGATGCGCCTCCTGCAAGGTCATCACATCAAGATTGCGCTCTTGTGGTGTATTAAAATTGAGACAGACTTTCTCGACACCGGTAGATATCAACAATAAGTCGGCGCGCAAGGTCTGCGCCAACAGGCTGCTGGCGCGATCTTTGTCGATGACTGCCGCGATGCCACGTAAACTGCCAACCTCATTGCGCACTACCGGTATGCCGCCGCCGCCACAAACGATGACGATGTATCCGCTGAGCACCAGCGCTTGAACCGCATTGATCTCGTTAATCACCAATGGTTTTGGCGATGCCACCACGCGACGCCAGCCTCGCCCGGCATCTTCCATCACCTGCCAGCCTTGGGCACGTGCCGCGACAGCTTGTTCGTGCGTCATGAATCCGCCCACCGGCTTGTCCGGGTGGTCAAAAGCCGGATCGTCCGGATCGACACGCATTTGCGTGATGATGGTGGCCACCGTATGGTTCATGCCCACCCGGCGCAGGGAATTATCCAAGGCCTGTTGCAGCATGTAGCCGATGCTGCCTTGGGTATCGGCCACCACCAAATCCAAAGGCACTTCGTGGATATCTGCCTCGCGTTTGGCGATCTCGGAACGATTGAGGATATAACCCACCTGCGGTCCATTGCCATGCGTGACTACAACCTGCCAGCCATCGGCGATCATATCGGCAATATGACCGCAAGTCTCGCGCACGGCTTCCCATTGTTTATCAATGCCCGGGTCTTGCGGATCGGTAATCAAAGAGTTGCCGCCGATCGCTACCACCACCAATTTGTCGATCATCGTCCGTTTCTTTCAATTTACCGATCTATAACCAACGTTCTCGTTGTGGCAGCCAACTCTTGTCAGGCTGGCTGGTGCGAGCAAGCAACTTTGTTCAGACCAGCATGCTTTCAAGCGCGTACCAGCACGCGCTGCGCAATCTGCAGAGTGGACAACCAAATTGAATTGGAGCCACAGACCCTTCCCTCATCCTGGCCGTCGCAGATGCCGCCTAACGCATGGTCAATGCCATGGCCGCCTTTTGAACGTGCAAGCGGTTTTCCGCTTCATCGTAGACCACGCTTTGCGGGCCGTCGATCACGCTGTCTGTGACTTCGATGTTGCGGTCAGCCGGCAGGCAATGCATATAAATGGCGTGATTATTGGCCAAATTCATGCGCCGGTCGTCAGTGATCCAATCGGTATATTTGGCGCCGATCTCCTCCGATTCTTGTTCGTCCTCCGTAGTTAGCCAGCTTCCCCAGCTCTTGGGATACAAGATATCTGCGCCGACAAAGCCCGCATCAAAGTCATCCAGGATTTCGAAGGACCCGCCATGTTGCCGGGTGTTGTCCCGAGCCTGCTGCACAATATCGGGCATCAGCTTGTATTCGGGGGGGCGCGTCAGACGCACATTCATGCCGAAACGGGTCATCAACAATACCAAACTCTGCGGAACAGATATCGGCTTCTGATAACTGGAGGCATAAGCCCAACTGACATTGATGGTCTTGCCACGAAGATCACGGCCATACTTTTCCTGAATGGTCATCAGGTCGGCCAGAATCTGAAAGGGGTGATAAACTTCGCACTGCATATTCAGAACCGGAACACGACTGGCTTCGGCAACGGCATTGATATAGGCGTTGCCGAATTCCCAATCACATTGCCTGATCGCGATGCCATCGGTATAACGGCCCACGATTTCGCCGATTTCCTTTGCGGTATCGCCGTGGCTGATCTGCGTGGTAGTGCTGTCGATGAATTGCGCGTGACCACCCAATTGCGCCATACCGGCCTCGAAGCTGATACGTGTGCGGGTACTGGTGAAAAAGAAGAGCATGGCCAGCACCTTATCACGCAGCAGCGCATGCGGCTCACCCAGAGCGCGCTTGCGCTTCAAGTCCCAGGCGACATCGAGAAGGGTCTCGATTTCTTCTTTTGACCAATCTTGTGTGCTGATGAGGTCACGACCTCGCAGGTCTGTTTGCATTATAGACTCCTCATGTCCAAATTCTTGCTGGCGCTGCCGCTGCAAGCCAACGTGATCACAATGTGCCGCCCAATCGCGATATTAATAGCTCAGTACAGATCCGGTCGATTTCACTGGCATTCGCCAGGGACAATCAGGCCATCCGCCCGGAAATGAGCATTGCCGTTTGTTCCCGATGTCACGCTCCGACAGTTTGCAAAAGAATGGCCGGGAAAAGTGCGTACCATTCGGTCGAGCGCACGACATCTTCCAGCGGCACCTGATCCAGAACGGTGTGGGCGTGGATCTCGTTACCGGGCGCGAAGCCAATGCTGGGAATGCCGGCCTTGCCCGCCCAATAAGTGCCGTTAGTCGAGAAATCCCACTTTCCGGTATCGGTTTCACCAAAGAGCATCTGTGCCGATTTCAAACCAGCCGTAACGATCGGCTCATCTTCTTCATAAGCCCAGGCCGGATATATCTTGTCCAGCGGAAAGACGAATCCGGTATAGCTGGGGTCATCGTAAACCAGGATTTCGGCGTGGATATCATCGCGCTCGCCGATAATCTCTTGCAAGCGTTCCAACTCCGCTTGTGGCTCCTCGCCAAATGTGATGCGCCGGTCGACATAGATTGTCGCTTCATCGGGCACCGCATTTATGCTTGGTGTCTTGACTTCCATATCGGTCACGGTGATGCGTCCTTGCCCGAGAAAATCGTGATCACCCAATTGCGGTTCAATATGACTGATACGTTCTATGATGGGCAAAAGCTTGTAAATGGCATTGTCGCCAAGGTAATTGCTGGCGGCGTGTGCGCTGCGCCCCTTGGCCACGATCTTGAACTCAACCCTCCCTTTGTGGCCACGGTAGATCTGCATCTTGGTGGGTTCGCCGATCACCACAAAATCTGGTTTGATGCCTTCAGTTTGTACGAATGCATTGGGTGCCTGCCCATCGTTCCATTCTTCCATATTGCCAAAGTAATAAGCGGTGACGCCATCCAGCAATCCCATTTCCCTGGCGATCGCCAAGCCATAAACCATACCAGGTGTGCTGCCTTTTTCGTCACAAGCGCCCCGGGCATACAAGACACCGTTTTCCAGCTTGCCTTCAAAGGGATCCCATTGCCATTCTTCCGGATCGCCAATGCCAACCGTGTCAATATGACTGTCGTAGAGCAAGATTTTTTCACCATCGCCGATTCTGCCGACGAGATTTCCCATCTTGTCCCAGAAGACCTCGTCAAAGCCGAGCTTTCTCATTTCAACTGCAATGCGCTCACCGCATTCGCGAATCTGGTTTTCCATGCTGGGTATGGCGCAGATTTCGCGCAAAAACCCCAGGATACGGGTCCGGTCACTTTCGACGCGTTCACGTAGCATGCCTAGCGTTGCCTGATCCACCATGTCGGGTCCTATTTGGTTGCTTTGCTCAATGAATTACGTGTATTCTAGCGATAAATCGCCAAATGACACGGTCAAGTTTGGCTAAATAGCTCGACCAGTTGGAAAGCTTCAACATCGACCAGACCGAAATCGGTGAGCTTGAGTTTGGGGATCACCTCCAGCCCCATGAAGCTCATCACCATGAAGGGATCGTCCAAGCCGCTGCCCAAGTCTTGAGCGGTTGCGATCAGTCGGTCGTAATCTTCGCGCACCTCCTCAATTGATGCATCGCTCATCAGGCCCGCGATGGGAAGGGGCAAGCGCGCCAGCACCTTGTCGCCTTCGCTGGCGACCAATCCACCACCCATTTCGATAATCGCTCGCACGGCGGTTTGCATGCTGCGATCATCGACACCGATTGCCGGCAAATTGTGGTGATCGTGAGCCACGGTTCCGGCAATGGCGCCGCGCTTCAAGCCGAAGCCGCGAATGAAACCCTTGCCTATATTGCCGGTGGCTCGATGTCGCTCGATCATGACAAATTTCAAGATATCGCGCCGCGCATCGCTGACCGCCTCACCTGAAACTATGGTTGCCGATTCCTGCAGATGTTCTGTGACCACCTGGTCCTTGATGGTAGCGATGAGGTGCAGCTGATCACCTAGCGCTGGAATGGTAAAATCGAGAGTTCCAGAGCCGACATTGATGGTACCGGGCAAATTCAGCCGGCGCGCTCCCTGTCGCGGCAGCGTCATCTCGCCGTCTTCCGCCACCAGTTGTCCGCCACGATAGACTTGTTCCGGCAGAAAGTTCCGTAAATCGGAAACGACCAAAAGATCGGCATATTTGCCGGGCGCCACAATCCCGTGCTTTTTCAATCCGAAGTGACGAGCGCTGTTATAAGAACCCATCCGAATCGCCAATAGTGGGTCAATGCCGTTGGCGATGGCCACGCGTATCATGTGATCAATCGAGCCTTCGTCAATGAGATCGGCTGGAATACGGTCGTCCGTGCAGAAACAGATGGCGCCGTGGTTTTCCGCCGTGATCAGAGGCAGCAACGGCAGCAGATTACGGGTAGTAGTGCCCTCGCGAATAATGATTGTCATGCCCAAACGAAGTTTTTCCCGGGCTTCGGCAACGGTGGTGCATTCGTGTTCGCTTTGAACACCGGCCGTCACGTAGGCGTTCAACAGTGGCCCGCTCATAGCCGGCGCGTGGCCGTCAATAACGAACTGCCGAAACATGGTGATCTTATCGAGCAGGCCTTCGTCACCTAAGGCTACGCCTGGATAATTCATCAATTCCGCCAAGCCCAAGACCCAGGGATGATCGAGCAATTTCGCCAAATCATCCGCTTCCAGGCGGGCGCCCGAGGTTTCCATATCGGTGGCCGGTACGCAGCTGGAAGCCATAACATACATATTTAGAAAGCCGTGCTTGGCGCGCTCCAGCATATAGCGCATGCCTTCCAGCCCCAAGACATTGGCGATTTCATGAGGATCGGTGATCACCGTCGTGACCCCGTGTGGCAAGACAGCACGGGCAAATTCGGGCGGAGTAACTAGGCTGCTTTCGATATGTACGTGCGCGTCAATCAAGCCCGGCGCGACGTATTTTCCCTTTAGGTCAGTTTCCGCTTGCCCTACGTAACCGGCACCCAGGGCAACGACATGGCGGTCATGAATGACTATGTCGCTGCTATAGATTTCGCCGCTGGCTACATTGATCAAGTTAGCATTGCGCAGAATCAGCTCCGCCGACTGCTCGCCACGCGCCACCGCCAGACGATCAACGATTGACAAGGTTTCACCTCCTGCAAAGGAAAATATCCGCCATGATTACGCTCAGTCTTCGCCACGAATTAGCTGTTTTGACAGGCGATTATGTTCTTCGATCAGGACCGGCAAGTCGACCGAAGTCAAATGACCGTCTTCCACCTTGATTTCGCCATTGATTATTGAGAGATCGACATGCGGCGGCTGACAGAAAACCAAAGCCGCGACGGGATCATGAAGAGCACCCGCCAAGGCTGGCGTATCCAGGCGATAAGCGATGATATCCGCTGATTTGCCCACCGCGATGCTTCCGATATCCGATCTTCCCAGCAGGCTGGCTCCGCCTTTCGTGGCCAGTTCCAGCGCCTCACGTGCGCTTAAAGCGGCCGGATCACCGGCGGTCCGTTGCAACAACAGCGCCTGACGGGCTTCGCTTAGTAAATGCCCGCTATCGTTGGAGGCCGATCCATCTACACCCATGCCGACCTTGACCCGCGCGTCCAGCATGCGCCTAATGGGCGCGATTCCCGATGCCAGGCGCATGTTGGAGGAGGGACAATGACAGACGCCGGTACCAGTCCGGCCAAAAAGCCCAATCTCATCATCATTCAATTTGACACAATGAGCATGCCAAACATCATCGCCAACCCAGCCCACGCTTTCGGCATATTCGCCAGGTCGTTGCCCGAAACTTTCCAGGCTGTAAGCGACATCTTTTTCGTTTTCGGCCAGGTGCGTGTGCAATTGCAGGCCGTAAGCGCGCGCCAAATCGGCGGCTTCACGCATTAGGTCCATCGTCACGGTGAATGGTGAACAAGGCGCTACAACCACCTGCAGCATGGATTGTGGCTGCGGGTCATGCCAGGTTTCGATCAAGCGCTGCGTTTTCTTGAGAATGTCCGATTCACGCTCGACGACGGCATCAGGCGGCAATCCGCCTTGACTTTCGCCCAGGCTCATGGAGCCGCGCGCCGCATGAAAGCGCACGCCCAGCTCACTAGCGGCGCGGATCTCATCTTCCAGCCGTACATCATTGGGATAGATGTACAGATGGTCGCTGCTGGTGGTGCAGCCGGAGAGCAGCAATTCCACTAGCGCCAGCTTGGCGGAGATGTAAATGTGTTCACTGCGCAAGCGCGTCCAGATCGGGTACAAAGTCTTGAGCCAATCAAATAGCTCATTGTTCTGGGCCAAAACACGCGTCAAACTCTGGAACATATGGTGGTGCGTATTGATCAGCCCAGGCAAAACCACGTGATTGGACAAGTCGATCACACGGTCGGCACTACTGGCGGGCAACTCGTCAAGACGGCCAACCGCCCTGATTATTTTGTCGTCAATGAAAACGGCAACCTGCGACAACTCGCGGCGGTCGTCGTCCATGGTGGCCAACTTCTGGATGTTCTTGAGCAAGAGAGTTGCCATTATTGTTCTCGCCAAGCTTGGATTCGAATACTATATATCCTCGCTACCAGACAGACAAGCCTGGCAGCCACGCTGAAGCGAGCACAACTCCAATCGATGCTGGAAAAGCGACGGCCCCGATTTTAGACCGGCAGACTTCCTTATTCGTCGATTCTGTTCCAAGCCGCCTTCAGCGTATTCTGCAGCAACATGGTGATGGTCATGGGACCTACGCCGCCAGGAACCTTAGTGATGTAGCCAGCTACGGCCGCTGCCGATTCGAACTCGACATCGCCGACATAACGATAGCCTTTTGCGCTATCGGGGTCGTCAACCGAATTGGAACCCACATCGATGACGATCGCGCCCGGCTTCAGCCAGCTACCTTTGACAAACTCGGGACGACCCACTGCCGCGACAACGATATCCGCCTCAGCGACAACAAGGGGCAAATCTCGCGTTCGGCTATGGCAGATCGTCACTGTCGCGTTGGCGTTGGTCAGCATCAAGGCGACGGGCAATCCAACAATATTGCTTCGCCCAACCACTACGGCTCGGGCGCCTTCTATGGCTTGTCCGGTTTCGGCGATTAGCTCCATAACGCCAGTTGGTGTGGCCGGCGTAAAGGTCGGTTCGCGACCGCGCATGCCCAGCCTGCCAAGGTTTACGGGATGGATGCCATCGACATCTTTTGCCAGGCTGATCTCGTTGAGCACGGCCTCCTCGTCGATATGATCGGGCAAGGGCAATTGCACGAGAATGCCATGGATACCTGCATCAGTGTTGAATTGCCGCACGGCGGCTTCGACCTCCTCCTGGCTTGAGGTTGTGGGGAGGATCTGCGCCTCGGACACAATGCCGACGCGTTCACAAGCTCTGCGCTTCATACGCACGTACGTGGCGGAAGCCGGGTCATCGCCGACTAACACAACACCTAACCCGGGCGCGTGTCCGGTGCGCGCGCGATAATCGCTAGCCGAGACCTTGATTTTTTCTTGAATCCGTTTTGCCACCCGGCGTCCATCGATAATTGTCGCTGTCATATCGTCACCCTCTCGCTATCCCGCTTTACAATCTGCACTAATCATGTTCCCCGCGCAACATTGCCCTCGCATCGCCCGCCAGAAGTCTTATGTTGCCCCAATTGTGCCCCTCGTTTGCTTGATTTAGGGCAACCATTAGCTATGGAGAATTCACAGCCTAAATGCTACAATTCAAGACATCACTAACTGGTTCAAGGATAGCATAGAGTGCTCTCTTCGAGTGCGGCGCGCGGCGTGATATTCGTGATAATCGGTCCGGGTGGCGCGGGCAAGAACGCCATCATGAAGGCGATCATCAAACGCTGCGCTGATATCACGCAATTGGCGACCGCAACCACGCGCGCCATGCGCGCTGGCGAAGCACAAGGCCGCGAGCATCTTTTTCTCAGCTTTGAGCGTTTTCGAGAGATGATTGACCGGGATGAGTTGCTCGAGTATCAGGAAGTCACGCCCAACAAGTTTTATGGGATACCCCGCCAGAACCTCGCTGATTGTATTAGCGATGGTGAGGTGCGGATCGCTGATATCGAGGTATTGGGCGCCAGCAAACTGGCCGCGGCTTACCCGGAAAATGTAGTGCAAATCTTTGTCACGGTGCCTGGCGAGAGCATAGACGAGCAACTGGCAGTTCTGGCATCACGAATGCAGCAAAGGGATGATGGCACCACCGATATTTCCGAGCGCCTGCAGCGCGCCCGCAGGCTTGAACTGCCCTACCAATGCGAATGTGATCATATTGTCATTAATGACACTTTGGAACATGCCATAGAAAATACGAGCCGTATCATACGCGCGGAGTTGAATAAGCGTCAATTGACGGCGCTTGATTTGCCGGCCCACCACCTTAGTTTAGCTGCTCGGCTGGCAGATGACGATATTCCACTGGAATACGGGGATCCGGCGGGCGAATACGCTGCCGCGATTACCGGCGCGATACTGCTGGATCGATCACACGAAGGCCGAATCTTGCTCGAAGGTGAGAGTCGCTTTGATCTGATAAACCGCATGTCCACCAATGATTTGCTGGGCATATTGCCCTCAGAGGGCCGGGCCAGCATATTCACCAACGCCAACGCTCGCATTCTCTTTCGGGCCGTATGTTTCAACTTGCCACAAGGTTTGCTGCTGATCAGTGAAGCGGGACAGGGAGCGGCACTGGTCGCGTATCTGCGCCGCAATATCTTCTTTGGCGACAAAGTCATCGTTCGAGATCTCGCTGCTGAATCCGCACAATTCGCGATTCACGGTGCCACAGCGGACATCGTCATGGGCAATCTTCAAGCGGATCTCAGTGGTCTGCCGCCAATGCACGCTGCGAATGTCGATTTTGCGCAATCCCCATTAACGGTGGCGCGGCGCAAGTCGATCGCGGGTGACCATTGGCTGGTCATCTGCCCGGCAGTGCAGGCGGTCGCCTTGCATCGCCATCTGCTGTCGATCGGAGAAAGTGCCGGATTAAGGGCGGCCGGGTCATTAACCTATAATCTTTTGCGTGTCCGCAGCGGACGTCCGGCCGGCTTGGAGTTGTCGCCGGATTACATTCCCTTGGAGGTCGGCTTGTGGGATGAGATCAGTCTTGACAAGGGCTGCTACACCGGGCAAGAGATTATCGCGCGCATGGAGAGCCGGCAACGGCTGGCCAAAACCTTGGTCAAGATTGACCTGTCTGTATTTGTATCGGCGCCAGCGCCCGTTTTCGCCGACGGAAAGCTGTCCGGCAGATTAACCAGCAGCGCTAAAGCACCCGATGGGCAAATATTTGCCCTGGCTGTCATCAAGCGAGACTATGCCCGGCCGGGCACAGCGCTTCTGGTGGGCGATGACAGGTTGCCGGCACAGGTTAGCGATTATGCCGGCGTCCAGCCCAGCTTTCTTCTGGAACAGCAGTAGCGTTCTAACGTTATCTAGAGGCAGACTCTGACGAAAAGGACGGGGTCACTGCAGTTTTGGCGGTGGCTGATCGAAAAACAAAGCCCACCATAGCTCCCAGTTTTTTGGTTTGGGCGCGGAAGTGGCGAATTCGACCAGTCGCAGATTTCGATCTGGTGGCGCTACTGCCAGTGGGCTGCCTTGTGGCAAGATCAAGATTTCACCTTCCCGAATCATCTTGCCATCGTCATGTGCCCAAAACTCCACGTAGGCATCACTCTTGACATAATCCAGCTTAGCTATCAAGTCCTTCTGCTGCAACAAAAGCACATCAATCTCATTGACGATGCCCGAATGGATAATTTTCAATTCGCGATCCAATTGAATACGGCTGCTGAAATTCAGCAAAAGTAGCAGACCTACGGTCAAGATAATGGCCAGCAAAATCTGCACACCGGAGAAACGCTTTCCACCGGAAGGCCTATCAACATTGTCCGCTGAAGCGAGAAAGTCGGAATTTGCCTGGCTCATTTTTCTTGTCTTGAGTTCATCTCTTTTTTGAAAAACCGCTATACTCGCGCGAGCAGAAGGTTTGATATTTTGTGTGAGCGCGACAGACCTTATCGCTGCCACCGAGCGGCTGTTATTTGACAAGAATAATACAGATTGGCAGAATTGCTGGAAATATCGCGGTGAAAAACGTGAATACAAGATAAGCCATACAAAGAAAAACCCGATTGCGCGATCGGGTTGAGATTGTGCCGAAGGTGGGAGTCGAACCCACACTCCCCGAAGAGAACTACGCCCTGAACGTAGCGCGTCTGCCAATTCCGCCACTTCGGCAAAAGAGCAACAGTAAGTTTAGAAGTATTTTGCCGCTTGTCAACCGGATAATCAAGCGGGGAGTGGTAAATATCGGAGATACAGCTCATACCGCGTCAAAACAGCCGGCTTGCCATGTCTCAAACTGCGAACATTCGCTCACCCCTGGTACATCCACTTATGCTACCCTCAGTCCGGTGCGGGTTAACAATCGCAAGCAGAAGTAATCCTTGGCTCAGGTTCGTATGTCGCAAAAGCGCTTGATGTTGCAAAAAGCTTTTCTCCGTCACAAAAGAGATACAATAATTACCTTCGCCGCTATCGAAACTGCCTGCCGAATCTACCGCAAGCAAGCGGATACAGGGGTTTCGCGCTGTATTACGATGTGGTCACGCGATTCTAGGCGCTGCGATCAGGGAAATTTGTATGGGGATTTAAGAGGGACTATTGGGGCTCTTGCGGGGCTTTCAGGGGGGTTTTGCGAGGGTAATGCGAGGGTTTTGCGAGGGATTCTCCTCCACGATTTTCGCCATTCCAATCAAGCAAAGATCACTGTCCGCGAAAATGGCTCCATGCTATAATGCCCCGCGTTAATCGTTCGCTTCTGGGGCAGATTCGCATATGCGCACGCTAGTGATTTTGGCCGTGATCGGGTTGCTGACGAGCCTGCTGTCAGTGGCACAGCAGCCGATTGACGGGATCAGCGCGCAAGCTGTTGGCCAAGCCAATCTGCGCGCAGAGCCGGGCGTCGATTCCGCAATCGTCGGATCGATTAGCGCTGGTCCTGTGTATTCTATCCTGGGTCGCAGCCAGTTTTTTCCGTGGATCCTCATCGGCTCGCAGGAAACCGGTTTGCCCTTGGGTTGGGTCTACGAGACGCTGGTGACGGTGAGTGGCGATATCAATCTTGCGCCACTTTCTACTATACGAGTTGACACCGCTGCGCCTTCTGTTACGCCGACTGCACTACCATTATTGTCACCCACCGAACAATCAGAAAGCTACCCGTCCGGCGCAGAAAGTACAGCGCAACCTGATCCGCGTTTTGGCGTAAGCGGCCGAGTCATCGGCGAGGTGAACATTCGTTACGGTCCCGGCATCGAATACGCACGTGTTGGTGTAGCGCTGGCAGGGCAACAATACGATATCACCGGCTATCATACGCAATTCCCCTGGGTTCGTATTCATTATCCCAGCGTTCCCAATCAGCAAGCCTGGATTGCCCGCGACCTGCTACAGATCGACGGCAACTTGTTCAATTCACAGGCGATTTCACAATCACGATTTGATCTTCCTCCTCTGCCGGTAACGCCGCCGGCAATTACTGTCAATAGGGGTACTGGGGAATCGAACAACGGCTCAGACACTGGATTCCAGATCTTGGCGGAGCATCTCTGGAAATTCGTACTAGAATCCGGATTCGACAGGAAAACGAGCCGTTTTGGGGCCTTGTTCGTTATGGATTTAGAAAGTGGCGCTTCCTTCAGTTTCGGCGACGAATACGCATTTAGCGGCACAAGCATAAACAAGATAGCCATCCTGGCGGCGTTATATCAGCACCTAGACGATCCACCGTCCGTCGAGGTGGCCACCGATATCGCCAACACCATGATATGCAGCGAGAATGTCGCTACCAATCGGCTATTGAGCATCATCGGTGGCGGCAACAGCTTTTACGGCGCAGAAGCGGTAACCGACTTTTATGATCGGCTCGGTTGGTCACATTCCTTCATTACGGCACCCTTCACGACCATCGGCACACCGGAGCCTCCGCCCCATCCCGTGCTTCTTCCACGGACCAGCGCTGATCAGCAAAAGGCCAATCCCGACCTTACCAATCAGCTGACGGTCACCGAGATCGGCGCCTTGCTCGCCGGTCTTTATGACTGTGCCTATCACGAAAGTGGCGCTTTGATTGACACCTTCGGAACTGCATTTGCTCCACGTGAATGTCGGCAAATACTACATGTGATGAGCAATAATACGGTAGACGCTCTGCTGAAGGCCGGCGTTCCAGCCGATACCCGCGTCGCGCATAAACATGGCTGGATTCCCGATACTCATGGCAATGCCGCCTTGTTTTTCACACCCGGTAGAGATTACGTCATCGCGATGATGCTCTTCCAGCCGAGCTGGCTCAATTTTCAAGAATCGCTGCCCGTGATTGCCGAGGTATCTAGACGCGTCTTCAATTATTTCAATCCCGAACGAGCCCTCGATGAGATACGCGAAGGTTATATTCCTGATGCCAACAGTTGCAACTATGCTGGCGATCCATTAGTGGTCGATTTGATGCAGCCGGTTTGGCCGGACTGATAGTAGGGTCCGTTAACGCAATTTGTAATGGATTTCCGGCAGTTGCCGCAAGTGCTCCGCCGCTTGCTCGGCGGTGATATCCCGCTGGGCCTCCGCCAGCAATTCGTAACCTACCATGAATTTCTTCACGGTGGCGGAGCGCAAAAGCGGCGGGAAAAAGTGTGCGTGCAGCTGCCAATGCTCCGCCGAACCCTCTTGATTAGGCGCACCATGCCAGCCCATCGAATAGGGGAACGATACCTCAAAGAGATTGTCATATTTGATTAGCAATCGCTTCAGCAAATGCGCCAAAGCCCGGGCTTGTGCGGCAGTCAAATCGGCCAGACGTCGTAAACGATCTTTGGGCAGAATCAGCGTCTCAAAGGGCCAGATCGCCCAGAACGGCACTAGCACAAGCCAGTGGTCGTTTTCCAGCACAATGCGCTCGCCGCGTTGCCCTTCCGCTTGAGCATAATCCAGCAGCAAGGTGCTGCCCATTTGCCGGTAATAGGACTTCTGCTGCTGATCTTCGGTCTTGGGGATACTGCCCAGGCGCTCAGTCGCCCAAATCTGACCATGGGGATGCGGATTCGATGACCCCATCATAACGCCGCGATTCTCGAAGATCTGCACCCAGCGATAGGACTGCCCCAACTCGACGCTTTGCTGTCGCCACAGCTCTATCACGGTTTCGATTTCCACCAGCGACATCTCCGCCAGGGTCAGATCGTGACGAGGAGAAAAGCAGATAACGCGTGCTTCTCCTCTGGCAGCTTGCATCTGAAACAGCGGGTCGCGACTCTTTTGCAAGGGCGGCGTATGCGGCAAGACGGCGGCGAAATCGTTGGTAAACACAAAAGTGCTTTGGTAATCGGGATTGCGGTCGCCGTTGGCGCGAACATTGCCCGGGCAGAGATAGCATCGTGCGTCATAGCGCGGACGCCCGTTCTCCGGCTGCTTCTCCATGCCGCCTTGCCACGGTCGCATCGTGCGATGGGGAGAAACCAGGATCCATTCATCAAGCAAGGGATTGTAGCGGCGGTGCGGATGATCGGCAGCGGAGAATGGCATGCCCTACCCCCGCACACGCGCCTTGCCATGGCTCAATACCACGGCATCGCGTTCCTTCACTTTGGTTTGGAAGAGGATATGACCATCTTCAAGCAGCCAGATTTCTGTGCGCAGCGTCTCGCCAGGGAAAACATGCTTGGCAAAGCGTACGCCGATGGATTGCAGCCGTAGCGCGTCATTTTCGCAGCAGTGCTTGACGATGGCGCGCGCAGCGAAGCCGTAGCTACAGAGGCCGTGCAAAATAGGCTTATCGTAGTTGCCAAAAGCTGCCATTTGCGGATCGACATGTAGCGGATTGGCGTCACTAGACAAACGATATAATAGTGCTTGCGTTTCCAGCGTCCCTTCTTCGTGTATGATGTCCGGTGCGCGCTGCGGCAAATTGGAAGAGGCGCTCGGTCCGCGTTCGCCACCAAAACCGCCAATCCCGCGAATAAAAACGCCGCTGCGCGCCTTGGCAAGGACAGTGCCGGACTGATCAACACTTTTCGCATCAATGACAATCAGCATTCCACTGCCTTTGTCGAAAATGTCGGAGACCTTCATCGAAGTGGTGACGGTGGCGCGACTTGGCAAAGGCGACAAGATTTCCAGGTATTGTTCACCATGCACCAGCATCATAGGCTGGAAGCGGATATTTGCAAGTTCTCCGTTCAATAGCAAATTGTTCGCTTCTTTGCTGAAGATTACCGCGAAGGTCGGAAACACTTTGAAGCCCTGGCCGCTCAATTCATAAACGAAGCTCAGTTCAATTTGATCCAACCAATCCGCTGGCGCTCCGATGCCCAAGGCATAAAGCGCCACATCTCGCTCGTCATAGCTGAATTCTGCCGGTTTCAGTTGCAAACCAATCGCTTGCTGGACAATCTGAAGCGAAAGAGACGTCATTCGGCTCGTCCTGTTTTTCTCTTGGTCAGGTACAACCAGTCACGACGAGATTATAACCTATCGAGGGAGGTCGCGCATGACGCTGAGTCGGCGTTGAGTGAGGTCGCTGCCCAGACTGATTATTAACGGCGGTATGTTTGTCCCAGGGCCTTTGTCAAGCTACCAACTACGCGATCCCTCTTCAAACGACAAATGAGTGTGCCGCCAGATCGACAGAGTCCTATCGGTGTCCGATGAAAACTGTCACTGCTGAGGGGAAATCAGCCGCAGATATTCCCAAGTATATATGCCCGTTCCGTGTCCATCGTCCCAGGTTGGTTGCAAGGCATAGTTGCCTACAGGACTCAAGCCCGTAATTGCGTAAGAGCGGCTCGGTATCAGTTTCAGAATATCGTCCGGCGCATGCTCCAAGCCCATTTTGGAGTGCCCTCCGCGGCATTCGACGCAAGGACATGCTTCGCGCAGCTGGGACAAAGGATAGCTACTCGCCAGTCCATCTTCCCAAATAATCTCGAGCTGATTGTTGCCTTTGTCGAGCGTTATTCCGCGCGGTCGGTGACTGACCGGTTTTTTTGACAACAGTTGTTATCCCCCACGTTTTGAGCAACTTACTGGTAATGATTTATAGCGGCGATAGGCGAGACGTCTTTAATCTGGCCCCGCATCGCCTGCGTACCGCTCGCCAGGTATGATAGCCAGACAGTTGCCTGTTGTGAAGCCGCTGGCTTAAAGAGGAATATCCTAAGGCTTAACGTGTGATGAGGATGGCAAGAGTATCCGGATGCAGGATGCGGCACCGCTTGCAGTTCGGTCACCGTCTGCTACAATTGCGCTAGCTACACAAGTATTCAATTGTCGGAGATTCCGCTGATGTCGCTGAGGCTGCGCCTGCTTTGCATACTGCTGATACCATTCATCGTTACCGCATGCCAGGAACGAATCATTGAGCGGACTGTCATCGTCACAGCAACACCGAATATCGATGCATCTGCGACCTTCGCCGCCGCCAAAGCCGCGACAGAAGCAGTGCCTAGCGAAACCCCGACCATGACCCCAACGCCTGATCCTTTTCCGACGCCAGTCATAGGCGCGATTTACTTGGCGGAGCAGCGCTTTGAGGGCGGCTGGATGTTTTGGTTACAGCCCAACCAGCAGATTTGGCTATTGACCATAGACAACGATGACGAGCATGTTTGGTCGGTCTATGACGATACCTATATCGAGGGCGATGCCGAATACGATCCTGATCTGGTGCCGCCGGAGGGCAGGTTACAGCCTGTCCGCGGCTTCGGCAATTTGTGGCGCGAGAATCTTGAGGTTCGTGACGCGGTGGGTTGGGCACTGGAAGACGAGCGCGGGCATACCACGCGATACGAATATCATCATGGAGGCCAGGTTAGCGACGATTCGGAATACACTACTGGTCCCGGTTACCATTTGGTGCAGAGCTTTTACGGTGACACTTTCCGCTTTAATGAAGCCGATTCCAGTTGGGAAATCTTAGAATAGCGCGATAGCAAGGATGTCTGCCGATGCAGAACCTTCGCCCCCAAGATATTGCCGCCGCCTCAATGTTTCGCTTTGATCTTGCTGCCGACGCGCGCATGAGCCCCACCGACTATGCCGATGATCAGGCCTGGACAGTCCATCTGGGCACAGGTGAGCGCGCCGCGATGGCTATGCAAACGCAGTATGGCGGCCGGGCCGGTCTGGTCAGCCTGGTGCCGATCTGGCGAATTGGGCAAGGCCAGGTTTATCAGCAACAGAGCTACCACTGCGCTCCAAGAGTGACGCACTTTGCAGCGAATTTCCTTCGCGTGCGGGCGGAAATCGTGCCGCAACTGCTTTTGAGGGCCCGTTTCTGGGTGATGGATTCGCATGCTGCCGGTGGCGAATTCGTTTTGGACAATCATGGCGAAGAGGCAATTGATCTGTGGCTGGAGCTTTTTGGGCACGTCGCCATAAACGATCAAAGCCGCAAGCTGAACATCCTGACTCTCGGCGATTACAGCTTGGCGCTTCATTTGGGTCAAATCGGCAACATCAATCCTGTTGTGACCATGGAAAGCGCTGATTACGAGGTTTACGGCGGCAGGATTAGTAGTCCAAAGTTAGGATGTCGGTTGACGCTGGAGCCCCAAGATTCGGCGCGCATTCCCTTTGTGGTGGCGGGCCTGGCGGAGATGCGCGATTCGCACAGTGTCGCGATGAACTGGATGTCGCGCCCCTGGGATAGCTATTTCGCGCGGATTGACCGAGAAGCCGCTGCTGTTCCGAGAATTTCTACAGGAGAGGCAAAATGGGACAGGTTGATCGATCTGTCTTACGTGCTCTTGCTCCAGTCCATGCTTAAGGGAAACGATCTGCTACCGCATCCTTCCTTTGTTGCCAACCGCGCCAGCAATCGTGGTTGGAGCAGGCGTGGCGATGGAAGCGATCATATTCGCGCCTGGTCAGGTCAAGATCCTACCCTGGCGCATCTTTCTGTTCCGGTCCTCGCCAATATCAAAGCCGATTTCGCTGCCGGTATCATTCGCAATTATCTCGCCACGCAAGACGCATCGGGAATGGTCGATCGTCAACCCGGTTTGGCGGGCCAGCGCCAGGGTCTGCTGATGATGCCGTTGCTGGCACGTATGGCTCATGAATTGTATCAGCGGACAGAGGACAGCGCGTTTGTCGCTGAAGTTTTCCCGTCTTTGCGCGCTTTTTTCGAGCGCTGGCTGCAGGACGATCTGGATGCGGACCGCGACGGGGTGCCGGAGTGGCAGTCGGAGCGGCAGATGGGATATGTGGCTTTTCCGACTTTTGGTATGGGCCAGGGCTGGGCACAGGGCGCGGATGTGCGCGAAATGGAAACACCGGATTTGCTGGCCTATTTGTGCTCGGAAGCCGAAGCGCTTCGTGCAATGGCCAGATTATTAGGGCATGATACTGCCGAGAACCAGCTAGGGAATCATCTGAATCGCTTACAGGAGCGTCTCGAATCCTTTTGGAATGGCAGCCGCTACTGTTATCGCGACCGCGACTCGCATCTGAGCAGCGAGTCAATCGAGCTGCTACGAGGTGGCGCCGGTGACGAAAAACATATCATTGAGCGCGCGCTTCCCGCTCCCAACCGCGTTGCGGTGCGTATTGTGGGCGGCGTAAGTCAACGACCGCGGATTAGTATGCGACTGAAGGGCCGCGATGAACAAGGTCGAGACTGCTTGATTGAGGCAGACGTCGAGGAATTCCTTTGGCAAAACCGCCAGGGCATCTACACCACAGACCAAGCGCTCACTTATGTAGATTGGGTCGAAGCGAAAGGCCTGAGTAGGGTCTACAAGGTTTACGCCAGGACGATTGACAGCAGCCGACTAGATATCAACCATCTATTGCCTCTGTGGACCGGCGCTATACCTAAGGAGCGCGCAGCGGCACTTGTTGCAACCGCGCTTGACGAGAAACAGTTTCTGCGCCCGAACGGCATCACCATGGTCAGTGCCAGCGATGCTAACTTTGACGCGTCAAATGCGCGCGGAGGTGGTGGCATCTGGATGTTTTGGCTGTCGCTGGTTGGCGAAGGCATGGTCAAATCGGGCTTTCGCAAAGAAGCCACATTCCTGGTAAAACGAGTGCTTGAGCGCCTGAGCCAGATTCTGGAGCGTGACGGGCATCTTTCGCAGTTTTATCACGCTGATGAGCTCAAGGGCTATGGCGAGGATCATCATATTGGCGGCATCGTTCCTCTAAAGCTTCTGAACGATGTGATCGGTATCGAAATCATGTCGTCGCAAAAAGTTCGGCTAAGCGGGGCTTTCAACTGGGGGCAAGAGATCCACGTCGAACAGCATGGCGTGTGCGTCATTCGCAACGCCGAGCGCACGCTTGTCGAATTTCCATCCGGTCACCAAGAGTTGCTACCTAGCGATCTTGCTTGGCTAATTCTGCGGGATCCCGCGCCACCTGCCGTTTCTGATGATCATCCGGAAGAGGCAGTGTCTCCGCATCCGGAACTGATTCCCTCGTTGGCGGACAGCAGCGACGAATTGATCGTAATTGATGTTGACGACGCGGAGGCTTCCGCCGATGCTGAAACAGGTGCGTCGGAACGAGCCGCCCTGGCCGAGATGGACCCCGCCATTCCTGGTAAATCCGATGAGCCGGACCAGCCGGATGATGCGCGGTCGTGAACGCTGGTCTGTCAAGTTTCGAAGACCGTGGTGGTCAACCGGCATCAATGCGCTTGAGCCTGACACATGATTGAAATCCGCCGCCGCGGGCAAGCAAGCAGCGAAGCACGCGTGACCCCTGATACGCCGATTCCGTGGCGCCGCATGATCGCATATATGGGCGCCTACAAGCTACGCATTCTGCTGGCGCTCATCGGCTTGCTGTTCAGCGCCGGTCTTAGCCTGGTATTTCCGGCGGTCATTCGCAATGTTATTGATTCTGTCTTCAGTGACCGGGATCAAGGCCTGCTTGACACCATCACCTTGCTTTTGCTGCTGGTATTTCTTTTCCGCTCCTTGGCCACGTTTTTGCAAAACTACAACCTGAATTATGTCGGCGAAAAGATCGTCGTTGATATCCGGCAAGAACTGTACGCTCATTTGCAGACACTCTCGCTCAAGTTCTATGCCGATCGGCGCGTTGGCGAATTGATCAGCCGGATATCCTCCGATGTAACCGTGATGCGCACGGTTTTGACCGGCAACATTAGTACCCTCTTGTTGCAGTCGCTGACCTTGGTCGGCTCGGTCACGATCATGTTCTTGTTCAACTGGCGGTTGACCCTGTTCATCGTAATCTTGCTGCCGGTTATCGTGTCGGTAGGTTTTGCGTTTGGCATCTATATCCGTCGCATCAGCACAACAGTGCAAGACGAACTTGCCGGCGCCACGGTGGTAGCGGAAGAGGTATTTCAGAACATCCGCGAAGTCAAGAGCTTTGTGCGCGAGCGTTACGAAATCGATCGATATAATCAGGCGATTCGCATAGCCTTTCGCGCTGCGGTTAAGCTATTGACGGCGCGTTCGGTCGTTGGACCGATCATTGGCTTTTTCGCTTTCGCCGCCTTGGCTCTGATTCTCTGGTTTGGCGGACGCGAAGTGCTTGAAGGTCGGTTGAGCGCCGGTGAATTGATTGCGTTCTTGATTTACGGTTTAACTGTTTCGGGAAGCTTCGCTGGATTGATCAATCTCTATTCGCAGTTTGAAGAAGCGCTTGGCGCCACCAAACGCGTTTTCCAGCTACTAGAGATAACGCCTCAAGTGCAGGACCTGCCCGATGCACGTGATCTTGCGACCGTAAAGGGCGCGATATCGCTACGTAAGGTAAGTTTCTCTTATGAGGATGGTGAAGAGGTCTTGCGCGATGTCAGCTTGGAGATTGGCGCGGGCGAAGTCATCGCATTGGTTGGCTCCAGCGGCGCCGGCAAAAGCACGCTCTTCAACCTCATCCCGCGTTTTTATGACCCGGATTCGGGCGTCATTTGTATAGATGGGCAGGATATTCGCCACGTGTCGCAAAGGAGCCTGCGCGAGCAGATAGGCATTGTGCCTCAAGAGACCTTGCTATTCGGCGGCAGCATCCGCGAGAACATTCTTTATGGCAAGCTCAATGCCAGTGACGCGGAGCTTTTCTCCGCTGCCCAGTCCGCCAATGCCCACGAATTCATCACTTGCTTGCCCAAGGGATACGATACGATTGTTGGTGAACGGGGTACCAAGCTCAGCGGTGGCCAACGCCAGCGGGTTGCAATTGCCCGGGCTTTGCTAAAGAATCCCGCAATATTGCTGTTGGACGAAGCTACTTCCAGCCTGGACGGCGAGAGCGAACAGCTTGTGCAAGAGGCCTTGGCAAACTTGATGCTCAACCGCAGCACCGTGATCATTGCGCACCGCATGAGTACCATCCGAATCGCCCAGCGTATCGCCGTTTTGGATAGTGGTCGAATTGTTGCGCTGGGAACACACGAAGAGTTGATGGCGCAAAAGGGTCTGTATGCCAAGCTATATGAATTGCAGTTTCGTGAAGCCGATCTTCTGGTATCCGGCTAACAACGAATGAGCGCCGCTACAGTCCTGCTGGGACTGGCACTACTAGTTTTTCTGATTTGGTGGCTGATCATCGAAACGGAAGGCGTCTTTCTCGGTCGCAGAGTCGTTGTTGCTCTCTATGATCTCTACGCCGAGCGCTACGACAGAATCAAGCAATTCGACCAGCAAGCCGATCTCGTTTTATTGTCAGAGCCGCTGCTGCAACGCATTCATCCGCATAACGACCCGCTGATTCTGGATGTCGCGACAGGTACCGGCCGTCTTCCCCTGGTTCTCGCCAGCAATGGCCGATTTGAAGGTCATGTCGTCGGCATTGATCTGAGCCGCAAGATGCTTGACGTCGCTGCCAAGAAGATCGCCAGCGAGCATTTCGACGACTTCATCACCCTGCTGCCTCAGGATGCGATGAATCTGCCCTTCCCCGATGCTTGTTTCGATGTCGTCACCTGCCTGGAGGCTCTGGAGTTTCTGCCTGATCCTCGATTTGCCTTGCAAGAAATGGTTCGCGTTTTGCGTGAGGGCGGTCTGCTCTTGACGACGATTCGCATTGATACGCGCTGGATGCCCAACCGTACGCACAATGAAAGCGGCATGCGGATGCTGCTGTCGTCGCTTGAGATGGCCGAGATAGAAGTTGAAGCCTGGCAAGCGGATTACAGCAAGGTGTGGGCGCGCAAGCCGGGCTGTTCCGCTGCCGCTGGCGCAGTGCGACGAGACGCGGTGTTGCTGGGACTGGCTGAAATCACCATTAAAAGCGATGCACAACTTTGCTAAAATACGAGCCCGCTTGGCGACGCCTTCACTAAAAGGACAAGATACTTGAAGCAGCTCAATAAAGAACTGGAAATGCATATTAATCAAGCGCTCACGGCGGCGCAAGCAGCGGGTGATCTGCCCGAGTTCGAGATTCCCTATGTCCCGGTCAGTCCGCCCAAACGTGAAGGACAAGGTGACTTGTCGTACCCGGCCATGGGGCTGGCAAGATTGGCACGCAAGAAACCGCTGGATATAGCTAAATCAATCGCCACGCGATTGCCGGCTATCGATTACGTCGAGCAGGTTCAAATAGTTGCTCCGGGCTTCATAAACTTTTTTCTCTGTGACCACTATCTTAAGTCTCAAGTCGACAAAATCATCGACGAAGGCGAGCGCTGTTTTAGGCTTGATGTAGGCGCCGGCAAAAGCGCGCAGGTTGAATTCGTCAGCGCCAATCCCAGCGGGCCGATCACGATTGGTCATACGCGCAACGCGGTGGTCGGTGATGCCACGGCGCGCTTGCTGGAAGCGGCTGGATACCAGGTACAGCGCGAATATTATTACAATAACGCGGGCAACCAGATGATTGTGCTAGGCAAAAGCCTGATGCTGCGTTACCGGCAGGAACTTGGCGAGCATGTCGCTTTCCCCTCAGATTACTATCAAGGCGAATATTTGATCGATATCGCAGCAGAATTGGTAGAGAAACAAGGAGATTCTCTTCGGGAAAACGGGTGGGAAACGTTTAAGGATATCGCCGAGACGCGCATGTTCCATTGGATCAATAACTCTCTGGCTTCGATCGATATCAAACACGATCAATTCTATAATGAAACCTCCCTATTTGATGCTGAAGAGAACGGACCAGCGCCAATATGGCAGGTGTTGGAGAAAATGCGAAAAAACGGTCACATTTATGAATCTGCCTATTGGGAAGGCGCGGATGAGGCGGAGATAGCCGATGTCACCGCAAAAGGCTATCAACCGGCGACCTGGTTCCGCAGCACAACTTTAGGTGATGAAAAAGATCGTGTCATGGTCAAGAGCGACGGTGTTCCCACCTATACCTTGCCCGATATCGCTTACCACCGCGACAAATTAGAGCGTGGCTTCGATATTGCAGTAAATATACTGGGAACGGATCATTTTTCGCAGGCTGCTGTGGTCAAATGTGGCATTCGAGCGCTGGAGATGAATCCGGATCCGATTCACGTCATTTTTCTTCAGATGGTGCGGGCAGTACGCTGGAACGAAGAGCTTGGCGAATATGAGGCGGTGAAGCAATCCAAGCGTGCCGGAAATTTCGACACGCTCGACGATCTGGTCGAGATGACTAGCGCCGATGCGGTACGTTATCATATGCTGGCGCGCAACCCAAACTCGCAACTGGATTTTGATGTCGATCAGGTGGTAAGACAGTCGAACGAAAACCCGGTCTACTATATCCAAAACGCTTATGTGCGCTGCGCCGGAATCTTGCGCGAGGCCCACGAACGCGGCGTCAGCGATGACGACGCCGATCTGGGCTTGCTCGGAAGCGAGGAATTGAAATTCATCCGAAAGACAATGGAATTTGGCAATGTGATTGAACAAGCGGTGATCAACTACGAACCGCACAAGATTGCGTTTTTCGCGCACGAGCTGGCCGCCGTTTTCCATCCCATTTACGACAAAATCCGCGTGCTGCACAGCGAAGTGAGTCCGGAAGACGCCAAGGCGCGATTACGCTTCTATCGGTCGGCGGGGGTGGTATTCTATCGGCTGCTGCGCTTGATGGGGATGTCCGCGCCGGAACGAATGTAGGCTTGCGCAAAGGGTTAAAACATGGGACTTAAACCCGACCACTGGATTAAGAAAATGGTGCGCGAACAGGGAATGATTGATCCTTTCGTCGATCAGCAAGTGCGGGAAGGCGCCATCAGTTATGGTGTTTCGTCATACGGATACGACTTGCGTGTTTCGGACGAATTCAAGATTTTCACCAATGTGCATTCGGCCATAGTTGATCCCAAGAATTTCGCCGACGATTCCTTCGTCGATTTTCGCGGAGGTGTCTGCATCATTCCACCGAATTCCTTCGCCTTGGCGCGCTCGGTGGAATACTTTCGCATCCCGCGCAAGGTCTTGACCATTTGCCTGGGAAAATCCACATATGCGCGCTGTGGCCTGATCGTCAATGTCACACCTTTCGAACCTGAATGGGAGGGCTATGTTACACTGGAAATCAGCAACACTACGCCGCTTCCAGCCAAGGTTTATGCCCACGAAGGGCTGGCTCAAGTATTGTTTTTCGAGGCCGATGAGGTTTGTGAACAATCGTACGCCGACAAGAAAGGCAAGTATCAGCGTCAGATGGGCGTTACTCCGCCGCGCATGTAAAGGAAATCGGGCTTGACTTTCGAGAATGAAATCCGCTAAACTTGCTCTAGTCTGGGCGATTAGCTCAATTGGTTAGAGCGTCCGGTTTACACCCGGGAGGTTATAAGTTCGAGTCTTATATCGCCCACTCCCGCCAGATTTCATCAAGAAAGAAGCGTAACTCAAACATCCCCGAAATTACGAAAGCAACGCGATATTGTGCAAGAGGAAACTAACCGACAACTTGAATGGTTAGTTTATCGCCTTTTTCTGATGGTCCATTGGTTCCACTGTTCAAACCAAACCACGCTGACAATCACGCCGCGCAAGTTCTTGCCATTCTTTTGTAGATTGTCTACAATAGGACAAAATCAATGCAAGCGGACCGCATAACATGATTTCGGCGAACAACACGCTGGAAGTGCGCAACCTGCGTACGTATTTTCATTTGCCAGAAGGCACACTTAAGGCGGTGGATGGTGTCGATTTCACCATAGGCGCGCATCAAACCGTGGGCATCATTGGTGAGTCTGGCTCCGGCAAGAGTGTTACCGCACAGTCGATCTTGCAGATTGTTCCCACACCGGGCGTTGTTGAATCCGGCGAGATGCTTTTGCGGCGAGGCGATGGCACGGTTGTCGACCTCAGCAAGTTGAATCCACGTAGCAGAGCGATCCGCGCCATCCGTGGCAAAGAAATCTCGATGGTATTCCAGGAGCCGATGACCAGCTTGTCACCGGTGCATACTATCGGCGCGCAGATCATGGAGGCGATCCAGTTGCATATCATGCGCAACAAGCGAGATGCCAAGAAACTGACTTTGGACATGATATATCGCGTGGGCATATCGAATCCCAGCCAGCGCTTTGACGAGTATCCGCACCAACTATCCGGCGGCATGCGGCAACGGGTGATGATTGCGATGGCGTTGTCTTGCAGCCCGTCGCTTTTGATCGCCGATGAGCCGACTACCGCGCTCGATGTGACCGTACAGGCACAAATCCTCGAATTGATGAAAGAGCTGCAGAATGAATTCGGCATGGCAATCATGTATATCACGCACGACCTGGGTGTGATCGCCGAAATCGCCGATCAAGTCAATGTCATGTATTTAGGTCGCGTTGTCGAGCGAGCAGCGACAGTCGAGTTGTTCAAGAACCCTATGCATCCGTATACGCAGCGCCTGCTGCGATCCATACCGCGGCTGGGCAGTAAAGGGCGTGGACGGCTTGATGCAATCCGCGGCAATGTGCCAGTTCCGATGAATCCGCCGCTGCAATGCGGTTTCGCCTCACGCTGTGACGACTTCATATCAGGTAAATGCGATGCGTCGGTGCCGGCGTTGATTGAGTTGGCGCCGGATCATTTTGTGCGCTGCTACCTGCATAGCGAGGAAAGTGAGCCGGTATATGCCTGACAGTCGTACGCAGGCGGAAAATCAGAGTAACGAAATTCTGTTGGACGTCCGCAATTTGAAAAAACATTTTCCCATCGAAAAGGGCTTCTTTCGTTCAGTGCACGGGCAAGTAAAGGCGGTCGACGGCGTCAGCTTTTATATTCGCGAAGGCGAAACCTTCGGCTTGGTGGGCGAATCCGGCAGTGGCAAAACGACTTTGGGGCGTTGCATTGTCCGAGCCATAGATCCCACCGGCGGCAATATCCTTTTTCGCTTATCGGACGGCACAGAGGTGGATCTGGCCGGACTGAGCAAAGGCGAGCTGCGTGACGTGCGCAAGCATTTTCACATGATCTTTCAAGATCCCTATTCCTCGCTGGATCCGCGAATGACGGTGCTGGATATCATTGCAGAGCCCATCCGCAATAACAAACTTATCGGCGATAAGCGTGAATTGCAGGATCGCGTGCGCGAACTTATGGACAGAGTCGGATTGGATATACAACATCTCAACCGATATCCGCACGCCTTCTCTGGGGGGCAACGTCAGCGCATCGGGATCGCGCGCTCATTGGCGCCTAATCCGCGGCTGATCGTCTGCGACGAAGCGGTATCAGCGCTGGATGTGTCGATCCAAGCACAGATCTTGAATCTGCTGGAGGATTTGCAGCAAGAATTCAATCTGACCTTCTTGTTCATCGCGCATGATTTGTCGGTGGTGGAGCATATCTCAGATCGCGTTGGCGTCATGTATGTTGGACAACTGGTGGAAATGGCCGATACCGAATCGCTTTTCAGTCGTCCCTATCATCCATATACCGAAGCCTTGCTTTCGGCTGTGCCGACTACTGATCCCGAGATCAAGATGGACCGCATTATTTTGCCAGGTGAAGTAGCCAATCCGGCGGCGCCACCCTCCGGTTGTTACTTCCATCCACGTTGCCGTTATGCGCAGGACATTTGCAAGACCGATAAACCGGTTTGGAATGAAGTTGTGCCGGGACACTTCGCCGCTTGTCACTTTGCAGACGAATTGGAATTACGCGGGGTCGAATAGGTCGCCGATGGACTTGCTGCTCATATTCATCCTGGCGTCGATCATTGGTGCTGCGCTAGTGGCCCGTGTAGTGGTCTGGGCTACTGATCGAGCGACACATGGTGCCATTACTAGCAAGTTTCAGGCGAGCGAATATATTTTGGAGTATCATCGCCCTCCGCCACATTGGACTACGACCGCGCGGCGCGTTTGGCCGCCACAACGTGGCAAGCAAAACGTAACAAAGGCCGAGCTTCTGACGCGTCTCGACGATTTGATTGACTTTTTCGCGCAATGCAGCTTCATTGAAGACGAGTGGTCGCGCGAGCAATTGCTGCTACAGCTCGAGCAAGAGCGACAGGCTTGGCTACTTAACATAATCTGATGACACTCAAGTTAGCTTGAGAATACCCCAATTTCGCAATTCAGGAATAGTCAATAAGCTCCCGTTGGCGACCTGCGAGCAAGCGACGTTTGACGGTTCCCGATCGCATGCATACAAGGTAGCAGACGAAAACCTGCGCCCAAATAGAGATTCGGATAATGTCAGTTCTACATCGCGCAATGTGGTGAACACATCATTGTTCGCATCGTAAGCGTTATTCAGGAGATGGCAGATGACTGGTGCGTTCGGCGCATCCGGTAGGTAACGCGGCAGAACGGTGATATCTTTTGCATCACCGATATCAATGTCTCCAGCCGCAGTTTCGACAAGAGCCTCGACATTCTCAAAGGATAGCAGGTGATCCCCAACCGTTGCCAATTTGTCTTCTTGCGCATCCGTCAGGTAGGACGATTCGAAGCGGACCACATAGCGGTATTCGGATAGATCCGCCTCCAGAAGATCATCGGCGATCCATTCGTCGCCCGCGACGATAATGCAATAAGGGATGTTTGCCGCGCTAAGCGCGATGCAAGCATTGACGAGATCGGTTTTCGGGGCCGTGCGATTTTGTCCACCGAGATGTCCGCTGGACAGGCGATCGCCAAGATATTGGCGCACCGCCTTGTTACTAAAAACCAGAGCAACTGTGGCTACGGATTGGTATTTATCAAACAGTTCAGGATAATCGCGGATGAAATGGTAGATGGTTTCGTAATCGCCGACCTGGCTGTGATACCAGCGGTCGGCTTCCCCACGATACCGGTGTGTCCACATCTTGTCCGGCACCATGAACACGTGTCCATGAGCATAGGCTTGCGCAATCCAAAGGCGAATATGACCGGGCCGATCATTTATGCGATAGGGTTCGAAGGCGCTGGGCACAGCTGTGATGGCCACCAGGCGGTTCAAGGCATCCGCCAGCTTGAAGGTGTAGATCGGTTCAGTCGGCAATACTTCAATCTCCGGCGGTTGATATTCCATTTCGTTGGTATAAAAGTCGTGGGCATCAACGGCATACATGAATTCCGCCCAATAGAATGGTGAATTCGAGCTCATGGGCACATTGTCGCCGAAGTCTTGGGCTCGACTTTTGAATTCGCGAAAAAGCTTATTGATCTCTTGCCATTGGTAATCAAAGTAGCGCGCTGCCAGCGGAATCACCGGCGGGAATGCCAGGATATGCGCACGATACTGCTCGTCCGTGACGCCACGCGACAGGAGGAAATCTCGGTAGTCAAAGGCCGACAGCTCGTCGATCCCTAGTGACTCTCGCTCTTCATCGGTCAGATTCAGTTGCAAGTATTCGCGGAAGCCCGCAAGGCAATGTTTACAGAAACAGCCGCCATAGCGGGCGTTTAATGCGCCGACGGTAGGGATGGCTGAATCGATCATCAGCCAATCCGTTCCGGCTTGCATGACGCGCCGCAATTGATACATCAGATAATGTTGATAGCCCGGGGCGTTAGTGCAATAGTGATAAGATGGATGCCCCTTGTAGGTATGTTCCCACCAAGTGACCGCAGCATTGTCGTCTAGGTCGCGCACGGTCGATTCCATAAAGTTGGAGTCGAAATCGATCATGCCCATCCAGTCGGCATCGAGCTCGACGCGTCCCTGAAACTTGGCGCCACAGCGATGCGCTTCCGCGACATCGCGCATCATTTCTTCGTCCGGTGGCAAGCCGCGACGGTCGGGTTCCGGCAAGAAGCCCCAAGCGAGCCCGGTGGCGCGATAGCGTAGATAATCATTCATGCTGCAAGGTCTGGTAATCAGGACATCGGATCGCTTTAGCGTCATTTTTGTCAGCCTCGCTTAATCCTGCATTCGCGTAATATATACATAATACGCACCGCGCTCTTGCTGCCCGGAGTGACCGCCGAGCCAAGTTTGCAGTTTAGTCTTGCCAGCGGGCAATTCCAAAAAGAAGATGGCAGAGGTATCACCATCGTTCGCCGCCTGCTGAATTTCTTTAGCGCCGATCTGCAGCCGTGCATGCGACGCGCCCGAAGGCATATCTGCTTCTCTGGGATAGCAGCGCAACTCCAGTCGGTAGCGGCCAGCCCGGCAGACTTCGATCATCCAATAGCCGTTGGCATCAAATGCCGGATCACTGATCCAATCCTGCCGCCAAGGTACCCTGCCCTGCGTTGGATGCCAATCTCTCGCCGAAAGCAGCACAGGATTCTCGTGCTCGCTGCCAACGGGAATGTAAACATGCTTCTTGAAGAACTTTTCCAGGCTTGCCCACCAAGCATGGTAATCTCGGCGCAGCGCTGCCACCATCTCTGGAAACTCGCTTTTCACATCATGCTTTTGGCTCGGGTCGGTTTCGACATCATAGAGCGCTTCGCCGTTGATCAGGCGCCAACTGCCGCGCATGACAACTGAATGATGCCACTTTTGCGCTTGATCGGGCTGCAGATGCACGAAGACAGATCTTTCCGGCAAGTCCGTTTCATGGTCATGAATCTGTGGTAACAGGCTTACGCCATCAAAGGCCCCGTTCGAATTATTCTTCAGATTACAAAGATCTATCAAGGTCGGCAGGATATCGATATGCGCTGTGAGTGCTTGAATCTTATATTCCGCCGGTAAATTGCCCTTCCAGCGCAAAAAAAAGTTGACTCGGTGACCGCCTTCAAAGACCGAGCCTTTCTTGCCGCGCATTCCGGCATTGTGGCCGTCGCCTGTAGCTGGATCGTATCCGGCCGCAGTGCCATGATCCGAGGTGAAGATCACGATCGTGTTTTCATCGAGGCCGAGATCTTGCAAACTTCGCATAAGCGCGCCGATATTCTCGTCGAAGTTGGCGATCATGCCGAAGAAGTTGGCGCGGTCTGTTTCTATGCCCTGGGCATGGTAGGGCGCGGAATAGCGCTCTGGCACGATATGGGGCGCGTGCATGGCGTTGGTCGCCAGATATACCAAGAATGGGCGACTGGAGTCAGCCGCGATAAATTGCTTTGCTCCCTCAAAAAAGACATCGGTGCAATAACCTTGGTATTGCACAGGCTCGCCATTGCGGAAGTAAACGTCATCAATGTAATTGTTGGCCCAGAAATCGGGCAATTCGCCTATTCCACCACCGCGATGACAGACGACTTCATCGAAGCCGCGATATTGCGGGGCAAAGGGATAGTTGTCGCCGAGGTGCCATTTGCCAAACATTCCGGTCCGATAGCCGTTTTGCGAGTAGATATCTGCCATCGTGACTGCCTCGGGATCAAGCAGATGGCGGCCGTGGATAACGTGCCAAACGCCATTGCGACTGGCGTATTGCCCAGTTAGCAGCGCCGCGCGTGACGGGGAACATAACGGGTCGTGATGATGATTATCGAGCTGCACACATTCGCGCGCAAAGTCATCTAAATGCGGTGTCTGCAGTTGTGGACTGCCGTGATAGCCAATATCGCCATAGCCTTGATCATCGGTGATGATGAAGATGACATTGGGAGGCACAGGCATCCTTTCGCTCCGCAAGAATGCGCGCCTTAAACAAAGCCGCGCGGCAGGTCGTGGCGTTCCCAGCGGATGATGAAATCCCATGGGTCGTCAATACCAGCCAGCCCCAACTCGTCGTGGCCCTGCTGAATGGCATGGGGGCTATAGCGCGTGACGTGGCTCAAACCCCAGCTGAGGCCGGAAAGCGGTTCAGAATTCTCGCTTTGCTCGACGCGCAAGGCGCCAGCAGCATCCGGAGGGGCAATGATCGCTGATTTCGGTTCGAAGTTAATACCATCCGCTGCAAATTGAATCGTATTCTTTTCCGGTCCACAGCGGGTCAACAAGGCACCAACTCCTCCATCGTAATTCCAGACCATGATTTCGTGCCCGCTGTTGGTTATGGGGTTGTATGGCGATTTTGTGTAGGGGCCCATGGCATGATCAGCCATTGCCACTCCCCATTTGGAATCCATATTGCTGTGGCCGATACCTTCGCCCTTGAAGTAGAGCCAGAATTGATTATCACGAAATAGCAGCGCCGGATCGTGAACGCGCAAGCTGTCAAAGGTGCCCTGAACAGTAGCCTGCTCGGGATGCGCGCGCAAATCGACCTTACCGGATTCATCAGGCTCGATAACCGGCGCAGGGCTTTTGGTCCAGGGTCCAGCGGGATGATCCGCCCAGGCGATGGCAATAGATTCAGGTGTCGAGCGATATGTCGGAGCTCGGGTCACTTGATAAACCAGATAATAGCGGCCGTCGTGTGCGAGTACATCCGGCGTGAACACGCTGCGTTCGTCGTAACTGCCGGTCGGACCCCGCTCAATCGCGATACCCTGCTCTTGCCAGACATAACCATCGGGCGATGTCGCAAACCATAAGTCGGTCAAATCCCAAGGCATGGCGGGCAAGACATCGGTCGCCTTGTCATGCCCGACCGGCTGACAATGATGGGCAGCTCGCGTGTACCAAACATAAAACAGATTATCAAAACGGATTATACAGCTGGGGTCGCGCCGCACGATGCCTTTTTCGTAACCCAAGCCCGGAACAGGCAAATAGCGAAATTTGGTGAACCAGGAGTTTTTTTCGTCGCGCAGGTAAAAGCGATTCATCGCAGCGCTTTTTGACATGACCCGTTTCCCCCTATCAAGAGAGACAGTGGCATGGCCAGTCCGCCATGCCACTCCCAATCGACGCGATTACGATATCAGCCTAGGCGTCATTCTCGAAATACCACTGTTCTGGCATGAAAATCACCCACTGCCGATAGCTAAAACTCCAGAGGCCTTCGGTGTCGTTAGCCGGAGTGTTCTTGAGCGTCTTTTTGAACAGCAAGGGTTGTGGCGGACGCTGCACGGTGCCGATCTGATACAAGCCGCGGAAGGTCATATCGTGGAATTGCTTGCCGATTTCCAGATATGAATCTGAACCATAAGGCTGCTGCAACCAGAGTTGGCTGATATCCCATAGTTCCTTGATGTCATCAGGCGGTTCGACGCCACGTTCGCCGCCGCTGTTGAGCCAATCGAACCACTCTTTTGATCCGGCACGGGCACCCCAATTCGGTCTGATATTGGCGATGGCACCGGAGAACTCGCCGATATCAACAATGTCCAATCCCCATCCGGCGATGTCATGGGCGCCGGTGCCACGAAGCTCGGTATACAAGCCGCGTTCGATCAGCTTCAGCTGTGACTTGACACCGACTGCATTCCAATAAGACGCAACCAGTTCGGCGATCTTGCCCCAGGCTTCTTCGGGCACAGCCACCTGCATGTTGATAAAGAGCGTATCGCCATCAGGTCGCAGGCGGAAACCATCGCCATCACGTTCATTCAAGCCCATCTCGTCCAGCAAGGCGTTGGCACGATCCGCATCGTATTCGGCAAAATAATCGGTCATCCAGGCTTCATAGAAGTTCGAATCGGGTGTAGGCGCCGATTGCGAGGGCGTTGCCAATCCAAAATAGACCAATTCGTTGATCTCGCTTCGATTGATCGACAGCGACATGGCTTGACGGAATCGAACATCATTGAATATATCGCGCATAACCGGATCGGGATGGGTCAAGTTGAACATCATGCTGTATTCGTTGCCGCGATTGTAAGTGACCAGAGCCGTCCGATATCCGCCGGCGTCCTCATTTTCTCGATAGGTCGGCACACTCAGCAACTTGCCCCAACCAAAATGGCTGTATTCTCCGGCGATAGCGCGCAGATCCTGCACCTGCAAATCCTCGACCAAAACCCGCCGCAAACTATCCGCGTAAGGCAGCTGATTTCCGGCGATATCGACTTTGAAGAAATAGGGATTGCGTTCGAAGCGCTTGTTGCCGAAGGAATCTTCACTAACGTACATGAAGGTGTTCAAAGTCGGGATCCCGGGAATTATATCGGTGGCTGTGGTGCCGGTGTTCGTGTTAGGACGCAAGCGCGCGTTGAGCAGTTGCGACCAGCCTTCGAAACCCGCTTCTGCTGCCAAGGCATCGGCATCGGCATTGTAATTGATATGGAATTGCTTGAAGTAATGTGCCGCACGGAAACCGCGGTGGCGCGGATTGCTCGCCATGCGCACGATCATTGAGGGATGCGGAATCGCGAAAGTATAGCGGACCGTCGTTTCATCAATGACTTCCAGCAACGGCTTTTGCCCACCAGGACGCCATTCGCCGGGAATGCCCGCGGTAACGTTTTCGTCCCAGAGAATATCTTCGAACCAGAAACGGAAGTCTTCCGCGGTAAAGGGATGGCCATCCGACCACTTGTGCCCTTCGCGCAAGAAGATCGTCAGCTGTTTCTGGTCCTCGGAAACTGCATAGCCAAAGGCGATGTTGGGAATGACCGTCTGTAGATCGGTGTCGATGGTGAACAGCTTCTGCATCACCATTTCGGAGACATCCCAGCCACAGCATGTCGGGCTGGTTGATGGGCCTGCTAGCTCCCCGCCATAGGAGCCGATTGCGTCCAGCGGTTCGACAACAATGGGTCTCGCCGGCAAACGTTCTTCGACAGGAGGCAGCTCACCGCTGGCCACTCGTTCAGCCAGCATTGGCGCTTCCTGATAAGACATAATGGCTGTGCCTGACAGGATTTCGTAGTCTGCGGGCGAGGCGAATTGTTGCGGGTAAGTCTTTTCATTGATGGTTTGGCCAAAGGCAAGACCACTGACCACGAACAAAACCAACATAATCAGAGATAATCTTCGTACAATCATTTATGGATTCCTTTCCTCTTTAGAATGTAAGGGACTGACAAGGTTCGCCAGCCCCCACATTATTGACATACTTCCGCTGAAAAAGCTAGTTAGCTGTCACCCTCGTAGTACCACTGTTCAGGCATGAACATGACCCACTGACGATAGCTCCAACTCCATTGACCGGTCGTATCGTTGGGCGGGGTGTTCTTGAGGTTCTTCTTGAACAAGAGCGGTTGCGGCGGGCGTTGAATGGTACCAATCTGATAGAGACCGCCGAAGGTCTTGCGGTAGAATTCCTTGCCGACTTCCAACCACTCATCTGAACCGTATGGCGCCTCCAGGAAGGCTTCACCGAGTGCCCACAGGTCCTTGATTTCTTGTGGCGGTTCTTCGCCGTCTTCCCCGTCAGTTTGCAGCCATTGACGCCAGAGATGTCCGGAACCGCGGGCGCCCCAATGCGGGCGCAAGTTGCCAAGCCCGTTGGCCATTTCGCCGATATCGAGTATATCCGCGCCCCAGGCCGCCAAATCGACACCGTTGCCATTGCGCAATTCAGTATACAAGCCGATTTCGATCAGCTTGTAACTTGTCTTAACGCCAACCGCGTTCCAATAGCTGGTCACCAGCTCGCCGATATTCTGCCAGGCATCTTCTGGTACTGAGACCTGGAAATTGAGGAAGAGGGTTTCGCCATCCGGCCGCAGACGGAATCCATCGCCGTCACGCTGGTCCAAGCCCATCTCGTCCAGCAATTGATTCGCGAGATCGGGATCGTACTGGGCGTAGTTAGTGGCCATCCAATCTTCGAAGAACAACGAAGACGGTACCGGCGATGTTTGCTGTGCATTAGCCAATCCGAAATAGACCAATTCGTTGATCTCATCACGGTTGATGGCGACCGACATAGCTTGACGAAAACGGATATCCCAGAAGATCTCGCGCAAGGGCAAGTTTTTTGTGGTGAAGTTGAACATAATCGAATATTCGTTGCCGCGACTGTATTCTGCCAGCGCCGTGCGATAATTTCCAGCTTCTTCGTTTTCCCGGTAAGTCGGGAAGCTCAGAAGCGTCCCCCATCCGTAGTGGCTGTATTCACCGGCAATACCCTTGAGATCCTGTACCTCCAGGTCTTCTACCAGGATACGACGCAAGCTGTCAGTATAGGGCAATTGATTTCCGGCAGTATCGACCTTGAAGAAGTAAGGGTTGCGCTCGTAGAATTTGTTGCCGAAAGAGTCTTCGCTGGCAAAGACGAAGGTGTTCAAGGTCGGGGCGTAGGGATCAGTTTCCGAACCGAGGTCCCAAGTGAAGTTGTAAGGCCTCATCTTGCCATTGAACATCTGCACCCAGTCTTCAAAACCTAGTTCATCTGCGAGCACGTTGGCATCGGGATTGTAATCGAGATGGAATTGCTTGAAGTAATGAGCCGGGCGGAATCCACGGTTGCCGACTTCGCTGCCCAAGGCGATAGACAAAGTGGGACGAGCTTCCTCATAGGTGTAACGTACTGTCGTCTCGTCGATGATTTCGAATTCCGGCAGTACATTGTTAGCGGCCCAAGGTCCACCGGGATTGGGAGTCAGGTCGGAGTTGCCCAAAACGTCCTCAATGTAGAAACGGAAGTCTTCGGACGAGAAGGGTTCACCGTCCGACCATTTGTGCCCTCCGCGAAGATGAATAGTAAAGGTGGTCTGGTCGTCAGAAATCTCGAAGGCTTGCGCAATGTTCGGGATAATCGCCGTCAGATCGGTATCGATGGTGAGCAGCTTTTGCAGACGCATCTCTAGAGCGTCCCAACCGCAGCAGGTCGGATTAGTAGATGGCCCAGCCAATTCGCCGCCATATTCTCCGACGGCTTCGAGGGGCTGTACCACGACAGGTTGTGCAGGCAGTCGCTCTTCAACGGGCGGCAATTCGCCAGCAGCAACCCTTCCTGCCAACATGGGTGCCTCGCCGTAACTATCAATCGTGTTGCCGGTTGCGGCGGTATAGGCGTCGAGATCGGCGTATTGGAAAGGGTAAACGCGCTCGCCCATATCTTGTGCAAGAGCGCCTGACGATAGCAGAGCTATGGTCGTGATCAGGACTAGAAAAAGTATGCTTCGTTTCATGGATCTTATCCTCATTAAAATGATGCATCGGTAAGAAGAAGATTGAAAATATGCTTTTCGTGGTCATTCCTCCTTTCGCCAGGCTAGCACCTGGGAGCGAAGATGCCGACGTGTTGTAGCGCAGCCTTAAACTGACTTCCAAGTGTATAAACCATCAAAGAAGATTATAAATTGTCCAATGTTGAAAATTTCATCGCGATTCCTCTTCTGTCTCCGGGCAAATTTACTCAACTCACTTCAAAATCACAAAGACGTTCCCATTCGAACTGGACACCGTGGCCCGGTGTGTCGGGCGCACGCATTATGCCGTCTTGCAAAACGGGTGGATTCTTCATGAAGCGTTCCAGGCCAAAACTGTGCACTTCCAAAAGTGACGGATTGGGAATGGCTGCGAGAAGATGCAGGTGGATTTCGTGCACACCGTGGGTGGTCACCGGAAGATTGTGAGCATAGGCAAGTTTTGCCACGCGCATCCAATTTGTGATGCCGCCGATATTAGAAACATCAGGTTCCGGGAACGCGACCTTGCCAACTTCGATCGTATGGCGGAATTCGTAAATCGTGTGCAGGTTCTCACCAGCCGCAATCGGAACCCCACCCTCTTCGACGATGCGCGCCAGTCCTTTGTAGTCATCGGGAATCGTCGGTTCTTCCAGCCAATAGACATCATATTCGCGGAACTCGCGAGCGGCGCGGATGGCAGTCTCGACGGTCCAGCGCATATTGGCATCCACCATCAGCGGCGTATCCGGACCGATGCAATCGCGTACGGCGCGTACCCGCGCTACATCTTCGGACAGCTTGGCACGACCGACCTTGATCTTGATAGCGCGGAAGCCCTCCTGCAAATTGCAATGCGTCTGCTCTACCAGTTCGTCAGGTCCCAGCTGCAGGTCTATACCGCCGGCATAGGCGCGTGCCTGACCCGAATAACCGCCGAGCAGTTTCCACAGAGGCATGCCTTCTTTTTTGCCTTTCAGATCCCACAACGCGATATCAATGGCGGACATGGCAAAAGAAACCAATCCTCCGCGACCGACATAATGCATTTCTTGCCACATCATCTGCCAAATCTTTTCGATGCGATCTGAGTCTATCTGGAGCAGAATCGGCTGCAAATCACGTTCAATGATGGAGAGAATGGCGTTTCCACCATGGCCAATGGTGTAGGTGTAGCCGCAACCGGAAAGTCCGCACTCCGTGCGCAATATGACCAATACAACTTCAAAATGGGTCATAATACCGTGCGTGGCGTCAGTCATGGGATGGCTGAGCGGAAGAAGATAATGTTTGGTTTCGATGCAGTTGATGATCATGCTGTGATCCAACGCCTTTGCCGCAGACTGAGACGGCCAGCACATGCAAGTGTCACACAATGTTTGAGTGCATAGTCGGGCACATTTCGCCGATTAGCATAACAGACAAACTCGAGTTTTACAAAAGATTGTCAAGTGTCCATTGTTGACAATCTGCAATGCGATCGGTACAATTGTGGCAATTCCTCTATACGCGCAAAGATGCATCCTATAAGCGACGAAAAAGTCTGAGCGCCAAGCCATGAAAAGGTATGTCCTTCAGCGATTGATATATATGATTTTCCTGCTGTGGATGGTCTCGGTCGTTACTTTTGTGATTATTGCGCTGCCTCCTGGCGATTACCTATCTACCTACATTGCCAGGCTGGAACAGAACTCCGGTGAACAGCTCAGCGAAGATATTGTGGAAGCCTTGCGCCGGCAATATGGTCTGGATCTGCCAATATATTCGCGTTATTTCAAATGGTTTGGGCAGGTGCTGCAGGGCGATTTCGGTTTCTCCTTTGACTGGCAGCAACCGGTTCGAAACCTTATCGGTGAACGCCTGGCGTTGACATTCACTATCGCAATCGTAAGCGCGATCTTCACCTATGCGGTTGCTATCCCCATTGGTATCTATTCGGCGACGAATCAGTATTCATTTGGCGATTATTTCGTTTCCATCATCGGATTCGTAGGTTTGGCGATACCAAATTTTATGTTGGCGCTGATCATGCTTTACGTGGGATTCAAGTCCTTCGGACTGAATTTGACAGGTTTGTTTTCGCCTGAATACCTAGATGCGCCGTGGAATCTGGCGAAGATCGGCAATTTGCTGCTTCACTTGCCGATTCCGATCATCGTGATAGGCACAGCCGGCACCGCGGGATTGATCCGCGTTTTGCGTGGCACTCTGCTCGATGAATTGAACAAGCAATATGTTATTACCGCACGAAGCAAGGGAGTTGGCGAAGTCAAGCTCTTGTTCAAGTATCCGGTTCGCGTTGCCTTGAACCCCATCGTTAGCAGCTTGGCCTGGGTATTTCCGGGGCTGATTTCGGGTGCCACTATCACAGCAATCGTTCTGGGCTTGCCAACGGCCGGGCCGATGCTATATCGTGCCTTGATCACGCAGGACACCTTTTTGACGGCGACTCTGCTTATGTTCGTCACGATCCTCACTGTGATCGGCACGACAGTATCCGATATCTTGCTGGTGGTGGTGGATCCTCGCATTCGCATGGAACGCGCGGCGAGCTAACAAGGATTTCTAATGTTGCGCAGATTGAGCTTTCGGCGGTCGACGCCGAAATCAGTGGCCACGCAATACGGTGATAGCTATTACCTTGCTTCGCAATGGCAACTGATGTGGCGCAAGTTCCGCCGCCATCGTCTGGCGATGTTGTCGCTGTTGGTGGTTGTTTTCTTGTATTCCTTGGCTATCTTCGCCGAGTTCTTTGCAATTAATGATCATCACAAGCGCCACGTCAGTTATGCTAAAGCGCCGCCGCAAGCTCTTCATTTTGTTGATGAACAGGGCAATTTCCATCTTGTGCCTTTTATTTACGAATTGAATCAAAAACTGGATATGGATACCCTGCAGCGCATCTATACGGAAGAGACGTCCAATCGCTATCACTTGAAGTTTTTTGTTCGAGGAACCCAATACAAGCTCCTGGGAGTGATCGAAACAGATGTTCATCTGGTTGGCGTGGACGAACCCGCGGTTTACTTCCCTTTTGGCACGGATGAGCTCGGCCGAGGTTTATATTCCCGAACCATTATCGCCGCCCGGGTTTCCCTTTCTATCGGCTTACTTGGAGTTGTAATCAGTTTTTGTCTGGGATGCTTTTTTGGCGGCATATCCGGTTATTTTGGCGGATCGACTGATCTTGTTGTGCAGCGTGTGGTTGAATTCCTCATATCGATTCCGCATATCCCGCTCATAATGGCGCTTTCGGCCGCCTTGCCCGCTGAATGGTCTTCCATCGAAACCTACTTCGGCATCACCATTGTATTATCGATCATGAGCTGGCCCGCGCTGGCCCGTGCTGTGCGGGGCAAATTGCTGGAATTGCGCGAGGCCGATTTTGTGATGGCAGCTCGCATTTCCAACATGAGTGACATGGAAATCATAGTAAAGCACTTGTTGCCTTCTTTTGCCAGCTTCTTGATAGTGATGGTAAGCCTGTCGGTTCCGGGAATGATTCTGGCGGAGACGGCGCTGAGCTTCCTGGAAATCGGAATCCGTCCGCCAGCCATCAGCTGGGGTGTACTACTGCAAGACGCGCAAAATATCCGCAGCCTCAGCCAAAGCCCCTGGTTGCTGATACCGGGTCTCTTTGTAATCGCGACGGTTCTGAGTTTCAATTTTCTCGGTGATGGTTTGCGCGATGCCGCCGATCCATACAAGCAATAATTCGCTCGCGGCAAACAATACTTTTACTTGCAGTTGTTGATGCCAAGATCGTTTTTGCACGTTTAATTGAGCCAGAGGTTTGACCAGCGATGTCCTCAAGCGAAATCTATCGTACGCTGCCCGAGCAGATCGCTGCGCATTTGCGGCAAGATGTGCTTTCCAGCAAACTCAAACCGGGTGATCCTTTACGTGAGCTCGATCTGTCTGAGAGATTCGGAGTAAGCCGGGGACCGGTGCGCGAAGCCTTCCGCCAACTGACGCAACAAGGCCTGTTGGTTCTGGAGCCGAACAAGGGCGTTCGCGTGGCGCAGAACCCGAGTGTGGAAATGCGCCCGCTAGTGGTGCAATTGCGACGAAAGATTGAAACCTTCGTGCTTGAAAGCATATTCGATCACATCACTGAGGATGATTTGGCAATTTGGGACGGCATCCTGTCCGATATAAAAGCTGCCTGCGAATCGAACGATTTGGCGGAATTAACCGAGCATGATCTACGATTTCATCAGGCGATCATACAGAGCCACGATGACAAGGATCTTTTCGCCTTGTGGCAGCCTATCATGATGCGCATGTTGATGCACTATAATCGCCTGGATGATATCATGGAAAGCTATGGTGAGCACAAACGTATCCTGGACGCGATCCGCGCGGGCAACAAGTGGGATGCAATAAAGGCCTTGGATTGCAATATTCAATAGTCCAAAGCCGCTTGGCGGCAGCGATAAGGTCCGCCGCGCTCGCACAGAATATCAAAGCTAATGCTCGTTCGGGCATAGCGGTTTGTTTAGAAAGAACACCATTGCTATTTCGAATGCCCATTCTGTGACCAAGCGATTCGCGCTCTTGAGTTGATTCGAGTGCGCTCGCAATTAGACAGGAAAGAGTTATGGCACAAGCAGCATATTATGAAGGCAACCGTTCGATCAGGCTGGGCAAGTGTAAGCCGGTTGAGCCCGGGCCCGACGAGGTGCGGATCGAGGTTTCCCACTGCGGTATCTGCGGCACAGATTTACACATTTTTCATGGTGCAATGGACCAGCGCGTCAACATGCCGGCCGTGCTGGGTCACGAGATGTCTGGCACGATAATCAAGCTGGGCGCTGGCGTCGAGGAATTCGCTGCTGGCGACCGCGTGGTAGTTATGCCTTTGGGACCTTGTGGCGCATGCCCCGCTTGTGCAGCCGGACATAGCCATATTTGCCACAATCTAGATTTCCTGGGCATCGATACACCGGGTGCCTTTCAGAGTTACTGGACTGTACCCGCTACTACGGTTCACCTTCTCCCGGACAATCTTGCGCTGAAGCACGGCGCACTGATCGAGCCACTGGCGGTGGCTTGTCATGATGTACGATTGGCAGGCATAAAGCCGGGAGACCGAGTGGTAGTGCTGGGCGGCGGGCCGATTGGCATGTTGGTGGCGTTAGTGGCGCAAGAGGCGGGCGCTGAGGTAGTTGTTTCGGAGATAAATCCCTATCGCGTAGATATGGCGAGACAGTTGGGCATGGAGGCAGTTAATCCCAAGGAATTGGACCTGGTTGAGCTCGTCAAGAAGCGAACCAACAGCGCCGGTGCTGATATTGTGTTTGAAGTCTCGGGATCTCAGGCGGGCGCCACGATCATGACTGAACTGTTGCGTACCCGCGGTTTAGCGGTCATCGTGGCCATCTTCGCCCAAAGACCCCAGATTGATCTATTCCGCTTTTTCTGGCGCGAACTGCGCTTGCAAGGAGTACGCGTCTACGAGTCTCAAGATTTTGCCGATGCGATTGCCTTGGCAGCAAGAGCAACGCTGCCGCTCGATCAATTGATTACCGATATTCGTCCGCTAAGCGCCCTGCAGTCCGGTTTTGAAGACCTGGAAAAAGGCGGACAAGTTATGAAGATTCTACTGGAGATGTAAATGAACGTTCTGGATCAATTCCGTCTTGAAGGCAAGACCGCCTTGGTTACGGGTTCTCGTCGTGGCATCGGCATGGCAATGGCTGTGGCATTGGCGGAAGCCGGAGCGGACATCGTTGCCGTAAGTGCGAATTTGGAAGCAAAGGGAAGCCAAATCGAAATGGCGGTGGCAGCGCTCGGTCGACGGTTCGCCGGCTACCGCTGCGATTTCGCCGATCGACAAAAGCTCTATGGTTTCATCAACAAGGTCAATACTGATCACCCGTCCATAGATATTCTCGTTAACAACGCAGGAACCATCCTTCGCGATCCGGCGGCCGAATACAGCGACGAATTTTGGGATCGTACCTTGGAGGTGAATCTGAGCGCCCAATTCTTGCTCAGCCGCGAATTCGGTAAGAAGATGTTGGAACGCGGAAGCGGAAAGATCATTTTCATCGCTTCGCTTTTGACTTTTCAAGGTGGTATCAATGTCCCTGGTTATGCAGCCAGCAAGGGCGGTTTGGGACAATTGACCAAGGCGCTAGCCAACGAATGGGCGGGAAAAGGCGTACAGGTTAATGCCATCGCGCCGGGTTACGTGCGTACGGACAACACCGAGGCGCTGCAGAACAATCCAGAGCGCTACCAGGCGATTTTGGAGCGGATACCGGCTGGGCGCTGGGGCAATATCGAAGATTTCAAGGGCCCAATCGTCTTTCTGGCTTCATCCGCCTCGGATTTCGTAAATGGCGAAATCCTGGTTGTTGATGGCGGCTGGATGGGACGCTAATCGTGCATCTAAAGGCGTGGGCCTCCCGTTAGAATTTCTTCACGTTCCGATCGTCGGTTTATCGAATTGTTCTTGTTCTTCGAGAATTCGCCGTTTCCAATCCTCAGGCAATTCCATAGCGCGTTGGAACCAGGTGTCTTCACTATATCTGACATTGCTCCGTTTGAATTCCGGCCGCTGCACATCGCGGCTGAGGTCGCAATCAAAGCGTATGATATAACAGCCTTGGTCGGGCCCGCCGCCAAGCGGATTGATGTGACAAAGTCCCCAGGTGATTCCGCGCCCGTCGCCGTTATCGGCAAAGGCATCCGGGCAGAAGGGACCGGGTGCTTGTGGAGATAAGGTAACATGTGCTTTCGGCTCGAAGTTTAATCCGTCGGGCGCGAATTGAACCGTGTTTTTCTCGGGACCGTCCAGAATCAATAAGGACGCGATACCGCCCTCCCAGGGCCATAGCATCGTTTCATGACCGGAGTTACTGACCGGATTCAGCTCGGATTTGACATAAGGTCCTTCGGGATGGTCTGCCATAGCAACGCCTTGAGCACGCAGTAGATTGCCGGCCGATTTATCCACCGGGGCACCTTTGTAATACAGCCATATCTGACCTTGATAGACCAAGGGATAGGGATCATGAATGGCGCAGCCATCCCATTCGCCAGGATTACCCTGCGGGATTACCGGACGATCAAGCCTCGTCCAGGGACCAACCGGCGAATCCGCCCACGCCATGCTGACGTTGACACAATCGTTCTGGCGCCACATTGTCGTGAAAGTCTGGTAATAGAGGTAATAACGTCCATCGTAGACCAATATATCTGGCGTGGAGAGTGAACGATCGCCGTAGCTACCTTTGGGTGCGCGCGGCACCGCGACGCCTTGTTCCCGCCAATTGAATCCATCTTGCGAAGTGGCGTAGCAAATATCGGCCAGATCCCAATCCACAATGGGGATCTCGTCGTTGGCGCTTGCGATATTGTCCCGCCCTACCGGATTGACTTTTGTACGCCGGCGCGTGTACCAGACATAATAGAAATCGCCGATCTTCAGCACCTTGGAGGGATCGCGGCGCGAAACCGAAAACCGCGACTCGTCTTTGCCAATGCCGGTAATCCGCGAATACTTGAACGTAGTATAGAAGGGATTGCCGATATCCTGCTCTGGCGTCCACATTTGGTAGAGTCTTTTGGTGGCGGCGCTTAAGGGACGGTCGTTTGGCATTTGGGCGGGCAAGCGCCCGGGAAATGCGGTTGGCAGATGTGCATCTTCTGGCATGTTAGTTTCCTTTTGAAAAGACTCTGTCGCGCTGTCTGATAGCGGACTAAACAGGCATACGATACAATCTGTCAATTGTAGACAATTGACAAAACCGTGTCAAATTGCTGCTTGTTGGAGAGTGCTAATCTTCGAGGACATAACAAGTGTCGGCCTCAAGCTTTCGCAAAACATTTCCTATCCGTGAGGTATCTGCTGAGAGCGGTACAGGTTTTGACGCGGAAAGTGATGTGGAAAAGGACGGGAAAAGGATGAGAAAAGGGGCAAATATAGCGATAACCTATCGATACAGTATCGATATAGGGGAGGATTTCGCCAAATTGGATAGAGATCTGGCAGGAGCGTGTCGGATGCATGTAAAACATGGAGGAAAGCGATAAGATTGCCATAGAACCGAGCGTAACATCATCGGCAAGGGATGCGGCGACTATATGGACGCGGTTTAATGCAGGAATTGCCGATGGTCGCTAACTGAAGTACGGGGGGGAGCAGACATGCCCTGTCCTCAGGAAGTATCAAGGTGGGATTGGAAATGGCAAGCTCAACGACACTTGCCACTCCCGTTTGTTATCGTAGTGGCCACTGAAAGAGTGCGAGGCGCAGCATGAAGGAAGCAGATTATATTGTTGTCGGAGCTGGTTCTGCCGGTTGTGCCCTGGCGAGCCGTTTGAGCGAGGACGGACTGTCGACCGTCCTGCTCTTGGAAGCTGGCGGACCGGACGACGAGCCGGATATTCATATTCCAGCACGATTTTCGCAGCTGTTTCACAGCGAAATCGATTGGGAATACGAAACAGTGCCACAGAGCGGCCTGAATGGGCGGCGCGAATATGTGCCTCGCGGCAAAGTATACGGCGGCACCAGCTCGATGAACGCCATGGTTTATCAGCGCGGGCATCCTGCCGACTATGATGGCTGGGCGGCATTGGGCAACGAGGGATGGAGTTACGCTGATGTCTTGCCCTATTTCCGCAAGATGCAGCATCAGGAAAGAGGCGAATCAGAACATCACGGAATCAAGGGGCCTATCAATGTGGCCGATCCGCGAGATGTCAATCCGTTAAGCCTGGCATTTGTCGAGGCGGCATTAGCACTTGGCTTCGAGCAAAATGATGATTTCAATGATGGCAAGCAAGAGGGCTTTGGCGTCTACCAGATTACGCAGAAAAACGGTCAGCGCCACAGTGCGGCGGTCGGCTATCTGCATCCGGTCTTGCCGCGTGACAATTTCACAGCGCTGCCTTTCGCCCAGGTGACGCGCCTCGTTTTTTCGGGCAGGCGCTGCGTTGGTGTGAAGTACATGCATAAAGGCGAATTAGAAACTGCATATGCGAATCGCGAAGTCATCTTGTGCGGCGGCGCGCTGAACTCGCCGCAATTGCTGTTGCTCTCGGGCATCGGACCTGCTGTCCACTTGGCGAGCATGGGCATACCCCTGCTCATGGATTTGCCCGGCGTCGGACAGAATCTAGCAGATCATATGCAGGTGCCTATCGCCTATCACTGTAAGGAGCCAGTCAGCCTGGTTGCCAAAGACGAACCACAGCAAGTACAACTCTACAAAGAAAAGAGAATGGGGCTGCTGACATCAAATCTGGGTGAAGCCGGCGGATTTGTGCGTCTTGATCCAAATGCGCGCGCGCCGGAGTTGCAATATCATTTTGGGCCGGACTGGTTCGTGCGACACGGCTTTGACAGCCCAAAGGGGCACGGTTTCACTATATTGGCCGGCTTGGTCAAGACGAAAAGCAGCGGTGAACTCAAGCTGCAATCCGCTGATCCACTGGCGGCGCCGTCGATTGATTTCGCTTGTCTGAGTCATGAAGACGATGTGGCTGCATTGTTGGCCAGCGTCAAGTTGGGGAGGAAGCTGGCGGAGACTGCGGCGTTTGATCGATATCGTGGGACAGAGTTTCTGCCCGGAGAATGTGTCGACTCTGATAATGACTTGATCGGTTATATCCGCGATTTCGCCACTACCATTTATCACCCGGCCGGAAGTTGCAAGATGGGCAATGATCCTCTGGCGGTTGTCAACGACAGATTGCAAGTGCACGGCATTGAAGGCTTGCGTGTGGCTGATGCTTCGATCATGCCTTATATCATCAATGCCAATACCAACGCACCTTGCATCATGATTGGCGAAAAGGCAGCCGAACTAGTTCTGAGTGACAGATAATTACATGAATAAAGTCGAAAGCAACAAGACCCTGCTCCCGGGCGAGCCGAGCGAAGTGAAACCGGACGCAATGCCGCTCAGTGCGGCGACGCATCGTCTCTATGACAAATGGGGACGTTTTCAAGACTCAACCAGTGATTATTACACGACCTTCAAATACAGCCCAGTAACGGGCATCGGAAAGGAAGCGGGCATCACGCGGCGCGATCCTACCTCCGTGCTGCGCATCGACGGCGTATACTACGTTTGGTATACGCGCCGCAAGACTGTAAAGGAACGTGATAACCGCAATATGCCGCCTCATCGTGAACAAACCTGGGACACGCCGGTGTTCGATTGGGATCTGGCGGAGATTTGGTACGCCACTTCGGATGATGGTTTCCATTGGGTGGAACGCGGCATCGCGGTAGGTCGTGGACCCAAGAATGCTTATGATGGCCGCTCTGTCTTCACGCCAGATGTATTGATGACAAAAGACAAGTTTTATCTCTATTATCAGTCAGTCGATTATCCCTATGTGCATCGTTCAAGAAACAGCATCGGCATGTCATGGGCGGAATCTCCACATGGCCCCTGGCAGCGCGCGATTGAGCCGGTACTCATTCCTGGTGACGCGGGAGAGTGGCTAGGATGCGATGACTCTGACGATGTAAAGCGATACGGAAGCTGGGACAGTCACAAAGTGCATGATCCATTTGTCTTGAAACGCGACGGCAAGTTCTGGCTCTATTACAAAGGCCAGCACATGGGTTGGACCACAAAATATGCGCAGGGGATCGCCTGGGGCGTTGCCATTGCCGAGCAACCCGAGGGTCCCTTCGTGAAACATGCGCTGAATCCGGTGACCAATAGCGGACATGAAACCTGTCTCTTTCCCTATTGCAAGGGTGTGCTGGCCATTTGTGGCCATGATGGTCCGGAAAAGGACACGATTCAATACGCGCCAGACGGACTCAACTTTGAAGTGATGGCGCATGTGTTTTTACCGCCCTTGGCTGCGGGGCCTTTTGCGCCTGATTCCTACTCCGATACCAATGACGGCAAGGGCATACTCTGGGGGCTGTCACATATCGCCACCGAAGAGATGAAAAGCGGAAATTCTTATATCGTTCGTTTCGATTGCAACCTGCGCCGCGGTTTCGAGCGTCCCGGTTTCCGGCGGAGCAACATTCGCTATCCTGAAGAAGTTCATTTCTCCGCGGATCTTGCTCTGAACGAGAGCAATAAGCGGCCGTTGCAATTTACCAATGAACCCGAGAAACCTGCAGATCGGCAACCATCCAAGCCGCTCAGCGCGGCAACTAAGCGCGTTTACGAAAACTATGGCATGTACAAAGATCAGCAGAGCGAATTCTTCTCAGCATTTAAGTATTCTCGCGTAAGCGGCATCGGCGACGAGCCGGGGGTCACGCGACGAGATCCCTCGAAGGTGATCAAGATCGGCGATACCTACTACGTTTGGTATACGCGGCGGCAGACAGCCGAGAGATGGCTGGGCATAGCGGCCGCGACGGAAACGCGCCCGGCCTGGGATTGGGATATGGCGGATCTATGGTATGCCACCTCGGTGGATGGATTCCACTGGGAGGAACGTGGCATTGCCCTAGCTCGCGGCGCGGCGGGTAGTTTCGACGACCGGGCAGTTTTCACGCCGGATATCCTGGTGCACGATGGCAGATATTATCTCTATTATCAGGTGCTCAAAGGTGTGTGGAAACATCGATCGCTGCATCAGATTGGCATGGCTTGGGCGGAATCGCCCGACGGCCCCTGGACCAAACATGAAGAGCCGGTGCTGAGACCCGGAATGCGTGGCGATTTCGTCGGAGACGACGATGACAGCGATGCCATCGCAAGTTATGGTGATTGGGATTCGCACAAATTGCATGATCCCTATGTGCTGAAATATCGCGGACAGATCTGGCTCTATTACAAAGGCGTGCAATTTGGGCGTGGCTTCCGGCACGATTTGGGAGTCGGCTGGGGCGTCGCGATGGCGGATGATCCGCATGGTCCCTTCGTCAAATCGCAACTGAACCCCGTCACCAACAGTGGCCATGAGACCTTTCTTTATCCCTATCGGGAGGGAATCGTCGCCGTCACCAGCCACGAGGGCCCAGAAAAGAACACGGTACAGTTTGCTCCGGATGGCCTGAATTTCGAGGTTGTTGGCAAAGTCAGCGTGCCACCGACAGCTGCCGGACCCCATATACCGGACGCTTTCGCAGATAAGGGAGACGGACGCGGCGTCACCTGGGGACTAGCGCATATTCAACACAACCATAATGGCCCCATGGCAAATAGCTACCTGGCGCGATTCGATTGCAATTTGAGTCGTGATGTAGAGAGAGCGGATTTCTATCGGGCCTGGAATTACCGCTTTCCAGAATCAGTGTATTTTAGCAAAGAATTCCGGCTGACAGATGACATGCGAGTGCAGGCGCTGCGACAGATGGCGCAATTTGATGAGGATACTCAAAAGCCCGTGTGACGTTTAGCATAAAGCTGGCAATGCCCAGGCGGTTTTCCAAAGTGGGGACTTCGAATTCAGGGCTTCTCTACTACGACGCTGTACATCAAAGGAAATTCTTGTGGCAGGTGATCTGGCATAGCATAACGCCGGGCGCCCAAATCACGCATATTGCCGATGGGTTTGAAGCCGTTGGAGAATCGATATTCGCGCAAATCAACCAGGGCCAAGCCGGCAGAAATCAGCCCCATCACCACGTCGGCGATCCCCCACTGATATTCGATGCCTGGGTAGGGATTGACGAAGTCTTGGATGCCGGGATCCAAGACGTCAGTCTCGGCAGCGGCACCGGTCAACGCCACATAATCACCGATGCCGGAGTCAAACTTAACGAATGATCCACCCATATAATCGTAGTTGAGATTCCATTCTTCATCGAACATGGTTAGAGCCGGATGAAACTCGATCAAAACAAAGCGACCGCCGTCATTAAGGCGCTTGCTTATGCCCTGCCCCCAGGCGTCCAGATCCGACAGCCAAACAACAGCGCCGTACGACGCAAATAGGGTGTCAAACTGCCGTTTGTTCCTCTCGAAGAAGTCATAAACATCGGAACGGAGGAAATCGGCGGCTATTCCGGATTCTCTTGAGAGCTGACGGGCGAAACGTATCGCCTCGTCGCTGATATCGACACCTGTAGTTATGGCGCCGAGATGTTTGGCAATACTAAGCGTGTCCTGCCCACAATTGCACTGCAAGTGCAGCAAGGTCTTGCCGTTGATGTTTCCCAGCAGGCGCGCCTCCTCCGCGAAGAGCGTGCTGCCGCCGGCGCGGAAAAACGCTGCCTGATCGCCCTTGTGACTGTTGTGGGCTTTGGTACCTTCGTTCCACGACAGCCGGTTGACTTCGTGATGTTCTCGATTGGGCATAAAGCTGTGTTCCCTTTGAGTTGCTCCCTGTTCGTTGATTTTATCGATACGCCTCATGGCATACAAGCGGCTGCCGACCCAAGCGAGTAGGCGCGAGATTCTCTATACTCTGCACGGGAGATATGATAGCCTTCAGCCAGCCGCTTGGGCGCATTTGCTTGAGGTATTCCCGCATGGCCTTGCGCAGTTATATAGACCCTGTCGAAAATCGCGAAGCGACACGCAAACTCCCAAAATTAATGGTAGAAGGATTGCTACTCGGCGGTAGTGGGCTTGGCGTGTTGGCGTTGATCTTCGAGATCGCCGCCGATGCCTTCAGCGTCGCCGCGTATCAGACTTTGCTTGCGATCCATGGCGCGAGCGGCCACCACGACATTGCCATTATCGCATTTGTAGTTTTGTCAGTCATGTTGTTCTTCGGCATCGTGCCGGCATACAAAGCAGGCGCGTATATTCGCCCGACGGCCGGTGGCAGTGGGCCTTTGGTGGAAGCGATCGGTCCGCAGCGCTTGCGCTGGCTATCGTGGGTAGGGACGAGTCTGTTTTTCCTCGATGCCGTGCTCACTATCCTTATCAGTTCAATTTCCGCGGCTGACGTGTTGATGCTGCTTTTTCCCGAATTCGCGCCATACCGGATTTTGATCGCCGAGATGTTCGCCTTCTTCATCATGGCCGTGCTGGTGGCAGTGGGACCGAAGCGCGCGGTGCCCCTGTTCCTGCTAGGTGGTGGGGCCTTCACCGTTTTCACTATGTTTGCCCTGACCTTGGTTGGTTATAGCGCGCTTGCTAACCCGGAATGGGCGTTTTTGACCAGCGGCATCGTTCATCGGTTGGAAGAAGCGCGAGTGGTCGAACATGTCGTACGAGCCGCCCACGATGTTCCTGCTATCGGCTCAGTTCTATTCTTTCAATTCTTTTTCCGTTCCATGAGCAGCGCAATGTTAGGATTCTCCGGTTACGAGGTGATCCCGGCCAGCGGAAAACATGCAGCGCGTCCCAAATGGAAAGTCATCAATACTGCTCTTACGCTCGCAGCCGTCTTTCTCATCGCTACCGGTGTGCTGCAGTTGGCCGCGGCAAAAGCGTGGAACATCCCGTCTACCGAAGGCTATTCCACGTTGCTGATCGAATACGAAATCGTAGCCGCGCAAACATTTGGTCGCGGTGTCACTCAAGATGATGCCAAAGTGCACGTCAGTGATCTGGAAGCGGCCGAACTCATCTACGACAAACGACTGGAGCATACCGAAACCGCAGCATTGCTGGGACGAGAGGCGGAAGGCAGCGGGCGCGATGTGATGTCGCCGATAGTGCGCGCGGCGGAAATCACCTCAATTGCATCAGATATCGCCGTCTCCAGATCTCTGAATGCCGCTTTGGAAGGAAGTGACGGGCAAGGTATTTTGTCTCTCGCCGCTTTGCTGTTGGCGATAATTTTGCTGTTGGCACAAGGAGGTGGTTATGTTGGTGGTGCGGCAGTAGCTGCCAATGCGGCCAGGTTGGGCAGACTGCCGGGTTTCTTCAGCAACGATCGCACCGGCATTGCCGTGATCTGGGGATTCGCTGCTTTGGCTATACCGCTGATTCGTGAGGTGGTTGTGGTCGAAGCCTATTATGCTTTTGGCTTTGTTAGCGCCTTCATCATAACCAGCACTACGGTATTCTTCGTTCGCGACGATGCGCTGGCAGATCGTGGCATTCAACCAGGTTCGCCGGAAGCGCGCTCGCTGCGATTTGCCGGGCTACGAGGCATGATCGCCAGCTATATCATGGGCATCGTGCTTATCACACAGAAGACCGACGCCTTAGGCGTTATCGTCGTCCTGGCCCTGATCATCACCTTGTTTCAGCTCTACTATGCCTATGGCGGAACGCGCCGGGATCCGGCGAAGCTCATCCCGTCTACTCCGATTCTACCCAGCAGTCCCGATTACGATAGTGGCATCCAACGCGCACATGACAAGGCGCGCGCCCGTGGCATAATCGATCGCGTCAATGCTCTGATCGAAGAAGGAGCCCTGGTCAAGTTCAATGTCGATCCATTCAGAATACGGCGTCTCATCACTTATGCCTACAATTTGGAAGCCGAAGCATTTGCGCAGCAGAGCGAAGAAGCGCAGTATGAGGATGAACACGCCCACGAGCCCAGCCAAGACCTCGAGGCAACATACGACAAGTATTACAATGACAGTGACGGAATTCTTGGCACAATTGAAAGATTTTCACATTACGGCATCTTCACTTTCATCGACAAATACAGTTACAACTGGGTGAATCTGGATCACGGACGCGATGCAGCTGAAGTACAGCGAGCGATGATTAGCCTGCTCTTCCCCTTGACTGACGACGAGATCATTTGGGAGCAATACCAGAAATACGAATGGGCCAAGCAGCCGGAAGCAATCTGGCAGTTCTGTCGAGAGCGTTATTCCTGGTCAAAGGATCAGTGGCCCAATCTAAGCGCGCGACTGACCACAATCTGGACCCTGCAAGAAATGGGCCTGATACCTGATGAAGTGGATATCAAGACTGTGATCTCTATCAATGCCCGCAACGATTTGCGCGAAATCAAGATTCATACTCATGGACGCCTAGCCCCCGGCGAAGATGCGCCTTCCGATGAATGACCGGTAAGGCCGATAAACTTGCTTGCCACCTTGGTAGAGTTTATAATCTATTAAAGACAGTCTAAGGGAAATTGATGGCGAGCCTGACCCCCACGCAGGCGGCAGCTACCGCGTATATACACGAATCATTGTCAGATCATGGCAGCGGCGAATTCAGCGAGGTGCAGCTAATCCGTTCCAAGATTTTGGGCGTTCAAATCCGCTTAAGTCGACAAGAGACCGGGCGTACGCTCGAGGATTGCGCTAGCAATTTGCAGGTAAGCGAGGAGCAATTTTCGGCTTGGGAATACGGCGATGAAGTACCGAGTTTGCCGCAACTGGAGTTGATAGCGAGCTACCTTGATGTCCCGGTTAGCCAGTTTTGGCAGGAAAACGCTAGCGACAAAACCCTGAAACCCGGTACGGAACATGACGAGTTTGTCGCGCTTCGACAACGGCTGGTCGGTGGATTGCTGCGCGCTGCCCGTCAAGCCGAGCAACTGACTGTCGAACAACTGGGCGACTTGGTATCGCTTGATGTCGCATTGATTCGCCAATATGAATATGGCGAACGCCGGATTCCGGTAGATCAATTATCTGCACTTGCCAAGGTTCTAGATCGGGATCTTAATTTTTTTCTCGAGGACAATGAGGTGCATGTAGCTGAATTAAAAGCCCCAGCCTCAGCGCAGGTTGACCAGGATTTGCCGGAAGTATTACGCCAATATTCAACTGACGACAAGACATTAGGATTGATCAAGCTGGCCGTGGCTTTCAGTCACATACCTAGCGAAGAGCTGCATAAAATTGCCCATGCCTTGCTCGCGATTTCCGAGGCCAAGGCGGCATCAAACGGCGCGTGATCAGGCAAGACGCGACGCGAGCTGACCCATGAGGCAGGCAGACAAATTGCGTGTACAAGCCATGCAGTTTTATGAGCAAGGCAATCGTCATGCCGCAATGGAGCTTTTCCAGGAGGCTCAAGAAGCCTACCAGCAAGAAGATCAAAGCGCTATGGCCGCCGAAACAGCGATAAATATTGCCGTCATTCACAATGAATTGGGAAATCCGCAAGCGGCACTAGAATGTGTGCAATCTGCCTTGCCCATAGTTGACAATGCGGACAATCCCCTACTTTATGGCAAGGCGCTGGGCAACCTTGGCGCTATTTTCCGGTCATTGGGCCAAAACGATAAGGCTTACCGCAGCTATCGCGAGGCAGCCGATACCTTTGAGGCTCACCGGGCATACAGTCTATATGGCGAGACTTTGCAGGCTATGGGCTATCTGCTGATAGATAAGGGCAACTGGATAGCCGGGGCTACCACCATCGGGGAGGGTCTGCGTTACAGAGACAAGTTGACGGTGAAACAGAGGGTGCTGAAAGCGATTGCCAATCTGCTCGCGCGCTTGTATGGCGAACCCGACCGTCTGGGACCAAAACGGTAATATGCCCGCGATCAACCCCATAGGGCTCAGGTATCATCAGGCGCGCGTTTTCCTCTTAATTTTTGCCATCGTGACATCGGCGTATCTATTGACGTATCGCGCGAGGATTGAAAGTGGCGATACCTTGCGAGCAATGGACGCCTTGACAAGCCAGTCGCGTTTTGGCGATTGGCTCATGGACGAATCCACCTGGTTCAAGCCTCCGTTGCGCGTCCGCGAACACCACAACTTGCCGCTAAGTGGATTTGATGTCGAAGAACGCCTTCAGCTGAATTTGGCTTTGCCCTTGCTCAAATTAGCTGAGTTTCTCCCGCGCATGGGCAACACACACGTGGTTTGGTTGTTCAATATCCTCGTCACAGGTCTTATGGCCGGCTTGATCACCTTGATCCTGCGGGCCTTCGGATACGCAGATATGGTGGGAATCGTTGTGGCCTTAAGTGCCGCCTTCGCGACAAACCTTTGGGCATACAGTCAAACGTTTTTCCGAGAATCCCTAACCGGATGCTTTATACTTCTGGCGCTTTATCTTATGCAAGGCAGCAGATACAGGTCAGCCCTGCCGCGAATCGTTGGGGTCATCGCAGGATTTGCGGCGCTGTATCTCGCGGTCGAGACCAAATCCTCGGCAATAGTCGCTTTGCCGGCGATCGTTATATTTGCATCACCAAGGCTCCGTTTTCCGGGAACTGTTTCGTTTAGCGGCTTTTCACGAATTCTTCTGAGCGGCCTGCTTATATCGCTGTTGCTGCTCGCTTTCATTGAACCCGTGGCCGACGCCCTGCACGGCCTGTACCCCGGTTTGAATCCGAAACAAAACTACTTGTCCTATGCCTTACGGGTCTTTCTATTCAGCCCGGGCGGCAGTCTGTGGGGCACCTCGCCGCTTTTATTGTTGGCAATAGCCGGAGCTGTCGTCTTATTGCGGCAAGGCAAGCACCGTTTGGTATGGGCGATTTGCCTCTTGACCGCAGCATATGCGCTTGCGCACGCCCTGACAACCGGAGCACATTGGTTTGGCGGATTGAGCTGGCCTCCGCGTTTTCTTTTTCCCGTGATTCCTGTGGCCATGCTGGCGACGGCGCCGATCGCGGAGAAGTTCTTGCTCGAGAGGAACCGTCGCCTGGCTCTAGTGTGGGTTGTTCTGCTGGCTTATGGAATCTGGATACAGTTTAGCGCCATATCGCTGAGTCTGGTTCATTATGGCGAAACGCTGCCGCCGGAAGCAATGCAACTTTCGGAATGGGAACCCGGTCTGACGAATCCGAAATACTTTCGCTGGGTGGTTTTGCCATCACGCTGGTCGGATCTGGGAATTGACTTTGTTTGGATTCGCTCGGCATTTCCGATTTGGGGCGCAAGCTTCGTCGCTTACGGGATTCTGGCCGCTATATTGTTGCGAGCGATAGCGCGAAATCCACGTACCCGATGGCGCAGGTTCACGCCATTGCTTCTGATGCTTGGGCTCCCTCTGCTGTACGCCAATTTGAGCGGAGTATATGACCTTGATCCTGTCACCCGTTCGCAAAAGCAGGCGTTGCACGATGTTCTGGACAAGTTTGCAAAAGAGTCGGAAAGCGGAGATGTCTTGCTGCTGCCGGACAGGCTCTATGACAATTTCATTCTAAATCATCTCGATAGTGCGAATCCGCGTCCGATAATCCTGCCAGCATCCCCGGCGCAAGCCGCAAGCGATTTGCAGGCCGCAGAATTACAATCGAGCAATCCCAACGACTGGTTTGAATTGCCAAGCTATCGGGCACTGCATCACCTTGCCGACAAGCTTGATCGCCTTTTTTTGCTGGCCAATACCAGCCCGTTCATGAGTTGGAGCTTCCGGCCATACGAACGTTATCTCGCGCTGAATTACTTTCTCTTGCGCGAAATCGAGTTAGGGCACGCCGATATCACGGTACGGCTATTGGAATACAGTACGCGGCACCAAGCACCCAACCCGCTTGCGTTGAGTTTTGGTGAGTTCGCGACCGATCTGATCTTTGCGGACCATATCCGTCTTGCGGGGTTTAGCTTGCCAGCGGGTCAAACCTATCGCGCGGGCGAATCGCTGGAACTATCGCTGCTTTGGCAGGCGGGTAGACGGCCGCAACATGATTACACCGTGGCCTGGTTCCTCGCGGATCCGGCTGGCGCGATTCCGCTTGCGAAAGGGCACGACTCTGCGCCACAAGCAGGGTTCGCGCTGACAAGTACCTGGTCTACTGATACACCGATTTGGGATAATCGCGCGTTGCGCCTGCCGCAGACGATAGCGCCCGGCGAATATCAGATCTGGATACTGCTTTACCGTTATGACTCCGAATCAGGAGAAATCCAGCGTTCGCCTGTTTCCGGCACAAATGTGATCGAGAATGGGACCGTCGGTATCTTGCCGCACAACATTGTGATCGAATGAATCGAAGAATGCCTCCTCTGCGTGCGCGGGTGAATCGGATATTCTGCATTCAGAGGGATTCGATTACACTAGGCTGCTGTCGCCGGCTGGAATATTCTGGATAGAGGCATGTCCACCGAATTTACCGTAGACTCGCCGATCAAAACGAATCACAAGAGCCCGATCCGCTTCATACTTTCGCACATCCTGCGTCATCCTTTTGCCGCTTTTTTGTTGTTGCTGGGCGCTTTTTCCAATGCCTTGCTGGCGGGTGTGGTGCCGGGGTTGGTCGGAGGCGCCTTTGATGCTATTCGGCTCATGAACGACGAATCAATGCGGCTGGTGATGAACAGCGTTTTGCTCATATTGGCGTCGCAGGTGCTACGCTCGGTCCTGCAATTCATGCGCAATTTCGCTGCCGAGGTCTTTGCTCAGCGCTTTGAGCGAGATATCCGTGATGAGCTTTATGCCAGCCTGCTGGGTAAAAGCATGAGTTATCACGACTTGCAGCCGGTTGGCGAGATTATGGCTCGCGTTACCAACGATGTGCGCGAAATGAATCTGATGATGAATCCGGGCCTCAATCTGATAACGGGCGCCAATATGTTCCTCATCATGCCGGCCATATTCGCTCCAGGTATTCATCCGCAGCTGATTGTGATTCCACTGCTCTTTATCGTTTCGCATATTCTCGTTCAAGTGTATTTCATACGTCGTCTGCATCCGATCGCCCAGAGCGTGCGAAGCAGCTTCGGGAGAATGAATGCGCGTTTAGCGGAATCGCTGGAGGGATTAGAAGTTGTAAAGGGTGCCGCGACAGAGCGCAATGAAATCCAGTCATTTGCTGGATTGGCGGACCGCGTCCGCGAATCGTTTATCAATCAGGGCGAGTTTGAGGCGCGCTACTTGTCGATTCTGCTATTTGGATTGGCCCTTGTAGCTGCGCTGATACATGCCGCAGCAATGTTTCAAAACGGTCTGATCGCCGAAGGCGATGTAATCGCATACCTGGGCTTGATTTATCTATTTCAATTTCCGGTATTTATTTCGCTTTTTACTTCCTCGCGGATTGCTTCAGGTTATGCCAGCGCCGACCGAATCCTGGAAGTCATCAATACCAGGACGAGACTGGATCAGAATCAGCGTGGTTATGCAGACAGTCTGCGCGGGGCGATCAGCTTTGAAAACGTAGATTTCAGCTATAGCGGTGAAGACAAGGTCTTGAGCGGCGTATCATTCACGGTAGAACCCGGCCAGACTGTAGCGATTGTCGGACAGACTGGCTCGGGCAAGAGTTCGCTGAGCAAGCTAATCAACCGCATTTACGATGTAGGAAAAGGCCGAATCCTGGTTGATGGCGTTGATTTGCGCGATTGGAATCTGCAAGCGCTTCGTTCTCAGATCAGCATAATTGAACAGGACATTTTCCTCTTCGGCCGCAGCGTAGCGGAAAACATTGGCTTCGGTATGGAAGAGATCGATATTGATCGCATCATCGAATCGGCAAAAGCGGCACAAGCGCATGAATTCATCTTAGACTTTCCCGCAGGATACGACACCGTCATTGGTCAGCGCGGCATGACATTGAGCGGTGGGCAGCGTCAACGACTAGCCCTCGCCCGCGCCTTCCAAACTGATCCACCGATTCTCATTCTCGATGACAGCACAAGCGCCATAGACAGCGCGACAGAGGACAAGATTCAAAGGGCGATTTGGTCGGCGGCAAAAGGACGTACCACCTTGCTGATCACGCATCGTCTGTCGCAGATTCGCTGGGCAGATCATATCGTTGTCATGCGCAAGGGGAGCGTGGTAGCGCAAGGTAGCCACGAATACTTGATGCAAACTTCGCAATCCTATCGGCATATTTTTGATCGATATCACGAAGAGCCGCCGAGTCCGGCTGTGGCAGGAGACTAAGATGGCTGCGATCTTTGGTGGCCTGCAAGGCGACAACTACGATCGGAACTATTCAGATACATATCTCTTCTCTCGCGTTGGCGACTATATGCGCGGGCATAAGCGCCAGGTAGGACTGGGTTTACTGGGATTCCTTGTTGCGGGCATCATGCGCGCCGCAAGTCCGGTCGCCATTAGCGCAGCGGTTGACGAGCTGATCAACGGAAGTGGCGCACTTAATTTAGTCTTTCTTGTATTGACGGTGATTGCCGTTACAGGATATGTCTCCAACTATAGTAGACGGCGTTTTACGGTAGTAGTGATCGGCAGGATAGTCGCGCAGATGCGCAAGGACGCTTTTGAAGCCGCCATCGAACGAGATCTTGCATTTTATGATCGGCATAAGACAGGCACGGTTGTCAGCCGCATCACGAGCGACACCCAAGAGTTCGGTGAAGTAATGCTTTTGGGTAGCGATGTCATTGCGCAGTTTCTCACGGTGATCGTCCTCTTTGTCGCACTGCTGGGTTACTCGGTCGAATTGACCATGATTCTGATCTTGACGATGCCGTTGGTCGTGGCTGCCGCGTTGTTATTCAGAGTCATTGCCAGGATTGTTACGCGGCAAGGTTCCCGTGCTATGGCCGTGGTCAACGACAATATTCAGGAGAGCGTAACCGGCATACGCGTTGCCAAGAATTTCCGCCAAGAGCAGATGATATACGAAGAATTCTCGTTGGTGAACAGGCTGAGCTACCGTGTCAATCTGCGCAAGGGCTTTGTCATGTCGCTGGTATTTCCTACCATGGGCGTGCTTTCAGCAGTTGCGCTTTCCATAATAGTCTGGTTCGGCGCAAATTCGGTTTTTGCCGGCGCAATCACGGCGGGCGCTTGGTACCTGTTCATTCAGGGTGTAGATCGTTTTTGGTTTCCATTCATGAATCTGGCATCTTTCTGGAGCCAGTTCCAACAAGGCCTAAGCGCTGCAGAACGGATCTTCGCTCTGATTGACGCAGAAAACACCGTCCTACAATCGGATGCTGTCCCGATGACAGATTTGGCTGGTCGCATAAAGTTCGAAAAGGTCAGCTTTCAGTACGATCACGGTGAACTCGTGCTACGAAATTTCGATCTGGATATTCGATCTGGGGAGAATGTCGCATTCGTCGGACATACGGGTGCCGGAAAAAGCTCCATCGCCAAGCTGATTACCCGCTATTATGAATTCCAAGAGGGGCAGATTCTCATCGACGGGCGAGACATTCGCAGCCTCGATCTTAAGACATATCGTAAACAGCTGGGAGTAGTGTCGCAACAGCCCTTTCTTTTCAGCGGCACCGTGCTGGAGAATATCCAATATGGTAACCCGGAAGCGACCCTCGACGAAATCATGGCGACGGCAAAGAGCATTGGCAATGGCGAATGGCTAGACAGCCTGCCCGATGGGTTCAATAGCGATGTCGGGGAGCGTGGCGCACGTTTGAGCATGGGGCAACGACAACTAGTGAGCCTGTTACGAGTGCTACTGCAAAAGCCTTCTGTCTTTATTTTGGACGAGGCCACCGCGAGCATAGATCCCTTTACGGAAGCGCAGATCCAGGAAGCCATCGACCTGATCTTGGCGCAATCAACATCAATCCTGATCGCGCATCGGCTCAGCACCGTCCGCAGCGCCGATCGCATAATAGTGTTGCGTCAGGGCCAGATCATTGAATCGGGCGATCACGATCAGCTAATAGCTGGTGGAGGTCATTATGCCGAACTCTATAATACCTACTTCCGTCACCAGTCGCTAAGCTATGTCGAAAATGCCAAAGATCTGTTTGCACAAGCTGGAGATTAAGCTTGACGCGGCCAACTCACCAAGCTTAACGCTCTTAGCGTGGTTCTAATTCAACAGACGTCTGAAAATCTATGATAGGCGAAGGGCTATCAAGGGCAATGCAACTGTAGTCATCGGGAGTATAATTGTCGCATGCGAAAGAGAATTCGACTGCAGTTGAGACGATTACGACCGGCGATCCGCCGAATGCAAGCGAGCGCAAGCTGGTTCAGTAGCGTCGCAATACGAGCATTGAAATGGTTCAACGAACTGGACCTTCCCCTTAGCCCTTTGCAGTGGATCCTGCTATTCTACGTTATCTTCGGGATCAGCTATGCCTTGGCTACGCCTGTGTTCGAGGCGAATGACGAGCTATGGCATTTCGGATATGTGCAATACCTGCGCGAAACCGGCAATCTTCCGTTACAGGTATTTGATGGCGGCGAAACAGTTTATGCGCAGCACGGCAGCCAACCCCCGCTCTATTATGCCTTGACAGCATTGCTAACCTTGCCATTTGACATAGACGATGTGGATGAATATCGTCGGCTAAATCCACATGTGTCAGCCAATCAACCGGACTCCTTTGGCAACAAAAATCTGATTTTCCACGATGACTCAGACTCGATCTGGCGTGGTACTGGGCTCGTGGTCATGATAATCCGCTTTGCCGGTTTGGCTTTGGGCCTGGGAACCGTAGCGCTGGTTTACAAAATCGGCGAATATGTCGCGCCACAGCGCGCGACAGTTGCCTTTGTCGCGGCGGCCTTCACCGGGCTTAATCCCATGTTTGTCTTTGTCAGCGTTTCAGTCAACAACGACTCGTTGGCAATGATTCTTAATGCCGCTTTGGTTCTGCTCTTGTTACGCAGCCTGCGCTACGGTTTCAACCTAAAATATAGCTTAGCAATCGGCCTGCTCTTTGCTTTGACGAGCATCACAAAACTGACTTCGTTGGTGTTGCTGCCGGTTTTGCTATTGGCAAGTGTCTTCGTCTATTACCGCGAGCGAAACCGAAAACGGCTATTCACATATCTTGTGTCGCTAGTTTTGTTCTGGTTATTGTTGGCAGCCTGGTGGTATGTCCGTAACATGCTGCTATACAGCGAACCTTTCGGCATGATAACTATGGCGAATATCGCCGGTCCCCGCGGGATGACATTCAACCTGGTCAACCTGTTCGGTGATTTCCAACATTTCCGGATGTCTTACTGGGGCATGTTTGGCGTACAAAATATCCAGGTCACGGCAATATTCTACCTGCTGCTGGACCTGATGACTTTTTTCAGCGTCATTGGTTGTCTTTTCTTGATATTGCAATTGCTGGCGATTAGTGACTTCGCGTACGCGCGATATGAGTTGTCCCACCTGTTAACTTTGCTTTTCGCCTTTGTCCTGCTTTGGGGAGGCGTATTCTATTGGAGTACGCTAACGCGCACATCTGAAGGTCGTATCTTGTTTCCATTGATCGGCGTGATCAGCCCCGTCCTCGCTGTCGGTTTTGTGGAAATTGTTTGGTGGATCGTGTTCTCCTTGCGTCCACCTAACTTGGAATTCGTGCGCGCCGGCGATGCCGTGCCCAAAGAATTGTTGCAAGAGACGATGCTCTGGCAATTGCGCGTTCTGGGCGTTGTGGCATTATTGGCGCCTTTTACTGTGATAGCCAGCCAATACAGCGCGCCGAAACCGGTGGATGCCCTGCCGCAAAACGCCCGTCAAGTCTATGCCGAATTCGGCGATGTCGCATTGATCGCTTATGAACGTATTGACCGCCGTTACAGCCCGGGGGACAAGATACGCGTCAATCTGTATTGGAAGGTCTTGGCCCAATCCGCTCGGGACAATAGCGTCATGCTGAGCCTGGTTGATGACAAGAATCAGCAGATCGGGCGCTATTCCACCTACCCGGGCGCGGGAACGCTTCGTACGTCCAGATGGATTGAAGGGGCAATCTATCCCGATGAATACATCATTTCAATCCACGTTGGCGCCAGCGGCCGTTATCCCTTTGATTTGCGGGTCGAATGGCAAGACACTGTCACAGGTGCTGAAATCGAAGCGACAAGTGCTAAAGGCGAACCGATTGAGCCAGTCTTGCTGGATATAGGCGCGGTTGTTAGCGCCCGTCTGCAAACAACGTCAACTGGCCACATAGAGCTTCCGGTTGATCTTCAACCCAACTTCGACGAATCAATTCTCTTGCAGAGTTTCTTGCTTGATCCCAAACTCAATGAGCTGATCTTAAGCTGGAAGGCGGAAGCCACGCCCTTGGAGGATTACACGGTTTTCGTTCATGTGGTGGATGATGATGGCAACATCGTTTCACAGGCGGATGTAGCGCCCAGGTTGCCAACCCGCTATTGGCGCTGGGGCGAAAACTATTCGACCTACCATAAGTTTCCGCAAGACCTGGCTCTGTTGGATCATACCGTTCTGGTGGGCTGGTACCTTAACGATGGCCTGAGTTATCCCAAAACGGAATACCGCCGCGAGACTGAAGAAGGAGAAGAATTTCTCACAGCGTACGTTTTGCCTTGGGACATCTATAGAGAAGCCATTCAGCTTACCGCAGAAGCGGCTGCCGCGGAAACAAGCGAAACGCTGGTGGCGCCATCCAATATCATTCCTGATACTGCCGCATTCGCGCTGACGGTGGAGCCGGCGCCGGCTGCCGCCACCTCCAGCGAACAATATCAGGATTAGAGTTGGATTTCTGCTGATTGCCCTTGTGGATTTCCCAGTTCGTCAAGTATATGGGAATTGTAGAATTGGCCAGCTTGAACGCCGGCACCGAGGCGATACATCGCGACTGTCAACTTGCTGGCCCGCGACTCTACATCGATGGGTCCCCATGTAAGTAATCTGTCATTCTCGCACCAATGGCGGCCATGCCAAAACGTTGCGTCCAGCTGGGCGACGCGCTGGCCTGCTGCATCAAATAGTTGCGCACTATATTGGAAGTCGTGACCGACATGCTGGCCCGGCAAGCGCCAATCCAGGATTACCTCATCATCGCGCACAGCATAACCGATCAGGATTACGCCGTTGTCGAAATGTACCGGGTCAATCGCGTTGATTGATGCGCCTGTCCATTCCGGAGCTTGATCCCAGAGGTGAAGGACATAATCGACGCTACCTTTTCTCATCGAAAAGTGTTCAGGCTGGGCAGTAGCATAAAGCTCATGCGATGGCTGCGCTGGCGCATCGGGCGCGATGATCACGCTGAAAGCATGATCGGGGAAAACTGCGTATCCGTCGCCGAGCAAAGTGCGTACACATGCTACATCATCCCAGAGCAAGGTATCCCAGACTGCCACTTCATGATGCAGATTCCAGGACATGCCTTGACTGAAGATGACCACATCGTCGGCCTGACGCAGCTTTTCACGGAGTGGATCAAGCTTGCTCAGCGGCGTGGTGAAGCCGGGGTAATCGATATGCTGCTCAGCCACGTAATCGAGCGCTGCTCGCAGATAAAGCAGTTGATTCACCCAAATCAGCAGCAAGCAGCACCAGATCGCCATGCGCAGCGATCGCTTCGCAGATGACCGCTCCAGCAAGTGCTGTATACCCAAGCCGATAAGCAAAGCAAATGCCGGGATGGACGGTATGAAATAGTGGATATAGGCCTGCGTCCAATTTACTACCAGCAGCAGCGTAGGCAAAAAAGCCCAAATTATCAGCACAGGTGTCCATTGTGGCTGTCGCCGACAACTAGTAGCGAGCCCGACGACGAACGGGGTAAGCAAGAGGATGCTCAACCACCACAGGGCCGGATATCGGCTCGATATCTCCTCCATCTGATCGGGCGCCAGCCAGCTTTCCAAACCGACACCCGATGCCAGCATAATCAGATCTTCCAGCGATCCTGCATTGAGGCTGAAGCTCTTGTCGAGTGATCGCTGCATGGCATCGGAGATACGGTAGGGGTCGCTGTCGAGCGTCTGCGACAAGCCCCTGGCATAGGGAAGAAGAATCAGCAATGACATGAGAATCCCGAAAAGAAGAGCACGCCAACTAATCTGCCGGCGGCCTTGCCAAATGATCAGCGGTATCACAGGCAGCAAAGCCCAGGCGGCGAAGTGAATCTGAAGGCCAAACAGCAAGATTGGCAGGCTGAGAGTTTGTGACAGCGAGCGGCTGAAGCGGCGCGAGGCACCGTCTCTCCTCTGCCAAAATCCGTGCAAAAGCAGCAACAATCCGAGCAGGATAAAAGGCGTATGGATTTCTTGTGCCCAAATTTTTCGACTGAACAAAACCGCCCAGGGATTGATGGCGTATACCATTCCGGCAACAAAGGCGGCGCGCAGCCCAAAGTGGATTCTAGCCAACATCCAGAGCAGCCCGACGCCAATAACATTGAGCAACATGACGAAATGCACGGCGAACTGCGGGTCTGCGGATAGGCTGTAGGGAACCGCCATGATATACACGCTTACCGGAGAATTGGGTATGCCAGTTGACGAGAGGATTCCTGTCGTTGGAATGCCAAATCCGCCCACCAGCTCCAGCGCCAGCGTCGTCAGCATGGCATCATCATGGAAGTACTCCACGACATCGCTGCGATGGAATCGCAAAGCGGCGGCAACACAGACAATCAGCATCAGCTGGATCAGGTCTGGCCGCCGCAAGCCCGTCATGAATCGCAAGTGGCATTCTCCAATGGCAGCACGACACGCTCACTTCGCGTATCGCCAATTGAGACCGGAAGCCGATCCCCGTTGCGGGGATCGTATAAGCCAATATACACCGCAGCGATTGACGAATCCAATGCGAGAGATATTTCGCTTTGCAAATGCTGGCCGGAGCGCCAGAGCGATGTCGGATAATAGCCGGGCAAGGGCGGATGGTCATTTTGGCGCACGATTCGCTCACCTTCCGTAACGCCGTGTACAAACAGGCTTAGATCGGCCGAAGGCTGCTGTTTGACTTCCCACCACAATGTGGCCTCCATTCGATCTGTCGATACTCGCGTTTCCATGCAGTGCAAGGTCAGCATGCCGCCGAAGTTGATCGCCAATGAATGCCCAGCGAATGACGGCGAGCTTGCATCAATAGCGACTATTTCCGGAAGCAAAACCCGGTCCGAGCCGTCCGATGTTTTCACGATTGAGGCGGACTTATCTTCCCTTGCCAGCTGAATCGAAATGCGACCGGCATATGCAGGCGCGTTTTCAATCAGCGAGAGACGATGCAGGTCAGACATGAACTGATCCGGCCGTAGACCTGTGATCTTTCCCCCTTCGAAATTCGCTGGTTGGCTGACCGCCCAGGTTTCGCTGACACCCAGATTGACCAACTGCACAATAGGACGATACTCCGCTTTGGCCTCACCCGTTAGCCGCCAATAGAGCCGAATGCCAAGCGGAATCTGCTCGCTTATGAAATTAGCTTGGAGCATATATCCCAGCAACGTGACAGTATCGTCAAAGGTGACATCCAGGCGAGAAACCATGTTCGCAGGCGAATCCGCATCGGACTTCTGGCGAAAGACATTTTCTTGCAGCCAGGCTGTGTTGAAAACGGCAAAAGAGGCCAGTCCAGCCAAGACAAAAAGCGCGCTGCCCGTGCTGATAGTTCCAGGAGGCGCATCGAACAACGGCACGGGTGGCGTGGCCCGCCAACGGATCACAATGCAAATGGCGATACTTATCAAGGTGATGGCCACAGCTAGATGTTGTATGCTTGTCCCGACATAATCCAGCCGCAGCAGATGCTCGCCTTCGGGCAAGCGCACGCTTATCAAGCCGAATTCTTCATCCGCGTCAAAATCAAAGGGCTCGCCATTCCTTGTCACCCGCCAACCGGGAAAATAAAACTGTCGAAAGCGTACTTCCGTTTTCTCTCCTATGATCTTTATCCAAATAACATTATTTTCCAGATAGCGGACGCGGACACGACCTGAACGCCGAGCAAGGTCTGGCGCATGGACCCGGATGCGCAGGGGATTATTAACATAGGCATCGGCATCGCGGGGGAAATCGAACGGAATGGCGTTTCCCCAGTTTGGCAAGTATTCGTTGTAGGAGGTCGTGCCCCAATTGTGTTCGGCGAATTCCATTTCGATCTCGTCCAGCGCCGCAATGCGATCCCATATCCGGTCATCATCGCGGGGATGCATCGATGGCAGCGCCTGAAAGATCACCAAGGCGGACGCAAGGGCTACCGCTATCACTCGCCAACGAAGCGGCACAAGCATCACGCTGCAAGCGCCGAGCAAAGCGACAAACAGGGCTGCCATACGCAATATGCGTTCCGGGAAGCGAAGATTGCGAAAACCGGGGATGGTTAACCAGAAATTCAAAGATGGCTCAAGCATCAGGAATACGGCAAAAGCCAATCCCGCGACCGGCAGAAGCGCCAATGCCGATCGGCGCTGTTTCAGCAAGGCAAGCACACCCAATCCGGATAATATTATGCCGATCAAGCCTAAGCTCCGTGGCATGATAAGCGTAGCGTCTGTCTGATCAATGATTTGCGGAAGGCTGGCAATTTCTGCCGGGCTGGGGAAGCGCTGTGCCAGGAAAGCTACTGTATCTGGCAATTCGCTGCCGATCCGAACATATTGAAGCTCGATTAGCGCCGGCAGCAAAAATATCGCCGATAATCCAAGTGCCAAGGCGAAACCGATGCCGAAGTAGATCAAGCGGCGCCAGGATTTGCCTCGCGAATCCGCAGTCAGGCAGGCGATCAGGCTGGCGGGCAACACAAATAGCGCGACGATATATGTTGTTGGCGTGTGCGCTAGAACGATGAGGGCGAAGGGAATCGCGAGCCGCAGGCTATTGCGCAGGTTTGGCGCCCTTAGCGTTCGATACAAGCCACAAAACACAAAAGGGATAAGTGATGTAGCCACAATTTGCGCAAGACTGCCCTGCCACCAGAATTCATAGAAACGCGACGGCGAGTAGACCCACAAGACGCAGGCGAGCAAGGCGACTTTCGCTGGAAGAAAGTTTCTTGCCAACAGATACATGCCGACACTGCCGGCGCACCAAGCCAGCGCCACGGTCAAATTGTAGGCCATCAGCACCGAGAAGCCGGCCAAATGCAGCCAAGCTCCAATATGCGTGGCGCCCGGGGCATAAAAATTAAATATCGGATAGCCGTATCCCAGATGAAACCAGGGTATCCAGCGCGGGTACAGATCGCCCGCTTCGATCATCTGAGAAAGCGCGTATATACGGTGAGCATGAAAAAGGGCATCGGCGGCATTTGCCAAACCCTCTCCGAACATCGGCAAGAGCCCCACAATGGGGATAAGGAAGGCTATGATGATACCTGCGCCCGGCAGGGACAGGCCCTGTTGCAAGAAGCGTTTCATCACGATTCCGCGCGGTCGCTATTGTAGAGCTCGTCCCAAACCGCTTTCAATTCCTGGTAAAGATTTTTCAGCGTATTGGGAATAACGCGCGTATTGGCGATACTGGTCATAAAGTTGACATCACCTGACCAGCGCGGCACAACATGAAAATGATAGTGGGCTGCTATTCCGGCGCCGGCATCGGTACCAATATTTGCGCCGATATTGAAGGCGGAGGGCTGGCAGACATGCCGCAGTACGCGCAGACTGCGATTGGTCATCATCATCAAGTCAGAAAGCGCTTCAGTCGGCAATTCTTCGGGCGAGGGAACATGTAGGTTGGGAACAATCATCACATGCCCGTTGCTATAGGGATAGCTGTTCATCGTGACAAAGCAGTGGGAAGACCGGCCAATTACATGAACGCTGGCACCATTACTTGACCCGTCCGCCATCGCGCAAAAGACGCACCGATCGCCATCGTCTCGCTCGCGCTTAATGTAGGCCATGCGCCAAGGCGTCCATAGGTTATCCATTTCATCTCCACGGCTGCCAGCACGTCACCCACTGTCAAGAAACGAGCCTAGGATCGTGACTGCGTCTAACAGTTAAGCGAGCGCCATAGACCTACAATCATTATATTCTATAGGTGAGACTGAGTCTGTTACAATGCAAAGAATCCAGACGAAAAGTGAGGGCCAATGACACTTTCGCATGATATCCTGAAGCGCCGCTTGCAGCGTCCCTTTCGCTATTTGGAATCGGTAGGCAGCAGCAACGACATTGCCAAAGAATGGCTGCAGGACGCGGCTCCAGACGGCGCGGCGGTCATTGCCAATGAACAGCTCAGCGGTCGTGGACGCAAAGGACGCACTTGGTATACGCTGCCGGATGTCGCACTTGCCGTATCGGTGATCCTCCGCCCACCTTCCGTTTCCGTCGCGCGTGTGGGAATGGTCGGCGCCCTCGCCGTATACGAAATGGCGCAAGCGGCGGGCTGCGGCGGACTTGGTCTCAAATGGCCCAACGATGTACTCGTTAAGGACAAGAAAGTGGCCGGCATCTTGCCTGAAGCCGTTTGGGAAGAGGACAAAGCTGTCGGTGTCTTACTTGGGATCGGCGTTAATGTTCGCATGGACTTTAGCAATTCGCCGCTTCGCGATCAGGCAATCAGTTTGGAAACTCACTTAAGCCGGAAGCTGGATAGAGCGGATTTACTTGAGATTTTGTTGCAGCGTATCGATTATTGGTATGCTCGCATTGGCGAACAAACGCTCTTTGATACCTGGAAATCTCGCCTGAACCATTTGGGACAACGCGTCAAGGTCAAAGATATCGTTGGACTGGCCGTAGACGTGGCACCCGATGGCAGCTTACTCGTAGCCGATGAAGATGGAGTTGTCAGCAACATTCAGGCTGGAGATATATTCTTAGTCCGTGGTTCGGGAGTGACTAAATGAGCCGCATTCGACTAGAGTGGAATATCGAATCGCAGAAGATCGACAAATCGGATAGCGAGGATCCGCAGTCAAAGCGAGCGCGCCGGCGAAACTTCCTGCGTCTGCTGTTGTTGATCGGGCTACTAATAGTGATTAGCGCGGCAGGCGTGATTTTTGTCCGACAGCGTCTGCTGGATATACAGTTGCAAATGGAACAGTTGCTAAAGGAGACCATAAGCGCGGAAGTGGCCGCCCTGCGTATAGGCGATGTTTTTACCTATCTCAAGATTCAAGATAGCGAGAATCAAGAGTGGCGACAGAGACAGCAAGCGACATTCCGTCATTACAGCGATTTGATGGCACGGGATGACCTCGTCCTGACTGGAAAGGTGCTGGATCTGGAAAGCGATGGGCAGCGAGCACGCGTCATGGTCGAAGAGATCATCAATGGCGTCCCATATGTTCAAGTTTGGTTCTATTTGCGCGATGCCCAAGTCTGGCAGCATGTTCCGCCGGACTATGGTTTCTGGGGGGAAGCGCGAAGAATCGAGGTCGATTCGACGGTTGTCAACTATGGCGCGGCGGACGAAACGAGCGCCACAATAATAAGCGAAACGATTAGCAAGTGGTGGCGGCAGGGTTGTGAGATTCTACACTGTGGCAGCGTTCCGACGCTCCATGCGTCTATTGTGACAGATGCAGTGCAGCCCTTGTCCTGGGCAGGCGACAATCGATTGACCTTGCTAGTCTTGTCACCTTATGTTGGACGCACGCGCCGGGACATTCCCTTTGGCGTGGATATGCAAAGGCAGATTGCCGAGACGCTGGCCGAGCGACTGGTCGATTTGCAGACGAACGATCTGCTTGTGATGAATCCGCACGATGTCGTCTATCTGCGGCAATCGGTTATCTCCTACCTCGCGGACCAATTCCAAGGTGTAGACAGTGGCACATCGCTGGTTAAGTCTCTGGTTGCTGTTTACGACGAAGGCAGGATCATGACGATGCTAAGACAGTTCGCGCCGCAGGCCGACATGTCTATCCTGCGGCAGGTCATTCAGGTTCCGATCGAAGATGCCGAGCTGGATTGGCGCGACTTCATCAAATGGCGTTTGAATACGGATTCGAACTTACTTGCCGATCGCGAGGAACAAGCGTATCTGAGTCAATACGATACAAGCGATGCGGCAGCCCAGCAAATTGCTCGGCAGCGATTCCAAGACAACCGTCCGGAACGCGTGCTTGACGTTGTAGACCAACTGATTTGGCAAGGGCCGGATGGCTCTCCTCAATTGCGGATTACGGTAAATGTGGAGGCGGGCGCGGGGGTAGAGCAACGCATCGTGCTGTTTAATCTAGTTGACGGTGTGTGGAAACGAGCCAACTAGGATGTTTCAAGAACAAGGCTATTGGGCTGGAGCCTCGATGGCAACTGGAAACTCAATCAAAGCAGCGGAAAGTTTATTGATAAATATCAAATACCCTATACTCACACGCGGCTACCCTTGGGCGAAAAGTGTTACCAAGCAAGATTTCGACCTAGAAGAAATACGTGGGAGCAAACGCAAAACCGGGGCCTGCCAAAGAATTCGGCTGCCCCGGCAATTTTATGCTGTATTTGGTTTGATTGATAGTTGCTTGCGAAATTCTTCGCCTTTACTCGTCGTCGTCGTCCATGCCCATGGCATTGTCTCTCAAGACCACGAGGAAGGCGAGTACATGGCCAAAGATGATGTGACCGTAGAAACTGGGTCCAATCGAGAGTTGCAACACGTCTCCGCCTGCAACCGCTGGCATGATTATGTTACCGCCGATGATCCACCAGATCAGACCGTAGATCAAACCGCCTACGGCGATATTCATCAGCGGGTTGCCCAAGTCCACGTATTTTACAAACAAACCGGTATAAAGGGCACCGATCACCAGGCTGATGATGATATGCAAGATGAAACCGATAAAGGCACCGGCACCTATCATCCCGCCAACCATATCTATCATGCCACTGTTCATTTGAACGCCAGTTGCGACACCTTCTTCCATGACGAGCTCCGCGCCCGCCCCGACATAAGCGAGAAAAACGTATCCGGCAATGATACCCGGAATGATCCCTCTCTTCATTTTCTCCTGATCCATGCTTTTCCTCCTTGAAAGCACAAAAAACGATTCAAAAAAAAAGCGACCCGCCGTGTTGCAGAATGTGCAACATTCCCAGAGGTTCTTTGTCGCTTTTGTACAGCATTTTAGCCTTGTAGTATGATTTGCGCAAGCGATCCGCGTGATAAATTGTTCAAATTTAATAACTCCGTTTATTTGATAGCGGCAAATCTGAACAAGGCGCAATTCGAACTGACCGTCGAGATTTCGCTCCGGCTTGTGCAAAACCCCCGACCACTATCGTATGCGTGGGCGCGTGGATTAAAGCAAATTCGGACTGACAACGCGCCGCTGTTACGCGTAACGGGAGAGGTGAGAATCGTGGATGCAAAATCCTCGCAATACCCTCGCAATATCCTCTCAAAGTCCGCGTACTAGCCCCATTAGACCCTCTTACATCACCATCCAAATCGGCCTTATCGCAGTGCCTAAAATCGCGGGGCGACATCGGAGCATAGTGCGAAACCCCTGTATCTGCTTGCTTGCGGGAGATTCAGCAGGCAGACTCGATAGCGGCGGGGGTAATTTTTTGTGTCGTTTTTGTGACGCAGAAAAAAACTTTTTGCGACAAACAGACCTGCGGTCAGGATTGCAGCTGCTTGTGATTGTTTATCCACACTGGACAGAACGTAGCATCAATGGGTTAACCAGGGGTGAGCAAATGTTCGCGGTTTGAGACATCGCAAGCCAGCTGGACTGAGGCGGTATGAGCCGTAACTCCGAAATTCACCGCTCCCTGCTTCGCTACGCGATGGAAGGCTTTGCCGAGCTATGCTATAATTCATACAAATAATTGCGTTGGCGCAATTGTGAGAGCCGGTCGGTTTTCCCAAAGGCAGAGGTTTCAATGGGCGCGCAAAGTTTAGGCAAATTGCAGCGTAACGGCCTGCGGAACGCGAGACCGCAAGTTACCGTGATACCTTGGATTACCCGGTATATTGGCAGGTATATTGACGCGATAAAAGCGTTTTGATTTAACCCCAAAAGGATTAGCTGCGAAATATGGATGTAATTGGAGCGAATTCTTCAGAGGACAGTGCAGGCAACATCCGCACCATCACCATCAATGAAGAGATGCGAGGCAGCTATCTCAATTATGCGATGAGTGTTATCGTGGCGCGGGCGCTGCCAGATGCGCGAGATGGCCTGAAACCGGTTCACCGCCGCATCCTGTTTGCCATGCACGATATGGGCTTGCGCCCTGGAACCGCCTACAAGAAAAGCGCTCGTCTGGTCGGCGAAGTACTGGGCAAATATCATCCGCACGGCGATCAGGCGGTTTACGATGCCATGGCGCGTATGGCGCAGGACTTTTCCTTGCGCTATCCCTTGGTGGACGGGCAAGGCAATTTCGGCAGTCAAGATGGCGACAAACCGGCAGCGATGCGTTATACGGAAGCGCGCCTGGCAAATATCGCCGGCGAAATGTTGACCGATATCAACATGGACACGGTTGATTTCGCTGAAAACTATGATGGAACACAAGAAGAGCCTACCGTATTGCCCGCCCGACTCCCTAATTTGCTCTTGAACGGCGCCAGCGGGATTGCGGTAGGGATGGCGACCAGTATTCCGCCTCACAACATGCGCGAGCTGGCGGCGGCAATAACACACCTTATCGACAACTACGATAATATCGGCGATGTTACCGTCGATGACCTGATGGAGTTTGTCAAAGGTCCGGACTTCCCGACGGGCGCCACGATCGTCGTTGGCGACGATCTGAAAGAGGCTTACGCCATTGGCAAAGGGCGTGTCGCCGTACGTTCTTCTTACGAAATCGAGGAAGGCCGCGGCGAATACAAGAATCTTGTCTTTACCTCTATTCCCTTTCAAGTTAGCAAATCCGCCATAATTGAACGCATTGTCGCATTGGTACGCGAGCGGCGCATTGATACTATTCGCGATTTGCGTGACGAATCCGATCGTCAAGGGATGCGCCTGGTAATCGAGCTAAAGAGCCATGCTCAGCCACAGCGGGTTCTCAATCAACTTTACAAATTCACGCAGTTGCAGAGTGTCCACAGCATTCAAATGCTGGCGCTGGTGAATGGCGAGCCGCGAACACTTAGCTTGAAGCGCGCTCTGCGCATATACATTGAACACAGATACGATGTAATCGTGCGGCGATCTGAATATGACCTGGCAAGACAACGTGCTCGCGCTCACGTATTGATCGGATTGTTGAAGGCGGTGGCGAACATAGATCGGGTGATTCAAACCATCCGCGGCTCTGCAGATGTCGACAGCGCTCGACAGCAATTGATGATAGATTTCGAACTGGATCAGATTCAAGCCAATGCCATCCTGGACATGCAATTACGGCGCTTGGCGGCTTTGGAGCGGCAGAAGCTGCAAGATGAACACGATTCGGTGCAATCGCGAATCGACTATCTTGAGGATCTGCTCGGCTCGCCAAGAAAGATCCTGCAGCTAATCCGCGATGATGTGACCGAAATCGCCGAGAAATACGGTGACGAACGCAATACCAGCGTAGTCTACGGCAATGTGGATTTAGAAGAGGGTGACCTTTACCGCAAGGAACACGTGGTCATTTCGCTGACGGAAAACGGCTATATTAAGCGAGTGGCGGCGCGCTATTACCGGGCACAACGACGTGGTGGCAAAGGTGTGCGCGGGATGGCGATCAAAGACAACGACGCGCTGATGGATGTATTCTTCGCCTATAGCCACGACACGATTCTCTTTTTCAGTAACCAGGGCAAAGTCTATTCGCGAAAGGCATATGAAATCCCGGAAACACAGCGAGAAAAGCGTGGCTTGCTCATCCAGAGTTTCTTGCCGCTTGAAGGTGATGAGCTGGTATCCGCGGTTTTGGCAGTGCCGGAAGAACAATCCGAGAACAGCAACGGTTTCTTTGTATTGGCGACTAGCAACGGCCGTATCAAGCGCGTGGAACACAGCGAATTCTTGGATGTTCGCTTCAGCGGCTTAATCGCGATGAATGTTAACGAAGGCGATGCTCTGCGTTGGGTGAAGTGGACAGATGGTGACCAGAGAATCGTTATGGCCTCCGCCAACGGTAAAAGCATCTTGTTTCACGAGGACGAAGTGCGCCCGATGGGTCGTCAAGCTGCCGGTGTTATGGGTATGCGCCTGGCGGAAAACGACGAGATCGTGGGTATGGATGTCGTCAATGACGAACATACCCATGTGTTGGTTGTCACGCAGAACGGATACGGCAAACGCACTCCTCTGGAACAATACCGAAGTCAAGGAAGATTCGGTTTGGGAGTGCGGACACTAAAGCGCAACCGCCGCACCGGACCGGTCGTCTCCGTCCGCTGTATCACCGAAGGCGATGATATCATGGTCATTTCCAAGAACGGGGTCATGCTCATCTCCAAAAATGGCATCGTCTTGCGTACGCAGTTATCCGAGATTCGAGAAACCGGACGCAATACGCAAGGCGTCAAGCTGATGAACCTCGAGAATGATGACGAAGTCGCGGGTATAGCAATTATGCGCGATGACGATATTGAGGCGCTGGACGAGCTGGATGGCAGTGATTCTGAAGACTTGTCTCAGCAAAATGGCAGCGATGGCTAAGTGAATGCACGACATTTACTACGGTCGTGACATTGGAGCGTAGCGCGCAGAGTCTCTGACAAAATTAAAAGCGAAAAAAGCAAAGAGGCGATCCATATCGGCATCGCCTCTTCTTTTTTCTCTCGTGGTGTTCGACTAACTATTCAGCTTCGATCTCGGCGTCCGTTTCTTCGCCTTCTTCACCTTCTTCACCTTCTTCGCCTTCGATCTCGTCAAGATCAGCTTCTGCGCGGGCAGCAGGAGGTTGGACGATCTTGGCTAACATCTCATTGGGATCACTATGCACTGTGACATTTTCGCCAAATTCCAGATCGCTTACCAATACCTCGGAACCCAGCTCGGTGAGTTTCGAAAGGTCGATCATGATGCGGTCGCGGATATCGTCGGGATAAACTTCCAGCGTTAGCGAACTGCGGCCGGTAATAAGAATACCCTCGCGAGCGACGACAACCGGGCTGCGCCCTTCCATCAAGATCGGCACCTCAACTCGGATCCGCTGGCTGGCATCCACAGCGAGGAAATCCACATGCAGAATGTCACCACGTACGACATCTCGTTGAACTTCACGAGCCAATGATGGATAGGTATTGCCGTCAACCTCGATATCGATCAGATTGGTTCCGCCTGCGTTCATCAAAGTCAACTCAATGGCGCGGTAAGGAAACTGCACACTGATCGGCTCGCTACCGGGCCCGTAAACGATACCCGGAACCAGGCCCTGCCGGCGCAAGGCACTGACCTTCTTGCCGAGTGTCGTGCGGACTTCGGCAGCCAGAGCAAATTCTGCCATGGTCAAGTTCTCCTTCAATTTCAGCTAATGTGAGGCGAGTGCCTCTTCTAATTCGTCTTCAAGTACGGGAACAAAGCCCGTCCATCTTAAACCCTGTTATGTAAGTGGTCAATGCCGGTAAAATGAAAAACACCCACGGCATGGCGGGCGCCAGTATGAAAAATGGGGCTGAGCGGGTAACGGGACTCGAACCCGTGACCTTCTGCTTGGGAAGCAGACGCTCTACCAACTGAGCTATACCCGCAAGATAAGATGGATTATAGGAAATGCCAGCCGGCAAGTCAAGCTGCTGTGCTATAGTATCCGCAGTTCGCTGACAGAGATTCGTCATGCATCTTAGCTGCCCGCAGTGCAATCAGCCGGTATCCGCCGCAGACATCAATATCCAGCAACTGGTGGCAATATGTACAAGTTGCGACAATGTATTCTCGTTCTCAAGCGATTTACCTAAATCCAAACGGCGCAAGGCCGGGCAGCCGGAATACTTGGACCTCAATGAAGCAGACGATCTCCGCATCAGTTTTCGCAGCAACTTCCGTCTCGACAAGAACGAAAACTTCATTAGCAGCGCGATCATGACGATTGTATTTGCTTCGATCGCACTGCTAATGATTGGCTTGCGGGTGGAAGAGAATATTCCTGTCATATTGCCGATCGCATTTGCGCTTAGCGCGGCTTTCGCCGCGTACTGGGTCGCTCTGATCGCCTACAACAAGACGCATATCGTGATGGATCCCAGCAAGATACGGGTATCGCGGGGACCATTGCCAAGCTATGGTCAAGAACGCGAAATAGAGTTAAACAATGTCGTCTCGATATTTTCAGAAGAGACCACTGCGTCCCAAAAGGAAGGTTACGATACACCGCGCTATCACGTCTGGGCGAAGCTGGTGGACAACAGGCGAAAACTCATCGTCGCCGATGTCACGGACGACTATGGCTTGTTCATCGCGCAGCGCCTGCAAGAATATCTGGACGATGACAAAGAAAGCGACTGGAAGCACCTGTCTTTAGCAGACGAACCTGACGCAGTAGTTGAGTTGGAAAAGGAATCTGAGGATTTGCGCTTCGCCGATTCTGAAGGCGCGTAAGTTTACCAAGTGCCACAGTGCCCATTGATTCTAATGCTTTTTTTATTTGCATGGGAATCGCAGTTTTGCGAAATTCTGCTTGACGCGCTGGCGTCCTATTGGCGGCTTTCGGATGTGGGCAATGCGCCTAGCCTTGATTGTCCAAGCAAATCCGGGTTAAATGTTGTGCGTTCTCCTCGGAGGACATTTGACTTTTCGCCTGCTACTAATGCAACTGGGCCGGGGCCAGAAATCCAGGCTGGCGAATGTGAACCGGGCAGCAAAAACGCTCTATCGAGGACGTTTCCGCCGTGAGCCGAATACCAAAGAGAATCACTAGCATACTCGGCCTCTTCATTGGATTCTTCGCGGCCATCCTTATATTCAGACAATTAGATTTGGCGGACTTTGCCGAGGTTCTGGCAAATGCCGAGTATCGTTATCTCTTGCCTTGCTTTGGACTGTATTTTCTAGGTTTGGGCACGCGTGCCCAACGATGGCGGGTTCTGCTAGCCAAGCGATTGCCACTTCAGCGCGCCTTCAATATCATGAATATCGCCTATCTGGTGAACGGTGTCTTGCCGTTGCGCATTGGAGAGGTTGCGCGCATATTCATGACCAGCCGCGCAAATGCAGCAATTCCAGCGATGCATACCGGTAGCACGATATTGGTTGAACGCTTGCTTGATGTGTTGGCAGTGGTAGTAATGGCCATGCTTTCGATGGCAATTGCGCCAGTGCCTGCCGAGATCCAAAAGGCAGGTATTTTGGGCGGAGTATTGGCGGTTGGTGGTTTCGGCATACTCGTGGTATTGGGTCGTCAACGAGAATCTGTTATGAAATTGGTAAGCCGCATCAGTGCTTCAAGCGGTTGGCTAGGACGGACCAGGATTGAAAAGCTCGCTAGTGATTTCTTGATCGGTTTATCACCAATTCTTGAACCCGCTTCTATGCTCAACGCGCTGTTCTGGACAGGTATCAGTTGGTTGCTTTCGCTGTGCACCAACTATGCTTTGATGCTGGCGTTTTTTGAAAACGGCGACTGGGTGGCTATCATGCTGTCCATCGCCACCGCGTCTTTCGCCATTGCCATCCCTCTTGTTCCCGGTAACATTGGAACATATGAAGCATCAATAATATTAGCCTTCACAATCCTGGGTTACAACGAGTTAGATACTGTTGCAGCGTTTGCCGTTGCCCACCACGCGACAAACGTTCTGGTGATTATGACTGTCGGAATCATTGGTATGATTTACGAAGGACTGTCGTTGGGGAATCTGCGAACCCAGCTGGGGCAATTGCAAGATTCGACAAGGTAAGCGTCGCACAATGAGTCAGCAAAATCGTAAAAGCGCTCGAAGTCTCAAGATCCTTATATCACTTCTGTACTATTATCCGCATCCAACGGGACTGACATATTATGTGCAGTTGATCGCGGAGGAACTGGCACGTCGCGGTCATGAAGTGACGGTTTTGGCATCGCGACACAGCCGCGAGTTGCCGCGAGAACCGGTGATGCACAATGGGGTACGCGTCATTCGAATATGGGCTCCCATCCGCTTTAGCCGAGGTATGCTGATGCCGACGTATCCCTGGCGCCTTTGGCAGCACATGCGAAGCCATGACATTGTTAGCATCCACACGCCGATGTTGGAAACAGCGCTGGTCAGCGTTCTGGCCCGCATGTCTGGCTTGCAAGTCGTACCTACGCATCATGGCGATCTCTTTCTGCCAAAGGGCGCGCTGAATGATGTGATCGTTCGCGTCATGTACATGTTTTATGCCTATATGGCGAAACGGGCGCCATGCATCATTGGCTACAGTGACGACTATGCAGAGAATTCATATTATTTGCGACCTTTCCGCGAAAAGCTGGAAGTAGTTTTCCCGCCGATCTCCATACCTCAGCCAAATATGGCAAACGCTGCTATACTTCGCAAGAAATGGCAAAATGAGGATGGACCGGTTATAGGATTTGCCGGACGCTTTGCCCACGAGAAACGCCCGGATCTACTCATTCTTGCCCTGCAGGTCATAAATCGTCGCTATCCCAACGCGCGAGTAGTCTTCGCTGGTGAATATGACATCAACTATGAAGACACCTGGCGTCGGCACCGGGCCTTGGTGGAAAAATATCGGTCGCAACTGGTGTTTTTGGGATTGATCAGAGACAAACAGGCCATGGCGGATTTTTATGCGGCCTGCGATGTATTAGTGTTGCCAAGCAATAATGATTGTTTCCCCGCAGTGTTGGGAGAAGCCATGAAATGCGGCACACCTGTGGTAATGACAGACATCTACGGAGGCCGAGTTCCGGTGCAAGTGACGGGAATGGGAAAACTGGCAAAATCTGGCGATTGGGAGTCTATCGGCGCAGCGACACTTGAGGTGTTGGAAAATCGCGCGGAATATATCAAGCCAAAGGAATTTATCGCAAATTGCTTCTCGTATGAGCGCACCGTCGACCGCTTTGAAGCTGTTTTTCGCAAATACGCACGGGAATAATGCCTGGGCAGCACGTGAATGGACGGCTGTGCCCCAATAAGCCCACGGGCAACTTGATGCGAAAAGGAGGGGCGTAAGATGTGCGATGAGTTACCGGATGACGAGACCCGATCACAGGATCAGCAAATCCACGGCTCCGCGCCAGCCGACGGGCCTCCGCTCGTAGCCTCCGAAGACAAATTCGCCTCTAGCGGGCCACCGTCCGGTAGCGAGCAAGTCTGCTTTGAAAACGTTTCGCTTTTCGAAGTCATGCTCAGGCTTTTGCGTAAGCCCCGGCAAACTTTTCGCGAATTGAATCGTATATTCTCCGCAACGGAACCGATTCGGCAAGCATCAGTTGAACACGCGGCCCCGTCCGTTGGCGAGCAATCGCGATCTGGCGCCGGATTCGCGGCGACTGTCGGGCGGCGTGATTCACTGAGATCCGTCTTTACGGCGAACAGATTACAGTTGCTTGTTTATGCCGTCGCCGTCATTTGCGCCCTGATCGGAACTAACGCAATGCTCGGCGCAGAAGGCGTACGCCGTATACCTGCGAACACGCTCGATGTTGGAACGCCATTTCTCCTGGCGGCGTTCTTCATTTGGCTGATTGCCGAGCTGATTGGACATCATGTCGAGTTGTGGGCTTGGTGGATGGGAAGCGATACGTTAACCCGCATGCGCTGGATCGCGCGTATCATCCCGCTCGCGATCTGGCTATTGTCGCTTCAAGCGATCTACGAATCAATGAGCGCCGAGACAGAGCTTTCTCTGAGTTTGCTGCTTTTCGGGCTGGCCCGATTTGTGGGCGGTGTAATCAGTTGGTTTCTGATCGACTTCATCGCCTGGCGAATCCGCGCGCGAAGGTCTAACACGGATGAAGCAGAGCAGATTTCATCAGATGCGAAGAGGTTGATTGCGGAATCGCAGCTACCGGTAGTGAACCCTGAGTCTTGGCGAGGCTTTACACGAAGACGGCTTGCCCTGGTTTTACTTTTGCTCCTGACTAGCTTGCTTCTATGGCAAAATACCAGCGGCAATCGGATAGCACCTCCTTACATAGTGCTGTGGATCGCAAACTCGTTCGGATGGGCATTTGTCTTTTCACCATATACGTGGAACCTGTTGGACTGGATCAGCGACCGGATAGATGTCTGGCGGCGCATCAAATGGGGTGAATATCGTTGGGTTTTGTCAATCTTTGCGCTGATCATGATCTTCGGTATCAGCTTCCGTTTGAGTAATCTTGACACAGTTCCGCGGGAAATGACCAGCGATCATGTCGAAAAGATTCAAGATGGCTACCGCGTTTTCACCGGTGAATACAAGATTTTCTTCCCCAATAATGGCGGCCGCGAACCGCTACAGATGTATCTACTTTCCATGCTGGCATCGCTGCCCGGGCTCGGCTTTAATTTCTATACGCTAAAGCTCCTGGCGGTTCTCGAAAGCATCGCGACCTTGCCGCTCTTGCTGTGGATGGGTATAGAGCTGATTGGCGAAAAGCGCGACAAATATCACGTCGTAGTTGCCCTGCTGCTGAGCGCCTTGGTCGCCGTCAGCTACTGGCATGTCATCATCAGCCGTCAAGGCTTGAGAATCCCCTGGACGCCGATAGTCACCGCGCTGCTGTTGATTTATCTAGCGCGCGCAATGCGCCACAATAGACGAATCGACTTCGTCAAGGCGGGTCTGGTGCTGGGATTCGGCTTGTATATGTATCAGGCAGTGCGGATATTGCCGGTTCTCATCGTGGCAGGTGTGGCGGTCGCCATCGTGGTCCGCAAGATTTCCTGGCGAGAAAGGCTGCGATACCTGATCCACCTCGGCATCCTGGTTTTTGTTTCGCTCATGGTTTTTCTACCTTTGCTGCATTATTCGCTGGAGAATCCCAATCATTTCTGGATGCGCACAACAACACGGATTCTGGGTGATAATTTGGCATTCGCCTCGCCTGAAGAATCGGAAGACGCGCTGAGTGCCAACTTTTCCGTCTTGATGTCCAATGTGCGCAATGCCTTGCTCATGTTCAATTGGAAGGGCGATATGGGCTGGTTCAATGGCGCGCCGCAGTATCCTGTTATGGATGTCTATACAGGAGCGTTTCTTGTTTTAGGCGCGGCTGCCTGGCTGGTGCGTATGATCAAGTCACGCGACCCCGTGATTTGGTTCATGCCACTTCTAATATTGATAATGCTCCTTCCAACAACTCTTTCCCTCGCCCATCCCGAGGCTAACCCGAGCAATTCGCGCGCGCTTGGCGCCGTGCCGGCCGTGTATCTTGTCGCGGCAGTGGCGATAGCGACTTTGGCCTTCCAGATAATGCGTTGCTTTTCCCGGCGGAAGGCAATGTTGTTGGCATTGGTCTTTTGTTTCGCCATTGTTTTGCTTGCCCATCAACGGAATACGGCGACCTATTTCCAGCGCTACGCAGATGCCTATGCCGGGCCCTCGTTTCCCCACAGCGAGGCCGGAAGAATCGTACGAGGTTTCGCCGAGAGCGACGGCGCAATCGGGAACGTTTTCTCGATTGGTTTCGCCTTTTGGTGGGATTATCGAGCGTTGGGCATAGAGGCCGGCTTCCCTCTATGGCCTAATGATGGGTGGCCAATGGAACAATTGCCGCTGAAACTGAAAAATGCCGTGCACAGAAGGGACGAATTCCGCCTAGTACCTGATAAAGATCTATTGTTCTTACTGAATATTCAGGATGCGCAGGCGCGGGAGCAGTTAAGAGATTGGTTCCCGGACGGTCGCGAATTACTCGTGCAATCGTATCATCCCGAGGACAGATTCCTATTGTATCGTGTGCCTTCCTTGGGCGAATCTCGCTGGGACGAGTTTTTTGCCCAAGATCATCGGGCAAGCGGATAAACGCAAACGGAGGAAGCTTGGTGCGAGAGCCAACACCGGAATCCAGACGAATGCTCGTGGTTACAAAGTCTGAAACTGCGGGTGTAACTTTGCATTTTCGCTTTCAATTGCCCACTCGCTCGACTTGGATTCAGCAAGTCAAGCTCCTTGCGTACCTCGTCGCCGTAGCCTTCGCTGTTGTTGGTAATTCAGAATGGCAAAACAAAAGAGATTTCGCAAGCAGTGAATCGTGGCTCTGGATGGCACTCATAGTTTGGTTGCTCGCAGAAGCGTTCGACAATCGGCAACAGATCAAGTTTTGGTGGCGCGGTCATGATCGTCTTGGGCAGGTTCGCTGGTTGGCACGTATCCTGCCACTGCTGATAGGCTCGAACGCAGGGCTGTTGCTGTCTGAATCGATGTCGGCAGGAAGAGACACTGTGATGGACCTGTTGGCTCTCGCATTCGGCAGAGTTGTTCTGGCAGGTCTCGCCTGGCTTTTCATTGAATTGGCGTACTGGCGCATCAGGATCCGATTTACTGATCATGCCGGGTTTACAGGGCAGATAGCAGGCCGCGAATCCCCGTCCGAAACAAAGCTCACGGCGGCGGCGTTTACCACGCGTTCTTGGCGAGACATCAGCGATACCCGGATTGTCCTGTGCATTGCAGCAATTGCTATTAGTGCTCATGTCTGGACGAATACGGCTGGCAATCTCATAGAACCGCCAATTATGCTTCTCTGGGTCTCCAGCGCGGTGCTCTGGGGATTCGTGTTTTCCCCTTTGAAATGGAATGTCATTAGCTGGGCGCGCGGTCGAATAGTTGCCTGGCACAATTTTCAGTGGCAAAAGTACACTTGGGTCATCGTTGCGTTTCTATTGATTATGATCCTCGCCGCTGCCTTTCGCCTGACCAACTTGCAAACATTGCCGCGCGAAATGTACATCGACCAAACAGTGATACTTGAGGACGCCCACCGTGTCTTCGCTGAAAACTATTATCCAATCCAATTCAGCAGGTGGGGAGAAGGTCGCGATCCCCTTCACACGTATTTTATGCTGATTTTTTCCTCGTTGCCTGGGCTAGGATTGAATCATTTTACGCTCAAATTACTTGCTGCATTTCTCAGTCTGTGTTCGTTACCTGTTCTGTTCTTCTTTGGCATCGAGATTATTGGGGATGAGCGGCGCAAACTGGGCATTATTGTCGGACTTCTGCTGACTGGCCTCGTGGCGGTCAGCTACTGGCATGCTATTCTTGCACGCGAGGCATTACGTATAACTTTGATGCCCGTCTTCGTGCCCCTTACGTTAATCTGGTTAGCGCGCGCCATGCGCCATAACCGGCGGAGCGATTATATCCTATTGGCTTTGGCACTTGGATTCGGCTTGTATGCCTACAAAGTTATGCGGTTTATGCCAATTGTCATCGTTGCAGGAATCTTGCTCGCGATCATGGTTCGGCGCATCGCCTGGCGCGAGCGACTAAAGTACCTAATGCATCTTGGGATGCTCGCGTTCATTGCCTTTATGGTGTTTCTTCCCTACTTTCATCTGTCACTTGACGACCCGGAAATGTTCTGGTGGACCGAAGGGACAAAAGTGTTTGGATACGGAACCACGCCGGAAGATCAAGCTGGGCGATTCAGCAATTACATTCCGGAGCTCATGAGCAATATCAAGAACGTATTCCACATGTTTCATTGGAACGGCGATATAAGCTGGCACCATAGCATGCCCGGTAAACCGGCCCTGGATGTATATACGGGAGCATTCCTGATCGTCGGTGCAGCCGCGTGGCTGGTGTTTATGCTTAAGTCGCGCGATACCGTTGTTTGGTTTTTGCCGTTAGCGCTTCTGATATTGCTCATGCCTTCCGCATTATCAATTGCCGCTGTCATAGAGAATCCGTCTAATACGCGGACCAGTGGAGCGATGGCGCTGGTATATTTGTTGGCCGCATATCCGCTCGCGCTTATCTCTTTTCATTTGTGGCAAACGTTTAACAATGTAGCCGGAAGATCCCTTGCGATAATCTTGTGCGCTGCGGTCATCTTGCTAGCCAATCAGCAAAACACGCAAACTGTTTTCGTTGAATGGAATCTGAAATACCATAGTAGCCTTCCGCCTGTTACCAGCCTTGCACGCTACCTTCGAGGCGTTGCCGAAAGCGACGGTGCCTATGGCAACACGTTTTTTGTGCACTGTCCCTGTCGCTCAACATTCGAACGAGACCACATCAAGATCCCGATTCTTACTGAACAATATCTGTGGAATAACTATACTCACTTGCCGGATTTACCACGCTTTCTGTACGATGCCTGGCGTAGGTCAGGCGAATATGCATTGCAGCTTGATCGAGATGTGCTGGTCTTTTATTCGTCGGAGGACGAGGAAGCAGCCGCACAATTGCGAGCATGGTTTCCTAATGGGCGCTCGCAAGAGATACTCTCCGATCTTGGAGCGGAAGAAGTGCTTTTTAGTTATATGGCATATCGAGTGCCGGCTTTTGAGACGGACGGATTCTCGAAATTTCTATTGAATCACGACTTGAATTAAGAAATGTGGCCGTAGACAGAGTGGTGCCGATTGATGAGGAAGCATATTCTAAGGGTGTTGTTACATGCGATTCTCCTCGAATTCGCCGGAGTTACGTGCTTAGCGCTCGGCCCTACTCTGAATTGGGATCGGTATTGCGTGGTTTCGCCGAGAGTGATGGTGCCTACGCAAATGCGTTTGTTGGAAGTTGGGATTGGGGACTTCATTCCGCCATCGCTCTTGAATCCGGCGCGGATCCGGTCGTTTCCCAGCGCGCCATGCGCGTGCAAGAGATTCCTGGCTACTTACGGGCTGCCAGAAACAAGACGGAGCCCTTTAGATTGAACTCGGATCGCGACCTACTCTTCATTTACCGGCCCGAGCAAGAAGAGTATTCCGCAAGATTGCGAGAATGGTTCCCAAATGGCCGTGAAACGCAGAGGCAAGCCTATAATGGAAAGCCATATGTATAGTACCGTGTCCCTGCTTTGGGCGAAAAAGGCTTGAACGACTTCACAAGCCAGAACTCGTGATAATTAAGTGCTGACGAAGAGCAAGGTGTATCAGTTTAGAGAGCGAAAATGAGAGGTCGCATTACACTTGCATTTAAGTCCATGGCATAAAGGCGCCAAATGAAAAGAAAATACATCCGTACCGTCTTGCTGCTTTCGATCATCCTCGTATTTGCCGGAATTTTGCGATTGACCGGCCAGAACTGGGACGATTTCTCATATTCGCATCCGGACGAGCGTTTTCTAACGGCACTTTTACTACCATCTGTCGGTGGCAACAACGAATTTACCAACGATGATTCGAATTTTCCCGGTCAAAATATCCTGGTACGGAGCGGTACAAGTAACATCACTGAAGCTCGGGATCTAATCAATGGTTACGGGATGCGCGTGGGCAGCGTCCTCGACACATTTTCCGCCGAAGCCGCGCAATGGCTTTCGTCTGCCAATCAGATACAAGAATACGCGAACCAGCCGTCCGCTTTGCAGGCACTTCAATCCGGTCAGATTGACGCAGTGCTGCTTGACGCAAGAGCAACGTCGAGCAGCGCGGGGTTAATGGTTGCGGATGACATATCATCGCAAGAGTTGCAGTCACTACGCTGCAATCATTTGTATCCTGAGAGCAACGGCATCGGTGGATATTTCGATGCGCGCTGTTCACCCCTAAATCCACATCAGACGGGCCACGGCTTCTACGTGTACGGTACATTTCCGCTGTTTCTGGCACATTTTGGCAGCCAGATCGTGCGAGATGCTTTTGACGCAGGTCTGCCAATGTTCAATTGGCAAGGCGGGCACCTGGTTTGGCGCGGTTTTTCTTTGATCTTTGACCTGCTAACTGTGCTGCTGATCTTCGCGCTGGGTACGCGGCTGCATAATAGATGGGTCGGCTTGATCGCCGCAATTCTGTACGCGGCCGCACCGCTGGCCATCCAAAAGGCGCACTTCGGCACGACCAATGCGATAGCCGCATGTATGGTGACCCTGGCACTATACTTCGCCGTCGCCGTGCAGCAGCGCGGCAAACTGTCGTCATATCTATTGTTTGGCGTCGCTTGTGGCACGGCCGTCGCCAGCCGGATGAATCTGGCGCCCCTAGCAGGCCTTGTGGTTATCGCAGCGCTTGTACAAATCGCTCCCGCATTTGACCGCCGCCTGAGCTCTCGCGACCGCAGCAGCCTCTTGGTTTACCACTTCATCGGGCTGATATTGGCCGGTTTAGCAACATTCCTGGCGTTTCGCATCTTTAATCCCTATACCTTCATCGGTCCGGGCTTCTTCAATATCTTGCCCAATGACCGCTGGTTCGACAATCTCGCATCGGGCAGCAGGGGCGTTTCCGGCCTGCAAGACTTCCCGCCGAATTGGATGTGGTCCGCGCGCGCGTCATACTTTTATCCGCTCAAGGATATGTTTCTGTGGGCGATGGGTCCGGCGATGGCATTGCTGGCATGGTTTGGCTGGTGCTGGTCGGCATTTCGCATCGTTGGCAGCCGCAAGGGCGCCCTGGCCAATCTGTTGCTTGTGCTATGGATAGGCGCTTATTTCGTCTGGATGAATCAACTCTGGCCGATGACCATGCGCTATTATTTGCCTCTTTATAGCGCGTTGTCGGTGTTAGCCGGCTGGGCTATTTACAATTTGTATCTGCGCGCTCGACGCGCGGGCAGTGATCTTCTTGTCACGCGCCTCTTGCTGCTGGTCCTGGGGATGTTTTTCGGCGCGATCGGATTGTATCAAGCAAGCACGGGAGTTAGGGACGCTACTGCTATCACTAGCCTCGTGTTCGCCGCGGTCTTGCTATTCACGGCGCTTGCGCCTTTTCTACGTTTTCGCCGAGCTGCGATATTAGGCATCTTTGCCGTTGGGTTTACGGTCGTTTGGGGCGTGATGTTCGGCAACGTTTATCGGCACCAAACTACGCTTGTACAATCCTCGCGTTACCTCTTTGAGCGAGTGCCCGGCAACTTCGCCATGCGAATCAGCGGTAGCGATGATTCGGTTCCGCTAGTCAATCTGGCGTTTGACAACAGCGGTTACAGCTTGCCGGGACAAGATGAAAAGCTATTCAGGGGAGTGACCAACTTTCGTGAAGGTCAGCCAGCAAGTGTTGGTTTTACTGCGCCCGCCAGCGGGTCCATTGCCAGTATTCTTGCGCCACATTTGCTCGATCCCGCAAGCGACCCGGAACCGGAAAGACTCGAGTTTCGTGTCTTTGGTCAGGATGAAGACAGTGCCATTGCCCAAGCGACCTTGGTGACCAACCTTCCGGGCGATGGTCATCCGCTCGGAGAGAGCTACGAAATATTCTTCGACGAACCATTGCTTGTAGAAGCCGGTCAAAGCTACCGCTTTGAAGTAAATGTGGCTACCGGCAGTGGTGAAGTACTTGGCTCCGGCTCGGTGGTATTGACGGAAGGCGATTGGGACAACCGGGTCACGGGCACTCAAACCTGCCAAATGCCAAGCGGTATTACGCTCGCCGATCGTCCGGCTTCTGGTCTGGCCGGCTATCACGAGTGCCATGGGACACAAGCGTTTTACAAGCTTATCAACTCGTATGACCAGATTATGTCCTTCCCGGTGGACAATCAGATCAAAGCCGACAGCATCCTGAACACGCTGGATATTGGCGATTATCTCACTATTGCAAGTAATCGCTTTTATGACACTGAGACGCGCAACCGCATGCGCTGGCCATTGACCACACGTTATTATCAGAAATTATTTGCTGGAAAACTGGGATATGAGTTGGCCGCGGTCTTCGAGGAAACTTATGAATTCGGCCCATGGCGCGTCTCGGATCAGCATTTGCCGATCTACGAATCGCCGGCTTGGCTCAATGAAATAGAAGCGGACGAAGCATTTCACGTTTATGATCATCCGACCGTGTTCATCTTCCGCAAGACTGCCGAATATTCGCGCGCCCGAGTTGAAGCAGCATTGTCCGCTGTGTCCATAAAGCAGGCGCATGAAATAACGAGAGAGGGCGAGCAGGCGCAACTGCTCGGCTTGATTTATTGGAGTTCATACGACGCGGATCCCGTGCCGACGGCCTTGACCTTTCCCGATGCCGACTATGAGACTCAAACAGCCGGCGGCACCTGGTCCGAACGATTCTTTAGCGATAGCCCGGCAAATAGTAATCAAGTGTTGGGTGTGGTTTTCTGGTACCTAGCGCTGATGGCAATCGGTATCGTCGCTTTTCCACTTGTTTTTTCTCTGTTTCCCAACCTGGCAGACGGCGGTTACGGCGTCAGCAAACTGACTGGCATGTTATTGCTGGCCTGGTTTGCCTGGGCCGCTTCTACACTCAAGCTGCCGCTCTGGTCGCAAACCGGGCTTGTGTTTTTGCTGGCGCTACTGGTCCTCTTCAGTTTGATTCTGGGATACCGCAATCGGGCGGAGCTAGGCGCATTTCTACATCAACATTGGAAACGGCTGGCGTGGATGGAGGTTATTGCGCTGCTGGCGTTCCTGTTTATGATCGGCATACGCCTGACCAATCCGGATCTTTGGCACCCCTATAAGGGCGGAGAGAAACCGATGGACTTCGCCTATTTGAACGGAGTGCTGCGCAGCACGACTTTTCCACCTTTGGATCCCTGGTTTGCTGGCGGATTCATCAACTACTATTACTTCGGATATGTGCTGGTGGGTGTACCAGCCTTGCTTTTGGGCATTGTGCCTGCCTTGGCTTACAATCTCATGATTCCGACTATTTTCTCGCTAACAGGCAGCGGCGCTTTTTCTGCCGCATTCAATATCATGTCTCGCTGGAACAAGCGCGAGCCTGATTGCGACAAACCGGCAATTGTGGCTGTAAAGCAAAAGGGAAGTCCCTGGACCGCCGGTATCTTGGCGTTATTGATTTGCGTCGTATTGGGCAATCTCGATACGGTGCGTGTGCTGGGCAAAGGCGTCGCCGAGTTGGGCGGATATCGTACACCGGAGGGACTGGAACAGTATCTTGCTGCCGAATATTTGGAGGAAAACGGCATAGAGCCCGCGAGCGACGCAATCGAGCAGCTCGCCCGGCAAGCGAATCAATCCAACTTGTTGGACAACTTGCGCTACGAAACACATAATTCGCTGACGCTTCTTGGTGGCATTGCGCGCGGAACAGGAAGACTGCTCTCGGGCGAGTCGCTGCCACTGTCGCACGATCGCTGGTATTGGGGGCCATCACGCGTGTTGGCGGAGACACCCGGTGTGCGCGGCAACGCCATCACCGAGATGCCGTATTTCACCTTTCTCTATGGCGACTTGCACGCCCACATGATCAACATGCCCTTAATCCTCTTGACGGTCGTCTTCGTTTTCAACGAGTTGGTTCAAACCGGGCGAGACCAGCGAAAGGCATTGGAGCGGTTTCTGGCACTGGCGCTTGGCGGGCTGGCGGTCGGCGTGATGCGAGCGACGAACACATGGGATTGGCCGTCGATGAGCCTCTTCGTCATAGCGGGATTAGGGTATTGCTGGTGGGTCCGCTGGCAGCGCGGTTTCCGTGGCAAGATCGACTTACAGTTTTATGGGACCTTGGCGGGTCTACTGGTCATCGCATTGGCGATATTTACCGGTATTCAAGCCCAAGTTCCTCAAGGCAATGGTGTCTCGCTATTATCCCTGGCTGACGCTATCGGAATCCTGCGTAAGACGTTGTTCGCCGCGCTCGCCCTGCTCGGGTTGTGGATCGCTGCACGGCACTTGCTCGTACGCGCATCTGCTCTGGACTTAGTGGGAAGCGTGGGCGGTTTTCTGCTACTAAACTTCGGCTTTGCCCTGCCCTACACGACTTGGTATGCTGCCAATTACAACAGCGTGCGCTTGTGGCAGGGGGGCAAGACCCCTCTTTGGGCTTACTTCGATATACATGGTTTATTCCTTTTCCTGGTGGCTTCGCTGTTGCTTTGGGAGACTAGCAACTGGCTGCGCACGACACGTGTAGCGGCGCTGCGCGGTCGCATCACTACGATAAGATGGGCTGGCATTTTGTTCCTGGCGGTAGTCTTGCTGTCTATTATTCTGGGCCTGGCGCATTTCCAGGTAGCCTTGATCGTGCTACCGCTGCTGGGCTGGATCGCCGTGTTGTTTTTCCGAGCCGGACAATCGCGCTCGATGCGATATGTATTAGTTTTGATAGGCTTGGCGCTCTCGATGACGCTTGGTGTGGAGATCATCGTCGTCGGCGGCGATATTGGACGTCAGAATACCGTGTTCAAGTTTTACATCCAGGCCTGGCTCTTGCTTAGTGTGGCCGCAGGTGTCGGTTTCAGTATGCTGTTTTCGGCATCCGAACAATGGGGACGGGGCTTGCGTCTGCTATGGTTCACACCTTGTGTCCTTCTATTTGTGATCGCCGGCGCATTCCCGATCGTCGCTACACGCGCGCGCTCACTGGATCGCATGGTGCCAGACATGCCACTGACCTTAAACGGGATGGATTATATGAAGCAAGCGATTCATTACGAAAGTTCGCCGGAAAAGAATCTATACGGCACCATAGATTTGAGCACAGATCATAAACTGATTCGCTGGATGCAAGAGAACGTAAGCGGATCGCCCGTGATCATGGAGGGCAGGAAATTCCCGAGCGAGTATCAGTGGAACGGCCGATTCTCCATCACCACCGGGCTGCCTTCAGTGGTCGGCTGGAGCTTCCATCAGCGTCAGCAGCGTACCTTCGATCCTTTGCCGCGCTGGGTGGAGCAGCGAGATCAAAATGTTCGAACGTTTTATGATACGGATGATATCGATATCGCTGTGGATATGATCAATCATTTCGATGTCAAATACATCATTCACAGTGGCTTGGAGGAAATCCATTCAACTGCAGAAGGATTGGCAAAATTCGAACGCATGGTTGAGCTTGGGCTGCTTACAATCGCGTACGAAATAGAAGGCGGCAGCATATACCAAGTTAATGAAGATGCGCTGTACAACTACCTCGTGGAACGCTTCAAGTGACCTTGATTTTGGAATGGCTGACGCGCGAAGGGCATCTGGTTTTCGGCTGGTGGCTCTGGATTTCACTGTCCGGCTTGGCGGTGTTCCCGCTTTGCTTTCGCTTGCTGTCGGGCTTGCCAGACAAAGGCTATACGCTCGCCCGAACACTGGGAATCCTGCTCGTCTCACTGTTTTATTGGCTGATGGCTAGCTACGGTTTCTTTGACAATTCGCGAGGCAACATAGTGCTCAGCTGGGTATTAGTACTTGCCGGCAGTCTCATTGTGTACACCCGCGGCGGATTGGGGCAAGATTTGCGGGAATGGTGGCGCGAAAACCGGCTGCTGGTGTTGGTGACTGAAATCCTGTTTGCGGCTATGCTTCTGGCCTGGGCGATCTTCCGCGCACATCAGAACGAGATCCTGTATACGGAAAAGCCGATGGAACTGGCTTTCCTGAGTGCAGTGCAGCGAAGCCCGTCTTTCCCCCCTCAAGACCCCTGGATGTCCGGATACGCCATTAGCTACTACTATATGGGCTACCTCATGTCGTCGATGATATCAATGATGAGCGGCATCAGCAGCACTATTGGATTCAATCTGACTATTGCCTCACAATTTGCTCTGACTGGCCTTAGCGCCTTTGGTGTCGCAGTCAATCTGGTCCGGTCGCGTAATTGCCGGGTTTCATCGAAAACTGGCGCCACGCCGGTTTCGATGTGGGTGGCAATGGGCGCAGGATTGTTGGCGCTGCTGTTGATGACTCTGGTGGGAAACCTGCAGACGGCGCTAATTGAGATGCCCTACGAATCGAGGGTGGCGCCGCAATCGTATTTGGAGTTCTGGGGGACGCAAGAACGTTCCAATTTTCTCGAAGGCGAATATCAGTATGATGCGGCTGCATCGCTATCTACGGAGACAGCGCAATGGAAGCCGTGGTGGTGGTTCCGTGCCAGCCGCGTACTGACGGATTACAAGCTTGATAACAGTCTGGCGGCGGTACAGCCGATAGACGAGTTTCCCGCTTTCAGTTTTCTCTTGGCGGACAATCACCCGCATGTATTGGCCTTGCCATTTGCAGTAACCTTGATTGGCCTGATGTTGAACCTGGTTCTTTTGCGACGTCGACCGAAGGTCAGCGAGACAGTTTTATATGGTGTCGCGGTCGGTGGCTTGGTATTCCTCAACACCTGGGACGGTCCCATCTATTTGTTGGGTTTGATCGGTGCCGAGGGATTGCGCCGGCTGCTGCTCAACAATCGCTGGCGCCTCAACATTGCAGATTTTGCGCATCTCTTTATTTTTGGTTTGCGGCTGGCAGGTATCTTGCTAGTGGTTTATTTACCTTTTGTCATAGGCTTTCGGTCACAAGCCGGCGGACTGTTGCCGAATCTGGCAAATCCGACTTCATTCTCGCGATTATTCATTATGTTTGGCCCCTTTATCGTGGCGTTAGCCATGTTCTTGCTGGTTGAAAGTTGGCGCGGCAAAATGCAAGGAATCTTGAATTGGCGATTCGCGTTCGCGTCAGGCGCAATTATCTTTGTGGCATTGTCGCTATTGATGCTACTCTTGACTTTGATCGGTGCGGCCGACCCTTCCGGTTTTTCTTATGTCTCGCGGACCATGGCCAGCATCGGCGGTTGGCAAGCGGGAATTCCGATAGTCTTGCAACGTCACCTGGAGAACGGCTTGACGACGCTGTTGTGTTTATTGGGAATCGTGCTTGTGCTCGCGCGGCTCTTCCCGGTATTTCGTCACTCAAACGATTCACTGCATACCGCTCATGCGAAGGCCTGGTGTCCGCCGGCGAACGGCTTCTGCTTGCTATTGATTGGCATGGGATTATGCCTGGTCTTAATTCCGGAATTTGTCTATTTGCGAGACAACTTCGGCAGCCGCATCAATACTATTTTCAAATTCTATTATCAAGCGTGGACGGTCTGGAGCTTGGCCCTGGCCTATGCGGTTTACAGCATCGTCGGCGATTTTGCCTTGCCTCGACCGCGACGGTCACTGCGTGTTGCCTTTCTTGGCGTTTTCCTTTGTATGCTGCTGGCTGGCGTACTGTACAGCGTATTGGGAATCCGGCACCGCGCCTGGATCGAGACTGGCCGGCATGGATCGGCCAACAGCTATTCGCCTCCTGAAAGCTGGAACAGCCCAATTCGTCATGTTGCAGAAGGCGAGCTGGTTTCGCCTGGCACGGTGCTCTTTTCCGATGGCAACTTGAACGATGCGATGGAGTCATCTATCATGCGGGCGCGTGAATCCGGCGTAGTCACACTGGTCGCTACTGGCGTCAGGATTCTGCGACCTTTGACCCTTGACGGCGGCGACACATATACCGATCCACATGACTATGACGTCATAAGGTGCCTGAGTGACCTGGTGGGTCGGGAAGATGCGGTGGTGAGCGAAGCCGTACTGCGGCCCTACGATGCGGACTACGGCAGGGTCGGCGCTTTGACCGGAATACCGGTGGTGCTGGGCTGGGAAAATCACGAGCGTCAATGGCGCGGCGCAACCTATGGCGAAATCGCCGAAACACGGCGCGAAGACATGGAGAAACTCTATACTTCAGACGATATGTTCCAGGTCAGCGAGATTATCACCCGTTATGAAATCGACTATATAATGTATGGGGCGACCGAGCGACAGCAATATGGCAGCATCGGTGAAGATATTTTCATTGATCAATTGGCGATCGTTTGTGAATCCAACAATTCGCGTATCTATGCCGCAAAGTCGCTGCCCGGCTAAAGCACTAGAGGCGACCTGGCAGCTTGTCGTGGGCGCAGAGTGAGAGAATCCGGTGGAAGCCGAAACCCAGCTGTTGCAACAAGAAATCACCCCTGCTCTTTCCGCGGACACTAGGCCGACGAAAGATACATCGCTAACCATTTCAGCCGAGTGGCTGGCATACTTTGCTTTGGCCTTCCTGGCGTTGGTATTGCGAATTGGCGAGCTGGATTCCGTCCCATTGACGAATTTCGAAGCGCAGCAATCACTGCATGCCTGGCATACAGTCTTTGAAAATGCCCCGGGCAGTTATAGCGTAGCGCAGAGTCCCCTTACGTATTTGTCGCAAATCTTGAGCTTTTCGACCCTGGGAGCATCGGCGTTTTCGGCAAGGATTGGCGTCGCGCTGGCCGGTGTCGCACTGGCTATGAGCCCGCTGCTCTTTCGTAAGACCCTGGGAATCACACGCACTTTTGTCTGGTCCGTGCTCTTGTCATTGCTGACCCTGCCAGTTATTACGGCTCGAGCGGCGGATGGCACCACCTGGATGATGCTGTTCACGGTGCTGGCAATCTGGATGATCCGCCGCTATTGGTATTCTCACAGTTTGTCAGATGCCATGTGGGCAAGCGCGTTCGTAACGTTCATGCTCCTGCTATCGAGTCCATCAGGTATCCCATTATTTGTGATATTGCTTGTCTCCGGCTGGCTAGCCGTATGGCGAACAGCACTCAGCGCTCCGCAACGGCTTGACCTGCCCGGCGACGATATCTTGCAATTGTCGCTTAAGCGTCTCAACAGCTTTCCGTATATCCAGATTGCTGTCGTGCCTATTGCCGTACTTTTTCTCACCGCCACAGCCATGATGCTCAATCCGGGAGGAATGCGCAGCGTTGGGGAGTTGATCAACGCCTTTATCACCGGTTTAACTCAAGCCAGTAGCGGAAACGACACAAGTCAGGGGCTCGTCTCGTTACTGACCTTCGAGCCACTGCTGATCGTGTTTGCCTTGGGTGGCTCGTGGCTATTATGGAGACATGGCGCCGTTAGCTACGTCGACCGCTTTGCGGCTGCCTGGGCGAGTAGCGCAACGGTGGGGCTGCTGCTCTATTCCGCTTCGCGACCCGCCGATGCTATGTGGGTGGTATTGCCGATGAGCTTGTTGGCGAGCTACGGCATCACGCAGTTGATGGTAAATCGCCGCGTTGCCGCCTTATGGCCCGAAAGCGAAATCAGCGACGAAGTGGAAGGTCACGACATCTACACTACACGCTACTGGTGGGTCAAATGGGCCATCTCCGCGGGAGTACTCCTGCTACTGATGGTTGCCTCGGTACACTTTTTGCAAATGGCGCGGGCGCTTTTGGACGTCCCCGCCGATGCGGGACTCGGCAACTTGCTGGAGAGGCTCTCGGTCGCTTCCTATCCGCGGCTGGCTCAAGGACTTGGCCTGCTGGCAACAACGGCGATTGTGGCTCTTGTCTTATTCATGCTAGGCGTCAGCATTTGGGGAACTGGCACATGCTTGCAAGGCATCGGCATCGGCTTTCTTTGGTTCCTACTGCTTTCGGGGATTGGAGGCGCCTGGAAATCATCCGTTGCCGGCGCGACTGATTCTGCCTCGCTATGGCATGACGGCGCCGTCAGCAAGGACACGGAATTGCTACGAGAAACATTGATGGAACTTGCCGATAGATCCACAGCAGGCTTTCCACTGATCGATCTTGTCATCGTCAGCGACGAGGCCGGAATCTTGAGTAAAGAAGGATTGATTTCCTGGCTTGTCCGGGATTTTCCCAATGCCAGATTTGTCGACAATGTCGCTTCTGCCGCTGGTCAGCCCATCATAATCAATGCGCACAGTGGCGAAGATCCGCCCAAGTTAGAGGGTGATTATGTCGGGCAAAGATTCGTGCTGCGGCGCAAGATTAGCTTGGCAAGCATTAACGCCTGGCAACTGCCGGCTTGGTGGTCGCAGCGTCGCTTGCGAAACGCAATTGAGATCGAAGACGCCATTATCTTGTGGATACGGCAAGACATTTATGATGGAATGAGCGATAATGAGTGATCACGATTTTGAGGAGCAGCGCCGCTTGCCGTGTAACTACGATAATGCCTGCAAAGCAACGACAAGGTCGACACCATGACAGTTAAGCGAGTACGAAGTCATGCCGAGATTGACGCGATCATCAAGCGCGCCCTAGAGGGCGACCAGAATGGCTATGCGGAGCTATATGACAAGTTTTCGGCGAGCCTGTACCGCCTGTGTTACAGCTTGTTAATGAACGAGCAAGACGCGGAAGATATCTTGCAGGAATCCTTCCTATATGCCTTCAAGAACCTGCATCGCTTTGACTCGCGAAAAGCTTCGCTGAAAACCTGGCTGTATACAATCGCGGTTAGCCGCTGCCGTAATACCTACCGGCGCAAACGATTCTTGACAGTGGACATTTCTCAATGGTTCGGATTCGAACTCAGAGCGCCGGCCTCCGAAGCGCCGGAAACCGCGGTCATCCGCCGAGATGCCTCAGAGTCCATTCAAAAGGCATTGCAGGAACTTTCGCCACGGCTGCGCGAGGCGATGGTATTGCGATATGGTCAGGGAATGACATACCGAGAAATATCCGAGGTTATGGGCTGTCCGCAAAAAACGGCGGAAAGCCGCGTGAGGCTGGGGCATCAACGGCTGAGACATTCACTGCAAGGTGATGGACATGGCTTCTTGGAAGAATTGTTGAAAGCGCATTGAGTACACGGTTTAGGCAAGCCTGGCGAGTAAGATGATCAAGTTTAAGTACCGTTACTGTAAAGTTCATATGGCACAATACCTGAGCGGAGATCTTGCCGAGGTCACGCGCCGACGTGTCGCTCGCTTTATCGATGAATGCCCGGAATGTTACCAGGAGTATATTCACCAGCGGACGCTTTCAGAGCAATTGCAGCGAAATCTTCCTGCCTTGGGGTGCCCGGATGTGAATCGGCTGGATTATGTCTGGTCATCCCTGCAGAGAGAATTGGCACCGGCTGGTGGTCCGCGGCTGGGGCATAATTTCAAGCCCGGTGGCGACAACACAATGGGATACGGTCTGGTTATGTTTGCTTTGACCGTGGCCCTGATGATACCGATGGCTGTCAACTTTCGCGCCTCGTTCGCCTCTGTCGAATTGCCTCCGCGCCCACAGGGCGTTGAAATCGTTAGGACGCCGGCGGCAGGCAGCCAAGCGCACCGCCACAGCATCGTGTATACGCAGACTACCTTGGCCCGACAAGAACCTTTGCTGCAGAATACACCGCTTCCGCAATTCTTCACTTGAGCGTGAGGCAGCGAATGCAGAAATGATGAGGCATCCCCTTAAATGTTGACCACGCCAAACCAGCAGGAAGAAAACGCCCTAAATCGGATCATTTCTCAGCAGGTCACGATCAACTGGGAATTATCCTTGTATGTGCTGATATTCGTGATCGCGCTCTTTTCGCGGTTTTACATTCTGGATCAGCGGGTTATGAGCCACGATGAAAGCTTGCATACCCGTTTTTCCTACAATCTGTACAACGAAGGCAACTTCTCCCATACACCGCTGATGCACGGCCCTGTGCTGTTTCATTCGACTGCCTTGTCGTTTTTCTTGTTCGGCGATAACGACTTTTCCGGGCGACTTTATACTGCAGTGCTAGGCGTGGCGATGGTGATGTTTCCCCTGCTGTGGCGCAGGTGGCTAGGCAGATGGGGAGCGCTCCTTGCATCATTAATGATATTGATTTCGCCAATCTTGCTTTATTACAACCGCTATATCCGCCATGATACGCCGTCCATTCTCTTTGGCATGATCATGGCGCACTGCATTCTGATGTATATCGACGGTCCGCCGCGCTACCGGCGGCGTGCCTATTGGCTTTACATCTTCGCAGCAGCCATGATACTCAACCTCGGCTCCAAGGAAACCGCCTTCATATATATTGCGATTTTCGGCAGTTTTCTAATCATATATTTTCTGGTGCGTCTGGCGCAGCACCGCTATGACTGGCGTGGCAAGCCGTTGTTTTATTCCGTCATGTTGGGTATTTGTCTCGGCGGAGTTATGACGCTGGGCATGTACATTGTAGTTGATATTGTGCCCGCCGAGATCATCAGCGGCCACGGAACGCCGTGGGCAAGTCTATCGGATTTGCAACGCTCGAGCTTTCTGTCCTGGACGCTGCTGACAGTGCTTTTTGGGCTTTTCATCCCAGTCAGCACCGCGCTTTATGCCTTCCGCGGCCGTCGGCAAATTTTACCCTGGCGTGAAATCGGCCTGATCTTTCTGATCTCGCTTATTACCGCTGGTATTCTGCTTCTGGTCGAAGAGCTTTCGCATCTTCCCACCGTGACCGAAACCGCCGAGCCGATCGTGCCGGATGCGACAGTGGAACTTCTCGAAAACCCAGTTGCCGATGTGCCCATCAATTGGGCGCCGGTGTTGCCGCTCTGGCTGCTTTTGATCGTCGGCGCGCCCTTGCTGGTCAATGATGCTCGCCGCTCTGCGCGTCTTAGATTTGCGTCGGGTGACGACAAGCAGCGTCCGGGCTTTTGGGGATTCCTGTATCAGTTCCCCGAAGTGGATCTGATCGTCCTCATAGGAACACTAATCTTGCCTTGGATGACCGCTGTTTTCCCCCGTTTGATGGGCGGCAGTAGCGGCACTTTAGCGCAACTCGCACAATCGTTGCCCGGGGGCATTTACGACTTGCTCTATGTCAAGCCCGGGATAGGCAATGAAGAACAGGTCGGGCGTTTCTTGCTTGCTGGCTCGGCCTTTTTGCCGCTTTTCGTCTTGATGGTTGTCATCGGCATTACCTGGAATTGGAAGCGCTGGCTTATCTCGGCAATCGTATTCCATGTCCTTTTCGCTGTCTTTTTCACAACGGTATTTACAAATATTGCCGGACTGGCAACAGGGATGGTGTATAGCCTGGGTTATTGGCTGGAACAGCAAGGTGTGCGCCGCGGGAGTCAACCGCAATATTATTACTTGCTGATTATCATGCCGACGTACGAATATTTGCCTATTATCGGCAGTGTGACTGCGATGTTTGCCGGTGTCACAGGCTTCTGGAATATGCGCCGGCGCCAAATCGCCCAAGAGAACGACGAACAAGGGCTGCTAGACAATGACATGCATAAAGATACTCTCGACGATCATGGCAACAGTCCGCCAGAAGCAAGTGTGGAAGAGGCGCTAGAGATCTCAAGGCCCGATACAGAAGAGATTGGCCAGTCAGATACTTACGCAATAGACGCCGAGCAAGAGGGCAGATCTTCGCTCCAGCTCACGCGCAATGCCTCGGAAACAGCTTCAGATGACGCCGACACCAAGGTCGCGCAAGAGTTGACGCGCTTAAGGACACTAAACATAGATGCTGGAGAGAGCGCAGACAACGGCGTCTATTTGCGTCGTCTGCCCTTCCTGCTACTCTTGGCATGGTGGGCGATCCTCAATCTGGTGGGTTATTCGCTGGCGGGCGAAAAAATGCCTTGGTTAAGCACCCACCTTACCCTGCCGCTAATCTTGCTGACTGCATGGTATTTCGGTGGCGTTTTCTCTCGCATCGACAAATGGATGTTTCTTGCGCGTGGCTGGATGGCGCTGCTGATTCTGCCTGTATTCGTCGTTTGCCTTGTACAGGTTTTCGGCGCCTTTGTCGCAGGCGACCCGCCATTTGTCGGGCTCAGGCAAGCACAACTGGAGCGAACTTATGAATGGATTGCCTCGCTGATAATCTGTATTGGCTCGGCATATTTGCTTGCGCGCATTGCACGACCTATCAACTGGATGCATATTCGCAGAGTCACAGCCTTTACCTTTTTTGCCTTGATGAGCCTGCTTACATTCCGCACGGCTTGGATGGCATCTTTCATCAACTACGATTTGCCGACCGAATTTCTCGTGTATGCGCATGCCGCGCCAGCCGTCAAATGGGTTCTGGATGATATCGAGGAGATGAGCCTGCGCATCACAGATGGCAAAGATCTAAAGTTTGCTTATGATGACGAAGTGTCTTGGCCTTATAGTTGGTATTTCCGTGATTATACTGACGCGGCTTTCGTCGGCGGCAACCCGACCGTCCAAAACCTTGAAGATACCGCCTTTGTTGTTGTCGGCTCCGGCCACCGCGGTGAGGTGGAACCAATCTTGGAGGATCGTTATTATCGTCGCGATTACATGCGCATGTGGTGGCCAATGCAGGAGTATTTCAATTTGACACCTGAGCGCCTATCGAATGTTTTGGATTTCTCGCCTGGCAATCAAGAAGCCGCGGATATCCGACGTGGCATTTTTGATATCTGGTGGGCTCGGGATTATGAGCGCTACGGGGATGCGACGAATAAGGATTTTTCATTAACAAATTGGCCAGTTTCGGACCGCATGCATGTCTACGTCCGCAAGGATTTCGCCTCGCAGATCTGGGAATATGGCGTGGGCGATGGAGAAGTCGCCAGTGATATCCCCGTTGAAATCAATCTGTGTACCGCGAACTGGCAACAATTGGTCCCGCTCATCGAGTTCAGCACTGCGGAAATAGCGCTAGCGCAGCCAATCGGCCTCGGCGCAGCGCAGGGCATCGTCTATGTGGCCGACGAAAACAGCAATATGGTTGTGGCGTACAGTGGCAGCGATGGACAATTGATTCGAAGTTACGGCGATAGTGGCGACCTGAACTTTTTCCGTCCTAACAGCGTAGACGTGTTGGCAAACGGGGATCTGCTGGTGGTGGATACCTGGAATTATCGGATTCAGCAAATAAGCGCTGAGGGCGAGCTGGTGACACAGTGGGGCCAGGCCGGAGAATTTGGTTTTGATGCGCCGGGCGAACCGGCGGATGGATTCTGGGGACCCCGCGATGTGGCAGTTGGTAGCGACGGCCGCATCTATGTTTCCGATACCGGCAATAAACGCATCAGGGTTTACCAACTAGACGGCAACGAAGCGGTGCACCAGCTAGATATAGGCAACGGGGGCAGTGGACCCGGCGAACTGGACGAGCCTAGCGGACTCGCTTTGCATACGGATGGACGTGTGTTTGTAGCTGATACTTGGAATCGGCGCATCGCCGTATTCGACAGCGAAGGTGATCATCTGCAGAATTTCCGTGTACGTGGCTGGTACGACAGCACCTTCAACCGGCCATATCTGGCGCTGGACGAATGGCGCAACATGCTTTACATCACCGACCCCGACAGCAATCGTGTCTTGGTCTATTCGTCCACTGGAGAATGCATCGGATCTTTCGGGCAAGATGGTCAGGTTGGCGCGAATGGGCAATTCCAGGCGATTGGTGGCATCGCTGTTGATACGGACGGTTATGTTTTCGTCAGCGACTCGACAGCCGGCAAGGTGTTCAAATTCCCGCCTTTCCCGATAGGTACGGTTGCAGAAGGTTAATGCTCAAAGCGACGCATATCCTCAATGGTATTTGCTGAACTTGACGCAACATCAACGACATGCTACAATGCAATGGTATGAAAGTTTTCGCAAAAAGTGGGCAGCCCCCACTTTTCGTTTTATATTGCGTCATTGCTTTAACATTTCGGAGGCCTAAGGGTGGCAAAATTGGCGATGGATTCGCCGCAGGCGCTTGCGATCAGGTCGAACGATCAAAAGGGCGACGACGTGAATGTTCGACTTCGGAGTGAATTACAATGTCGAATGAATTACAGATAGCATTCAATGAAATCGCGCAAATGCGGGCTTTGCCGGCGAATGTCGTGCTGGAAGCCTTGGAAAGCGCTCTGGTTTCTGCGTATCGTAAAGATACGGGCGCGAGCGCTGCTCAAGCCATTGAGGCAGAGATTGATCCCGAGACTGGGAGAGCCAAGGTATTCGTCGAAAAAGAAGTTGTTGACGATGTGATGACCGATGCCACCGAGGTCACGCTGGAAACGGCGAGATTCTATAAACCGGAAGCGGAATTCCACGATGTGGTTATGGTTCAGGTGGAAAACACGACAAAAAGCTTCGGTCGCATTGCGGCTCAGACCGCCAAACAAGTGATCCTGCAAAAGATCCGTGAAGCGGAACGAAACGCTCTCTATGACGAATTCATCAATCGTGAAGGTGATCTGATCACCGGCACCGTGCAAAGCGTTAATTCCAGACAGGTCACGCTTAGCCTGGGACGCGCCGAGGCGGATTTGATAAGGCAACAACAGATTCCGGGCGAACGTTACCGCACGCACGAAAAAATCCGCGTTTTTGTTATGGAAGTTAAGAAGAGCAATCGCGGTCCACAGATCCTCGTCAGCCGCGCGCATCGCAGCATGTTGCGGCGGCTGTTGGAATACGAAGTACCTGAGATTTACAACGGCCAGGTGGAGATCAAGAATATCGCGCGCGAAGCCGGTCACCGCTCCAAGGTAGCTGTGGCAGCCTTGCAAGACGGTATTGATCCGGTCGGCGCCTGTGTGGGAATGCGTGGCATCCGCATCCAAAACATCGTCAAGGAGCTGCACAACGAAAAAATCGATGTCATCGAATGGAACAGCGATGCAGTCGCATTTATCTCCAAGGCCTTAAGCCCGGCGCGCGTCACTGGGGTCTACCTGGATGACGACCCGATTGACGGGAAAACGGCGGTTGTCATCGTCCCAGACGATCAGTTGTCTTTGGCTATTGGTCGTGAAGGGCAAAATGCGCGACTGGCAGCCAAACTGACGGGCTGGCGGATTGATATCAAGAGTGTGACGGAAACTGTTCAAGGAGCGTTGGAAAATCTGGATGTTCCACCTTTGAACGCGCTGGCAGAAAAATATGCCGATCTCACGGCAGAGGCGCTGCGCATTACGGAAAAGAAGCGCATGGAACTCACTGTCATGCCAGAAGAATACAAGTCTCTGGGTCGCTTCGCGGAAATCGTCGAGCAGCTATTGCAAGAGCAACGAAACGAAGCGCGAGAGGTCTATTTGCGCGAACGGGAAGCCGTAAAATCTACCTTGTCATCGGAGTTGTTTGCCCTGCCCCTGGACGTGTTGGCCGTTTCGCAGGAAATCCTCGATATTCTTGAGCCCTACGAGAATGTTGGCGAAGCGATGCTCGCATGTTTGGTTGATGAGGAGGTCGTAACCCGCAAGTTGTCCGCCATTGAAGGCGAGCCAATGACTGATGTGCAGGCGGCGTTGGAAACGGTAATTTCCTCGGATATCGAAGCTTTGCTGCGAGAGGCGCAATCAATCGAAGAATCTGAGGAATCCGTCGAAGAATCAAGCGCTGAAGCCGAAGCAACGGACAAAGAATCGGAATTGGTCGAGGCGCAAGCCCCGGGTGAAAGCGATGCGGTTTCGGCTGCTGAAGATGAAGACGGCGAAGTCCTGTTGGACGCCTTTGGTCAGCCCATTGTCCAGGAAGAACTGGAAGCCGTAGCCACAGGAGAGGCCACTGCCGGCGACGAGCTGGTACCCGCGGCGGCGATCGTTGAGCCAGTGCGCGAAGCCGCAGTCGCCGGCGCAGCAGCGCCCGGTGGAGGAGGATTCACCGAAGAAAACGAATCCGCTTTCGAACTGGATCGTAGCAAGAGTAAACAGCACCGTCGCGACGATCGTCAAAAGCGTCGTCAACTCGTCCTGGATGAGAAAAGTGGCGAAGTCATCGCCAAGCGGCGTCGTAAAGGCCGTCGTGGCAGCTGGGACGAAGAGACTTGGGAAGATTATGACGACTAGCGCCTAGTACGTGTTCCCTCAGGAGCGCAATATGGCGAGCAAACACCGTCCGCAACGCAGCTGCGTTGTATGTCGCGAAAAGAAAGACAAGCGAGAGTTGAGTCGTTTGGTATTCGTCGAAGGCATGTTGCGGATAGACCAGACAGGAAAGATAGATGGGCGCGGCGCTTACCTGTGTAAACGTCCGCAATGCTGGGAGCATGCGGCGACGGGCCCGATGATGGACAATGCGCTTCGCCGGGGCTTACTCGATGATGATCGCAGCTATTTGCGGCAAATGAAACCATCATGAATCGTTACAGCTAGCGGAGCAGGACGACAATTCCTGCCCCGGACAGTGCCCCCAGACTGAAGGAGGTATGAATGGTGGAAACAGTTAAAGCAATCCTGGTACCCGATTTTTTGACCGTCCGTGAATTGGCCGATTTGATCGAATCCAGCCCCATTGACGTCATGAAGCGTTTGATCACCAACGGTATCATGGCATCGATCAATCAACAAATCGACTTTGATACTGCGGCAATTGTGATCGAGGAGATGGGTTACACCGCCGAATCAGCCAGTGCCACGGCCGCGGCTGTAGAAGAAGAAAAACGTGCCGAAGAGCGTGAAGAGAAGTGGAGCGTCATGTATGAGGGCGAGTCGCCCGATTCCTTGACCAGCCGCCCGCCTATCGTCACAATTCTAGGACACGTTGATCATGGCAAGACAACGCTGCTCGACACAATCCGCAAGACTGCGGTCGCGGAAGGTGAAGCCGGCGGCATCACTCAACATATTGGCGCGTACCAGGCGATACACAACAGCAAAACGCTGACTTTCCTTGATACGCCGGGTCATGAGGCATTTACCGCCATGCGTGCCCGCGGTGCGCAAGGCGCAGATATCGCCATTTTGGTAGTCGCGGCGGACGATGGTGTCATGCCCACTACACGCGAAGCTTTGGATCATGCCCGGGCGGCGAATGTTCCCTTGGTCGTGGCAATCACCAAGGTGGACAGGCCCAATGCCAATCCTGATATGGTCAAACAGCAGCTCGCTGAGCTTGAATTGATCGCCGATGACTGGGATGGCACGACTATGATGATACCGGTCGATTCGCTTTCGGGAGACGGTATCGATGATTTGCTGGAGGCGTTGATTCTTGTCGCTGACGATACTGAGATTGTTGCCAACGCGAATGGAAGCTTGCGCGGCACGGTGATCGAATCTGAAGTCGACAGAAGCCGCGGCACCATGGCGACGCTGGTAGTGATGAATGGCACCATGAAACGGGGCGATGCGATCGTGGCCGGAACAGCTCATGGCAAGATTAAGGCGATGTTCGATTCCGCCGGCAAACCCGTAAATCGGGCGTTGCCTTCAATGCCTGTTGCGGTCTTGGGTTTGGATTCACCGCCAGCGCCGGGGGTTCTCTTCGAGATCACCCGCGATGACAAGACCGCGCGCAACATCGCTGATGCACGACGAATTGAGGAACGCGCGCGTCAGGTCAGCGGACCGGCGCCAGCCGCATTGACACTGGAAGATCTGTTCAAGCTGTATCAAGCCGGGAACGCCAAAGAATTAGCGATTGTTCTCAAAACCGATGTACAAGGCTCGATTCAACCCATCACAGGCGAGCTCAAGAACATTTCCCAGCGCAACGAAGAAGGCATAGAAGTACGTGTGCTGCGTCAGGAAGTCGGGCGTATCACCGAGTCCGATGTGATGTTGGCGAATGCTTCTAAGGGGATCGTCGTCGGGTTCAATGTCGATGTCGATAATCCCGCGTTAGCCTCGGCCGAAGTGCGGGGCGTGGAAATCCGCAAATACAATATAATTTACAAGCTTTTTGAAGACATTGAGTTGGCATTGCACGGTATGCTGGAACCCAAGTACGGTAATCAGGTCATCGGTGTTGCCGAGGTTCGGCAGACATTCAAGGTCCCGCGTAGCGGCGTCGTCGCCGGCAGCATGATCAAGGAGGGCGAAGCGCGCCGAAACGCCAAGGCACGCCTCAAACGTGGCAACCAGGTTATCGTCGATAACGTCAGTGTGAGTTCGCTTAGGCGCTTTCAGGATGATGTTCGGGAAGTTCGTTCCGGTTTCGAATGTGGTATTGGACTGGATGGAGTTAGCGACTTCCATGAAGGTGATGTCATCGAGTTCTTCGTTCGCGTGCGTGTCAACTAGCCTGGAAACAAAACATGTCGATCAAACAAGAGCGCATGAGCGATCGAATTCATCAGATACTGAGCGAATTGCTGCTACGAGAAATTGCCGATCCACGCCTGCAAGGTATCACCCTCACTGAAGTCCGACTTGATCCGGAACTTGTGGTCGCCAAGATCTACGTGAGCGCCCTGGGCGATGAGAGCCGAGAAGCGGAAGTGATGGGGGGCTTGCGGCGAGCCAAGGGTTATTTGCGGCGCGAGCTTGGCAAACGCATTAGACTGCGGACCACGCCCGAATTGGACTTTCATTGGGATTTCATGCTGGAACGCGCGGAGCGGATCAATCAATTGATCTCCAACCTGGAGATCCCAGCTGATACCGAAAACGATGCCCACATCGATACCTGAACCGCAGTGGCACCAGGCGGCAAGCGCCATTGAAGCTGCCGGTTCTGTTTTGGTCGTTTCGCACATTTTCCCCGATGGCGATGCCGTAGGTTCCCTGTTAGCCATTAGCGAGACTCTCCGTGCCATGGGCAAGCGACTGACAGTGGCAATCGACAACGGCGTGCCTGACGAACTTGCCTTTGTCCCACATTCAGATACGATCCTCGCCCAAGTGATTGAAGGCGAATTTGATCTGATGATCTCTGTTGATTCCAGCGATCTCGAACGGATTGGCATTGCCGGCGCATACGGGCTCAATCACAGCCAACTTGTCATCAATCTCGACCATCACGCCACGAACACCTGCTATGGCAATGTGCATGTCATCGTGCCGGAGGCCGTGGCCGCTGCCGAAGTCGCGTATGACCTGCTTGCCGTCATGGATGTCGATGTTTCTGAGGATATTGCCTATGCATTGCTGACCGGCCTCGTAACCGATACGCAGGGATTTCGTATTAGCGCCACCAACAGCCGCACCTTGGAAATCGCACAGGCGCTGATGCAAAAAGGCGCGCCGCTTTCGCGGATCATGGCTCAGACTCTCAATCGCAGGCCCATCGAAGAGGTGAGCTTGTGGTCACGGGTTTTGCCTTCCGTTCAACTCAAGGGCGGCTTGATTAGCGCGAACATCACGCAACAGGACCTGGCGCGAGCGGGGTTAGCTTTGATGAGCGACGGTGGATTAGTCAATCATCTGGTGGATGTTGATCTAGCCAGGGTTTCGGTGGTATTCAAAGAGCTGCTGCACAATCAGGTCGAAGTCAGCTTTCGTTCCAAACCCGGTTTCGATGTGGCAAGTCTCGCCTTTCAACTGGGTGGTGGCGGACATAAGCAGGCCTCCGGCTGTACCATGACGGGATCGCTTGGCGAAGTACGCGACACGGTATTGCCCTTGGCGCATCAGGTTGTCGCCGAAGGGATTGCGGCACTTGAGTGAAGGCGACCATTCGGGATTCCTAAACTTGGATAAACCCTTGCATCTGACGAGCCATGATGTGGTGGCACGAGTTCGTCGGCGCTACCGGTCGCTGACTGGCTCGAAAAAGGTGGGCCATGCCGGAACACTTGATCCGCTGGCCAGCGGTGTGTTGGTCCTCTGCCTGGGAAAATCGACCCGCCTCAGCGATTTTGTCATGCGCGGCACAAAAGTTTATCGTGGGCAAGTGCGGCTAGGAATAGAAACGACAACCTATGACGCCGGTGGACCGGAAGTTGGAAGCGGCCAAAGCACTGACCACATCACACTTGACCTTGTCGCTCGCCAGCTAAAGCAGTTTATTGGCGAAGTTCAGCAGATTCCGCCGATGTACAGCGCCATCAAGGTAAAGGGGCAAAAGCTCTACGAATTGGCGCGGCAAGGAAAATCTATCCAACGCGAGCCGCGCCTGGTAAATATTCACAGTATCGATATCCTGGCTTGGGACAATCCGCGGCTTGAACTGGAAATACACTGCAGCGCCGGCACCTATATTCGCAGCCTGGCACATGACCTGGGTCAAGCCCTGGGCACCGGCGCGCATCTGTCCGCGTTGCAGCGCATTGCCAGCGGAAGATTCAAGATCGATTCAAGCATAAGCCTCGAATGGGTCCTTTCTGACGACGACTTTCTACAAGAAATCGTCCCGCCCCGTGCTGCGCTGGCGGATGAAATCAGTATCGTTTTGTCCGCGGCGGATATCCAGCAGATTGGGCACGGTCGCGCCATCAGTCGGCAGCAAGACCTTGACGCCGAATACATTTTTGCCTTTGCCGCCGACAATCGATTGGTCGCAATATTGAAGCCACAAGGCGATATATGGAAACCTCATAAAGTTTTTTGGGATCAATCTTGATACAATTAGCGCCATCAAGCTATTCGTACTGGTGTGCCCTATTCCTGCGCGGAGAACCGAGCAACGTAAGGCTTGATCCGGCGCCGTTGCCTGGTTTTCGTGAGAGCCGAGAAAATCGGGACCTATGATGAAACACTTCAACCATCTCAACGAGGTGACAATTAGCAGTGAATCTGTCGCGACTATTGGCGTCTTTGATGGTGTGCACAAGGGCCACCAACAGCTGATCAATCGCCTGGTGGCACGGGCCCACAGCAACGGACGTCAGGCAGCAGTACTGACGTTTTTCCCCCATCCCGATAAAGTGCTGCAAAAGGTTCAAGAACGCTATTATCTGACGACACCGGAGCAACGTGCCGAACTTATACTCGATCTTGGTCCAGATTTGGTCATCACCCATCCCTTTGACGAGAAAACACGTCGAATGTCCGCTGCGGATTTCGTCGAGCAACTGCTGCAGCAACTTAATATCAAGGAATTATGGGTGGGCTCAGATTTCGCTCTCGGTTATCAGCGAGAAGGAACGATAGCATACTTGCGTACCAAGGGAGCACAGCTGGGCTTCAGTGTGACTGCGATCGACTTGATAATGGACGAAGCAGGGCTAGAATCGGTCCACAGTTCCCACTTGCGGGCAATAATACGCGATGGGGATCTCCGGACGGCAAAAACGTTGCTGGGGCGTGCATATTCGCTAGCTGGCACCGTCGTTGAAGGTGAAAAGCGCGGCAGAACAATCGGCGTGCCGACCGCCAATCTCGATGTCTGGAGCGAGCAGATTATACCCGCTCATGGTGTTTACGCAGGAACGGCAAGGTTGGGTAACGAACGCTATGCCACGGCCGTCAATATCGGCACTCGTCCCACTTTCATCGAAGACCAATTATCTATCGAGGCGCACCTGCTTGATTTTGACCGGAATATTTATGGTGAGACGCTCGAATTGAGTTTTGAGCAGCGCTTGCGGCCAGAACGCCAATTTAGCGGACTCGACGACCTGGTGGCGCAGATCAACAGGGACATCGCCGCAACCAGAGATCTCCTGGCTAGCGATCAGCGGGCTTGACGCCTTTTGGCTTTGGGCAAGATGTAACCGACCCGTCGCATGAACTCTTCATTGCTGCGCCAATTTCGCAAAACTTTCACGGTCGTTTCCAGATGCACTTGCACACCCAGGAGATCCTCCAGATCAGCCCGCGCATCGACGCCTATGCGCTTAATCATGCGACCTCCCCTCCCGATGACAATACCCTTCTGCGACCCGCGCTCCACATAAATGCAAGCCTCGATGATAGTAATGTCGTCCTTTTCGCGGAAGCTTGTGATCTCTACTGCTGAGGCATAAGGTAGTTCTTCGCTCGTCAATTCAATAATCTTTTCGCGAACAATCTCGGCAGCCAAAAAACGCAAATTCGCTTCGCTAACTTGCTCCGCCGGATAATATCGTGGTCCGAGCGGCAAGAGCGGAAGCAATTCAGACATCAACTTATCAATGCCCTGCCCGGTGACGGCGCTCGTCTCAACTACCTTGTGCGCCGTAACCAGCGCCAAATGCTGGCCGCGGTCATGTTCATCACTGACGAGATCGATTTTGTTGAGAATGAGAATCTTTTTCTTTTTGTGCGCAAATCGCGCGAGTAAATCCGCGATATGCTGGTCTTCTGCGTTGGGCGCTCGCGATACGTCCTGAATCCAAAGAATGACATCGGCGTCTTTGAGTGCATTTTGAGCGACATTGACCATAAAATCGCCCAAGCGTGTCTGGGGCTTATGAATGCCCGGCGTATCGGCAAAGAGAATTTGCGCTGTTTCCGTAGTATAAATACCCAGCTGACGTTGACGTGTTGTCTGCGGTTTAGCGGTTACAATGGCGATCTTCTGCCCGAGGATGGCGTTGATTAGCGTCGATTTCCCTACATTTGGACGACCAACAACGGCAACCGTGCCAGATCGGTGATCATCTCCCCAGTCATCGCTGAAGATCGAATCCAGCTCATCCATTGTGCAGCCAATCGTCCAGGTTGCTAAAACAAGCAATATGCGTGAGCAAGCGCTCCGGAAAAGACGCTTGATCAGCGGAAATCAAGGCATTCAGCCTGCAGACGGGCTGATGGTCGTTCCGGTCACGGTAAACAAAAACATGATAGGGACTATCGAAATCCAGTTGCTTGAACGCCAGCATCTCGTCCGCGCCATCGTTGCGATAACCGAGAACATCAGAGCGCGGAAACAGATGACTGCTTTTCATCAGAAACTCCCAGGCTATGTCGCCCACCAGCATCTCGCCATAATCGAGCACCAGCAGATCAGGAACGATAGACAGATGACCGTTACCCAGGTAGGGAATCCCGTAACGCACAACCAAGTCACCCGTCAGAACCGGTTCGGCACGAGGCAAAGTGGCATCTGACAATAGATACGCGTCACCCAGACAAGACACCGCTCCCATTAGAGTTTCGTTAATTGGCTCGCGCTGTGGAATTGCTTGTGAATGCATACAAGATCTCAATGATGCTCGGGTTTCGCCGGCACATTGATATCATCAAAACGTTCAAAGGGGCGCACCCAGCCCAGCCAGAATCCGATAGCGACAATCAAAAGGAGCAAGCCACTCACCAGCAATAGACCAAGTGAATGCGTTGACTCGGCATCGAGTTTCGAACCATAAATGACGCCGATCATGGCCGCCAGCAACATCAATGTCAGTCCTAGTCCGCCAACCATTGCCAGGCTGTACAAAGTCAACCTGCTCGGTTGTGTCGCCGTTTCCTTTGAGTTTTCGCCCGTCACTCGAATGTTCCCTTCTCGTTTTTCATTTTCCGCTAAGCACGCGCGCGTCGAAGTCCCACAAAAATGTGTGAGCAAGCCAAACCTTATCGCTGACGCTGAGAGGCTATGCTACACTAGGTCGCTAACTTTGATTTTGCCTGCAGCATGTGAATCCGTCAAGTCTGAGGGGGGTGCAATGACCGTTCAAATCGCATTGCTGATTCGTCATGGTGAGACTGATTACAATCGCGAACACCGCCTGCAAGGGACCATGCCGGTGCCGCTCAACGATAGTGGGCTTACACAAGCCGCAGCTCTCGCCAGTCATTTGCGGGGGGTGCCAATCGACGCGCTCTATGCAAGCCCGATTCGACGCGCGCTCGAGACTGCAAAAATCATCGGAGCTAAGCTGGAACTTCCCCTGCATGAAGACATACGTTTGCGCGAGATCGAATTTGGAATCTTTGAAGGAATGACCTACGAGGAAGCGCGGCAGCAACATCCCGAAGACGTCAGAAATTGGGACACAAGCTATCTGCCGTACAAGGTGCCGGGCGGTGAATCGCGCCGGGACGTGCAAGAGCGTATGCGCTGCGCATGGGACGAAATCACAACGCATGCCGGTTTACGGACTGTGGCAATCGTCACGCATGGTTCGGCCATCGCGCTCTTCATTAGGTCTCTTTTCGCTCATCCGCCGGATGAACCGATCAAGAATTCCTCAATCACGACATTAGTGCGTAAGCGCGAAATATGGGAGATTGCCGGTTTTTCACAAACCCCACATTTGAAAGCGTGAACAGAAACAGCGATGGAGATTCGGCGATTTTCGGTTACAATCGCGCCGATACATGAATTGTCAGTTTCAAGAGAGGACGCCAAAGCATGACAGGACCCATTCGCGTAGCAGTGACCGGTGGAGCCGGGCAAATCGCCTACAGCTTGTTGTTTCGAATTGGGAATGCCGAAGTTTTTGGCAAGGATCAACCGGTTATACTGCAAATATTGGAGATTCCCCAAGCAATGGACGCGCTGCAAGGCGTCGTCATGGAATTGCAGGATAGCGCGCAGCCGCTTCTACAAGACATAGTCATGAGCGACGATCCCACTATTGCCTTCAGAGATGCCAACTGGGCGCTACTCGTTGGCGGCAAACCGCGCGGTCCGGGAATGGAACGAGCCGATCTTATCGCCGCCAATGGACCGATTTTTGTTTCGCAAGGCCAAGCGCTCAACGAAAATGCCGCCGATGATATTCGCGTTGTTGTCGTCGCCAATCCCTGCAATTCAAATTGCCTGGTCGCCAAAGCCAACGCGCCCGACATCCCAGCTGATCGCTGGTTTGCCATGACGCGTCTCGACGAGAATCGCGCAAAATCGCAACTGGCGCAGAAGGCCGGCGTACAAGTGGAGAATATCCGCAAGTTGGCAATCTGGGGCAATCATAGCGCAACACAATTCCCCAATTTTGAGCATGCCACGATCAGTGGAAAACCAGCGGAATCGATTATCGCGGACCGCGACTGGCTGGAAAACGATTTCATGAGCACGGTGCAAAATCGCGGTGCTGCGGTAATCCAAGCCCGGGGCAAAAGCTCCGCCGCCAGCGCAGCCAATGCCGCCCTCGATACAATCCGAAGCCTGAGCACGCCCTCAGCGGAAGGCGACTGGCTGAGCGCAGCCATTCCCAGCGAGGGAAATCCTTATGGCATCAGCGATGGCTTGATCTTCTCATTCCCGCTGCGCAGCGATGGTCGCGGGAATCTAGAGATTGTGAAGGGGCTGGAATTAAGCGAGTATGCACGCGTCAAGGTTGTCGCGTCTGAAAACGAATTGAATAGCGAGCGCGAGGCGATAAGCGATCTGCTCTAGTGTACAAGCGAAGCCCAGCGCAATTGCAGAACGCTTGCGCTCATCTGCGAAGATCGAGAACGGGCGACCTAAGCATAGTCGTCGTTTTTGATTTTCTCCGCCGATGTTTGCACGAATTGCGGCTCCTCCGGTATGATCGCCGCCAGAACAATGTAGACTATAGCGCCCGGTCCACCTGCCGCCGCAAAGATAAGGAAAACAATGCGCACCAGTGTCGGATCGACCGCCAAGTAATCGGCGATGCCGCCGCAGACCCCTGCGATACTACGATGCTTACGCGAACGGTAGAGTCGTTTCTTACTGTTGATGTTCATTATTTCTCCTGCTAATTGATTGCCTCGCTCATTTCAATTTGCATTCGGAAACGTCACTACTGCCTTGTGCTAAGTATACGCGAAATCAGGCGACCTGTTGCGCGAGGATGTTAGCGCAAGAGACCTACTTTGTTGCCACATTGAGACGAAACGGACTATTGCCGAAGCCGGGGAATACACGCAATACGCCCCACAGCGCGCGGATCCCAATCCAGAGGACAGTTACCAGCCAAATAGCTATGAAATCTGCCGAGTTGTCGCTGCCAATCAGATGCAAGCCGATAAGTCCGCAGCAGGTAGCCATAATCATGGCGTTGCGCAAAAAACCATAATCGCTGGTGCCCCAATGGATACCATCCGTTATGAAGGCTAGCGCATTCAAAGGTTGAGACAAAGAGCTGACAATCCAGGCGCCGACGAAGACGGAGAGTGTATCGGCCGGGACCATGACGCGGCTCACCAGGGGCGTTGTTAGTAGCATCCCGATCATCAGTACAATGCCCGTCGCCAAGCTCCAAATTGTGGTGATGGTGGCAACCCGTTTGGCTTCGCGAATGAGATGCGAACCGTAAAAGTAGCCGATTAGGCTCTGGGCGGTGGTAGCAAAAGCTTCCAACACCAAGGCGGTGAAAAACCATACCTGCCGAATGACCTGATGGGCCGCGCCTGCCTCCGCGCCCATTTGTGTGGCGACGCGCGTAGCTGCCAAGGTGAACAAGGTCAAAGATCCGGTACGGATGAAAAGGTCTCGGCCGACGCGCATGAGCTTGATTCCATCACGCAGCTTGATGTCACGCGTGAATCCTAGCCGGCGTCGCACTTCCCATAGCATCCATGCAGCACCTAGCCATTGGCTTAGCGAACTTGCCAATGCAGCGCCAGCCACACCCATTGGCGGAATAAATGACCAGCCATAAATGAAAAGAATATCCAGGACGATATTGATAGCATTGATACCCAGTGCGATCCAAAGTGGTGTGCGCATATCCTGGATGCCACGCAAAGCGCCAAAGCCGATGATGGTCACTATGACAGCGGGCGCGCCAATCAAGCGCAATTGAATATATGCGGTGGCCAGTTCGAGCACGGTACCCTCGCCGCCCAGTGCCGCTGAAACCACAGATGCACCGGGAATGAGCATGGCGCTCAGCAGCAGACTGATGAGCACGCCGATGATCGTTGCCAGGCTAACCGCCTTTATTGCCGCCTCGATCTTGCCTCTGCCATAAGCCTGCGCCACTTCAGTCTGTGTGGCAATGCCAAGAAAACCGAAAATCCAAAAAATCGACGATAATGCGCCCGTGCCGACACCCAATGCCGCCAAAGATATTTTGCCGAGCTGCGCGACAAAGGCGGTATCGATCAACCCGGTGACCGGCTCGGCAATTAAGGAAAAGAGAATGGGCAAGGACAGATAAACGATAGTGCGATGCGGCTGATACAGGAATCGGCTGTTCTGAGCAGTGATGCTGGAAGGATTCATAGTCAAATTAGAAGCGTCATCTCGTGTTCGTCGGGCAAAAGCCGGCATTCACATTCAATACAATCCATGAACTAACTCCGATAGCGCTCTGTGGAGCCCGTTGTGAACGAAAACCTAAGAGTCCGGCTCGAATCGACAGGCACTTATTCTCCTAGCACGCTTCCAACATAGCCGCTATAGCCGTTGCGAAAGTCAACGACAGATTGTCGTTTCTTGCCTGCCAGCTGAAGCTCGGTGGGACAATATATTCCACTACCAGTACCAATCGCGATAGCCTCACTCTGCCAGGTCACTAGACCCGGAGTGGCCGAACCTGTGGCGGCGAATCCAGCATGAATCTTGAGTTGCTTACCCTTCCAACTTGTGAAGGATCCCGGCCAAGGCGTGAATGCGCGCACTTTGCGATCGATCTCTATGGCCGGCTGCTCCCAATCAATGGTACCTTGTTCTTTCATGATTGTTGGCGCGTATGTGGCCAGGCTATCGTCTTGCGCCCTTGGCGTTATCGCGCCGCTTAGAAAGCCCGGCAGGACATCTACTAGCGCTTCGGCACCGAGTCTCGCTAGCCTATCGTGCAAGCTTTGGCCAGTTTCGCGCTTGTCCAAGAGAATCGGATACTGTTCAAGAATCGGACCAGTATCCAAGCCAGCATCCATCGCCATGATGGTTACACCGGTTTGTTCATCTCCTGCCAGGATTGCCGCTTGAATAGGCGCGGCGCCACGCCAGCGCGGCAGCAAGGAGGCATGGACATTGAGCGAGGCCAGGCGCGGCATATCAAGAACATGTTTTGGCAGTATCTGCCCGAAAGCCACCACTACGAACATATCCGCCTGGACTCGACTGAGAGCTTCAATTGCTTCGGCGTCGCGGATGCGCATAGGCTGCAAGACAGCAATGCCCTTCTCGATAGCCATCTGTTTCACCGGCGACAAGCGTAGTTTCCTCTTACGTCCCGCTGGACGGTCGGGCTGGGTGACCACTGCGATTACATCGTGCGCCTGCGTCAATGCGTTCAAGCTGGGCCGCGCGAAGTCGGGCGTACCCATAAAGACGACTTTTGCCATCGGGCCGCTTGTCCCCCCTACCTGTCGATGGTAGTATCAAGTTGTCATTTTAGGAGAGTTTTCGAGCACAGTCTATGATACAAAAAGAATGGGTTCTGGCTCCTCCTGCGCCGGTAGGGATTCTCCAAGATTTTCTAGAGATCAACCCAATCTTAGCTCAGGTTCTGTACAATCGCGGCTTTGACGATGCAGGAGACGCGCGGCGCTTTCTTTACGCCACAGGGCTTGATGAAGACCCTTTTGACATGAAAGGTGTCGCAATAGCGGTCGAGCGGATTACGGTCGCGGTCGCTGCGGAAGAGAAAATTGCCGTCTATGGAGATTTCGATGCCGATGGCGTCACCGCGACAGCGCTGATGGTACAGGTTTTGACGGCATTGGGCGCAAATGTCAGTCCCTATATCCCAGACCGGGTTGAAGAAGGCTACGGGCTTAATGAGTCGGCCCTGGAAAACCTGGCTGATTCGGGCGTCCGTTTGATTATCACCGTCGACTGCGGCATTCGCTCAGTTGTCGAGGTGGAAGCAGGGAAACACGCCGGGCTGGACATAATTGTCACCGATCACCACTCGACCGGCCTCGAGATACCGGCGGCTTTGGCGGTGATCAATCCGCAACTAGAGCCAGAGAAAGGCAGAACCTGTCTGGCCGGTGTTGGCGTTGCATTTATGCTGGCGAAAGCTCTGCTGATGCACCGCTGGCGAGCAGATCGCTCTGCTTATCCGTCCGATATGCGCTTATCGGATTTGCTTGATTTGGTGGCATTGGGAACGGTTGCCGATATCGTGTCGCTCAACGATGGCTTAAACCGTCGCCTCGTTCGACATGGATTGGAAACGATAAACGAAATGCGCAGACCGGGCATTCAAGCCTTGGCGCAAGTAGCTGGGCTGAGAACACGAAAGGTTAGCGCGGCGGACATCGGTTTCATCTTGGGTCCGCGAATCAATGCGGCTGGACGTTTGGGCTCGGCTATGACCGCGTATGAATTGTTGATGGCGGACACCCTTGAAGGCGCCCTGCCCTATGCCCAAGAGTTGCAATCGCTGAACTTGCAGCGTCAGTATTTGACGAATCAGGCTGAAGCAGCCGTGAGCGAGCAAATCGATGAGTATGCGGATAAGTATCTGATCTTCGCGGCGGACGAGAATTTTCGTCCCGGCATAGTGGGTTTGGTGGCCGGACGCTTGACCGAACAGTTTTACCGACCGGCTATAGTGCTGGAGATCGGTGCAGTAGAGAGCCGCGCCTCCTGCCGCAGCATACCGGAATTCAATATCACCAGAGCACTCGATGAATCTGCAGATTTGCTCAAACGTCACGGCGGGCATGCCATGGCAGCCGGTTTTACAGTGCATAATAGCAACTTGCCGCAGCTGCGTCGGTCCTTGGAAGACAAGGCTGAGCGTTTGTTGGCAACGAAAACTCTCGTGCGAAAGTTGCAAATAGATATGGAAATAGAATTGTGGAAGCTAGAGCAGGATCTGGTCGAGGATCTGGATTGGCTCGAACCCACCGGCCACCAGAACCCGCCGCCGACGTTCGTCAGTCGCGATATGCAGGTGTTGTCAATTAGAAGTATTGGTGATGAGGGCAAGCATCTGAAACTCAAAATCGCGCGCAACGGACAGCCACCCCTCGATGCGATTGGCTTCGGATTCGGCGACCGGGCCAAAACACTTCCTCACAAGATAGACGCGGCCTACCATATCGAGCTCAATGAATGGAACGGCAGACGCAATTTGCAGATGCGCTTGCTGGATATCCGCCCATCCGAGACCCGCTCTTGATTCATATCCTCTTCAGGTACGCTGATAATTCTTCTTCACAAACTGTCCACTGCACAAGCTGACTCTCTCGATATCAGCGGTCACATTGAGAAAGTGCAAAGTTTTTGAGTGCCCCGGCTTAGTCGCGATCTCAAGATTGGCTGGGAGCGCATCATATTCGATCGGGCACAGCATCGGCCGTCGGGTCAAGAGAATTGGCACTCGCTCAATGTAGATGAGCGCTGGCACAACGACGCCAGTCTTCTTAAACGTGAGGTCGTGGCACCGCTCCAGGCTACCCCAACCTCGGCGATCGATGGACTCCCAGGCACGGGATTACCGCGATTGTTAAGCTTGCCCGTTACGCATCCGGACGAATTCTGAGCAAATTTCGTGAGTCGAAAGATAGCGTATTTCGCCAGCCGAGGTGTCCCCCGTTTTATCATCTGGAACGAGCCGGATACCAGCTCCGACATATACAGATATGAAATTGCCGGAGCTCTCGACGATTATTTTCTTTTGCTCAATATCGCATACCTTGTCGCGAAGACGGGAAACCCGTCAGCAAGAATTCATCTGGCCGGCACGATCTATTGGCATGGTCTAAACTTTGACGGCGGACGTACATGACTAGGTTGCTTAATCGCATCTGGTGAGACCCGGGCGCGGCCCAAAACAACTGCCTATTCTGTTTTCAGCTTACTTATAAGCTTTCCGAGCTGAGACGATTCCACAGATCATTGCGGCCATGCGTCAGGCCGCGCGCGAGCGAGGCAAGGGCGACAAGCCGGTTCGAACCAACGAGACCAACACTCCACCAGCTGACGATCCAGGCTGGTCGCTGCGGCGACTGCTATTTCAGCTTGACCTTGGACAGCAAGCGGCGTATATTGTGCAGGCAGCCTCATTGGCGTTGGCAAATGGTTTTGAACGGATAGCGGTGTACACGTTGCACGATCAGCAGTTGCCAATTGGCGGCGAATCGTTTGGGTTGGTCAACCCGTCGACGAGGCTTCCGCGCCCGGCATATTCGTCGCTGAAGGCGGCGGTGGAATTCTTTTCTGCTGTCACTTCGGTATCTAATTACGAGAGAAATCAGGTCAAGGTGACAAATATGCTGGAGGGGGATAACCATCAGATTTCTCTCGCCTGGAATCGTTTAGATAGTTAGGCGCTGCTTTCGTTGGATGAAACGGGGTCGAAGGCCTACTTGGTAGATCAAACGGTCAGTCTGACTGCTATTTGGCCAGAATACGATGCGTAAGTCTTGGATTTGCCGCCGGCTCGCGGTGATAGTCGGGACGGCTGAGTCATCGGCGGGAATGTAAAAATACTGATTCTGCCATGGGGTCCGTTTTCTATAGGGCGACTCGCACCAAAGCCCGTCCAGATGGTGGGCGCTTAACAGGGGGATAATTTGGAAGCGAAACCGAAACGAAAGGCTGGCGAGCTAAAGTTTTCCTACGGCGGCCAAGCTGTTATTGAAGGAGTGATGATGCGCGGCGCGCATTCGATGGCGATCGCCGCGCGCGATCCGAAGGGCCAGATCGTCATTCACGAACAGCCGTTGAACGCGACCTTGTACCGAGGGCGTATCGCCCGTACGCCCTTCCTGCGCGGCGTAATCGGGCTTTGGGACGCGATGGGACTGGGCATTCGCGCTCTAATGTGGTCCGCGGATGTGGCGCTGGATGAAGAAGAGGACATAAACTTTAACGGTCCAATTGGCTGGATTACCATCGCCGTCTCGCTGATTATTGGGGTGGGGATCTTCTTTCTTTTGCCGACAACGGCTGCAACGGGCATTGGAAATATGCTCGGCTTGAGCACGACCGCGAATGAGATTGTCGTTGACGAAGACGGCAACGAGGTAGTTATCGAAAGCGAAGGCAGCAACTTCCTAGCATACGAGGCGCTGCCCATCGGTTTCGATGCTTTCGCTATAAATCTGATCGAAGGGGTTGTGCAGCTGGCAATACTTGTCGTTTACATTTGGTTCGTCGGTCGTACCAAAGATGGTGGGCGAATTTTTGCCTATCACGGTGCCGAGCACAAAACCATCAATGCATACGAGGCGGGCGATGAGCTTTTGCCCGAGATCGTAAACGGTCACGCCATCGAGCATCCGCGTTGCGGCACGGCTTTTCTGCTAACGGTGGTGTTCGTCAGTGTTTTTTTGTTTTCATTGATCGGCCGGCCACCATTTGCCTTGCTTATTTTGTCACGCGTTATCTTTATTCCGATTATCGCCGGCGTCGCTTATGAGTTTTTGAAGTACACCGCATCCAACTTGGACAAAGCGTGGATACGCTTTATGATCCGGCCCAACTTGGCGCTCCAGCACCTGACAACCAATGAACCCAGCCTGGACATGATCGAGGTGGCAATCGTTTCTTTCAAGCGCGTTCTGCATTCCGAAGGAATAATCGAAGAGACCGAGGCGGAAATCCCGCCGGCCCGGCCAGAAGCAGCTCACGTTCCGGGTGGCGATTAGCGATGACGCTCGTGATACGCTTGGGCAAGGCGTGTCTGCTGATCATTGTGATCGCCGCGTTGATCGGCTTGTATTTGCATATCACTCAAATCCAAAGCCGACGGAATAATCAGCTTTCGCGCAGCGACCAGCTCGCTCACATGGAGTTCGCTCGTAAGGCCTATGAAACCGGCTTTCGTCACACGGGCAACCGCAACTACATGCCCCTCTATGCCTTTTTGCAGGCGACAATGTATTCGATAGAACTTGATGACGAATCGTTTTTCGAACAGGGCAAACGGGTCAATATTGCCTTGTCTATCGTCTCGTTGGCGCTATTGGGTTGTGCATTTTTTGCCAAGTTCACCCGCTTGTACTCCACTTATGCCATTCTCGTCATTGGCTTCTTGGCTTTTGTAATTAAGGCGCCTTTTTTCCAGCCAGAGCTACTGTATTACACGCTCTTTGCCCTTGCTTTCATCTAGTCGCTTGAAACTCTGTACCAACCGAAATGGTACAAATCTGTTGGCGTAGGTGTACTCTTTGCACTGGCACATCTGACCAAAGCAAGCGCAATGCCGGCGGTGCTCGTATTTGCCGGTTGCTACGGCGTACTATTGCTAATCAAGTTGGTTCGACGCGAATTGGATTGGGATCAGGCAAAGCATATCGTTTTGCGCGCCCTGACACCCGTGCTGATATTCATGATTTTGCTTTTCCCTTACTTTCAAGAATCTAAAGAGATCTACGGCGAATATTTCTTTAACGTCAATACGCGCATCTTCATGTGGTACGACTCTTGGGACGAGGCAAAAGCAAAACTGCACGAGGTGGGCAGCAACGGGGGTTTTCTTCAATTGCCGGAAGAAGAGATACCGGGCTTGTGAAAATATCTTCGCGAACATTCATCCGAGCAAATAATCAACAGATTTCACGACGGCGCTCAACGATTGATCGCCTTCGCCTGCTACCACAAGTACAGTTTACATCGCTACGGTTTCTGTTCGCAGGTTGGTTTGGGTATCATCGTGCTCGCGTTTGCCCTACCCCTGCTCATCAAGGCTTTCCGATGGGAACAAGACCACGCCCAACTCCATGTCATCTGCTACATTGTAGCAGTCTTAATCCTTTATTCTCTGGCAGCAGTGTGGTATGTGCCCATTAGTGGCGGTGAAGGACCCAGAGTAGCCTTGGTCCTGTTCGTGCCATTCTTCTGGACAGTCGGATTGATAGTGCATACGCGCCGAATTCGCTCACTTAAAATCACATTGTTTCAGCGGTCCGTCCGGATCATTTCTATCATTTATTCGTTGATGAGCCTGACACTGGTATGGGAGATCTATCTTGTTGTGACGTGGCGCGCATCGGCAATGTACGGCGGGAAATAGTCCGAATAGCATGAAGCCGGTACGAGGCCGCCCAACCTTAATGTTGCCGCAGCATCGGGCGGATTCTACCATTTACTTGATATAGCCAAGCTCTTGCATTATCTGGCCAGCCTCGGCCCAGAAAAACAACAGATCATTCATATCAAAATGGCTGCGCCAATCACCACTGCTGCCGCGGCGAGGCTGCACGGCAGATGATAGCCTTTGTTGCCGGACGCCGAGTTTCCACATTACCCGACCTAACATGGAAGGCCGAGCTGACACGCCGGGCAAGTCGATTGTTTTCAGAGATCGGTGCAAGCGTACTTGCAGAAAGTCGGCCGTCTTTCGTAGCAGATTGTCGTAATCCGACTCTAAATCCGTATAAGAAACTGAAAGCAAATTAGGATTTCCTAACCAGGTCTGTGCATGATGCGCCCAATAGGCGGGCCGGCTCATGGTCGTCTTTACCCCATCCAGGTCAGAATTTGACCGCAAGAACTGGGAAAAGCTCTGCTCACGCACGACTTCGCTGAATGAGCGCATATAGTGATAGAGCGATACCATCACATCACGTCCATCTCTGTGCACATAGACAACCGGTGAGCTGCGCATGAGATTGCGGGCGTAGTCACGTTCTTCATCGTTGCCGAAATAACCTGCAGAGGGTAAGTCGTGTACTTTGACGAGCACGCGTTTTTCTTGCGCCGCCAACTGCTGACGAAACTCTTCAAGCGGCAGCGGAGAATCATGATGGATCGAGATTCTTTCCAGTGTCATGAATGTTTCAGAGATGTCAGGACTGTTATTGCGCAAGGCATCAATCGTCCAATGCGTACCAGAGCGCCGATGAGTTGCGACTATTATTGTGTGGGCAGGGCTCATTTAGTCCTCTGCGGCCATGCGCTTGAATTCGTACAACTTGGTTAGCGCTTCCAAAGGGCTGAGTCCGTCCACTTCTAGCGATCGTAAGGCAGACACGGCCGGATTCTCCGGCGCATCAAAGAAACTCAATTGCTGATGCGTGGATTTGGGCAACCTCAAGGCAAAGTCTCCGCCATCCTCTTCCAATTGTTCCAGCAGTTCGCGGGCACGATCAACCACGGAGCGCGGGATGCCGGCCAACTGCGCCACGTGAACGCCATAACTCTGGTCGGCGCCGCCCGGCAAGACTTTGTGCAGGAATACGATGGCTTCACCCTGCTCCGCGACAGCCACATTATAGTTTACGGTGCGCGGCAATATATTCGGCAACTCCGTCAATTCGTGATAGTGGGTGGCAAAAAGCGTTCGGCAGTTCAGGCGAGGATTGTTGTGAATATATTCGATCACAGAGCGCGCAATCGCCAAGCCATCGTATGTCGATGTGCCGCGACCGATTTCGTCGAGAATTAACAGACTGCGTCTTGTGCTGCCGGACAACAGACGCGCCGTTTCCACCATTTCGACCATAAACGTGCTCTGCCCGGCGTGAATTTCGTCCTGGGCTCCGATGCGGGCGAAAATCCGATCCACCAAACCTACATGTGCCGCATCCGCCGGCACGAAACTGCCGATTTGTGCCATTAGCGTGATGATCGCTACCTGCCGGATGTAGGTCGATTTGCCGGACATATTCGGTCCGGTAATAATGTGAATTCGCGCCGCGAGATCGAAGTGGCTGTCGTTTGGCACGTAACGGCTGGAACTTTCCAGCAGTTTTTCTACTACGGGATGTCGACCAGCCTCGATTTGCAGAACTTCGTCTTCACTCAGAATCGGCCGGACATAAGCTTCGCGTACTGCCACCGCTGCCAGGGATAAAAACGCATCCAAATGGGCGATGGCTCGGGCGGTTTTCAGCAAACTTTCGTGTTCCGCGCTGACCTTTTGGCAAAGCTCCGCAAATAATTCTCGTTCGAGAGCCTGAATTTCTTCTTCTGCTGTCAAGACTTTCGTCTCGTATTCTTTTAGTTCCGGCGTTATGTAGCGCTCGGCATTTACCAAGGTCTGCTTGCGCACATAATCTTCTGGCACTTTATCACTGTGCGTTTTTGAAACTTCAAGATAGTAGCCGAAGACCTTGTTGAAACCGACCTTGATGCTGGAAATTCCGGTGCGGCGGCGTTCATGCGCCTCTAAATTGGCGATCCACTCTCGCGCTTCCCGGGTCGCCAAAAGAATTTGATCAAGCTTTTCTGAGTAACCGGCACGAATGGTTCCGATACTGATAATAGTTGCGGGCGCGTCTTCGGCAATTGCTGAGGAGATCAAATCATGCGATGCTGCGCAAGGATCAAGGCGTGCCTCAATAGCAGACAACTTGTCGAATTCTGCGATCAATACGCGCAATCTCGGCACCACCGCCAGCGCGTTCTTGAGCGCTAACAGATCTCTGGATCCGGCCTTGCCAATGGCGATTCGATTCGTTAGCCGCTCGATGTCGGCAACTTGTTTCAGCTCTAGTTTGAGTTCGCCGCGCAGGATATCGCTGCTTGCCAAGGTCTCCACCACATCCAGACGCGCATTTAGCCGCTTCGCTTCTAACAGCGGTTGGTTTAGCCAGGAACGCAGCAAACGCGCGCCCATACCAGTCACAGTGCGGTCTAGTATATCGAGCAGGCTACCCTTGCTCCCGCGGCCACGGATGGATTCTGTGAGTTCCAGGTTGCGCCTCGTGAATTGATCCAGCACCATAAACGAGGCGGTCGAATAACTGCGAATTGAGCCCAATTGATCAAGCGTAGATTTTTGCGTAGTGCGTAAGTATTGCAGAATTCCGCCGGCTGCCGAAATCGCCGCGACCTGGCCCTTCAAGCCGAAGCCGTCGAGTGTGCTGACGCGGAAATGGTCGCAGAGCAATTGCTCGGCACCGGCAAATTCAAAAGTCCAATCTTGCGTCGCGCTAAGGTGAACGCCAGGCGGCATCGTCACGCCGCGCTGATGCCAGCTTTCCGGCACAATGACCTCGCGCGGTTCCAGACGTGCCAACTCTTCAAAGACCGATAGCCCCGCTGCCTCGCCTTCAAACTGCGTCGCGCAGAATTCTCCGGTGGAAATATCGACGAAGGCGACACCCGCCTTGGTCCATTCTCCGCTATGCGCATCGCCCGCCGGCAGAATCGCCATGAGATAGTTTGGTTTGCCTTCGTCCAGCAGCGAAGGTTCCACAACCGTGCCGGGTGTCATGACCCGCGTGACCTCGCGCTCGACGATGCCGCGGCCACTTGGCTCAGAAATCTGATCGCAAACCGCGACGTGGAATCCCTTTTCTATCAACTTGGCAATGTAACCGTCGACCGCGTGAAAGGGTACACCTGCCATGGGGATTTGGGCGTCCCCCTTGCGGCTAGCGCGCGATGTCAATGTTATGTCGAGTTCGCGCGCTGCAAGTTCGGCGTCTTCGTCGAACATCTCGTAAAAGTCGCCCATTCGAAACATCAATATGCAATCAGGATATTGGCTTTTGATTTCCAAGTATTGCCGCCGCATGGGTGTGACAGGAGCCATTAATGTTTGCCATTCGCTCTGGGTAAAACGGTTAATTCTCGCGGGAAACCATGCTATTCTAGCAAGGTCAATTCGTGGCTACAAGCTGTTGAGCGGCTGGGATCGGCAAGTAAGTAATATGTACGTCCGGGCGCTTGCAATAGGTCTGGCGCAAAAGGAAAAACGTGAATGGGAAAAGAGATCATCGCTGTTGACCTCGGTGGAACACAAATTCGCAGCGCGCGATACGACCACGCACTAAACCTGCAACAGCGCGAGCGTACCTTGACGCGAGCGGACGAGGGATTGCAGCCGACGATTGACCGCTTGAAAGCGTATATTCGCAAAGTAATGCCGAGCGACGCGAGCCAGGTTGCCGGAATCGGTTTTTCTTCGCCGGGACCGTTGAATCCGCGAACGGGCGTCATTGTTGCCCCACCAAACTTGCCTGGCTGGCGCGACGTGCCGCTAGCAGACATTATTCGCTCCGAGTTCGGATTGCCGGTTTTCATCGGGAACGATGCCAACGTTGCCGCTTTGGCGGAGGCGTGCAAGGGCGCTGCACAAGGGCATCGGCACGTCATCTACATCACCATCAGTACCGGGATTGGCGCGGGCGTCATCTGCGACGGCCGTCTGATCTTGGGACGCGATGGCTTGGCGGCAGAATTGGGACATATTCCCATTATTGTCGACGAAGGCCAGGTTTCTTCAGTGGAATTGCAGGCAGCTGGTCCCGCGATTGCCAATCATGTTCGAAAGGCACTGAACGCGGGAAAACCGTCTTTGCTAGCGGATTGGAACGCAGGCGATTTTGACGGCATTAATGCTATATCCGTAGGCAAAGCTGCCGCAGCCGGGGATCTCCTGGCGATCAAAACGCTTGCCTATGCGGGTCACATCGTTGGTTTGGCTATCGTGACCGCCCTGCATCTCTTCAATCCGGAAATCGTCGTACTCGGTGGGGGCGTGACCAAAACCGGCGATTTGCTCTTCGGACCTATGCAGCGTACGATCCATCAGAATGTGTTGGACAGCGCCTATATGGAACACCTAAGAATCGAAACGGCTGCCTTGGGCGATGATGTAGCCTTGGTGGGCGCGGCCGCACTCGTGGCGACCGATGGTGGCAATATGGACATCAGCGTTCTGGATCGCCTATTCTAAACGCAGCTGCCACAGCCGCCCGGCGGAAACGATGAGGTCTGTCACGCGCACACAAAATATCAAACTTTCTGCTCTCACGAGCATGGTGGTTATTTGAGAAAAGAGATGGCTGAATAGGCAAGCTGTCCGGCATAAGGGGCCGTGATACAATCTAGTCATGTTAATGCGTCCCGATCTGCGAACTCAACAACGCGACTTCTTGTTGGAAATCACTCGCGCCATCACCGCGCAATTGGATCTCAGCGAAGTCTTGCGTCGCGTGCTGCATGCATCGGTCGCGATGCTGGCCGGGCGGATTGGCGTCGTGGCCTTGCTAGACGAACACGACGGCAGATACCTCGTGCGTGCCTACACTGGCATCGGCGAGGAAGTGGTGCCGGATCTCAACCAAAAGCTGCTGGAATTAATGAACCCCGCCGAAGAAGGCGGATTTAGTCGAGAGTTTCTCAATAGCAAGCTGCGCGAAATGGCGGACGCAATTGACGGTCGGCTGGCACAATCCATCGCGATGCCTCTCGTTTTCGCGCGCAACCCTCTAGGCTTGTTGATCGTGTTTCGTTCTTATCAAACCGCAATTACACCGGAAGACCTCAACACCCTGCAGAGTTTCGCCGATCAAGCAGCCATCGCTGTACACAACGCCCAACTATATGGGCGCATCAATCAAGAGCGTCAACGTTTAGAGGCGATTGTCAATAACAGCGGCGATGGCGTGTTTATCCTGAATCCGGATCTGACGTTTCAGCAAGCGAATCTGGCCTTCGAGCGTATGACCGGCTGGAGCGTGGATGCCGTCACTGACCTGCCAAAGCGAGATGTACTGCGCTGGCTTCGGCTCGAAAACGAGGACTTGGAGGGTGCGCTAGCGACCGGTTGGGCACAGGGCGGCGCCAACGCGGGGCGCTTCGAAACCTTGTATGTAGAAGGCGATTTGCTGCGTCGCGATGGCATGACAGTAAGCCTCGGAATCACGTATGCGCCGCTGCTGACGGAAGACGGAAGATTGCAAAGTATCATTGCCAACGTGCGCGATATCACAAATTTCCGTAAGGCCCAAGAGATGCAGTCCGTTTTTATCTCGACAATTCATCACGAACTGCGGACACCTATCGCCATCATCAAGGGTTACGCCAGTACTTTGCGCCGCGATGATGTGGAATGGGAGAGCAGCCTGGTCCGCGAGAAACTCGCGATAATCGAAGACGAAGCTGATCGACTCACGCATTTGGTGGAAGATTTGCTTACGGCCAGCAAAATTCAAGCGGCGCGCGAACTCAATCTTAACATCAGCGACACCAACTTGGCTCAATTGGCGACACGCTCGGTCGCCCGATTGGAAGGGCAAAGCAAGCATCGATTTGTGCTCAGTTTCCCGCCGGACTTCCCGGTCATACAAGGAGACGATATGCGACTCCGCCAGGTGATCGACAATCTGCTGACTAACGCCATCAAATATTCGCCGATGGAGAAAACGATTACTGTTGGAGGGCGTTTCACGCGCAAGAGTGTAACACTGTTTGTGCGCGATGAAGGTGAAGGCATCGCGCAGGACCAATTGGACAAGGTGTTCGATCGCTTCTATCGCATTGACGACAAGTTGACGCGGCAGAAAAAGGGCACTGGTTTGGGTCTGTATTTGGCCAAGGCTATAGTCACGGCACACGGAGGCAAGATATCGGTGAAGAGCCAGATCGGCAGTGGCTCCACATTTTATTTTACGATTCCCCGTGACCGGCGACCGCTCCCAAGCGTTTAGGCCAGTGCAGGCGGCAGCAGATAGCCTATGTAACGTAAGCCGAAATCTAAACCATTTACGCAAGCATAATCCTACGGTTATACCGCTGACATCCCCACGGAAGCAAAAGTAGTATGGCAAAATCTTCGCTTTTGGTTATGCTTTGGTTCAGTTTGACATGGGACAATAAGCTAAAGAGGTAATTATGCAATTAGGATCCAGCAATTCTTCCCGAAGAATCTTGGCGGCGCTTTTGGCGGTGATATTATTGCTGAGCGGGATTTCCCCTTCGCTGGCACAAGACGATAGCTCTTCCACTGGCAGTCCCTTGCAACGCGCGTTGCGGGTAGCGCGGGAAGTAATAGAAGAAGAGCGGGGTTCACCTCTGTCGGTGGTTAAATGGCGCTTTTACGAAGATGACTGGAGCTCGCTGGGAAGCCAGCAACTTTATGGATCATTCGGAATAGACAACTGCTCGGCTGCTGTGCCGATCATGCTAAAACGCAGCCAGGTCTTGTTCGGCTGGACTTTTTCCATCCTGGATGTTTCCGGCAAGGAGTACCAGGCCCGGGTCAGCAATGATCTCCGCGCCTCGGTAATCTGTGACGAAGTCCATGTACCACCTGCATATGCCAGCTCGGTAGCTCCAGATCCGGCAGCAAGCGAGCCTGCTGCTGATGCGCCAGCCCCAGTTGTTGGTGCAGCCAACGTTGCGGGTTTTGCCTTGGGCGGTCAAGTGGTTAGTCTGGACGGGAACGCTATCGATGTGATGCGCTCGGCAGGCATGACCTGGATCAAGCTGCAACTGCCGCATAGCGCGGACATTGGCACCGGCAGACAATGGATCAACAACGTTCATGCCAACGGTTTCAAGATTCTCTTGAGTGTGCCTGGCGATCATTATGCCCTGGCTACCGAATTCGATAGCTATGTTGCGCGTTACGCTGCTTTCCTTGGCGAATTGGCGGCCGCGGGTGCGGATGCCATTGAAGTATGGAACGAACCCAATCTCGACCGCGAATGGCCTGCCGGCCAGATCAATGGCGCGAATTATACGAGGCTGCTGCAGCCGGCTTACAATGCCATCAAAGGCAGAAATTCCGCCACGCTCGTGATCAGCGCGGCTCCCGCGCCCACCGGTTATGCTGGCAGTGCCGGGTGTATCCCCACCGTATGCAATGACGATGTCTTCATGCAACAGATGGCAAATGCCGGAGCCGGCAATTACATGGATTGTCTCGGCTTGCATTACAACGAAGGTGTTGTCAGCCCCAATGCAAATAGTGGCGATGCCACGCGCAACTACTACCCGACGCTCTACTTCAGTCAGATGCTTGATCGCGGCGCGCAAAACTTCCCGGGCAAAAGTGTATGCTGGACCGAATTGGGTTATCTCAGTGGCCAGGGATTCGACGCGCCGATTCCAGAAGGTTTCCACTGGGCAAACGGTGTCTCGGTTGCGCAGCAAGCTAGCTGGCTGGCGGAAGCGGCGTCGCTTTCGGCAAATGACAGTCGCGTGTCGCTAATGATTGTCTGGAATTTCAACTATTCTCTTTGGGGTGACGATCCGCAAGGCGGATATGCCATCGTCAGACCCGACGGATCTTGCCCGGCCTGTAATACTCTTGGCAACGTTATGAGCGGCGGCTAAGCGAGATATCTGCATCCAGGAGAAGTCTAGGAGCCTTACCTAACGGTGGGGCTTTTTTGTGTAGCCGACCGAGAAATGTTCTCAGTTTTCAATCATCAGCGCTTAACACCCAAAAATCTTCAAAAATACAGTGGGTATCTACCGGTTCATAATTCACGACTGCAATGCCGACCTCGCCGGCTTGCTGCGTGTAGGGCATGCTACCAACGTGGATGCCATCGAGGTAATAATGCAGGGTTGAGCCCTGAGCAATCACCAGCATCTCGTACTTTTCGAGATCACCAGCCGGTCGCTTTCCATAAATGCCTGGAGCGAATCCAGCGAAAGTGCGCTGCGAAACACCATATTCACCCGCGGCAGTCACGTACGCAAGTGTATAGTGCTGATCGTCGACATGGTGGAAAAGGAGACCGCAACCGCCGTTCTCGGTATCTGGTAACTGATAGGACAGTTTCGCACCGACGGCCAAGTCGGCAAACTGGCTACCCGCGCCCAGCACATAGGGTGTCACACCCGCGGCCATGTGTCGCACGGTACTTTCTGGCAAGGCCAGTTTGATGGTGCCGCCTACCGGAAATAATTGCTGACGGGTCAGGACATCCGCCATGGCGTAGTAATTCCGAGCCTTGAGCTGTTGGGGAAACAACGAATTACCTGCGACGCGCGTTGGCGCGGTCATGATCACATCAGTCAAGGCAAACGACAGGCGGCTTCCAAAAACATCGGCGGTGCGCATGGTAATGCCGACTTGTCCAGATTCCGCAATATTCTTGTCTTCCAGGCTGCCAACAACTTGCCCATTATAAACGACATCGATATGTTGCCCGCTAACGAGCACACCCAATCGGAAATCTGTTTCTCCGGCGACGATGGCAGGATGTGTACCCCAATTTCGAACGACAATGATATCCCCCTCATCGACGCGTTCGATACGCCAAAAGCCGCGTCCATTAAGCAGAAGGCGTGAATGCATGTCGGGACGAAGGTAGCGAAAGATGATGCCCACCTGCCCGTCCGCCGCGGACGAATAATTTTCCAACTGGACTTCGAAATATGCGTCCGGCGCGCCCGGAAAGTCCGTGCCCAACAGAGTAGAAGAGCGTACCAGTCCCTCAAGTTCTACCAGCATACGCCCCTTGCCCGCTTGGGCTACAGCAGCTTCACCGGTCACGACCTCCCAGGTGGATGGCGAAAGTTCCATATCATGCAGCGCAATCGTATCGTAGCCGGGTAATACATGCAGCCGATAGCCGCCGGCGGTATCACCAAAGGCGCTGACTTCTATGGTGTAGGTGTCCGATCTGGGAATGACAAATGCCTGTATTACCGCCGACAACGCTTCGGGCCAAGACAAATCGTCGTTGGATATCAGGCGCTTTCCGGAACTGTCATAAATGGTCAAGACCGGGTCCAGCGTTTCGTCCAACGGCGACAGATGAAAAGACACCAAGGTCCATTCCAAGGCTGTCAATCGATATTGATCTGCCTCAACTTTGTCGAGTGTACCTTCGACGACGCTGCCCAGATGCAGGGAATTATCTTGCGCGAAAAGCGAAGTCACACTGAGAAGAATGCAAATGCAGAAGGCAAGCCCTCTGCCGCAAGATTTCATTTGTCTTTAGGCATCCACGATGTATAAGTTTCCGCGAGATAATCCAGATAGGCGTGGTAGTCGTCTACTGACATTTCGGCGCCAAGTTCGGCACGGTGATATTCCGCTCTTTCGATGCGGCGGATGTTGCCGGCTTTGCGCAAATCGCGGACTTCGTCTTTTTTTCCGCGTTTGCGCTGAAAGCGAGTGGATAGCCGCGACATGGGCATGGTTTCAAAATCGCTTGGAGAGGCGATGGTATAGGTGACGATTAAGTCGTCGTCTTGTTCCAAGGCGCTGGCAACGACATACCAACCTTTGGGCACGCGTGGATGACGCTTGGCTTCAAAGTGCCACATCATCAGGTTGACGTTGCCACCGGCATCAATTGCGCCCTGCACCTGGCCGGATTTGCTCAATTGGATGACGTCGCCAAGAAACTGAATATATCGGTTGCTGGGCCAGTACTTCTTGCCGAAATAATCTGCCGTATAGGTTAGTGCCACCGCGATCGCCAAAGCGCCGCCGACGGTGATCAAGCCACCGTTGGGGACAATCGTGTTCAAGATCAAATATCCGAATATCACGCTGATCAAGAAAGTGAAGCACCCGACCATCCTCACACCCGAATGTTCGGAATCCACTTCAAATTCGAGAGTCGGCGCCCGATCCGGGGCATCTATTAACTGCATTCGTTCATCCGCCGTTTACTTCCAATACATTGGATTACCTGGCGGAATCCCCGCCACTCAGAGTAGGATACAAGAATCATTCCTGCCTCATAATAACCGAAATCGGCTTGCTTGCAATAGTACCTCATGCGCTGCCAAGTTGGATTACGGGCGCGAACAAAAAAGGTCAAATATGCTATAGTCTGGGAATCCGTTCGTGATCGGCAATCGGCTGATTGCGGCGGTCAGTGACCAACTGTTTCCGGAGTTGATCGGAGCATCTGTGATTCATGCGCTTTGCTTTGGTATGTTTTTCGGTTTCCCCTTTATCGTTTGGGGATGGATCCTCATATTTGATCGTGATCGGACTTGGCAAAAGAGACTGCGACGTAGCCAATCCCGTCAAATGCCAAAGCGAACACGAGCATGGGATATACGTCAATTGACCTATGGCGCGCTAATGATCGTTCTTGGCATTACCATCATCTCGTTATTGACCTTTTTTAATTATCTGGCGCAAGGCGTTTCCCCACCGGCGCCACTCTAACGAGCCAGCTAGGCGAATCTTTTCCACCAAATGCCCGTGCATTCCGGCACAATAACTTTACCTGTACGCAAGACACGATCGCTCAATTCGCTGCCAAAGAAAGCCCGCATCAGTTCGTTGGCCTCCGCGGACGAGGTAAACTGATAGTCGGTACGAATCCAGCGGAAAGCGAAACCATGCTCGTCTCGCCAATAATCGTAGAGTCGCTTTAGCGCGTCGGAAGGAGGGTTTGGCTTGCGCTGGCCGGTGCCTAAGGTCTCGATCAGAATGGCGGTTCCGCCGGGTTTGACAATGCGCTCCATCTCGCTTAGCATCTTTTCTGTCTCACGACGCCAGTCCGTGGGATACCAGTCTGTAACATGGCCGAAGCTCCAGCCTTCAATTGCCAAATCGGTACAGGCGTTGGCAAGGGGCATCCGGCGGTTGTCAGCTTGCGCCAATTTCCAGTTGGTCATGCCTGTCGTCGGCAGCACATCTAATGCCTTTGCCACCATGGCGTACTCGATATCGAAGGCAAAGACCAGCCGCACCATCACCGAGAGCAAGCGTGTCAAACGGCCGGTGCCTGCGCCGAATTCCACTACGTGCAAGCCGTCCAGGCGCCGGATATCGTTCAATGCTGCGAATAGGTTGCCCTGGAAATCTTCCCGCGCGACCAGCCGATCGTAAACATCGGTTTTATGACGGTAAATGGTCTTGAAATGATCGATCATCTCTATTGCGATGTTTGTAGAAGAAACATGCCTTAGCCGCTAAAGGCTTGAATCTGGACATCAAACTTTGCTTGGTCAATTTGCGGATAATTGTTGAGCAACTCTTTGAATACCTGCATGTACCTTGCGATTTGTTCACGAGTATAGGCTTCGAAGCGCAAAGTCACCGCTGGCTGTGTATTGCTGGCGCGGACCAGTCCCCAGCCCTGCTCAAATATGACACGCGCTCCATCCACTGTGACCACTTCGTAGACCCCTTGCAAGCTCTTGGTCATCTCGTCGATCATCTTGAATTTCATGTCGTCAGGTGCGGTCAAGACGATTTCCGGCGTAGCGACCAACTTAGGAATCTCGTCAAATATCTCGGCTATGGTCCTATTCGATTTACTAATGATTTCCAAAGTCTTGAGAGCCACGAGGGGCGCGTCATCAAAGCCATAGTAGTCTTCACCTATGAAAAGATGGCCGCTGACTTCTCCACCGAGTAAAGAGCCGATCTCATTCATCTTCTGCTTCATCAGGCTGTGCCCCGATTTCCACATGACCGGCTTGCCACCAAATCGTCTGATCTCGTCAGGCAATGCTTGTGATGCCTTGACATCAAAGACAATGGGCGTATTGGGATGGCGGCTGAGCAAATCTCGCGCCAACAGCGCCAACAGCCGATCCGCCGCAATATGATGGCCGCGGTTGTCGATAAAACCACAGCGGTCGCTATCTCCATCAAAAGCCAAACCAAGGTCTGCGCCCAGTTCGAGTACTTTCGCCTCCAGATCCCGAGTCATTTCCGGATCTTCTGGATTCGGCAAGTGATTGGGAAAGTTGCCATCCGGTTCGCAGTAGAGACATTCGACATCCAGACCCAAGGCGCGCAACACCGGCGGCAGATAGGTGCCCGACAAGCCGTTGCCGGCATCCAGTACCACGCTCATGGGTTTCGACATATGTACCTTGCTCTGGATCTCGATCATGTGTTTGTTGATCATGGTCGGATCGTCAGAGATTTCACCAGCGCCAACTGCGAACCCGGTTTCATCTATGATTTCCAGCAGGTCTTGAATCTGATCGCCGGCCAGCGCCAGTTTGCCATAAGCCATTTTGATGCCGTTATAGCGCGTATCGAGGTGGCTGCCGGTGATCATTACACCCGCGCCTGCACCAGCATAGGATGCTGACGCGAAATAGACAGTTGGCGTTAACACTTCGCCGATTTCTGTAACCGACAGCCCGGTCGACGCCAAGCCTTCAATCATCGCCGCGTTGAGCGGTCCGGACGAAAGGCGGTTATCGGAGCCGACGAAGGCCCGTGTCGTGCCAAACTCGCGCGGCAGATAAGTTCCCAGCGCTTTGCCGACCAGGAAAGCGACAGCCGGCGTCAACTGCGGCAAAACGCCGGTCGCCGTGCCGCGAATATCATATTTTCTGAAAATCGAACGGTCGATTTGTACCATATTCCCCTCTTTTAACTTCATTGTCGCGTCGCTGATACAGCGTAGAGCGCTATTCTGAGGCGCATTGCAGTCTGAAATGTCAAACGTCCCACGACATGATACAGGTCCGTGTTTGTCACGCTACCCAACACGCCGCTCGCAGGATGGGTCAGGCATCGACTTCAAAGTCTTTGCCGTCAACATTGGCGGAAAACTTCAGCCCACCGCCGCGTTTTCGGCTGGAGCTAACGCGAACCTCCGTACCTTCCGGCGGATTAGAACGTAGCAGGAAATCCGCCAGCGGTTCGCGCAGGTTGCGCCGCAGAATTCGCCGCAAGGGACGGGCACCGAACTCCGGTTCGTCGTTTTGTGCCAGAAGCCACTTTTTGGCGCCTTCGGTGAAGCTGAGCGTTAATCCACGTTCCCGCGCCAATTTGTTCTCTTTCTCAATCAAGAGATCGAGAATCAGAACGAAATCGTCGTCGCTCAAGGCGTTAAAGAGGATCACTTCGTCGAGCCTGTTGATAAATTCCGGACGCAGGAATTCCAGCACCTCGTCCATAATCTGTTCGCGCAAGTCATCGGGAATGTGCCGCACCATAAGATGCTCGGAGCCGATATTGCTGGTCAGGATCACGACGGCTTCGCTGAAGCGCGCAATATTGCCGCGGCCATCGGTCAAGCGCCCTTCTTCCATTACTTGCAGCAACACATCCATAATGCGCGGATGAGCCTTTTCGATCTCGTCAAGCAGAACGATCGTATAAGGTTGCTGGCGTATCCGTTCCGTCAATTGCCCGCCCTCGTCACTGCCGACGTAGCCCACAGCAGATCCTATCAGTCGGTTGATGCTGCTTTCGTCCTTATATTCACTCATATCCAGCGGAAAGAGATTTTCCTCGCTGCCGAACATAAAGTCAGCAAGCACCCTGGCCAGTTCCGTTTTGCCGATGCCGGTCGGACCCAGGAAGAGGAAGACTCCGATCGGCCGCTTGGGATCTTTCAAGCCCACCCGTGCGGTTTTGATAGCGCGGCTGACCAGCTGTACAGCTTGTTCCTGGCCAATCAATCTTTTGCTGAGGTGCTCGACCATATTGGCGTAACGCAAGCGCTCGTCAGCGCCCAGCTTGGTAACTGGAATGCCGGTCATCTGGCTGGTGACAAGCGCTACATCTTCAATATCGAGCGTGGCATCGTTGTTTTCCGGTTTAAACGCCAAATGCGCTTGTTTGCCCATGTTGACCATTGCGGCCGTCCGATGTAACAGCTGCTCGGCACTTAATGGCAGCGGGTTGACCGTCAAAAAGCGCTGCGCCATGCGCGCCGCCATCTTGAGTGCATCATGATCCACGGCAATGTCGTAGTCCGCTTCGATGTGTGGCGCGATCGTCTGCAGGATACTTACAGTCTCTGCCAGCGAGGGTTCGTCAACGCGGATGACCTGGCTGTTCTCCATGATTGCGCTGACGTCTTGAATGCGCGATTCGAATTCTTGTACGCTGGTGGTGCAGATCACCACCGGGTCATCGCTCAAAAAGGCCTTCTGTACCAAGGACGTCGCCTTGTTGAAGTCGGCCTTGATCGGCCCGCCAAAGAAGCGATGAATCAAAGGCAGAAAGAGGACACCACGGCGCGCAGCGCTCATGCCGGACCGAAAAGCTTCCTGATCGCCATCCAGCAGCGCGGTTTCACTAATCTGTACCAGGTTTGACAGACCGGCTGGTCCCTTTTCTTCTGCCATCAAAAGCGCCAGGCTATAGGCGAGGGTACGTTTGCCAACACCGTCCGGGCCCACCAGAATGATATGCCGCTTCACTGACTGCGTAAGCACATTGATCATATTGCGTAGCAAATCCTCACGAAAATGTACGGCGCGCAACAGACCGCGCTTGGCCCGCTTGACATAATCGACTGTAGTGCTATCGTCGCGGCTGGGGATGATTTTGCTGGCATCGCTATAGGCATCTTGGATTGATTTGGGCGTGATGCCGAATTGCCGCAGGATCCCGCCAGTGCTGACTGATGTCTCCGCCAGAACCGCCAGAGCGTGATCGGTGTCGATTTTCTGTTCATTCATGGAATTTGCAACGGTGAGCCCATCATCAAGCAAGACAATCGACTGCCGACTCAGCGATACCTTGCGATTGCCGATGGCGATGAAATCCAGACTACCTTCCGGATCTCTGCGAGATTGAATCGCCGCAATGATCTGCCGTTCCAGCCGATCCAGATCGGCTCCACGCGATGTTTCAAACATTTTGAGCATCCGCCAGGCGGCCGTGTTTTCGCGCTGTAGCAGAGCGAGCAATACCATTTCCGGCATGATTGACGACTTGCGGTATTCCGCCAGCAAAGGGACCGCGTCGTTCAATACCGCATCCATGTCCTTTGAAATCAGATCAGGGTTTAGCGTTGACATAGACTATCAGTGTCCTGTGGTTAAATTGTTTCTTGTGCAACTCTGAGGCAATCCGCCATGCCAAGCCTCATTATAGCCGAACGGGCAGGGCATCGCCTAGTTCGCGTAGCGGAAGGGCAAGCTACCAAACGCGTCTCGTTCACCCAACAATAGCTCGCAGATTACCCGCGTCGCCCGCAGCATTGGGCTATAGCCCAAGACAACGGCTTTTATATCGGGAAACATCAACATTTCCGCCGGATCCCAGAGGGCCACTAGTATTGTCTTACCCGCCGGAAGCCCGTTAACCAGAGCGCGTTGCTGTGGATCGTGAACATGGTTCGCCGTGAATACAACCACCCGGTCCGCTCCGATCGCAGCCTGCCTTGCCCAAGCAATCTGCTCATCTTTTGGCGACTCCGAAACCGCGAGATAATCGTAATCCGTCCCGTCACGGTCACATTGCTTGCGAATGCGCGCCCTCGTTCCAGGATAAATGAAAACGACCTTGCCTTGTATCGGTATCATGCCGGTCGGGTCCAGCGCCGTCACACCCGCCTCAAAGAGCCGCGTCACCAAGGCGTCATGTTCGGCCAGTGGCACTCGGTTTTCCACTAATTGCGCTTCAATTGGCTTCCAGTTCAGAATGCCATATTTTTCTTTCGTCGCCAAAAGCCGCGACACCGACAGATCAATCTTCCCTTCCGATATCCGGCCATCCCGGACCGCTTGAACCACATCCGCAATCGCGGCACGAATTCGATCCGTGCCCACGTGCGCGCCTATCGCGATCAAATCATTGCCAGCGAGAATCGCGCGAACCGATGCTTCGCTAGCACCATAGCTCAAATCCACCGCATCCATATCGAGCGCATCTGTCATGATGATGCCATCGTAGCCCAATTCTTCGCGTAGCAGTCCCGCTACAACTCGCTGGGACAGCGAAGCCGGCAGTGGTTCAGCATCCATAGCGGGAAACCAAATATGTGAAACCATCGCGACTTCAACACCGGCCGCGACCGCAGCCACAAACGGCTGCAACTCCAGGGCGTTCAGGCGATCTTGGTCATGGTCGACTTTCGGCAATTGCAAATGTGAATCTGTCAGCGTATCGCCGTGGCCAGGAAAGTGCTTTACCGTGGCCACGACTCCATTTTCTTGCATACCGCGTATGAAATTCGTCAGAATCGGAGCTACCATTTCGGGAATATTGCCAAAGGAGCGCCGTTTGATAATGGGATTGTTTGGATTCGTCTGCAAGTCCGCAACAGGCGCCAGATTCATATTGACACCTACAGCCCGCAATTCGCGGGCCATGGCCGCGCCGACATCATACGCCAGGTCACTGTCTTGCGTGGCCGTCCAAAGCATGGGTGCCGGGAATCGTGTGAAACCTGTTTGCAGGTGCTGTATCAGTCCACCCTCTTGATCAACTGCGATCAAAAGCGGCAGGCCCCCACCGGCGCTGCTTTGCTGCTGAATGGAGTTTGTTAGCGCCCTGACTTGAATCGGTGATTCCGCGTTGCGGCCAAACAGCACCACCGCGCCGGGCTGAACCTCACGAAGGAATAGTGCCTCGTCTTCCGTCAAATTCGTGCCAAAAAAACTGACCATGAATAGTTGCGCAACCTTTTTCTCCAAGGTCATCGCGTGCAATTTCAGGTCGGCCGGGGAGGACTGCGCGTCAGTGACTGTGAATGGCAAGAACAGCAGCAGGCCAAGCCATACACGCAGTCCAATGTAGTTGGAGGCGCTAATCTCTAGAATCCATTCTGTTGAATCAGCATGAAATGCAGAAAATTAAACTGATCTTCTCCCGTGAGCAAACGGGGGCGCGCCTGATTATCGATGATGCCTGGGAAGATTTCCACCGTGAGCAATTGTCCGGCATAGATGTACAGAGTATCCAGGAAAAAGCGCATATTCCCCCAGTATTCTTGATCAAAGAGCAGGTTGCCCAAGCCATAATGTATGAATACGGTTTCGCCCCTGCGCGCTGGATAAAACTCGAAAGTCATCGCTTTGTGCTCTGCCGTGCCAATCACGACATCGGCGCCATATTCTGCCAGCCGGCGGTAAAAGCCACGCTGCTGAGCCGTCGGTGTGTATGACTCATATTCCTGAAAATGCACGGTCGTAAGCACCAGGTCATGTTCGGCCGCCAAAACCGGCAAGGTGTCACGCAGCCAATCGTCATCACAGAATGCCGCGCCGGGACGAACGCCACCTAATGCGGACGGGTCATCATTGGCCAAGGCATAATAAGGTCCGATCGCGTTACAGGCGAGCCAGGCGATGCGGTTGCCGTTGTGTTTCAAAACGACAGGTTGACGCGCATCTGCGACATCACGACCAGCACCTACGACCTTTATGCCCTTGCCTTCAAATAGGTTCAACATGGCCTCGAAGGATGCATAACCAAAGTCATTGATATGATTGCCGGTCAGATCCATTATATCGGCAGCAAGCCAGTCAAAAACAGCCGCGTGTTCACGTTTCATGCACAAGCTGTTCGCGCCGCCCAACACGCCATCAGTGAACTGCGGGCAGGTAGACGCGACGGTCGCTTCATTAGTCATTTGGAAAAAGTCCGAGGCCCTGACATATTGGCGGATGCCGCTCGTCGCTTCCTCAACACCCAGCGAGTCAAGGGCCTCTAAAGACTGTCTAGCGATGGCAGTAGTACCGGACAAAGTGACACGTGTCAGTTTCCCGGCAATAAAATTAGGGGAATCACTATCAAAAGCCAGTGGATAAGATTCAAGTTGATCGACAACCGGCCTGTCATCCAACCAAAGCGGCCGCAAGCGCAAACTCAACTGATCAAAGGGAACGAGGGTGAAAAGTGATTTGTCACGCCAGATCTGATGCTCGAGTTGGTCGTCAGGCAAGACACGGATTTTCTGATTAATATCGATTCCATGGCGTCGCAAACGTTGGGCATTTGTGTCACTAAGCACAAGTTGAGTATTGTAGGCACCCCCAAGCAAAGCCAAGAGGTCGTTGTTACTAATTGACGTTTGCAAGGTCGCGAAGCTGCCGGCCGGCGACCACAATTCAATTCCGTCGTGCTGCTGCGATTCCGAGCTGGGCTGGGCGCCTGACGGTTCGCGCAGCACGTTGCTGTAAAAGGCGAGATAATCTTCGATATTATCACGCCATGATTGCTCGTGATGTTGTCCGCCGGCATTTACCTGGTAAGCATGGGGAATCCCCCGACCTCGCAACAGAATGTGCATTTTGTCGACGCCATCCGCGGCGTGATCGCGCGAGCCGCGATCAAGCCAGAGGCTCGGAACAATATCTGATGTCATAGTCATTGCCAAATTCAGTGGATTATAAAGCGACGCGACATGTTGCGAATCAAAGAAGGGGCTGTGGCCGCCGATAGCGACGTAGCGATCGGGATAGCGAAAACCCAAGTGATATGCCCAGAATCCCCCGCGTGAGATCCCACCGACTGCCACCCTGCCATTGCCGCGATATCGCTGCCCGGCAAACAGAAGCAACTCTAGCAATACCTTATCGTAGCTGCTGGCGTCAAACCGATTCTCATTGGCAAGTGCATCACCGTACGGCAGGATGACGATCATCGGGGATGCCTCGCCTTGGGCGATTCTAGACTGAAGAAGATCGATGAAACCCAGGCGGATCCATTGATTGTCGTCTGCATTGGATCCATGGAGCAGCATCAAAAGCGGAAGCGATTCATCCGAACTCGCGTAACAAGGGGGCAAATACAGGGTGAATGTCCGATTTCGCCCGGTTACGCCGCTCTCATATGTCTCGCGCGCCAGACTCCCAGGTTCTCCACAAGCTTGCGCAAGCGCTGCATCACCCATGAATGCGATGAGCAGCATAGCGATCAATAGCGGAATCCGCAGTCGGAACACACGATCCTCGATACCTATTCGAGCCAGAAAGACGGTATCAGAATAGCATAGATTTGCTGGAGAGGGAGAAAGGCGCTAATCGTCTTCGGCCAAGTCACCTAGGCGATAGCCGATGCCGCGCACATTGACAACTAGCTGGCTATAGTCGCCCAAAGATTTTAACTTACGCCGCAAGTTGCTGACGTGGGGGCGCATGACTTCACGCGCTTCTGCCTCGTTGGTAACATAGCCGCGGACTTCGTAGACCAGTTCTTGGCACGAGACAACGCGGCTGCGATGTGCTGCCAGGTACAGCAGCAGGTCAAATTCAGTGGGCGTCAGAGCGACGGACTGATCAGCAACGGTGATTTGATATCGCCCGGGCACAATTGTCAGGGGACCCAAAGGCAATATATTGGCTGCTGGCGAAAGTCGATCGCGGGACGGCGCAGTGATTGGCGGTAAAACCGCCTCATCAATTTGCGGTGCAGCTTCCGCTTCTTCCCGAGCCAGCTCGTTCACATTGCGTTCAATCGCATCAAGCATTCGCCGGCGCCGCATGAGATTAACGGCCCGCCCTATGCCACGATCTACACAATCACGTATCTCGTCGCTGGAACATGGCCTAATCAGGTAATCGTGCGCGCCATACCGCAGTGCATTGACCGCCGTTTCCACGCTGGCTTGTTCGGTCATTAAGACGACAACTGCATCGGGTGATCGAGCCTTGCAGCGTTGCAAGAGATCTATTCCGTCGGTGCCAGGTAAGTGAATCTCCGACAATACGAGATCAAAATGTTGACGTTCGAGCAAGTCCAAAGCTTCATCGGCGTAGGATGCCTCCGCGACGATATATCCGACGCGTTGTAAGACCTTTCGTATTGTATACCGATTGACTCCATCATTATCGACCAGCAGCACTTGCATAAGGCGGCTCTCAGCCATTTTGGCTTCCTGTATCGAAAATCAGGCTGTAATACCATTATATCTCAACGATGAAGAATACGGTAATCTGCGCACAAATTCGAACAGTATGCACGCATCGCTTATGGGATCGCCCCTGATCGGTACGTTATTTTAAAATCAGCGTGATGAAATCGTCCGCCATAGAATCATCGCGCCGCGCCTCCGCCAAGTGCCAGGTGTCTTTTACACAAATCGCGATGATTTCGCCGTCGGCACAAAGCAATGGAATCTGCTTGCGAAGCTGCCGCGGTATCTTGCGGTCGATCATCCAGTCCGTGAGCTTGCGCGAATGACCATTCATACCCTTGGGACGGAAGCGATCACCAGTACGTCGAGTGCGCAAGCTGAGGTCTGCTTTCGCGGGCAATACCAGCGCCAAGCCCGAGTTAGGTGATTGGATGCAATGTAGGACTTCGATGCTGAGGTCGCCCAGGACCAATTGCGACGGCACTGCCAAGCGCAAGTCGGTATCGGCGAGGATGACGCGATGAACGGAACTACGTGGTTCAGCGTCTTCCCGTTCAATATGCAGCAGCTCATATCCCATTCGGAGCCGCAGCATTCGGCCTAGATCGCGACTTTTGCCCACCGTGGCTCCTTTCAACCAACGGATGACATCGACGCTAAGATCATGGCTCAAGCCTTCGCTGCCGCACGCCAAATTCTTGCAAGCCCTGCGCAAAAAACGCCGTTTCATCGATAAATGCAATCCCTCAAATACGGCAATTGAGATGCTCCAGCTTTCATCCCCTATCGTCACGAGTGGCAGCACTTCCGCTTCAAAGTAAGACGCCAGAAAATCCTCGTCTACGCTCGCGGCATCCGCCAATCGGGCGAATGACCCTACTAGATTGGGATATCGCTCCAGCAGCGGGCGCAGCGCAATGTGGCGGACGAAATTACGTTGATAGCTGCTATCGTCATTTGAATGATCGTGACGGAATTCCAAACGATTCGACAGGCAATATTGCTCCAATTCGCTGCGCGATACATTCAACAAGGGTCGAATCAGCTTTAGCCCGGGATGATATGGCATCGGCGAAGAAATCTGCATACCGCGCAAACCGTGAAGACCGCTGCCTCGGATGATGTGCATCAAAATCGTCTCAGCTTGATCAAGCGCATGATGCCCAACTGCAACACAATCAGCGCCTTCTTGCACGGCCACTCGCGCCAGAAAATCGTAGCGAGCCTGGCGCGCGGCCTCCTCGATACCGATGCCCTTTTCCTCAGCTAGTTTTGGTACATCGGCGTAACCCCCGATGAAGGGCAATTGCCGCTCTTTCGCTAGCTGTTCGACAAACTTCAAGTCTCGCTTTGATTGCTCGCCTCGCAAGCCGTGATCCAAAGTCGCGATATGCAGCCGAATTGCCAGAGATGCCCGCAACTCACACAAGATATGCAACAGTGCAGCCGAATCGATGCCGCCTGATACTGCAACTACTACAGTGTGACCCGCCGCGATCAGTTTGTACTGCTCGATATTAGCCAAGACCTTCGAGGGGGTCATGGGACATGCCGTTCATGCAAGGTATGCGTAAGACGTTCTCGATTATCATAACGTATACCCGTCAGCTTGGGAACAATTGCGCAATTGATGCTATATTTGATTGAGATCACGATGCATTAATCTATAATTAAGGTATCGATCGTTGTGTTTCGTCTTCGTAAGCTTTTATTTGTGATATAATTCGGCGCGTCAGCATCGTGCCGAGGAGACATTAGTGTTAAGTCCTCTTGATTTCCTGTTCGGGCTGTTTTCGCTTGATATCGGTATCGACTTGGGCACGGCATATACGCTGGTTTATGTGCGAGGCAAAGGCATCGTCATTAACGAACCCTCCTTTGTCGCCATCGACCGCAAGACGCGCGTTCCCATCGAGGTCGGCGCCCGCGCAAAGGAGATGTGGAGCAAGAACCCCAAAGATATCTTGATCGTGCGGCCGCTGCGAGACGGCGTAATCAGTGAATACGAAATTACAGCGCGCATGTTGGATTATCTCATCCGCAAGGCGCATGAACAAAGTTGGGTGCCCGTACCCAGACCGCGTGTCGTGGTTGGCATCCCGAGTGGTGTGACAGAAGTCGAAAAACGAGCCGTTATAGAAGCGACGCTGGACGCCGGCGCCCGCGAGGCGCACTTGATCGAAGAACCCGTAGCAGCTGCCATTGGCGCCAACCTGCCGGTCCTGGAGACGCGGGGAAGTATGGTAGTTGATATCGGCGGCGGGACCACGGAAGTCGCGCTATTTTCGCTGGGTGGCATCGTGATCAGCCGCTCAATCAGAGTAGCCGGCGACGAAATGGATGAAGATATCGTGCGGCATTTGCGCAACAAGCACAATCTGCTTATAGGAGAACCGACCGCGGAGAAAGTTAAGATCGATATCGGAAGCGCCTATCCCCTGCCACAAGAACGTACCTATATAGTCAAAGGGCGCAATCTCACCACCGGCCTGCCCGATGCGATAGAAGTCAGTTCAATCGAGATTCGTGACGCCATCGCAGGTTCGGTCAATATCATCATCGACACAGTAAAAGACGCGCTGGACGACACGCCGCCAGAATTAGTCGCGGACCTGATGGAAAGCGGCATTACCATCGCCGGTGGCGGTGGACAATTGCGCGGGCTGGGCGATCGGCTGCGTGAAGAAGTGAACATACGCGCTTGGCTCGCCGATGACCCAATGACTTGCGTCGCGCGCGGCGCCGGGCGCGTGCTGGAAGATTATAACAATCTGCGCCGCCTGCTCACTGGTCCCGAGCGTGGCAGCACAAGGCACTAGGTCTAGCTCCCGGAAGCACCTCCCGAATATATGATAAAATAATACGAGCGTCAGTATTGCGAGGTCCAAAGTGTGAGACTTAACGGACGTCCCAGCCGCTTCATGTTACTCATGGTAATGCTCTTCCTTTGTGGCGTTCTGGTCGCCTTGAGCATCGCGGGCATTCTCACACCCGTCGAGAGTATCGTGGCCTCCCCGCTGAACGATCTGTCAGGCGCCTTGAATCGCTTCTCGGTATCATTCAATCAAAGCTTGGATGAATTGAACAGTCTCGGTCAGTTGCGCGATCGCATAGGCGAATTAGAGGAGCAACTCGCGCTCCGTCAGATCGAACTCATACAACTGCGCGAAGCAGCAAGCGATTATGATCGACTGGTCAACTTGCTCTCATATACCACGACATTGGAAAACCAGGAATTTCTAACGTCAGACGTGATCGGGATTGATCAGACCGGCATTGCGCGCAGTATAACCATCAATCGGGGAACGCGCGACGGTGTTGTTGTTGGCATGCCGGTGACCACTGATTTGGGTTTGGTTGGCCGAATCATCCGCGTCAGTGCCAACGCCGCACAAGTGCAGCTTATCATCGACGAAAACAGTGCGGTCAGCGCGCGTTTGCAGACGACGCGCGCGGAAGGCAGTATTATCGGCCAGGCGTCCGGCGCATTGCGTATGACGTTTATTGTGCTGGATGAGGAAATCGCACAAGGCGACCTAGTGATTACGTCTGGTCTTGGTGGCAATTTTCCACCAGATATCGTCGTGGGCCAGGTGACCAGCGTCCGGCAATTCGAATTCGAACTGTTCCAAGAAGCCGAGGTGCGCAGCCTTATCGATTTTGACACCTTGGAGCTGGTGCTTGTGGTCACTAGTTTCCAGCCGATTGACTTAACGGTTTTCGATCAGCAAGAAGACAATTGACATGGGTCGATACCTCAGCATCCTAATCCTGGGTATGGCAGCAGCGCTTTCTACCAGCATCGTCCCGCAGATGATTGGATTTGGCGTTGCTATTTTAGGCAATGTCACACCATTACTGGATAACACGCGAGGGCAGCTCAACCTGGTGATGCTCTTGGTTCTGTCATGGTCAATCCGCTCGGACCTGACTGGTGGTTTCATCTGGGCATTTGTCGGCGGTATTCTCATTGATCTGTTTTCGATATTCCCCTTGGGTACTACATCGGCGGCACTATCAGTGATCGTCTACATGGTGAATGGCGTTACCCGGCAACTCTATCGCGTGCGTATCTTTACAATACTTGCAATGACTCTTATGGCCACGATATTCTTTTACACGTATACCTATTTTGCGCTACTGTTAGGCGGCCATACCTATGACATCATCATGCAGGTCCGCCTCGTATTGATCCCGACACTTCTTTACAATCTCGTAGCAATATTGCCTGTCTACGTCCTGGTACGTTTGATGCAGCGCCGCTTGCAGGCAAACATGCAGGGTACCGCAAGCGGTCTGACACACGAATCGGAAGTGAGCACATAGTCGTGAAAAGTAACCGACTGATACCATTTCAGTCTTGGCGCCTGACCTTTTTTCAGGCCGTGATCCTCGCTGTCTTCTTGATTTTCGGCATCCGTATGTACGAATTGCAAGTGATCCGATACGGCGAATTCGAGGACTTTGCCTATGAGAATCGCTTCAGCCGCCTGCCGATTGCATCGCGGCGAGGCGCCATATTTGATCGCAATGACAATCGACTGGCATTTAACGTACCGGCCTTCAATGTCACGATTGTTCCCGCGGAGCTGCCTGCAGACGATGGCGAAGAGCTTGAGGTGTTCAGTCGCCTTTCAGCGCTGGTTGGTGTGCCACCTACGCGTGAAATCGCCGAGCAGGCGGGGCAATTCGTGCGTAGCATTGAAGAGATCGTCGTCGAAGGTGAAGGTATCGCGCCATTCCGGCCAGTCATCGTAGCATTGGATGTGCCACAACGAATCGCTATGCAGATTCTCGAAGAGCGAATCTACATGCCTGGCGTCGATATAGACACGATCGCGGTACGCGAATACCCGACTGGTGCGCTCACGACACACATCATAGGTTACATGGGTCCGATCCCCGCGGAAGAAGCGCAGGGGCTGCTCGAACAAGGGTACAACCCGGCCTTCGATCGTATTGGCTACGAAGGCGTGGAACGGTATCTGGAAGCGCGCTTGGCCGGCACTCGTGGTTCGGTGCTACGCGAGGTTGATGTCGCCGGCGAAGTGATCAATATCATTGAACAGGTCGACCCATTGCCCGGTCGAAACGTACGCCTTACGATAGACTCCGAGTTGCAGGCATTCGCACAGCAGGCCTTAATCGATCAATTGAACCAACTCAACGCCGACGCAAATCGTATTATTTCCGAGCAAGGCATCGTCATCGCGATGGATCCTCGAGGCGGCGAGGTGTTGGCGTTGGTAAGCTATCCGAGTTACGACAATTCCCGTTTCGCACGCGCGATCGATGGAGAATATTACCTCGATATCATCAGCGATCCACTGCGGCCACTGTTGAACAACACAATAAAAGGCATCTATCCGCCTGGCTCGGTATGGAAGATCATTACCGCCGCGGCAGTGGTCGAAGAAAACGTCATCGATCCCAATACGCTTTTGCTGGACGAGGGGCAACTTTTCTTGGAGAATCGCTATGCACCGAATGATCCGGCGCAGTCACAACGTTTCGTCTGTTGGCTGCGCACCGGACACGGGCGGGTCAATCTCGTGCAAGGCATTGCCTGGAGCTGTGATGTCTACTTCTATCAGATCGGTGGCGGGAATTCCAATTTGTCCGCGCAGACCATACGTCCCGGCGGGTTGGGGATAGAAGATTTGTTCCGCTATGGCACGGCCTTTGGTATCGGCAGCGAACTGGGTATCGAACTCCCCTTCGAGAATCCGGTGCGCATGCCCGACCGAGACTGGAAGCGGCGTAATGAAGGCGAAAGCTGGTCTACGGGCGACACTTACAACGCGGCATTCGGTCAAGGCTACGTGAACGTTACGCCCTTGCAGCTGATCTCCGCCGTTGCAGCGACCATAAACGGGGGCGTGCTCTATCAGCCCACGGTTATCCGCGACTTTCTTGACGAAGAGCGACGTATCATCGAGTCCTTCGAGCCGCATGTTTTACGAACGATCAATAGAGAGCAAATTGCAAACGGCGAGGAATTTACCCTGCTGCTGCTTGAAGATATGCTGATGAAGGGTCCGACAAGCTTGGCTTGTACTTGCGAAGAAAACTCCGAATGGTACAGTGCCGAGCGTTGCGATCCTGACGATTACCGCAACTCAGTCGACCTCAATCCGGACATTGCGATTGAAGAGTTTCATGCCTACAGAGTTCATATACCGCTCAACTACAGCTTCAACGCCTCGGTTTGCCAGCCCGTTCGCTTCCGCACGGCTGCGCGTCCTTATGTCCCGCCATTCCTGTCGACGGATACTCTGGATTTGGTACGCGAGGGGATGCGACAGGCAGTGATCGCGGAGGGCGGTACAGCGCAAGGCGCGGCACTGCCATTTGTTGAGGTGGCTGGCAAGACGGGCACAGCGGAATATTGTGACAATATAGCCAATTCACTCAACCTCTGTGTGCCGGGGCAGTGGCCGGCTCACGCCTGGTACGCCGGCTATGCACCCTACGATGATCCCGAAATCGTTCTCATTGCCTTCGTATATAACGGAGGCGAAGGGTCGCAAGTGGCGCTGCCGATAGTGCGTAAGACGATGGAAGAGTATTATCGTCTCAAGAGTGAGCGAGAAGGCATCACCTTAAGGAATGTAAGTGAGAATGATACCGCCGGCAATCAGGGATAGCCTAAAGCGCATAAGAGACGAGCAGCATCGGCAAGTGCGCTATTGGTCGCCTTCGTTCATTGCGGCGGCGATCGCTTGGTTGTTGCTGCTGATTGTGGGAGATACGCCACTTTCGCGAGCGTCTGGCTTGGCACTCGCTATCTTGGGCGTGACCGCGAGTATGCGGCATATGGGTTTCATCGCCTCTATCGGCGGCGGCTTGACATTGACGCTTTGCCCGATTTTCTGGTCGCAAACTGGTGGCGGATTTTCCAAGCCGGCCACGATAGTGATCGCATTGGCTGTCGCTATGACGACTTTGGTAGCAGCGCGAATTCTATTCAAGCGCAATTACCTGGGGATCGGGCTAGGCAGCGCTGTTTTCGTGACCATCTTTTGGAGCCAGCTCGGCACCGCGCAAAGTCTGCGGCTTAACGGTTTGGTCAGTTCATGGCTCTTGTATCTGCTGGTGGATATGATTTTGATTACCAATCCACGGCCGGGAACTAGACCTCCGATAGCCCCAAAACCCTATCACACTTACGGCTTGCTGTTTCTGCTGATAATCGGCACCGTCAATGATCCCCTGGTTGCGCTTATTGCGCCTGCCATATTGCTAAGCTTGTTTCTTTCCTATGCTAAACTGTCGGTCTGGTACTGGCTGAGCGTAATTAGCGCAGCGGTAGTCGGAGCCCTGCTTTTGATTCAAGCCTACCTATTGCCGCAGCCATCCATGCTTGATCTGCTTGCGTGGCGCGATGCCTTGCGCTGGATAGACCTCGGCCAGCTGTTAACGACACAATTCAGCATCGGCGGGATAATTTTGGGCGTCATTGGCCTGGCACGCCTCTCTCGCTGGTATCCGCCCCTTGGCACGGTCATGATGACCGCCTACGCGGCATATACGTTTTTTGGATTGGTATACCTGGGTGATAATCGCGAGATTTTGCTTTTGCCCCTGGTACTTATTCAAGTGATGTGGATGACTTACGCCGTGAACACTTTCGGTCAATGGGTAAATAAAACCCTGGCAAGTGAGACTCCTCGCTGGACACATTTTATTTCGGCATGTTACCTGGTTGTTCCTGTCATTTTGCTATGGAATATCTTACAATAGTAAAATATGTTGATGTGTTCGCGCTTATTTCAAAAACGAGTATAGTTGAAGTGAAGATAGCTGTTCTGTGGTGCCACGCCTTCGGTAGCAGAATCTAGCTTCAATCCTGCAAGATTTCTTTTCGAAATCCCACTCTGCGCCAGCGAAACGGGTACTTTTGCTCAAAATGCGTGATGTGCGTTTACTGCCTTGCAGCGCGCCCGTCTGGTTGGCGTCACATTCTTGATCGGAACTACGGATGTGAAAAAGTATGCAAGATGAACTCTTTGCAATCAAAGGCGTTACAGATGGCTTGCTGATCAGTCTTAGCCCGACCGAGAATTGGCAATCCGTCACGGATCACCTTGCCTCTCGGATCGATGACCGCTCAGATTTTTTTGCCGGCGCCAGCATCACCGTCGAACTGGGCGAGCGTCCGGTGCCAAAATACGAACTTAGCTCGCTTAAGGCGCTGCTGGAACGCCGTGGATTAAGTTTGGCGATGGTCTTGAGCGAGAGCGATACAACGATAAAATCAGCCCAGGCGCTGGATCTGCGGACCGAATCTGCCAAGCCGGCCACAAATACCGATGTGCACGAGACTATGCCGGTCGACTCCGAAGAAACCGGCACAAAAGGTGTGCTTTTTCGCCGAACCTTGCGTTCTGGACGTACCATACACAGCGATGGCCATGTGGTGGTATATGGCGATGTAAACCCGGGCGCCAAGGTCATCGCTGCCGGTGACATCGTGGTTTGGGGCAAGTTGCGCGGCACGGTTCATGCTGGTGCCAACGGCGATGAATCGGCGATTGTTTGCGCGCTCGATATGAACCCGAACCAACTGCGGATCGCCGGCTACATCGTCACTTCGCCACCGGGCAAGCGGCGCAAAATTATGCCGGAGGTGGCCTTGATTCGCGACAGTCAAATTATTGTAGAAGCCAGAGAATAAATCGCGAAAGGACAGGGCATGGGGGGGAAAGTAGTAACCGTAACATCCGGTAAGGGCGGTGTTGGCAAGACGACTGCCACCGCCAACCTGGGCATTTCCCTGGCAAGCCTCGGGAAAAAAGTGGTGGTGATTGATGCCGATATCGGGCTACGTAACCTCGATGTGATCATGGGGTTGGAAAACCGCATTGTTTACGATCTGGTTGATATCGTTGAGGGCCGGGCAAAATTGCGTCAAGCGATGATCAAACATAAGAAGTTTGAGGATCTGTTCCTCATTCCCGCCGCGCAAACTCGCGACAAGATGGCGGTAAGTCCGGAAGACATGGTGAGGCTCGCGGACGAATTGCGTGAAGATCTTGACTATATCCTCATAGACTCGCCGGCAGGCATCGAAAGGGGATTCCGCAACGCTCTTGAACCGGCAGACGAAGTCCTTATTGTTACCAATCCGGAGGTCTCGGCCGTACGCGATGCTGACCGCATTATTGGTCTTATCGAAGCAGCGAGCAAAGGGCCTGGCAAGTTGATCATCAACCGAATCAAAACAGATATGGTCAAGAAGGGTGAGATGCTCTCCGCCGACGATGTTTTCGACATTCTTGCGCTGGAGATAATCGGCATCATTCCCGAAGACGAATTCGTACTATCCGCATCCAATAGCGGCGTTCCGGTTGCCTTGAACGAGAGCTCACGTGCTGGCATGGCGTTCTGCAATGTTGCTCGACGGGTGACAGGTGAAGATGTGCCATTCATGAACCTCGATGATAATCCTGGATTCATCCGGCGATTCTTACGATTTCTTGACGGCAGCTAATATGAAACGGAAGCAGCGGCTACAACATTGGTAACCAGAAAAGGGAACTCTCATGATAAGCATATTCGACCGCATTTTCGGACGTCCAAAGCGGGGATCCGGAGCCACCGCCAAAGACCGATTGCGCTTTGTGCTTCAGCACGACCGTATCAACCTGCCTCCAGAACGCATGGAAGAGATGAAACGTGACATCCTCGCCGTCATCGTCAAGTATGTGGTGGTGGACAGGGATAACGTAGAGATCGCCCTGGAGCAACGCGACCGATCTTATGGGAAGCTGGTCGCCGAGATTCCATTTATCAAAGAAACCGTGCCGCCCAGCCCGGCAGCAGAGTCGAAGGCGACCGAAGCCGAGTCATCTGATGCAAAGGCAACCGAAAACGGGCAATCTGACGCCGAGCAGAATGCCAACGACCAGCCTGACGATGAAGAGTCCGCTGGCGACGCGGCTGACGAAAATGACGAAAAGAAATGAATTATCTAGTAGCAACAGACCAAGTTCCTCCTCTTCGAGAAAGATCTCCGAATATCCCGACTCGCTCTGAACACCGTGCTTGCAACCTCTCGATTCTACGCCAAAGAATAATCCTGCCTTAACGTAGCTGCCGGCCTTCGCTATAATCTTCCTGAAATTGACAAAAGTTGGCGGATAACCCCATGGGCAATATCGGTATCTGGCGCCGCTTTGATATTGTGCTTCTCGCAATTACGCTAATACTGGTAATCTTCGGCATAATGATGATCGCTAGCGCCACGCAAGACGCCATTGACGACGATATTATCAGTCGTGTACCCGATCAGATTAATTTTGCCCTTATCGGCTTTTGCGGCATTTTTGTTCTGGCGGCCATTGATTACCGAGTGCTGGGCGGGATAAGCCCCTGGTTGTACGCGGTCATGGTCATCCTGCTTGTGATGGTTCGCTTCTTTGGCGTGGAAGGCGCTGGAGGCGCGCAACGGTGGCTAAACCTGGGCATCCGTATTCAGCCATCGGAAATCGGCAAGATCATATTGATCATTACTCTGTCGCAGCATCTCTCTACGCGATACCAAGATCTGGGCCGTGTTACTACAGTCATGCGCGCGCTCGTGCATGTAGCAGTCCCGGCCGCTCTGATATTCTCGCAGCCCGATTTGGGCACGACGATTGTGTTCTTGGTCATCTGGGCGGTGATCATATGGTCGGCGGGTTTGAGGCTCAGACATATCGCAGCTTTTGTCTTGCTGGCGGTCGTCGTCCTGCCTCTCATTTACACACAGTTGCGAGGTTACCAAACTGCGCGTATTACGACCTTTATCAATCCAGATAGTGATCCGGATGCGGATTATAACATTCGTCAAGCGCTGATCAGCATTGGTTCTGGCGGTGTCTTCGGCAAGGGTTACGCCGTGGGACCGCAAAATACCGGCCGATTTCTGCGAGTACGCCATACCGATTTCATTTTTAGCGTTATCGCGCACGAATTCGGAATGGTCGGCGGCTTGGTGATCCTCGGTCTGATCGCGATTGTTTTGTCGCGCATACTAAAAGGAGCGCGAGAAGCCTGCGACCCCTTGGGCAGCATGATCTGTTACGGCGTCGCCGCGATGATTTTTTTTCAGACTGTGGTTTCGATCGGCATGAATCTGAATCTGCTTCCCGTGACCGGCCTTACCCTGCCCTTTGTCAGCTCCGGCGGTACATCGCTGCTCTTTACCATGATCGGTATTGGATTGGTACAAAGCGTCATCGTGCGCCGCAGACGCATTAACATCTAGTTGCTTTGGCAAAAGCGGAGTTACCACGCGGTTTCGTTATCAAGTTTGTGCCTCATGGCTATAGCGAAGATATAGGTGGTGCAGGCGACAACATTTGTCTTTCTGTTGTTACGAAATAATACAGTCCATCGCAAGGGGAGAGACAGTCTTGAATTCAGACATCCGCCGTCCCGTACGTACGCGTTATGCGCCCAGCCCGACGGGCCTACAGCATATCGGGGGAATCCGGTCCGCCCTATTCGCTTGGTTGTTCGCCCGGCGCCATGGTGGGCAGTTTATCCTGCGCATTGAAGATACCGATCAAAAGAGGTCGGTTACGGGCGCACTCCAGATGATCCTCGAATCCTTTGATTGGTTGGGACTCGATATCGATGAGGGACCACGGAAAGGTGGAGACTTTGGACCCTATATTCAGTCTGAGCGTCTGGAGATGTATCAGAGCTGGGCGAATTGGTTAGTTGATCGAGGACATGCATATAAATGCTTTGCTACCGCAGAAGAATTAGCGGCGATGCGAGCCAAAGGCACAGGATACGATCGCAGGTACCGCAATGTGCCGGCCGGGACAGTGGCACGTCTTGAAGCGCAAGGTCTGCCCTATGTCATTCGCTTCAAAATTCCCCTGACCGGCAAAACCATCGGGCACGATCTTATTCGCGGACGCGTAGAATTTGCCAATTCTCAATTGCAGGATGCCGTGCTGCTGAAATCCGACGGCTTCCCCACCTACCACCTGGCGCATATCGTCGACGACTATCACATGAACATCTCGCATATCACACGCGCCGTTGAATGGCTGCCCTCTTTTCCATTGCACTTAAACATATGGGATGCGCTCGGGTGGGAGAAACCGGCCTTTGCCCACCTGCCCGTTATGCTCAATCCCAATGGAAAAGGCAAATTGAGTAAGCGCAAGGCAAAGTTTGCCACAGCCGACGGCTCCAATGTGCCAGTATTGGTGCATGAGTTTGTCGAAGCCGGTTACCTAGCTGAAGCTGTCGTCAATTTTCTGGCCAATATCGGTTGGAATTTCGGCGATGATCGGGAAGTATTCTCTGTGCAAGAAGCGATAGAACGCTTTGATCTGGAGGACGTAAATCCCGCCAATAGCGCATATCCCATCGCCAAATTGGATTGGCTAAACGGGCAATATATGCAGAGTGTCGATGTCGACTATCTTGCGAGCCTGCTCAAGTCTACCTTGGAGCGCGCGGGCTATCAGGTTGATAATGTGCGCCTGCGGAAGGTTGTGCCGATTCTTCGTGTCCGGCTAAAGACTTTGAACGATGTCGTGCCAATGGCCGGTTTCTTTTTTGACGATTGGAACGGCTTTGCTGCGCCGGAAGCTGATACATTAGTTCAGAAGAAAATGGATTTGCCGAAGACCAGGCAAGTCTTACAAGCGGCGCTCCCAGTACTCAATGATCTGCAAGAATTCTCTCACGCAGCTCAATTTGCCGCTTTGAAAGACCTCGCCAAACAAATCGGCTACAAGAATGGTCAGGTCTTCGGTACTTTGCGAGCAGCCGTTACCGGCCAGAAAGTTTCTCCACCGACATTCGAAACCATGGAGATTTTGGGCAAAGTCGAGTCATTGCGGCGCATCCAAATGGCTTGCGACTCCTTGTCATGTGAACCGTGATAACTGCCAATATAGCAGCCCACGACGCCATCGGCGCTGGCTTGAAAAACGGGACTAGCTATGATAGGCTAGCCGTCAAATTATGGGAGATAGTTTAATCGGCAAAACAGCGGACTCTGGATCCGCCATTCCTGGTTCGAGTCCAGGTCTCCCAGAATGATCAGGCGACCGTCGAAGACCGCGGTCGCTTTTTGTCTTGCAGTTGAAGATGTCGGTCACTGTTAACCTCCTCAAGCCACCGATAGCACAACCAACTCTACCCACTTGCGAAAGGCTTCGTGATGCGCGTTATAGAGTAGGCGCGTTCGCAATGGCAAGCCTAGCCACATATACGAGAGCTTCCGTCTTTCCTCACGCGATGTATTGTCGACGATATCACGATACCAGCGCGGGAATCGCAGAAAAACCTGCGGGTAATCCATAATTCTGTCCTTGACCCTCCAGTAGAGCATGACATAAGTCACGAAGAGCAATATGCCTATGAGCAGGAGAAACGAGGACGGTACCACCAGCAGGAAGATCAAGTACGATAGCGCGCAACCCCAGGAGAACGCTTCGACAAGCGGACTAAAACTCGCCTCATCGCCGTATTGTTGAAAGGCCGCCAAAATCGGTTCCTTATAGAAGCCGAGGGTCACCAGGCAAGAGCGTGTGAAAAGTACGGATGCGGCAAGAATAAATATTGCCAAAATGGTCGACATAGCGCAAATCCTACCAGGATCGTGTCTTAAACCGGTACCGGGAGCCGCTTGCGTTAGCTCTCCTCATTTAGCGCCTCTCCATTCTGGTCTATGGCGAATCCATGCCGCAAGTCACCCGCTACTCGCTGGTACAATCCTGAGCGGGGATAGGGAGTGCATGGCAGCGGAATATGCCAACATTGCGGGATATGACTATGGGGAACGTTCAAGTGCAAACCGCTATTCGTCTCGTAGACCCTGACGGGCGGCAAGGCATGTCCGTAAAAGCCGTCATCGGGTCCTGCATACAGAGGAAATGTCCCCAACGAAATCACGAGTTGCGCGCCCCAAAGCAGGCACAAGCCAAGCACGATGTAAATTGCGCGAACGCGCAGGCGCCAAGCTGATTTTTGCCAAGCCAGCATTGCCAACGTTACAGACAAGCCGGCGCCACCCCAAATGATATAGCGGACGTACTTGAGATTGGGAAAGGTGAAAAACCAGAACACCAACATGATTATCAGTGGCAGCAAGATCCACCAGCCTAGATTATTTTGTCCTTTAGGCATGGGTTGGAGTCGGCTTCCGATAAGGTAAAGTGTCAGAGAACCGAGGGTAATTGAGACAGGTAGAGCAAAAGCCGCGACATCGTTTTTGATGTTCGCAAACCAGGGACCAAGCCAATCCCACGATGACAGGACTTCGTCCGGCTCTCCGTAACGGCGGCGCGTATTCGTCGCCAGCCGCTGCTGACGATCTTGCATTAATTCGACCGGTTCCGCCCAATCCACTTCCACTCTGCCAATTGACAGCGGATAGGCGATGTAGCCGCTCGTAATGACGCCGCGGGCCATCCAGGGAAGCATAGTTATCAAGACAAAAAGCGCCAGCGGAACAGCAACTTGCAGGTGACAACGCATGCCCTCGCGCAATCCACCACGAATCAGCCATACAGCGAAGACCAGGGCGGCAACGCTTAAACCAAAGACGACGAATGTTTGCTTGATCGTGAGTCCGACCGAAACAAGGATAGCGATGCGGAAAATGAGATAATAGTCCGCGTGGCTGCCGGCCTTGAAATCCTGCAAGAAATCCAGAGTAAAGATCAACAACAGAAATCCGATCAGATCAACCGGCGTATCGGTGAGAAAGTGGGTGATGCCGCCCCGCCCGACCGTGTAATATAGAATATAAGGAATGGTCATGACGGCAAATATCCACGACCAACGGATGTCGTTCTGACTCCGACGGCGATATAGTTGCAGTGCAGCATGCAGCGGATAGAGCAGAAACGCCATTAGCAACAAGCCCGTCGCAACATAATAGGAGCGCCCGGACCAAATTGATACATCAAGCAAGGCATCGTAAAGATAAACCGAGTGGTTATAAGCCAAGGAAGAAAATAGATTGTTTAGACCCGGAACAATTGGATAGCTATCCATCCACATGACCGCCTGAATATCGCGATATCCGGTATCGGATGCATCCGGCATTTCGATGGCCCGGCTGGACATCCAAAAAAGCAGGAGCAGAAAAACCAACAAGATTCCGCGGTTTCGTCCCAGCTGTTTTGCCAGTTCTATGAGGCGATGACGCCAGACGATAAGGCTAACGGCGGAAACTAGCGACAGGAGTATTAAGACCACATCATTGACGGGGAACGCCAGATGCCAGAGTTGCAGGAACACCAATGATAATGCCCAGCCCAGCCAAAAGCTATCATACCAGTAGCGACTCGATGTAAATTCCCGCCGCAGAGTGTGCAGCACGAGCATGCCCAGACCGCTGAAAAGCAGAAACAGCAAGAACCAACTGAGCAATATTATCCCCATCGGATAGATCAGCGAGAGCATTTGCCTTGAACCACCATGCCTGAATGAATATGACGCCGGAAGACGATTATAATGAGCGTTTCCCGATTACGCGATGATAACATCTCTATGTTAAACTACTGTGTGAACACAGTCGAATCCGACCGAGTCTTATGTCTGAAACTGAGCTAATCAAAGCTGGAGAAGGTCCGCGCCTGGCGTTTGTGCTGGCAGCTGATGCCGAAACAATCGCTGAAAATATGGTCGCCTTTGCCAATACGGAGGGCGGTGTGATTGTCATTGGTTTGCGATCGGACGGGACTCCCGCCCCTGGTCGCACCGATAGTGCTGATATCGACAAGGTGCTCACGCTCGCGGATGAATTGTATAATCCGCCGGTTGTAGTGGAAAAGTGGGAAGAGATCTCGATCAATGCCCGGGCATCCGCAAGTACCGCGGCCGAAAGCAGCAGCAACGGCGGCCGGCACGACCATAGTTCTCCGGAAAGCGTTCCCGCATATGCCATTCGTGTGCCACGCAGCACCGAGCTGCACGCCCTTGCCGATGGCCGGGTATTGATCCGCAGTGGCAAAGTCAATCGTCCTCTAGGGGGACAGGAAATCTTGCGCTTGGCGAGCGCCAAGAATACCGGAGATTTCGAATCTGAAGCGGTGCCAGGTGCCACAATCGATGACTTTAGCCGCGAGATAATCGACGAATATCTGGAAAAACGAGCGGAGCGGACGAAGCGCCCTTACAGCGGCGAGATCAATACTCTGCTATCAGAAATAGGAGCCATCACGGCGGAAGGCAAACCCACCGTCTGCGGGCTACTGCTCTTTAGCGCATATCCGCAACAATGGCTGCCACAAAGTGGTGTTGTATTTGCCAAGTTTGTTGGCACTACCCCGCGTGGAGAAAGCGGCTTTGCCGGTTATTCGCGACGGGAAGAGTTACTTGGTCCGGTGCCGCGCTTAATCGAAGCCACCTGGAATCTGGTTTGGAGCGAGATGGCGATAAGCGCAGTGGTCAAAGGATTAGAACGGGAAGATACTTACGAATATCCCCCGTTTGCCGTGAGGGAAGCGCTGGTCAATGCCATATGCCATCGTGATTATCGCTTGCGCGGTCGCCGCATCGAAGTGCGTATGTTTTCTGACCGACTGGAGGTCATTTCTCCCGGTGGATTGCCCGGTTTCATCACCGTAGAGAATATCAAAGATGAACATTTCTCGCGTAATCCTCGGCTGGTCGGTGGTCTGTTTCAGTGGGGATATATTGAGGAGTTGGGATTAGGCATCGACCGAATGATAGAGGTGATGGAACAAGCTGGCCATTCTCCGCCTAAATTCGATGCGCGCCCCTACAGTTTTGCCTTGGCGCTGCACAACGAACGCAAAAAACCCAGACCACCAGAATGGACACGCAATACCAATCATAGGCAAGCGCGGGCGCTCCAGTATATCCGCGAAAACGGTTCAATCACCAATCGCGAATACCGCGGCCTGATAAATACGGTTTCTGCAGAAACGCTGCGGCTGGACCTAGTAGACATGGTCGAAAAAGGCATCCTCAGTAAGATCGGCGCCAAAAAAGGCACGTACTACGTGCTTAAAGGGACTCCATAGCGACGTAAAACAAGCGTGGCTTTGCACGCTCGCTCCGAGACTTACTTCAATTGTGAGATTTAATGATCTAACGGCGCCGCTCTTTAAGTCGCGCCGATTTGCCACGGCGTTCACGCAAGTAATATAGTTGTGCGCGACGGACCTTGGCGCGGCGGAGAATTTCTACTTTTTCAACACGCGGACTGCGCAGCAAAAAGGTACGCTCGACGCCGATGCCATGACTTGCGATACGCCGCACAGTAAAGTTGGCTTCGTTGCCGCCCTTTCGGGCTCGGATCACCACGCCTTGAAAGACTTGAACGCGCTCGCGGTTGCCTTCGACAATTCTTACATGCACTTTGACCGTATCACCCGCTTGAATCTCCGGGTGTCTATGGTTTTCCACCAGCAGCGTTTGCATGAGTTCTTGGCTCATGACTCGTTTCCTTCCACGAAATTACGCCCGCAGGCGTAGTAAAAACGTACACAACGCGCAGTAGTGTAACACGATCCATGAGAGCTCTTCAAGGGTTGGTCTTTATTGTGTTGTATGGCAATTGCCAAGTTTCCACACCGTGCCGCGACCGATATGGCTCTCTTTTGACAAGCCACTACGATCGCAAGAGCAGAAGGCTTGTTTTGTATCAGCGCGGCCGTCCTTTTCGCTGACGTAGGTCAGTGTCTACGCGAGCGCCAAGCGCCAATGGTTAGGGAATTTGAAGAACATCGCCTGCATCGACATCGTCGACATCGGTGATGCCATTGAGCTCCGCCAGTACCTCTAGCGTCGTGTTGAATCGAAGGGCGATTTCCAGCAGCGTCTCGCCTCGCTGTACCGTGTAAGTTCGGCTAGGTGTAGGGGTTTCCGCAGACAAGGCGCTGAAACCACCGGAAATACCGGATTGCGCGTTGTTCAATAGCGCGTCTTGCGCTTGCTGGATCAGCACAGTGCGCTCCTCGCCATCATCAACCGCAGCGATTTCCAATTCTGTCTCGGTTGTAGATTCGATGGCGTTGGTATCCGCCGTCGGCGGCGGCAGCGATGTCGGCGGTGGAGCGAAACCGGATGTGCCGCATTCGGGAATAGTGATCCGCTGTCCTATGGCGACTCGATCGGGATTAACAATCTCGCTGGCTTCGGCAATGGCGTCAACCGTCGAACCATAAGCCAGAGACAACATGAACAAGGTCTCTCCAGCACGAATCTCGTGAACACAATCTTCGCCGGGCACTACAGTAGAACGCACCACCGGCACCGCGGTCGCGACGACCACCGGGGGCTCATCTTCTGCTGCGGGCTCCTCTTCAACAACTGAGATGTTACTAGGCACATCGGTCGATTCCGACTCAGCCAACTCGGTTAATCGAGCGATCAAAGCGGTTGCGGTCAAGGCAAATGTATCTGGCGGTGCCTCGCTGGCAATCGCATCTTCAACTATCACATCGGGAATCTGTGTGGCAAGGTCTTCCGCCGTGATTATCACTGTCGGCGACGCGACCTCGCGGGCTACCGGCTGCCGTTCAATTGCTTCGGATGTATCCCGAAAACAAGAGGTAGCGACCAAACCAAGCACGACGCATGAAATGCCCAAGCCATAGCGCTTACGGATATTTGACATCCATCGCTTACTGCCCATGTACCGCCTGCCCAATATGTGACTGTCTGTCTATTCGAATTCATTATACTCGTGGCGACAGATCGGACAATCAAATTTTCAAGCAGGTTCGCCTTTTGTGAGAAGTTTGGGGGCTGGGTCTGCCGCAGCGGGAGGGTCAAGAGATCAATCCGCTGATGGTGCCGAGCAAGATCAGTAAACCTGCGGCAATTCGATAATAGCCGAAGATAACGAAACTGTTGCGAGAGACGTATTTCAACAGCCATTCCATCGCAAAATGTGCGAATACTCCAGAAAGAATAGCACCAAAAAGCAGTAGCGCGAGATCATCCGGACGTAATTCATGCAGCGACGTAGTCAACTTGTAGATGGTCGCTCCACCGAGCACGGGAATCGCCAGAAAGAACGAGAATTCCGTGGCGAGGCGGCGATCCATTCCAGCCAGCATTCCGCCGACGATTGTAGTGCCAGAGCGTGACATTCCCGGGATCAACGCCAGCACTTGCACAAGCCCCACAGTTACCGCTTGCGGAAGCGTGACATCGGTGATTTTAGTGTCTTTCGTAAAATCGTTTAGTCTGAACCGCGGTATTCGCTCAACAAAAAGGAACGCGAAGCCACCCACAATTAACGACAACGCGACCAGCGTCGGTGAAAACAACAAAGAGACGATCTGTTCGTGAAATAGAACACCAAGAACCGCGGCCGGTACAAAGGCAACCGCGGTGAACAGCCAGAAACGTCTGACTCCCGAATTCGAACTCGCGCCCGCCGCCTGGCCGAGCAAGGTTTTGCGATAATAGTAGAGTACCGCCACAACTGCACCGATCTGAATGAAGATCTCAAATACGGTTCCCATGGCATCGAAATCAAGCAGCGCCGTTCCGACGATCAGATGTCCCGTCGATGATATCGGCAGGAATTCAGTGACACCCTCGATCAGTGACAAGGTGATGACTTTGAGAATATCTTCCATCGCTGCCTAGTTCCTGGCCGTGAAATCTGGTGGGTGTTGCAACGTCGTCAGCTTGTGGCGAAGCATCGCTGACCCAACGCCAGTCCCAAGATCACGCCCAATAAGCAAATGCCGTTGTTCAACAGGATGTTTAGCACAAAACCTGTAAGGCCGTCGCCTTCAAGTAGCAGCATGCTTTCGTTGGCAAAAGTGGAGAATGTGGTGAATGCGCCGAAGAATCCCGCCCCTACCAGCAGACGCAGATGTGGCGAAAGGCCCGTTTTTTCGCTAAACCATACGCCAAACAGCGCCAGGCCAAATGACCCCAAGACATTGACGATCAAAGTACCAACCGGGAATTCGCTCCAGCGACCCTCAAGTAAATTGCTGCTTCCTAGAGTCAACAGGTAACGTGCATTGGCGCCAAAGAAACCGCCTATACCGACGTAAAACAGGTTATCCATCGCTGCTTCCTCACCTCCGCGCTCATGGTATGCCAGAGGATAGTGACTGTCAATGTCGCGCAATCGATGCCAATCGGCCGCATTGCGACAATTTAATTTCATAGTGCATCCCCGCGAAGGCTGCTGTACACTATGTGACACGTAGATTTACCGGCTTGTCTAGCGCGCCAGAACAAGTGGCAACCCCCCTGACACTACCTAGGACAAAACATGCAATACATCAAACTTTTACGCGGCAATCGCGAATTCGCCAAATTGTGGGCGGCGCAGCTGGTCAGCTTGTTGGGCGACTGGTTCAACACCATCGTCATCTCGGCGATGATCGTCGTTTATACCGAGGGCACGGGTTACCAGGGAATCGCGGTAAGCGGATATTTGATCGCGCGAATGATCCCGCCCCTATTGCTGCGCCCGTGGGCGGGCGTGTTGGCGGATCGCTTTGATCGCAAGCGTCTGCTGATCATCAGCGACGTCTTGCGTGCCGCCGCGGTTGCCGGGCTGTTGTTCACCACGCAAGGTCCCGAATTCCTGCCATTGATTTATGCATTTACTACTATGCAGTTTATGATCTCGTCGATTTTTGAGCCAGCGCGTAACGCCATCATGCCCAGTGTGCTCTATAGACATGAGTTGGTTATTGGGAATACCTTGAGCAGCATAACATGGTCCGCCATGTTGGCCGTCGGCGCCATCTGCGGCGGCATCGTAGCCGAGATCTTCGGAACACAAGTTGCCTTGGTTATCGACGCGCTGACCTTTTTGCTTTCCGCCTTTATCGTTGTGAGAATCGTCATTCCGGAGGTACCCCGCTCTGAAATCGGCCAAGCCCCACAGCAAAAGACTGCGAAATCGCAACGCACTTTCCGCGAGGGGCTTCGTTATTTGCGCAAGCAACCCGGTATCATGGCCGCCCTTCTGGTCAAGTCCGCGCATAGCTTGACCAGTGCCGATGCCATGCTCATTTTTTATGGTACGCAAGTCTTTGTTTTGGGCGACCAGGGCATCACATCCATGGCGATTCTTTGGGCGGCTTTTGGGATTGGCGCGATAGTCGGCCCGCTTGTCACGAACCGATTCAGCGACGATTCAGTGAAAGTATTGCGGCGCCTGATCGCCATCGGTTTTTTCTTGATTGCCTTGAGTTGGCTGTTATGGGGACTGGCACCATCGCTGGAACTGCTGGCACTGGCGGCGGTCGTGCGTGCGATGGGCGGCTCGGTGAACTGGACTTACAGCTCGGTCATTCTTCAGAAAATCGTGCCGGACGAATATCTGGGACGGATGTTTTCTCTCGATTTCGCAGGCTACGAACTGGTCCAGAGCATAGGCATCGTTGTGATTGGATTGCTAATTGATGCGGTGAGTGTGGATAGCATAGCCGTCATCGTATATGCCTCGGCGTTGGTCGCTCTCTTTCCATTGCTGCTCTGGATTTGGGTGATATACAAGCTAGAGTACAATGAATCGCGCGCACTGCGAGGCGCGCCTGAACTCGTTGCAGGAGGATAGTATGACCAGATTTCAATATGACGTGAGGATCATCGAGAATTATCCCAAGTTGGCCGCGGGCGTAATCGTGGCGAATGGCATGACCAATGGACCTACACCGCAGAAACTGCAAGACGTATACTTTGCCGAGCAGGCTGCGGTCAAGGCACGTATTGGCGAAACTCCGCTCAGCGAGCTGGATTCGCTAAGCGCCTGGCGGCGTGCCATCAGTGCTTTTGGCGTTTCCCCAACCAAATATCGCAGCGCTGCCGAAGCCCTATTGCGTCGTCTGACCAAAAAAGGTGATATTCCCAGCATCAATGTGTTGGTCGATATAGGCAACCTGGTCAGTATTCGCTATGGCTTGCCGGTCGCCATTTTTGATACCAGCAAGATTAGGGGCGCCATTACAGTACACTACGCGGACGGTACCGAAAGCTATATGGAGTTGGGAAGCGAAGAGATCATTCATCCGGAAGTCGGTGAAGTGATCTTTTCTGACGAGAAGCAGATGGTGGTGGCGCGGCGCTGGTGCTGGCGGCAGAGTTCGACCAGCGCGGCAAATGAAGTGACAAGCGAGGCAATTGTCACTGTGGAAGCGCATCACGATCAGGGCTCGGGCGATATCGAAGACGCCATCCTAGACCTGCGGAATCTGCTAGTGAAACATGCCGGCGGCAAATACGAATCTGCGGTATTGAATGCGGCTACTCCCGCTTTCTAACGCGGTCGCAAGCGGGCGCTGAGCACGGGCGGGATCTGCCACAGCTTGCACCAGCTTAATTGCTCGGAAATCGCGGCATCTTCCGGCGCGAAGGCCGGTTCCGCAATCCCGTCCATTACGAATCCGGCTGCAAAGGCCACACCGAGCAATTGCGAAAGTGGGCGGTGGTAATAATAATGCGGCGTAGGTTCGTTGGGTGCGCCAGCCCCCTTTACCGGCGGAAGCTCCAAGTAGTGACGAATCTTGACAGCGAAGCGCTCGCTAACCAGGCCATCAAGGTCTTCTTTTTCCTGGACGAAAATCGGATTGTTGGAGTTAAATGCTGGATGGGCGGAAGAAAAGACAAACCTTCCGTCACTGTTTAATAATCTACGGGCCGCCGAAAACAAGGGCTGAATTGTGGGTATGTCCATCAAGGTCATTGTGCAGGTGATCGCGTCGAATTTGGCCCGTCCGAGCGCCGCAAGCGCCAACTCGTCTGTCGCGTCGACCACGTGATATCGGATGTCGGTTGAGGCATCGGCATTTCGTGCTTTTGCCAGCTTGATCATCTCTTCGCTAAAGTCGATGGCGGTGACCTTGGCGCCCTGCTTCGCTAAAGAGCGCGCCAGCGCGCCATTTCCGCAGCCGATATCGAGGAGCGCTTCTCCGGATCGCAGCTCCAGGAGTTGCATGAGTGAAGGTTCGATCAAGCGGCGATGAAAGAGATTGCCTTCGTCGCCGTGCAACTTGTCCCAAAATTGCGCCTTACGATCCCACAGATCGCGTCCTTCTTCGTTTAGTTGCCTTGCATCCATCTAGACATCTCCGGCCTCATTTGTATGCGTTTCGGCCAACTGGCCTGCGCAAACGTTGTAGCCCATAGGTCTCATTTCTCGTAAGCCGCCGCAAACTGACTTATAATCCGCATGTACTGATTGCATAAACTGCTGGCATTCCATTCTCGAGGGTCGCAAAGTTCAGGCACAAGTTCATGGAAGATATCTTAATTTTTGCATTGGTCGCCGTCTTGATCGGATTCTCCAAAGGCGGTTTGGGCGGTCCGGTGCCGGTGGCGCTGACCGTCCCGATTTTGACACTGATTATGGATCCGCAAATCGCTGTCGGTTTGATACTGCCCCTGCTCATGTTTGCCGATGTATTCGCGCTCTATTCTTATTGGCGCCAATGGGACCGCAAGTATATTATGCTGATGCTGCTGCCCGGATTGATCGGCGTACTCATCGGGGCTCTGATCCTGAAAGACATTGATGCGGTATCGCTTAAGCGCATCATCGGCGGACTGACTCTGCTCGCGCTGAGCTTCAAGATTGGAAGTGAACGGCTGCGTCGGCTGGCTTATCATCCGCGCGACTGGCACGGTTGGTTTGCCGGCTGGGCATCCGGTTTCGGTTCAACCCTGGCGAATGTTGGCGCACCTCCCTTTACGGCCTATTTGTTGCTGCAACCCAATATGACACCCCGCAAATTCGTTGGCACTACGACTTTGTTTTTCGCGGTGATCAATCTTGCCAAACTACCCAATTTTATCGGCATTGGCATCCTTGATATCCCTCAACTTCTCAGCATTGGCTGGGTCTTCTTGATAATTCCACTGGCGATTGCCCTGTCGCGCAAGTTAATCGACCGCATTGATCAACGCAGCTTCGAATGGATCATGATTGTTCCGCTGATTGTATTGAGCCTCTATCTTTTGCTCTCGCGTTAAGCAAGCCATTCGCGCAGGCAATCAATGCCCCGCAACATTTTGTCAGCATGTCGCAATATCTCATGGTCGCTGTCTCTAACTATGCCCCGCTGTGCCAGTCTGTCTGCAAATGGGCTGAAATCCAGTAGCAAATTGAAACCGTCATCTGGCGCATGCACACGGATTCCAGCCCGATACAATTCGTGATGTATAGCGCCGCTGCTGATCGCCAGCACCCGTCTTTGACCGGCCAAATAGCAGTGCAGCTCGGCATCCAATGCCTGGGGTGTATAGGCTAGGCAGAATCAGCGCTCCCAAGCTGTGGGAATGCGAAAGGTCCGGTGGCCCGCCATACCGGCTTGCGGGGCGTACGATACCCATGACGGGCCTGGCAAAAAAAACATCGACGTTTTCAAAGGCATGCATGATGTTTTAGAGCCGGGGCTTGCTACCCGACGCTACCAGAACCTGATGCACTTTTATCGGATAGCCATCCACCTCTTGATGGAAGTCGGCGATTTTCTCGCGCATTTCCGGCAGGCCTGCCACCGGCATGTAATCCTTACGTTGAGTGGCGGATATCAAGGCCGCTCTTACGCGCTCCAGCGGCAAAAATGGCGATTCACCAAAGCCAAACCTATAAACATGTCGTCCACTACTTTCGAGCGACTTGGTCCTATCGTCAAGGGACAAAGTTCCCGATTTCGCTACCCTGAGAAACGCCATGCGCCAGCTCACGGATCGGCCTCATGTATGCGATTGTACCCGATATGCGGCTGGACACGCTCGTCGAATTGTATCCATTTGACAGAATCTGATCGACTGTCATAATCAGGAGTGCGCGAACGATATGAGCAAGGCACAAAGGCATGACAAATGTGGCTGAATACTTGGCCGGGGAATTGTGGAAAACTGGTGTGCGCCATGTGTATGGTTTGCCTGGCGGCGAGAATGTCGAGATCCTGGAAGCCCTGCGTCGGCAAGGCATAGAGTTTGTTCTGGTGAAGAATGAAAGTTCCGCCTGCTTCATGGCGGCGACAAATGCCAGACTGACCGGCGCGCCGGGTGTCGCGTTGACGACCTTGGGACCGGGTGCGACAAACGCCACCGCAGGGCTCGCTCATGCCTGGCTGGACCGCGCACCCATTCTTTTGATCACGGCCGTCTCGGACCCGCTGCTCATCGGGCGGCACACGCATCAAGTTCTGGATTTGGAAGCGCTGTTTCTTCCGATCAGCAAGTTCACTGCCGAGCTGACAAGCGCAAATGCCGTGGAATCCGTGCAACACGCTTTGGCAAAATGCAAAGCGGGACGTCCAGGACCCGTTCACCTGAGCATTCATAACCGCATTGCCTTGCAGCCAGTTAAATCTGGATCAAAGACAGCACGCGCAAGAGACACGAAGCGGCTACAGTTTCCAGATCGCGCCGGTTTTGCGGCCTTCATACTCAACAAGCGCAAACCCGTAATCATTGTCGGTTTGGGATTAGAACCTGAAGGTCCGTATACGCAGCTGCGTCTGCTGGCGGAATCTATTGGAGCGCTGGTGATTGATACACCGAAAAGTAAAGGTGCCTTGTCAGCTGATCATCCTCTTTTCGCCGGAACCATTGGGTTGACCGCAAACGACCCGGTGTACCAAATACTTGATGAGGCCGATTGTATCATCGCCCTGGGCTTTGATGTCGTTGAATTGGTCAGGCCCTGGGATCAAAAGCAGCCCTTGATCTGGATCGCGAACTGGGCGAATGAAGACCCGACTATTCCCGCGGAGCTTGAATACGTTGGCAAGATCGGCAAGATCCTCGAAGGTCTGTCGTCCGTCGAGATTGATGCTGCAGCAAAATGGGGCACTCGGCGAATGGAGATCTTTCACGACACACCAGCCCGGCAGACTGTGCTCGAGGCGCGCGCCAATCGCATCCTGCCCCAAACCGTGATAGAGACACTGCGGGAACATACTCCAGACGATGTGATCATCACTACCGATGTCGGTTCACACAAGATTTTCACCACCTTGCAATGGCAGGCGCGCCACGCCAATCGCTATTTTGTGTCCAATGGATTGTCCGCCATGGGATTCGGCTTGAGCAGCGCTATTGCCGCCGCACAAGTCAAGAGGCAGCCGACGATTTGCATAACCGGTGACGCGGGACTGGCGATGGTGTTGGGCGAATTGGGATTGCTCAAGGAACTCGGCTTGCCGGTCATTGTCATCGTGATGAATGACTCGGCGCTTGACCTCATCCGCTCTGCCCAGTTAAGACGCGAGCGGTCGATTTATGGTACAGAATTCGTAAATCCCGATTTCGCTTTTATCGCCAAGGCCTTCGGGATAGACTATCGCAAAGTCGAAAACCAGCGCGATTGTTTGGCCGCGATAAAACATGGGCTGGAGAGCGCTGCGCCAATGCTCATTGATGCAATGATTGATCCAATCGGTTACCCTACGACGGTTCGCTAACTGCATGCGATCACAAGATCTGGCTAAATCTGCCGAATGCGCTCGGCTAGCGACGGGTCGCGAGCAAGCCCGTCGCGTATTTTCTTTAAAGCTGAGATCACATCCTTGACGCCTCTTTCGCCGGAGCGAAAAATATTTTCATCCAGCCACATGCCTTCTCGACTGCTGATGCGCTCGGCAACAGGCAGATACATGCGTTCAAAATCAAAATGTTCAGGGAAGGCAGAAGGGACGGGCAAACGCGACAATTGCGGTTGGAACAGGTCGTAGCGATACATCGGCTCGTAGCCCCGCCAACAAGGTATACCTTCTGCGAGCAGCGCCTTTTCCAGAATATCATTGGTCGAACCAAATTCCCCCGGATTGATGGCGAAAGTATATTTGTAGACCGCCCGTCTATGATGCCGAGGGTCCTTCCGCAGTACACGAATGCCTTCGATCTCGCTGAGCGCCTCATCCATCAGGTTTGCCGTCTGCTCACGCGCAGCAAACTGTTCAGGAAATCGTTCCATGGCGACGTTTAGCAGCGCCGCCTGCAATTCGCTCATGCGATAATTGGCGCCCAATGTATAGATCTCGCCTTCTGGATCGTGAGGACGTCCGCAATCGATAATGCTTCTCGCACGCCAGGCGTGTTCCTGCGACCGACATAACAATACCCCGCCCTCGCCGGAAGTCATTATCTTGGTCGATTGCATGCTGAAGGAGCCGAAGTCGCCGCAGGTACCAGCGCCCTTGCCATCCCAGAAGGCGCCGTGTGCGTGGGCAGCATCTTCGACAATGACAAGATTATGCCGTTTCGCTATTGCCCCAATGGCATGCATATCCGCCATCTGCGAAGCGATATGAACGGGAATGATCGCTCGGGTTCGCTCGCTGATCACCGCTTCTATCGCCGCCGGATCGATGCAAAACGTATCCGGATCGATATCAGCGAAAACGGGTATTGCGCCGGCCATCATCGGTGCGGTTGCCGTAGCCTGAAAGGTATAGGCGGGCACGATGACTTCATCTCCCCAGCCGATTCCCGCGGCACGCAGCGCCACCTCCATCGAAATCGTGCCATTCATCATGGCTACCGCGTAATCGCCTTGCTGGAGCGCAAGAAATACCTCGAGAAATCTTGCAGTTTCTGGACCCGGATAGGGAAAACCTCCCCAATTGCCGCTGCGAACAACGGCAGCAACGGCCTCAACTTCCCTTTGGTCATGTACAGGCCAGTCTGGATAGCCTTCGCTGCGGATTTTCTCGCCACCGAAAATCGCCAGTTTCATGTCAACTCCTCCTCCATCCACACTACTTCTCCACTGCGGCTGCTCTGATAGGCCGCGTCCACTATACACATATTGACACAGCCTTCGTGCCCACCGGGCATCGGTTGGCTGCCGGTTTCGATACATTTCAAGAACGCAGCCAACTGATCTCGATACATTTTCGCGAACAGAGCCTCGAGATCGTCTACATTTGCAGATTTAATCGCAACTTCTTCAATTCCCGATTTCGACGGATCGACGCGGCCAATACTATTTGGCAGCAGCCTGGCGCTACCGCGCTGTCCAAGGATCCGGGTCGTTGCCACGACGCCAGTAGCGTAAGGTTGCCACCAGCCAAATTGTATCGTCGACATGATGCCCGACGACCAATTTACGACAATGAATCCGCTGTCATCAACCGCGCTATCACTGTGATAAGTTCCTATGCTGGCGTAGACCGATTCGGGTTTGGGATCGCCCAAGATATACCTCACAGTGTCAATGGCGTGAATGCCCATATCGACCAGTGCGCCGCCACCAGCGAGCGCGGGGTCGGTAAACCAGCCCGAAGGACCCCATAGACTGTGGGCAGCCAGACTGTGCGTGCGAATAATCGGGCCTATGACGCCTTCAGCGAGCGCCCTCCGCATCGCCTGTACATCGGGTAGAAAACGCAAACAGTGCGCCACCTGGAGCTTCGCATTGCTGTTCGCGCTGATTTGGAGCAAGCCGCGAGCTTCTGCCGCGTCTAGCGACATGGGTTTCTCCACCAGAACATGAATGCCTGCCTTTAGCAAAGAAATGGTCTGCGGCGCATGCAGCGCGTTCGGTGTGCAGACGATTGCCGCATCAATGCCCCCGTGTTCGATCATCTCGTCGAGAGACAAGAACTGCCGGACGATGTCATGCCTCTTGGCAAAGCTCGACATCGATTCCCGGCGATGATTTACGACAGCGGCTAGCTGGCAGTTTCCCAGCGTGACAGCAGCCTGTGCGTGGGATTGGGCGATAGAGCCGGTGCCAATGATCGCCAGCTTTATCATGCGCCAGATACCCGCACCATTGTCGCTATCGCAACAAAGATTACCGGAATGAGTCCCAAGAGCAGCATACGCCGAATGACCGGACCTTCTTGTCCGCCCAGACCAACAGTGCTGCAGCCCACGATGATTTTGGCGGGCGCCAGCACGCTGCCAACTGACGCGCCGGCAGTTTGCCCCGCTAGCACGATCGGCACGCTCAATGCCAGCAAGGTGGCGGTCTCCTGCTGTAACGCGCCAAAGACGACGTTGGAATTGGTGTTGCTGCCGGTCATGAAAGCGCCCAGAGCGCCGATGAATGGCGCAAACAAGGGATAGATCGAGACACTGAAAGTCTCGCTTATCCCCAGAGCGATCAACTGTGTCATGCCGGTATGCGTCATCAGGGATGCCATCGCCACCAGCGCCAAAATGGATATGGTGGATTTCTGCGCCGACTTTCGCACCTTCGACCAGATGCCCCCCCAAACTCCATCTCTTTCGTAATAGCCAGCGCGTCGATAAAGCAAAAAGGCTATGCCACCCGCGTAAAGGAGGATCGCTCCGGCGTGGCCGAAGATGCTGATCGTACGCCCGGACTCTTCCGGAACCATCCATCCCCGGGCAGTCTCCACAGCGGGAAACTCGATTCGCAATAATAGCGTGTCCACCAGAGACTCGAGCGGCGCGATCAAATTGGTGCTGAAAGCCAGCAGCAGCAATATCACATAGGCGGCTAAGGCCAGAGGCAAACTGCGCGGTTGATCTTCCTGCGCGGCTGGTTCTGCGCGCACACGTCCAGCGTGAAGTGGTGAAAGCACGTACAAAACGCCCACTACTGCCCCGGCCAAAGCGCCAGAGGTGGAGCCGAGCGTCCACATGCCGTTGGTGGCAATCAACCATTGCGTGAAGCCCATCGCTGCGCCTACGAGCAGCAGCATGGGAATCGACCGCAGAAATCCCTGCCATCCGGCGCTGACATACGCGACAAGCGCGCCGCTGATCAAGCATGCCATGCCAAGTACAACTGCTGTATCATGTGCCAGGAAGTCTCCGGGCAATCCGGTGATCGCGGTCAACGCCACGAACGAGGTTCCCAGTGAGCCGAAGGTTACAGCCCAACCATGCCCCAGTGATGCCATGATGACCGACTGCGTGGCAGTATAGCCCAAGCCAACAAGCAAGGGCGCCACGACTGCAACCGGAACGCCGAATCCACCGACACCTTGCAACAGCGAGACAAATACCCAGCTGATCAGCAGGCTTTGTGCAGCGCGATCGGATGTAAGCCGATGCAAACTGCGGCCGATCATGGCGACGGTGCCGGCTTCGTTAGTAACGTTGTAAAAGAAAAGCGCCATCCACACGATGTAAAGGACGTCCGCTGCCAGCAAAACGGACTTGCCAATCGCCACGACAGCCAGTTGAACGTTGCCGCCAAAAACCGTTAGCGCCAAAACCAGGGCCATGGTAAATCCGGCAGAACCTGCGCGGCTACCACCCCATCCCAAGCCGACCATCAAGAGCAGCACGGTCAGCACGGGCGAGAGAGCCAGTAGCCAATTGCTCAGATTCAAGTCCAAATTTGCGCTCCATGCGAATAGACTAGGTTTGGCATTGCAATAAGCCAGGCACATTGCGCCGTTGAAACTCCGGCAGAGCTTTGGTCTACGAGAAAAAAGCTATGTTCCTGGGTCGTCGAGCGCCGGGCGAATTTTGTAAAAGCGAGTCGCTTCTTGAAAGGCATAAGCAAGCTGTAGAACAGCGAAGTCCATTTGGGGGCGTCCGACGATCTGCAAGCCCACAGGTAAGCCCTCGTCGGTAAATCCACAAGGCACCGAGATCGCCGGCAAGCCCGTGATGGTGATATTAGCGCAGCTCATCATCCAGTCGACATAAGTATTCATCGCCTGGCCGTTGATCTCGCGCGGGTATTCCCACTCGATTGGAAAGGGCGGAACCTGCACGGTAGGCAAGATCAGGAATTCATAGATTTCCAGAAACTCACGAACACGCTGATAAAGCTCACTTCGTTTGACTTCAATGCGGCTGATTTGTGCGCCGCTGAGTCCCTTACCCCGCGCGACATTCCAGCGAATCGTCTCTTTGAAACTGTCTTCGCCAAATAATGCAAAAGGCTCGGCAAACGATAACTCGAAGCTCCATGCGCGCAGCATTTGAAATATCTCATACGCGTCGTGAAAATCGGGCGCAGCCTTTTCTACGCGGCAACCCAAGTCATTGAATACCGGTAATTGTTTTTGGATGGTCGAGATCACTTTTGCATCTACAGGTAATTCGCCAAGATCAGGGCTCCACGCTATCCTGGCGCCGTCGAAGTCCCGCTCCAACGGCTGCGCGAAGACGGTGCCCGGCTGCTGAATAGCGACTGGAGATCGCGGGTCGTAGCCAGCGATGGCCTGCAACATCAGCGCCACATCCTGAACGGTGCGGCCCATGGGCCCATCAACCGCAAGCGTTGACCAGGCATTCATTTTGGGGAAGCGCGGTACACGCCCCGGCGAAGGACGAAATCCTACCACGTTGCAGAAGCTGGCGGGGTTGCGCAGAGAACCACCCATATCGCTGCCGTCAGCGATCGGTATCATTCCCGTGGCCAGTGCCACCGCCGCGCCGCCGCTGCTGCCCCCACAAGTCTTCGTCAAGTCGTAAGGATTGCGCGTGGCGCCGAATACTGGATTGAAAGTATGTGATCCAGCGCCAAATTCGGGAACGTTGGTTTTACCGAGTGTGATGCATCCGGCTTGCTTCATGCGCGCAATATGCAAGTCGTCGATATCCGGCACATGATCGCGGAATACCTGTGAACCGGAAGTGGTGCGGATTCCCTTGGTTTGGGCAAGATCTTTGTGCGCAACCGGTAATCCATGCAGCACACCCAGCGCTTCACCGCGGGCTTGTCGCGCATCCGCTTGCCGCGCCAGATCCAGCGCCATCTCCGGCAAGTAGGTGACGATAGCGTTGACCGAATCATTTACCGATTCAATCTGTTCAAGATGCGCCTGCAAAAGCTCAACTGCCGAAAGGTCGCGATTGCTGATTTTCTGCGCCAATTCGACTGCTGTCATCCACACCAGTTCAGTCATGAGCTCTCCTTAGCTTAGCCGCGCCCCATGTAGGGCATCTGGGTTGCCATCACGGTAATGAAAGGCACATTGGCGGACAGCGGCAGCTTCGCCATATACATCACGGCATCGGCCACATTCTGGACGTGCATCGTCGGCTCGCTCATGGTCGTTCCATTGGCTTGGGGGACACCGTGTGCCATGCGAGTAGTCATATCCGTGCTGGCGTTACCGATATCGATTTGCCCGCAGGCGATATCGTAAGCCCGGCCTTCCAGCGCCGTGGATTTCGTCAAGCCGGTCAGGGCATGTTTGCTGGCCGTGTATACCGCGGCATTAGGACGGGGCACATGCGCGGAAATCGATCCGTTGTTGATAATGCGACCACCCCTTGGATGCTGGGATTTCATCAGTTTGAAGGCTTCTTGCGTACACCAGAAGGCGCCATTGAGATTGATCCCGATAACTTTCAACCACTCGTCTTCGCTGATGTCGTCCAGCGCCGTAGCAATGGCACTGACCCCAGCATTGTTGAATAGCACATCCAACCTGCCGTATTGCGCTTTGATCGCGTCAAAGAGCCGGCGAACCGCTTGCCTATCGCTGACGTCCGTAGGCACGACCATGGCGCAGTCGTCGGCGACATTCGCTTGACGCAAGGTTTCGCGCAGTGTATTTTCGCGGCGGCCCGCCAAGACAACGGCGTAACCGGCTTCCCAAAGTGACAGGGCGGTAGCCCGGCCGATTCCGGAACCGGCGCCAGTGATCAGCGCAATTCGACGAGTTGACGTCATCGTCTGTTCCTCTCAAATGCAAGCTCTGCCAAGTTTACGCGTGGCGCCTGTTCTTGTCAATTTGTGACAAATGGCACTGCAAAGGGTATTATGGTGAACATTGTGAATACTTCGGGAGCGTAGAGTATGCAAATCGCCTGTTGCATTTGGGCATTGAAAGCGCCGGAAGACCAAATGCTGAGCCAGATACACGACTTGGGATTCGCGTGGATAGATGTTCAGCCAGGTCAACTGCGGTCAGCAGCGAATCGAGATCTTGCCAAAAAGCTCGGATTGCGCGTGTCGTGTCTGGGTGCGTCGTTTGACATGCCGGCCGTTGCGGCGCTTGATCATTCAGGGGAAAACCGGCGTCGACTAGCCATCGAACATGTCGCCGAAGCGCTGGATCATGCAGAGGACCTAGGCGCAACTATCGTCTATGTGATTCCAGGCACCGACGGAAGTCCGGCCGCCTTGCAACGCTATCAAGATTCTGTTTGCGAACTGGCGGATAGGGCAAGCGCGAAGCAGATTAAGCTGGCAATAGAACATTTTCCCGGCACGGCGCTACCTACAGCCTCCGCAACTTTGGGCTTCATTCGCAACAGCGGAAACTCTAACCTATATCTCCTTTACGATAGTGGACACATCCAGATGACCGGCGAGGATCCGGCCAGCGTGATCTCGGATGCTGGTGATAGACTGGCCTATGTGCACTTTGATGACAACGATGGCAACGGTGACCTGCATTGGGCGCTGCTGGATGGCGTGATGACCGAGCATTCCCTGGCAGAGACGATTCGTGCGTTGGAAGGCATTCAATATGGCGGCAATGTGAGCCTGGAATTGAGTCCGGAGCTGGCGGATCCCCTTGATGCGCTCGCGCGCAGCCGCGAGATTCTTACTCGTGCTTTGCGGGATTGAATGTTGTTGGTTGCGCCTGCCGACAGCAGAAGTCGCACGATAGCGGCAACTAGCCAACGGTGTTAAGAGAATCCTTTATTGCAATTAACGCGATCCAAAATTATATTAGGTTAAAATTATTCGATTTACCGGTCGTCCAAACCGATTTCGGTCTGATCAGGCGGCCAAATTTGGCACAAAGATTCTCTACAACTTAATATAGTCGAAGGAGAAGCAGGTGTAGCCGGCGTTGCAAGCATCCGCCTCACCAGCCCAGATGGCACGCGGCAGAAGAAATTCGGCAGAACATTCATTTGTCAAGATAAGCATGGAAAGGATAATCCTGTGTTTAAGAGATCTACGCTCTTGTTGTTTGTAGCCGTCATCATCATATCGGTGATGCCACTCTCGATGTCAGTGATGGCGCAAAACCCTGACTGTGAAGGCGATGTGACCCTGACCTATTGGCACCATTGGGGTGGTAACCGTATTCCCCTGATGGAGGCGCAAGTTGCCGCATTTGAAGATGCCAATCCGGGTATCTGCGTTGATAATGTCTTCCTGCCCTGGGATCTTCGCCTGGAAAACCTGTTGACGGCAGTAGCGGCCGGTAATCCGCCCGATGTCACCATGTTTGGGCGTCAAGACTTGCCCTTCTTCGCCGCGACCGAGTCGATCATCCCGCTGGACGATTATATGGCGGCGGATGGCATAACAGCCGACATCTTTATCCCAGCCGAGTTTGCTGGAACACAATACAGTGGCAAAACCTGGATACTGCCGCAACCGACCGGCGGCGCGTTGAATATCGTTTGGTACAACACCGACCACCTTGCCGAGGCCGGCATCGACAAATTCCCCGAGACCTGGGACGAAATGCTGGAAGCGGCTGAAGCGCTGCGCTTTGGCGCTGATGGTTTTCTGGATCGCGTCGGTTTCAATGCCATGCGTACTAGCGGCCCGCCGGCGTTCATCACCTGGCTGAATGCCAATGGTCAAAGCTGGATAACTGATGATCTGCGCACGGTGACCATCAACAACGAAGCCGGTGTACAGGCGCTTGAGTTCATTCAGGCTGTCACAGAAATCAACTTCGGCGTTGAAGAACTGAATGCATTTTGGGAAGCCACTGGCGAATTCGACCAACTGCCCATCATTCAGGGTGCAGCATCAATGGAATCGACAGGTTCATGGACCTTGTTCCAGCTGGAATCACATGCGGAAACGCTGAATTTCGATGTGGCGCCACTGCCCTATGGGCCGAGTGGCAGCGCCGATCGTCGCGGTTCCACCTGGGGCGGCTGGGGATACATGGTTCCCAAGAACGCCGCGCATCCGGATGAAGCCTGGCAATTGGTAAAATGGCTGACAACCCAGGTCGAAGGCGTAGGCGCTTGCTGGTTCTTGCAACAGCAACAACGCCCCTCACCGCTGCTCGGCTGCGACGGCTACTTGAAAGACGGCGTCTCTCATCCGCGCGCGGAAGCCATTCTGGCAGTGGCCGCACTCGATAATGTCGCACCCATCTCGCCGATACAGCCGCAGGCGGACCAAATCATAAACCGCATGGTGGATGACGTGCTGTTTGGCGACAAGACGGTTGAACAGTCATTGGCAGATGCCGAAGCAGAGATTCAGGGCTTGCTTGACGAGTTCTGGGAAGAATACGGCTAGACCACTAGTTTCATCTATGGGGCATCCCAGGGTGCCCCATAGCGCCACAGGCCTCTAAAGCAGAAACAGCGAGCAAAGATATGGGCACAGCATTTGGATCTCAACTCTCTGGTTTGCGCAAGACTAGACGAGAACGCTGGCGCGATCTTTCGCCAATGAGAAAGCGCGAGGCCAAAATGGGCCTGCTCTTCATCAGTCCCTGGATAATCGGCGTGTTGGTGTTTTCCCTTTTTCCCTTTATCGCATCCTTTGTTCTCAGTTTTACCAAATACAATATTGTTCAACCGCCAAAGTGGATCGGCGCGGATAACTACGTCGAGCTTCTTACCGATGATCCACTATTCTGGAAATCGTTAGGCAATACCGCAACGTATGTCGCGGGATCCGTGACCGTCCGCATTGCGTTGGGTTTCTTGCTGGCGCTTCTGCTCAACAGCAAAGTGCGCTTTCTTGGTCTCTGGCGTACGCTCTTTTATGTGCCATCGGTGGTGCCGATTGTGGCGCTCTCCGTCGTCTGGTTATATGTGCTCAACGCAAGACATGGATTACTCAACTGGATTCTAAGCTTTTTCGGAATCTCGCGAATACGTTGGTTCGCCGATCCGGACGTCGCCATGATTGGCTTTCTGGTGATGAGCACAACCTGGGTGGGGGTAACCATGGTCATTTTTCTGGCCGGTTTGCAGGGAATCCCGGAAGAATATTATGATGCGGCTAAGATTGATGGCGCCAATATGTTACAGCGTCTGCGCCGGGTCACGATTCCCTTGATGACACCAACAATATATCTGAATATCCTGATAAACATCATTGGCGCGTTCCAGGTATTTACGCAGATTTTTATCATGACCGGAGGCGCCCCGCGCGATGCCACACGCACTTACGTTCTCCACCTTTTTGAGCACGCCTTTGAATATATTCCGCCGCAGATGGGATACTCTTCGGCGCTCGCCTGGATTCTCTTCCTGATCATCTTTGTCTTTGCCGCGGTCATCGTGACGACATCGCAGCGCTGGGTCTTCTACCAGGGTCAGGAGGAGTCGTGATGGCGCGCTACAATGGCGATCCGAAGAGCTTGTTTGAGCGTGAAGCCGTGGCAAGCGTCACGCGAATAATCGGTCGTATTCTGCTCTATCTTTTGTTGATTGCCGTCAGTTTATGGTATCTCGCGCCCTTGTTCTGGATGTTCATGACCTCGTTCATGCCGATAGAGCAAGTTGGTGTCTTTCCGGTGGAATGGATTCCGCGGCGATGGCAGTTGGAGAATTACACGGAGGCACTGAGATTCTGGGATTTTGCCACGACATTCCGCAACACATTGTTTATTACGATCGTCTCTCTGGTCGGCGATATCGCGTCTTCAACCGTTGTCGCCTACGGATTCGCCCGTTTTCGCTTTCCTTATCGAAACACGCTATTTCTGATATTGCTGGCAACCTTGATGTTGCCTTTCGCGGTGCGCTTAATACCGGTTTATGCGGTATATAGTGAAATCGGCTGGATCGATACTTTTTATCCTTTGTTGGTTCCAAACTTTTTTGGCAACGCCTTTTACATATTTATCTGCCGTCAGTTTTTCCTGGGAATCCAGCAAGATCTGCTGGATGCGGCCAAGATCGACGGCGCCAGCGAGTTTCGTATTTTCACCCGCGTCATTGTGCCCCTGGCGCGCCCGGCAATCGTCGTCATTGCTATCTTGAGTTTCCAAAACAGTTGGAACGATTTCCTTGGCCCGCTGATCTATTTGAAAGACAAAGAACTGCATACATTAGCGATCGGGCTATACAAATTCCAGGCGCTGCCAGGGCAAGGCGGAATTTATAACCAGCAGATGGCAGCCTCGGTCTTGATGGTCGTGCCAGTATTGATCGTGTTCTTCCTGTTCCAGAAGCAATTTATTGAAGGCGCCAACCTCTCTGGAGTAAAGGGTTAGTCACTTTGGCCAGTGCTGCAGCGCCCAATATTCTCTTCGTGCTAGCTGATCAATTGGGCGCGAGATGGCTGCCGATTTATGGCAATAGTGTCGTGCAAACGCCCCACTTATGCGCATTCGCCGAGCAAAGCACAATAGTTGAGCGCGCGATCACGACATCACCGGTTTGCACCCCCTATCGCGGCTGCCTGCTGACTGGTCGATATCCATCGCAAACGGGCGTTCTGGAAAACGGACAAGCCTTCCCCAACAACGAAACCAGCCTGGCAGATCGGCTCAACGACGGTGGCTATGCCACGCATTACCTGGGCAAATGGCATTTGAGCGGAGCGCCGCAAGAAAACCGCTGGGTGCCAACAGAGGCTCGCGCCGGCTTTCAGCATTTCATCGGCTGGGAGAGCCATCACGTCAATCATTTTCAAGGGCGGATTTGGCGAGATGATCCAGCTATCAGCGAAGAGATGCCCGGTCACGAAACTGATCCGCTGACGGATATCGCACTGCGACAACTGGAAGTCGCAGCAGAGTCCGAGCAAACGTTTTTCATGATGGTCTCGTATCAGGCACCGCACCCGCCCTGCTCTCCGCCGAAGGCCTATCGCAGTCAATATGACAATCGAGACTTGATGACAGAGCCCAATGTCGATGCTTCAGCCTGGTACGATATGCCGCAATGGAACGCGAATTATGATGCTGCAACCTTCCGTCAACGTTATTTTGGCGAGATTAGCCAGTTGGATGCCGCCTTCGGCAAGCTGCTGCAAGCGCTGGATGAATTGCATCTTCGCGACAATACGCTGGTGATCTTCACATCCGATCACGGAGAGATGGCCGGAGCACATGGTTTGTTCGGTAAGGGCGTGATGTACGAGGAAGCCCTGCATGTGCCTCTGATCATTAGAGAACCTGGACAAATGGCAGCGCGCCGAAGCAAAATGCCCGCCGCAACTGTCGATCTCTTGCCGACACTGCTGGATTATGCGGGATGCACAATAGATGATGAATTTGAGGGAATCAGTTTGCGCCCCTGGATAGAGGATGAGCCGGCAAAAGAGGATCGCATAGTCTTCAGCGAGTACAAGAATTTCTGCGCCTATAGCGGGCGTTGGAAGTTGGTGACCGCTGGACGCAGCTTGCAGCTCGAGGCGCTTTTTGAAGTTGAAGCCGACCCCTACGAATTGAAGAACCGCATCAATGATGCGGAATGCGCGGGTATTCGCGAGCTCTTGACTACATCGCTCGCTCAATGGCATTTGACACAGGTTGGGTTTTGCCGCAAATAGCAAAGTGGAGACAGGTTGCTGAAAGGTGGGAAAAGCGATCATTGCAAATTGTGAAAACAGCAAAGGGCGGCAAAAGGGCAACAACCAGGCAAGAAAGGGCAGCATATGGGCAAAAGGGGGGAAGCAATGTGCCCAAGTTGTGCGAGGTCCTATCGATACAGTATCGACATAGACATGGTTTATTCGGGAGCATTTTTCAATCTGAGGGGAGCGGGTCAGTTGCTGGCTATAAGTGGTGGAATGCGATCTGATTGCCATAGAGCCGAGCGTATCATCATCTTGAAGGGACAGGGCGACTATATGGACGCGGATTTTTGCGGGATTGATAGATGATCAAAAGCTGAGTATTGGGTCAGGAGCGGAACTGCCTGTGCTCAACTCTGTGGCGAGCATGGGTCATTGTGTAAGCGTTGGTTATTTGAGTATCTCGGACTTCAGAACATTAAGGTATCTATGAGGTGAATCTTTGATGGCAGCAAATCAGCATTTGCAAGCGAGCGGCATTTATCCTCATTTGGCACTGACGGCCGAGCTGGGTCCGCCAAGGAGCGAATGTGGCGTGGGCGCGATGATGGCCTGGGCCGGTATGCTTTGGATCGTCACCTATGTCTCGCACAAGTCTGCCAGTGGCGTGGGAACGGGCTTGTACACAATTGATGAAGAGCTCGAAATAAGCAAGCATCCCGCCAGTCACGTTGGCACCTACACCAACCGCATGGTGCATTGGGAATCTAATCAGCTCATAATCGGACCTCACGTCATTGACGCTAGTGGTAAGGTGCGCACAATCGAAGACCTGCTTGAAATACGGGTCTGTTCTACGATGAGACATCTCAGCGATCCAGCAAACAAAGTCTATATGCTGGGCATGGAAGGCGAGTTTTTCGAGCTCGATGTAAACACGCTGAAGACAACCTTGCTGGCCGATTTGGTGGTTGAGTTGGGCATACACGATCACGAATACGCGCATTTCAAGGCGGCCTACAGCAACTTTGGCCGCGTGGTTGTCGCCAATAACAGCTACGACGAACGCGATTTCCAAGGCGTAGAAGCAGCGGGCCGTCTGGCGGAGTGGGATGGCGAACGCTGGACTATCCTGGAACGCAATCCATTCATCGAGGTCAACGGACGCGGCAATTTCTCCGGAACTATATTTGCCATGGGCTGGGATAAACGATCGGCAATATTGCAGGTTTATACCGAGGCAAACGGCCGATGGAAACGTTATCGCCTACCCAAAGCCAGCCATACTTTTGACCATATGTGGCAGACCGAGTGGCCACGCATCCGCGAGGTCGATCACGAGCGCTTTTTGATGGATTGTCATGGCATGTTTTACGAATTATCGCCTTGGGCTTACGATGATCACGTTTGGGGCATACGCCCGATCTCGACTCATCTCTGGGTGCATGGCGATTTTTGCAGCTATCGTGGCATGCTCGTTCTAGGTTCTGATAATGCCAGCCCGCATCATGACGCCAATCACCTGGCTGGTGAGCCGCAATCGGGATTGTGGTTTGGCAAAACCGATGATCTTTGGCGATTGGGCAAGCCCTCTGGCTGGGGCGGCGTTTGGTGGGAAGACGAAGTCAGCGCCGGGCAAGTTTCCGATCCTTATTTGATGACGGGATTCGACAAGAAAGTTCTGCACTTGGCAAACGACAGCGCCAGCGACGCGGCTTTCACGGTCGAAGTCGATTTTCTCGGCAACGGCAGCTGGCGGAGCTATGATAAATTCACAGTAACGGAAAAGGGCTATATGCATCACGAGTTTCCCAGCGGATACAGTGCCCATTGGGTGCGTGTGCGCAGCGAAAATGACTGTGTTGCCACCGCTTATTTTACTTACACCTAGTCCAACAAAAGCAATGTGCTTTTCAGTTAAGGCAGGAGAGAAGTATGCAAGGATTTACGGAACTCACTGAAGAACAGCGTCAACAATTCCGCGATGAAGGCTATTTGATCGTCAGAAACGCGCTTGATGACGTTTCGATCAGTCGGCTGATTGAAGCGGGCGACCGGATCATCGCGAAAGAAGACCGTTTCAATCGCTTTCAGACAAATGGCGGGCTCTATGATGGCTATCGCAACTGCATCACGATGGATGACGCCTTTATCCCATTGCTCACCAACCAAGTCACGTTGCCGTTGGTCATTCAGCTGCTGGGATCAAATCTGCAGCTTTCGACCAGCCATCTCATCTATCGCTATCCCGATCCGCCGGGCACACCCGATACGGTTCGTCGTCCGGGCTGGCACCGTGACAATGGGAGGACGCAGCTTGATTTGGGGCAAGGCAATTACCCGCGCATCGGCTTGAAATGCGCCTTCTACCTGACTGATCTCAGCCAGGAGAAATCCGGCGTAACGCTGCTGGCGCCTGGCAGCAATCAACTGGTGGATCGTATTGATATTCCGCCGGGCGCAACAGACCCGGCAAATGCGCTTGAACCACTCTTGAATCCTGGCGACTGTGTTATCTTTGAGTATCGTACCTGGCACGCGGGCGCGCCAAATTTCACTGATATCACGCGCAAAGCCGTCATGATCGGCTACGCCTATCGCTGGCTGAAGCCGATGGATTACGTCAAGCAGCAAGCGGATTTTCTGGAAATGCTCAGTGACGTAGAAAAATATCTGGTTGGTGAAGAAATCGACAAGACGCCGGAATTCCAGCCGAGTGGCGGTCTCAATCCGCTAAACGAATGGTGCCAGAAAAACGATGTCGCGCAGGATCGGCTCGGTGACTAGGGCGCTAAATTGAAGCCGAACATCCTGCTCATTTACACCGATCAGCAACGCTACGATACCATCGGCGCGCTCGGCAATTGCGATATTCAGACAAGCAACCTCGACCGGCTGCTATCGCAAGGTGTCGCGTTCAGCCACGCCACCACACCTTCGCCCGTATGCCTGGCAAATCGTTGGAGCCTGCATAGCGGTCAATGGACGACGACTCATCATTGCTACTCCAATCACCATCCAGGGATCCGCCCAAAAGCGAACCTGCCCAATCTGCTGCGTCAGTCCGGTTATGTGACCGGGCTTGTCGGCAAAAACCATTCCTTCTTAACCCCCATGGACATGGACCTTTGGGACGAAAAGCCGTCGCTGCCCAAGCATCGGGAATGGCAGCAATGGCTGGACTGGCAGCAGTATCGTGACGATAGTTACCCGCGCCTGGCCGAAGAGCCGATCCCGACTAGCATAACCGCCGAACACGCCAAAACGGAATCGGCGTTACGCTTCATGGAACAACAGCAAGATCATGAACGGCCGTTTTTCTTGTGGCTGTCCTATCTGTATCCGCACACGCCCTACGAAGCGCCGGAACCCTTCTTTTCCATGTATTCGCTGCTGCCAGATCCGCAAGTTGAAGCCGGCGGATTGGCTGCTGCGGGCAAACCCTTTCGTCAACAGTTTCATCAGCGAAACAACGATTCGATCATCCCATTTACGAGCCAACAGGTCGCCCTGATGCGGCGGGTCTATTACGGCATGATCAGCATGATTGATGCAGAAGTCGGCAGAATCCTCGACTTTCTTGACGAGAGCGGCTTAAGCGAGTCCACATTTGTGGTATTCACCAGCGATCACGGCGATTATCAAGGCGATCACGGACTCATCGCCAAGAGTCCGTCACTTTATGATGATCTGGTGCGGGTGCCTCTTATCATGCGCTGGCCCGGGCAAATTGATAGCGGGCGCATCGACGACCGCTTCGTCTCGCATATCGACTTGCTGCCAACCTTTGCTGAGGCTGTCGGTTTCCCCTGTCCCGAACACGCGCAGGGCATCAGTTTGCTGCCGTTTTTGCGCGACGGCGGGACTGGCGGCAGCATTCGACCTTTCGCCATCAGTGAGTACGGTGTGCCGGGCCAACCATACACGGAACAGCGACTGCTGGACGAGGGGTTAAGCGACACAGTTTTTACCAACCCCTTCGATGATCGTCTCTCTTGGGAGGGCAATCCGATCGCCTTGGCCGGCCGAATCCGTATGATCCGCAATCATAGCTGGAAACTGATCGAGGAAGAAAATGGCGAAGGCGAGTTGTATGACATGAGGGAAGATCCTGGTGAGCTGGTGAATTTGTGGAACAGAGCGGAAACTCGCGCAATTCAAGATGAATTGCAGTTACAATTGACTGCATGGTTGGCAGGAATAGATTAGGTGGACTAGATGAAACAAGACAATCAAATCCCGAGAATGCACAGTGAGGCCTTTTCGGCCGAGGTTCGGAAACCAAAGCGTGTGCGCATCGATAGCGATTTAGTGATCGTTGGTGGCGGATTGGCGGGCACATGCGCGGCGATCACGGCAGCGCGAGCCGGCATCAAGGTGGTATTGGCGCAGGATCGACCGGTACTCGGTGGCAACGCCAGCAGCGAGGTGCGGCTTTGGGCACTGGGCGCGACTTCTCACATGAACAACAACAATCGCTGGGCGCGCGAAGGCGGGGTCATCGACGAGATTCTTGTGGAAAACATGTATCGCAATAGAGAAGGCAATGCGCTGATTTTCGATACGATATTATTGGAAAAAGTGATCGAAGAAGCCAACATCAGATTGTTGCTCAATACCGCCGCTTACGGACTCAGCAAATCCGATGCCGATAGCATCGAATCCGTGAGCGCCTTTTGCAGCCAAAACTCGACGCAGTACGAGCTCTATGCAGCGCTATTCTGTGATGCGTCCGGCGACGGTATCGTCGCGTTCCAAGCCGGCGCCGCCTTCCGCATGGGCGCCGAAGCCGCGGAAGCGTTCGGCGAAAAGTTTGCACCGAGCAAAGAATATGGCTATTTGCTGGGGCATTCAATGTACTTCTATAGCAAGGATGTCGGGCATCCGGTCAAGTTTGTGCCACCGAGTTACGCGCTGGATGATATTACGAAAATTCCGCGTTTCCGCAGCTTTAATACCGCAACCGATGGTTGTCGCTTGTGGTGGATAGAATATGGCGGCAGGCTCGATACGGTGCACGAAACCGAGACCATCAAATGGCAGTTGTGGAAGGTCATTTATGGCGTTTGGAATTACATTAAGAATTCGGGTGAATTCCCCGAAGCGGATAATCTGACCCTGGAATGGGTCGGGCAGATACCGGGCAAGCGCGAGAGCCGTCGTTTTGAAGGCGATTACATGCTGATCCAGCAAGACCTGATCGAACAGCGACAGCATTATGATGCGATTTCCTTTGGCGGCTGGTCGATTGACTTGCATCCGGCTGATGGCGTCTTTAGCGAACGTCCGGGTTGCGATCAATGGCATGCCAAAGGGGTCTATCAGATACCGTATCGCACACAGTATAGCAAGAATATCAGCAATCTCTTCATCACCGGGCGGATCATGAGCGCATCACACGTCGCCTTTGGATCGACGCGCGTTATGCTGACGCTGGCGTCTGCGGCGCAATCTGTTGGTATGGCAGCCGCGCAGTGCATCCGGCGAAGTCTGCTGCCAAGAGATATTTCCGTGCCCGGAAACATAGAGCTGCTGCAGCGGGACTTGCAGCAGGTTGGTCAATTTATCCCGCAGTTCAACCTGAATGACGAGCAAGATCTGGTCGGAGCAGCCAGAATATCTGCATCCAGCAAATTCTGCCTGGAAGCGTTAGCGGATAACGGCCCTCGCCTTGGCCTGGAACGACCTTATGCCCAAATGCTGCCTGTGCGCCGGGGACGAATTCCGCGCATGACCGTCACGGCGGATGTCTTGCAGCGGACCGAGCTTGAAGTACAATTACGCATCAGTTCCAAGCCGGACAATCATTCGCCCGATATCATTTTGAAAAGCTGTTCTCACAGGCTTGCAGCCGGTGATGATCAGGTCATCAATCTCGATTTCGACCAAGTGATTGACCACGATTGTTACGTTTTTATTTGCGTCATGGACAATGCCGATGTACGGCTGCATCTGAGCAATCAACGCATCAGCGGATTGCTGGCCGTGGCTTATCGCCGTACGCAGCAGCCGATTCATGATATCGGTGTTGAGAGTTTTGAGTTTTGGACACCACCGCGCCGACCTGACGGGCAAAATATCGCGATGACCTTCAACCCGCCGATAGACGCCTTTGATCCGCAGAATATCGCTAACGGCCACGCCCGTCCCACGTCAATGGCGAATGTCTGGGTGGCCGATGCAAACGATCCGGCAGCGGCATTGGATCTGCAATGGAGTTTGCCTCAGCATGTTGGCGAGGTGGTACTGATGTTTGACACCGATTGGGATCACGCCATGGAGAGCAGCCTGCGCGGTCATCCTGAAGCGGTGATGCCCTTCACTGTCAAGCATTATCGACTGACTGATGGCAATGGCAGGGTCTTCGCCGAGGTTCGCGACAACCACCAGACTATCAATCGCATCCGTTTTGCTGAGCCGGTCGAGACTGACAAGCTGCGTGTGGAAGTATGCGAAAGCCATGGTGATGTTCCGGCCGCAATCTACGCGCTACAGTGTTACGAATGAGTTCGGTGAATACATAATCGGGAGACATGATGGTAAGTTATAGAGAGAAGTATTTTTTTGATCTCAACGGTTTCCTGCTGTTGAAGGGCGCGCTCTCTCGACAGGAAGTGGCGGATATCAATGCCGGCATAGACGGTCTGCTACCCATAACGCCGGGCGAATGGAAAGGCTATGTACATGGCCACAACTTTGGCGATGATGACGGCTTGAATTTGCAGCAGATTTATGAGGGCGGCCCAGCCTTCGAGAAGTTGATCGACCATCCTTCCTGGATCGAGAAGGTCAAGTTTTTTGTCGGCGGCGCCGATACATTCGATTACAACCATGGCCCGCTCTTCATTGACGAGAACTTCGTCAATATCCGCGGTCCTGGTGAGGCAATCGGTCTGCATTCGGGCGGCCACGAAGGCACGAAACGCACGCAGTTCCGCTTCTATAACGGGCAATTCCACTGCGGACAACTCAACATCTTAATGGCCCTGACCGATATCAAGACGGGCGATGGCGCGACCATGGTGGTGCCGGGCAGCCACAAAGCGCACTTTCCGCATCCCGATGCCGAGCATCACCGAATGCGCGGCGAGGTGGCTTCGGTGGATGGGGTCGAGGGCGCAATCGAGATTCAGATGGATGCGGGTGATGTCATTTTGTTTGTCGATGCGCTTTGCCACGGCTCTGCCGAACGGATTAATTCCGGCATCCGACGCATCATAGTTTTCCGCTATGGTCCGTCTTGGGGCAACTTCCGCCATGGTTACCGCGTATCGGACGAATTGGCAGCGCGCTTGACGCCGGAACGTTTGCAGATCGTGCGCCCCAAGGCTCCACTCGTTCCCGATTAGCGGCACTACGCCTGCAAGCCGCGCAGGCGGATTTCGTCTACTTCGATTCCCAGGCCTGCGCCATGGGGAATCTCATAATTTCCGCGCTCACAAACGAGAGGCGACTTCAGGAAGGCGTTGGCGATTTCGAAGACCGGAGGCTGGTATTCGAGCAGGAATAGATTTGGTATGGCCGCGGCGACCTGAATACTGGCGGCAATACAAACTCCCTGACCGACGCTCAGATGCGGCGCCATGCGGACATTAAAGGCTTCCGCCATATTGGCGATTTTTATTACTTCAGAGATGCCGGCGCGTCCGACATCGGGTTGCAAGATATCGGCGGCTTGCTGCGCCAGCCAAGGACGGAATTGATAGCGTGTGCGTTCCGTCTCGCCGATTGCGACCGGCACGGCGACCGCCTTTGCTAATTGGGCATGTGAATCAATATCTTCCGGATTGATTGGCGCTTCAAAGAAACCTACGCCTAAATCAGTAAGATTGTTTCCCAATTGAACTGCATCGTCGAGGCTGTATACCCAGTGCGCATCGAGCAGCACGGTGGCGTCCTCGCCCAAGGCATCGCGTAAAGCTCTTACGCTTGCGATGTCCGCGCGAACGCCATGCCCAGCCGCCAGCTTAAAGGCGTCGAATCCACGGTCGACAAACTGCAGCGCCAGCTCGACCCGCTCTTCGGCGGTTGGCTTTGGCAATCCCGACACGTAGCAGGGTATATTTTCGCGAAAGGCGCCGCCCAGCAATTGATACACCGGCTGTTGTAAAATCTTCCCGCGCAAATCCCAGAGGGCGATATCACAAGCGCTGATGGCATCGAGCATGAATCCGCCGTAGTATCCGCGTTCGCGCATTAGATCGTACATGACATTCCAATGCACGTTGCCTTGCAGCGGATCACGACCCATTAGGGCCGGCGCCAACAGTTGCTCGATGATCACCTGAACAGCCTCCGGCGCCACCGGTGCCAACGCTTCGCCCCAGCCGACGACGCCTTCATCGGTCGTGACTTTGACAAATGCGGTTTCGAAATAGGCGGAATACAAGGCACGGTATGGGGGACGCAAAAAATAGGACTGCGCATCGCCGCCGGCCGGCAAGCTGCCGAGGTAAGCTTCGTCACGTTTGATGCGTACCGGAAGCGCCTCAACTTGAATGATATGCATCGGGATCTCCTCACGTAAACTTGCGTCTTTTGGAAGCAGGGCCAATCAATGGGTATAGTGTAGGAGGTGATAATCAACTTGACAATGAATGATCTATCCAGGAGAAACGACGGGTGTTAGCCGGAATTTTTCAGATCTTACATACGCCCTTCTATGATGACGGCGCCATCGATTGGGATAGTTTCAAGAGCCAGATCGACTTTTGCCTGGCTGCCGGGGTACATGGGCTAGTGATACCGGCCTTGGCCAGCGAGTTCTTCACCCTCAGTGATGCCGAACGCTTCAAAGTGGTGGAGTTCGCTGGAAGGGAGATCGCGGGTCGTGTCCCCTTTGTAGTCGGTGTCCAAGGTCTGATTCTTGCGATCGCTATGGACTTCGCCAGACACGCCTGCGACAACAACGCTACAGCAATCATGGCGATGCCGCCCTACCTGCGCAAGGCTTCCAAAGCGGGAGTGAAAGCCTATTACAGGCAGTTGGCTCAATTTGGCCGCCCGCTAATCATTCAAAATGCGCCGGCGCCAATTGGCACGCCCTTGACACCTACGGATTTAGCGGAATTGCTGGCATCCGAAGAGAACATAAGTTACATCAAGGAAGAAACCACGCCAATCTTGCAGCATATCAACCAGATACTGGAATTGGACAACGGAAATTGCCTTGGCGTCTTTGGAGGCGCCAACGGCATCTACCTGATAGATGAACTGAAGCGAGGCGCTTGTGGAAATATGCCGGCCGGAGGTGTTGTTGATGTACAGGTAAAAGTCTACGACCTGTATCGAGCCGGCGCGATCGAAGAAGCCGAGCGCATCAACTTTCAAGTAATTCCCCTTTTGAATTATGCGACAGTTTATGGCGTGTCATTGCACAAGTATCTCTTATGGAGACGCGGCGTTTTGGCGTCCGCACACGTGCGCGATCCGCAAAAGATCAATCTCAACTCCGATGACATTAGTGCCATCGAGGCTCTTTGGTCGCGAGTGGCCGAATTCGCCCATGCCAATTATCCCTTGCGATAACATGTCGCCCCGAAAATTTACTATAGCGAAAGGCTAAATGAAAGTCGGGTCCTTGTGAGCGGCCTGACACGAAGCCTGCGGCGTCAATATGTCCAGGTTCTTTCCAGCGGACGTTCGATTTCGAGAAGCCGGCGTAGCAACTGATGTCGACAATCCGCCAAAGCGGAATGATGCTCCGGATCGTCTGACACATCATGATATTCACCCGGGTCCGTGACGATATGCCAGAGCGCTTCACTGCCGTCGGCATTTATCAGGTAGCGATAGTTTGGTGTACGCAGGCATTTCCAACCATTGGCTTCCGTCAATGCCGACTGCTTTGGCGAGTCAGCTCCCTCTGTCACAACTTGGGCGAGGCTCTTACCCTGCAAGCTGGGAGGAATCTGAATGCCGGCCAGTGTCAACAACGTCGGTAAAACATCGACCGCTTCAACTATGCCGTGGCAGTTTTCCGATTGCAGCCCACCGGGCGTCGAAATTATCAGCGGCACACGACTGATTGCATCATGGGCCGGGTATCCTTTGCCATATTTGAGATGTGAGCCCAGCCATTCGCCATGATCCGATGTGAAGACAACGACCGTGCTGTCGCGCTGACCGTTAGCGTCCAAGGCTGCCAGAATCTTGCCAACATATTCGTCGACCTCGCTGATCATGGCATAATAACCCTGCCTGGCTCGGCGGAGTTGTGAATCAGAAAAAGGCTTGTTCTCGTCTTGCGGCCTTTGCCGATCGATCAGCGGCGGAAATGTCGGCAGCGAGAGGTCATTCGGGTCGTATAGGTCGAGATATTTCTGTGGCACCATCCAGGGAGCGTGCGGCGAATAAAAGCCGGCAATACACATGAACGGATTGCCGTCTCGCTGGTTCAGATACTCAATTGTTTGCTCAGCGACAAAGGCAGAATGAGTCAAGTTTTCGGGTGCCGAGAAGGCAATGCCGCCATCGAAATCGTTACGTCCCTCCGGATCCCCGCGATGCGCCACTGGGTCGTCAATGCGCAGGGCACGATTCCAGACGCCCGTGTTGGGCGGAAGACCCGCGCTGATCTTATCCATTTGATCGGGAGTACGCTGCCGCACCCAGGCGCGATACGCATCTTCGTAGACACCGGGTTCGTCCGCGATTTCCAAATGATCAAAGCCGTAATCCGGATGAGGCTGCCGATGGTCACGGTTGGCGTGGGGCAAGAAATGCAGCTTGCCGATGTTCGCCGTGTGATACCCATATTGGCTAAGAATCTTCGGCAGCGTCAAGAGGTCTTGCGGCACCGGGACACCCATATGCGTGATGCCCAATGCAGAAGGATATTGGCCGGAAAGCATACTGATGCGGCTGGGCATACAGACCGGATTCTGTACAAAATGATGGCTGAAGTTGCAACCGGTTCGCGCTAATTCATCGAGATTCGGTGTCTTGATTTCGTCATTGCCATTGGCGCCCAAGGCATTCCAGCGCTGCTGATCGGTATACAAAATGAGGATATTGGGTCGGCGCATGTTGTTCCTTCCGTATTCTGTGTGCAGTAGCGATTCTAGCGCGAAAATGATACGGTTACTAAAATACTCTCACTTTACAGAATCAGTCTGTAGTATGATATTGAAACAAAAGTAATATCTTCGTCTCTCTTTTGGAAGATCGCTGTACTCGAATGGACGGAAGGCTGGTTATTTAATGTGAGCGTGGCCATCCTTGTCGCTGCTGCCGAGCTGCTCTACCGTAGGAGATGCGAGTTCAACATGCACTGCAATACATAAGACATGTCGATTGTTTTGGGAAATCTGGATTACAGGATAAGACATTGTGGTTGCGAATTTTGAGAACATAACTCCGGTCGAACATTCTCAAGAAGGTTTTGCACAAGCCTTCGCCAACAATCTCTATTACACGCGTGGCCAAGCCATTTATACCGCCACAAACCATGATTTGTACCAGGCTTTGGCGCATACCGTGCGCGACTACATGATGTTCAATTGGCAAAAGAACGTCGATGCCTATTTCCGCCAGAATCCCAAATTTGTCTATTATCTCTCGGCCGAATACTTGCTTGGCGAGCAGCTCCATAGAAACTTGCATTACACAAACACGTACGACTTCGCAAGCGAAACGATGCGTCAGCATGATATAAATCTGGCGGACCTTATCGAACAGGATATCGAGCCCGGGTTGGGAAACGGTGGGCTGGGACGTCTGGCCGCCTGCTTTATGGATTCGCTCGCGACACTAAACATACCAGCGGTCGGCTACGGAATCCGCTATGAGTATGGAATTTTTCGCCAATCTTTTCGTGATGGTTGGCAGGTGGAAAGCCCCGATGAGTGGCTCTATTATGGCAATCCCTGGGAATACGCGCAAGCGGACGATATGGTCGAGGTCGGATTCGGAGGATGTAGCGAAAACTATCGCGATAACGATGGCAACTACCGCGTCCGCTGGAATCCCGCGCAGACAATCATGGGCCAGCCATATCATACGCTGGTGCCCGGTTTCCGGACCAAGACCGTAAACATGTTGCGGCTATGGAGCGCGCGCGCCACGCGAGAATTCGACTTGCAGCTCTTTGATGTCGGTGACTATTCGCGTGCTGTCGAACAAAAAACAAGTTCGGAAAACGTCACCAAGGTGCTCTACCCCAACGACAATACACCGCAAGGCAAGGAACTGCGCCTGAAGCAGCAATACTTCTTCGTCGCCTGCTCGCTGGACAATATCATCAAGCGCTTCATGATCAAGAATGTCGAGTGGGACGAATTGCCGGATGTGGCAGTCATCCATCTCAACGATTCTCACCCGGTCATCGCCATCGCAGAATTGATGCGGCTGCTGGTAGATGTTTATCATCTCGCTTGGGGACGCGCCTGGAAAATCACAACGGGAACCTTCGCCTCGACGCAGCATACGCTGCTGCCGGAAGCCCTGGAAAAGTGGCCGGTTTGGCTAATGGAACGCGTATTGCCCCGTCATCTGGAGATCATTTACGAGATCAACCACCGCTTTCTCGATGCCGCGCGTATGACCTTCCCCAACGAGGCCGGTCGAATCGCCAAGTTGTCCATCATAGAAGAAGGTGCCGAAAAGCAAGTTCGCATGGCAAACCTGGCCTGCGTCGGCAGCTTTTCGATCAACGGAGTCGCCGAGTTACAGTCCAAGCTGTTGCGGACGCAGGTCTTCCCCGATTTTGCAGAAATGATGCCAGAAAAATTCGGCAATAAGACCAATGGAGTAACGCCAAGGCGCTGGCTGCAACTTGCCAACCCCATTTTGACGGATCTGATCAGCGATCGAATCGGCGAAGGCTGGCAGTCAGATCTGGAACAACTGCGGCAGTTGGAAGACCACGTCAATGATGATTCTTTCCGGCAAGCCTGGCGCGCGATGAAAAAGGCGAATAAGGTCCAGCTGGCGAACTTCATTGAAGGAAAGCTCGAACAAAGCATCAACACCGATTCCGTATTTGATGTGATGGTCAAGCGCTTACACGAATACAAACGGCAGTTGCTCAAAACCTTACATATTGTCTATTTGTATCAACGACTAAAGACAGAAAGCGCCGCGAAACAAGACCCGATAACCTTCATCTTTGGCGCCAAAGCGGCACCCGGTTATTACATGGCAAAGCTGATAATCAAGCTGATCAATTCTGTGGCCGAGGTGGTTAATCGCGATCCGGTCTCGGCCGATCGCTTGCGCGTCGTGTTCATCCCGAACTTCAACGTCACCGTTGGGCAACTCATTTACCCGGCCGCGAACTTGTCCGAACAGATCTCACTCGCCGGCAAGGAGGCATCTGGAACCGGCAATATGAAATTCGCTCTCAATGGCGCCCTGACTATCGGTACGCTTGATGGCGCCAATATTGAGATAAGAGAGCGAGTTGGTGAGGAGAATTTCTTCCTCTTTGGCTTAACCGCCAATGAAGTCTTCGCTGCCAGAGATGGCGGTTATCATCCTTGGCATTTCTACGAGAAAAGTGCCGATTTGAGACGGGCTATTGACTGGATAGCCAACGGTCATTTCAGCGGTGGTGACACGGAGATCTTCAAACCGATCGTGGATTCCTTGCTCCATCATGATGAGTATATGATTTGTGCGGACTTTGCCGCTTATTTGTCCTGCCACCAGCGCGCGATGCAAGCCTACGCCGATAGCGAAGCCTGGACCACCATGTCGATCTTGAATTCGGCACGCTCTGGCTTCTTCTCGTCGGACCGTACCATTGCTGAATATAATCGCGACATTTGGCACGCTTCTATCCTTGATCTGGGCGAAGATTAACCGGCTCAAGGTTCAGCAACCGTTGGGCAAATGGCTGGCCACGCGGGCAGGGCACAGCGCTGCCGCAGCCGACATTTCTGCGTTATACTGACGAACATTATCGGAATCGGTTTTGACAACGAAGAGACCATGGCTATGAATCAATCAGAGACTGCGCGCATTTACATTGATTCCAAGCGAGTCATCAGCGAGATCTCTCCCCTGCTCTTTAGCGGTTTCGCAGAACACATGGGGCGCTGCATTTATGAAGGCATTTATGATCCTGCATCGCCACATGCGGATGAAAATGGTCTGCGCCGCGATGTACTTGCTGCCTTGAAGGAATTGAATTATCGCTCCATGCGTTATCCCGGTGGCAATTTCCTCAGCGGCTATCGCTGGCAAGATGGTGTCGGTCCCAAAGGTCAGCGTCCTCGGCGCCGTGATCTGGCCTGGCAATCCATCGAAACAAACCAATTCGGCACTGACGAATTCATGTCCTTCTGTCAGGAGATAGGTACCGCGCCGATGATCGGTGTTAATATGGGCACTGGTAGCATACAAGACGCGGCGAACCTGGTGGAATACTGCAATGCGCCGGTAGGGACGCAATACGCTGATATGCGGGCCAAGAACGGCAATCGTGATCCCTACGCTGTCAAATACTGGTGTCTGGGCAACGAAATGGATGGCGTCTGGCAGATTGGCCATCTTGATGCGACGGATTACGGCAAGAAAGCGCGAGAAGCCGCCAAGCTGATGCGCTGGCACGACCCGAACATCGAGTTGGTTCTCTGCGGCTCGTCAAATAGCAAGATGCCGAGCTACCCCGATTGGGACCGCGTTGCGCTGGAAATGTGCTGGGAGCATGTCGATTATCACTCGATGCATTATTATGCCGGCAATCAAGCGGATGACACGGAAAGCTATCTCGCGCTCAGTGCCGAATTTGAGGATTTCGTCGATACCCTGGCGGGTGTCTTGCGTTATGTTAAAGCCAAGAGCCGTTCCAAACACGATGTTTATCTCTCTTGGGACGAGTGGAATGTCTGGTACAAAACGATGGATCTCAATGCCTTGCGTGGCAATTGGGAGGAAGCGCCGCATCTGATTGAAGAAGTTTACAATTTGGAAGACGCGCTGGTCGTCGCCCAATGGCTGAATGTGTTCTTGCGCAAAGCCGATGTGCTTAAGATCGCTTGCATCGCGCAGATCGTCAATGTCATCGCGCCGCTACTGACCACGCGCGACAGCATGCTCAAGCAGACGATCTATTATCCGCTGCTGCTCTTCAGCCAAATGGCCAAGGGCAACTCGCTGGATTTGCTGGTGCAAGCGCCGATGTACGACACCAAACAGTTCGGCGATATGCCCTTGATCGATGTTTCTTCCGCCTATGACAGCGAGGCGGGCATGAACACGGTTTTCATCGTCAACCGCAGCCTGAGCGAAAGCGTACCCATCGAATTGAATTGGCAAGATACCAATCCGAGCCAGATTACCACTGCTCATCAATTGGCCGGCAGCGATCCGAAAGCCGCCAATACCTGGGAAGATCCCAACAATCTGGTGACTCGGGCGATTTATGCGCCCAAGATCATCAATGGCACTGCAGAAATGATCCTGCCGCCGCTATCCTTCACGGCATTGGGCGTCAAGCTATAGGGGACTCGGATGTGATTGGATGGCGATGCGCCGTCCTTGCTCGTTTGACGCCACAGCAGCTAGCATAATCTCCGTAACATGGCGCGCCGCCCACAAATTGGAAAGTTGCGGCTGTATTCCGGCTTTGATGCAATGCAGCCACTCTTCGTGTTGATTCGGCACGGGTTGCGGAGTAATCGTCTCGACGATGGGTTCGGCCCATTCGCGGTCGGTTGAGCCAGGGCGAATGTACTGAATATATTGCCCGTCTTGCAGCAATTTTCCGGCGGTGCCGTGAACGCGCAGGAAGGACGAACGCGCCGGATCGCACCAGCCGGTTTCTGCAGTAGCAAGCGCACCATTTGCCATTTTCAGGATGAGGGTCGCCGTATCTTCCATGCTGGTCGGTTTGGCCACAGTTGCCAACCGTGCTGTGACTGATTCGACCTTGCCCAAAAGCGCAACAATCGTAGCAATGGCGTAAACACCCATGTCAATCAGCGCGCCGCCGCCTGCAGTATCGGCATCGAAGAACCAAAAGTCGTTCGCAACTCGCGCTTCATTAAAGGTATCGGTCACTTCGGCATAATAGACCTCCGGGCCACCGTGACTGTTGCGCGCCAATGCGCCCGAAACTTCTCCGACAGACCCACGGCCGAGTTGCCGCTTCATCTCATAAACCACTGCATCAAATGAGGGCGGGCAATAGACGATTTGAGCAGGACGTGATTGACTGGCGGCGATCAGCTGATCTGCTTCTTCCATACTGGTGCAGAGCAGCTTCTGCATGAAGAGATGCCATCCCCGTTCCAGCACCGCCAAGCCGGCTTCGGCATGCAAGGGATGTGGCAAGGCGACTATTACGGCGTCGAGATCGTCATCGTTGAGCAGTTCTTGCCAGCTGGTGGAAAAACGAGGGATATCGAAACGTTCGCGCAACAGCCGCAAGCGACTTTCCCTGCGACCACATAAATGAAGGACACGCATGCCGCCGATTTCAGCGATTTCCGGCAAGTGACTAAGCGCCGCAATACCGCCTGCGCCAAGGATCCCGACATTAATCATCGAGGTGGCCCCGCAAGAACTCATAGCTGCGGCCAATCGATCCAATCATATCTTCGTTGCCGGTCTCGTCTTCGATCGCTAAAACGCCTTGGTAACCATTAGCCTGTAGCGCCCCTAGATAATCATCCCAGGGCACCAGGCCTTCACCGCAAGTGGCTTGCTTGGTCTGCGGATTCCAATCTTTGGCGTGCGTATGGATGATCTTGTCGCCAAAGATATGCACGCCTTGAACGGTTCCGGCTTCAGAACCGAATCTCAACAAGTTGCAAGGATCATAATTTACACGAAGCCAGGGATTGCCTATCTTTTCGATGAAGTCGTTCAGCGTTTGCGGCGCTTCCTGTCCGGTCTCCATGGCAAAATAAACGCCGATTCTGGCACCATGATCGGCGATATCTGTGACCGAGCGCAGCAGCGTCTGATAAGCCGGATCGGAAACATCATCCGGCAACAATCCCGCGTGGGTGGTAACAATATTACCCCCGAGCTCTGCCGTAGTATTCATAGCTTCTTTTGTCTTGTCGATACGCCACTGCAAGCCTTCTGTCTCTTCCAAACCGCCATAAGTCGATGCCCCTTGCAATTGCGCGCAGAACGCGCTGAACGACAAGCCCAACGACTCAGCGATTTTGACGATCTCCATTCGCTCGGCTGCGCTGCCAACTTCGAGGTCAAGGATACAGGGTTGGTATTCCACGTTCACGATCCAAGGCTGAACGGATGTGCAGCCAATTTTCGCCGCGACTTCCAGCTGCCGCGCCAAGGCCTTGACATCCGGCGTGGCACCCAGGGTCCAGAGGGCACAGCCTATGCTGAATTCGCTCATAGTTTTTATCCCATCACAGCTTTGAGAATTCTTAACCCAAGTTTAGCAGAATCTGAGTCTGGTGGGATTCGAAACATTTATCGGGAAATAGCACGATTTCACTTGAGCAAGAACCGGACAAACCAGTCGGCGATGGCGATGGCAGTGGTGACACGGTTGCTTTCCTTGCGGAAGCCATGTCCTTCGTCGGGGAATAAGATGTACTCGACAGGAATGGCGCGAGCGCGCAATGCGTCAACGACTTGCTCCGCTTCGTAAACTGGTACATTGGTGTCGTTAGCGCCGTGCAAGACGAGGGTCGGCGCGACCACACGATCCAGCTTATGAATGGGCGAAAGCGCATCCAGCAAGTCGCCTTCGGTTTCGGGATCTCCGTATTCGATTTTGGAGATACTCGCCATCCATGCTTCCGTGTGCTCAAAAAAGGTCTTGAAGTTCACCACGCCGAAGAGGTTGACACCGGCGGCAAACAACTCGGGGTATTCCGCCAGGCCCGCCATGGTCATGTATCCGCCGTAGGATCCGCCCATTATGCCCAACTGACCTGCATCGGCGATGCCCGATTCGGTCAAATGCGCGGCCGTCGATGCGATATCGCGCAAGGCATTGAAGCGCAAGGCGCCGTTATCGAGGTTGACAAAACGTTTGCCGAATCCGGATGAACCACGTACATTGGGCGCGAATACAGCGATACCCTGACTGACCAGTGCTTGATAATCGTAACGGAAGCTCGGTTGTTCTTGCCCTTCCGGTCCGCCATGAAAGCTCAGGACGGTCGCATAGGGTGGCTCGCGGTCAGGTGGCGCATAAAACCAACCACTCAAGTTCAGACCGTCATGGGCGGTGTACTCGATCAGGTTTGCCCCAGCCAAGTCTTGCAGATTCACGCCGATATGCGGGCTGCGCGTGATTTGCCGCAGCGTTATGCCGCTGGTATCCAGCAGCCAAATGTCCCGAGGCAGACGCGCGCCGCTGATACACATCGCCAGCAGAGTCCCGTCACGGGAAAAGCGCAGCGAATCGACTATTTCGCCTGGCAAGGTGACCATACCCAAAGTGCGGTTTTCCTCCAGGTTGATCAACTCCAGCTCGTGGCGGCCGGCGGTATTCCAAACCAGGGCAGCGACCTGGTCTCCCGCGCTCAGCGCGAATTCGGCCAACTCGGCGTCGTGGCGCGATTGCAGCAGAGTACACTCGCCCCATTCTCGCAACGGCCGCCTGCAAAGGCAAGCCAAATCCCGATCGCGATTTGAAATACAATAAACCTGGCCGGCGTCAGAGGAAAAACGAGCGTTTTCAAAAGCGGCGGGAGGATCGTGCGCGCTAAGCAAGCGTTCCTGGCCATCGGATAAATTGACCAGAAAGATATTGTTGTCGCCGCGGTAGACAACCCGTTTGACCAGCACTCGCCCACCATCAGCTGTCACATCGGTGACGATCCCGGTGCCACGGTTGCTCGCCACTTTTTCGACCGCGCCCGTCTCAACGCAAACTCTGAAACTGTCCATAGCATCAGATGTTTCCATATTCGATGAAAACAAAAGGTGGCGACCGTCCTTTGTCCATATATTGAGCCAGTTATTGCTGCTGCCACCCGAAGTAAGACGTTTGCGTTCACTGCCGTCCGCGCGTACGATGTCAATCTGCGCATTCATGCCACCGCCCGGTGCCGATTCCACGGCAAGCCAGCTGCCCGCCGGCGACCAAATCACACTGATAACCTGTTCCTCAAAGGCTGTTACCGCTTCGGGAAATCCACCGGCGATAGGTATGCGCCAAACCTGGGGACTGCCGGTCAAATCGCTGACAAATGCCAATTGCTGTTGATCGGGCGAAAACGAAGGCGACCAGCAATTGCCTACCCTGGCCATCAAGCGAATCTGCTCTTGGATTTCCGCATCACTCAGTATTGTCATTCCAGCTCCATCCTGCCTATCGCCAAGTCAATCAACATCGCCACGAGATAGGCCACGCCAGCCAAGATTGCCACCGCGACGAAACCGACCGTTAACGACAATATCACCGCGAAGATCGTACCAACAACTGTCATCAATCCGTTGATAGACCAAGACAAAGCCACTTGCCGGCGATCAACTCGGCTGACTACATCCAGGGCCTTCGGAAAGGGAATACCCATGGCCATGGTCAATGGAAACAGGCAAAGCATGGAGATGCCTGCCCGCACGACCAACTTCTGCGCAAGGAGTTCGCGACTGATAATCGACCACAAAATTACCCAGATGACAAGAAACCCAAGCACCAACAATGTCGCCAGGTAGGGCGATCGCCGCAAAATATCTCGTGCATATCGATGGCTCAAGCCGCTGCCAATTCCGCCTCCGATCAAAACACTTGCAAGTACCAGGGTAATTGCAAATGTCGGATGTCCCAAAAACAGACGGGTCTGCTGAATAATGTAAATCTCAATGGCGATGAAGCCGATGCCCAGCATGGCAAAATATGGCGGCATGAATCGGCTTATCATTTCCTGTGATCGTCGCCATTGATATGCCCAAACCACCAGCAATAGAAAAGTGATTGCTACTGCGATGACAGCAAGAGGCAGCATCGTTACGGGAACGCCGCGTTCGAATTGAAAGAAATAGGGACGATCATCGGTGGGTGCGGACACATCCGATTCGGATGCTGCGATGATATCGGCAAATGGTTGCGCGCCACTATCAACTTGATCTAGCGGCGGCTGAACCAATACATGCGGCAAAAGCAGCGGCACAAAGCCGACATCGCGGGCGATTGCGGCCAAGACCAGCGAATCGTCTTCGCTGAAGGCGGTATTACCTATCATCAGCAGCGGAATAGGCGGATCCGCCGTTTCGTCGATGAACACCATTAGATGTTTTAGCGCCTGCTGATCGTCCAAGTCACGGCGGCGCAGGGCAGCCAATGCTGTCGAAAGCGCGCGAGTCAACGTGATTTCGTCATACAGCTTGAGGGCTATCTGCCCGTCTTCATTGAGTCGCGACAAGTATTCGGCGAAAGCATCTTCGGTGTAAATCGTATTCTCCGACAAAGCGAAGCCACCACGTTCCGCCGCCAGCGTGACGACATGCGACAGGTAGATCAGATCAAATTGCTGTTGTGATCGCCGCAAGGCACTGCGACCATCATCAACAATGACATCGACGCCTGGTTGTCGGTAGAGATCGCCGTTGTAAGCGCGCCACGAGTCTACCAGCGCTACGCTGGCCTGATTGACCTCTACAGCCGTAATCTGCTCTGCCTTGCTCTGCAAAGCGAACCAAACATCTAACCCGGCGCCGGGACCAATCACGAAAACGCTCTTTGGCTGTTGTGTGGCAAAGGGGAAGAAACCAATGTCACGAATTAATTCGCGCCGGACAGACTCGGCGGGCATGATGGACGCGGCACCTCCATCTACATAGATACGCATTGCCTTGCCATCACCCGGATCAACCAGATCAGTGCGGGCGAAGGCATCCCAGTGTGTTTGCAGGATTTCTCCGCCAGCAGATAGACTGCTGACGATCGGTTTCTCACTCGCCAAATCTGACATATCAATCGCCAATACATCAAATGCGACATTCGCGATAAAGGCGGAAATTGACAGAACGATAGCTAAAGCAATGACAAGCATATGTCGTTTTGCATAGAGGTAGAATCCGGCCAGGGCGAATCCCAAAGCGCCAACGATAACGGCGTTAAGCGCGCCGAATATATTCAAGAGCGGAATCGCCAATACCGCTGCGATGCCGGCGCCAACCAGATCGCTCATGTAAAGCAAACGGCTTGACCTGGCATTTAGACTGAAAAGTGATGAAATCACCAATCCGAAGAACGCATAGGGTACTGCCAAAAGAATGAATAGCAGAACCTGCAGGTCCTTAGCAGCAAAAAACACAGCCACAAAAATTAGCAATAGCGTAGAAAGGCAGGCGCCAACGGCATAAAGCGCAAGCTGCTTTTCATTGGCCAGCGCCGGACGCAGGGCCGGCAAGGCTGCTCCAAGCCCGATCCCAAGAATTGCAAAAGAAATTATAAAAAAGACATAAGGCGGAAAATACAGTACCGAGAATAATCGCGTCAAGGCGATTTCGAGCAAAAGCGCACTTGCCGAGAGTATGGCAGTAGCGATCAGGGACCTTGAAAAATTGTTGGAGTCTTGGGGCATCAGCTAGCGCCGCAGCTTTGGATCAAGCGCGTCTCGCAATCCATCGCCGAGGAAGTTAAATCCCATCACAGTGAAAAAGATAGCCAAACCAGGGAAGACACCCATCCAACCGGATTGGCGGAAAAAGTCCCTGCCTTCGGATAGCATCCTGCCCCAACTCGGGTCGGGCGGCTGCGTGCCCAGCCCGAAGAAACTCAGGGCCGCCTCTGCCAAAATGGCAAAGGCCAAACTGAGTGTTATTTCCACAATGATCGGCGAAAGCACATTGGGAAGGATGTGAGTCAGCAGAATGCGGATATCTCCAGCACCCATCGCTTTGGCCGCGATAATGAATTCTTCGTTGCGGATGCCCAGTACGGCGGCTCGGGCGATCCGGGCAAAGATCGGAATGTAGACCAGACCGATAGCGAACATGGCATTGCCAATGCCACGTCCCAACGCCGCCAGGATGGCAATCGCCAAGAGAATGGCAGGAAAGGCATACAGCACATCCATTGCCCGCATAATCACCTCATCGGTGACGCGAGTGCTGTAGCCAGCGATCAAACCGAGCGAAGTACCGAAGATCGTCGCCACGCTAACAGCCACCAAGCCGACTTGCAGCGATATACGCGCGCCAATGATGATGCGAGAGAAGATATCTCGCCCGAAATCGTCCGTACCCATCCAATGCTCCGGCGAGGGAATGGCGAATCGATCGGCGAAATCCATCGCGTTCGGATCATAGGGAGTGATAGCCGGGCCGAATATTCCCAGGACGATTACGATAAGCAGCACCACCGATCCAAACATGGCCAGTCGATGGCGGATCAAGCGGCGGAGGGCGTCACCCCACAAGGTATTGGCCGGACCGAACTCACGCTGCCCTATCATATTGCGCTTGCGTAACCTTGCCGGGTCAGGTGTCATAGATGCTCGCACCTAAACAAATTCGATACGCGGATCAAGCAAAAAATAAAGCAGATCGACAAATAGATTCACTATCGTTACCATCAGAGCGACCACGAAGACTGCCCCCTGCAATAAAGGATAGTCCCGCTCCAAAACGGCATTGAATGCCAAGCGACCCAAGCCAGGCCAGGAAAAGACCACCTCGACGATGACGATGCCACTGAATAGCGCCGTAACCTGTAAGCCAATTATGGTTACGATGTTGATCAACGCGTTGCGCAAGGCATGCCGAACGATGACGGTTCTCTCACTCAAGCCCTTGGCACGGGCGGTCTGAACGTAATTGGCGCTGAGTACATCCAACATGGCACTACGGATGAAACGCGTCTGAATTGATGCGCTTACGAATCCGGCAGTGAAGGCGGGCAAAATGATATGAGCAAGCCAATCACGCGCATCTTCGGCTATCGGTGTGTACCCGCTGGGGGGAAGCAGATTCAGATTCAGCGAGAAAATGATCACCAGCAGAATACCCATCCAAAAGGTGGGTACTGATACGCCAATCTGACTAAAGAGCGTCGCCATTATATCAATGGCACTGCCCGGCTTCAGCGCAGAGATCATTCCGACGGGGAAGGCGATCGCCAAGCCGATCAGCAAGGATACAAAGGCCAGCTCAAACGACGGTCCGACACGTCCCCACAATTGCGGCGCAACTTCCTGCCCATTAAGCAGGCTTTGACCAAAATCGCCTTGGACAATGCCGCCTAACCAGGAGAAGTACTGCTCGAAGAATGGGCGATTAAGTCCGAGGCGCTCACGCAATCCCTGCACCGATGCATCGTTGGCGTATGGGCCGAGCACAACCCGCGCCGGATCACCGGGAACAATCTGCATGATTAAGAAAACAACAAAGGTCACGCCAAGAACAACGATCAGAGCCAGTAGAAACCGTTGCACGACATACTGATAGTTCAAGTTGCTAACACCCCAAGCGCTCGATTTAATTCGAATGAGGGGAATACAGTGGGCGCAAGCTGGCCGCGCCAAATTGCGCCCACAGCTGCTCGGAAGCAGCGAATGGGCCTGCCCTGCTCACCAGAAAAATCATCCACTTCTTCTGGCGCGAGCATAGCAGGCTACTTTGGCAATTAGCCGTCGAGCCAGGTGTTCATATAGAGATTGTTGTTGTCCGAGCGCAAAACGTAACCTTGTACGCGCAGGCTCATTGCCCTCACGAAGGACGGGTTGTAGAAGTAGACGTAGGGTACGGCATCAACGAGAATCTTGTTGGCTTGTTCATAGATGGCGTAACGCTCGTCAAAGTCAGCAATGGTACGTCCTTTTTCTACCAGCGCATCGAATTCCGGATCGCTGTAACCGGTGAAGTTGAAGACCTCGTCGGTGCGATGCTGCAGATAGAAATACTGCTCGACATCAACCAGACCATTCCAGCTGCAGATATAGCCGTCGTATTGGAAACTGCCTTCAAGTTCGAGCCACTCCGCCCATTCTGGCGCATTGATGGTGGTGGTGATGCCGACGGCCGCCAATTGCGCTTGCAATACCTGTGCTTGCCGCACGGTGTCCTGATAAGTCGAGGTGGGCATCAATTCCATCTCGAAACCATCGGGATAGCCGGCTTCCGCCAGCAGTGCGCGGGCCTTGTCCAGGTCTTGCGAATAAGGCGCATATTCAAAGTGCCACGGGCTGGCCGTATCGATGGGACCGCCGTTAAGCGGTGTACACAAGCCAAAGTCACCGGCAGAACACAGGTCGTCGCGGTTGATCGCATAAGCTATCGCCTGGCGCACTCGCGCGTCATTTAACGGTTCGTGAGTCAGATTCAAGCCGACGTATTTGTAAGCGAGCGCCGGGGCGATCTGTACTACGACATCGGGATTGTTCTGCAAGGCTTCTACCGCCTGCCGTGGAACACTGGTGATGAAATCGACCTCGCCACCGAGCAGCGCAGCTTCGCGGGCGGCACCTTCCTGAATCACGGTAATCTCGACAGCGTCCAGCAAGGGCAAGCCCTCTTGCCAATAGTTCTCGTTCTTAACCAGTCTCATGCTAATGGTGCTATCGAGATCTTCAATAGTGAAAGGACCGGTGCCAATAGGAACAACGATCACGCCGTTTTCATCGACGCTGTCGGGATGCACGATTGCCGTTCCCCGACTGGAAAGAAGTATCGGTAAAATCGCATTCGGTTGCGGTGTAGTGGCAGAAACGGAATAGGTGTCAACGGCTTCCCATACTGTCCCTGGACCCCCGACTGATGCAGCACGAGCGGAACCCGTGTTCGGATCTAAAATGCGATTCATTGAAGAAACGACGTGCTCACTGGTCATTTCCACACCGTTTGAGAACATCACACCTTCGCGAAGGTTGAAGGTCCAAGTCAAGCCGTCTTCGGACTGCGACCAGTCAGTCGCCAGAAGCGGGCTAAGTTGCATATCGTCGTCATTGGTTGTCAAGGACTCGATAGCATTTGCCAAGACATGAAAACTGGATACCGTGCTGGCCACATGCGGATCCAGGCCCGTCCATTCGGCATCGTGAGCCGAGCGCAATACACTCTCCGACGTTTGCGCCATCGTCGACATACCGATGCCGATCATCAATACGATGATCAATAACACAGGAACGAATAACTTTAACCTTTTCATTTCCTTACCTCTTTTTTTCTATGCGTAAATTCAATGACTATGGGAGATCGTGAAAATGTTCAATTTCGTCAATCGTCCCTCCTTCAGGGCACAAGCAAGATCGTCGCAATGCAACACTAACAATTGTGCGGCATCTGCCTGTCGGGAAGAAATCTCTTCAACATTCTGCACACTCACTTATGCCAGATGGGACTACACCGTAAATACCGAAAGTTTGTCAAATCGGCATATACTGCCGCCTCACATCATGGCAATCCACGCTACCCTGCGCTTCGTCTCAACGGCGTACGAACATTTCGTATCGCGTTTGACATTTCTCCTTGCGCGGGTTAACCTTTGAATATGCATTTCACGCTTATCTCGACACTTCATTCAAGTATCTGCTTTGCGCTCGGTTGAGCCTTCGCTGAAGATTGAAGCAATGGGCTGCAGTCCATAGACCTGGAAGGACGTCACATAGGACGGGCCCATTTTTGTCACGCGGTCAAGCTGGCGGGTTACCAGTTGCCTGGAAATGCATTGTGGCAATTTGCCGCAATAAGTTATTGTTCGCAACCACATATAAGGAGCAGGAAATGAAAAGCAAGTCATTAACTTTAAGCATCATGCTACTCTTGGCATTGATCGCGCTGATGCCAGTGAGCATGATTCAGGCGGATGGGCATTGCGAATTCGCCGATTACACGATCAGACTCGGTGGTCTCGCGCCGATGTCCGCGCCAGGCGCTGTGGCTGGCGGTGTGGCTATGGATTGGGCTTTCAACCAAGCTGCCACGGATATCAATGCTGACTGTGGCATCCAAATCGATGGCGTGAACTATCAAGTCGATGTTGTTACGGGCGATTCCGAAGGCAGTGCAGAACGCGGACAGGCCGTGGCGGAACGACTGATCCTGGAAGACGAAGTGGACGCGATGGTCGGTGTTTACCATAGTGCGGTCGGTTTGGCGACGATGGGCATCATGGAGGAGAACCAGATTCCCACCGTATTCTCGGAACCCTGGAACGACAATGTGAGCGCCAACGGCATCAGGGAATTTGACGGCGCTCCCCCGCGTTTTGAGGATGGAATCGATCATATCTTCCGGATTTCTCCCGCCAGTTCAATGGTTGGCAGCGTAGTCATCGACTGGCTACTGGCTCTTGGCGCAGAGGATGTCATCCTAATCGTGGAAAATACAGACTATGGTCAGCCGGCGGCAGCGGATGAGCTAGCGCGTTTGGAAGCGGGGGGCGTCAATGTTTCGCAGATTAATGTCGAATTGGGTACGGAAGACTTTGTCCCAATCCTCAGCCGCATTCAGGCGAGCGCGGAGCCACCCGATGCAATCCGGATTATCGTGACGGGTGAGACTTCCTTCAACCTGACACAGCAGATGTCTGAACTTGGCATTGCGCCGACTGAAGGCACCATTTGTGTCACCAACCAGGTTGCCTTCCAGTCCGAACAGTATTGGGCGACCGTCCCGGATGGCAATTACTGCGCATTCAATCGGGTCGGTATCATCCCCAGTCTATTCAGCGACACGGCAATTGAGTTGAATGCCAAGTACGAGGAAGTGTTCGGTGATATCGTTCCCAGCTACGCCATGGCATCGTACGACGCTGTCTTTATTCTGAAGGATGCGATGGAACGCGCTGGCAGCTACAGCGATGCCGCTGCCATTGTCGCGGCGATTGAAACAGTGGACATTGACTTGACACAAGGTCGCTATTACTTCGAATACGGCAGTCACAATTCGGACTTGCCTGAAGGCACACCGGCCTTTATGTGGCATCAGTGGCCCGATCCTATCGTGACCATGATGCAGTACTTCGAGCAGGGTCAAAGCTCGCTGGAGGCAGCGGTCATCTATCCGGAGGTGTATCACACCCACGGCACATCCTATATCGTGCCTGGTACCTCTCCATAGCGAAATTCGCAGAACGATTCTACGCGACTATTGAGACTATCCCTGGATAATCTCATTCGCAGGAGGGTGGGTTTTGCGCCCACCCTCCGCCCAAACTAGCGGGGTACGCTTATGGTCATTCAAGACACCCTTTTTGTGCTGTGGCTTATGGTCGCCGGGCCCTTGTGGGCAGTTGTCGGGTTTTTCGTCCTTCCAGGCATAAATCGTACCATGAAGGATGGAAGCCAACTTTCCGACACGACGCTGCAGATCGCCGGCATCATAAGCGGATTTGCGCTAGGACCGCTGGGCGTAGGTCTGTTTTATTTTGAACCCGCGCTTATTCGGCGCACGACCTTGACAATCGGGATGCTGCTGACCGTATTTGTTTCGTCTCAGGTCTTGGTTAGGGTCGTCGATCCGCACTTTCCTTCGGCACTTTGGCTGATCCTGGCAGGACCGCTATGGGCGGCGCTAGCCAGCTATTTCATTCCGCGTCATTATCACCATGTTGACGCCGACGACCAGGATGCATTGACTGCCGCGGCATTGGGCGGATTCGCGATCGGTCCATTGATATTCGGTTTAATGTGGAAAAACACACCTAGAGTCAACCGCGACTGGATGATCGTCCTGGGTTCACTGGGCGCCTGGCAGATCTACACCCTTTTTGCTATTCAGAACCCGACGAATCCCTGTGTTCAAGCCCCCTTTTCCGTGACATATTTGACACAACAGACGGCGAACGGTGTGGTCATCGGCTGCATTTATTCGCTGATGGCAGTGGGACTGACGCTTATTTATTCGGTACAAGGCATCGTCAGCTTTGCCCACGGTCAGCTATATATGATTGGTGGATACTTTTCATTCTACTTTTTGTTGCACGCTGGCAACATTCTTAGCGCATTGACGGGTACAGAAATTACAATCAACCCGCTTTGGGGAATCCCGATCGCTGGTGTCATCGTTTTTGGCATCGGCGCGCTTTTCGAGAGATCATTTCTCAAGCCGATGCATGATGGATTGGTTGAGCGCGCCTCTGAATATGCAATCCTGATCACCTTTGGATTTGGATTCTTCATCGAATACACGACTTTGGCAATCGCCGGGCCCTTCCCACAGCGTCACGATCGTTTCATCGAAATTCGTCGCTTTACGCTGCAGCGGGCACAGATTACTGAAGACTTCGCCTTTGGCCCCATCCATATAATCGGTGATCGCGCCTTCGCCATGATTATCGGCATCGTGCTCATTTTTGCGCTGCTGTATTTTCTGCAACGTACCTGGACCGGGCGTGGTTTGCGGGCAACCAGCCAGGACAAGCAAGCAGCTGCCGTGACGGGTATCAACCCGACTAACATGAATACCCTGTCCTTTGCGACTGGTTCGATGCTGGCGGCCATGTCCGGCGCGGCTTTGATTCCGATTTTTGCCTGGGTTCCCTGGGTCGGCGCGGAAATGGTGGGGCGGTCGTATGTCATCGTTGTGCTGGGTGGCTTGGGTTCAGTGCCGGGAGCGCTCCTTGGCGGAGTAATTGTTGGTATCGTCGAGGCACTGGGCGCGGGCTGTTATCCTGACGCTAGCCGAGGGGCGGCGTACAAAGAAGCATTTGCCCTTGTCATCTTTGCCTTGGTCTTACTCTTGAAGCCGACAGGACTTTTCGGAAGGGAGCAGCACTAAACATGGCTTTCTTCAAACAGATTGAATCGGCAATCGACGGGGGAATCGGACGCCGCAGGCTCGGATATATAGCGCTGGGTCTGGTTATCCTGTTCTTTCTCTGGTTCCCTAACGATACTTCTCAGTCAAACTATGCCAAAACCGTCTTCATCAGCGGGTTTTTCTACGCGATCCTGTCATCGAGTTGGGCTCTCCTGGCTGGAATCGCCGGGCAGTTCTCCTTCGGGCATATGGCTTTTATGGGCATTGGTGCCTACGTTGCTGGTTTGATCGCCCGCGATGGCTTAATGTTTGCGACCTTGGGCATAGCAATCACCTCCGAATCCATTTCCGCAGTTGGCGCAATACTGATTGGCACCGTAGTCGCTGGCTTGGTGGGTCTGTTAATTGGCTGGTTGCTGCTGCGGCTTCGCTCGGCATATCTTGCGCTTTTCACCATCGCCTTTTCCGAGCTGTTCCGTATCGCCATGTTAACGGAATATGACTACACCGGCGGGTCTAACGGCTTGTCACTGCGTCCACTGCTGCAAATTGCAGACGTCAATACCGCGCGACAGGTTGAGTATTATCTGATGTTTGGCTTGCTTGTTGTCAGTCTGTTGCTAATGTATCGAGTAGCACATTCGCCAATTGGTTTGTTCTTACGGGCAATGCGCGAAGACGAAGACGCGGCGTCTGCGCTGGGTGTCAATGTAGTCCGTTACAAAATCCTGATTTTCGTCTTTACCAGCATGATTGTTGGTTTGGCTGGCGCGATCTTTTACAGTGATGTCGGCTCTGAACGCATCATACCGGAGCAATTGGAAGTGCTGCAAATGTCGCTGATCATAGCCTATGCCGTCATTGGGGGTATGGAAAGTCTCATTGGCGCGGCCGCGGGCGCTTTCATATCGCGCTATATGCTGGAAGCCATGCGCGAAGTGGTAATAGGCCTGCCTTTGGGCTTGACGACGGCTGATGGTTCGGATGCATTTGTCTGGGAAACGGGTGCCTGGCGTTTCGCTTTATTCGGTCTGGTCATGGTATTAACCTTGCGTTATATGCGCAACGGATTGGTCTTCCCGATCATTGCCTGGTTTAGCGGACGTGATCTGGTGATGCAAGCGACCGTTTCCAAACGCGAGAGTGATGAAGATCACTTGGCGCGGCAGGAGGACGGTAATGAGTGAGATCAATCTGCAATTGAACCGGATCTCCAAGCGCTTCGGCGGCAATCAAGCGGTTGATCATGTCTCTTTCAGTGTGACCAAACCGGAGCTGATCGGAATGATTGGTCCCAACGGCGCGGGCAAAACCACCGTGACCAATCTGATGAGCGGCATGTTGAAGCCGAGCGGCGGGACGATTTATCTCAACGGTCGCCGAATCGATGGTCGAGCGCCCTACGATGTAACGCGCGCGGGTTTGGGCCGCACTTTTCAAATTACACGAGCCCTAAGCCGGATGACCGTGATGGAGAATATGCTGGTGCCGGGCTTGGCGCACAATCCATCGACGCGTCGCACCGACCTGGAAGCTCGCGCTAACGAGATTCTATCCTTGCTTACCATCGACCATTTGACTTATGAATATAGCCGTGCCTTAAGTGGCGGACAACGAAAACTTCTGGAATTAGGACGTCTGCTCATGCTGGATCCGTCTGTGATAATCCTGGACGAGCCCTTTGCAGGTGTGCATCCGCGCTTGCAGGAGACCATATACGCTTACATTCACCGCGTGCATGAGGACGGCAAAGCCATCATTCTCATTAGCCACAATATGGGTGCCGTCTTTGAATTGAGCCAAAGGCTAATCGTGCTCAATTTCGGCGCATTGATCGCCGACGGCGAGCCACAAGCCGTGAAGAATGATCCGGCCGTTATCGAAGCCTACCTGGGCGAAGATGAGGAAACGTAAGCTATGCTCGAGATCAAAAACTTGTACGTCGGCTATTACGAAGATCTGCATATAATACGCGGACTTGACCTCAAGGCGGAAAAAGGCAAAATAACGGCGATTCTCGGTGCAAACGGCGTTGGCAAATCCACCTTGCTGAAAGCTGTCTATGGTTTTCTTAAGCCATATAGTGGCCAGGTCCTACTTAATGGCAGCGATGTAACGGGCACGCCAACCCACAAGCTGATTGATCTTGGCATCAGTTATATTCCCCAGCAGCCTGGCGTGTTTAAACATATGACCGTGCGTGAAAACCTGATGATGGGCGCCTGGACCTTTCAAAAGGACAAGAAGCGGATGGAAAGCAAGATCGAAGAGAATTACGAGCGCTTCCCAATCTTGCACGAAAAACAGCACGAACACGCGGGTAACCTATCCGGTGGCCAGCAGCGCATGGTCGAAATCGGACGTACACTGATGACCGACCCGGAAGTGATTTTGGTAGATGAGCCTACGGCCGGACTGGCAAAACTACTCAGCGAGGAAGTTTATCGCATGCTGATAGACCTTCGTGACCTGGAAGGCTTAACCATCCTGCTCGTCGATCAGGAGATTCGCGAGGCGCTCAAAATCGCCGACTATGTTTACGTACTGGAACTGGGGCGCAACAAATATGAAGGACTCGCCGAAGAGTTTGAGGATCTGGAGAAGGCCTTCTGGGCCTGAGCAGTCAGGCTAGCCCTTCAACCCCGTCATGACAACTCCCTGAATGAAATAGCGCTGCGCCAGGAAAAACAAGATAATTACAGGAATCGTGACGGCCGAAGAAGCTGCCAGTTGCAGATCCCAACTGATATCCGTCTGACTGCGGAATGACGACAAGCCTACAGCGATCGTGAAATTATCGGGCGAACGCAGGTAAGTCAAGGGACCGATGAGATCGTTCCAAGCGAAAAGAAAAGTGAAAATAGAAATGGTTATTAGCGCAGGCTTCGAGAGAGGCAGCATAATCCGCCAGTAGACACCAAACTCACTGCAGCCGTCGATGCGCGCGGCATCGGATATCTCTTCCGGAATGGTGCGAAAGAATTGCCGCATCAAGAAAATATTGAAGGCGCCACCGCCAAAGAACTGCGGCACCACAAGCGGCAACAACGTATCCACCCAGCCCAATCGCGAGAAAATGATAAAACTTGGCACGAGCAGAATGGCATAGGGCAGGAACAAGGTCGCCATCACGATGCCAAACCAGAAATCTCGTCCGGGAAAGCGAATGCGGGAGAATCCGTAGGCGCAAAAGGACGATGTAAATACGACCGCAAAAACGTTGAAGCCGGCGACCAGCAGGGTGTTGCGGAAATACAAGCCAAAAGGCTTGTATGTCAATGCCCTGAGGTAGTTTCCCGGGACCAGAGGATCGGGCAGCAATTGCGGCGGATATTGAAAGATGTTGATCTGCGTTTTGAGCGAGCTCGAAACCAACCAGATGAATGGCATTATCATGATGATGGCAAAGAACAGCAGCAAGAAAAGGGTTAAGAGATGAAATAACTGATCGGAACGCGACTTGGCTACGCGCTTGCTTTCAACAAAATTGGCTGATGCGGCTGTGAAACCCATTTTGCCTCGCTTATTCCCCAGGATTCTCGTAATAGACGCGCGAGCCGATATAGCGGAAAACAAGAAAGGACAGCACCATCAAGATCGCGAAGAGCAGCCAGGACAGCACTGCGGCGTAGCCCATCTTTTGGCTCTGAAAGGCGGTGCGATAAATATACAGCACCAGAAACAAGGTTGAATTCTGCGGTCCCCCATTGGTAATCAACAGCGCGCTGACGAAAACCTGAAATGAATTGATGAAACCAATGACCAGATTGAAGAAAATTATCGGCGACATCATGGGGAGGGTCACGTAGCGCAGGCGATCCCGGCGGCCGGCGCCATCGATTTCCGCCGCTTCATAGTAGATTTGCGGGATGCCCTGCAAACCGGCCAGGAAAATAATCATGGAGCCGCCGACACCCCAAATCGTCAAAATGACGAACGCCACCATGACCCAGTTCGGGTCTTGCAGCCAGCCGATCTTGGGTCCACCAAACCAACGGATGACAAAATTGATCAGACCGAACTCGGTATTAAACAGCCACGCCCAAAGTATGGCGTTGGCAACGGCAGGCACGATGCTTGGCAAAAAATATATAGTACGGAAGACCGCGATTCCGGGCATTTTTGTATTGATCAAAGAAGCGAGAAAAAATGCGAAAACCAATCCGATGGGCACAGATATTGCCGAGAATAGAAACGTGACCTTTAGCGATTGACCCAACAGCGGATCCGCTAGAAGCTTATTGAAGTTGTACATGCCGACATATCTTGGCGGCGAGATCAGATTCCACCGTTGCAGTGTCAAATTACCGGCGACCACGGCGGGAATCAGGAACCAGAAAAAGAATCCCAAGATAAAAGGCATGATAAACATATAGCCCATCAAGGTTCGCCGCTGTTTCAGGCTCAGGCGATTGTATTGTCGCGTGAACCAGAAATTTGAAATGGCTTCTGCGTATTCAGCTTTTATCGACATTTTTTTTCGGCCGTATTGCGACGCGTGCGGGGGAGAGCTTTATCACTCTCCCATTAATGCGCTTGATATCAACTCAGCTTGCCGAATACGGCAACGCATTCCTACGGAAACCGCTACATATCTTCCCTGGCGAACATCAGCACTTCATTGGCCTGACGCACGGCATCGGGGAATACCGCTTCAGCCGCTTCGCCATTGGCCAGCGCTTCAAATGCCGGTGTCATGAAATCGTTATTGGCTTCAATCCAGCCCGGAGGCAAATGCGCAGCGACGCCATGCTTCGGCAGATAATCGGTGGCGAATTGCGAGTAGTTGGGCGGATGAATCCCTTCGGTGACCCAACCCTTGAGTCCCTCTTCGGTCAACATGGCAGATTGGTTGGGAATCCACAAGCCGATCTTGGCGAAGTGTTCCTGATAGAAGGGCGTTGCCAGGAATCGTACCCAGCGCCAAGCTTCGTCCCGGTGATCCGTGGATGACAAGACCGAATGGAAATGCGCTTGCATGACGCTGGCGGGTTTTGCCATCTTCGGCAACGCGCCGGTCCCCATCGCCACATCAAGCAAGGACGGATTCATCCAGGACAAGGCCCAGGAACCGTCGATGCCCATCGCCAGGCGACCGGTATTGATCATCTGGGTATTGTTCATACCGAGGCTTTGAATCGAAGCGCCCCGTGGCGCGACATGGTGCACGTGAATCAAATCCCCCACGCGCTGCAATGCCTCCAGCGCTTCGGGAGAATCGAAGGCGCAAAGTCCTTCATCGGTGATGAATTCGCCGCCGTTGGAATGGACCGCCGCTGCTAGCGGCATCCACCAGGTAGCGGGCCAATCGATCGCCCATTGCTGAATGTTTTCGCTGTCGAAACCCGCATCTCCAGGATGACGGCCGTTGCTATCTTTGGTCAACTGTTGGCAAATGGCGACAAACTCGTCCCATTCCCAAATTTCATCGTCCTGGAAGCCGGGCGGCGTGATACCAGCTTCGTCGAACGAATCCGCATTGTAATAGATATGATGCGCGACCCAAGTGGAGCCGATGCCATACCAGCGTCCGTTGACCTCGCACCGAGTTGATTCCTGCGGTTCGATGAAATAATTTTCCTGCCCCAGAAGCGGGTCATTCTCTACCAGGTCGGTGATATCCATCAAGGCGCCGCCCAGCGCCAGGGTCTCGTAGTCGTCAGAACGAACGAATGAGGTATCCGGAGCGGTACCTGCTGCGATATTCGTCAGTGTGACCCGCGAATATTCGCTGGCACTCGGCGTGTGTTGCCATTCGACAGCGATATCGGGATTTTCCGCCATGAAAACGGCGATAGCTTCTTTCACACCTTCGTCCTCTGCCACACCGCCCCAACCACCAAAGGTGATGGTCGTAGCATCCTGCGCCAAAACGGGAGCGAGATGCCCCATTCGGGCGAACGCTGCCATCGCGGCAGTTGACCCACCGGTCAATTTGAGAAATTCCCTACGTGACATTGCCATGATCATGTCTCCTTACAATCGACTATTGTGCAAGAAGATCGAAAATCGAGCGCGCCATCAAGGGCGTGCCCGTTTGGTGCCCCTTCTATCTGGAGCGAATCCAGACGCGCATTTCACCTGGATCGCGATTTGCCCAAAGGTAATAGGGAACGGCTTTGAAGATGAACGCCGTCCTTTCGCCATCGGCTTGACTGTGATGACGGTAAAGCATATTGCTTTCTTTGCTTGGTTCCGTTCGAAGCGCCTCGCCGGTGATCACGCTCACACCGCCAAACAATGCTGGTTCAAATGACGCCTCCAGCGTTGCCGAAGCCGGAATGCAGACATTTGCCAAACGCGGCCCGTTGTCGACCTCTTCCAGGCAATAGACCAGCGGACCACGCTGCAGAGCAATCTGGCCAGCAGCTTGTCGAATATTTCGGTGAGCCACAATCCGTTCCACCGGCATCGACAGCCTCAATTCTACCGAGTCCCCATGCGACCAATTTCGCGCAAGTTTCACATAGCCACGCACCGCAGTTGCGCTTTGCGCGTGCCCGTTGACCGTCAGCTCAAAGCTGTAACACCAGTCGGGTATTCGTAGCGCCAGCTCAAATTCGACAGGTTCATCCGTCTCGAGAGTAAACTGTACGGCTTCATCCCAGGGATATTCTGTTGATTGCACAAGCGTGAACTTTTGTCCGATGATCTCGAGCGCAACGGAGTTATCGTGATACATGTTTACGTAAACACGCTGGCCCGCCTGCGCATACGCGTACTCGCCAATGCTGGCGATCAGACGAGAAATGTTCGGCGGGCAACAGGGGCAGAAATACCAGTCCGCGCGCCGATAATGCCCACCTTCGATGGTATCGCTCCATCTGCCGAGAGGGTTGACTCCAGGATAGGCAGCCAGGGGATTAGAGTAAAAGAACTCATCGCCTTGGTACGAAAGTCCGCTCAATGATGAATTGTAGATGGCGCGTTCCATGACATCAATATAGCGACTATCCGGATCAATGTGAAACATGCGATGCGCCCAACACGCCAAGGCGATCGCGGCGCAGGTCTCGGCGTAGGCTGTCTCGGTCGGCATATCGTAGGCGAAAGTGAAACCTTCGTTGGAATGCGAAGGTCCCAAGCCGCCAGTCACATACATCTGATGCTGTGTCAGATCATCCCAGAGCAGCCGCGACAGCGCCAGCAATTCCTCATCCGCCGTTTCCAGCGCGACATCGGCGATGCCGGAATAGAGATAGCAAGCTCGCACAGAATGTCCCATCGCTTCGTTATGCTCGCGCACCGGCGAATCCGCTTGGCAGTAGCGATAGGTTTGCGCCCAGAAGTCCTCACGTTTTTCGCCGCGCTTCTCCGCCTCAATATCAAAGTAATGCGGCTCCATGCCACGTTCGTCGACGAAGTATTTGGCCAGATCGAGGTATCTTTGCGAGCCGGTTTCGCGATAAAGCTTGACCAGCGCCATTTCCAATTCTGGATGTCCGGGATAGCCGTGCCGCTTACCCTCTTCCGGACCGAATTCTGAATCGATATGATCGGCAAAGCGCGCCAGGACATCGAGCATTTTGCGCTTGCCAGTCGCCTCGAAATAAGCCACTGCGCCTTCTATTAAGTGACCGGCATTGTACATCTCGTGCCAGTCGCGCAGATTTGCCCACTTGCTCTCAGGATCAATGACTGGGAAGTAGGTATTGAGGTAGCCATCTTCTTGCTGCGCGCTCTCAATGGCATCAATCAGATCATCGGCAAGTTTCTGCAAATCGGGATCGGGATGTGTTGCCAGGCTGTAGGCGACTGATTCCAGCCACTTTCCAGTGTCCGAATCCCAAAACATATAAACCGTACCGCGTCCTTCGGGTGTGCCATGATTGCGGATCATGGACCAGGCCTTGATCCGACCCGTATCTTCCAGCTTGCGGTAAATCGCGGGAATCGTCACTTCGCGATTCACCCTTTGCCGTTCTTGCCAAAATCCGCGAGTGATGGAAACTTGCTTCAGCGGAACAGGCGCAGCTCGGTTGGCAGTTTCAGTTATCACGGACTTTCTCCCTACTAACCGAATTTCGAGTCAAATATAACGTATCTCAGTGCATGTTGGAAGCGATCTGGAAAAGCCCGCATCAATATTGATCCAGCACCAATAGCGCTGCGCGGCCAACTGGTGAGAGGCATTACACACTGAATCAGGCCTCTTGCAAGTGGTCTAATTTGTTGCCAGCGAGGTCCGAAACTCAGGCCCGCATTCTGCGGATACTACCGCATCAGTCACGACGCGGTGCAACTGCTCCAAAGAGCAAATTCTATTTCTTGGCACATCAAACCGGGACGGGATATACTTTTCTGTATTAGGCAGGCGACAAGACTAAAGCACTATCATTTGAAACTTGGTTCGATTGTAAGAAAGAGAGGCATAGCGATAAGAACTGAACGCGTCAACATAAGCAAGCAGTTGCTCAATCGTGCGCTCAGCACGACGGGACATATTGTAAAAAGGAGAAAACAATGATAGGCAGATTAATTGCAATAATTCTTTGTACGGCGCTCGTGACGAATGTTATGGGCCAAGGCGATGAGAAACCCTATGAAGGTACAACCCTCAATTTTCTGTATTTGGCTACCGCCTTTACTAATGGGCTTAAGGAGCTGGAACCGGAATTCGAAGCGTTAACGGGAATAAGCGTTGAATTTGAATTGCTGGACGAAGAAGGTTCCGTGCGGAAGACCCAACTGGAATTGGCGAGTGGGGCCGGCAACTATGATGTCGTTGGCATTCAGAGCGGCAATATACCGCTTTACGCGGAAAATAGCTGGGTAACACCGGTTGAAAACTTCTGGGGCACCGATGTTTCGGACGCGGATTTGCTTGACGTGGACGACTTGATCGGTTCGACGATGGCCGCGATGGCTTACGATGGCGTGCAGCAATGCCTGCCCTTCTTTGCGGCGACGATCATCATGTACTATCAGATTGACATTTTTGAAGCGGCCGGCATCGAGAGTCCGCCGACTAGCTATGATGAATTGCTGGAGATCGCCCCGCTGCTTCACACCGATGACGTTCCGTTAATCGCTCTGAGAGGGAATCCACCGGCAGCGCATGGCAACATCTGGCATTTCAATTCCTTCTTCCATGGTGAAGGCGCCAGGTTTTTTGCCGACTTCCCCAATGATTTGACACCCACCGTCAATTCACCAGAAGCCATTAGAGCGCTCACCAACTTTGTTACTCTGAAGAACAACTACGGACCTGAGGGAGTTGCCGCTTATCAATACCCCGATGTCACCAGGGCGATGCAACAGGGTACTGTCGTAATGGTCATGGAGGGGGCGCCACTAGCGGGACGTATCCTTGATCCAGAGGAGTCGAAGGTGTCCGGCAATCTCGGATTCGCTGTCGTGCCGGGCGGCGCGGCTGGTCCCAAACCGTCATTTGCGGCGCATGGGATCTGCGTCACCGCCGATTCACAGCATCAGGAAGCGGCGTACACCTTCCTCGAATGGGCTTTGAGCTTCGACATTATGAAGAAGATTTCGTTGGCTCTGCCACAGATTGCGGTGACACGAGACAGTCTTTGGGAAGATCCGGACTTCAATGCGAAGTACGACTATAATTTCGGTGGCGGATCCTTCCTCAAAGCGTTTCAAGACAGCCTCGCTGCTGCGCCGTTTGACTATTACCCTGCCTTCGCGGGATGGCCGCTGATGGGCGATATCTTGGGACAGGCGGTGCAAGAAGCCGAAATCGGGGCAAGAACGCCGGAAGACGCGCTCAACAACGCTAATGAACTGATCACACAGATGCTCGAAGACGAGGGATACCTGCCTTAAAGCTGGCATCCAGAGGAAGGCTCGCGGGGTGACTTGGAGACCTCGGGGGCCTTCCCCTTTTATGAATACGGCGGTCACGCCAGGAATCCTCGCAGTCTCGCAAGTACTTCATCACGACAAGTCAAGCATTGGTCGAGAGGCGCGGCATGGCATCGTATGAGCCGATTCCGCAACGGGCATATTTGAGGTATCTCTCGCCGTCGATCGTGGTACTTCTTCTGCTTACTGTACTGCCCGTTCTCTTCACTCTCTATTTGAGTACGTCGTCTTTGTCTTTTGCCAGTCCAAGACCGGAACGGTTCATCGGCCTGCGGAACTACAGCCGGTTGCTGGACGATGCGCGTTTTCTGCAAAGCATTCCGGTGAGCGTACTCTTCATCGTCGCGCCCGTTGCCTTGCAACTGATTTTCGGATTCTTTGTTGCCGTCATCATGAATGAACGGCTGCCCGGCATGAAGTGGCTGCGATACGTTTTAGTAGCGCCGATGGTCATACCACCTATCGTGACCGGCTTAACATGGCGCATTCTGTTCACGCCAAAGTTGGGCAGCGTCAACTATCTGTTGAGCCTGTTTGGGTTGGATGGTCCTAGTTGGTTAACGGATGCCAATTGGGCGCTCGTTGCCATCGTCATCGTGGCTGTTTGGGGTTGGACTCCGTTTGTCGCGCTTATGTTTCTGGCAGCTATGCAGTCCTTTCCCGACGAGTTGTACGAAGCAGCCGTCATTGATGGCGCAACCTGGGTCCAATCTGTCAGGCACGTCACCGTGCCTTTGCTGAAGCCGACTGTCACCTTTATCGGCATCCTGCGCACGATGGAAGCGCTCGGTATCTTCCCGATCATATATATTGTGACCGCCGGCGGACCGGCCGCGGCGACCGAAACCGTGAATTTCTACGCCTACGTTAGCGGTTTCAGTTATCTCAAAGTCGGCTACGCCTCGGCAATCATCGTTGTTTTCTTTTTTATGCTCTTGCTGATTCTCGCACCTACGATGCGTTACCTGCTGCGCAACTTTCAGGTAGATTCATAGCTCATGAAGCGCCGATCGAACATTACAACGACAAGCCTCTACGTCATTGGCATAATCTACGGGCTGGCCATCCTTGGTCCAATCGCCTGGATATTGCTGCTCGCGCTCAAGAATGCCCTGGATGCGTTTGCCTATCCACCGCTGTTGATTTTTGAGCCCACCTTTGAGCATTTTATCGCCATTTTCCAGGATCCGGAATTTCGTCTCGCCTTCTCCAACAGCATTATCATTTCAACCGGCTCAGTCGCTTTGGCCATGGTTTTCGCAATTCCGGCGACATTTGCCATAACCATTATGCGGGGACGGGCGCGGCGAAATTCACTATTGACCATACTGCTAATCCGCATGGTACCGGGCATGATTTATTTGCTGCCATATTTTGTATTCTATTCTCGACTCGATGTACTGGATACGCATATCGGCTTAATCATCATCTATCTCATTTTCTGCGTGCCGCTAATCATATGGACACTCACTCCGGTGTGGGGCGCTGTGCCGCACGAACTGCGCGAATCCGGCATGATAGATGGCGCCAATCTGTGGCAGATTCTACTTCTGATAGAACTGCCACTGGTGCGTATCGGCATAATCGCGTCTGGCATCGTCGCTTTCATTTTTGCCTGGAACGAGTTCTTATTTGCTCTGGTCATCACTCGGCGAAAAACCGTGACTTTGCCGGTTATAATTACGCATTACATGGGCTACGAAGGATATGAGTGGGGCAAGATATCCGCTGCCTCCATCGTCATTATGCTGCCCGTCATCGTTTTTGGATTTCTGATTCAGCGCTATATGATCACCGGGCTTACCGCGGGAGCAGTGAAAGGCTAAGGGAGCGGCCAATTGCCCAATAATTTGCCAAGCCACAATTAAGGAAACGCAATGAATGCCAAAAGGCCAAACATACTTTGGATCTGCACCGACCAACAGCGCTTCGACACGATAAGCGCACTCAACAACTCGCAACTAAGAACGCCAAATATCGACAAGCTCGTGGCGTCAGGTGTCGCATTTGAGCGCGCCTATTGCCAAAGCCCCATCTGCACACCGAGCCGCGCCAGCTTCTTGACCGGCATGTATCCCAGCAGTGTTCACGCCTGCGGCAATGGCAACGAGAATTGGGCAGAAGCCGCCCCTTTGGTCACGGCGATACTGGCGGACGCCGGTTACGACTGCGCGCTGGCCGGCAAGCTTCATTTGGCTGGCGCCTACGGCCGCATTGAGCCGCGACCGAAACATGATGGCTATCGGCTCTTTCATTGGAGCCACGACCCGGAAGATCAATGGGAGGCCGGGCACGCGTACGGGGACTGGATTAGTTCATTAGGTCATAACCTAGGTGAGATGCGAGAAAAACCGCACGGTACACCACCTGAGCTGCATCAGACAACCTGGTGTACCGACCGCGCGATTGATTTCATGGAATCCGACCACGGCGGTAAACCCTGGCTGATGAGCGTCAACATATTTGATCCTCACGAGCCCTTTGATCCGCCGCAACAGTATTTGGACCGCTTTGATATCGAATCCCTGTCCGGTCCCAAGTTCCGCGAAAGCGACTTGGAAGCGCAAGCGAAATTGAGCGAGATTGACTTCCAGAATCCCAGTCGCCGGCCGGAAGAATTCAATGCCAAGTGGATTCAGGCCGCCTATTACGCCATGATTGAACTCATCGACGACAATGTAGGGCGGATGTTGGAATCGCTGGAGCGCAGTGGACAGCGAGAAAATACAATCGTCATCTTCATGAGCGACCACGGTGAAGCTCTCGGCGACCACGGCTTACTGCTGAAAGGCTGTCGCTTCTTTGAGGGCTTGACCCGAGTGCCGCTTATTATTTCCTGGCCCGGTCAGTTTATAGAAGGCGTGCGGCGGCACGCCCTTGTCGAGCTGCTGGATATCGCGCCCACCCTGCTTGATATGGCGGACGTACAGATACCGAAACGAATGCAAGGCATTTCCTTGCGCGCGCTGCTCACAAATGATGGGGCGGAAGATCATCATCGAGATTCGGTACGCTGCGAATACTTCAGCGCGATCAACCCAAACTTTGCTGAAACTTATAACGGGACTTTCGCGACGATGATCCGCGACGAGCGCTACAAGCTGGTCGTCTATCACGGGCATGCTATCGGCGAATTGTTCGATCTCGAAGCTGACCCGGATGAATATGTCAATTTATGGGATGACGAAAGCCACGTCGGTACGAAAATGCGCCTGTTGATTAAGAGTTTCGATGCGATGGCATTTGCTACCGACACAGGAACAGAACAAGTGACATGGTTCTAATTCGTCCGTATGCAAAATCAGAGCGCTCAACATGCGCATGCGCAAAACGGTCGGACCGGGCTCGGCAGCATCAAGATTGACATTCGACGCGAAACATTTATCACATTGCCATTTTGCCGGCAAAGTTTCACAATAGTGTGGCAATTTTACAAGACGCGAACGCCATGCTGATTCATACACGCTCACTTGCCCACAAGGTCTTCGATATCTGGCGCAGTCCGGGTCGATTCACCAAGAATCCCGATATCGTGGTGCTACCGAACGGTAGATACCTGTTAATTTACAGCGATGTCGATGCCCACTGGTCGTTGCAGAACCAAGTTTTGACGCTCCTGGCGAGCGACGATCGTGGCGCCAACTGGCGAAAATATCGCGAGATTGACGAAGCAAATCTGGCCGTGGGAGAAGAAAGACTGGTAACACCCCGACTAAGTCTTCTCAACGACGGGCGTTTGGTGGTCATAATTGATCACGACGACGATAGCCATTTCCACGAAGATCAGCAGCCAGGTAACTGGCTCTACTGGAGCCATGACCTTGGCGAAACCTGGTCGAGAGCGCAGACTGATAGCGGAATCGGTGGCTTTGAGCCCGATCGCGTTGTCGACTTGCCCGATGGCTCGCTCGGCGTAACCTCACATTTGATGCGCGGCCAGACACAAGAATTCGCGCAGGTACTTTGGACATCTGCCGACGGCGGCCGGACCTTTAGCGAGCGGAGTACCATCGCCCACAACGGCTACCATCGATTCTGTGAAGGTGCCATCATCAACCTTGACGAGGGCAAACGATTGGCATGTGTCATGCGAGAGAATCATTCCGGCGGGATTCCCTCATTCGTGGCCTTTTCCGATGACAAAGGCCACAGCTGGTCCAGTCCGCGAATGCTGCCCTTTGCCCTCCATCGTCCCTATGCCAAACAACTTTCCGACGGGCGCGTGCTGGTCAGCGGACGACAGGTAAACGGTGGGCTGGGCACTTACGCCTGGGTGGGAAATCTCGAACAAGAAGCGGGAAGCTACGCGATTGGCGGTCCACGTCGAAAATACCTGGCCAATCTAGAGAACGGCGCCCTGGAAATCCGAAATCAGCCTGAACATGAATGCCGCTATACCTTGCTGCCGCCGGAATCGCCTTTCAGCGACGTGGATTTCCAAGCCAAATTGCGAGTCGAAGCATCCGCAGGACATGAGGCCGTTGCCTTCATGTCCATATCGCGCTTGGGACAGTTGCTCAAGATTGCGCCCGATCATATCAGCATCAGGCGCGGACGGCACGAAAGCCTTCATCCGGTCGATATGACCCGATTTCATTCTGTTGGCCTGCAGCACCGTCGGGGATGGCTGCATGTGCGCTTGGATGGCGAAACCGTCATGAACGCATGTGTTTTCCGCGAAGAAACGCCAGCGTCAGATTTCCACGGTGGCAAGCCCTGGCTTCGCACGCAATTTGGACAGTTTGGCGAAAGCGGTCGCAGCTACTGGAAACGGGTGCAATACAAGCTAGACAATCCTAACCTTGACGATTTCCAATGGGAGTGGGCGTCTGAATCCGGCGCTTATCCCGATCAATACCAGCGACAGCGCATGATCCAGATACACGGCAATCACCCCGATCAGCAGCCTTGGCCCGATCATGGCTATTCTTCCTGGGTGCAACGCGATGACGGCAGCATTTACCTGGTGGATTACACCAACCTGGGCGATGTATCTGATACAGCGCACCTGGTTGGCATCAACATTGACCAGGCGGAAATCGGCTAGCGCAACCGCGCGTTGCTGCTCCATTACATTTGGCAATGAAGATGCGGTTTCAGTATCCGCGGAGTTATAACCGGCTCGTCAAAGTAATTCTGCGAGCGCGCTCATGCCCTTCGTCGTCTCGTCATGTTCTTTGATGATAATGCCCGTCAGCTTTAGCGCAAGATCAACCATGTCGGTCTCGGGATTGGCATCGATTACGGTAGCTATCCATTCCTGGGGAATAAAGTCTACGCCGTGATATGCCCCTATCAAAGCCCCCGCCACACTGGCGTAACTATCATTGTCACGCGCGTACATCACACATGCGATAAGCGTCTGCAAGAAATCTGCTTTGCAATGTACAAACATCGCCAGCGGCACCACAAGCGTATGAGTCGCTTCAGAAAAGAGATGCCCCCATTCGAGAGTCTCATACAATTGCTCCTGCACCTCTACATAATCCTTGGCCGCTTTCGCGATTTCGATGCCTTTGTCAAGGAAGTCCAGATTGGGGTCGTATTTCCATTCCAAATCGCCCCAGCGCGGTCCTTCGCGGCGGCGGGCGAAGGCGATATGCGTTTCTCTGGTGGCAACTACGATACTATCAATCGTTGCCGCCGGATTCATGGCCTCGGCAACGGCCGCGACCATCATGGCGGAAGCAGTCTTGGCATAACCATCGGTCAGAAACGCCAGGTCAAAAGCGGATTGGTAGGCAGCATGTGGACGGCAAGCAGCGATTAAACCGATCGGCGAATTGCTCATAATCGCGCCGTTGGTCGGCTCACCACTATAAATGACCTTGTCGCGCCCCCAAATCGCCTTCAGATAGTACTCTTCTATCAGACCTTCATGCATCTCGTCCGGCGCATGATGATAAGCGCGCGCCAGCACATGACCTAATTCGCCCGCGCGCGGCATGCCATCCGCCTCGATGATCGCCTGACACAGCAAGTGTTTCACGCGTGTATCATCGGTGTAGGCGCCGGCAGCCTTGTGAAAATGGGCATGATATCCAATATCGCGCTCGTAAGGCATCAAGCGGTTGATCTCACCATAAGTTCCGCGCAGTTTCTCCGGCGTCCATTCCCTGCCCTCGACAGGACCACCCAGCGCATCACCGATGGCACCGCCGATCAAGCACCCATAAACTTTCTTGAATAATGCTGTATCGCGGATGCGTTCCATCTCTATTTCCAATTCCTTTTTGAATCAAAACGGCCGGTATCCCGGACCGGTATATACACCGATCCGGGGTCAATTGCGGATACTACTGCGCTTGTTCGATCAAGGCGGTGCCGCGCTCGGAAATTTCGCGACCTGCCTCTTCCGGCGTGAGTTCCTGCAGCTGCAATCTTTGCAGCACACTGGTGGTCATATCCCAGACCTCATTCCAATTGCGCGTATAGGGCGGCGTCGCGCCCCAATCCGTGGAATTCAACCATACGCCAGTCTCTTCGGCGGATAAGGGTGTGAAGAGTTCGTCAGCGCGACTCTCGGTTACCGTGCGGAAACCGGGCACGCCAAACATGCCATTGTCGAGAAAATGGCTGGATCCGTATTCACCGGACAAGAACTTGATCACTTCCCACGCCTCTTGCCGATTATCCGAATTGACGGGTATCCCCCAGGCATCCACCCAGTAACCGGTGAAGGTGCCGTTGGGTCCGGTGGGAACAGGCAACACGCCCCATTCGAAGTCCTCGATGCCAGAGTTGAACCCGCCCAGCCACCAGGAGCCATCAAGGAACATGCCCAGACGACCTTGTATGAACAGATTGCCTGCCGATGTGGCGGATGTGACCGAGGGCGGTGGCGCCGCGCCATTGACCCACATCAGCTGATTAAGGAAATCAAGCGCTGCGACAGAGCCCTCACTATCCAGCGTGATGACCGAGCGATCCTCGTTGGCAATGTCACCACCAAACGACCGGAAGACCGGGAAGAGCCAGCCCGGTTCAAACTGCCAATAGAAGCCCCATTGTTGCGTTTCCGGATCATCACCTATTGTCAATTGCAGGGCGACATCGGCGAGTTCATCCCAGGTCCAACTGTTGTCCCATTCCAGCGACGGCGTTTCGATGCCGGCCTCGGCAAATAGCGCTTTGTTGTAATACACGGCTTCGGTGTAGATGCCGTGACCGAATCCAAAGACACTGCCAGCATCATCGGTCCAAGCGCTGAAGGTCGGTTCGTACCATTGGCTGGCATCGAAGCTCTCGTCCGCCTCCATGAGCGGCGTCAGATCGGTGAGGAATCCATTGGCCACGTAATCCGGCTTTTGCAAAGGTGACATATTGATGATATCTGGCGGATTACCGGCGGCAATTCCCGAGACAACTTTCTGCGTATACTCTTGCCAGGAGCCGGGTGAAGTTTCGTAATTGACATGGATGCCTAACTCTTCACCCACGGTCGTATTAAACTGGTCGATGATTTCCTCACAGGGCGTACCATCGAGGCAGCCGAAGCCGAGCATGTCAAGCTCGACCATGTCCTGCGCGGCAACTTGCGCAAATCCGACGAGCAAGAGGCTCAGAATTAAAAGCATTCGTAGCATGTTGCTAAACATTCTTATCTCCTTCCAATATGAAACGATCTAACTGGCGTAGAATTCCATTTGTCCGATTGACCACCTCCTCGAAGCTCTTCCTAATTGCTACTATAACACTTATAACACTATTGTGGCGAAAGCAAGCAAATCCGCACATCTCTGCCAGTAAACTTCACGGTGAAGCGGTCCTGGTCTTCAACCACCTCCGAGCTTTGCAAGTCGGCATCGGTCAAATGTGAAGGTACGGTGATGGTGAAATCCGCCCTTGTAAATTGACGGAATCGCACTGTGTATGCGCGGGCTACCGGAGAACGCTCAACCGAGAATTGATGCAGCGCGGCATCCCAAGTGATTCGAGTACCGTCCCATAGCTGAAATGTCGTCGTCTGGCTTTCGCTAACCGAGAAGACATCTATGATCAGGTCGTCGTTGGCAACGCGAACCGATGGATCTTGTGCAGGAACAAGCGTATCCACATCGGACGACATCTGCGGGATGATGGCGCCGGCTTTGGCAAATATCGGGATTTGCATTAGAGGCGCCGGCACGACGACAAATCGTTCGCCGCTGAATCGTTCGCCACTCCACCAGTCGATCCATTCACCCTTCGGCAGATAAACCTGCCACTCCACCGCTCCGGGTGTCAATACAGGCGCGACCAGTAGCTCTTCGCCCAGCAAGTACTGATAATCCAGGTTGTGAACATTGACATCATCCGGATAGGCCAAGAACAAATGCCGCATGATCGGATGTCCGTGGCGATGTGCCAGCTCAGCATAACTGTAGAGATAAGGAACGAGGCTCAGGTGCAGCCGGGCATATTGGCGAAACGCTTGCTGTGTCAGTTCCGATGTCCAAAGCTCAATCGGATAATAAGCGACCAAGTCACGCATGATAGGACAAAGCGCGCCAAGTTGCAGCCAGCGAATCCACAGTTCTTCCGAAACGATGCTGGGATGATTTTCCGAATGGAAGTAACCCGCGATATCGGGACCGATGAAGGGATTGCCACATATGCCCAGATTGAGCGCGCCGGGTATGACACTGGGCAAACCGTCATCGTAACTCCAGTTGATGATCTGATCGCCGGTCCATAAGGCCATCGAATAAGCCTGCGAACCGGCGTAGCCCGCCCACGCATAAAAGCTGACATCCGGCTTTGCAGCCATGCAGGCTTCGTAGGTAGCTTTCTGATAGAGCACAGGATAGATATTGTGCATTTCGGCGCCGCTCTCGCCGTTGTAGAAGACCGCATCCTCCGGCACATCCTCGCCAAAGTCGTGCATCCAGCCGTCAAAGTCCAGCTCAACAACAATCTGTCGAATGATCTCTTGATACCATTCCAGCGCGGACGGATTGGTGAAGTCGATGATGCCAGCCATACGAGTAGTTGGTCGTCGTATTTCGTCGTCAACGGTGTGGAAAGGAATCAGATAATCTGCCCCGAAGCGATTCTTGACGAAATAATCTCGTTCGCTGCCATATGTAAAATTCTCGCTGCCGACATAGAAATAAGGAAAAAGATAGGTCTGCGCTTTGTAACCCATCGCTTTCAGGTCACGATTCAGCGTCGCGACATCATCATAATCGCCATCATAATAGTGCGGATTGATGGGATAGCCGATGTGGCGCTTTTCGTCGAGCGAGTCGTAATACCAAAGCGCCGAACAGGGGATTTCCGCTTCACGAAGCTTTGCCGCCTCGGCACGAACACTTGCTTCACCGCCGTTGATATTGCGCAGAACGCCAAAGCTCCATTTGGGCGGCAGCGGCGGCTTGCCAACCAAGTCGGTCAAACCTTCAATGATCTTGAGCGGATCGGGATCATGAATGAAATAATAGCGTAGTTCGGGCGCTTCAGTTTGGAAAGCATAGCGTTGTCGAAAATCAGAACACAAATGAAAGCGGTTGCGATAACTCGTATCGAGCAAGATGCCGTAACGGCTGCCAGTCATGACAAAGGGCTGTGGAAAGTAGGTCCAATCGCGCCGGTCCGTGCGTCCCGCCGCCGACCAAGCCAAAACCTCTTGCCCATATTGATTGCAGGCTGTGAATCGCTCGCCCAAGCCATAGAAAAGCTCGTTTGGAGGGCAGTCGAACGAGTGAGCAAAACCAACCAGCGAGGTCGTGTCCGATAGGGATGCTTCCAACAGGAAAATCGCATCGTCAAGGAATTCGATGTTGATGGCGAGTTGGCGATCGAAAGGATCGTTGGTGCGTGCCACGATTTCCAAGCCGCGTGCAGTCTCCTGCCAAGACGCTGCCGCCGTCGCATGGAACCACAACTTGCGCTTGCTGTAGTGATGATACTTGCGCCACAAGCCGCGTTCAGGAATATCCAGCCGGAAGGCTAACGAACCATACATGGCCTTGTTCGCATCCGGTGGATTTCCCGGCATTATGGGCGTTTCTGCGACGATCAGCGCGCCGTCTGCATCGAAAATTGATAGCGCCCAGGGATCGAGATTGAGACGAATCCGCAAGCGCGCCGTAGTGACGATCACCGCTGTTTCAGTTTTGATGACTTCCACATCCACCTGGCGCGGATGCCGAGCCAGCGACGGTGTACCACCCAAATCGGTAATGCGAATTGGTGAATGCTTGTTCCATTCCGGCCATTTTGCAGCAAGTTCGGCCACGTCTTAACCTTTCAGCCCGGTCAAGGCCACGCCTTCGATGAAATAACGCTGAGCGGAGACGTAGACTATCAAAACCGGAATCAGCGCCAGGCTGCTCGCCGCCATCAGCAATCCCCATTCTGTCTCCACGCCATAGGCATCCTGGAAGTTCGCAATCAGCAAAGGCACGGTCCACAGCTCTTTTGAGTTGATATAGATCAAGGGCGTCAGGAAGGCGTTCCAGTTGCCCAGGAAAGTGAAAATCGCCAAGGTCATGATGGCCGGCCGGATGATAGGAATCGCAACGCGCAGATAGATTTGGAAGGGATTGGCACCATCAATACGGGCGGCATCTATCAGATCATCGGGCACGCCCATGAAGAACTGCCGCAGGAGAAAGACGCCAAAGGCATTAGTCAAGGCCGGCGGCACAATTAACGGCCAATGCGTATCGATCCAGCCGATGCGCGACATCAATATATATACGGGAATCAAGGTGGCTTGGCTGGGGATCATAATGGTCGCCATCAAAGTAGCGAAGGAGATTCGCTTGCCGGGAAACTCGATCTTGGCGAAGGCGTAGGCCGCCAGGGAGCTTGTGAGCAGGGTGAAAATGGTCACTAAGCCGGCAATCTTCAAGCTGTTGACATAGGCTTGCGCCATAGGCACCTGGGTCCAGACATCGACGAAATTCTGCCACAAGATTTCCTCAGGGATCCAAATCGGAGGCAAAACAAAAATATCTTCACGCCTTTTCACCGCTGCGCTGAGCATCCAGAAAAACGGCAGCATCATGAACAGCGCGCCAATAGTAACGACGCCGTGCATAAACAGGCGCGACCGTTTTGTTGCCATTAGATGGTGGTCCCCATTGCTTGCTCGTCGAGTCTCGACAGATGGCTTGTGTTCATACCTTAAGTTTCCTAACCTAGCTGAAGCCGGCTGCGGCCGTTCAGCTTAAATCGTAATGCACCCAGCGTCGCGAATAGCGAGATTGAAAATAGGTGAAACAGCCAATAATCAGGAACAAAATCATCGAGAGCGCGGCGGCATCGCCCATGCGGAAATAGCGGAACGCAAGCTGATAAATCCGCAGCAAGAAGACCGCCGTCGCTTCTCCCGGGCCACCATCGGTCATAATATAAACCTGATCGAAGATCTGCAGGGTCCAAATGCTCGCCATGATAAAGACAAAAAAGGTGGTAGGAGACAGTAAGGGCAAGGTGACATGGCGGAAACGCTGCCAGGAACTCGCGCCGTCGACTTCCGCCGCATCATAGAATTCTTGCGGGATGCCTTGCAATCCGGCCAGAAAAATGATCATGTAAAAGCCGGCGCCCCACCAAACACGCATAAAAATCAGACCCGGGATAGCCCATTGAGTACTACTCAACCAGGTCGGTCCCTCGATGCCAATCAAGCCAAGCAAATAATTTACTAAGCCGAAATCCGGTTGCAGTACCCAACGCCACACCAAGGCGATCGCCACCAGCGACGTCACGACCGGCATGAAATATGCCATGCGGTAGATCACGGTGAAGCGCAGCTTCTGATTGAGCGCCAGGGCCATCGCCAGCGAAACAATCATCACCAGCGGGATGTAGCCGGCCGTGATCAAAACAGTATTTCTCAGCAGGTTGCCGAAGGACGGATCTTGCAGCTGATCAATATAATTCTCCAGGCCGACCCATTGCGGAGGCTTGAAGAGATTCCATTTGGTGAAGCTAAGGTAGCCAGCGTAAAGGATTGGACCCAGCGTGAAGATGGCAAGTCCGATCATCTGCGGCGCGATGAAGAGGTACGCCCATTTGATCTCGCTGCGCTGCACGACGCTGTATTTACTTAGAAACCCGCCCTGACGGTCACGAATTACTTTTGCGATGAGCGAATTAGCTTTGGAGTCAGCAGAAACTGGTGCCATCCTTAGAATTGTAGACAGTCGAAAAGCGCTTGTCAATTTTGCCGGAGTTTGGAGTCTGCCCTGACATTTCAATCATGTCTCACAAGTTCACAGGTTATCAGTGATCTCAAAGTCCAAGATTTGGCTATTGCTGCAGCGCGATACCAAAAGTCCAAGGTTCATGAATTGCAGCTTTTCTGCCGTACATATCTATCATTCCCAATCAGAGAAATTGGTGATTGGCATCGAATTGCAGTATGATTCTAATATTCATCGCGAATTTACTGCTCAGCTAGTAGATTAATTCGTTCAAATAGAAATTGGAGTTCCTATGGAAAATATCTGCAATTTGTAGTGCTTTGAATTGATAAATTTATTGCTTTTAGGGAGAAGAAAATGAAGCACACTAGCAAGCTAATGTTCTTTCTCGTTCTTGTTGTGGCCGCGTTGGGTATTCTGATTGTGCCTGGCATCGCGCAGGACACGAATGGCGGAACGATTACCTGGGGTGTAAAGACAGAGGCGACGGGCATAGACGTCCAGACCAATGGTCAGTCTCCATCAAGACAGCTCTTTAATTTTGTCTATGAGCAACTGGTCGATTTGGATGAAGATCTCAATGTTGTGCCGGGATTGGCTACATCATGGGAACAAATCGATGATACAACCTACCGCTTCCAACTGCGGCAAGGGGTACGTTTCTCCAATGGGCGCGAGATGACAGCCGATGATGTCGTCACCTCGTTTGAGCGAATAATCGATCCGGAACTTGGTTCCTACATTCTAAATACTGTTCCGCTACAAAGTGTGACCAAAGTGGACGATTATACGGTCGAGATCGGGATAGCGTCGCCCTTTGGCGCCTTCTTAAGCGCCATAACAACAGAAGCCGCTTCAATCATCGCTGGGCAGGAATATCTGGAGGGTTCGTTCGACCCGACCGTCAGCATGCTTGGCACAGGTCCTTTTGTGCTGGAAGAACATCTGCCGGACGAATCATGGACCTTTGTGCGTAATCCTCATCACTGGCGCGAGGGTCTGCCGAAGGCGGATCGCGTCGTCGTCCTGATCATTCCTGAGGATGCCACAATGTTGGCTGCCCTGCGCGATGGAAGGATCAATATCGCGCGGCTCGAAAGCTATGATGCACTGGATGTGTTGGCGAATACCCCGAATGTCGAATCAAATGTGCAAGCGATTACACATTATTGGACCCTGCATTTGAATTCGGTCTTTCCAGACTCCCCCTTTGCGGACCCACGGATTCGACAGGCGATCAATCTCGCGGTCGACAGACAACAGATCTCTGACCTTGTCTTTGGCGGGCACGAGCACATTGCTATGCCGGCAGTGAGTACTGCCGAGCCTTGCGATATCTCGGAGAACCCACTGGCTCAACACGATGTCGATCGAGCGCGTGAGTTGATCCAGGAGGCAGGTGCTGAAGGACTCACGTTTACCCTGGTTGGTCGCGGTCCGAGTACTCCAATTGCCGAGGTTGTTCAAGCGCAACTGGTGGCGGTCGGGCTGAATCCACAGATTGAAGTCTGGGATTTCGCTGAAGGGATTCAACGAATCTACGGTGGTTTTTCGGCGGACAATCCGGGCGAGCCGGTGGCCAGCTTCGGATTTAACTCCAGCAAATCTGCTCCGATCTTTGGATACCAGAACTGGGCTGCCAACTGGATGACCGGCGTTTCGACTTTGGCGGCGAACGAGAAATATCGCGGGTTGGTCGCTGAAGCAAACTCCATGAACGCTGGCCCAGAGCGTACGGCGTTGTTCCAGCGCATGTGCGAAATGGTTTATGAGAATGCAAGCCACCTGCCCATCGTCACGAAGGGGCACATCATCGCCCATCGTAGCGACCTGGTTGCTGTCAGAATCCAACCGGTGGAGGCGGCCGGGGGTGATTTCCTCCGCTACGCAAGTGAATTTACCGTGCTCAATCCGTAGTGAACTTGACGTAGAATCTGCGTCGGTCTGGATTGGCGGAGTTGACAACGAAGGTAGGGACGGTTTCCACTTGGAGGTCGTCCCTGCCAGATTCACGACTCAGCGGTCATACATCTTTAGGCTAACATAGTATGACCAGGCGGTCTTGACACGGCACTGAGCCAGCACATGTATGAGACGGCTAATGAGTTTGCGAGCCACTTGCCCCTTGTCACCACGGGACATATCCTCGCCTACCGTACCGACCGGGTCAACGCCAGAATCCACTCCGTGGAGGCCACCGGGGCAGATTGGCTCTGGTGCGCAAGGGAGCTTACCGTGCTCAACACCGAGGAGTAGAGAACATTGGCTTACTTGCAACTGATTCGCTTCGCCGGGGCGCGTTTCGCCAGCGCGTTGCTAACGCTCCTCGGTGTTTCTATCTTCGTCTTTACCGCGATCCATCTGATTCCTGGAAGTTACGAAGCGGTAATGCTCGGACCACAGGCGCCGGAAGCAGCTCGCGAAAGGCTGCGAGAGAAATACGGGCTTGACGATCCGCTACCGCAGCAATATGTGCGCTGGCTGCTGGCGTTGCTCGGCGGTGATATGGGTATCGCTCTCTGTCGCAGTCAGCAGAGCATCGGGCAGAAGGCTTGTGAGAATGCGGATCAAACGGCGATCATCGCCGAGTTTGCCCGCCGGGCGCCAGCGACGATTCAGCTGGCTTTTATGGCAGCCGGAGTCGCAAACCTGGTCGGCATTCCGCTGGGCATCCTCGCCGGGCTCAGCGCTAGTTCTCGCTTGGTGCGTGCATCGAGCCGGGCCATCAGCGCGTTTGGGATGGGTATTCCCAGTTTTGTGCTGGGAACTCTGTTTGTCTATCTGTTCTCGGTCTATGACCTGGGACTCACGGTAGGTGGCTACGTGCCACTACCTGAAGATCCAGCGACGAATTTGCGTGCGATGGTCCTGCCAGCGATTACATTGAGCGTTTTCGGAACGGCCTTGTTCGCCCGCACGACGCGGGATGCGGTGCTTACTGTACTGGCCGAACCCTTTATCATGGCTGCCGTAGCTCGAGGCGAGACGCCGGCGCAAATCGTGCGGCGTCACGTATTGCGCAACGCCGCCATTCCTGTCGTCACCGTCAGCGCTGTAAATATGGGCTATTTGCTAGGCGGCGCGGCAATTGCCGAGCTGCTATTCTCAGTACCCGGATTCGGCTGGTATGTCCTGGCTGCGATCCAAAAACGCGATTACGCGGTAGTACAGGCCGGGGTCCTGTTGGCAGCGGTAGCCTTCGTCGGGGTCAATCTGCTAGCTGACTTGGCCTACGCCATCATTGACCCGCGCACCATTCAGCGTGGGAGAGGGTGAGTAGTGATGGAAATCCCTTTCCGTGGTGATTTTCTTTCGCGGCTGGCGGTCGTTCTGCTGATAAGCTTGCTGCTGCTGGGCTTCGTCGGGCCCAGGCTACCCGTCGGCGACCCGACTGCTATCGCTTTCGGTCCCCGGCTAGCGCCACCCGGGGCCAGTTGGCTGATGGGCACTGACAACCTCGGTCGGACGCTGCTCCCGCGTGTTTTGCAGGGTATCCGCATTACCTTCGTTTTGGCCACAACTCCGGTGCTCTTCACGTCAGTCCTCGCCATAGTGATCGGGATGCTGGCCGGCTATCTTGGCGGCTGGTTTGACGAACTCGTTGCTCGCTTGGCTGACATATTGTTTTCCTTCCCGTCGCTTCTGCTGGGGCTGATATTGGTGGCCATTATGGGCCCGGGAGTGCGGGGCATTACGGCTGCCATCATCTTGATTACCTTGCCGCTCATGGCACGTGTGGTACGGGCGACGACGCTGGCGCTTGCCAGTCGCGATTATGTCGCTGCTGCGCGCGTAAGTGGCGCGTCGCTTGCTCGTCTGCTATTGGTACATCTGTTGCCCAACATCGCCGGCGCTGTGGTCGTCCAGGCGACATTTACCATTTCGGTGTCAATGCTCATCGAAAGCGGACTCAGTTTCCTCGGGATCGGCGTGCAACCTCCCTCGGCTTCATTGGGATCACTGGTACGGAATGGAAGCACTTACCTGGTACAAGCGCCATGGTTAGCGCTTGCGCCAGGATTCTTTTTGGCTATCGCCATCTTCTCAGTCAACTTGCTAGGTGATGGCTTGAGGGATCGGCTGGATCCCCTGGAGGTGCGTGGACTTAAATGACTTCCCTATTACAAGTTGATCAACTGGCAGTCGAATACTCAACCGAACAAGGGGCGCTACTGGCGCTGGATGGCGCCCAACTAACGATCGAGGCCGGCGCTACGGTTGGCATCGTCGGCGAAAGTGGATCCGGCAAGAGTACACTGGCGCTGACCATCGGTCGCATTTTGCCGTCATACGCCAGGCGCGTTGCGGGCGATATCCTGTTTGAAGGACGATCTGTTTTTGCCTATAGCGACGGCGAAATACGGGAATTCCGCCGCAATGAGCTGGGATTCATCTTTCAAAATCCCGTGACAGCTTTGGATCCAACCATGCGCGTCAAACATCAGTTAGCCCACGTTCTGGACACAAAATCCTCGGATCCGGCGATTGGGTCGCACCTGGAGCGCGTAGGCCTCAAAGATGTCGATCGCGTAGCCAAGCGATTCCCGCATGAACTATCTGGGGGGATGGCTCAACGGGTCGTCATTGCCATGGCTATCGCGCGTGGACCGCGAATGTTGATCGCCGATGAGCCGACCTCGTCGCTCGATAGCACAATTCGCGACCAAATTCTGGAACTGTTGTTTTCGCTGCCCGCGCAAACCGGAGCCTCCCTACTTCTGTTCACACACGACCTGCGTTCAGTCGCCAAGTATTGTGATCGAGTGGCAGTAATGTATGGTGGCACCGTGGTCGAAAACGGTATAGGCGACAGGATCTTTTCCCAACCTCTTCATCCATATACTGAAGCGCTTGTCAAAGCCGCACCCGGAACTGAGCAAATGGGAGGGCAGATTGAAGCCATTCCCGGTCGACCACCCATTCTACGAGAACGTAGCGAGCAGTGCCCATTTGCACCGCGTTGTCGCTGGGTTGTCGATATCTGCCGGAACCAGCGGCCGGAGCCAGAAATTCACGATGGTCGTCAAGTGTCTTGTCACCGCGCGGAGGAAATACTTGCATTAGCGGCTGCCGCGCCCGGCAATGGAGAGATTCACCATGCCTGAAGTCGCCATCAGCTTACAGTCAATCGGAAAGACTTTCACATCGGGACCGCCGTGGGCTCGCGAACATGTGGACGCGGTGCGCGCAGTTGATCTGGATATCCAGGTGGGCGAGACTATCGGTCTGGTCGGGGAGTCAGGCTCTGGAAAGACGACCTTGGGACGATTGTGCCTGGGCATGCAAAGACCCTCTCGTGGCCAGGTGCTTATTGACGGATCCCCATTTGATGGGCACCGAGGACGACTGCGCGGGCGGTTACAAATTGTTGGGCAGCATCCCGAGTGGGCACTGAACCCCCGTCTGCGCGCGGAAACATCTGTAGCGGAGCCTATGGCAATCATGGGCATAGGCACACGTGCAGAGCGCCAGGCTCGGGTTGGCGAGATGCTCGAATTGGTGGGATTGGAGCCGTCCCTGGCCGGTCGTTTTCCTCATCAGCTCTCTGGAGGACAGCGCCAGCGGGTGGCTATCGCCCGCTCGCTCACAACGAATCCCAGCTTTATCGTCTTCGATGAGGTAGTCAGCGCGCTTGATGTGTCAGTACAAGCGCAGATTCTCAACTTGATCAAGGATATCCAGGTCACGCAAGGCTTTGCAGCCTTGTTCATTTCCCATGACTTGGCGGCGGTACGTTATGTTGCACACCGGGTGGCTGTGATGTTAAACGGCGATATCCTCGAAATTGCCCCATCTGAACGCTTTTATGGTCGCCCCGAGCATCCCTATTCGCGCCAGTTGCAAGCGGCGATAACCTGAAGATCAAACACAATAGTCGAGTATTGGAGGCAAAATGAAAGCCAAAGTAAACGGAACGGAACTTTTCTTCGATACGGTGGGATCTCAACTCGTTCCAGTTGGTGGCAAGATGATCGAAAGACCCGTCTGCTTCGTCTTGCACGGGGGACCTTTGATCGACCTTGGCTACCTGAGACCCTGGATGGATGTTCTGGCTGATGTCATGCAACTGGTTTATGTAGATTATCGCGGTACCGGTCGTTCACAGCGTATGCCAGCAGAATGTTACGGCCTTGAAAATACAATTGATGATCTCGAAGCGCTGAGACTGCACCTGGGTCTAGGACGAATTGCTATTCTAGGCCATTCGCACGGTGGTATCCTGGCAATGCCATACGCCCTGAAATATCCCGATAGTGTCTCTCACCTGCTCTTGGTAGCTACAACGCCGTACACCGGCCCCGAGCATGAGGCCGAAAGTGAGGCTAATCAACAAGCTTTGGCCGCTGCAAAACCCGAACTTGCCTCACTTCTCGATGAGCTCACTCAGAGAAGTTTTAAGAAACCAAAAACTGAAGAAGAACACAGAGCGCGATTTCATCAGACTTTTCGGCTGTATTTTCACCGTTATGATCCGCAGATAATCCATGATGTTGCCGAGCGGACTATTTTCTCTACCGAGAAACTGCGTTATTGGATCGAACACGAGTCTCACAAATACGATGTGCGTCCCAGGCTGCACGAAATATCTGCCCCAACCTTGATCTTGGTGGGAAGATTCGACTGGCGGACCACAATTAAACAAGCCGAGATAATCAATCAAGGAATACGCGGATCAGAACTGGTGATTTTTGAGAACAGTGGCCACCAGCTCTATATCGAGGAACAGGACAAGTTTCTCTCGTCCGTAGGGGACTTCATGCGGCGGAATTCTTGACATCAGCAATGAGGCGAATTGCATACGATCAAAAGCAATTCGTACTTACAGAAAACCACATTGGTTATGATCCGCCCGACTGCAGTTTTCTGTATAAGAAATGTGGAAATAGGCCGGGTTGATATTTAGGTATTCATCAACCCTGTCCCACTGGTGGTTTTTCTCAAGCGCTTATCTATCCCACAATCCGTGTTCCGGCCAGCGACGTGGCAGGCGCGTTTCCACCTGCGGAAGCGGCGGCAAGGGCTTGTGCGGCTCTAACTGATACCAACGGATATCACTGAACGAGTCAGTGTTGATCCCAAAGGGTTAGCCGGCTTGCCGCATCAATCGCAGCAATACCATGCCGGTCAGTGCGCTAGTCGTCGAGTCAGGAGATGGGATAAATCTGAAAAGCGCATGCAACTAGCGCGGACTAAAAGTGGAGTGATTCTGCCGGACATTTGGTCTCCATGCAGATATTCAACAGCAGCTTCATCGACGGATAGTGCGCAATCGAAAACGCCATATAACGTTCATGAGGCCGTAGTGTCTTGAGGAGATGCCACTTGTTCATTACGTATCTCACAACAAACAGAACAAAATGCCTACGTTCCAGTCTTGGTTTCATAAATATTCTAGTAATTTGACAACGTTGTCAAGATATGATATAGTTTCTTTGAAGAGTTCTATCAAGGATCGTCCTTGACCATACATTGCAATCGCTGACACAAGTGGTTCGTGTGGGTTGGATACCGCGCTCTAGACGATAGTTTCGGCAGTTGGCAGACAAGAGGAATTGAACATTCGACATGACAACAATCAAGGATGTCGCGAAAGTAGCGGGTGTCTCATTCAAGACGGTCTCGCGTGTTATCAACGGCCATCCCAATGTCAGCGACGGAGTGCGACTACGGGTGCTGCGCGCCATAGAAGATCTCGATTATCGTCCAAATATGGTGGCGCGTGCCATGCGCAGGCAAAAAACTGAATACATCGGCCTGATTACTGACCAGATCATCACTACACCTTTTTCGGGCGCGATCATAAAAGGCGCGCAGGAGGCGGCATGGAAAAGCAATAAACTGCTGCTTACCGTGAATACTGATGGCCGTGCCGAACTCGAGACGGCGGCTGTCAATATGCTGCTGGAAAGAAAGGTGGCGGGCATTATTTTTGCGGCTATGTTTCATAGCGAAGTTGAACCACCAGAAGATATGCGGGAAGTGCCCTGCGTATTGGTCGATTGCTTCGCTCGACAGGCAACTCATACATCGATCGTGCCCGATGAGATGCGAGGCGGTTACGATGCCACTGTCCACCTGCTCAAGCGTGGGCACAGCCGCATCGCCATGATCAATGGCAAGCGAGGATTCCCCGGCACCGAAGGTCGATTAACTGGATATCGCAAAGCGCTTGAAGAGCACGGCATCGCATACGATAAAGACTTGGTAAGCTATGGAGGATGGTGGCAAGAGGATGGCTACGAACAGGCGCACGACCTTTGTCGTCGGCTTGATCGACCAACCGCCATCTTCTGCGGTAACGATCGCATCGCTATGGGTGTTTATGATGCCCTGCGAGCGCTAGGTTTGGAGATTCCAGGTGATATCGCCGTGGTCGGATTCGACAATATGGAAGTGATCGCGGCACATCTACATCCCGGTTTAACGACCATGGCCCTGCCCTATTACGCTATGGGCCAGCGCGCGATCGAGTTTCTCACAGATCCCGCCGAAGATGACATGGGTAAACGCATACTGTTGCCATGTCCCTTGATCCGACGCAACTCTACCTGACCGGTGGCTGACCCTGTCCGTCGTAATTGACCGGCGCAGGCAACAGCCAAGACGTAATCATTGCAATCAGGAGATTTCTGAATGAACAAAATACCAATGGGTGGCCTTTTCGATAACCTGACCCAGTTGCGCGATGTACGCTCTGCCCGCGCTTCCAGCTGGAATCAAGATTACTGGCTGATCCCGCCCAATGAATCTATCGTGCTGGCAGATATCGAAGGACCTGGCTGTATTACCCATATTTGGATGACGCAGTTTTGCCGCCGCGTATTGAGGCCCGGGATTATCGACCCCTAAATGGGTCATTATGTCGCGCCAATCTTCGAGATTCACAATGCCCTCGGCTTGAATTGGGAGGTTTCCGATCCCGACTATTATCGCAAAATCCTGCTAAAGATTTACTGGGATGATCAGGAACATGCCAGTGTGTTGGTACCCTTGGGGGACTTCTTCGGAATCGGTCACAGCATAGCAGCCAATTATCAGTCTTTGCCCTTCACCGCAACAGTTAAACCCGAAGAGCAATTTCTCTTTGGTGGCAACGCCGGTCTCAATTGTTACCTGCCCATGCCCTTCCAAAAACGCGCACGTATCGAAATCGAGAATCAAAATGATGTAGCTTACGGGCAGTACTTTTATATCGATTATGAGTTGCACCGCGAGCAAGCAAGCGAGAGTAATCTATATTTTCACGCACACTGGAAGCGCGATAATCCCTGCGACGGCTGGGGTCCCCATTTGCAAACCAACAGTCCGGAGACCAATATCGTCAACCTAAGCGGCGATGACAATTATGTCGTGCTGGAGACGGAAGGTCGTGGCCACTGTGTCGGCTGCAATTTATCGGTGGCTCATTTCCAGGGTACCTGGTGGGGCGAAGGCGATGACATGATTTTCATCGATGATGATACCTGGCCGCCCAGTATCCCCGGAACGGGCACGGAAGATTATTTCAATCATGCCTGGGGCATGCAGAAAAATGCCTTTCCTATGTGCGGTACCATCTTGCACGAGAGCGATATGCCCGGTTACGAGGTCAGCTACCGCTTTCATTTGACGGACCCGGTTCACTTTTCCCAGCGCATCAAAGTCACAATGGAACACGGCCATGGCAACCATTTGTCCGATGATTGGGCATCAACTGCCTATTGGTATCAGACCTTGCCGAGCAAGGCGCAGAGCGTTCCCAAGGTCGAAGAACGACTGCCGACGCGTCTCCAGAGCTCGCTGAACCCCGGCGAGACAGACACCACACCAGCAAGTTCTGGCCAGTTGAATGACGAAATGCGTCAAATGCTGGAAGCAGCTAGCGAGCGCGGCGAGCGGTACTTGAATGAGCGCGCCGTGGAAGCGGAGACGAAAATACAGCGCACGCGTCAACGCTCATTGGGAAATATTGAGCATGCGCGCAGAATCCGCGAGTCCTTCATATGAGTGCCATCGCGATGAACACCGATACGGGACTCCTGAGTGGCAGCAACATAGTTAAGTTTCCAGCCGGTAAAGCCTCTTCACAAAAACAAAAAACCTCGTCAGTCGTGACGAGGTCAATCACTTGCAGGTAGCCCCTACGGGACTCGAACCCGTGTCTCCACCTTGAAAGGGTGGCATCCTGGGCCACTAGACGAAGGGGCCATACCAGCGCAAAATCATACAAAGCAACTTTGTGATCGTCAAGGTCGGCTTGGTGTACGGAGAGGAAAGTCTCTGACGCTAGTCCGTCAAGAATTTTCTGAAGCGCTCGTGATCTCCCTGTCGTAATAGACCGAAATCCTCACGATACTTCACCAGCTTCTTAACTTGACTTGGCGGTATGGCGACCAGAGACGCGCTTATTTGCAGCGCCTTGTGGATGATTTTCGCACTGTGCTCCAGGCATTCCAGCAACAGATAAGCATTCCATAGCGAATTGGCCACAGTCAGCGATCCATGATTGGAAAGCATGATCGCATCGTGCTCGCGGATCAATTCGGTGATGGCATCACGATTCTCTTTACTCGATGGTGTTGAATATGGCGCCGTTGGCATAATTCCCAGCAACACTACTGATTCCGGAATCAAGCATTGCTGGAAGTCGTAACCGGCCAGTGTCAGGGCAACCGCCGTTGGCGGATGTGCATGCACGACGCCTTGAACATCTTCACGCTGACGGTAGCACTCCAAATGCATGGGCAATTCTGATGTCGGCCGCAAACTGGCGTTGGCCGGGTTGGGCTCGTCAATTCGTTCCCCTTCCAGGTTAACGATCAGCAGTTGCTCTGGCTTCATAAATCCAGTCGCCAACCCGCTCGGGCTAACCAAGATGCGATCGTCACTGAGCCTGGCGCTGATATTGCCGCCCGTGGCATCGATATAGTCGTTCTGATACATTAGCTGCCCGACGCGACAGACTAGATCTCGCAGTTCACCTTCACGTTGATCCATATTTGGAATCCTGAATTGATTTTGTCTTTGCCAAGTTGAAGTGCTTTAGTTGCGCGTCTATTCGCCGTAAGAAGAAGTCCGCTTTTGCGGCAGCGAGGTTTGAACGTCGTCAACGACCTGCTCGCCATACAACTCTTGCCACAAATATTCCAGCGCCTCCTGCTCGAATTCCGCAAGTTTGCACACATCGCAAATATATGCCTGAATATTGGGTATAGCCAGAAGCGATCCCCGGTGAATCTCGGCAAAGGTGGTTTTCCTAGGCAGGCAGCGCCCTACAGTGCAGCGAGGGCAGGCATAACCTTTTGACGGCGCATTTACCATGTCACGATCCCAATATTAGATTGTTCCAGCTGAAGTTAGCGGCCAATAACGCAGGATAACCTGGCCAACTATCTTGCTTAAGGGCACCGGACCAAAGCGGCGTGAATCGCGGCTATTGTTGCGGTTGTCGCCCATCATAAAGTACTCATTTTCGCCAAGCTGCCAGGAATCATCAACGCAGCGCAGTATCCGGCAGCCTTCCTTGATGTACGGCTCCGGCAGCGCATCCCCGTTGATGTAAATCTGCTGATCGCGCAGTTCGACGGTCTCGCCCGGTAGGCCAACCACGCGCTTGATCAGCATGATACCTCGTTCCGCTTCGCTCGGTACCAGCGAGTTGAAAACCAGAATATTCCCGCGCTCCGGCGCACCGAGCAAGTAATGGACCCGGCTGACTACCAATCGGTCTTCTCCGTAAAAGGTCGGCTCCATGCTGTGACCGTCCACCAACGATCGTGGAATCGCCAAATCAAACAGTACCGTGACTGCAACGATGAACACAACGGTACCGACGATCTCCATTAGCAAGCCAGGCATCTGCAAACGGGGTCTCGGCAACTGTCCTGTATGACTCTTCAGCATTTGCACCTCGTCGGCTAAAGACTCGTCATCAGCGTCTTTGAATTTCTTGCCCTCAATGAGAACATAGACATTATAGAATCCAGCCGGTTTCACCGCAATACGGAGAGTAACGCAGCTGGTCGACCGTGCTGGCGTCCCGGGCAGACTATTCGCGTCTTGTAGAAATCAGTACGTGATGCTAATCGCGTTCGTTGCGCGCACGAAAACTCAGCCGAATTGGCGTACCTTCAAATTCATACGCTTCGCGAATCTGATTTTCCAGAAATCGCTTGTAGGTGAAATGCACTTGCGCCGGATCGTTAACGTGGAAAAGGATCAGCGGTGGATTGGTGCGCACCTGCGCGGCATACAAGAACTTGAGGCGTTTTGTGCCCTTGCCATGGGGCGGGTGTCGTTGCAGCGCTTCCCGCAGCAGACGATTTACATCCGAGGTAGGAATGCGGAAGAAACGCGCTTCCCAGACTCGGTTAGCCACCTCAAAAACTTGATGTACGCGTTGCCCCTGTAAAGCGCTGATGAATATGATCGGCGCAAAACGCACGAAATGCAGGCGGTCACGAATATTGTCAATGAAGGCATTCATCGAAAAGCCGTCTTTGTCGACTACATCCCATTTGTTGACCACGATCACCAGACTTTTATATTCCTCGATGATATAACCGGCGATATGTTCGTCCTGTTCCGTGACACCCAGCTCGGCGTCGATCACCAGTAATGCCAGATCCGCTCGCCCTATTGCTTTCATGGCGCGAATCACACTGAACTTTTCCACTCCGGGTTCGATGCGCCCTCTGCGCCGGATGCCAGCCGTATCGATCAAGGTAATCTTTTCGCCGTACCAGGAAACGTCGGTGTCGATTGCATCGCGCGTGGTGCCCGCTACCTCGCTAACAATGGCGCGATCTTCGCCGATCAATTTGTTGAGCAATGTGCTCTTGCCGGCGTTCGGACGCCCGACGATGGCTATTTTGAGGTGATCGTCTTCCTCTTCGTCAGCATATTCAACCGACAAGGTGCCTAATTCAAGAACGAGCTCGTCAAGCAAATCGCCGACTCCAAGCCCATGTATCGCGCTGATGCCGACGACAGCCGCCAACCCCAAGCCGTAAAAATCGTATGCCCCCTGGTCTTGCCGCCTGTCATCAATCTTGTTTGCAGCGACCAAAATCGGTTTGTCTGTGCGGCGCAAGGTTTCGGCTATTGCTTCGTCCGCCGCCGTGACGCCGTACTGCGCATCGACCACCATCACAATGAGATCTGCACCAGCAATCGCGATCATCGCTTGTTGGATGATTTCGTCAATAAAGGCGGCACTGCCTTCTGCCAAAGGTGAATCATCTCGCGAGCCAGCCGGCTGATAGACCTCGATGCCCCCGGTATCGATCACTTGAAAAGTCACACCATTCCAAAAGGATTCGCCGTAAAGACGGTCTCGCGTGGTTCCAGGAATTTCATGCGTCACCGCCATCCGCTCACCGACCAGACGATTAAAAAGCGTGCTTTTGCCGACGTTGGGACGTCCTACCAGTGCCACGATTGGTTTCCGTGCCATGACGAATCTTGTACTCCGCCTTCATGAAAGCTGAATTGTAGTGCTTATGGTTGTTGTTCGGTAGGGAAAACTAGCGAGTAATTCAATTGCCCGCAGGCGGCACGTTAGTTTCTTCGATCACTGTTTCAGCTTCGGGAGTCGTCTCCGGAGCAGTTATTTCCACATTAAGCTCCTCCGGCTGGAGCGAAACATTATCCTCGCTCAAGTCGCCACTGTTGATCGCGATCTCCGGTTCCACATCATAGACACCCGCCGCCAAGCTGTTCAAGTCCACGAATACCTGTAAATCGTCCGATGCCAGTGTATTGACCAAGGAGACGGGACCGTTGACAATTGCTGAAACATTTTGCGGCACTATGGATACCACATGTCCCTCAGCGAGCCCAATGTAACCCACGTCAATACTGTCTATCTGGCGGCTGGTGGTGATGGGCAAGATCTCGATGGATACAGTGATGATGTTGTCACCGCCCATAACAAATAGATCGTCGCCAGGCAATTGTACGGGCACGGTTACGCTGAAATCGCTTTGGCGATCCTCCAGGCTAATTGGCGCAGTGAACAAGGTGTCGGAGATATCCGCCAGTTGGTCGGGAGCGCCGCTAATGAAGAGACGCTCAGGATCGTAACTCGAGGTCTTCAAGGTATAGCCTATGGGCAACGTGCGCACGAGAATGTTGGGCCGCACCGCTATCTGGCGTACATCATCGCGGCGGCTGATATACACCGATACCGTGGCTGTCGGCTGATCCAGTGCAATATCATTGACTTTCCGTCCATCCGCGTCCACCGCGTAAAGCCGGATGTCCAAGTCAACCGGGCTGCGAAATGACGAAAGATCGACATCGCCGCGGATTTCCACAACTTCGGAAACGATACTGGACGCTCCACTAACCTGCACTTCAAAGATTTCCGTCTCCGGATCGTCATTTCGGAAGCCGATCGGTGGCGGATTGACGACACTGATGCTGATTGGCTTATTCAATGCTTCGACCGGCTCCAGGTCTACGATGATCTGGGAGGGTTGCGTCTCCGCCACCAGCCGGCGGATGGTATCGGTCTCTGGCTGGGCGATCTTCACTTGCAAGGGAACGTTATGCGTGCCGGCGCCCAGCAGCGTCAGATCGGCACGGACCACGATATCATCGGAACGCCTGGAAGAAACCACCGACTGTGAGCCACGCAGCGAAACCGCTACGGAGCTCGTTGGGTCGTTTGTCAAGACAGTTGTATCGCTCGGTATGAACTGGATAGGAACGCGTTCGAAACGCCGGCTATGGATCGGATCGGCTGATGTAACGGCAATATACCAGACACCTGTCGCCAGGATTACCGAAACCAGCAGCCACAACAGATTGCCGGCCAGGTCGGAATCGCGAAACTGCTGCATCATGGGTTCACTTGTTGTCTGCGGCGGGTTTGCACCCGAAGCGACAGATCATGCATCGTCTCGCGCAAGCGTCCGAGCAGCGAAAGCGTAGAAACTTCTGCTGACCCATAGTAAGCGTTCAATACCAATTTCAGCCGTTGAGTATCAAGATCTTGTATCATGCGGCCGGCATTGGTTACCGCAACTTTTCCGGTTTCCTCAGACACGATGACACAGAGGGAATCACCTACTTCGCTAATGCCCACTGCGGCGCGGTGTCGCGTGCCCAAATTTGGATTCGGCAGATTACGGCTGGCAGTGATCGGCAAGACACTGGATGCCGAGGCGATCCGCCCGGAATTGTCGATAATCACCGCTCCGTCGTGCAATGCAGTATGTGGCCAGAAAACTGTCACCAGCAGATCGGCCGAAACGGCACTATCCAGGTAAACACCTGTCCTGATGTATTCGGCGAGGCTGCTGTTGCGCTGCATAACGATCAAGGCACCGTGGCGGCGCTCCGACAGCTTTTCCGCGGCCGAACAGACCTCACCAATGACTGAAACGCGAACGGCTTCCGGAGCTTGACGCCTGCCAAAAATCGACCCGCGTCCCAACCGTTCCAGGACGCGCCGGATTTCCGGTTGAAAAATCACTGGAATGGCGATCACCAAAGCCGTCAGGCTGTTGACTAGTAGCCAGCTCAAGGCCGGCAATTGGAATATCGTCGCGATAGCTATCAAACTCATCACGATTAGCGCAATGCCACGAAACAAGGTGACCGCTTGCGTACCACGGAAAAAGAAGGAGATACTATAAAAGAGGAAACTGACTATCGCGATATCAGCGATATCGGACGCATTTAGACTTTGCAAGACGACAAGTATTTGTTCCACAACTGCTATTCCGTCTGCGACGAAGCGCACTTAACTGGCGCGGTACGCCGGGCATTAAATTGAATATACTAACCCCATCCAGCTTTCTTCGTTATGGAATTATAGTGTTTTGTACATGGGCGCGCAGAGGAATCCGCACTGGATTCTGCCTGGATGCGCAGTAGGCACCCTTGCCTTCCGGTACAGCTGGATGATTATGATATTGGTCTTAAGTTCGAAGCTACAAATGCATTATGCCAGCAGGTGGGCGAGAATCGCTTTCTGCGCATGCATGCGGTTTTCAGCCTGCTCGAAAACCCTAGATTCTTTTCCGTCCATCACTTCATCGGTAATTTCTTCACCGCGATGGGCTGGAAGACAATGCATCACAATGGTATCGGCTTTGGCAAATGACAGCAGACTCTCATTAACTTGATAACCGACGAATTCACCGGCGCGTTCTTTCGCTTCCGCCTCTTGTCCCATGCTCACCCAGGTATCGGTGTACATGACATCGGCATTGGCTACTGCTTCTTCCGGCCGTGTATGCATCTCCAGCAATGTGCCATTTCTAGCGGATACTTCCTGCGCTTGTCGGCGGATAGTCGCGTTCATCTCGTAGCCTTCTGGCGTCGCGATACTAAAATCGATACCAAAATGAGCGCAGGCTAATGCCACGGAGGCCGCAACATTATTGCCATCGCCAACAAATGCCATGCGCAAGCCATTCAGGCTGCCAAAACACTCTCGAACTGTCAGGATATCTGCCAGCGCCTGGCAGGGATGATAACTATCGCTCAATCCGTTGATAACCGGTACACGCGAATATCGTGCCAGTTGAACCACATGCGCGTGCTCATATACGCGCGCCATGATACCCTGTACATAGCTGGAAAGCACGCGAGCTATGTCAGGCACGCTTTCGCGCTTGCCCAGCCCGATCTCTTGCGGGCCTAGCATGATCGCGTTCCCACCCAAGTGGTACATGCCCATTTCGAAAGAGACGCGCGTGCGCAAAGACGGCTTTTGGAAGATCATGCCTAGGGTTTTGTTGCGCAGGATTGGCTGATTGCCACCTTGCTGCCACTCGGCTTTCAAACGCAAAGCATAATCCAGCAAATACTGCAACTCGCTAGTGGAACAACTCGCCAAATCAAGAAAGTGCTTCATCGCAAAAACTTCTTCCAACAGCCCCTCGGCGGCAACGAAAAGGACGGCCGCGCTCGCCCAAAAACAACGAACTTTCTGCCCGTGTGAGCACATCGGATTGCAAAAATCGTAACCAGGACTGGCCGCATTGACCGCAGTATAATACATGCAAGCTGTCTTGCTTCAAGTGGAATCTCGTGCCATATGATCGAGCAATGGAAGAATAGCGGGATACCAATCGCTGCCCACAATTCTTACTTGATTAAACCGGAAACAGCACTGAGACGCTAGCTCGGCCTCAATCCAAATCCTCCATATCGCGCCAGTTGTGGCCGAAGCTTGCATTCGCCTGCAAGGGCACGCGCAAAGGCTTGCCATCGGGAAAGGCCGTTTCCATCGTATCCACCACCAGCCTCTTAACCGCGGGCAGTTGCTCTTCTTTGACCTCGAGAACCAGCTCATCATGTACCTGCAGAATCATGGCGGCGTCAAAGACTTGCTGTGACAAGCGGTCGTGCAGGTTGATCATCGATTGCTTGAGGATATCAGCTGCCGTACCTTGAATCGGCATATTGATGGCGGCGCGTTCCTCGGCGGCGGTACTGCGGCGGTTGCCATTGGATTTGATGGCTGGATAGATGCGGCGGCGGCCGTAGAGTGTTTCTGTATAGCCATTTTCCCAAACGAAAGCCTTTGTTGCTTTGATGTACTCTTCTACACCGGGCATTCTTTCAAAATAGGTCGAGATGAATTGGTCGGCTTCCGCCAATGTCAGGTCGCTATCCCGCGCCAGGCGAAACGCGCCCATGCCATACATTAGGCCAAAGTTGACACGTTTGGCGAAACTGCGCTGTTCATACGTTACCTCGTCCGGATCAATGCCATTTACCGTTGCCGCCGTAGCCTGATGGATATCAAGGCCGCGGTGGAAGGCATCCATCAAGGTCTCGTCCTGACTGATATGCGCCATAACGCGCAATTCGATCTGGCTGTAGTCAACTGCTAACAGCACATAACCGGGGGGTGCCACAAAAGCACGCCGCACTTCGCGACCCATTTCGGTGCGGATCGGGATATTCTGCAGGTTGGGATTGCTACTACTGAAGCGACCAGTGGCTGAACCCGCCTGATTATAACTGGTATGCAAGCGGCCGGTTGCTGGGTTCACCAACTCCGGCAGCGCATCGACATAGGTACTTTTCAGCTTCGACAATTCGCGGAACTCCACGATCTTGTTGATTATTGGATGCTCGCTGCGCAAGGTGTCCAATGTACTTGCATCGGTCGAGTATCCCAGCTTCGTTTTCTTCAGGCCTTCAACTGACAGTTTTAGCACATCAAAAAGCACGGTATTCAGTTGCTTGGGACTGCTGATATTGAATTTGCCGATTCCGCCCATATCGAATACCTCGGCTTCAAGTTCGGCAAGTCGTTCGCGTAAGCGGCCGCTCATTGCGCTCAAGAAACCGACATCGAGCGCGACACCTTGATATTGCATGCTGCTGATGATCGGGATCAAAGGCAGCTCCAGCGAGGAAAACAGATCATCCAGGCCGGATTCTTGAAGGTCTTGGGCCAATGGCTCCTTCAAACGCCAGGTCATCGTCGCGTCCGCCGCCGCGTATGGCGCCGCCTCATCGATATCAATCAAATCCATGGTGGTCTGATTCTTGCCCTTGCCCAATAACTGGGATATCTCGGTCATTTGGATATCCAACTTCTGCGATACCAGCGCCTTCAAGCCGAGAAACTTGCTGATGGGATTGCTCACCCATTCCGCAATCATCGTATCAAATGTGATTGGCGCGACATTGATTCCATAACGTCGCAGGATCATCACATCGTAAACGGCGTTATGGGCGATCTTGGCAATTGACGGGTCTTCAAGCGGCCCGCGCAACGCCTCGATAACGGCTTGCAGCGGCAATTGGTCGCCGACCGGCTCGCTGAACATATTGATCTGCCCCTGCCCGTTCGAGATCGCGTGACCAACCGGGACGTAGTAGCCCTTGGCAGCATCGACAGCAAGGGATATCCCAACCAGCTTGGCCGACATTTGATCGATACTGGTGGTTTCGGTATCAAAGGCAATCGAATCCGCGGAAGAAAGTAGCTCGGCTAAACCTCGCAACTGCCCTTCGTCACGCACAGTATTGGTTTCCACCACCTCGTGCGCATTGATGAGTCCGGTTTCAATGTCTTCGCCGTGCATCTGAGAATAGACACGATGCAAGCGGCTGCGCATGCCTCTGAATTCGAGCTCGGAAAAGATTTCATCGACGGGCTTTAAGGTGAAGTCTTGCCCAATGCAAGCATCCAGATCCAAAGTGATGGGAAGATCACACATAATCGTAGCCAATCGCTGACTGAGAAACGCCATCTCCCGCCCTTCAATCAGTCGATTGCGGACACGCGTGCCGATCTCGTCCAGGTGCTCATAGATATTTTCCAGATTGTCGAATTCTTGCAGTAGTTTCGTGGCGCTCTTCTGGCCTACTCCGGGTACACCCGGGATGTTATCGGAGCTGTCGCCCATCATCGCCTTGAGATCGACCAGTTGACGTGGGTCCAGGCCGAATCGATCGCGGAAGGCCGCTTCGTCCAAGACTTCGTCATCTCCACCGCGTCTCGGCAACTGCACACGCACATTTGGCGACAGCAATTGCAGAATATCACGGTCGCCTGTGGCAATATGCACATCCAATCCCATTTCCACCGCTTGCTTGCTGATTGTGCCCAGGACGTCATCGGCTTCCATGTTTTCCATGGTCAAACGCGGGATGTTGAAAGCACCAACGATCTCGTAAATGCGATCAAATTGGCTGGACAGGTCTTCCGGCATTTTGGCGCGTGTGGCTTTGTATTCGCTGTAGATCTCTTCGCGCGCGCTCAATCCGCGGTCGAAAGTGACAGCGAGATATTTGGGCTTATGATGCTCATAAACATCCAGCAGAGTGCGGGTAAATCCAAAAATCGCGCTGGTATTTTCGCCCGTAATGGTTGCGAATCCTCCGTGTTGCAAGGCAAAGTAACTGCGATAAGCCAGCGCATGACCATCAATGAGATAAAGTATCGGACGCGCATCCATAATCATTCCTTCGCAAAACCATTTCTAGGATTTGGAGACCAGTCTAATCTGTAAGCGACTCACGCCAAGCTCAGCCATCGTCGCGGGCGAACTGCAGGAAGCCCTTTAGTTCACGTGTATTCAATTCCCGACCGGGCTGCAGCACGAGATAGGCGTCCGCCCACAAGTCCGACGGCAAACTGCCGTCCTCGGAGCGAACAATACGCAGCGAGCGGTCCATCAAGTCGCGAATCAATTGCTCAGGCGCGTCTACAGTTGGTACATCCGCCAGCAGATAAACAAAATCTTGATGGACATCCAGCCGATAAATCGTCCAAGCCAGGCTGTTGAGCTGAACCTCCAGCCAAAAGACCAATTGATTGGCAACTGCCTCGCTCAATTGCAGTGCCGGATCGGCAATGAGCCAGACGAAGGCCACGGACTGTTGCGCAATTTTGGAAATCGACACTGAACCAAGCTCCGCGCCTTGCGCCGCATCTACCGCATTTGATCCGGCGGGACCATCCTCGGAATCCGCGGCCTTTGCCAGAGCATGTAGCATTTTGTCGCCTTGCTTGCTGATAGCGCTCAAGGGTTTGCTGCCCGCGAACACAAGTGACAAAGTTAAGCCGCCAACTGTTCCCTTGGAATACAACATATACTCTTGTCCGGCTGCCGGTACCGTCAAAAAACGCAAACGCGCGCGGTCCTGTTGCGCGGCCCAATCGTCCTTGATGGCATCGCGCAAGGCTTTGAAATCGTCAAGCGATTGCTCGCCCGAGAAGGCGACCATCGTGTCGTCGCGGGTTAAGACTGTGGCGTCCGCTGTCAATTCCGTCATCATCTGCGTCATGGTGACCGCCAATTGATTGACCAAGGGATCGCCCTGATGGCTGCGCAAAGGCACATGCGACTCGTTGCCCGGGACGGGACTGGCAGTCGTACCACCATGATCTTGCTGGGAAAATCTGGCGTTTGAAGCAATGGTGGTTGCCACATCTTCGTAATTGTTCAGGTCTGCCGGCACCGTGGTCTGCCCGATCGCGGGCACAGGCTGGAGTGGCGGCAACTGCTCTGGCAAGAAGCCCGGTTCGCGCACGAATTTCTCGCTCTCCCGTAGCCACGACGGTTTGGATGAGACTTCTCCGCGCGAGCCCGGCTTGATATTCTCGTGGAAGGTCAAAAGCGAGAGTTTGTCTATCGTAGTGTTTTCATCGAGCGCTTCTTGCAGCGCCCGTCCCAGCGCGTTGCCGTCACTCTCTCCGCCGGCTGGCACGCTGGAAACGGTGTCGGATGCTTCAGAAGAGCTTTTGGCCACTGACTGCGCAAAATCGCGCACCGTAGTCTGTTCACCGCGAATAGTCAGCGGCGTGTCCTCTTCCGCGACAGCTTGCAGGTCAGCAGCGGAAGTTTCGACCCGACTTCCTTGCCCCGTCCGCCGGTAACGGACGGTTTCGCCATGGTCATCCGACTCAATGACCAACTCCACAGCATAGAGCGAAGTGTCAATGGCATTGCTGTCGTCATCCGGATGCAGCAGACGATACGAAGCTTGCAAGCGGCGCAGCGTATACGAAGGCAAGGCTTCATCACCCAGCAGATCGTCGACCAGGGTTTCAATCCGGACTGTGTCCTCACGCACATCAACCGCCGGCAGCTTTAACGTCTGGGGCAGCGCCTCATAAATGTCGCGCAAAGACCCTTCCAACACCGGTATGAGCGACCGGGTCGAAGCTGGAATATCAACTACGCCTTGGGCTTGGTAGCTGCTCGCCAACTCATGAACGGAAGAATTGTCTGGCGCCAGGACAATCGCGATTTCGCCCTGCCTTGCGCGAATCAAATCGATCATGACAGATGGCGCGATACTGAGGTCTTCTACATCGAGCAATACCAGATGATGGGGCTTGCGGCGTAATTGCTCGATAGCGTTGCGAGCTTCCGTCACCGTCGTCACGGCATATTCGCCCAAAGATTCCAGCGTACGCTTGATATCAATGGCGAATTGAACATTGCGCGTGACAAGCAAGATTCGCTTGATCGCGATTGCCATTAATCCCCTCTATACATTATCAGCATGTCGACAAATCTTGCCTTTTATTTGTACCAAACATGTAACGTTGCTTCACGTCTGCCGCACTTCGAATGCAGTGACGGATTTTTTCTTGACAAACCGCTGCGCTCGCACGAGCAGAAGGCTAGTTTTTCGTGTGAGCGCGGCGGTCTTTTTCTCGCGGCCGCCGATCAACTGTGATTGAATCCATTCTAGCACAAGGGTTGCCCACTACCAATTTTCGCATTTAGCCTTCATCGGCGACAGGTACTGCGTTGCAATCGCCGTATTCACCCGTGAAATCGGCGCTGACCCAGCCTACGCGGTTGTTGACATTGAGCTGCCACCAGGTTCCGGCGCCATTTCGTCCAGCAATCGGAGCCAAGGTTCCGCTGCTTAAGACAGTAATGATCTCATAGCTGGTGCCTGGCCCAGTTCGAAAGTTCAAGCCCACGTTGACCAGCGCCCGGCAAACGCCGTCATCGGGAATGAAGGGGATATTAGATGGATTCGCCGGCGTAGCGACAACATCCGCTAAAGACCGCCTGACTACCACATCGATCTCGTCGGGTACGCTGACCTCGGCACCGCGGTAAGCGCGTACGCTTAGTGTGATCGTGCCCAAGTCCGCCAGTTGCGGGACATAATTGAGGATGGCTTGCATCGACAGATCCCCCTGAAACGATTCGGAAGACACGGTGCGCACGATCTGATCGTCGACAAAGAGCTGCACTCGGTTGACGCCAATGCTGTCCGATGCTTCAACCGTGACCAGGATTTCTTCACCGACCACATATTCGTCGCCGGTTGTGGGCGAAGTTATAATGATTCGCGGTGGGCCATCGGGCGTTGCCGTGGGATCGCGATCGCTGGACTGCGGTGATCCTCGGCGCAAATTACAGGATGAGAGTAATGCCAGGCAGCAGACAAATGCGAGGAGTTTGTATCTAAGCATTTCCGTGTGCTGCGAGCTCACTGGTATCAACCGGCGGCGAAGACCAGCGGATCTACTTGCTGCGGCAAGGGTAGACGCGCCTGCATGCTCCAAGGTCCCGTCCAGGTAATTTCCACTTGCACCAGCTTGCCTTTCCAATCGCCAACGGCTTCAAAAAATACCAGTTTGTTCTGCGGTGTGCGGGCGCGCCAACGCCCCTTATAGTTGTCTTCGACCAGAACTTCGACTAGCTGGCCAAGATATTGCGAATTGATTTCCGACACAACACGCGCCTGCAAATCCTCCAGCAGCTTGTGCCGTTCGCGTTTTTCCCCATCCGGCACATTATCATCCATGCGTCTTGCGCTGACAGTTTGGGGACGCGGACTGTAGCGAGCCAGATGCGCCTTATCCAGCTTGAGATCTTCCAACAGCTTGTAGGTCTGCATGAATTGCGCGCGAGTCTCGCCCGGGAAGCCGACGATGATATCGGTATGGATAGCGACTTGCGGGATTATCTGGCGAATTTTGTCGACCAGGCGACGGTACTGACCAGCCGTATAACCGCGGCGCATCCTCGCCAACACCTCGTCGTCACCCGCTTGAATCGGCACCTCGATATGCGGCATTAGTCGCGGCAACTCCGCCACTGTCCGCAGCAGCTTCTCGGTCATCCAATTGGGATGACTCGTCAAAAAGCGAATTCGCTCTATACCGACCTCTTCGGCAGCATCGTGGATGACACGAAGCAAATCAGACAAATCCGGTCCATCCTGGATGTCCTTACCGTAACGATCGACGATTTGGCCCAAGAGCGTAACTTCCTTGACACCTTGCGCCGCCAAGCTGCGAACATGAGCCACGATTTCACCGATGCTGCGGCTGCGTTCAATACCACGGCGGAAGGGAATGATGCAAAAGGTGCAGGCATGAGAGCAGCCGTACACGATGGGTACATGCGCGCTGACCAATTGACCGCGTTCATGCACCGGCAACACCAGCTCGCCGTCTTGCAAAGCATCACGGTCTTGCCGGGCACGAGCCTCCAAATGCAAAATCTCGCCTTCATCCATGCGCGCTTTTAGGAATTCCACCATCGGCGCCGGATCAGAAGGCGGCATGAAGACATCCACATAAGGCAGCCGCTGCCGCATCCAAAGCGGATCACGAACACCTACCATGCAGCCCATTACGCCGATCACTTTGTCCGGATTCGTTTCTTTGATTTGGCTCAAAAGCTGCAGGCGTCCAATGCCCTTGTCTTCTGCGCTTTGCCGCACGACGCAGGTGTTAACCACCATGATATCGGCGTCATCACCGTTTTGCGCTGAATCATGCCCCAGCTTTTCCAGTTCGGATGCCAGCAGTTGCGTGTCGGCAACATTCATCTGACAACCTAGCGTCCAAATGTAGTATTGCATGAGCTAAGTCTTTGTTGATAGTTCACGGACAGGCATATTGTAGCGGAGGCACAATCGCGGGTCAATGTGGCTTCGCCAATATCAGTAGCAAAATTCAGCTTCCAGCCAAACCTCCAGTTTGCAACCAGAATCAAGACGTGAACCGGACTTGATCTCAATTGCTAGTAGGTTGTCATCCAGCGATAGGTGATCTGTGATATCTAGGGCAAGACAAGATTCCGCGGCAACTTCAGCGATCAATTGCCCGCGCAGATACAAATACATCGACAGCGGAGTAGCTGTGCAACAGAGACGATAGCGCAGACAGTCCTCGCTGGCATCCAAAGCGAAGCGTTTCCGTATCCAGGTCGGCTCGCCCAACACCAGAGATGGTAACTCGTCAAGCGAAGCGAGTTTCCAGGTTGAATCATCAAAACCGGGCTTGGCAACGGCAGAATCTTCACTTGACTGATGAAGGCGCCATGCCGCGTTCAGCGAAATAGTGAAGGCGATCATATCGTAAGTGTAACGCAGTCGACGAAAAAGCTAACGTTTCCCTTGGGATCGCTTCCAAGTATCATGCGTTTGAATCGCAGCTTTTGACAAGCAGCATTGCGTTGTTCGACATAAAGACTTGCTAATCACAGCCGTGCAATTTGCCTTCGGAGCGCGTGTCAACGGGAATCACCGTACCGAAGTTCAAAAAGCTGATGGTGCACGTTGCGCTTGCTTGTCGCGCAAGCAGGGAGCCTGCAAATGGACGCCAGCGCGTTTTCTTGCAAAGTGCTCGACACTGACGGATAGTACCCAGAACCGTGCCGGCGCAAACTATGCCCAGACGATTTTCTGCGGCACGAATGACGTATGCAGATAATCGTGATGAGGCAAGACACGCACCGAAAAGCCGACATCGCCGGTGGTTGCGTAGACGTGCTCGGTCGTGAAGGTAAAGAGTCCTTCGCCATTGTCCGAAGTAATCTGCATATCGACGGATTGCCCTTCGCGAATATTGCCAATAGTATCCAGCATACCGAAGTAGAGCTGCACCTTGACATCGCAGGGCTTCAAGCTTCCCAGCCGAACTGTTGATCGTACTTCGGTATGGCTGCCGATCTCGACATCGCCGCTCGCGATATCGACATTCATAACCGATACATCGGGCCAGGCCTGGTTAAGGTGTGCTTGCCAATCGGAAAAGGCAGCCGCACCGGCGAATCCGTTCTGGCTCATCTCTTCGATGATACGGAAGCGCGGCATGTAGAATTCTTCGGTGTATTGTTGCACCATACGATGCGTATTGAATTTCGGCGCCAGATCTTTCATGCTGCGTTTGACACGACGAATCCACTCGCGCGGCAAACCGTCGCGCGCTTGCTGATAAAACAGCGGCACGATGTCTTGCTCTAGCAAGTTGTAAAGCGCCTGACTCTCGATGTAATCCTGATGCGCCCATTCGTCTTCGCTGTACTCCTCGCCGTGCCCAATTGACCAGCCAATCTCATTTCGATAGGCTTCTGACCACCAGCCATCGAGTATGCTGCAATTCAATCCGCCATTGTAAATCACTTTCATGCCACTAGTGCCGCTCGCTTCTTTGGGACGGCGCGGATTGTTCAGCCAAATATCTACACCTTGCACCATGTAACGCGCGACGTTCATATCGTAGTTTTCCAGGAAGACAATCGAATGGCGGAAATCGTGATCGCGCGCGACATTGACAATCGTGCGAATCAACTCCTTACCTTCACCATCATGTGGATGTGCCTTGCCGGCGAAAATGAACTGCACCGGCCGCTGCGGATCTGCAACCATTTTACGAAGCCGTCCTAAATCGCGGAAAATCAAGGTCGAGCGCTTGTAGGTGGCGAAGCGCCGGGCAAACCCTATCGTCAAGGCATCTGGATTAAGTACCTCGTCAGCCGCCTCGATTTCAGTTTGGGAGACGCCCCGCCGCTTCAGTTGCTGACGCAAGCGATCGCGCGCAAAAGCCACTAACCGTTCGCGGCGCCGGACGTGGGTGCGCCATAATTCCGCATCGGGAATGCTCACTACGCCCTCCCACACTTCATCTCGTGATTCTTCCGAGCGCCAACCTGGATCAAGATAGCGATCAAAGAGTTGTGCCATTTCTTGGCTGACCCAGGTCTGTACATGCACGCCGTTGGTAATCGCGCGTATAGGAACCTCGTGCACCGGCACTTCCGGATAGACCCACTGCCACATATCGCGTGAGACCGAGCCGTGCAATTGCGCCACACCATTAGAGCCAGCGGAGAGATTTAGAGCCATGACCGACATGGAAAACAATTCATAATCGCCCATATTCTCGCGGCCAAGATCGAGAAATTCATCGCGCGAAAGTCCCAGCTTATACATAAAATCGGTGAAATGTTCGTCGATCAGATCGAATCCGAAGCGTTCCAGACCCGCGGGAACCGGGGTATGGATGGTGAACACGCTGCTGGCCGAGGTCAATGCCTTGGCTTGTTCAAAGCGGAGCTGGTGATCGTGCATGTAGGAGCGGATGCGCTCCAGCAGCAAGAAAGCCGAATGACCCTCGTTCATATGGTAGATATCCGGTTCGATTCCCAGAGCCCGCAGGGCGCGTACACCGCCGATGCCCATCAGAATCTCTTGCCGTATTCGCGTCAAATTATCTCCGCCGTAAAGGCGATCCGTCAAATTACGGTCTTCATGCAATGCATTGCCTTCGATATTGGTATCAAGAAGAAACAGCGATACCCGACCCACCTGCACATTCCATATTTGCGCGTACAAGTCTCGACCCGGAAGTGGAACCGAGATTTTGATTGGTTCGCCATTTTCATCAGTCTGCAAGGTGACCGGAAGATTCACATAATCGTTAAGTGGATACGACTCTTGTTGATAGCCGTCGGCATTGAGATATTGCTGAAAGTAGCCTTCCTGGTACAAAATACCAACGCCAACCAGGGGAATATTCAGATCGCTGGCGCTCTTGAGATGATCGCCGCTCAAAACGCCCAAGCCGCCAGAGTAATTCTGCAGACATTCCGTCAGACCGAATTCCATCGAGAAGTAAGCAATGACAGGCTGTCGCTGCAAGTCGCCATAGCGATTGTTGTACCAGGTATTACGAGACTTCATATATTCGTCAAAGGATAGGCAAACACGCGAGTAATGCGCCATGAATGAAGAATCCGCCACCAGTGAATTAAGACGCTCCTGGCTCATGCGTCCCAACATCCACTCCGGATTATGATGTGTCTCTTCCCAAAGATCGGGATCAAGCCGGCGAAAAAGCGAAATCGCTTCGTGATCCCAAGCCCAACGCAGGTTATAGGTCAATTCGTGCAAGCGCCCGAGTGGTTGCGGCAGCTTTGGCGCGACCTTTACTCGCGCTACAGGTTGTACCATGGTTTGTGCTCCGTTGACGTAAGCCTCTGTTGTGACCATCCGACGTAAACATTTTAGCGACAAATCACTACGAATCTACAGCGATTCTTCACGATTCTCATGGGTCATGCGGGAAAAACCTAGTCGGAAATAACCTTAAAAATCCAGACACCATGTGCAGATAAGTCTGCGAAGTCTATGCACATCTAACAATTCTTGCGATAGAACGTTGGGCATACATACGATATTACTTCAATCGAAATCGTCATTATGATATTATGAGAATGTCGTTTATTTTTCGATGGCGCTTGTGTATCAATTGGGGAGGACACATGCTAAAGAAACAGTACTTGAAAAGCAAGGACGTCTGCAAGGTAACATTCTACACTGCTCCGGAGTTGGAAGCTGAGAAGGTCGTACTTGTGGGTGATTTCAATCAATGGAGCGAATCCGCAACACCAATGACAGCGCTAAAAGATGGACGCTTCAAGGCCACGATAGACTTGCAACAAGACAGCGCCTACCAGTTCCGGTATCTCATCAACGATAGCGAATGGCACAACGATTGGGAAGCGGATTTGTACGTGCCCAATCCCTTCAGCGGAAACAACTCGGTAGTCAAGGTATAGGCCTGATGCTTAAGAAACGTTTCCTCAAAAGCAGAAATGTGGTGCAGGTTACGTTTTATAGTGCGGCAGCACTCAAGGCAAACGATGTCAGTCTGGTTGGCGATTTCAACAATTGGAATGCAGCTGAAACACCGATGAAAGCGCTAAAGGATGGACGCTTCAAGACTGTGCTGGAGCTCGAACCAGGTTGCGAATATCAGTTTCGCTATCTGGTCAACGGAGACGAATGGCACAATGACTGGGAGGCGGACAACTACATGCCGAATCCTCATGGCAGCGACAACTGTGTCGTTATGACTTAATCGAGTCACGGACAGGTCTCCTTTGCGGAGGCCTGTCTTTTCCTCTCTAAAATTTGCCCAGGCGTTAGCGTGAGTGGGAGGACTGCCACGCATACAAATGAGGCTTGCGCAGTCGAGAACGCGGAAGAACTTAGGCGTTTACCCGGTCGCGCCAGGCAAGCGCGGCTTCGAGCTTATCGTAATCTGGCGGAACGCTTGTCGGCATGATGAAATGTGTGCAACCGGCGTCTTTGTATTTGTCGAGATTATCCGAGATATCTTTCTCGCGATCAAATGAGACCGTCCGCTCTATCTCGGCTGGATCGCGGCCTAGCTCGCGGCACCAGTTGTCGAGAACCTGGTTTTTGTGCTTCCAGATCGCTGGCGGACCAAAACCATTCCAAAGATCCGCATACTGCGCCGTCAGCTTCAACGTAACCTTCTCTCCGCCTCCTCCGATCATGATAGGAATCGGATCACGAACGGGCGGCGGTAATTCCTTTTTCATTCGCGCTTTGATAATCGGCAGCGATTTACCCAAATCTCGCAAGCGACTTCCAGCTGTGCCAAACTCGTAGCCGAACTCTTCATAATCTTTGTCAAACCAACCCGCGCCGATAGCCAAGATCAACCGTCCCTTGCTGATATGATCCAGCGTATTGGCCATTTGGGTCAATAGCGCCGGATTGCGATAGCTGTTGCAATTCACCAAGGTGCCGATTTCCACACGTTCTGTCAGGGACGCTATGGCAGTAAGCAAGGTCCAAGCCTCAAAGTGATTGTCACTGCCTTTTCCATACAAGGGAAAGAAATGATCCCAATTCCAGATCGAATCTACACCTAACGCTTCGGTCGTTTTCACCGCATTGGCATATACATCGTAGCTGACATGCTGTGGATGCAATTGCACCCCGATCTTGATCTTAATCATGTTAATTGCCTTTCCCTTGGCTAGCCTTCAAATGCCTTGCCTTTCCTGGATCTCAACTCTTTAGCAGGTGCTTTGCCTCGCTCAACTATTTTCGGCGAGTCCGCGAATCAAATAAGACATCGCTGTCGGCGGGCACCTTCATGTCGGTGAAGCGCTCAAAATCGCTATGCGTGCAATCCGCACCCACGATGGAGCCGGCGCCAATAGTGAAGCCCGGCGGAATCCGCGAATTCTTGCCCAGACTAGTGATTCTCAAGTCACCGATATCTTGCCAGGAGCCAACCCTGGCGTTCTTGCCAACGACAGCGATTTTATCTATCAGCGCGCGTTCGACGACCGCCCCGGTCTCGATATAGGCATCGTTTAGAATCACCGACTCACGGACCACCGCACCGGGACCTACGAACACGCCCGGCGACAGTATTGATCGTTCAATGACAGCTCGCGGACCTATAACGGAACCATCAGTGATCATGCTGTCAACTATTTGAGCATCGGTGCCGATCCGTACCGGAGGCCGCTCTTCACTACGCGTGTGGATCACCCAGGTGCGATCATTCAAATTGAGCGACGGCGGGCTGGAAAGCAGATCCATATGCGCTTCCCAATAAGCATCTATTGTCCCGACATCGATCCAGTAGCCGCCATAGGGATAGGCAAAGACATTCATGCTTTCCGCCACCATCTTGGGCAAAATATCGTGACCGAAGTCATGCGCCGAGTCTTCATCACTTTGATCTTGCTGCACGACACGCTCGAGAACGTCATAGTTAAAGACGTAAACACCCATATTTGCCAGATTGCCCGGCGGATTGTCCGGCTTCTCCACGAAAGCCGTTACGCGGTAGTCTTCGCCTGTATCGACAATGCCAAAACGGCTAGCCTCATCAAGCGGCACGCGTATGGTGCAGACGGTGGCATCGGCGCCTTTGTCACGGTGATACTGCACCAGCATGTCATAATCCATTTCGTATACGTGATCGCCGGAAAGAATCAGTACGTATTCTGGACGTCCCTGTCGCACGAAGTTTAGGTTTTGAGCAACAGCATCGGCAGTGCCGGCGTACCAATCAGTGTCGAAGCTGCCCTGATAGGGCTGCAGCATGCGTACACCGCCAGTAAAAGATCGATCTAGATCCCAGGGGCGGCCCTTGCCAATATGATCATTCAAGCTGTGCGGGCGGTATTGCGTCAAAACCATCACATCAAAGACACTAGAATTGACACAGTTGCTAAGCGCAAAGTCGATAATGCGATATTTGCCACCAAACGGCACTGCCGGTTTGGCACGTTTTATGGTCAACACACCCAGCCTGGTACCTTTGCCTCCTGCCAGAATTACTGCTTTTATTTTCACATTCTACCCCTCTACGCCGTCGCCTTGCTCATCGCCTGCTGATAAAGCTGAATATATTCGCCCGCGCTCTTGTTCCAGCTGAAATCGGTAGCCATGCCCCGCGTTTGCATACGTTTCCAGGCAGTCGGCCGCTGTCGAAAAATATCAAGCGCCCAATTGAGTGTACCTTCTACGGCTTCCACTTCTTCCCACTGGAACACGAAGCCGGTGCCAGTCGCTGCATCTGCATTATCATAATTGATCACGGTATCCGCCAAGCCCCCAGTCTCGCGAACGAGCGGAAGGGCACCATAACGCATTGCCATCATCTGTCCCATGCCGCAAGGCTCGAAATGGCTGGGCATCAAGAAGATATCGCATCCTCCGTAAATCTGCTGTGCCAAAGCGCCATCAAATTGCAGGAAGGCAGTGGCCTGATCCGGGAAATCCTGATCCAACTGCCAGAAGGCATATTCCAACTCACTTTCGCCCGTTCCCAAGACCACCAATTGTACGTCACGCCCACCCAGAACCTTGCGCAGAGCAGGCAGCGCTATATCGAATCCCTTTTGGCCGGCAAGCCGGCTCACCACACCCACCAGAGGTGTCTCGGGCTTAATGGGCAATCTGGCAAATGATTGCAGATGGCGCTTGTTGAGCGGACGTTTAGTTTCGTGATTGTCAATTTTAAAATTTCCGAACAGGCGCGGATCTGTTGCCGGGTCCCAGACTTTGGTATCCAAGCCGTTGAGGATGCCACGCAAATCCGATTCACGCTTGCCGATCAATGGCGCCAATTCGTAACCGGCATAGGTATATTTGATCTCTTCTGCATATCGTGGGCTAACCGTAGAAATCTTATCGCTGTAGGCAATGCCAATTCCCAGCATGTTGTCGGTCAAATCGTAATAAACCAAATCCGCTTGCTGCCGCCCGTCTATGCCGGCCTGAAACAAGAACCCACCCGCGTGATTTCCTTGATAGGCAATATTGTGAATCGAAATCACTGTGGCCAAAGACGACCAAGGCTGCCTATCGTTCTGTGCGCGGATAAGAAAAGGCAGCAAGCTGGTATGCCAATCGTTTACGTGCAGGACATCCGGGAACCAGCTCACGTGCTTCTCCAATTGCAGGAGTGCCGCCATAAGGGCCTGATTGAGATAAACAAAGCGTTCCATATCCCAATTCCAATCGGTATAGACCTCGCCTTCCAAACCGAAATAGGGCGGCGACTGTAGCAAGTAGAATGGAATGCTATCGTATTCGCAGGTGTAGAGAGTGACCTCACTCATACCCTGGCGATGATAAAACTCGAAGCTCAAAAGCTGCTTGATCTTATATTCCAAGTGGTCAATGAAACCGTATCCGGGGATAATCACTCGCGCTTCAATGCCCTGCTCGCGAAGTGCAGCTGGCAACGACCCCACAACATCGGCAAGTCCACCGACTTTGGCAAAGGGAACCGCCTCCGAACTGGCTAGCAATACCTTCATCTAGTGGCGTCACTCCGGCTCGCATCAATACGACAGCGATTGTAACTTAACATTGTCGACAAGAGTACAACGAACTGCAAGAATTCGTTGCCAGTGCTCAAGCCCTGTGCTAGTATTGCAAGATAACTTCGCCCGATGGCGCGCCTGAGCATGGGCCCGGACTGTTGCCTAGAGTGTAGCTTACGTCGGCCGTGGCACTTTTGACAGAAAGTGATTGCACATGATCCAGAGGCAACGTCCCAAACGGCGAAATTCCTTTCTCCCGCAAATCATTTTTCTGATCCTGACCTTCATCACCGCCGTGGCTGGAGTATACATGGCACTCCAGCTATTCGTTAACAATGACGACACAAATGCGATTCCCATCATCATCACCGTCGAAGTTATCATCACGGCTACTCCCGCCCCGACAGCGATTCAGGCTTTGGTGCCGGCCGGAAACGTGGCTGGACAAGTCGACCTGCCAAGCGGCCTGGCTGGATCCGGTACAGCCGAGACTATCGCCACGATCGATGCTGAGCAAATTGGCGCTGTCGATGTGATTCTTAGTACACCAACACCTGAAGGAAGCGATATCTTTACTTCCGACAACTGCCGATATCATACGCTGGTCAGTGGCGACACACCTTTCGGTGTCGCGGAACGCTATGGTGCCGACCCCAATCTTTTGCTCGAAGTCAATAATTTGACCCTCCAAAGCGCAGTGAGCCTTCAGGTCGGTGACAGGCTGCTTGTCCCGCTCGAAGGTTGCAACGTTGCAGGACTGGTCTCTTCATCGGGCGGAACCGGAACTTCGGTAGAAACATCGGCGACAGGGGAAGTTGCAATTAATATCGCCGATATTGAAGGAATCGGTGATATCACAGCCGAGGGCATCCACTTGCGCAACGACGGGCGGGAACTGAATATCACGGGATGGACACTGAGCGATTCCTCCGGTGCCAGCTATGAGTTTCCCGATTTGTTGCTTTTTCCAGACGTTGAGATCATTATTTACACGCGGAGTGGCACAAGCACCGGTTATGCACTGTTTTGGGGGCGGGACGAAAGCGTATGGGAAGAAGGTGACGAACTTACCCTTACCGACGCGGACGGACAAGTTCGCAAGACTTTGAATATCCCCGAAATCATTTCGCTGGAATGACTGCAATTGGGTCAGAGCAGTTTAGCCCACGGCAATTATTGATGAAGAAATGGCAAGACATCGTCGACCAACTGGTTAAGGGTGTTATCGGCGATGGCGATATCTCGCATTTGCCCGGCGCCGGCAGGCCTTTGCAGATTCAAGATGAGAGCCACACGCCTGCCGAACTACGCGCGGCTCACAAGATCATGAACGACAACAATGTATTGCCGGATTGGGTTGCTGCGGATCATGCTCTTGATCAACTGGAAGAAGATCTGCGGCTACAAATCCGCAAGCGCGCGGCGCGATATGCCAAAGACAAATCGGCTGCGCAATCTGTCGCGGTACTCAAAAGCTTAGTCGAAATAGAAGAGGACTGGAAGCGCTATAAGCTGGAGTTTAGCGTCCGCATTGGTCGCTACAACCGCGAAGCACTGATTTACAATCTGAAAGTGCCGTCGGGCATCGAGCATAAGCAATTCCTAAACAGCTCGGATCTGATTGAACGCGCCCTGCACTCCTAATCCGAATAACGTAGTCGTTAGAATCAGGCGTTTTCAGCCGGATTAGATTCTTCAGGCGTTGCGTTGGCGCCCTCTTGCAATCCCTTGCGGAAATTCGCGACCGCCGAACCGAGTTCGCCACCAATTCGCGATACACGGCCGACACCGAACAAGAGCACCACAATAATGAGAACAATGATTAGCTCGGGAGGACCTAAGTTTGGCATCGTTTTTTCCTACTCTCAATAATTAGAAATCAAAGCAAGTATAACACGCTTTATCAGAAATTCGCCAATTGATATATCGTATGCCGGAATCACATGTGGCAAAGAAATGGCTAGCTGCGATCCTGACGACGCGTACGGACGAAGCGCAGTGCTAAGGGAATCATGTTATAATTCGCTAATGCAAAGCTCGTGACGAGAATGTCCCTGCATGCACGACACCAGCGAATCCTTGCTGCGCAGCATCCCGATATTTGCCAATCTCAGCCCGTCCCAATTGAGTCGGCTCAGTTCTGCGCTGACGTTGAAAAACTATGAATCCGGCGAAGAGATATTTGTACAAGGGCAACCGTCCGAAGGGCTCTTGATCGTCTTGTCCGGCAAAGCGATGCTTTTCCAGATCAATGACGACGGCAGTGAAGAACCCTTGGCCAGCGTTGCCCTCAATCAATTCATTAACCACGAAGCCTTATTTGACGAAGTGACCCAAACGGCGACACTTCGGGCAACGCAACCGGTGAAACTGGCAAGGCTAACGCGAGCGAAATTCGCCAATCTCATTTCGCAGCGCGACGACTTGCGCAGCGCTTTCGGCTTTGCAGCCGACGAATCGGAACAGCCCTTCAACGTTCAATTTGCCGAGCAACGCGACGATGAAGAGGTTTTGATCCACACGCATCGACATTGGTGGTCGTTTCTGCGTTCGGCATGGTTGCCATTGTTTGCGATGCCGTTGCTGTGGATTGCAGCCGTAATTTTACAGTCACAGCTCGTCACCGTGGCACTGCTTGGCTTGTCGATTCTTCTGCCAGGCATTGCCATATTCTATTGGTATGCCGAGTGGCGCAACGATGCGATCATTGTAACTGATCAGCGCATCATTCGCATCGAGCGCACCATCGTGTCGATGCATAAGCAGATCACGCAGGTGGGTTTGGAAAGCGTGCACGAGATCAATTTCGAAATCCCCGCGTACGATCCATTCGCGCGTCTCTTCCGATATGGCACGGTTGTCATCAAGACAGCCGGATCGCAGGGCAATCTGGAATTGGATCTTATGCCGCGGCCAGAACAATTCCAGAAACTCATCATTGAAAATCGCCAATACTTTGAAAACCGCCAGGCAAAACGCCATCACGATATGGTCCGTGCCGAGCTGCAGAGCTGGACGGCTGGCGAAGCCAACATCGAGGAGGAATTGATCAGTGCATCGGCTGATGCCAAACCGCCGAAGCCTGTTCCTGGAACAAACGGTTTCTTGAGTACGCGCATTATGATGAGCAATGGTGACATAGTTTATCGCAAGCATATCAGTGTCTGGATGCAGCACACCTTTGTCCCGATCATGGTGGTGCTTGTTGCGCTGACGGCACTGTTGCTGACGTTTACGCTCGTCACCCTGGACCTGCGTATCTTGACTTTTCCCGTAAGTATGGTCGCTTTACTGATTGGCGCTGTTACTTTTTATTGGCTGGATTGGGATTGGCGCAACGATATTTACATTATTTCCGATGACACGATTACCCTGGTACACAAGCGACCATTTTTCTTGCAGAATCTGCGAGATCAGATCTTGGTGGAACGCATCGACAACGTGGAGTCTGTCAGCACAGGATTCTTCGCCGCGATCATGAAATACGGCGATGTGCGCATGTCGTTGATAGGCGCCGACGAGCACAAGCTCTTCCAGAAAGTCTCAAAGCCGCAGGAAATCCAGCAAGAGATTTCGCGCCGACAACACAGTAAGGAGCAGCGACGCGCCCGCTACGACGCGATACAACAACGCCAGATTCTCGGCGAATATTTGGGCGCGGCCAATCTGCAAACCCTGCGTCAAACCGTTGATGGCGGGCCCGCCGACCCTGCCACTGCAGCATATCCAGGCAATCCGTCCTTCGATTCGGTTGTCGATGCAGATTCCGCGCAAGGGATCGCCCGGGCTACACAAAATATCGACCGCAATCGTCCGGCAAGACTGCCGCGCAAAGTCGTCACCGATGAGCCTCGACAGAGTAGCCAGACGACGCTCCCCGACCGCAGCGCGGAAACTAGCCGTCCGCCGCGCTTTCGCGCAAATCGCGATTCTCTCTAAATTGTTTTCTGGAACCTGGTCGCCTATAGATCATGACGCATATGCCATAGGTCACGCTTTACCTTGAACTGACAATACTTGAGCAAATCATTCACAATCTCGTCATCATGAGGGTGCTCTATCATGATGGTGGAGCGAGGATAGCGAGCCAGCACAGTGCTTAACAACGCGTCAGCGTAGTCTCGTTGCTCGACTTTTGGCAAGACAAACAGACGCAGGCGAATATTGCTACTGCTTACCATGCTCTCCAACCAGCAGGACGCCAATATCTCATCGGTGTTCTCGTCGCGGATTATCAGCTTTTCGGTGTTGTTCAAGGAAAACAGATTCAGCAACTGCTTCCAAAGCGGCACGCGGAAGTAGGTCTTGTGTACTGGCTTCAACCAACCCAAACCACCGCGCGAGTTGGGCCGGACAGCCTGCGCCAGGGCAAACTCGGACTCCCATTCGCTGCGCCGGAGCCGTGTGATGTGTAAGTCGCGCGTTCCGGAAAACGGGGTTTTGAGAAACCCGCTGCGACGCCATAAGCGCCAAGCCCGCTCAAAGATGAAACCGTGGCGCTCATACAGGCGCAGCGCGGAGACATTGTCACAATTGACTTGCAAAACTATCTGCTTTCCGCGTCTTTTGCGGATCATTTCTACGGCCGCGCCAACAAGTTCACTTGCGATACCGCGTCGTTGATACGCGGGATGCACACCGACATTTGCCAGTATCCAGGTATCGCCCATGCCCTTGGGGTATCCGGCCGGATAAACCGATACATTGCCCACCAGATTGTCATCCAGGACATAAACGTATCCCAGGCTAATACCCAAGGCCAGATCATTCAGCCGCGAAACGAGATGCAAGCCATAACCCATGTGGCTCAAGTAGCGCATCTCGCGAATCGCCGAACGTCCATTGCTATCCATAGCATCGGCGAATACCAGCTCAATCAAATCCGCCAGCGGACGCAAATCCGTGCGCAGATTCACCGTCCGCAGCCCGTCCCGCATTATCACCGGCGAGGCAAGTGGCTTGGCACCTAAACCCGTCACTTGTACTTTTCCTGAAGCTTTATCTGAATCAAGCCTAATCTTCGCGTCGTAGCTTGTCAAGCGGAGGCATCCTTCCTACCGATCCTGGTCCCGTCTGGCGTCATCCGCTAAAGTTACTGCAGATGCTTCCCACTGGCCTCACCCTTAACCTCATCTTGTGAATTAGCGCTTTTTCAGATAGAACTTAGCTTACCCGCGAATGTTGGTTCGGTGCATGTGCATGGAAGGATAGCGCGGCGATCGCCAGTGACGTGACCTATATCGTCTAGCACTTTGGTCCATTGTACAAATTCAAGGGATCAGGAGAAGGTGAATGTCCTACAGACCCATCGGTAAACGGCGCCATCGCAGTGCCGCGTGGCAATGGGGAATAATCGGCTTCATCCCCGGTTTGTTTTGTGGGCTAAGCATCATGATCGCAGTCTTATTCGAGGGGACTCTGCTCGAACAAGTCCTACCCACACCTGAACCGCAGGTGGTGACAACGGTTGTACATGTTGTGCTAACCGCCACCGAAGACCCCAATGAGCCAACCGTCGCAGCGCGCACCGAGATTCGCGTTGTGACGGCCACTCCCGATCCGGCGCTGGTCGCGGGAGGGTTGGAATCGGTCGCCGTCGCTCCTTCTACATCTTCCTCTGCACCCTCAAGTAACGTCGAATCGGTGGCTGTGCAACCGGTGCAACAAGCCACAATTATCCAAACGAATGTGCCCGTAGCGACAATTCCGCGCGTCAGCCAAGTGCCAGAGATTCTGCAATTGCTGCGCAGCTTGGCAGTGTCTGTACCCGGTGGCACCTTTACTATGGGCACTTTGCAAGGCGAGGTCGTTCAAGCTATTGAAGAATGCAAACGCGATGGCGGAGTATGTGAAGCCTCATATGCCGAAGATTCCTATCCCGCGCATCTTGTCACCGTCGATCCCTTTATGCTGGAGACGACTGAAGTTGCCTTCGAGCAGTTTGTTGCATTCCTCAACGTGCGCGGTCCGGGCAGCCATCTCAATGGTTGCGCAGGTTTTCCTTGCATTCAAACACGCAATGAAAGTACCGATGCGCCGATATTATTTGATAGCGCGAACTACAGTATTCCCGGCATCCTGCCCCAATATCCGGCTTATGGCATGAGTTGGTACGGCGCACGTGAGTATTGTGAAGCAATCGGCCGTCGTTTACCAACAGAGGCGGAATGGGAACGCGCGGCGCGCGCCGATGACGGCCGCATCTACCCTTGGGGAAACGTCTGGGATAATGCCTTGGCAAAGACCAACCGCCCCGTGGACGCTGATCCGGGTCCCTTGCCGGTTGCCAGTTTTCCCATAGGGGTCAGTGTATACGGCGTTTACGATATGGCCGGCAATGTGGCGGAGTGGGTCAGCGACTGGTATAGTGATAGCTATTATCAGACCAGCGTGGCACAGGGCACAACAGTGAACCCGACTGGTCCCGTAACCGGCTTACAGAAGGTTCTGCGTGGCGGATCCTGGAATAGCATGCCATTTTTTAGCCGCGCGATTCACCGTCAATCCTGGGACCCCAGCGCTAGCCAACGCTGGATCGGATTCCGCTGTGCCGGCGATGTACCGGTCGAAGCTGCCGTGGCTGATTCCGGCTTGAATCCGGCTACCTTGGGTGTCGATGTGCCACCCGCGCCTCCACAGAATACAGCCATTCCCAATTCGCAGCCCACACAGCCGCCACCGCCCGAAGCTAATCAATCCGAGGACACTACAGCCTCCAGTTCCGCTGGATAAGTTCAGAAGGAAAACTCACATGGATGGCGATTATGTATTAGTGATCGGCTCGGCTGTGCTGGAACTGCGCGGTATGCCCACAGACAAAATGCGCACCGGCAAGCGCCAATTTGGCAACATCTACCGATCCGTCAGTGGCGTCGCCCGCAATATTGCGGAAAATCTCGCCAGACTGGAAGTCGATACAGTTTTGCTTTCGGCCATCGCAGATGACGAAATGGGGCAGCAACTGGTAGCGCATTCTATGGACGCAGGGATAGATTGCCGGCATATGTTAAGAGTAAATGGCGCGCGTACAGCGGCATCTCTACTCTTGTATCATTCTGCCGACCGGATAACACGCCTTGACGACCTCAGCATTGTCGATTATATCGATTCTGATTATTTGATGGAGCATGAATGGCTCTTCGAAAAGGCGTCGCTGATTGTAATTGACGCCACCCTTTCCGAAGAAACGCTCGACACCATGTTCGAGCTGGCATCTCGGTATGGTGTACGCGTCTGCGCCGATCCGACATCGCCGTCGATGGCCAGCCGATTATGCAACTATATTTCCAATCTTTATCTGATCGTGCCCAACGCTAGCGAGACCGTCGCGCTTTGCCAGTTGGCGGAGCCTGCAACACAGCGCGAAGAAGCCATCAATACGGCTCAACAGTTGGTTAACCTGGGTGCCAACATCGCTGTCGTCACGCTAGGCGAAGAGGGACTAGCCTATGCGGACAGCAGTGGCGGCGGCTACATTCGAGCGATTCACAGCGAAGTCATAGATACTTCTGGCGCTGGAGACGCCTTTTCCGGCGCAGTCATATTTGGCATCCTCAACGATGTGCCCATCGACGAAGCGATGCGGCTCGGAGTCACCGCAGCCTCACTCACCTTGGAAAGTGCGGAAACCGTGCTGCCTTCGCTCTGCCAGGAACTGCTCTACGACGAGCTTTCTGGCTGAGTTTCTGTTGCAAGTCACGACAGGACAATAAGCGTGTAAGCGCAGCATTTCCGTCGGTTGGACAAGCGAGACGGACATTGCGCCAGATCAATATGCCACCGGATAATGATCCAGCACCCAGCGCAAAAGCACAAAATGCCCAATCAAGCCCGCAAACTCACCGTAATTGTTCAAGGTGTCAGTGACCTGTTGCGCGCTTTTCTTGCTTGCCGCATGATCAAAATAGTGATTGACAGCGGACTGCAGGGCAACATCGTTGTGGCTTACGTGAGGATAGCGAGCCATTGCGCGTCCCAGCACATTTGCCGCCGTCCAATGCCCAACGCCCTTCACCGACAGAAGGCGCTGGTAAACCGATTGCGTATCCAGATCACAAAAGCCCTCGATTTCCAAGCGCCCGGAAAGAGCGTCACCAGCCAGCTGAATAATGAGATCAATGCGTCGGTTGGTGATCTTTAAGGACTTTAGCGACTCCCGGGTCATCTTCGCCAGGGATTGCGGCGTGGGAAAGTCGTAGACCTGTGCGTCTTCCGTCGCCGTCGCCGCAGCCAGAATCCGCATCAGGGTTTGTTGCGCGCGCAGGGCGTTTTTCCAAGTGATGTGCTGCTCGATAATAAGCGTGATCAGGGCTTCAAAGACTGTCTCGGTGCAAAAGAGCGGCATGCCGGCCACTGGTTCAATGATATGCCAAAGTCGTTTGTTAGAAGCGGCGAAATCATAAAAGGCAGCGAGTTCACGGTCGATGCCAAGAACATGGCGGGAGCTCCTGTCGACATTGTTTTCATTCTCGGCAGACAAGCCGGCGCCACGGACCGCGATTGAATCTCCCTCTTTGCGATAAGACAGCAACTGACCCGCAGTCACTCGCCAAAGCGCGCCGTCTCGGACGATCATCCGCGCCGGATAGGCGATTCGCCTTACGAATTCCAGCAAGAGATCAAATTGATAGTTTGGGTTATTCAGAGGCAGAAATAATTCCGACATGTTTCAGACGAGTTAGGATAGGGGGTGTTCTGGCAAAGTGTCGTCGATATCTGATTGGCGCGTCTGCCCACCCGCCGCTCTTTCCAGCAGATCAAGCTGGGCTTGATACCGACGCCGCGCCAGTTGTCGCAAGTCAGCGACACGATCCGATTCATCGAGAATCTCGATACCGAGCAAGGTTTCGACCGTATCTTCGAGTGTGATGAGGCCGGCGGTTCCGCCATATTCATCTATGACCAGGAATATATGATCTTGTTTGACAATAAACTCGTCCAGCACTTTTGCAACAGTATTTGTTTCCGGCACAACTTGTAATTCCCTGGCGATCTCACGCATTTTCAACTGGTACTCATCGGCTGCCGCCCGCTTATAGATCTCGTGGCGCAGGACGTACCCTTTGATGTCGTCGGCGGATTCTCCGTATACGGGAATGCGCGAATACGGCAAGAATTTGTGCAGCTCCATCACTTCACCCACTGTCTGTTCCTGTTGAAACATCATTACCACCGTCCGTGGCGTCATAATCGTTTCTACCTGTACATCCGCCAATTGCAGCAGGTTGGAAACGATGCGATTCTCGCGTTCTTGAATGCCACCCTCTTCAGCGCTGATTCTCGCCATTACTTGTAATTCGGACCGTGTCACTGTGGGCGCGTCTTCGTTCGGTCGCATGGCCCTTGTCAAGAACTCGAAGGCGAACACGGCCGGCGCGAAGACGAAGAGCAATACGCGCAAAGAATAGGCCGTAAAGGGTGTCAATTGCTTGGCGTATACCGCACCCAAGGTCTTGGGAATGATCTCGGAAAACACGAGGATGAGCAGAGTCAAAACGGCGGCGATAATGCCGGAAAACTCGCTGCCGAATATAGCATCTGCTTCGGCACCGGCACCGACCGCCCCAGCCGTATGGGCGATGGTATTAAGTGTCAAAATCGCGGAGATGGGATGCTCCACGTTTTGTCGCAAGCGCTGCATAATTTTGCCGGCTTCGCTGCCCTGCTGCACCAGCAACTCGATATGAGACGCGGGCGTAGACAGCATTGCTGCTTCCCAAATCGAACAGAGAAAGGACACGGCAAGGGCGAAGACTATGTATAGGAGCAAGGCGCTCCATTCGCCAGCGCCAACCGCCCCACCCGTCCCGGCTGCCAAAAAAGGGAAGCCTACGATTGTATTATCCATCTTGGTGTCTTTTTGTGTACTCGCCTGTGAAGAGGATACGTGTATCAATCCCGCAATAAGCTAAGCATAGCAACCTATGGTTTTCCACACAAGTGCGCCGGTCCAGCGTTAAGCGAAATACCCGGCCAATACTTGTCTGGGCAGATTGAGCTTAGCCCAGCAGCACAATGCCGGCAAAGGTCAGCGCGATGCCAACCGCCTTGGAGCGCATCCAAGTCTCGCTGAACATCGTCAAACCAATTATGTACAAGATTATTATCCGCGAATTGTCGATGGCGATGGCGTATGCCAAATTGGAGGCCTTGGCATAGGCGACGAACAGGGCTGCATTTCCCACGACGGCGCAGGCGATAACTGCGACGATGATCCAGGCGTGCTTCAGCTCGATTTTAAGTGAAGACTTTTCTCGTACGGCACCAGCCAGAAAGCCGATCCCCCCAACCAGCAAAACGACAATTAGCGAAACTTCGCCGCTCACGCCATCATCGTTGGCAAACCGCACAAAGATCGAAAGCAGTGCAAATGACAATCCGCCGGACAGCGCCCAACTGACCCAGGCGGGACGGATATCCTTCATATTCATGCGAAAGGCGCCAGAAACAGCCAAAACTCCTGCAGCGATCAATGCCATGCCCAATAGACGGTTACCCTCGAATAGCGCACCAAGTGCGATCAGCGAGTACACATAAGTCAAGATAAGGCGGTAGGACATCACGGCTTCTACATATCCGATGTTGCCCTGAAGGCGGATCGAGCGATTGTAGGCGTAATTGCCAGTCATACTCATAATGCCGGACAATATCAGTGGAAGAAGGTTGCGGCCAATCGCCTGATAATGTTGCGGGCGCAAAAACAAGATCGCCAACACCACGGCCGCCCCCAGCCAGGCATAACTCATGAAAGTATTGATTGGGTAATGCTTTTGCAAGCGCTGAAAAACCAGCGCCTGTGCAGACAAACCGAAAGCGGAGATGATCGCGGCCAGGAACCAATCCATCAGTCGTTTATCTCAATTCCATCAGGATTTCTTGGGGTAAGACCTGGCGCAGACGCTCTTCCAACTCGCTCAACATGATCGCCGTTGCTCCCCAAACTTTGTGCCCTTTCATCGCATAATAGGGCACATGAACATCGTGCCCACGGATCAAACGTCTTTCTTCACATTTATAGCGGGAATGCAACAAGCTTTCGAGCGCGAAGCTAAAGATCGTCGCCACTTCCGTCGGATTGGCAACAAATTGTGGCCGCGCGCCGCAGAGAGCGACGGTCGGATGCACATCGTAATGCGAGGCCGGAATATAAAAGCTTGGCAATTTACCTATGACGCTTATCGTGTCAGCACAGATGCCGATCTCTTCGCAGGTCTCGCGGATGGCAGTTTCGGTCAGATTCCTGTCGCGCGGATCTTGGCGTCCACCCGGAAAACTCACTTGCCCGCTGTGTCCGCGCAAGTCGGTATGTCGCAGCGTCAAGACGAGATGCAATCGCTCGTCCTCTTCGGGATAAAGCAAAATCATGACCGCCGCTTGTTTCGGCACGCCATCGCGCTTCTGCCAGCCCCGCGGAACCGGAGACATGCGCAGACGCGCTCTCGCCGAATTGAAATCGGGCAAGTCAAGTGCCCGGCTTACGTGAGAGAGATCTATTCGTCGAGCCATACGTGGAGAAAATGGTCATTCCGAGCGAAAACTTTTCCAGTCTTGCCGGCGGGTTTGCCCAAGGTCTTGGGGATCAAGCGCAATCGCATACGATCCAAGAGCGCATCCTTCTGCTTGCGCCATTGCTCAAAGAGCGATTGCATTTTCAAGAAGGCTGCCGCGCCGCCGTAACATTGTACCGTTCCGCTGGCTTCGTAGGCGGCGAAGGCGACGCTCGTCGGTGTGAACAGCAGAATGCCGCTTCCTTCCATCCCGTAGGCTGTTTCTCCGGGAGGGATTGCATATACCGCAAACACATATCGCGGCGGTTCGTTGAGCATAAGAAACAACTGAAAATCAAACCAGAAATCTTCCCGTTTCAGGTTCCCGCCCAATCGATGAATCTCAAGATCGTCGGAAATCAGCAGGTGCAAAGCCGCGGTGTCGATCTTATCGACGTCGTCGGCCAGGATCTCCATAGATGTGCTGCCCACTCTCTTTCGTACCCGGGGTCCAGCCGCCAATCCTTGCAAATAGACGAAAGCGCAGGGCCGGTTGTCGATGCTCAAAAACGTGCCATCAGGCTGTGCGACAAAAGCTGCGCTGACCTGCACGCCATCCAGCCAAATCGGCACGACCAGCCTGCCGTCGTCCCGCAACTGCTGCGGCCATTTGCGCGGCACATCCCAGACGCCCGCCGTGGCAAGGATTCGGTCGTACTGCGCTCGCGGCTCGTATCCGCTCACGGCATCCCGATCGACAACCAGTACGTCGCTATATCCGGCTTGCGATAAGTTATCGCGCGCTTGCTCGGCCAACTCGCGATCAATCTCCACCGAAGTGACATGACCGTTTTCGCCGACCACGTGTTTCATAAGTGCGGCGTTGTAGCCAGAGGCCGTGCCGATTTCCAGGACATTCATGCCAGCCGCCAGCTGCAACTGCTGCAGCATGATCGCCATCATAGTCGGTTGACTCGACGAACTCAGCGTTTCGCCGGAAGTGCCAACTTTCAGCGAGATTGCTTCGTCTTGATACACGATGGCAGGATCAAATTGCGGTAAAAACAGATGGCGCGGAACGCCTGTAAAGGCTGCTTCCACGCCGGGGGATTCGAGAAGATGCCTTGTTCGCAGGCGCTCCAATAGCGAATTGTGCAATTGACGATATTCGGCTTTAGCCATACCAAGCCCGACGCTTGCGAAGCGAAACACCTGCTTCTGCGCCGCTGCGCCGCGCGGTACGGACACGCCCGCGAGAGTCTATATGAACTTGTCCCGCCTTTTGCAGACGCTCAAATTCTTCCGGTGTAATTGCGGGTGCCGGTTCACCGCCTAATCTTTCCAAGCGATCTCCCATATCGTCCGGTGAACCATCGGCGGGGCCGCCCGGCGCATCGCCATCATCGATATTGTCGTTTGGGATATTCTCTTCGTTGCTCATACTTCACCTTTGCAGCGGTCCAAAAGCGAGAACCGCTACTCGCTCCTTTCCCAGTTTCTGCATGAACGCTACCTTGAACTGATTATATGTTATCAGACCTTGCTTGTTAAGAACGGTCTTCACAATTATATCTTGTTCTTCGCCCTTAGCAAAAGCTGAACGCAATCTGAACCATTTTACGTAACACACTTGCAAAGGTCGTAGTTTTGACTGCGTCGGTATCTCTAAAGTCTCGCCAAGGCAGCCCGCTGATAGGACATTAGCATGGTTTCCACCACAGAACTGAAATCTGGCGCGCTACGCAAATCTTCATACGCAGCGTACAAGCCAGTATAACCTTCGCTTATCGCTTGCGCCGGTGGCTGAAGAGGAACTTGTACATAATCTGAATCAGGCGACCATGAATAGGCATAAAAATATGGGCGCAAAAGGCCGGGACTGTTGGGAGCGAAGCCAAATGACATCTGCGCATCTTTGTACTCGTCCATTCCTCCCCCGGGGAACCACAAGAATCCCAAATCGAAATGATGAGGCCAAAGCACCAGCGGGCTCATGAAGCCTGACAATTTGGCGCGGAAACGGGCTAATGCCGTATAGACAGCGCTCAACGCAACTTGATAATCAGCCGCCGTTTCACGATCAATCTCCAATGCGGTATCGTGCTCAATGTGCTTGAGAGAGGGCTCAAGCACGCTGCCCTGCGCCGCGAAACCCTCCAACAGCTTCGCTAACAGCGACTTCTGCGTCTGCCCTCCAGGGTCAATTGCAAACAGAGTTCTATCGTCGCGTTCATAACTCAAACGCAAATTGGAGAGATCAAAATGAAGCTGACCACCGGTTTTCAATTCGGACGTGCTCAATCCGCTCGAGGACACATCTATGCTATATTGCACATCGTTCGGCAGTGGATCAACACAAGCGACTCGTACGGCACCCAGCACCAAGGCAATCTGATGCAACGCATCGCGAGTTGCGTCCCAGTTTCTGAGTTCGGGCAAGGTCATCCCGGTCCGCTCCTTTGAGGTCATCCAACCTAATCCAATGTTAGCTTGCGCTATTGTACAGTTTGAATCAACATTTGTGAAATCAAGGATGCGTCTAAGAAAATGATACTACGCTCGCCTTAATGCCAGCAAAACGCCATATTAATGCAGCTTCACTATACTGAAACCAGTGAAAGAGACAAGTCAACATGCGATTCCTACAAATTGATCGAAGCTTAAGCACCGAAACGGCGAATGAACTCCGGGATTCCTACACATTGTACGATATTCTTTGACATAATTGGAAGTGGCTGTGGGATAGTTCTGCAGCGAATCCGTGATATAAACAGTGCGCTTGGCCATCCCAAGGAGAGTGGTAGATGAGCCGATTTCTTTCCCAGAGTGTTCGAAACCTGCGTCCATCCGGCATCCGTCGCTTTTTCGACATTGCCGCATCAATGGACGATGTCGTTACGCTCGGTATCGGTGAACCGGATTTTGTAACGCCACCGCATATCGTAGAAGCAGGCATCCAGAGCATCCATGACGGGAAGACTGGCTATACATCCAACGCGGGAATCTTTGAGCTGAGAGAGTCGATAGCCAAGCATATCGAAGGGCGATATGGTCTGCGCTATTCACCTGAAAACGAAGTGCTCATCACAGTCGGCGTCAGCGAGGCATTGTTCCTGTCACTGAAGGTATTGCTTGATCCAGGCGACGAGGTGCTGGTGGTAGAGCCCTGCTTCGTAGCCAACCCGGCGATGGTGGAGATGGCCGGCGGGACCGCAGTCATGGTACCTTCATCAGTGGAAAACGAATTCCAGGTGACCGGTGCCCAACTGGAAGCCAGCATCACAGAGCGCACGAAAGCCATTTTGCTCAGCTATCCCAACAACCCAACCGGCGCCGTGCTAACGCTGGAGCACATGCTGCAGGTGGCCGCCGTCGCCGAGAAATATGATCTTGTGATCATATCCGACGAAATCTATGAGCGGCTGGTTTATGGTATCGAGCATATAAACTTTGCTACTCTGCCCAATATGTTCGGGCGCACCATTGTCTTAAGTGGAATGAGCAAGTCCTACGCCATGACAGGCTGGCGCATCGGTTATGTCACTGCACCCGCTGAATTCACGGAAGCCATGTATAAGATTCATCAGTATCTGATCATGTCCGCGCCAACGATGGGCCAAGTCGCAGCCTTGGAAGCGGTAGAATTTGGCGAGCACGATGTCGAATTCATGCGACTGCATTATGACCGGCGGCGAAAACTGATCGTCGATGGATTCAATCGCCTTGGCTTAACCTGCTTTGAGCCGCGCGGCGCCTTTTACGCCTTTCCTAATATCGACGTTACCGGTTTCGACGATGAGGCCTTTTGCGATCAGCTTTTGCTCCAGGAGCGTGTCGCCCTGGTTCCGGGCAGCGCCTTCGGACCTGGCGGACGCGGCTTTGTGCGCGCCAGCTATGCGACCAGTGAAGAAAACATACATGAAGCGCTGAGACGGTTGGAGCGCTTCTTGATCAAACGCGGCAGTTTGACAAAGGCTGTAGATTCCCTAGTAGTATCTTGAAAGAGATTCATAAAATAGTGGTGTGCCCCTGCAAGTCTTGCCGGGGCGCCATTATTCAGTTTCCGCCGCGAATTCCACTTTCTGGAAGACTTCTTCAAGCGCAAGCTCACACTCTAAAGATGCGATTTCCACCGTGGTGTCTATACCCGTCCAATCTTGATAGAGCCAACCCTCATCGTGTCGCTGAAACACTTCTACTCTCGGCTTATCTTGCGACACCAGGAAGTAGCCGGCAAGGGAATCCATCAGCAGATACTGGTCAAACTTTCGGTTGCGGTCGATCAATTCAGTAGACGGCGACAAAATCTCGAAAATCAGTAGCGGATTTATAAGCGTATCCGGTTTGACATCTTCGCGGAATTTCGGCTCGCCACAGACCACGACCACATCGGGATAGGTATAAGTTGACACTTCGTCTACTTGAACACGGATGTCACTGAAAAAGACATTGCAACTTTGTCCGGCCAGTAGACTTCTTAGCGCAACGATGAGATTTCCTGCAATAGTGTTGTGGGCCCTGCTCACACCGATCATAGCGACGACAGCTCCATTGATCAACTCGTGCTTCAACTCTTGTTGACTCTCCCATTCGAGAAAGTCTTCGGCAATCCATTGACGTTCGACAGGCATTGCGGACATTCTGGTTCTCCCGTTACAGTCTAGCCGCTTCTCCGCTCTCCGCGAAAAGCATTGAATTATGGCGACTCGCGCCTTTATCATAACATATCTTGCCACCCTCATTCGCAGCAACAATTTCTCATGATTTCCCGCCTTTGCAAATAAGAACTTGTGTGCTAAATTCTCCTTGTGGGTGACATTCGCAGTAGGAAACAGTTCATGAGTGATTGGAAAACGGTGATCGGCTTGGAAGTCCATGCCGAGCTGGAAACTGACAGCAAGATGTTCAGTTCTTGTCCGGTGGTTGACAGTGTCGAAGCGCGTCCCAATTCTGCAGTGGATCCTTTATCATTGGGTATGCCTGGCACACTGCCGGTAGTCAATATGCAAGCGATGGAGTACGGCATCATGGTCGGACTGGCGCTAAAATGCGAGATTCCGCCGATCAATCAGTTCGCCCGCAAGAATTACTTTTATCCAGATCTGCCCAAGGGTTATCAAATTAGCCAATACGATCGGCCTTTGGCCGTCAACGGATTCGTCAACATCGAATCGGATGACGGAGAAAGCAAAACTATACGTGTTCGGCGCGCACACCTGGAAGAAGATACTGGCAAACTCACACATTCCTTAGACGGGAGTCTGGTGGATTACAATCGGGCCGGCGTTCCGCTGCTGGAAATCGTCTCTGAACCGGATATTGGCAGTGCGGCAGAAGCCGAGGCATACGCCCGCAAGCTACGCTCGATATTGCGCTACCTGGGTGTCAACAGCGGAGATATGTCCAAAGGCGTCTTGCGCTTCGAAGCAAACGTCAGCGTGCGACACAAGAGCGACAGCGACCTGCGCGAACGTACCGAGATTAAGAATCTCAACAGCATCCGCAACATGGTCAAGGCGATAGAATACGAGGCGCGCCGCCAAATTCAGCTCTATAACCGCGGGGAGACAGTCAAACCAGCCACGCTCGGGTGGGAGGAAGCAACACAGAAGATCACAATTCAACGTTATAAGGAACGCGCCGACGAGTATCGCTATTTTCCCGAGCCGGATCTGCCGATCGTTGAAGTCAGCCGCGAGTGGGTGTGCGAGATCGAACAGCAATTGCCAGTTCTGCCGGATGCTCTGCAGAAGCGATTTGGCGAAGAACTGGGCTTAAGCGCTTATGATGCGGGTATACTAACTGCCGAACGCGCAGTCGCGGAATATTTTCAGTTGATAGTTGACGCCGGTATCGATGCGAAACTGGCTGCCAATTGGATTGCCTCCGATCTCTTTCGCCTGATGAAAGCCAAGGAAATTGAACGCGAGGATATTGACAAGATTCCGATAAATGCCGCGGACTTTGCCGGTTTGCTGGCCTTGGTCGATATAGGAATCATCAACCAAAACACTGCGCGAAAGAAAGTGCTTCACGAAATGTGGAGCAGCGGAAAAGATGCCCAAACCATAGTCAACGAAGGTGGTCTGGCGCAGATTTCCAACAAGGCCATCATCGAGGAAGCCATCGTCAAGGTCATGAGCCAAAATGATGAAATGGTACAGAAGCTGTTAGCTGGCAACAAAAAGGTGATGAATGCCTTGTTTGGCAAGATCATGAGTGAGTTGCGTGGAAAAGCAGATCCGGGCATCGTCCGTAAGATCTTGCAGGAGAAGCTGGAACATCTGGTTTAGGCGCGTATTTCTAGAGTCGTCGGCGCACGGACTGTCAGGCCAAATTGCATATACAATTGACGATAATAATCGAATAGTTTTACAGGGAGCGAATCACAATGAGCTGGCATCAAACCATCATAGTAGGCAACCTCGGCGGTGACCCCGAGCTCCGCTATATGCAGAACGGACGTGCTGTCTGCAACTTCAGTGTGGCCGTTTCCGAACGTTGGAAAGATCGGCAGTCTAACGAGCAGCAAGAAAGAACCACCTGGTATCGGGTTGCGGTTTGGGGCGCGCAAGCGGAAAACTGCAATACATATTTGGCCAAAGGCAGGCGAGTCCTGGTAATCGGCAATGTGGCGGCGCGTGGCTATATGAACAATAACGGTGAAGCCGCTGCCTCGTTGGATCTTACCGCGCGCAATGTACAGTTTCTAGGCGGCGGAAATCGAGACAGCGAGGGTTATCAAGCTGGAGGCAGCCAAAGCGGTGGCCGTCGCGCCGACAATCCTCGGGACGACCGCGCGTCGAACTACACTGAGACGCCCGGTTCAGTCGACGACATTCCTTTTTAGTCGGTCAGTATCATCTTGCCGACTTTTACTGTCGACTTAGCCGGTCAAAACGCATTGGTCACTGGCGCCGGCGCCGGCATCGGACGTGCGATTGCCCTGGCGCTCGGCAAGAGCGGTGCCGCAGTAGCGGCCATCGATCTCAATGTCGAACGTGCCGAGGACGTTTCCCAAACAATCCAGAAGTACGGCGTTAGATCCATTGGACTGCAAGCCGATATCTCCAACCGCTTTCAGACTGCAAATATGATTGAGCGAACGCGAGATGCGTTGGGCGAGATCAATATCCTGGTTAATGCGGCAGGCATCTTTAAAGCCGAGCCGATGCTCTATATCGATGAGTGGGATTGGCGGCGACAAATCGAAGTCAACATGACCGGTGTCTTCTTTTGCATGCAGTTGGTGGGCCGGGTAATGGCGAACGAAGGCGGCGGCTGTATGATTAACCTGGCTTCTGCGGCGGGCTATCAAAAGTCACTTCCGGCTGGTATTGGCTTTGTCAGCGGCAAAAGCGGCATGATTGGTATGACACTGCAAGCTGCGCGTGAACTGGCGCGCCACCATATTCGCGTGAACGCCATAGCCGCCGGCAACATCAATGAGGACGATATGCCAGCGGCTTCACCACAGCATAGCTTGCTTCAGCGAATCGGACGGCCAGAAGATATTGCCCAAGTGGCGCTGTTTCTATGTTCGGATGCGGCGGATTTTATCACCGGTCAAGTGATAACGGTGGACGGGGGCAGCCGTAATTTTGAGGCTGAAAACCTCTAACGCTGGTGCTACGTATTCGCCTCACTTGCCAGTAGAACCGAATCCACCGGCGCCCCGCGTCGTTGCGGACAAGTCTTCAAGAGACTCTACGAACATTACCTGCTCTGCGTGCACCGGGACCAGCAACAATTGCGCGATCTTTTGGCCGGGCTCAATGAAATAGGTGGAATTGTCAAGATTGACCAGCAAGACTTTCAGATCGCCTCGATATGCGCTGTCGATCACACCAGCCATTGTATGCATGCCGGCCGACGCCACGCTTGAGCGATCTTTTACCAAGCCGACATAGCCCGTAGGGATTTCCAAGTGCAGACCGGTCTCCACCAATACGTGCTGCATTGGATCCACTTGATATTCAGCCACTGCGTACAAATCGAAGCCGGCGTCGCCCGTCCGTGGCGGCATAAATTCTATCCCCAGTTTTCGTAGCTTGGCGTTTCGGAATACACGCATATCTTACACTTTACCGTGAACCTGCAAATGTTTTGAATTCACTGGACAATATTTGCCAGTGCGCGATATTCCAGTAGCGGCGGGCTGCACCGGAGGGCGATGGCAAGACAAAAATCCGCGACCTGCCGATTCGCTCAACCTGCCAGCCATATTCCACGAGCTGGTTGGATTTGACACCTTTCCAACTTCTGTATGCACGCTTGCTGGTAAATGCCAAGATTTCCGGCTGATATTGATCGACTTTTGCGTTCAAAGCCGCTGGATCGTAATCGGCGGAGACTAGGTCATGGTCGTTGCCAAAAGCGAATTTGGCAAGATCCGTCAATCCGATTCGCAAATCCAGGAGCTCTCGAAATTCGTCAGGATGAAACAGCCGCGGCGTTATGCCCGAAGCATACAGGGCGGACCAGAAACGATTGCTCGGATTAGCGTAATAGGCTCGCTTCCGAGCCGAAACCGCACTGGCCGCGGTACCACAAAAGACAATTGCCAGGTCGTTACCCAAGAGATCAGGCAGGATATCAATCATCGCGGCATTTGTCGCCACGCACAAGTTCGAGGTTTTTCTTGTGAGTCTGCTGATAAAAGGGGGCGAGATCCGACGGAAAAGCGAAATCACCACCGTTTTGCAGACGCCGCAAATAGTCGACAGTCATGTCGAGGCAATCGCGACCTGCCGTGCTGCCGTGTGACGGGATGGCCGTTTTCACTGCGGGATTTTCCGCCCACACTTCTAATGCTCGCAGCCAGACGGCCACGCTAGCGCCGTCGTTGACTACGGGCAGAGGAGATTCAATGGCATCGCCGCCTAACAGGGCACCCCATTGCGGCAGCCACCCGACGATGCAATCTTCGGTGTGACCCGGCAAATGATGCAATTCCAGCATCACGCCACCTAAATCAAGCGCCAGCCGCGATCTGAAAGTTAGCCGGGGAGGATGCAACTGGATATTATCCCACTTGCCCGGTGTTTCCAACTGCATATCAAGCAGGGTCTGCGGCACGTCATCGCTGAATCGTCGTAAGCACTCTTCATGCGCTACGATAGTCTGCGGCTCGCGCACGAAGCCTTGAGTTCCCCAAACATGATCCCAATCGGCATGGCTGTAAATCACATGAAATGGCTTGGCGCCAAGCAGTGAATGAAGCGACGCCATTGCGGCAGGCTCAGTTAAGGTATCCCAAACAACAGCCTGCCTATCGCCGATGATAATTACGGCGCGCACCTCAAGACCCGGTTGTGCGGCATTCAAGGTATACAAACCCGGCCGCAATTCATGGATCTGCTGCATAACTGCCGTATCGCCTCTTGATCTACCGTCTTTGCTCGCCCTTATCCGCCCTCTAGCCTACCGTCACATCCAGCCAAGGCAGGAGACGGAACGAATCCAGCACGGCTCTTAACCCAAATTCCTCGGCATTGACCTGCAGCAAATCTACGTCCACGCCACCAATTCGGGCGTTGGCAACGTGCAATCTATTGTCCGCGCCGTGCAGTACAATTGCCAAGCCGCTTTCAATGTCTCCATCCAAAGAAGTAAGACGATACGAAATCCGATAACCCTTTGCCTCGCCGACCTCAGCCGGTTCCACTGCCACCGCCTCGACTCCGCCTCGCCACTCCTCGATCCAGTCTATCGCATCGGTCTCGCTGCTCAAGGCGACATCAAGCGTCTCTAAGGCCAAGGTCACATCCTCGCCGACAAATGTCGCCGGAAGTCCATCGGCAGAGTCAGTGATTAGCCATCCGCTCGGATAACGGATCATATGTTTGTCCAAATTGTCGAAGTAGCCGTTCCAGCCGAAGGGTGCTTCCAGATACACCTCGAGGCGCTGTAAACTGTTGACGACACCACTGAGCAAGAATTTGACCGCTTGAGGGGCGTTTTCCGCCGTGACTACACGCGCGCTGTAGATTTCGCCGTTCTGAAGCCAAGATTCTTGCCGTGCTATAAAGTAGGTTCGCGAACGCCGCAAATTGAAGTCGATGACGACGTGACCGTCATCGGTAATCTTGCGACTGGTCTCTTCCCAATTCCAGTACTCTCTCCAAGACTGATTCAGCCAGTCCCTTCCAAAAAACGCGTCAAGCTCACCGGCATTACTGATTCCGTTGTAATTCTTGATGATACGCGCTTCAACCACACTCTGTGCATCGCTATTGCTCAAGCTGGCGCGCAACTCATCCGGAGTATTGCTATCGGAACCCGCTTCCCATCCGGTCGGTACCGCCATTGTAAACAATCCCGACTGATGCAAATAAAGACTGTCGAAATCTATTGCAGAAATATCAGGCGGTGGCGGAAAGGTGGGCTCGGGCAAGGGTGTCGGGCCCGGCGTCTCGGCAAGGTTTTCGGTATAGCCAACTTGTCCGGAAAACAGCGGAATGAGCAAGCTGCCGACCATCGCAAATGTCATAACAATTCCGACAATCACTGTGAATCGTTTTGTTGTTGTATTCATCTATACCTCGCTACGTAAAGCCGGTCAAAACATGCTAATCATACCGCAGAACAAGGACACTGTTAAGCAAGACTTTTAGCCTCTATAATCCCGCGGGAAGATCAGCTTACTGCTTGATCTCGCTGGCCTGCCTGCTACAAAAATCGTCTTACAGGCAGCTAAGCCAATCCCATTCAATGTAACGATCCATCACTGAGGCTCTAACAACATGAACAAATCCAAGTTTGAAGCCCGTCCCCTACGCTTGACGGATGTCAATGCATTCACGCGTACCGCAACAGCAATCGGCGTTTGCTCTGGTACAGACGAGCAGTTCCGAGCCAACGATACGCTCTTGTTTTGGCAAGAACCCGGATTCGATATCGAAAGTTCATCGCTGGGGATTTTCGCCGAAGATGGCAGCTTGGCGGCATACGTTATCCTTTGGGCCACAGCAGAGACACCGGTCTATCCCTGGGTCAACTGGGGCGTACATCCGGATTTCCACGGCCAAGGCTTGAGCGATGAGCTCTTTCGCTGGGCGGAGGAAAAGGGACGTGAAGTGATGCAGCGTTGCCCGCCGGAAGCACGGGTCAGCTTGAAATCTGACGTTCCACAGGGTTACGAATTCGCCGAAACTGCGCTGAAACATGCGGGCTACAAGGCGATGCGGTCAGAATACGAGATGCGAATTGAGATGTCCGAGCGCCCTAACGTCTCGCAATTGCCAAACGGACTGGTATTCCAGCCCTACCGTCACGATGAAGACCTGCCTATGTTTGTCGATGTCTTTCGCAATACCTTTTCCGACCACTACGGTTACGTTGAGGAGCCCTTCGAAAAAGACTTGACACAATTTCGCCACTGGTTCAATAACGATGAACAATTCGACCCGTCGCTCGTCGTCTTGACGGTGGATAAAGAGTTGAGGATTGCAGCCGGTTGCCTGCTCGGCCTGAAGGAGGATTATCGGCATCCTGGTTGCGGCTTGATTGACATAGTGGGTGTGAGGCGAGAATACCGCAAGCGCGGGCTAGCGCAGGCGATGCTTTATCAAAGTTTTGCGTCTTTTTGGGATCGTGGGCTGCGCAGGGTGAATTTGAGTGTTGATGGCGAGAGCTTGACCAATGCCGTCGCCTTGTATGAGAAAGTGGGCATGCATATCCATCGCAGTTTTATGTCCTACGAAAAGGTGCTGCGCGAAGGCGTTGAGCTGGCGACGGTTGCACTGGAGTGACAAGTTCCCCAAGAATTGAGGGCTTCTCTTGGCCTGCATTTCACTATAATTTGCTCGAGCAAGTTAGAAACCAGTATTGCTTTTCGGTGTTCAAATTGATGACTGGCAAATTCTCGTGGAGGCTGAACATGTTCGTTCCAAAAGCTACGCAGGATACAAGCTACGATCAAAAGAGAGCGCGCAGTTGGTATCGCAGGTGGCGTAGAGGCATACGTAAATGGGTTGAACGCAACAGCAACTCGGACAAGGCGGATATCTTGTTACTAGTGCCCGATTTGTTCATGCTCTGTGTGGGACTGATTGCCGATCGACGAGTACCACCTCAGTTCAAAGCTTCTCTGGTTTCGGCCGCAGCCTATGTGCTAAGCCCGGTCGACTTGATCCCAGAAGCGCTGGTTGGCGCTGCGGGTCTGGTAGACGATGCTGGCGTTCTGGTTTTCGTCCTTCACGGCTTGCTAAGCGTAAAAGATGTTGATCCCCGCGAGTGGGAGGATATCCTCCGCGACAATTGGGCCGGGGATGCCGACCCTGCCATTGTCATACACAGCCTTTATGGTCTAATCATCAAGAATGCCAAACTGCTATTTGGCAAAGTTTGGACGGCGATTAATAAGCGCCAGAAGGCATCCGGGAAGCGCGATACCACGCCCACAACCGGTCCGATAGCGATCACATCTTGATATTTCATATTTTCTGGCCAACATGCGACTTGATGAAGCAAAGGAAGCGGTATTAATGACTACTTCGCGATCAGGTTATGCTGAAATCAACAATGCCCGCCTCTACTACGAAACCGCGGGGACCGGCAAGCCCATCGTCATGATCCATGCCGGCATTGCCGACTGCCGCATGTGGGAAAACGAATTCTTAGCTTTCAGCGAAACGCATCGTGTCATCCGTTTTGACATGCGCGGCTATGGGAAGAGCCAGCCCGTAAAAGGCGAATTCAACCTTCACGACGATTTGGCCGCCGTGCTGACGGCGCTGGATGTCGAGACACCGCTCATATTGATGGGATCCTCGATAGGTGCCGGGCTGGCAATGGATTTCGCCTGGACACATCCGGAGAAAATACAATCGCTGATTCTGGTTGGAGGCGCCCCAGATGGCCTGGAACTTGAAACAGAGGAACCTGACGAGCTTTTTGCCCAGTCGGAACAGGCGTTCCAAAACGGAGATATCGATCAGGTAGCCGAGATCGACATGAAGATCTGGTTTGACGGATTCGGCCGCCCAACTGCCGACCTGGATCCGGAAATCCGCAAAGAGGCATACAAAATGGCGAACTTGGTCGCGCGACACGAAATCAAGCAGCTGGGTACACTCATCCGCAAGTCTTTTGACAAATCTGGTATTGAACGACTCCGGGAGTTAATGATGCCAGTACTGGTTGTGGTCGGCGAAAATGATCTGCCATACTTGTGCGCTGCTGCTGACTATATGGTTGAGCATTTGCATCATGGAATGAAAGTTGAAATCCCAAATGCCGCTCATTTACCAAACATGGAGCATCCGCGATTGTTTCAGACAGTGGTGAGCCAGTTCCTAGTTGAGACAGGTTGAAGTAGTGAAAACCGAGGATGCCAAACCAAGCTATGCCACTTGCGAAAAATGACCGACGCTACCAAGACATCTTGGACAAGATCGCCAGTCGCGGTCCCTTTGGCAGCAAATCACCGGTCGACAAGCCGCAGACGCCGCAGGATAGCGCGCTCAATTTGATCAATGCCTACGACAGCTTGATTCCGTTGATGGAGCGTAGCTATGACAGCATCCTCTGCTACGGACCGAAATCCTTGCGAAGGTCTGCCTGGTCGGCAGTGGTCATCTGGTATCAGAACAAGGGATACCATGGCTATCAAACGCTGGACTTGCTGGGCGTCTGGGCGCATTATGCCGATTCGCAGATCATGCTAAGCATTGGCATCCGAAAACTGCAATATCGTGCGCCAATTTTTGACGCCGGAGTTTATCGCGTCGCCATCCAGAACGGTTTCCAACTCTACTATGAGGATGATGGACATCCGCCGGAAGCAGGGGATAGTCCGCTTTACCATAAGCCCTTTAGAATAGAAAAGCGCCTGACTCATCGTCGCGCGCTTTGCGAATTCCTCGACAAATGGCAGGATGGCATTGAATTCGCTTAATCTTCCAAATCATCCTCTTCAAAGACTATATCGGGCATTAGTTCGGAGGCGGCCAGATCGTCCAGCGAAATGCCGCCCTCATCTTCATTTGCTAATAAGCCCACGCCATGAGTCTGCCTCTCTCCACAGACCAGACAATCGGGATCACGCTGGATTTCTACCCATATGCTGGTGTGCGCATCGCTGTCATGGCCCTCAATGATGTCGATTGCTGTGTTGGCGACGATTATGGTGTTAGCCGGCATCAGCTCGTAGGCGTTGCCACCGCGAAGTAGCTCGTTGAGGATCAAATCCGTTTGAATACCGGCCACTTTGGTCACATTTACCCACAAGCCCGGTTCGGTTCCCAGCATACCTGCCTCGCCGATCATCCCGTAATCCAGGTCGCCGACCGGACTCATGGCGACTTTGACGCCTTCTCGCGTGGCTTCTGACCAGCAGGCGTAACAAGGACCGTTGTAGGGACTAATGATTACGTGATCGCCGCCTTCGCCACGTTCATAGACACCGGCATAGGATGCGTTCAAGCGTTTTTCCAGGCACTTCTCATTGATCATGTATTTGACTTGCTCGCTGTCGACGGCAACGACCAAAATGTCCAAATCGTCCAGGCAATCCCAATGATCCTCAATCCAACCCTCGCGCAGGTCGATCATCGCAGCGGGATTGCGGTTGAGAATCAGGTCGGCGACAGCCGCCGCTTTGTTTTGTCCGACATAGCGCATATCCGCCACGTGCCGGGTCACATTGCCCTGCTCCAGAATATCTTTGTCCACCAGAACAAACTTTTTGACGCCACTCATGGCCAAGCCAAGCGCGACGAAGCCGCCGCCGGAACCCAAGCCTACGACGCCTACCTTTTTCTCGGCGAGCCGATCCAGGTTTTCCGCACCGATTAAGCGCTCCACGCGTTCCCAAAGATTGCTCATGTTTTCGTGCCCTATACTTTTACGATGAAATCGTCCCGCGATTGTGACCTTTTGTTTACCTGCCTGCATCCTGCGAAAAGCAGGTGCGTCTCGCGCTTTTGACAAGCATCAGGCTGGCGACTCGTCGTCTCCGGATTCATTTCCGTCAAACGCGCCCTGACTAACCGCTTCTTCTACGTTTCCCTGACCAGGTTCGTTGCTGCTTTCCTCGTCGAGCAAGACCGGGATATCCAGTTTCGGAGGCAGGCGCAATCCCAAATCAACCTCGATCGCGATCACGTAATCGATCAAATACTTATTGCTGTTCCATTCCCATCCTTCGGGATCGTCTACCGGGGTGGCCACATCCCACAACTTCTGGAAAGTCGCTACAGGATCCATCAGATCTAGCCCATTGACGAAGGGCGCATGATAGGCTCGGGGCGGTGACTGCGGATAATCGTGTTGCGTCACAAAGAGCAAAAAGGATCTGGCGCCCTGACGAATAGCAAAAAAGCAAAACTCAAGCGGCACCTCGCCGTCGCACTCATAAAAGAGCGTACGTACCAGCAAGCCATCGTCTGCCAAGGACAGGGTCTCGCTGCTCAGGCGATCGGGCAATACCACGTGCCAGCCATACTTCATCATGTTGGGCAACTCATGTTCGGAAACAATCTGAGGATGGACCGGCTGGAATACGCGAACATCACGATGGATGTACCACCAGTCGACTCGCATATCGGTTCCGTTCTCCATGGGCACCGTTATGTAGTTGACGGACAAATCGGATTCGCCGATGATCTGCGCATGACCAACGGTGATGATAGGCACCAGCAAATAATCCATGCCCAGTTCGTCGTCATCCAGCCAGGATAAAGCAGTCATCAGATCGCCATGGCTGGGCTGAATCATTGAACCGGGTTGTTTGTGCCAATCACCCAAATACCGCAACGGAACATCAAAGCGATCGGGTAAGACTTCCGTCCCCCGATGACGCTCTCGATGAAAATGCCAATTTTCCTGCAGCCACCAGATAATTTCGTCTTGCTGTGCGTCACCCTGCTGAAAAGTGTGCGAGCGCCGGATAGCTGTCTCATCGGGTGAAATCGTATCCAACACGTAGATTGTTGGTAGTCCTTCGGGGGTGTCGTCCTCTATGATAAAGCCCAACATCGCTTCGCCGGTTTCATCGGCCAGGTATTGGCTCGCCGCGGAAAGCATCTTGCCCACCGCCCGCCTTGATAAAACCAGGTTGGGTACGATTCCGCGTGAGATCATCGCCATTCCTCGCAAGCGCTTGCGCAAAAACTCGATTTCCATTTGCATGAGCTTGAATGCTTCCGGCTCATCCCTCGATTGCATGGTTATCGTCTCCGCCGGCGTGGCAAAGGTGTACTTGCCTTTATGCGTTCCTCTATTCCTGGCCATTTCCCCGTGGAACGCCAGGTGTAATAGGCGTACAGCCATTGGATCGCCCAACCTCCGACCGTCACAGCCGTGGATTTCGAAGGATTCCAGCCGTATTGTTCGCCATCTTTAGGATTAAACAGGCAGAGTTGCCCATCTTCGTACTGGTGCTTCTCGCTATAAATGCGCGGCTTGATGCAATAAGCCTCCGCCGGACGATTGGGATATTCTTTGGGATAGACAAGTTTCAGGTTGTGAAAGGGGCTATCGAGGATGCTCATATTTATCTCGGCAGAGCCTTGCCAATATAGCAAGCCACCAAAGGGCGGCACCACCAATTTGAAGGTGTTGCCAAACGTGGCTTTCATCGCCTCAACTTCCCACACGAGGCGCGAAGAGACACTCTTCCGTGAACCCCACCAATTGGACATATCCAAAACTCCGTAGCGCGAACTTCGCCAGCGTCGCGCCTTCACTCTATTGCCAAACGCAACTATTGTCTAGGTTTATTAGCAGGAGGCGCGCCTGCCCGTTTACGGAGATTCCCGATTCGCCGAAATCGGTCATCAAGCGCGAATATTTAACCTGCTGCAAGTTCCCGCCCAGCGCCGATTAACTTCTGGTTGCGCAGGTCTATAACTCTACTTTGATATCTGTGGAAACGTGAAATTTACCACAAGCGTGGACTTGCCGTAAAGTACTCTGGTAAAAAAAGGGAGTCGAACGGAATAGAAAAGCTATCACCCTTATTCACATTCCAGTTCGACTACCGTTTACCTATTCAAATCCTATACGGGATTTGGAACATTCGCAAGGAGTGCGACTTATGTCCAGCAAACACGTTTATCTTATCTGCGGCCTATTTTGCCTTTGCCTGGGTATCTTCAGCATACCGGCACTGGCTGCGGACGGCGATGTTCTCACGATCTATTCCGGTCGCAACGAGAGCTTGATCGGTCCGCTGTTGGAGCAATTCACGGAGGATACCGGCATCGAAGTTGAAATCCTTTACGGCGGCACTAGCGCCGTTGCCAATCAGATTCTCACCGAAGCTGAAAACAGCCCGGCGGATGTTTTCATTGCGCAAGACGGCGGCGCTCTGGGTGCACTCGCTGCCGCAGAGATGCTCAGCGAGCTGCCCGACGAAATCCTTGACCGAGTTGTCGATTCCGCCTTTGTTTCACCTGACGATGTTTGGGTTGGCTTGAGCGGTCGCGCTCGTGTGCTGGTTTATAGTCCGGAATTGCTGGAAGAAATGAATCTCGAGCTGCCCGAATCCATCCTCGATCTCACCAGCGAGGAATGGAACGGCCTTGTTGGCTGGGCGCCGACTAACGCATCCTTCGTTTCCAACGTGACTGCCATGCGCCTTCTGTTGGGTGAAGAAGAAGCAGCAACTTGGTTGGCGGACATGATCGAAAACGGCGTACTAGCATATGCAAAGAATACGCCCATCGTGCAGGCCGTGATTGACGGAGAAATCGTTGTCGGTCTGGTCAATCATTATTACCTGTTCCGCTTCCTGGCGGAAGATCCCAAGATTACTGCAAGCTTGCACTTCTTCCCCGATGGCGATGCCGGCTCGTTGATCAATGTCGCCGGTGCCGCAATTCTGAAGACCAGCGATCAGCCCGAACTTGCACTGCAATTGGTGGAATACTTGCTCAGCGACAGCGCTCAAGAATATTTCGCTAGCACAACCTACGAATATCCCTTGGTCGAAACTGTCAAACCGCTGGTAGATCTACCGGCATTGTCAGACATTGAAGCACCTGAAATCGACTTGTCCAATCTGGATGATCTGCAAGGCACACTGGAAATGATCGAGGAAAGCGGCGCCCTGGATTAGATTACGCTTGTCAAACTATCGCGTGGGCGGGGCTACGCTTCGTCCACCACCTTAAGATACTATGCAATTCTCGAGCATCGTCCCATCGCGACTCAAAAACTACCGTAGCCACAGCGCTGGCTTTGCTCGTCTGCGATTCGGCAATCGACAAATGGCGCAGATCGTTAGCATCGCGGTAGTCGCCGTGGTATTGATACCCGTGGCCTTTATCATTTATCGCGCCATCGGCGCCGGCCAAGAAGGAATCGATTATCTGCTGAAAACGCGAAACTTGCGGATCGTCGGCAACAGCATTGCGCTGATGATTGCTGTAACCTTGTTGGCCTCCTGCATTGGCGTACCTTTCGCTTGGCTGACAAGCCGCTGCGACCTGCCCGGACGCCAAATTTGGCTGGTGCTGGGATTGCTGGCAATGGTCATCCCGTCGTATTTGACTGCAGTAACATTTAGCGAGGCTTTCGGTCCGAAGGGCATGTTGCAAGGCCTGCTCGAGCCATTGGGAGTCGACCGTTTGCCGAGCATCAAGGGATTCTTTGGCGCGACGATAACGCTCACTGTGGTGACCTTCCCTTATATTGTGTTGCCGGTGCGCGCGGCGCTTCTACAAAGCGATGGTACATTGGAAGAAGCCGGGCATAGCCTGGGACTCAATCGCTGGCAGGTCTTTCGCAAGATCACGCTGCCGCAATTGCGCCCGGCGCTTTCCGCGAGCATGTTGATGGCAGCCTTGTATTGCCTCAGCGATTTTGGTGCCGTGGCAGTCATGCGCTTCAATGCACTCACGCGCGCAATTTTCATTCAAACAGAATCGTATCGCATGGACAAAGCCTCAGTGCTAGCCCTGGTGCTCGTGGCCACAACGCTTGTCTTGTTGCTGATCCATTCCCATTTGCAGCATCGTGGTCGCCACTATCGTATTGGCATCGGCGCTACTAGAGAATCGCAGACGGTACAATTGGGAAAATGGCGTTATCTCGCCTTGCTATTCTGCGCCTCGGTTGTTTTTGTGGGTGTTATCATTCCCTTGCTGGTTCTCTTCAAATGGCTGGTCGGCCGCACCATCACTAACCCGGTCGATGTGCCCTTGACGTTATTGATGCAAAATACAGTCGGTGTCAGCGCAGTAGCAGCGCTTGCGGCCACCTTTGCTGCCTTCCCGCTAGCACTGCTGGCGATGCGCAATACATCGCGATTAAACCGCTGGCTGGTTAACCTGGCGTATACGGGCAATGTGCTGCCGGGCATTGTTATCGCGCTGGCACTGGTATTCTTCGCCACGCAGAATCTGTTGAGCTTGTATCAGACACTTCCATTGCTGATCATCGGTTATGCCATTCGCTATCTGCCCTTTAGCATCGGCGCGACACACAGTGCATTTGCGCAAATTAACCCGCGTTACGAAGAAGCGGCTCGCAGCCTGGGTTTGTCCGCACGGGAGGCACTTCTCCGTATCACGGTCCCGTTGGCCCGGGGCGGGATCCTGGCGGGTTTGGCGCTGGTATTCCTAAATGTGATGAAAGAACTGCCAATAACTTTGATTCTGCGCCCAATTGGATTTCGCACCTTCGCCACGCGGATCTGGAGCGCCTATGACGAAGCATTCTTATCCTCGGTTGCCTTGCCGGGACTCTTATTGATCGTCGTATCTGCTTTCGCCTTGGGCATCATTCTTCGGCGAGTAGATACAGTATCTTAGAGTGGCGTTGTTATCGCGCAAGGCAATACGCAGCATTGGAGTGCCAGCCAATCATGGCGCCTGTAGTCGCGTTTTGTCGGCATTCACGATATGACAATCGGCCTGATATACGTCTTCACAATAGAATCGGGATTCATCTTGAGCTTCTAAGGGGTCACCTCAGTTTCCCCCTTTATGCTTTCAGGTTTTGCCTTATGCTAGACTTTCCCACCCAGCTTTGCACGTTGCCCTGTCTATGGAATTCTCTCTGCAAACCGACAATCTGACCAAACTGTTTGACGATGGCGTGCCCGCTGTGCGAGATGTCACGCTCAGGGTGAAGGCTGGCGAGTTCATGACCATCCTCGGACCGAGCGGTGGTGGCAAGACAACAACCTTGCGCCTCTTGGCCGGCTTTGAGCAGCCTACCAGCGGTCTCATCCGGATCGGCAATCGCGTCGTAGCGGACGACAGGCATTTCACACCACCGGAAAAGCGCAAGGTCGGCATGGTCTTCCAGGATTATGCGCTCTTCCCCCACGTTAACGTAGCGGAAAATATCGCATTTGGCTTGCGCAATCGGCACAAGGACCGCGACAGGCAGGTCAAACGGATGTTGTCATTGGTCGGCTTAACAGGATTTGCCGAGCGCATGCCGCATGAGCTATCCGGCGGTCAACAGCAGCGCGTGGCACTGGCGCGGGCACTGGCACCCAACCCGGACATCTTGCTGCTGGATGAGCCCTTTTCCAATCTCGACACCGGTCTGCGCACCCAGGTTCGCAATGATGTTCGGGATATCCTATTGGAAACCGAGACCACTGCGATATTTGTGACGCATGATCAACAAGAGGCGCTGAGCTTGTCCGATGAGATTGCAGTAATCTTTGCGGGCGAACTACTGCAGGTGGCAACGCCGCATATCATCTATAATCGACCCATCAATAGTCTGGTGGCGCATTTTATCGGCGAAGCAAATTTCTTACCCGGCCAAGCGGAGGGATTGACGGCAGCAAGTCCACTGGGCACGGTTAAGCTATTCCATCCTAAATCAGGAGCGGTGCAATTAATGATTCGACCCGAAGCGCTTCACGTGGGTCATGCGGAACATGGCGAGAAAGCGTCCGTGCTGTGGCGGGAGTTTTTTGGGCATTATCAGCGTTTGGGTCTGGCGTTGGATGATGGCACCGAGTTAATTGCGCGAACGGGTGTGGATCGCTATTTTCAACGGGGAAACAACGTTTGGGTTTCTCTGCGAATGCCGGCGCTGGCGTTTGACAAGAATGGCACGACGACCGGTAATTAGGCAATTGAACCACAGTTCAACATTTCGTGTCACTTGATCGTATCGAACTTTTGTTCTATTATTAGTAAGGGCTCATCGTCTTTAGAGGATGTGTTCGGAATGTCTTGAAGTGGCTATACTTTGATTATGGAGGCGGTGGCGAGAGGAGGCTCGTGAAATGATAACTTATGTAGTTGGCGACCTTTTTACAAGTCCTGCAAAGGTATTGGTGAACACGGTAAACACGGTCGGCGTAATGGGCAAAGGTATCGCCTATACTTTCAAACGAGTTTATCCAGAGATGTTCCAGGAGTATCAGTATTATTGTGAAAACGGCATGTTTGATGTTGGAAAACTGTGGCTCTACAAGACGTCGCACAAATGGATTCTCAATTTCCCTACGAAGAAGCACTGGCGCAACAAGTCAAAGCTTGAATATATTGAAGAGGGCCTCAAAAAGTTCGTTGACACATATGATTCCAAGGGTATCGTGTCCGTGTCGTTTCCCATGCTCGGTTGCGGGAACGGTGAACTTGACTGGAACGCTCAGGTACAGCCACTAATGGAGAAATACCTGAAACCATTGCCAATTGATGCATATATTCATGTTTTTCCAAAAGGGAGCAATTTCGTGCCTGAACACAGAGAAATTGCAAATATGAGACGCTGGCTGAGAGATGAGCCCAAATCACTCCCATTTAATGAATTTTGGGAAGATCTGGTTTCCATTACGCGAAGTCAACAAGAATTTGCCACCAGCGTTTCCAATTCACCATTTTCGGTTCACCTCAATGAATCCAACAAGAATCTAGTTATCATGGACGGAAACATTGATATTATTATTGGACATAATACATTGCAAGACTTTTGGCAATTGGTACGAAGTAGTGGATATTGTATTTCACAAGAGTTTCCGGTTGGTTTAAACAAATATGCGGATTACATAACCGCGATGCTCGGCTCACTAACATATATCAAAGTCATCAAGTTATCACGAAAACACAAAATCAGTTCTAGAGATCTTGGAATCCAGTTGATTCCCGAGTCTCAAGTATTTGCATCAATCCCGTTAGAGCTGCACGAGGCAGCGACGGCATGATACCCCCTCGAAAAAAGGATGCGAGTCACTTTGAAGCAATTATTGCAGATGTAGAAGGAAGACTGGATCAAAGCCGCAGGTGGTGGACAAATTACGTTTTCCACTTCACCGCAGTTGAAAACGCGGTAAAAATACTGAAATCCGGCAGTTTACTTTCCCGCAAACAAGTTGATAAAGAGGATTCGAACTTTGTTGACAGCGCGAGTCCAGAAATAATTGGTCAAACTGAAGAAAGATGGAAGGATTTTGTACGATTCTACTTTCGTCCCCGAACCCCAACTCTGTATCATAATGAGGGATTCCGTCCAACGAAGTCACAAACGTTGCATGCACATTGCCCCATACCAATTTACCTGCTATTTGATTTCCATTCAGTTATAACCCTTGCTGATTCCGAATTTTCCATCGGAACTCTGGCAGGACATACGACACAAACATACAAGACTGCTGAAGACTTCGCAAATTTCCCTTTTGATTACATTTATCATGATAATTGGTTCACTCCGGAGGATAGGAATTGCATAATTTCAGCTAGGCAGGCTGAGGTCATTTATCCTCAGAGAATCAATCTTCAGTATTTGAAACTAATCTGCTGCCGCTCACAAGCCGAATATGAAACACTTAGAAATCTACTTTCTACACAAATTTGGAATGACTGGAAAGATCGAATAAAGGTGATTGGGCATCAACCCGTTTTCTTCAAGAAATGGCTTTACATTGACCAAATTACATTGAGAGATGACAACGTGATATTGAAGTTCAATCTGCCTGAAGATGATCCAATTATGAAGGAACAAAAATAAGATGTGCCATAACTGATGACATCACAGGCAAGACACGACAACGAACGGTAGACTACCAAGACATTTCAATTGATCAACTTAAGTTGTTTGGAATCAGAAAACATGGATTTGAAGGTTATCAATTCCGATGCAAAATCGACGACGATCTCGCATATCTAGGCAGACACCAAGAACTTGACATACCATTCTAGCCGCAACTGATCCTACCTTTCGCCCCTATCGCCATTCACAACCCCCTCGCCCGCAGCCGAAGGCAACCAAATCCGAAACACTGTGCCCTGATGCCGCCCATCGCTTTGCGCAGTGATCTTGCCCCCGTGACTATCAATGATCTCTTGTGCAATCGCCAAGCCCAAGCCGGTCCCTCGGTGAGGTCCACGCGCTTTGTCCACTTGATAGAAGCGCTCGAATACTCGCGGCAATTCGTCAGCCGGGATGCCGATACCCGTGTCGCGAATCTCCACCGCGACTCCAGCTACTTGCTCGCGGGTCACCACCTGCACAGTTCCACCGGATGGCGTAAACTTCAGCGCGTTGCTGATGAGGTTCATCAAGACTTGAGCCAACCGGTCGCCATCGCCGACAATGCGCGGTACGCGCTCCGCACGCGACTCCAGTTGAATGCCTTGCTTTTCAGCGACGACCAACAAGCTCTGCACCACGGCATCGACTAATTGCGACATATCGAGCGCCTCGGACTTCATCGACAAACGACCGGCTTCAAGCCGTTCCAAATCTGTCAATTCTACGACCATGCGGTTCAGACGGCCCGCCTCTTCATAGATAATCTCCGCTGCCGCCTGAGGATCATCAACGGCACCATCCATGATCGCTTGCGAGTAGCCTTGTATTGAAGTCAAGGGAGTCTTGAGATCGTGAGATACATTGCCTAGGAAGTCGCGCTGCGCATTGTTGGCAGCCAGCACTTCCGAGGTCATGCGGTTGAAGGATTCGGCGAGCGAACGCAACTCCGGAGGTCCACTTACCGGCACGTTCACCAAATAGTCTCCTCTGGCTACGTCTGTAGCCGCGGCGGCGACCCGCTGCAAGGGTGTTGCGATGGTCCGGCTGATTAGCGCAGCTAGAATCACTGCAAAAACTATTCCGACAAGTCCCGCCTGGATCAGCGGCGGTGCCAGCGCATTGCCAAAGTCCGCTAGCGTTTCTTGCAGGCTGACAGTTGGACGAGGTTCCGCAAGAACCCAGAGACTATCATCACTATGGCGATCCACAAATAGACGCTGCTGCCTAAACATTACACCGCCATAGACCCACTCACTGCCGCCGGAATCAGAAAAGCCGCCGAAAAACTGCTCGCTCCCGCGAGACATGACTTTTGCCAATTGATCGCTCTTGTAGCTATCCACCAATAGATGGATGGTCTGCCCGGGTCGGAAAAGCCTTGCGCTATCGTAGAGCACCGTTGGTCCTTCTGTTGTCAGCCGGATCTGCATGGTACGCACATTTCGCGATTGCGCGAAGGCGTCCAGCAGCTCCGGGATCTGCTCTTGAATGAATGCGAGGTTGTCATCTCGAGGAAAATCGGCGATAAAATCGAGCAGATTAAGCCCTCGTGTCAATGCCGCCAGACGCTCGTAGGCAGGTTCCGGGGGCGCTGGGCGATTGCCGATCAGCACAAAGAGCGCCAACGCGATCACGCCAAGGGCTACCATGAGCAACACCAGGTATGAAGTCAACAAGCGCAAGCGCAGGCTAAAGGCAAATCGGATTCGCCTAGCGATCATCGAGTTTGTATCCTACACCCCAAACGGTCTCGATCTTAACATCCATGCCACGTAGTTTGTGTCTCAAGTGTGCGATGTGCACATCAACCGTGCGTGTCTCACCAGCAAAATCGTAGCCCCAAACCAAATTCAATAGCTTTTCGCGACTGAAGACTACGCCTGGATTCTCTGCCAAGGTCTGTAGCAAGTCGAATTCTTTCATGCGCAGATCAACCCCTACGCCGTCAACTTCTACCGTCCGGCGCTGACCATCGATACATAAGTTGCCGATGCTGATTCTGTCTGGAAGGTCACCGCGAGGGTTGGCGCGGTCCGTTCGACGCAAGATCGCTTTGATGCGAGCAATCAATTCGCGTGGGTTAAACGGTTTGGTCAAATAATCGTCGGCGCCGAGCTCCAGACCGACGATTTTGTCTATATCATCGCTGCGCGCCGTAAGCATGATAATCGGCACGTCTGATTCAGCACGAACCAACCGGCACACTTCCAACCCGTCCATTCCCGGAAGCATCAAATCTAGCACCACCAAATTGGGTTCGTCATCCAATATCATTCGATGCGCTTTGACGCCATCGGTGGCGAAGACAACGCGGTAACCATCTTGCTCCAAATACATGCGAGCCAGATCAATGATGCGCATTTCGTCATCTACTACCAGTATGGTTTCTGCCATTTGCCTCTCCGGAATAGCGCGCCTTTGTCCAAGATTTACGCGCAAGACAAAACACAATTCACGAAAAACTGAACGATTCAACTCTATTATGTCATACATGCTTATTCAGAAAGTAACATCTATGTAAACTCCCTGTAAACTCTGATTTTGGCATCCTTTTCGCATTCTTGACAAACCGCTATGTTCGACCGAGCAGAAGGCTTGAGTTCTATTATAGGCATGGGCGTTCTATTCGCTGCCGCAGGTCAGTGTCTACGAGAATGTCGAGCGGCTGCGTCGCTAATCCCGATAGGAATCCAGGAACGGACCCATGTCTTGCTCCAAACAGATCGGGAGTGGTGAAAATCGTGGATGCGAAGCCCTCGCAACACCCTCGTAAAACCCTCACAATACCCTCACAATACCCTCGCAAAAGCCCCAACAATTCCTCTTAAATCTCCATTCAATTTGCCCTGATCGCATCGCCTAAAATCGCGGGACAACATTAGGGTATAGCGCGAAACACCTGTATCTGCTTGCGTGCGGGAGATTCAGCAGGCAGACTCGACGGCAGCGAGGGTAATCTCCGTGGCGTGTTTGTGGCGCAAAAAAACGAATTGCGACAAAAGGCGCTTTTGCAACATATGAATCTGAGCCAAGGATTGCTGCTGCTTGCGCCTGTTAATCCGCATTGGACAGAGCGTAGCATAATAGTGTTTTCATAGGGTGAGCGAATGTTCACGGATTGAGACATCGCAAGCCAACTGCACTGAGGCGGTATCAGCCATATCTCTGATATTCACCACTCCCAACCAATCCACCTAGTGGCTTGCCGCTGTTTTTCTGTTAGAATAGCGCACTTATTTGATTTGGAAACGAGTACCGGCACATGAGCTTGCTGCAAATCATCCAACCCGACAACCCGATCCTGCGCAAGCAGGCGTTGCGAATAAGCGACTTCGGCGTCGAGTTGCAAGGCCTGATCGAGGACATGTATGACACCATGAGAGAAGCAGCCGGTGTCGGATTAGCGGGCCCTCAAGTTGCCAGGAGCCAGAGAATCATCCTGGTCCGCTTGCCCGATGATGAAGAGAGTCAAGAAGTATATGGTACTGATGCCGGCAATTTGTTCGTGGTTGCCAATCCCAAGATTATCAAGCGCAGCCAAACCATCTTGACTGGCGTGGAGGGCTGCCTTTCATTACCTGGCTTGCTAGGCGATGTAGACCGGCACGAAAGCATTGAAGTGACTGGGCAGGATCGTCACGGAAATCCCATTTGCCTGCACGTCAAGGACTGGCTGGCGCGAGTCTTCCAGCACGAAATTGATCATTTGGATGGCAAGCTCTTCATCGATTTTGCCAGCAAAGTTTGGCGCCCGGAAAATGACGATGCCCTAGCTGAAATCGAAGCTTGATGACCCATGAGCGTGACAATCCGCCTCGCCACAGTGGATGACGCCAAAAAAATCCGCCAGATCTACGCACCCATCGTTCGCGACACCCACATTTCATTTGAGCAAGACATTCCGTCTACTCGCGAAATCGCCAAGCGAATCAGCAAGACCTTGCAACAGTATCCCTGGCTGATCTGCTGCAATAACGGAGAGATCGCCGGATACGCTTATGCCAGCGCCTTTCGCGCGCGCAGGGCTTATCAATGGACAGCCGAAACAACTGTTTACGTCCATCCTTCGTATCAACGCCGGGGGATCGCCCGCGGTCTTTACGAGTCCTTAATGGCGGTCCTACGCGCACAAGGATACTGCAACGTCGTTGGTGTGATTGCCTTGCCTAACAGCGGCAGCATCCGCGCACACGAATCTGTTGGCTTCCGCAGAATCGGCATCCTGGAAAACATCGGGTACAAAGCGGGTGATTGGCGCGATACCGGCTGGTGGCAATTGCAGTTGCGTCCGATGCCCGACAATCCGCAGCCACCGATACCTATCACCTGCCTGGCACAAACGGACGGCTTTAACGACCTGCTGCGCGCTGGTTTGCAGCGTATAAGCAACTTCCGATGAATCAAAGGACTCAACATGACGAACAATAGACGCCCGATTACTGCCGAAGACTTAAACAATATCCATTATGTGCAAGAGCCACAGATTAGCCCGGGTGGTCGCCACGTCGCTTTTGTCAAGGTGACCCCGGATCCCATTGAACGAGGCTACAAACGCAATATTTGGCTGTATTCATTTGATAACGGCGATGCCATTCAACTGACGAGAGGGAACAAGGACGGTCAACCGACCTGGTCACCCGATGGCAAGCAACTCGCATTTGTGTCGGCGCGTGGCGAAAAGCCGCAAATCTATCTGTTGCCGACAGCCGACGTCGGAGGCGAGGCTCGCGCTTTGACAAGCAGGCAAAATGGCGCTCATAGTCCGGACTGGTCTCCAGACGGCAAGCAGATTGCCTTCCTTTCGCCAATGCGCATTGACGAACGCGACAAGGAAGACACGCCGGATGCAGAAGAGCCTGCGCCACATGATGTTCTCGAGAAAAAGCATCGCGCAGAGCGACAAGCTGATGACGAAGCGCAGTATTGGGATCCGCGCCCGATGTGGCGCATTCCCTACCGGCGCGGCACCACGTTTGTCGATGAGCGCTACGACCAGATATATGTCATCGACTCGGAAGATATTGAAGATGCCACAGCGCGAAGGCTGACAAATATCAATGCTGATCATTCGCGCCCGCGCTGGTTAACTGACGGCGCAGCAATTCTCACATCGCGAACGACGATGCCAGAGGGTGATGAGCCCTGGCGGGCGGAAAATGTCTACCGCGTTGATGTCGAAACAGGGGATGCTAAGGCGCTGAGCGATGGGCAATACAGCCTTTATGCGCCTTTGCCATCACCCGATGGCAGGTGGCTGGCTTGTGGGCGCAGCCTCATCGGCATCACCGATATCCCGACGCGCTTGGTGGTAATGGCCACGGATGGCACAGATATCCGCGTCGTAAATGAATCGCATAACCGCGAAGTGTCGGCCTGTGCCTGGTCGCCGGAAAGCCTGCTGGCGTTTACCATCGAGAGCGAAGGCACGACCCTGCCCTGGCTCTATGATCCGGCAACTGATGGCTCACGGCAGCTGCACGACGGGCTATACGACATTGAAGGGATCGATATCGGTACGCAGGGCACTCTCGCCATGTCCGTTTCCACGCCGCAGAATCCGCAAGAGCTTTATACCTGGTCCGATGGCAAGTTCGTTGAAGCGACTCGATTCAACCATGATTGGCTAAGTGACGTCATCGTCCAGGATGTGGTTGAGCTGCGCTTCGATTCAGAACACGGCGAAGTACAAGGCTGGTATCTGCTGCCAGTTGGCTATGAAGCGGGCAAACGGTATCCGTTGGCACTGAACATACATGGCGGACCGCATGCTACCTGGGGTTATGCGACCAAGACTATGTGGCACGAATGGCAATTTCATGCAGCCCGCGACTATGTGGTCTTCTATTGCAATCCGCACGGCAGCGGAGGTTATGGCGAAAGTTTCATGCGCAAATTACATGCGGCTTGGGGACCTGTCGCCATGGACGATATTATGGCAGGTGTCGATGCGCTGCTCGAATTTGATATTGCCGACGAAAACAAGCTGGCTATCACCGGCGGATCCTACGGTGGCTACATGACCGCCTGGATCATCACACATACGAAGCGCTTCAAAGCGGCTGTTTCGCAACGTGGCGTTTATAATGTTTCCAGCTTTTACGGCACATCCGATGTCCCCTTGTTGATGTCCAACGAATTCGATGCCGAGCCATGGGAGAACCACGAGGCTTTCTGGGACAATTCGCCGCTGAAATACGCAGCTAATATCGAGACGCCCTTGTTGCTCATCCACTCTGAGAATGACTTCCGTGTGCCCATAGAACAAGCCGAGCAACTCTTCGCCTGGGTGCGTCGCGCTACCGATACACCCGTGAGCATGCTGCGCTACCCACGAGAGGGGCACGAGCTATCGCGCAGTGGCGAACCGAAGCATCGCATCAGCCGCTTGACCGAGATGGTCAACTGGTTCGACAAATACGTCAATGCCTGAGAACTAAAGGCTTTCCGCGGGAAACTGCCGAGAGAATACAGCAAAATACTGCCGAACTTTAGCGAGGATATCCCGACGTTCGCCATCGGGTAGCAGAGCGAATACCGCGTGCAATTGCCGCATCAAGCCACGTTGCACAGCCAAAAAGCGTCGAGAGCCTGCTTCGGTCAGCAGTACATCGACGGATCTACCGTCAGAAGTATTGCGCCGGCGTCTGACCAAGGGTGGATCCATCGCTTCCAAGCGTTTGACAAGTCCGGTCATAGTGGCATTGGTCAAGTGATGATCGCGCGCGATGTCGCCAATTCGACATTCACCCTGGTTCTCGGATAAAGTCTTGAGTACATAAAACTGCGGCGGAGTGAGTTGATGCGCTTCGAAATGACCGGCCAGACGCTTTTCGCCATCGGTAACGATTGCAAAAAGCAGCGACCACAATTCGGCCACATCGCGATCAAGACTGTCATCCACGTCCCTGTCGCCTCCTAGCTACGGCGATCACTGCCCAAGGCATCCCAGACATCCAATTTACCACGAACTTCGCGGATCACTTCGTCTACAAACTCGCTGGTGCTGGCTTGCCCACCCAGGTCCGGCGTTTTGACGCCATTGTAAACCGCTTCAAGCGTCGCCTCGTAAATGGCTCGGCTGGCACTCGCAGCCTCCCTGGTATCGACATAACGCAATAGGGCGCCACAAGCGAGGATCATCGACATGGGATTGGCGATGTTCTTGCCAAGCAAGCTGGGCGCGGTGCCATGCGGCGCTTCCGTGACAGCCGCCTTGACGTTGAAATGCTCGTCAAAAGCGAACACGATCGATTCGGCACCGGCTATCGTGCCAAACATTTTCATCACCAGATCACTTAAATTATCACCGTCGCGGTTCAAAGCCGGGATTACCAAGGCTTCGCCTGATGTTTCCAGCAGCAGCGCATAGGTGGCATCTATCAACTGCGGATTGTAACGCACTTGAGGGAACATGTCGGCGGCACGGTCCAATTCCTCTTTGAACATGCCTTCGTATATCGGGCTGACAGTGAATTTCGGCCCACCAAAGACGGTGGCGCTGACGCGATCCGCATACTGGAAGGTGAATTCCGCCACGGCGCGGCAAGTGCGCCGAGATATATAGCGCTTGTTATACGCGACTTCGTCGAGACCCTGGCCTTCGCGCCATTCTTCCGCCGCATAGGCGCCTTCGACTGCCATGCGCACAACGGCAATGGGCGCGTGAACCCCGGCCAGCGGACGTACCGAAGGAATCCGCCTGCCCGTGCGCAAAATAACGCTGCCATCAATCAAGTCGCGCAAGAGCGCGTTGGGGCTACCGACATCATCGGGATCGCCCGGTGTGATGGTCGCCGCTTTGATGCCCAATCCCGTTTCGCGTATGCGCGCAGCGGACTCGCGCACAACCTCGTTGCTCGTTCGCCGACGGTTTTCCAGGGATAAATCGAAGCTTTCGAAGGCCAAGCTCGAGAGACCTATTACACTCGGATCAAGAACGCGCAACGCCTCGTCAAGCAATTCCTGCCCGGTCTCGTCCCCCTGCAAGATACATATACGGTGTTTATTCATGTTGAATCTCTATATTTAGATCATAAGTGCCTTGAGCTCATTGTATGCCAGGTCGTCAACAGTGAGAATCGCGGATTGTCGGTTTCCACACCGTTGCCTTATCAAACAAAGGCAGACTACGCCGCTTATAAGGGCGCCTATTCAGCTGAAAAGCTGGTTGGTCGTGCATTGGCGCGATACCCTTTCCGCGGCTAGCCGCCGCAAAATCGGTATGAGCAAATTCTGATTTTGCGGTAAAATAGTTAGAAGTGACTGTTCTCGTCGATTCGAACAGGAAAGACATCTCATGCATAGATACAGAATATTTGCGAGCATGCTTCTTACTGTAGTCTTCGCCTTCGCTGCTCGCGCACAGGATGACAACAACTTCAGTTCCACAATAAACTGGTTCTATAGCGCCTGCGAAGACCGCATGGTTGTCGATCTCCAGGGCAGCATACAAGCTGGCTATGATATCTATTATCAAGCCTTTGATCTATTCGGTGGCTTGGGCCAACCTATTACGGCGCTGCGCCGCGTTAGCGCGAATGGCGATTACGCCACCAGCCAGTCTGTGAATTGGTTGGGCGAATCGACGCGCGCCTTGGGCACACCGATCAGTGTCGTTTTCCGAATCGGGCGCGAAAATGACCCGGACGACACCATCTTTCAGGAGCCATCAGACGATTATTTGGGCACCTGCGAGGCACCTGGCAGCACACTAGAAGAGGTCGAAAGCATCGGAACCGGCGATATCATAGGGTCGTCTGGAGTCTTCACTCCCGTTGGCGGCTTGCTGAACCCGATCTTTTATGTGCCGCCCGAACCCTTGGTGCAAATCGGCGCGCGTCCCAGTGAAAACGTTACACCCGGCCGTATGGCGGACCCGGGCCTGATCTTTGCTGAATGCGCCGATGTCGAAGGCGCCGACCCGGGCATTTTGTATGACTTCGACGAGATAAGGATCTTCTGGTCGTGGTATGCCAAGACCAAAGAACAAGTGCAAGACCACCTAACAAATGCGCGCTACAAAGCAGAATTGCTAGGTCAGCCCATCCCCGACATCCAAGTGAGCGAGATCAAACAGATTCCAGGTAGCTTGAACTGGTGGGTCTTTTATACCGTCAACCTGGGTGACAAGTGGGAACCGGGCCGATACGGGATCAATTTTGCCGTCGCCTGGGTCAATCCCATCACCGATGGATATGACGAATATGGTCCCGGCACCGACAACGAGCTACTTGACAGCGGCTGTCTTTTTGTCATTCATCCTAACCCGTGGGATATCCCAGTGATCCACGAGCAGCCGTCCTGGCCCTTGCGCACTTACAATGATCGCGACGCCACGAGTGAATGATCCGCGTATCCAGCACGAACTTGCTGGGGACTATCACTTGTGTCGGAAATAGATTTCGTGTCCGGGCTGGCTGACTATGCCACTACCCTGCTCGGCTTAAATCTGACGCCAGAGCAGATCAACCAATTCCAGCAACTAACGGAACTTCTGCTGGATTGGAATCAGCGAATGAACCTGACGGGCATTACAAGCCCCTCGGAAATCGTCATCAAGCACTATCTCGACTCTTTGACCATCGTAAAGGTTGTTCCTCACTTCGCCGGCCTGCGTCTGATAGATGTTGGCAGCGGCGCTGGTTTTCCGGGCTTGGCTCTGGCAATCACCTTTCCAAAGTTACAGGTGACGTTACTAGATGCGACGGGCAAGAAATTGCGCTTTATCGATCATGTTGCCGAGCAGCTGCAACTCAAGAATGTCCGTACCCTGCATGCTCGTGCCGAAGACGCCGGCAGAGACGGCGATCATCGCGCCGCTTATGACCTCGTGACCGCCCGCGCCGTCGCCAGAATGCCAACATTGATGGAACTTACCCTGCCCTTCGCCAAAGAAGAGTGTCAAGTGATTGCCATGGCCGGTAGCAATGCCTTCGAAGATGCCAACAAGGCTGCGCGAGCGATCGATGTGCTGGGCGGTGAGCTTTTTACCATAGAGGAGATCACACTGCCGACCCTTATTAATCCGCGCTATCTGGTGGTAATCGACAAGATCAAGAAGACACCGCGGCAATACCCGCGACAAGCTGGTACGCCATCGCGTGAGCCAATTCAATAAGGCAAGTGCGTTTCTACCAGCTGATAGGGGTGGGCATAATAGGCGCGGTATACGACATGGCGCTCGCCTGCCAAAATGTCCCGCACGCCCTGCTTGATCGCGGGATGCGTAATCATCGACAGGGCCTCGTTTGGCATTGCCCAACGGACCTCAGGTGTCTCGTCGCTGGGTCGCAGTTCGCCTTCAAGGTAACGCGCCTCAAATCCGAAGATAACTATTGACCTGTTAAGATTGCTGCGAACTACTGCCAAGCGGCCAATCTCAGCCCTTACGCCACTTTCTTCGAAGATCTCGCGCTTAAGCCCATCAATCAGGGTCTCTCCCTCTTCAATCTGGCCGCCCGGCACCTCCCAACCTCGATTCACCGTTCTCACCATTAGAATCTCGCCCAGATCATTTCGTACTACTGCGCTAGCGGCGACGATATGTCTTGGTGTCCTGTCCGACATAGCTTAATCCTCGCTCGCGTTTTGCGGCTCGTACAGGGCAATGCGATAGGGATACCATTCGGCGCGGAACAGTTTTTGCGCCACAGCCGGATCTTGAGCTGTTAGCTGCCGCATATGCTCGTCATCGCGGGCATTGAATATTGCAATGCCAAACGCGGAATAATCGCTGTTGAGCGTACGACCGGCCAGTATCAAAGTGCCGGCATGCATCTGATTCTTCAAATAGTCATAGTGCTCGGTCGTAATGCGAATTTCCTCTTCGCTGGGACCCTCTGAAAGCATTTCTGGCCGAACGGGCTGAATACGGTACAAGTATGTCGGCATTAGCTTATCCTCGATTTACTCCAATGAGCGCCGCAATTATCTTACCTCATTTTGCTGCGGGTCAGGCGCGTATTTCCCGAGTCGCAAGCGGGCAACGTTACTGCGGCGGGAATCCGTTATAATGATGCTGAAGACAAGAAAAAGAGGAAATTATGCCGGCAAAGCAAAAAAAGCAGCGGCAGATCCGCCTCGAGCTGCCGAAGGATCCGAGCGCGATTTATGCCAACACCGTCATGATCACACATACGGCGAGCGAGGTTGTTTTCGATTTTATCCAGGTACTGCCCAACGATGACCGGGCGCGAGTACAAAAGCGCATCATCATGACACCAACTCACTCCAAAATGCTTTTGGCTGCCCTGCAAGAAAACATCACCAAATTTGAAGCCAAACATGGCGAAATCGCTGCGCCGCAACGCCAAACACTTGCCGATCAGCTTTTTGGAGCAGTCAAGCCGGAACAGGAAGACGAAGCCGATGAAGAATCTGAATGAAATCTGCGATGTCATACGTGAAGACCTTGAGGCGCGCAATGCCGCTCGTGACCAAGCCATCGTGCTTTCGCGCCAATTGATCCGTCTGTGCTCGGAATCAATCCGCGCCATTCATCGCCGCGATTGGGAAACAGCAGATTGCAAGCTGCTTGATGTGCAAGCCGGCGCCGGCGAACTGAAGGCCGTGGTGGCGGGATTCCCCGATCTTTACCATACCGGATACACTCAAGACGCGCTCAAGGAGGTTGCCGAAGCGTTTATTACCCGCGCAATCATCCGCAACGAGCCATTGCCGACACTAGCAGAACTGGATATCCAAAGCTCCACCTATTTGAAAGGCTTGGGGGAAGCGGCCACAGAATTGCGCCGATTCATTCTGGATGTAATGCGTCGGGAAGAGACGCACAGCTCGCAAGCGGAAATACTGCTGCAGGCGATGGATGGCATCTACGACCAATTGGTTACCTTCGATTTTCCGGATGCTTTGACGCATGGATTGCGCCGTCAAACGGATGTGGTTCGCGGTGTTCTGGAACGCACACGCGGCGATCTCACCCAAAGCCTGCGCCAGCAAAAGCTGCAAGACGCCCTAAAACGCTTTGAATCCAATCTGACCTTCACAGATGAAGATTGAAAACGCGACAAATGTTGGCTTTGACCTCAGGATTGCGGTTTCCACTCAATCAAGGCGCCGGCTACCCAGGTAGGTTTGGGCGTCCTATACAGCTCGGTTGAATCGGTATAGCTGATATCGAGAACGGTACCGCTCATAGGACCACGAAGATAGCGATACACTTGCCCAGTATCGCGCGCATCACTTTTCGACTCAATACAGTGCTGCTCGTATGCGCCAAAGTCACCCGCTTCCAGGATACGTATGCCTCTTTCGATGACTGCTTTGGCGTGTGCCAAGCCCGCTTCGTCATGATTGTAGGCAGCTTCCGGAGCATCACCATAACCAATGCCATGATGAAATGGATCCGCCGTGCTCACGACGACGGCGTCTTCCATCAGTCGAGCCAGCTCGTCAATACCCGGAAGATTTTGCGGCTTGCCACCAGCAAGACAGGGATAGCGTTCGAATACTTTCGGCGCTGCTGCTTCCGAGATGCCCCGCCGCTTGAGCTCTGCAGCCCAAAAATGCCGCCAGCTTATCAGCGCATGATCGCCGGTCCACTCGCGCCGCCCTTCAAAGCCAGGTCCCTGGATTCCCCAATATTCGTAATCTGCCGGATCGGCGCCGGCGGCCACCGCCACACGAGCATCTTCCATACCTTGGCTAAAAGCATGCAAGACGCTAAGCACCACGACCTTGTCCGCGCCACTATCCAAGGCGGCATGAACACAGGCCGAGATCTGATATCCGCAATCATGAACGCCGGCATGAGGAAAAACGAGGACTCCACCGGCCGCTAGCGTATCCGCCAATCGCCACTGACTGCCTCGTTCAAGATGTTCAAGAGTGCCAGAATCGCCCAATTCGGCATGTTCTCTGGCGTATATGGCATGGACTTGCTGCTGTAACGCTTTACGATCCAGTTTCATCGCTCATTAATCCTTAAGCATCAGGCGGTCTGCCAAGTTGTAGCGCATTGACTCGCATTCGTCAATCTGACGGATGAAGCCTTGACCTATCGCCACGAACCTCTATAATCAGTGGCTGTAAAATCAAATAGCGATATCAACCGTAGACAGCAGGTGGGCATTGGTCCTTAATTTCCTGCCCAGGGGAACGCATAAGCTTGCACTCAATCACTGTGATTGGGTAAGTTGCGACTCCAACTGCGGGTCGCTTTTTTGTTCGGTCGAGTCAGTGCGGTATGACAATGGCGCAAACTGACAGCCGCTCGGCGGCGGCGATAAGGTCCGCCGCGCTCACACAAGATAACAAACCTTCTGCTCTTGCGCGCGCAGGAGTTTGTTAAGAAAGAGAAAGGAGCGCCACTTGCCAGTTTCAAGAACACGCAAGGAAGAACTTGTCGACAGTTATGTAGATATCCTCAATGGGTGTGAAGGCTTGGTCATCGTACACACGAGCGGACTGAGCGTAGCGCAAATCCAGGGCTTGCGCGCAGCCATTCGAGAGCAAAACGGACAGTACATAGTCGCCAAGAATAGACTCATGCGCAAAGCTTTGGAGCATGCCCAATGGGTTGTTCCGGACGAATTGCTGGTTGGTCCGGTGGCGATCATCTTCGGGCGCGACAATATGCCCGGCGTATCCAAGGCTGTGATCAAGCACATCAATGACGAAGATTTCGAAGAGAAGATGCGGGTTATCGGCGGCATCATGGGCGGCGAGGTCTTGGACGCGCATCGAGTGGACGCCATTTCCAAATTGCCAACTCTCGATGAACTCCGCGCGCAAATTGCCGGTCTCATGATGTCACCATCACAAGGGATCGTCAATGTTCTGCATCATGCGACCGGTGGGGTCGTCAACGTGCTTCAAGCCTATTTGGACAAGCATGAAGAAGGCGCAATTGAATAACGCGGAACGCCAGCACGCCGGTTTCGCGGCAGCGATCGTAAACTATCTACACAATGGCAAAAAGTCCTTGTGGACTAAAGAAAGGGATGAAGAATGGCCGATCTGGAAAAGCTGGTAGAGGAACTCAGCGCGCTGACCATTTTGGAAGCAGCGGATCTGAAGAGTAAATTGGAAGACGCCTGGGGCGTGGAAGCCGCTGCCGGTGGCGGAATGATGATGATGGCGCCGGGTGCCGGTGGCGCTGCTGTCGATGCAGAACCTGAAGAGGAAAAGACCGAATTTGATCTTGTTCTCAAAGACATCGGTCCTAAGAAAATCAACGTCATCAAGGCCATCCGTGGCATTACACCGCTGGGACTTAAAGAGGCCAAAGAATTGGTCGAGTCTGCACCGGCGGTCGTTCTCGAAGAAGTCAGTAAAGACATGGCGGAAGACGGCAAGACTAAGCTCGAAGAGGCCGGAGCGGTTGCCGAACTTAAGTAGCGTCGTCGATTACCACGCCGCGGCGCGCAGCCCCAAGGCAATCTCAATCTTGGTTAGCTGCTAAACAGTCGTAGATAGCATCGCGGCAATAGAATCTGTTTATCCTGTAGCGGTCGGTCTGGCATCGACCGTTTCGTTTTTTCTGCGGCAACATGTGCAAATTGCGCTGTAATCTAGAATTTATCCGTGACTAATGTGTTACTATCTGTCTGTCTGCTATCATAAGATGGTGGATGATCCTGTCATGTGCAAAGTCGGTGCGAATCGGTGGCAAGCCTCTCATATAACAAACTTCTAGAACCTGTAGGCGATGTGATTTCCTGCATGGAGTCGCTCCTGGGTGGCGCCTTTGGCAGTACATCAGGCGATCAGCGCGAGTGTTTCAAACGAATTCACGCTTACAGTTGGGGCGTACACACCTTGGTGATGGATGTGATTACTTCGCTAGGCATCGAGAACGCTGCAACCCGACCGGCAGTGCTTGACCGATATTACAGTTTAATCCGACCAATCAATAACAATCTCGACAATCTGGTTTCTGGCTTTGACGGCGAATTGGCAGAAGAACAACTTCAGATTATCGCGTTTGTCGAGAATGCCGTCTCTGTAATCGATCAAATGATAATAAACGTCTGGCATTATTCGCTGCTGCAGCACGACAAATTGCCATTCGCAATCGTTGAGTTCGACAGCCTGGTATTGTTGCGCGAGGTCAATTCCATTCTGGTTGATTCGGCTCTCCCCAATGTCGGGCAAACGTTCCGGATTCTTGGTGACGAGACCTGGCTTCGCTATGCGTTCGGCGAAGTGGCACGCAATATCTGGCAACACGGCAGTGTCGAAAACGTCCGATTCGATGTGCAACCCGGCGCCGATCGCCTGGACATCACCCTTTACGATGCGGGGCAAGGATTCGCTGCCGCCGAAACCGACGCGCCTTTCCGGCCATTCTGGCAAGCCCACGAACACAAACAGGGACTGGGACTTGGGCTCTACCTGGCCAAAGCGTTCATCGAAATTAGCGGCGGCACGATCTCAATCAGCAGCCAACCGTCAAAAGGCACGTTGGTCAAGATTTCGCTGGCTTTGGCAAGCTGATCTTCCAAGCTCGCTAAACAATCTCCGCGGAATTTCTTTCGTTATGGCTGCCCGTCAAATTGCGCTATAATGGCGCGATTGAATTCGCTGTGGAGCAAGCAAATGAGCCAGGAAAATGTATTTGTCACGCGCGGCTTACCCAAGGCCGTGCTTGATCAACTCGCCGACCACTGCAATCTCGAAGTTTGGGACGGCTTTCTGCCGCCGGATTATGATTACCTTCGAGAGAAGGCGAGCAGAATTAGTGGTTTGCTCTGCCTGCTCACTGATCACATTGATGCGCAACTGATTGATACGGCGCCACAACTCAAAGTCATAAGCAATATGGCGGTGGGTTTCGACAATATCGATGTCGCAGCGGCAACGGCACGTTCTATCCCGGTGGGGAACACACCAGGCGTACTCACAGAAACCACTGCCGATTTCGCATTCGCCCTGTTAATGGCAACCGCGCGACGCATTCCCGAAGCCCAACAATACATCAGAGACGGCAAATGGAAGACCTGGCATCCCACGGTACTTTCGGGACAAGACATCTACGCTGCCACCTTGGGAATTGTTGGCTTTGGGCGCATCGGACAAGCCGTGGCTCGACGCGCCAAGGGATTTGGCATGCGGATTCTGGTTAATTCAGGCGGGCAAGAGGCGGCCATTCGCGAGATTGGCGCCGAGAAAGTAGAACTGAATGACCTGTTGCTACAGAGCGATTACGTTAGCTTGCATGTGCCCCTGAATGAGAATACAAATCATTTAATCAGTGCGCGGGAACTGACGATGATGAAAAAGACGGCTATTCTGATCAACACTGCTCGTGGAGGCGTGGTCGATGGTGAAGCCTTATATACGGCGCTGCGCAATAAGGAAATCTTGGCGGCAGCCCTGGATGTGACCGACCCTGAGCCGATTCCGCTGACGGACCCTTTGTTGACGCTGGACAACTGTTTGATAGTGCCACATATCGCCAGCGCCAGCGTCGCCACGCGCACCAAAATGGCGCAAATGGCAGTGGACAACGTGATCGCCGGCATCAAAGGCCAGCGGCTGCCCACTTGCGTCAATCCACGGGTATACGACTGAAGCCAACTTTTTGCGATGCAGCGTCATGTTTTAAGGCGTGCAACCACGACTGTACCACAAGCATGCATGAAAAAAGTCTGTGCGCCAGAGGATTGATTAAAAACCCCTGACGATTAGAATCGTATGCCCACAATCGCATCCGCGCCGCATTCCTCGGCCCATGCTGTCTTTTTTGCCAGCGCTTCGTCGCGCGCCTTCCGCAAGTTCTATTCCAGAAACGGTTCATGAGGCGGTATTGACGATGAATCGTGCTGCCGATGCCATCCACCAATCCCACAGTATGTGTGATCTCGAACCCGGAAATAGTATACTGCGTAGACATTGGACTCTGTCCCAGCGGATGCTTTACGCTTTCAGATAATTGACAATTTAGGAAATCTATATCAAAATATCTGGCATGGAATTCCCACAATATCTAATGACGTGGATATAGGGCAGAACATAATTGAAGATGAATTAGGAAGAGTGACGAGAACGACTTGGAGCGATAATCTAATTCTAATATAATTCATGCTAAGAAATTCATATGATTTCGATTGTGCGTCCTGTCCTATTGGGCAGGGCGCTTCGTCTACTTTCCGCACTTGATTGGTCGTGAGCGGACAGTTAAGACTTTTTGCAACGGTCGCCGTATAGTTGGTGACTGCACTCTGAAAGGAACAGATCATGGCAGAACGACGCATTCAATTGACACGACAGGGATTTCATAAGCTGCAGAGCGAGCTCAATGTTCTTACCAGCGAAGAGAATACGAAAGTCGCAGAGATGCTCGCCGAAGCCCGTGAGGATGATCAGGGCGAAGAGGCAGTGTTCTTTGACGCGATGGTCTCCAAAGAGCGTCTGGATGAACGGGTAACCCACTTGCAAAACGTTCTGGCACGTGCCGAAATCATTGATGCTGACGAAGATCCGGACACGATCACGCCTGGAAATCGCGTGACGGTATACGATACATCGGAAAAAGAAGAATTCACCATGGACTTGCTCGATACCGAGGAGATCACCCTCGGGCGGCGCGGCGTTTCGCTGGATTCGCCAGTCGGGCAAGCTTTGCTGGGCCAGCACATCGGTGACCGCGTCAAAGTGGAGGTACCCGATGGATTGGTCACCTACAAAATTCGCAAAATCGAGATGATCCCGGAAGAAGATACGTAGATCCCGGAGTGTAAACCGAGCTTAAGGGGCGCTGAGGCATCTCTGCCCTATTGCGCGAAAAAATGCCTTTGGCATTGTCGCAGTGGCAATGAGGCGCTTGTGAATGTAGCTATTCTTTACGATATATCTGATCGAGATGGTCAAGCACGCTAGACAGCAAATAGGGTGTTAAGGCGAGTGTTGCGGTGGCTAGCTCTGGCTGCGTCTTGGCCAGATCTTCGGCATCTTCCAACAGCAAGATCAGCGCCTCGGTCACCAGTGACATCCAGCCAATCGTCTGCAGCATCACCTCGCTTAGCAATTTCGGATCACGTTGGGCATTCAAAACTAGCCAGGATGCCGCTTCCATTATGGGCATCATCGCCATCATAGACGCGGACAAACTCAACATCATCAACTGCTGTGTTTCCGGCGGCAAGTCGGAAAGCTCTGTTTCAGCTTCTACTTTTTGTGCCAGGCGAGCCATGATTGTCGCCGCCAATCGTGCCGGCGCGCGCTGTTGTGGCGCCCGTTTCAGCAGGCTATCTATGCGCTGCAGACGATCATACTCCCGCGCCGCACTATCATCGCGCCCGAGCAAGTCCAAAAGCTTTCTTCCCATTTCTTCGGACAATTGTCCGTCGATGGCTTCTTGCATCATGTCGAAGGTTTGTGGAACGGTCTTATCCGACATTTCAGTTTCCCTTCAATTGCAAATTCGCCAGCCGATCATCGTTATCATCGACTGCGCTGCCTATAAGTTCAGCCAGACGACGCCGCGCACGGAACAGCCGGCTTTTGACGGCGCTTTCCGTCGTATTCATTTCGTTGGCGATCTCCGCATATGAATAGTCATACCAATAGCGCAAGATGACCGCGAGTCGATAATCGTGGTCCAGATGCTGCAAGAGGTTCTGAATTTGTTCGCTGCGTTCGCCCTGCAATGTCACTTGCTCCGGCAGTGGATCGCTGCTGCTCAAGGCCAAGGCCGCGGCGGTGGGTTCGTCATCAAGCGATACCAAGGTCATACGGCGCTTGCGCAGGCGGTCAATGCAATGATTGGAGGCGATTGACATTAGCCAGGTCTTGAAGGAGCGCTCTTTGTCGTAACGCGACAGATTCCGGTAGGCGCGCAAAAACGCTACTTGAGTGGCATCTTCTGCTTCACCTGCCTCACTTAACATCCGGTAGCAAAGATTGTAAAGCGAATCTTGATACAGGTACACCAATTCCGCAAAGGCATCCTGATCTCCCTTAAGGGCTGCTTCAACCCAATTCAAAACTGTCAGATCAGGTTCTGTCACGGTCTCCGCTCTATTTCCCCAGTCGTCGCCAACTTGATGAATTCGCGCTGCAATGAAGAGATCCGCCAAATTCTTATTAAGTAACGCAATTTTTTGACAATAGGCTCGCCACTATGCTGACGTTCCCTTGCAATGTGGCGGTACAAAGTATGGCTGGACATTTTGATGGCAACGCCTCGCCTTCAGGCATTGATCAACAAAACGGCTGTCGCGATATTAGTCGCCAGTGGCACATTGTGTACGTTACAAATCCGCAGTAAGCCTTGAATGTCAGGGTCGTGCGGGTGTTTGCCAAGCGGATCAAGAAAGAAGAACACGGCGTGGATGCGGCCTTCCGCCACCCTAGCCGCGATTTGCGAATCACCGCCCATGGGTCCGGATAGCATCCTCTTGACCAAAAGTCCAGTTTTCTCTTCGATGAATTTACCGGTCGTATTGGTTGCCACCAAATCGAACTTCGATAGCCGCTGCTTATGATCCATCACGAAGGCAACCATATCGGCCTTCTTGCCATCGTGAGAAATTAATGCAAGGGTTCGCTTGGTAGTGCTCTCTGCCACTTGTTGTGCCACCGTTTCCACATTGTAGACTATGCGCGGACGTTTGCGCGTTCAGATACGCCGCGAGGGCGCCGGACAAGCTGGGCCGGTATCGACAGCGGCAGATGATAACGCGTCGAGCCAAACAAGCTCTTGAAGCGCTGATTCATTATATAAGCCTCTTCGTAATAGCCTTCCACTTGCGCCATTAAAGCAGACCAGGGACGAAGCTCGGCAGCTTGACGCGCCTCGCGGCTCATCTCCAGGCGAATCTCCCGGTGATCACGCAGAAACTCAATCGTCCGAGCGATAGAAGCGGCTGACGGCTCGGCACATATGCCTGTAACACCTTCTTCGATTACGTCTGGCGCCCCGCCCGAGTTTACTACCACAGACGGTAGCCCAGATGCCATGGCTTCTTGTATGACTTGCCCAAATGTCTCGTTACCGCCCGTGAAGGCAAAGACATCGGCGCTCGCAAAGGCCTGCGCCAATTCGTCGCCTATAAGATAGCCGGTAAAGTACGCGTTGGTATGGGCAAAGGTGGATTCCAGTTCCTCTCGCAAGGCGCCATCACCTACAATCGTCAGCGCCACGCCATCCATCTTGGCCACATCCAGCAGCAGATCAACACGTTTTTCTTTCGCAAGCCGCCCAACAAAGATACAGAGCAACGAGTCGCTGTCGCGGCCATTGAGCAATCGCTTTCTCATCGCGAAACGGGCGTGGTCAGGATGAAAGCGTTCGGTATTGACACCGCGTCCCCATTGTCGCACACGGCGATACCCTTGCGCTCGCAACTGCCTGATGATGGTATTCGTCGGAGCCAGAGTGAGATGGCAACCGTTATGAATATATCGCAGCCATCGGTTGACAGGACCGGACAAATGCCGGAAGCCGTAATGTTCGGTGTAACCGGGCAAATCCGTCTGATAGTTGGCGATTACCGGCAAGTTCAGATGGCGCCCTACTGCCATACCATTGACCGACATTGCCGCCGGACTAAAGAGATGAATCAGATCGGGCGCGAAGTCTTCGATATGGCGGGCAACTACCGGATTCGGTAGCGCCACGCGCGTCTCCGGAGCTTGTGGCACGCTGATCGAAGGCAGTGGGATTACCGTGGACGGGCCAACGTGATCGACCGCAATGTCGGGAGCAAATATCAAGACCTCGCGGCCAGTTTCTTGCAAATATCGAATAGTCAAATAAGTGGTCTTGACAACGCCATCTACCTTTGGGAAAAAGGACTCGGTCAATATGGCGACGCGTTTAATGCGTTCAACCGGCTTGACCGAGCGCGCGGCATCTATCAAACTTGGATTACCAAAGAACTCGTCCAGGTTCATGTTCTGCTGAGCATGCAGATTATCGAGTAAGCGTTGCGCCTGCATCATCACCTTTTCTCAATCTGTAATCTCTTCGCGAGTTCTCAACGATCTTGCGCGTTTGGAAGCCCGAGACGGATTCATCATATTGTTGTCGCAAATGCGACGCGGTTCATAAGTGCTTACGATACTCGACCCAGATTGGTTCCGCGGACTCTGTCAATTGATACCGTACAGCTCCCTATAGATATTATAATTGCGATAAATGTATTGTACGTACTTTCGCGTCGATGCAATTGTGATGGTTGTCATGAACAGGTCAGGATCTCCGCCAGACAACTTATTCCAGTCGTAGGCGCGCCCGGGACCCGCGTTGTATGCAGCCAAGGCTACTATCGGATTCTGTTCAAACAGATCCAATTGCTCGTCGATATAATACGCGCCAAAAGCTACGCCCGCATAAGGTCTGAAGAGATCGCTGTGCTGATAATCTTGCCATTCCAGCTGCTCGGCAATATACATTGCCGTGCCCGGTATCACCTGCATCATTCCTTTTTCGCCGGCTGCCGCTGTAGCATAGGTATTGAACAGACTTTCCTGGCGAATCAAGGCCAACATTAACAGGGGATCGATGCCACGTTCCTGCGCAACCGGGCGAATCAGATCAATGTAGTAATCGGGAAAGCGCATACGAGCGATAAAGCGCGGCACCTGCAATGTACCCATTTTGGACGCTATAATCACGTCAGCCGCCGCGATAATCGATTCGCGATAAGCACCCAATCCTCGTAGATGAACCGCCAGTTGATAACTGCCCAACACATCCCCACTGTCGCGCGCAGCGTCGACCAGGTCTTCAAATTCGATAAAGGCATCATCAAAGGCGCCCACGGCATACAATTCGCGGCCACGGATCAGATGCTCGTCGCTGCTTAAGGCATCGGGCAATCGCCATAGTTCGCCTTCCTGCTCGATAGCGAATGTCTGACGCAGCCAACTCTCGGCAGCTTGAACATCAATGTTTATATCGTAGTCGAATTGCAACTCCCCTGGTGGCTCGAAGGGTCGCCGACCAATCCGGAAATCGCCAGCGCGCGCGGCAAAATAGCTGTCAGGCGCGGCAGCAAGAGCCAGGTCAAATGCGTCGTTAGCCAACTGTTGATCGTCGCGCAAAATCGCCAGCCGGCCAACCCACAGATAGGCCGCCGCTTGATCGTCGCCCTGGCTAAGAGACGCGATGCGGGAGTACAGGTTTTCGGCAACGGACCATTGCTCATCGCCAACCGCCGCCGATGCCGCGATAAACAAGCCGTTGCTAGTTAATTCGTGATTGGGATAGGCGTCCGCCAAACGCACGAACACCTCGCGCGAGCGTAGAGAATCACCATTCGTGCCATAAAGATAGCCTGCGCGCCAAAGCGCCTCGCCAGCGGCTTGCGTCAGATAATCATAATTGTCCGCGATTGAGAGATAAATTGATATCGCTGCCGCAATATCCCCTGCCAGGAAGCGGGTCCGTCCCCGCTCCAGCAACGCGTCACCAAAAAGTGGATCTTGCGGAAAATGGTCGATAATCGTCTGAAAGGCCACCGTCGCGGCATCAGCATTTCCGATTTGGCGATAGGCACGCCCAAGCAGCAGGTGCAGCTCGGCCGGTATCTCTGTTAGCAAATGGGTGGAAGTAAATTCATTGAAGGCAGCGATGGCCGCCTGATAATTGCCGGCGATGAAAGCACTCTTGCCGCGCAACCAGGCACCTACCGCGATTCCCTCTTCTCTCAATAATTCCAGTGCAAGATAGGCAGTAGCAGTTTGTGAGTAATTCTCGGCAACCTGTTGCATGCGTACCAGGCCAGCTTCCTTCAATCCGGCCTCAAGCAAGGCCTGGGCCGCCGAAAAGGAGATATCGGCGCGATACGGCGTATTGCGCGCCACAGACAGAATCGCATCGTATTGTGCCACCGCTTCTTCAGGTCGGGACAGGCTGATATAGATTGACGCCAGCTTCTCGCGCAATATCAAAAGCGGCACTTTCGATCGCTGCGCATTGACGGCAAGCTGGTAATTCTGCAGCGCGGAATCGGTCTGATTGAGAGCAATCTGAGCATCGGCGATGCGTTCATAGACGTAGCTGTCGATCAATCCTGGTCTCAAAGACAGGTATTTGTTGAAGTCATCAACGGCTGCTTGCCACTTCGCTACGCCGAGATGCGCATCACCACGCAAGAAGTGCGCCCGCGGCCCGTGCATGCTATCAGGATATTGCCCCAGCAACAAATTAAAGGCATCCAACGCCTGCTGAAAGTATCCGTCTCTTAAGGCAACCTGCCCCAAACGAAACGCGGCCAAGGCACCAAACTCGCTCGAGATTGAATCGCCAGCGTTGAGCAAGGTGCGATATATCGAGGCAGCGTCTTCATAATGTCCGTTGCGCATGAAGTTGTCGCCAAGCTGGATCAAGGCACCAGGGTCAATGGCTGGCGTCGGCGGCAGAGAAAGCGGTACGTCTGTCGGCGCTGCTTGCACGACGGCGCTGAGCGGCGTCGCCGTCACGTATATGACGTTGTCTTCATTGGGTGTAGCCTGCGGCAGACGGACGCTGCCGAAATTACAAGCGCTCAAAAGCAAGGAGCAAAGCAACAGCAATATTTGAAAATGTCGCATGTCAGGCCGCCCAAAAGGACAAGAAATCATAGCTCATAGTACGAATTCGTCGGGCGAATGTCAAGCAAGCTCGCGTCTTGTTCATTTTGCCGGCGGTTCCAGCGCGCCGGCCAGCCAAGGCATCCCGAATCCAACGATCAGGTGACCCGCTTCCGCCAAACCAGCCGCCAGCGAATCAGTATCATCATAGCTCCACCAATAGTCTGCATCCGGCAAAATGTTGACGCCAAAATCGCCAACCACCAATTCGCCAAGACTCCGAGAGACATAGCGCTCATCGTCGCTCAACTTACCTTGTCGGTCGGCCGCCCGTGTCAACTGAACCTTAAATCGTGAAGAGCCGCCAGAGGACCAGGAAGTATCGCTGTATATAAGCACTTGAAAGTCGATCAATCCATACCCGCCGTTTTCGAAGCCTTTGATGAATCGGTACTTGCCTCCCGCCCATTGCAAGGGCGCAATCTGGATTTGATAGCCGGCAGCGTCAAATGCCTGGCCGACGACCGTTCGCAACAGTGTGCGAAAGTAATCTTGTTGCGCTTGACGCTCCTGCGACATCACCAATACCGCTTGACTATCTCAAGGCCGTGCCTGTGGACCAGATCTTGCAAGATTCGCGCGGTATTCCAGGCATCGTCGTGCCCACGATGTAGCGTGCCTATTAGTCCCAGGTTTGCCGATTCCAAAGCCCGCATCATGCCGCAGCGCAGACCAGAATACTCAGCGAAGGTCGATTTCAAATCCATGTGTTTCTTGCCAAAAGGATACGCGATGCCGAGACGTCTACATTGCTTGCGAAAAGTCTTCTTGTCAAAGCCACCCCAACTCGCCCACAAGATCTTACGCGCCTCATATTCCTCGACTAGAATCCGGCAGGCTTCGGCGAAGTCCATACCTTGTTCATCCAGCAATTGCGGTGTAAGCGTGGTCAGCTCTGTGCAAAATGGGCTAAGGGTCGAGGTAACCGGGCTTACCAGCAAGCTCCGCTTGCCGACGATCCGATCTCGTTCGACATCATAAACACACAGGCCGATTTCGATGATCTCATTGATTTGCCCGTCGGGTGGTGGGCTAACGTCCCAGCAGGTCGCTTCGATATCGACAACCAGGATTCTGTCACGCCGTATTGGCACAGGCTTACCACGCATTCACAGGTTTTCGGCGAGCAACGCCGCGGTCTCAGCCGCTGTTGTTACGGGCATACGACAAGCGAAATTGCGACAGACATAAATCGTCGGCTGTCCGGCGCGCATAACACGGTGGCTCAGTAAAGGAATCGATGCATGCTCCTGCACATCAAGTGGGGCGTGGGCGGTGATCAGGTTGGGGCGGAATGGCTGACGCAGTTCTTCAAGAATCTCTGCCACAGCCTCGGTCGACTTATCGCCGACGATCGCGACTTCACTTATGCCATTTACCAACATATCAGTAGCATTGAGTGATTCGGCAAAGGCCTGTGGATATTGCCGCATGACGTCCGTCAACAGCTTGAGTACGGCACGTCCACTTTCGTCATAACGGCTATCGCCGGTGTAAGCGGCCAGACGAAGCAGTTGTTTGGCCATCATGGCATTGCCCGATGGCGTCACATTGTCTTGCAGATTACGCGGTCGTACGATCAACGCTTCATGGTCATCGCTCGTATCATAAAAGCCGCCCTCATCCTCAGCAAAGTGCGCTAATGCGGCATCTGAAAGCTGCCTTGCCTGAACAAACCAAGAGTCGTCAAACGTTGACTGATAAAGTTCCAGGAAAGCGTCAATCAAATTGGCATAATCTTCGAGATAGGCATTGAGTTTGCTGCGCCCGTCCTTATGCGTGCGGTACAAGCGGCCGCGCTCGTCGATCATGTTATTCAGCAGGAATTCGCCGGCTCGCTGCGCCGCCTGAAGATAATCGTCGCGCTTGAGTACACGCGCCGCCTCCGCCAGGCTTGCCAGCATCATCCCATTCCACGATGTCAATATCTTGTCATCGAGGCTGGGCGGAATACGTTGACTGCGCACGGCATAAAGTTGCCGCTTGATAGCCACAAGCGCTGCGTCAAAGTCCAGCTTTTCCCTTTCCAGAAAATCAGCGGCGCGCTGCAGGTTCTCTGGCAAATACAAAACGTTTGCGCCCTCAAAATTTCCCGCTTCGGACATGCCGAACGTCGCTATGGCTATTTCACTGGCATTTGGAATCTCGTCAAGTAGCGGTTCCAGCGCTTTATCAAGCTCATCAATCGTCCAGACAAAGAATTTCCCTTCTTCGCCCTCGCTATCAGCATCTGTGGCGCTATAGAAGCCGCCATCCGCATCTTGCATTTCGCGCAATACATAATCGTAGGTTTCTTCTGCAATGGTCTTATAAAACTCTTCTCCGCTGATTTGCCAGGCATGCAGATAGAGCCGGCTCAACTGCGCGTTGTCATAGAGCATCTTTTCGAAATGTGGCACCAGCCAATAAGCATCAACACTGTATCGCGCAAATCCGCCGCCAATCTGATCGTATATCCCGCCCTGCGCCATTTTTTGAAGTGACAGAGTGACCGATCGCAGCGCTTCCTGGTCACCTGTCCGCGCATGTTGGCGCAACAAAAATTCCAGGCTGATCGGATTCGGGAATTTCGGCGCCGTGCCAAAGCCCCCATTCTCCTGGTCGATATTCGCCTTGAGCCGCTGCGTTGCTTCGTCCAACAATTCTGCCGTCAAGCCGCTGTCGTCAACACGACCGATGCCGAGCACATCGCGCTTCAAGGACTGATGCAAGTTGTCCGCCTGCTTTTCCAGCAATTCACCCTGGTTTCGGTACGCGTCATGTATGGCTTGCATCAACTGCGTAAACGACGGCATGCCGCCTCGCGGTACTCGTGGATAATAGGTTCCGCCATAAAATGGACGGCCATCTGGCAAAAGGAATACCGTCATTGGCCAGCCGCCCTGCCCCGCGATTGCTTGTACCGCTTGCATATAAATGTCATCGACATCCGGCCGTTCCTCGCGGTCGACCTTGATGTTGACAAAAAGCGCGTTCATCATCGCGGCCGTGGCTTCGTCTTCGAAGCTTTCATGCGCCATGACATGGCACCAGTGGCATGCGCTATATCCCACGCTTAGCAGCACCGGCTTTTCGCGCTCGCGCGCAACGCGAAATGCTTCTTCGCCCCAGGGATACCAGTCCACCGGGTTGTCCGCATGTTGCAGTAAATATGGGCTGCTTTCGTACTGCAGTCGATTCATCACAGGTCCTTGTATTTGGTGCAGCGCCCCTGCCTACCGTCCATTAAAGCATAACTGACATTCACGGGATGGGAAGTTGCATTTCCGCTCAACCATTCGATGGTCTGATTAACATAAGCGGCAGCACACCAATGACAAGCATAGAACGCATCTCGCCATATACCGTGTTATTATGGTAGGATATCGTGCTTTACTTGAGATAGTGAGCGTATTTCTAAGAAACGTCTTGCACAATTCTTGCGTACAATACGCTATAATTCTGGGTGAAAGTATACTTGCCGAAAGTCAAATCACTGCATGCAGTTTTGGGAAAACAACGATAACGACGAAGATCGCGACGGCGGAAACAACACGCCTCCGCCGCAGCGTCCGCCGAATTGGCGCAGATGGATTTCGCCCGGGCTACTGGTGCTGGTCATGTTACTGGCATTGCTTAGCTCGCCGGGGCTGTTTGGGGGCTTCTCCTCAACGCCGGAAGTTGCCTATTCGGTTGTCTTCGAGCAAGTGCGGCAGGGAAATGTCGCATTGCTTGATTTCCAGGGTGAAACGGGAGTCGCCGGCGAGTTCTCGCGCAACGTGATCGTCTCGAATCCGTCCGGCCGATCACAGAATGTGAGTCGCTTCACCGCTAACATTCCGCCGGGCGGTGGCGACAATTTGCGAGAATTGGCGCTAGAGCGGAGCATAGCTGTCCGCGCCACACCGGACAAACCCTCAATCCTGCTTTCACTGATCGTCAACTTCTTGCCGCTGGTGCTTATCATTGCCTTTTTCGTTTGGATGGGCAGGCGCGCACAGGGGCAAATGAACGGCATTTTTTCCTTTGGTCAATCACAGGCGCGGCAAAAGTCGCCGGAAATGCCCGTTATCAGATTTGATGATGTCGCCGGGCAAGACGCTGCCAAAATGGAACTCGAAGAGGTAGTGGATTTCCTCAAGCAGCCGGAAAAGTATGTAAAAGTTGGTGCCAAAGTGCCGCGTGGCGTTCTCTTGATCGGACCGCCCGGCACCGGGAAAACCTTGATGGCGCGGGCGGTCGCGGGAGAAGCGAATGTAGCGTTCTTCAGTATTGCCGCATCCGAATTCGTCGAGATGTTCGTAGGTGTCGGCGCCTCGCGCGTAAGGGACTTGTTCAAACGCGCCAAAGAAAATGCGCCGGCCATCATCTTTGTGGACGAGATTGATGCCGTCGGTCGGCGACGCGGCACCGGATTGGGCGGCGGCCATGACGAACGCGAGCAAACGCTCAATCAGCTGCTATCGGAAATGGACGGCTTCGATAATGACACCAATATCGTTATGATCGCGGCCACAAACCGGCCTGATGTCTTAGATCCAGCCCTGTTGCGACCCGGCCGCTTCGATAGGCAGATCACCGTCGATTTGCCCGATGTCAAGGGACGCCATGACATCCTCAAAATACATACTAAAAACAAGCCCTTGGCGAACAACGTTGAATTGGAATCGATGGCACGCGCGACAATGGGCTTTTCCGGCGCCGACATTGCCAACCTGGCCAATGAGGCCGCGATGAATGCCGCGCGCTATGATCGTCGCTTGATCACAATGACAGATTTTACGACGGCCTACGAGCGCATCCGCCTAGGCACCAAGCGGCCGCCGCTTTCCAACGAGAAAGACCGGCGCATCACCGCTTATCACGAAGCCGGTCATGCTTTGGTTTCTTTCTTGATACCCGATTCCATGGCTTTGCTAAAGACAACTATCATCCCGCGCGGACGGGCATTGGGAGTCGCATTTTATTTGCCCAAAGATGATTCACTACATCAATCGCGCAAGCAACTTGAGGCCTTCATTCGGGTTGGGTTGGCAGGACGAATCGCCGAGGAAGTCGTCTTTGAAGACGTCACTACCGGCGCAGCCAACGATATCCAGCAGGTGACACAGATCGCCCGCCGTATGGTCAAGATGTTCGGCATGAGCGATTCAGTAGGCATGGTTAACTACGGAGATGATTCGGAGCAGCCTTTCCTCGGTTATGCCATCGCCAGCGGCCGCGATTACAGCGAAGATACCGCCGCCAAACTCGATGCCGAAATCAAGCGCTTCATTGATGTGGCGTATCAAGAGACACGAGAATTGCTGGAAGATCACCGTGAAGAGCTTGACGCGTTGGCACAAGCGCTGCTCGAGAAAGAAACTGTGGAACGCGTGGAAATCCTGCGCATCCTGGATATGGAAGACGATACCAGCGAAATCTTGTCGGAGACGGTTGCCCATCACTTGCGTGAGCCACAGGCCGTGCAGCCGAATGGATCCGGCACTACTGAAGAAACTGAAGAACCGGAATTCGAAACTTAACTCTCTGGGCGAGATTCCCCATCTCGCCCAAGTCCAACCGCGTCAATTATTCCGCTGTCGCCGCGGCTTCTGCCACAATCTCATCTTGCACGTACGTTGGCATACGATCGTATCGGTTTAAATCCATGACATAAATGCCGCGCCCGCCGGTCATAGAGCGCAAGTCATTCCCGTATCGCAGCATCTCCGCCAAGGGAACCTCTGCCGTGACAATGCTCTTGTTGCCGATGGTATCCATGCCTTGCACACGACCCCGGCGCGTATTGAGATCGCTCATGATGTCACCCATCATTGTGTCGGGCACGGTGATTCTGACATCCATTATCGGTTCTAGCAGCACGGGCTTGGCTTTGCGGAAAGCGGCGCGAAAAGCTTCGCGCCCGGCAATTTGGAACGCGATATCCTTGGAATCGACCGGATGCTCTTTGCCATCAAAGACGATTACTCTGACTCGCTCTACGGGATATCCGGCAATCACGCCGTCGGCTAGTATTGCCCGTATGCCCTTTTCAGCTGACGACACAAATTGCTGCGAAATGGCTCCGCCAAATACGCTGGATTGGAATTCGAAATTCTCGGCTGTCGGTTCCACTTTCAGGTCGACGCGACCATATTGACCAGCGCCTCCAGTTTGCTTCTTGTGCGTATAACTCGATTCGGCATTGCTGGTGATGGTCTCGCGATAAGGCAACCTGGGCATGTCGGTATCTATACTGACGCCAAGCGTCTCAGCACGCTTTAGAGTGACTTCCAAATGTATCTGACCCATGCCCTCCAGCACAGTTTGGCGAGTATCCCCATCTTGACGCCAGCGTAAGGTCGGATCAGCATCGCATAGATTGCTGAGTGTTGGTCCCATCTTTGCGCTGTCAGCTTGCGTCTTTGGTGTCACTGCCACCATATACAGCGGAGCCGGAAAGTCGGGAGCCACGATACGCAGGTCGCGGTCAGAATCGACGAAGGTGTCGCCAGTTTTGGTATTGGTCAGCTTGGCGACCACACCGATATCGCCCGCATGCAAGACTGGTATGGGCGTCTGCTCTTTCCCGCGCATGACAAATAGCGAATTGAACCGTTCTTCCGTACCGCTGTTACCGTTGAGATTGCGTCCATCGCTGGAAATCATGCCGGAGAAAATTCGGAAATAGTTCAGGGTTCCTACAAAGCGGTCATTTAGCGTTTTAAATACGTAAGCAGCTAAAGGACCCTCGTCGCTTTGTGGCGCCTCCAATATATCCGCTTCCTCGCCGCGCATTATGTTGATCTGGCGCTCAGTTGGCGCTGTCGTATAGGCAATCAAGGCTTCCAAGAGCGGGATGGTGCCGACATTTTCGGTCGCCGAAGTCGCGAACACCGGCACTGTTTTCAGATCCGGCGATCGGGACGCCTTGCGCATACCCTCGCGAATCTCGTCAAACGACAAAGTCTCTTCTTCAAAGTATTTCTCTAGCAATTCGTCATCGGCTTCGGCTGCGGCTTCCATCAATTCCATATGCGCTTCTTCCAGGGCTTCGGCATATTCTTCCGGCAAATCCGCGCGGTCGGCGCCGGCAGCGAGATAAGCTTTCTGCGTTAGCGCGTTCGCCACGCCATTGAACTTCCCCTGTGTACCGATCGGTAACATGATCGGAACGAATTTGTAGTCTTCAAATTGCCCGCGAAGCTGCCCCAGCACTTCTTCGAAGTTGGCATGTTCTCGATCCATCTTGTTGATGACAACGATGATCGGCTGCTCATAGGCGCGCGCATATTCCCAGGCCAGCTCGGTACCTACTTCCACACCGGAGACCGCATCGACAACCACTATGACCGAGTCGGCTACGCAGATCGCATTCTTAAGTTCACCTTGGAAATCAGTGAAACCAGGCGTATCAAGAATGTTTATTTTAGTTTCATTAAATTCTACAGGCACCAAAGATGTGGAAAGCGACAAACCGCGCTCTCTTTCCTCATCGTCCCAATCCGACACCATATTCTTCTCGGATATGTTGCCCAGGCGCGTCGTAGCACCGGTGTTAAAGAGCAATGCTTCGACAAGTGAGGTCTTGCCACAACTTTGATGCCCAACTAAAGCGACGTTTCTGATTCTTTCCGATTGATATTCTCTCATGGCAATGTCGCCTCCGATATCCCACGATACTAACTCGACTCTGACAGAAGACGGCTCAGAAAAGAGCCGGACGTGCTATGGATTCTAATTGCGCGTTAACAGATTGTCAAAGACTCATATTTATCAATTGCCGGCGGCGATGAGGCTCAGATTTCTATCTACATGTACAATTTATATCTGAACTCGATATAATCACCTGTTTGTCATGGACGATTCTCATGCCGTTGGCTCTTTCCATCGGAGGCACAATTGGTTCGACGAATTGTTACTAATGTCCTGCTTGTGTGCATCAGTTTTTTGCTAGCGCTGGTTTTACTGGAAATTGTAGTGCGCGTTGGCGGTCAAGCAGATTCTGACGGGCAATTCGCCTTCATGGGATATACCTTAGAGCCATACGTGTTGCCACTCGAGACGCTGCGCGGTAATGTAGAAGGTTATCTCGCCAATGAGAATGTGGCGAACGTTATTTATGACGACACGCTCGGCTGGACTTTCCGTCCCAATTCAATACGGCAAGCAGGAACTTTCACGATAAATAGCGCAGGCATTCGCTCAAAGCGCGACTACTCTATGCTTCCGCCCCCGGATACCCTGCGCATCGCCCTGTTTGGAGACTCATTTACTGCAGGCGACGACGTCAGCGACGATGAGGTATGGGGGCGCCAATTGGAGATTCTGCTCAATGAATCCGGTATCCGGGCAGAAGTCCTGAACTTTGGGGTTGGCGCATACGGAATGGGGCAAGCGTTCTTGAGATGGAAGAAGCTGGGCAAGAGTTTTGCGCCTGATATAGTTATATTTGGCTTGCAACCGGAAAACCTTAAACGCAATCTCAATGTCTTCCGACAATTGATGCATGCGAGCGGGCCTCCATTTTCCAAACCTCGTTTTAACTTAGTCAATCAGGAATTGGAATTGGTCAACTCTCCCACATTGCCACCTGCGCAACTCGTGGCTGCTTTTGCAGACTTTGGGAATCATCCCTTGGCGCCATACGAATTCTATTATCGCAGCCGCTACGTGGCGTCGAATTGGTGGGCTTCAAGTCGGCTTGCGGGATTCGTTCACGAAGTGCTGAAAAGGGAAGACGACAGTGTAGATCTCTACGGACCGGACAGTGAGGGCGGGATGCTCGGCAAAGCGATAGTCGATGCCTTCGGCAAGGATGTCATTGAAGAGGATGCCGTCTTTCTTGTCCTGCATTTGCCACTAAGAAGTCACTTGGTCCGCCGTTACAACTTCATAGACCCGCCATATAAGTTTCTGCTTGATCATTCCAGCGCTACCTATCATTACATCGCCACAGAAGAACATTTTACACCGTCTCATGTCGACGATGTTTTCTGGACTCAAACCTTTCACTATGGCCCCGAGATCAATGCTTTAGTTGGGCAAGTCGTCGCCGAACGGATCGAAACTTGCGTCCGAGACTCATCCTGCGACCTGCCTCGATTCCCGGACCTGTCCGTCATCTATGCGACTGAACAATCCGCAACAGATTGATTGGCGCTCTTCTGTGGGAGGTAATTCCCTTTGGAATAGGCAATGGGGCGAGGCACAATCATAGTATGATTGCGCTGGATGAGAATCCAGTAAACGGATCCTGCAACCGGACAAACATGATCAGAAAATTCTCCATAAATATCCTGATTGTGAGCATCACACTTCTGCTCACGCTGATTCTGCTGGAAATAGTCGTGCGAGTAGGCGGCGCAACCGATGCTGATGGTCAGTTCACCTTTATGGGCTATTCGCTGGAGCCGTACGTATTGCCCGTGAGCGCCATGCGCGAAAGCGTCGAAACCTACGTCACCAATCGCGATTTGGTCACGATCGTTTATGAGCCGGATACCGGCTGGACCTATCGTCCCAACTCGATACGCCACAATGGCACATTCACGGACAATAGCGGTGGCTTGCGGGCGACACGCGAGTACAGCCAAAGTCCCTTGCCAGACACCCTGCGCATCGCCCTTTTTGGCGATTCATTCACGGCGGACGACGATGTCAGCGACGAGGAAACCTGGGGCTATCAACTGGAAATTGCGCTAAACCAGAGCGGCATACGCGCGGAGACTCTGAACTTTGGCGTCGGCGGTTATGGAATGGATCAATCTTACCTGCGCTGGCGACAGGTCGGGTGCGGGTATCAGCCGGATATCGTGATCTTCGGCTTCCAGCCAGAGAACCTCGACCGCAACGTCAATGTCTTCCGGCACCTGTATATTCACGGCTACGGCATTCCGCTGTCCAAACCGCGCTTTCTGTTGGTAGATTCCGGGCTGGAGCCCATCAATTTACCCGCCGTCCCGCCAGAGCAGTTGATCGGGACCTTCGAATCCTTCGCCAGCCATCCCCTGGCGCATTACGAAGCGTATTACCGCAGCAGGGTCACCGCGTCCAGCTGGTGGGCTGGCAGCCGCCTGATCGCCTTCATTCATGAAGTATTGAAGCCGCGCGCGCCGCTCGACGCGACAAACTATGGTCCCGGCAGCGAGCGGGGAGAGCTGGGCAAAGCGATCGTCGATACCTTCGCGGCGGATGTGGCGGCTACGGGCGCGGACTTCATCATCGCGCATCTGCCGCTGCAGCAGCACCTAGTCCATTTGCAGGACGGCGGCGATCCGCCCTTCGCGTACCTGCAAGATTATTTCGCGGCCGCATTTCATTATGTCCCGCTTGAGAAACATCTGGGCGAATACACTGCAGATCGATACCACGGCACCACGGGTCATTATCTGCCGGAAGTCAGTCTCGTTGTCGCGCGTGTCCTCGCAAGCGAGGTTGAAACCTGCGTCAGAGACGGCAGCTGCCGATTGCCGCGCTTTGCGGAGCGGTCCGTCATATATGCGACTGAACAATCCGCGACACATTGATTGGCGCTCTATTGTGGGATGTATTTCCCTTTGGAATCGGCAATGGCTGCGAGGCACAATCATAGTAAGATTGCGGTGGATGAGAAGCCAGTTAACGGATCCTGCAACCGGAAAACCATGATCAGAAAAATCTCAATAAATATCCTGATTATGAGCATCACGCTTCTGCTTACGCTGATTTTGCTGGAAATAGTCGTGCGAGTAGGCGGCGCAACCGATGCTGATGGTCAGTTCACCTTCATGGGCTATTCGCTGGAACCCTATGTTTTGCCTATAAATCGGTTGCGGCAAGGCATTGATTCCTATCTCAGCAATATTGATACCGTGACTATCATCTATGATGAGATTACCGGCTGGGCGTACCGACCCGAATCATCACGCGATGAAGGCAACTTCACGATAAATGGCGTCGGGCTGCGATCTCATCGCGAATATAGTCAGGAACCCTTACCGAAGACCCTGCGCATCGCCGCATTTGGCGATTCATTCACTGCAGGTAACGATGTAAATGACTCGGATGTTTGGACCAATCAGCTCGAGATCACCCTAATTGAGGCGGGCATACGCGCGGAGGTATTGAATTTCGGTGTCGGTGGTTTCGGAATGGGGCAAGCGTACCTGCGTTGGCAGAAGCTGGGTCGTGCATTCGAGCCGGATATCGTAATTTTTGGATTCCAGGCAGAAAACCTTAGCCGGAACATTAATATCTTCCGTCATCTTTATAGACAGTCACCTGGAATTCTTTTTTCCAAGCCGCGCTTTATTTTGACCGACGGCGAATTGGAAGTTTTGAACATGCCTACGGTACCGCCAGACAATCTGATGGCCGTTTACGAGTCATTTGCCAATCACCCTTTGGCAGCGTACGAAGAATATTATCGCAGCCGCGATGTTATTGCGAAGTGGTGGCTTTCCAGCCGCTTGGCAGCATTCTTTTACGAAATATCAAAAACGGGGACGGGCGCAGATGAGAGAGACTTCGGACCTGAAGGCGAGCGTGGACTGCTAGGCAGAGCCATTGTAGACGCCTTCGCGTCCGATGTGGCGACTCTCAATGCCGAGTTCTTTATCGCACACTTGCCCGTGAAAAACGAACTGAATAATCACCACCAGGGCAAACCATCCGTCAACGACCACCTGCTCGATTATTTCAGCGAAACCTATCGCCTTATCCCCTTTATGCGGCATCTCGGTCCAGAATATACGGACAGCAAATACTGGGGGGCGACCAATCATTATGGACCGGAAATTAATCAGCTTCTGGGAGAGATCATCGCCGAGGAGATAGGGGCCTGCATCGAGAGCAATAGCTGCACACTAACACGCTTTGATAATTCGAACGACTTCGCAATCTCTGATTGAATTGTGATAGTTCAGCAGGCAGCCGCCCCACCACCATTTCCGCATAGTATGACCCACTAGCCCATGATAAAATCGCAGCGATTACCAGCCGAGTAAGGTTACGGTCTACCCATGCCAGAACACGACTTCCTATTTCGCGGTGATATTGATGAGTTGGATCCCGATGTTGCCGAGTTAATCCGTCACGAGACGGCACGTCAACAACAGCATTTGATCCTGATTCCCTCGGAGAGTACCGTTCCCTACGCCGTGCGCAGCGCCCTCAGCTCGCCCTTCCAAAATATCTATGCCGAAGGCTATCCGCTGGAACACACGCGCCAATTGACGCAGCAAGAAATACTCGACTACAGCTCGCGATTGCCGGAATTCCGCCGCAGCGCCGATCAACGTTATTACAAGGGAACGGAATATGTCAATATTATCGAATCTCTAGCGCGGCGTCGTGCCGCGGAAACATTCGCCGGCAACGGACTGAGCGCCGACGATCTCTATGTCAATGTTCAGCCACTTTCAGGCGCGCCGGCCAACAATGCTGTCTATACCGCGTTGGTGGATGTCGGCGATACGGTCATGGGCATGGACCTGATTATGGGCGGACATTTGACGCACGGAAGTCCGGTCAACCGCAGTGGCAAATTCTACAATATCGTGAGTTACACGATTAATCCAGAAACCGAAAAGCTGGATTATGAGCAGATGATGGCCTTGGCGCAAGCGCAGAAACCAAGGCTCATAATCGGCGGATTCAGCAGTTATCCCTTTGCGCCGGACTGGGGCGCCTATCGCGAAATCGCCGATTCAGTTGACGCCTACCTGCTGGCGGATGTAGCCCACGTCGCCGGTTTGATCGCAGCTGGTGTTTATCCAAACCCGGTTGGCATCGCGGATGTGGTCAGCTTCACCACGCATAAGACGCTTAACGGACCGCGAGGCGCCGTTCTCATTACACATAAGAAAAGCTTGGCCAACAAACTCGACCGCGCCGTCTTCCCCGGTGAGCAAGGTGGTCCGCATATCAATGCCATGGCTGGGCTGGCCGTCTCGCTGCGCTTGGCACAGACTGATCAATTCCGACAATTGCAGAAACAGACCGTCGTCAATGCAAAACGCCTGGCGGAGAAACTGCGTTCTTGCGGGTTTGATTTGCCGCACGGTGGAACCGATACACATTTGCTGGTCGTCGATTGCAAGTCCATCGCAGGACCTGATGGCACAGCGCTCAGCGGCGATATGGCGGCACGGCTGCTGGATCTGGCCGGCATTGTCACCAATCGCCAAACCATTCCCGGCGACACTTCCGCCATGCGACCATCCGGCATTCGTCTGGGCACGCCCTGGATAACCCAGCGCGGCTTCAAGGAAGCGGAGATTGATAAGCTGGGAGATCTCATCGCTGAAGTCTTGCACGCTTGTCTACCCTTCAGCTTGACCGGGCGCATCCGCCCCTTGCCACGCAGCAAAGTGGATTTCAATGTCTTGCAGTCGGCTAAAGTTAGAGTGCGCGAGTTATCCGCAAGTGTTGGCATCGATACCGACGCGGCGATTGATGCGTATCCGCATTTTGATTATCTCGATGCTGGCGATGAAGATCAGTGTCTCTTGATTTGCGTGAGAGGTGAAGCCGCCGGAGACTTCCTGCATGTCGCCTTGACCAGCGATGTCGCGGCGCTGGATGAGGGCGAAAGCCAGCCGACGCACCTGTTGGAAAAAGATGGTTCGGTGATGGCTAGTGGCAGCGTCAATCGCGTTGCCGCCAACGAATTCCACCTCAGCCTGGCTGGAAAAGCCTCGCGCGCGTTGGTATGGCTGCGCAGCCTCAGCGACGGTTTCGTGCTTTTTGACGATACGGATGTGCACGCCAAACTTCCCGGTTATGTAACTGTTGAATTCCTTGACAATGCCGAGCCAATCATGATGGCGGACAATGCCGGCTATGCGCAGAAGGCATATTACGTCGGCTGCAATGGCGACAACTGTTTCAAGCAATCGGCCGATGCCTTGCCGAAGTTTTCAGCAGAAATCGCCATAGTGGCCATGTTACAGGAGACACCTCTGCACAGTTTGCATCGTGAATTGGGAGCCAAGACGGCACCATTCGCTGGATACGATATGCCGCTATGGTATCAGTCTGTCAGCAGCGAACATGCCGCAGTGCGAAACGACGCCGGCATTTTCGATGTCGCGCACATGGGCGTTTTTGATGTCAAAGGCGCTGGCGCCGAGCAATTCCTCGACACGGTTGCCAGCAACGATGTCAAACGCCTGAAAGTCGGCTCGTCGCACTATACCTACTTCCTTGATGTCGATGGCATCCCGCTCGACGATTTGATGATCTATCGCCTTGCCATCGATCATTTTCTGGTCGTCGTCAACGCTTCCAACAACGATAAGAATTGGCAATGGTTGAATGCGGTATTGGGCGGAGATGTCATGATAGATCCTCTAGATCCAACGCGTCGGATTGAGGGCACTGATCGCCTGCAGCTTCGTGATTTGCGCTGGCGCCAATGGGGCGGTGAGAGGCGTGTCGATATCGCGCTTCAAGGACCCAAGAGCCGTGACTATCTCTTGCAGCTAGACGGCAGCGAAGCCGACAAAGCGAAGATTCGAGGGCTGAAATGGGCGGGCGTTGCACGGGTTACGCTCGGCGGATTCGACCTGATTGTATCGCGCACCGGTTATACCGGAGAGCGCATCGCCTATGAGTTGTTCGTTCATCCGGATCAAGCAGCCGAATTATTCGGGGAATTGGTGGACCGGGGCGTGACCCCATGTGGCTTGGCAGCGCGTGACAGTCTGCGTACCGAAGCCGGCCTGCCGCTTTATGGCTTCGAGCTCGCAGGCGACCTAAACATGAATCCAGCGGATGCGGGCTTCGGCGCTTATGTCAAGCTCTACAAACCCTTCTTTGTCGGCAAGCGCGCCTTCATCAAACACGAAGCGACACGCAAAGTACAAGTAAGCCGTTTTAGAATGGACAGTAGGGGAGCGCGGCCGGCACGTCATGGCGATCCGATTGTTAACGCTCGAGGCAGGGTTGTTGGCACTGTGACCAGCTGCAACATTGACTCCGACGGATTCCAGCTTGGTCAGGCGCTGATGGAAAAGGACTATCGCAAACGAGGAACAAGCTTGTCTGTCTTTGCCGGCTCAGCACGAGCCAAAGCCACAGAACTCGGCAATCTCTCGATCAGTCAGCGAATAAAAATGCCGGAGCCGATGACGATACTCTCGCGCTTTCCCAGACGGCAGTAGCGCAGAGGTTGCATAGCAGGGTGATGCCCTAGCTAGATTTCATTCCCTTGAAAAATTCGATACTGCGATCCTGTTCTGCGGATACCATTGTCCCCAGGGATTTCCAAGCAAGGATTATATGGGCTTATCTGTGCTTTGCAAAGTGAGGGCCAACAGGGAGCAAATTAAGATGTTGCGAACTGCCTGTCAATAACATACACTAGAGATGCGCCATATAGTTACCTGAACGGGTGGCAAATTAATGAATTTTACCTTCGATTACAAATCAAAAAAAAATGGTAATTCTGTATTGATTCATGCTGACTGCTTCGAGTGGCTTGGCAGAATACCGAGGGAATCGATACATGCCATTGTGACAGACCCGCCATACGGTCTCAAAGAATTTGAACCGGAACAGTTGGAGAAACGCGCAAACGGCAATGGAGGTATCTGGCGTCTGCCACCCGCATTTGACGGTAGCATACGCTCGCCCCTTCCAAGATTCACAGCATTAAGTCAAAAAGAACTAGATAGATTAGTTATTTTCTTTACCAAGTGGTCAAAGCTAGCAACGCGAGTATTAAAACCGGGGGGGCATCTGTGCATTGCTAGTAATTCATATCTGTCTCAATTAGTTTTTTCGTGTATCGTGAATGAAGAACTTGAGTTCCGCAGTGAAATAATCCGCCTTGTAAAGACCTTTCGTGGTGGTGACCGACCCAAAAATGCGGAAAAGGAGTTTCAAGACGTGTGCTCGTTGCCACGTGGAGCCTACGAACCTTGGGGGTTGTTTAGAAAAAAAATTCCCGTCGGCATGACTGTTAGCGAATGCCTCCGCACTTATCAGACCGGGGGACTGCGGAGGAAGCCGAACGGCAAACCATTTGAGGATGTTATTCCGAGTACCAGGACGCCAAAAGCAGAACGAGAAATAGCAGAACATCCCAGTCTTAAACCACAAGAATTCCTCAGGAACATTGTTTATGCGGTTCTACCGCTTGGTCAAGGAGTGGTCGTCGATACTTTCATGGGTTCCGGCTCCACTATTGCGGCGGCCGAAGCGCTAGGATACTCGGCTATCGGTTTAGAGAAGCGCTACGATTACTTTGAGCAAAGTTTAAGCGCTGTTCCAAGACTGAAGGAATTGGAAACTCAATTTGAAGGGATTAGCCAGCTGAAATTCCCTCTAGGATAAAGATGACTGTTTATCACACTTAAATATCCAATTGTCCATCATCTTTGTATGTCCGGATTTTAGAACGCTGGCAGTCGGTGTTCGTCTGCTTGTAGCCGACCTTCCCGATTCGCTCCAATCATCCAACGTCAACTGCGCTCCTGCTACTTTTACAAATCTAAACGGCTTTGGTTTTCTCCCCTTTACTTCGTCACTTTGGGTATTGCTATCAAATACAAAAACCATCAACCATACCGCTTCAGCATTATGTCCCTGCCAACCACTGATATTTCGTGATCCTTTGATCTCTATACCTTCAGAACCATGCAGAATTGAATCCCCTTCGTAAGTGTTTACAGGAATGAGATCGGGATGTCCATTATGGTATCTGTTTTTGACCAGTGTCTTGCAGTATTTCGTTATACCAAGGTGCATAAATTCGCCCACCAAACTGCTGAAACTTGCAGGCATCAGCATGGACTCTAACCGGGCAAGATTGCGGCTGTATAGTTGTTGGTTGATAAAACCAAGAAAGTCAATAAAGTCTTCCATCCCTTGCCGAATATCATTTACTGTGCATCTGTATGGTATGACACAATTCGGATTGAACTCGCCCTCACTAACAGAAACCGGAATACAAGCAAGTTTTTCAAGTGCGTTTGGATCCGTCATCTATAACTGCTTCATAAAAGAATTGTGATATGACAGGTATCAATCCACTGCAGCGGGCAGTGCCGGCGCGCAACACAAGATCAAATCCTTGACCGCGCGCACTTCATCGAGACGCCGGACTGGTGCCGTGTGCGGAGCGTTAAGCAGCAGTTCCGGTTCGCTGCGCGCTTCTACGGCAATTTTCTCCATCGCGTCGACAAATGCATCAAGGTCTTCCTTGACTTCGGTTTCGGTAGGCTCTATCAGCAGCGCTTCCGGCACGATCAAGGGAAAGTAATTTGTCGGAGGATGAAAGCCGTAGTCCATCAATCGCTTGGAGATATCAAGCGCGTGCACTTCTTCGACATCGTCGAAGTGCCCTTCCAACACGAATTCATGACCGCAATAGCGCGGATACGGCAGCTTGTAAGTTTTCATCAGCTTGGCTCGCAGATAATTGGCATTGAGCACAGCATATCGCGTAACGTCACGGATTCCGGTATCGCCGTATACGCGAATATAAGCGTAGGCACGCAGGTGCATGCCGAAATTGCCGTGAAATGCTTTCATGCGCCCGATACTCTTCTCGGGCATCACGAAACCGTAGAGTGGCGCGCCGGATTCGTCTTCTTCCTCAACTAGATCAACGATGGGGCCGGGTAGATACGGCGCCAGCTTCTCGTTGACACCGACTGGTCCGCTACCGGGCCCGCCACCACCATGTGGCGTGGAAAAGGTCTTGTGCAAGTTATAATGCATGACATCAAAGTCGAGCTCGCCCGGCTTGACTACTGCCATCAGCGCGTTCATGTTGGCGCCATCCATATACATCAGGCCGCCGGAATCGTGCACTACATCAATCACATCATGGATCGTCGATTCAAACAGACCGAGCGTACTCGGTACAGTGATCATCATACCGGCGATTTGATCGCGCAGATCCCCGGCGCAGGCTGCCCGTAAAGATTCAAGATCTACATTGCCTTGGTCATTTGATGGCAATTCGAGTACACGCATGCCCGCCATCGTCACCGTGGCCGGATTGGTGCCGTGAGCGCTATTCGGCACCAAGATGATATCTCGTTGCCGGTCGCCGCGATCCAGGTGATATTTGCGGATCATCAAAATGCCGGCAAATTCGCCCTGGGCACCGGCCGCAGGTGTCAAGCTGACCGCAGAGAATCCGCTGATTTCTCCCAAAAACTGCTGCAATTCGTACATCAGATACAGAGCGCCCTGTGAACCGCTTTCCTCGGTAAGCGGATGCAACTGCGCGAAGCCTGGCAAGCGCGCGGCATCTTCATTGATCTTCGGGTTGTATTTCATCGTGCAAGAGCCTAGCGGGTAAAAGCCTTTGTCGATGCTATAATTCAGGTGGCTCAATTTCACGAAATGGCGCACGACCTGCACTTCACCGACTTCGGGAAGCGCCAGATCATCGCGCATCAATTCACTTGGCAATTCTGCTTCCGGTACATCGCATTCTGGAAGATTGACGCCAATGCGACCCGGCGTACCAATATCGTAGACAAGTGGCTGCAACATCAGCTCAATCCCTCCAGTACATCGACAAGATGATCGATCTCATCCTTGCTGTTTGTCTCAGTCACGCAGAGCAGCATATGATCTTTGAGGTGATAATAGTGCGGCCCCAGATCGTAACCACCGAGGACACCGTTTTCCAGCAATATCGCGTTGATCTCGTCAATCGACCGCGGGCATGAAACCACAAACTCATTGAAGAAGGGTTTGCTCGTATCGACAGAGAATCCCGCCAGTTGGCTGATAAGGTCGGCAGCGTAGTGTGCCTTGTGGTAGTTAAGCTCGCCAACACGCTTTAAGCCATTCTTGCCCATCAATGCCATGTATATCGAAGCCGAAAGCGCCATGAGCCCCTGATTGGTGCAGATATTACTGCTAGCGCGTTCGCGTTTGATATCTTGTTCTCGTGGCCGTAGCGTCATGACAAAGGCGCGTTTTCCGTCGGCATCGACAGTCTCGCCAATTATGCGGCCAGCGATCTTGCGCACGTGCTTCTGGCGTATCGCAAAATAACCCAAATAGGGGCCGCCATAACTCAAGGGGACACCCATGGGCTGGGCTTCGCCAACAACGATATCTGCGCCGAGCTCGCCCGGGCTGCGCAAAATCGATAGCGCCATCGGATTCGCCACGATTACTAGCAGCGCGCCGACTTCATGCACGGCATCTGCCAGGGCGGCGATGTTGTCGATCTGACCAAAGAAATTGGGATACTGCAATGCCAGCATCGCTGTATTCTCGTCCAGCATCTCGACTAATTCGATCACACCAGCCTGGCCGCGATCCCCAATAATGCGAATATCGCGCCCCTGATGATAGGTGCGCACGACTTCACGATATTGCGGATGGATGGCATGGCTGAGTATGATTTTCTTTCGCTTATGCCGCGTGACTTCCAAGGCGACTGTAACAGCTTCCGCCAGGCTGGTAGCCCCATCGTAATGGCTCGCATTGGCGGCATCCATACCGGTCAGAGCGCACATCATGCTCTGATACTCATAAGTGGCCTGCAAGGTCCCTTGCGAGACTTCGGGCTGATAGGGCGTATAGGCGGTATAGAATTCGCCACGCAACAAAATATGATTTACGACTGACGGGATAAAATGGTGATATGCGCCAGCGCCACGGAAGATCGCATAATCTTGCCCGTGATCATTCACTTCGCTGATGGCCAGCATCTCGGCGGCAATTTCCATTTCGCTCATAGGCGGCGGCAATTCCAGGCGCGGAAAACGATAGGCCTCTGGCACAGCATCGAACAATTCCGCGATTGATTCCACGCCAATCTCCGCCAGCATTTGCTGCGTTTCGGCTTCGGTATGCGGTATATAACTCACTATGCTTTTTCTCTCTCGCTCAAAATATGGATGTTTGCCAACAGGGTGTCGCGCGTTGCACTTGTCTTATCGGCTGTCGCAATACGCATCATATGCCGTGGCATCCATTAACGGTTCGAGGCCGGACAAGTCGCTGGAACGGATTCTCACCATCCATCCTGCTCCAAAGGGATCTGCATTCACGATTTCGGGTGAATCTTCCAAAGCAGAATTGACTTCGGTAATCTCGCCACCTATCGCGCTGTACATCTCGGATGCCGCTTTTACCGACTCCACTTCGCCATAAGATTCGCCTGCGTCGATGTTGTCGCCGGCCTCTTTGAACTCGACATACACGATGTCGTTGAGCTGGTCCTGAGCGTAATCGGTGATACCCATGGTAACCACGTCACCGTCAACTGCAAACCACTCATCAGTTTCGTTGTACTTCAGATCTACCGGAACTTTCCAATCACCCATAGCTTCGCGCCTTTCGTCGCCATTCAACAAAAAAAGGGCGCAACTCTAGCCGAGATTGCGCCCTGTCGGTACCTTTGACCTTCAGAGATCTTTTACCCCAGAATCCTTTTGCCTGAGAGTTTCACGCAGGTATTGGCATACCTGTCGCTTGCCCCTTCGGCGTCTCGTCAGACGGCGAAATCTCTCTTCTGCAGGTTTCGCTATTGTAGCGCTATTCCCAGGCAAGGGCAATCGCTAGCCCATGCCCAATTGGGCAAAACTCTTGACCGAAACGTCTACGCTACGGCTAACGGCCTTGCTATAATAAATTCATCAATTCAGAATCGCAACACATCGCAGGACGAAAGATCGGGAAAGTAGTTGCTGAACGTGCCCAAGGCAAAAGCAGTTTCAGGGTCCGATCGCTTGACACGACTTCTGTTTGTCGTAGTCGCGCTGCTGTTGCTCGGCATTGTCGTGCTAGTGTTGTCGATCGTGCTGGCCAGACTCGATAGCCTGAATGCGCCTACGCCCGATCCGGTGGCGCCTGATGAATATGACGGCACGATTGAGATCGATCCGCCACAGCAAATGCCTGACTTCACACTCTTCAATCAGCAAGGCGAAATGATTCGGTTGAGCGATCTTCGTGGTCGCCATGTGCTGCTGACATTTGGCTTTACCAGCTGCCCCGATGTTTGCCCGATGACGCTCAATGAATTCCGCCGCATCCGTGCTTCCCTGGCCAATTTAAGTCGGCGAATAGCCTTCGTTTTTATCAGTGTCGATGGAAAGAGAGATACACCCACTGTCATTCGTGATTATTTTGCCGCGCGACAACTCGATGGCATCATAGGCATGACAGGCGACGAGGCCAGTTTGCGTGCGTTAGGTGCCGATTACGGCCTTTCGTTCGAGCGGACCAAGGGGAAATCCGACGCCAACTATCTGGTTAATCACACTGCCGGTTTGTTTCTGCTCGATGCTCAAGGGCGCTGGATCATGCGCTATCAGTTTGGTGTCTTGCCAAGTTCTATCGTGGAGGATTTGAAAGCCCGGCTCAGAGATTGAGACTGCCTGAAAAGCCAACTGCTTGTCACGATCGCTCCGCGCGCGCCAGGATAGATGTCACCACCTCATAATTGATGGTGCCCATCCAATTGGCGATTTCATCGGCACTTATTTCGTCAGTGCCTTGTTTGCCCAGCAGCACTACCTCGTCCCCGGCTTGTACATTCGGAATGTGGCTGACATTAACTGCGGTTTTTTCCATGCTGACCTTGCCAACCAGTGGCGCCCGCTGTCCTCGCACCAGCACCTCGCGCCAGGTCCGTGGCGAGCGTCGCAAACCGTCGGCATATCCCACCGGCAGAATGGCAATCGTCTCGGCGCTACAGGTGCGATAACTGTTGCCATATCCGACAGTCGAATTGGCGGACAAGGTCTTCACTTGCGCGACAGTCGTCTTCCACGACATCACCGGACACAGCCCGTCGAGCGTTGCGAATTTATGAGATGGCCGCAATCCATAGAGCAGCAAGCCAGGACGCGCCATGTTGTAGCTGTCGCTTGGGCAACTCAAGATGGCAGCGGAATTGGCAGCGTGCACGTATTTGAATTTGCGGCCCGCCAAACGTGCTTGCCTTAGAACCTGCTCGAACGTTTCAAGCTGCCCTTCCGTATGCGCAGCATCTTCATCGGCGGCAGAAAAGTGCGTATAGATTCCCTCGAAATGAATCCGATCCAGCTCACGCAATTTCCGCCACGAATTCGCCACGTCGATCGGCAGAATACCGAGCCTGCCCATGCCTGTATCGATCTTGATCTGCGCCTTCAAAATTCCGAAAGTTCCTCGCGCCGCCATCTGATATCGTCCAGCCAAATCAATATCAAAAACGGAAACACTGATGTCGTGCTGAATGGCAAGCGGGATGGCATAGTCGGACACGTATCCGAGTACAAGAATGGGCGCGACGATCCCGCCCTCGCGCAAGTCCATCGCCTCTGCCAGATTGGCAACGGCCAGGAAACTGGCGCCATTCTCAATAACCGTCTTGGCAACAGTCAGCGCGCCATGACCATAAGCGTTTGCCTTGACCACAGCCATGATGCCGACGCCAGCGCCAAGGTGCGCCTTCAACAAAGAAATATTATTGGCCAGCGCATCTAGATCGATCTCGATTTGGCTCGGCAACAGCGACAAAGCAGAGGCAACCGTCGTCGACGTGACCGCCTTTTCTTTGTGCTTTCCCAGCTCTGAAAATTCCAAGGTTTGCCCGTCCGAGGTTTAGTTATTGAGGCCACTTGCGGGCAGTATAGCATGCCGTCGATGACCCGCTTTTCATTCTCGCGGGCATTTACAGATGCTCGCAAGAAATGGCCCATTCCGCACTATGTTATAATGCCCGCGATCTAAGGAATGCGCCATGTCTTTCGAATTCGAAGTTGTCGCCAAGGACGGAAAGGCCCGAGCGGGAATCCTGCATACGCCGCACGGAGACATCCCTACGCCGGTATTTGCACCTGTGGGAACTGCAGCTACCGTGAAAGCCATCCCGCCCAGGGACCTCAAAGCGCTTGATGTCAGCCTGATTCTTTCCAATACCTACCACCTGTTCTTGCGACCCGGCGACGAACTAATCCGCGACTTGGGAGGTTTGCACGAGTTCATGCGCTGGCAGTCACCGATTTTGACTGATTCCGGAGGTTTCCAGCTCTTTAGCCTGGCGCAAATCAGCAAGATCGATTACGAAGGCGTCACCTTTCGCAGTCATTTGGATGGCAGCGCCAAACGGCTTGATCCGCGCCGTTCGATGAAAATACAGCAGAATCTCGGCGCCGATATCATCATGGCATTTGATCAATGCCCGCTACCCAACGATCGCGCCGAGGTGGAAATGGCGCTGGAACGAACTCATCGCTGGCTCATCGAATGCCGCGAGGCGCATCCCGATGATCAGGCGCAGGCTCTGTTTGGAATCGTACAAGGTGGCATATATCCGGATCTGCGCCAAAAGTCGGCACAATTCGTCACGGCACAGGACCTAAAAGGCTACGCCATCGGTGGTTTGGCCGTTGGCGAAACCAAAGCGGAAATGTATGCGACGCTTGAGCAGACTTTGCCCAGTTTGCCCCTGGATCGACCCCGTTATCTAATGGGGGTCGGCGAGCCGGATGATTTGGCAGAAGGGATTACGCGTGGCGTCGATATTTTTGATTGCGTAATACCCACGCGCCTGGCCAGGCACGCGTCGGCATTCACCCATCAAGGACGAATCAACTTGCGCAACGCGAAGTTCAAAGCTGATCAATCATCACTTGATGAGAGGCTCGATAATTACGCCAGCCAGTTTTCCCGTGCTTATATCCGTCACCTGGTCGTCGCCAAAGAATTGCTAGCGCATTATTTGTTGAGCTTGCACAATATCGATTTTCTAACGCGCCACGTAGCCAACATGCGCCAAGCAATAATCGATGGCCGGCTCGAGGACTACACTTCCAGATTCCTGGCAGACTATCTCGTCGCCAAGCCGCGAGAAACGCCAGACATGAGGCTTCAGCGTGAAGGCTAAAGTACGCCGCTCGCGCGCAATTGACATTAGCACTACTCTAGCGCTACACCAGCAAAGAGATCGTATTCGTCTACGCGATCCTGGCTCGGCTGTGGAAAGACTCGCGTAAAGCCCTGCCTGCCATATAGCACACGCCGCAACCAGCGTGGAATCCTGTTGATACGTCCGCCGCCCTGGCTGGCATGACAGCGGCTGGCTTGCTCCCAAACCTCAAGATAGTCGACGATAGGTATGCGCGTGTGTACCGGCTCTATGTGGTGAAGCGTCTTGGTGATATCGATATCATGGTTTCTACCCATGCGTTTGGGGTCTTGTCCCGCAAGTCTTGCGGTTAGAATCCGCCATTGAATCGGAAATTTGGGAAAGGAAGAGTAGTATAGTTTTTCTGGCTGAAAGGCCGTATCTTCGCCGACAGCGCGCAGGTTGTGAAAGGCCTTGACCGTCGCCTGTTGGATGGCGATATGATCGGGATGCCCGTAACCTCCATAACGATTGAAGGTGACAACAACGTGTGGGCGGATTTGCAGCATAGCTTGCTCGATATCAGCAGTGACGCGCTGCGGATCGTGCTGCCACGAGTACCATAACGAGTCCGGATGTTGCGATGTTTCGCTGCCTGGCATGCCACTATCCCGGTAATCGAGCAGGTAAACTTGCTTGAACTTGAGAATCTTGCAGGCGCACTTTAATTCGCTCAAGCGCAGATCTGCAATTGTTGCATGTTTATCACGCAGATGAGTTGGAACGGTTCCGGCACCTCCATCTGTAGCGCATATCAAAAAGACTTCCACACCGTTATCGATCCATTTTGGGATAGCCGCGCCTAACCCGAAACTTTCGTCATCCGGATGAGCGAAACTAATTAGCAGCCTGGCTTTTTTCATGCGCACTCTCGGTCTTATGGTCTGCAAAACAACGATTCGCCTATTATAGCGACTGTCCCTTGTCTAAGTGAGTATCACTTCCCTATACTGTTGCCTGTTTCAGAATCAAGACACCATCGCGAGGAAGCCATGGCCCGAGTTTGTCGTAAACTCTGCATCTTGATATCGCTAACTCTTGGCGTTTTCCTAATGGGTCTGCCTATTGGCGCGCAGGGAACTTCCTCCACCGCTACGCCAGGCAGCGGGCAGATATTCGCCACCTCTACGCCGCAACGGGCCAATACCGCGCCGGCAGTCGTCATCGGACCTTACGAGTATCCCGATGGCTTCAATCCCATGACAGGATTGCCCTATCCGGGCCAGGAAGCGCGTGCCCGCCGCAACTTGATTGTCAAGATTTCCAATCATCCGCCTTTAGTGCGACCGCAGCATGGCGTCAACGCGGCTGATATCGTTTACGAATACGAAGCCGAAGGCGGCGTAACGCGTTTCGCGGCGATTTATCGCACTAACTCACCGGGAAAAGTCGGGTCGATCCGCAGTGGCCGGCTCATGGATATCGAATTGATCACGATGTATTCAGCCTTGCTGGCCTACTCCGGCACTAGCAAACCGATTCGCAATATCTACTTTAATTCCGATTTTCGCTACCGTCTCATTACGCCCTCCATAGGCGACAACTGCGAGAACGCCGGCTTCTGCCGCGACAATACCTTGACCGACCGAAGCTTTGAGCACAAACTTTTTGGGGATACAAACAAGATGTGGGACGTTGCCACGAAGCGTAACGTCAATACCGGTTTCCGTGCAGTAGGGTTTGCATTCAGTGACGAGAACGCTGTCGGCGGCATCGCGGCGCGGGATGTCTTTATCACCGGCTACGGCAGAACTAACGCGCGTTGGCAGTACGAAGATAGCAGCGGGCATTATGTACGCTATTCCGAGGGCGTTCCCCATTTTGACGCCGCCGATAACCAGCAGCTTTGGGCGGACAATCTGGTTATCATCGAAGTTCCGCATAACCGCCGACCGGATATATTCGCACCAGGTTCCGCCGACGAATCAGTGGAAGTGGCGCTGTGGAATTCTGGCCGAGCCTACGTTTTTCGCGATGGCGCGCTCAATGTGGGGTTTTGGAAGCGCTTGGGCAACCGTCCGGGCGAGGCGCTGCTATTGATGCACGGTAACAGCCAGCCCATCCTGCTCAAGCCCGGCAGAACGTGGATCACTGTTGCACGCTCATTAGGGAACACCATAGTGAATGCCGAACTCCAGGAGTTGCCAACCGCCACGCCACAATCCTGACCAGGCGTTGACCCGCTTCAATGGTGCGCGTAACATTCGCTATTGACCTGGCACCGACTTATCTGAGGACAAGCAATTGCGGCGTTTGTATTTGGGCTGCCTTCTGCCAATTGCCTTCCTGGCCCTGATCGTCGCGATCATCGGCGGCGCCGCCTATCTAATCAGCGACGGACAAGTTCTCAACGACCTTCAATTGCTGGTCCTGCGTGTGCAGCTAAACGATCGGCGGATCGACCTCCATACACCCTACGGCAGTGACAGCCACAAGATACGCTTTCGCATTGAACCGGGCGAGGATGCCACCGGCATAGCACTGGACCTGCAGACGGCGGAATTAATCGTTGATGCACAATTATTCGTCGATTTCGCGCGAATAAAAGGCCTTGATCGACGCTTCGAGGCGGGTACCTATTTCCTAAGTCAATCGCAATCGATTGCCGAAATCGCTCCCCTGCTCACTGACTCCAGTTCAAGCTACATCCCGTTCCGAAGCTTGGAGGGCGCGCGGATAGAAGAGGCGGCGCAATTGATAGATGGCAACGAGTTCTTCAGTTTTGTTGGCGCGAATCTTTTGCAGTTGGTTGAAGCCGGCGCACAAGTGCCGATAGACTTTGCTGAGTGGGCGAGCATTCCCGCCGGCGCATCGCTGGAAGGCTACCTTTTTCCCGATACCTATCAATTGCCGCCGGATGTCACAGCAATGGGATTGCGCGATACGCTTTTGCAGACCTTTCGCGAGCGAGTTGGTGACCAGCTGCAACGTGAGGCTGCAGCGCAAGGGTTGACTCTGCATCAGGCAGTGACTCTGGCTTCAATAATCGAGCGGGAAGCGGTCTGGCCCGACGAGCACGCCAAGATTGCCAGTGTCTATCGTAATCGTTTGGCGCTCGGCATGTCCCTCGAAGCGGACCCTACCGTACAGTACGGACTTGACGGAAAACGCGAGACTTGGTGGCCAAATATCACGCGCGCCGACTATCATCAGGTTGATTCCCCCTACAACACCTATCTGCATGGCGGCTTACCGCCGGGCCCAATAGCGAGCCCGAGCCTTTCGGCCATCCGCGGCGCAATTTACCCGGCAGATACGGCATTTCTTTACTTCCGAGCAGCCTGCGACGGATCTTATTATCACAATTTCGCCATGACATTCGCTGAGCACGTCAACAATGGCTGTTGAGCCGAAACCCTTTACCGCCAAGCTTCTTCGTCAGCAGCTGATAATTGCAAGCCTGTTTCTTCTGTTTCTGCCAGCCTGCGGAATCAGGCAAAGCCCCAACCCGCATAAGATGGCCCTGCTGGCGCCCTTTGAAGGAAAATACCGCGGCATAGGTTACAACGCCTTGTTCGCCATGCGGCTAGCGATCACAGATTCGGGAATGCATGATGTTCAGCTGCTCGCGGTGGACGACGGCGGCAACAGCGTATCCGCCCAGCAGCGTATTAAGGCGCTGAATCGCGACCCCGCGGTCGTGGCGGTATTCGCATTGGGCGAGTCATCGACGCATCCCGCGGTTCAGAAAACCAACGACAAAGCTCTTATCCTGATCGGAAATTGGGGACACGACCGCGCAGATGATGATAGCCTTTACGCCGCAGATGCGAATCAGCTACGTGACAAATCTGAAGACGATCTGCTTATAGTTGAATATCTGTCCAATCTAGCCGGTACAGGTAGCGAAGCCGTTTTTTTGAGTAGTGGTTCACCGGCAAGCGCGTCCTTCAGCGAGCGTTTACTCAATAGTGATCGCTACGCGCCGGAGCCGAACCTGCTCGCAACCTTGACCTACGACTTAACGCGCCTGATACTGCTGGCTCTGGAAGATGGCACCCAAATCGAAGGAACGCCGTACACGGGCATCAACGGAGACTTGCAATTCGTCGATGGCTTTTTGCAGGACGCGCCATTGCATGGCTACCAACTGGAAAACAATGCACTGGTCAGCGTTCAAGATTAGACATCGCCGCCGTCGATTACATCATGGATTAGTGGCAGCGGATCTACCTCAGAGTCGCTGTATGCTACTGCGCCATCTAGCAAGTTGTGCGCCTGACCCATTTTCACTTCATCATTAGCGTGAAGCGTCATCAGCGTGTCGCCCCTGGCAACTTTGTCACCGACCGATACAAGCACCTCGATACCGACAGCATGATCGATAGCGTCTGTTTTTGTGACCCTTCCCGCACCCAAGGCCAGCGAAGCCATAGCGACCCTTTCAGCGAGGACCTGACTCACAAAACCGGACCGCTGCGCTTCTAACGTGTGACGGATCTTCGCTTGCGGCAACTTGCCCAAATCTTCTATCTGCGCGACATCGCCGCCTTGCGCGGAAACCATACGGCGAAATCGATCAAATGCCCTTCCGCTTCTTAATGTTTCGACCACTTGATCGCGGGTTTCACCGGCATCTGCCCAACGCTTTCCTTGGCCGGCCAGCCGCAGCATCTGCGTCGCGACTTCCACGCATTGCTCGCCGAAATCGGCCGGACCACCACCTTGCAACGTCTCCACCGCTTCAGCGACTTCCAGGGCGTTGCCCACCGCGACGCCCAGCGGCTGGTTCATATTGGAAATCAGCGCTACCATATCGCGCCCGGCGTCCACACCAATTCGCACCATGGTGGTTGCCAAGTCACGCGCCTCGGGTAGGGTCTTCATGAAGGCGCCGTTTCCGACTTTCACATCCAGCACAATACCGTGGGTTCCTGCTGCCAACTTCTTGCTCATGATGCTGCTGGCGATCAGAGGCAGGCTGGCAACCGTGCCCGTGACATCGCGTAAGGCGTACAACTTGCCATCGGCCGGCGCCAATGAGCCGCTCTGCCCGGCAATCACCAGGCCAGTCTCACGCGCGATTCGCCGGAACTCGGCCTCGGACAGGTTGACATTCACGCCATTTATCGATTCCAGTTTATCGAGGGTCCCACCAGTCCAGCCCAAGCCGCGGCCGCTCATTTTGGCGATGGGCACATTAAAATCTGCCACGAGCGGCAAAACAACCAGGCTGGTCTTGTCGCCAACGCCACCGGAAGAATGCTTGTCGATGGCATAGTCGGCGATGTCGGATAGATCCAGCATGTCGCCCGATTCGGCCATGGCCATGGTAAGCGTGACTATCTCTTCGCGATTCATGCCACGAAAATAAATCGCCATTAGCAGTGCAGAAATTTGATAATCGGGAATGCTTTCCGCGCTACAATGCTGCACGAAAAAACGAATCTCGGATTCATTCAACGATCTGCCATCGCGCTTCTTGCCAATGATATCCACCATGCTCATGATGTCTTCGCTCTCCCCGAAGCCATTCGACAGATAGTCAAGATTATACTTCACAAGGCTACTGGATGTCCGAGATTGACTGGTAGCCATTTCGCCTGTACGATTTGCATGAAGCTACGGGCTGCATCAGAGTATAGCCTTGGGCAATCGGCTACGCTGGCCGACACTTGTAATGGCGATGCATACAGGTTGCGAGGTAATTGACTTGACACAGAAAGCTAAAGGCAAAAATTCCGTTCGCAATATGCGTCTGATCGTGGGCGTCATTATCGTCGCCGCGGTTGTGGCGGCAGTAGCTGTCGTGCTGCTTTCCGGTCAGAACACACTCAATACATCTGCTTTCGATTATTCGCAGATACCGCGAGAGCGATTGTCAGACGGTGGATTCGTTCTAGGCGATGCAGATGCGCCGGTGACCATTGTTGCGTTTGAAGATTTCCTCTGCGGACATTGCCAGCAGTACAAATCCACCATTGATCAATTCGTCACGGAATTTGTGGCAAACGGCTTGGCACGCTTCGAATATCGCTTCATGCCGGTCGTTAGCCCAGCCTACTCTCCCCTGACCGCCAAATTGACCGAATGCGCAGAGACTTTGCGCCCGGGAGCGTTCTGGCGCGCGCACGATGTCATGTACGAGATCGCCAGCGCAAGACAATACAGCGACAACTCCTCGCGTACGTTTGCTGAAAGTATGGATCTGTCTTACGCCGACTTGCTCAAGTGCACGGCCGATGCCAACCAGGTCGACAAAGACATCCAACTGGGGAATCAACTGGGTGTCACAGGCACGCCAACCGTCTTTGTTCGCTATGGCGATGGCCACCCGCAACCGAGTCCGCTGGGGAAACAGCCGACTTTCGCGCAATTGAAGACGATCGTGGAGAGCGCGAGCTAGGTAAAGGGGCCGATGTTTCTTTGACCTGCCCCATTTCTACAATCCGCCAGCGGACGATATTTCTCGCGCATTAATATCCCTTGCAGGGGGCGATATTGGCGCGGTGTCTCGCCTGTTACGCATTTTCCAAGACGACTTAAGAAGCGCCCTCGACCTTGTTGACTCGCACTAACAAACAACGAAGGTACCGAACATCCAATCACGAAAAGAGCTGGTTTAGGCCTATGCGAACAGTAGAATGGGACCACGGCGTCGTCAAGATGATCGACCAGCGTGCGTTGCCCTGGAAACTGGAATTCGTTCGCCTTAATACCGCTGAAGACGTGGCCGAGAGCATCCGTAATATGACCGTTCGCGGCGCGCCGGCGATAGGCGCAGCGGCGGGTTTTGGCATGGCGCTTGCTGCACAGACCAGCCCAGCCGAGACGTCCGAGGCACTGATACAAGACTTGCTCTCCTCTGCCGCGTTGCTTAAGGCGTCACGTCCCACGGCTGTCAATCTGGCTTGGGCGGTGGACAAATTGTTGGCAATTGCCACCAGCGGCGACGTGACACACATTCAAGACTTGCGAGAGCTGCTGCTGCAAGCTGCCCAGCAAATCGCCGATGACGATGTGGCAATCAACAGCCGCATGGGTGCTTACGGTGCCAACTTGATCAAAGATGGCGCAACGATCTTGCACCATTGCAACACGGGCGCGCTGGCGACCGTCGATTATGGCACAGCCCTGGGTGTGGTTCGCGCGGCATTCGAACAAGGTAAGGGCGTTCATGTGCTGCTGGACGAAACGCGGCCCCGCCTGCAAGGATCACGGCTCAGCGCCTGGGAGATGGAAACGCTCGGCATTAGTTACGATATTATCCCCGACACTGCCGCCGGCTATTATATGAGCAAAGGCGAGGTCGATATTGTCTTGATTGGCGCCGACCGCGTTGCTGCCAATGGCGACTTCGCTAACAAGATCGGCACATATCAACTGGCGATCATGGCGCGCGCGCATGATATTCCCTTTTACACGGTTGCGCCCACATCGACGATCGACCTCAGTCTGAGCAACGGTGCCGCTATTCCAATTGAGCAGCGCGATCCTGGCGAGGTCACGACGCCATACGGCAACCCGATCGTGCCGCCACACTTCAAGGCACGCAATCCAGCTTTTGACGTCACGCCACATAAGTATCTAAGCGGGATCGTCACCGAAAACGGCATCGTCAAGCCACCATTCGCCGAGGGTTTGACACGTGCAGTAAATGGTACACAAATGTAGACCTGGTCATTCGATATCGCCGATCTTAACCCAATCCAATTCTGGCCTGAAACATTGTCGCCTGCCCACCTACGGTTTAGAGTCAGAGAGTCGGGCCATCGCCGACAAAAGCGCCACATCCCCACGCAGGCAACATCAAGTACGATTTCTGGCGCGCGAGCCGTATTTTGCATCAGAAAAGTAAAGCACCGTGTCAAATTTAACAGAGCGCCAGCGCGCGACCTTCCCCTGCAGCAATTAGGCATCTGAGTTATACTGCAGGCTTGTTTTGCCAGCCAGACCCTATAGGAATCGCAAGATGGAAATCCTCGTTACCGGTTCGATCGCCTATGATTATCTGATGCGGTTTCCCGGCCACTTCAAAGAGCACTTCATTGCGGACGCGCTTGACAATATCAGTCTTAGCTTCTTGGTCGATGACATGACCAAGCACTGGGGAGGCATCGCCGCCAATATCGCCTTCACCTTGGCGAAATTTGCTTTGCGTCCCAAGTTGGTGGGTACTGTCGGTCGAGATTTCGGAGATTATCGCCGCTGGCTAGAAAGTAACGGTGTCGATTGCAGCACGGTGATTCAAAACGACGAACTCTTTACCGCTTCGTTTTTCGGCAACATCGATGAAGACAACAATCAACTCGCTTTCTTCTATAGCGGCGCGATGGCGCTCGCTCGGAAATATGCGTTGACCGATGTCTACAATGAGAAGCCCGATCTCGTCATTGTTTCGCCTAACGATCCGCAAGCCATGATCAACCTGACCAATGAATGCCGCACTCGTGACATTCCTTTCATTTACGATCCTAGCCAACAGGTAGCGCGGCTCAATGGAGACGAACTCAAGGAAGGCATGAGAGGTGCCTATGTAATGGTGATCAATGCCTTTGAAGCCAGTATCATCTGTGAGAAAACTGGTCTCAGCCTCCAGGACCTGCGTGACCAAGTCGAGGTCCTTATCATCACGGCCAGCGAAAAGGGCTCGACCTTGTATACAGCCGGGGATGCGATCGCCATAGACGCATTCCCGCCAAGGCAAATCAAAGACCCGACAGGCACTGGCGATGCCTACCGCGCTGGACTGATGGCCGGCATCGCATTTGACCTGCCGCTGCAAACTTCGGCACAAGTTGGCGCATTATGCGCAACCTATGCGCTTGAATACGTCGGCACCCAAAACCACAGTTTTACACCGGCAGCATTTGTCAAGCGCTTCCGTGGCTTGAGTGATGACGGAGGCGTTCTGGATCAGCTGCTGACGACCATCTGAGCGAGCCTTGATCGGCGTTACAGACGACAGAGCGTGGCAGATATGATACAATCTTCGCACTTAAGCACACTGACCAGGTAACGGGCAAACACTGGGAGAACTAATGACAATCGCGCACGATATCAAAGACCTCGAGTTGGCGACGGGGGGACGTTATCGAATCGACTGGTCCGAGCAAGAAATGCCTGTCCTGAAGCAAATTCGCGAACGTTTTGCCAAGGAAAAGCCTCTCGAGGGAATTCGCATTTCGGCTTGTCTCCATGTCACGAGCGAAACGGCCAACTTGATGCAGACATTACAAGCCGGTGGCGCCGATGTCGTCTTGACCGCCTCTAATCCATTGTCAACGCAGGACGATGTCGCGGCGTCGCTGATAGCCAATAACGAGATCCCGGTTTACGCCATCAAAGGTGAAGACAACGACACCTATTATCAACATATACATGCCGCGTTGGATCATAAGCCGCATATCACTATGGACGACGGTGCGGATCTGGTCGGCACCATTCACAAGACACGGCGTGAAGTGCTGGACGAAATCATCGGCGGCACAGAAGAAACCACCACCGGCGTGATTCGCTTGCGCGCGATGGCAAACGACGGCGCTCTGAAGTTTCCCGTAATAGCCATCAACGATAGCGCCACAAAACACCTTTTCGATAACCGCTACGGAACCGGACAAAGCACAATCGACGGCATCATCCGCGCGACCAATATTCTCCTTGCGGGACGCGTCCTGGTCGTGGCTGGATACGGCTGGTGCAGCCGCGGAATCGCCATGAGAGCGGCCGGCCTGGGCGCCAATGTAGTCGTCACCGAAATCAATCCACTACGCGCTCTCGAAGCTGTAATGGACGGCTATCGGGTAATGCCGATGACAGAGGCAGCCAGCATTGGCGACATCTTTGTTACGGCCACGGGCGACATCAACGTCATCGACAGGCATCACTTCGAATTAATGAAACATGGTGCCATCATCTGTAATTCCGGCCACTTCAATGTAGAAATCAACTTGGACGCGCTGGGAGAAATGGCCAACGGATCACGTAATCGGGTACGGCCCTTTGTCGAAGAATATCTCGTAGGCGGCCGGTCAATTTACGTATTGGGCGAAGGACGACTGATCAACCTCACCGCGGCAGAAGGGCACCCAGCCTCGGTAATGGATATGAGCTTTGCCAACCAGGCACTGGGTGCGGAATTTATGATCCGTAACGCACTCAGCCTCAACGCAGAGGTTTACACGATTCCAGCCGATGTCGATGCCGAGATTGCCCGCCTGAAATTGAGCGCCATGGGCGTCCATATCGACACGCTGACCGATCAGCAAGAGGCCTATCTCAATCAATGGCAAGAAGGTACCTGAAAATCCAACAATGTTCGCTCATTGCTGCAATCCGATGTATAGTTGGTTGTATAGAGGTGACAGCGCAAAACACAAGTAAGGGTATGTGAGATTATGAAGAATAAACTTGGGCTTTCGTGTGCGCTTTTGCTAATTCTCGTCTCAATGAGCCTAGCCCTGCCGTCTTTGGCACAGGGTAGCGCGCAGGCGCGCTTTGTCCATGTGGCGCCGGGCGTATCGTCCCTTGATATCTATGTCAACGATACCTTAGCTGTTGCCGATCTCCCATTCGGCGAGGCTTCGGCTTACCTCAATGTGCCCGCAGGCGATCTGCATATCGTTGCCAACATCGCGGGAACAACGATCATGGTTTACGAGCAAGGCGAAAAATTGGTCGATGGTTCCGCCATGACTATGATCGCAACAGCTGCCAAGGCGCCGCTTCAGTCCGTGAGCGAAAATCTTGACGCGCTTCAGTTTGGCGAAGGTCGTCTTTCCTTTGTCTATGCGATCTCCAATGGCCCGGCTATCGATATCATGTCCCGCGACGCCGGCGAGATTCTTGGTGAAAATATCCAGCCTCGCGGTGTGGTTGGCGACTATCAATTGAGTGCCGGTGTCTTCGAATTTGGTGTAGTTCCCAGCGGGAGCGATATCTCTGCCGCGATGCTAAATTTGAGCTTGCCCTTGACCGCGGGCAACAGTATTCTCGCGATCATTTACGGTAGTGCCGGCGATCCCAAGGCGTTGACGACACAGGCGGCTACCGCAGCTGCGGATGGCAATGGGCTGGTGCGCTTTGTACATGCCATGCAAGGGGCAACGCCTGTAGATCTAAGCATCAATGGAAACCTGATCATACCGTCCCTCACCTACGCCATGCCTTCCGAACATATTGCCCTACCGGGCGGCACGCACCGAATCGCTTTAAGCATCGGCCCGGCGGAAATTACTTCACGACCGCTGACTGTGGATGCGGGACAAGCGCAGACGGTAATTATCATGGGTTCGCCTGCGAATCTGAATGTTTCACCCTACAGCGACGACCTGAGTAACGTTAATGCGTCTTCTGCAACAGTAAGTTTGATCAACGCGATACCCGGCAGCGTAGTCAACCGCCTGACTCTTTCCAGTGGTGCGACGGCTGCTACCGATGTCGCCTACGGTCAATCCAGCGGTGCCGCGCAGATCGTCACCGGGGCCCAGGCCTTGGCGATGGATCTCACGGTTGCAGAGGACAGAGGCACGATCGACGTTTTGACCACCAACTTTTATGGCGGCTCCTATTACAACTTGATCGCGCTACCTGGCGATGCCTTTTCCAGCCCACAATTGCTACTTGCGGAAACAAGCATCACGCGCGGCGCGAACATCGAAGCAATGATGATGGACATGGTGATGGAGGCCGTAGAGGAATCAGAGATAACGATTCCTGAACCAGTAGCCCAACCAATTGTTAGCGTTAGCGCCGCCGACTTTGACGGTCCTACGGCCTTCGTCAATCTCAATCAGGGCGCGAATTTGCAATTGCGGGAGTATCCCACAAGCGAGGCGCGTTCGCTCGGTTTGGCTCCTGCTGGAGCAACGCTAATCGTCTTGGGACGGCGCGGACTGACACAATATTTTGGCGCTGAACCGGCTGACGAACCGGTTGATTTGAGCGCCTATGATGCCGATCCGGCCGAAGGCTTTGAACGCTGGCATGATTTGGAGCCGAGCGAAACCTGGCTTCGAATCACCTATTTGACGCCGGACGGCGGTTCTATCGACGCCTGGGTTAACGCGCTATACCTAGAAGTTGTAGACGACAATGGCGATCCTCAACGCTTGGCAAATCTGGAAATGATCCGACAAAACGAAGCCGGTAGAGCCATCAATACATCCGTGGGGCCGCCGGTGCCGCCTGAACGCGTAAGCGCTCTGGTTTATAATCTTGATTTCGGAGCTGGCCTGAATATTCGTATGGCAAACGATGCCAATACCGAGATTCTCGGGCAGGTTGGCGCCGGAAGCATTGTCGGATTCTCTGGCCTGGATGAGGCTGATGAATGGGCATACATCACATTTGGTATGTCGGACGATGTGACGATAAGCGGTTGGGTAAGCACCGATTACATTCAGATCTTGCTGGATGGAAATTCAATCGACCTCGAGGAATTGCGAGAACAAGACGCCGGGCTGGTTCCCCTGGTTAGCGAAGAGCGTCGAGGTAGCGTAAGATTGACTGGCGATGCCGAAACTCCCCCGCCGCCTACACGGGATCCCTTCCTCGGCAACGTCGCCGGGACTGTCAACGTGAACCCCGGCGCCAATCTTCACTTGAGGATTCGCCCCAACGCCTCGACAGAATCACTTGCGCTCATTCCCTCGGGTACCAAGATGGTGGTCGCAGGCGTCACCGCAAGCGGAGCGTGGTACAAAGTCGCTTACAACGATGTCGCGGGCTGGATCTCAGCGGGTTTTGTCGTACTTTCCTTCAATAATCGGTTTGTTGCTACAGACGAACTGGTAAGCCGCTTGGTGCCCTTCGACGACCAAGGGAATGAATTGCCCGAGGCCACGACTGACGATTCGACCGAGGATGCGTCAGCTTAATTTACGGTAGCGTTAATGCTGACCATATCGAATGAAACTTCTGTGTCCCGTTCTTAAAAGCGGGACTCTTGCTGGCCACATTCCTTTATGCTGGCGTAAGACGAGTCTATGCGAATAGCTTACCAGTGATCAGGAAAGTAACAGAAACCTGGCAACGCACGAGCAACTGGAAGAGCCAGCCAACATACAGATCTGGAGTGCCGGACCAGCCTCCACGCAATACCCCGCCCTCTCTTTTGACTAACCGCTGTGCTCGCACAAGCAGGCGGCCTGTTGTTTTGTGTGAGCGCTAGCCAGCCCTTTGCGCAGCCGCCTTCAACCTAGCGGATCAATCACGATTGGCTATAATGTCGCAGGTTAATCGTGCCTTTCAATGACGGGAATACAATTTGCGTATCTTGATAACCGGGGCTGGCGGATTCGTCGGCAACCATCTCGCCAATTACCTTCGCGAAGCACATCCGCAAGCCACATTGTATGGCACAACGCTCATGCCCGGCGAGACGGTAAATCCGGCGATAAGTATCGAACAGAAAATTGATCTAAAAGATTTCGAGCAGTTAAGGCTTCTGCTGGCGGTCAGCAAGCCAGACGTGATCTACCACCTCGCGGCGCAGGCCTTTGTGCCCCGCTCTTTCCAAGACCCGTGGGAAACTTTGGAAAACAATATCCGTGCCCAGGTCAATATCCTGCAAGCGTGCCTGCAGTTGCAGTTGCGTCCGCGCATCCTGATCGTCAGTTCCGCAGAAATCTACGGTGCTGTGGCAGCGGATCAACTGCCTTTGGCCGAAGATGCTGCGATTCGTCCCACAAATCCATACAGCGTCAGCAAAGTAGCGCAGGACATGCTCGGTTTGCAATATTACCTGAGCCATGATATGCCGATTATGCGCGTCCGCCCCTTCAACCATATTGGACCCGGTCAGAATCCACGCTTTGTGGCGCCTGCGTTCGCGTTGCAAATCGCCAAAATTGAGGCGAATCTGCAGGAGCCGGTTATATTCGTTGGAAACCTGGAAGCAAAGCGAGACTTTACCGATGTACGCGATATCGTGCGCGCATATCAGTTGATCGCGCGTGATGGGCAACCCGGTCATGTCTATAACATAGCATCCGGCAAGACCTGCAGTATCCGCCAGCTTCTGGATATAATGCTCAGATTAACCGATCGGCAGATTGACGTGCGTATTGATCCTGCACGGCTACGCCCCGTTGACATTGCTGAGATCCGCGGTAATGCGAATAAGCTGTCTGAGGACACGGGTTGGCAACCGACCATTACTTTAGAACAAACCTTGCAGGACGTTCTGGCGGATTGTCGCCAGCGCATAACAAACACTTAGGAAGGCTAGGCCATGGCAAAAAAAGCGCTGATCACTGGCATTACGGGCCAGGACGGATCCTATCTTGCCGAATTTCTCTTGAGACAAGGCTACGAAGTCTTTGGCATGGTACGCCGCACTAGCACCGTGCGTTATGAACGAATTCAGCATATACAGCCTCAACTCCATCTTTTGCAAGGCGATATGGGCGATCTTTCCAGCCTGATCACCGTAATCAGCCAGGTAGAACCAGACGAGATTTATAACCTCGCGGCGCAGAGCTTTGTGCCGACATCCTGGAATCAACCCGTCTTCACCGGCGATATCACCGGCTTGGGTGTCACCCGCATACTCGACGCCGTGCGCACGGTCAATCCGCATATCAAGTTTTATCAAGCATCGAGCAGCGAGATGTTTGGAAAAGTGCGGCAAGTTCCGCAATCAGAAGAGACCCCGTTTTATCCGCGCAGCCCTTACGGCGTTGCCAAAGTCTATGGCCACTGGATCACGGTAAATTATCGCGAAAGTTATGACTTGTTTACTTGCAGCGGCATTCTCTTCAATCACGAGTCACCGCGCCGCGGCATGGAATTTGTCACGCGCAAGGTGACCTATCACGCGGCAAAGATCAAGCTGGAATTGGCCAACGAGATTCGTATCGGAAATACTGATGCCAAACGCGACTGGGGATTTGCTGGCGATTACGTGCGCGCGATGTGGCTGATGCTGCAACAAGACGAGCCCGACGACTATGTAGTTGCCACCGGCAAAACACATTCGGTGGAGCGCTTGCTTGATGTAGCTTTCACTCATGTTGGCTTAAATTGGCGCGATCATGCCGTGCGAGACCCAAAATTCATGCGGCCTGCCGAGGTAGACCTTTTGGTTGGTGATTCCAGCAAAGCCAAGTCAATACTCGGCTGGGAACCGGAAGTCAGCTTCGAGGAACTCATCGGCCTGATGGTCGATGCCGATCTCAAAAAACTTCGCGACGATCCCAGTTCCGTCATCTGATGTCAGCCCTTTCACTGGTCGATACGCACTGCCACCTCAACTTTCACAAATACGCGCATGACCGTGCACAGGTGCTGCGACGTGCCGCCGAGGCCGGTGTCGAGCGCATAATCGTCCCCGCAATTGACTTGGTCTCTTGTGAAGAGGTCCTGGCGCTTGCCGATCGGCGCCTCGGCATATTCGTGGCGGTCGGCATCCATCCCAACAATATCGACTCTTTTGATCAGGCGGTATTGCAGCGCCTGCAGGCATTCTCGAACCATAGCAAAGTCGTTGCCATTGGTGAGATAGGCCTTGACTACCATTGGGATAAACACCCGCGAAAACTGCAACAGCAAGTATTCGAAACTCAACTCAATCTGGCGGCGCAACTGGAATTGCCGGTGATCATCCATAACCGAGAAGCGAGCGACGATGTACTCGCCGTGCTGGAAGCCTGGGCATCGACGCTGGAAGATAGCATGCGACAGCGTCCCGGCGTGTTGCACTCGTTTTCCGCCTCGGCGGAACATGCCGAGCGAGCCTTGTCCCTGGGCTTTTACCTGGGCTTCACCGGCCCGCTCACCTTCAAGAAAGCCGACGAGTTGCGCGAAATTGCGAAGATCGTTCCGCGTGATCGGCTGCTGATCGAAACCGATGGGCCCTTTCTCACTCCCGTGCCATACCGCGGCAAACGCAACGAACCAGCCTATGTCCGATACATAAGCGACAAGCTGGCAGAACTACACTGCATCTCGTCCGCAGAAATGACGCGCCAGACGACAGCCAATGCCGAGCATCTTTTCGCCTTGCCCAAAAACGCCCACTTCCATTCGCTCGACGCTTGATCAGAACTCACCCAATCCGCGAAATCTTGGTAAACTGAACTCGATTAATGGCGCACCGGAAACGCGAATTGATTGACCTATCTATCATCATTGTGAATTGGAATGTCCGCGATTTGCTCGACAAATGCCTGGCGAGCATCTATGGGGCCGATGTAGCAATCGGCAATTATCGCGACGGCCAAACTCTAATTGAAATCATCGTGGTTGACTGTGCGAGTGAAGATGACAGCGTGGCAATGGTGCGCGAGAAATATCCCGCAGTAAAGTTGCTGCCCCAATCCGAAAATCTCGGCTTCACCCGAGGCAATAACCTGGGAATGGCATCCGCTGTGGCACCGGTATTCCTGCTGTTGAACCCGGATACTGAAGTCAGCAATGATGCAATAGGCACTATGCTCGCTTATATGAATCGCCATCCGCAGGTAGGCATCCTGGGACCGCACACCCTGAATTCTGATGGCAGCCATCAATCTACCCGGCGCCGCTTCCCCACCCTGCTGACCGGAATATATGAAAGCACCTGGCTATCCGCCCGGGTGCCGGCATCGGTAATGGACCGCTACCTAATACGAGATTCCGACAACGATGACATCATGCAAGTCGATTGGGTGCAAGGCTCGGCTTTAATGCTAAGACGCGACGTCTATCTAGGCCTGGGTGGGTTGGATGATGCCTTTGTGATGTATTCCGAGGAATTGGATTTCTGCAAGCGCGCCAAAACAGCGAAGTGGAAAGTGGTGTACCACGGTGGCGCGCTGATCACTCATCATGGCGGCAAAAGCAGCGATCAGGCACCCGCATTCACACAAATCCATTTTCATACCAGCAAGCTACGCTACTTTCGCAAACATCATGGCCAGCTGGCCTATCTCTTCTTGCGGATAATAATTCTGGCACAGTTCTTTTGGCAGATGACCTTGGAGTGCGGCAAGGCCGCTCTGGGGCACAAACGCGAAATGCGCCTGCGCAGAATCAAAGTATACTGGCAAGTAATCCGCAGTGGCTTGAAGGCGAAAGCATGAAGATCGGCATGATAAGCGGCGAATTCGCGCCAATGCCGGGCGGCGTTGGCGATTTTGCGCGCATTCTGGCGGAACGCATAACGAAACATGGTCAAGACGTTCATATGCTAAGTCGCGCCGGCTGCGCAAGTGACACATTGCCCGTCAGCACCGTCAAGAATTGGGGACTCAAATGCCTGTCACCGATACAAAATTGGGCAGAGCAAAATGATTTTGACCTGATCAATCTTCAATTCCAAACGGCCGCTTACGATATGTCTCCCGTTATACACTTTTTGTCAGCCGCCCTCGATCAACCTTTTGTAACCACCTTTCACGATCTGCGTCACCCCTATCTGTTTCCCAAGGCGGGACGCCTGCGCGACTGGACTGTCAGGCACCTGGCGCAAAGCTCGGACGGAGTGATTGTTACAAATAGAGAAGACGCAGCAAGCCTGGCGCATCTACCGCTACAAACCCTAATCCCCATCGGCAGCGCTATCCCGCATACAAACGACGCCGACTATTCGCGTTCAAGTTGGCGCGAGCGGCTCGGCGCTGCCGAAGCAACATTTCTTTTGGGATTCTTCGGTTTTATCCAGCCGACAAAAGGCGCCGATTATCTCATTGAGGCGCTTGCCGAGCTGCGCCAGCGGGATCTTGATTTGCGACTCGTCTTCATCGGTGCCAGCAGCAACCCAATAGATTCTGGTATGGATTCTGCCTATCGTCAGCAACTCGACGCACGAATCCGAAAGCACGCTTTGCAGGAATGCATCCATTGGACAGGCTTCATGTCTGATGATGGTGTCTCGGCCTGCCTTAATGCGATGGATCTGATTACCCTGCCTTTTCTGGACGGTGCTTCTTACCGACGAAGCACGCTCATCGCTGCAATTCATCAAGGCTGCGCTATTCTGACCACCCAGGCTGCAGTCGAGACAGATTCATTCAAACATGGAGAGAATTTATTCTTTATTCCCAGCCACTCCTCCGAGGAAATCACAACAGCAATTGCGCATTTGATGGGCAGCCCTCTGCAGTTGGAGCGTCTGCGGCAAGGCGCGCGCGACTTACGGAATCAATTCGATTGGGATTTGATCGCCACGGATACCATCACATTTTTCGAGCAAGTGATTAGCGTAACGCAATGGCACGAATCCATAGAGGATCTTACGGCAAATGGTTAGCCGGCTCTATAGATGGGCGAGCCCGGATCGCCTCGCTGTCCTTACCCTGCTTTTGCTTTGGCTGCTATTTTTTTGGCGCCTTTTTACGCCGATTGCTGCCGATCAGGCGTCACTAAAGCAAGGGGACTTTTCCGGCCAATTCGTGGCGTTCGCCGGTTATCAGTATCAACGCATGCAACAGGGCGAGATACCGCTTTGGAACCCGTACAATAATGGCGGGTTGCCCTTTATCGCAGACACACAAGCAGCCGTCTTTTATCTGCCGCGTTGGATTACAATCGGTCTCAGCTCCCTGGCGGGCGGCTGGAGCTACAATGCCCTGCAAATGGAAATGGCCTTTCATGTTCTGGCCTACAGCTTACTGATGTACCTCTTCGTCCGGCGCTTGACTTTGGGACGCGCGCAAAGCCCCCTGGCATCGCTCGTGGCGGCGATACTTGTCTCCTACGGTGGATACGCGACCAGTTATCCGCCATTGCAGCTGGCGGTATTGGAAGCGGCAAGCTGGTTTCCCTTGGCGGCGCTGGGCATTTTGGAGGCGACCCGCAGAAGAGCGCTGGTGTGGCGCATGCTCGCCTTGGCGGGATTCGGCTTAGGCATGTCCTGGCTGGCCGGTCACCCGCAGACGAGCTGGTTTATGACCTACCTGCTGACAGCATATTTCGCCTGGAGGTGCTATCGTCAGCAGATTCGCTGGAGAGCGTTCGTCCCGGGCTTAATCGGCATCGCCCTGCTGGCTTTTGGCGTTACGGCTGTCACATTGTTGCCCGGGATCGAATACCTGATGCAAACCGCGCGCGAAGGCTTGGGTTTTGACGTAAAGGGCAATGGCTTTCCCTTCAAAGACGTAGCGCAACTCGTGTTTCCCGGGTCGGTTAGCTTATGGTCGCCCCTGTATGTCGGCTTGCCGGCTCTTTTCTTTGTGTTCGTCGCAGTAATACGAAACGAATTTGATAGTCGTTTTTGGTTAGCTGCCGCCCTCGTCGGCTTGATTCACAGCCTCGGCGCCAACTCCGCATTCTATGATCTCACCTATAACCTGGTTCCCGGATTGCGTTTCTTCCGCGGACAGGAACGAGCCGCCTTTGTGGTCGCCAACAGCCTGTCGATCCTTGCCGCCTTGGGGATTGTTGCCGCAACAAATCTACAAAACCAAGTCGATCGGCAACGCGCCCTGCGCTGGTGGCGCTGGATTGCACTGGCCTTGATATCAATAGCGCTTGTGGTCTTGATCTTGTGGGCCAGCGACGCGGCAACGTGGTCAGACTTTTTGGATATCGCTGCCCGCAGCGCATTGGTGGCGCTGACAAGTCTTTTAGTTTTGACTCATTTATTGCATCATCCGCAGCGTCTTGGCGTGCAGGTTGCGCTGGTCACGCTCATTGTGTTGGAATTATTCTCGGTGACGATGGACCACCCCGGAACTTACGATCCGCGTCCATCAACGGAACAACTATCCATGTTGCCTCCACCCCTGGTCCATGCCGTCTTGCAACAAAGCGCCGATGAGCAACCTTTCAGGGTAGATGGGTTCCGGGGACTGCAAGACAATTATGGTAGCCTGTATAAAGTGATGGATATGCGCGGCATTAGTCCGCTGTTTCTGGCAGGTCCGCAGCGTATTATCTATCGCAATTATGTTGACAACCCGCTGGCCTGGGAATTGTTTGCCGTAAAGTATGTGTACAGCGCTTCGCAAAACTTGTCGATACCGACGGACGTGATCGCTACCGGCCAAGATCGCGAAGGCATGGTTTACCTGCACCGGCTGGAGGACCCGCGCCAATTTGCTCATCTTATCTATCAAGCTGCACTTGTCGATAGCGACGAATTCGCGCTTGCGCTAATGGACGATCCGCGCTTTGATGAACGCAGCACTATCGTAGTGCAGCGTCCCTTAGACCACAACCTGCCGGGGCAAGCGGCTGACGGTCGCGCCATTGTCAAGTCATTCGAGCCGGAGAAAATCGTTATTGAGATTGATACCCCCCAAAATGCCATCCTCTCGCTTTCTCATCCTCACTACAGCGGCTGGCTTGCTCACCTCGATAACGCGCCAACCGAAATCATTCGCGCCTATGGCGGGCTGAGCGCAGTCGAGGTGCCCGCCGGGCAACACACTCTGCATCTGACTTATGAACCGCTCAGCTATGCCGTGGGCGCGTTGATCAGCCTGATTACTTGGCTCGGTCTCGGCATATTAGCCTTGTACTCACTAAGGCGGAGGTGAGCATGTTCCGCGTCACTTCATTGCAAATCAAGATCAGTCAATTTGATCGGCGCAGTTATGCCATCGCTATCGGCTTCGTATTAGGAGTCTTGGGCTCCAGCATCGGCTTGGCCATCGCTGGATTGGGACCGTTGTTGGCCTCGGCGACGATCTTGGGCGTCTTAACCGGACTGTATGTCATCACCGATATAAAGATAGCGCTTTACGCAATTGTCGCGGTCACGCTCCTGCTACCCTTTGGCGTATTTCCAGTAAAGATTGCCATCACACCTACTCTGCTGGACTTGGCACTGGGTGGATTTCTCTTGGTTTATGTCTTCCAGTGGATGACGGGACGGAGGGGTAGCCTGCGCTTGACGCCCGTACACGCCATGATTGCCGTTTACGTCATGTGGCTGATATTTGCCTTTGCCTTGGGTTTGCGCCACGCCATGCCGACATCGTCGAATCTTCGTCAGTTCGCTGAGACCATGATAAGCATCTCCTTGGTGTTCATACTCTCCGACCTGTTGCGAAGTCCACAAATGCTGCGGCGGTTGGCACTAGTCATCGTATTGGCAGTAGGCGCTCAGGCGGCCATGGCGCTCGTGCTTTATGTCGCGCCGGATACACTTGCGGAAAGTCTCCTCGTGCGTTTGTCACGGATTGGCTATCCCGATAGCGGAGTGATTCGTTACTTCGAGGATAACCCTGCCTTGGGCGAGCGCGCCATCGGCACCTGGGTCGACCCCAATGCCCTGGCAGGTGTCGTCGCTATGGCTGCCGCGTTTATCGCGCCGCAACTGGTCTCGAAGTCCCCGATTCTGCGCAAAAGATGGCTGACTCTGGCGATTTTTGCCGCTGTCGTTATGACACTGTTGTTGACCGGCTCACGCGCATCCTTCTTGTCTCTCGCTTGTGGCTTGCTTGTCATTGCGGTCGTAGGCTATCGGCGCATGATACCGATTCTCTTCCTTGCCGCAGCGCTGTTCCTGCTCTTACCACAAACGCAGAACTACCTGGATCGATTAGTGCAAGCCTTTCAAGGCGCCGACCTCGCCACGCAAATGCGCATTGGCGAATGGACCGATTCCTTAACATTGATTGGCCGCTACCCTATATTTGGGGTCGGTTTTACCGGTACGCCCGAAATTGACATTTATACTGATGTGGCCAATTTGTACCTGATCATGGCGAATCAGATAGGGCTGACCGGCGTGGTGATTTTCCTGCTTACCATGGCTAGCATTTTCATATATGGCGGTCGCGCCTGGAAATACGCCCGCATTGATCACGATTTCACGGCGATTCACCTCGGTTTCCACGCCGCATTGTTCACTGCCTTGGTTAATGCAGTGGCCGATCTGTATTTCTTCCGGCTCGATTTCCAGTCATCCATAACCTGGTTCTGGCTGATCGTCGCCTTGTGTGTGGCAAGCTCTCGCTTGGCAATAGGTCACGGCCAATCGAACGCGCCGGAGCCCTCAGTTTTCAGCAAAACACCATTGCAATGATGCATTTGCTGCGCTAATATGTTGGGCTGACAACCTAAACACAGCTTTCCGCTCTGTGCGACACTGATACACAGGGCTTTTGTCCGAGGAAAGGAACACCCATGAGAGAATACGAACTCACGTTTATCGTGCGTACCCTCGCCACTGACGAAGAAGTCAATCAAGCCATCAATCAGGTCATCAGTTTCGTTGAACATGGCAATAACGGTCGGGTCAAGAGCATTGATCGCAAGCTCTTCGGTCGCCGTCGTTTGGCATATGAAATCGATGGTCAGCGCGACGGGCACTATGTGCTGGTCAAAACCAGCATCAATCCCGACCACCTCGACGAGCTGGAGACCGAGCTAAAGCTGTTCGACCCAGTGTTGCGCTATCTGCTGGTGCGGGATGAGACTAAGAAAAAAGAGCCAGTCAAGGAATAATGCCTGTTTTGCCGGACAGTTACGTCACTTTCCCAGAAAACGGACGACAACCAACCTGGCACAATCACACGCATAATACGCACACGCGTGAAGGAGAAACAAGATCGTGAGCGGAAGTTCTACAACACGAACAAACGAAAGGCAATCTGGTCCGCAGCAACGTCGCGGTGGCGGTGGCGGTGGCGGTGGTCGGCGGGACGGCGGCAACCGTTGGCGCGGTCGTGGCAGGCACCGGCGTGGCAAAAACACCTATTGCCCCAAAGGCAAATGCTTTGATTACAAGGACCTCGATACTCTCTCTCGCTATGTCAACGAGAGTGGAAAGATCAAGCCCCGGCGTCAAACCGGCAACTGTTCGCGCTGCCAGCGAGAACTCTCCCGCGAGATCAAACGGGCGCGCCACCTGGCTTTGCTGCCCTTTGTTGTTGCCAATTAACAGCCACGTGCCTTCATTTGTCGCTGGCTATACCTGGCGGCACTGCGACGGATAGCTTAGGTCGTAGTGCCCACTGGTTGAGGAGTTAGTGCATTCATGTCGAAACGAGCCCAAACTACGGGCGCACCCAAGCGCAGGCGACGCGGTGCGGCAGCGCCAGCGGCCGACGAGCGTGTTGCGAAGAATCAGGCCGAATCTGACTACAAGAGTCGCGCTGAAAGAGAAGAGCGGCTACAACGGCTGGTTATCCGTGGCGCTATCATTGTCGTCGCGATATTGGCATTGCTGGTCGGGATCGCCTTTGCCGTCGAACAGTTAATCGTACCCAACCAGGTCGTGGCCATGGTCAACGGTGAGCAAATTACCGTTGATCAATTCCGTGCAGAATTCAACCTGGAAAAGAGTCGCCTGCTGATGCAGCTGAATCAACTTCAATCCGCCGGCTACGACATGCAGCAACTTTCTCAGCAAGAGCCTTACCGGACATGGATCAGCGAAGCGAACGTGCCTGATCAGCTGGGCTTACGTGTGATAAACGACATGGTGGATGATCGGCTGATCGCGCAGGAAGCTGCGAAAAGGAATATCTCCGTCAATGAAGCCGCTGTACAAATAGAGATTCAAGAGTTTTTCGGCTACGATCCTACGGCGGTCGCCCTCATAGGTGTTGACCCCACAGAGACGCCCGAGCCAACGATCACTCCCACTCTCTATGTTTCACCAACACCGACAACCGTACCGACGATCACACCGATACCAACGACTTCAGATACGAACGAAGACGAGTCGGAACCGGAAGCGGAACCCATAATTACGCCACAGCCAACGGTCGTGGAGCCCACTTTGAGCGCGGCAGAAGTTTTCGAGAATTTTGAAGAAAGCCAGGAGAGTTACCGCTCTTATTTCTCGATAAACGGCATCTCAGATGAAAGCCTTGACGCATTCTTCGAACGTCTGGCGCTGGAAACCTTGTTGGCGGAAGATCTGCTAAGTGAAGACAGCGGATTGCTATACGCCGATGTGCGTCATATTTTGCTAGAACAAGAAGAAGAAGCTAACGCGGCTTTGCTCGCGCTGCAAGCGGGCGAGTCCTTCGCCGATTTGGCGCGCGCCATCTCCACAGACACCGGCAGCGGGACTCGCGGTGGCGAACTGGGCGAAACTTTCGTGGGCAATTATGTGCCAGAATTCCGCGCGGCCATTGAAAGCGCCGAAATCGGCGCGCTGGTGGGCCCGGTCAAAAGCGAATTCGGTTACCACGTTTTGCAAGTGCGCAGCAAAGAGCAGCGCAGTGGCGACGAACTCGCCGGGCAATTGCAGCGGGCAAGAGAAGTTCAGCTTCAGCAATTCGTAGAAGCCTTGCGCGAGGCAAGCGACGCTAGTATCGAAATCTATGATTCCTGGCTCGACAACATTCCCCGTCGATAAGCTTGTCGATCTCGACAAGGCGACGCAAAACGCGTAATCTGGGCGGGAGCGCAACACTCTCCGCCCATTTTTTTTGCTGGTCGCCTAATATAGGGCTTGGGCGACACTATTCCCTTTTAGGCGAATCTTCTATAATTTTGTAATGAACGAGAAGCCGATCGACAGGTTGGAATCGCGGTTGGAATCCTTGATAGAAGGGATGTTCACGCGCCTCTTTCTGCGCGTGGTCTGTGCCCGCGATATCGCCATTTTGCTGCTTCGCGCTATGGAAGACGGCGCCGCAGCACCGTCTCATGGGGACAGCCGTCCCATCGCTCCCGACAGCTATACCGTTTTACTTCGTCCGGAAGTCTTGCCCAGCCTGCTTCAGGAAGATCCCGATCTCACCAAGAAAATGAGCGATCTAATCGTCGATTTCGCTGAAGAATCCGGTTACAAATTGCTATCTTCGCCATCTGCCAGGTTTCTGGCAAGCGACGATTTGGATGGTCACGGTGTGCGCGTCTATGGCGAGCACCACTTTGCTGCAAAAGGCGACACCGAAGTCTCGGCAGCTGTCAGCGATGCCAACCCATTGCAGAATGAGTTGCAATCATTCTTGCTAGTCGACGGCAAAGAGACATATGAACTCGTGAAAACAGTGATCAACATCGGGCGCGAATCCGATAACGATATCGTGCTCAATGATGGCTACGCGTCGCGTCATCATCTGCAATTGCGCCGACGAAATGGCAGGTATACACTCTTTGATGTCCACAGCCGTGGTGGCACGCGCGTCAATAACATAGTCCTACGAGAGCACAAGCTCCAGGATGGAGATCAAATCCAGATCGGTGAAACGCGAATGCTCTTTGCAAACCGTTCCGACCTCGACCGCTTTGGTGGTGCAACGCAATTTTTTGTCCCTGATCAGGACAAATTGTGAGCATAGAAGTCATCCTATTCGTTTTGCGCTTGCTAGCCGGAATATGCCTCGTTGCCTTTCTGCTGGCGCTGTTATTCATTGTTTGGCGAAACCTGAATGTTGCGGATCCTCCAATGCAAATGAGACACCATGCCTATGGTTATCTTACCAGCAGTCAAGAAAGCGAGAGCGAATTAGCTGATGGCGGCGACCGTTTCGCGCTGCAGCCAATAACTACCTTCGGGCGCTCACCTGGCAACTCCATTATTGTCCGCGACGACTTTGCCAGCGCAAATCACGCGCAGATTGTACTCAAAAATGGGCAGTGGTGGTTGGAAGATCGCGGCAGCCGCAATGGCACCCGACTCAACGGCGAGCCAATCGACAGGCCCACAACACTCACCGGCGGCGATGTTATCTGTATTGGGCGTTATCATTACACGCTGGCGCTGGCGCTTTAACGTGATGAACTTGCGCAATCTGGTAAGAATTTTTTACAATGACAAGCTAAGCGCGCTACAATTTGCCGGGTAAGAGCGAATCAAGTCCTTGCGTTCGCATGAACTCGCTGGAGGACTTGAATAGAAGAATGTGGCCGGAAGGAGTATTTGTATGGAATCGGTTAAGATTGCGGTCATCGGCGGTTCCGGCCTTTATAATATGCCGGCCATCAGTGATGTTGCGACCCTAGAGCTAGAAACACCCTTCGGCAAGCCGAGCGGCGCTCTGCGAATCGGCACTTTGAGAGGCAGACGCGTTGCATTCTTGCCTCGCCACGGCGAAGGTCATATCTTGTCACCTGCGACCCTGCCCTACCGCGCCAATATCCTTGCGCTAAAACAGCTTGGAGTGCGCTTCATCATTGCCGTCAACGCTGTTGGTTCCTTGCGCGAAGAGCTGGCGCCTGGACACATCGTCACGCCTGATCAGATCGTCGATTACACGATTCAGAAGCGCGCGCGTTCTTTCTTCGAAAGCGGCGTGGTCGCGCATATCTCAGTTGCCGAACCCATGAGCGCTTACTTGCGCGCGATATTAGCGGATGCGGTCGAGGCAGTCGGCGGTACTGTGCACCGTGCCGGCACCATCCTGGTGGAGGACGGGCCTCGCTTCGCCACGCGTGCCGAAAGCCATCTCTTTCGCGCCTGGGGTTGCGATCTTATCGGAATGACCAATGCGCCCGAAGCCTTCTTGGCGCGAGAAGCGGAAATCGAATACGCTTCTCTGGCGCACATCACCGATTATGACAGCTGGCATGAAACCGAAGCAGATGTCACTTCGGATATGGTGATTCAAACGCTAGGCAAAAACATCACAGTCGTACAATTGGCTTTGGAGCGCGCAATCGCCAATATCGAATTGGACAAGATCCTGCCAGCACATTCGGCGCTGGATACTGCCCTGGCAACACCTCGAGAAGCTATGGATGCGGCCGTGATCGACAAACTGCGTCCGCTCTTGGCGCGCGTATTGCAACTCGATGAAATGGATAAAGATTAGCTTGCGGAGTCCTGAATCTGTCAACGTTTCAGCCTCGCGTCAGCAATGGCTGCTCCTGTCCTTGGCGGGTATCTTCACTTTCATCAACATGCTAACTGTTGCCTTGAGCCGTAGCCCAAACGACAGTGACTGGACCGGGCTGATTGTTTGGATTATCTGTGCGCTTTTTGGCGGCCTGCTGCTGGATCGCAATCTGCCAAAGCGCGACCCGCTTTTGTTCCCACTTGCCATGTTCATGAGCGGTTGGGGCTTGGTGGCGCTCGAACGACTTGCGCCGCCTTTTGCGGACCGTCAGGAGATTTGGCTGCTGATTAGCGTTGGAGCGCTGTTGCTGGCGGCACTCTTTCCACAGGTCTTGCGCTGGTTGCGCTCTTACCGCTATCTCATGCTTGGCGCCGCATTGACCTTACTGCTGATGACCATTTTTATGGGAAGCAATCCTTCAGGATTTGGCTTGGCACCGCGGCTTTGGCTCCGGTTCGGATCGATCTATTTGCAGCCCTCGGAGCTAATGAAGGTGGTGCTGGTCGCCTTTTTGGCGAGTTATCTTGGCGAACAAAAGGCAAGCTCCCGCGCTTATCAATCAGCCAACGGAACTACGGGCATTTCTCCGCGTCTGCTCGGACCCACCCTGCTAATGTGGACCCTTTCCGTCATTATGCTGATCTGGCAGCGCGATTTAGGCACGGCCATGCTTTTCTTCATCGTATTTCTGCTTATGCTTTATCTGCGTAGCGGAGACTGGCGTATTATTGCCGGCGGCATCTTCTTGATGCTGCTAGCCGGTCTTGTCGCCTACCAGTTGTTCGATGTGGTGCAGCTGCGCGTAGATATCTGGCTGAATCCCTGGCCCGAAGCCGACGGCCGCGCCTACCAGATCGTGCAGAGTCTCATGGCGTTCGGCGCTGGGGGCATTGTGGGGACAGGTGCCGGCTTGGGATCACCCCTGTATATCCCGGTCGTTCATTCCGATTTCGTATTCGCGGCGCTGGCTGAAGAATGGGGACTACTCGGTGTCACAGCGATCTTGAGCGGATTCGCGGTCATGACCTGGCGCGGCCTGTCGATCGGCATATTACATACGAAACGAGCCTTTTGCCTGCTGCTGGCGGTCGGACTGACCATGATGCTTGCCGTGCAAGCGATCATGATAATGTGCGGCGTACTCAAACTCTTGCCGCTAACTGGCGTTACCTTGCCCTTCATCAGCTATGGCGGCAGTTCGCTGTTGGTAAGCTATGTGATGATCGGCATCTTGCTTCGTCTGTCGACGGAGAGGCCATAGATGCATTCAACGCGCGAGATTCGGCGGATTGGCGCCGGCACCTTGATTGTCTTGGCTATTATTGGGCTTTCGGCGGCATATTGGTCCCTCGCCGGGCGCGATAGCATCTTGCTGCGCGACGATAATCCGCGCCAGATCGAGGCGATCTCGCGAATACAGCGCGGCAAAATCTATGACACTACCGAAGAACTGCTTGTCGAAAGTCAGCAAGTCTCCAATATCATGATTCGCCGCTATCGTCTGCCATCGACTTACAGCCTGGTCGGCTATTACAGCCTGCGCTACGGCGTGGGCGGCGCCGAGGCCGCCTTTGACGAACTATTGCAGGGTTCGGACCAGATTGGCAGCTTCCAGGACTTTCTGTCTCGCCGAGTCTTTAGGTTTCCGCAAGTTGGTGCCGATATTCAACTGACATTGTCGCTGAGAATTCAAGATGCATTGGCCGATCTGATGCATGGTCATCAAGGCGCGGCCGTCGTTATGGACGCGAATACCGGCGCCTTGCTAAGCTTGACGAGCTTGCCAGGTTTTGATCCAAATACCTTGGACGACGATTGGGAACGCTTGAGCGCAGCGGACGGCAAGCCATTTTTCAATCGTGCCTTGCAAGGGCAATATCAGCCGGGCAACGCCATGACAACACTTTGGTTGGCAGAGGCAGTGAAAAACGAGGCTGATCTTTCACAGCGTTATGCTGGAGCGGATATCCCGATTGATCTGGGAGAAGACACGATTGTGTCCTGCATCATTCCGCCACCAAGAGCGGACCTAACGATCGTAGAGGCGTACATTTTCGGTTGTCCCTCTCCTTTCCTGGAATTGCGCCTGTCTTTGCCGAAACAGAGTCTTGCGGACATGGTAGAGAACTTTGCTCTGAATGAATTGATCACTCTGCCGCGTTTCCCCGCTCCCGAACCGCAGCCTGCTCCAGCCCCTGCCAACGACGATCCCGTTGAATTGGAATCGCTCGCCCGCCGCGATGCCCTGGGTCAAGGGCATGTGACCATCACGCCTTTGCATCTAACCGTCCTGATGTCGGCAATCGCCAATGATGGTGAAGCAGTATCACCTTATCTTCTGGCGGGCGTTCGCGAACCGGGTTCGGCAAGCTGGTCGCCGGTCGCCCGGAGTCAAGAATCGCGGCCTCTGATGAACGCGGAAACGGCCCTTGAATTGAAGAGAGCGCTTCAGCAGGCTTGGACGACACTACGCAACGAATCGCCTCTGACCGAAGCTTCTGTCGGCGCCCATGTCACAATGTCGCGATCTGGCGAGGGAACGCAAATTTGGCTAAACGGCTTCGTTGACCGATCTGACCGGAATGCGATCGCCTTTGTCGTGTTGCTGGAGAATTCCGCAGACGTATCTGCGCTGCTTAACATGGGACAGCGGCTTATCACTACACTCCTGTCGTAGTCGCAACCGTAGCGGCCAGTCGACCTAAGCAGAGCAACTTTGCCCAAAAACTCTGTTACAATACCGTAGTTATCCCTTAACCGTATGACAGGTCCGTCGCCTTGCACTTACATCGCAGCCCACCGAAAAAAAGGTCGATGGAATCGAGTGACGCTTCGCCTACCGGAAGTGACGAGATCACTTTTCGTCGGCCAAACGCGTCCTTCCACTTTCGCCGCTACCCTCCACAATTCTGGTTGCTCGTTCTAGGTGCATTTGTCACACGCATTAGCACGAGTATGATATGGCCCTTCGTGACGGTCGTCCTGCGCGAACGCTTGGCGATCCCGCTTACGACAGCCGCGCTCCTGCTCACACTCCAATCAATAACCGGCCTTCTGTCGACCCTGGTGGTCAGCACAATTATGGACAGGGTAGGACGAAAAGTGCCGGTTCTAATCGGGCTAGTGGGCGCGGCGATCACCCTTTTCGCCATGGCAAGCGCCAACACTCTAGAGCAGTGGGTCGTCTTGATGGCGGTCTCCGGCGCGTTTCTGCCCGTCTTTAATATCGGCGTCAACACCATGGTTGCGGATATTGTCACACCGGAACGTCGCTCGTCCGCCTATGCCTTAATCCGCATGGTTGGCAACGCGGGAATCGCAGTTGGACCGGTAGTAGGCGGCGCGATGGTGACGCTGATAAGTTTCTCCGCAGTCTATTATTCAATTGCGCTGACGCATGTAATTCTGATCGCGTTCGTCTTTTTTTCAATCCGCGAGACAATCCCGGATGTGGCGCGCGACACGAATAAGGCAACCACAACCTCATTCGGCGGCTACGGCTATATCTTGCGCGACGGCATGTTTATGGGCATGTTCTGCATGTATATGCTGGTCATGTTCGGTAACACGCAAGTCTTTGTTCTGTTGCCAGTTTATGCCAAGGAAATTTTCGGACTGGTCGAAAGTGAATATAGCCTGCTGCTATCGATCAACGCGGCAATGGTTGTGTTGTTTCAGTATGGCGTCACACGCTTCGCGGATCGATTTCGCCCGCTTCGTGTCATGGCCTGGGCCGCGTTTCTCTATACAATCGGACTTGGCAGCGTTGCCCTGGGTAATAGTCTGCCGACCTTTTCGCTGAGCATGGTAATCATCACCCTGGGTGAACTGATGCTGATGCCAACAGCGCTAACCTTCATCGCGAATATCGCGCCGATAGACATGCGCGCCCGTTACCTGGGCCTCTTCGGCTTAAGCTGGCACCTCGGCGCCGGTGTTGGACCGGTCATCGGGGGTTTCTTGAACGACAGTTTCTCGCCAGTAACAACTTGGCTGGGCGCAAGCGCCATGGCGCTTGTCGGTGCGCTCGGCTTCTTGATACTTGCGCGCTTGCGCGAACGCTGCCACTCACCGCCTGCGCATTACGGTGCAACTGTCATTGAGCAAACAGACATAGCTGCGACATAACGTCGCACAGGCTATCCTACAACGGCGATTCCTCTAAAGGCTAACTCTTCATTGAATACACGCAGCTCGTCCCCGGCAAGCGCATGGAAGGCGTCAAGCTGCAATTGAATGATTCCAGAGATTTTTTCGTAGACTGCGTATGACTGGTCCGTCGGAGGATACTCGCCCAAGCCGACCACCGATGGCAAGGCACTCAGGCGCCGGAGCGGATCAGTACCCTGGTTGACCCGTCCCGGCCAGCCTTCGCGCAGCTCGGGGAGAAAAATCTGCTTTTCGATTCCCAGAATAGCTTCGCCGAGGCTTTTGGCACGATCCGCGAGTTCCGTATGTCCCTCGGACTTGTTCAGGCGTTCGGCCAGGCTCTCCAATTGCGCGCGAATGCTACGCATAGTATTGATGGCTTCCGTGGCGCTTTCGTAAGTCTTGTAGATGCGCATCAGCAGATCAAATTGCTGCCCCAATTCCTCTTCTGTAGCAGTGGAATTCGCCTCTCTCAGCAATCGGAACTTATGCGCATGCACATTATCGCCAACTGTCAAGGCAACTTGGTATTCGCCCGGAACAATCGTTGGACCAGACATGCGTTCAAATTGCAAATCGTCACCCAGAATCTTCGTCGAAACCGGCAAGCGCATGTCCCAAGCGAAATTATTCCAGCCTGCCTTAGCTGTGATGAATATAGCTGTTTTGTCCCGCTTCTTTTTCTGCGCCTCACGATCCGCATCGTCCATGCTGCTGAATTCACTAATCAGATTGCCATCGGCATCGGCGAACCTGAGTTTGATTTTGCCTTGCGGAACAACCCTCAGGAAATAGCTCACCAGCACACCGCGCGGCAGGTTCTCTCCTGAATCCAGAAAGTTACGCCTTACGATGTTTTCTTCGTCGTATTCATGTGTGTAGGCGGCCATGACCCCGGTGGAACTCATGTAGGTCTTGCCCGGTTGATCGATGAGACGGCGGCCATCTATGCTTTCCAGAATGCGTTCGGTGTCACGCGGTTTCAGCAGGACTGCTGGCTGTTGCAGCGTCTCGTCAGCCAATTGATGTAACCGTGTCAAGTCATCGAGGATCCAAAATGAACGTCCATGCGTAGCAGCTATCAGATCGTTATTCTTTACCACGAGATCGTGAATCGGCGTAACGGGCAGATTCAACTGTAAAGCCTGCCAGCTTGCGCCATCATCTAGCGACAGGTAGACGCCGGTCTCCGTACCGGCATATAGCAGACCAGCACGGGCTGGGTCGCAGCGAATAACTCGCGTGAAATCGTCCGCAGGTATGCCATCGTCGATGCGTGTCCAGGACTTTCCATAGTCCGAACTCTTGTAAAGATAGGGCGAATAATCGTCCAGTTTGTAGCGCGTAGCCGCCAGGTAACAAGTGGCCGGATCATGCGGCGATGGTTCCAGCATACTGATCAAAGACCATTCCGGCAGGTCGGCAGGTGTCACATTTTCCCAACTTGCGCCGTTATCTTGCGAGACATGCGCCAAGCCGTCATCGGAACCCGCCCAAAATACGCCCGGCTCGTGCGACGATTCTGCGAAGGAGAAAACCGTCGCATACGTCTCGGCGCCAACAGCATCGCGGTTGATCGGTCCCCCCGTAACTTTCAGCGTCTCAGGATCCGCGCGAGTCAAATCCGGGCTGATCGGCTGCCAATTCTGGCCTTCGTCCGTCGACTTGAAGACGAGATTTCCGCCAACATAAAGGGTGTTGGGATCATGAGGCGAGAAAACGATCGGATATGTCCAGGCAAAGCGATATTCCAGGTCGGCCGCCGCTTCTCCCGCAGTCATTTCCGGCCAGGTTGTAACAAGACGTAGTTGCTTTGTCCGATGATCGTAACGCTGCAAGCAATTGCCGCCGCCGGGCGAACTACCGATGGCGCCAACAAAAATGATGTCATCATTGTCTGGCTTGACAGCGATATATCCGCTCTCGCCAGAACCGGCAATGAAACCATCCATCCACATCAATGACGATTTGTTATTGCGGCTGGGCACGGCCACGCTGCTATTGTCCTGCTGTGTGCCATAAACGAAATAGGGTTCGCGATTATCCGCCGCCACATGATAAAACTGCGCGGTTGGCTGATTGAATATCGTCGACCATGACGCCCCGCCATTCAGCGAGACGCAGCCACCGCCATCGTTGCCCTGCACCATGCGCTTGGGATTGCTTGGGTCAATCCACAAATCGTGATTGTCGCCGTGTGGCGTGCCAATCATCGAAAACGTCCGACCGCCGTCAATCGATTTCCAGAAGCGCAAGTTGTTTACATATACCGTATCGGCATCTTGCGGATCCGGCGTCAAATGCATGTAATACCAGGCGCGAGAGATAATGTCGTTGTTGCGCGCAACATATTGCCAGCTATCGCCATAATCGTCAGAACGATACATGCCGCCGTCTTGATGCTCGATCAGCGCATATACGCGTCCCGATTGCGCCGGAGATGCCGCGATACCGATTTTGCCAAGAATACCCTGGGGCAGACCCTTGTTTGCGGAGATGTTTTTCCAGGTGTCACCGCCATCGGTCGAGCGCCAAATACCACTCTCCTCGCCACCGCTGCTGATCATATGGAAATTGCGATATGCCTCCCAAATCGACGCGTAAATGATGCGCGGATTGTTCACATCAATACTGAGGTCGATAGCGCCGGCTTTATCGCTAACGAAAAGCACCTGCTGCCAGTTTTTGCCACCGTCAGTCGATTTGAATACGCCACGCTGTTGATTGCGCCCGAAGGCATGCCCGAGCGCCGCCACAAAGACCGTATCCGGGTCACGAGGATGAATGCGGATCTTGCCGATATGCCGTGTATCATCCAATCCCATGTGCTGCCAAGAGCGGCCGGCATCGGTGGATTTGTAGACACCATCGCCGTGCGAGACATCAATGCGGATGGTCGCTTCGCCCATGCCAGCGTAGATGACATTGGGATCAACTTCGGAGACCGCCAGAGCGCCCACCGAGCTTGTCTTGAAGTAGCCATCGGAAATGCATTGCCAATACTGCCCGGCATCTTCGGTCTTCCAGACGCCGCCGGCACATGCGCCGAAATAGAAGGTGCCCAGTTCGTTGGGGTCGCCGGCCACGGTGACAACTCGGCCACCTCGGAAGGGTCCAATGCAGCGCCAGCGCGCGATATTGTCGAGGTTGAGAGTCATGAAGTTTACGCTTTCGTTGAGGTTGGATTTGCGTTGGGTGTATTGTAGCGCGAATGCTGATTCATATTCCAATAGTCAGCAATTCATTGAAGAATCGCAAAAGCAAGGTACAATGCAACAAACGAGATTTTTTCTCGTTTGTTGCAAGAGAAAGGCGTGAAATCATGCTGATTCGGTTCACAGTAGAGAATTTTCTGTCGTTCAAGGACGAGGCTGAGTTTTCCATGGTCCCTGGCAGAGCTCGCAAGCACAAGAACCACATCTATGTGGATGAGAACCGCAAGGATATTCGGCTGTTGAAGACCGGAGTCATCTATGGCGCGAATGCCTCGGGGAAAACAAATCTGATCAAAGCTATGGACTTTGCTCAGAAGCTCATCGTAGAAGGTAGGCGAGCCAGTCAAAGCATTTCTTCGACTCCGTTTCTTCTTGACCGAGAGACAGAGACACAACTGTCAAAGTTTCTTTTTGAGATCAAGAAAGGTACCAAGTCCTACTCATACAGATTTGAAGTTGATGCAAAACGAATTCGCTCGGAGTCGCTGTACGAATTAAGATCTGCTAGCGAAAAGCTGCTTTTTCAACGTTTCACCAATGACTCTGGTCATACAAGAATTGAGTTCGGCAAGTTGCCACTTTCCGAGGAACAAAACGAGTTGTTTCTGAGTTTTACCGCGACCGGAACACGTGCTAATCAGCTATTCTTGAAAGAAAGTGTAGAACGCAACGTCAAATACTTTGAAGACGTTTATGAGTGGTTTCGAACCGGTTTGGTACTAATCTTTACTCATTCTATACCAGGTGCTGAACTTGGGGCGATTTACCTAAACGATGAAGACAACTTTCAGAAGAAATACCGTGATCTCATTCAACTATATGATCTGGACATTGATGACATCGAACTTCATCATATAGAAACAGATGTCGAACAACTGTTTATGGAGCAGGATAAGTCCAATATCAGTAGTCTAGTAGATGAGTTGCCTGATGATCCCGACGCAAAGGCAATTCTATACAATCCGCCACTCAAGCTGTTCGTATTCGTAGACAGATACGCACAATATGAAGGGTATAGGTTTGTTACCGTTCATGATGTGAAGCATGAAAATCGCCGAGTGCGTTTCGATCTGCACATGGAGTCAGACGGCACGATTCGCTTGTTTGAACTCACACCAGCGTTGATCCGATTGCTGAGTAGCAAGGATGAGATAGTCTTCGTGGTTGATGAACTTGACCGCAGTCTGCACTCAGAAATGACTTACAACATTCTCGACATTTTTCTGTCAAACAGTATTGGTAAACCAAGCCAGTTGATTGTTACGACTCATGAGTTGGAAATCCTGAATTTGGATTTTCTGCGCAGAGATGAACTCTGGTTAATTGAAAAAGATTCACATGCAGCTTCCATACTCTATTCGCTCGAAGAGTTTGCGCCGCGCTTTGATGTAGACATAAAGCGTGGTTATCGGGCCGGTCGATATGGCGCCATTCCAATCTTACCGAGTTACAACGTCTTGGAATGGGCAAAGTAGCAATGGCTCGTAAATCGCGACAGATCAAGAAAAAACCAAAGCGAACGGTCTTCTACGTTGCGATGGAAGGAAGCGTAACAGAGCGGAAATACTTCGACTCTATCATCAGAAAGTATGGCCTGCGAAACGTCTATTTACTTAGAAAAACGAAAACTCGTTCCTCACCTAGAGACGTATTAAAGCGATTAGATCAGCAAACGAAGAAGAGAAGGAACGACCACGGTGCCATACTAGATGAGATATATTGGGCGGTTTTCGATACAAATGGTCGGCCTACTAAGACGCTCCGCCAAGTTGCCAACGAGGCAAAGCGGAAGAATTACCATCTTGCGGCTAGCAATCCGTGTTTCGAACTCTGGCTGCTTCTACACTTTGGATCGCTACCGGACCAAAGAAGACTGAAAGGACTTGCGGAAACAGGCGGGTGCGATAGCGTTATCAGATATTGTAAAAAGCACTATGACCAGAAATGCCATGAGAGCAATTTCGATCCTTCCATGTACGTTGCAAACTTAGATGACGCACTCGAAAACGCAAAAGATTCTGATTCCGACGAGAACGACGCATGGTTGTACAATGTAGGCTCCCGTGTATATTGCCTAGTCGAGTCCATTCTCAACTCCTCGCAATCACCCAACCACCCCCGCCACTAACTCCGCCGCGCGCTCCACACCACCCAGCGACGCCATCTCCCGCGCCAGCCTTCGCGCATTCTCCGCTACCCACTCCGCTTGCAAAATCGCATGCACACCCTCGTGCAATTGACCCTTCCGCACATCATGCGCCGTCAGATGCAAGCCCACTTTTGCCTCCGCCACGCGCCGCCCTTGAATCCGCTGGTCAGCCGCGTGTGGCACCACAATCTGCGGCACACCATGAATCACCGCGCTATGCGTCGTGCCCATACCACCGTGATGAATGATGATCTTGCAGCGAGGCAAAACATGATCGTAAGGCGCCCAGGTCAACAGCCGTGTTCCCGCCGGCAGCGCCCGTTTCAGCTCTGCTTTCTTCTCCGGAGAAATCGGATTCCAACCCAGCGTTACGACCGGCAAAATACCCTCACGTGCCAGCGCCTGTGCCGACCAGCTGTAAAAGCCCAGATCGCCGGTGAAAATCGTACCCAAGGTCACCAGCCCAAGTGGCTTTTCGCGGGGAATATCTTCCAGCCAGCTTGGTGGTAAAACTCGTGTAGGATCGACACGGCCGCCAACAAACTGCGTCTGCGGCAAGATCGTATCCGCTTCTGATTGATACCACTGCGGCGTGAAATATGTGATGTGCAGCAATTCGCTGCGGATCGACGGCGCAGTTCCTTTGGAAAAGTTGCGTCCATCAATGCCGAACCGGTCGCAAAGCCGTTGTATTCGCCGCTGACTGTCGCTGCTTAAATCGCGCTGAACCGGAAAAAGGCAGTTCTCATCAAGCGTTGCTTGAGCGGGCCAACCACATATGATCAGAGGCACATCAAGCACATCGGCTGCAATGGCGGTGCCGCTCAAAAATGGGTCGCAGACAATGGCATCGGGTACACCGATTTCGTCAGCCAGAAGCACCAAGGCACGTGCCGCTTCCGCAACCAAATCCTCGCTGAGCCAAGTATCCAGCGCACGTGTATAGCGCAGCATCACCGCATCTTGTGGGGCAATGTTTTTCAGATCCGGCGTCGGTGGTGGCGGCCATAGCCAGCCGGTTGTCTTGACCGCCCGAAACGCAATGCCCTGGTCTCTCAGCGCGTCGGCTAATGATGCCTCGCTAAGCCAGAGGATATCATGACCCTGCGCCTGCAAGGCCTGCGCCGTCGGCAAGAATCCTCCCCAATCGGTATGGCTGTATAGCGGTGCCGAGATGAACCAGAATCTTGCCATGCGGAGTTACCCTGCTTATGAGTAGGTCACACGGGCTGTGGTAACTTAAGATACGGTTTCAGATACTGACCCGTAAAACTTTCCGAAACGTCAGTAATAGCCTCCGGCGTGCCTTGCGCGATGATCTCGCCGCCTCCGCCGCCACCTTCCGGACCCAGATCGATGATATGATCGGCGATCTTGATGATGTCCAAATTGTGCTCGATTACCACAATAGTATTGCCAGTATCTGCCAGTTCCTGCAGCACATTAATCAGCTTTTCCACATCAACGGCGTGCAGACCGGTCGAAGGTTCGTCAAGAATATAGAGCGTCTGGCCGGTGGCGCGCTTCGATAACTCACGGCTGAGCTTGATGCGCTGCGCCTCCCCGCCACTCAGCGTCGTGGCAGGCTGACCGATACGTATATAACCCAAACCCACGGCGTCAAGCGTATCCAGTTTGCGGCGGATTTTGGGTATGTGTTCGAAGAATTCCAAGCCTGCGCTGACCGTGAGATTGAGCACATCCGAAATCGACTTGCCTTTGTAATGCACTTGCAGCGTTTCGCGGTTATAGCGGCTGCCACGGCAGACTTCACATTGAACATAGACATCGGGGAGAAACTGCATTTCGATCTTGATTAACCCCTGACCCTCGCAGTTTTCACAGCGCCCGCCTTTGACATTAAAACTGAATCGGCCGGCTTTGTAACCGCGTATTTTGCTCTCTGGCAATTCCGTGAAAAGGCTGCGAATATCGTCAAACATTTTGGTATAGGTACCGGGGTTGCTTCGCGGCGTACGGCCGATCGGACTCTGATCTATATTGATGATTTTGTCAATGTTCTCGTAGCCGATGATCTCGTCATGCGGTCCCGGGCGCTCACGACTGCGGTAGATCAACTGCGCCATTTTGCGATAAAGTGTTTCCACAACCAGAGAGGATTTGCCACTCCCACTGACACCAGTGACACAGATCAGTTTGCTAAGCGGGAAACTAACATCAATGCTTTTCAAATTGTTTGCACGCGCGCCCTTTATTGTCAAGAATTCACCAGAGCCAGGGCGGCGACATTCGGGCAAAGGAATCTGAAAGCGGCCCGAGAGGTAAGCCCCCGTCATGCTGCCCTCTGCGAACGCGACCTGCTCTGGCGTGCCAGCGGCAATTACTTCACCACCATGCTCGCCGGCGCCGGGACCGAGATCAATTAACCAGTCAGATGAGCGCATCGTATCTTCGTCGTGTTCAACCACCAGCACCGTGTTGCCGAGGTCGCGCAGACCGGTCAATGTTCGTAACAGGCGTTTGTTATCGCGCTGGTGCAATCCGATGGAAGGTTCATCCAGCACGTAGAGTACGCCAGTCAGTTGGCTGCCAACTTGCGTCGCCAGACGAATACGTTGCGACTCGCCGCCACTGAGCGTGGCCGCAGTACGCGACAAGGAAAGATAATTCAAGCCAACGTTGCTCAAGAATCCCACCCGCGACTCCAGCTCTCGCAATACCTGACGCGCGATCTTCTGTTCGCGGCGCGACAGAATCGCGCGCTCACCGCGCAATGAATTGACCCAAACATTCAATTCGTCAATCGCCAAATGCGTGATTTGGTGGATCGTTTCATTGTTGATCGTGACGGCAAGCGCCTCGGGACGCAGGCGTCGGCCGTGACATTCGCGACAGGGGATTTCCCGCATGTATTCGGTGATTCGATTGCGAATGAAGTCAGACGTGGTCTGTTGATAGCGCCGCTTGAGGTTTGGGATAACACCTTCAAAGCTGGTCGGATAACTTCGCTGCTGACCGCTGGTATGGAAATAGGTAACGTCGAACTTTTCGCCACCGTTGCCATACAAGACCAGTTCCTGATGCCACTTGTCCATATCCTTCCATGGCCGGTCCAGCTCGAATTCATATCTGCGTGCCAGACTGCGGAATACATTCCAGTTCCAGCCGGTTTTGTCTTCCAGTCGCCAGCCGTTGGCATTGATTGCGCAATCGGCGATGCTCTTTGAATTGTCCGGGATGACCATGTCCGGATCAATCTCCAGACTGAAACCCAAACCCTGACAGCTTGGGCAAGCCCCACTGGGCGTATTGAAACTGAACAGGCGTGGTTCAGGTTCAGGCACACTGCCATGTCCGTTTGGGCAAGCCAGGTCTTCGCTGAAGAGGTGATCTTTCGCATCATCGCTATCGGTAACATCCTCGATTATCGTGCGGCCATCGCCCAATTCCAGCGCTGTTTCTATGGCGTCGGTGAGGCGCGTTTCAAATGCTTTCGCGTCATCGGCTTGGTCGTCGCCGTATTGTCGTATGATCAGACGATCAACGACGATTTCGATGTCATGAATTACGTACCGATCCAGTTCGATAATCTCGTCGAGATCGTGCACAGCGCCATCAACCCGTACACGCGCGAATCCTTGTTTGGCAATATCTTCCAGGACCTTGATGTGATTGCCCTTTTTTCGATGAATCACCGGTGCCAACACCTGAATACGGGAGTCTGACGGCATATTCTGCACTTGGTCGACGATCTGCTGCGCACTCTGAGCGGAAACTTCTGCGCCACATGTCGGACAATGTGGGATACCCACCCGGGCATATAGCAAGCGTAAATAATCGTAAATCTCTGTGACCGTACCCACCGTCGATCGAGGATTATGGCTGACACTCTTTTGGTCGATTGAGACAGCCGGGCTTAGCCCTTCAATCTGATCGACATCCGGCTTTTCCATCAAGCCGAGGAACTGACGGGCATAACTGCTCAAGCTTTCCACATAGCGCCGCTGCCCCTCGGCAAAGATAGTATCGAAAGCGAGCGACGACTTGCCGGAACCGGACAGGCCAGTGATAACGACCAGTCGATTGCGCGGTATCTCGACATTGATATTCTTAAGGTTATGTTCGCGGGCGCCACGCACCACGATCTTGTCTTGCACCATGTTCACTTCCATCTGGCAATTTTTTTCGAACATCCACGCAACGCGCTCGGGCACTGGAATTTGCGCGTCGCGCGATCCTATCAACGCGTAATCTACAGGTGTACTATTGTAACCGCTTCTGTTGCCGCAGTGAACTCACAGATCGTGTTTGCAGCGACTTTTCCGCTGTCGAATCGACACGCCTTTTGCACGTTTTATTTCCTCTTCATGCTGGGTATGATAGGGAACAATGAGATAGACAGGGGTGCCTATGCCCGGCAGTTTCCATTGGGACGATCCCTTCTTGCTGGAAGACCAATTGACCGACGAAGAACGCATGGTTCGCGATGCCGCGCATGAATATTGCCAAGGCAAGCTGATGCCGCGCGTGTTGCTCGCAAACCGACACGAGTACTTTGACCGCGAGATCTATGATGAAATGGGCGAAATGGGTATGTTGGGCGCTACCCTGCCAGAAGAATATGGCGGCGCCGGCTTGAACTACGTCTGCTATGGATTGATCGCACGCGAAATCGAGCGCGTCGATAGCAGCTATCGCAGTGCCATGAGCGTGCAAAGTTCATTAGTCATGTTTTCTATTTCGGCTTACGGCACACCAGCGCAGCGAGACAAATACTTGCCCAAACTGGTTACTGGCGAATGGGTAGGTTGCTTTGGCTTGACAGAACCCAATCACGGCAGCGACCCCGGCGCCATGGAAACCCGCGCGACCAAAGTTGATGGCGGCTGGATTCTGCATGGCAACAAGATGTGGATCACCAACTCGCCAATTGCCGATGTCTTCATCGTGTGGGCGAAAGCGAAAGGCGCAGGCGACGCGGACGATGGCAAGATACGCGGATTTATTCTCGAAAAGGAAATGCCCGGACTGTCCGCGCCGAAGATCGAAGGCAAGTTCAGCCTGCGCGCCAGCATCACCGGCGAAATTGTCATGGATGAAGTGTTCGTTCCGGATGACGGCTTGCTGCCCAATGTCAGCGGGCTTAAGGGTCCTTTCGGATGTTTGAACCGGGCACGTTATGGCATATCCTGGGGCGCCTTGGGCGCTGCTGAATTCTGTTGGCATGCGGCAAGACAATATACTTTGGATAGACAGCAATTCGGCCGTCCACTCGCGGCCAACCAGCTAATTCAATTCAAGCTGGCGAATATGATGACGGATATTTCATATGGATTGCAGGGTGCGCTTCGTGTAGGACGCCTGCTCGACCAAGACAAGGCGACGCCAGAGATGGTTTCCCTGGTTAAGCGCAATTCTTGTGCCAAGGCGCTGGATGTCGCCAGGACAGCGCGCGATATGCACGGCGGCAACGGCATCTCCGATGAATTTCACGTCATCCGCCACGTGATGAACCTGGAAGCCGTTAACACCTACGAAGGCACAAGCGATATACACGCGCTGATACTCGGTCGCGCGCAAACCGGGCTGCAAGCCTTCATGTAAGCGTTGCACCCTAGCTATCGTCAAAGGATTGATGAGACAAGGAGAATCAGAAATGACCTCACTGACTTTTGAAGTGCCAAATATTGGTTGCGCCGGCTGCGTACAGGCGATAAAGAATGAACTAAGCGATCTGGCTGGTGTGGAGAGCGTCAATGGCAACGTCGAGACGCGTATGATCCAGATCGAGTTTGCTGCGCCGGCATCGCAAGATCAGATTGTTGCGACTCTGGCAGAGATCGATTATCCGCCGGTCCTGGCTTGAGCCAACTACAATAGTGATCATTTTCTGCAAATGATTTCCACCAAGCGATAACTGCAGATGTGCGTCGATTTTGGACGAACCGCTTCGGACTATTCGCGCTATAGACTCGGCTTTCCAGAAGAATTCTTTGAGCATGTTCACGCGCTTGGCCTCATTCCCGTCGGTACTCGCCTGCTGGATGTCGGCTCCGGCACCGGCACCATCGCGCGAGGCATGGCAGGCCGCGGTTGCCGCTGCTACGCGCTGGACATATCTCCACAACTCCTGAAACGAGCGCGGCAACTTGACGCTGCCGCAAATGTCGATACCACATATCTTGTAGCTTCTGCAGAAAAAAGTGCATTGGCAGCGGCGTCCTTTGATGTCGTGTGCGCCGGGCAATGTTGGCACTGGTTTGATGGTATCAAGGCCGCTAAAGAAATCAGGCGCATTCTAGTATCGCGAGGCAGCATTATCATCGCCCATTTCGATTGGCTTCCGCTCGCGGGAAATGTCGTCACTGCAACCGAAGCACTTATCTCTCGTTACAACCCCGCATGGAAGCTGGGTGGTGGCAACGGCGTCTATCCGCTATGGCTCGAACATCTGTCGGCTGCTGGATTCGTACAATTGGAAACGTTCACCTTTGATCTGGACGTTAGCTATGGGCATGAAGCCTGGCGAGGCCGCATTCGCGCTAGTGCCGGTGTGGGCGCCTCGCTTGATGCCGAGCAGATTAGACACTTCGACAACGACCTAAAAGATATTCTACATAGAAGCTTCCCAAGCAACCCGCTTGATGTGCCGCATCGAGTCTTCGTTGTGATCGGAAAGAAACCCGCCAACTAGCCGATACATGACAAATTACTGCCGTAGCGCGGCTAGGCATTTCACGGTTGGTGACAAGTCACCACAATTTCGAGTAGAATCGTGACAACTAACTCCGTCCCGTAATCGTATTGAATTCTTAACCATTATGCCGCTTACTGTCGCGCGCATCAAAGCAAAAGCTAAAGAACTTGGCTTCGATATTTGCGGCCTGACACCCGCGCAACCCTCTCCCACACTCGCGGCATATTTGCGTTGGATCCAGAATGGCATGCAGGGCCAGATGCACTATATGGCACGCGCGGATCGTGTACGGCGCCGCCAAGACTTGCGTCAGATCATGCCATCGGCGAAATCGCTGATCGTTGTTGGCATGGATTATTATGCCCGGGTCGCGGATGCGCCGTTGCTTAACGATCCCTCGCGCGGTCGCATTGCCGCTTATGCCTGGGGGCTGGATTATCACAATGTGATGGAAGTACGTCTGCAGATGTTTGCCGACTGGTTGGCTGACAGCGGCGAACGTGGACTTGAGCAGAAAATCTACGTCGACACCGGCGCAATTTTGGAGCGCAGCCACGGTCAGCAAGCTGGCTTGGGATTCGTCGGCAAGAATACCATGTTGATTCATCCCAGGCGCGGCAGCTATTTCTTCCTCGGCGAGATTGTTACCTCGCTTGAGTTTGAGCAGTATGACGAGCCGCATCGGGAAAGTATGTGCGGCACCTGCACGCGCTGCATGAATGACTGCCCGACGGATGCCTTTCCCGCCCCATTTGTGCTGGATGCGCGCCGTTGCATCAGTTATCACACCATCGAGAACAAAGGTTGGATCGACCGCGACCTGCGCAGCGATTTCGGAAATTGGATCTTTGGCTGCGATATTTGCCAGGATGTTTGCCCATTTCAGCGATTTGCCCGGGAAACGCAAGAGGTCGCCTTTTTGCCGCTGGACCTGGAGCGCGTGGCGCCGAAGTTAACCGACATGCTCATGCTGGACGAGTCCGCATTCCAGCAGATGTTTCGCCGAACGCCGATAGAGCGCGTCAAGCGCGGTGCCCTGGTGCGCAACGCGTGCATCGCAGCCGGCAACTGGAAAGACGAGTCGGCGATCCCCTATCTGATTCAGTTGCTCTATGACGCGAGCGCATTAGTGCGCGGGCATGCCGCCTGGGCATTGTGGCAGACGATGGAATTGGATTGCAGCAAGCTGCTGACCGATCTTTATCAGCGCGAAGATGATGAGCTTGTTCGCGATGAAGTTGAGCAGCTTCTTCATTAACGCGCCAGCTGGCGTGCAAATAAGTGGGCGATTCGCTGAAACGCCCCTACAGTCTTCATATCAGCCACTATCAGTCATGCAAATCTGGATACTGCAGATGCCAGTCAGTCGCGTCTTGATAGGCTTTGGCGACAGACAAGGTTTCCGTTTCCTGATACAAGCCACCGATGAATGAGATGCTGGTCGGCGTATGCCGGTCGCTGAAACCATTGGGTACGACGACAGTCGGATGCCCGGTGTAGTTGGTGATGCGCAGGGCATTGGCGGCGAAACTGGGCACGATGAAAACATCGATTTCGCGCATGAGCTGTGCCATGTTTTGCATCAGCTGGGTACGCATGCGATTGGCGTTGATGTATTCGACAGCCGGAATGAATCGAGCTGCGCGCAAGGTGTTGGGCCAGGCTTCATCGTCCTGGCGGCGCATGCTTGAGACGCGATCATCAAGCGTGATTTCATCAAAGGCGGCGGCAGCTTCGGCAACGAGAATCAGATACAAGGCGTCGGTCTCCGTTTCTGGCAATTCAATTTCCTGCAGATCAAAGCCAGCATCGCGCAGCACTTGCAGGTCACGCTGGCAATTGCGAATGCCGGCGCGAGTATAAGCTGCCTGGGCTTCGTCCGCCTCGGCGAGGCTGGCGTTATCGAGTTCGAAGGCGCTGGGCACATAAGCGACCCGCAACTGGCGGGGATCAAGCGCTGGATCCCAAACGAAGGCCTCATCGGTCAAACTCATATCGCGCCCGTCGGGTCCGTAAATGGCGCTGAAAACCAGCGCGCAATCTTCCACGCTGCGGCACATGGGACCGATCTTATCCATGCTCCAGCTTAGCGCCATAGCGCCGTAGCGGCTGACCCGCCCGAAAGTGGGACGCAAGCCGGTCACGCCGCAGCGGGTTGATGGCGAGACGATAGAGCCCAAGGTTTCAGTGCCGATAGAGAAACCCACCAGACCGGCTGCCGTGGCCGCGCCGGGCCCAGCGGATGAGCCGCTGCTGCCTTCCTCGGTATCCCAGGGATTCTTGGTGGTGCCGCCATGCCAGACATCGCCATTCGCCAGCGCGCCCAGGGTCAGCTTGGCGATCAAGACGGCGCCGGCCGCTTCCAGGCGTTGCACGACGGTGGCATCGAGATCGATCTGCTGATCCTTGCAAGGCATGGCGCCCCAGCCGGTGGGATAATCGACAGTCGCCAGCAGGTCTTTAGCGCCCCAAGGCACGCCGTGCAAGGGACCGCGATACAAGCCGCGCTGAATCTCGCTGTCGGCGCGATCCGCCTGCTGGTAGGCGAGCGCTTCGGTGTAGCAGGCGACACATTTAAGAATAGGATCGTAACGCTTGAGACGCGCGAGGTACATCTCGGTCAGTTCGCGCGATGTGACTTGTCGCGTGCGCAGCAACTCCGCCAATTGCGTCAGCGGGAAAAAGGCGATGTCTTCGAGATTTTCCGGGCGGGAAACGGGCAGCTGCGGGCTGATCGGATACATGCGCGTGACCTCTGCCGGGCGCGAATCGGCGAGGTTTACCTTGAAGTGCAGCGCCATGGGCAGGCTGTTATCCAGCTTGGCGCTGCGGAGGGCGCTGTAGTGGCCCAGGCGGTCGTTCAAGGACGAGAGCATTTGCTGGCGCTGTTCGGCGGAGAAGGTCAAGCCGAGCAGGGTTTCGGCGGCGGCGATATGGTCGCTTGTGAACTGGGATTCTGACATGGTAGTCCTCGGTTTTTCGGCAAAGTTTACCACAATTGACGTGGTGGCGCGGAATTCTGCCGACGCGAGATTTCCGAGGACGGTACAGAATTTTTCACCACAGAGGCACAGAGGGGCAAGGCGTGGTTTAATCGCCAGATTGCCGCCGGACGAAAAGTTTTTTCGGCCATCTGGCAATTTGGTGATGGCGTATGCAGTTGTTAAGGCGCGAGATTGGGATCAGGGTAGCATGCTTGTGGTGTGGTGTGGCGACTGGATGGGCACACCTCATTGAAGCGAGTACAGGTCGCTTACCTAATCCATACGATACTTCTTCTGCCGTTTTTCGAAAGCTTCCTTTCCACCTTCAAGAACTTTGAGTGCTTTATCCCTAATATTCGGGTTTTCAAGAGCACCGGCCGTGTAGGAGATTGTATTGTCTTTATGCTGAGCAACAATAATCTGTTCCGCATCTGCATTTACGACCACATTCGCGTTGTTAGAAACTAGTATTACTTGTCGGTGCTTCTTTGCCTCGCGAATCGCTGGGATAAGTTCTTCCATAATGAAGTGATTATCTAAATGGTCGTCATGAGAGTCTATTATGATCGGATAAATGCCTTGAGCCATATAAACCTTTATCAATACAGTCGCCTTTTGACCAAGGGAGAGTCCGTCAACTCTCGTTTGCCCATACAATACGACAGGTTCTACATTGAAATAGTTCTTATAGAACACTCGATAAAAGTCTTCGAGATTTATACTTCGGTTTGGCTTAATCTTGCCGCGTAAGTCGTCGCTGCCTACAGCGTTTCCAATTTTTTCTGCCAAGGAATCTATACTGTGGTTTTTCCCGCCTGCAAAGTCAATGAAGTAATTAACCATGTCGATGGCGTAATCCCTTGCGGTCGTACTTCTATTGTCAAAAAGGTCTTCGACTTCTTTCAGAAAACTGTCTTTATCAAAACGGATTTCGGCTAGGAAATCCAAATCGCCAAGTACAAGATCGCTTGACATAGAATATGCCGAGTTTGTCGACGCAAGATGACCACGAAAGTATTCTATGATGGTCTCGTATGTCTTTTGCTTTTCAAAAAAGAGTTCCAACATTTTCTTGTAGAGAAGCGCGAGTTGCTCTTCCATTTCTTGCCACTGGCCACGTTTTTCCTCGACCTGGTTCTGGCGGACTTGGACTTCGCAAAGATTTTCTGTCGCTTCTCTTACTTCATCAAGCAGTTCAGCATGCCGGGAAGCTTTGTCCGACAACGAATCACGTTCGAGTTCCTTGGCGTCGATATCAACCAAAGTAGAACTTAAGAGGTCTTCTATCCTGCCAGCGAGCTCAACTAATGTCTCACCTTCCGTATATGCTAACTCAGGCAACGGAGTCCAATTGTCTTCGATGCCAGCAAAGTCAACATTTATCAGCTTGACTAGATCATTAAATCGTGAAATGTCTTCATCGAGTATTGAATTGGCAGATTTGAAATGATCCTTCAGTGTAGTAAGCCTTTCGCGCCTTTCGTGTAAGGAAACTAACGTCTGTTGAACTTTCTGCGCTTCATCCTCGTCCTGCACGTCTACTACATGTGCATCTTGTTGTCTTTGGAGATCGGCCAGCTGTACGGTAATCGTACGCGCTTCACTATCCAGGTTTTGAGACATCTGTGGACTGATTTGAGATTCCAAATCAATGATTTCGGATGAAAACCGACTAATCATTTTCTCAGTATTGGCGATTTCTTCAGTTAACTTGTCGAAGGCGTACTTGTCCACTTGAGATACCCGACTGAAGACTAGTTCATTTACGCGATTTGTAAGGTCTGCAGACTTGATGATGTATTTGTCTAGCTCTCCTTGACTGATGTATGCAACGTCTGCGACGTCAACGTAGGTTTCGTCTCTAACCTGCTTTGCAAATGACTGCGCACCTATAAATCGCAATGATATGTTCAAGTCTGGCGACGATTTGGCGGAAATACGGTTTACAAATGAGTTGCCGTCATCTGCCTTGATTTTGTTGTTGAAGCAGTTAGCTATAAGATCCACGAGCGCTGTCTTGCCAGCGCCCTTGCCTCCAATGATTGCTATTAGACTGTCGTGCAGCGGTAAACTCGCGGAAGCCACAGTCAGTTCATCGTTAATCTTAGTTTCGGACAGATTCACCTCAGAAAGTGTATGGTTATATCGCGATGGAGTAGGATCGTTTTCCTGAATTCGTACCCTGTCTTCGGGTTCGTATAGGACCTGCTTCAGTCCCTCAAATGTTGGGTCAGCTTTTATCCAGCAGAATCGAAGGTCACACTCGTCAGCCGAATCCTGACAGGAATGGACTGCTTGACCACGATTCGCACACGGATACCCAATATAAAAGAGTTCGTGAGCGTCACTACCATGAATACAAGGCTTTCGCGAATTGTACCTCTCGATAAAGCGTTCCTCACCGTGCACGTAAGGAGATTTGCCAAGGCACCAATATCGTGTCTTAGCGTTGGAAGAAAACACCATATGACAGGACTGCAATAGTTTGGTGCGCTCCTGTGTATCTTGACCTCCCCATTTAATGAGGTCTGCATATTTGGTGTCCAAGACTATTATGTATTCTCCATCAAACATGTCGGACGTTGAGAGTTCTTTAACGATCTGTTCCAAAGACACAGTTACGTTAGTCGCGCCTACCACCAATGGCAAAGAGTTGCGATACTCTTCAGGGAACTCCTCTTTGAGATTGTTGCCAAGACTCTCAAGATTAGATATTCGAAGGCTCTTTTTGGGCAGTGGGCGATCTCCGCTTCCCTTGTAGATAAAGTCCAGTCTGTGCAAGAAGTTTTCCTCAATGTCTTGAATCCTTACTTCATCTGAGAAAAGCACATGCAAGTTTACTCTGCGCGGATTCTCGCCGTCCTTTCTGCTTGAAACAAGAGTATCAAGCCTGAACTCAATATTTGGGAAGATTGCTGATATGTTCTTTAGACGACTTTCGCGTTCCTTGCGCGCACGTAGTTCCTTATAACCCTCTATCGTAAAATAGTCCGTTACGCCCACAACAGCAACATCATCAAGGCGCTCCAAAGCGTCTAAATACTGGTCCCAATCCGGACCCTCATTTGTCTTGGGGAACTGATTGTTCAGCATTGATAGTGGACTATGAATGTGCAAATCCCACTTGCGCCAAGTTGAGCCCATAGGGAAAGCCGAATTGGACATACCGAACTTCGCTCCTGTAAAGGTTGCTGGTTAACGGTCGTTTGAATGAAGGTAAATAAAACTATATGTGCAAATGGTAACACACTTAGAGGCGATTACTAGGGTCAAGATTACGTCAGATTACTATAGCCGGGAGTAAATCGACTCGAAACAGTCCTACGGGATAAGCCCTACTGCTTCACAGCGCCAATGGTCAAGTTGTCCAGAACCTGACGTCGCCCCGCCACAAAAATCAGCACGATGGGAAAGGTAGCGATGAAGGCGACAATATCAATCGACTCTTGCGCTGCGCAACCGCCGCGAGTTCGTCACCAGAAATACAGACGAAAACGCCAGCCCGCCCCCGGCCCCTCCCCGAAGCATCCTGAGGACAGGACAGGTTTCGCTCCCGCCCCGCGCATCAGCTAGCGACCATCAGCAATTCCTGCATAAAACCGCGTCCATATAGTCGCCGCGTCCTCGGCAAATGATGATACGCTCGGCTCTATGGGAGTCTTATCGCTAGCCTACATGTCTTACTTGCAACTGACACCTTATCGCCGGATCGCTATCCAATTAGGCGAAATCCTGCTCTATATCCATACTGTATCGATAGGTAATCGCTATATTTGCCCCTTTTCTCATCCTTTTCCCATCCTATCCTCGTCCTTTCCCATCCTTTTCCCGTCTTTTCCCGTCCTTTTCCACATCACGTTCCACCCAAAAACCCGTCCTGTCCTCAGCCGAAGCTTCGGACAGGGGTGACTCGCGGATGCAGATCCGAGGCTAGATGGCGATTCGACCTTAATTTGAAAGCCGCGCTTTGCGCAAGCGCAGCGAGTTCGTCACCACAAACACAGACGAAAACGCCATCGCCGCCGCAGCGAAGATGGGCAGAAGCAAGCCCAGCATCGCCACCGGAATCAGCACGATATTGTAGATGAAAGCCCAGAAGAGATTCTGGTAGATGGTGCGCATGGTGCGGCGGCTGAGATCGATGGCGGTCACGACGGCGCTCAAGTCGCCACTGACGAGGGTGACATCGCTGGCTTCGATGGCGATATCTGTGCCGGTGCCGATGGCGAAACCTAGATCGGCTTGTGCCAGCGCCGGCGCGTCATTGATGCCATCGCCGACCATAGCCACGCTCTCGCCCGCCCCCTGCAAGTCGCGCACCACCTGCGCTTTATCTGCCGGCAAAACTTCGGCGAAGATACTGGTGATCCCGACCGCGTTGGCGATGGCGTTGGCCGTCTGCTGATTATCGCCGGTGACCATGGCGACTTTTAATCCGCGGACTTTCAAGGCAGCGATGGCGGCGGCGGATGTCGCTTTGATTTCGTCGCCGATTGCCAGGGCGCCCTGAAGCTGCCCATCGACGGCGACCAGCACGACAGTATGCGCCTGGTTTTGCAGGTCTGCTACTGCGTCTTTGAGCGCTGAGATGTCAATGCCCTGCTCGGTCATGAAATCGCTATTGCCCACCAGCACCGTTTTATCGGCGACGGTCGCTGTGATGCCGCGTCCGGGAACCGCTTCGAATGCGCTGACGGGCAAGAGCGGGATGGCATCGGCGCGCGCTCGGTCCAGGACCGCTTGTGCCAGAGGGTGTTCACTGGCGGCTTCTGCGGAGGCTGCCCATTGCAGCAATTCCTTAGCAGCGGTTTGCGGCATGGTCAGCAGCTGCGCGACGGTGGGTTGACCTGCGGTGATGGTGCCGGTTTTGTCGAGCAGAATTGTGCTGAGGGCTCGGCTTTTTTCCAGAGATTCGCTGTTGCGGAATAGTATGCCCATTTCGGCGCCACGACCGGTGCCGACCATGATGGCTGTTGGTGTAGCCAAGCCCAGCGCGCAGGGACAGGCGATCACCAATACGGCGATCATGTTCAGGATCGCTTGCGGCAAGTCCGCGGCTTGCAGCACCAGCCAACCGACGAAGGTCGCCGCAGCCAGGGCAATCACCACTGGCACGAAATAGGCTGCGACTCGGTCCGCCAAGGCTTGAATCGGCGCTTTGCTGGCTTGCGCGGCTTCCACGAGGCGGATGATTTGGCCGAGCACAGTGTCTTTGCCGACGCGCTGCGCTTCGATGATCAGACGGCCTTTCTGGTTTATGGTGCCGGCGATGACCTCGTCGCCAATCCGCTTGGTCACGGGCATGCTTTCGCCAGTCAGCATGGATTCGTCCAGGGAAGAGCGGCCCTCGTTCACGATGGCATCGACGGGGATTCTCTCGCCCGGTTTGACGATGATCAGATCGCCGGGCAGCACATCTTCAATGGGTATCTGCTTTTCCTTGCCATCCTGGAAAATCGTGGCGGTCTTCGGCGCGAGCCCGATCAACTTCTTGATGGCGGCGCTGGTGCGACCTTTGGCGCGCGCTTCCAGCAATTTGCCCAGCGTGATCAGGGTCAATATCACCGCGGCCGATTCGAAATAATCGGACTTGCCGACCTGGTCAGAAAAGCCCAGCGCTATACCAAGCAGCACAATCAAGCCATAGCCGTAGGCAGCCAGCGAGCCCATCGCCACCAGCACATCCATATTGGCGCTGCCATTGCGCAGGGACTTGAAAGCGCCGCGGATGTATTGCCTGCCCAGGATCACGACTACCGGTGTTGCCAGCGCGCCGAACATGAAGAGCCAGATATCGTGCATCAGCCAGGGAAAGTTTTCCACGATGAAGGGGATCTGATGCATGAAGTGGCGGGACATGCTCAGGACAGTGAGCGGGATGGTGAAGATGGCGCCGGAAAGCAAGAGGCGGGTCTGCCGGTCTATCTCGGCTTGGCGCGCTTGCGCTTCGGCATCTTCTTCGTCATCGGAATCGGCGATGTCTATCACGCCATAACCGGCGTTTTGCACCGCATGCACTAGGTCAAGGCGGCGCAGACTGCCGGGCAGGTAACGCACGGCCGCGCGTTCGCTGGACAAATTGACCGAGGCATCCAGGACACCCTCAACGCGGTTAAGGGCACGCGCTACATTTTTCTGGCACATGGCGCAGGTCATACCCGTGATCGGCAAGGAGACGGTCGCGGCGGCCACGCCATAACCGGAATCCTCCAATTGCGCTGCCAGGTCGCGTGTTTTCAATTGGCTGTCATCATAGTGGACGGTGGCGTTTTCGGTTGCCAGATTGACCTGCACCTGCTCGACGCCTTCAACTTTTTTCAGGCTGCGTTCAACATTCTTGACGCACATGGCACAGGTCATGCCGGTGACGGGCAGCGTGATCTCGGTGAATGTCATGACATGCTCCCTTGGGCTAACTATTGATCAGCTTGAGAATTTTCTGTACATCGCAAACCGCGCCTTTGGGATCAATCTGCATTTCTGACTGCAAGGTATTCTCGATGTAACAGTCGAATAAGTGATTGATCAGGCTGGTCAAGCCTTTTTCTATGGTTCGCGCGCGCAAGACGCGTTCTTCGCAGCTGCCGGAATCGGCTTCAATCATGGCCTGCAGGGCGTTCAATTGGCCTTGCAGCCGCTTGATGCGATTTATGGTGTATTTGTTATGGCTGCTGCGTTCGCTTGTAGCTGGCGTTTGCGTGACCATGCGAAGCCTCACATATACATATACCCCTATAGGTATATTCTATCAGTTTCAGATGAATAGGTCAAGTGAGCGGCTTTTGCGCGTCAGATCTCGTATCTGACTAGCGGAATAGCATTGCAATTTCCGCCGGTGACGGTGGCGTCAATGCGAATCCAGACATGTTCGTCCAGTTTCCACCAGGGCAAATCATCTGCTCCGATAGCGCGGGCAATCGGATCGGCAGATTCGCGGTAACCCATGACCGCGATGATGGGCCCGTCCGGATCCGGGCGTGAGCGGATATTGGCGCCGAAGGTACCGGCGGAGATTTTGCAGGGGGCTTCCAACGACATGCCAAATAGCGGGCTATTGCCATCGCCCGGGCGCCGTCTGACCACGGTATAGGCATCCAGGCCGACGCGCGTGGGATAAAGCAAGGCATGAATTGGCAGAAGCGCCATATCATGATAATCGTAGGCGCTGGGGCCGGCGCGAACCGGCGCATCTTCCTCATCGTTCTCAAGCGGAAAATGCAGGTAAAAGCCACTTTTGACCAGGGCGGTGGCATTCGCATGCGTGATTCGAGCTTCGCCATCCAGTTGATAGATCCAGGTCCCTGCGCTGTTTTGTGCTTGCAGGAAAGCAGTGCCGTTGAGCAGGATGGTCAGGCCGTTGATCACGAAGCGGCGCGGCGAGGCGTACCTCGGCGTTTGCAAGAGGATGCCGCTTTCATGAGAATCTTCGCAGAGCGCGTCGTCAATGCCGGTGCGGAAATCAAAGGACTGCAGGGGAAACCAAAGCGGCGCTCCGGCGTGCTGCGGCTCGGCGGCTTGCAACGTGCTCAGATTGCCCGTGATCACCGTTTGGCTGACCCAACCGAGTCGCACAGGGTCGATATAGATCTGAATCCATTCGCCGTCCTCGCTGCGGCGGACAGCTTTGAGACGTGTGCGCTGGATTGCCGGTTTGATGACTCGTGATTCGGTGTTTGGCTCGGCGCGCAGGTTGGCGCCTTGCGCTGCCAAGACCTCAACGTCATGCAGCGATGTAGGCAGAGCGCCGACGGGCGGAATGAAAAGCACCGTGTCGCCAAAAAGCAACATGCCGACGGTTTCCTCTTCTAGCCCATCTGCCGGATACGCCGAGAAAACAACCTTGGCAGCGCCCCATGTTCGCGCTTCGCTGCTGGTGCTAAACCAATCGATGCTGCCGAGTGGCGCAACATCGCCCGGTTGTGAAAAGTGAAAGTTCGTGGCGGACGATTGCCTGGCGACCAGAGAAACGGTGGGATTGCCAAGGCAGACGGTGCCCGGTGCTTGATCGGCGCAATGATTCGCGATATTGTCTAGCGCCTCTTTCTGCATATCGGGGCAGATTTGCTCCTGCGCATGCGTAGGGGAAATCAGTTGCAAAAGCAAAAGGAAGCAGAGCAAGCGTTTCATGTGCTGTCCTCCCCGGCAACTACTGGACGCTGGCAACTCTCGTCCCTATTCTAGCGCAGCCTCAGCATCTCATCGAATATTTCGCTCTCAAACGCCATGACCTTTCCGCCCAAAGGGTATGGTCGACACAGGCAATTGCCTCATTTACAGCAAGTTATCAAAATTTGATCGCCGGAAAAACTGAGCTGGAATGCGGCAAGATGCGCATTTAGCGACTTTCATACAATTCCAGCAAGACACCGCCGCAACTGGCGGGATGAACAAAAGCGTAGCGCCTGCCTTCACGTTCGCGCGGAGTCTCGTTTATCAGCTCCACTCCCCGGTCCCGCAGCTGCTGCAGCTTGGCATCCAAATCAGGGACTTCCAGGCAGAGGTGATGCATGCCCGGTCCGCGCTTGGCCAGATATTTGGCGACACCGCTATCTGAATCGTTGGGTTGAATTAGCTCGAGATGCGCCCCGCCAAGCTCCAGAAATGCTACAGTTACGGCTTCGTCAGGCAGCGATTGGGGTGCGCATGCTGGCGTCAAGCCGAGGCAGTCGCTCCAGAAATCCAATGCGGCATCGAGGTCTTCCACTACAAGAGCCAGGTGATTAAGTGAGAGATCGGGCATGTGGCTTGGGCTCCAATTGGCGCGCTTATCACGATTCATTGAATGTTATAATAAAAGGCGAGATTCGCAAAGCAGGCGCTCGACGGCAGCGTATGGATGTCGCGCGCTCGCTTCGTGAGCAAGACAGAATGCATACCAGTCATAGTGAGAAATTCTTATGGTATTAGCTGAACAGGCGCGGCCTTTAAGCCTGGAGATGACCGAGGAACACGAGATGCTGGTGCAGGCAGTGCGCGACTTTGCCCAGCGCGAGATCGTGCCAATTGCGGCGGAATACGATGAATCAGGCGAGTTTCCGCTGGAAACGGTGCGCAAAATGGGCGAGATGGGCTTGATGGGCATCGAGGTGCCGGAAGCTTATGGCGGTGCCGGCATGGATACGCTGGCGCATGTTTTGACTATGATCGAAATCGCCAAAGCCGATGCCAGCCACAGCACGATCATGAGTGTGCACAACTCGCTTTACTGTTATCCCATCCTGGTATTCGGCAGCAACGCGCAGAAGCGCGAATGGATCACGCCGGTGGCCAGTGGCGAAGAGATCGGCGCTTATAGCTTGACCGAGCCAATGTCCGGCAGTGATGCCGGCAATATGGCCAGCAGGGCTGCCCTGAATGATGCCGGAACGCATTACATTATCAATGGGCGCAAGAGCTGGGTGACCAGCGGACCGGTGGCGGACCGAATAGTGCTGTTTGCCATGACCGAAGCGGAAGCCAGACATCGTGGCATCACGACCTTTCTCATCGATACTACAGAGCCGGGTTTCAGCCGCGGCAAGGTGGAACCCAAGCTGGGTATCCGCGCCAGCGCTACCAGCGAGATTATCTTCGACAACTATGCTTGTCCGATTGAGAATGTGCTGGGCGACGTCGGTCAAGGCTTCAAGATCGCCATGACGGTATTGGATGCCGGAAGGATCGGCATTGCGGCGCAAGCGCTGGGCATTGCCGAAGCCGCCTATTCAGCCGCGCTGGAATATGCCCGTCAGCGGGAGGCATTTGGATCTCCGATCGGTAGTTTCCAGATGATTCAGCAGAAGATCGCCGATATGAAAACGCGGATTGAAGCCGGGCGGGCGCTCTTGTATCAGGCGATTATCGCCAAGGAACGCGCCGTGGCGAAAGGCGGACGCTATACGACGGAAGCCAGCATGGCCAAGCTGTTTTCCAGTGAAACGGCCGCTTTCGTGACTGATGAGGCGATACAGATTCATGGCGGCATGGGATACAGCAAAGAGATGCCGGTCGAACGCTATTATCGTGATGCGCGCATCACGCGCATATATGAGGGCACTAGCGAGATTCAGCGCATGGTAATCGCACGCAACGAATTGGGGTTGAGATGATGAAAGCAGCAGTATTAAAGGCACATGGCGGAGCGGAAGTTGTAGCTTACATCGAAGACCGCGCCGTTCCGGAACCGGCGTATGGCGAGGTGCGGGTCAAGATCAAGGCGGCCGCGCTCAATCGGCTGGATTTGTGGGTGCGCGCCGGCTGGAAAGGCCTGGAGCTGGACTTTCCGCATGTGATCTGCGCCGATGGCGCCGGCAAAGTAGATGCCTTGGGCGATGGCGTGACGCTGTTTGCCGAAGGAGATCACGTCTGCATTGATCCCACGGTGGTCGATGCCAATGACCCGATGCTGCACAGTGGCATGGAGAATCAATCGCGCATCGCCATTCTGGGCGAACATCATAGTGGCACGGCAGCGGAATATGTCGTTTTGCCGCAGCGCAACTTGCTGAAGATGCCGGCCGACTTCGATTTTGGCGAGGCGGCAGCGGCCGGTCTGGTCGGCGTGACGGCTTGGCATTCGCTGATCACACGCGGCGGATTGCAGCCGGGCGAATCGGTTCTGATCGTGGGAGCGGGCGGTGGTGTCAATAGCATCAGCATTCAGATCGCCAAATTGGCCGGCGCGCAGGTTTATGTGGTGGGCAGCAATGCCGAGAAATGCCGTCAAGCGGAGGCGATCGGTGCCGATGTCACGATCAATCGCGAGGAAGAGCCGCAATGGTCGCGCGCGATCTATAAGCTGACGCAGCGGCGCGGTGTCGATGTGGTGGTGGATAATGTCGGCCAGGCGACCATGCCACAGAGCATACGCGCTTGTCGCATCGGTGGACGCATTTTGATCGTCGGCGGTACAAGCGGCTATCAACTGGAGCTGAACATCGCGCAGTTGTTCGCGCGACAGATCGCGCTGATTGGCAGTACCATGGGACCGCACCGCGATTATATGGCGGTCATGAATCAAGTATTCGCGGGACGGATCAAGGCGGTCGTTGGCGCAAGATTGCCCCTCAACGAGGCGCGTCAGGCACAGACGATTCTCGAGGAGAACGCCGTATTTGGCAAAGTTGTGCTGGAATTGTAGTTAGTTCAACCCCGCCCCCGTCCCCTCCCCGAAGCTTCAAGGAGGGGTGACTTACACTAGCAGCTGTAAAAGCTGTGCCGCAATAAGTCTCTTGAGAGCTTTTGAGGGCGAGATGGCATTTGACGGGTCAAACGTCTATCAGCTGGCGAGCGATCTGGGCTTTGTGAATATTTTGCAGATTGCCCGCGGCGCCGGCGTTATGAGCGTCTTGCAGGTCACGGCCTATTATGGGGAACGGCGCATACGGCATTCGGTGGCGCGGGTCATCGAATATCAGTTGGGTGATGTGCAGCTGGAATTGGTCTATGAAGGTTTCAATCGGCATCGGCCCTTGCATCTGACCGTCGAGCGCGATCGGCTGGAAAAGCTGGCCAATGCGCTGCGTCAAGTCAGATTTGACAACTTGGTCGATCAAGACCGGCTGTCTTATACCGACCGCAGCTTGTGGCTGATTCAGCGCGCGGCCGGCACCTACAGGCACGGCGTCATCGTCGCGCCCGATAATCCGCAACTGCCCTACTCGTCGATCGTCAATGCGATTGACGAATACCTGCCGGAAGCCATCCGCGAAGTGCCACTGAGACATTAAGAGGGTCGCAAATCATGAGCCACAAGAAAATGCAAGAGATCGAGGTCAAGCTGCATACGCCGGATTTGGCGCTGGTGCGAAAGGCGCTGGAAAAAGCCGGCGCGACACTGCAGACGCCGCGCGTGTTCGAGCGCAACGTGCGTTATGAGAACGAGGCGGGCACGCTGACGGACGAAGGCATGGTGCTGCGGCTGCGGCAAGATGACAAAGCGAAACTAACTTACAAAGCCGGCGAAGGCAGTGTGGATGGCATCTTCAGACGCTTTGAAGCGGAAGTGGTGGTCAGCGACTTCGAGACGATGGATGTCATTCTGCGGCGGCTAGGATATGTGGTGGCGTTGATTTATGAGAAGTATCGCACGACATATATGTTGGGGGATGCCGAGATAGTGCTGGATGAGTTGCCTTACGGGAATTTCACCGAGATCGAGGCGGATGAGGCGACGATCGAGCGGGTTGTTGAGGAGTTGGGCTTGGGTGGGTATAGAAGGATGAGTGGGAGCTATACAGGCATTTTTGCCGAGCTGAAGTTGAGCTTGGGGCTGGAGATGCGGGATTTGAGTTTTGAGAGTTTTTCTGGGTTGGGTGTGGATGTAGAGGATTTGGTTTGAATTCACAACAGAGGCACAGAGGGCACTGAGAAAGAGAAGAAGGATTAATTTGAATGGCGGAAGAACACACGTTGAATGAACGCTTGGAAAAGTTTCTGGATGAGCGTGACAAGTTCGAGTTTCCGCCCGGTGAAGTTGCCCGAGTTAAACTGCTTGCAAAGGAATTGGCTAAAGGGTACGACTTGGGTTTATGGCAATACATCGGCAAGTGGGCAGGAGCTGGCTCACCTCATCCGTTTAACGTATGCATACGCCGATATTTTTTGCAGAGACGGCAAGTCTGGGAATTTCACGATAGCGTTACTCGGCTAAAGCGGCATGGCTATACCGCACAAGACGAAATATACGAAGCACTGACACAGTCGGCATTCGACCTGCTAAATGAATCCGATCCATATAACGTCTTTGTTTCCTACAGACGCAGCGAAAGTAGCGCTCTAGCGCTACTAGTTGTTTGCCGTCTGAAAGCGCATGAGCTCTTTGCATTTTGTGACATGGCGCTCAAAGCTGGAGGAAACTGGCACGCCAACTTGAAGCAAAAAATCGAGGAAAACGACTACTTCATCGTTCTGCTCGGCAAAGACACTCTGTCATCCGAAATGACTGTAAGGGAAATCTTATGGGCAGTCGACAGCAAAAGAACAATCATTCCGATCTGGCACAATTCATTCGGGCTTGCGGAGAAATTTGACCTGAAAGCGGAAATGGAATCCTTTGCTGCCGAATGGAAAGACGAAAAGATTCGAAACAGAAAAGACGACATGACAAATGTCATCAACAGAACGAATGCAATCCGCGTGCTCGACGAAAGCGCAAGCGGATACAACACGGCGATTGTGGAGTTGCTGAACCGCTTCGGCTGCTGACTGTACAGGTTCCGCTTTCCTTAGCGTGCAAGTATCAACCAATCCTGCAACAAACCGCGTCCATATAGTCGCCGCGTCCCTTGCAAATGATGATACGCTCGGCTCTATGAGAATCTTATCGCTTTCCTACATGTCTTACATGCAACTGACACGTTCTCGCCGGATCGCTATCCAATTTGGCGAAATCTTGCTCTATATCGATACTGTATCGATAGGTAATCGCTATATTTGCCCCTTTTCTCATCCTTTTCCCGTCCTTTTCCATCCTTTTCCCGTCTTTTCTTATCCTTTTCCCATCCTTTTCCACATCACGTTCCAACTAAAAACCTTTCCCGTCCCCAGCTCTGCGATGGGGGAGATTTAGCGGGGGTTGGTCTTTGAAACTATCCCTTGCCACTGTCGCATCAGGCACGAAGGGCAGGTAGACTTCCCCTACATTTCCCTTGCCCATCCTCGTATACTTGGGCGCTGTTTTGCAGTCGTGTAACAAACCCTCCGCAGACCGTCGGTGTTACAATTAGCGGAGGAAAAACGTTGCAGAACACGTCAAGGCATCCGAGGGAGTGACCCTATGAGCATCAGCCCGAAGATTGAGCAACTGCGCGCCAAACGCGCCGAGAGCCAGCAGGGCGGCGGTGAAGCCCGGATCAAGCGGCAGCATGATCAAGGCAAAAAGACCGCGCGCGAACGGCTGGAAATCTTGCTCGATCCCGGCACCTTCCGCGAGGTTGATGCTTTTGTGCATCATCACAACAGCAAGTTCGGGTTGGAAGGCAACAAGCCGCTCAGCGACAGCGTGGTGACCGGCTGGGGCACGATTGACGGGCGCTTGGTCTATGTCTTTTCGCAGGATTTCACCGTCATGGGTGGCAGCTTGAGCGAGGCGCATGCCAACAAGATCATCAAAGTCATGGATATGGCGGTCAAGGTGGGCGCGCCGGTTATCGGGCTGAATGACAGCGGCGGCGCGCGCATTCAAGAAGGTGTGGAAAGCCTGGGCGGATACGCCGATATCTTCTTGAAGAATACGCTGGCTAGCGGTGTCATCCCGCAAATCAGCGTGATTATGGGACCTTGTGCCGGCGGTGCCGTTTATAGCCCGGCGCTGACCGATTTCATCATCATGGTTAAAGACAGCAGCTATATGTTCATCACCGGACCCGATGTGGTCAAGCAGGTTTTGAACGAGGACGTTACCTTTGAGGGCCTGGGCGGCGCCTCGGTGCATGCCAGCAAGAGCGGCGTCTGTCATTTTGTAGCGGATAGCGAGACGCAATCGCTGATGTTGGTGCGGGAGCTGCTCAGTTATCTGCCGCAGAACAATCTGGAAGATCCGCCCTACACCGCCACTACAGACGATCCGCTGCGCACCGAATCGGCTTTGGATAGCATCGTACCGGAGAACCCCAACCAGCCTTACGACATGAAAAAGGTCATTGAACTGATAGTCGATGACGGTCATTTCTTTGAAGTGCACGAAGAATATGCCGGCAATATCGTTGTCGGTTATGTGCGGCTGGGCGGCAACGCGGTGGGTATCGTTGCCAATCAGCCCATGGTGCTTGCCGGCGTTTTGGATATCAAAGCGAGTCAGAAAGCGGCGCGCTTCGTGCGGACCTGCGATGCCTTTAATGTGCCGTTGATCACCCTTGTTGATGTGCCTGGTTATTTGCCCGGCACTGATCAAGAGCATAACGGTATCATCATGAGCGGAGCAAAATTGCTTTTCGCCTATTGCGAGGCGACGGTACCAAAACTGACGGTCACGACCCGCAAGTCTTACGGTGGCGCTTATTGCGTGATGAACAGCAAGCATATCCGCGCCGATTTGAATATCGCCTGGCCTACGGCCGAGATCGCTGTCATGGGACCGGAGGGTGCTGTCGAGATCATTTATCGGCGAGAGCTGAAAGCGGCCGACGATCCAGTCAGACGCAAGCAGGAACTGGCGGAGCAATACCGCGCGACATTCGCCAACCCATATATCGCCGCCAGCCGTGGCTTTATCGACGATATCATCGAACCGCGCAATACCCGTGCGCGCCTGATAAACGCCTTGCAGGTTTTCCGCAACAAGCGCGATGAAAACCCGCCCAAGAAGCATGGCAATATTCCACTCTAGGGGGCGACATGGCAGAGCAAATCACCGGAATCAACAAGATCCTGATCGCCAATCGCGGTGAGATAGCCGTGCGTATCATTCGCGCCGCGCGCGATCTTGGTATCCCGACCGTGGCTGTCTACTCCGATGTTGACCGCACTGCGCTTCATGTCCGCTATGCTGATGAGGCGGTACATATCGGGGGTCCGCGTCCGGCCGAAAGCTACCTCAAGAAAGATACCTTGATAGAGGTCGCGCGCAGGACCGGTGCCGATGCCATCCACCCGGGTTATGGATTTCTGGCGGAGAATGCCGATTTCGCGCAGCAAGTCATAGACGAAGGCATCGTTTGGATCGGACCCTCGCCATATGCCATCGCGACTATGGGCGACAAGCAAGCGGCACGAACGGCGGTCACCAAGCACAATGTGCCCCTGATACCGGGTACGCAAGTCGGATTGCCTGACGAAGAATTGATTCACGCTGCCAGGCGGATCGGGTTTCCGGTCTTGATCAAAGCGGTGGCGGGCGGCGGTGGCAAGGGCATGCGGCCTGTCTATCGCGAAGAGGAATTCGAATCTTCTCTGCAAACTGCCCGGCGTGAAGCGGAAAGCGCTTTTGGCAACGGCGATATATTTGTCGAGAAGTTGCTGCTGGGTGCCCGCCATATCGAATTTCAAATCCTGGCTGATTCGCAGGGCAACACGGTGCATCTGGGCGAGCGTGAATGCTCGATACAGCGCCGGCATCAAAAGCTGGTGGAAGAAGCGCCGAGCGTGTTTATGGATGAAGAACTGCGCGAACGCATGGGTAAAATGGCGATCGCGGCAGCTGAATCCGTTGGTTACGTCAATGCCGGCACCATCGAATGTATGGTGGATAGCGATAAGAATTTCTATTTTCTGGAGATGAACACTCGCCTGCAAGTTGAACACCCGGTCACCGAGTTGGTTGCCGGCGTCGACCTGCCGAAAGAACAGATCCGCATCGCCCGGGGCAGACGCATGGGGCCGACCGAAAATGTCTTGCATCCCAAAGGCTGGGCAATCGAATGTCGTATCAATGCCGAAGATCCCTATTCGAATTTCATGCCATCAACCGGTCAGATCACTACCATGCTATTGCCAACCGGACCGGGCGTGCGAGTCGATAGCGGAGTATATTCGGGCAGCGAGATCACGCCATATTATGACAGCATGATCGCCAAACTGATCACCTGGGGCGAGACCCGTTCCGAAGCGATGCTGCGCATGCGACGTGCCCTTTCCGAATACCGGATCATGGGCCTAAAGCATAATATCCCCTTCCATATCAACTTACTCAACAGCATCAGTTTTATCGCCGGCAAGTTCGATACGAATTTCGTCGAGCAGCGCTTCAATATGCATACCTACGAGAAGGCTCCCACGCAGGAAGAATTGGAGACGGTGGCGATTGCAGCCACGCTTTATGCGCACCGCAAACGGCGTTTGGCATCGCAGGTGGTGGCGCCGGCAAAACGTGATACGAGCAACTGGAAATGGATGAGCCGCTTCGAAAGGATGCATCGATGAAGTACCTTGCGGTGATAAACCAGCAAAGTTACGAAGTCGAGATCGATAATGACGGCAACATCCTGGTAAACGGCGAGGCGCGAGATGTAGATTTCCTCAACCTCGGCGGCTCGCTCTACTCGATCATCACGGAAAACAAATCGCTGGAAGCGGTCATAGATGATGACGAGGGCAAGATCGCGGTCATGATGGATGGCCGGCTCTTCGAGACGCAGGTCCTCGACGAACGCGCCATGCTGATGGTGCAACGACGAGGCGGGCTCAGCAGCGGATCAGGCGAGGTACATGCGCCGATGCCCGGCTTGATCGTGATGGTTACGGTGGAAAAGGGACAGGAAGTGGATCAAGGCGACACGCTGGTGATTCTGGAATCGATGAAAATGCAGAACGAATTAAGATCCCCTATTGCCGGCACGGTGCGTTCGATTCAAATTGTCGCAGATCAAACTGTCGACAAAGGCGACCTGCTGATCGAAATCAAACCGCGCGCTGAGGAAGAATAAGCATGTGGTGGAACAGTTACCGTGTGCGACCGCATCCGCCACAAATGAGCCGGACATTTCATTCCTGCCCATGAGACCGGAAATTTGAATATCGCGCTCATGAAAGACTTGCGGCCACTTTCGAAATTGCCAAATTGGATCGATGCCTTGTGGCTGGGGCTTTTGTCGCTATATATCCTCGCCGGTGCCGCCATCGTGCCCTTTCACGGCGATGAGTCCACTCAGATTTTTATGGGGCGGGATTTCTACTACATATTCGTGGACAGCGACTATTCAAGGGTCTTTTATGATCCAAGCTGGTCAACGAGCCGCGTTGAACAGCATTTGCGGCTGGTCAACGGAACAATCTCAAAGACAATACATGGTTGGCTGGCGGCGAAGAATGGAATCGAGCCAAATGAGATCAACAGCGACTGGGATTGGCAGCGCGATTACATTGAGAATCGGCTTTCAAATCGTATTCCGCCAATAGAACTTCTACGCCAAGCAAGGTTGGCCTCGGCATTGCAATTGTCTCTCGCTGTGGCGTTGTTCTTTGTCGTAGCCCGCATCACGATCAGTCGTCCGGTGGCGTTTTTGGCGAGCGGATTGCTTGCCTTGCATCCGACGGTGCTGGTAAACGGCAGGCGCGCGATGATGGAAGGCAGTCATGTTCTGGGCATTGCGCTGGTACTGCTGGCGGCGATATGGCTGATGCAGAGCCAGAGATGGTGGAAGTACATGCTGCTGGGCATCAGCGGCGGATTCGCAATCGCCACCAAGCATCCGAACGCCTTTGTGGTGGCGGCGGTTTTTTTGGCTTGTGGCAGTTTGTCCGTCGTTAGGACGCTGAGCGCGAGAGGACCGAATCGGCAACAGCATATCAAGCCTTTGGCGGGTTTGGCGGCAGCGGCTCTGGTATCCCTCTTGGTCTTTTATTTGCTAAATCCGGCTTGGTGGCAGGCGCCCTTTTCGGCAGCCTCGGAAGTCTTGACGCAGCGAATCAACCTTCTGCAAAGACAATTGGAGGAATATGGAGGTTACCTTTCGCTGGCCGAGCGGGCGGAAGGTTTTTTCGAGCACGTATTCATGTCGGAAATGCAATATTACGAAGTGGCTAGCTGGGCGGGATATGACGAGATCACAGCGCAAATCAAAGTCTATGAATCTTCAGGCTGGTTGGGCGCGGCCATCGGTGGAAGCCAGTTGGCCGGCGCACTGAATTTGACTTTAACTTTGCTGGGCAGCGGTTTTTTGCTGCGCGACCGGCGCATCTGCCGGGACTACCGCTGGCTGCTGCTGTTTTGGGGCGGCAGCATTAGCGTTTTGACCTTCCTGGTAACGCCGCTTTCCTGGACGCGATATTATTTGCCGATCTTGCCGTTTGTCGCCTTGATGAGCGCCAACTCCATCACGGCTTTGCTGACTATCATTTGGGCGCGAATCACGGCCAAGGATAATGATCTGGATGTACAAGACTGAAATGACGCTTGCAGCGTTCGCGTGCGCGTCCGCTTGTCTCGTCCATGTTTTTCTGGTTCGCCGATGAGAAACAAAAAGCTGTTTCGATCAGGAATGGACATTGCCTGGGTTGCCCTGCTTTCCGTGTATATTCTAATGGGCGCGACACTGGTGCCCTTCCATGGTGACGAATCGTCCAAGATATACGTGGGTCGCGACTATTATTATATATTCTTGCAAGGCGATTTGGCAAAGATCCAACATGATACGAAGCGTGCGGCGAGCGCGGACGAATACCGCGCAAACCTGGCAAGCGGAACGATCTCTAATATGATATACGGTTGGCTGGCTGCCAACAGTGGCTTTGCCATTGAAGATCTCAATGACGATTGGCACTGGGGGCAAAGCTACGACTGGAATAGCGAGAACAATCGTTTCCCTGACTCGCAATTGCTGCGGCAAGCGCGTTTGGCATCATCGGTGCAATTGGCCCTGGCGGCCGCGCTATTCTTTCTTTTTGCCAAGTGCAGCATCAATCGCCCGACAGCTTACTTTGCCAGCTTGCTTTATGCCCTGCATCCCAGTGTGCTTTTGAATGGCAGACGCGCGATGCAGGAAGGCAGTCACGCGCTGGGTTTGATGCTGGTTTTGCTTACAGCCCTTTGGCTGATTCGCGAGCGGACGCTATGGCAATATGCGCTGTTTGGGGTCTGCGCCGGACTGGCGATATCGGCCAAACATAGCAGCATCTTCGCCACCGCGTCCATCGTTCTGGCAATCGCCGGGGTGTCCGTCTACGAGGCAGCGAGGTCAATGGGCGCGTGGCGGCAGCAACTCCGCTGGCTTACCGGGTTAGTTGTGGCAGCCCTGCTCATGTTGCTGGTCTTCGCTTTGCTCAATCCGGGTTGGTGGGGCGCGCCGCTGGAAACCGCCGCTGCGGTCATGTCGGAGCGTAGCGATCTATTGGAGCGGCAAGCCGGTGTGTATGGTGGCTACGAGTCGCTCGGGCACGAGCTCAAGGGGTTTTTCCGATTTGTCTTCATGGGAGAAACACAATATTACGAAGACAATCAGTGGGCGGGATATGCCGAGATTAGCGAGCAGATCGCGGCCTATGAGGCATCCGGCTGGGCGGGCGTGACAGTAGGCGGCAATTTGTTGGGCGGGCTGCTGATGTTGTCTTTGAGCGTATTCGGCGTGGTTCATCTATTGCGCAATCGTGAAATCCCGGTGACGAACCGAGCTTGGCTATTGATTTGGGGCGCCGGCATTGGGGTCATCATTTTTGCGGTCACACCGTTGCCCTGGGCACGATATTATCTGCCGGTTCTGCCTTTCGTCGTTTTGATGGCCGGTTACACGATCGTGACGATATTGCCTTTGCTGTGGATAGGAATCAAGAAGCGGGTTTATGGCGTCGCCGTATTGGATTGAAGCCGCAATAGTTGGCATATTGCCGACGCTTTGGATGAGCATCGGCTTGGGATTGCCATGGGCATTGGCGCTGCTTTCGACGCTGCAGTGGCAATCACGCGTGCTGGTAGCGGCGGTGGCGCTGGCGGCCGGTCCGGCCTGGATGAGCGCCTGGATGTTGATTCTGGGTGTCGTCGGCGCAGAGATGCAGATGCGTCTCTTGACCGCTGAATGGATCATCGCCGGCAGCATTGTGATATCCGCCATCGGTTGTGGGATAGCCTGGAAGAAACGGGCTACATACACACCGTGCCGTGCTCCAACTCCACTGGCTAGCGATGAAAAGCTGATCGTGGCGTTGATCATCGTCGCCGTGATCGTGCGCGTGATTCACACTGCTTTCTGGACCTTCTCGGCCTATGATGCGCTTTGGGTCTTCGGGTATCAAGGACGACTGTATTTTCTGGAAGGATTCATTCCACATTCGATTGATTATTATCCGCAATTCCTGCAACTGCAGTTTGCCTATGTTCAGATAGTGACGGGCGCGATCAACGATCACGCTGCGCGAATGGTGTTGCCGATGCTGCATATCGGTAGCATCCTGGCGGCTTATTTGTTGGGCGAACGTTTGATCAGCCGGCGCGTGGGCATCTTTGTCGCGGGGTTGTGGAGTTTGCACCCTTTTGTCGGTCGCTGGTCTGTCATTGGCGATTTGGAAATAGCGCTTGCCTTCAGTTTTACTTTGGCGGCCGTCTTTTTTCTATCCGCCTGGCTGGAGAAAGAAAACTCGGCTGTGCGTCGGCAAGCCGCAGTGCTGGCAGGCCTCTTTTTGGGAGTCGCCTTGTTTACCAAGCCCACAGCGGGCGGGTTCATTTGGGGTGTATTGCTGCTCTTCGCAATGGAGCTTTTGCGCACTGGATTCGCGCCACTGCGCTGGAAGCCTCGCTTCTTGGTATGCTTTTGGACGGGACTGGCTTGTTTACCGCTGGGCGGCATCTGGTACCTGCGCAATATGCTGCTCGGCCATGAGGCGGTCACCTGGCCCGGCGCTTATTGGCTCACGCAAGCGAGAAGAAGCGGCGATTATCTCACCTGGCTGGTACTGGCGGTCGTGATTGCATTTCTCGCTTTCGCGTTGCACCGGCGTCTAAGCGCTGGTCGCCTTGCCGTCGGCGCAATCGGCATCTTCCTGATGCTCGGGGCGGTTCTGGCGTCAAATCCGCTGTTGAATCCGGAGAGGTTTGATCCCCCGGCAAGTATAATCCGTTTGGAAGAGGCGCTAGCGCTTTTGGCAGGTCTCGGCTTAATCGGCTGGAGCCTGCGACTACAAGGTTTCTTCCGCAAGGCTGTGCCCGTTCCTAAACCGATCGCCGCGATAGCTTGGTCGCTCTTGCTTGCCCTGCCCTATTTCGTCACTTTTTTCTTTTCCTACAGTTATCATTATCGGCTTGGCTTTGCTGTTGTCCCACTTCTGATCTTGCCAACAGCATTCGGCTTATCACAGATATTTGTCGCAGCTCGAATGCGGCATTGGCGTCCACTCTGGCACAGGCTTTATCCTGTCGCCTTGATCGCATTGGGCTTGCCGGGCATCATTGCGGTGGCTATGGATGTGCATTGGTCGAGGGTCTGGCTGCTCGATGACAAGCTCGATAGCGACATCAGGAAGTATCAGGCTTTTAATCCTTCTTTGCTGGAAGTAGTTTTCGGTTTGACCGATTTTCAGAATGAGAGCGAAATTGCGCCACGCGTCCTTGCGCCTGGCGAGCAACGTCTGCATTTCTTTTTCCCGCAAATGCAGATCATTGACAAGACGGTGCAGCGGTTAAACGAATTTGAAGCACTGGATGTCACGCATTTCATATATGGGGAAAAAGCGCGACAAGCCTATCTGGACGCTGGTATTGATCCGCAGCAAGCACAACTGATCGCGGCGTTGGGACGGCGAGATCTATTCAAATTGAAAAAGTCGCATTATGACGCCACCTTCAGTTACGAACTGTACAGGGTCGGCGACCTGTCAGTCCGCTTTCAGGCACCATCGGGTCGTTACATTTCAAATGTCCGCGCCGAGCGCTTGCTGTTTGGCGATCGCTTGCACTTATATGCCGAAGATGCCTACCCGCGCAATTTTTTTGACGACACGCCCATCACGCTGCGGACCGAGTGGCAAGCGTTGCAGGACATTGAAAGTGAATACACGTTTGTGCTGGAATTGTTCAATCTGGATACCGGGACGGTGGAACGGGATTGGTTTTTTGCACTAGCCCCGCAGCGTCATGGGCACTATTCAACGCAGCAATGGGATGTTGAAGAAGTGGTAAGGGATAGCCAAGTGTTTAGATACATCGCCGGAAACGAGTTGCCGGAAGGTTCCAACTATGTGCTGCGACTTGGCGTATTCGATCCCGCGACCGGGCGGAATCTACCCTTAACTATCGACGGACGTGAGGCGGGCGACCGTTGGCAGTTGGAAGATTTGCATAGAGTCGGCAATTGAATCAGCGCAACACTAACATGGAATCGGCAAATTGACGCTGTCTGGCGCGTGAATTGAAGGATAGCCATTTTTCGTAAAATCGCTCACGCAGCGCGCTTAATTCTCCATCGCGTTTGGCCAGATAACCTTGAATGAGATCCACTTGCTCGGGCGAGAGGTTCTCCAGTTGGCGCATATACGCATCGAAAACGGCAATATCGTTAATCCGGCCGAGAAGTTCTTGCATCGCCTTGACTTCCACAAGGAATGCATCGGCGCTTTTGCCCAAGAGCGGACTGAAGAATTCCAAGGCATAGCGCAGCTGCTTGAACTCCACGCGCAAGGCATGGAGAACGGCATCGTCCTTGGCCGGCAATATGGTGTCGTAGGCGCGCACTTTCGCGAGACGTTCGTGCAGCAAAAGCGGCAAAACATGGCGCACTTGATGCGGTTCTTCGGGCCGGGCAATCGCTTTCGCTCCGCGACCGGGTTTGCGGCAAAGCCTCTCGATTTGGCGCACGAATCTGGCGTAAGACCTGGAATCAAACAGGTCGTTGAGCCGGCGGCGGTATTTGTCTCGACGGGCTTCAAGGATAGCGACCGCGCTGTCAAGCGTCGCTTGCGAATCTGCTGGCAAGGTAATCTGGTAATCCTGCAAGTCGACGATCAAGACATCAAGATCGCGAATGTTGCCCAGAGCGCGGGCGATGCGGCGCAATCCCTTGCCATACTTGGCGACAGTATTGGGCCGGTAGTGCGAGCCGATCAACTTAAACAGGCTGCGCATACGCCGGATCGCGACGCGCATCTGATGCACAGATTCGATATTTTCGCCGCTCCGGCTGCCAAGCTCGTGGCGCTTCATCCGGCTAATCTGCTTTGAGAAAAGCTTGCGCCCGGCTTCCGCCATGGGATCTTGCAAAACGACTGCGCTCGACCGTTTTTCTGCTTTTGTCTTGGTCATGTACGATTTATTCTTTCTCATCGTCAAATATGCGCTGGGAACGAGGGTTGCTGGGGGACGCTTATTGTCCGGAATCTGACATGCGTCATCGCGCTATGGTGCGTCTACTATGATTATAGCGCAGATCGTGAATATTATTAACTGGAGTTTAAGCAAATTAAATTCATGTTAGGACGTTGCGTTCGATATGCCGTGGCATGCAAATGGCAATATGCACAAGTATTGGCCGACATGAATGGCGTTTTGGCGATGTTATAATAGACGGATAAAGATTCTGGAGATGCGCCGATGAAAGATCGGCACGCGCCAAGCCCACTGCACGATTATCATGAAGGCTGGGTGAACGAGACCTTGCAGCCCGTTTTGGCTAAACATCCGGAACGGAACGACAGGTTCACCACAGTTTCCGGCAAGCCGGTCAAGCGCCTGTATACGCCTCTTGACAATGCAGCTACTGATTATGAGCGGGATTTGGCGAATCCGGGAGATTATCCTTTTATGCGCGGCATCCACGCCACCGGCTATCGCAGCAGGCCTTGGACGATGCGCATCTTTGCCGGTTTCGGCAGCGCCGAGGAGACTAATGCACGTTACAAGTATTTGATTGAGCGCGGCAATATGGGGCTTTCGGTGGCTTTCGATTTGCCGACATTGATGGGCTATGACAGCGATGCGCCGGAGGCTCTGGGTGAGTTCGGCAAGTGTGGTGTAGCGGTGAGCTGCTTAAAGGATATGGAGATTCTCGTTTCCGGCATTCCGCTGGACAATATCTCGACCAGCCAGACCATCAACAGTCCGGCAGCGATCATCTGGGCTTATTATATTGCTGCCGCGCAGAAGCAAGGCATCGGGATGGATCAGCTGCGCGGCACCTTGCAGAATGACATTTTGAAAGAATACATTGCGCAGAAGGAGTATATTTTCCCGCCCGAACCGTCCATGCGGCTGGTGACCGATACGATTGAATTTGCCAGCCTGCACCTGCCCAATTGGAACAGCATCATTGTTAGCGGCTACCATATTCGTGAAGCAGGCAGTACGGCGGTGCAAGAGCTGGCCTTCACGCTGTTGGACGGGACGGAATATGTGCGCTGGGCACTCGAGCGCGGCTTGGCGATTGACGAGTTCGCGCCGAGAATCAGCTTCTTCTTCAATGCGCATAACGATTTTTTTGAGGAGATCGCCAAGTACCGGGCAGCGCGGCGGATTTGGGCGCGAGAGATGCGCGAGACTTTTGGCGCCAAGAATCCGCGCAGTTGGCTGATGCGCTTCCATACGCAGACGGCGGGCGTCAGTTTGACGGCCCAGCAGCCGGAGGTCAATTTGATTCGCGTGGCTATTCAAGCGCTGGCCGGGGTCTTGGGCGGGACGCAATCGCTGCATAGCAACAGTATGGATGAAGCGCTGGCCTTGCCATCGGAACATGCGGTGACCTTGGCAATGCGGACGCAGCAAGTGATCCTGGAAGAAAGCGGTGTCGCCAATACCGTTGATCCGCTGGGCGGCAGTTATTTTGTCGAAGCGTTGACCGATGAAATCGAAGCCGAGGTCTACCAGTATTTTAGGCGCGTCGAGGATCTGGGTGGCGTGCTGCCCGCCTTGGAATCCGGCTATTTCATGCAAGAGATCGCCGAGGCGAGTTATCGTCACATGCGCGAGGTGGAGACGGGAGAGCGCGGCATCGTAGGTGTCAATTGCCATGTGGACGCTGACGAGGAGGTACGCATTCCCATACTCGAGATGGATCCGCAGGCGTATCAGCGGCAACTGGATCGGCTGGGGCGCTTGCGGCGGGAACGTGACAATGAGAGGATAGCAAATGCGCTTGATGCATTGCGGGACGCTTGCCGCGGCAGCGAGAATGTCATGCCTTATTTGATTGAGTGCGCGCTGGCGGATGCGACATTGGGCGAGACGGTGGATGTCATGCGCGAGGTATTTGGTGTGTATGAGGAACCGCTGATTGTGTGAGGGCGGCTAGTGACCTATGTAGATTTGTGACGAAAGATGTCGGATTTATGAATTGCAAAAGGGCAACAACGATGGAAACCTGCCAGTGTTGAAAAAAAGCGTCGTCTTGATCACAGGCGCATCAAGCGGGATCGGCTGGGCGGCCGCCCTCGCTTTTGCGCGTGAAGGCTATCAGGTCTGCGGGTTGGCGCGGCGCGCTGATCGCCTGGAAGCGCTGGCAGCGGAGATTGAGCGCTTGCCCGGCCCACACGGCGACTTCCTGGCGATAGCCGGCGATGTGCAGCGCGCGGATGACCTGGAAGCGGCGGTAGAAGAGTGCGTTGATCGATTCGGTCGGCTGGATGTGCTGGTGGCGAACGCCGGCATCGGATACAGCGGCGCCATCGCCGATGCCGACTGGGAGGATTTGCAGACGGTGATCGATACCAATATCGCGGGCGTGCTACATGGCATACGCGCTTGTGTGCCGCAAATGAGCAATCAAGGCGGCGGTCATATCCTGATCGTTTCGTCAGTGGTGGCCGGCGTACACACGCCCTACACCGCCGTCTATTCCGCCAGCAAGGCATTTGTTTCCAGCTTGGCTGGTTCGTTGCGCCTGGAAGTAGAAGGCGATAACATCCTTGTGACCGATTTGCAGGTGGGACGGACAATCACCGATTTCAGCGACAATCGTTTGGGTCCGGTCAAGAAAACGATGAGCGGTTTGCCATCGATGAGCGCTGAGGAGGTGGCAGATGCCATGCTCAAGGCGCTGCGGCGCAAGCGCAAGCGCGTAGCATTGCGACTGTTTGACCGGCTTGTGCTCTTGGGCGGTGTCATTGTGCCCGGTGTGATGGCGAGGCTGGCAAAACGGCAGTACGAACCCGACGAATAAAGCGTTATCGCGTTCAGATTAAACTTCAGGATTGCAGGCCGAAGTATTTTCGGCAGTTAAATGTGGATGGCGGACATTGATTTCGACCCAGTTGTATCCTCTGGAAAACAGCCATTGGCAGATCGGCGTCTTACCGCGCACCGGTGCATCCATCGCTTACGGGCGCTTTAGCTTCGTGGGCGAAGACTTTCAATTGGAGAAGCCCAGCAGCGATGGCACGGCCCGGCACGGGGTTGTGGGACAGCGCGCATGGGTTGTCGATTCCATCCTGCAACTAGAACAGGGCGGCACGTTGTGAGTGGGCGCGCGACAAAGAAGCAGAAGCTCAATTCAATCCGGTTGCTCGAAGCCAAGAAGATTGCGCATGAAATCCTTCACTACGACATTGGCATCCGCGACGCGCAACTTGTGGCAGCTGCTGTGGGCGCGCCGGCGGCGTCGACCTACAAAACGCTGGTCGCGCAATTGCCCTCATCCGGGAAGCCGATCCTGGTGCTCTTGCCGTCGAATACGTCCCTGAATCTGAAGCGCCTGGCAAAAGTTTTGGGAGAGAAAAAAATTGCGCTGGCATCTCATGCGGATGCCGAGGCGCTGACCGGGTTACAGGTGGGTGGAATCAGCGCATTGGCGCTGCTGCAAATGCATTGGTCGGTGTATATCGACCGGCGCGCGGCCGACCTGCCGAAAATTGTGATCAGCGCCGGCCAACGTGGATTGCAAGTGCGCCTGGGGACGAGCGTCTTGATCCAACTCTTGAATTGCAAGTTAGTTGATGTGGCGGACGAGACTGCCTAGCGCCAGGCGAGCAACGTTTATCGCGACAAGATCTTGGCGAGATCGAAATATTCCGGTGTAATTTGTCGCGTTCTGGCGGTACATTCGGCCAGCGGCATTGGCTTTTGATCACGGCCGACGCGCGCCACCATGACACCGGATTGCCCGTTCAACAATAGTTCAACCGCATAAACACCCATGCGTGTTGCCAGCAAGCGATCAAAGGCTGTTGGGCTCCCGCCACGCTGTGTATGTCCCAGGATGGTCAGGCGAATTTCGAAGCCGATGTGCTTCTGCCCCAGAAAATGCGCCAGTTCCGGACCCTGATAGGGGGCGCCTTCCGCCAGTACGGCAATGGCATGTGTTTTGCCGCGGATATAGGCGTCTTCCAGCGACAAGGCGATTTCGTTCATGGTCACGCCGTTTTCCGGTGTTACCACGATCTCCGCGCCGCCCAGAATGCCCGCCATAACCGCCAGATAGCCACAATCCCGTCCCATCACTTCGACAACGAAGGCGCGATTGTGCGAGGTGGCGGTATCGCGTAGACGATCGACGGCATCGAGTATGGTATTCAGCGCGGTATCGACGCCGATGCTGGTATCCGTGCCCCAAATGTCATTGTCGATGCTGGCCGGAATGCCAATGGCCGGTATACCCAACTCGTGCAGTGCCAGGGCGCCGCGCAAGCTGCCATCGCCACCGATGACGATCACGCCTTCAATGCCGTTTTCATTGAGGCGTCGTTGCCCTTTCCGCTGTCCTTGCACTGTTTTGAATTCTTCGTTGCGCGCGGTCTGCAATACTGTTCCACCCCGCTGCAAGATGCCGCTCACTTCGCGGCTGGTCAATAGCGCCATGTCACCGGCCAACAGGCCCTCATAGGCCTGGCGGATACCGTAGACCTCCACGTCTTTATCCAGCCCGGCACGTACAACCGCGCGCACCGCCGCATTCATCCCCGGCGCATCGCCACCACTGGTCATTAAAGCGATACGTTTCATCGTTCATAGCTCCAAACTAGATTGCAGTGGTCAGCCGCAAAACCAAGATCCGCTCTCCCACCGCGCCACGGATACACCGTGCCCACTGAACTGTATTCTAATCACTTTGTTAGGGTCTGACAAATATGAACAGATTAAGGCAAGACAAAAAGACTATTCTGTCAGCTCGCGGATCCGGTTTAATGTTGGTCATCTACGCTCAGGAATACTTCTCCGCCGACGATATCGATCAGGTCTCCGGACAGTTCTTCGCAAATATGTGTGGTCTGATCGGGAAAAGTGAGCGGTATGCTCTTGTCCCCGCGTTGAACGACAATTACGAAATGATCCTTGCCCGGATACTGCAAGAGCGTATTATGGATGCGCGTCAGCTTGCGTCCGTCCTTCGCATCGTCCGGACCTGCCTCAAGCACGACCGTGATCAAACGCGGCACGCGCTCGACCAAGTCGTTCTCGCTCGGCAATTCCAAATGCTCATCGCCGTTCGCCCATTCCGGATCGCCTTCCTCTTCCGAGGGCGCAGTATCGGCTTTGTCAGATGTCTCGCTCTCTGCGATCGCTGGCTGAAGCTCCTCGGCTCTGATGTTTTCGGTATCGTCTGCAGAGGCGGTCGGCTCATTAGTCTGCGCCGAAGGAGCATCGTCAGCGGCTGGAGAATCAAAAAATGCTTGATCTTCCATCGCCCAGACAGGCATCGATTCATCGAGCAGGTCCGGCTTTCCGCCGTCGGTTGGGGACATCGTCTCGAAATCGCTGGTCAGACTATCAGCGATGACCTGTGGATCGCCACGGCTTTCGTCATAGCGCCCGGTGACGGCAACAATCTCGCCCTCGATCAAGCCTTTCTCGACCGATTTGTCGCTGGAGGCGCTATTCATATCAGCGAAATGACTCACGACCTCTTCATAGGTGCGCGGAAATAAAACTACTTCAATGCTTTCCGCGCTTTCGTGCCAATCTTCAATCGAAAGGATGGCCATCAGGTCGCTATTGCGAGTGGTGATCTTGCGGACAGTGGTGATTTCGCCCGCGATGCGAACGACTTCCGGCTTCGTCGATCCGGGATGTTTGAGATCGCTGATCTTGTTGAGTTGCTTGCTGGCAAAGACATCACGGTGACGATCGACCGGGCGGCCGGTGACGTATACGCCCAGCAATTCCTTTTCCCATTTGAGCAATTCGCGCGGGCGCAATTCCTTGATATCGCGCAAATCGTCCAGAAGGTCGATATCCTGGTTCGCATTATCGCCAAACATTCCCAGCTGACCGACCTCTAGATCTCGGTGATAGCTGCTGCTGTAATTTATGATACGGTCCAGCGCGGCCAAAAGACTGGGACGGTTAGCAAAGTGCTGCAAGGCGCCAACTTTGATAAGGCTCTCCAGCGTGCGTTTGCCCAGCTGGCGCATATCGACGCGCTGACAAACGTCTGCCAGGTTGGCGAAGGGCGCCTGTCCGCGTTGGGCAAGCAGGTCTTCCAGGGCGCGGACACCGGCATTTTTGACGGCCGCCAAACCAAAGCGAATGGCGCGGCGCCCGTCCGCCAGTGTCTCGATATCGAAATCCAGTTGGCTAAAGTTGATATCGGGCGGCAAGATCGGGATGTTTAGGCGGCGGCATTCATCGAGGAACGTCGAGACCTTGCTCATATCATCGCGCTGCACGCTCAGCAAGGCCGTCATGTATTCTTCAGGATAATGACACTTGAGGAAAGCGGTCTGCACAGTGATCACGGCGTAATCGGCGGCGTGCGGTTTGGGGAAACCATAATTGGCAAAGGCTTCGATCATATCAAAAATGGCGCCGGATGTTTCTCTTGGTATGCCGTTCTGCGGGCCGCGTTCCAGAAAAACTGCTTTGTGCTTATTGAGTTCGTCGGGCTTCTTTTTGGAAACCGCGCGCCGCATCAGATCTGCCTCGCCCAGCTCGTAGCCGAAAAGCTCGCCGGCGATCTGCATGATCTGCTCTTGATAAACGCAGATGCCATAGGTCTCATCAAGGATGGGTTCCAGGCGCGGATGCAAATGCTTTACCTCTTCCCCGTGCAAGCGGCGGTTGTAATCGGGGATGAACTCCATCGGACCCGGCCGATATAGTGAGATAGCAGCGATGATGTTCTCAAATACGCGCGGACGCATGCCCCGCAGCATTTGCTGCATGCCGCCGGATTCGACTTGAAACACGCCAATAGTTTCGCCGCGACCCATCATGCCGAAGGCATCATCAAGCATGGCGCGCTGTTCGTCGCTGATTGGCGAATCGTGGCGGTAGGGAATGTTATCCATAGTGTAATCAATGCCACGATGACGCGAAATCAACTGACAGGCTTTGCGCAAGATCGTCAGCGTAGAGAGTCCCAGAAAATCGACCTTGAGCAAGCCGATCAATTCGGCTGTTTCCATGGGATATTGCGTGACCGCCTTCAAAGCGCCGCCGGAGGGATCCTTGCCGGTAATGCGATGCAGCGGCACATAATCGACCAGCGGACGATCGGCGACGATGACACCGGCTGCATGGGTGGAAGCGTGGCGAGTCATGCCTTGCAGTTCGATAGCGGTGTCGATCACCTGATGCAATTCTTCATCATTTTCGTATAGGCCTCGCAGTTCGGAATTGCCATCCACGTACTCGCGGATTGTTTTTTGTCGCGCCTCTTGCGGGATCAAGGCGGCGGCCCGGTTGATCTTCGCGAGATCGACATCAAGAGCGCGCCCGACATCGCGTACGGCAGCCTTGGCGCCCATGGTACCGAAAGTGATGATGGCCGCGACTTTGTGTTCGCCGTATTTCATGGCGGTGTAGGCTATCATTTCACCACGGCGATCATCGGGATAATCGAGGTCGATATCGGGCATGCTGATGCGGCCGGGATTTAGAAATCGCTCGAAAAGCAGGCTGTTCTTGATGGGATCGATATTGGTAATGCCTAAGCTATATGCTACCAGGCTGGCCGCGCCAGAACCCCGCACATTCCACCAAATGTCGGTGTAACGGGCAAACTGGCACAGATCCCAAACAATCAGGAAATAACTATCGAAACCCATACTATGGATGATGAAGAGTTCGCGTTCGATGCGCTCGGTCAAGACTGCGTCGCTGCGCCAATCGCCGCCAAAGCGCCACTCCATGCCGATGTCGATCAATTCGCGAAGATAGCTATTCTCGTCATAGCCAGCGGGAACCGGGAAAACCGGCAAATGGTAACCTTTTGGCGCTAGATCGATCTCGGTCATTTCGGCAATTTTGAGCGAACTGGCAAATGCCTCATCGATTAGCTCTGCCGGCGCGCCCGCAAAGGCCTGGCGCATTTCCGCTGCTGACTTGAGGTAGTAGCTGTTAAAGGGCTCCATGCGCATGCGATTGCTATCGGATTTGAGCGCGCTGGTTTGAATGCAAAGCAGCGTATCATGCGCATCGGCGTCTTGTCTTCGCACGTAATGTACATCATTGCTGGCGAGCAATTGAACAGCGCTATGTCCGCTTTGGCGATACTCGTAAAGCCACTTGTTCAGGTCATGCAGCGGCGACAGATCATGCGCCTGCAATTCGAGAAAGAAATTATCGGCGCCAAAGACGTCCTGATACCAGCCGATCAACTCGCGTGCTTTTTGCTCTTCACCCATAGCGACCATGCGCGGGATTTCTGCTGCCAGGCATCCGCTGGTGGCGATGATGCCCTCGGCATGCGTAGCCATGAATTCCTTATCGATGCGCGGCCGGTAATAGTAGCCATCGAGTTGGGCGGCGGATGCCAGCTTGAGCAGGTTTTGATAGCCGGTCATATTTTTCGCCAACAGCAGCATGTGATAGGGACTGCGATCGAGGCGCGGATCGCGATCTTGCATGGTTCGGGTAGCGAGGTAGCCTTCCATGCCAACCACCGGTTTGATGTCGGCGTCGATGCAGGCGCGGTAGAAGTCCATCACACCGAACATCACCCCGTGATCGGTGATGCCCAGGGCCGGCATTTCCAATTCCGTTGCCCTGGCGACGAGGTCCTTGATCCTGCTTTGACCATCGAGCAGGGAAAACTCGCTATGCACGTGCAGATGAACGAAGTCGCTGATCATGATTTTGCCGCGCGAAATGGGTTTCAAAAATCCAGTTAACAGACGTATTATAACAGCCGAGCGGCCAACTCGAACGGGCGCATCCAGCCTTTCGAGACTGGAAATCAAATTTCGCGAGGTCATATGCCTGAATTACCGGAAGTAGAGACCATTGTGCGCGGATTGCGCGCGCCACTGATTGGCCGGACGATTTTAGGCATGTGGACGGATTGGGAAAAGACGATCCACTCGCCGACCTTGCAAGAGTTTGCCGCTCGTGTGACGGGGCAAACTGTCTGTGCGGTCGCGCGAAGGGCCAAGTATATCTTGATCGAGCTTGAATACGATGTACTGGTGATTCATCTCAAGATGTCTGGGCGTCTGTATGTTGCAGATGCCGCGGAGCAACATGCTGCCGACAAGTGGGTACATGTGCGCTTTGATCTTGATAAGGGACGTCAGTTGCGCTTTTCCGATGTGCGAAAGTTTGGCAAGGTTTATTTGACGCACGATGTGAGGGCGCTGCTCGCGCATTTGGGCCCGGAGCCTTTGAGCGACGATTTTACAGTGAAGCATTTTGGTGATTCGCTGCAAGGACGCAAGCGATCGGTTAAATCGCTATTGCTGGATCAAAAAATCGTGGCCGGTATAGGCAATATTTATGCTGATGAAGCGCTATACCGCGCGGGCATTCACCCGAACTGCCATCCCGCTCAACTGGCGCTGGCGGACATCGCGCTGCTACATCGGGCGATCCGCGATGCTCTGGCGGCGGGCATCGAGCACGAAGGGGCCAGCATCAATTGGTATCGCAAACCTGACGGCAGCAAAGGTGAATCGCAGAATCACTTTTACGTCTACGGGCGTGAAAACCAGGGCTGCAAGGCTTGTGGCGCAATTATCAACAAGATAAGGGTTGCCCAGCGAGGCACGCACTTTTGCCCGAGCTGCCAGGCAGAGCGCAGGCGCTAGGCAATGTCGTAGGGCGAATCAAGCGGCGCGATGCTGAAGTATCCCTTTTCGTCGACGCTAAGGTGCCCGGCCGGTCTTTGCTTATCATGAGGAAAGATCAGCAGCGCATCTGTCGCCAGCGCCCAAGCTTGCCAGCGCCGTTTTGTCTCCAAGGTCACCAGCGGCTCGACATCGTAGGCTGTCATCCAGGCCAGTCGCTCGAAATGCACCGCCAGCGATGCCAGGTCGCAGACAAATGCGGCATGTTCGCCTTTGCTTTCGATACGAACGCTCATGTGCGCAGGTGTATGCCCGGGTGTCACAATTGCCTCGATGCCCGGCAAAATCTCGCTGTCTCCGTCCAAGAGACGCAGTTGCCTCGATTGAAACAGCGGCTCATAGTTATCCCTCAGATAGGTGGCGCGGGTTCGCTCGTTGGGATGGGTGGCATCCTGGTATTCCCGGCGCTGCACTAGATACTCGGCCTTGGGAAATGCCGGCAGCTTTTGACCATCCGGACTCAGGCGGAAGTTGCCGGTGCAGTGATCGTTGTGCAGGTGCGTGTCAATGACGATATCAATGTCCTCCGGCCGAATGCCGAGCGCAGCCAAGCCGGCATGGGTGCCATCGCCCTGGGTCATGTGGATTCTATTGCGCTGTGAATCGCTGAGGCAATTGCCGTAGCCGGTATCGACCAGGATGATATTCCCGGCCGCCTGAATCAGCAGATTATTGTTGGCCATTGGCACCAAATTACGCTTGTCCGCGGGCAGGTATCGCGACCAGAGCCGGCGTGGAACCAAGCCAAAGACGCCGCCCGGATCCATCCAGGTGGTGGCGTCGTTGAACAGATAGAGCTTGATGTCACCTAGAGTAATCATGCGCCTTGAGTGGGACCGTCAGGCTTCTTGCCATTTGCCGGTAGTTTGATCTTCGCGCATATGGCAGAATTTGTACTTTTTTCCGCTGCCGCACCAGCAGGGTTTGTTGCGGCTGGGACGATTATTGCTTTTGCGTATCGTTTGTTGAACCGGGCGATCGGTATTGCCCATAGTTAAATCCGGTCGATATTCGCGGAAGTTGCGGCGACGCTGCGGCGTCTGTACTACGGCCGGGTGCACCAGGAAAATATTGCGCGAGGCAATCTGCCGGTAGGTATCTTCTACGACGCGAAACATCTGAAAGCCCTGGCGTTGGTATTCCACCAGCGGGTCTTTCTGCGCGATCGCTTGCAAGCCGATGCCCTCGCGCAAGATATCCAGATCGGTCAAATGCCTTTGCCAATAATGATCAAGGGCGCGGATCACCGTTTGCCTCTCGGCGATCTCGGTCAAGCTCTCTCGCGCTTCTTCGAGCAGCGCTTTCTTCTCCTGCAATAGTATGCCCGCGTGGTCGCACATCAGCGCGACCAACTCCTCTTTTTCCATTTCTTCCAAGGTTTCTGGCGTGACACTGGTCGGGATCGGCAATCCGGTGCTCGCCAGTTGCTGATACATGGCATCGGCTTCCAGGAATTCACCACGATGATCGGCGGAAAAGACATCTTCTGCCGCCGACGTCATCTGGCCGACAACCATCGCCTGATAATCAGCATGAAGTGCTTCGGCATCTTTCCGCAACCAATCCAAGCGCTGCTGGTAAATGATCTCGCGCTGCCGATTGACAACATCGTCGTATTCCACCACGCGTTTGCGAATATCGAAGTTGTGACCTTCTACGCGTACTTGTGCCTGCTCGATGGACTTGCTGATCATGGTGTGTTGGATGGCTTCGTCTTCGGGGAATCCGGCCGTTTTCATCAGTTTCTTGACATTGTCGTTGGCAAAGCGTTTCATCAGATCGTCATCGAGACTGAGATAAAAACGCGATTCGCCGGGGTCCCCTTGGCGTCCGGAGCGACCGCGCAACTGATTATCTATGCGTCTCGCTTCGTGTCGCTCGGTACCCAGGACGAAAAGACCGCCGGCTTCCAACACAACATCACGGTCGCGCTCCACAACCTGAAGCGCCTCTTTCAGCACGTTCTGCCACTGCGCATCACTTGCCTCGGTCAGATCAATGCCTTGACGGCGCAGCGCTTGACGAGCCAAACCTTCGGGATTGCCACCCAGCAGAATATCGACACCGCGCCCGGCCATATTTGTGGCGATTGTTACCGCAGCGGGACGTCCGGCCTGGGTGATGATTTCGGCTTCTTTCTCGTGCTGTTTGGCGTTGAGCACCTCGTGTTTGATATTGGCATTGTGCAGGTACTTGCTCAGGCGCTCCGATGTTTCCACGGCGACGGTACCCACGAGGATCGGCTGATTGCGTTCGTTTCGTTCTCGAATCGCGTTGACGATGGCGTTCCACTTGGCAGTTTCATTGACATAAATCAAGTCGTTTTCGTCGGCGCGTATCACCTGGCGGTGTGTAGGGATTGGGATGACATCGAGTTCATAAGTCTTTTCGAACTCCTCTGCTTCGGTGAGGGCGGTGCCGGTCATGCCTGCTAATTTGTCATACATACGGAAGAAGTTCTGGAAAGTGATGGTCGCCATAGTGATATTCTCACGGCGGATCTGCACCCCTTCTTTGGCTTCGATTGCCTGATGCAAACCTTCAGAGAAGCGGCGCCCGGGCATCAAACGTCCGGTGAAGTCGTCGACGATGACAACTTCGCCATTCTGCACGATGTATTCTTTATCCTTCAGATAAAGAGTCTGTGCGCGCAAGCAGTTATCTAGATAGGGTAACATCTCGGCATTATCGGGATGATATAGCTGATCCAAGCCCAGCGCCTGTTCCACTTTCTCGACGCCCTGTTCGGTGAGGAAAACGATGCGGTCGCCGATATCGAGCACGAAGTCACCATCCGGTTCTTCCGCTTCGACACTGTCTTCGCTGCTTTTTTTCAGTCGCTTGACGATAGTTGCGAAACGTCGATAATAATCAGATGGTTCGTCGGACGGTCCGGAAATGATCAAAGGAGTCCGCGCTTCATCGATGAGGATGTTATCGACCTCATCGACGATGGCAAAACATACTTCGCGCTGCACCAGCCCTTCATGCGACAACACCATATTGTCGCGCAGGTAATCGAAACCGAATTCATTATTGGTGCCATAGAGGACATTGGAACGGTACGCCTCGCGGCGGCTGATCGGTCGCAGGTTTTGGTAGCGGGCATCATCGGAGATAAATTCCGGATCAAACAGGAATGACCCGCTATCCGGTTGGCCGCCGGTATTCTGAATCACCGCGGCAGAAAGGCCGAGCAGATGATAGATAGGTCCCATGGTCTGCAGACCGTGTTTGCTCAGATAATCGTTGGGGGTAACCAGGTGAGCGCCTCTGCCCTGAAGCGCATTGAGAAATAGCGGCAAGGTAGCGACGAGGGTTTTACCTTCGCCGGTTTTCATTTCTGCAATGCGGCCTTCATGCAAGACAATGCCACCGATCATTTGCACATCATAGTGGCGCAAGCCGGTCGTACGCACAGATGCCTCGCGCACGGCGGCAAACGCCGGCGCCATTAAATCTTCAAGGCTGGCTCCCTTGGCCAATTCTGCTTTGAATTCGCCGGTTTTTTCTTTCAGCTGGGCATCGCTGAGTCCTTGCATCGTCGGCTCGAGCGCGTTGATCTGGTCAACCCTTTCTTGATATTCGGAAAGAGCGCGCTGCATTGGATCGCCGAAAATCGTTTTGACTATATTGCGAAACATAGCTCCTCGCGTGATCTTCCTTGCATTGCTAGTCAACGATTATATCATAAGGGCATAGGCAGTCCGTTTGCCCTGCCATGCGCTAAAACAGATGTTCCGCCATTTCGTGTTATACACAAGACGCCGCAGATAATCTTGCGCCTGAATGTTCGATTATGCTATATGTCCGTCAAGATCGTACAGGGCAAAAGGCAGGTAAACGCTAAGGTTTCCGCTGGCGCGGGGGCGGATATCCGTTTCAGCCATTGATTACAAATCGCAAGTTTGGTAGCGCGAAATTGGCAAGGTAGCAGTTGCTTTTACCCTCTGAAACCAGAAAGGTCAAGTCTGCGCATTGCTGGTGCTTACCAGGGCGATGTTGCGGTCTGTCGACAGCACAACATGGCACTTCCTGCGCGCCTTCCCTGACAAAAATGCGTCGATTCCCTTGACTAACCTTATTGCGCTGGACATTCCCATACAATTTGGCGGCGCGCTATTTACCGCAGCCATTTTCAGCTGGCCCGATATGGGACGGCTATTTTTCCGTCAGGCGCAGCGCCTTGATTATGCGGTTGATGGGCATCATCATGATCAACACCGTGCTAGTCATCATAGCCAATCTTTGCGCGGACATCATTTACGGATATCTCGATCCGCGCATTCGTTATTCTTGAGGGGCAGAATTGATGGCAGCTTCACCAGCTCCGCTTGAAACGCCGCCGATCGTGCAGTTTTCAGCCGAATACGACATAAATAATCGCAGCATGCTGCAATTGATGCTGCGCACTGCATAATCGCAAATGTCAATTGCACCCTGGACAGCAATCTTCCCGGGTTCAATTATCTTCGTATCGGTAATGGCAATCAATTTTATTGGCGACGGTCTACGCGACGCCCTCGATCCCTACAAATCAACGCAGTAACCAGCGACATTTCTTGACAAGCTTTCAAGTCCGATTCTGATGTCGACTCAGCAGCCGAGAGATGGGACGACGGAATAGCACGAAGGCAACGAATAGCAGCGCGGCGATTAGGTAAAAAGCGAGCAAGACGCTTTGATTCTGTGACGCTTCTGTTCCGATCAAGACGAAGAGCAACGTGGGCAGGAAACCGCCGATCGTAGACACCACGACATAGACTGATATTCGGATCTGGCTGAAGCCGACGGCATAACTGATGAAGTCGTAAACTGAAAAGAGCAATACACGAGCCGCCAGAAGAGACTTCCAATCATTGAGATGGCGGTCGTAAAAGCCGTCAACACGCTGCATTGCCGCCGCGCCAACAAAACGCTGCACGATCCGCCGGCCGAAAACGCGCGCGATAATCACATTGATGGTGCCACCAAGCAATTCGCCCAGTATCGAATACAATGTGCCCGGCAAAACGCCAAACAGTATTCCGGAGGCGAATTGTATGGGACCGGCCGAAAGCGGCGCAAAAGTGAAGGTCAGCGCTTTGATGCCGACGAATAGCAGCGGACCCCAGATGCCGGCTTCGGCGATAGTCAATTGCAGCTCTTCAATGCCGATGAATTGCACCAGCAAGTACAGTACGGTTAGCAAGCCCAGAAAGAGCGCGCCGCCGACCAAGAGGCTGCGCGTCGAAATTTCGTCCTGCGGCTGCTCAGGCGGTACGGCAGTAGGGGGCTGTTGCTCCCGGTCATTCATTAAATAAGGCGCCGACGCTTCTGCCTTCGTGGGCGCGCAAAATCACTTCGCCCAAAAGCGGCGCGATCGAGAGCACGGTCATGTTGGGTAGCATGCATGTTTCGGGCACTGGCAAGGTATTGGTGAAAATTATCTCGCGTAGGTTCAATTCTGCGAAGCGTTCATAAGCCTTTTCGGAGAAGAATGGATGGGTAAACGCGAAGAGCACATCACGAGCGCCATAATCTCGCACTACGTTTACCGCACTGACAATACTGCCTGCGGTATTTACCTCATCATCAACCAGCAAGACGTTTTTCCCTTCGACATTGCCGATGAGCGAGAGCGCGCGAGGGCCTTCCACATTGCTGACGCGGCGTTTTTCAACGAAGGCAAGTGGCACGCCCAGCGTTTCCGCCCAATTGCGCCCTTGTTTGGCGAATCCCAGATCGGTCGCCACAACCACCAGATCGTCGAGTTCACCGCTTGAAAGCAGCTTCATGACATAATCGCTCAAGAGATGAAAAGCTGTCAGAGCATCGCCGGGAATATTGAAAAAGCCCTGAATCTGACCGGAATGCAAGTCGACGGTCATATAGCGATCGACGCCGGCCGTCTCCATCATGTTGGCGACGAGACGCGCGGTAATCGGGACTCGCGGCTGATCTTTCTTGTCTGAGCGTGTGTAACTCATATATGGCACGACGAGGTTGATGCGCCAAGCCGAGTCACGCTTGAGCGCGTCGATCATGATCAGCATTTCCATGAAATTGTCGTTGACAGGCGCTGCCATCGTCTGCACCAGATAGACATCTTTGCCGCGCACACTCTCTTCGAGTTTGATGAATATGTTTTCGTTGGAGAAAACACTGCGAGTATAAGCGCCCGGCTTCAGGTTATATTCCGAGACACTACAAATATAGTCGGCGATTTCTTCGCCCAATTCCTGCGATGCATTGCCGCAGAAAATCTTCATCGAGCCAAAGCGCATAGTGGATGATGTTTGCTGCTCTTCTTGATGGACGTTGTTTACAAGAGCGGGGTTGTACTTGGCACCAGGTACTTTCGCCATAGGATTCGCTTGCATCCGCCTTTCAAATCATATCGTTTAAACGCTGATGTATCTCATATGCGTCGAGGAGATCGTCTACGGCTTGCTGAGGGTCAATGCGCTGCTGACTGACGCTTCCGATGATACCAGCAAGTTCGTCTTCAGTCATAGTGTCAATGAGCCGGCGAAGCAGCGTTTCTCGAAGCCGCTGCATGAATTCTGCTTTCAGTTGCGCGGCCTGTTTGTGCGCCAGCATACCTTGCGATTTGAGGTATTTTCGATGCGCATCAATTGCTGTGGCAAGCTGCTCTATGCCGCTATTTCTTAGCGCCGATGTTGCGATAACCGACGGTGTCCAGCGCTGCCGATCATGATCTTCCGTCATCGTCACTCGCCCGATTTCCAACATCGCTTGCAGGGCGTGTTTCGTTCGCTCGGCGCCGGGCAGGTCACTTTTGTTCACCACCAGAATATCAGCAATTTCCAAAATTCCGGCTTTGAAGGCCTGCACATCATCGCCGGTCCCGGGCGCTTGCACCACAATCGTGGTGTGAGCAAGGGCGGCGATTTCCACTTCGCTCTGTCCGGCACCAACGGTTTCAATGATGATATGCGGGTATCCGGCCGCTGCCAACACGCGCGCGACATCCTGGGTTCTCCATGCCAAGCCACCGAGATTGTCTCGGCTGGCCATACTGCGGATGAAAACGCCATCATCACCCGACAGGACGCGCATGCGGATGCGATCACCAAGAATCGCTCCGCCAGAAAAAGGACTGGTCGGATCGACGGCGACGATGGCCACCTTTTGACCCCGTTGGCGAAACTGCCTTGCCAGCGAGGCTAACAAAGCGCTTTTCCCGCTGCCCGGTCGTCCGGTCACACCGATGACCGTGCTGTCTGCGGCGGCCTGATAAAGTTCCGACAATAGCCCGGCGACGCTGCCGCGCTGGTTTTCGACGGCCGTCAGGAAGCGCGACAAAGCGCGGCGAACTCCCTTGCGGATGGCTTGCAGATTCACGACGTCTCGTCTTCCTTTGCCCCGGCGAGCCGATTGATGGTGGACACAACCTGGTCAAGGCTGGTTCCTGGACCGAAGACCGCACCGACTCCCGCAGCCAGCAACTTCATTTGATCGCCATCGGGCACAATTCCGCCCAGAACAAGTGGAATGTCGGACATTCCCAAGTGATTCATAGCTTCGAGAACAGCCAGCACCAAGGTCATGTGCGAGCCACTGAGAATACTCAAACCGATGACAGCGACATCTTCTTAAAGGGCCGCTTCAGCGATCATGGCCGGTGTTTGGCGCAAACCGGTATAGATCACTTCCATGCCCGCGTCGCGCAAGCATCCGCATTACAACGGTAACGATTGCCGTATTCCATCACTTCCATGCCCGCGTCGCGCAAGCCGCGCGCGATGATTCTTGCGCCTCGATCATGCCCGTCCAAGCCGGGTTTGGCGATTAGTACACGTAGGGGAATCTGTGACATTTTGAGTTAATTCCCTGCAATCTGCTCCGACACCTGTGATCAAAGTCTGTTGCCATCCACATGTATCAAGCAAAAGCGCCCACCCATGTTGGTGAGCGCTGGCGATGCAAATTTCGATACCGTCCTAAATGTGCGCAGCGATTTTGCTGACGATCTTGGCCTTGGGTTTGAAGCCGGTGATGCGCTCTACCGCTTCTCCGCCTTTGAACAAGATCAATGTCGGAATACCCATGATGCCGTAGTTGATCAGAATGTCCTGGTTGGCATCGGCGTCAACCTTGGCGACGCGCAGCTTGCCGTCATATTCGTCGGCGATTTCGTCGACGATCGGTGCAATCATCTTGCAGGGACCGCACCACTCCGCCCAAAAATCGACCAATACCGGCGTATCGCTATCTAGTACTTCCGTTTGAAACTCGTCTTGACTGACATCGTATGTCTTCGAGCCCATAACTTATCTCCTCTTGTCTTTCGCATATTGGGGCGGGTAGGTTTCCGCCACGGGGACTTAGTCTTTCGACATCTGTCTTATGGACGGCTAGCCACCTTCAAATCTTACATCGGATTTGCGTTTGACGCCCCCTGACGCGCGTGATAGCATTCAAGCTTATCATCAGCATATTCCTCTGGCAGCCAAAATGAATGAAGAGAGACAACTGCCAAATCTGAGCCACCGACAAGAAGATATTCTAACTTGCATCGTGCAGGCATATTCCGAGAAACCGGAGCCGGTTGGGTCTAAACATCTGGTTGACAATTATCAGCTTAACATCAGTTCGGCGACGGTCCGCAGCGAGATGTCTCGGCTGGAAGAAATGGGATATATCGCCGCGCCGCATACATCGGCTGGGCGAGTACCTACCGCCGCCGGCTTCCGTTATTTTGTGCGCCGCTTGCTGCAGACACGCAGTCTGACGCGCAACGAACAGAGCCATATCTCTGAGCGAGTGGGCACTCTGCAGACAGGAATGGAACAGTGGATGCGCCGCACCGCCGCTTTGTTGGCGCGTTCAGTGCAATCGGCTTCAATCGTGACGCCGCCTATCTCCCAGACCAATTCGTTCAAGCATGTGGAGTTGATCTCGATTCAGGGTCGGCTGGCGCTGATGGTGTTAGTTTTGCATAGTGGCAGTGTACATCAACGCATGTTGACACTGGCCGAACCGGTGCCGCAACATCAGCTGGCGGAGGCCGCCAAGCGGGTCAACGAAGAGTGTGCCGATTTCAGCGCGCGGCAGGTACGGCTAAAAGGTATCAACATGCCGATGCTGGAACGTGAAGTTGCGGAATTGATCGCGGAACTTATCGAACATGCCGATAACAATCGCGTACGCTTCATCTATCGTGACGGGCTGAGCCGGATTATCGCCAACTTTGCCGATGATGAAGGCGCGCAGCAGGCGATCCGCATCCTGGAAGAGCACACGGTTCTCAATGCCTTGGTCAACGACTTGCTAGAGCGCTTGCCGGCCGATGGCAGCGATGATGTCAATGTGCAAGTGGTCATCGCCGGAGACGATCGCTATGAGGACCTCAGCCGTCTCAGCATGGTTCTCAGTCGTTACGGAGATCCGGAGAAAATGAGCGGCGCTATCGGCGTTTTGGGACCCACGCATATCAATTACGGGCGCGCCATCAGCACAGTGCGCTATGTTTCCAACCTGATGACAAACGTGCTGTCCAGCTTGTATCAAGATGGTATCGAAGATAATCCGCAACCAAGTATATAAACTTCGTTAGACTTCTCCCCACCACCTCACGAAACGCCACTTTGTTTATATAATTCTATGAGTCCAAAGCTATGCTGTAGTGGAAATATGTTTCAGCAGAGTAAGGCTAATCATGGGCAATTGAATGATCAAGTATTGGAACATGCTATGGTGGATGTGAACAATCCAACAGACGAAATGGAAAAGGAACACGAGCAAGCAGCAGCTGCCGACTCCCCTATTCCGGCCGAAGACGTGCCAGAAGAGGACCCTGTCGGATACGCCGCCGAAGAATCGGAAGCGGCGCCGGATCTGCCGGAAGGCATCAACCTGATGCAGGCCTTGATCGAAGCGCAGAAAGAAGCGCAGAACAACAAGGAGGGCTGGCAGCGCGCCCGTGCCGAATTTGCCAACTACAAAAAGCGGATCAAGCGCGAGCGCAGCGAACTCTTTCAACGGGCATCGCTGGACACCTTAACCGCCTTGCTGCCGATCTTTGATGACTTCGACCGAGCTTTCGAAAGCGTGCCTGACGATTTCGGCGAACATGCCTGGATCGGTGGCGTCTCGATGATCCAGCGCAAGTTTGTGACGCTCTTGGAGCGCTTTGATGTCGAAGCAATAGACCCCGCAGGCGAAGTCTTTGATCCCAACTTGCATCAAGCTATCGGCACGGAAGAAAGCGACGAGATAGAAAGCGGCCACGTCACAGCCACATTGCAAAAGGGTTATCGCGCCGGCGATCAAGTATTGCGGCTGGCACTGGTAAAAGTAGCGAGTTGAGCAGGCAATCATATCAAAACGTTAGACGAGTGAGGACAAGCAGCGAGCCCGACAGCTAAGTGGACATGAATATCATGCGGCCGGACAAGAATAACTGAAATTGCTGCAATACGCTGTCCTTGGATAAATCGAACAGCCGCTCGGCGGCAGCGATAAGGTCTGCCACGCTCACAGAAAATATCAAACCTGCTGCTCGTCCGAGCAAAGCGGTTTGTCAAAAAAGGAGAACATGGAATGGGAAGAATAATCGGAATCGACCTGGGCACCACCAATTCGGTTGTCGCGGTGATGGAAGGCGGAGAGCCCACAGTCATCCCGTCATCGGAAGGTGGTAATCTGATTCCATCGGTGGTCGCGATCAATACCAAAACCGGTGAACGACTAGTTGGACGGGTAGCGCGGAACCAAGCGGTGGTGAATCCGGAAAACACGATATATTCGGTCAAGCGCTTCATGGGCCGCAAATTCAGCGATGCCGAGGTACGCGATGCTACCAAGCTGGTGCCCTACCAGGTATCGGCTGCTTCGAATGGCGATGTACGCGTCCGTTTAAACGAACGCGATTACAGCGCGCCGGAAATCTCGGCCATGGTGCTGCAGAAGATCAAAGCGGACGCCGAGGCCTACTTGGGGGAAACGGTTGAGCAAGCGGTCATCACGGTACCGGCGTATTTCAATGACGCGCAGCGTAACGCCACCAAGGATGCTGGCAAAATCGCCGGCCTGGAGGTGCTGCGCATTATCAACGAGCCGACCGCATCAAGCTTGTCATACGGGCTTGGCGACCGTAATGAGGGCATCATCGCCGTTTACGATCTGGGCGGTGGCACCTTCGACATATCTATCCTGGAAGTAGCGGACGGCGTCTTTGAGGTCAAATCGACCAATGGCAATACCTACCTGGGCGGCGACAATTTTGATGAGCGTATCATCAACTGGATCGCTGACGAATTCAAACAGGCAAACGGCATCGATTTGCGCAAGGATCGTCAGGCGCTGCAACGCCTTAAAGAAGCGGCAGAAAAAGCGAAAATCGAGCTCTCGACCACGTTGAGCGCAGAAATCAACTTGCCCTTCATCACCGCAGATGCCAGCGGTCCGAAGCATCTGAATATGAGTTTGTCGCGCGCTAAGCTTGAAAGCCTGGTTAACGAATTGGTGCGGAAGTCTATTGCACCTTGCCGCTTGGCGTTGAAAGACGCCGGGCTGTCTACAAGCGATGTAGACGCGGTGCTGCTGGTCGGCGGTATGACCCGCATGCCGGCGATACAGGAAGCAGTCAAAGGATTCTTCGGCAAGGAACCGACCAAGGGGGTCAATCCCGATGAAGTGGTAGCCTTGGGCGCTGCCATTCAGGCCGGCGTGCTGGGCGGCGATGTCAAAGATATCCTGCTGCTGGATGTGACGCCGCTGACGCTAAGCGTTGAAACGCTGGGTAGTGTGGCAACGCCGATGATTGAACGCAATACGACCATCCCAAGCAAGAAATCGCAGGTCTACTCCACCGCGGTCGACAGTCAGACGCAGGTGGAAATCCACATTGTGCAGGGCGAACGGCCTATGGCAACCGACAACAAATCGCTGGGAAAATTTGTCCTGGATGGCATTCCGCCAGCGCCGCGTGGTTTGCCACAGATTGAAGTGACGTTTGATATTGATGCCAACGGCATCCTCAATGTCAGTGCCAAAGACAAGGCAACCGGGCGCGAACAAGCGATCACCATCACCGCCAGTAGCGGCTTGTCTGACGATGAAGTCGACAGAATGGTGACTGAGGCTGAAAAGTTCGCCAGCCAAGATGCCGAGCGCAAGGAACAGGCAGAAGTCAACAATCAGGCGGAAGGGGCAGTTTTCCAGGCGGAGAAGCTGATCCGCGACCATAAGGAAAAACTGCCGGAAGAAGCTGTGCAGCAGACCGAAGAGCAAATCGAAGCAGTGCGAAAAGCTCAAGCCAGCGACAATGCCTCGGAGATAAAGGCGGCGACGGAAGCCTTGATGCAGCAATTACAGACTTTAGGCGCTCAATTGTATGAGGAAGAAGCGCCCGCGCCGGAGGGTCACGCGCCGGCTGAAGATGAAGATGTCATCGATGCTGAATTCACTGAGACCTAAACGGATTCAACATAGTAAGGCGACTTTATCGGGGTATAATTCGTTATGCCCCGTTTCGCATTTCAAGACGAGAACTAAAATCAAAGTGTAGATGGCACCTTCAGGACTGCTCCCATGCCAAGAGATTATTATGAGGTACTCGGTGTAGCGAAGAGTGCGGACACCGCAGAAATCAAAAGCGCATTCCGCAAGCTTGCGCGGCAATATCATCCCGATGTCAGCAGCGAAGCCGGCGCCGAAGATAAATTCAAAGAGATAAACGCGGCGTATGAAGTCCTTTCCGATGACGACAAGCGCGCTCGCTATGATCGCTTTGGTCATGCCGGTGTCAACGGCGCGGCGGGTGGTGGCGGTAGCGGTCCGGGCATGGGTGGCTTCGGCTTTGACGATATTTTCGATATCTTTAACAGTGCCTTTGGGGATACACCTGGTGGACGGCGTCGGGGACCCAGCGTCGGCCGCGATCGCCGCGTCGATGTAACCGTAGACTTTGTCGAGTCGGTCTTTGGCGTGGAAAAAGAGATCGAGTTTCAGCGGCTGGAAGCCTGCGATGTTTGCGATGGCAGCGGCGCAGCGGAAGGTGCGCGCCCCACGACCTGCCGCACCTGTAGTGGCAGTGGCGAGGTCCGCCAAGTACAGCAAACTTTTCTCGGTTCGATGGTGCGCGTGAATCCTTGCCCAAATTGTGGCGGCAAAGGTTCCGTCATTTCGAATCCGTGCCGCAACTGTGACGGATCCGGACGCAAGCGCAAAAAAGCCGTCTTGAATGTCAAGATTCCCGCAGGCGTTAGCGAGGGTATACAGATCCAGGTACGCGGCGATGGCGATGCCGGCGAGCACGGTGCGCCATCGGGAAATCTCTTTGTCGTGGTTCATGTCAACAATCATCCCTATTTCAAGCGCAAGGAAAACGACATCATCCTCGATATCAGCATCAATGTTGCGCAGGCAACTTTGGGCGACCGAATCAGCGTTAATACGGTAGACGGAATGGCTGATCTGTCCCTGCCACCCGGAACACAAACTGGCAAGGTCTTCCGTCTGCGCGGCAAGGGAATCCCTCGCTTGCGCAGCGACGGCAGTAATTCCGGGCGTGGCGATCAACTGGTATATGTGCAGGTAGAGACACCGCTGGAATTGAGCGAACATCAACGTGAGCTGTTCGAGCAACTGGCAGAGACCTTCGGGCGCGAGATTACGCCGCAGACAGGCGGCCGTGGCTTCTTTGACAAGGTGATGGACTTCCTCGCTGGCGAGGGCAATTAGACCTTGGCAATATGACCAACTGGATCGAAGTTTCGATGCGCGTGGATGGCGAAAGTGCCGAAGCCGTCGCCGAAGTCTTGCAGCGCTATGGCCATCAAGGCGTCTCACTGGAACAAGATGGCATCCCGCCGGATACCTGGGACGAAGATGAAGTCCCAGCACCTCAATGCTTGATCGTGCGCGCGTATTTCCCTGACAACAACAGATTTGAAGATACAAAGACGCAGTTGGAAGAGGCGCTGGGCCACATGCGATTGATGTACCCGATGCCAGCGCCGGTTTATCGTAAACTGCAGGAAGATGATTGGGCGGAAGCCTGGAAGGCGCATTATCATCCCTTGCGCATTGGCAATCGCCTGCTGATTCGTCCCTTGTGGATCGATGCGGAAACCCAGCCTGGCGACATCGTGATCGCGTTGGACCCGGGCATGGCTTTCGGTACGGGCACGCATCCGACCACGCAGCTCTGCCTGGAAGCGCTGGAAGATCTGATTTTGCCGGCACAGGATGTGCTAGATTTGGGCTGTGGCAGCGGCATTCTGTCGATAGCTGCGGCGAAGCTGGGCGCAAACAAAGTTCTGGCATTGGATATCGACCCTATTGCGGTGGCGACCACGCGGGAGAATGCTGCAGAAAACCGCGTGACGACAAAGGTGTTCGCCGAACAAGGCAGCCACGACAGCGTACTCAGCGCGGCGCGGCGCTTCGATCTGATACTGGTGAATATATTGGCGCGGATCATCCTCAGCATGTGTGACGACAATCTGGGCCAGCTGTTGCGGCCGGGCGGAATCGCCGTATTCAGTGGCATAATCAACACGCAGGCTGACGAAGTCGAAGCGGGTTTACGGCGTACCGGCTTGCAGCCCTATCGGCGGCGGCAAATGGGTGACTGGATGCTGATCGAAGCGCGTCGACCGTTAGAAGCGACTAATTCGGAATCGGGCTAGAAAGCGCGGAGATGGCAAACCTGCAAGGCAAAGAGCGCGCGGAATACGTGCAAGGCATGTTTGATCGCATCGCCGAGCGCTACGATTTGATGAACCGCGTCATCTCCGCCGGTCAAGATTTGAAGTGGCGGCGGGCCGTGGTAGAGGTGGCGCATCTGCCGCGAGGTGGCGCGCTGCTGGATATCGCGACCGGGACAGGTGATATTGCCTTCGAAACGCTAAAAGCAGTGCCGGATGCCAAGGTCTTTGGCGTCGATTTTGCCCTACAGATGATGCAAGTAGGGCGCCGGCGCGCGCCAAACGATCAGGACATCGGCTGGACAGGCGCCGATGCCTTGAAGCTACCATTTGCGGACAATACCTTTGATGCCGTAGTTTCGGGTTATCTCATGCGCAACGTAATTGATATTCCGCAAACGCTGGCAGAACAAGCGCGTGTCCTGAAAGCGGGTGGCCGCATCGTCATTCTGGATACAACTCCGCCGCCACGAAACCTGTTGCGTCCCCTTATTCTGCTGCATCTGAGGTTCGGCATTCCCATGCTGGGTCGCATCATCGCAGGCAAATCCGCCAGCGATGCCTATCGCTACTTGCCGGAATCCACGCAGGCTTTCAAAACACCGAGGGAGTTAGCTGATCTGGTATCGCAATCGGGTTTTCCCGAGGTGAAATTCAAAACCTTCATGTTTGGTACAATGGCGCTGCATTGGGCGATCAAGGCCGAAGAATAAAAAACGAGCCATTATGCGATGACCCGTCCCATGTAGGCTTCTAATAGGCCTCTATTTTTTATGCGAGAAGCAGACTCGTGTTATTGCAAAAAACGCAGCAATCCTCTTCGCTGCGCACGAGCGGCTCGTAGCTGTAAGACGCGAATTCTCGCTGAGGCACATCGCTTGAATTGACGAAAGGCTTGCTGAAGACTGGCTTTAGTGGCCAATCCTGTCTCAGGTGCGCACGTTATTCTTATGCCGATATATGATGCGACCACGGTTCATATCGTAGGCGCTCATTTCGACTTTGACCCGATCTCCTAACAGAATTCTTATATAGTACTTGCGCATTTTGCCCGACAGATACGCCAATACCTGGTGTTTGTTATCAAGTTCTACCTTGAACTGTGTGTTCGGCAAGGCTTCGATAACCGTTCCTTCAACTTCGATCTTTTCTTCTTTCTTGTACATATTCCTCCCTGGGGGTCAATTTTGCAGCCGCATTATAATACAAAAAGCCGCTGTGCACTATAGGAACACAACGGGCTAATCGAGAGTGCGCCTATGCAGGATCGTGCAAGAGATCGCAGCTTCACAGAGGCCGGCGTACCCAAACAGCGCTAGCAATTCACTCGGACTGTACCGATGAATCGATCAGAGCTTTCGTTGTCTGCGGCGCGACCGACGGATGGCCTTTTTCTTTTCGATACGACGCAACTCGCTCTTGGAGATGTGCCAGCGTTTGCGGCGTACTGTACTCAGAATCCCGGCGTTAGTTACGCGCTTGCGAAAACGGCGCAACAGTTGTTCTTGACTTTCACCTGGCTTAAGTCGAACTGAAGCCATGGATATATCACCACCTTTAGTGAATTAGTTGTACGAATCCATTAAGCTTTTTGCGGTTTATAGACAGTTTACACGACGATAAGCGGATAATCTATATCAGGGATGTGATTGTCATGCACTAGGTTTCCGCTTCCACTTCTCCCGCTTGTTCGGATTCCGCTTCTTCCACTTGTGCGGATTCCGCTTCTGCGAATTGCACGGCTTCCACTTCCGCGTCTTGTTCGGCTTCCGCCTCCAATGCGGCTTCGGCACGGGCTTGGGCGACAAATTCTATTTGCCGCTCTTCCCATTGTTCCAATTCGGTATCGGTAACTTCGGTCAAGCTGAGCCCAAGGCGCTGCTTTTCCGATTCGATGCTGATAATGCGCATCAACAACTTCTGCCCCTCGTAGAGATGGCGCAAAGGATTCTCTTCGGCATTGTGCGACATCTGGCTGACGTGCAGCAGTGCCTCAATTCCGGGTTCGAGGCTGATGAATGCGCCGAATGTCTCTACACGACTGATAACACCCTCGACCAACTGCCCGATGTAATACATATCGTCGATCAGCGACCAGGGATTGGGTTGGAGGCGCTTTAAGCTCAAACCGATACGTTTGCCTTGATCATCGAGGTGCAAGACATACACATCGACTTTGTCGCCAACAGCCACAACCTGGCTGGGATGACGCACACGGAACCAGGCCAACTCGGAAATGTGGATGAGCCCATCGGCTCCGCCCAGATCGACAAATGCACCGAAATCGCAGAGACCGCTGACAATGCCTTGGCGCGTGCCACCTTCTTCCAGTTCACTCAGCAGCGCTTCTTTGCGTGCGGCGCGGTTTTCTTGTTCCGCTTCCAACTGACTGAATACCAGCCGCCGCCGTTTTCGGTTCACCTCTATCACCTTGACCGAGATTTCCTTGCCCATCAGTTGCTGCAGGTAATTGAGGCGTTCTTCTTCTTTTAATCCGCGCGGCAGGTCAACAACGTGACTGGCCGGGATGAATCCGCGTAGGTGCCCAAAGGGCATGATCAAGCCACCTCTGTTGGCATCAATCGGAGCACCCGTAACCAGCTCTTCGTCATTCATAAGAACTTCAGCGCGCTTCCAGTCTTCATTCTGGCGCGCTTGAGAAGCGGACAAGATCAAATTGCCGTCGGCGTCGTTCAAACGGACAACGGCTACATCGATTTCTGAATCAACCTGGAAATCTGCCGTACTCATTCCCATGCGCTCGATGTCATTGCGCGTGACGATACCGTCTTGCTTCCAGCCAATATCAACAATCAAACCCTGGCTATCAATCGACAGCACGGTGCCGCTGACAATATCCCCTCGTTCGATCTGGCTGCCGGCAAGAGACTCTTCCAAGAGTGAGGCGAAATCCGCGTCATCCACCAACAAATCTAATGCTGTTTCTGTTTGCATACCAACTTACTCTACTCTCAACGGACGATAGTATTTCAACCCTTGGCAAGAGCCAAAATAAAACCCGGTAACGTTTGGCCTTCGCCAAACCACCAGGCTCGCTGTGGACCTGCGCGTCTGTTATTGTGGAACTACGCGAACACGCTGCCCTCACCAAGAAACGCGACGGATTATACAGATGCACTCGCTGCTTGTCAACAAGCAAGGTGCAAAGGATTTAGCAGGATATTCGAGATTGGCAAACAAATATGCAGTCGAGGCGTATACGCACCTATCTTGTGGTAAACCGCTGCCCTCAACAGGGCAGAATGCCTGAAATTTTGTGTGGGGCCGGTCGACGTTTTCGCTTCCGCCGAACGACAATAGTGCAGAACAGCCTACCAGGGCTACTCGTCTTCCGCGGCGCTATCAAGATCTACTGCACTAGCAGCTTCCACGGCTTCTTCGGCGCTTTCAAGATCTTCTGCACTGGCGGTTTCCGCTGCATTGTCGGCGCTATCTTCTATCAATTCTTCGATATCTTCAATGTCGCTGTCAAGATCTTCGGCACCATCAGCTTCGGCTTCGTCTTCTCCAGCCTCGGTACCCCAACGCTGGGTAAAGCCGACGCGGCGTTTTTCCGGTTCGAGGTGGCTGATGCGTAGCGAAAGATGATCACCTTTTTGAACATAGGAATGAGGTTCTTTCAGCGCGCCGTCGCCCATTTCGCTCAGATGCAGCAAACCCTCCAAGCCGTCATCCAACGCGACAAAGGCGCCGAAGTCCACCACGTTCGTTACTTGTCCCGCGACCAATTGACCTTCGTGATAGCGAAACTGGGCCTCATCCCAAGGATCACTCAAGAGTCGTTTGCGGCTAAGCGCAATGCGATTGGTTTCTCGGTCGAGGTTCAATACATATACTTCAATCTCGTCGCCGATGCCCAGGATATCGCGAGGATGATCAACACGATGCCAGGCCAGTTCGCTGACGTGTATCAAGCCATCTGCGCCACCGATGTTGACGAAGGCGCCAAAATCGCGAAGGCCGGTGACAATCCCATTGACCACATCGCCCACGTTGAGTTCTGCAAGCAAGGCCTGCTTGCGCTTGGCTCGCCACTCCTTTTGTGCCTCGCGTTCGCTAAAGATCAAACGACGTCGATCCTGATCAACCTCGATTACTTTTACGCCCAGGGCAGAGCCGATCAGTTCGTTCATGGCGTCGCGGCGATCGGCAGCCATATTGGCAGAAACCAGATGTGAGCTTGGGATAAAGCCTTCCAGACGATTCCAGCGCACCAGCGCGCCACCTTTATTGTAGCCGCTTACTTTTACGTCAACGGGATCTTGAGAGCTGAGCAATTCGCGGGCTTTTTCCCAATCATATCGTTGCAGCCCCATGTTGATGGAAACGATCAGGTTGTCGTTTTGATCGCGCGGGTTTACCACATAGACCGGAATGTTGGCACCTGTCGCCAAACTTTCGCGGAAGCTATCTTCCATACGTTCCAAGTCTTGCGAGGGCACGATGCCATCTTGTTTGGCGCCGAGATCGACAATGATCTCGCGCTCGTCGATCTGTAGAATGGTCGCTTCACGTATCTCGCCACGGCGCGGAGGCGAGTATGAAAAGTTGAATGATGAGGCAAGCATTTCTTCGAAATTCTCATCGGATACGATACTGTCGTCTTGATCTTCGTTCATAGGATTCGGTAGGCCTCCTGCTTCAGCAGGTGTAAGTCGCGCAAGACACGTCCGCAGACGCAAGCGCTTTGGTCAACAATGAGGTCATCAGTCCGCTTTCAAAAGGCTTTTTGACCCATAACAAACTATACACCATCATTCTAACAATATATGTCACTATTTAGTGATTGCTCATCTGTCGGCAAACCGCCTCCCGGTTCAACACAATCTTGAGCAGAATATAGACTCAATGGGTGGCGTTTTGCGTCGACTGCACCGCATTATAACGCAGAATTGGTGAAATCGCACAAAGTTCATGCTTTCGGATGGCCCGCGGCACTATATTTCCGGCTGAACTTCGCCAAAACCGCGCCCGAGCAAGCCGCGATCAATTTCCCAGGGATACACGACATAAGCATCGGTGACATCTCCATATAACTCTGGCCGTATGTTGGAAAACAACGACCGATAAGGATTAAAATGCAGCACACAATTGAATGTCTCTGCGCCCGCGGCATTGACACGTTCACGCACTGCAATGCTCGTTTTGCCGCTTCCCCAGACATCATCGACGATTAAGGTGCGGCGCCCTCGCAGGAGGTCTGGATCGGGAAATTGCAGGAAGGTTGGCCATGCCATCATACCGGATTGTTCGGTAGAGAGAAAATCCACCGAAGCAGTCAACAAATGCCGCAAACCGAGGGCCTCCGCCAACAGTCCGCCAGGTATAACGCCGCCCCGCGTGATCATCAGCATCGCGCTAAAGGGTCCCAAATGCTTTATGCGCGGAACCAAATCATCAATGAGTTGGTCCACCTCTTCCCAGCTGACCAATCGATGGCGGCGTGGTTCGTGCCGGGCCATCATACGCCCCCTTGCCCATCGGCGGGATTCCAATCGAAGCCGTATTATAATACTTTTGTTCAACTTGCCCAAATCAACTGTGCTCGCAAACGATCGCAATCGGACGTCGGCGGCAGCGTGTCATGACCAATACACGCGCGCCGTTTCCCCCTTTGAGCTTCAACCTGGCTATCAGCTCCTCTGGCGACATCGGGAATCCACGCTTCTTGACGGTAATATGACCCACGTTGTGTGCCTCAAGATACTGACGCAGTTTTTTGAGGTTATATGGCATCCAATCCAATATACGCCAAAACCGTCCCCAAGGTGTTGCCACACGATTGTCCAACGTCAGATAAGCGATGGTCTCATCAAGCAAGTTCGCGTCCAATCGTGCAGCCAAATGCCTTAGCGCTCCCGAGCGAATGATGGCTGGATCCGGCTCAAACAGCCAGGATTTTGGTAGCGTGGCAGCGACATCAGCGGAATTATCATACGAAATCTGATGCATGCCTGCCGCGTCGATGCGCGTCGCCAGGGGACGTTGCGCAGGCCGGTGCTTCCAAAGCAGCGCTTCGGTGAGATTGCCGGCAACCGAGATGAATTCCAGCTGCCCGCCGTAACTTGCAAGCTGCTGCCGCTGCACCGCAGGCGACAACTTGACGACGACTTCCGGCGTCTGCCAGCGCTTGCTCAATGACAGTGGCGGCAGATAACGCTCGACATCGTGGAGCCTTCTGCCCTGCTCATCACGTCGCGCTGGATCAAAAAAGATGCCATCATATCCTTGCGGGAGCCCGCTAGTGACATCGGCCGTGGCAAAGTCCGCCGCGACCCCGGCAACATCGCGGTTATGCTGCGCGATGGCAATACGCACGGAATCCTTATCCAAGCCCAGCACATGCCGCCCGCCCTGCGCAAATGCCAGACTATCCGAGCCAATGCTGCAGCAGACGTCAAGGATCGACTGCGACTGAAAGAGACCAGCGCGGTACTTGCGAATCTGCGGGTGACTTGCCTGCTGCAAGCTCTCACGCGTGAATAGCATCTTCTGGCTGTAGACAGGGAATTTGCTTGCGGCCTTTTGACGCAGCTCGAGCGTAGTTAACACTGTGGCAGCTTGTCGAGGCGCTAGCGAATTGCGCAGCCGAGTCAAGAGCGACAGCGTATTCTCATCGGAAAGGTCACTGCCGGCGTAAGCCTGCAAGACATCGCGACCTTTGTCGCTACGCAGAAACTCGATGTCGTGCAAAGACAATGGCATGCGCGTGATGACCTCTTGTGATCAATCAGTCCCCGGCATTTCGATCGTAGGTTAGATAGACAGACTGCAGGAATTTATTCGTCCGAAGCTTCGGCAGTTGCCGGGTCAATATCCAACCAAATCTTAAAATTATTTTGGACAATGTCGGGAGCAGGGTTCAGTTTGACATCCCATTTCCAGGTAGCAGCTATCGAAACGCTGAACTTCCCGACTTTGTTGACGTCATCGGAATGTCCGGCTAGCACCATCTTTTGCATGAACCCGACCGCTTTGGGCAAGCTGCTGAATCCCAACAACAGGCTGCCTTCGGTATCTTGTAAGGCCAAAGCGCGCCAGCTGACTTTTTCATCGGCCGCCAAATTCCAGACCGGCTTATTGGGCGACTGACGGATCAGTAGGTGTACAAAGCGTCCGCGATAAGAATTGATGTCAAGCAGATTGGCATCCGCATCTGCCACCGCTGCAATACGGCGAAGTGTGTCTGAAGTAGTATGCGCTTTTTCGCCACGGATCAAAACGCCCAGGCCATCCACCGCCGCTTCGATCAAGATACGCACATAGCCGTTACTTTCCAACAGCCTCAGCCAGTCTTCGCTTGGCCTGCCTGTCGATTGCACCGCTATGAAACGCCCACCCGGCCGCAAGGCATTTAGGGCGCCCGCCAACAGGCATTGATGGAGATCAAGATCGTAGGCAATCACGGCATCTATGGAAGAGGGAGGCAATTGCTGCTGCCCAAGTTCGTGCACTGAGACGACTTTTATGGCAAGATCTTCGCGCAATTTTTGTAGGTCGGACCCACAGCACCCCTCGAGATCGAGAAGGCGCAACGCAGATGCGCTCGGCGGCAAATGCTTTGCCATTGCCTCGACAAAGTGCTTGTGCAAGTTCTCTTGCTTCATCCGCGATTGCTTGCCGCGTCTTTCATCAGCTGCAGAAACTCGTCCCATTCCTCGCGGAAGAAATGCAAGGTCGCGATGCCCAATTCCAAATGAAAGGTGGTCTCGCCATCCAAGTCTTTTACTTCCCAAGCCATGTAGTTTTCTGTCTCGGCAATCGCATTGCCCGGCTCATCATTCTTAGTCGGCATTTGTGTTGCTCCCAGAGTATGCAAAACGGCCTGCTTTGCCGGCAGGTCGTTCCAGAGTTAAATTTAGCGGAATTTAGTCTCTCGCGGGATGATCCGCCCGTTGGATTCCGCTTTGGTGTTTCAGCTAGCCGCTGCGATTACGATCGCCACCACTGCCTCGTCGATCGCCACCGCTGCCACGTCGATCACCACCGCTGCCACGTCGATCGCCACCGCCACGACGATTGCCGCGGCTATTGGCGGCATCGCGGCGAACGGCCTCTTCGACATCCCAGCCTTCCAACACTGCCTGGCGGCTCAGTCGTACGCGTCCGGTGCCATCGACATTGATGACCATGACCATAATTTCATCGCCGATGCTCACCTCTTCTGCGACACTTTTGACGTGGTAATCTGCCAATTGCGAGACGTGAACCATGCCTTCACTGCCCGGCAAGAACTCGACAAACGCGCCATAATTCTCCACGCGAGTGACGCGCCCGGTATAGATCTGGCCTATTTCAGGATCTTCAACCATGCCCTGGATCTTTGCGATAGCCTGCGCTACTTCGCCACCGGTCTCGCCAGAAACATAGATCAAGCCGTCTTCTTGAATCTCGATCTTGACACTGTGCGTCTCTTGCAACGCACGCACATTCTTGCCACCGGGTCCGATGACCGCGCCGATCTTGTCGACGGCGATTTTGAACGATTCCATTCGCGGAGCGAATTCGCTAAGTGTATCGCGGGGTTGGTCAATGGTAGAGCGTATGACATCCAGGATCTGTAAACGGGCGTCTTTCGCCTGCTCCATCGCTTGTTGCATCGTTGCGCGTGTGACACCGGCGATTTTGATATCCATCTGCAAAGCGGTAATTCCGTCCACTGTGCCAGCCACTTTAAAATCCATATCGCCCAGGTGGTCTTCCAAGCCTTGAATATCCGTCAAAACCGCGACCTTTTCGCCTTCTTTGATCAAACCCATGGCAATACCGCCGACTGGATTCTTGATCGGCACGCCGGCGTCCATAAGTGCCAATGTGCTGCCACAGACACTCGCCATTGAAGTACTGCCGTTAGAACTCATCACTTCGCTGACCAGGCGCAACACGTAGGGAAACTCCTCCTGAGGCGGGATCATCGAAAGCAAGGCCTTTTCCGCCAGGGCGCCGTGGCCGATTTCGCGCCGGCGCGGTCCGCGCATCGGATAGGTTTCGCCAGTGCTGTAAGGCGGGAAGTTGTAATGGTGGATGTAGCGCTTGTCATCTTCCGGGGCGATGCCATCCATGAATTGAGAATCACTGGGCGTACCGAGCGTTGCGATAGTCAACACCTGTGTTTCACCACGCATAAACATGCCAGAGCCGTGTACCCGCGGCACCAGCTGCACTTCGGCTGCCAGAGCGCGCATGGTACTGTAGTCTCTTCCGTCGGGACGGATGCCGTCATTGATGATGCGCTGTCGCACCACTTTTTTCATCACGTTGTCATAGGCGCGTTCGACATGTTTGAGATTGATACTCTCACTTCCGTCATCGCTGGCATCGTTTTTTGCGGTGTATTCCTCGAAAAGCGCGTCCCGAACGGCTTGCAAGGGTTCGCGACGTTCGTTGCGGTCGGCATGCGCCACCATGAGCTCGCGGATTTGCTCCGCCACCTTGTTGCTCACATCGGCTTGAAGCGTCTCGTCGATATCATCAACGGATGGTTCTTTTTTGTCTTTGCCGATCTCCTCGCGGATCCGCTGCTGCATGGCGATAATGTCTTGCATCGATTCATGAGCCAGGAATAGCGCTTCCAGCATGGTCTCTTCGTCAACTTGCTCGGCGTTACATTCCACCATGTTAATAGCCTCAGCCGTGCCAGACACGCGCAAATCCAGGCTACTCTCTTTCATTTGACTATAGGTGGGGTTCACAATCAGCGCACCATTAACCAAGCCAATTCGGGCGCCGGCAACGGGCCCGTTCCAGGGAATGTCGGAGATCATCAAGGCGGTGCTGGCAGCGATGATACCCAGCATATCGACATGATGCTCCTTGTCATGCGAAAGCGATATCAAGACAACTTGTACATCGTTGCGCATGTTGTTGGGAAAGAGCGGGCGCAACGTCCGGTCAATGACGCGGGATGTGAGGATGGCGCCTTCTGAAGGGCGGCCTTCGCGACGGAAAAAGCCGCCAGGTACACGACCGGCGGCATACATTTTTTCTTCGAAATCCACACTTAGCGGGAAAAAGTCCAGCCCGGTGCGGGGAGATCCCATGGTCACAGAACAGAATATCATGGTGTCACCCATGCGTATTGTCACTGCTCCGCCAGCTTGTTGGGCTAATTTTCCTGTTTCGACGATCACCTCGTTATCGGCGACCATCGCTCGGTATTCTCGTATATCCAATGTCATCGAGTTCTCCATATTTCTAATGCGCGCCCTATAGGCAGACGCAGCGAGCCAAGACAAGCCGTTTTTCCGGCTGTCAGCTTGCCATGTCTGTCATCTTTGGCGCTTTCAAAATCAATGGGTGTATGCCGTTCGGCACTTCGCTGCGTGTTCAGACTGCTATACCCGGTCCTGCCAGCCACCGAAGCATCGGCTTTTGGTCGCTTGACCGTGATCAACGCCGTAGACCGAGACGCTGTAGCAGTTCGCGGTAAACGTCCGGTTTCTTCCGAGCAATGTACTTCAACTGTCGTCGCCGTTGACCAACCAGCTTCAGCAGACCTCGACGAGAGTGCTCGTCGTGGTTGTGAATCTTGAGGTGATCCGTTAACTGAACGATCCGGGCGGTGAGCAAGGCTATTTGCACTTCCGGCGAACCGGTGTCACCCGTTTCGCGGGCGTAATCCTGGATAATCCGGGTCTTTGCTGCTTTGTCCAATGGCATGTTTTCCGTCCCTCCGTCAGTCACCGCACAGGCAGGACAGTTTGCCTGTCGGTCTAAAAATCGCGCTAATTATAGCAGCAGCTTCAGAGCCTAACAATGCCGAGCTAGTCTTCGGCCCGTTGCAGTTCACTTACATCGTCATTCGCCACCAGTTTCACAGTGTGATGCGTGCGAAACAGGCTGAATTGATCGGTGCGTCCGGGCAAGGGGTTCAAAACGTTTTCGATCTTCATGATCGAGATCCACAATGCCACATCCCAGGATTCATCGAGACGCGGTTTGATATTGGCTTCGCTGATGGTTGTATTGTCTTTGTACATTTCCAGCAAGATTCGCACAAACTCGTCGCGTTCCGCCAGCAAGATCGCCACAAAAGCGCTGTGCGGGTTTAGTTCGATACCCTTAGTATTGTAGTCACTGCGCGGGTTGGGATATTCATTTACCGAAACCATTTCGTTGATCAGCAGGTATTCAACCGCGTGTTGGAAAACGACGCCGCTGTCGAACTCGCGCAGGCGCCTGTGCAAACTGCCAAGCGGGCACCAGGCAAAATTACGAAAACTGGTAAACTGCTGCACACTAACCGCGATACGCATCACCATGTGCGCAACTTCCGGTTCCGTATTGTAGAGCATGTGTGGCGGGACACCCAGCCATTTGCGCGTGATTTGTTCTTCACTACTGATATCGTCGTCGTCTGTTCTCACAACCGGATGTTCGTTATTGGTCGGAATGCGAATGACCGGAACCAAATCCTCGGGATTATGACGATGTGGCACCAAGTCTCGCTGCAATACGCGTTCGCGTACCAGGCAATCGATCCAGTGTGAGCGCCACTGATCGCTATCATTCATACCCGGGCGATCGAGATCGCGCTCCATAGCCAAGCCTTTGAGCAAGAAACCGTAATTGACATATTCCCAATTGCGCGCCAGCAAGGTGTTGGATACACGCTTCACCATGCGCTCCGCGATCACCAATGTCTTGTCCACAACTGGATTCTTATAATCGAGTTCCAAAGCACCGGAATCCGACAACTGTCTTAGCAAGCCCAGCGAAATCGCTTGCGAAACCAAATCGTTCCCGCGTTCCAGTGAAATCACATCGCCAACATCAACCAACTGGCGAATAAGGTCTTTCAAGGTGATTTCTTCCGATTGTCTTGCGGCATTCAAGCGGAAAAACTGAAGGATTACGCTAGACCATTGCGATGGAATGAATGTTTCAGCTTCATCCGCGGCATCTATTTTGCTAAGCGACTCGTGCGTCTGAAGATCGGTAAAGTCGTCAATAAATTCCAAATGCAGCGATGGATGACTTTGCAGCAATCTCCCGGTACTGCCGCGAACGCCCCAAAGCACCACGGTCTTATTGCGCTGCAGCAACGGGTTTATGACATCATTGAAATCGCGATCGCTGCTTGCCAGGATTATGACATCGCCGGCTTCCGGATGCCCGGCGTCTGTCAGGACATCGCGGGCAATGCGAATATCGGCGCTGTTTTTGCCCGGCAAATTGAAAACAGGATCAATATTCGCCATCATCAGGCGCGAAGGTGCCTCATCCGCGACCTCCCTGCCAGAGGTGTCGACCAATGGTGGCAAGGCGCCACGTTGCCCCCAAGGCGCATAGGCCGCCATTTTTACGAGTTTACCGTGCGCCTGGGCCTGGGATACAAAGCGCTCGATCAAATGATCGAGATTGACCATGAAACCCTGCTCATTTAAGCTGATCGATATGTTTTCGAAGTCGATATAGACCCAGACATTCTTGGTTTGAATCCCGGGAAGCGTGCCCAGGGATTGGAAGATGATATCCTCGGCATACCGGCTGCCTTTAATCACATCTTCGGAGCCCCACATCCGGATGCGCGCGCTGCGAGTGGTCTTGACTAAATCGATCAAAGGCAAGAGATCGTCGCTGGTAGTCGCCAATATCAATTCGTCAATCGGGTTAGGATCGGCAGCAATATGGCGCTCCATCAAGCAACTTACCAATTCGCTACGCTGCTTAACATCGAGTATCTCGTAACCGACGCTCTGGAATATCTGTTCCGGTTCGACATTCCAGTTGCCTTGATGCGATTCCCAATTGCCAACGGCAATGGACCGCAGCATTGTCGAATCAAACAGGCCTGCAACCAGCGCTGCATTGCCCCGCAAGGCAACGGCTAGCTCTTGCAAGTCTGCACCCTTATGCAGCGTGAAGGCTATCAGGTTGTCAACATCAACAATTAAATAAGCTGCCATTATCGTGTCCTAGAAAAACCAAACCACCAACCTGGGCAGACGCCGGCCGGTGGCATCTAAAGGAATACCATGTCTAAAACCAATGGATGAACTACGATGTACTCTGATTGAAATATTCATCGGTTCTTTTGAAGAAAAATAAGTACAGTGTACGAATCAGTCTAGCATTGTATGCAGAACTATACAAATGTCCGCGGTAGTAAACTGAATGCAGGGCAATGTACTTTTTTCGGAAAGCTTTCCCTTCGTTTTCTCAGAGAATCGCATTATACAATACAAATAGCATTGTGTAAATTTTCACAATTCTACAATTTCATTAGAGAATTCTTCTTATCGCGACCGCGTTCAACCGAAGGTCAACAGTTCACCCGTTAACAAGCCGACGCGGCTTGCGTAAGCCTTTGTACACGCGATTTGATCAATAGGCTTTCGCGAAGAGCGCAACTCTTTGGGCATTTTGCCCAGTCATGATGCATTGCCCGCTACCATCCGGCTGCTCAAAGGGGAAGCAGCGAATCGTGGCGCCGGTCTCGTCCTTCACCGCAAGTTCATCTGCGTCCGATCCACCCCACCAGGCGCGCGCCCAAGCCCCGCTCTCGATCACTTGCCGCAATTCATCATAGCTGCCGGCATCACAAATGTGTTTATCACGGAACGAAGTTGCATCTTCCAACAGGTTTCTCTGTATATCATCCAACAGAGTCAACACGACCTGAACAATGCCATCCTGCGACACAAACTGCTTGCCTGGCCTGCCGGGGATATCACGCCGGGCCAGCACCGCATTATTATTCTCAACATCTTTGGGTCCGATTTCCATGCGAACCGGCACGCCGCGCATTTCCCAGTCGTTAAATTTGAAACCGGGGGATTGACCTTCGCGGCGGTCGATGTGAACACGTATGCCGGCAGACTCAAGTTCGCGCTTAAGCCTTTCAACTGTTTCCATTACCGATGTCTTCTGGTCATCCCGCCGAGTGATTGGCACAATAACAACTTGATATGGCGCCAGTTTCGGCGGCAGACGCAACCCTTGATCGTCGCCGTGCGTCATGACGACGGCGCCAACCATTCGCGTGCTCAAGCCCCAGGACGTCGTCCAGCAATGCTCCTGCACATTGCTTTCCGTCAGGTATTTGATATCGAAAACCTTGGAAAAGTTCTGACCCAGATTGTGGCTGGTGCCGGATTGCAAGGCACGTTTGTCGCGCATCATTGCTTCGATGGTATAGGTGCGCACGGCGCCGGCAAAGCGCTCCATGCGGCTCTTTTCACCTTTGATGACCGGGATTGCGGCGTCTTCAAGGGCGAATTCGGCATAGATATCCAGCATTTGCAGGGTCTCGGCTTCGGCTTCGTCGTGAGTGGCATGGGCGGTGTGGCCTTCTTGCCACAAGAATTCCGAGGTGCGCAAGAAAGGACGAGTGCGCAATTCCCAACGTACGACATTCGACCACTGATTGATCAACAATGGCAAATCTCGGTAGGATTGAATCCAGTCGCTGAAAGCCTCACCGACAACTGTTTCCGATGTCGGTCGGACAACCAGGGGTTCTTCGAGTTTTTTGCCGCCCGCGTGTGTCACCACCGCCAATTCCGGGCTGAAGCCTTCGACATGCTGCGCTTCGCGTTTAATGTAGCTTTCAGGAATTAAAAGCGGAAAGTAGGCATTCTGATGTCCGGTAGCTTTGAAGCGCCGATCCAAGCCGCCTTTGATGCCCTCCCAAATTTCGTAGCCGTAGGGCTTAATGATGATGCAGCCACGTACCGGTGACGGCGCCGCCAAATCGGCACGATAGACGATTTCATTGTACCAGCGGGAAAAGTCCTCACTTTGGGCGGTGACAGCCTGTTCCGACATACGGCAACATTCCTCAGTTCTGCATCTGATCCCAACCGACGGGCACGCTCGGCGATATCAGGCGCAGCTTGCTTCAAGCACGCGGAAGTACAGCATTTGACCTGATCGGGAATTGAACAATGCCGGCTATTATAATGCTGCAAGCGCAAAATGATAGCCTGTACCGGAGGGGCGCATGGGGAAGAATTGGCGCGATCAGAAGGAGTTCAGTCGCCGCGCGCCGCCTTGTCCGCTGCGTTCATTGATGGATGGGGCCAGTCTCGCTGACGGTTTTTTTCCAACTTGGATATTACTGCTTCGCCTAGATCGACACCGCTGTAACTCGCCAACTGCAGAAGATAGAGCATCACATCTGCCAACTCGTCTTGCAGCGCATGCGGATCGGTACACGAATCGCCCCACTGAAAAAGCTCCAGCACTTCGCTGGCCTCCAGTACCAGCGAGATCGCCAGGTTTCTTTGGCTCTGCGGCTTGAAGGAAGCATCATCGGTCCAGCCCTTGCTTTCCACAAAGTCATGCATTGCCTGTGTCAAGGTTTGTAGATCCATCGGAGTTGCCCTTCAATCAATAAGCGTTGGGGCTTGAGCGCGAGGTCCATTGCCAGATCGTACGGATGATAATCTTGATATCCAGCCACAGGGACCAGCTTTCCACATACATCAAGTCATACTCAGTGCGATCGGCGATTGAAGTGTCGCCACGCAAGCCCTCGACCTGCGCCCAACCAGTCATGCCAGATTTCTCACGCAGGCGATCCATATAATTGGGAATCTGACTGCGAAACTGCTGCACGTACATCGGGCGCTCCGGGCGTGGACCGACCAAGCTCATTTGCCCTAGAATGACATTAATCAGTTGCGGTATCTCGTCCCAGTTGTTGCGGCGCATGAAATTCCCGATGCGTGTCACGCGGGGGTCGTTTTCCACAGTCCAGGTCTGCCCGGAGGATTCCGCATCCGAGCGCATGGAACGGAATTTTATCAGGGGAAAGGGTCGCCCATCCTGCCCCATCCGCCATTGCCAATAGAATACAGAACCGCGAGATTCCAGACGGATCAGAAGCGCCGTCAGCAACATAAAAGGCGATAGCATAATCAGGCCAACCGTGGCGCCAAAGAGATCCAAGGCGCGCTTCAGACTCAGTTTCCAGCCGCGCAAGGCAATATCACGAACAGTGAGCAGCGGTGTGCCGCCCAAGTCGTCCACGTTCAGGTCGCCAGCCATATAGGAAAACAGATCTGGATAGACTTTGATATCAACATGCCCACGCTGACACAAATTGATCAATTCCACCAATTCGCCGCGGCGCGGTTCAGTTAGCGCCACAATTACTTGTTCCACCATATGTTCGTCAATCAGGCGGGGAATATCGACATAGCTTCCGATGATGGGAAAACCCAACATTTCACCTTCTTTTTCGACGGCGCTGACGATGCCAACAATGTTGTATCCCAAGAACGGTCTATCGCGGATTTTGCTGGCGATATCATGGGCGATGCGCCCCTCGCCGACTATGAGCAGGTTGTCGCGGATAACGCCTCGCATACGTAACGATTGCCAAGCGCGTCTGTGTATCTCTCGGCCCATGCCGGTCAGAAATACGCTGAAGAACCAGACGTAGAAGAGCAGGCTGCGCGGATAAATCACTTCCAATTGGGTATTCTGCAACAAGAATTCTTGAATGCCGCTGGCCAGCAAAGTGCCCAGCGTCACGACACCTACAACATTGCGCATCTGATCGATGCGGCTGAAGGCGCGCTTAAGATGATACAGTTGCGAGAAATAAAACATCAGAACGATGGTAGCAACATGCAACATTATCGTCGGTATATAGTTTAGCAGCGGTGGCTGCTCCTGCGGTCTGGGCAAGAACGGCAGGAAACTGCGGGCTTCATAACCGACGATGAAGGCGAGAATCAGCATTGCGGCATCAGCGAGAAAGAGCGATACATTGGAAAACGCCTTGAGGTGTTCATTGCTCCAGCGAAAAGAACGCGGCTCTAAGCCGACAAGGTCGGATTGCGGATCTCGCTCCATAGAGCAGGACCTCCCTTCAACAACAGGGCTGCCAAAATGAACAAATGAATTGGCAGGATAGTCGTCTGACGAAAGTGTTTACGATAGAAGATTAGCATGGCTCTCCAAAACTCGAACTGCGCTTTTCGCGACTTACTGCTGGCCGCTCGTTTGACGTGGCGCACCGTTACCGCGGGATGATACCAGACCTTATAACCGGCTTGCTTGAGCCGATACGCCCAATCCAAATCCTCGCCATACATGAAAAAACTCTCATCCAGCAAGCCCGTTTTGGCGATCGCTTCCTTGCGTACCTGCATGTAGGCGCCGACCACCGAATCGACTTCCAGTTCCTCATCTTCGCCGGCGTAGGTCATATTGTATCGGCCAAAACGTGCATTGCGCGGGAAGAGCTTCGCCAAGCCGGAATAGTGGTAAAAGCTGACCAATGGTGTCGGAAAACCTCGGCGGCAGGCTTTATCCAAGCTGCCGTCCATCAAAACAAGCTTGGGTCCGGCCGCGCCAAGATCGGTCCGCGAATCCATAAAATGCAGCATCCTACGTAAGGCATCACGCGGCAATTCTGTATCGGGATTTAACAGCAAGGCGTAACGTGGCGCGTCGGCCGCGACATCACCGGCTGCGCGGAAACCCAAATGACGCAGCCCGATATTATTCGCACGCGGATAACCTGTGTTTTCGTCGTTGGCAATGAGCTCTACCTGAGGGAAACAGCGCCGCACCATCGGGACACTTTCATCCCGAGAATCATTATCCACGACGACGACGCGATATGCGAAATCGCCAGCGCTTGCAAAGACAGTTTCCAGGCAGCGTCTCAAGTGGTCGCACGTATTCCAATTGACGATGATGATGCCAATGTCTCGCACAGTCACCTCATGCTCGGCAATGCCTCAATTATACTGCAGTTTGACACCAGCAGTATCATTTTCCGATACATGGCGGTTATTCGATTGCCGCACAACTATCTTCATTCAGGCAATAGAGGATCAAGCCCGGATTGTGATAGTATGCCGCCATATTCATCATCGAATCCCAACCAATCCATTGCGGACGATCGATTTGCTTTACGCGTGCAAAAGTCGCATCAAGCCGTTCCAGGTAATCGCGCTGTTTCTTAATTATTTCCGGTGGAACGATTGCGGTTGACCGCATGATGTCGTAGGCCAGCGCATCAGAATATAGCATGTAGTCGTATTCCTGCGGAGACGGCAGGACCGGGACGTACTCGACGAATTGTTGTTTATTGGGGTAGATTGCCGCGTCCAATGGTACGTTATAAGATCCATTGACAAAGAAACGAGAGCCTGAGGGAATGTGTTGGTGAATCCACTCTAACATGATTTGCCGACTGTCCGGCATGGCAAACATTCTGACCACGGTCACTGTTAGAACCAAGGGTTGGACAATCAGCACGAATAAAACTATCGGCATGAGAACATGATTTGATATGGGAATCCGCTCGACCAGCCAAGCCGCGCCAAAAGCGGCCATCAGCGCTGCGAAGGGCAAAATCTGAATTAACATATGCTCGCTGTGCCCGGGCCGTATGGTACGAAGCACAACCAAGACGTAGGCCAAAAGCATGGGCACGATAAGTGTAAGCTGAAGCAATATCGAGTTCTGCTGTAGAAATTGTCCGCTTAAGCGTTTCTGCCAGCCTGCAACAAACGACAGCGCTATACAAAAGATGGCGGGCACTCCAATCGCGAACAAGGATGCATAAGCTAGAAGCAAGGCCAAGCCAGTCCATTGGTCAACCGTAAAATAATTGTGGATTTGGCCCGGCTGTTTGTATTGCGATACGATTACGGAAAAATCTTGCCAGAAATGCCTGAAGTCGCGCAACACGTAGGGTGACGCTAGAACAAAGAAAACTGGAATCGCCAGCCAGGCGATAGCAATGATCGCCAGCGTGCGTCGAGTTCGGTTACGATACCAGAGTATGAGCCCGACCGGCAGAACAATCATTGTCACCACTGCAGCATTGTAAAAGGTTGAGGCTGCCAAGCCGGTAACCACGCCAGCACCGAAATAGAGCCGCTCCCGCCATTTTTGCCGCGAACTGTAGAGTGCGGCGGTGCAGGCCCACATCGCCACCAGCGTCCAGCCGGTCGCCAGAGAACTCGGTTTAACATAGTGAGCATGCGTCACGAGTGTGAATGACACCGCAACTAACAGCCCGGCACTCATAGCTGCAAATCGTCCACTGACTATGCGCCCGATCGCATAGGTACAGGCGACCATCAGCATACCGCCTAGAACGGACCAGATTCGCGCCATCACATAAAGTGGGAATCCGGCGTAGTTGCGGAAAGTTGAACCTTCTCGGTCTGCAAGAGATAATTCTTCAAGCGCTCCAGTCAAATGGTTGACCAGGTAATTCATATTTATGATGAATGAGGGATAGTTGAAGAATTCGGGATTCAGACTGTTGCGCAGCGCCATATTGATCGGAATCGCCACATTGAGGAATGAATCGGGATTGACCGGCAGTTGCTCATGTACCATGCCGAAGGGGGCATAGGACGGAAAATATTCGGGTTCCAGTTTCCCGTAGCTCATGCCGATAATGCGCAGAGACGCTGCAAAGAGAAGGAGTAGTACGACGGACAGCCAATCATGCGGTCTCATGCAAGTGGCACGCCTGCGCTCTGGCGTACTCTTATCCGCAGTTTCGAAAGGAATTCTAGATGATACCGGCGGCCGTGTGGCGAGGTTCACGAGCGATTTCCGCCTGCCAGGCTGTGTTTCGCTGTGGGTAAGGTTAACAGCGGCGACCCGTGCAAGGCCGACCGCATCGCCTCGCGGTCATCCCAGGGAATCTCGGTTGTGCCAAAGCACATGCTTTGCTCGTGTCCCTTCCCGCAAGCCATGACAAGATCACCTGCCCGGGCCATTTTACAAGCACGGAAGATCGCCTTGCCGCGGTCTCGATCGCGCCAGAAGCTCTCCCCTTCTACACCGCCACGCGCGATAGCACCTTGAGCCATCATCTCCAGGATATCGTCCAGCGATTCCGTGCGCGGGTCTTCGGCGGTGAGGATAGTCAGATCCGCTAATTCCGCTGCGGTTTCCGCCATCAGGCGCCGCTTTCGCACATCGCGCAAGCCGGCGCTACCGAAGATCACGATCAAGCGCTTGCCAGGTTGCAGTAGCTGCCTGCCCGCTTGCAAGGCGCTTCTCAGGGCGTTGGGCGTATGCGCGAAGTCGACCATTGCCAGGAACTCCTGCCCTTCGTCAATGCGCTCCATGCGACCGGTTACCAGATCGACCGCGGCAACACCTGCTCGAATGACGTCCCATTCGATGCCCATTTCCCGCGCCACAGCTATCGCTGCCAGGGTGTTCGCCACATTAAACTCACCCGGCAATCGGGTTTCTATGGGCTGATTTTGTACTCGAAAGGCTGTGGCGTCTGGTATGTGATTGATGTCAGTCGCTAGATATTCGGCTTGCTGATGGATACCGTAGCGTACAGACATGTCGCGAGTGATCGCAGCAAAATATGCGGCAGACGGATCATCGGCGTTAATCACCGAGCGCTTGACGATGCCCGGCTTCTGACTGGAAGATGCCAACATCTGGAACATGATGGCCTTGGCGTCACGATAGGATTCCCAACTGCCATGGAAATCGAGATGTTCATGCATGATATTTGTCAAGACCGCGATATCGATATCGACGCCGATAAGCCGACCTTGTGCCAAGCCGTGGCTGGTCATCTCGAGAATGCAATGGGTCACTCCGGCCGCAACCATTCGTGCCAGATAAGCTTGAACGCGTGGCGCGCCGGGCGTGGTAACATGCAAGCCGGTCGGCGCGATCTCGTCACCGAAATCCGCCGAAATGGTGCTGATGTAACCGGCTTTAATTCCAGCAGTTCTTTTGAGGATGCTATGCAGCAGATGACATGTAGTAGTCTTGCCGTCAGTGCCGGTCACGCCGATGATGACGAGTTTGCGTGAGGGAAAATCGTGATAGGCAGCTGCCAACATTCCCAGGGCATCTTGCGCGCTCTTGACGCGAATGTAAGGCACTTGCAGGTCGTCGAGCAACTTTTCGCCGACGATCGCGCTCGCGCCGGCCGCGATAGCTTCAGGGATGAAGTGGTGACCATCACTGGATTGACCTTTGCGCGCCACGAACAAACAGCCCGGCTGGACATCAAGGCTGGATTCGGCGACGCCGGCGTGAATCACCGTGGGCAGATTGTCAGGTGCGGATAGGATCTGTCCTTCCGGAATCGCAGACAATAACCTGACGAGCGCTGTTGTCATTGGACGCCTTCCGTCCTGTCAGAATTCTAACCGCCATAGCTTCAAATCGAATTGCACATATTCCAATTATAAACACAAACGCGCTGGGGGCTATCCAACGCGCTTGAATACAGTAGTGTGAGGTTGTTTTTGACTTAGTTCAGGTTGCGGGACAGACTCGTCAGTTGCGCCCGTACACTGCCATCTACCACGCGGCCCGGCCAGCGTATGACCAATCCGCCCAGGATCTCCGGATCAACGGAGAATTCTACTTCGTCCGCTGCGGTTTCCGCTTTTACGGACTTCTGCTCGGCGGCGGACAATGGCATGGCACTGACAACCGCGACGCTGCCACCGATTCCCTTGGCACCGTCTGGCAGATCCGCTATGAAGCTGTCAACCAGAGCCTTCTGTTTGCTCTTGCTGATACTTTCGTCCAAGATACGCCCTGCCACAGCAACTGAGATATTCACGATTTGTTCGCGCAAGTTACCTAATTCGGCATTACGAGTGGCAACCGCTTCGGACTGCGCATCGTATTGAATCTTTGCGGCTGTTTGACGCGCCTCTTGTTCAATGGTGGTAGCGACATCTTCACCGCGGCCGCGCGCTTCGTCGATCACCTTCTGCGCCTCGCTACGAGCCTGCGCCAGGATTTTTTCCGCTTCTACTTCGGCGTTTTCCCGGGCACGCGCAGCGGCGGCGGCATCTTCCAGGCCCTTGGCAATGCGATTGCGACGCTCGCTCAAGACGTTCACCAACGGCGTGAAGATGAAGCGTGTCATCACGGTATACAACACGATGAACGCGATGATCTGTATTAGCAGAAGCCCGGGGTTAATGCCCAAATTTTCTAGTGGATTCATGATCTTCTCCCATTCGTCTCCCGCATCGTCTAATTGAGTACGAAGAGGATAATCAGCGAAACAACCAGGGCATAAATCGCGACGGCTTCCGCAAAGGCGACGCCAAGGATCATGTTCGTCTGAATTGTCGGGGTATGATCCGGGTTGCGTCCCATGGCTTGTACGGCACCGCCTACCGCGAGACCGATGCCAATTCCACCACCGGCCGCGCCAATCATGGCAAGTCCTGCGCCAATCGCTTTACCTAAAATAATCGTTGCTTGTGCATCCATTTACTGTTCCTCCAGTTTTGCTCAGATATGTGCGAGATTACGGTCTAATGCTCTTGGGCGTGGTCATCATCATGGTGGTGACTGACCGTAGCCAGGTTCATGAAAATCGCGGTCAACAAGGCGAAAACCAGCGCTTGAATGATGCCCACGAAGAATTCCAGGATGAAGAAGGGCCAAGGCAAGATCGGCACCAGGAAACTCATCACGAATAGTAGAATCGAGCCGGCAAAGATATTGCCGAGCAGACGGAAGCTAAACGAGAGGATCTTGGCGAAATCACCGATCAATTCCAGTAATCCGACTGCCACATCAATACCGCCCAAAGGCGACTTGAAGAGTGTGCCAAAGGCAAAGAACTTACCCAGATAGCCGATGCCCAAGGCTTTGAAACCGATGAACTGAATCATGCCAAAGGCGATCAGCGCGATCGACAGCGTCATGTTCAAATCAGTCGAGGGCACACGTATGAAGGGCAATACCACCCAAGGCACCAGTTTTGCGTCCGCGCTGTTTGGCGCCGGATGCAAAGGTACTCCGTGTTCTCCTTCATCGCTGTGATCGTCATCGCCATGGTCATCCCAAGGTACCGCTCCCACACCCGTGTAGCAACCACGATCGGCACGCGCTTGCTTTTCCGCTTCGCGCCCAGCCAGCACTTCGTCATAGGCGGCAGTAGCCTCGTCAGAATCAGCTACAGTTTCATCATGCGTGTCATCGGCGTGCGCTTCATCATCCGCTTCGCCGTGTCCGCCATGTTCCGCTTCAAAGCGTGCCAAAGCAGCCTGCACTACCAGATCTTGCTTGACATCCAGAGCAGCGACATCGGCTGCAGCCAGCGAGGCCGCATCGGCAGCTGCTTCTTCATCGGCACTGATCCAGTTGCATTGGCCGTTCAGCGCGTAGCCGACGACACTGGGATAGATCTCGTAACCATCGGTGGTCACGATCTCAAATTCATCGGCAGCGGCGTTGTATTCCTCTTCCAAATGCGGCTCTATGAATCCCACGCTATCGACACCGGGCACCAGCTCCAGCCAATTGGAAATCAACACCATGAGAAAAATCGTCATGAACACGTTGAAGATCAAGCGGAAATGTCTGCCACCGGCGATGCCACCGACAAAACCCATCAAGCCCTCAAACAAGGCTTCGAACAAATTGTAGAAGCCACCCGGGGGAACTTCCGTGCCGCTTTTTGGTCTGCGCCGCGTGATGTAGAACACCAATAACAGCAGGATAATCCAGACCAGAACGGAACCCATAAAGGTATTCGTCAGTCGGATATCCAAAAATGGCAGATCATAACCGGCGGGGTATTTCTCGCCCGGCAATTGAATGACCGGGATAACCGGCGGAACCCGCAGCGCGACAAAAACACCGGCCAGGAACATGAGCAAAGCGATGATCCGGCGTTTCCCGTTCCAAAAGCTATTCACTTATATCTTCCTCCTTCTGTATAGCGCTGCCTTGGAGATGTTTAGCTTTGTAGCGCGTATAGAGAAATATCGTCAAGATACTCAAAGGAACGCTTACCAGCAACATTACCAACATTAATGCCGGACGCGTTCCGAAAACGTCGTCCAAGACCAAACCAAGTAACATGGTGCCCAGAATGACAAGCAGGATCAAACAACCCACTTGCCCAACCACACCCGCCACCAAACCGTATGTGGACAGCGGATTGTTACTTGGTTTCATGGTTCGATAGCCGTGTCTTCAACGAACCACTGAGGGGAATCTGCTCCCCCGGAATAGTTCGGGAATTTTATCACAAACACTTTACCAATGCCACAACGATTATAAGCCATTCGCGCCCAAGGTCGCCCAGTCATAAATCGGCGTTACGGCGATTGTTCCCAAGAGAATGACGATACCCGCGGTGATGCCAAGCGCCCACCCATATGAGCGTGGAATGCCGATGGCTACATGATCATTGGGGCCAACATCGACGTACATCACTTTGATCACAACCAGATAGTAATAGAGGGCGATGATGGCGTTAACCACCGCGATCAGAGCCAGCCCTACCAGGTTGGCATTAACAGCCGCCTGAAAGAGAAAGAACTTGCCAAAAAAGCCAGCCGCTGGCGGTATGCCACCGAGCGAAAGCAATCCTATGGTGATGAATAAAGCCAACCAGGGACTACGGCGATTGAGCCCGGCCAGGTCCTTGATCTCCTCCGTTCCCGTGGTGGCGATGAACAGAATCACAGCGCCGAATACCAGCAGATTCGTGAAAATGTACATAAACATATAGAAGGAAACAGAAGCGACCGCCAGGCTGTCGTTGGCGCCTTGCAACGCCGCTACGCCGATCAAGGTATAACCGGCTTGGGCGATGGAGGAATATGCCAGCAGTCGTTTGATATTGCTTTGCCGCAAGGCCACTACGTTGCCCAGGGTCATAGAGATGATGGAAATCACCACCAGCAAATTCACCCAGAAATCTTGAATGATGACGCCGCCTAGCATCAGTTCCGGCGGGAACACCGCGGTCATGAATCGTAAGAGAAGCGCAAAGCTAGCCGCCTTGCTGGAAACACTGACAAATGCTGTCACGGGTGTCGGCGCGCCTTCATAAACATCGGGTGTCCAAAAGTGGAAAGGCACGGCGCTGAGTTTAAAACCGAATCCGACCACCACCATCACCAAGGCAGTCATGACGGCTATCAAGCTGTCGTCGAATCCGCTGCTCATGGCAGTGGCGATACCAGCAAGGTTTGTGGTTCCGGCGAAGCCATAAAGCAAGCTAAAACCGAACAACATGATCGCCGATGCAAATGATCCATAGAGGAAATACTTCATGCCACCTTCAGCTGAACGCAGATCACCACGGCGGAAACTTGCCAGCAAATACAGTGGTATAGACAGCGTTTCCAGCGCCACGAAGACCAGAATCAAGTCACTCGCGCTGGACATCATGACACCGCCTAGCGTCGCGACAATGACGATCAGATAAAACTCGCCTTTGTCACCGACGCCTTTGTCACCGGCCGCCATCAGACAGGTGACCGCGCCGGCGAGCAATAGCATGACTTTGAAAATTTGCGCGAGCGGGTCGTAATTGACCATGCCGCCCCAGAGCAGTTCACCATTTTGGAAGAGCTCGGGATCGGGCAGCCAAATCAGCGGCACCAAGGCCAGCAGCGCCATGCCGATTGCCGAGACGAATACGACATTGCGTCGGGTAGCGAGGGAGCCGTAGATATCGGCGAAGAGCACAATTACGGCAAGAGTGACTAAGCCAACTTCCGGCAGAACCGAAGGCAACTGCGCCCAGAGATCAAAACCTTCCATCTAGCCACCTCCCAGCAAGGCGATAAGGGGTCGAATGCCTGATTCGATCATCGGCGCCATAATCGGCGGGTACAAGCCGAGAATAAGCAGCGGGGCACCCAAAATTATGAGAACAATGCGGTCGGTCATTTGAATATTGCCGACATCGTGGAATCTTTCGGCATCAAATTCACCAAAAAAGACCTGCCCCGCCACGCGTAAGACGTAGGCTGCGGTAATCACGATGCCCAAGGCGGACAAGATCACGATGACGCTATAATAGTTGCTCAATTGGAAAGTGCCGAGTTGCAGCGTGATTTGCTCCGATGCCGCCCACATGCCTTGGAATATCGGGAATTCTGCGATGAAGCCGCTCAAACCCGGCATGCCCATGCTGGTCAAACCGCCGATGACAAAAGCGACACCGACCCAAGGCATGACTTTCATGAATCCGCCCAGACTGGGAATATCGCGGGTATGGGCGCGGTCATAGACCATGCCGACGCAACCGAAGAAAAGCGCCGTCATCGCGCCGTGGCTAAACATCTGTATGCCGGCGCCGGTCATGCCTGTCAAGTTCATCGTGGCCCAGCCCATGCTGACCAAGCCCATGTGGCTAACCGATGAGAAGCCGATAACATACTTGAAATCGCGCTGTCGGAAGGCGATCAAAGCGCCATAAACGACATTGATCAGCGTCAGGAAAACGATCCAGGGCAGATGCGTCTGCGCGCCTTCCGGCAGCAACTGCACGCCCACGCGCAATGCCGCGAATGCGCCCACTTTCATCAAGACACCGGCGTGAATCATCGAAACGGCAGTCGGGGCAGCCACGTGACCATCCGGCGACCAGTTGTGGAAGGGGAAGACCCCCGCCAGTACACCAAAGCCTATGAACATGAATGGAAACCAGAATTTGGCAAAGTTCAAGCCCTCGATGCCCAGGATTTCTACGGCAAAGGCTCCGTTCTCACCCGCCAGCGTCAGCTGAATGATGCTCCAGCTATAAGGCTGACTGTCGGGCGGAAGTATCCCGCCATCTAGTGCCGCTTGAAAAACATCGGCGCCTGCGCCGGCAAAGAAGGCGCCCGCTGCGAAATACATCGCCACCGCGCCAACCAAGGCAAAGACCGAACCTACCAGAATGTAGAGCGTCAGCTTCATGGCGGCATATTCACGTAGCTTGATCCACCCCCAACCGGCAATGAGCAGGAACATGGGGAAGATCGACAATTCATAAAAGAAGAACAACATGAAGAGATCGACGGCGATAAATACGCCGTAGACACCAGCGACCAGGAACATGAAGAAGGCCAAAAACTCGCGCAATCGATCTTCGATATTCCAGGAGATCAAGACGCCGGCCAGCGCTACCATGCCGGTCAAAAGCACCATCGGCGCCGAAATACCGTCTACGCCGACGTGGTAGGCAATGCCCAGTGATTCTACCCAGACTATACGCTGCTCAAAGGCGAGCGAATCCGCGAACATCTGCGTGCCGCTGAGTTCAACTCCGGCGCTCAGCATCGTTGCTTGCTGATCGGACAAGCCACCGGCCTGCTTGACATAATTGTCGTATCCAAAGAATACCGCAATCGACAATGCCAAGACCGCCGCCGCTGCCGTTACGCCGACACCGCGAACCAGATCGCGATTTTTTCCGTCCAGGAACAGAATAACCACGCCTGCGATTATGGGAATGAAGATGATCGCAGTGAGAACCGAGAATCCCGTTACATCCATAAAGCCATTCCTAGCCGGTAATTCCGGCAAACAAGGTGGTGACAGTCGCATTGATCGTCGGCAGAATCCAGTTGGGATATACGCCGGTCAGCAGCATCAACAACATCAAAGGAACCATGGCCAAGAGTTCCGCTGGAGTCAATTCCAGGCTGTAATCCCGCCAGCGCATGTTGAATGGGCCGTGCAAGACGCCGCGGATTCCCTTGAGAATGTAGCCGCCAGTAAAGAGCAATCCCAGCATGGCAATGGCAGTAAGGCCAGTGAATATGGGCCAGGATCCGCGCACGATTAAGAACTCGCTGACAAATTCGTTCAAGCCAGGCAAACCCAGGCTAGCGAAACTCGTGAAGAGCAAAATCGCGCCCATGATCGGCGCCTTCACCCAAAGACCACCATAGTCGTTCAGGTCGCGGGTATGAGTCTTTTGATACAGGGCGCCGGCGAGCAAAAACATCCCAGCCGAGCTCAACCCGTGATTGAACATCTGCAACACCGTGCCGTTGGTGGCGATGATTGCGGTTTGCACATCGACACCGGATTGAGCACCGCTCCAGACTTGTGCATAAATCTGCGCCATCACGGCGATACCGATGCCTACAAAGCCCATGTGATTCACCGAGCTGTAGGCGACTAGACGCTTGAGATCGTTTTGCCCAAAGGCGGCGAAGGCGCCAAGAACAATTCCCACTACAGAAAGTATCGCAAATAAAGTCGCCACGTTGACGCCGATTAAGACCACTTCGGTCAGCCAAACATCCGGGAACAGCGGGATCACCAATCTGATGAATCCATAGGCACCCAGCTTGAGCATGATGCCAGCCAGCAGCATCGAGCCGGCCGTCGGGGCTTCGCCATGAGCATCGGGCAGCCAGGTATGGAAGGGCCATATGGGTATCTTTATGCTGAATGCCACGAAGAATCCCATGAAGGCCAGCGCCTTAACCGTGCTGACATCTATACCGAGTAATGCCTCGCCTTGCCGGAACAATGGCCAGGTATCGGTCAACGTCGCCATGCTGTAGGTGCCGGCTGACCAGCCGATCAACTGCGTTGCCAGCAGCATGCCCAGCGTGCCGCCAAAGGAATAAATCATGAATTTCGTCGACGCATAATAGCGTCCACTATATTTGACGCCTTTTTTCGGCAAGCTGCCCCACTGATTAATCAGGAAATACATGGGCACCAGGGTCAATTCATAAAATAGGAAGAAGACCATCAGGTCCATCGCCACGAAAACACCCATGCTGCCAGTCTCGAACAATAGCAGCAGTGCCAGATGCATATTCGAGCGATCTTCCACATTCCAGCTTGCCAGAATCGCCAAGGGTGTCAGAATGCCGGTGAGAAGAACCATGACTACGCTGATGCCATCAACGCCCAGCGTCCAGCGCGCACCTATAGCGGCGAACCACTCTACATCGACTGTGACGACAAACTGATCCTCGCCTATAGGCGGTGCCGCCGCTTGATAATCCAGGAATACCACTATCGCAGCGATCGCGAGCAATATAGAAAGGGTCAACGCGGTCCATCGCCCCACGGTTTTGCTGGGTCCCAATGATGCCATGGCAGCGACGACGAAGGCTGCCAGGGCAGGACCGAAGACCAGAACCGAGAGCGCGTCAATCCCGAAGATATCAAACATAAATGCGTCTCCCTATTGCGCCACGACCGCGCCAGACGACAGGACCAGCACGATGCCGATCACTACCGCTGCCACCAGTACCAAGAGCATATACTGTTGCACGCGCCCGGTTTGCATTTTCCGCAACCAACCGCCGAAGTTGAATATGGCGATAGGGATACCATCGCCGACACCGTCAATCAGCCACAAATTCAAGACTTTGACCAGATCGCCCAGCCAAGTGAAGATGCGCCCGATCACATGCAGAACCGTGTCGATAACACCTTTGTCAAGGAATGCGATAACCTGCACACCTAACCATTGCGAGGGTATGACAAAGAGCCACTGATAAAAGTCGTCAAGATAATAGCGGTTCTTCAAGATAGGATGCAGCGCGCCGAGTGCCTTTTCCATTGGATCCTTTTGACCCGCCTTCAATGGCTTCCGCCAATATACCATCCAGCCTGACCACAGTCCCAGCAAGGCCACCAGGAAGGAAGTCGCCACCGGAATGATGTTAAAGGGCGGCGCGTGCGGATGATAATCAGGCAAGGAGTCGTAGGCAGCAGTTACTTCCGGCAGAGGCAAGGCTTCAATCACCAGATGATGGAAGGCGTTGTGCTCCGGTGAGAGAATTGGACCCAAAACCGGAAAATCGCTTGGTACACCGACGAAGCCGGCGAAAATCGCGAATACGGCCAAAATTATCAGCGGTAGCGTCATGGTCAAGCTGACAATGCCCTGCCCCAGGTTGGCGTGTTTCGCTGCTTCTGTGCGTGGTTCGCCGCCGAAGGTCAAGGAAATCTGCCGCATGGTATAAAAGGCGGTCATGAAGGCGGCCAGCGCCAGCAAAATGAATACCAAGCCATGCGCGCCGCTGCCATATTGTTCAACACCCAGCCAGGCGTCAGCCAGAATTTCGTCCTTGGACCAGAAACCGGCCGTGATAAGCGGCAAGCCCGAAAGCGACAAACCACCGATCAAAAAAGTCCAGAATGTGACGGGCATAGTCTTGCGCAAACCGCCCATGTTAAACATATCCTGCGGGTCGAAAGGATGTCCCTGTCCATTTTCATCGTGAGCGTGATGTCCATGCTCGTGAACATGGTGCTCGCCGTGTTCCATGCCATGGATTACCGAGCCAGCGGCCATGAAAAGCAGCGCCTTAAAGAATGCGTGGGTTATCAGATGAAAGGCAGCCGCGACATAAGCGCCAATGCCAAGCGCGGCCATCATGAAGCCAAGTTGCGAGATAGTCGAATATGCTAGTACCGCTTTGACATCTCTCTGCGCCACTGCCATCGTCGCCGCAAATAGTGCCGTAAACGAGCCGACCACGGCCATAAACGCCAGTGGCTCGGTAAGAATGCCGTGGTGTGGATCGCCTCCAGCGGCAAAGAGCGGATAGAGGCGGATCAGCGAGAAAATGCCGGCGGAAACCATCGCCGCCGCGTGAATCATCGCGCTGACCGGTGTCGGACCTTCCATGGCATCCGGCAACCAAACATGCAGGGGAAACTGTGCCGATTTTCCCACCGTGCCAATGATCAGAAAAATGCCGATGATGCTGGCCGCGCTGACCGTCCAGCCGCCAAAAATAATTGGTGTGGTAGTCGCCAGCATATCCAGCGTCGCCGGGCTGTACATGATCTCGCGGAAGCTCAAGGTACCGGTGATGCTGTAGAGATATGCGATACCCAGCAACATGATAACATCGGCGATACGTGTAGTGGTGAAGGCTTTAATAGCTGCTTTGTAGGCGCTTTCTTTTTCGAACCAGAAGCCAATCAGCAAGTACGAGCAGACGCCCATAATCTCCCAGCCGAAGAACAGCAGCAGCACATTATCGGCCACCACCAGTGTCAACATCGCGCCGGCAAAGAGCGAAATCAGGGCAAAAAAGCGCGACTGTCTGGGATCGTGCGCCATGTAACCGATCGAATAAATGAAGATCATCAGTACAGCGATCGGCACCATGATCAACATGATCACCGTAGCCGGGTCAACCAGCACTCCCATATAAAAGGAAGTTTCGCCAGTGCTCATCCAGTCAATGCTGCTTGCGAAGATTTCCTGCCCGAGGTGATGCAGCTGCGAGGCTTCCCATAGCACGCGCCAGCTGATAAACTGCGCCCATATCACGCCGGCCAAGCCGATGATGACACTGATTACACGACTATAGCCGCGTACAACCGGCACCAGCATGCCCTCATAATCGGGATGGTGCCCGCCATATTCATGATGATCGGTCGCCGGTACCAGTTTTGATCGATTGGTCACCAGGCTGATAACCAAAAAAGCCAGAAGCGGACCAACCGGGATCAGCCAAGGCAGCAAATTCGGATCGTTGAGAAAATCCATAGCGGTCCTTAACCTTTCAGCGTATCAGCTTCTTCCGGAATGACCGAACGCCGATTGCGATAGACGGTGATAATGATCGCCAGGCCGACAGCCGCTTCTGCCGCCGCGATAATCAGAACAAATGCTGTAAAAGCATATCCACTGAGCAAAAGATCCGTGTTGGTCTCGCTGTAACGCCAGAAGGCTACCAGATTGATATTGACGGCATTGAGCATCAGCTCCACACTCATCAGGATCGCTACCGCGTTGCGCCGTGACAATACGCCAAAGACGCCGATGCAAAACAGCGCCGCGGCTACCGCCAGATACATCCAAAGAGGTACCATGCGCCCTTTCCTCCCTAGCTTTCTTCATCGCGGGCGATGAAGATCGCGCCGATCATGGCAGCCGTCAATAATATCGATGCCAGCAGGAAGGGCACCACGTATCCATTTCCATCCACCAGCGCCAGGCCGAGATCGCGAGTGGTCATTACCGTGGTCGGCGCCATTTCCGGCGCATGATCGCCAAAGATTGGCATGGTCACACCCAGAATTAGGACCAGGAATAGCACCAAGGACGCGACTAGACTCGGCAAGGCGCGAATGTAGCGCTCTTTAATGCGGGTAACACTGCGGGTCAACATCACTGCGAAGGTAATCAGAATGGCGATCGCGCCGATGTAAACCAGCACTTGAACCGCCGCCAAGAAGGGAGCGCTCAGCAAGACAAAGTATCCCGCTACGCCAAAGAGACTGAGCATGAGCCAGATCGTTCCCTGGAACAAGTTGCGCGTAGTTACCACGCCGATACCGCCGCCCAGCGTGAAGATTGAGAAAACTACGAAGCCAATTGTGACTGCATTCAATTCCATGACCCTAATCCCCTGCGGCGCCAGCCTGCGCCAACTCCGATTGCGGCGCCTGCGTCGCTCGGCGCGTTTCCCGGCCGCGCTCTCGCAAGACGCCCAGCAGGTATACAACCAGCGCCAGGTTGATCAAGCCCAAAATCGCGGTGGCCGGCAGCACATCGACAAAGCTGGCGCCGATCATGTCGCGCGGCGCCCAGCCAAATTCTTGCATGATCTTCAAGGCTGCCGAGAGCAAGATCAGATTCACGATCGAGAGCGGTACCAGGAATTTCCAGTTAAAGGCCATGATCTGATCAATGCGCAGACGCGGAACCGTGTTGCGCAGCCAAAGCGTGGTCAGATAAATCAGGGTTCCCTTGATGCCCAACCACAGGAAGGCGATAAGCGGCGACTCATAATAGAGGGGTCCCAGCCATCCGCCGAAGAAAAGCAATGCCATAAAAATACCGTTGGTAAAAACGTGCAAGAATTCCGCAGCGAAGAACATGCCAAATTTCATGCCGGAGTATTCGATATTGAAACCCGCAACCAATTCAGATTCGGCTTCAATAAGATCAAAAGGCGCTCGCCCGGTCTCGGCTTGTGAAGAGACATAAAAGATTACAAAAGCCAGCGGAGACAAAACCACGAACCACATGCCCGTTTGCGCGTTGACGATGTCAAGGAGGCTCATGCTGCCAGCCAACAGTACCGGCACCAGCAAGGCAAATACCAGCGGCACCTCGTAACTCACCAGCAAGGCCACGACGCGAAAGGCGCCCAACAAAGCATATTTGTTGTTGCTGGCCCAGCCGGCGGTCATGATCGCTAACGTGCCCAGCGATGCGATTGCCACGAAGAACAAGACACCGATTTCCAGATCGACACCATAGTGAAAGGGCGTAAACGGTACTACGGCCCAGAGCAACACCACGGATGCGAATGAAACCAAAGGAGCGGCGTTGTAAAGAACTCGATCAGCGGCGGTCGGCGTGATATCTTCTTTGCCCAACAGCTTCAGAAGATCGGCAAAGGTCTGCATCAAACCGAAAGGACCGACGCGGTTGGGTCCGACACGGTCTTGTATACGCGCCGCAACTTTTCGCTCTACCCAGATCAAGATGATAACTGTCAGCAAGGGGACGCCACTTACGAGCAAAACGCCGATCAGCAACGAGACAAACTGCGCCAATCCAGCGTCCGCGCCAGATTCCACCATCAATTTGCACAAGCCCGTACAAAGTTCGTCCATAGTCGTCTCCCGCTAGCGTCAGCCGGTGCTTACTTCCAGTCCAGCGCGTTCTTTTTCCAGGCGTAGAACAACGCATCCGTCAAAAGGAAGATGAACAGGAATCCCGCTATAAAACCGAAAATATTCATCTCGTTGTAAGCGACTGCCCAAGGGAACAGAAACACCATTTCCACATCAAATACCAGGAAAATCAAACCGTAGATATAATATTGAACGCGGAATTGCACCCAGGTATCGCCGATGGTCTCCACGCCACATTCGTAGGTTGAGCTTTTCAACACATTGGGTTTGCGCGGACGGAAGATCCAGGCAATCACGATTGGCAATGCCGGGAAAACCGGTGCCATCACGGCAAACAAGCCGATAAAAGCCCATTCGTTCAATACATTCATCGGAGTAACACCCCCGAGCCAGCTCAACTACAGTGCAGGCCGTAACGCTCAATCGGCACAGACTCGCACAAATGAGCGCGAGATTGCGCCATTTATCACAAACTGAATTAGTATAGCATTACCAGTTTGCCAGTGCAACGGACTGTTGAAGTTGACTTTTCCAATTTACGCAGCGATTCTAGCATAGGCATTTTGCGAATCCTACAGTCTTGTCGCCGGACAATTCGCTCAGATAATTGCCATGTCGGGAGCTTGATAATTCGCAGCGTTATCGTGGCAGGCAGAGCAAACTCGGACTATGAATTGAAAACAGGCTATCCCAAAATAAAGTTATGAATGACGAGTTTGCCTCATACACGTTGATACGGCCCGATGCCGAGATATGGGACCAATTTGTACTTTGTCAGCCGCGCGCACACTTGCTTCAGCTTTCCAGTTGGGGAAGGCTAAAATCGCGCTTTGGCTGGGAAGCGCAAATTGTGGCATTGGCGAGGGACGAAAGTATCGTCGCGGGAGCCTTGGTTTTGCTCAAGCATCTGCCACTGTGGCTGGGACGGATGGCATACATTCCTATGGGAGGTTATGCGCTGGACGATGCCCTATTCCCTGCGCTTTGGCAAGCGATTCGGACACAGACAGGCGCCGCTTTTCTCAAACTGGAAGCTGGATTCTTTCACGAAAGCAGGGCACTAGATCTTCAGCAAATGGGATTCCAAACCAGCCCACAAGCGATTCAGCCGCCCAATACGATCCAAATTGACATTAGCGGCGACGAGGCGGTTATACTCAAGGGTATGAACCAAGGAACGCGGCGAAAAATCCGCAAGAGCCTGGCTGCCGATCTACACATATACGAAGGCGGGGAAACTGATCTCGACGACTTCAATCGTATCATGCGAGAGACCGGCAACCGCAACGATTTTGGTGTGCACAGCGCCGAATACTATCAGCAGGTATGGGATTTGTTTGTACCTCAGCAAGGCGTCTTGCTATTGGCTAAACACGAAGATAAGTTGTTGGCCGGTATCATGGTCTTCGCTTTAGGGGAGACAGCCTGGTATTTTTATGGCGCGTCGTCGCGCGAAAAGGCCAAGCTTTACGCTACTTACGGTTTGCAATGGCGGGCGATTCAATGGGCGAAAGCTCGCGGCTGCGGATGCTATGATTTGTGGGGCATCCCGGATCACGATGAGGCGACGCTCGAAGCGCAATTCAAGGATCGCTCGGATGGACTCTGGGGTGTTTACGGCTTTAAACGCGGTTGGGGCGGACAAGTTCGGCGCTCGCTGGGCACTTGGGACAAGATCTACAACCCGCTGGTATACGCGGCCTACCGAACTGCACTAAGATTGAAAAGTTAGCGAATCTTTCCCCTGGAAAGGATGCCGCCATCCTCACTGTTTCCGAAGTCAAAGACCGCGACGCCTGGAATAACTCGCTACAGCAATTGCCGTTAGCGCACGTGTTGCAGACTTGGGAGTGGGGTGAATTCAAGTTGGCGACCGGTGGCTGGCGTCCGCTGCGGCTGGCATTCCGCCGCGGTGATAAAGTCGTGGCAATAGCAAGCGTCGCGATCCGGAAAATGGGCCCCCTGCAGGTGATGTATGTGAGCAAGGGACCGGTTATGGATTATGCCGATACCGCGCTCTTGGACTTCGTGCTTGACGAGCTGGAACGGCTCGGCAAAACGCGGGGCGTGGTCTGGCTCAAGATTGATCCCGATGTCATATTGGCCACAGGTTTGCCGGGCAGCGACGATGAGCAGCGCGATGAATCCGGAACGCGAATCACTGACCGGCTGAAGGAGCGCGGATGGCGGTTCTCTGATTCGCAAGTCCAGTTCCGCAACACTCTCTGCATTGAGCTCGGCTTATCAGAAGACGAGATACTCATGACAATGAGTGGCAATACTCGGCGCAAGATTCGCAGCGCAAGCAAAAAGGGCGTCAGCGCGCGAACCGCCGACGAAGGCGACCTGGCCGTGCTCTACCGGCTTTACCAGGTCACGGCGGAGCGTGATGGCTTTCTCATCCGCCCATTTGAATATTACGAGCGCGCCTGGCAGGCGTTCATGCAAGCTGGATTGGCGCAAGCGCTGATCGCCGAATACGGGGGCCAGGCGATCGCGCAGGTGATCCTTTTCCACTTCGGCAAAAAATGTTGGTACTTTTATGGCGCGTCAATCAATAGCGAACGGCAGCGCATGCCAAATTATTTGTTACAATGGGAAGCGATCAAGTGGGCCAAGGCGCAAGGTTATGCGGAATATGATATGTGGGGAGCGCCAAATGTCTTTGACGAAAGCGACAGCCTGTGGGGCGTTTATCAGTTCAAGCGCGGTTTCCGTGGAAAATTAGCGCGTCATATTGGCGCGTGGGATTATCTGCCGCGTCCCGGGTTCTACCGCGTCTACAAGATAATTATGCCACGGTTAATGCAACTAGTATGAATGTTGGAGAATTATTGTGAGCCGACAAACCATTGTGGATCAATACAAGTCAGACGGATTCGTCGTGGTGCCGGCGCTTTTTGGTCAAGAAGAGATAAACGCGATCAAGTCGCATTTTATGGCGCTGAACAAAGCTGGGCACGGTTTCCAAGGCGACAGGCACACCCTGCTCGGCGAAGACGACCCGCTAAAGGCATATCCGCGCATCGTACACCCGCATCGCATTGACGAGTTGTCTTTGAATTGGCTGCTAGATGATCGTCTGCGCGATTGGACGACCGCCCTGCTCGGCAGGGAGCCATTTGCCGCCCAAACCATGTTCTATTTCAAGCCACCTGGCGCCCGCGGACAAGCGCTGCATCAAGATCAGCGGCCATTGCGGGTCCACCCGGGCACTTGCCTGGCGGCCTGGATGGCAGTTGATATTTGCGATGAAGAAAATGGCTGCATTCAGGTCGTGCCGGGTTCCCATATTTTGCCAGAGCTCTGCACCATTAAAGCCGATTTGTCGCTGAGCTTTAGCGGCGATACGGTTCCGCTTCCGCCCGGATCTCAACCTCAGCCAGTGATAATGCAAGCCGGTGATGTTCTATTCTTTAACGGTCAGGTCATTCACGGCAGCTTGCCAAATACTAGTGAATCACGCTTTCGCTGTGCATTGATCGCGCATTATATCGAGGGTGACGCCAGGAAAGTGGCCGAATTTTATCATCCGATCTTGACCTTTGATGGCAACGAGGTCAATGTTTCGATCAGCGAGGGCGGAGGTCCCTGTGGCGTCTTTGTCGTCGACGATAGTGAGCAAAGGGTGGTGATGGTCGACGGCTGACGCAATTTCTCCCAAGATGCTCGTCAAATGCTTCAGCTGATATCAGCATAGGCCAGATGCGCGCGAGCGACAACATCATGCTCGGCAAACAAGCGGCAGAATTCGTCGAAGGCGAATGCCAGATCAGTTTCACTCAGATTTGTAGCGAAGAATAAACGTTCGCCATAATCGCAGAATTCTTGCATCACCCAATCATAACGATAATAAGCCAGCCCCACCGACTCAATATCTTTTATGCCATAACCACGCAGGAAAGCGGCTGTTTCTTGCGCTGATTGTCCGTCGCGTATAAAGAACATGAGGTCGCGTTCTTTCGGTGCCAGGATTACCTCGTCCCAATCGACGATCTGAATCGCCTCCTCTTCGTCAATCATGATATTGGCTTTGTGGATATCGGCATGGCAAAGCACGAGATCGGGTTTATGAACGGCGAATCGCGCCGCGCATTCTAGGTAGCGACTGCGAACCAGTTCGATTTCCGGCGCTCTTCGTCGCCAGGCTCGTGACATGCTTTCGCTTTTCTCGCTGTCAAATTCGTCCCGCGCGACAGCCTGATGGATTTCTTGCAGCCTGTCCAACCACTTTTTGCCAAATTGTTCACGAGTTACCGTATCTGCCAACTCTGCGCTGATCGGCGTATTATGGAGGCGGCGCATGATTAGGCCCCAATCATAATATTGCTCCAAGGTCAGCTGCCGGTCCCAGCCCGATGTGCCATCAATCCAGGGGGAAAGCAGGAAAGTGTATTCTTCTAATATTGCATATTGAGCATGTGAAAGGGTGCTCAAAGGTGCGACGACATTCTCAATGCCGCAACCCCGCAAGTGCTGCGGAACTAGCAAAGCAGCTAGGTTGGGCCTGCCATAACGAAGTTTCAAGAAAAAGCTGGCGTGTTCCGCCTTGACCCGGTAGGTCCAGGCCGTGGCGTCATTGCCGATTGGCAGGAACTCTATGTCAGCTACGTCAACACCGAAGTTTGACCGAATCACGTCAGCGATTATATATTCGGGCAACTTGGCTTTCTCTAACACAGTCACTCCCGCGGCTCTATGCGACACATATCTTACCCGCTATGCGTCCGGATCGTAAGCGCTTGAGTGGCTAGGCATCGCATCCCAATCTCGCGTTTGGGCTAAGTTTCCTTTAACAGTCAAGTGCAATTCGTCAACTTTCAGTTTTCATGGTTATAATAGGTTCGAACGAATCAATCAGTTGTGTTGGCAGAGTTGAGAGGTTCGTCTAGTGGTGTCTAGTTCAAGAATATTGCAACACCGTGTCTTGCTACTCAACGGCAGTACTTGGGAGCCGCTTTCCGTCATAACGGTGCAACGGGCGATCAACCTGTTGCTGGCGGGTAAAGCCATTGCCGTGGAACAGACCGGACAATACCTGCGCACAGTACGAACCAGGTTCGAGATCCCATCGGTCATCGCGCTGAAGTCATTCATAAATGTACCGCGCCGCAAATCGCATTGGAGCCGCAAGGGCGTGCTGGTGCGGGACGGATATACCTGCATTTATTGTGGCATCAAGCTGGGTTCGCTGGTCAAAAGCAAAGTCTTTAGCAAACGTGATTTCACCATTGATCACATCACCCCACGCTCCAAGGGCGGAAAAGACACCTGGTCGAATACCGCTTGCGCCTGTTATAGATGCAATCATCGCAAAGGCAACCGGCTACACAATGTCGCGGGTATGCGCTTGCGTTGGGAACCCAAGACCCCACGAACCAGTTACCTGGTCATCGCCTTGGGCTCCGGACCGGAAGTTTGGAAGCGCTATGTTGAGATTTGAGGCGGAATGCCCGCATCGGTCTCAATGACCGTTTTCGCGTCCACCAGTCTTCACATGTATCACGTACCACATGCATAGCCGACCCTTAGGCTGCGGACGCGGAAAGTTATCCATGCGTCGAGCACTCGGGCGAAATCCCGGCCAACCAGCCAAAAAGCCTCCACCTAGCGCCTATAGAACACATGTGCTAGACTGTTGAAACGGGAGAAAAGTTGTGCCCGTCGGTCACAGAATTGATCCGTGGCTTGTACTAACAACTTCGCGGGATTCTGCCGATGGAGAACTTGGCTTGCGGTAGCCTGGTAAGATTGACGACACCATATCTGGATGCGAAACGTGGCATTTACACTGTGATTTACCTCTATAGCAACGGATGGTATGGCGTTCGGTCTCATGACAATGGCGAGAGTTACAGTGTGCCGGCATTTGTGTGCCGAGCTGTTGATGCGAGGATCTGTGAAACTGTTACTGAAGTGGGCAAGCGTCGGCTAAGAAAAAACGACGATGCTAACTTTACACCCGATCTAGGAGACGAAGGCTGGGTTTGATCACTAATATGAAATCGCCAGGCGCAGCGTTTGCAATAGCAATTGACCACCCAGAATGCCCAGGAAAAACGCGCAGCTCATGTTAATCCAGCGGAAGACGCGCTGATTGAGCAAGCGGCGGCCGTATTCCACCACTGTAGCGAAAAAGAAGCACCAACAAACTTGCGCGATCATGAAGCCGGAAAAGAACACCAGCAGATGCAGCGGCTGCGGATTGAGAAAGCCGAAGCCAACTATTGTGCCGCTCACACCCAGCCAGGCAGTGACATTTTGTGGATTCGACAGGGAAATCAAGGCGCCGGCCACAAAATGATTTGAACGTCCATCTGAGCCAGCCGCGATATCCAGTTCGTGGCGCGAAGCCCGCCAAGCATCCCAGGCAAAGCGCAAGAGCAAGCCGCAGCCGAATAAACCCAGCAGAAGCGTCACCAGGCGATTCTGAAACAGGATCGATGCGCCCAAGAGGGCGATAGCCGCCCAAACGCCGTCACCAACCAGGGAGCCTAATTCCACATGCAAGGCGGCGGTCCAACCGTGTGAAACGCCACGGCGCAAGGATTCGAATCCGATCGGACCCGGCTGAATGGCGAAGGCTAATGCCATCGCGAATGCTGAGAAAAAAAACAGCCATCGATTGTTCCTGAAGATGCCAAGTTGGCTAAATATGATAGCGTAGGCTCCTTGGAGATGCATGGGGCACAACAACCAAGACTTTTCAGCGCATCCTGTTAAAATTCGACAATACACTTTCTTGCGCTTGGCATTAGCCCAGGAAATATCGACTCATTGGCCGGCATTCCACTCCATCAGAAGCGCGGCGATCAAGGTCGCCTGTCGTGGCAAACTGCTGATGACAAGATGTTCGTGCAGGGCGTGTGCGCCATCGCCATGAGCGCCCAATCCATCCAGGGTCGGGATACCCATCGCGGCGGTAAAATTGCCGTCAGAGCCGCCACCTGTGCCACCCTCATAAATCGTCACACCATATTTTTCGCCGATTGCGGCAGCCTTTTCGAACAAGCCGGCCCGCCTTTCCATTGGTGGGCGAAAACCGTGACGCAGGCAGCTTACGCTGGCGCCGGGCAGTTTTGGATACAAGCCAGAAAGCGCATCGTGCAAATTGTTCATTGCCTCGATCGTCATCACTCGTATATCGATATGCGCTGTTACCCGCGCCGGGATAACGTTACCGGCGGAACCGCCGTCGACCATGGTAATAGATACCGATGTCCCAAATTTGAGATCGTTCAGCTGGTTGATTTCCAAGGCCTGCCGGGCAAACTCGATGATGGCATTGATGCCTTCTTGCGGCGCGATGCCGGCATGTGCCGCCCGCCCTTCCACGATCAGTTCGTATTTGCCGCCGCCTTTTCGCCAGGTTTTGATGGTGCCTTCGCTGGTTGCCGGTTCCATCACAAAAACCAGTTCGCAATCTTCGGCTGTCTTCTTTATCAGCGGCTCGGATAGCGGGCTGCCGATTTCTTCTTCTGTTGTGACCAGGAAGCGGATGGGGCGCTGCGGCAATTGACCGCGCTCTTGCAAGCCGCGCAGGGCTTCCAGAGCAATCACCGTGCCGCCTTTCATATCGAATGCGCCGGGACCGTAGAAGCGACCGTCTTCAATCTTTATCGGCATGGTCGCGAGAGAGCCGACCGGATGCACCGTATCGACATGAACCATGAACAGATAGGGTTTGCCCGGCGCGTCTTGATTCCAGGTCGCCAGCAAGAAATCGCCAACCTCATCTTGCGGGAAACGTTGCACAGAATCGGCGTTAATCTCGGTAAAGCGCTCGTGCATCCAATCCACTAGCCGGTCGACTCGCGGCTTTTCCCGCGTGAAAGATTCGATCTCCACCATTGAGTTCAACTGGTCCAATATGGAAGCCTGCCGATTCATGAAAAACTCAAGTAATTCCGACACCATCCGCCCCTTTATGCTAATTTGCCAAATGCGTCTTAAACCACTCGATTAACAGATCACTTAGCTCCGGTTCTGATCTCAGCAACTCAACGCCACGCCCCGTCGGAAGCTGATGAAATTGCGTGTCACCGACGACTACTCGCGCCAATGCCTCTGCGGCAGCAATTGATTCACCGTCGTTTTCGCCCACGGCCAGCCAAAGGGGGCGTCCACCGTAACTCGACATCATATTTAGAAGTGTATCGCGGGACAAGGGGCTGAACAGCGCCGCGGCATCGCAAAGCGCATTGACCGCGCATCCAAGCATTGCCAAGTCGGCATTTTCCGCTGCTCCGACAATTGCCAAGCGTCCCGCATCCACGTTTTCAATGACACTCAGCGATTCCAGAAGAGTCTCCACCTGTCGGGCTTCCAGCCATTTCTCGGTCTGCAGCGCCAGCACCATGAAACCGGACTCGCTCAGTTTCTTCGTGAGCGAGCTCCAATCCGCCAATTGTTTCGCAAGCACAAGAATGCCGGGACGCCGCGGCAGATCGAATCCGAGGCGTTCTCCCTGCAAGGTTTTGCCGCCTTCCAAGACGACCTTGACCCTTCTCGGTGAATACGCGATTGGCAGCGGCGGCAAAACGGCATCTACTGGCAACGAGGCGAACCTGGGATCGGTGCGGCCAAAGTTCTGCGGGTGGTTGCGATAGATTTCTTCAGAATTCATGATTTGCAAGGTTGCTTTGGGCAGCGGCCTCGGCGGCAGAGGTGACGACGTTGGCACAGCGCTGGGCGAGGCAACAAAGATGCTAGCACATCCGACCAGTCCCAGTAGAAGGCAGGTTGCTACAGCCACGCGCGGGACAGAATATCGCCGGCGCCTCAAGCGGCGCCTCGCGAGGGCGACCTTCGTTTTAGCCGCATTTTGCCAGTGCGATCAGGCGCGGACAATCGGCAACGAAAGCTGAGCAGTCGCAATCGCCATAAGCAGCATCAAGCAAGAAGCCACATCGTTCCAAGAGTAGTTTCAATTCAGGCAAGAAAAAGTAGCGCAGCAGATGCGGCACGATCAGCCGCTTGACCGAGCCGTCACCGTCAATCACATCATATACCCATTCCAATTGCAGCATTTGCGTCGAGCGATCGAGATAGCTGACGGATTGCAACATCACCATGTGACCGGTTTCCGGTTCCAGGAAAGTGCGTTCCAGCGTCAAGGCGTCGGTATCTGGCGAGGCAAATACGGGACCGGGGTTCGGTAAATCTATCAAGAGCCGACCGTCCTCGACTAGCCATTGCCGCAATTGTTGCAGCAAGGCGATTTGCTCGCTCTGCCTGTGGAAGTGCATGAGCGCGTTGTAACTCAGCAGGATCAGGCTGAATCGGCGATCATACTCATAAGTCAAAACGTTATCGTGCACGACGCCGATGTGCTCGCGCAGTTGCGGCAAAAGCGCTAACTTGACCTCAAGCCGATCCAACATGGCGCCGTTGTTCTCGATGCCGAAAACCCGATGACCCTGTTGCGCCAAATGAACCATCACTCGTCCCGTGCCACAACCGACATCGAGGATTTCGCCCGGGTATTGGGCAGCCATCTGAGCATAAAGCTGCAGATCATCGGTCTTGTCAGCGTTTTCCGCATCATAAAAACGCGCCACAGCCGTGTAAAAGGCGGACATCCCTGGTCCTGTTTTGCGTATTCGTTGACGCCCAGTATAGCTACTGAAATATGATTGACCATCCTTTCTGCAAAAACTGAAGATCTATTCGTTCTGCTGGCACATTGACATATTTCTGCGACATTTTCTGGCTATCGTTCCCGCAATGAGGCCATTTCCTCAGTAAATCCAAAAACTTGACAGAAGGATGAGGTAAAGCAATGAAGAACAGAACGCTATGGATCACAAGTATCATTGTCGTGTCAATATTCGTTATGATCATAGCATCCGGTATCACGGGAGCGGATGGTAACGAAGGAAGTGGCAACGAAGGAAGCGAAGAATCGGGTACGGCATTTTCCCTGGATGAGACGTATGACGAGGTGCGCGCCGGCGCGCGTCTGCTTCTAGCTTTTGATGCGCGGAGCAACAGCTTCTACGGGCTTTTGCAGAATACCACGGACCTGATCTTGCAACAGGTTCGTGTAGAAGTCCACCTATCAAATGGTGTGGAACTGGGGCCAACAACACCCATGGATTTAGCTCCCGGCGAAGTTTCCGGCGTAGTGCTGCTCGCAACGCCGGAAACCTTTAATGGTTGGAGCCCGCATGCTGAGGTCGGCATCAACTCGGGCGGCGGAGAATCCGGCGCGGGTGAACACGGTGCGGAAGGCGGTAGCACAGAGTTGAACGAGGCTGCAATGTCAAGCTCAATTACACCACTTGGCCAGAGCTGGGATGGTGTACTTGGCGACCTGGCGATTTCCGTGCAATATGATGAGACAACAAGGTCAATCTACGGAACTGTGGAAAACATTTCTACACAGACACTCTGTTATGTGCAAGCCGAGCCGCACCTTAAGTCAGGCAGACAAACGGTCGCAGAGCTTGGTCCCGAAAAACTGGGAGATCTTAACCCTGGACAACGAGCCAATTCAAGCCTTTCTGTTGACAATGAACCAAACCTTGCAGAGACTTACTTTGATGGCTATGTAATCCATATGGAAGTATTTGATTGCAATGGACCCGGGCCTATTCCCCACGCGGGTGGAGAGAGTGCAGAAGACGGTAGCGAAGGTGGCATTGAGGGCAGTGAAAGAGGTGAGGGTGATGACGAGCATGGAAACCGCAAAGGTCGCGGTGAACATGGCAACAATGAAAGCAATGGCGACTAACATCGACTAACGAAACTTCCAGCGCTTTGATACAAGACTGTACAAGACTGTAAGCAACAGCAATGTTCAGGGCGGGTGTCGAAACGGCGGCGCCCGCCTCCACGATTGAATTTGAGGATGACTGATGTGTCAAACCATTTTGATCATTGAAGATAACAGGCGCATCGCGAACTGGGTAAAGGTGTATTTTGAGCGAGCGGGATTCTGCGCTGAAATCGCTTATGATGGTGAGGAAGGGCTTGCCTCTGCTCGCAGCCTTGCGCCCGACTTGATTGTACTGGACTTAATGCTGCCAAACCTTGATGGCATTACGGTTTGCAATACCTTGCGTCGCGAATCGGACGTGCCCATAATTATTCTGACAGCTAAAGATACACAGGCTGAACGAATCAAGGGATTGGAAACTGGAGCGGATGATTATATCGGAAAACCTTTTGACCCCGAAGAAGTTGTTGCCCGCGCGAGAGCCGTGTTGCGCCGTGCGCAAGGTCAGGTTCAGCAAGTATTAACTTGCAACAACATTATCCTGAATATTGCGGCCCGGAAAGTTATCATTGACGAGCGCCCCATTGCGCTAAGCCATACGCAATTTTCTATTCTGACCGCGTTTATGCGCCATCCCAATCAAGTTCTCAGCAGAGACCAGATTATTTCGCTGGTTTTTCCGGATGATTTTGACGGCTACGACCGCGCGATAGACAACCATATTCTGCGCTTGCGCAAGCAACTGGCAAAAAGCGGTCGTCAACCCATTCAGACTGTTTATGGGGCGGGATACAGATTCGCGGTGGAGGACGCATGAGGTCATTGCGCTGGCATATTCTGCGGGTACTGATTCTGACAATTACCTTGACAGTTTCGTTGAGTCTGGCACTGGGTTACTTCGCCACACAGCGGCAGTTCGATGCCTTTGTGGCCGAACTCGGTCGCAATCAAACGAGCAATTTGGCGCAACGTTTGAGCCAAGCCTATACCCAGTCGGGAGGCTGGAAAACACTGGACATTGCTCTGGCGGAGGCGGGATTTCTCTATGTAGCTGAATCTGAACATCGAGAGCAAGCTGAAGGCGAAGACAGCGGGAAAGAATCGGAGTTGTTTCACATCGACCGCATTCGTGTCGTTATTGTTGATCTCGAGGGAAGGGTAATCCTGGATAACTTTTCTGTGCTTGAATCTGGACAGCAAGGCACAGGCTTAGAAGTACAGCGGACGGAGATTCTTGATCTGCGGACAGGTCAGCCGGTGGGTTATGCGTTTGTAGATGTTAATCAAGACTTTCTGGCGACAGAATCGCTCGGTTTTCTGCGCGAATTGCTGCTTAGTTCGGCTTTTGGCGGCCTGCTCATCATTGCAATTGCTTTGTTGCTGGCGACATCGCTTTCCAAACGCATTAGCGCGCCTGTTACAGCCTTGACAAGAGCAATGCAAGCTATTGCGCAGCGTGATGAAGTAACCTTGCTCCCCAGCGCGTCATCGCATGAGTTGGCGCAGATGAGCGCGGCATTTAATCAGATGACGAGCGCGCTGCAAAGACAGCGCAACATGCGAAGACGTCTGATAAATGACGTCTCACACGAACTCAACACACCTTTGACCGTCATTCAGTTAGAAGCCACAGGGCTGGTGGATAATCTGCAGACGCCAATGCTGGCGGCGCAGCGCATCGTTCAGGAAGTAACGATGTTGCGTGATCTGGTAAATGATTTGAATTGGCTGGCAGAGACCGACTCCGGCCAGATGCAACTCCATCTTGAGCCATGCCCGATCGACAAACTGTTGGTCCGCGAAGTCAAACGTTGGCAAACCCACGCACAGTCACGGCATACTAGCCTGTCGTTACTTCCGCTACCGCAATTGCCGGTACCCCTGCTTGACCCGGCACGAATACGTCAGGCATTGGGGAATATCATTCACAATGCGCTACAACGCACAGAGCGAGGCCGGGTTACCGTTTTAGCAAGGGTGGAACACAACAATTGTATCCAGATTTCAGTGCAGGACGATGGCTTGGGAATCGCCCCGGATGACTTGCCGCACATCTTTGAGCGCTACTACCGCGCCGACCAATCCAGAAGTCGCGGCGCGGGATTAGGATTGGACATCGCCCGTACCATCATTGAGGCGCATTGTGGCACTATTGCTCTGTACAGCGACGGCGCAGGACGCGGAACAACCGTGGAGTTCCGGCTGCCCTTGCTGACAAAAAACAAGCCGGCTAATTCTACCGTTAGTTGAGATTCTGGAATATCCCGGCAGCACCCATGCCACCGCCGATGCACATGGTCACCATGGCATAATCGCTGCCGCGCCGCTTCATCTCGTTGATGATCTGCACGGTCAGCTTGGCGCCGGTACAGCCCAGCGGGTGACCCAGGGCAATCGCGCCACCGTTGACGTTGACGATCTCGGGATTCATTTCCAACTCGCGCATTACGGCCAAAGATTGCGAGGCAAAGGCTTCGTTGAGTTCGATGAGATCGATATCGTCGAGAGTCATGCCACAGCGCTGCAGCAGCTTAGGCACGGCTTTGATAGGACCGACACCCATAATCTCTGGGCGAACCCCCGCCGCCGCGAATCCGACAAATCGTACCAGGGGAGTCAATCCGAGTGTTTCGGCTTTCTCGCGTTCCATCACGATTACGCCGGCTGCCCCATCGCTGAGCGGACTGGAGTTGCCGGCAGTGACGGAGCCATTGAGCTTGAACACGGGTTTCAAACCGGCCAGCGCTTCCAAAGTGGTCTCGCGGCGCAGATGCTCATCGTGGTCGAGCAATTTGCTGACGGTGGTTGGCATGCCATTCTCGCCGACCACTGTCTCTTCCCATGCAAAAGGCAAGATCTCTTCGGCGAAAAAACCGGCATCCGTAGCTGCGGCCGCTTTGCGATGGCTGTGGTAGGCGAATTCGTCCATTTCGTCGCGATTGATGCCAAACTCGCTGACGACGCGCTCGGCGGTCAATCCCATGCTCATATAGACGTTCGGGTCATGCGCAGCCATGTGCGGATTGGGGCTGAGATGATGTCCGGTCATCGGCACCGACGACATGGATTCGGCACCGCCGGCGATCACCACATCGGCTTGATCGGCGATGATGCTGTTAGCTGCCAGAGCGATGGTTTGAAGTCCGCTGGAGCAAAAGCGATTGACAGTCTGGCCGGGTGTATCGACGGGCAAACCGGCGCGAAGCGCAATCACGCGGGCGAAGTTCATGCCTTGTGAACCTTCCGGCATGGCACAGCCCAAGATGACGTCATCAATCTCGTGTGGATCGAGCGCGCCGTCGGTTTTCCGCAGCAGATCCGCGATCACCGCCGCCGCCATGTCATCGGAACGGGCGTTTTTTGTGCTGCCGCGCACGGCCTTGCCGACTGCAGTGCGTGAAGCTGCGACTATGACTGCCTGGCGCATATTGGTCTCCTTGTGACTAGCTCGCAGAAGGTGTGAATATGGTAGCAAATCTCGGCGAAAGGTCAATGCGCCGGGCGCGAATGCACGTCAGGGCAATCGCTTCAAAATCATAGTCCATCAATATGTCGCAAATTCAAACCAAAATCTAACCTCAGAGGACACAGAAGTAGTTCCAAGTAAGTAATGCGAACTTGAGATTGCCGCTTTTCTAACCCCATCCCCAGCCCTTCCCCAAAGCATTGGAGAAGGGAGTCAGCCGCTTTGTAAGCGGTCTCAACAGTCTGTACAAACTTCCCCCCATTGCTATGGGGGGACTGAGGGGGGTTAGATTCGGCATGAATTTTCGCACGACAAACTTGGTACTACTGAGAGCACAGAAAGCACAGAGAAAAGCCTTTCAGAAAAAATAATTGTGTATTTGCACCTCCAAGTGGGCTTCAGTGACCGGGCATTATCACCCTTTAGTACGCAGATTTCAGAGGAATCTTGCCCTGAAAAACTAAACTCTGTGTCCTTCGTGCCTCTTTTTTAACAAACCCCTATGCTCACTCGAGCAGTAGGTTTGATATTTTGTGTGAGCGCGACAGACCTTATCGCTGCCGCCGAGCGGCTGTGGTAAAAAATAATTTGAAGCGATTGCCCTCGAATGCGCGTACCTTTCTATTGACGAGAAAACGGGATAAAGTAGAAGCGCAGAATACGATTCAGAAGGAAAGAGACGGGACAAGGACATGGCGAACAAATTGGCGCTGAAGTCCTTTCGGCTGAAGAATTTCAAAGCAGTACGTGATAGCGGCGTTGTGCATTTCACGCCGCTGACAGTACTGATTGGCGACAATGGCTCAGGCAAAAGCAGCCTAATTGAAGGCTTGCAGACCTATCAGCGTATCGTGACCGATGGGCTGGACGAAGCGATGAAAGAATGGCGCGGCTTTGAATATGCCACCAACCCGCCTTTGGAATACGGTGGAATTCAATCACAACAAATACATAAGGCTAATCCAATCGAGTTTGAGTTGAGCGGTCATGTTGATTCATCAATCTATAAGACGGCTAAGTCATCAAACTATAAAACGGTTATGACGGTAAATAGGACGCCAAGCGGAGAATTGATTTGCATTGAAAAGGAAATTGTCTATTACAAGGGGCGTAAAGTGCTTGAACGTCACCCTGATGGAACAATTCAGACAATGAATCAGAAGCAACGAATGGGAGTATCTCCTGATCGCGCGATAATCTCTGACAAAGGCGCATACTATTATGCGGAGGTGTCTACGGAGAACGATAAACGATTTGATGTTCTTCGCATGACTGAAATCAACTTCGACTGGCAGTTCGTAACTTTAAACCCATGGCTAATGGGAGACCCACGCACTAAACAACGCGCGGGCCGCGCTGTTCGACTTGATTCTAATGGCGCGAACATTGCGGAATACCTGCTTGACATTAGAACATTCGACGAAGACGCTTTTGAGGGCATTATCGAGACGCTTCAGTTCGTGCTTCCCTATGCTAAGGACCTGCAACCTAGGCTGACATCGGAACTGGAACGCGCGGTTTATCTGCAAATGTCCGAGCAGGATTTCAAAGTACCCGGATGGATGTTGTCTACGGGAACGTTGCGTGTTCTAGCTTTGCTGGCGCTATTCCGCCATCCAAATCCACCGCCTTTCATCATAATCGAGGAAATCGAAAACGGTCTTGACCCGCGTTCAGTGCAACTAATCGTCGAAGAGATCCGCAGAGTTACTGAAAGTGGACGCTCGCAGATCATATTGACTTCTCATTCTCCATACTTGCTAGACTTGTTCGACCTCTCGCATATCGTGCTGGTCGAGCGTAGGGATGGGACACCCACATTCACTCGACCAGATAAATGCCGGGAGCTGGACCGCTGGAAAGAACGCTTTGGACCCGGGCGTCTCATGAGTTCGGGAAGGCTGCGCAATCGGGAACTGGCATGAAGGTCGGCATGATATTCGAATGCGCCGACGAGGGCCCGGATTTCAAGGTATGCGCGCATTTGGCAAAGCGGATCAGACCAGACATTGCGGTTGTGCCCGATGCGCTCGGCAACAAGCGAAACTTGCTCGCCGAGTGTGGCGAATCCGCAGCAGCGCTCCTCGCGGATGGATGCGAGAAAACGCTTATCATCTGGGACCTGTACCCCAGCTTCAAGCGCAAGGAAGACCCGTGCCGACACATAGACAGGAAAAAGATTTTCGAGTCGCTTGGCGAGGCGGGCGTTGATCTGGATTGTATCGAACTGATTTGTATTGAGGCCGAACTGGAGACTTGGCTGGTCGCTGATTACAGAGCCGTCCGCGATGTCATCCAGCAGTGGGCGCCCAAAGCCAGAATTGGTCGGCTAAAGCGATCGTTGGAGTCAAACAATCCCAAAGAAATCCTTGATCGGCTGTTCAGAGAGCACGCGAAAAGGCCTTATCAGCCGCATCTTCACGCCGCGCAGATCGTCAAAACCATGCCCGATTTGAGACGACTGAAACGAGTGGAGTCGTTCCGCCGTTTCGAGACTAAGCTGACCACCTAATTCCGCAACGGCTTGTTCGTTTGCAGCATATGCATGATGCGTTCCTGCGTTTTGCTTTCCATAATCAGGCCCAGGAAGGCCTCGCGTTCCAAATTTAGCAAGTATTGTTGATCTACCCACTGCGGCTCTGCCAAGCCGGCGCCGGTCAAAACATATGCCAGTTTCTGCGCGATCAATGCGTCATGTTCGCTGGCATAACCTGCTTCCTTGAATCTTGCCACAGCCAGCAACAAGGCCGCGTAAGCATCGCGCCCGGCCGCGTAAACCGGCTCCGGCTTACGCTGCTGATAGGTCTCACTGAGCGCCAGCGCCAGAGATTTTGCTTCGCCCAGCAAATAAGCACGGTTCATAACGATCTTGTCCGATCCGGCCAGAAAGCCCAGAGATTTAGCGCCCTTGGCGCTCTCGCTGACCTTCGCGGTCGCGATGTTTTCGAATGCTCGTTGCAGACCAGCCAAGATGTCACCCGAGCCGATCAGCGCCAATGGGTTCACCTGGCGACGCACCAGCTCCTTGCAACCACCACCCGCCGGCACCAGACCAACGCCTGCCTCTACCAAGCCCATGTATAGCTCTGCGTGCGCTACTACTGCCGTGCCCGACATGACCAGCTCCGCGCCACCGCCCAGCGCCATATTGTGCGCCGCGACAACAACCGGCTTGGGCGCGTAACGCAATGCTTGCGTCAAGTCTTGCAAGGCGATCAGCGCTTTTTCGATGCCTTCGACGCCGGCCATCAAGGCCGATGGATCTAGGTTCGCGCCGATGGAAAAGCGCTCGCCATCGTTGCCGACGATCAGCGCTTTGAATTTGCTCTCGTTCAGCAACTCCAATGCTTTCCAGCCTGATTCAATTAACCCGCCGCTGATGCTATTGTGCTTGGTATTGAATTCCCAGAGCAAGGCGCCGTCGCCCATGTCATAGACCGAGCCATCGCCATTGCTGAATAGTTGCGCGCCCGAAGCCTTAAGGTCTGAGATAGTGATTTCGCGTGGGTCTTTGAGCAAAGGCAGATATTCACCATCTTGCGGACTGTAGTAACCGACGACTTTGCCCCGGTCGTCTCGCTGATAAAAAGTGGAGTTTCCCGCGGCAAGCATTTGCTTTACCCATTCTGCCACCGGGTAACCGTCAGTCTCGAATCGGTCAACCGTTTCCGCCACGCCAATCGCATCCCAAATTTCGAAGGGTCCCAGCTGATGCGCGAAACCCCATTTTTGCGCCTTGTCGATATTGACGACGCTATCAGTGATTTCCGGCACCCGTTGTGAGGCATAAGCCAGCAGGAAGGCGTGCACATGATATAGGTACTGGCCGGCCCGATCGTCGGCGTTGATTAACAAACGGATGCGCTCTCCAAGAGGCTCAACCCTGCGGAACTGGCCGACGCTGTCAAAACGCGGTTTGCTAGGCGGTTGGTATTCGAGCGTGTCCAGATTCAAGGCCCATAATTCTTTCTTGCCGCCCTCGCGCCGCATGTGATAAAACCCGCGGCCGGTCTTACGTCCCAGCCAGCCACGTTCCAGCAACTCGTCCGAAAGCTCGGCGTTTTTCTGATGTAGCAGTAGCTCGCGTGCCGGATCATCGGGGATAGCGTGATAAAGATTGCGCGCCACACCGACCGCGATATCGAAACCGACCAGATCGTTCAAGTTGAAGGTGGCGGTTTTTGGGCGTCCGATCAGCGGGCCAGTCAAGGCATCAACTTCCTCAACGGTATAACCATGATCGAGCGCATAGTTGGTCGCTTGCATGCCCGATAGCGACATGAATCGGTTGCCAATGAAGTTCGGTGTATCTTTGCAGCGCACGGTGCCCTTGCCCAGCTTGTCCGCGCCGAAACGCATCATAAATTCAACAATTGACGGATCGGTTCCGGCGTGCGGGATGATCTCCAGCAAGCGCAAATAGCGCGGCGGATTAAAGAAGTGAGTGCCCAGAAATCGCCGAGTAAAAGTCTCGGGCAATCCCTGCGCGATCTGATGGATGGGAATACCAGAGGTATTGCTGCTCACGATGGCATCGTCCTTGACAAGCTCAACCAACCGAGCCATCAACCCACGCTTGATTTCCAGCCGCTCGACGATCACCTCGATCACCCAGTCGGCATCGGCCACCTGCTCTAGATCATCATCAATGTTGCCGACACGGATATTGTCCAGATCATCGGGACTATAAAGCTGCGCGGGCCGCATCTTCTGCAGTGCTATCAGATTAGCATTGACGATAGAATTGCGCAGCTTCGGTCCGTCCGCCGGTGAACTGCCTTGTGGCGGAATATCCAGCAGCAGCGTCTCAATGCCGACGCCCGCGAGCAAGGATGCTATGCCACCGCCCATTGTCCCGGAGCCGATTACAGCGGCTTTCTTGATTTCGTATCCCATCAACTCCTTCGCCTTTCACAGAGGTCGAACGTTAAATCAGTGAAGCGTCAGCTTTCACCAATCCAGCTCGGTACCATCGTAAAGCAAGAACTTTCCATTGTCGTCGCAGGTCAATTGGCTGAAAAGAGCCTTCAAGCCCGTTGCTGATTCCGTTGGTGTTGTCGGGGCGGAGGGCCCGCCCATATCCGTCTGCACCCAGCCCGGATGCGTCGTGATAGTGATGATTCCACTCATGGCGCTATCGTGTGACAAGACACGTGCTGCCATGTTCATAGCCGCTTTGCTCATGCGATAGCCATAAGATCCGCCGGTGGCGCTAGTCAACGATCCCAGCCCTGACGAGATCATGACCACACGCGGTCGCTCGCCATTCTGCAAGAGTTGACGAAAGGCTTGCGTGACCATCAGCGGACCGACGGAATTGGTGGTGACAACTTCAGAGACGTCCGCTGCCGACAACTGTCCCAAATGGAACGATTGATGCGCGCCTTTGGGGTAGATGCCGGCGTTGTTGATGAGCAGGTCCAGACCATCAACCTGCGCAGCTATTGTGTCGACCGCATTTTTGATCGACGTCTCACTATTGATGTCGATTTGCACGATGCGCAGCAGACCGGCAAATAGATTTTCCAGCTCTCGCAGCTGTTGGGCGTTTTGCGGGTTGCGGCAAGCGGCAAAAATCTGGACATCGCTGTCTTGCAGATAGTGGCGCGCCAATTCCAAACCGATGCCTCGGTTAGCGCCTGTTATCAGGATTCTTTGCATGCGTATCGTCACCGTTCTCGCGCAAGAGCTGCGCGTCAGCCATTAGTCGGATAACTCTTCCGTTTCAAATTGACGCAAACTTTCCTCGTCGAATTCGAGGATCCTGATTTCTCGCCGGCGAACACCTATATCATATTTGATTAGCAGGTCGAGCAGCCTGGCACCATCTATCAATGTGATTGGCGCTGCGCCTTTGTCGAACGCGGCAGTTTTTGCGGTTTTAGAGAATTTGCCGGTGGTGACGATAGTGCCGCGAACGGCATCAAAGTTGTGTAGCGATCCTCGGAGTTGAGCAAGAATTGGTAGGCCGATAGGGCCCTTTTGACGTTTAACTTGAATAACTTCTCTGACTTTGCTAATGCCTAATGCGATATTGGCGAAGACATCGACGCCTTTGTCGTTGCTTGCGGGAGTCACTTCGACATCGTCGTAACCCATTTCTTCCAGCAGGTGTTTGATAAGATGTTCTAACATGATTGGGTTCATCGTTTGCAGAAATTCAAGGAGTTGCCGCCGCGCCGTCCAGTTTTTCTGCCTTATCAGGTTGGCAAGCTCTGGATCGTACTCAGTCCGGCCCTGTTTTGTTTGACCAGCCTGAACCAACCCTGCTGAAGCAGACATGTTGATGTTGATTGGCTTCCGCTGAAGATAGGTAATGCCCGCGTCGGTGATCTCATACGAAACACCACGTTTTTTGATCAAGTTTCGTTGAACAAGGTTACTTAGCCGCAAAGTAAGACCCGACTTAATTGAATTCTCACTTATCGTGGTCGTGCGCGTGCGGCAAAAGTGCACAAATCCTTCCAAAAAATCTCGACGGAATCCGGGGCCTTTGTCCGCTACCTCCGACAAGATTAGCAGCAAGCCCTCATGGTCATCGATTTCTGCCAGGATTTCCAAATCGTTATCAATGAATTTCCAGCCCGTTTCGTTCAAATGTATAATGCCGTCTTGCAGCGAAAAAAGCTTGTGAATTGTGCAAAGATACATGGGGCCGAAGGTGTAACGCGGATTGACGAGACGCTCCGACTCACGCCATAAACGCAACGCTAGATCGCTTGTTTCAGCGGTTAATCTCTGCGGAATCCATTCTTCCGGGTCTTTCCAATTGACGGGATTTTGCGGTGTACGGATATGCGAATAAACTTCCTTTTCCATTGCCTTATAGTGTGAATAGCGCAAGCCATCTAAGATTTGCAGGAAAGTCTGCCCACATTCGTAAGTCGGCAAGTCGGGTGTGAGTTGTCGTTTTTCCATGCGCTTCAAAATCCCTACACCCGCAACGCCGACAAAAACAGATCCACCATCACATCCGCGACTTCGTCGCCGGAAAGCCGACCGCCCTCGCGAAACCAAACGCCGACCCAGTTGTGCGCGCCCAGAATCGTTTTGGTCACGATCGCCGCGTCCACCAGGCGGAACTCCCCGGCTGCAATGCCCGCGGCCAAAGTATTGCGGAACAAGCTCTCGAAATAATCGCGGCGGACAAAAAACTGATTGCGGCGCTCGACGAACTCGGCATGAAACTTGCTGTCTCCATTCTTGCTGCTGGCACTCACGTTCAACAGTGATCTGATCTCGAAGACCATGGCGGCGCCGATGGTAACATTGCCGGTAACGCTGACGATATGCGACCGGATCATGGCCGCCAACTTGTCCGCGTTGCTGAAATCAGAGGCAGCAATTTCTTCCAACTTCCCTATGCTCAAATCCAGACCGAGTTCCAGCACGTTCAGTAGCAAAAAATCCTTGTTCTTGAAGTGATGATACAAGCTGGCCGCCGTCAGGTTTACTTGTGCGGCGATGTCTTTCATCGTTGTCGCATCATAGCCCTTGCGTCGCAGAACATCCGCTGCCGCCCACAAAATATCTTCACGATCAACTGATTGATCCGCTGGCTTACGAGCCAAGGGCAGGCTCCTTAGTTTAGCTAAAATTGCCGGGGCTAACCAAATCAGGATTTGATTATAATGCAGGGGTTAGCGGTATTCAAGCAGCGGCAGAGCCAGAACAGGGCAATCACAATAGCCCTGGTTTCTTGTTCACTGCATCGAACCCAGCACAACTCGGACGGCTGTACACATTTGACTCGAAGCGGATATAATGGCGACGATTTAATGGGCCAAACGCAGCACTGGATTGCGCACTATGGTATGGGCAAGCTACGACCTGATTTTCTTTGATTGCGACAGCACACTGTCCAGCATTGAAGGCATCGATGAACTGGCCCGGCTCAAAGGCGAAGAAGGCCGCGTCGGCTTGCTGACCAACAAGGCGATGGATGGCGAGCTAGATCTTTCCGAGGTATATGGCAAGCGGCTGAAGGCAATCCGCCCGACACGCGCCCAATTAAAAGCTATCGAGGAACGCTATTGGGAAACGGCGGTGGAAGATGCAGATGAATTGATCGCGGCGTTGCAATTCCTGGGCAAGCAGGTCTTTATCATCAGCGGCGGTCTGATTGATGCGGTCAAGGGATTCGCTCGGCGGCTGGGTGTCGATCCGGCACAGATCCGCGCGGTCGAACTGGAATACAATGAGCTGTCTGGCGATTGGTGGCGCTATCATGAACCGCAGGCGCAGCAGGCGCAGACCTATCTAGATTACAACGAGGGTCCGCTGACGATCTCGAGTGGCAAGGCCAATATTATCCATGAGCTTGCTGGCGACTTGCCGGGCCGGCGCATGATGATTGGCGACGGCGCCAGCGATCTGGCGACTAAGGATTGGGTGGATCTCTTCGTCGGATACGGCGGCGTGGTGGCGCGGGACAAAGTCGAGGCGGAATCCGATATCTTCCTGCGTGCCTCATCTCTGGCGGCGATATTGCCCATTGCTGGCGGACGTTCTGGTTGGCAGACAATAGTGGGCAGCCCATACGAAGCGTTATATCGAAAAGGTATGCGACAGATTTGCGGGCAGCAAGCAGTCATCTTCCAGCAGCAGAGCCTCCGTCAACAACTTATAGGCGAATTCAAGGACATCAACTGAATATGCGTTACCAGGCAATCATTTTCGATATGGACGGCTTGCTCGTCGACTCGGAACCTTTGTGGTACGAAACCGAATTAGAGATGATCGAGTCCTGCGGCTATACCTATGCCGATGAGGTGCGCGAACAAACCATCGGCGTCCGCGTCGACGAATTTGCCCGGATCATTTATCAGCACTATCCCGACGTGGGCGAATCAGCTGCCGCTATCATCAATTCCATCACATCTCGGGTCTTACAAATGCCAAGGGAGAAGATAAAACCGCGTCCCGGCGCGGACGAGATCGTCCGTTATGTCGCGGAGCAGGGTATCCCGCGGGCTATCGCGTCAAGTTCGGCACAGGTGATTATCGAACATTTTGTGCACTTGATGGGCTGGGAGAGCCTTATTCCAGAGCGCTATTCGGCGGAGTTCATGCCACGGGGCAAACCGGCTCCCGATATTTATTTGCATGCCGCTGCACAAATCGGTTACGCGCCGGAATACTGCCTGGCGTTGGAAGACAGTCCGGCGGGTACACAATCGGCTATCGCGGCGGGCATGGCCTGTTACACTGTGCCCGATCTCTCGCACTCCCAGCTTGATGATTTCGGGGGTATCAACGACAAGCTATACGATAGCTTGTATGACATCTTGCGTGAGTTCAAATCGAAAGGTCTTTTCGCTTGAGCCAACAGCGTATTCTCATCGCCACGGACCTGACACAGGAGAGCATCGCCCTGCTCGAGGAACACGACAATTTCAGCGTCAAGGTCGTGCCGCCCAAGACATCCAATGTCCGCTCCGCCTTACGTGACGCGACAGCCATTATCACCCGCTCCGATTTCAAGCTGGATGCGCCGCTGCTGGAAGATGCGCCCCATTTGAAGCTGATCGCGCGCATGTCCGCCGGATTGACCGGCATCGATATCGAATTCGCTACAGAGCGCGGCATCCTCGTCATGAACATCCCCGGTGTTAGTGCCGTTGCCGCTGCCGAGCACACCCTGACGCTGATGTTGGCGCTCAATCGCAACTTGCCGAGCATCCACGAAAGCCTGCGCGAAGGCTGGTGGCTTTTTGATCGTCAGCAGCAGGTTGGCCGGCAGCTGCAAGGCAAGACCGTCGGAATCGTGGGCTTGGGCAGGGTTGGCCACCGGGTCGCGCATTTATGTCTGGCATTTGGCATGAAAGTCTTGGCCTGTGATCCCTATCTTCGGGAAGAACGGATCAATGACAAGCGCATCGTACTGGTGGGACTAAAAGAGTTGCTGGCTAGCGCCGATTATGTCAGCATGCATGTGCCGGCGACGCAAGAAACCATCGACTTCCTTACTGCGAAATCGCTTCAGCAGATGAAGCGCGGCGCCTGCTTTATAAACACCTCGCACGGCGGCGTCATCAAAGAGACGTTGCTGGCCGAAGCTTTGCAAGATGGCCAACTTGGCGGCGTGGCGGTAGATGTCTGGAATGAAGAGCCGCCCTTTGGCAGCCCCTTGATCGGATTGGACAAAGTGATCCATACGCCGCACGTCGGCGACAACACTGCCGAAGCTCAGCAAGATTTATCCATTCAAATCGCCAGGCAGGTGATTGACGCCCTGGACGATCGCGATTATCGCAATGTCGTCAATTTGCCGCTCTTGCCGGGCGTGAACTACCAGGACATCCGGCCTTATATGCAACTAGCGGAAACCATCGGCAGCTTGCACCAGGTGTTGGCGCGCAGTCCGATTCGCCGCATCGCCATCGAGATTATCGGCGACGATATGAACGGACTCATCAAACCGATGACCGTCGGTATCTTGAAAGGCCTGCTGACGCCAATCCACGGCACAAAGGTTAGTTACGTCAATGCGCCGGTTTTGGCGACGGAGCATGGCTGGCAGATTACACAGGCCAAGGGCATCAAGATCAGCGAATACAGTAATGTTAACACTTGTCAGATAACCCTGAAGGATCAGGAAGAAGTCAGCATTGCCGGTGCCCTGCTTGATCGACAGAAACCTTATATCTTACAGATCAATGATTATCGCATCCACTTCGAGCCGCGCGGTAATCTTCTCATCATGGGCAGTTTCGATCAGCCCGGCGTGATCGGCCGTGTTGGCACACTGATGGCGGAATACGGAATCAATATCGCCAGCTGGCATACGGGCCGCGCTGAACCCGGTGGCCATACGCTGACCGTGCTTAACTTTGATGAGGCTTTGCCAGAATCCCTGATGGAGATCTTGCGGGGCCAAGATTTTGTCCGCCATGTACATCAATTGCAGATCTAAACCTGTCAGTCCAGATGGCTTTTGATCGCGAGAGCCACTTCTTTATTGATGCCGCTGACTTCTGTTAGTTCGATGACGCTGGCGCCCTTGATATTGTCGATCGAGTTTTCGAAATGTTTCAGCAAGACCTTGCGCCGTTTTGGCCCGACACCGGGGATGGATTCCAAACGGCTGGCCATACTCATTTTGCGACGCCGATTGCGGTGGCTGCTGATGGCAAAGCGATGCGCTTCGTCACGCACCCGCTGCACCAAATAGAGTGCCTCGCTGCGACGAGGCAGCAAAACGGATAAAGGCCGATCTGGCAGGAAAATCTCTTCAATGCGCTTTGCCAGCGCCGCCACGGGCACACGATCGGACAATGCAAATTCTTCCAGCACGCCTTTGGCGATATTGAGCTGCCCTTTGCCACCATCAATCAACAATAGATCCGGCAACATTCGCCAGGTTTCGTCTTTGTCCTTGCCATCTGGGGTCAACGCGTCCTCCGCTTCGACAGCGGCTTTCCAGCGCAGGAAGCGTCTCGTTAATGCCTCGCACATCGATTGATAATCATCCGATCCGCCATGCGCTACCGAGCGGATGTTAAAACGCCGATACTCGCTCTTGCGCGCCGCCCCTCGCGTGAAAACCACTCGGCTGGCAACAATGGCCGTGCCTTGCGTGGTGCTGATATCGTAACATTCGATGCGATTGGGAATTCTTGGCAATGCCAGCGCCTCTTGCAATTCTGCCATAGCTTGCTCGTGCTTGGTCGTATCCGCCTCGTATTGGGCGCGCATCATATGCAGGCTTTCGAACGCGTTCTCTTGCGCCAAACCAATCAGCTTTCGCTTGTCTCCACGTTGTGGCACGTGAATGGAAACCTTTGCGCCCTGGCGTTTGTCGCTCAGCCATCGTTCCAATATTCGTGCTTCTTCCACCTCGCTTGGCAAAATCAGCTCGCGCGGGATATTACTGCTGGTGGCATAAAACTGGCTGATAAATTGTTCCAGGACGGCCGCATCAGTTTCATCCTCGGTATTGTCTATCATGCGCGAATCGCTGCCGATCAGTTTGCCGTTGCGGATGAACATGATTTGCACCGTGGCGTCACGATCTTCGCGTGCCAAAGCGATAACATCGTGGTCGGTCATATGTTTACCCACGGCTTTGTGTTTGTTGGTGATATAGTCGATCGCCTTGAGTTGATCGCGAATGCCTGCCGCTCGTTCGAAATTCAACTGTTCCGAGGATTTTATCATTTCATTCATCAGTCGCTTTTGCACGTCTTCCGCCCTGCCATTGAGCACGTCCATCAATTCCTGAATCATTTGCCGGTATTCATCGCGGTTGACGGCGCCGATGCAGGGAGCATTGCACAATTGAATATCATGAAAGAGGCAGGCGCGTTCATCTTGCCCATTGATCTCGCGGTCACAGGTCAGATAAGGAAAGGCGCGCCGCAAAACCCGCAAGGTATTCTGCACGGCCCACATCGCAGAATAGGGACCAAAATAACGTGAGCCATCACTCTCCACGCGGCGAGTCGTTTCGATTTTGGGGAAGGCGTCTTTCCAACTGACACGAATATAGGGATAGCGCTTGTCATCCTTAAGATTGATATTGAAGCGTGGTTTGTGCTTCTTGATCAGTGTCTCTTCGAGGATCAGCGCCTTCAACTCGTTTTCCGTGATGATGAAGTCAATATCATCTACTTCATCGCGCATGCGCAAGGTCTTATTGTTGCCATCAGCCAGCGTCGTAAAATAACTGCGCACGCGATTGCGCAAGCGTTTCGCCTTGCCGACGTAAACAACCTTGCCCCGGGAATTCTTGAGCAGATATACACCCGGTTTCGCCGGCAAGTTCTTCAGAATTGTCTCGATATGTTGAGGTTTTTGATACTCCATCAGCACTCGTGACCCTGCTGCATGGACGGATAAGCTTGCCCAATTTTAGCACGATCCGCATTAACAGCGAATGTTTTCGATGCCAGCGCTCAGAAATCACGCAAGCAAGTCTGTGCTATACTAGGTGTCCTCGTGGCGGTAGCCCAGTGGCTTCCTCATGACCCGAACACCGTGTCAAAGAAGCATTGCCCGACCAAGCCTGCGATCTTATGAGTGGACACATACCGGTATTGCTGCCACAAATAATTGATGCCTTGCAGCCTGAAAATGGAACGGTAGAGCGTCTCGTAGATGGGACGCTTGGCGCCGGCGGTCATACACGCGCTTTGCTGGAAGCAGGTGTCAAAAATGTGCTGGCAATGGATCTCGATCCGGTTGCCGTTGCCGCAGCCCGACATCATCTGGCGCCTTATGGTAGTAGAGTGTCTTTTTGTTGCCGCAGTTATCTACAGATGCAGCAACAGGCGCTAGCCCGCGGTTGGAACAAAGTTGATGCCATTCTTCTCGATCTGGGCTTGTCTTCGCTGCAGCTGAATGATCCGGCGCGCGGATTTGCCTTTCGCCATCCTGGCCCTCTGGATATGCGCTTTGATCAGTCTGCCGGCCTGCCGACAGCGCAGGATCTTGTCAATACGCTGGCAGAAGACGACCTGGCACAGCTGTTCTTTCGCTATGGCGAAGAATCTGCAGCGCGACATTTCGCCCGAGCAATTATCCAGCACAGGCCCATCACAAGCACGGATGAGTTGGCCCAGCTTATCACGGCTGTTACAATTGGTCGCCGGCGCCGGGCGAAAATCCATCCAGCGACCAAAGTATTTCAAGCGTTGCGTATCGCAGTCAATCGCGAACTAGAGGCGGTAGAGCAGATTCTGCCTACCGCTGTTGATCTTCTTCGTCCAGGTGGCAGGATGGCGGTGATCACCTTTCACAGCCTGGAAGATCGCATCGTCAAGCGCGCCTTCCGCGATATGGCTAGCGAAACCGTCGCGCCGCCGGGCATGGCATCTATCATCGAAAAAGCTGCCCTGGTTAGGCTGGTGAATCGCAAGCCGATCCGCGCCGATGCCGAAGAAATCGCTAACAATCCCCGTAGCCGCAGCGCCAAACTTCGTGTGGCGGAAAAGCTGGAATCCGGTTGAACTCCTGTTGCGAAATATTGGGAGTTTGATACATTTGTAGTGGGACCACCGCTCGGCGGCAGCATATAGAGTTGTCGCGCTCACTCACGTTGACAGGCCAAATAGGGTGCGCGAGCAAAGCGGTATTGTGATTTTACAGGCTGGAATATGGCGCCAGTCAGCCGAAAGGCGAGCCGGTCATGCGCCGATACGACCAACTAGCGGGCCACAATGGCACAAATCTGGTTTCAACATACTTTTAGCCGGCGACGCTTCCAAACTCGCAATCAGGCGGTCACCGTGGCGATCTTGGGCATCATAATTTTGCTGATCCTGGGCAGCGTATATCTCTCTCAAGTGGCATCGTTTGCCATCACCAACCGCGCCATTGAAGACCTGATCGTGCGGCGCGACGAACTCAAACATACCAATGCGCAGTTGATCGCCGAAATCGCCAGATACCGAACAGTCCCGCGCTTAAGCGCACGCGCGCAAGATATCGGTTTCCGCCCGGCTACCAATGCAGAGATCGACTATGTAGTCATTGAAGGCTATTATCCAGAAAACCGGACAGCCTTTGTCGCATCTGCTGGCACCAGCAATAATGTAGACAACTTACCCGTCTATGATGAGACTTTCGGCGGCTGGCTGGAAGAGCAGCTTTCGCTGTTGCGCGCGCAATTCGAAGCCTTTGGCAAGTAAAGCGAGATTCTGCCGCTATGCAAGGAACATCTTCCCAGCAAGCGACAATTCAAGCACGTCTTCCTTTCGTGATCATCTTCCTGATTTTGCTGGCTGGCTACCTGGTCATCAATCTGGCGAATTTCCAGTTTTTCCCGCGGTCGGTGCGTCAAGAGATGGAGCGTCGCGGTAGCGCCATTACCAGTTCCACCCGCCGGATCCCCGCCGAGCGCGGGCTGATTTATGACCGCGATGGCGAACCGATGGCATTTAACGTGCTGCAGTATCGAGTGGGTGTCAGCCCGAGCTTGGTCGCGGATAGGGAGAATTTGCGCAAAGAATTGTCGCTAATCCTCGATGTCGATGAATTTGAGCTACTCCGTCGGATCGCCAGTGATAACATTTGGGAATATATCGCCGGCCCGATTTCTGCCGAACAAGGTCAAGCCATCGCCGCGCTGGATGAGATTGCGCTCGATCTGGAGCGGATTCCGCGCCGTCTGTATCCACAAGGTTCGCTGGCTGGGCACGTCATCGGATTCGTAATTGATGAGAATCTGACTGGCGCGTTGGGAGTCGAAGGCGCATATAACGACACCTTGGCCGGCCGCGTATTGGATCTCTCCATCAGCAATATCCCGCTGAACCTGCCACAAGATTTACCCAGCGATCAACGTGGACAGGATATCGTGCTGACTCTGGACCGTGATGTTCAATTCTGGGTCGAATCCGAGCTAAAGCGGGCTGTGGAAGAAACAGGCGCATTCCGCGGGACTGTCATTGTGATGGATCCACGCAGCGGTGATGTCCTGGCAATGGCCAATGAACCCGCACTGGATCCAAACCGCTTTCTGGAAGTCGAAGATCCCAACCTTCTTTTGAATCCCGCCATTAATGAAGCTTTTGAGCCGGGATCTATCGTCCAGGCGCTGACCGTCGCCGGTGCTTTAGAAACCGGCACCATCACGCCTTACTGGTCATATAACGACGAGGGCAGCCTTAGAACCGGTGGATTAACCATTAGAAATCGCGATTTTCGCCAGCACGGCACCATCGATGTCTCACAAATCCTGATCCGCTCGGTAAGCGTTGGCACGGCAACCATCGGGTTAGAAATGGGCGCAAAAAAATTTTACAGCATAATGCGCGGGTTTGGCTTGGGACAATCGACCGGCATTGATCTCTTTGCAGAAGAAAGTGGCGAGCTCCGGGTGCCCGGCGATAGCAATTGGGCGGAAAGTTATGTCGGGCTCAATAGCTTCGGCCAAAGAATGCAAACGACTCCAATTCAGATCATCACGGCCTTTTCCGCAATCGCCAATGACGGCATCATGCGGCAACCGCGCGTTGTGCGGCAGGCGATCACCGATGAAGGTGTACAAGACGCGCAGCCCATCACCATTCGCCGTGTCTTATCTAAGGATACCGCCGATCTCGTCACCAAGTTGCTGATCCATACTGTGAAAGAAGGCGCGCCGCTGGCGCTGCTTCCCGGTTATACCATAGCAGGGAAACCAGGCACCGCCCGTATTGCCACAGCGCTGGATTACGAAGTCGGCCAGAATTCGTCAATCGTCACCTTTGTCGGCTTTCTTCCGGCAGACGACCCGCAAGTAGTGGTGCTGGTCAAACTGGATCGACCCGACGACTATTATGGTCACGAAGTTGCCGCTCCGGTTTTCCGGCGCTTGGCGGATCGTCTGGTGATCTTGCTGAAGATTCCAGTGGACGAGGTCCGTCGCAGCCTGGAAAACTCGGCATCCGGCGGCCGAACGGCCAGTGGTTAAGGATGCAATACTGATGGATGGGCATTTACCGCTGGCGTTAAGTGTGGGCGGGGTAACCTTCTTGCTTGGTGTGATATGGGGTGGTCCCTTCGTCGAAATATTGCATAGATTCAAGCTCGGCAAGCAGATTCGCGCCGAGCTGATGGACAGCGATCATGCCAAGAAAATCGGTACGCCCACCATGGGCGGCATCATGATAGTCTTGCCGACGATCGCGATCACACTAGCCCTAAACATCTCGCACATCGTCGAAGAAGGCTCGGGACGAAGCATCCTTCTGCCGCTCTCGGTTTTGATCGGTTTCGCCTTGCTGGGCTTGCTTGACGATTGGGAAGGAATTCAGACTTCGCGCGGCGACATCGGCGAGGGTTTGTCCGGCAAGCTGAAGTTCGCGATTCAGATTGTCATGTCGCTGGTCGCCTCTATAGTCATCTCGCAGGTCGGTTTTTCTTACGCCAACACGATGCCCCTGCCTTTGATACCAATAGAACTCCCGCTTCATCCGCTAATATTCATTCTATTCAGCACCATTATTATCCTGGGCACTTCCAACGCCACTAACTTCACAGATGGACTTGACGGTCTTGCCGGAATCATCTCGGCCAGCGCCTTCGGAGCATACGGCGTTATCGCATATTTGCAGGATCAGATCTTTCTCGTCCAATTGTGCTTTATTATCGTTGGCGCCTGTTTCGCCTTCCTCTGGTACAACGCGCATCCGGCGCAGCTGTTTATGGGGGATACAGGCTCACTGGCATTGGGCGCTACCCTGGGCACAGTTTCAGTTATGACGGGTCAGTGGCTGCTCTTGCCGATAATTGCCATCGTGCCGGTGATGGAGATTGTCAGCGTGATCTTGCAAGTTGCGTCAGCAAAACTTAGCAGGCGCTTTTATGGCGTGGATATCCGACCCTTCCGTCGCACTCCGATCCATCATCACTTCGAATTGGGCGGCTGGAGCGAGACGCAAATCGTTCAGCGCTTCTGGTTGATCGGCATTCTCAGTGCTTTCGTCGGAGTGGCCCTCGCCGTTTTAGGACGAGGCTAGGCGCACGCGGATCGGCAGCAGTCGGTTTAAGAAAAGGATGATCATCTGTCTTGGCGCGACCCGATTATCTGGCTGGAAAAAAGATCGTCATCTTTGGCTTCGGTCGGCAGGGCCAAGCGCTAGCCCGCTGGTTGCCCACGGTTGGCGCAGAAGTCGTGGTGACAGATCAGCGCAGCGCCCGCGAATTGGGCATCCGCCGCAGTCGATTTCCCGGCGCACGCTTTTACCTGGGCGGGCATCCTGACGAAGTCTTGATCGGCGCGCGTTTCATCTGCGCTTCGGGCGGTATACCGCTGGATCTGCCAGTCCTGAAATTGGCGCGCGAACGCAACATTCCTTTCACCAACGATGCGCAACTGTTTATGGAACGTTGCCCGGCGCCAGTCATCGGCATCACGGGCAGCGCCGGCAAAACCACAACTACAACCCTGGTTGCGCGCATGCTCGAAGCCGCGGGATACCGAGTTTGGCTGGGCGGAAATATCGGCAAACCGCTGATCGAAGACTTGCCTCAGATCAAATCCGATGACCTGGTCGTTATGGAGCTTTCCAGCTTTCAACTCGAATTGATGACCTCCAGCCCACAAGTGGCAGCCGTCTTGAATCTGACGCCTAACCACCTGGATCGACACGGCACGCTGGAAAATTACGCCACCGCCAAAGCCAATATCCTCCGCTTCCAACGACTTACCGATGTGGCTGTTTTGGGCTGGGATGATCCGGGCAGCAAGGCAATGGAGCAACTCGTAGTCGGCGACATTGCGGCATTCAGCCGCTATGACATGGTGCCCGCTGGCGCCTTTATGCTCGGCAATCGGCTGGTGGTGGCGGGTTCGGCCAGTTACGATATGAGCCCGCATGTAGTTTGCCAGCGCGACGATATCCTCTTGCGCGGCGATCATAACGTGTCCAATGTATTAGCGGCCTGTGCAATAACCGGATCCGTCGGTTTGGCAGTGAAGCGGCCGGGCGTGATGCCGGAAACGATGCGCGCGGCGGTTCGAGATTTCCGCGCAGTGGAGCATCGCCTGGAACCCGTACGCTACGTTGCTGGCGTTACCTGGGTCAATGACAGCATCGCCACCGCGCCTGAACGTCTGCTGGCTGCACTAAACAGTTACCAAGAACCGCTTATTTTGCTCATCGGCGGTGCCGATAAAGACTTGCCTTGGGAAAGTGCCGTTCAACTAGCCAGCCAGAAAGCGCGCCATATAGTCATCTTTGGCAAAGACGGGGACAAACAGGTCGCCACCAAAGTGATGACCTTACTTGATCTGCTTCGCGTCGATTCGAATCGGATCTCGCGGGTCGAGAATCTCGAAGCTGCAGTTCATCGTGCGTCGCAACTGGCCGAGGCCGGTGATGTCGTGCTATTTTCGCCCGGCGGTACCAGTTACGATGCTTATGCCGACTTTGCAGCGCGTGGTCAGCACTTTCGCCAATTGGTATCTGCACTATAATGGATCATATGCTGTAGGCACGACGGGAACAGGGCATGACGGATCAGGTAGCGATCAACGATTCGCGGCGGCGGCGCATCCGGCGCAGGCTGCGGCGTAGTCCGGGCTTGACTGTTGTCAATGATGATAGTGCTCGTCCTCTCGCGCTGCACAAACGCCATTTCTTCGCTACGCTGGACAAACCCCTGGTGGCGATCGTTATCTTGTTGCTCACCATCGGCTCGATAATGGTATATAGCTCGACTTATGATTGGAGCAATTTCAAATATGGCACCGCCTCCGGTTTCTTCGTTGAAGAGCATTTACGCAACGTGCTGCTGTCGAGCCTGGCGTTGATAGTCTTCGCCGCAGTCGATTATCGCTTTTGGAAGCGATTTGCGGTTTGGCTGCTGGCATTCACTGTCTGCGCATTAGTCACGGTCCTATTCGTCGGCGATCCCAAGTTTGGCGCGCGGCGCTCTCTGGTCAGCGGGCGCTTCCAGCCCGGCGAGTTGGCAGAATTTGCCGTAATCGTCTATATGGCTGCCTGGCTAGGCTCGAAGAATACGCGCGTCGGCAGTTTTTTCCTTGGGCTCGTACCTTTTGCTATAGTTGTCGGCAGCATCTCGTTTTTGATCACCCGCCAGCCCGACCTTAGCTCGGCGGCCATTGTCGCAGTCACCGCGACCATCATGTACTTTGTGGCCGGGGCGAATCTTTTTCATCTACTGGTAATAGCAGGCGGAATACTTGGCGTCAGCGTTGTGCTGATCGAAGGGTTGGGTTACGCTCAGGGACGCATCGCAGATTTTGTCGCAGGCTTGAGCGACCTGACCTTGACGAATTACCATACACAACAAGCCATCGCAGCCTTCATGAAAGGCGGTTGGACCGGTGTCGGCCTGGGCCATTCAGAGCAGAAATTCGGTGCCTTGCCTGCGCCACATACTGACAGCATCTTTGCGGTAATCGGGGAAGAGCTCGGCGTACTCGGTGCGGCAGTGGTCGTGGCACTGTTTGTTGCTCTGGCAATCCGGGGTTTCCAGATGGCACGCCATTCGCGCGATAATTTTGGCTCCTTGCTTTGCGTTGGCTTTACCTCCTGGATTATCATTCAGGCACTGCTCAACATCGCCGTGATGACCAATGCGATTCCTTCAACCGGAGTTCCCTTGCCTTTCATAAGTTTTGGAGGTTCGTCACTGATGGTGGTTATGGTTGGGGTTGGGCTGATGCTCAGTGTGCAGCGGGTTGCGATGCGCCGAAAACGAACTTCGGAACGGAGAAATGAGTTTGCGAATCTTGATCGGGGCTGGGGGAACCGGCGGGCACGTTTACCCCGCTTTGGCGACAGCTCGGGTGCTTTTGGACGAAGGCAGTAACGATCATCAATTGGTGTTTGTCGGTGCGACAGGTGGTATGGAACGCAAACTGGTGCAAGAATCGCGACTCGCCTTTGCCGCCTATCACGAGCTCTTTGCCGGCCCGATTCATGGCGTCAATCCAGCGCGAGCGGGTATTAGCCTGATCAAACTTACCTTGGGCACGGTGCAAGCTATTCTAAAGCTACGCGAAATCCGCCCCCAAGTCATTCTGCTTACGGGCGGCTGGACAAACTTTCCACTTGCCTTGGGCGCGCGTCTGCTGTGCATTCCTATCGTGATTTACCTGCCGGATATCGAACCGGGCCTGACAATCACAGCCTTGCAGCGCTTCGCATCACGCGTAGCGATCACGGTAGCTGAATCGGCAAAGTATTTCCCAAGTGGCAAAGCAGTGGTCACGGGTTATCCCTTGCATGAAAACCGCCTGCACGCCACGCGCGCGACGGCATTGCAGCGCTTCAATCTCGATCCCGGGCGCAAGACTTTGCTGGTATTTGGCGGCAGCCGCGGCGCCAGAAACATCAATATCGCCCTTGCGAATTGCCTGGCCGAATTACTCAATTGCGATTTGCAGATTTTGCACATCACCGGCGAGCACGACTGGGAGCGCACGATGCACCAGGTAGATAAGCTGCGAGACCATTCCAACTACCATCCTTTTCCATATCTGCATGATGACATGGGCTTGGCGTTTGCCGCTTCGGATCTGGCGGTCTGCCGCTCCGGTGCCAGCACCTTGGCGGAATTGCCGCTCTTTGGCTTGGCAGCGATTCTGGTGCCCTACCCGTACGCCTGGCGCTATCAAGAGGTTAATGCCGATTATTTGAGCGATCGCGGCGCGGCATTGCGGCTGAATGACGACGAAATGAATGCAAAGCTATACGATACGATTATCTCGTTGATCAGCGATGAGCATAGGCTCGCGGATATGCGGGCCAAATCCAAAGCGCTGGCATTTCCACATGGCGCGCGGCGCCAGGCAGACTTGCTACTGGAAATTGGCGGGGCTTGATATGCTGGAACTTGTGACGCTGATGTGGATCTTCGTAGCGTTTTTTGCGGTCGTCGGCTTGCAGCGCGGCTGGACCAAAGAGATCATTGCCATGGCGGGGATAACGCTCGGTCTATTTGCCTTGCATCAATTCGATGTCGCAATTCGGCAGCAGCTGCTGATATTTTTTTCCGCACAACAGAAGTTTATTGTTCAAGTCGCCATCCTCTTGCTAATCGCGTTCTTTGCCTACCAGACCCGCGCTTTAATCGGTAGCGAAGCGAAGGCAGCACAAGGCGCAGACGGGCGAGATCCCCTTCAGTCGAAAGTCTTAGGCGGCATTGTCGGCGCGGCCAATGGCTATTTGATTGGTGGATCAGTATGGTATTTCTTGCACATTAACGACTATCCCCTCACGCCCTATATCGTGGCGCCGGAAAGCGGCTCGCTCAGCTCGCACACCATCGCCAACCTGCCGCTATTCGTTTTGGCGCAGGGTCCTGGATCCTCAGGGGATCTGCTCTCGCTGTTGGTTATCATTTTGTTCATTGTGGTTCTGGTTTTGATCTGAGCGAAAGGCGCAGCGAAGAATGACGGCTTGTACGCGGATCGCCAACGAGAACGAACGCCATGATTAGCTTTGTTTCACTGCTTTGGGCAACAGCCATCTTCTTCGCGCTGACAGGCGCTTTGCGTGGTTGGCAGCGCGAATTGATCGGCACGACCGGCATCGTGCTCGGTTTCTTTGCCCTATTTCAATTCGATAGCCTGCTGCGCGGCAGCCTGTATCTGCTGCTGACCAACGCGCAGATATTTCTTCTTCAACTGGTCATATTTATCGCGCTGGTCACTTTGGCATATCGCAGCGAGGTCAGGGTTAGTCTCGCCGGGCGCGTGAGCCGGCTGCGCAACGGTCTGCTGGGGGCAATGGCGGGCTTCGCCAATGGTTATCTCATCGCGGGCTCTATCTGGTATTTTCTCGATATTAACCGTTATCCTTTCGCGCAGCTTGTCTCCGCCCCGGCTGAAGGATCGGTCAGTTTCCTGGGCATAGGAGCCATGCCGGCAATTTTGCTCGGCGGCGGATTGGCCGGCACCGGTGATTTGCTTGCCTTGGTTATCATGGTTCTGCTTGCGATTGTGATTCTTATCGTCTGAGAAAGAGCGCTATGCTGCGGCTGGTTCCGGAACAACATATCCACCTCATCGGCATCGCGGGCGCTGGTCTTTCTGCGATTGCTCGCATTCTGCTGGAGCGCGGTTTCCCGGTCAGTGGATCGGATCTTAATGCAAACGCACTCACAGCAGCCTTGGCGGCAGATGGCGCCCGTGTATATCACGGACATCACGCCGACCATGTTCGCGGTGCCGATCTGGTACTCGCATCTTCAGCTGTTCCCATGCAGCATGTCGAAATCATTTCGGCGCAAGCACGTGGCATCCCCATTTATAATCGGCGCGAGTTTATCTCGGCACTTGTGCAGGGACATCAATGTATCGCCGTAGCCGGAACCCACGGCAAGACTACCACCACATCAATGCTCGTGCATATCCTGCAGCAAGCCAGCAAAGATCCCAGTTACATCGTCGGTGGCACTATGGGCAACACCGGCAGAAACGCCGGCGTCGGCCAAGGCGAATACTTCGTGATCGAAGCCGACGAATATGACAATATGTTTCACGGCCTGCGTCCGCATATCGCTATTGTGACCAATGTGGAACACGATCATCCCGACTTTTTCCAGTCGCCCGAACAGCTTCAGCTGGCGTTTCAACAGTTTGTCGCTTTGCTGCCAAGCAATGGCATCTTGGTGGCATGCGCCGACGATACCGCCGCTGCCAGCCTGGCAAATGATCGATGCGATCGTGGCTTGGAAGCCGTGAGTTACGGCATTAACAAGCACAATGCCAAATGGCGGGCGACGAATCTGCAGCAGTCGGACGGCAAGACAATCGCAACGGTTGTGCGAGATGGAGCAGAGCTGGGCGCGCTGCACTTGACGGTGCCCGGCACGCATAACGTGCTCAACGCTTTGGCCGCACTGATCGTCGCCGATGCTTGTGGCGTCACCTTTGAAGCGGGCACGTCTGCACTGGAAAGTTTCAGAAACACCGCGCGGCGATTTGACATCCGTGGTATCCGCGACAATGTAATCGTTGTCGACGACTACGCGCACCATCCCACTGAAATCCGCGTCAACTTGCATGCCGCGCGCGAGCGCTATCCTCATCATCAGATCTGGGCGATATGGCAGCCGCATACATACAGTCGTGTTCAAGAGTTCTGGTCCGGTTTTGTAAGCGCCTTTGACTGCGCTGATCACGTTTTGCTAACACCGATTTATGCGGCGCGCGAGGCGCCCATTGCGCGGATTACCAGCCAAAGGCTCGTTAGCGAGATGGGAGAACATCCCAGCGTTCGCTACGTGCCCTCATTCGAGGATGCTGTCATGCGCTTGCAAGAAGATATCAAGGGCGCTGCGGTCGTGCTCATTTGCAGCGCAGGCGACGCCAACCAGATTGCCGAGCTTTTTCTGGATTCCAGCGAGACTGCATGATGAGCGCTTTGGCTTCGCCATTTGTTGGTGATGTGCTGCTACAACAGTCGCTGGCCCGTTACACTGCGGCGCGGCTGGGCGGACCTGCCGATTACTTGTACATTGCCAAAGATCCAGACTACCACGATGCGATCGACATCTTGCGACAAGCCTGGCAGCTTGATATGCCTGTGACCGTCATCGGCGGCGGCGCCAATGTTCTGGTCTCGGATCGAGGCATCCGTGGTTTAACCGTGATCAATCATGCGTCTCAAATCGACCATCAAGACCTGGGTGCTGCTCAACGGGTAAGCGCAAGTAGCGGAACCAACCTGATTCGATTGGTGCGCTATTGCCAGGAAAACGGAATTGGCGGAATGGAATGGGCGATCGCCGTGCCGGGTACGGTGGGCGGCGCCGTCGTCAATAATGCCGGGGCTCATGGGAGTGATATGGCGTCATCGTTGCAACGCCTGCTGGTTTGCGAAGCGGATTGCGAAGAGCGTTGGTATAGCGCAGACGAGCTGGATTATACTTATCGGCGGTCTAGGCTCAAAAGTCGCTGCGACGGGAAGTTCATGGTGTTGCGGGCGATTTTCGAATTGCATTCTGAAGCGCCTAATGCGATCCAACAGCGCATGGATGAATATAATGCCTACCGCAAGCGCACCCAACCGCCCGGCGCCAGCCTCGGCAGCATCTTCAAGAACCCGCCGGGCGATTTTGCCGGGCGGCTAATAGAAGCAGCCAATCTCAAAGGCTACCGAATCGACGATGTACAGGTGTCGCCGATCCACGCCAATTTCTTCGTCAATATCGGTGAAGACGCCAGCTCAAGCGCATATCTTGCGCTCATCCGCCACGTGCGTCAACGCGTCATCGAGACATTCGATATACGGCTCGATTTAGAAATTCAGTGCCTGGGCGAATGGGGCTGATATTCCCCGTCAGTCTGATTGCGTGCAATTTGGACCAATAGTAAACTTAATATTGTTCACGCCAGACTTACAAGCAAAGTTGCCTGGGGAAACCGTCCGTGGCCAGTCACGTTCAGATTCAGAAGCGGCAACCCGAACGTGCGCCAGGGATTTTGCATAGGTCGTCTCCCGGTAGCATATCGAATCAAACAGTAGCGCGCAACGAAAGGACGCAATCGTATACGCGCTGGCGTGTGACAAGCGCCATCATGTTCTTGATGTTTGGCGTCATACTGGTCTTATTTTTCACCAGTGATCTTTTTTATGTGCGGTCAATTCAGGTTCGAGGCAACGATTTTCTTGCGCGGGAAGAAATATTTGCCTTCGCCAACATTGCCGATTTTCACATGTTTTGGTTGGAAGCGGAATCGGTACGCCAAAACGTCTTGCGCTCTTCTTCGATCGCCGATGTGACCATCGAGTTGGGCTGGCCACCGAATCTGGTGACAGTATTGGTACAAGAGCGACAGCCCGCCATCATCTGGTCGGAAGCGGGCAACGAAACCTGGATTGATATACAAGGTCGGATCATGCCGGCGCGGTCGGCTATGCCAGATTTACTACGCATTAACGTGGTCGTGGACGCCTTTGACCGTCCTTCGGCGACATTGACGGAATTGCAGGATCTTGACAAGGATTTGGTATTGGGAGCATTGCGCTTGCAAGAGTTTTTGCCAGCTGGCACCAACCTGGAATATGACCCGATCGACGGCTTGGGCTGGACCAACAGTCGTGGTTGGCAGATCTGGATGGGCGTCGATTCTGGCGCCGGCATGAGTGAGAAGATTAGAGATTATCAGGCGTATATCAATAACCTCGACAAGCGCGGTATCGAAATTGCCGAACTAAACATAGCGAATCCTGATGCGCCGTTCTACAGGTTATTATGGGGGCGTTAGATCTATATGGGTGATTTAGTAGTCGGTATAGATGTTGGCACACACAAGATTTGCTCGGTGGTCGGTGAGGTTCGTCCTGAAGACATTTACGTTGTTGGACTGGGCATAGAACCTAGCGCCGGGATGAAAAAAGGCGTGGTCAATGATGTAAGTGCCTTGTCCGCCGCCATAAGCAAATCCGTTCGTAAAGCAGAAAAGTCCAGCGGCTACGATATCAACCGCGCTTTTGTGAGTGTTGCGGGCAGCCACATCTCTTCACTGACCAGCCGCGGCATTACCACCATTGTCGGTCCGCGCAGCGTACAAGGAGAAGATCTGGAAAAGGCGATGGCAGTGGCACGTGGCATTGCCATTCCGCACAATCGTGAAGTTTTGCATGTGGTGCCGCGCAGCTATACGCTAGACGGCCAGGAAGGCATCCGCAGTCCCATCGGCATGCATTGTTTCCGTCTCGAAGTAGACGCGCATATCATTACCGCGTCCACAACGGGGCTGGCAAACCTGGAAGACGCGGTGGAAACCGCAGGTGTCTTGGTAGATCGTTTCATTCTCAATCCGCTGGCAGCGGGCGATGCGGTTTTGACCAGCCACGAGCGCGATATGGGCGCAGTGGTCATTGACATCGGTGGCGGCACAACTGATCTCGCCATTTTCATTGATGGCACTGTTTGGCATACCGCCATTATTCCTGTTGGCGGCAACCATGTTACGCAAGACATTACTTATTGGATGCGCGTACCCTTCGAATTGGCAGAACAGGTCAAGATTCAACGTGGTCACGCCGATATGGAAACCGTTGGAGACAATGAAGTTTTTCCCGTTGAGCCTTTCGGTGGCGATATTTTGCAAGTCAAGCGGCGAGATCTAGCCATGGTGATCGAAGCCCGATTTGAAGAGATCTTCGACCTGGCTGAGAAGGAAATAAAGCGATCCGGCTACGCCGGGCTCTTGCGAGCCGGCGCTGTCATTACCGGGGGCAGCTCACAACTGCCCGGTTATCGCGAATTGGCATCGCGGATTTTGAACGTGCCAGTCCGTATGGCACAGCCGGAAAAGATAACCGGTATCGCGGATACGCTTAGGAATCCATCATATAGTACCAGCGTTGGATTGCTGCGGCTGGGCTTGGAAATGGACAGCATTCTGGAGCCAGAAACAAGCAGCAATAATGGCTTGCCGGTATCGCGCTGGGGACGTGTCATGAACGACTTCTTGAGGAGATTCTTGCCGCAAGACGATTAAAGAGTAGCTATATACTTTGATTTATTTATTGGTCACTTATCGATTTGCATATGGATAAAATGCACGTACAATTAAGGTCAGTGTTTTGGCATACGCGTTGGTCGACGTGCTGATTCAAAAGGAAAGCTTACGATGGTTAATGATCTGATTACTGGTGAAAATTACGCGCAGATAAAAGTCGTTGGCGTTGGCGGTGGCGGCGGCAACGCAGTCAATCGCATGATCAACGAGGGTCTGGGTGGCGTAGACTTTATAGCCGTCAACACGGACAACCAAGCTTTGATGCTATCCAAAGCCAAAACGCGCGTCCGTATTGGAGACAAACTTACACGCGGGCTCGGTGCCGGTGGCAATCCGGAAATCGGACGCAAAGCCGCGGAAGAGAGCTCGGAAGATTTGCTCGAGGTTTTGCGCGGTTCCGACATGATTTTTGTCGCCTCTGGCATGGGTGGCGGGACTGGAACCGGCGCCTCCCCTATTATCGCCCAGATCGCCAAAGAATTAGGCGCGCTGACGATTGGAGTAGTTACCCGTCCCTTCACCTTTGAAGGGACCCGCCGCGCTCAATTGGCCAAGACTGGCATTGAAGCGCTCAAGGGCCAGGTCGATACATTGATCGTTATTCCAAATGATCGGCTGCTACAAATGGCGGACAAGCGTTCCACCTTGCAGCAAGCCTTCTCGTTAGCCGATGATGTCTTGCGGCAAGGTATCCAGGGCATTTCTGAATTAATTACCGTGCCTGGCCTTATTAATCTGGACTTCGCCGATGTTCGCACGATAATGTCGGAAGGCGGCGCCGCGCTGATGGCAGTAGGTCGCGCTTGCGGTGACGATCGCGCTCGTTCCGCCGCTGATCAAGCGATTACCAGCGGTCTGCTGGATGTTACGATTGATGGCGCGCGCGGCATTCTCTTCTCCATTACAGGTGGCAGCGATTTGACGCTATTTGAAGTCAACGAAGCGGCTGACATCATCAAAGACAGCGCGCATCCGGAATGTAACTTGATTTTCGGTGCCCACATCGACGAAAGCATGGGTGACGAGGTCCATATCACTGTTATCGCCACTGGTTTCGAGCGCAGCCGGCTTGAGGCCAGCATGAAGGAGGCTGGCACCTTACCGACTCGCCAACCAACCCCTCTACAGCATCCGCATTCGCCACAGCATCCCATTTATGAAGATGTCGAGGTCGAGGCTGGCCCACCGAGCGAATCCATGTCCAGCGGGGGCAGCACACCATTCGGACGCCAGCGAATGATGCCGCCGTCACCACCAGAAGAAGATGCTCGCACCTACGAAAATATCGACCCGAAAAATACCGACTTGCCGGCTTTCCTCAGGAAGCGCAATCGCGGACAATAAGTCTTCACTGTAGCCATAAGACAATATTGGTGGGCTGCAATAGCCCATCATTTATTTCAATTGCATTGCAAAATCTTGAATACGCCCAAAACTGGCCTTCGCGTTCCTTAGATAACTTGGAGCGAAGAAGACAAGCGCAATGGAAATGAAATCCAACGGCGTACTAATTATAGATAGAGCAACTGTACTGGATATCTGGTAGTAAGGCGGCATACCATTATTGGGTTGCACTGACTTTTCCCTGAGTCCATGACACACTATAACCAGGCGGGACAGAAGATAATAAACAAATTACCTTCCCGCACTCTCACCAATGGACTTACAAGAATACGCTTTAAAGCCAAGCATATATCCACAATGATTGTATTATAGTTGGTCAACTGCTAGAATATTAGAATAATCGTCCGCAGTCCATCGTATCACAAGCTTATCAACCTTTTGTCTCAGATTGGGCCAAAAGTGGCTCGATATCTTGTCAGTTTTTTCTGCGAAGTTTCGCTTATCGTGATATAAAATAGAGTTCATAATCAACTCAATGGCACCGACATATCGACATTTCAAAAAGTTGCAAGCGCCAACCTGCAGTCGATTGTCAGCGATCAGTTTCATGAAATCCTAACATCGAATCTAAGAACATTTCAGTTTAGGATTACGTCCCGATGGTTCAGTCTCAAACAACGAAGAGTGCCCTTCACGAACTCGGATACAAGATATTCCTCGATCGCTACGCCCAAAAGGACATGACGCGTAGCACGCTTGCGGTCGGTGACAAGGTGATCGTCGTCATCAACGCCAAGACCGGACAACGCGAAATCGGTACAGTCAGCAAGATGGCTTTGCCGCAGGTCACGGTGACCCTGCTTGATGGCGAGGTCGTCGTACGGGACCTCGAGCATGTGGACAAGCCGATAGAAACCGAACCGGCTCAGATGATGGATCGGGTGGCGCGCGGTGTCGCGACAATTGAAATTGACCCGGCCAAACAAGCAGAATGGTCGGAAAAATTCCGTTGGCTGCTCGATGATTGGAAGTTCGTGCCCGGCGGACGCATTCTCACTGCAGCGGGCACCGATCAAGACTTGACTTATTACAATTGTTACGTGATCCCATCACCCGAAGATTCCCGTGAAGGCATCATGACTACGCTCACGCAAATGACGGAGATCATGTCGCGCGGCGGCGGCGTCGGCATCAATTTATCGAGCCTGCGTCCGCGCCACGCCTACGTCAAAGGCGTAAATGGACGCTCCAGCGGTGCGGTGTCCTGGGGCGCCTTATACAGCTTTGTCACTGGTCTGATCGAGCAAGGTGGCAGCCGCCGCGGCGCGTTGATGCTGATCCTCAATGACTGGCATCCCGATGTCTTCAATTTCATTAACAGCAAGCGGCAGGCCGGTCAGATTACCAATGCCAATATTAGCGTCGGCGTATCCGATAAACTGATGGAAGCTGTGGACCATGATGCGGATTGGCCCTTGCTCTTTCCCGATACTCGTGATTCCGATTACGACGAATTCTGGGACGGTGACCTCAGCACCTGGATCGCGTCCGGGCGCAAGGTTATCAATTACAAGACGGTCAAGGCGCGCGAACTTTGGAATGCCATCATTGAAAGCGCCTGGTCCAGCGCAGAGCCGGGCGTCTGGTTCAATGAACGTAGCAATAAGGCGGCGAACAGTTGGTATTTCAATCCGCTGATTGCCACCAACCCCTGTGGCGAACAACCGCTCGGCGCGTTTTCCGTTTGTAACCTGGGCGCTATCAACCTGTCACGTTTCTACGATGAGGACAACCATGATGTTGCCTGGCAGGAACTGCGGCAGACGGTCAAGTTTGCCACGCGGTTTCTCGATAACGTTATCGATACCACGCCTTATTTCTTCGCGGAAAACGAAGCCGTGCAAAAGGCGGAACGGCGCGTTGGCTTGGGCACCATGGGCATCGCTGAGTTGATGCTGCGGCTGGGAGTACGCTACGGCAGTGATGAATCTGTGGGTCTCATTGATCGGATCTATAAGTTGATCGCCACCAGCGCCTATGAGACTTCAAACGACTTGGCAGCGGAGAAAGGCGCCTTTCCCAGCTTTGATGCCGAGAAATTCCTCGAGAGCGGATTTATGCAGCAAATGCCCGAAGATGTTCGGCAAAAGATTCGCGAGGATGGCGTGCGTAATGTGACGCTGCTAACTCAAGCGCCAACCGGCACAACTGGCACCATGGTAAATACCTCAACCGGCGTCGAGCCATTCTTCTCCTGGGTCTACTTCCGCAAGAGCCGTTTGGGACTGCACGAAGAGCAGGTGCCAATTGTCAAGGATTGGTACGAGGAGAATCCCGATGCTGAAGCGCTGCCCTACTATTTCGTAACCGCGATGGATCTCTCGCCGGAAGAACATGTCAAAGTTCAAGGCGCTTTTCAGCGCTGGATCGACAGCGCCATCAGCAAAACCTGCAATGTGCCAAACGATTACACAGTGGAGCAGGTCAGTAAACTTTATCGCTATATGTACGAGCTGGGCTGCAAGGGTGGAACTATTTACCGTGATGGCAGCCGTGACGAGCAGGTGCTGATGCTTAAGGGCGACGAGCGCGCCGAAAGCGAGATGGAAGATCTGCAAAATACGCGCAAGGGCGAAGCCGCTGACAATGCCGAACCGGCCACGACGCCACACCGCGTCTATCCGCGTCCCGACCGCCTCGAAGGCATGACCGTCAGTACGCAGACGCCATTCGGTAAAGCCTATATAACCATCAATCGCGATGAGCGGGGTAATCCCTTTGAAGTCTTCATCGCCATTGGCAAAGCAGGCAGCGATATCGCCGCCGATGCCGAGAGCCTGGGTCGCATGATTTCGTTGCAGCTGCGAACGACCGCGCCACACAACCGCCGCGAGATGCTCAAGCTGATCATCGAGCAACTACAAGATATCGGCGGGGCGCGTCCTATCGGTTTTGGTCCCAAGCGGGTGCTATCCCTTCCGGATGCCGTCGCCCGTGCGCTGCATATAGAGTTTTTCCCTGAGGATCAGCCCACGCAACTGAATCTCATGCCTGCTGAAGCAGACGGTCAAGCGACGGGCGAGGAGTCCGAGAGCGAATATGTCGCGGGCAATGGCGCCATCTCAGGCGCAGATATGTGCCCGGAATGCGGGACCATCACCTTGATCCGCGCCGAAAGCTGCCGCAAATGCCTGACCTGCGGCTATAGCGAGTGTTAGATTTTTGCCTCAATCGTTAGTCCTCCCCAGTGTAGCAGGGAGGGCTTTTGCTTATCTTGATGAGTCGAGCTTGTCGGTAAACCGAAACTGTTGTCAAACAATCCGATCGTCACGAACCGACGCTGTTCAGCGAAGAAGGTAGATATCAGCAGAATTTGCTTCTGAAATTGCCTCTATTTCCTCTGCGCCTCCGTGCTGAAAAAAACGTATACCAGTCATGCCAAACACACCAACTTCGAAATCCAAACGCCGCATTCGCATCAAGCGCATTCTGCTGCTTCTGCTGCTAGCGGCACTGCTCTACTCCACCGCCTTCATCATCAACATTCACGTGACCGGCGCGACCGACAGCGCCGAAAAAGCTGATGTCATCATCGTGCTCGGCGCCGGCTTGCGCCACGATGGCCGACCCGGTTGGGCACTCACCCGCCGCAGCAAACGCGCCGCAGACCTCTGGCATCAAGGCATCGCGCCGCTGGTGCTATGCACCGGCGCTCAAGCCGAGCCGTTTCCGCGCAGTGAAGCCGCCGCCTGCCGCGAGATCTTGATTAGACGCGGCTTGACCGAATCCGCAATTGTCCTGGAAGAATCCAGCCGCAGCACCGAAGAAAGCGCCTCCTTCAGCCGCCGCATCCTTGACAAGCGTGGCATTTCGCGCTCCGTTCTGGTCAGCGACAGTTATCACATTCTGCGCGCAACCTGGCTCTTCGAGCGGGAAGACCTTACTGTCTCCGCCAGCCCGGTCCCGGCAAACCGCATTCATAACCCGCTCTTTTACCCCTACTCGATTCTGCGCGAGTTTGTCGCCTTCCACTGGTACTTGCTAAAAGAAACCATCAACCTGCCCATAACGCACCTGCCCGGCCTGTAATCATTCCAGTCGTTCATGGAGGGTCGCGAAGGGCATCTTGCCAGGCGGTTTGTCGCTGGATATGTCGCCTGCATCGTCTATAATCAAAACTGGGCAGTCTCGTTACTCGCCGGCGATTCTTCAAATTGATGAGGAGACAGGGATATGAACCGGAGGTTAGGATGCCGGACGATTATCCTCTTGCTTGCCCTGCTGCTCTTGACAGGCTTGTCCGCTCATGCCGCAGATGAATGGTATCGTGTGCAAGCTGACGATAGCATCCAATCGATCGCCAGCCACTTTGGCATCCCGGCTCAGGCTCTGTTGAACCGCAACAATCTGATTGAAGGCGAAAGCCTTTCCCGTGGGCAGATTTTGCGCATCCCTGCATCCAGTGAACTTCAACCGACCTATCAGGTGGTTGCCTCTGATAGTTTGCAATCCATCACAACGCGTTATGGCATCACGGTAGAGGCACTCATGGCCGAGAACAACATCTTTAACGAGAGCCATCTCATACCCTGTCAAACGCTCTTCCTGCCCGAATCAGCGGCGGATAGATTTGTGGCCATTCATATCGTTCAGCCGCGCGAGACATTAGACACAATCGCTAAACTTTATGGCATTGATTGGCAGACGCTGGCCCTGGTCAACAACCTCAGCAATCCCAATTTGATACGCGCCTATCAGGACTTGTTGGTGCCGGAACCTGCCCAAGCCGGCACGCCATCTGCCCTGCTCACGCAGTTGTCCGCCCTGGAAGTACACGAACCAGACCCGCAATTATCGCCAATACAGCGCATTTACATTGCGCAGGCGGGCGATTCAGTCGAAAATATCGCGCAGCGCTTCGTCGTGCCTTTGCAAGATTTACGGAGTCTGAATGGATTCCGCGGCGAGATTCGTCTCTATGCCGGCGACATGATCTTGCTGCCGCCGGACAGCGCTTTCGATGCACAGCTGATTGGGACGCCCGCCGCCGATGAAATACGGCATATCGTGCGTTATGGCGAGACCCTAGGTGCGATCGCCGCCTCGTATGGACGTAATATATGGGATATCGCCAACGATAACAGCTTGCTCAATCCCCACCTGCTTTATGTCGGACAAGTGTTGATTATCCGATAGGAACTTGATGATGAAGAAGTATATTTGCATCGGCGTACCCTATTATCTTGGTGAATCCAAGCCGGAACGCAACGAAGTTGAAGCCTTGCGGCAAAGCGGGATCGCAGACGAATTGAGCGCCGAATGGCTGGAAATCGAGCCGGATTTCGCTACCGCGGACGATCCCGTTGTCGCGGTTAATCGCGCGCTTGCCGCCACAGTCCAGCAACATCCTGACAAGATTCCCGTCGTATTCGCTAGTGATTGCACCAGTTGCCTGGGTATGGTCAAGGGCTTGGAAGATCTCGGACCCGCGATCCTGTGGTACGACTCGCATGGCGATTTCAATACGCCGGAGACGACGCCGAGTGGCTTCCTCGGTGGTATGCCGCTGGCAGCCTTGGTCGGGCGCGGCAATCAGCATTTGATGCGCGGCATAGAGTTGCGACCGATCGCCGAATCCGATATCGTCATCACTGACGTACGCAATCTCGATCCCGAAGAAAGCAAAATGCTGTGCAATAGTCAAGTTACCATATACGGGACTCTGGACGAATTAAACGCCGCAAGTTTGCCGGACAAGCCGCTTTATATCCACTTTGATACCGATGTCGTAGACTGTGCCGATATGCCCGCCATGAGTTATCCCGAGCCCGATGGTCCTTCACTGTCGGAAAGTATCGCATCTCTGCGTCATGTCCTGCACAACAGCGATACGGCCGGCATTCTGTTCAGTTTGTGGAATAGCACCCTGGATGGCAGCGATCAAACCAAAGCCGCCACCCTGGAACTGATTCGCGCCTTGAAGTAGTGGATTCCCATGACGCGCTTTCGTGACTTGATCCCCATCCATAATCATCTGCCGACCGGGCCGAGTAATATGATCACTGATGTGGCGGGTGTCCGCATCGGACATGTCACGCGCATTGAAGGTGACGGCAAGCTCATTAGTGGCAAGGGACCAATTCGCACCGGCATTACCGCAATCTTGCCCCACTCGGGCAATCTCTTTCGTGAAAAAGTGCCGGCCGCAGTTTATACCATCAATGGATACGGTAAAGCGACTGGCTTTGAGCAGATTCGTGATCTTGGTGAGATCGAAACGCCAATCTGCCTGACCAGCACGCTTAACGTCGGCAGAGTTTGGGATGCCGTCGTTAGCTATTCAATCCGAGAGAATCCCGATATCGCCATCGGCACCGGTAATGTCAGCCCGGTCGTCGGCGAATGCAACGATAATCTGCTAAACGATGGCCAGGGTCGGCATATCGGCGAGGTTGATGTCTTGCAGGCAATCGACAATGCAAGCAGCGGAATTGTGGCGGAAGGCTGTGTAGGGGCAGGCACCGGCACACTTTGCTACGAATTCAAAGGCGGAATCGGCTCCGCTTCGCGTCAGGTGCTTGACGGCAGCTTCACCGTAGCGACATTGCTGCAAACTAACTTCGGACAGCGACATGAACTGCGTATTCTCGGTGTTCCGGTCGGGCAGCATCTACCCGACGCCGCTGCGTCAGCGCCACCGGGTTCGGTGATGATCGTTATCGCGACCGACGCGCCATTAAACACGCATCAGCTTGAGCGGTTGGCGAAACGCGCCGCCTTTGGTCTGGCGCGTACGGGCACGGTTTGCCAAAGTGGCAGCGGCGACTTTGTCATCGCCTTTTCTACCTGCAATCTTCGAAAGCATGATTCCGAATTCGCTGTCAGTCGATTCGAAACAATAAATGCCGAAGCGCTGGTAAATGGAAGCGCCGCCATCGACCAGTTCTTCCGTGCAGTTGTCGAGTGTGTCGAGGAATCGGTTTACAATGCCTTAACTGCGGCAACAACAATGGTCGGGCGCGACGGCCATGTCGTTGACGGGCTGCCGCATGACAAGCTACTTGAGTTGATTCGCCATTATCGCCGTCTCGATTGAGGATAAAAGTTTGAATGCTATTGACTCATTAGCTGACATGCGTGACAAATACTTAGCAGCGGTTCGCAATGCCGTCCGGTGCAATTCTGCCACAATCGACACCCGTGGCCGGCCGCGCAGCTGCGTTATGCATCCGATCTGGGGAGGATCAACCGGCTGGATTCTCAGTGGCCGCAGCTCGCTGAAAGCGATGCATCTGCAGCGCAGACCGCATGTCTCACTGGCATATATTGCTGATCCCATTCACCCCGTCAATGTCGATGCGAAAGCCGAATGGATCGAAGATGCGGCAAAGAAAGCGCGGAACCGGGAAATGTTCAGCAATACTGGCCGACCTGTCGGTTATGATCCGGCCAGATTCTTCGGCAGTGTCGAAAGCGAATGGACGGGATTGCTAAAGATCACGTCACGCCGAATCGACCTGCATGGTACCATCAGTCCATCGAATCTTATTTGGACAGCGTGAACTCCGATTGAGTTTGCTCTCCACAGCGAAGGCAATTATCACCAGGTTATGGTATGCTCGTTCTGCTAGGCAAGCGCAGTTGATCGCCATCGAGAAGGTGGATACTGGCGAATGTACACGGACAATGAAATCCTTTTCCCCCACTATGCCATACCCGCCTTACGTAATACGCGCGGTTATAAGTGGATGGAACTCATCGACAGCATTTCCAGCAAAAGCGAGACAAGTATCGAGGTGATCGCTTTGATGTCGATCATGATCGAGCTTGATGGCTGCCTGGCCTGCGAGACCGACAGTTATCGCGCCATGCGAGGTTGCACAGCCTGTGCCCAACAGACGCTGCGCCGCTTCAAAGGCAGCGATGAAGACCTCATCGATATGTATAAGACGGCGCTGGCCGGATTCCGTGATTCGGATGTCGATTTTGAGCCGTAAACCACTTTCAGGCAGCCGCTCGGCGGTTGCGCAGACACAGATCTTCGTCAGCGAAAAGGACGGCCGCGCTCGTACAAAATTTCAAGCCTTCTGCTCGTGCGATCACAGCGGTCTGTTGGAATAGAGAACACGGGACTCATAATTGACAAGACTTCTCGCGTCGTGTTACACTACGCGTCCGCAGTTCAAGTGACTGTGCGCAGTTTAGTGTGCCTGCAAAGCTGAAGGGGCGTGTAGCTATAGCAAGTTCACCACATCGGATCAACCGAAACATTCGCGGTGTACGCGAAGTTAGGCTCATTGACGACACCAACACCAATATTGGTGTGGTCAACTTTCAATCTGCCCAGGATCGTGCGGATGATGTTGGCTTGGATCTGGTTGAAGTAGCGCCAAATGCCAATCCACCGGTCTGCCGCATCATGGATTACGGCAAGTTCCAGTACGAACAGCGCCGCAAAGAACGCAAATCGAAGAAGAACCAGGTTAAGGTCACGATCAAGGAGATCCAACTTCGTCCCAAGACTGATGAATATCACCTGCAATTCGATATCATACGCGCGGCCAAATGGCTGCAAGAAGGAAAAAAAGTGAAGTTCCGCGTCCGCTTTCGGGGTCGCGAAATTACACATCAGCATATTGGACGCGATCGCTTGGGCAGAATTGAAGAAGCTTTGAAAGAGGTCGGTATTGTGGAGCAGCGCCCCAATATGGAAGGGCGCGACATGCTCATGATATTGGCTCCGAATAAAGAAAATAAGTATACCTCGGAGAAGCAGTAGTGACTCGAAAGAAGAAAACTACCAAGTATAAACTCAAAACGCATAAGGCGACGGCGAAACGCTTCCGCGTGACCGCCACAGGCAAGATCATGCGTACGAAAGGCGGCAAGAGTCACTTGCGACGGCGCTCTGCAAAGCGTGTCCGACGGCAATGGGACAAGCGCATGGAAGTGGGTGAAAAGGCAACACAGCGCCGCATTCGCCGTCTCGCCCCCTATCTAGGCAAGTATAAGGCCAATCCGCCGTCGTAGTTTGTATCGCCATATAGAATTTACTCGTCCCGGCATGCACTCAAGCCGGACGATTTAGGCACGGAGAGATTTCATGGCTAGAACAAAAACCGGGTTCGTCAGACGCAGACGGCACAAGAAGGTGATCAAGCTTACTAAAGGCCAATGGGGCACGCGCAGCAAACTTTGGAAGCGGGCCAATGAAGCGATGATGCGAAGTCTTTGGTACGCATATCGCGATCGCCGGCAGCGGCGGCGTCAATTACGGCGCCTTTGGATCCAACGAATCAACGCAGCCGCACGCATCAACGGCATGAAATACAGCCAACTGATTCACGCCATGAAACAAGCTAATATCGAGCTTGATCGCAAAAGCCTGGCGCACCTTGCTGTTCATGATGCCGAGACCTTCAGCAAGATCGTCACGGCAGCTACGCAGAGCCGATAAAAGCAAGCAGAGCAACATAGAATCGCCAAAGGGTCGCAAACGAGACCCTTTTTTCGATTACCGAGCCGAAGCGATGGACAGCGTCAAAAGTACACAGAACAAGCAGATCAAATATGTCAAGGCTCTCCAGAACAAGGCACGCCTGCGCCGCGGCGAACGCAAGCTGGTCCTCGAGGGCGACCGGCTGATCAGTGATGCCTTGCAACGCGGCGGCAATGTGGATCTCGCCTTGTATGCACCGGAACATGCCGATTATCAACTTATTGCCGCGCTGCAAAACAACGACTGCGCCTTGATTCCGGTCAGTGATGAGATCATGCGCTACGTAAGCGATACGCAACAGGCTCCGGGCATTGTCGCTGTTTTCCATATTCCCGTGCCAAAGTTACCGAAGCGTTCTGAGCGCATTCTCATTTTAGATAACATTCGCGAACCGGGCAACATGGGTACTATCTTGCGCAGCGCCGCCGCCGCCGGAGTGGAGCTAGTGATATTGTCGCCGAATTGTGTTGATCCTTACAATTCCAAAGTGATGCGTGCGGGCATGGGTGCGCATTTCCGCCTGCCGATCGTGGAAGCGCCATGGTCGGAAATCCGCGCATTCTGCATTGTATTACCGGTGTATGCTACCGATGCAAATTCGGCTACGCCATACAGCTCGGTGGACTTGAGCGGAGCCTGGGCACTGCTTATCGGCAATGAAGCGCGGGGAATCAGCAAGCAGGCGCGCAGTATGGCGCAGACCGTCGTTTCCATCCCTATGTCACATAGCACCGATTCTATAAACGCGGCGGCCGCGGCGGCAGTAATCCTCTTTGAAGCGCAACGTCAGCGATCTAACAGAAATTAGTGCCGAGCCCATGTAAGTTCTGCTCGCAGCGGGCGGTCTTCAATTTGCCATACCTCTGCGGTAGACTAGGCCAATTGTGCAACATAGAGCAATCGGGAGTCAGAAGTTCATGGCGAAAGCATTTGATGTCGTTGTACTTGGAGCCGGACCAGGTGGGTATATCGCTGCCATCCGCGCCAGTCAACTTGGGCTGGAAACCGCGATCGTGGAAAAGAAATACTGGGGCGGTGTCTGCCTCAATGTCGGCTGCATTCCTTCCAAAGCACTTCTGCACAATGCCGAGCTCGCATATATCCTCAACAACGAAGCGGATACCTTCGGCATTGAGGGGGAATTCCGCCTGGACTATGCCAAAGCCTTCAAACGCAGCCGCCGTGTCTCCAACGGATTGACGAGGGGCGTGCAATTCCTCATGCGCAAAAACAAGATCACAAGCTTTGAAGGTTGGGCTACGCTTGCCGATGCCAACAACTTGACCGTGGCGCTGGAAGACGGCAAAGAAGAAGCGATCAACTTCAAGAACCTTATCATCGCCACCGGCGCAACGACCCGTTTGCTCCCGGGTACGTCACTAAGCGAGCGCGTGGTCACTTATGAAGAGCAGATCATGGAAGACAAGCTGCCTCAGAGTGTCATCATTGCCGGTGCTGGCGCAATCGGAGTCGAATTTGCCTATATCATGCGCAATTATGGTGTGGAAGTCACCATGGTGGAATATCTGGATCGCGTCTTACCGCTTGAGGATCCGGAAATCAGCACGGAACTTGCCAAGATTTACAAGAAGATGGGTATAGAAATCCTGACGAGTACCCGCGTAGACACAATCGAGGAGAATGACACCGGGGTCACTGTCACGGTTACAACAGCCGACGGTACGCAAAAGCAGTTGCAAACAGAACGCGTTTTGCAGGCCATCGGATTCATGCCGCGCACGACTGGTTATGGGCTGGAAAGCACCGGCGTGGCATTAAACGGGTCCGGCGGCATAGCGATCAACGATAACATGCGAACTAATATTCCCAACATCTATGCGATCGGTGATGTCACAGCCAAACTGATGCTGGCACATGTAGCGGAGGCGATGGGAGTGGTGGCGGCGGAAAACATCGCCGGCGCAGCGACCGTCACACTTGACTTCGATATGATGCCCCGGGCAATCTATTGTCAGCCCCAGGTCGCCAGCTTTGGTTACACCGAAGCACAAGCGACGGAACGCGGATACGACATTCAAGTCGCCAAATTCCCCTTCCAAGCCAATGCCAAGGCGCGGGGCATGGGCGACGCTAGCGGATTTGTCAAAGTTATCAGTGACAAGAAATATGGCGAGATCCTGGGCGCGCATATGATCGGACATGATGTCACCGAACTGTTGCCCGAGCTGACCCTGGCTCGTTCGGCCGAATTGACGGCGGAAGAGATCACGCGCAACGTGCATGCCCACCCTACCTTGAGCGAGGCTATCAAGGAAGTCGCGCACGGTCTGCAAGGTCACTTCCTGAACATCTAGCAGCGTTGGCAGCTTAGCTCCGCCTAGGCCAAGATCTAATTCAAGACTGCAGCCATATATCGACGATCAAACTGGTATATGCCAGCTTTCCGCCTGCGTTGCGGGCATCGTGGCTTGCCGAACGTCCGATGAAGCCATTTTCCACGCTCCATTCGCACCTGTGAAATTGGCCGCCAGCGCCGAAGTATTCCAAAAGCTTACAATAGTAGCCTTGCTCTTGTAGTACCGCGGTGATGAGATCACAATTATACAAGACCTTGTGATCTGTAGCGCCTTCGCCGATCCCGCCCGGCCGCACATGTTCGATATAATCCGAATCGGGATGATAGCCATCGGGTACAGCGATTCGTATGCGCCCGTTTCGTTTAAGGTATAGACGGGCTATACGCAAGAACTCGCAAAACTGGTCAGTTGTCAAATGCTCGAACACATGCTCAGCGAGCATATTGTCAATGGAAGCTGGCTGGAACAAGGGCGCCCAATGCTCTTGTTTGAGAATGTCGAAAGCAGGAATATCTGTCGCGATCCAGCCATCGTAGCGTGTCGATCCCGCGCCAATGATCACACGTAGCGGCCGCCCTAATTTTCGGCATTCGCCTACCCGCCTGCGGATTTGCTCCCGCTGTGCTTGCATCCGCGCGCGATTACGGAACTGTCGCAAAACGGGGGCATAGAGTGGACGAAACAGCTGTTTGAGATTGTTCATAAAATGTCGGCTATTGCGGAATCTGAATTTCTGTTATCGGCAGGAGATTCCCGACCTCACCGCTTGTCATATCTTTGCCGGTTACTTTCGCGTGCGGAGGATCACGATCGTATACGATGACCACGATGCGATAATCGCCCGGTGGCAGCCCCTCCGTCGACATTTCCGCCACATACCACTTCAGCACCTTGTGGTAAAGATGCTGATCGGGATTGACTTGCGCGACCCTTTGGCCTTCTGCATCAAGCAATTGAATCGAAACATTGTATTCATAAAGCAACTGCTTGTTGGCAACTTCCCAGCCGGTAACGATTCGTAAGGTGTCGAGCCCGGGCACTAGCTCGACATATTTGTCGACAATGGTGATTCCGTTCTCGTACTTAATCGGTTGATAGCCCCGTTCACAAGTCAGGGTATGGTAGACGTATCGCATTGCACGCAAATTCGGCTCGTCCAAAACAAGTTCGCATGGACGGTAATCCCGCTCAATGATCCCTTTGGTCAGCTCGAAATTCTCTGGCAGGTCTTGTGGATCGTATGCAAAAAGAAGATAAGGATGGTCTTCCAATTTTTCCGGTATTTCCAGCTCCAGTTGTTCTTCGTCAAAGTCCGTCCGCACGAAAGTTCCGTCAATGCCCAAGATCTGTTCAAAATAGTAATCTGCTGTGCTTTTGCCATGTTTCCCCCGGCGAACAATGAAATTAACATCTGTGAAACCAACTATGAAGTCTTGTTCAAAGACAAGGTCGCGCAGCGACTCCACATACGCTTGAACCGGCGGGTAATTTTTTACAACGCGGATCGTACCTTGAAAGTCCGCATAGTCATCTGCGTCGCGCAAGGCGAATCCGAAACCCAAATATGCCGCCATGATACATGCGGCCAGCCAGCGCGGCTTTATCCGAGCCAAGCCGATCGCAATGACAAACGCCCATAGATGAAAGGCGATAAGGAAGTAACGAGCGCGGCGCAGGGGAATCAATCTGACGGCTTCGTTCACCGAAAGTAGCAAAAGCAGAATCACAATCGCGAGTACCCAAAATGGAAGGGAGGCTCGTCGAAACGCGCGATCCCTCAATTGCCATGCCGCAACAACAAAGGGAATTAATATCAACAACCAGCTACCATTTGTAAATAGCCGCAGGAATACTTCTATGGCCTGGTCCAAGGGCATTGGTCCCCAAGCGTCAAATTTTGTAGTCAAGCCGACATAGGTCACGGGCAACCAAGGCAGGTATAGAATTCCAACAATTAGAAAGGACAAAGCTACATGCAACCAGCGTTTCGTTTTCGGAACGAATAACAGATGGTAGATTCCGATCGCCAGGAAGACAAAAATTGAGAACGGCTGAGTGTATAGCGAAAGTGTGGCCGCGAGTATCAACCCAACCCAATGGTGACGGCGTATAAAAGACCTGGGTCGCACGATATACAAGTAATGCCAGAGGGTTGCCGCAAGCAGTGCCGCTTGCAGCGTGTACATGCGAATCTCGTGAAAATACTCCAACCAGAAAACATTCATGCTCAAGAAGGCGCTCGCCCACAGTGCTGTCTGCCAATCCAGGATATCCACGCCGATGCGGAATACCCAGGCGATGGTGAGCACTCCAAAAAACAGAGGAAGGCAACGCAAGACAGCATGATGCCAACCTAAAAGCGCGCCCCATCCCGCCAGCAATTCAAAGAACAACGGCGAGTGCTTCGGACTGTGCTCACTGACCGACTGCGCTACTTCGATAAGAGTAAATGGTCCGGTCAATCCACCGGCATGTCCAATAGTCGTCAGTTCATCGTACCAGATGGGATCGGCATTCAAGCCTTGTGCGGCGAGCAAGGTCGCCAAGAACAAAACTGGCAGCATCCATATCCAGGTACGGCGATGCGGCGTGACCAATCTTAAGTTCGTGATGCGCGACATGGGACTGGGTCTCTAGGGCTCAATAGTGAAAGTCAGAATGGGCAAAATATAGGAGGTCTCTCCGCTTGTCAAATCGGTGCCTTGAACTTTCTGGTTGCTATATCGGTCGTAGAGAATGACGACCAGGCGATAATCGCCCGGCTCCAAACCGTCGGTCGGCAATGCAATCTCGTTCCATTTCACGATTCTGTTGTAAAGATGCCGATCCACCTGTCTGCGCATTTTCCAATCCGGCGTGATGATTTGGATGGAAATGTTGTATTGGTCAAGCTGCTGCTCATTAGCTATTTCCCAACCTGTTACCACGCGAACCCGGTTATTATCGGGTTCGTACTTGCCAAATTTGTCGACGATGCCAATGCCGTTTTCGTAACTTATCGGCGCGTAGGCGCGATCGCAGCCAGCCAATGGGTGCGCGTGGCGCTGGACATGAAGCTTGGGTGTATCGGCGATTACTGCACAGGGTATGTAATTCTCTTCTACAAAAGCCAAGACATCCGCGAAATTAGGTGGTAAACCGCTGGGATTGTAGGTGAATAGAAGATAAGGATGTCTATCGATTTTTCGTACGATATCGTTTTGCAGCCGGAGTTCTCGCCAGCGGTTGGGTATGAATGCGCCATCGATTCCCAGCTGCGCAACCGTGTAGTAATCGATAACGTTTTGGCCAAATTTGAACTCGGTATTTACCTGATTTACAAAACTGAATCCCAAGAGATAATCTTCTTCGCGAACTTTACCTAGAAGCGCGTCAGTATATTGGTGCAATGGCGGATGCATAAGCGCGTGTTTCATGCCCCCGATATAGTCCTGCAACTGTTGCGAGCGATTGAATTGGAAGCCTGCGATTGTCCAGGCCAACAAACACAATGCAGCAAGATGCCAACGTGGCAAAGATGTTACGCCCCAGGCGCATATCATGACAAAAGGAATCCAAAGTATCAAGAAGTAGCGCATCCGCGATATGGGAATTATGCCAACAAGCTCATTAAGCAAGCCAATCAAGAGCATTACAAAGAGAGCAGATATCAAAATTTGAACGGCGTTGCGGTCGCGCTTGCGCCACAGTGCCCATATGACGATTCCCGCGAAAACCGGTACTAGGCTTGCCGATCCGTTCACCAACAGGAAGAGGAAATGCCATATCAACTCCGGGATGGTTGCCGCTGCCGTCGTCACCTTTTCGATTTCGGCTGCCGACAGGATCGCGGAAACCAGGGTTGGGAAATAAGGCAGGAAAAAAAGAAATGCGAATGTCCAGCTCGCCAAGATTTGTTTCCAGCGTCGAGACTTTGGCGCAAAGAGCAAATGATATAGCCCAAGCTGAGCGAATACCAGCAGCGCGAAGACGTGCGTATAGAGCAGGACCAGCGCGGTCGCAAACAATAAGAGCCAGGTTATCCGTGTGACATGGCTTCGATGGGCGAGCCGCCAATACAGCCAACTGTGCCAGGCGTTCAGCATCAGCAGCAAGGTATACATACGAATATCGTGGAAAAACAAGATGACATAAGTCGATGTCGTCAGTAAAAGCGCAGCAACCAGACCTGTTCGCCGGCAAAGCACTACCGAAGCCAATTGATACATATAGGCAACCATCAAAACGCCGATCAAAATGGAAAACAATCGCATCGATACCTGAGTCCAACCGGCAAGCTGTGCCCATGCAGCACCCAGCAAATAGTAGAATGGCACATGGTCAGAGCTGTATGTGGTGATTGAATTGATGATATCCGCGGGGCTGTACGGCGGGTCAAACACACCCATATTTGTCAGAGAATACAATTCATCGGCCCAAATCGGCTCGGAATTCAAGCCTTTAGCACCAAGGGCAAAGGCCAGCAGCAAGACAATTGTCATCCAGACCAGCGCAGCTTCTTTGGATACGACGGGACCACGACGGCTTGAACCCACGTTTGAATGAGCTGTATTTCCGCCGACTTTGATGTTGATCATAACGGGAATCGGTAGCAAATGGATTTACAGGCCTGAAATGCAATCACGCTTCAACCGTGAAAGCAAGAACCGGGAAAATGTCGTCCGTTCTGCCGCTGACGAGGTCGGTACCCGCCACTTTCTTGATGGTCTCCCTGTCATAAACGATCACAATAACACGATAGTCTCCTGGTGGAAGCCCGGCAGTTGACAAATCAGATCTATACCACTTGAGAATGTTATTATAGAGATGTTTGTCTTCTTGCTTTTTCATCTGCCATTCCGGCGTAATGATCTGCAGAGAAATATTGTATTCCTGCAGAAGCTGCTCGTCCGCCACTTCCCACCCCGTCACTGTTTGGACGACATTGTCCTCGGGCAGGTAACGGGCGAATCGGTCGACGAGCGTCACGCCATTTACATATTCGATTGGCGCATATTCGCGATCACAATCAAGCATTTCCAGCACATATCGCTGGATGCGCAGGTTGCTTCTGTCTACGAGTACGTTGCAGGCAGCGTAACCTGCCTGAATCGCTGATATTACTTTGTCGTAGCTACCTGCCAAATTTTGCGGATTGTAAGTAAAGAGCAGATAAGGCTGGTTATCAATCTTGTCACGAATATCGCGTGCCAGCCAATCACCATAGGCGCCTTGCCGGATGAACGCGCCATCGATATCCAAGTGCAGCTGCATATAATAATCTGCAACACTCTTGCCCAGTGTCAAAACCTTATTCACATGGTCATAACGCGTGAAGCCCAGCAGAAAATCTTGCGGACGCACTTTTCCCTCGAGTTGATAGACGTAATCCTGCATTGGCGGATACAAACGCGTCTGCACCATGCTGCCAGTATGGAGGATGATGTCGTCCGAATGGTAATACTGGAATCCGGCCACTCCCCAAAATATCATAAATACCATGGTCAGTACACGTGGCTGCGGCAACAGGCGCATAGCGCGCGCAACGACGATGACCATGGGAATCCAGACGATCAAGAAATAGCGCATCCGCGTCAGCGGGATAATGCCGACGACTTCATTGAGTGAGATGATCACCACCATCATTGTCAAGGGTACGATGGCAATTCCGAGCATTTCTGTCTGGCGTCGATTCGCTATGACGAACGCGATAACTCCAAAAACAATTGCGATAACTAACCAACTGCCGTTTCCGAATAGATACAAGAATGTGGAAAGCAACTCCTGCACAGAGGCCGCTCTGCTGGTGACATTGCTCTTTTCCGAGGCGCGTTGTAGGCCCGCTACCACCACATGCAAGTAAGGCAGGAATAATACAGCGGCAACACACCAGCCGGCCATCAAGCGAAGCCATTGGCGCGACTTGGCTACAAAGATAAGATGATAAATTCCTATCCCGGCAAAAAAGATAAACGAAAATATATGCGTGTAGAACAATGTCAATGCCGAGATAACAAAGACGATGAAAGCCAGACGGCTCACTATCTTCCGCTGGATGAGCCGCCAGTATATCCACATGTGTGCGGTCGCGAACATTAAGAAGAGCGAATACATCCGGAAATCGTGAATGTAGAGAATCATGTAAGCTGAACTACCGAGCAATATGGCAGAGACCGTTCCCACAAAGCGATTGTACATATCACTAGCCAACCGATGTGTCCAGGCGATCATGAGCACACCCGCCAGCACCGGCATCAGGCGTAGGGCGAATTGCGTCCAGCCGACGAAATTTGCCCAGCCAGCGCCCAGCAAGAAAAAGAGTGGCACATGATCGGGAAAATTGTCTGCCACAGAGCTGACGATTTCCGCCGGACTAGAAGGTGGATCCCATCCGCCCATGTTGGAAATCGAATACAATTCGTCCGTCCAGATCGGATCAGTATTCAATCCATTGGCGCCGAACGCAAATACAATCAGCACGACCATCGTCATGACGACCAAGTTCGTCATTTCGCCAATACGCTTTACACCTTTGGTATGATCAGCAATCATATCTGAACTAACGCTGTCGCTCTCCAGGCCTGTCTAGCTTTGCATCGATCAGCCGCGCCGCGATGCCATTATCTAATCAATTGTGAACGACAATATCGGCAAGATCGGGCCGAATTCACCGCTGTTAACATCGAGGCCGCTGACCTTCTCGCCGGTTTCATTATGATACAAGATTATCATTAAGCGGTAGTCGCCAGGCGCTACGCCATCGGTGGAAAGATCGGTCAAGTTCCATTTAAGTAGATTATCATAAAGGTGACGATCTATCTGCCTAGCGTTCTGCCATTCAGGCGTGATGATCTGGAAAGAAACGTTATGGTCGGACAAGAGTTGCTGATCGGGCACTTCCCAACCGGTCAATATTCGTAAGGTATCTTTTTCCGGCAGATATTTGGCAAATCGGTCTACCACGATAACTCCGTTATCATACGCGATCGGCGCGTACTGCCTGTCACAGTCTAGCAGCGGATTAACGTACCTGCGCACATAGAGGGTGATGGTATCTAATAGCAGATCACATTCGCGAAAGTTGCTCTGCACAAAAAAGACCGCGCCCTGAAAGCCATCCGGTTTGTTTTGCGGCTCGTAAGTAAAGAGCAGATAAGGATGCCTGTCGATTAGACTTGTCATTTCTTCAACCAGCCAGGGACCTATAGCGCGGCTGCGCACGAAAGCACCGTCGATACCTAAATGTGCCTGCGTGTAAAAGTCTGCAACGCTTTTCCCATGCTTCTGGTCAAAGTTTACGTAATAGTTTCGGGTAAAGCCCAACAAGAAGTCTTCCGAGCGCACCTTGTCTTGCAATTGAATAACATAATCGTGCAGGGGCGGATAGTTGCGCGTTTTAGCCATGCCGCCGACAAACTCAAGGATGGTGCTAGAGCGATAGAATTGGAATCCTGCGGCACTCCAAAACACGAGAAAAAACAGAGTCATCCATTTCCAGCGTGGCAGCAAACTGAGTCCGCGCGCGAAAAACACAGCAAAGGGAATCCAGAGGATTATGAAATAGCGCATTCGCGACAAGGGAATAAAGCCAAAAATCTCGTTGGGAATGATGATAGCGGCCAACATTGCCATTGGGATAAGCAGAAAACGTGACATTGCAGCGTCACGTTTGCGCAGCAATGCAATTGCCAACAGCATTGCCAAGAGCGACAGAAGCCACGTGGAGCCATTGGATAGGAGCAACAAAAAAGTGACGACCAGTTCGTCTACACTCGCCGCAGCAGTTTTCGCATTTAGTGTTTGCGCGGCGTCTTGGATCCCTGTCAGCAGCGAGGACAGATACGGAATAAAAATGATCGCGGAGATTGCCCAGCCTAGAAGTATAGTTGCCCAACTACCCGATCGGCGCGCTATGGAGACGTGATACACACCGAGCCCGGCAAATAAGATTAGCGCGGTTGAATGGGTATATACCAGCGCAATGGCAGAAACCACGAACATAACCCACACAAGCTTTCCGGACCCGTGGCCATGTGCAAGCCGCCAATACATCCGAGAGTGGATTACTCCCAGCAAAAGCAGAAGCGGATACATGCGGAAATCGTGAAAGTGCAACATTAAATACGCCGATGTACCCATGAGCGCGGCCGCGATCAAGCCCGACCGTCGATCGAAAACATCTGCCCCAAATCTATATAGCCAGGCGATCATCAATACGGCCAGGAGCAGCGAGAACATGCGCAGCGCTAGTTGCGTCCAACCTACAAGGCTGGCCCAGCCGCCGCTAAGCAGAAAAAACAGCGGAACGTGATCCGGGCTATAAGTGATTATCGAGTCCAGGATATCCAATGGACCAAAGGGTGGATCGAATCCGCCAATATTGGAAACCGAAAACAGTTCGTCGGTTCTGATAGGAAATGCGTTTAAGCCGCCAACACCGATCGCAAAGACAATGAGCAGCACAATAGTCATGATCAATAGTGCCGCACGGCTGCCAATCGCGTGTGCACGAGGCGGATCCGCTTGAGTCGTGATAGCTGTAGGCTCCAAGGATTCGATCATTCTCCGTCAATGTCTTGCGAGCACGCTTTCAGGAGCGCCGCCTCCGCTAGTCATTGATGACAACTGTCAGTACGGGAACGATGCTGGCGGCCCCGTCTTTTCTATTCGCCTTCTCACCCGTCATTCTATTGTACAGAATCAACACCACCTTGTACGTACCCTTTGGCAGACCCACAGTCGATAATTCGATAGTATTCCAAGGAAGCAGATCATCATACAGATGGCGATCCAACTGGCGCACATTTTGCAACTCGGCCGTGAGAATCTGCAAAGAGATGTTGAATTCGTGAAGCATGCTGTCTTCCGGCACTTGCCACCAGGTCAAGACTTCAACGCGATCGGACTCCGGCGCGTATCGTGCGGCATGGTCCACAACTTTAATGCCATTATCAAATTCGATTGGTGCGGGCTCGTGTCCACAACCTAAGACGGGATGGACATAGCGCTGAATTCGTAAGTCAGGATTATCGACGAGAACTGCGCAGGGGATGTACTGCGCACGAATGGTTTCGAATGCCCGGGTATAGTTGAGTGGGACATCGCTGGGGTCATGCGCCAGTAAAACGTGAGGATGGTCACGCAAGATTTCGCGTACATCTTCCGCTAATCGGTAACGTTTCAGGTTGGTATGCAGGAATGTGCCGTCGATGCCGAGTTGTGCAACTAGGTAGTAATCCGATACGCTTTGACCCGAATGACTCGTGGCAGAGTTTAGCTGTTCCAATGCGGTAAATCCGACAAGAAAATCTCTTGGTCCCACATTGTTGTGAAGATAATACACATAGTTGTTTAGTGGCGGATATAGTCGCGTACGACCCGCAAATCCCGCATATGCGTGGATGCTATCAGTTCGCACAAACTCGAACCCGCACGTGGTCCAAGCCACGAGAAAGAGCAAAGTGAATACGCGCCATCGCGGCAATGAAGTCAATCCAGCGGCGAAAAGGGTAATAATTACGGGCCAGGCGGCAAACGAGTATCGCAAGCGGGTGACCGCGAACACACTAAGTTGCTGCTGAATCACTACCAGCGCTATTATCATTGCCATCGTGGTCACAAGGAGCCCCGCAACCGAAGAATTGTGCGTGCGCCAAGCCGCGTATCCTATTGAGATTACGAGCGGAATCCACAGCCACTCACATCCATTGACAATAACCTTCGCTCCAACGCCAATCAAGTCTGCTACAAGCGCCGGTCTAGCCCGTTCAGTTAGATCTCTGGCGATATTCGCGAAACCCCACAGGTATGGAAGAAAGATCGCGATACCTGTACCCCATCCAGTTACAACTTGCCACCACCTAAGGATCTTTGGTCTGAAGATAAGATGGAAGAGAGCGATTCCAACGAACAGTACGACGGAGAATGTGTGCGTGTACAGCAACGCCGTCGCAGTCGCGATGAACATGAATCCTGTGAATCTATCAACGTTTCTCTTATGTGTTACTCGCCAATAGACCGATAAATGGGCCGCGGAAAAGAGTATCAAGAATGTATAGGGCCGAAGTTCATGAAAATAAGTCAACACAAACACGTTGGTGCCCATGAGGATCGTAGCCACCACTGCTGCACGCCTTGAAATGGCGTCAGTCACGAACCGATATAGCCATGACATCATCAAGATGCCGCCCCAAAGAGGAAGCATGCGCAATGCAAACGGCGACAAACCACCCAATTGTGCCCAAATCGCGCCTACTATAAAAAAGAGCGGCAGATCATAAATGCTGTAGACGCTTAGAGAATCAAGCACCTCTGCTGGACCAAAGAAACCGTCATACGCACCTATGCTCTTTAACGTTGCTAACTCGTCCGCCCACACGAGGTCCGCATTCAGCCCGCGCGCGCCGATCGCAAAAGAAACCAAAAGTACTAAAATAATCAGCAAGCGTCCGGTTCTGCCTAAGACACGGCTCGTATTAGCAGTGAATTCAGTGACCATCACTGCGCTTTCGCCTCGCTTTCGTTGTTTGTCGAAAAACTGGAGAACATCGCTATAATCCCTTGCTCCGATCTGTCATCCCGCCGCCACCTTAAACGTAATCAACGAAATAATAGACGAGGCGTCGCCACTGACCGAGTCAACCGCACTAGCTTTGGCGCCCGACTCACGATCGTATAGGATCAAGACCAGCGAATAATCGCCTTCCGGCAGCCCTTGCGTTGACAGCTCAGTCACGTTCCACGGGACCAGGTTGTCATAAAGATGGCGATCCAACTGGCGCACGTTTTGCCGGTCGGGCGTGAGGATTTGCAATGAAATATTGTACTCTTCCAGCATTTTCTCGTCGGGGACATTCCACCAAATCAGGATCTCGATGCGTTCGGACTCCGACTCATAGCGCGCGGCATGGTCCAAAATCTCGATGCCGTTATCATATTCGATTGGTGCAAGCTTATGGTCGCAGTCAAGGACATGCTGAACGTATCGCTGGATCAGTAACTCTGGATTGTCGACGAGAACGGCGCAAGGAATGTAGTTTTCTTGGATGATACTCAATGTTCTGGCATAGTTGAGCGGTACATCAGCAGGATCATGAGCCAGCAGCAAATGAGGATGCTCGGACAGGATTGCCCTTACATCGCTCTCTAGCCGGTACCGTTTCAGCTTTGAATGCAGGAAGATGCCATCAATACCAAGCTGAACGTTAAGATAATAATCCGAGGTACTATTGGAACTATTGTATGACACTCGGCTCACCCGATCATCCGCTGTAAATCCGAGCAAAAAATCGCGTGGCGTGGTTTTCCGCTGCAGGTGAAAGACATATTCATGTAAGGGCGGATACAACCGATCGCGCGCCATCAATCCGGCAAACGCGACGACTGCATCATTGCGGTAAAACTGAAAGCCAGCCGCGCCCCAGATCAAAACGATGGCCCCGGTTGCGACGCGCCAATACGGCATTGAAGTGATGCCATATGCGAAGAGAGTCATGATCACGAACCACGCTACAAGAAAGTAGCGCATTCGATTAGTAGTTATGATATTGAAGCGCCAGTTGACAAGCAAAATGACCGCGAACATCATGCCCAACACAAAAAGCAAGCGGAAAACATTGGGGTTGCGATGCCGCCAAAGCGCGAAGCCAAAGCAAAACAGTATCGGCATCCACAGCACTTCCAAGCCATTTACCACCAAATATTCGAAAAGTCTAGCGACCTCAGCAGTCGAAAGCGGATTGTTGGTAACACTTTGATTGAAGCCAAGACCCGCGATAACGTATGGTACATAAGGCAAGAAGGTGAGGACGCCCAATCCCCAGAAAACTATGATGCGCATCCAACGGCGTGATTTCTTAACAAACAAAAGATGATGAACACCGAGTCCGATAAAGAGAATCGTCGAAAAATTGTGGATGTAGAGTAGCGTACCAGTTGTCGCGACAAACAGGATCCAGGTTAGCCGCGTCACACGATCACCAGTCGAGAGCCGCCAATAAAGCCAAGAATGCATGATAGCTAGCGACATCAGCATGGTATACGTGCGCATATCATGAAAGTAGAGGATCACAAATGCGCTTGACGTCATGAGAAGCGCAGCTACGAGAGCCGCGCGGCGATTGACTAAATCGCTGGCAAAGCGATACAACCAGGCGAGCATGAGTGCCGCGAACAGTAGGGACATTAGACGCAGCGAGAATTGTGACCATCCCGTCACCTGCGCCCATGCCGCACCCACAACAAAATAGAGCGGCGCTTGATCTGGGCTGTACTGTCGTATTGACTGAATCACTTGCTGTGGGGAATAAGGTGGATTGAAAGCACCCATGAACGTTACAGATGCAAGTTCATCTGCCCATATGGGATCCAGATTTAGACCATGCGCCCCTAAGGCAAAGGCTAGCAGAATGATCAGCACCATTGCCAGGAGGTATTGATTGTCTTCAACTCTCATTGAAAGTTTCTCATTCGCTGATGCCGATGCACACGTGCCATGGACCTGCTCCTGTCCATTCACCAGAGTCTATACAAACATTTATACTACGTGCCGCTTTATCTGGTTTGAGAAATCTGCCGATATTCTGGCTCCAGGATGCCGAACTGCCACAAGCTATGGAATCTGCCCCGCCAATAGACGCGTTCGCGCCAGGTCCCTTCAAGCGTAAATCCCAAGTGCCGCAGCAGACTAGCCGAAGCCTCATTGCCTACCGTAACATTGGCTTCGGCACGATGCACTTCAAGTCGATCGAAACAAAACTGCAATAGCGCCGCAATCGCCTCGGACATGATGCCTCTCCGCCAATAATCATGATGCAGTTCGTAGCCGATTTCCAGCCAGCGGTTGTGCGTGTCATACAAGTGAAAACCGCAAGATCCGATCATACGATCGCAAGGGCTCAGCGTAATCGACCAGCGGATGCCGCTTCTTTCCCTAAAGATGCGATCGGCCCATTCGATGATGGACCACACTTCGGAATCACTGGGCACGGTCTCGAAATCGATCATATAACGCATTACCTGCGGACTATTCCAAATCTCCGCCCAAGCCGCTAGATCAGTTGGGACAATCCGACGCAAGCGAAGCCGCTCCGTATACAAATTCGGTACTTCTTCAAAGTTGTACAACGACATCGCGTTCCTCGCGTAACATAAAATGCCGTGTTCGATATTGTGGTCGTGAAATCATGCCAGTCTTAATTGGGCTAGCGCGAATGCGTCAACCTCCAGTCAGAGGGTGTCCGCGATTATCTCGACAATATCAACCACCTCGGGTCCTCCACCGAGTTCGCTGCCGGCGTCCGCTAACATGCGCATGCAGAAGGGACAGCCCACGGCTAACGCATCTGCTCCGGTTGCCTTGGCTTCTTGATACCTTTCCAGGCTGACCTTGATATTGCCAGGCTCTTCTTCTTTCCAAAACTGCGCACCACCTGCCCCACAGCAAAAAGAGTTTTTGCCGCTGCGAGGCATTTCCACCAACGGGACGTTGTGGGACCGCAAGACATCACGTGGGGCATCGACTACATCGTTGTGGCGCCCTAAATAACAGGGGTCATGAAAGGTAACATTGCTCCACTTTGATGCTTTCGCCGATGTTTGCAGACGGCCGTTACCTAATAATTCTTCGATCAGCTCGCTGTGATGAATCACTTCGAAGCGGCCGCCAAATTGATGATACTCTTTGCCAAGGTTGTGCAGGCAGTGGGGACAAGTAACGACTATACGCCTTGGAGCAATTTCATTGAGCGAATCTACATTCGCGACCGCCATTTCGAAGTAAAGGTATTCATTACCAGCACGACGCGCCACATCACCAGTGCAGCGCTCGTCCTCACCCAGTATCGCGAAATCTACACCTGCCATATGTAGCACTTTGGCCAAGGCTTGTGCTGTCTTTTGCGCACTAGGATCATAACTCACGGCACAACCCGTCCAATAGAGAATCTCAAAGTTGGGGTTTTCCTTGACTGTCGGTACCGGGAAGTCCAGCCCGGCCGTCCAAGCGCTGCGATCTTGTGAGATCTGCCAGGGATTGCCTTGCCGTTCCATGCCATTGAAGGCTCCCTGCAATTGGCTGGGAAAGTCACTTTGCATCAAAACGGCATCGCGACGTATATCCAGGATATCGAACATCGGCTCATTGCCCACCGGACAAATGTCAATGCAGGCGCCGCAGGAAGTGCACGCCCACAATGCCGATTCGCTCAATAGCGTGCCGCTCAACGACCACTCCGATTCCGCACCACTCGCGAGCTCATCCCAATGATCCTTCATATAAAAGCGTTTGTTGATTTCGAGAGCAGAGGGCGACAATTCCTTGCCCGTTACATAAGCAGGGCAGACATCTTGGCAGCGGTTACACATGATGCAAGCGAAGCTATCAAGAATGTGTGTCTGCTGAAGGTCCTCAAACCGCCCACTGCCAAACTGCTCGATATCCTCATCATCAAAATCTAGCGGCGCCAATTCTCCCAGCGATGTGCGCTCGGGGCGCGTCAAAAAATTCAGCGGCGCCATAAACAGGTGCGCATGCTTGGTGTAGGGAAAATAAGGAAGAAAAACCAGAATGCCGCCTAAAGCGATCCACCAAAACAAATGACGCAAGACCAAAAGTGCGTCGACATTCAATCCATACCAGATCGGGGCAATTGCTGTGGCAACAGGCATGAATTGATCTTGCCCTTGCTGCGCCACCACCACCGATTCGCCTAGTAGCCTCGCCCCAACATGCACCAAAATAAAAAGGGCAACGATCAACGAATCCCGCGTAATGCCGCCGGCTCGAACTGCGGGATGCAGCAGGACGTTGTCGTGAAATTGCAGCTCGCGTCGGTTTGGCAAAATTAGCCGTCGTAAAACAAAATATAAGACTCCTAGCAAAACCACCGCGCTGAAAACATCACCAAGCAAACGAAAGACATCGTAGGCACCACCCCAGCCAGCGAGCGTCTCCTCGAATCGCGGCCAAAAACCGAGCAAGAAATCAACGAGATTGACCAAAAAATAATAGCTGAAGCCGAGCACGACTCCCCAATGAAATACGCCGGTAAATCGGCGGGTCTTAAAAGTGGTATGCTGAGTTAGATAAACCGCCAGGGCGCGCCAGGCCCTCTGCAAGAAACGGTCAAACTGCAAATGTCCCTGTCCTCGGCGGATAATGCTGTACATTTCCCTGAAGCCTGCGTAAGTTGCGCCCAGCGCAAACAAGGCCAAAAGCAGAAACAACATTTTTTCGACATCTGTCAACATTGGCAAATATCCGCATTCAAATTGTTGAACATGTTTGTATCGGTATCATCTGTCAGTTTACCATTGTCACCCGAGAACTCCAACAGAGCCTCTCGGCAGTACCGTCAAGTCTTCCGGCAATTTTGCAAGGCATGTGTGCTATGCATGAATCTGGCTGAACCCTTGTGGAAGCGGCGGGTCAGCTTGTAAGCTTACTGACCTGCAAACCATACAGCTTTCGGATAGTTTAAGGTTTAGCTTGTAAAGGAGCGAATATGATGATTGATTTTTCGCCGATGCGCGATGGAGAAACGACATATATTGAATTCGCAGAACGGGAGAGTGTTGATGCCGCCTCCTTGAGGGACTACAGCAACGAAAGTATCGACTTTCTGCTCAGTCTCCTCGGCGGCATGACCGATGCAGATATTCTGTTTGATCCCGAAGATTCCGGCGCCGACGATCCTTTCGCAGTTGAAGGCGAAGAAAACATCGGCTGGAATTTCGGTCATTTGATCGCGCATGTCACCGCCAGTTCCGAAGAGGGAGCCGCCCTTAGCTCGCTGTTGGCGCGCGGGATCGCTGCATCCGAGCGCCCGCGTTATGAGACGCCGTGGCGCGATGTGACGACCTTAGCGCAGGTGCGGCAGCGCTTGGAAGAAAGCCGGCGCATGCGCAACGCTTACCTGGAAACCTGGCCAGATACACCCCTGCTCGATGTGAATCGCGTCGTTTCGGAGCGATTTGTTGCGCGTTTTGGCGAGATGAATGCACCGGCCGCGTTCTTGTTCGGTTTGTCACATGAAGTCGGGCATTACAGTCAGATCGAGGAAGTCAAACATCAGGCGCTGGCTGCACGTTCCGCTGCATAATCGATCATGCTGTCTGAAAAAGTCATCCTATCGCGTGAATGAGTTATGCGTTCGCCGCTTTTGTCACGGCGAGGATCACTGCCGCACAGGTACCGACAAGGAGCACTGATGAGCATAAGAATCGTCCCGCGCACGCCCAAGGGCTTCCGTGATTTTCTGCCGGAAACCATGCTGCGCCGCAATTATGTGATTGGCACGATCACGGAAATCTTCGAGCTATTCGGCTTTGAACCGCTGGAAACGCCAATCCTTGAATTGCGCGAGACGCTTTTCGGCAAATATGGTGAAGATGCGGAAAAGCTCATCTTTGGGGCGCAGCACGGGCGCAGCAGCGGCGATCCACTGGCAATGCGTTATGACTTAACCGTGCCCCTGGCGCGTGTGGTGGCGCAATACGAAAATCGACTGAACTTCCCCTTCAAGCGTTATCACATTGCGCCGGTATTCCGTGGAGAACGCCCACAACGTGGTCGATATCGCGAGTTTTATCAGTGCGATGCCGATATTGTCGGTGTGGCCGGAATGCACGCCGATGCCGAAATCTTGACGATGATGCAGCGTATCTTGAGTCGTCTGGGATTTCCTCAATTCTCGATCAAAATCAATCATCGAAAACTACTGACCGCGATTGGAGAGTTTTCCGGCGTCGCCAAGGCGCAATTGCCTGATTTGTACCGAAGCGTCGACAAATATGACAAGATCGGCGCCGATGGTGTGCGAGAAGAGTTGATAGAGCGTAGTATCGCCGCAGATGCAGTTTCGCGAATGATAGATCTCTTGCAGGCGCAAAAGCCCGGAATTGACAGCTTGGACTTGATGTCCGATGCCATCGGCGAGGGAGACAATGGCATAAGCGAGCTTCGTCAGCTCGCGGAATACCTGAGTGATGCCGATGTCCCAGCGGATTGCTTTGACTTTGACTTTACCATGGTGCGCGGACTGGGCTATTACACGGGTCCCATCTTTGAAACTGTGATTTCAGTGCCGAACCTGGGCAGCATCAGCGGTGGCGGACGATATGACGAATTGATTGGCATGTTCCGCAAGCAAAGCCTGCCGACCACCGGGACCTCGTTCGGCATAGAGCGCATCATCGATTTAATGGATGTATTGAGTCTGTATCCCGCTAAAATTGGTGGTACCTTGGTACAAGTGCTTGTGACTGTCTTCAATGCAGAAACACGGCGCGAATCGATCAAGATCGCCAATCAACTTCGGAAGGCAGGCATCAATACTGAAGTCTATTTGGAATCGCGCAAACTAGGCAGGCAATTCAGCTATGCCGACAAAAAGGGCATTCCTGTTGTGGCTGTAGCCGGGCCGGATGAGACCGACGCCGGGGTAGTCAAGCTGCGTCGCCTGCGCGATGGTGAAGAAGTGACGGCAAAGGTGAGTGCCGCTGCCGCAGTAGTGTCCGAGCTTCTCTAATAACTCGAGATCCATTGCACCGACCGGTTGCGAGCCGGTAATTGACCAAGCTAAGCTGTAGACAAGACGCCGTAGCCGAAGGCGACATCCTCTTGTCGTTATTGCATCCGCAAGGCAACTCCGTTACCATGCCACTAAAGATTGAAGTAGCAAACAGCAACGGGAACAAGCATTTATGACGCGTCTCCCGCGTTCCAGCGGCATCCTGCTGCACCCCACCTCCCTGCCCGGCAATTACGGCATCGGCGATCTGGGAGAGTCGGCGTTTCGTTTCGTCGACTGGCTTGAGCAGCACGGGCAATCGATATGGCAAGTACTGCCTCTGGGACCGACAAGTTATGGCGATTCGCCGTATCAGACCCTATCCGCTTTTGCTGGCAATCCGCATCTGATTAGCCTGGATAAACTGGTCGAAGACGGCTTATTGCGCCAGGGCGATCTGCACGACGTTCCACCCTTTCCACGCAACCGTGTCGACTATGGCTGGATTTTCCCCTATCACAATAAGAAGCTCGCTCTCGCCTTTCATAATTTCGATGCCGCCGCGAGCGGCCCACTACGGAGAGCATATGACCAATTCGATGCCGAACATGCACATTGGCTGGAGGAGTACGCCCTTTTCATCGCCTTGAAGCGGCAGCACAAGCTGCGACCGTGGATCGAATGGGAAAGGGAGCTATTGCAGCGCAATCCCACGGCAATCTCCGCCGCCCGTCAGCACTGCGCAGAAGCAATAAGAGTCGAGAAATTCCGACAATGGCTGTTTTATCGGCAGTGGGGCGCGCTCAAAAGCTATGCCAACAACAAAGGGATACGCTTGATTGGCGACCTGCCCATTTTTGTCGCACATGACAGCGCCGATGTTTGGGCAAATCAGAACGAATACTACCTCGATGAATTCGGCAACCCGACCGTGATAGCCGGCGTGCCACCCGATTACTTCAGCCCGACCGGGCAACGTTGGGGTAATCCATTGTATCGTTGGGATGTCATGAATGAAAACGGATACAGATGGTGGATAAAGCGATTCGGTACTTTGCTGAAGCTGTTCGATTTCATTCGAGTTGATCATTTTCGTGGCTTCGAGGCAAATTGGCAGATCCCGGCAAACGAACCGACAGCCATCAAAGGCAAGTGGGTAGCGGGACCGGGCGAAGCGCTCTTTTACGCATTGAAAGACGCGCTTGGCGATCTACCGATCATTGCGGAAGACTTGGGCCTGATCACGAAAGCTGTGGAAAAGCTGCGTGACGACTTCGACTTTCCGGGCATGAAAGTGCTGCAATTCGCCTTTAACAACCCGGCCAATCCTTTCCTGCCACACAACCATACATCGAATTGCATCGTTTACACCGGAACGCACGATAACAATACCACGCGCGGTTGGTGGGACAATGAAGTTGACGAGAACACGCGTGCCTTCGTCAAGGATTATCTGGGCCAGGAGGTTCACGATATCGTTTGGACCTTGGCGCGGGTCGGGATGCGCTCGACCGGCAAGGTATTCGTCATGCCGATGCAAGATTTGCTTGGTCTGGGATCCAAATATCGTATGAATACACCGGGGATACCTGGGGGCAATTGGACCTGGCGCTTTACCGTAGACGCCTTGAACCACCCTGGCAAAGACGCACTGTTACATATCACTCGGCTCTTTCAGCGACATCCCGACCAACAGGAGACGTATCGCGACGACGTCCTCGTCTAATGCGCCTTAAGTCAGGCCGTCTTGGACCAACTCGACGGCGGAACGGCACATTGAAATATACTGGCGTGGCGTGGCAATGAAAGGGGTGGAGCGCTCTAAAGTGCTGAGCAAAATAGTGGAGAATTGGGACGATGGATCATCGTAGCGTTTTTTTCGATGAGTGGATACGCAGCTTGCGGGAACAATTCAAACATGTAGTACGCCGAAACGACAAAGTAACCTTGCCGACCCTGACGGCAGTCATGCAAAACGTCGGCTTTAGCGAGGACGAATTGACGCAGTTGCGTGTCGAGGCGACGATGCATGTGGATGATGTGGGCAAAGATTTCGTCGCAGATCTTGATGCGCTGTCCTCAATAGTGCCTGTCCAGCCACATGTGGCCGAATGTAGTTGCCTTCAGTGTGTAACCACCGACGAATGCCAGTTTGACGCCGAAGGTCAGCCGTTGGTCCCCGATCCGGAAAGAGCGCTGCATGTGACCGGAAGCGTTTTCCCAGCAGCGAAGATCGAAGAAAATGTTGCTGAAGCAGAGGGTGAGCTTCTGACATTCGAGGACAGTTTGGAAGTGGCATTGAATGACGCCGACAAAATGCAAGACGATGCCGAAAACGGCGATGTTGCGAATGACGATGCGGAAAAGCCGCAGCAGATGAGCCTATTCTAAGAATGCCTGTCACCGCGGACGACCGAAAATGGATGCGCCATGCCTTGCGCGAAGCTGAACGTGCCTTGCAAAACTGTGACGTGCCCATCGGCGCCATCGCTGTCAAACAGGGCGAGATCATCGGTCGCGGTCACAACCGCAGGGAAGCCGACAAGGACCCAACTGCCCACGCCGAAATCATCGCCATTAGGCAAGCAGCGCAAGCACTAGGTAGCTGGCGTTTGGATGATGTGACACTGTACTGCACACTCGAACCTTGTGCCATGTGCGCCGGCGCGATGGTTCTCGCCCGCTTGCCGAGGTTAGTCTATGCTGCGATCGATCCCAAAGCGGGTGCCGCTGGCAGTATTGCCGATATCACTCGCCATCATAGACTTAATCATCGCCTGCAAGTGGAGCGCGGGCTCTTTGCCGAAGAAGCTGCCACATTGATTCGCGAATTCTTCCGTCAGTTGCGGACGGGCAAAGAATAATTCCGGCAAGGTGATCCCAATTGCAAGCCGCCCGGCAGAATCTGGCAAAACAAGCGTTCAATTCTGGTCTTGATTAGGTATACTTCGTTGTCGCTTGGGAGAGGTGCCAGAGTGGACGATCGGGACTGTCTCGAAAACAGTTGTACCCTCCGGGGTACCGTGGGTTCGAATCCCACCCTCTCCGTTATCTTGCCTGAGGACAGGACAGGTTTTTAGGTGGAACGTGATGTGGAAAAGGACGGGAAAAGGATGGAAAAGGACGGGAAAAGGGGCAAATATAGCGATTACCTATCGATACAGTATCGATATAGAGCAAGATTTCGCCAAATTGGATAGCGATCCGGCGAGAACGCGCCAGTTGCAAGAAAGACATGAAGGAAAGCGATAAGATTCCCATATAGCCGAGCGTATCATCATTTGCCGGGGACGCGGCGACTATATGGTCGCGGTTTCATGCAGGAATTGCTGATGGTCGCTAGATGATGCGCGGGACGGGAGCGAAACCTGTCCTGTCCTCAGGTTATCTTGCCGGCAGGCGAGATTCGAACACGTACGCAATTTTCAGTCTTTAGTCGAGAATTAGTTGCCCATCTGCAAAAGCATCATGAGAGGCAAGATCATCGCATCTTCCGGAAGCTCGACGACAACCGGCTCGTTGTGGTCACTCAATAGGAAGTCGACTGTAACCGTGAACGATCCGTCACCAACATTTGGTCGCCCCAACATCTCGCCAGCAATCTCCATTTGCATGTTGAGCGTTCCGCGGTAGGTATAGAAGTCGTCTAGACCGACATATATCACCATGGATATAGTCGTATTGCTTAGCACATCCATCATTACGTCCATCGACATGTCCAGCAACAACTGATCCATCGCGGAGTTCGCGGCCATTCCTTCTAAATCGGCCAAGTCCAGCATCTCCAAGACGTTCACCATATCGAAATCGTATTGGAAAACGGCTACGCTTACACCGTTCACGTCACTGTCGTTCAGACGCGTGATCGTTAGAGCCTCTTCGATTCCATCCAGATCGTAGATGTTTGGCGCCGGCGATATATCGACGGACGAGTCATATTCCGGCATTGACACAATGGATTCCATGGCGCCCTTCATGTTGATACCCAACCAATCCAAGCCCGCCATAGATTCGCCTGTCAAGCTTTCCAAAGAGGCCGAATCCAGCACAAAGGTGCCACCGTCCATCAGCAGGTTGAGCATTATGTCCTTCATGCCTTCGCTGGACGTTTCCGTGATGTTTAGCGAAACCGCGCCAGTGAGACTTTCCAGAATACGATCCAGGATTGCAGCGATCTCTTCGTTCGAAGCATCTGAATCGATTTCGACCCATTCGCGTGTGGCATCGACATCAAATGCTACTTGTACGTCGCCACTGATGTCGATGCTGCCATCTTCGGCTTGTCCCAGGGTTGTTTCGTAAGCAATATCACCGCTGGCACTAAGGGTGAATGTCATTGAGCTTAGCTCCGACATCACATCGTCACTCATTTCCAAGATCTGACAATCCGGCTCCGACAAGATGGCGCAGAAGTCGATTCCTTGATCGTCATCCTGAGCGCTTAGGCCTGCAATTGGCATCAGCAATAGAAATGTCACTAGCAGAAAACTCAATGATTTGATGAACATCGTTTCTCCTTCATATTCCGATACGGTCATAAACATACTATACAACATAACACTCCCGTCCCTTCACCCCAAATAAAGAGGGTACTTTAAGTACGGCTCAGCTCACGAATAGTTTCGTTCCACGCGTCCGAGCATATTTCGTCGTTAGCGCGCTTCCTCTGCTCTGCTATACTCAGCAGTTGATCCTGTGCAGCCCGTCAATTGAGGAAGCATGAGTACCATAACCGTTTTTGGCAGTTCACAAGTACACCCGGCTGATCCATTGTATGCGACAGCAGTCTCGATAGGCAACCAATTAGCAGCTGCAGGTTTTGCCGTCATGACAGGAGGATACTATGGCATGATGGAAGCGATTAGCCTTGGCGCCTCAAAAGCCGGCGGCCGGGTCATTGGTGTAACTACCGACCAAATCGGCAAACGATACAACCTGGAGCCGAACGCCTACAATAAGGAACTCGTTCACTTCAGCGATTTGCGCGATCGACTGCAATACATGGTACTCAATGCCGACGGATATCTGGCGATGCCGGGCGGCACGGGAACCTTGCACGAGATCGCGGAAACCTGGGAGCTGATGCGTATTGGTGGCATACCGCAGCGACCCTTCGTCTGCTACGGCAGTTTGTGGAAGGGCATTATCGAGTCGCTGCAGGCGAGCCCCTTTCTCGGTGCCGGCTATGAAGGAATGATCGCCGTTGCACATAACGCCGATGAGGTCCTGGCACACTTTGTGGGCTGAGCGAAGCCAAATCATGAGGCAATCAAGGCACGAGATTAGGGCGCAACATCTGGCGCGACTCCTCCACGAGAAGGACAACTTTAAGGACAACTTTTTCAAGTTGAGTCCCCAGTCTCCTTTAATTGCGAAGCAGCGTCAGCACTTCACTAGCCTCAATTATTATCCATACAGCCCGGGACTTGATAATCATGTTGAAATGAATGCGTTCGCACAAATGCGCGATGTAGAATTGCAGACTAATACCGGCGAAGCGCGCTGGTATCGTCGTTTTGGCGATTTTCACTTTAGCGTAGCGGGCGAACGAGGCCGACTCACTATTTATCAAACAGCGGATGGATATTTCCTGCCGTTTTGGGATGCTACCTCTGCTGCTGAAACGTATTCCGCAGGTCGATATTTAGAGCCGCACCCACTTGGTAACGGCTCGTTCCTTATCGACTTCAGTCAAGCCTACAATCCCTATTGTGCCCACGGCGAAGGCTGGGCATGTCCTCTGACCCCGGCGGAAAACCAATTACCCAGGAGGATTACCGCTGGCGAAAAGCTGCCTGGGGCGGCTTGGACTGTATTATGACGATGAGCAATCGGTTACAATTGATGTTGCAAGCATCTGCGGAGCATTGGAGATTTCTCAATTTGCAACGCCTAATCCTGATACTGATTTTCGTTTTGTATATTCCGGCCACAAAATTCAGCGCGCAAGAATCGTCGCCTGACGCGGGTTCTGAACCGCGTCCGCTGACCGTCTGGCTGCCTGCGCTTCTGATACCTGACGAAGCCGACGAATCATTTCTGCTGCTCAGTGAGCATACCGATGTGTTCTCCACCAACAATGCCATAACGGCGATTTACCGTCTCAAGGATGTCGAAGGTGTCGGCGGGATTATGTCTTCGATTCGATCGGGAAGCGAGGTCGCGCCGGGAGCGCTGCCGGATATAGCGCTGATCCCGCGACGCGACTTCACACCGACGCAAGCGCGACAATACTTGCAGTCGATGGAAACACTTTTCTCATCCTCGCTGATCAACGACCTCGATAACGCCCTGGAAATCGGACAGATCCCATTGGAAGGCAATGTGGCGCTTTACGGCCTGCCCTATTTCTTCGAAGTGCTGCACGCGGTATACACCGTGCCGATGTCTGGTGTCGACGATGGAATCAGCTTTGAAGATGTCTTGGCGAACGGGGCCAGAATCGTCTTTCCGGCAGCACGCCCTACCGGCTTGAATCAGACCTTTTACTTGCAATATCTTGCGGCGGGCGGCACTGTTTCGGCCAATGGTCTGACGTCAATTGATGAGGCCGTGCTACTTTCCGTGCTCGGATTCTATGAGACACTCTATTTACAGGAGCTGATCGACCCCGATGTCTTGTCGTATCAGAATACAGCAGCATACCAAGATGACTTTATCGCTGATTCGAATCAATTGCAGATTGGGGTCTTCACATCCAGCCAATTCCTGTCCATGCGCGATCAGCAGATTCCTCGAGCGAAGCCCGCCAATATACCCACTGCCAGCGGCGAGAGCCTGGCGACCCGCGATGCCTGGTTATGGGTCATTATCACACCGGATGTGACGCGGCAGACCATTTCAGCACGATTCCTGGAATGGATGACTGAGCCAGGATTCCATGCGGCCTTCGCAAAATCGCTACATCAATTGCCAACTCAACCCGCCGTACTGCGGGACAGCCTGCCAGAAAATATCGATCATGAGTTCTATGCTGGGTTGCTAAGCAGCGCTATATTGCCACTGCCGGAGAGTGAAGGCGGTACGGCACCGCGCATCATGCAAGAAGCGCTGATACAGGTCCTGCAAGGCGAATCCACTGCGGCATCCGCTACACGGCAGGTGATGAATCAATTCGCTGGCCGCTAAGCGAGAGCTTTCTCATAAAAGCGGTGCGTCTTGTAGATTTTGCCGCCTAAATTGAGGGTAATAGAAATCAGCGAGTTGGTTTCCAGTATCCAGCCGGAATCCAGGAAATCGTAACGCGAGGGCAAGAGCGCCTTCATCAGTTCCAGCAACATCGCCAGTTCGATACCTTTGTTGCGATGCTCCTTCTTGACCCCCATAAGCGGCATGCGAACACCCTTTATCGAGCGGCGTATTTTCCAGTGCCAGGCGATCTGCGCCATCGTTAGCAATTCCGGCACACCCGGGCGCGGGTAGGCGCGGTGCAGCGCTTCATTGAAGTTGGGGATGGAAAGCGCGAAACCGACCGGCTCACCAGCTATCTCGGCGAAAAACGCCAGATCCGGCTCCACTAGCATACCCAAGTCATCCACTAGCGACTGCAGCTCGGCATCATTCATGGGGATGAACCCCCAATTCTTTTCCCAAGCGGCGTTATAGATATCGCGGAAGCGACCGAATTCTGCTTTCTTGTCACGCAAATTGAATTTGCGCACCGATACATTGTTGCGCTTTGCCGCTCGGCCGACCAGCCTTTCCAATCGCGCCAAACTGTCATTCTGCTCGATTATGTCACGATCCATATACATGCAGTGGATATCCATCGCCTTTTCGAACCCAGCTGCCTCTACCAATCCCTGATAATAGGGCGGATTGTATGGCATCATGACTATCGGCTGGCTGAAGTTTTCCACCAGCAAGCCACATTCCTCGTTGGTAGTGAAATTTGCGGGACCCCGAACAGCGTTCGCGCCTTTGGATCGCACCCATTCGCACGCGGCGTCAAGCAATTGTGCCGCCACCTGCTCATCATTGATCGACTCGAACAAACCGAAAAATCCAATATTTTCCTGATGATATCGGTTGTGTTCATGGTTGACGAAAGCGGCGATAGTTCCCACAATTTCCCCATTACGCCAGGCCGCGAAGTATTCGCCATCCATATATTGCCAGGCGGGGTGCTTTGCGTGATCCAGCAGTTGACGCCGAATAGACAACAAGGGCGGCACCCAATTGGGATCATCGGCATAGAGCTGCCAGGGAAAACGAAAAAACTGGCTGAACTCATTTCTGTCGGCAAGCGCTCGTATGCCTATCAATGAAAAAAGATCCTTTGAAGAAATTTTCAGGCGACGCCGAGTGCGTTAGCCACCGTATCTTGACAAGCCCTCGTGCCCTTGCTATTATACCGGCACTGCATTCCGTAGTAGCTCAATTGGCAGAGCAATCGGCTGTTAACCGATCGGTTCTTGGTTCAAGTCCAAGCTACGGAGCAAAACAATCGCCCCGTCTTCCGGGGCGTTTCTATTTCCCGCAATTCATTTCATAAACCAACCGCAGACCATCAAGGGTCAGCTCCGGCGCCACTTGATCAATGCTCCGTACATGCTCCAGAAAGGCCGGCGCCAATCCACCAGTGGCGATGACTTGAGTAAGCTGGTTGTCCAATTGATCCAGAATACGGCTTAGCAATCCCTCAATCATACCTACATAGCCCCAGAATATGCCCGATTGCATGGCGTGAACAGTATTGCGGCCAATGGGATATGGCGGCGGAATCAGCTCAACTTTATGCAATTGCGCAGCACGGCTGACCAGCGCATCATGTGCCAGCCGAATCCCAGGTGCCAGTGCGCCGCCAATATATTCATTGTTCGCCGAAAGCACATCAAAATTGGTCGATGTTCCAAAGTCGACACTGACAGCCGGAGCACCATATAGTTGTGAAAGCGCCACTGCATTACAGAGTCGGTCTGCCCCGGCTTGTTCAGGCATATCAATGGCGATGCTTATTCCCAAGGTCGTCTTACTATTGATTATCAGAGGCTCGCGTTGAAGATAGCGGCAAACCAATTCCTGAAAAGTCGGGGTCAAGGACGGCACCACGCTGCCGATGACGACCCCGCTGATATTCTTATGGGCGACATCGGCCGTCGCCAGGAAGTTTCGCACGAGCACAGCGTATTCATCGGTCATCTTGTCCGTGACGGTGCGCGCCCGCCAAGACAGTCGCCATCGCTCGTCATGCCACAAACCCATGTGAATATTGGTATTGCCGATGTCTACAGCCAGTAGCATATTTCACCTATACATGTTTTTTGAGACGTAGTCTCACGCGCAATCGGCCGAAAAGCGCTGACGAAATACCCCGACTCGCCTGCGCGCCCGACTTCACTTAGGCAATCACTTTGCGTTATACTATAGTAGATTCGCATCAAGTTGTAGGCAACATTAGACGCACGGAATTTAGCTATGCGGGTACGTCAGGCTACTCTCGATGACGCGCAGCAAATCGTCGCTCTCTTCGTCGCGCACATAGCGCGTTGGCAACGCCTGACCGCGGATGGGCAGGTGGAGGATTTGCCCTATGATGCCCTATCTATCTATGAGCGCTGGCTGCACGGCGGCGCCTGGATGACCTTGGAAACCGGGGCGATCTGGCTAAGCCACCTGCTAAGCGGTAGCGGCTTCGCCTATGTGGTTGACGATGAGAGTACCGTCTTGGCGTATGCCGAGGCATTCTTTAATCGAGAGCTAACGCCGATGAACAGTCATCTGCACCTGGCGCAAATGCTGGTCGACGAAGGCTGCTCGACTGAAGTGCATCAAACACTTGCCAATTCTATTATTCAAGATGCGCGCGGTCTCGGCAGACTGTCAGTTGCCTTTCCCGAATATGACAAAGCCCTGGCGACTTATTATCGGACATATTTTGGCACCAATGAGGCATTTCGCTTGACGCGCTATTCGCTCGCGGCACAATTAGGGCAGAGCTTCTACAAGAGCCAGGATTATAACAAGTCCAGCGCTAGCGTGATCGACGGTTGGGCAATGGCTGTCGGACGGTGGACCAGCCCGCGCGCCATGTGGGAAAGCGAATGGACCGAACATTGGCGGGGTATTCCACAGATAATCGAGCGTAGCAAGCATCGGCAATACGTCAATGCTTCCGGTCATGAAGCGGTTGTTTGTTTTCATCAGCAACAATACAATGACCGTCACGCCGAGGTTTATTGCTGGTCGCCCCGCAACTTAAGTACTCAGCTGCTGGTGGCTATCCGTGATATGGCGCACCGCATAGGTTACCGAACTTTGACCTTCGCACTGCCCGAAACAGCAGCTGAGTTGCTGCCGGAAGATTCGGCAACAGAGCCGCATCAGCAGATCATCGCGACTGTCAATGTGTAAAGACTGCGGCCGAGCACGTGGAATTCCGCCACATGCGCGTTGATCGGCTGGCCGGAAATTAGCGCCAGTTCATGATGCTCCAAGGCGTCTTCGATCAGAGAAAAGTCGGCGTGCGTGCCGCGAAGACAGGCTAACCTGGCTGCGGAGGGCGCAATCATTTCAAGGGCTTCCGGCAATTCGCGCACCATGGAATTGCCAATCAAAAGACCGATGAGTTCAGGACGAAAGGCATCTGAGGCGCGGGGCTCCTTGACAAAGGCACCGCTTCCGGGCGCAACGTGAATGACGTTTAACTTCTACAGGATTTGCAGCGCCTCACAAACAGAGAACCGGCCAACTGACAAGGTTTCGGCCAGCCTGCGTTCGGGCGGGATCTGATCGCCGGTTGCAGGCTGCCTTCGCGAATCATGTCCAATTTTTGATTCGCAATTGATAGCGCGGTGGAAATACGCTCGACCGGCTTGAAATGCATGGTTGAACTCAACTACCCGTGACAAGCGCGCCCACTATTCCACTCCGGCGCTCACCATACAACCGGCGCACCGCTTTTGGCGGATTTAATGATGTTCAACGCCATTTCTAGCGCAACGGTGGCATCATGACCGGTGACAATGGGCTCCACTTCCTTACGAATGCAACGCACAAAGTGTTCAACTTCGTGCACGAATCCAGCGCGCAGTTCGCCACGGATCCACGGCATAAAGGTCACATCAGGATAAAGCGCATTCGATTCTGTAGACAACAAAATGCCTTGCTTCACCAGGTCCAGTTCCACCCGCCCTTCGGATCCCTGCACTACTAGCAATTGATCGGTCCCGGAGGGATGTCCGTTCGGCAGAATCCAACCAGTCTCACAAACTCCGATCACACCGTTCTCAAAGGTGATCATTGCCCAATTGCTGTCTTCTACCTCATATCCCGATGCGCGCAACACACCGAACTGCGATTGCCCGTAGACTCGCGTCGGCTCACTGTTAGCGATCCAGCGCACGACATCATAGTCGTGAACGCCTAAGAATAACGGCAATGAACAGCGGCCGAGCAACCGGTCTTGGGCCGCTTTACCATTCAGGCGACGAGCATGAATATATTTTACTTCGCCGATTTGACCTTCTTCAATCAATTGCTTGACTGCTACATATGATGTGGCAAAGCGCAAGACATGTCCGACCAAGAGCACTGCACTTGAGCCCGCAGCAGCAGCTAATATCCGCCCGGCGTTGGCAACGGTGTCCGCGATTGGCTTCTCGACAAGCACACTTTTGTGTTGCTCCAATGCCAGAAGACAGGGTTCCAGATGCGCGTATTCCGGGGTCGCGACGATAATCGCCTGGACTTCAGGACTGTTGATTAAATCCTCTGGATTTCCAAATCGTGCCGTGTTGAACTGTTCAGCACATGCGTCTGCAACCGCCTGCACCGGGTCATAGAATCCTTGCAGTGAAACATCGGACAATTGATTACAGATTTGGGCAAATGCTCTGCCCATGAAACCCATGCCGATGATGCCGATGCCGATTTGATCATTCTGCATATTGTCCTCCGCTTTCGCTGCGAAAATGGAAATTTTTCAAATCAATGATCCTGCTACTGAATGCGGCCGTGACTAATTTTCTTCTGCAGCGAATCGGCCAGAATATTGAGCGACAATACCAGCAGTACCAGCGCAATCCCGGGAAACAAACCGTACCACGGCGCCCGATAAAGATAGTCTCGGCCGGTATCCAGCATCTGCCCCAACGAAGGCTGTGGCGGAGTGACACCCAATCCGAGAAAGCTCAGCCCAGCCTCAAGCTGAATTGCCCAGGTCGCGTTAACCGCCGCTTGGACTAATATGGGCGGCAGCGTGTTAGGCAAGAGTACGCGCGAGACAATCCAAAAGTCGGAGGCGCCGGCCGCGCGCGATGCCTCAACATAGTCCATTTCCTTTTGCTGCAGAACGGTCGCGCGAATCAGCCGCGCAAATGTGGGAATGCTGACAACAATGACCGCGATCGCGCTGTTTATGGTGCCGCGGCCCAGTGCGGCAATGAGCGCCATTGCCAGCAGAATGGCTGGAAACGCAAGTATCGTATCAATCAGACGCATAATCACGGATTCGGCCACGGTATTGCTGTAGTAACCCGCCACCAATCCAAGGGTACCCCCCAATACGCATGCGGCAGTTACCACCAGCGCGGCCGTGAAGACCGATATACGTGTACCATAAATGACTCGACTAAAGATATCTCTTCCGAATTCGTCTGTCCCAAAAACATGCGTTAGCGAAGGTGCCTCAAATGAATTGATTGAATCCATCTTAAAGGGATCAAAGGGCGCTACAACAGGAGCAAAGACAGCGGCAATTGCGAGTATCGCCAGTATTACGCTAGCGAGCCGGCCGATTCGCGTCATACCCCAGGTGCGGTCGGCAGTTCGCTTTCCGCTGATGTATGTACCGCTATTAGCAACCATACGGCCTTCTGCCTACTCGCGTCCTATTCTTGGATCGATCAATGCATAAAGTAGATCAATCAAGAGATTGATGGTCAAATAAATAACGACGGTCAATATTATGATCGCCTGAACGATGCTGTAATCGCGCTTGAGAATGGATTGCACCAGTAGCCGCCCGAGGCCGGGCCAGTCGAATATCGACTCAGTAATCACTACACCACCCAAAAGCCCTCCCAATTGGATGCCAAACACAGTGACCAAGGGTATCGTGGCGTTCCGAGCCACGTGCCGCCAGATGATTTGCCACTGAGAAAGTCCTTTGCTGCGGGCTGTACGCACATAGTCCTGATGCAACACTTCCAGCACAGATGATTTGACAAAGCGAGTGAATACTGCCGCAGCGTATAGCGCCAGTGTGAGCGCCGGCATGAGGATGAACTTTGCGCCCAAAAGCGGATTCTCGAAAATCGAGAAATAACCCGATGGCGGTAACAGATTCAGCCGCAAAGATAATAGTAGCACCAGCAATATGCCAAACCAGAAGTCTGGTATTCCCATGCCGAGGCTGCTGAAGATAACGATTAGATGGTCGGCCATCCGGCCTTGACGCAATGCCGCAATGATACCAGCCGGTATCGATACGGCGAGCGCCAGAACAATTGCGACAACCGCCAGTTCAATCGTCGCGGGCATGCGGCGCCATATCAAGTCAGCCACGGGAAACCGATTAATAAACGATGTACCGAAGTCTCCGCCTAGCAGTCGTTGGATCCACAGGACATATTGATTCCATATCGGTTGCTCAAGCCCCATGTCGATGCGCAGCAGCTTGATCTGCTCCTCAGTCGCCGTGGGACCCAGCATCACAGATGCCGGATCGCCTGGTATCAATCGTACCAGGACAAATACAAAGACGGAAACCAAGGCAAGTACGGGCAAATACTGCAGCAGACGTCTTGCAAAATACTGCGTCATACGCCAAATGTCCGGGAATACAAAGAGTTCAGCTGCGGCACTTCTATCATGCAACTGAACCCTTTAATTCCATCGGAGACGGCTATGCTGCCACAGCAAGATGTGAAAGCTCACTCGCCTTTGCTGACTTCGCGCAAGCGTGGTTGGTCGTAAACGCCATAGCCAAAGCCTTCTACGTTGAGTTGTTGAGCAAACAGCGTATAGCGGAAAGCGATGGGCGCAGCCCACATTTCCGTCATCAATGATTCCACTGCCATCCGCATACCTTCACGCTGCACCGCCGGATCAAAGTTCGTGTCGGCTTGCGTGATGCCATTCAGATAACCGGCGGGCGGCATGCCATCCGGCCAAACGCTGTTCTCTTGCACGGCGAAATTGCTGCTTAAGGTAATTCTAGTGGGATACCACTGCGTGCCACCGGCGAAGGAGAAGATCGCTCCGTACCGACTCTCCAAGAGAACCGGTACCCACTGTGCGATATCCATCGGTTCGATATGTACTGTCGTGCCAATTTGAGCGAGGTTCGCCTGCAATATCTCCGCAAACTGAGTGAATTCAGGGAAAGTGAATGTGGTCGCGATAGTGAATTCAATACCATCGGGATATCCAGCTTCAGTGAGCAGTTGCTTTGACCGTTCCAGGTCAAAGGGGTAGAGGTCTTCAAACTCCGGAAAGTGTGCGAAAGAAAATTCGGGGTAAGGCGTGCCAATCGGATTGGATACACCGAACAGGACGTTTCTCGTCATGGCTTCCTTGTCCAATGCGTGCGCCATGGCACGTCGCACTTCTATCTGGTCGAAGGGCGGCTGCATTGGATTCATCCCCAAATAATAGAAATTCGCGGCATCTTGACCGCGGACGACATTGAAGCGACTACTCAGCCGATCAAGTTCACGTGGAGGCAAGTTAAGCGCTATATCAATAGTCCCGGCTTCCAGCGCAGCGATCATCGCCGCTTCATCCGCAAAGAAGCGAATCTGCGCGCTTTCTACATTTGGAATATCCGGATCCCAGTATCCGTCGAATCGCTCCAGATCCAAGTGATCACCAGGCAACCATTCCACCACTTTAAAGGGACCACTGCCGCCTTCCGCGCCGCTCAAGTCGTCAAACGCGCTTGGGCGGATCAACGAAATGAAACCCAGAGCCGCTATGATAAAGGCCACCGGCGCGCTGAAAACGACTTCTACCGTACTTTCATCATCAGCGGTTACCTCAATTACAGTCTGCCAATTCTGGAATTGATTGCCGCCAGTTTCGACGGCGCTCGCCCGCCAAATGCACTGTACGACATCTTCTATTGTCGCCATTGATCCGTCATGATATTGGATGCCCTGCCGCATCTTTAGCGTGAGCCGAGTCCCGTCCTCGCTCGGCTCCCAGGCCTCGATCACGCCCGGATGGGGATTCATCTGGTTGTCGAGGCGGACGAACTGGTCATAGACGTTTTCCATCATGGGATAGTTATTGAAGGTCATAACAAATGGATCCAAATTGGTCAGATCCCCTATAGTACCGACATTGACGTGGCTGGCACCGGTATCTTGCGCAAAGCTAAGAATGGGAGAAAGCAGCGAAGTTGCCGCCAATCCACCTGTTACCTGCAAAAACGACCGTCTACTAATTCTGCCTTCGCTGTAAGAAGCCATTTTGGTTCCTCCTCTAATAAAATATTCTTCTGGTGGCCGCAACCCCGACTATTTGCTGGTCTGACCAATGCTATCTAATACTGTAACGTAGCGGGCTACAGTTGTCAACGAATTCAGATCGAGGCGCCCTTCGTCGCAGATTTCCGCAATAGCGCCGCGGTATTCTGCGCGCTATCATCGCGGGACAGCTTGAAAAAATCGAGGGCAACAAAAATGCAAAGAAAACAGGATATCTCGGATTGGCTTGACGAACATCAGATACGCTTTACCGCTATGGGAGACGAGATTTGGGACAACCCCGAATTGCAGTTTCTGGAATTCAAGGCGTCCAAGCTGCAGGCGGACTTCCTGGCCTCAGAAGGATTCCGCATCACCTGGGATGTTGGCGGCATGAGCACGGCCTTCGCGGCGGAATGGGGTGTAGGCCAACCCGTTGTCGCATTCGCGGGCGAATACGATGCGCTGCCAGGTTTGTCGCAGAAAGATCAGAACACCTGCGATCCGATAGCAGCGGGCGATCCAGGTCATGGTTGCGGCCACAACCTCTTGGGGACGGGATGTTTGGCTGCGGCCGTCGCCTTCAAAGAATGGTTGCAAAGTACAGGAAATGGCGGGACCGTACGTTATTTTGGCTGTCCCGCCGAAGAAGGCGGCAGCGGCAAGGTATTTATGGGACGAGCAGGCGCCTTTGACGACCTCGATGTTACCTTCAACTGGCATCCCTGGTATATAAACTCGGCCATGAAGGGCAGTATGCTGAGCGTCAATCGCTATTATTTCCGCTTCAAAGGCAAATCTGCGCATGCCGCTGCCGATCCGCATTCCGGGCGTTCCGCGCTGGATGCCTTGGAGCTGATGAACATCGGCGTCAATTACCTGCGCGAGCATGTTACGGATGATGTGCGCTTGCATTACGTCATCCTAAGTGGCGGGCTTGCCCCCAATGTGGTGCCCGATTTCGCAGAGAGCTATTATTACGTGCGCGCCAATGAAGCGCAGAACCTTGAAGACGTGAGTCAGCGCGTAATTCGCGTTGCCAATGGCGCAGCGATGATGACCGATACTGAAGTTGAAATTGCCTACAAATCTGGCTCGACACGTGTCTTATCCAACGAAGTACTTGCTGACCTGCAATATGACATTATGCGTGAATTGGGTGGAATCGATTTCTCGGATGATGAGCAGGCCTACGCCGCCGAGATCAACTCTCATTTCGGCGATGCCAATGTCAAGACCCTGGTCGATCGCTATGGCGTCGATGCGGACAAAGCGCAACAGCCGCTGATCGGCGAAGTATTGCCGAGCAATGACAAGGGCATAGTTTCTCCAGGCTCGACAGATATGGGTGACATGAGCTGGTACGCGCCATGCAGCATGCTGCAGACGGCCACTTGGGCCAGCTGTGCCGCGGCCCACAGCTGGGGTGTCGTCGCTACTGGTAGGACCTCAATCGGGCACAAAGGCATGATGTACGCGGCCAAGGTGATGGCGCTATCAGCCGCCGAATTGGTTTTGTCGCCAGAGAAACTAAGACTGGCGCAAGCGGAATTCCAGGCTGCCATTGCAGCGTCGCCCTACAAGTGTCCGATTCCTGATGAGGTGCCGGCGCCAAATTACACGCATCCATTGCGATAATTCACTACGACAAAGGCTTCACTACATGGCTTCGAAAAAACAGGCAATTCGCTTGGTATTCTGGAATATCAGACACGGGGGTGGACGCCGCGCCGAAAAAATAGTCGAGCAGATAAAGGATTGGAATCCGGACATCGTCGCGCTTGCCGAATTTCGCGATACGCCGCCTAGTTGGTCAATCTCGAAGAGCTTGTTCGAGACCGGCTACAAACATCAGTTGACGACTGTCAATTTCGACCATCGTTCGTGGAATGCGCTGGTTTTGGCTAGCCGCTTTAATACAGCGCCGGTTTACCTGGAAGGCGCTCCGAAGCCGGACTATCTCTGGCTGCTCGCCAAAGTTAATACTGTGCCAGCGATTCATGTGGGCGTCGTGCATGTGCCGCTGATGTCCGAGAACTCAAAGTAGGCATGGCTTGACTACTACAAGGCGTTGCTGAAAGTGGCCGAAGAATGGCAACTGGGGCCTGGCTTGATTGTTGGCGATATGAACTCCGGCCTGAACGGACTCGACTAAGAAACCGAGTACTCGCTGAACTACAAAGACACGCTCATGAGCCCTATGGAAGCCCGAGGCTGGCGCGATATTTTTCGGGCATTTCACCCACATGTCGACGCTGCGACGTGGTTTTCGCCAAAAGATAGAGGTTTCCGACTCAATCAAGCATTTGTAAATGACGAATTACAGCAACACATAACCTCTTGCGTCTATGACTGCGGATGTGTTGGCGAGCGAGGAAAAGTCAGCGACCACGCCGCGTTTTTGCTTGACCTCAAACTTGCCGGATAGACACATTCTATGTAACCAGCCGCCTGCTATAACCCAGCGCGCATAGTTTTTCGAAGGCACTCCATGCGTCCGCCGGGATGACTTGCGGCGCTTGAAAGCCGTTGTCGCCGTAAACTTTCACACGCTGGAAATCGCCGACAATATGCTGAATCACGGCATCTCGCGGCAAATCGCCATCGAGATAGTCGCTGCAAGCGATAGCTGGAGAGGTGACGATGTAGTCCAGGTCTGGCCACAATCTGAGCGCGGTCGCCAGCACTCGGCGCTCCATATAGGGTTTCTGCACCACAATGAATGACCCGAAATTCAGCTGCAAATCGTCTACCAGCTTACGGGTAAATTCGAAGTTTTCGCCGGTGTTCGTGGCGCGGTTCTCGATCAGAATTCGGTCTTCGGGCACACCTTGTCGCATAGCGCGCTGGGCGAAATGCTCGGCTTCCGACTTGTCCCAGAAGATGCCGAGTTCGGCATTCTGGTGGATGACACCACCGGAAAACAGGAGCCAGGGTGCGTAGCCGGAATGGAAAATCTCGATGGCGTAGTCTGCCACGCGAATATCATGGCTTCCGAGCACAAAAATGCAATCTGCCGGGCGCATTTCGTGACCTACCAACATGAAGTCCCAGAGAACTTGCACTAAGCCATCAATGTTTGTCATCCGTCATTTGGTTTCCGGCTATCGGTCGGCGAATCAATATACCGCATAGCTAGGAATCCACAGGTCATTAAGAGGGAAAGAGGTCACCGACGCGGATCTCAAAGCCAGGCAGCACTTCGCCACCGGACAAGATATCGTTTACTTCAAGAGTAGTTGCGCCGGACGCGGTATGAACATCGACCGTTTGCTTTCCGGGTAAACGACCCAGATTAACTGTGTTCCCGTCCGCAACAACTGTCGAATCTTCAAGTGTATATCTGAAGCCACATTGCTAGGCGAAATCACTTCGACCGCCAAGTCCGGAGCTAACTCGTCCCACTTGAACTCAAGAGGACCCGCCACTTACGTCTTGCTGATGAAGGCGATATCCAACCCACGAACCGTGTCCCTGCCTTCTGGATTACATTCCAAAATGAAACCCGCGTCTCCCGAAGACATACGACCTAGATCATGCTTAAGGACATGATTCCCAATTATGATCACAAGCCAACTTACAATTTCTCCGTGTCCGGCGGTCGGTCTTAACATGTCGATGATTTCCCCATCAACAAGGTCTACGATGCGATCGTCGTATTGTGGCTGTTCAACGATTTCGAGGAATCTGTCAGCACTAATGAATTGTTTTTCAACGAACATAGCGACTCGATACTTTTGTACATGCGCAACGGTACAATAATAATAACAGCTTATCCGGCGGATACGAATTGCTTCAAAACTTGAAAGTCCTGCTCCAGAGTAGTGCGTTGGCTGGCGTTGTAGAGTGCCGCTGCAGGGTGGAAAAGGGGCACGACTGAGGCACTGCCATAACCGGTTTGAACCTTGATCACTGTTCCGTGTATCTGGCTGATGCGTTGGTTGGCGAGGAAAGCGCCAAAACGCCGCAAGATAAACTCCATTGAGAATCGTCCAAGTGTGGCGATCACGCGCGGTTGGATGATTTCGATCTGCCGTTCCAGGAAGGGCGCATAGAGCTCGATTTCGGATTTCTGTGGATCACGATTATTGGGTGGACGATCTTTCACGATGTTTGTGACATAGACCTGTTGACGCTCGAGATCGATAGAGTCCAGCAATTGATCCAGAACGCGCCCGGAAGCGCCGCAGAAGGGTCGCCCGATTTCGGCTTCGTTTTTGCCGGGCGCCTCACCGATAAACATGATATCGGCGTGATGATTGCCTTGACCGATGACAGGGAAATAGCTGTTCTGCTGCCTGTACTCATAAAGCGGTGATTGCTTCAGATTGACGATTTCGTCTTTGATGGCGCGCAGGCGATCGGTGCGTGTCACTGACATCTTGCTATTGCCTTTCAACCAAAACTAGCTACGCGCACTAGCATAACAAGACCAGCTGCCGGGGGCAAAGCCAAACGCAAAGATCAAGCGCTATGCTGGACGTAGAGGCTGCGTACAGGTTTAATTATAACAACACAAGGGGACGCGAAACGCTGCCACTTTGCCGACGGCAAGGCACGACGTTTCGTACAGGCGCAGATGAATTCAAATTAAAGCGACTACTTCTATTGCTTACTTTAGCGCTATTGTGAGATTTGTCAATATGGATCTGAGGCGATTCCTTAACAATTTGATACGTATTGGCTATCGTTCACCAATAACTAGTCCTCAGCGGTGATATTGTGGCAAATTGAGCGCCCTTTGCGCAACAATCTCTTGAGCGAGGCATCGATTTTATCGTCAAACGCCAGGGCGTCGTTGAAGCTCAACCATTTGAATCGCCTCGATTCACCCGCGCACGGCGACAGGGCATCGGGTTTGTTTGTCAGCAGCAGGTAGCGGAAATCAAGATGGTAGTGCTGCGGAATATCGTCATGTCGCGGGATGACATGAACATCGTAATCGATGGGCACGGGCTTGCCTTGCGGCGGAAAGAATGAGAGATCGGGCAAGCCGGTTTCTTCGCGCGCTTCCCGCAGCGCGACTTGCGCGATATCCGTCTCGTTGTCGGCGTGTCCCCCCACTTGCAGCCAACGCCTCAGTCGCTTGTGATAATGCAGCAGCGTCCGCAGTGAAGTTACGTCGACGATTAGCGCGGAGGCGGTAATATGCCCGGCTTCGCAGTTGGGGCAGAAGATATTGGGATGTTGGGCAATCAATTGCTTGATCAACTGAATATCGCTGGCTTCTTGGGCGTCTCCGGGCTGATGAGCGTCCAGCATGGCCAAGACTTCCCCAACCGCGTCACTGAATTGATGGCGATACAGATCGAGTACGAGCTGCCGCAAAGTATCCAGTTTCTGTTCCGCGCGCTGGTCTTGCCAAAGCGGAAGGCGAGCATGTCCAAACATACGTTGCCGCTACCTGCCCTGCTCGTTGACGACGGCTACCAGGTCCGAGCCGTAGGTCTTGCGCCGCCAGGGACCGACGCCAGGGATAGAGTTGAGTTCTTCCACATTGGCCGGCTGGCAACGAGCTATGGCCCACAAGGTGTTCCTGCTGATGATGACATCGGATTCGACGCCGCGGCGAACGGCGATCTGCTTGCGCCAGTTGTGCAGCGCGGTATAACGATCGACGATGGTCTTTGGAATCGGTTTATGTTGAGGAGGACCTTGCGGCGGGAGGCTTTCGCAGCCATGCGCCACCGCTTCGATAATTTCGTCACCGCTTTTGCGCACCAGCCAGGCCGGCAATCCGGCGATGTCGAAAAGCTGCTTGCGTTGCCTGGGGGAGGCTTTGGCCGTGGCCAGCAGGGCCTTGTTGGAGATCAGCCTCTGTGAGGGAAAATCGTACATCTGCGCCAGCTCATCGCGAAGGATGTAAAGCTCGCGCAAGACTGCCATCTGCTGCGACGTCAAGGAATTGGGACGGTATAAGTCCCAGAATCCATCGGGATCAAATTCCTGAGATTTCAGCGCGAAAGTCGTGACATCGGCGAAATATTCGTGCGCTTCTTCCAGCCGACCCGCCTGCAAGAGCTCTTGATGCAAGGTATCGCGCAGTTGCAGTAGGTAGTGGGTATCTCTTTGCGCATAGAGTTGCTGGCTTTTTGGCAATGGACGTTTGGCCCAATCGGCAGTTTGATGGCTCTTACTATGGCGAACACCGAGCAGGTCGGCAAGCATATGGCTCAAGCCGATGCGGGTGTAAGCGCAGACACGCGCTGCCGCCATCGTATCGAAAACGGGATAGACATCGAAATCGAAATCTTGTTTGAGGCAGATCAGGTCAAATTCGGCGGCGTGGAAAACCTTCTCTATCTCGGGGTTGGCGAAGATTTCAGCTAGGGCGCCGATGTCATCGATGGCGAGCGGGTCGATGAGGATATCCTGGTCCGGCGTCGAGAGTTGGATGAGGCAGGTGCGTCCGCGATAGGCGTGCAGGCTGTTGGATTCGGTATCAAAGGCGATGCGCTTTTGGCTTTGCAAAGACTCGACCAGATGCTGAAGATCGCGCTTATTGTCGATAGTGATAACCGGTGGTAGCGGCTGAGTCATAACCAGTTGCGCCTGCGGAAATAAACCAACATCAGAATGACAATCATGATCATGATGCCGGCGGTGATTATAAAGGCGTGGGGATCTTCTGCAAAGGGAAGCTCGATATTCATGCCATAGATGCTGGAGATGAGCGTAAGCGGCAGCATGATGACCGAGATAACGGTAAGGATGCGCATGACCTCGTTGATGCGATAGCTCGCCAACGTATCGGCGGATTCGGCGAAGCTGTTGATGATCTCGTAGTTTTCGTCGGCGATGTCACGCAGCTTGAAGAGGTGATCGGCGATATCGCCGAAATACTCCTCCATATCATCGTGCAGGATGGCGTGATCGACGGATTCGAGCTGCTGCACAATGGGGATCTGCTGGCGGATGATGCGACGCAGGGAGATGATATCGCGGCGCAGCAGAGCGATCTCCTGGATGACGCGCTTGGCATTGGATTCGAAGAGGGTGTCTTCGATGGCGTGGATACGGCTGTCCACCTTGCTCAAGATGGGAAAGACGTAATCCACCAACTGATCAATCAGCGTGTAGAAGGCATGACAGGCACCGCGCCCGAGCAAGGACTGGCGGTCGTGTTCGGCGGATTCACAGCGTTCGTACATGCTGACGAGGGGTTTGAGTGTTCCGTTGTGCACAGTGATCACGTAGTCAAGGCCGACGACAATATCGACTTCGTTGGCGCGCGAGATCTCGTGGCGGGAATCCCAATTCGGGAAGTGCATGACCACGAAAAGGTAGTCGTCATCTTGATCGAGCTTGGGGCGTTCGATTGGGCTGCGCAGGTCTTCCAGGTTGAGCGGGTGGATATAGGGGAAGCGTTGACGCAAGCCTTCGACGTCATCGGCGCTGGGCAGGACGAGGTCGATCCAGGTGACGGCGTTGTGGCTGATAATTCGCGTGGTCATGGGAGTATTATGGCGCGAATGGGGGATGGGGACAATTGCCAGATGGCCATTGCCGAGGAAAAAGGTTTTTCGGCCATCTGGCCGACTGGAGACGCAATTGGATGGTCGCGCCCCCACCCCAAACCCGTGCCCGAAGCTTCAGCTCAGGACAGGTTTTGTGGTGGAAAAGGACGGGAAAAGGACGGGAAAAGACGGGGATAGGATGGGAAAAGGATGGGAAAAGGGTCAAGAATGGCGATCCCCTATCGATACAGTATCGATATAGAGCAGGATTTCGCCAAATTGGATAGCGATCCGGCGAGGACGTGTCAGTTGCAAGTAAGACATGGAGGAAAGCGATACGATTCCCATAGAGCCGAGCGTATCATCATTTGCCGGGGACGCGGCGACTATATGGACGCGGTTTTATGCAGGAATTGCTGATGGTCGCTAGCTGATGCGCGGGGCGGGAGCGAAACCTGTCCTGTCCTCAGCCATAAAGAGTGAGGGGCTTTTTTCACCACAGCCGCACGGTGGATGCGTCCGGCGCAAAAACTTTTTCGGACATAAGGTCGGTTGTTGTGTGCGCGCGATTGGGTTGTTAATGTGCAGGTGTGATCAGGGTAGCGTGGATGTGGCGACTGGATGGTCGCTTTTTTCAACCCCACCCTAAATCCCTCCCCGAAGCTTCAGGGAGGGACTTTTTTCGCCAGACACGCTCGGCGGATGCGTCCGGCGCAAAAACTTTTTCGGACATAAAGCGGGTTTTCGTGTGCGCGCGATTGGGTTGTTAAGGTGCAAGTGAGATCAGGGTAGCCGAGGTGTGATGTGATGAGGTGAGTGGATGGGTCGCTTTTTCAACCCCACCCTAAATCCCTCCCCGAGGCTTCAGGGAGGGACTTTTTTCACCGCAGGCGCTCGGCGGATGCGTCTGGCGCAAAAACGTTTTCGGACATATGGTGGGTTTTTGTGTCCGCGCGATTGAGTTGTTAATGTGCAAGTGAGATCAGGTTAGCGTGGATGTGGGCGGAGGTGGCGACTGGATGGGTCGCGCCCCCACCCCAAACCCCTCCCCCATAAAGAGGGAGGGGCTTTTTTCGCCATAGGCGCTCGGCGGATGCGTCCGGCGAGAATGCTTTTTCGGTCATTAGGCGGGTTTTTGTGTGCGCGCGATTGGGTTGTTAATGTGCAGGTGTGATGTCAAGGTAGCAGGGATGTGGTGTGATGGGGTGTGGTGTGATGAGGTGAGTGGATGGTCGCGCCCCCACCCCAATCCCGTGCCCGAGGCTTCAGTTCAGGACAGGTTTTGAGTTGGAAAAGGACGGGAAAAGGACGGGAAAAGGATGGGAAAAGACGGGGATAGGATGGGAAAAGGATGGGAAAAGGGTCAAGAATGGCGATAACCTATCGATACAGTATCGATATAGAGCAGGATTTCGCCAAATTTGATAACGATCCGGCGAGAACGCGCCAGTTGCAAGTAAGACATGGAGGAAAGCGATAAGATTCCCATAGAGCCGAGCGTATCATCATTTGCCGGGGAACCGCGACTATATGGACGCGGTTTTATGCAGGAATTGCTGATGGTCGCTAGCTGATGCGCGGGGCGGGAGCGAAACCTGTCCTGTCCTCAGCCATAAAGAGTGAGGGGCTTTTTTCACCACAGCCGCACGGTGGATGCGTCCGGCGCAAAAACTTTTTCGGACATAAGGTCGGTTGTTGTGTGCGCGCGATTGGGTTGTTAATGTGCAGGTGTGATCAGGGTAGCGTGGATGTGGGTTTGGGTGGCGACTGGATGGTCGCTTTTTTAACCCCACCCTAAATCCCTCCCCGAGACTTCAGGGAGGGACTTTTTTCAGCGCAGGCGCTCGGCGGGCGTGTCCGCTGCTTTGACATAGCTTGTGCCCTTCGCTTGAACAGCAGTATATTCTCTTAGCTTGGTGTCCAGCTTTTGGGGTCCACTACATCGTGTTGGTTGCGAAATAAAGAACTGGTAAAACGTGATTGCTGGGGAGGCGAGAGAATGTCGAGTGCAAACACGATTCAGCGACTGTCCTCACTCTTTAATTGTATTTTATATGACTTTTCTACGGAAAATTTTGCCGCATTCGCAACATCTTCGTACGTAGGTTTAAGGTACATCGTTCCCATTCTTTTGCGCTCGAGTATTTCCCACAATTTATCCTCTTCGCTGCGCGGCAGTGTTAGTTTTCGGACGTCTTGCGATTCCACCAGTTTCAATACTTCGTCATTGAAAGATGGCCAGGTTTTTCTCTCCTGTTGTTCGTTGCCTTCTAAGTAGTCCAGTTGAAAAACGAATACTCCCTCTTGCGCACGAAGGTTAGAGATTTCAGTATGCGGATGATGTAACACACGCAGCGCAGTTTTCTTGCGCTCCAAGCCGTTTGATCTCAATGCCCAAACGGCCATCTCTTCAGGAAGCCCGTCATTTGCTTTCTTGTACTTTCTGTAGTGGCAACGCAATACGTCTACTGCTTCAGACGGAGAATGTTCATAAATTTGCGCGATTTCTTCAAAGCATCCGGCAAGATAGTCAGACGACAAATCCACACTATCTTCTAGGCTTGTAGTATCCCACGCAAAAAAGGCTGCGACTAGCGGATTATAGGAAAAGTCTAGCAACCTGGTGGGAATACCGGAGTGTTGCGCAATTGCGAACACAGCATGGGTAAAATCGTAGCTGAATCCAATGCCGTAGTTGCCACCAAGTTTCTGAGATGTCGCGTGCTTTTTGTTACGCCAGTAAGTAGCGTAATTGAGCGTATTGCTTGGAATGTCCAACTGAGCCAAGTTTGCATTGAGTATAAAGGTGTCAACCAAACGAAACTCGTAACAATTTCCGAATTCTGGTTTCCAATTTCGGTACAAGCTCGGCTGCAACTCCCAATTTGCATTGTTTTGTCCACGAAATATCCAAGCGTCGTCTTTCCATGATCCTTCTAATGCATCTAGTTTCGCGACAAACTCTTCGGCGCAGCAGGACGAATCGGTCACAGACTCAAACGGGTCATTCAAAATAGGTGCGGTTTCGCAATCCTTCATTATTGCCTCATGTCACAAGACTATTCGCGATGCAATAGTATATCTGACGGAATACAATAGTCAATGTACTGAGAACACTGGCCATGCCAAATGCGACAGAGTAGCGAAATGGTTAAAGTTCTTGAGAAAAATATCACTGTTCCTGGCAGGGAAAAAGCGCAGTATTCTTGACGCGAAGTGTGTGCAATGGGCGACTCACAGAGTCGCCCCTACGCGGTTCATGTGATGGCCTAGTCTTGGCGATGCATGGCGTAGATGTCGGGCTTGGCTGCAGCGGGCAAGCGGACAAAATGGGACGCGGTGCGGACACAGAATCCGGAAAAGTTTTTACTTGTATAGATCGAATCGATTGTGATATATTTAACTAACTCGAAAACGGGCGTATAATCTTGCCCGTTGACTTGGTGAAATGGCATAAACGGTCCTGTTTGACGTGGAAGGACTTCGGTAGATTATGGCAACTGCACAATCCGCAAGACCCAACACGGCAACTGCCGCAGTAGCGCGTCCCACTGCAGCGTCCGGCGTTCAGGTGACCGCACCGAGCCGGCGTGAATTCCTCAACTATATCTGGATCGCTTCGATGGCATTGCTGCTGGGTGAGACCTCGGCCGGGCTGATCTGGTTTGCTTTCCCGCGCTTCAAAGAGGGTGAATTTGGCGGTACTTTCGCTTTCAATCCCGAGGAGTTGCCGGGTGTTGACGCCGCGCCGACTTCCTTGCCGGCGGGCCGCTTCCATGTCACCTTGACCGGCGAGGGCTTACGCGCGCTCTATGGCGTATGCACGCATCTGGGTTGTTTGCCCAAGTGGGTGCCGACCAACAACCGTTTTGAGTGTCCTTGTCATGGCTCGAAGTTCCAATTGAGCGGGCAATGGATCGAGGGTCCGGCTCCGCGCAATCTGGATCGCTTCATCGCGACGGTGACATATGCCGATGGCACGACTTTGGAAACGCCTCCTGACGGCGGTGCGATTCCGCTGGACATGAACCGCGAGATCACCAGCATACTAATCAATACCGGTGCGCGCATTGTGGGAGAGTTGCATTGACCTGCGCGTTGGCTAGTTTGAACTGAGACGAGGAGCTTGTATGTCCATTCTCCCATTCCCGTCATTCCTCGATGATGTCAAGGAAAAGGGTTTCAAAAAAGCGATATTTGAAGGCATAGACGTTTCTATGGAACGTCTGACCGCCGGCATGAATGTGCAGGATGTGCGTGAGGCGCTGCGCGGGGAGACCCCGAGTCGCAGGCCGAATCCGCGTTTGACGCCGCATGCCGATGGCTTTTGGCTGCATATGCGCCCCTCCTATTTCAATCGCGATGTGACGGGTACGTATCCGTCCCTGCGGCTGGGTTGGCTGTCGTCTTATTTCGTATTTTTCGAGACCATCACCGGTATTCTCTTGATGCTCTGGTATACGCCGTCGCCGGAAATTGCCTATGGCGACATGCTGACGATTTTGAGCAATGTGCCGCTGGGACAGTTGATGCGCGATATGCACCGTCTGGGCGCCGAGTTCATGGTGGCGGTGGTGGCGCTGCATATGTTGCGCACCTGGATCACCGGCAGTTACAAGAAGCCGCGGCAGTTCACCTGGTTTAGTGGTTTGCTGCTTTTGGTGATTACCGGCTTTTTGAGTTTTTCCGGTTATTTGCTGCCTTGGGATCAATTGTCGCTGTGGGCGGTGACGATTGGCGCATCAATGGCGGAAGCGACGCCGGTGGTTGGCGATCAAGTCAATCTGCTTTTGCGTGGCGCTCCGGAATTGGGCGCAAATGGCTTGTTGCGCTTTTATCTGCTGCATGTTTTGGCATTGCCTGCCCTGCTCTTTGTTTTCTATGGCGTGCATTATTACAAGGTCATCATTCACGGACACAGTTTGCCGCCGCAAAAGGAAAATATCGGCGAGGACACGGCGAAGCGGGTTCCGCTGGATAAGCGGGTTTATTTCATTCCCGACGTCTTGACCAGCGAAATGATGTGGCTGGCTGTGACAACCTTTGTTATTACGGTGCTGTGTATCTGGTTCTATCATGCGCCATTGGAGAATCACGCTGATCCGCAAGTGACGCCGCTGGGCACGACGGCACCCTGGTATTTCTTATGGATTCAGGGCGCGTTGAAGCTGGGTGACAAGTTCATCTGGGGTGTTGCTTTTCCGTCAGTGGCTTTGGGTGGCCTGGCTTTGCTGCCCTATCTGGATGTGACGCCGAGCCGGCGCTTCGCGCATCGTCGCTTCATGCTGACGCTGGCAATGCTTTTGGTCTCGGCAACGACGATTTTGAGTTATATGGGTTTGGCGAAGTTCGCCGTCAAGACCTCGGCTGAAACCGAGATCGTGCATGAATTGACCTTCGAGCCGGCACATAGCAAGGTGGGTATCGGACGCACGGTTCCTTTTGATCAGATGATCGTCGGCGCCTATAGCACGGCCGAATTGCACGCTCACGAGGGAATGTCTGCCGTGAATCAGGTTGAGGCTGTCAACGCCGAAGTCGCCGCGAGCGGACAATTTTCGCAAATGCATGAAGAGCTGAAAGATCAACACTTGAGCGCGAATCAATTGCCGTTGCGTTTCCGCACCATACCTGTGGACGAAGCGCCGGTACTGATGCGTGTGATGGAAGAGTTTAATCATCATTTGGAGGCGGTGCCCATTGAATTGCCCAACGTATGGGGCGCGCTGGTCATCACCGACAATCAAGACGGTCTGAAGCGTTTGGACTGGGTCGTCAGTTGGGACAGCGTCGTTGTCGAGGGTGGCGAGGTGCAATTGGATGAGCAAGGCAATCCGTTGTACGTCTATGGTGACGAGTTGGATGCAGAGGGACTTCCGGTGCCCTTGCGGCGGATTTACAGCGATCATCTATTCATCCACGAAGCTTCTGCATATTTCGATTAGGCTGGGCTGCCGAGATTGGCGGCGATGGCGCTGAGTTGTCTGGCGAATCAATTAACAAGATATAGGAACGATACATGCTAGATAAATCAATCGAAGGTCGCATTCTGACGGGCACTGTGATGTTCGTTGCCATAATGATCCTTGTCGGTTGGGTCGCCATCAATGAAGAAGCGCGGATGCAAGCCTTCGTGCAGCAGCATACCGGTCGTTCGGTAGAGCGTGGAGCCGAGCTTTTTGCTTCGTTATGCGCTGAATGCCATGGGGAAGAAGGTTACGGGGCACGTGATCGCGCGCCGGGGCTGAACAATCCGCATCTCTTTGGCATTGATCCGGTGGGTGAACAATCTGCCGCTGTTGCCGGCGCCAATCGGGCCTTAGTGCGCTTGAATGAAGAGGCTGAGAAGTTATTGGCTGAATTGACGGACAGCGAGGCTCCTCCGGGCGAAGAACGGCAGAATGAGATATTCGCGCGGATTGACGAGCTGGACGATCAGATTGAGGAACAACAAAGCATCATTGCTGATGCGATCGCCGCTCGGGAAGAAACCTTGTCGAATCTTTCTATGGCCGTGGATGACGGGTTGTTCCCGCAGTGGGATACGGTGGTTGACGTTGAAAGCACCGGTGACAACGAGGTCGAGGTCTATTTCTTCAACAACGGCACGCGCTTGGCACAGGTGGGCTGGGCCGGTGACTTGCATGGGTATGTAGTCACCACTTTGGTGCACGGTCGTCCCGGCAGCGACCGGGTTTGGCTGAACAGCACGGGCATGGCAGCCTGGTCGCAAACAGCTGGCGGTCCATTACGTTACGATCAGATCGAGGATCTGGCCGCCTACATTCTCAATTGGGACAAGGGCAGCGGCTGGTCAAGCGAGGATTTCATCGCCGTACAGCAATTTGGCAAGCCGCTGGCTGATGGGTCATTGCCGAGCGAGCCGCCACCGCCGCCTGTGGGCGATGATCCTTTGAAAATCCTGGCGAGCTGGGAAGCGAACGAAATCGAAGGCAGCGCAGTCAGTGGCGCGGACTTGTACGATGGCAAGTTCGGCTGCACCGATTGCCATCGCAATGGCAATTCGGCGCCGGATACGGTTGGCACCTGGACGCGCGTTTTGACCTCGCGGTTGGCTGATCCGATATTTGCCAGCTACAGTGGCGAAGAATACCTGATCGAGAGTATTGTTCAGCCGGGCGCTTACGTGGTCGATACTTACAGTTCTGGACTGATGCCGGTCAACTTTGGCACTCGCATGACGGAGCAGCAACTGGCTGATATCGTCGCCTTCTTTAAGACGCAGGAATAGCGTGAAGCGAAACGTTCATGACAAGCCCTCGGATTCGGGGGCTTTTTCATTTCTTGGGAGTACGTGGCATGACGATTACTAGATTGCTGTTGTTGCTGGTCTTTTTGCTGGCCATGATTGTCAGCAAGGCGCAGGAAGAGGTTTCAGAGGGCTGCGCAGCGGATGAGCTGGCTCAACAGCAGAACACACTGGCCGGCTATTTGACATTCGATTTCGCCGATGATTATGAGGGGACCCTGGCGAATCTTTTCCGCTTAGGAACCTTATATCGGTCGATGGCGCTGCGCTGCGGATACGAACCGAACGCGGCGGAAGTGGCGGTCATGCTGGATCAAATGCTGCAGTGGGTTTCGCTCGATGATCTGATTCGCGCGCAATCCGTCGGGGATGATGTCGCTGCGATTCTGCTGGAACTGGAAGATGCAAATAGTGACCCTTTGAATGGGCAGCTGCTTTACAACGGGTTGGAGCCTGCGTTGGGAGGCGCGACATTGGGCTGCTCGGGTTGTCACGACAGCGAGACTATCGCTCCGCCGACAGCCGGCACCTGGACAAGAGTTGACGAAATTCGCCTGGGGCTGCCGCAATTCGCCGCTTACAGTGATCGGCAGTACCTGGTTGAGAGCATCGTGCGGCCGCTGGCTTATGTACCGCCGGAATATGGCGCTTTGATGCCGGACTTCTATAGCAGTCAACTCACCATGCAACAGTTGGCGGATCTGGTTGCCTACCTGGAAAGCCAGGACCAATTGCTCGAAGGCGACTGAACGTGGAATCGGCGGCATTGTGATGATAAACTGAAGCCACGAACAGGCACGTTGCGCAGGGGTGAAATAAGGATGATGAGCGCGAATATCAGCCGAGCAGACAGCTTGATGAGCCGTCTGCTGTTCATTGATGCAGGCGCAAACATAGCGCCGGTTGATGATACGGCGAGGCAGACTCGCAGTGCCGAAAACGCGCTGACTCTGTCGCTGCTGTTTTCTGGCGCGCGCTGCATCTTGCAATATGCCCTGCTGCCTTTCTTGCTGCCGATCGTTGGCATTGCCGCCGAAGCGACCGTGCCGATCCTGATGCTGATCAATCTGATCGCGATGATTTCGATATTTTTCAGTCTGCGCCGCTTTTGGAAGATTGGTTATAAGCATCGCTGGACCTATCTTGTGGTGGCGCTGGCAGCACTGACCCTGTTGGTAGCGTTCACCGTCTTTGACGTCAGTACATTGCAGGTCAGTTAGCTGGCGATTGCCGGGTGGAATGCTGAAAGATATGGTGTCGGCAATAGCGAATACAATAGCGGAGGAATGACGATGAGCCGAGCAGCAGTTCGTCGGGCAGCTTGCATCTGTCTGATGGCGATGGCGGAAATAATGCAGATGGGCACAGTGCTGGCGCAAGACGGCGAGGCATCTTCATCCCCGGCCGGATTGGCGAGTTTTGTGCTGTTTTTGGGCATAGCGGGCATAGGCGGCGTGTTTGTCATCCGCTGGAGTCAATCGACCCCGGACGACGAAGACTAGGCAAGTGCAGTTGACATACTGAATTATTGGCACCTGCGAGGCTTGGTCTCCGGGCGCGTTTTGCTTTTCTTGACTCTGAGTTTATCCACATTCGCCCTTACTAGAGGCAACGTGATGCTCACACGCTTGATCGCGCTTCGGGCCATGCTTCAGTTTGCGATTAAGAGCAAATATGGACGGCAGCGATAGATCGTGACAAACATCACAAATCCCGTATAATGAGATTGAAGCATTTTTATTCTCGTATCGGACGATATCGGTCGGCAGCATGGCAGAACTCAGCTGGGCAAAGCCGAAAAACCTGGAAAAACCGCATGGGACAGAGCGCTTCAAGTTTCTGGCGGGTGGCTTGTTGATATTGCTGGCGGTTGTGTATTTGCTGGTATCCGGCACATTGCAGGGCGCGCGGTTTTTCATAACCGTTGACGAGGTGGTATCGGATCCGGCCTATCGAGGCCAGACGGTACGCATATCTGGCGCGGTAGATGGCGCCACGATTGATTACGATAGCGAGAAGGCGATTATTCGTTTCGAGGTTGTAAGTATCCCGAGCGAATTTAATGACCTTGCCAGCGCATTACATGCAGCATTGGCGGATCCGGCAGCGACGAGATTGCAGATCCTGGTGGAAGACGAGGCGATCCCGGATCTGCTGCAGCACGAGGCGCAGGCGATCTTGACAGGCGCGCTGGAAGGCGATGGCATCTTCCATGCGAGCGAACTGCTGTTGAAATGCCCGAGCCGCTTTGAAGAAACTTCCCCCGAAGGCTTGAGCGCTATCCCGGAACACCAATAATGCTCGCAGAAATCGGACTTGCCTCGCTTGTGCTGGCGTTTCTGCTGGCGATTTATGCCATCTTCGCGTCGGTGCTAGGAGAGCAACGACACAGAGACGCCATTTTGCTTAGCGGGCGCAACGCGGCTTTGATGACGTTTCCGGCGCTGCTATTGGCGACCTTGATGCTGATCGTTGCGCTGATGACGGAGCAATATCAACTCAGTTACGTCTGGTCGGTGACGGACCCGCAAACGCCAACTATGTATCGCTTCACGGCGCTTTGGGGTTCGCAGCGCGGCTCGCTGCTGTTTTGGTCGCTGCTGATGAGCAGCTTTACTTTTGGCGCGATAGCGATCAATTGGCGCAGCGAACGGCGAATGATGCCTTATGCCATCGCGACCATGATGGCGACCCTGGCGTTTTTCCTCTGCTTGTCACTTTTTTTGGAGAATCCCTTTAACCGCTGGTGGATCCTGCCAAACTTGCCTTTGGACAAGCAGGTGGTGGAAGCCGCGCTGATTCCGCCGGGGGCAATCGCGCCGGATGCGGGCAATTTAGCCGGTACGGCTACGGGATTGAATCCGCTCTTGCGGCATTTTGGCATGATCATTCATCCGCCCATGCTTTATCTAGGATTCGTAGGATTCACGATTCCCTTTGCCTTTGCCTTGTCCGCCCTCTTGTCCGGAGATTTATCCACCGGTTGGATCAAGGCGACGCGGCGCTGGACATTGATCGCCTGGATCTTCCTGAGCCTGGGGCTGATTTTGGGCGGGCGCTGGGCTTATGATGTCTTGGGCTGGGGCGGCTATTGGGGCTGGGATCCGGTGGAGAATGCGGCATTTTTGCCCTGGCTGATGGGCACGGCTTTCATTCATAGCGTGATGATTCAAGAAAAACGCGGCATGTTGAAGGTTTGGAATATGGTGCTGGTGATCGCGACTTTTTCTGCGGTCATGTTTGGCACATTCGCGACGCGCAGTGGCGTGATCGAAAGCGTTCACAGCTTCGCGCGCAGTGAGATCGGTTTTCCCATGTTGGCTTTTTGGTCGGCGATGACTGTGATCGCCGTGATCGCCTTGCTGCGGCGTTGGCATCAGGGTGAATTGCGCAGCGATCATCAGTTCGCTAATATCCTCAGCCGCGAATCGATGTTTGTACTCAATAATGTCGTATTCATCGCGCTGTTTGTGGCAATATTTTGGGGAAGCTTTGGGCTGCCCATTACTTCCGAGTTGTTTCTGGGCAAGGAAGTCACTATCGGAGCGGCAACTTTCGAGTTCTTCACAGTGCCGCTATTCATCGCGATGTATCTGTTGATGGGTATCGCGCCGCTTTCCGCCTGGGGCACGATGTCGATCAAGCGATTGGGCAGGGCACTTGCTATCCCAATGGGCCTGGCAGTGGCCTGCGTTCTGCTGCTGATCATTAGTGGCACTGTCGCTATCGTTGCGGTGGCGGGATATGGCGTGGTCCTCTTGGCCGGATTCGTCGCCTTGTATGAGATTTATCGCGGGGCCAGGGCACGGCAGCGGAGTATCGGCGAAGGTCCGATTCGCGCTCTGTTGTCCTTGTTCCGGCGCAATCAAAGGCGCTACGGCGGCTATGTTGTGCATTTGGGCGTGACAGTGATCGGGATAGGCGTAATCGGCAGTACGGTGTTTCAGACAGAGGTTCAGTACACGGTAGCCCGTGGCGACACAATTGCCATCGCGGATTACCAATTGCGCTATGACAACTTCGTGCGGGCGCAGGCGGTGGATGGCCGCATGATGAATATCGCGGAACTTGCCTTGCTGCGCGATGACCGGCAGATCGCCCAGTTGCGTCCGCGCATTGATGATTATCCGAATATGCCGATGACAATCGCCGGCGCGCACAGCACTTTTGAGAATGACTTTTATGTGCTGCTGATTGGCGGGAATCTTGAGCGCGCGACTTTCCGAATCTACATCAATCCGCTGGTTAATTTGGTTTGGTGGGGCGGGATTCTGCTAATCCTGGGTACGGTGATCACGGCCTATCCGAAAGTGCTACCGGCGGCGCAGGCGCGCAAGCGTGACGCGGCAGGTTCGGCATAATGATTGGTCAACCCCAATCCCCAACCGCATCCTCAAAGCATCAGAGAGGGGGAGCCCATTTTTCAAAGCGTATAGCTTGCGACTGGCACTACGCTTTCAAGCTGATTTGTGGCTCGTGGCGAAATCGCCATTACTCAGCTATTTCAGTCATGAAACGTTGGGGAAGTCACGGTTTCCACCTGCTGGCCGCCTTCGATTATCTATTCAAACGAGGATGCCTAGTCCTCTTGCCGGCTCTCTTGTTGTTGTCACTCGCTCAGGCGCAAGACGCAAGGATTTCGGACAACGAGGTTAACGCGATCGCCGAGAAGATGTATTGCCCGGTCTGCGAGAATATCCCGTTAGACGAATGCCATACAAGCGCATGTCTGGAATGGAAAGAGGAGATCCGCCAACAGCTGGCTGAGGGCATTGGCGAGCAGCAGGTGATCAACAGCTTCGTTCGGCGCTTTGGCGATCAAGTGGTGGGCATTCCGCAGGATCCTCTGCTACGGGCTTTGACGGTGCTGGTTCCGGTGCTGGCCGTTGTCATGGCGATTGCGCTGGGGATTGTGACCTTCAAACGCTTTGGAAGGCATGAACACTTGCGGATTAACGACGAAGGCGTGCCAGCCGCAGAAAGCAACGACGAAGCATATCGCCAGCGGCTGGAAGACGACCTGCAGGCGCGGCGCTAAAGCCGCTAATGACGGTAGATTCGAAAGCCGTTCGGCAGCAGCGATAAGGTCGGCCGCGCTAGCAGAAAATATCAAGCTTTCTGCTCGTGCCTGCATAGTGGTTTATTGGGAAAACTAGAACATGAGCGGCTCTGATCAGCTGGAATTCCTGGCAAACAGCGACGCCCGGCGGATAGGGAAACGTTTTAGCTGGGGCAGTCTAGTCTTGGTAATAGGAATTATGGCGGTGGCGCTGGTACTGGCGCTGCAGCTGGCGCGACGGAATTCGACTCAGCCGACTAGTGGTCAAGCACCAGATTTCCAGCTTTCGCTGATTGATGGCAGGGAGATGCGCTTATCCGATTATCGTGGCCAGGTGGTGCTGATCAACTTTTGGGCGAGCTGGTGCCCGCCCTGCCGTGACGAAGCGCCCGAATTGCAAATGCTCTACCAAGATTTTGCCGATCGAGGTTTCACGATTATTGGCGTGAACATTCTGGAGAGCTCGCCGGAAAAGGCGTTGGACTTCTTAGTGGAGTTTGGCATTACCTATCCGAATGGCGAAGATACCGGACAGGTTATCGCCAATCGCTATCGTGTCGAGGCGCCACCGGAGAGCTTTCTCATAGACAAGCGAGGCGATGTTCAGCGCTTTGTTTTGGGTGGGCTGCGCTATGATGATTTGAGCGAGAGCATTACAAGTTTGCTGGCGGAAAAAGCATGAGCATTGCGGGTTTGGCCATCGCACTATTTTTGGTATTGGTCGCGCTAATCGCGGTGGCTTATCCCTTCTGGCGGCCTGCAGGGGTCAAGGTCGAGGCGGATGCCAACCTGCGGCGACAGCGTGAGCGCGTTCGGCGTTATTATGAGCGCGTCTTGGTGAATATCCGCGATTTGGATGAGGATTATTTGACTGAGAAACTCTCTGAGGCGGATTTCCAGGCAGAGCGAGCGGTCTGGGTGAATCGCGGTGTGCGATTGTTGAAGGTGCAGGACAGCCTGGATGCACAACACAGCCTGGTGGATGACGGCGCTGTTGACGCGGAGGAGATCGATAAAGCAATTGAAACGGCGGTCCGTGCTTATCGGGATGGCAACGCGCCGGCATATCATGACTTGTGGGGCGGCGGAGCGAGCGGGTGATGTGGCGACGGCTGATTGGCTGCTGGTTGAGCGTAATCTTGCTGGCTGGCTGTGGCGGATTGAGTGGCGAACCGGAGATTGTCGCCACGGTCGCGCCGGTGCAGCTGCAATATAGCGCTGAATCAAGCGGTGACTGGAGGCCAAATATCGATAATGGCGCCGAGATCTTTGCCGAGCGCTGTGTCGATTGCCACGGCAGCGAGGGGGACGGGCGCGGCGAATTGGTCATGGCCGGCAGCGTTAAGGCGCCGCTGAATATGACCGATCGCGTATTGGTGGCGGACGCATCGCCGCTGGCTTGGTACAAGATCATCACCGAAGGCAGAATCGAAGAACTGATGCCGCCCTGGCGCGATGCTTTGAGCGAGCAGGAGCGCTGGGATGTGGCGCTCTATACCTACACGCTGTCTTATGATGACGCGCTGCTGAGTGACGGTGAGGCGCTTTGGCGAGAGAAATGTGGAGAATGCGCGTTGCCGCTCGTGGTCGCGCCGGTTTTCAGCGATAGCGAATACGGCAAGGTGTTGAACCGCGACAGCTTCGCAGCGAGATTGGATGAGCAGGAAATCGCTGCTGCTGTTGCCTATGCGCGCATGCAGTCGCTGCAACGACCTGGCACCGATGCGAAGATGGGAGAGTCGGTAGCGGCGCGCGGAAATTTCACCGGGCGCGTAGAGCATGGCAGCGGCGGCGGGACCGTGCCGGAAGATGCGGTAGTGCAGCTGCGTTATGGTAACGCCGAACAGGGTTACAAACAGGCGGAAACCACTCTCGATGCCGATAATGGCTTCGTGTTCACGGACACTCCCTTGACGAACGAATTAAATTATATGGTGAGCTTCGTATACGACGATCGTGTATTCAGTCGGCGACTCTTGGCCGGGCATCAATCCGACAGCGCTTACGATGAGACAATCACCCTCTATGACCAGACAAGCGATCCCTTCGTCATCACGGTGGCAAGCATCGAAATATTTGTTAGCCCGGTCAAACTGGACGATTTGGGGTCTGGTTTGCTGATAACGCAGATCATCACTTATCGCAATGGCTCCGATCGCCTGTATACCAGCGGACGCGGCTTTGATGACGGGCGTGAGGCGAGTTTGCTTTTGCAGTTTCCGGCCGGCGCAAGTGCCATGAGCGGGGATGAGAATGGACGTTTTGTGCTGATCGAGGATATGGAAGCTATTCCGAACTCGCTGATCGATACGCTGCCGGTGCTGCCGGGCGACGATCACGAGATCATCGTCGAATATTTCTTGCCATTTGTTGATGCCGTTTATTTCGAACAAATCTTCAACAATTTGTTGGATGCAGAGGTGACGGTGGCGCTGCCGAAGACTCTGAACGTGAATAGCGATGTGCTGCAACTGTTGGATGACCCTGAGGTTGCAGAAAGTTTGCAGACTTACGGCGGCAAGCTGGTGCAAGACCATGAACCGCGGCTGGGTTTTGTGATCTTCGGCGATCCTTATGCCACAAGCAGCGATGACAACAGCTTGATCACGAGTGATACGCTGTTGCCGCTGCTGCTGGGGATGGGAGCGGTGGGCACTGCGCTATCAGCGGGATTGGCGCTGCTGCGTCGACGGCAAGGCAATCGCCCTGGCACTATCGAGAGCTTGGTAAGGCAAATCGCGCAGCTGGACGAAGCGCATGACCGTGGGCAGATCAATCACGATGTTTATCATCAACGCCGGCACGCGTTTAAAGACAAACTTGCCGCATTGATGGACGATAGCGACGACAAATCATGAGCGCGGGCGATGTGATCATAGAAGTGGAAAAGTTGACCAAGATTTATGGTCTGCTGCCGGTATTGCGGGGGTTGGATTTTAGAATTTTGCGCGGCGAATTCGTGGCGCTGTTGGGGCAGAACGGCAGCGGAAAATCGAGCGTGCTGCGTTTGGTAGCTGGCTTGAGTAAAGCGACAGCGGGTACGATACGCATCGGCGGCTGGGAAATGCCGCGAGAGGCAATGGCGGTGCGCGCGCAAATCGGACTGGTCGCTCATCAACCCTTGCTTTATGAAAACCTGAGCGCGCGGGAGAACCTGGACTTCTTCGGCAAGCTCTATGAAATCCCGGCGGCGGAACGTCAGGAGCGGATTGCCGAGCTATTGCGGCGAGTCGGCTTGAATAAGCGGGCAGACAGCCTGGTACGGACATTTTCGCGGGGCATGCAGCAACGCTTGAGTATCGCCCGCGCTTTGTTGCATCAACCGGATGTCTTGCTGTTTGACGAACCATTCACCGGACTCGATCAAACGGCGGCGGAATTGTTGGACGAGATCTTGCGATCGTCGCGAGGTCAGGGACGAACGGTGATCATGAGCACGCATCAGTTGGGCAAGCTGCCGGGTCTTGCAGATCGCGCGTTGATCTTGTCGCGTGGCAAAATCGCCTTCGACGGTGCGATTGAGGACATGAGCGTTAACGAGATGAGCGACTGGTATAGTCGGATAGGAAATGGCGCGACGATCGCATGAAGACACCATTTCTTAGCTGTGTGCTGGCGATTATTAGCAAAGATCTGCGGACCGAGATGCGCTCGCGCGATGTGCTGAGTGTGATGGCAATGTTCGCGCTCTTGAGCATTCTGGTATTCAGCTTTGCGCTGGAATTGGATCGTGTGGCACGCGTTGAAGCCGTGAGTGGTGTGTTTTGGGTGACAATTATATTTGCGAGCATTCTGGGTTTCAATCGCAGCCTGGCTTTGGAGCGCGACCGGGGCAACCTGGATGCGCTGCTGCTGGCGCCGGTTTCGCGATCAGCCATTTTTGTGGGCAAGCTGCTGGGCAACTACTTGTTTACCATGATCGTCGGCTTGGTGATCTTGCCGCTGATGACGGTGCTTTACAACAAGAATATGCTTGATGCCTGGCTGATACTGACATCGCTGGTCGGCATCTTCGGTTTTTCTACGATCGGCACCTTGCTGGCGACGATGACCGTGCAAACCCGCGCCCGCGAGGCATTGCTACCGATAGCGCTGCTGCCGGTGGCGCTACCGCTATTGCTGTCGGCGGTGCGAGCGACGACGGGGATCTTAAGTGGAAGAACGGCCGATGATTGGGGGGCATGGCTGCAATTGCTAGGCGCGATCTGTGTCATGTACTTGGCCTTGTGCTTACTGCTTTATGGATTTGTGCTGGAGGAATAAGACGTTTCGCGGAGGACGCAAACCTGATATGTGGCGCAGAGTTATGCTAGAATTTTGGCCGTATTTCAACGTTGGAGGTGGCAAAAATGGTGGTTAAGGCAAAGCATCTGCCGAGCGCGGCATTGAGTGAGACGGTACCGATGCCAAGACTGCTGTTGCTGCTGACGATGGTAAGCGCCGTGGGAATCGCCTTGACATTGGTTCTGGGCTTGTTTGTAGTCGGCAGGGATATCCAGCAGGGCGAGGTGCAGCGAATCTTCTACATCCACATGCCGTCGTTCTTCGGCGCTTTCACTGCTTTTGGAGCGACAGTGCTGGGTGGCATCCTCTACCTTTGGCGGCGCAGCGACGCCTGGGACAAGATCGCCGTTGCGGGTGTGGAAGTCGGTTTGGCTTTTTCGCTGATTAACCTGCTCACCGGAGCTATTTGGGCGCGCCCGATTTGGAATACCTGGTGGACTTGGGATCCGCGCCTGACTTCTGCGGCGGTGATGGTGTTGGTCTACGCCGCATATCTGATGCTGCGAGCGGGTATCGAAGATCGCGACCGGCAGCGCAATTTCATGTCGGTCTATGGCATCCTGGCTTTTACCAGTGTATTAACGACTTTGTTTATCATCCGCATCGTGCCTGAGACGATCCATCCGGTCATCGTCGGCGCCAGCCCACAAAACGCGCAAGGCAGCTTTGAAGCGACAGGCGGTGTCTTGCTAGCACTTTTGCCGAGTTTGCTGGTGTGGCTGGTGCTGATGCCGATCACCTTGATGTGGCATCGCTATCGGCTGGAAAATCGGATTGAAGCGGTTAATCGCTTGAAGCTGCAAGTTCTAAGTGAGTAGAAGATGCCGCAATTGATCATTAGGCTAATTGCTATTGTGTGCATATCAATAATGGGCTGGGTCGTGGTCGCTGAAGACGACGGGTCCGCAGTCCCTTACGTTCAGACCTCCGCCTTCAATGTTCCGCTGCTGGAGGGTTGGGAAAACCAGAGCAGCGAGGACTTCACGCAGTTTTATTATCCATCCGCGCGGGCGTTTATTCGCACGGCTTTAGTCCAGCAAGATGATGTGATTGCCGCGGCAGAAAAGGATCTGAACGACGCATTTGGCATTGAGGTCGGGAAGCCGCTCTACCGGGACAAGGTGAACCTGGCGGACGGCACCTGGACCGCACTGATATTTGAGCCGGATGCGAAGACGACCGCATCGGTCATGGCGCGAAAAGTACAGGACAAGACTGTCGTCATCAGTTTTGTCGAAAGCGATCCGGAACTGCGAACGGTCATGCTGGCCATGGCCCAAGTCGGTTTAGCTCGGGACGATGCCAGAGCCGAAATCGAAACGGCGCTAGACCGTCTCACATCGATGGCAACGGGCGATTTCAATAGTCCAGTGACGAAAACGCTGCCTTCCGGCGATTGGCTGTTCTACGCCGGGGAATCAGCAACTGCGATGGGCATGGTCTTTGGCAACGATAGTTATGTGGCGCTGACTATTGGTAAGATCGATTATTTGCCGCCGCTCGCAGATGCCTACAACAGGACCTTGCTGGGCTTCTTCGTCACACCGGCTAACACGAAGTATCTGGCGCTGGGACTGGCGGTGACCGCAATTGTATTGTTCGGATTGATCTTCAGCTTCGTTTGGCGCGCGCGGAACTTGCGGAAAGATCTCGAGCTGATTGACGAGCTGGCGCAAGCGGAGGATTGAATGGGCCACGTGACAGAAAATACGGCGAGATTCATTGCCTGCAACTTCTGCTATAGCCTTGCGTAGGGTAAAGTAATGACTGAAAGCAATCGAGGAGCGATGCGATGAGCGACGAGATGAATCCCGCGCCACAGGAAGCGGATGAAGGCGATGGCGAGGAAACCCCGCTGGAGCAATTCATTTTTCATCAGCGCCGCGGCTTGGAAGAATTTGGCAAGGCAATGGAATCGCTCTTGCCGCCGGGTTTCAAGGAACACACGCAAGCGGCCGGCAGTGAGTTTGCTACCGGCTTTCGTGTTTTGATAGATGCGGCGATCGATGAGATTAAGAAAGCCAGCGAGATGGAAGATCCTGATGCACAGAGCGCCGCTGAGCAGGAACAGCAAGCTAGCAGCAATCTGTCGGCCGAAGATGGCGATGACGATAAGCCTGCTGGCAGTGGCAAAATCAGAGTCGAATTGGACGACTGACCCCGAAAAAAGAGCCGGCGGGCTAACTTTGCCTGCCCTATACCACTTGTGACTCGCAATTCAGCTTGCTTTGCCAGGAAGGCGCTTTAGGACGCCTCCATCTCAAAGCAGATATTGAGGAATTGATCCTCGAACTTGGCGCTGGTAATTTCCAGATCTTGCAATTCGTCGGGGAGCACGATGTTGCGACGGTAAGGACCAACGCTGAGCGTGAGTTCATCGCGAGCGCGGTATAGCTCGAGTTGGTCTTTTTGCGCGAAACCCAAAGGCACGCGCAGCATCCACTTTGAGTCGCCATCGAGTTGTTCCAGCTTATGCACCACGCCGTCAAACATGCGCTCGGCCGGGTTTCTATCGCCGTATAAGGCATGCGCCAGGCGACGCAGCATCTCCAAGCCACCCATTTCTTCACCAAAGAGCGGCGCTTGTAGCACTGGCAGGCTACCAAAGGCTTCGCCAATAAACTCGATATTACTGGCTTGTCGTTCTTTCCAGATATCGAAGAAGGGGTCGCTGATTTCGTCGGGGAAGACGCGATTCACCAAGATGGCATCGGTAGCGTAGTCGTAAAGATTAAGATAGGTGTAGGTGCGTTGAGTTTCGCGAATGACCATACGTTCCGGATTGACCACCAGACGTATGCTGGAATGTTCCGGGTCGGTGAGCAGCTCGCGTACGCCATCAAGGGTATCAAAGAGCAACTGCACCTGATCCCAGGCATTTTCGGCGATTTCAATGCCGGAGTCGTTCTTTTTGGTGCGAGTGAGTAGTCTTTGCACGGGCCGGATGACACTGTCGAGACCGCGCGCGATGCGCATCAGCCGCTCGACCCACCAGCGCGTGACATCGGGCAGGCTCAAGAGGCGGATCGTTTCCGCTGTTGGCGCCGCATCAACAATCAGCACGTCGTATTCGCCGGCCTGAAAATACTCGCTAATCCAGAGCAGCTGCGCGCCTTCTTCCAAGCCGGGGATAATTGTGACTTCGGAAGCATTGACCTTGGCTATGCCTTCGCGATTGAAAAAAGCGCCCAGGTATTCCTGGATCTTGCCCCAGTATTTGCGCATCGAATAACGGGTATCCAACTCTTGTGCCCAGAGATTGGGGGCGATTTCTATCGGTTCCGGACCTACGGCTTGGTCAAGCGCATCACCGAGGCTATGCGCTGTATCGGTGCTAACGACGATGGTCTTCAAGCCCATTTCGGCACAGCGTAAGGCGGTCGCCGCCGAGATACTGGTTTTCCCCACCCCACCCTTGCCGGTATGCACAATCACGCGCATCTATGTCACCTCGTTCTGTTCATCATTGTGTGGTTGCGGCAATGTCTGCACCGCGACTGCCTAAACTAGTATACGTGTGAAGCCGGAATTAGTAGCGTTAGATTTGCATAGAAGTACCTGCCTGGTATTGCGTAGCATTTCTATGCAGCTGCTCCGCTCTGCACAGACGAAGGTATATCAAGCGAAATTCATCTAATGGGATCAATAGAAAAGACAAATCGAGCCTTGACGAACTAGAACAAATAATCTATTTTTTGGCGACCGTAAATGAGTTCCAAAGCATAAGAGGAGACAACGATGAGTGCACGTCCAATTGTTCACATTGAGATTGCGTCCAGCGATGACGCGCAGACTAAAGCCTTCTACAAGGAGCTCTGCGGCTGGGAAGCGCAGGAGATACCGATGGGACCCGACTTTACGTATGTCATGTTTAGCACGGGCAGCGTTACGGTCGCCTTGAGCGCGGTCGGCGAAGATATGAAGCCCGGGGATGTTATCTTGTACTTTGAAAGCGATGATCTTGAAGCCGATATGGCGCGCGCTGGCGAATTAGGCGGTCAGGTCTTGCTGCCGCGGCAGGATATCCCGGGTTTTGGCTCGCTGGGCATATTCAAAGATCCAACTGGCAACCGCGTGGCTTTCTGGCAGGGCGCCAATCCCGAACAGGGTTAGATCGCTGGGAACCAAGGGCGCGTGTCAGCGTTGGCAAAGGTGACAATGAAACGCAGGCAAGCCGACCTCAAGTTGCAGCCGTGAACGGATTGATGATGTCCAAAGGGCGACCCAAATAGGTCGCCCCTACAGTTACCAATATAGTATGGGAGCGGAAATGGCCGATTTTCCTTTGCTCAAGAATTTCATAGACATCCGGCTCGCCAAACAGATTGCCGCTCGCATCGGCGTGGTGTATCCGGAGTTTACTCGGCAGGATTTCGTGGCGGCGGTGGATGCCGGGTTGCATGCGCTTGAGCTCAAGCCGCGCTTTGCTTTTGTCGCCGACAAGCTGCGCGACTTTTTGCCTAGCGATTATCCAGCAGCGCTGGAGATATTGCTGGCAATCCTTGACGGGGAGAGATATGACTTCGAGCCGATAGAAGACGCGGGATTCCGGCTATTGCCGATCGCGACCTTTGTCGAGCGCCACGGACTTGATCATCCGCGAGAATCTCTGGATGCGATGCATATCATCACGCGCAGCGCCTCTTGCGAATCGGCAATTCGCCCTTTTATCATGCGTTACCCGGCGCAGAGCCTGACGCTGCTAGACATTTGGGCGAAAGACAGCAACGAACATGTCCGCCGCCTGGTCAGCGAGGGGACACGTCCGCGCTTGCCCTGGTCACCGCAGTTGACCGATTTCATCGCCGATCCGGCACCGACCCTGGAGTTGCTGGAGCAATTGAAAGACGACCCATCGCTTTACGTCCGGCGCTCGGTTGCTAACCACTTGAACGATATCAGCAAGGATCATCCGGACATTGTTTTGAGCAGGCTGGGAAAATGGAGCCGGGCTGCCACCAGGGAACGCAAGTGGCTGATCAACCACGCGCTGCGCACGCTGGTTAAAAAGGGAGATGCGTGCGCTTTGGCCTTGCTGGGTTATGGCGCGCCGCAGGTTTCGATGAGCGAGTTACAACTGGAGCCGCGAGGGCTGACTTTTGGCAATGACTTGAAGTTCTCTTTCCGATTGCAAAATATTGGCGACAAAACGCAAAATCTTATGATCGATTTTTTGATGCACTTTGTCAAAGCGAATGGCAAGACCAGCGCAAAGGTTTTCAAGCTTAAGACAGCGACGCTCGCCGCCGGAGAAAGTATGCGAATTGAAAAATCGCATTCGATTCGTCCCATCAGCACACGCAAGTATTATCCCGGGCGACAGCGACTGGAAATACAAGTCAACGGGATTGTATTGGGCGGCTGTGACTTTGAACTTGTGATGGATGGTGACTAACGTTAGACTCCTGCCATCAGAAAATGCAGGAGAATTGACAGATGCCAAGCCCCGCCTCGGATCGATTTACGCCACTTGCACTTGACGACATTTTTAATCGCGATCGCGCTCAGCTTGATGATTTGCTGCGTCTGCATCAAGACGACAATTTCGGCGCGCAGGTTTGTCGAGGTATCCCCTTCGAATTTGGCGCGCGAGACCAGGCCAATGTGATCCTGCTCGCTGATGAGGAAGTTCGCATCCCGACCGGCCCTGTATCGGCCAATTATGTCATATTCGCGCATATCGTCGAAGACAAGCCGCTGCAGTTAACTAGCGATCTTGCCGATTACGATGGCGTGATGCACCCCAATGGAGATTTGCCGGGAAATGACCTGGGCGACCTGGTGGCGGAGTATCGGCTGGAATATGCAGATGGCAGCCGGGCATCAGTTGCGATACTACGGCGTTTCGCCATTCAACAGGCGACAACGGGCTGGGGCGCGAGCGCGTTTGCGGCGGTGCCGCATAGGAGCGACGGCGTGGCATCGAGCGTAGGGGAAGCGCTGGCTTTGGGCAAGATGCCGCGTTCAGGATATGGGCAATGTGAGACGCGGCATGGAAGCGGACGCGATATGGGCGACCAACATATCTGGCTTTATGCCCTGCCCAACCCGCATCCAGACAAAACGATTAGGGCGATTCACTGCATTCCCAAAAGTGAGCGCGCGCTGATCTTTGGCATCAGCTCGACGCAGCTTGCTGATCATCCGCTGCGGTCTCAGACGCGCAGAAAGCTGGCGTTGACTTTGCCCGAGACGGTCGAATTCAACGCGCTGGGTGAGTTGGAGGATATCGATATCGATATGGGAACTGTGATATCTGCGCGTGCCAAATTGGAATATGATCGCGATGCCTGGTATGGAGCGTCGACTAACGTGCAGCCGAAGCGGTCGCAGCGGGTTGCCATCATCGAGTATGCCGCTCATCCCGCTGCCAAACTATATTTGCGCGACTCGACCGGCGAAGTTTTCAGTTACAACCTGGCCGAATTGGATGATGAAGAACTTGTCGAGGTCGCAGAAGCGCGGCAACTGATAAAGGTCAATGTGGTGGATGCGTCCGGTCGTCCGGTGGCGGTGCGGATACATTTTCACGGCAGTGCCGGCGAATATCTGCCGCCGCGTGGCAATCACCGTCGAGTGAATCGCTTTTGGTTCGAGGACAACTATGGCGAATTTGTCAATTCCCTCAATCAGTATGCCTACATTCATGGGCATTGCGAGCTGGAAGCACCGCTGGGCGAAGTCTTTGTCGAGATCAGTCGGGGATATGAAGTCAAGCCGATCCGCTGCAGCATCAATGTGACGGCAGAGAGAGACGAATTCACATTTGAATTGGAAAATGTACTGGATTGGCGCGAGCGCGGCTGGGTCACGGCCGATACGCATGTGCATTTCCTCAGTCCGCAGACGGCGCTGCTGGAAGGCGCGGCGGAAGGCATCAATGTGGTCAATCTGCTGGCGAGCCAATGGGGCGAGATGTTCAGCAATGTCAGCGATTTTGACGGCAAAAGCACCCTTGGCGCGAATGATTTTGGCGGAGATGGCGAGTTTCTGGTGCGGGTGGGCACGGAAAACCGCATGCAGGTGCTCGGTCATATTTCCCTGCTGGGCTACTCGGGCGCGATGATCCATCCCTTGTGCAGCGGCGGACCATCGGAATCTGCAATTGGCGATGCCTTGGATGTGAGCATGGCGGAGTGGGCGCAGCGCTGCATCGAGCAGAATGGCTTGGTGGTCTTACCGCACGCGCCCAGCCCACAGGCAGAACGCGCCGCCGATATCGTTTTGGGATTGGTGCATGCTATCGAGATGATGACGTTTAACCCCTTCGATGCACAAATAACTCCTTATGGCTTGCTGGATTGGTATCGCTATCTCAATCTCGGCTATCAGGTGCCCGTTGTGGGCGGGTCGGACAAGATGAGCGCCGATTCGCTGCTGGGAGGCATCCGCACTTATGCGCATCTGGGAGAGCGCGAATTCGGCTACGAGAATTGGATGGAGAGCGTCAAAGCCGGCAATACTTTCGTGACTGTGGGTCCCTTGCTGGAACTGCAAGTTGAGGGAGTTTCGCCGGGCGCACAGCTGGATTTACCTCGTGGAGGTGGCCGGGTTAACGTCTCGTGGCGCGTCGCGTCGGCCGCGATGCCCTTGCAAAAGGTGGAAATCGTACATGGGGGCTTTGCAGTTGAGCAGCAGGCTGTTGGTGGCGCGCTGGCCGCTTCGGGCAGCAGTGAGATTCAGGTGGGCGAGTCTAGCTGGATCGCATTACGCGTACGTGGCAGTCACTCGGACAATCAAGGCGATATTGCGGCGCATAGCAGTTGCGTACAGGTCCGCGTCGACGGCAAGCGACCCTTCAGGAAAGACGATGCCATCGCAGTTTTGGAACAGATTGAAGGCGCGATCGCATTTGTTGATACGCTGGCGCCACGGCCGGCTGCCCGGCAATACAAGAAGATTCGCGCCTCAATTGAAGCGGCGCACAGTCAATTGCATCAACTGATGCACAGGCAGGGGATTTACCATCAGCATACGCCGCTGCATAGCCATGATGAGCATTAGGGATTCGCGCGGTCCAATCCACCCCCGGCCCCTCCCCGAGGCATCATCTGAGGACAGGACAGGTTTTTAGGTGGAACGTGATATGGAAAAGGACGGGAAAAGGCTGAGAAAGGGCGACAATAGGGCGAGAAAGGACGACAATAGGACGACAAAAGGGCAAATAATGGCAACTACCTATCGATACAGTATCGATAGAGGGAAGGATTTTGCCTAATTGGATAGCGATGCGGCGAGAGCGTGTCAGCTGCAAGTAAGACATGGAGGAAAGCGATAAGATTCCCATAGAGCCGAGCGTATCATCATTTGCCGGGGACGCGGCGACTATATGGACGCGGTTTTATGCAGGAATTGCTGATGGTCGCTAGCTGATGCGCGGGGCGGGAGCGAAACCTGTCCTGTCCTCAGGAGGCATCATGGAGGGGAGCAAAAGCAAGCTAGGCCGCTAGCTGTGGTTGGCGGGAGTGGGTTCTACGATGATATTGACGAACTCAAATCGCTGTTTGTTGCGCGCCTGATTATTCTCGGCGTGGTTGACCTCAACCAGCGTTACGATAGTGCCCAAGCCATCGAGAATGAACCTGGTATGCCATTCGCCGGATTGCTGTACATTGCGATAGTAGGCGAGCCTGACTTTGGGATCCATGCGCAGCAATTTGTACTTGGCACGATTGAATTTCATGTCTTTCAGGTTATCAAGCAGTTGCCCGCGTTCGTCCTGGTTGAGATAGGCCATGGTCAATCCCTAATAGATAATCGATGCGAAATCTGAGATAATTGTATATCCTGAGCGGTCAAGCCACAACGGGTTATCATGCAGACATTCTCGGTTCAAGAGATCACACATTATATCCATGAGATCTTTGATGCGGATAGCATTTTGGGTGATATTCGCGTACGTGGCGAGGTATCGAACTTGACAAAAGCGGCTTCCGGGCACTGGTATTTCAGCATCAAGGATGCCAAAGCGCAATTGCGCTGCGTGATGTTTCGCAGCGCGGCGCGTTTGGTGCGGCTGGATGTCAAAGCCGGCGACGAAATCGTGGTGCATGGCCGGGTCAGCGTATATGATGCGCGCGGCGAATATCAGCTTTATGCGGATGCGATCGAGGCGGATGGTGGCCTTGGCGACTTGCACCAGCAATTCGAAGCGCTAAAGGCACAGTTGGATGCCGAGGGCTTATTCGATGCGGCACGAAAGCGGCAGATTCCCGCTTTTCCGCGTCTCATCGGCATTGTGACCTCCCCCACTGCTGCGGCTTATCAAGATATGCTCAACGTTTTTCGGCGGCGCTTGCCCATAGTGGACCTGATTCTTAGCCCGACATTGGTGCAAGGCGCGGATGCGGCGGAACAGATCGTCGCGGCGCTGCAGCGACTAAATCGCATTGACGATCTCGATGTCATCATCGTGGCGCGTGGCGGCGGCTCCATCGAGGACCTTTGGTGCTTCAACGACGAGGCGGTGGCAAGGGCGATTGCGGCAAGTCGCGTTCCCGTGATCAGCGGCATCGGGCACGAGATTGATTTTACGATTGCTGATTTTGTCGCCGATCTGCGCGCGCCGACTCCCTCTTCGGCGGCGGAAGTAGCGACGCCTAATCGGGATGACCTGCTGCTGGATCTGGATCGCAAGGGTACGACGATGAAGGGCGCGCTGGGCGGAATCCTTCAGGATAAGCGCGGAGAAATGCTGCAAGCGCAGCGTCGTTTGAGATTTGCGTCACCACTGCGGCCACTAGCGCAAATGCGAGAAAAGCTGGCAATGCTCGAAGAGCGATTTCATGACCGGACATTTTTGCGATTCGACAGATTGAGAGATCGGCTGGAAGCGGAAACGAAACTGCTGGAGGCAGCGAATCCGCAGCAGATTCTGGCGCGCGGATACGCCTTGGTCAGCGATGAGGCGGGCACGGTCGTTCGCTCTGCGTCGCAAGTCCGTGACGAGCAGCGGCTGGACGTGAGATTCCACAGAGATCAGATCAGCGTCAGGGTGGAAATTTGATGGAGACTCTTAGCTATGAAGTAGCGTATCAACAGCTTGAAGCGGTAGTGGCGCAATTGGAAGGCGGCGAATTGTCGCTGGAGAGGTCGGTGAAGTTATATGAGCGTGGCCGTCAATTATCGGCGCATTGCCAAGGCTTGCTGGAAGCAGCCGAGTTGAAGATCAGGCAGGTGGATGATGCGGGCAATGTTGAATAACCTGGTGGCATCCGAAAGGGCAGATTATGTTTGACCTCGGCAAATTGCCGGTCCCGTCGGACAAGAATATCGCTGTTCGCGTCAAGCCGGCGGCGGAACGCGCCATAAAGCAAGGGCATCCCTGGGTCTATGAAGAGGCGATCACCAACCAGAGTCATCTGGGCAACGCCGGTGATTTGGCAGTGGTGTATGACAAGGCGAAAAACAACTTTCTGGCTGTCGGATTATACGATCCGTTTTCGCCGATTCGCATCAAGATTCTGCAGCGAGAAACGCCTCAGCGGATAAACCAGGCGTGGTTCGTCGACAAGCTTCAGGCGGCAGCAGCGCGGCGGCAAGCCTTGATCGAAGAAGGGAGCACGGGTTATCGGCTGGTCCACGGCGAAAGTGATGGTCTACCGTCACTGGTCATAGACCGATACGGCGAAACCTTGGTCCTCAAACTGTATACCATCGGCTGGGTACCCTATTTGAATGCGCTGATCGCGGCTCTGAAGCATGCCATCAAGTTCGATCGGCTGGTTTTGCGGCTCAGCCGCGCATTGAAAACGGAGCGCCATAATATTGCCAGGTTATCTGGCTTGAAGGATGGTCAGGTTCTGCTGGGGGACGAGATTGATGCGCCGTTACGGTTTATCGAGAACGGACTGTTTTTTGCGGCGGATGTACAGAAGGGGCACAAGACCGGTTTCTTTTTTGATCAACGCGACAACCGAGAGAAGGTGCGGGAGTTGGCGAAGGATCGGCGTGTGCTGGATGTATTCGCTTATAGCGGCGGTTTTACTGTTTATGCGTTAGCGGGCGGGGCGAAATCGGTGGCGGCCCTGGATATCAGTGAACCAGCGCTTGAGGCACTAAGAGCCAATGTGGAGATCAACGATCTCGATAACGAACGCGTCGATGTCATAGTAGCGGATGTCTTCGCCGGCATGCAAGAGATGATCGAGAGAAAACGCCAGTTTAACCTGGTGATTGTGGATCCACCGGCCCTGGCAAACAGCCGTGCAAACCTGCAAAAGGCGGTGGGTGCCTATCGCCGCTTGCTGGAGATGGCGCTGGCGCTGCTGGACGAAGATGGCATTCTGCTGATGGCGTCTTGTTCAAGCCGCATCACGGCAGAAATGTTCGACAACCTAGTGACGAAATCGGCAAGATCGGCCGGATATGAATTGGAGATTATCGAGCGCACTGGCCATGCGCTGGATCATCCAATTGGCTTTCCCGAGGCCGAGTATTTGAAGGCGTTGTTCGCTCGGGTGAAGGAATAGCCCTACTGCGAATCGCGGCGCATCAGGCTGAAGCTCTGCCCTGTTGGGCCGGTCAAAGGCTGCGTCGCCAGAAATAGCGCCAGCGGCAAGACATCAGCCGGCGTCTTAAACCATTCGGCATTCAGCGGCGAATCGTCCGGCCGCGAGGCACCCTCGACGATCGCAGTTTGCACCAGACCGGGAATCAATTCGTTGACGCAAATATTGTAATCGACCAGTTCTTTCGCCAGCGCGCGCACGAGCATCCAGGCACCGGCTTTGGACGCGCTGTAGGCCGAATTGGCCAGATCACCGACCCGATGCCCCATTCCCGAGCCGATGACAATGATATGACCGCCGCGGACTTTGAGATCGGGTATGGCGTATTTTGCGGTGTAGTAGACGCCGATCAAGTTAACGCGAATGGTTTGCTCCCAAGAAGCGATGTCGCTGTCTTCCACCAACCGTCGGCCGAAATTGCCGCCCGCGTTGGCGATGACGACATCGAGCGCGCCGTAAGTTTCCTTCGTTGCTTGGTAGAGATTCTGCAGATCTTGCGAGTCAGTTACATCACAGCGCAATGCGAGCGCTTTGCCGCTGGCATTAGCGATGAGGGTGGCGGTTTCATCAATTTGATCTTGCGAGCGTGCCGCGCAGACAACATTGGCGCCCTGTTCGGCAAATCCGATGGCGAGACCGCGACCGATCCCGCGACCGGCACCGGTAATCACGACAACTTTGTCCTGCAATTGCTGGCGCATGAGCTAGTCCTCTCGTTGTGGTTGTCGATCCAGATTTTCAGCCAAGGCGTCTAAGCAGCGGTGAAAGCAAGCTGCGTGTCTCGCTCAGATCAAAGAGATAACTGACACCCAGGAAAACGCATCCGCCAAGAATCGAGCCGATCACTGCCAGCGCCCAGCCGCCTTGAGGCGCAAGCGCCAGCAATAGCCACAGGCAAAGTGCCATGATCAGCGTGGCGATCAAGCTGCCGGCGGCGCTGCGCAGGATGGCGCGATCGTGAATGCCCGTCGATGTGCCAAGAACGGAAATGCGGCGGCGCATCAGCCACCACAGGAAAAGCGACTCTACCAGGGTTGTCAGCGCGTTGGCCAAGGCCAAGCCGGCAAAGGCTCCCCGTGCCAGATTCTCTGGATCGCCGATAAACTGAATCAAGATGAGATTGAGCGCGATATTGCTGATCATGGCGATGCTGCCGATGATGACCGGCGTTTTAGTATCTTCCAAGGCATAAAAGGCTCGCGACAGCACCTCTAGCAGTGTGAAGCCGGCGATGCCGGTCGCGTAAAATGCCAGTGCCCAGGCGGCGGCCTGCGAGCTTTCGCGCGTCCATTCGCCGCTCTCAAAGAGGCTGAAGATGGGCTCGCCGAGGATGATCAATAGTGCCGTGGCGGGAAAAGAGAGATAGAGTACGTTGCGCATGGCCATGGACAGTCGATCCTTGAATCCATCATGATCGCGCTCCGCCCAAAGTGCCGCGAGCGTGGGGAATACTGCCGAACCGACACTTTGCCCGATCATTCCCAGGGCGAAGAACATCATGGTAAAGGCGACTTTAAGCGCGGTGACGCTGCCTTCCACCATATTGCTGGCCAGGCTGATATTTACTACCATGTTGACTTGTACAACCGCCAAACCCAGTATGCGCGGACCCATCAACTGCAGCACGGTGATGACGCCCGGTACCTGAAGGGATAGCAGCGGGCGCAGGCGCGCGCGAATACGGATGAGGCCCGGCAATTGCACCAGCAAGTGCAAAACCGCGCTTAGGATTGCGCCGTAAGCCAGGCCCATGACATTGAGATCGCCGACCTGCCCGACATCGGCGTGGGCGGGCAAAGCGGGAGCGATGATCAGCGCGCCGATGATGATGCCGATGTGGTTCATGCTAATAGCGATGGCAGGCAACCAGAAGGCGGCGTGTGATTGCAGGATTCCCATCACCAGGCCGCTGATACTGAATATGAAAGGAGTCAGCATCATCAGACTAACCATATTGATGGTCAGTTGCTGCTGCTCTGCGGGGCGCCCGGGCGAAAGCACTGTGCCGACAAGTTGCGGTGCAAATAGGGCAACGATCAAACCGAGCGCGGCGGCCGCCAGCGCTGCCAGGGTCATGACAGAGCTGGCCAGCTGCCAAGCCTGCTGTGGGTCTTGTTCGCGGTATTTGGCATAGATCGGGATGAAGGATGAGCCAAGCGCCCCACCGGCCACCAGCACAAAGACCAGCTCGGGGATCTGCTGAGCGGCGACGAAGCTGTCGTGCGCGGCACCGGTGCCAAATTGCCGCGCGAGCACGGCGGTACGCAAGAAGCCCAGCACACCGCTAGCCGCGAAGCCAACGAGAACGATCAGCGCCTTTTGCATGACTTGTCGATTGTCCAGCGCTGTGCTCACATGAATCGTCCTGTCGATCGTGAAAGGTGGGTCTATTGCCTTGAATCGGATTGCCACTTGGCATCACCGCCGACATTGCTATAATATCTGACTTTAGTCAATGGAAAAGTCTTTCGACCCGGCATAGGAGCGCGGACACCATAAGCGTGGCGTGTGGCCCGGCATCCGCTGAAGAGACTCCAGCCGATAGCAAAAATGTGAGGACAGGGAAATGAAGGTTATTTTGTTGCAGGACTTGTACAAGCACGGGGTCGCGGGCGAGGTGGTAAAGGTTGCCGATGGCTTCGCGCGCAATTTCCTGATCCCGCGAAAAGTCGCGATCCAGGCCTCGGATTCCGCATTGCGTCGGACCGAGAATGTGCGCAAGAACGTGGAAGCGCGCAAGGCGCAATACAACAATATGCTCAATGATCTGGCACGTCAGATTGATGGCGTCGAATTAATCTTCGGCCGTCGGGCAGCATCGACCGGAAAGCTTTTCGGTTCGGTAACGACCCAGGAAATCGCTGACGAATTGGATCGCGCCAAGGACATTGATATCAATCGGCGGCGCATCAGCCAGCAGGCAATTCGCGAAATTGGCACCCATAAAGTGCCGGTGCGCCTGGGCAACGAAATTTCGCCGGCATTGGTGATCACGGTAGTGCCGGAGGACGAATTGACGGAATTCCTGGCTGCTCGGGCAAGAGGCGAGAAGGTTTCTGCAGAAGATATCATGACAGAGGACTTCAAATACGCCACCTCCGCCGACGACTCTGAAGCGCCGGAAGAAACCAGCGAGGGCAACGAGCCGGAAGATGCGCAAGCCGTAGCAGAAGGTATGGAAATCGAAGCCTGATCAGCTCTTCATCTGCGCACGAGGCAAAAGCCGCTCAGCGGCAGCGATAAGGTATTCCGCGCTCACAGCCGCTCGGCGGCAGCGATAAGGTCTGTCGCGCTCACACAAAATATCGAACCTTCTGCTCGTGTGAGCATTGGGATTTGCAAAAAAGAGATAAAGAAGCATCCCCGGCCCCGTTGGTTTCAGCAATTGTTGAACGAGCGGGGTTATTTGCTTAAGGGACGTCACGGCGCATGGACGCCTTTTCTTTTGGACAGTACCTGCGTGAATCACGCGAATCCAGGGAAGTTGAATTGGCGGAGGTTGTCGCCGCCTTGCGGATTCGCCGGCAGATCCTGGAAGCATTTGAATCTGGCGAATTTGTGGGCACAAACATGTCGCAAATCCAGATTCGCGGCATGCTGCGCATTTACGCGCGATTTCTCGAGCTTGATGACGAGCATGTACTGCGCCTCTATGATGAGATGCGCATGGGCAGCAAACAGCGCAGACGCTGGCGCTTGCGCAAGAAAGCACCTGAGGACAGCCGCGCGGACCGTCAGCGAGATTCTGCAGCTCCCATGCAGGAAATTGATATCGAACAGAGCCGAGCTGCACGCCGGGGAGGCTGGTGGCGGCTAATCGTGTTGTTGTTGTTCTCTGTTGCGGCGATCGCGATAATCGCATTTGTCACATTAGAGCTTATCGGCGATCCGCTTGCTGACGAAAGCGAGAGTGATTCACTCTTAAGTGGCGCTACAACCGTGCTCGTGCCCACAGCCACTTTTCGACCTGTGCCTACATCCACGCCGACAATGGTCTCGCCCACACCTTCGAATCGCGCCCGATATAGTGGCAGTGGCATCCTAGCCAGCATATTGCTGACGCAGCGTACCTGGATCCGCATTAGCACTGATGGCATCGAGCGATATGCCGGTATTGCCGTGCCAGACACTCTGCTAGAATATGACGCGATCAGCGAGATTCTTGTCTCGGCGAGCAATGCGAAGGCGCTGGATGTATTATGGAATGGGCAGCAGCAGGCGCCATATGGGGGGCGCGGGCAACGGGTGGACATCCGTTTCTATGCTGATAAAGTCGCGTTCGAAACCGGTGTTGGCAGCGCGCCGACGCCCGTCAGTCCGACGGCACCGCCCACAGCGACGCCTTTGCCCACAAATACGCCTGTAACGCCAAGCAGCACGCCGGGTCCGAGCCCGACAGCGAGTTTGACACAGGTTCCGATCGATACGCTGACGTTCACGCCGGCGCCAACGGTAATCCTGAGTGACACACCGACACCGAGTTTGACGCCGACAGTGACCGATACGCCGACGATCACGATGACATCGGAGCCGACGGCGATTTTGCCGCCGCGGGTGACGCAAGAAGGTCTGATTGCGACCAAGGAAGGCGCATGATGGACATCAGAACAGAAATCGACTTTGACTATTTTGAGCTCGAAGAGGCGCTGCTAGAGGGATTGCCGCAGGCGTTTGTCGATCTGCAAGAGGACTACCGATACGAGACCTTTTACACATTTGTGCTGTATTGCCCACCCAGCCAGAGCTACATAAGCTTGGCCGCCAATATGGAAGAGGGGCTGGAACGCAAAGTAAGAGAGTATCAGGCGCGCGATGCTGACTTCGCCAAGATCGCCTTTGACGATCTGAAAGTCTACTTTCGCCACCTGTTTGGAGACTTTGATTTTTTTACGGCTCCACGTGATATGAGCGCGTACGACAAGCAGATTGAAGCGGCCAACAAGGTGCTGCGTTCCTTTGCCGACAAAGTTGAAGAGTTGTTCGGTCACAATGTGGAAATACTGGATGAAGATGAAGACGAGGCGATGGAATATGTCTTTCCGTTGCATGAAAGGGTCGATGACATCATCGAGCGTGTGATGCAAAGGCTTGATCAAGACCGGGTTTTCGAGCAGACAAATAGTCGAAACCTGGTGACATTAAACGTCATAACGCACGATGATGGTCCCGATCTGGCTATGGTCAGGCTGTTGAACCCTGATTCTGTATATGAACAGTTTGCCAAGGATCATGAGACCTACCTGGCTGTAAGACAAACAATTCTTGGCGTCTGATTATTTTCAGAAATACGATTCGTAGCACAGACAAAAGGACCGGAGTAACTGAATGGCGAAAAAAGCCAAGCGCAAGCGCAAAGACAAGTACTACCTGCTCAGCCTGGGATGTTCAAAGAACACGGTTGATAGCGAGAGCATCGCGCAGATCCTGCATCAAGGGGGCATGAGTGGTGTTGGCGATCCTGGAGCGGCAGAGGTGATGATCGTCAATACTTGCGGCTTCATCAATTCCGCCAAGGAAGAATCCATCAATGCCTTGCGCGAGCTGGTGGAGATCAAGCGGGCCGAGCAAATGGTGATCGCGGCCGGCTGCTTGTCTCAGCGATATGGCGATACGCTGGTGCAAGAGGTGCCCGGTCTCGATGGCGTGATCGGCACACGGCGTTGGATGGATATCTTTGATCTGATCACGCGTTTGCGCGGACGGAAACATCCCGAGCCGCTCTATCACCTGCCCGGTGACGCCAAGGTAATCGGGCTGGACGAACGCGGCGTACTGCGCGCCAGTGTGCAGGGCGCTTATGCTTATCTAAAGATCGCGGATGGCTGTCGGCGTCCCTGCGCCTTTTGCGCCATTCCCAAGATCAAAGGCACGGCTGTCAGTCGACCTCTCGAAGCCATTGTCGGCGAAGCGCGTCGATTGCAGGAGATTGGCGTGCAAGAGGTGATGCTGATCGCGCAGGACAGCACAGACTACGGATACGACCTGGGGATGAAGGACGGACTGGCGCATTTGCTGGATGCAATCGTGGAGGCAGCGCCGGATATCCCCTGGCTGCGGATCATGTACGCTTATCCCGGTTATGTCACTCCGCGACTGATGGAAACAATGGCGAAGCATCGGCAGATACTGCCCTACCTGGATATTCCGCTGCAGCACGGGCACCGCGAAACGCTAAAGCGCATGAAACGTCCAGCGAAGGTTGAATGGGTCTACGAGACGATCGGCAAATTGCGCGAGATGATGCCCGAGCTGGCGGTACGCACCACCTTTATCGTCGGCTATCCGGGTGAAACCGAAGAAGAATTTTCTGCGCTACTGCAGATGGTGCGCGATTTAAAATTCGATCGCGTTGGCGCCTTTCAATACAGCTATGAGCTCGGTACGCCCAGCGCGACACTGGCGAACCATGTCGATGATGCGGTCAAGCAGGAGCGCTACGAGCGGTTAATGGAGTTACAGCAAGGCATCAGCTTGAAAAAGAATCAGGCATTGGTGGACAAAACACTCGATATCCTGGTCGAGGGTCATGGAATGGGCGAAGACGAAAGCGGCGAAGATACGGGCACGGTCATCAGCCTTGGCCGCAGCTATCGCGATGCGCCGGAAATCGATGGTTATGTATTGGTCGAAGGTGAACTGCCCGTTGGCGAGATTGTTCCGGTGCGAATCACTGGCGCCACTACGTATGATTTGCTGGCGACGGTGGATATGCTGGAGCCGATCGTGGTGGAAGCCGGTCGCATCTATGGCGAAGGCATGATTGATATCGCGAACATCGGATAAAAGCCACATTGGATCCATGCCCCCTCGGTCCCCGAAATCCATGGGGGGAAACATTCCCAAATTGAGGCGGGGATTTCCAATATGCGAGTCGCCTAGCAACGAGCCGAAGATCTAGCAACTTTCTGAATGCAAGCGCTATGGTGGAGTTAACTGGTCTTGACACCCAGAGCCAGGCCATCGCCTATTTCTATGATGGTACTTTCAAAAGCCGGATGGTCGGCCAGCGATTGATTAAACGCAACCAAGCCGTGATCATCTTCAGTTTGAGGTGAGAAAATCTGCCCGCCCCAAAAGGCATTGTGCGCCATGACCGCTCCGCCGATACGCAAGTTCTCTGCTGCCCAATCGAGATAATGCGGATAGCTGACCTTGTCAGCATCAATGAACAGCAAATCGAAAGGCGCATCGGCGGCCAGCTTTTGCAGAATCTGCCTGCCATCGCCCTGCAGCAGCGTGACGCGATCGGAAAGTCCGGCGCGTTGGAAATGATCGCGGGCCAGCGCAGCGTGTTTGCCACTCTTTTCGACCGTGATCAGCTTGCCATCGGCCGCCAGTCCTCTTGCGATCCAGATACCGCTGTAACCGGCCAGCGTGCCGATTTCGACAACTTTTCTGGCCGCGCTCATCATGACCAAGAGCTGCATCATTCTGCCTTCATATGGCTGAAGATTGATAGCTGGCAAACCGTGCTTTACCGTCTGCTCGCGCACGAGCGCCAGTAGGGAATCCTCACGCACGAAAAGCTCGTCAACGTAAGAGTGCAGCCTTTGCGTCATGGCATCATTCATGATTACTCTCCGGTTTCGGGCGGCTCGTTATGGGACTGATTGTTGGGTCGCGTTTCGATCTTTTCGGGCAAACGATCACGGAATATGGCGAAGTGATCCAGGTCACGCGCGACGAAGGAATTGGGGAAATATTTTCGCGCCTCCCTAATGACTTCAAATTCGCGATAGCGTCTTGAAATATGCATCAGAAACAGGAATTTGACGTTGCATTCCCGCGCCAGCTCGGCCGCTTGTCGCGCTGTGATATGCCCTACCTGGGCGGCAATATCGGCATGGACATCCAGGTAGGTGGCTTCGATTACCAGGGCATCCGCGTCACGCACAGCTTCACGAATATTGTTGATGCGCGACAAATCTCCGGTGACGACCACTTTCACACCTTTTACGACATCGCCGAGAACTTGATCCGGCTGAATGATACGGCCATCCGGCAAGGTAATCGAATGTCCGGCCACCAGCCTGCTGCGCTCCGGACCCTGCGGAACATTGAGTGCCTGCGCCTTTTCCGCCAGGAAGGGACGGCGAGAGTCTTCCTCGAAAATGTAGCCATAGCATTCGCGGCCTCGATGAAAGACGGGGAAAGCCCGCACCGAGAACTTGCGTCCCTTGAAGAGGACCTTGTCGGGCAAGGTTCGGTAAAAGTAGATCGGCAGCGGCGGCGTCTCCTTGCGGAAAACAACTTCATAAACGAGTGATTGAACGCGTTCAATCGCGGGCAGACCGCCCCAAATATGGATTTCCTCCAGGGCTTCCCAACGGCCGAAGGTGGAAAGCAGACCGCCGAGTCCCAGCAAATGGTCCAAATGCGCGTGCGTCAAGAAGATGTGGTTAAGCCGCTTAAAGCCGATGCCGCTGCGCAGGATTTGTCGCTGTGTACCCTCGCCGCAATCAACCAGGAAGCGCTGCTCGCCTGCCAATATCGCCATAGCCGGCAGACCGCGATGGATCGATGGCGCGGATGCCGACGTACCCAAAAACACAAGCTCGAACATCAACCGCTGCTTTCTTCGCTGGCGGCCACAGCTTCTACTTCAATTGCATAAAGGAATATACGATTGCCGTAGGGTTCATCGTCTTTCAACGCGTAAAGGCGTTCGTTGTCGGACTGACGATAGGCGCCGACAGAAATGAAATACTCGCCTGGCAAGGTGGTCGCAGGCAATTGTACGGATGTCACTTGAATGAAGACATCACGGTCATGCAATTGCTGAGGATTAACATAGATGACATCGTGGTTGGCTATCCTGGTGAAGGGGTCGGACAAGATATGATTGAACAGCGTTAGGTCCGGCGGCACGACACCTTCCACGCGCCAATAAGTAATGACATCGACGAATTCGCCTGGCATAAAAGTACGTGGAACATTGGGTTCATAGCCAAGCAAGGTCAGATTCCCGCCAAAGCGAATAGGAGGCGGCAATGGAACCGCGGCACCTGCTACTTCGGGATCGTACCAGACGGGGCCTGTTGTGATGAATTCGCCAGCCCGATCAGCCAGCAGCTCCGCCGATTCCAGCTCGACAACTGTGCCCCGCGGCACTTTTCCAGCGACTGGCTCGCTATGCGACAACCACTCTTGCAAGTAGGGGTGTAGACTCTGGAGGGTTTCCCTAGTGAAAAGCACCATGCGCTGCCGGGCGCCACCATTCGTCAACATTAGGCTCCTTGCGCAATCCACCTCGTGATAGATTAAGTCGGTACGGTTCATCATCAGCAGGGTCTTTTCACTGTGGTTGAGCTGCTGTTCCGGTGCCTTCTTATGCCAATCGGCATTGCAGAGCACTGTCTCCAGGTCATTGCCTCTGGCATCAAGATAATGGGCGATCTGTCCCAATCCGCCATTAACCTTTGGCAAGACCGCTTCGTTGTCGCGCCAATCCATGAACAGGTCTTGCCAGGTCCACAAGAAATTTACAGCTAGCATCAGCAGTACACCGGCGACGGCCATCCGGAGAAATACGATATCGGAAAAAATGGGTTGGCGAATCAAGGAATAAAATCCTATGCCAAAAAAGAGCGCCAGTTGCGGAAGGATTACGGCCATTCGGGAAAAATTAGGGCTGTTTTCCACGATCAGCGCGGCAGGCAGGCAAACGAACCCCATTATCAACAGGAGCATGAAACGAGGACGATGGCGACGATAAATGCAAATAGCGACGCCAACCAGGGCAAAAAGACCAGTAAAAACATCAACCAGAGGGCGCCCGGGAAGATTATGCAGGGGATTCGTATCGCCTATACGCACGACAGACAGCAAACCGTCAACGATCGAGCGCAGTAGCCCATCGGTGTAATGCGACAAGATCCTTTGACCTGCGGCATACTGTGGCAGGTTGATCGAAGAAATCAAATAAGGCATGGCAATGATCAACATCACCAGAATAGCAAAACCGGTGTAGCTGCGTCTTTGACGGAACATCGCATGGCGGATATAGAGCAAATGAGCGATGTACAACATGCATCCAAGTACGATAAACAAACTTGATGGATGCAAATAAAAGCTCGTGCCCAAGAGGGCGCCGAGTGTGGCAAAGGAAATCACATTCGATGTAACGATTCGGGTTCGGCGATATACGGGTAATGACCGCGCAAGTACCAGCATGGTCGCAGAGACCAGGAATACAACGGTAGCATCGCTGTTCACGCTGCGTGCCAACAAGATGTTACTCATATTGACTGCTACCACGCCCGATGACATGACAGCGACGATAGGATTGAACAGGTGTCGTCCCAGTGTATAGATAATGGCGATTGACAGTAAACTCAGCCATACGGAGAGGATGCGAAAGCCGATGGTACCTTCGCCGACGAAAAGCGTGACAAACGCGACGAAGACATGATAGATACCTTCACGGCCGCCATCTTCACCGGGATAAAAGACAAAAATATCGCCTTGGCGCACATTATCGACCAGGCGAATGTTGATAATTTCGTCTTCGCTAAAGCCGGCCGGGACATTTGCCAGATCAGCCATTCGCAGAAGAGCGGCGATAAGCAGCAGGACTATGGCAAAGACAAAGCTTATGCGGCTCGTCATCACCGCGTGGCCCTTTACCAAGTTGATCAATGTCGAGTCCGTCGTCATTGCTGAAACCTAAGTTTGCTGCGAAGCAAATCTAACGCGCACGCCGGTCAATTGTGGGCTGGTCAAGGACAGATAGGTGCCGGCCGCAGGCCCTTTGCGACCGGACTGTCTGCGGGGCGAGCCGGTATGATGTGTTCATTACAAACTTTGCGCATGTTCGCCAATTTGATGTAAGCCATGCGGGGTATACCGGTATCCGGTTCGATTATGGACCACCAGAATTCTTCATGTTCTTGTTGCCATGTCGGGTCCGGCAGGTAAATCAAGTTCATCAATCCGATCCAGGGCCTCCAGTTGGCGATCGCGTACTCGTAAGCCCGAAAAAGATAGTCAGCCTGCTGTGCTTCGGTTACGCCAAACCAGGCGTAGACCGGGTTGCGCGTATCGGTCGTGTATCCGAATTCCATGATTGCCATTTGGCGCTCTTCATCATTGTACCGCAACATGATTTTTCGCAAATCCTCGACTCGCCGAAAAGTGAACCAGCGTTGTTTAGCTTCTTTGTTATCTGGTCCGATTTCCGGCGCGGCAAAACCGGGGGCATGCACACCCACGACATCAACGAATTGCTGAAAGTCATTGCGGTACATATGGTCAAAAAAGACATCATCGGGCGTGGCCGTTTCACCGTTGGTACCAGTGGGTGACAAACCGGCCGAGATAAGAATGACATCGGGATCCGCACGGCGGATCGCCTGGCTGCAGGCGGCCAATAGCTCGACATAGCCAGCCGGATCCGGAGGATTATTGCCCCATTCGCGGCTGAGATTGGGTTCATTCCAGATCTGGTAGGCAGAAATTTCACCGCGAAAGCGCTGCGCCAGGCTAAAGCAATAATTGGACCAATCGGCCAGAACAGCCGGCGGCGTATCGTGCGCGGATTCGGCAGAAACTTGCTCGCTGCCTTGAGAATGCGCCCAGGAAGGTACTTTGCCTAACCTCGCGATGACGCGCAGATTTCGTCTGCTTGCCTCGCCGACGATACGATCCGCCTGTTCCCAGTCCCAGGTGCCAGGCAACGGTTCCAGATCACGCCAGGGGAAAGTTTGCTTTACGTGACTGAAGGACATCAAGCGCACCAAATCCAGATATTTGCCGGCGTCGCCTTGGTCCCACCAAAGAAATGCCTGGATTCCGTAGGTTAAGGAAGGAAAGGGAGGATCCGCGATTGCCGATGCTTTGAACGGATCGCGCTCGGGCAGCGTCGATTGCAACAGGCCCAAACTGGCCAGAACGACCAGTGCGAGAGCGAGAAACTGGCTCATGCGTTTGCGAGAAAAACCAAATGGCATAACATCAACCTGCGCTTGCCAGATATTCTTGCTGCCAGGCGCGGATCGCATCGTATGCGGGCCGGAAGGTGAATCCCGGGCCGATAAGGGAATAGGGAACATTGTCGTTGTTGGCTGCCCAGCCGGCTTGCGGCCCGTAATTGAAATTCCAAATGAAGGCCAGCCAGACGAAGTCCCATTCGTCCATATATGTCATTGCCTTGGGGATCCATTGCGCCTGCTCTTCCAGCGTATTATCCAATGCGAATCCGAATCCTTCGCTTACGCCGTCCAGGTCTTCGGCAGTGGGCCAGCCGAATTCAGTGACGCAAAGTTTTGTGTTTACGCCCACGGCGCGAATCCGATTGGCATAACCTTCCAATGTACTCCGAAAGCTCCAGCTATGATGCGGGTTATCGAAGGGACCGCGGAAAGTGGCGCCGGGATCGTTGGGGATCTCGTTATAGCGGTACTCTGGACTGACGTTATAACCATTGTGGTGAACGCCGACGCAATCCGCCCATTCGAGCATGCCGGCCGCGATCAACCGATCCAAGTAATTGAAGTCGTTGTACGCCGCGATACCATCGTTCACACCGGTGGGCGAAAGCGCGCCACTAATGACAATGATACCAGGATCAACGGCCTTAATTGTTTGATAGGTAGTGTGAAGCAGCGCTACATAATCATTGGCGCTTAAGCCATTTACGGATGTCCATTCACGGTCGATGTTTTGCTCGTTCCAGACTTCAATAGCATGGATGCTGCCAGGATAGCGCTTGACGATCTCGGCGACGAAGTTGGCATAATTCTGTGGATCTGCCGGCGGTCCATGTCGACCGAGAAACACTTCCGGTTCGCGTGCCCAGTCGGGCGCAGTGACGATCGAAAGCAACAGCTTTAATTTGAATTTCTCGGCGCTTGACATGATGAAATCGAGCACACGCCAATTGATATTGCCGGCTTCGCTTTCCATCTGCTCCCAGCGCACCTGCTGTTTGACCCAGCGCAAGCCAAGATCATTGCTTACCGAGTTGTACCAGCCGTCTTGATTGGCGTCATCAAAATCCGGTGAATGCTCAACCTGAATACCGACTTGATAGCGCATATCGACGGCCGGAATCAGCGTCGGCGTCGGGCTGGGTACCGGTGTATTTGTTGGCGTTGGCATTTGGGTAGACTCCTCCGCCATGACAGGATACGTCGGCTCAAGAGTAGGAGTAACAGTAGGAGTATGGGTGGGCTCAGGTGTTGCGCTGGGCAATATGACCGCAGCTACCGGTTTCTCTTCGATTACTGGTACCTGGGGTGTTTCCAAGGGCAGCGGGTTGCTCTCTCCGGGATCAAGCGCCGCAGGATTGTAGGTGAAATAAATGGCCAGAAATGTTGACACACCCACAATGAAGCTAATAGATAGCCAGATGAAGACGAAGCCACGTATTTGCTTGTACACCGTTCTGGTTACCATATCGGACTCCTCAACGATCGAGCCAGTGACGAAGGCTCATTGCGCAATGAGAATTCAACGGGCTTGCGCCAGGGTAGCGCAGGCCGGACAAGATCCGTCGGGCCGGATGATAGCGTAGCCCGCCTGTGGATCAGCACCGTAATGGGTGAGATCAACATTCCAGACGATCAACAAGCGCACCTGTCCACTCCTCGACGCCAGCGCGGCAGCTTCCGCCAGCCAAGCGGCTTGCTGCGCTACGGTAACATTATCCGCCCAAGCAAAATAATCCGATAGTGCGGGAAAGCCCTCGGCGGTCAGATAACCCAATTCGGTGAAGCAAATTGGCCTACGGGTGATACTTATGTAACCGTTCAACATACCGTAAAAGTAGCGCGTATAATAATTGTCGCCTCGTGGATCGCCGCTGTTATGGCTGGGCGGAATGATACCTTCATTATAATGCGCGCCGACACAATCCAGATGATTCAATGCGCCGGCAGCGACCATTTCTCTCAGCCACTGGTTATCCGGCATCACTTGATCGGGTCTGTCCGAAACACCGGTTGGCGCGGGAGCAGCGCTGATAACCAGGGTATTGGGATTGGCGGATTTGATTTTTTGGTAGGCCGTTGACAGCATGGACGCATAAGCGGCACCGCTGATTTGCCCACGGGGCCATTCGCGGTCGAGATTTGGTTCGTTCCAGACCTCAATGGCATCGGCGCCTTGCCCGGCCATGCGCGCGAGCCATTCGGTAAACGAATCAATATATGCCTGGCGTCCCTGATCTAATTCGTTCGGCCTGCCGACAGTGCCGACCAGTATCTTAAACCCGTTATTATGCGCGATATTTATCTCACGAGCCATATCGGGAGGACTGCTCCAATCGAAACGCGCCTGGATCTTCATCCAGGTCATACCAGCCGCGCGCATCGCTCCAATAGCGCGGCCGCTGCCGGCAGCGGTGACATGCCCGCCGATCTCGATACTAATGCTGCCTGCTGGCGGCGGGACAGCCGCAAAATTGCCGCTGGAACCCGAGGGCGGTTGATTGTTACTGACCGGCGCAACATAAACTGGCGCGGGCCGCGGAGTCGGCGTCGGAACAGGGGTTGGCGTCGGGGTCGGAGTGGGCGTGGCTGTGGGATTGAATAAGGGCAGCGCGGCACCGCTACGCTGACTGCGACTTTTGCCGCCTCTGTCGATGACGGACATATTGATCGCGTAGTTGCCCTCCGGCGCGATCACGGTCAGAACCAGATCTTCGTCCAAACGGGTGATCAACTCGCCAAGCGGGCCATCGTTGCCGTCGATGGTCCAGCGCGCCGATAACTCAGCGGGAGCCTCCTCAAAAACCGGTGATTGCAACTTGAAATTTTGCACCGCTTGTACGATGCCGGGCATGAGGTCAGTGGCGAGCAGATCATCGAACGCGATGCCTGCCAACGCGAAGGTCGCGGCCAATTCCATGCGCTCTTGTAAAACTGGCACATCGACTAGCCAGACGCGCGACACCGGGCTGCCATCACTCCCGAGAAACTCCACATAACGCATATTAGTCAGAGTTTCGGTGTCGACGATGGCATCCAGTCCGTTGAGCGACACGCGGAATGTTGTTCCGGGTTCGATTGCGCCGGTCTCGCTAACCTTGTCGGCGCTGATTTGTACATCACCCAAGGCGGATAGCGCCTGCTCAATCCCGATGCGTGTTACCGAGCCGTCCGCCTCGCGGACTGATAGTGCGCTCAAGCCGAGCAAGAGTTTGTAACGATCCACCTCTGCTATGGCACGGCGAAGGCTTTTCGCAACAGATCCTCCGACATCATCAGAAAAATCTAAGGGATGGACGCTGACATCGAGTTTGAAATAATCGACTGCGGCAGCAAGTGTGCGCCAATCGTAAGCGTCATTTTCGACCGCTACCGGGTAGCCGGCCTGCACCACGATTCCCAGGCGCAACCCGTTTTTGTGCAGGTGCATACCCAATTGATGTATGAAGTCGTTGAATTCCAACCGAAGCTCGAGCGGCAAATCACGATAATCAATGAATACGCCATGAAAGCCATTGACGGAAGCCAGGTCGGTGATTAGCAAGATGTGATGGGCACGCAACACTTCATTGCCAAGGATTTGCGAAATGGTCGCCGGATCAGTTACGCGGGGATCGTCAAAGTTGCGGATCAAAGGCATATAGAGATAGGAAGACTCGGTATCGCCGCCCGGTGCCAGGCTACCGGAAAGTCCGCCTGTCCGCGTGGGACGGAGCCCGGCGGGGCTGATGATCGTTGCCAGCGCTTTCACCTCGTCATTCAAATCGTGTGACAACTCTTGCGAGACCATGACAAGGGGCGGACCGTGAATCGTCTCAAAGATGGCGATGCCAATTGGTAGAAAATCGCTTTCGCCTATTACTTTGCTGTAGGATAACCGGGAGGGAACGAAGCGCCAGGTATTCCCGTCCCAGCCATAAAGCGAAAGATGGGCTCTTGAGATCGTGCCGGAAGGCAGATCGAGGACAAACTGCAGATTGTCCGGCGCGGTTCCCAGCGAAGTCAGCGCATAGAGCGGACTCTGCAAAGCCAGATAGTCTGGCAATTCCGCGATTGCTGCGCTTAGCGATTCTGGAATAGTCGGGCTGCCAGAGGTGATGTCCGCAAGTGGTACGACGGCGATACGCAGGGCGAAGTCGTCGCTGCCTCCCCTGTCGAGCAGATTGATGGAAAAACTATCGTCAAAGCTAAATTCGGGATTGTTGGTGTTGAGCCGGTCATATTGTCGGGCCAGGATGCGATCGGGCAAGTCAAAGGGTGGTAGCATTAGGCCGATCGGCAAGAGAAGCATGAAAAGCACGATTGCAGTGATCGCCACGAGCCAGCATCCGCGGTTATGCTGTTTGGCGGGTGCTCGCAATGGTAGCGGGTCTGTGTTGGTGTGGGTCATGGATTTGCCTGTTTGCCATGTATTGTAGGCTAGCTGCGGTGAAGTCGTTCCGCAACGTCTTTCAAATTACGTATTGGTCCTAGCAACACGCTGCAAAGGATTGATGATAGCGTTCAGCATCCCAGAAGCGACGCGCGAAAATCTTTTCAACGCGGTCCAACCTCCACACCGTCACGCGTCGATTGCACAGCATTGACCAGGATGCGCGCCCGGCTACGCAACTGCGACTTTGACCAGCTGCCATCGCCGACCAACCAGCCGCCCATGCCACAGGCTACAGCACCAGCCTGCAGGAACTCTCGCGCGTTTTGATCATTCATCGCGCCGTTGCACATGAAGGTCATGTGCTTCAGAGGACCGAAGATCGCGCTGAAGTATGCTATGCCCAGAGCGCCGATCGGGAAAAGCTTCAGCAGCTTTACACCCATGTCCCAGGCGGCGACGGCTTCGCTCGCTGTCGCGACACCCGGGCCCATCAGGATGTCATTTGCCATCACTTCGCTTACGACATCGGGCTGAAAGGCCGGTGAAACCACGAAATCCGCGCCGGCATCCATCGCTTCGCGAGCCGTGTTGACGTCAAGAACGGTACCCATGCCCACGCAAGCATCGTCGCCGTATTCGGCTTTGAGGGCGCGCATGGCGGCGATTGGCGCTTCGGAATTCATCAGCATTTCAAATACACTGATACCTTCGGCCATTAAGATCTCGCTGACTGGCAAAGCAATATCAGGCGGGAAAGCGCCACGCATACCCGCCACAATGCCACCTGCCTTTATCTGCTCAAGCGCAGCTTGGCTATTCATCAGCAGCTCACTCTCAAGCTAACATGATCACCCAGTAATCCACTGACGCGAACACGGAAGCTGTGCGTAACGACAAAGTTAATGGTGAAGACCGTTCCAGTGCCCGAGCCCAGCCACACACTGCCATCCGCGTTGGTAAAGTTGATCACATTGCCGAAGCCTTCACTAAAATAGGGCGTATGCGCCGTAAATGTCACGCTGGCGCCGGCCTGCCCGGTCCATAATCCGCCAAACTCGTGATAGGTGCTGCCCGAACGCTCAATTGTCGCCGAGAGATGTTCGCCACCCGTTTCACAGACGTCTCCGAGGAACTCGTTCTGCAGCGGAGGGACAACCTTGGGTTCGCCGTCGCCAACTTCGTTTTCGAGCGCACCGTGAAACGGCAAGCGTTGGCAGCCGGAGGTCATTTCGCCGGCATCGAAGCGTATCCAGCCGCGTTCCGTCCGGTACCAGTAATAGCCGTACGTGCCGCGCTTCTGCGTTTTTCCTTCGATCGCTTGGCCGACTTGCAAAACGCTCACAACTTCATAATCGGTGCCGGGACCGCGGCGTATATTGCGCGCCAAACCGCCCGCGCCGATGACACATTGCTCAGCGGCTGTGTCTGTTTCAGCGTCAGGTTCATCTAGTTGTTGCGGGGGCTCTCCCAATTCAGCGTCTGCCGGCGCTTCGTCTGATTCATCTACCCGGCTGGAATCCGCGGCTTCAACTGACGCGCCAGCTGCCGATGGTGAGATAAAGAGATCAAAGGAGCGCGGCAAAAGCTCTAGCGGCAAGCTGGAAAAACGCAATCCGTCTTCATCAGAATAGTATTTGCCCATGCCGACGGCGTTTAGGTCAATTTGCCCTCCGATCAAAGGCACGGTCATCTGTTCGCCAGCGAACATGACAGTTGATGCGCCAGGAACGTTGAACGAAGAGGCGCCTTCGAGGCTATAGAGCGTCATGGATGCGTCTGACGCGGTCAAATAGGCTGTACCTGTGACTTCGAGGTTGGCTCCATTAATCGTCATCAGCAACACGTCATCAATATCGGTGGGTGTCTGGATTAGTAATCCGCTCGGCGGTACATCGCGGCAAGCGGGGAAGACATCGCGTGATCTGAAATCGAAGACTTGGCGATAGCGGTCCGTTGACGCATAGTTCACCTCATCGATATTCGGCGATGTCTGGCCTTGCGCAGCGTCCGGATTATATACAGGCAACGCGTCGAAACTTCCTTCAACTTGCAGGAACCGGGCAACGATCCAGCCCGACGTGCCATCTGATATCTTTATCTTTATCCACTGCTGATCAAGCGACGATTCCAGCGCGATTACTGCTTCACCGTCGTCTACCAAGGTGATCGCATCCGTATCGACGCGAGGTTCTGCACGGATGCTGATGCTACCGGTTACTTGTACGGTGGCATCCAAGCCGGTCATAATCCCGTCGGATTGTATCGAGGGCTGCCCGTTCGGCGCTATTGTTGTGGCGCCACGATTCACCAGTTCCACATCGCCCAAAAGCATCATGGTCGCGTTGGCGAGAGTGCCGCCGCTGGTATCCGCTTCAATCTGCAATACGGCTGTGGACCAGGTCTGCTGCGGATCATCCGCTACATTCAATGACAAGCGCTCTATCTCGCCCAAGCTCGTGATGTCGCCGGCCTGGGAGAAATCTGTAACAGGAAGCGCGGAACTTGCCGTCGCTTGTAGCATTCCGGCACCGATGTTGCCAATACAGAGATAGTCGGGATCCAAGCCTTGGCAGAAAGACGCAGTCTGCGAGTAGGCATATTTGATGGCGTTGGGGCAGACTGCCGATTCTTGCGCGCTAGCTTGTGATTCCACGACCATGACTTCGCGCGCAAAAAGCTGTAAGGGCAGAAACGCAAGCTCGGCAGAGGCTTGGGTATCGAAGCGCCGGGCTGGGCTCGGAGCTGCAATCGGCGACAGACTGGCGTCCATTGAAATCTCGCTAATGTATGCTTCTGGCAGGTCAGTTCGGCGATCGTCGACGACCAAGACCGTTTTGCCTTCCAGGTTGTACACCATCATAGAGCCGCCAACTTGGGCTTTGAGAAATACTGTGCCGGCAAACTGCAAAAGGACACCGTTGATTTCCAACTGCACCGGCCGATCCACCGTCGCCGATTGCAGCAGTATTCCGCTATCGGTGGCTTCGGCGCAATCATCGGCGATGGGAAGGCTTTCCATTTTCAGCGCTTGCCGAGTCACAGAAGTTGAGTCTGGCGCTGCATCGAGATTGGAAACGGGAGACGCGTTAGTTTGCGCAGGAAGTCTGTCGCTGCCACCCTCGACGTTAACAAAACGACCGAACACCCAACCCGTGCCTCCATTAGGTGACGGAATAAGAATGCGAATCCATTGTTGGTCAAACGAGCGTCCGATGGCTTGCACGGTGGCGCCGTTGAGCAATTGCCAAACATTGCTCGAATTTGCGCTGGCATCTTGACGCACAATAACGCCGCCTCCGGCTTCAATTGTGGCGGGAAAGAGCGTCGATTCCGGGCCAGTAGCTTGAACGTCGGGCTGGCTCTTCCAAATGACGGTGTCCCCAATGACCAGCATTTCGGCATATTCTTGCGCTCCAGTGACGCTTGAGACTGCAAGGCGGCCGATCACCGAAGTCCAAAGCTTCAGATCGGTGGTCATTGTTTGCGTCTGGAAGCGCTGGATATCCGCCAGATTAGCCTGATCACCGGGATTGGCAAAGAGAAGGTTACGCCCGGAAAAAGGTATGGTATTGACGGACCCATTGCCAATGCAAGCGACACCGTCTGCCACTCGGCCACAAGCCGCTTCCGTAAACGTATAGGCTTGCTGCACAAAGATGGGACAGGCACTGATATTTGTTTGTGCGGATCCGACAGCTGTCCACAGCGACAAAACTGCCACGATGATTAATGGTAATCCGGACTTCCTTGACATATCGGTCGCTCCGTATTCACTCAAATATCTATAGAATGGATTTTGTTATGTTGAATTCACAGTAACGGAAGTGATAATGTCATAGCTTGTATGATAGTGGCGTAAACCAGATTTGCCAATAAACGATAATCGCGGCTGGTGGCAGTGTTTCTTACTGCGAGCAAAGTGACATGTCAGGGCTACGGACTGCGGAGTACCGATACCGGGTAGTTGGTGGTCAGCAAGATTGATAGGAGAGGGATCACATGAAAATCCTGGTCGCATCAGGCGCATTCAAGCAAAGTCTGACAGCAGCCAAAGCCTGCAAGACCATCGCGAATGGATTGAAACAATCCGGGCTGGAGGCTCAAATCGAGTTGCTGCCGATTGCCGATGGCGGCAACGGTACGTTGGATGCCTTCCTGGCTACTGGCGGGAAACGCATAAGCCTGGAGGTCCTGGATCCTCTGCTGAGGCCGGTTCTGGCCGAATACGGTCTGGTAGAAGGCGGCAAAACTGCCGTCATTGAAATGGCGCTGGCTTCCGGTTTGGAGCTGCTGCAGCCATCAGAGTTGAACCCTCTAATTGCGAGCACCTATGGAACGGGTCAATTGATGGCCGATGCTCTTAATCGAGGCGTGACACGAATAATCCTGGGCTTGGGCGGAAGCGCGACCGTCGATGGCGGCATGGGTTGCTTGAACGCCTTGGGCGTACGCTTGCTCAACGAATCTGGCGAGCAAATCGGCCCAGGTGGCGGAGGCCTGGCGGATATCGCCCGCGTTGATGACACAATATTGGATCCGCGTTGGCAAGAGGTAAGCATCGTCATTGCATCGGATGTTGAGAATCCCACGCTGGGGGATAAAGGCGCAGCCCGCATATTCGGTCCACAAAAAGGTGCGGACTGTGAAATGGTGGAGGTATTGGAACGCAATCTCAGTCACTGCTTCGCCGTCATCAAGGAACAGTTGGGCCCGGACTTGCGGCAGGTCCGCGGCGGCGGTGCCGCGGGCGGATTCGCGGCTGGCCTGATGGCTTTTTTGTCCTGCGAGCTGGTACCCGGGATTGAACTGGTGCTGTCACATAATCGCTTTGCCGAGCGGCTGGCAGGCAGCGCGCTGGTGATTACCGGCGAGGGACAGATGGATTCACAGACGATTGACGGCAAGGGACCTATCGGTGTGGCGCAACTCGCCCGAGAGCATGGCGTCCCGACAATTGCACTGGTGGGTGGATTGAATATCGATGACAGCTTGCTGCACGATGCCGGCATCATGGCTGCCTTCGCGATCGTCGACAAACCGATGTCGCTTGCGGATGCGCTGGAAGATGCTGAAGATCTGCTGCGGCGCGCTGCCCTGCGACTGGGATACGTGCTGCAACTGGATAATCGAATCTAATGCGGCGGGTTGCTTCCGCAAGGCAGTATGGCGCCGCTAAGATTCGAATTGCTGGATTCGTTGCCCTGTCTGGGAATGCCTTTTGGTCTGGCACGTGTATTGAAGCTACCCTACAATTCCCCGCGAAAGGGAAAACGCATGAAACGAATTGTCGTCAAGTTGGGTTCGAGTGTGCTCACCAAAGGTACGACACGGTTGAACCGCCAACGCATGTTGGAGTTGGTGCAGCAAATTGCTGCATTGCACGAACTGGGTTACGAGATGATCGTGGTCTCATCTGGCGCGCAGATGGCTGGCCGCGAGCAATTGGATTTTCCGGACTTGGGCAAATCTGTGCCTGCCAAACAGATGCTTAGCGCCGTGGGCCAGAGCCAGTTGATGCGCGTATACAAAGATCTCTTCGACATTTTCGAGAAAGTTGTGGCGCAGATTTTGTTAACGCGCGATGACTTGAGCCATCGAGTCCGTTATTTGAATGCGCGAGACACCCTGGGCACCTTGATTGAGCACAAGATCATCCCGATCGTCAATGAGAATGACACCATCGCTACCGACGAGATCCGCGTTGGCGATAATGACAATTTGTCCGCGCTGGTCGCCAGCGTGGTTGATGCGGATCTTCTGGTTATCCTCACTGATCAGCCGGGCATTCTAAGCGATGATCCACGCAAGAATCCTCAAGCGGCACTGATAGAGAATATCACCCGGATCTCGGATGATCTTTTTGAGCTGGCAGGTGGTGCGGGCAGCGCGGTAGGAACGGGCGGGATGGTCACCAAGATTCAAGCTGCTCAACTGGCAAGCCGCAGCGGCATCAAAACGATCATCGCCAGTGGTAGCGAAAGCGATATCCTGCGACGCTTGCTGGATGGCGAAAAGATAGGCACACATATAGACGCGAGTCATCATCCGTCGGAAAGTCGCAAACGTTGGCTGTTGACGGATCGCACACAAGGCGTGCTGCAAGTCGACGAAGGCGCGGCGAGGGTGCTAATGGCAGGTGGCGCGAGCTTGCTGCCGGTGGGCATCCGCGCTGTTGATGGCGATTTCGAAAGAGGCGCGACCTTGGCTGTGCAGTCGCCGGACGGGCACGAGATCGCGCATGGCCTCAGCAATTATAGCAGCGAAGATCTGGGCAAACTTTGCGGCAAGAAATCGCATGAGATTGTCGATACGCTCGGATACAGTTATGGCGATGCCGTACTGCATCGCAACAACATGGTTGTGCTGAAGTGATGCTTGCCCGCGCTAGCGGCAGTGTATCAAAGTCGGTGGAAATTCAAATGAGCCGATACGGATTGAATACAAGAGCAATCGTAACCCTAATCCCATTGCGACTTTGATGGAAAAACATCAACTGATTTTCACATCATTTCCTATTTCAACCGAAATGGATACACTACCTCTACTTCCAGGTCTTGAATTGCTGGTTAATCGGCTATTCGCGAGCCAAGAAAAACCCTTGCTTCGTCTTCCTTTCCATCTCAGGATGACAAGCATCGAACAAGCTCCCAACGCCGACCGTTCGGTTTCCTCAACAAGAACAGAAACAAGGTTCTGGCTCTGAAAAGATCGCGCGCCACAATTGAAATATGCTGCGCAATATGCGAGAGTAGAAGGCGTACTGGCGATTTATGGCAAGGATATAGGACATGGAAGAAGCGTTGGTTGAAGCCCTCGATATGACTCAAATGGGCAAGCGAGCGAGAGCCGCCGCTGGTATTCTGGCGCAAAAATCGACCGCCGAAAAAAATGCCGTACTGATGGCAATTGCAGAAGCTCTGGAAGAAAGCAAGCCGGATATCTTAAAAGCGAACGAACGGGATATGGCGCTAGCCAGGGAGAACGGAATCGATCCAATCTGGATTCGCGATCGGATTGCCTTGGAAGAGCGGATGGATGGCATCATCGCTGATGTGCGCAGTGTCGCGAAATTGCCCGATCCCTCTGGCCAGGTTTTGCTGGAAAAGGAATTGGAAAACGGGCTGCAACTTTGCAAGCGGCGCACGCCCTTGGGTGTTTTAGGCGCGATATATGAGTCGCGACCAAACGTCACCGTGGATATCTCCACCCTGGCGCTAAAGACGAGCAATGCTGTCATCTTGCGCGGTGGCTCGGATGTGCTCGAAAGCAACTTAGCCTTCACCCGCGTTTTGCAAGAAGTACTGGCCGCGCATGGTTTTCCCACCTTCGCCATCCAATACATTAACAGTACCGACCGCAAGTATGTTAGCGAGATGCTGAGGCTATATGAATACATAGACATGATCATTCCACGTGGTGGCAATGGTCTGCACACGTTTTGTCGCGAAAACAGCAGCATCCCGGTCATTACCGGCGGAATTGGCGTCTGCCACATCTTCGTAGACAAAAGCGCTCGGCTTGACAAGGTCATCCCAGTCTTGAACAACGCCAAGACGCAGCGACCGGCCGTTTGCAATTCGATGGAGACCTTGCTGGTCCATCAAGCCATCGCGGAAAAACTGCTGCCGCAGGTCGTCGAAGTGCTGGGTGCCGAAGGGGTGGAATTTCACGCCGAACTACGAGCGCACGCGATTGTTGGCGAATGCGAAAGCGTGGTACAGGCAGACCACAAGGACTTTGATACGGAGTGGTACAACTTGACGCTCAACATCAAGATCGTGGACGATGTCGACGAGGCCATACAACATATCGCGCAACACGGTACGCAACATTCCGATAGCATCTTGACCGAGACTGTTGATCACGCCGAGCAATTCATAAACGAGGTCGATTCCGCGGCCGTGTATTGGAATGCCAGCACGCGTTTCACCGATGGATCGGCGATGGGCTTGGGTGCTGAAGTCGCAATCAGCACACAGAAACTGCACGCGCGCGGTCCGATGGCATTGGAAGAGTTGACAACTTACAAGTGGATCGTGAAAGGTGACTATACCTCTCGTGATTGACTTGGCTTGTTGCGCTGCGCCTTGGCGTTATGCCGTCACCATTGCTTGAAAGAGACAAGATAAATGCGCGTACGAATTAATGGCGAGGACAAGCCCGATATCCTAACGCATTGGGTTTGGGTAATCCCAATTCTGCTGATCGTCGCATTCCTGAGCATTCGGCAGATTGATCTTTACCCGCCTACCCCGGACGAGTTTTACTCGATGTTCAACGCCGGCTGGCTGGTTGACGGTCCCTATTCTCCGCTGGAAGTCATGCAGTCGTTGTACAAATACAGCCCGAATCATACACCTGGGTATTTCATCGTTTTGAGCCTGTGGGGAAACTTGACATCATACGATGTTGCCATAGGCCGTGTTCTGGGCATATTGTTCGGATTGCTATCCCTCGTTATCACCTTTCGGCTGGCACGAGATTTTGTGGCTCCGGTTGCCGGCCTGTTCGCCATAATTATTGTTGCAAGCAACGCCTTTTATAGCTTTTACATCCCGCATGTGCGGATGTACTCGCTGCTTCTATTCATGTCCGGTGTGGTGCTTTGGATTTATCTGAGTATCGTACACCGATCACGACCTGCGCAAAACAGGCATTTCCTGGCGCTTGGTGTTGCAGTTTTTTTGCTAGTCAATACTCATGCTTTTAGCGTTACCTTCCTGGTCACGCTAGCGATTTATCATGTGCTGTTCGTACGCAGAAATCGCAATTGGCAATTGGTCATAATCGCTGTATTTTCTGCAATATTAGTTTTCGCGCCGTGGGCGCTAGTGTTGATCTTACAGGGCATTGAACGGACTGGAGAGCACTGGGGAGTAACTAGGGCTGGCAGTTGGGACATTATTTCTGCATGGCTGAAACTCACGACGAACGGTCAACCTCTCTTACTGGCGTTGTCTATCGCTGGCTTGGCTCTGGCCGCAAGCAAAACAAGATCACTACCGAACGTTACACTTTTGCTAATCATCCCTTTTCTAATACTTCTCGGATTGCTCACAGATGCAACGACGCTGTTAAGAGTAAGCGGCATGCGATATCTGGTGTCTGGATGGTTTTTCCTCATCTTGCTTTTGGTCGAGGGAATGGTCGCGCTTTATCGATATCGCAAGTGGATGGGAGTATTGGTCTTGCTTTGGGTCGCTGCTGGCGCAAGCTTCCACGCGAACGTGGAATGGATAGATTACATTGCTGGCCGCAGACACTCCTTTTTGAATCCTCCCTGGCATGGTGTTTCGGCGCAGGCGGTACAGGTCGAACGCTCACCCCATATCGTCGGATACCGCTTTGACAAAGGCTGGTTTGAATGGCCGAGTTACGTGAACTACTCTCAAAGAGAGCACTATTTCGATCGTAAAGGCATTGGCTTTCATATCGTCAACGATCCGCATGAATTCGGGTTATACATGCGACATAACGCCTTGATTCTGCCGGAGGTGTGGATTGTAATACAAACATCGGTAGCAAGCCTCGACGAAACTATTGAACTTCAGGCGACCATGAAAAACCTGGATTACAAGCTTTGTGGAAGGGCCGAGATCGGTGTGGACACGATTATCCAAAAGCACTCATGGAGCATCCTCGATTGCGGTGTCATAGAGTTGCAGGCTGGCTCTCGATCAGATTTGGTCGATTATCGGTATTTTGGATCAAAAGTGGACAAAGAAGATGCTAAACTCTATTTCGTAGATGAATGGTCCGCTCAAGCGGAAGTTGAGCTCGATAACTATTTGATCTCCTACCAACTTATTTCGCCGGATTGGCGCAATGTGGCGCAGCTTGATTTGCCGCTGGTTCGCGAAGGTGTGGCCAGAAGGTTTTCTATTGATGTCGCTGGAGTTCCGGCTGGATCGTACCGCTTGATGGCGATCATGTACGACAAAGGGACGGGCGAGCGGGTAACCTGGATCGACAACGACGGCGAGTTACCCTATCTGCTAACTCTGGCTGAGATAGAGATTCCTGATGAAGATTGATGTAGTACGAGCTAGCCATGTTCTCCCGGGAATATATCTACGATGAATTCAATGATTTTCGTCAAGAGCCATGCCGAACGCGAGACCTTTGCACACTGGATGTTTGCAATACCCATATTGCTGACCATTGCATTTGTGGGTATTCGTCAAGTCAATCTCTTTCCGCCGGCACCTGACGAATATTATTCGATGTACGACTCGGGCTGGATCGTCAACGCACCGTATTCGCTGCTGGATGTCGCAGAATCTATCAAGCGAAACGCCCCAAACCACGGCCTCGGATATTATTTCTTGTTGAACCTGTGGGGACGGCTCACTACTTACGATCTTGCCTTGGGTCGAGCACTTGGAATTCTATGCGGACTATTATCCTTGTCGATGGTATATCGATTAGGAAGAGACTTTGTCGCGCCGATGGCTGGACTTTTTGGACTAGTAATTGTGGCGAGCAATGCATTTTTCAATCTCTATGTGCCATACGTACGCATGTACTCGCTCTTACCCGCTGTGTCCGGCATCGTGTTATGGCTCTACTTGCGCATCGTTTCTCGACCGACCACGATCAAGAGCCGCGACTACATTGCGCTGGGCGTTTCAACCTACGTTATGGTTAATGTCCATCCGTATAGCATTATGTTATTGGCCTCACTTGGAATATACCATCTTCTGTTTAAGAAGAGAGACCGGCGGTGGTGGCACGTGACCGCATCAGTCTGCATCGCGTTGCTGCTCTTTTCGCCCTATGTGCTAACCTGGTTTAATGGAGGGATGGACAGATCCGCCGGGAACATTGGCGAGGCACCACTTGGTGGTTGGAATGCTTACGTCGCCTTGTTCATCATTTTGACCAATGATCAGCCACTTTTAGCGGTGCTTTCCATTGTAGGTGTGGTGCTGTTAGCACGCAGGATGGGCTTCACGTCGCATCGGAATCTGATTCCTGTCGCTCTGTTTCTTCTTGTTCTAGTCATTTTAGCAGACAATACTGGTTTCGTAACAAACATCATGCGACACCATATTGCTGTATGGCCTCTCTTTATGCTCTTTTTCTCAGCAGGATTCTATGGACTGTATAGGACTCGCAAGTGGACGATTGCTCTGATTTTGCTCTGGGTTGTTTCCGGTATCTCGTTCAATATGAAAGTGCACTAGAACCCGTACACGGGCGGACATGCTGATATATTCAGATTAATGCCCTGGCAACTGATTTCGGCACAGGCGGCGAACAAGAATAGGGCACCACTTGTCGCAGGATATCGCGTTTCTACTCGGAAGATGGATTTGCCAAGCTACGTAAACTACTCGCAAAGGGAACACTACTTCGACAGTAGGGGCATCGAATGGAAAAAGATTCGCGATCCGCACGAGTTCAGAATCTACATGAGTCACGAAGCGTTGGGCTTGCCCGAGGTTTGGATAGTATCGCAGACATCTGTGGCAAGCACCGAGGAGATTATAGAGCTTAAGTCCACTATGCTAAGCTTGGAATATGAACTCTGCGACACGGTCGAGATCGGCGTTGACACCGTCATCCACAAACATGTTTGGAATGCCTTCACTTGCAACGGCTTGGCACAGCAGTTCAATTCTCGAACAGAGTTGATCGACTATCAGTATTATGGTGCGATTGTTGATAGAGCAAACTCGAAAATACAGTTCTATGACGAATGGTCCGGGCGAATAGGAAGAGAAGTCGAAACTTTATTGATGTCGTACCAGGTCATCTCGCAGGATAGGGAGAATGTCGCGCAGTTGGATTTGCCGCTGGTTCACGAAGGCAAGCCGCGCCGCTTTTCTATTGATGTCGCTGGAGTTCCGGCTGGATCGTATCGCCTAATGGCGATCTTGTACGACAAAGCGACGGGTGTTCGATTGCCATGGATCGACAATGAAAGTGACCCGCCGGTTATGCTTCCTTTGGCAGAGATTTTCGTGCCTGAACTGGATTGACAGGTCATGGAAAAGCCAATCAGGCAAGTATGGATATCCGAATGACTAGTCCAAATCTCGTGGAGAGGCTACACGATCGTGACGTGCTAGCACATTGGCCGTGGACGATCCCGATATTGTTGATCGTCGCGTTTCTTAGCATTCGACAGATAAATCTTTATGGACCAACACACGATGAGTTTGTCTCGATGCTTCACGCTGGTTGGCTCGCTTACACGCCATATTCTCCAATTGAAGTCGTCGAATCCCTACAAACCTACAGCCCCAATCATACGCCTGGTTACTTTCTGATGTTGAGCTTGTGGGGCAATCTGACAGCAACCGATCTTGCTACAGGCCGTTTGTTTGCGATCTTCTGCGGATTGCTGGCTTTGTCGACCGTCTATCGGCTGGCAAGAGATTTCGTTTCGCCAACCGCCGCTCTATTTGCTCTTGTTATTATCGCTAGCAACGCGTTTCTTAATTTCTATTATGCCCATGTGAGGATGTACACGCTTCTACTCTTTTGTTCAGGCACAGTTCTCTGGCTGTACTTACATATCCTTTACCGGGCGAAGACCGTCCACCGACGACATCTTTTAGCGCTTTTTGCGGCTAGCTTTGTGCTTATGAATATTCATGCCTTTAGCGCGACATTTTTCCTTGCGCTCGGCATCTATCACTTACTATTTGTTCCCAAAAGCATACGCTGGTGGAGAGTTTCTGTAGCCGCTGTTGCAGCTGCGCTATTGTTCTCGCCCTATTTGCCGGTATTGACCTCTAGGGGCATCGAATTGACCGTTTTGCATAAGTCTGGCTCTAATGCCGGCGGATGGGACGTGTTGGCCAGTTGGTTGGCCGTCGCATCAAACGGTCAGCCGCTGTTGCTTGCGCTCTCCCTTGCTGGTCTCTTCATATGTGTGAGGACCAAGAAGATTTCGTTTCCGCCGTATTTGTTGCCTGTCCTTTCTTACTTGGTTGTACTTTGGCTGACGGCAGAATTGACGCCATTAGTCGCAGTACAAGATATGCGACATCAGTTGGGCAGTTGGAGTGCCGCTCTTCTGCTTGTGGTAAGCGGTCTATACTCTCTCTACAGATTCCGCAAGTGGTTGGGACTATTGGTAGTGCTTTGGGTTGTGGCTGCACTGCATTTTCATGCAAGCACCGATTGGCGAACTTATGTTTCTGGCAGGGTTGCAGCTTTCGAGATGCCTCCCTGGCACGCCATATCACAGGAGTTGTCAAGAAGTGGTGAGGAATCTGTGTTGATAGCTTATCGCATGCCAGCTCATCGACTGCTTCGACAATCTTATATAAACTTCTCGTTGAAGCAACATTATATGGACCGTGAAAACATAAATGTGGCTATAATTGGCGACTTGGGCTCGTTCGAGTCATTCGCTCGCCATAACGCAATCGTACAGTTCGTAGTCTGGATATCCTTGCAAACATCATTGGTAACCGCCGAGGAAATAGATGTCATAGACTCCACTATGTACAATCTAGATTACGTGTTATGCGACAGAACTGGTGCCGGAATCGATACCGAAATCCGGCGCTATGCTTGGACGACCCTCGGCTGTCAAGAACCTAAACTATTGGCGAATTACGAGAACGCATTGTTCGACTATCACTTCTACGGCGCACAACTTGATGCGAACGGTTCAAAAGTACTTTTTACCGATGAATGGACGGCAAACGTTGACGAATTGCCAGACAATTTGCGAATATCATACCAACTAATCTCTAGCGATTGGGAGAATGTCGCGCAGATGGATTTGCCGCTGGTTCACGAAGGCAAGCCTCGCCGCTTTTCTATTGATGTCGCTGGAGTTCCGGCTGGATCTTATCGCTTGATGGCGATCTTGTACGATAAAGCGACGGGTATTCGATCGCCTTGGATCGACAATGAAAGCGACCCGCCGTATATGCTTCTCCTGGCGGAGATTTCCATTCCTCCATCTTGATTTCTCACGACGAGAGCGGCGAATACCCGCTTGACATGATTTACGCCCTGGCTGCATAATAAGTGCAATTAAATCAGAAACATAAAGGCAATGACGAAGACAGTCCGCATTTGCGTCATTTGATGTCTGCCGATCCAGGGAGCGGGAGCCTTTGACTGGAAGCGCCCACAGAAGCAGTTGTGGAATTCCCTTCTGAGCCGAGGGGTGAAAGGCAGATGCGGATCGTATCCAGGGATGCGATCAAACTGCTGAGTAGTCTGATCCGCAAGTCCGGCGTCACTGGACAAAATAAGTGCAGCGTCTTCGGCGCTGAAAAAGGGTGGTACCGCGGGAACATTTTCGCTCTCGTCCCTTGTGGGATTGAGGGCGTTTTTTGTTGTACATTATGAGTTCAATCAAGTGCTTGACAAGCTAAGTAGAGGACAAAGTTATGTCGCGAGAATTCGATAGAGTTTTTCAGCAATTTCAAAGCAACATAAATGAGTATGTTCGGCGAGTCTCGGAAGAGCAGAATCGGCGTGCCAAAGAAATGATGGAACCGATACTGGAAGAGCAAGATCGGCGAACCAAAAAACTGATTGAACCGATATTGGAAGAGCAGAATCGGCGAGTAAAAGAAATGATGGCACCACTTCGTCAATGTGTCCTAATTGATTTGGAACGCATTACTGATGGCAATGCCTTAGGCACATGGAAGATTCAACATCTAAGCAGAAACGGGACTGTTGCCGAGCTCTTTAAGATGCTCAGCAGCCAGACGACGGAATTCCGTCCCACTCTTGGTAAGAATTTCAATGCCTTGCAGAAGGAATTGAATGACGCCTTCGAGCGACGCGAAATCCTGATTCAAGAGCAGAGCCTGGCGCGGAATCTGGAAGAGGGTGAAATCGACATCACGCTGCCGGCGTATCCGCGGCAGATGGGAGGGTTGCATCCGTCGACACGTACGCATCGGGAGTTTCAAGCGATCTGGGCGGATATGGGCTTCCAGGTCTATCAGAGCTTTGATGTGGAAGAAGACGAGCTTAATTTCACGCTGTTGAATCTACCGCCGCATCATCCAGCACGCGATATGCAGGACACATTTTATACCACCAATCCCAAGGTGCTATTGCGTACGCACACATCGCCCGGGCAGATCCGTGCCATGCGAGAATTGGGCGATGGCGGCAGCAAACCGATCCGTGTCATCTTGCCGGGCATGTGTTATCGGCAAGAGCAGGTTACCGCGCGCAGCGAAATCCAGTTCACCCAAGTGGAAGGGCTGGCGATCGGCCGCAACATTCGCATGAGCGATCTGAAGGGAACGATCACAGAATTTGCCAAGCGCATGTACAATCCCCACGCAAGAGTTCGATATCGCGCATCATACTTCCCTTTCACAGAGCCTAGCATGGAAGTGGATGTTGAGTGCTTCCTCTGCGGTGGTGATGGCTGTCGCGTCTGCAAGTACACCGGTTGGCTGGAGATAGCCGGCAGCGGTATGGTCCACCCGACCGTGCTGCGCAATGGCGGTTACGATCCGAGCGAGTGGAGCGGTTTCGCCTTTGGCATGGGACCGGAGCGAATTACGATGCTCAAGCACGGCATACAAGATATCCGTTATTTCTGGGGCAACGACTTGCGTTTCTTGCAGCAGTTCTAGCCGGAGATTGAATGCACGCATCAACTATTGGCGGATCTTCACCGAGACACGATAACAACGGCGTCCTTCGGCATTGGTTTTGGGCAATTCCTCTCTTGCTGGTAGTTTACGCAATTGGCTTGCAGCATAGCGACCTGTATCCGCCGACCACCGATGAGTTTTATTCCATGAACAACTCCGGTTGGCTGGTCAATGGATCCTATTCGCCGCTGGAAATATTACAATCCTTGCAGCGCAACAGCCCGAACCATTCGCCGTTCTATTTTTTGTTGTTAAGTTTTTGGGGGAACATCACCGCAAACGATATCATGCTGGCTCGCGTTTTGAGCATCTTGTTCGCGATGCTGGCGATGGCGCTGATCTATCGGCTGGGAACCGACTTTATCGAAGCGCCAGCGGGTTTGTTCGCGCTAATCATCGTCGCGAGCAACGCCTATTTCAACCACCATATTGCCTTTGCTCGCATGTATACGCTATTGCTATTTCTCGCGGCTGCGGTGCTTTGGCTCTACTTGCGTATCATGCATCAGCAACGGAAAGTCAGGCGGTTAGACTATTTGTCGCTAGGGGGCAGTCTATGCGCTCGTCAATACTTTTTTGTTCAGCGCCAGCTTTTTAATTGTGCTTGGCGTCTATTATTTGCTCTTCGCAGAGAAAAATCGGCGTTGGTGGAAGATTTCTGCAGCTTTTGTAGTAGCGGTATTGTTGTTTTCTCCCTGGTTGAGGGTTGTAATACCGGACGGCTTCAATCGCACCACCGCCCTAATAGACCAGGAAGGTCTGGACGCAGTGGCGGCGATCCGTACTTGGCTGACGGTCACATTTAATGACTCGGCTGGCCTGTTTTGGCTATCGGCTGCGGGCTTGGCGCTGGGTCTTTGGAAAGGGACGATCGTATTCAAACCTTGGATGTTGATGTGCATTCCGTTCTTTGCCATCTTGGCGCTGGTCGCTTTGCTTACCGATATTATTGTAAGAGAAACGATGCGATACCATTTTCCGGGTTGGCTGATCGTTGTGTTGCTTATCGCGGCCGGTCTGTACGGGTTTTACCGAATTCAACCCTGGTTGGGCATGCTGGTTTTATTGTGGGTCATAGCCGGCTATGCGATGCAAATGAATACTGAGTGGTTAGCTTATCTTGGCGGCCGAGCTATGGTATACGGGCAGGACCCGATGCATATTGTTTCGCGACAGGCTGTACGGCAGACGCCACATCCGCCCATCATCGGATATCAATTCGACCAATTCCCACTGCATTGGAAGTCTTACATCAATTATTCGCAGTGGCAGCATTATTTTGATCAGCACGAACTCGTGCTCAGATCGACGGCAAACCTGGATGACTTTGAACAGTGGGCACGCTACTACACCATCGGCAGCCCAGAAATCTGGGTCTTTTATCGACATGCTGATATCGAATCGGAGATAGTCTCGGGAATCGATTTGATCATGCACGAATTGAACTACCGCCCATGCGAACGTACAAATCTCGGTATACTGAACAACCTTATCAAATACGGATGGGAGACATTGAATTGTCAAGCGCCTGAACTCGCTGCCAGTTATCGAAGCGACCTCATAGATTACGAGTTTTATGGGGCGCAATATGACGAGGAGAAGGCAACAATACTGCTAAGTGATCGCTGGACCGCGCATGCAGACGTCAATATTGAGCGCATCAATATGTCTTATCAAGTGATCGACAATGCGTGGGCCAAGGTCGCGCAGCTTGATTTGCCGCTGGTGCGTGAGGATCAACTGCGACTTTTCGCGATTGATGTCGCGGACGTGCCGGCAGGCCAATATCGACTGATGGTCATTGTTTATGACGATAAGACCGGTGAAAAGCACGATTGGCACGACAATAGCGAGGCTATATCAGGCATGTTGCAGGTATGGGAGACCGACCTGCCCTAAGACGCAATCCACCAGCGTTAGATTTGCCAATTTGATGGAAGAACAATGAATTCAACGCGTCCCACCCTTCTTGCAACGATAACGAATCCGCAAAACAAGCCTGGCTACTGGGTTTGGGCGATTCCGATATTGCTAGTAGTCGCCAGCTTGGCTTTTCGCCAGATTGATGTGTTTCCGCCGACGACGGACGAGTTCTTCTCCATGTACAATGCCGGCTGGTTAGCAAACGGTGCATATTCGCCCGAACAGGTCGTGCAATCGCTGCGTCGGCACAGCCCGGATCATACACCGCTGTATTTTGTTATGTTGAGCTTTTGGGGGAAGTTTGCCGGAACCAGCTTGGCGGCGGGTAGGACGCTAACTGTGCTGATCAGCCTGTTGTCACTGGCGGCAGTTTATCGGCTCGCGTCGGATTTTGTCGCCCCCGTTGCCGGTGTCCTGGCATTAGTTGTCCTGACGAGCAGCGCTTTCTACAACTTTTATATTTCCAATGTTCGCATGTATCCACTCTTGGTTGCTAGCGCTGGGGCGCTGCTTTGGGTGTACTTGCGGCTGGCACATCGAGTGAAAATCGTAAAGGCTACGGACTATTTCGCACTGGCGCTGGCGACATTCTGTCTGATCAGCACACATGCGTTTAGCGCAATCTTCATGGTCATGTTGGGCGCATATCATCTTTTGTTCGCGCCCAAAACCAGACGATGGATATGGATTTCGGCCGCGGTGTTGACCGCAATCATTCTGTTCTCGCCCTTTCTTCTTTTGCTTTTGCAGGAGATCGGCAGCGTGATAGAGGGCAAGGCAATAGTAGCCGTTGGCGGCGCGGACGCGGTCTCCATTTGGCTACGCGTCGCATCGAATAACCAGCCACTCCTGTTGTTGATTTCGCTTATCGGGCTGGCAGTCGGTGCCTGGAAACGCAAGATCGTGCCGCGCCCATATCATTTAATGTTCCTACTCTACTTGCTAGCCATGGCACTGCTGGCACATTTTACGACGCTGGTTATCAAAGACAGCATGCGCTACCATCTGGCCGGCTGGTTGCCCTTCCTACTCTTTGTGGTCGCTGGACTGTATGGATTTTTCCGTTTTCGCAGATGGTTGGGATTCTTGGTCTTGCTGTGGCTCTTAGCCGGCTCGAATTTTCAAACATCAGTCAACTGGTGGCACTATGTTGTGTTGCGAGCGCTGGTATTTGCGCAGCCTCCAACCCATATCATTTCTCGGGTCGCCATTCAGGCGGAGCCCAAGCCCGCTATCATCGGCTACCCTTATGATGAGTTCTATGCCCCGTTTGCTTTGGAACATCGCGGCAATATCAATTACTCACAACGGGATTTCTACTTCGGGCGACACGGCCTTAGTATGGACGCGACTGATGGCCCGGATACGTTTGAAGATTACGCCAGGCGACATGCCATCGATTCTCCATCGCTATGGTTGGTGCATCCGGAATCAGACAAATATGCAGCGCGCGTAGATCAAGCCAAGGCGATTCTGCATGGACTGCATTATCAAGCGTGTGACAGCCAAGCGATCGGCTACCGGACCGTGATCGTCAAATTGATGTGGGCGCTATTAGACTGTCAAATTCCGCAGTCGCTTGCCAAGTTTCAGACGGCTATGGTCAATTATCACTTTCATTCGGCTGCGCTGGATAATGAGGGCAGCAAGCTGCTTTTCGTCGACAAATGGGCGGCAAGAGCTGAAACGGTTGAGCCGGAAGACTATAGTATGTCGTACCAGCTGCTTACGGAACAATGGGACAATGTCGCGCAGTTGGATTTACCTCTGGTTCATGCGGGCAAACTTCGTCAATTTTCCATTAATATTGAGGGAATTAAGGCGGGACGTTATCGGTTGATGGCGATCTTGTACAACAGTAAAACAGGCAAACGTCTCGAATGGCTTGGAAATAGCGGAAACGTGTCCGAAATGCAGACGTTGGCGGAAATCGTCATTTCATAAGGGCTGATCAAATTGGCGGCAAAATAACAGGAAAGGAAAAGACAAGACATGCTCGTTCCCATTTCGTGGATCAAGGATTATGTGGAAATCGACATACCCGTCGAATCGCTGGCGGAGCGGCTGACCGTCGCTGGCCTGGAAGTCGCGCATCTCAATTATATCGGAGTGCCACAGGCCGATGTACCGGGAGTACACATGCCCAAATCGGATCACTTGGTTTGGGATCGCGAGAAGTTGCTGCTGGGCAGAATTGTCGAGATCAAGTCGCATGCCAACGCAGACAAGCTGGTGCTGGCGATCGTCGATTATGGAGGCGATGAACTGGAACAATGTGTGACAGGCGCGACGAACCTCTTCGCATACAAGGATCTTGGCGAAATCAATCCGCCTATCTGGAGCGCCTTCGCTATGGAAGGGGCCAGAGTATGGGACGGGCAAAGCGACAAGAAGCGGCAGATGACCTTGAAAGGCAAAGAGCTGCGCGGGATCTACAACCGCAGCATGGTCTGTTCAGAAAAAGAATTGGGTATCTCGGAAGAACACGAAGGAGTGATCGTTTTGGATCACGACGACCGCTATGTTGCGGGCACGCCACTGGCTGATGTTTTGGGCGATGTCGTGCTGGATATCGAATTCACGCCCAACCTGGCGCGCTGCTTCAGCATGGTCGGCGTTGCGCGGGAAATTGCAGCGATTCTTGACAAGCCATTAAAATATCCCGCTTACGATTTTCCGGCGGAAGGCGACCCCATCGCTGGACAGGTCAATATCGATATCCGCGAGCCGGGATTGAATCCGCGCTTCACATTGACACTTTTGCGCGATACCGAGGTCAAGCCCTCGCCGTTTTGGCTGCGCCATCGCTTGCAGTTGATCGGGCAGCGTCCGCGAAATAATATCGTCGATGTGACCAATTACCTGACATTTGAACTGGGGCAACCCTTGCACGCCTTCGATTACGACAAGCTTGTAGAGCGAGCCGGCGGCATTCCCACCATCATTACTCGCCTGCCCGACGTGGGCGAACAATTGGAGACCCTGGATGATGTCCGGCGTGATCTGGGTGGCGAGACGATCCTGGTCGCGGATACAGCCGGTGCTCTGAGCTTGGGTGGTGTCATTGGCGGTGACGAGACCGAAATCAGCGATAAAACGCGTAATGTCTTGTTGGAAGCGGCAGCCTGGAACAATATCGGCATCCGCAAAACTCTAAAAGAGCAGAAAGTCCACACCGAGGCCTCGACCAGATTCAGCCGAGGTGTGCATCCGTCGCAGGCCATCCTGGGTTCCATGCGCGGCATTGAGCTGATGAGACAGTTGGGTGGCGGCACGGTCGCCCAAGGTGTGATCGATGCCTACCCCGCGCCACCTGCAACGGTCAGGGTTGCGCTGCCAATATCGCGCGTCAATCGCCTGCTGGGTATGGAGGTCCGAATCGAGCAGGCGGCAGATGTCTTGCGGCGCCTCGAATTCGCGGTCGAGATTAGGGGCGATGTCATTCACGCCACCGTGCCCGACCATCGATTGGATATCAGCGCCGACCCGGTGGTCGGGCAAGCCGATCTGCTGGAAGAGATAGCCCGTATCATTGGTTACGATCAGATTCCCGATACTATCATGGCGGACGAGATGCCGCCCCAAAGCGAAAATACGCAAGTATTTGTCGAAGACCGCCTACGCGATATCTTGGCGGGCTCGGGTATGTACGAGGTGATAAACTACCGTTTTACCAATCGCGAAACCGAAGCCATGCTGGTACCCGATGGCGCGGCTTCTTCGCTGCCGCAAGCGGACTACGTCGAGATCGTCAATCCATCGGCAAGTGATCGAAACGTGCTGCGCCATACACTGATGATCAACATGCTGGAAACAGCGGTCAATAATGCGCGCTTTCAGACGTCACAACAGATCTTCGAGCTCGGCAAGGTCTACTTGCAAGCTGACGATGTACTTCCAAATGAAGTGCAGCATCTGGGTCTGCTATTGACGGGTAGCCGACGGCAAGCATCCTGGCACGGCCGCTCGGCGGCAGCGACAAGGACTGCCGCGCTCACACAAGATAACGAACCTTCTGCGCGTGTGCGCAGAGGGATGTCTCAAAAAAGCAAAGAGTCGCCGGCAACTTTCGATTTTTATGACCTGAAAGGCATATTGGAGAATATGCTGCACGCTTTGCATATCAGCGACTACAGCTATGAACGCAGCAAGCACAGCAGTTTTCATCCCGGGCGCTCGGCGAATCTGCTTCTGCACGGCAAGGCAATTGGCACCTTCGGTGAGATTCATCCGCAGGTTGCACAGCGTCTCAAGTTGACGGACAGCGCGGTGATCTTTGCTGAGCTGGAAGTGGCGCCCCTGGTCCGTTATCATCAGCGGCTGCACAAGATCGAAGCGCTACCAACTACTCCGGCCATCCTGGAAGATATCGCATTGATCGTTAGTGAAAATGTCGCGGCCAGCGAAGTTGAAGCGGTGATACGCCAAGCCGGTGGCCGCCTATTGACAGCGGTCACGCTTTTTGATGTTTATACCGGCGACCCGATCCCGCAAGGCAAGAAGAGCCTGGCCTACGCCCTCACCTATCAAGACCCGGAAAAGACCTTGACCGACAAAAACGCGGCGAAAGTTCGCCGCAAGATTATCGGCGCGGCGCGTCATCGTCTGCAGGCGGAATTGCGCTCCTGATCGGTAGCGGGACCCGAGAGCTAGTACCCTTTGCCGCGATTAAGCTGATTGAGCAAGGGACGGTTTTCTACATAGCGGCGCAAGTTCTCTTTGAAGACAAGCGCCGCTTTGTCGTGATAGTCACGGGTGAATCCGGAAATATGCGGCGTGATGATGACGTTGTCGAGATTCCACAAGGGACTGCTGAAGGGCAAGGGTTCTTCTTCAAAAACATCCAGAGCCGCCCCGGCGATATTGCCGGAGGACAGTGCTGTGATCAAGGCCTTTTCATCGACAACGGTGCCACGCGAGACGCTGATCAAAACCGCCGTATCTTTCATAGCGTCAAAGATTTCCTCATTGATCAGATGTCTGCTGTTTTCGGTCATCGGCAGGGTAACCACCAAGTAATCGCTATCCTTCGCCATTGAAGCGATAGTAGTTGCCGGGTAGATGCGATCGGGAATATCCCCGCCGGGATCGCCAATCCCGGGCATGCTGAAAGCATCGATTTCGGCGGTATTGCTGAGATCACGTTTGGACGCCAGTACTGTCATACCCATGGCCGAACAAAGGCGCGCAAGCTCACGCCCGATACTGCCATAGCCGACGATGCCGACCGTCTGTTTCGAGACATCTACCGGCGAAAACATAGAAGACGGGTTTTCCGGCCATTCCGCGCTGCGCTGCATTTCCAGAGCCAGCCGCATATTGTAATTGAACATCAGCATCATCATCAGGCTATAGTGCGCCATGTTGGTGGCGTGGATGCCGCTGGTTGATGTCACTTTGATGTCTTCCGCTTGCACGACGCGGTGGCGCAGTGCTTGATCCATGCCCGCAGAATTCAACTGTATCCAGCGCAATTTTGGTGCGTGCTCCGGTTCTGGGTAATAGCCAGTGGTGTAGAGGACTTCGGTCTTTGCGATCACATCGGCGGGTACATCGGGGAAATGGCGCGCGACTTGCAAGCGTGGCGAAATCTCGCGCAATTCGGTGAGGATCTCATCATCAAAATCGATTGCAACTGTGACTGTAATGCGCTCGGCTTCGGACATATCGCTTCTGTTCTCCTGATTCTATCCCTGCCCGCCAGGGTCATTCACCGTAGCTGATTGGCAGAGGCCGTGTTAGATTATGAAGCTTACACTATGATTCTAATCACAACCGCAGTACATGACAATTGAGGAGGTCAAAATGGGCTTGCTGGACGGGAAGATCGCGCTCATTTTTGGTGTGGCAAACAAAAACTCGATCGGTTGGGGCATCGCCAAGGCATTGCAGCGGGAGGGCGCCACCATTGTCTTGAGCTATGCAATAGACAAACTCGAGCGTCGAGTGCGACCATTGGGTGAATCAATCGGTTGCGAACTGATGCTGCAAGCGGACGTCACAAATGCGGAAGAAATGGACGCCGTTTTTGCCGCGGTTGCAGACAAGTACGGAAAACTGGATGTGCTTGTGCATTCCGTGGCATTTGCCGCGCGCGATGCCTTGGGCGGACGATTCTCCGAGATGTCGCGCGAGGATTTGCTCAGCGCCATAGATGTCAGTGCCGTCAGCTTGATCGAAATGTCACGGCGCGCCGAAGCGTTGATGAAAGACGGGGGCAGCATCATGAGTCTCACCTACAACGCTTCACGCAAGGTCATCCCTAATTACAATGCTATGGCGATCGCCAAAGCCGCTCTGGAAGCCATCACTATGTACCTGGCGGCCGATTTGGGACGCAGCAAGATCCGCGTCAATGCCATCAGTGCCGGCGCTATCAAGACGCTGTCGGCGGGCGGTATTACCGGCTTCCGCGATTTGCTGAAATATGCCGAGGTTACATCGCCGATGAGCGAACTCGTCAGTCAGGATGATGTCGGAGATCTGGCGCTCTTCCTGGCGTCCGATCTGTCGCGGCGCATCACCGGCGAAGTGATATATGTGGACGCCGGCTACAATATCATGGGCTATACTGATGTGGCTGCGCTAATGCAGCAAGTGGAATAAGGCAACCTGCCTTGGCAAGGTAATTAGGGCGATGAGATTGAAATGGGTATTATGCTTTTGCCTTGTTCTTGCAGTGAGCACCGGCCATCTTTCCTTCGGACAGCAGCCGACACCCACATCAAGCTCTGATTCGGTACCAGCGCAGGGCTCGCAAACTGACGACGAAAAGACCATCAAATTCTGGGTCGGCAGCTTTAGCGATTACGAATCGCAGGGAATCTTGGTCGGTTGCGAAAGTTATCTGCTGCCGGTATCTACAACGATTGAGCGCGGAGACGATCTGGTAAGCGACCTGCAAGTTGCCTTGGAAGCGCTGTTCGATCCGGAGCAGAATCATCCGGTGGCAGAGACCGAAGATTGGGTCAAGCAACTGAATCTATCCGTTGAGAGCATCAGCATCGTCGATGGTGAGGCGGAGGTAAATCTGAGCGGCACATTATTGGGCATCGGAAGTTGTGGCGATGCCATTTTAGAGGCACAGATACTCCAGACTGTTTTCCAATTTGAAACGATAGAGCGCGTGAAAGTGACGGACGGTGTTACTAACTTGCGCGAAGCTACCCATTCAATGCACGACGAACTGAGCGCGGAGCAACGGAAGAATTACGTTTATACTCGTCCGGACGATTCGAAAATTGGCGACGAAGAGGCTATCAAATTCTGGGTCGGCAGCTTTAGCGATTTCGAATTGCAGGGTATCATGGTCGGTTGCGAAAGTTACCTGCTGCCGGTATCTACAAGGATTGCGCGCGGAGACGATTTGGTAACCGACTTGCAAGTTGCGCTGGAAGCTTTGTTAGATCCCGAGCAGAATCATCCGGCGGCAGAGACCGAAGATTGGGTCAAGCAATTGAATCTTTCAGTTGAGAGCATCAGCATCGTAGATGGCGAAGCTGTCGTCGATTTGGGCGGCGGGCTGATGGGTATCGGCAGTTGTGGCGACGCCATATTGGAAGCGCAGATTCTGCAAACTATTTTTCAATTTGAGTCTATCGAAAGCACATTGGTGAGAGATGGCCGGTTCAACTTGCGCCAAGTCACCGATATGAGCGAGCGATTTACGATTGAGCAATTGCGGGACCATGTGTATCTGCGGCCGGAGAATTGATGGCGGCTTTGCGCTGAGTGAGGCGAGCGACCAAGCTGTGGGTCGTTAATCTACAATGTGCCGCAGTGCGGCTAATCGAAGCTGTGAGCGAGCACGACATCGGCGTCGGGACGTCGCAACTGGAATGCTCGCAGGTTCGCCCTACTTAAGGCAAGCAAGGCAATCAAGAGGCCGAAGCAACCCAATACGAAAACCGCGCCATAGGAGATCGAATAGCTGCCGGAAACTTGCAAGGCTACATCACGCAATATGCCGCCGCTCGCCACACCAATCCCGCGGGCGACCGTCACACAAAGCGTCCAGAAACCGAGGAAGGTACCGGCACGGCCATCGGGACTCAAGTCCATCATCAGTCCCAGGCTGCCGATATTCCAGATACCCAAGCCCAAGCCCAGCATAATCAAGCCCGGTGTGACCAATTCACGCATTTCACCCAGGGATGACAAGGCGAAGACAATATAGGCGGCCAGCAAGACCCAAACACCGCCCAAGGCTATATTGCCGTTTGTCAGCTTTGGATAGCGCCGTGACAGGTACAGGAATCCGATAGAACCGAGAATTGCTGTGCTGCCCCAATAGGCGGAAAAGCGATTGGTGGTTTGCGCATCCATATCGAAAACCTGGCCGGCAAAGGGTTCGAGTACGGTGTCTTGCAGGAAGGCAAAAGCCATCGACAAAATCAAGTAAAAGAGGAAGAAGCGCATCGGGCGACTACGCCATACCAGCGACAAATCGCGCATGAGATTGGTCTGATCCGCTTGTGTCGCTCGGCGATCATTGCGATTGCGCGTTTCCTCGCCCAAGAGAGAGAAAAACCAAAGCAATCCGAGTATCACGGCAGTCACCAGGAAGAGATTCTGTAGCGATCGCGCGCTGAAGGCGATATTGCCAAGGCCTTCTTCGTGGGGCAGCATCAAGCTGAAGAAAACACCGCCCACAGTGAAGCCGAGCAGCAACAGCGTCCACACCAAGCCGACAGCACGTCCGCGTTGTTCGGGCGCGGCGCGGTCGTGTACGAGTGCCAGAAACGTACTGCCAGACAGCGCATTGCCCAAACTGAAGAGCAAGAATGACAGCAGCAATATTAACCAGAGCACAAAGGGCGCTTGCTCCTGTACCTCGCTTTGCGCCAGGCGCAGCAGTTCCGCGGTGGCGAAACCGAGTGAAACAGTGCTCAGCGTCATCATCGCCCGGCCGAGCCATATCCAGAACAGCCGCCGAAAGCCACCGACCGTGTGCGTATCGGAATAACGGCCTGCCCAGACGCCCAGAGGCGCCAGAAAATAGCGCATGCCCGTCAGCAAGCCGACGATAGTTGCGCCATAACCCAGATCGGCGACCATAATCCGATTCCAGACACCGGTAGCCAGGACATCTGCCATACCGGAACCAAGATGGAACAGGCCAATCTTCAGATTGCTTCCGAAGGAAAGACTATTTTGGCTGCTATTACTCATTGGCAACTTTTTATAGAATTATGCAGATTTATGCGGGGAATTATACAGAAGAATCGAAGGCGGTCAATGTGAGATATGTCTATTAATTTGTAGTTTGTGATACAATTTAAAGGTAGCGAGTGCATCCAAAAAAGAGAGGATTCCATGTTTCAACACCGTCCATTCAAGAAAATAGTTGTGCCCACTGATGGTTCAGCCTGGAGCGAGCGCGCGATCCCTTATGCAGTTGACTTCGCCCGCATCAGCGGGGGAGAAGTTGAATTGCTGCATGTCTTCACACCGCCGATGCACGAATTCGTTGATTCGCTGGCGATCGCCGGTGAGTATGAGCTTGCCAACCGCATCCGCGAAGAAATAAAACAACATCTACTCGAGTTGCGCAATGAAATCCGCGAACAAGATATCCCCTGCCGCTTGCACATCATTGATGCGGTCGGAGTTGCACAGCATGTCTGCGACTATATCGAAGAGTCAAAGGCTGATTTGGTAGTCATGACAACGCACGGGCATTCGGGTCTAGTGCGTTTGGTCTTCGGTAGCGTCGCTAACAAAGTCATGCAAGATGTCAGAGTACCGGTACTGGTCATTCGCCCAGACTTGGAATGACATATAGCAACCTGCATTTGTGAGTTCCCTGCAGTCGACAACTCTGCCAGATACATTCGTAACATTAAGTCGGGGATCAGGGCGTAATGACCTCGATTTCGTCAAAGGGAGGCAGGCGCAAGTTTACCATTTGGTAGATTTCCGTCACTGCCTCCCACGCTTTGTCTTGTTCTGCTCGCGAAAGGTTGAGCCGGCGGAATTCGTTTTCATCAAGCAAAACTGTCGCGCCATCCGGTCGGACAAATACGTCTAGACAAAGATCATCTGCCGCTACCTGCTTCGCCGCTATAATCGGTGGCCGCGTGATATTGCAATACCAGCCTTTAAGCTGCCTGGCGGCGACATCTTGAATGCGAAAGATGTTGAACCAGCGATCGGCGAAAAACCATTCGCGAAAGCGATCGCCCTGACGCAGTTGAACATAGCCGAGATCGCGATCGGCAAAGCCAAATATGGCATCAACGCAGACGAAGCTGTCGCCGCGATCAGAAATGACGCCCGTGTAAGACAGTTTATCCTCGCCGCTTGCATCGCGTTTTATCACCGTGAAGGCAGTCATCAAGCGCGTCCGCGGGTGTGAATCAAGACTAGAATGCCGCTTTCGATCTCGATTATCACTTGATCCGTAAGCATGACATTGCTGATTCCGCGCGCCGGTCCCATTTTGAGCGTTTCGCCGCTCAGAGGATACTTGAGCGCAACGGTAGTAATGCCGCGTACCGGCTCTCCCAAGGGTATCAGCGAGATGGTATCCCGGGCTTGACCATCGATCTGATACCGACCGGTACGCAGCAATCGGATAGATTGCTCGCCATCGATGACTTCAATCGGGATGCCTTCTAATGCCGGCAGCGCCAGCAAATAGATATTTGCCAGCGTCTGATCGAATCTTCCGCCCAGCGCGCCCAAGATACAAATCGATGACGCGCCCTGTTCGATGCACCAGAGCAGCGCCAATTCGAGATCAGTTTCGTTCTTTTCCGTCGGGAAGCGGATTATTTCGGCACCGTCCGCCACGAATTTGGCGATTTGTCCCTCGTCGAGAGAGTCCAGATCGCCGATGATTGTCTGCGGCGCGAGACCGAATTTGTCGGCGTTGAGCGCGCCACCGTCAGCACAGAGGATGTAGGCACTATCGGCGCAATCGAGGGCCTGCTGCAGCATCGTGCCCTGATTTGCTTCGCCGTTCGCGAACAGCAATACCTTCATCTTTGGTCGCCTTTGCATGTCACTGAAGCGATCTCGTCGGATAACCATGTTACCATTAGCGGCAAGCTGGTCAAAGGTGCCTCCATGGTGGGAATATCGCCGGTTGAAGAGTCAGCGAAGGCAGTAAAAGGCGGCAAAAGGGCAGCCTAGGGGCAACAGAAGACGGCAAAAGGGCAAGATGAAGGCAGCAAAGTGTGAAAAGACCACAGACTCCTATTGATACTGTATTCATATAGACGCAGATTTTGCCGGTTTGCTTTGCCATGTGCAGGGAACTGGTCAGCCACTGGACAGTCGCGTAGGGCGCGTAGACACTGCCCTTCCAGACTGCACTTCGTCAGTGACCGTGGGCAGCGAAATGGACGGCAGCGCTTAGGCCAATTGACAAGCCTTCCGGTCGTGCCAGCACAGCGGTTTGCTGAAGAAGTTGCAGGTTAAAGATGGTGGGATGCGATCTGATTGTCATTGCGCTGAGCTTATCATCATCTGCAAGGGAGGCGGCGACTATATGGACGCGACCTATTGCAAGAACGGCATTTTGTTGCCAGCTGATGCGCGGTTCGGGAGCGGAATGTGTCTTGCGCTTAGAAAGCATCGGGGAAGGTCCGGGGGCGGGGTTGGAAGTGGCATGACCATGACATTTACCGTTCCTCCGCGGCTGCGACTTTGTTTCAAGTGTATTCTGTGTTAGTTTTCGGCAACTGTGATACGTGGGGAGTGGGCAACCGATGACCGTTGATGCCATTAGCCTGGAAGTCTTCAAGAACCTATATGCGGCCGTCGCTGAAGAGATGGGTGTGACATTGCAGCGGGCTAGCTTTAGCCCCAATATTCGTGAGCGGCTCGATTTCAGTTGCGCGGTATTTGACGCGCAGGCGCGCATGATCGCGCAGGCGGCGCATATTCCGGTGCACCTGGGCAGCATGCCGGCATCGGTGGCAGCGGCAGTTGCGGAATTCGAGGAGTTGTTCCCGGGCGATGTGGTGGTGCTGAACGATCCTTATCATGGCGGCACGCATTTGCCGGATATCACTATGATTTCGCCGGTCTTTGCCGGTGGAGATCTCTGCTATTTTGTCGCCAGCCGCGCGCATCACGCCGATGTCGGCGGAATGTCGCCGGGGTCTTTGCCCCTGAGCACAGAGCTGTATCAAGAAGGCATCATCATACCGCCACTCAAGCTGCGGCTAAGCGGTTGGACCAACGAGGGCGCGATGGCGCTGATCATCGCCAACAGCCGCGATCCGCAAGAACGGCTGGGCGATATCGAAGCGCAACTGGCGGCGCATCGCATCGGAGAAAGCCGGTTGCGGGACATGATGATTGATCATGGCGTCGAGAATATGCAGGAGCATGCCACAGCCCTGCTGGCTTATTCGCGCAAGATGACCGAGGCGGTTATCGCTCGCGTGCCAGATGGTGTTTATCGCTTTGAAGATGCCATGGAAGGCGACGGGCAGCAGGAGTTCCAGATTCCCATACGCGTGACGGTGACCGTGCGCGGTGAAGAGATGATGGTCGATTTTAGCGGCAGCGCGCCCCAGGTGATGGGCAACGTCAATGCCGTGAGCGCCATCGTGGAATCGGCTACCTGGTATTGCGCGCGGCTCTTGGCGGATGAGGATATGCCGGTGAATCATGGCTGCTTCCAGGCGGTAAAGGTGATCACTGAGCCGGGCAGCGTGCTGGATCCGCATTTTCCGGCGGCGGTAGTTAACGGGAATACGGAGACGAGCCAGCGCGTGGTCGATACGGTGCTCGGCGCCTTGGCGCAAGCCCTGCCAGATCTGATTCCGGCGGCATCACAAGGAACGATGAACAATTTCGCTGTTGGCGGGTTCCAGGGGGGCAAACAATTTGTATATTATGAGACGCTAGGTGGTGGACACGGCGCCTCTCGCCGTGGCGCTGGATTGTCCGGGCGGCATTGTCACATGAGCAACACGCTGAATACGCCGGTGGAAGCACTGGAATTCAGCCTGCCGATGCGCGTCCGGCGTTATCATCTGCGCGATGACAGCGGCGGCGAAGGCAGGTATCGCGGTGGCGATGGCATCGTGCGCGAATACGAGTTGCTGGTGCCAGCGCGCATAACTATAAATTCGGAGCGGCGTCTGCGCCCGCCCTATGGCGTGCGTGGTGGCGCGGCGGGACGTTGCGGCGTCAATCGCGTGCGACGTGGCGAGGAATGGGCAACCGTGAGTGGCAAGTATACCACGCAGCTTTCGGCCGGTGACCGGGTCCTGATCGAAACGCCGGGCGGCGGCGGTTGGGGAGCTATCGAGAATTGAAAAGCCCCTTCCTCGATTCAAGAAAGGGGCTGCTGATGCTGATGCTGTTGCGATCTAGCCGACCGCGCCGTTTACCGTCACCGGAATCTGACGCGGCTTGACATGTTCCTCCTTGGGCAGTGTGATGCTCAACACGCCGTTCTCGAGGTTGGCTTCGACGGCGTCGCCATTGAGTGGCACTGGAAAGCGCAGGCTACGGCTGAACTTGCCGATTCGGCGCTCGCGGATCAGAGGGCGGTTGCCTTCTTCACTATCTTCCGCCGCGGTCTCGGCCGAGATGCTCAACACATCGTCATGGATATTGACGCTGATGTCATCAAGGCTGATGCCGGGCAAGTCGGCGCGGACACTGTAACTTTCCGGGTTTTCTGCGACATCGAGCGCCAAAGTGAATCCCTTGGTTGCGAATTCATTGACAGTGCCCAGCAATGGGCGGGTTTCGCCAAATAGATCCTGCCACAGACGAGGATAGGGGTTACGGGTGCGGATCAACATGATGTGTTCTCCTTTTATCGTTACGTTTCGTGACAACTACAGGATACAAGCCCAATGTAGGAAAAGTAGTAAAGCGATATCGGAATCACGATAGAAGAGTGTAAACGAAGCATAAACGCGGCGGATTGTGTCGGCTGGGTGCCATCACGTTTGAGAACGTGACTGTCGGTGTTATAGTTGCAGGGTTATGAGGCGCGAGGTTGACGAGGAAGGTTGCATGCAGGCAGGCGTCGATATTGGTGGCACATTTACCGACCTGGTATTGAGCGAAGGCGGTCGGTTGCAAATTTACAAGTTGCTTAGCAGCCCGGAAAATCCGGCTCGGTCCATGCTGGAAGGCCTCGAGATCATTACGCCGGGCGGTATCGGCAGCTTGCGGCAGGTGGCTCACGGATCGACCGTAGCGACAAATGCCATCCTCGAGCGCAAGGGCGCGCGCGCCGCGTTGATTACTACGCAGGGTTTCCGTGATCTCTTGTTCATCGGACGGCAGAATCGACCGGAACTTTATGCCTTGCATCCGACAGTGCCGCCGCCATTGATCCCGCGGGAACGCTGCTATGAAGTGCCAGAGCGGCTGGACTATCGCGGGCAGGTATTGCTGCCCCTGGATTTGCGGGCCCTTGACAAAGTTCTGGATCGGATAATACAAGATCGGGTCGAAGCTATCGCTGTCTGCCTGTTATTCAGCTACGTCAATGATAAACACGAGTCGCAAATCAAACAGCGGATTATCGAACGCGGCATCGTGGCAGAGGAGTGGCAGATTGCTTTGTCATCAGCAGTATTGCCGGAGTTCCGAGAATATGAACGCGCCAGCACGGTCGCCTTGGAAGCCTACGTGCGTCCGGTGATGTCTCGCTATATTGGCGAATTGGAAGCCGAGCTGCCGGCGGACGTCTCCTTGCGCATCATGAAATCAGATGGCGGCGTCATGCGCGCGGGCCGTGTCCGGCAGCAAGCCATCCACACGGCGCTAAGTGGCCCGGCGGCTGGCGTGATGGGCGCTTTTCATGTCGCGGAATCTGCTGGATACAACAAGATCATCACGCTGGATATGGGCGGGACGTCTACCGATGTTGCTTTGATTGACGGACAGCCGAAGCCACGTCCGGAATCGCAGATTGATGAGCTGCCGCTGCGGGTGCGCATGCTGGATATCGAAACCATCGGCGCCGGTGGCGGATCAATCGCGCGCGTGGATGCCGGCGGAGCCTTGCGCGTCGGTCCGGAATCGGCAGGCGCTAATCCGGGACCGGTGATTTACGGGCGCGGCGGAGAACGGGTGACGCTCAGCGATGCCAACGCTGTTCTGGGGAGACTGGATGCCGATCATTTTCTGGGCGGAAGCATGTCGCTTGATATGAGAGCCGGAATTGAGGCTGTGCAAGCGCTGGCCGGGCAGACCGGCTTGAGTACCGTCTCCACGGCCAAGGGTGTGGTGGATATCGCCAATGTCAATATCGATCGCGCGATCCGTCGGGTATCGATTGCGCGCGGTCATGATCCACGGGACTTCACCTTGGTGGCGTTTGGTGGCGCCGGACCCTTACACGCCTGTGAGGCTGCCGACCGACTGGGTATTCCGCGGGTATTGGTACCACTTGCGCCGGGTGTCTTGTGCGCCCTGGGTTTGTTGATCGCCGATGTCGCTATCGAATACAGCCAGTCGGTCATGGTTTTGGCTAACGCTGACAGCTACGCGCAACTGCAAGACCGTATACAAGGTCTTCTGAAAATGGCGCGGTCAGATCTTGAGAAAGAAGGCATCCCTGAGGCAGATATGTCCTTCGCGGTTTCCTTGGATATGCGCTATCAAGGTCAAGCATACGAGCTGAATATTTCTCTGGCCGGGTCGCTAGTCGACGATTTCCATGAAGCGCACGAAGCGACCTACGGCCATGCTATGCGTGGTCGAAATGTGGAGATCGTCAACTTGCGCATTCACGGCAGCGGCACAGTCGAGAAACCGGAACTCGTTTCTGCTGCCGAGCGATATGGCGTGGCACAGCCTTTCGCCGAAAAAGAATCACCCACTGGCGGAAGGATCAAGCTGTACCGACGCGAAGACCTGGAGCCCGGCGCGCGATTGGCTGGCGAGGCTATTATCTTTCAAATGGACAGCACCACTTATGTGCCGCCTGAATGGCGGGCGCGGATCGATGGTTTCTTGAATCTGATTCTGCAGCGATCATGACATGCTAGTCGATCGCGACCAGCGCCTCAATCTCGACGCACAGATTGAAGGGCAAAGGATGACATCCCGACCGCGGAGCGGGAATGGGCACCCCGTCGCGCGCCGTATAACTCCAGAATGAGATCGGAGCAACCGTTGATGACAGCGGGATGCTGTGTGAAGTCCGCTGCGCAATTGACCATGCCATGGAGACGCAGCCAGGCGCTGACACGGTCCAGATCCCCCAATTCGCGCTTAAGGCTGCCGAGCATCGATAGCGCTACCGCTCTCGCCGCCTGATAACCCGCTTCTACCGTGACATCGCTACCGACCTTGCCAAAGGGACCAGCCACCGTGCCATCCGGGTTTTGCGCTCCGTGCCCGGATATATAGGCATGGTTTGCATGAATGCGCACGAAAGAAAAAGGAAGGACGACGCCGGCCGACACCTTGACCGCAGGCGGCAGCTGCAAGCCCATTTGCTGCAGTTTGCGTTCTATTTCCATGCACCCATCTCCTCGATCATGTCCGCTGAAAGCTTAGCACATTCAGCGAACGACAACGAACCGGCAGTTATGTTGGCGGAAGTTATTGTGCCTAAGTCGTTGCGAGCACCTCAGAAGCAAGATCGCGTCGGCTAAACTACAATTTCCACCCGTCGATGCGCGGCCGCCGGTGCCTGCGGGTGGCAAGCGACCGCCAGGGAAATGGGCTAAAATGAGGAACGGGTATAGATTTTCGACTGGCTGGGACGGCTTGGCATGAAAATGCGAGAAGATCTGCTAAGCGCGATAAAACTCATGCAAGCCGGCGATGTAAAAGTGGCGGCGGATTTGCTGGGCGAAGTGATCGCGGATCCCGAGCTTGACGATCATTCGCGGGCGACCGCTTATGTCTGGCTGGCGGAAACGCGGGATGATGCGAGTTTCAAGAGCAACTGCCTAAGACAGGCGTTGAAATGCGAGCCAAGCAACCCGCAGATCCGGCAGGTGCTGGATCAACTTCTGACCGCTAAGCTTGCGCCGCCTTTCGATCCGGTTGATCGTGCTCCATCTCCGCTGGGAGAAAAGCCAATATCTTTGTCAAAAGCGCCACCGGTGGTGGGTGTAAGCGGGGGAGCCAACGGAACAGGCAGCGGTGTGTTTGTCGGCAACAATGGCTTGATCGCGACCAGCAGCTATGTGACCGGTAGCACAGCCGAGTTCACCATCGTCATCGACCTGAATCAGGAAGTAACCGGACGCGTCGTGCGACGGTATCCACAATATGACCTGGCGTTGATCGAAACGAATGTCATTGTCGACGAGATCGGTTCTGTTGCGCCAAGCGCAATGGTGACGCATGGTGACGTGGTTTTCGCTATGGAGAGCGCCGGTAGCACACTTCGCGGTCAGGTTTTGGTTGGCGGAAACCAGTCCAATCATTGGCTTGCCACGAGCTTTCAACCGGCCAGGATGCTCAATAGTGGCGGTAATCCAATTTACGACGCAAGGGGCAATCTGCTTGGTCTCTTGACGCGAAATATCGATCACAAGAGCGGCGCGCTGCTTGCCCTCAGCATCTCGCAAGTGACGCGGCTGACGGCTGAGGCATTGCAGGCGCGTCGGCTGCAGCCCGCTGCCGGATGCTGCAACTGCTGCGGCTGCATGACGCGTGCCGGTCAATATGGCGGGCGCTACTGCGAGACTTGCGGCGCAATTTTGGGTGACCTGGACGGATCCACGGTTATCCCGCCCGATACAGCACAGCTGGCGCAACTCTACGATGGCGAGGAGAGCCGCCCCTGCCCCAATTGCGCGGCACTGGTCGGTTATTATGCGGGCAGATGTTTGCGTTGCGGCAGCAATTTGATGCGGGAGCAGTAACGATGGCGGGCCTATTTGGGCGGCGGGCGAATGCGGAAGACCAGGGCGACCAGCAGTTGGCATTGTCGGCGCGCGCGGTAGAGAATATCCTGGCCAGCATCGATGTTGATCCGACAGCGGCGCGCATGGATGTCGAGAGCGGATACGCCTGGAATTTCTGGCGCGGTTCGGCGCTGATCGAGATCTATCTGACGCCGGAAGATTGGGGCTATCTGCAAGTGCTTTCGCCGATCATGCACCTGCCACAGAGCAATCTACTGCCTTTGTATCGGCGAATGCTAGAGTTGAATCTGGAGATGACCAATGCGGCCTTGGGCGTACATGAGGATGTGGTCTACGTGTTTCATGAGCGCCTGCTGGAAGGTCTGCATGCGGTCGAGGCGGATGTGATTGTGCGGCGGTTGGCGCAGTATGCCGATGAGCTGGATGATGTGCTCGTGGAGGAGTTTGGCGGGCGGATGTATGGGCAGGGGTGAGAAAACTCCAGAACCCTATATTTCGGCCGTGGGGCCGTTCTGTGGATCACATGTTTGATGCAAGAGTTCAACAACTTTCTGAGCGTCTCTGAAATATCCTTGCATTTCCTGTAACGTAATATTTACATCCCGCCCATGTGCAATGTGGTTTCTATTCTTCACCATGTTATCAAGTGCCGGCTTATAATCCTGAATATTCCTTTCTCTTAAGCTCACCTTCCAATCATCGCTGAATCGCGTCACAAGGCCAATGACAGAGCCGTAGTTCGCCGCGATGCGTGTAAGGTTTGCCTTAGCAAAATTCTGTGTTGGAATATCCAAGGTCTTGGACTGTACATACTTCAAGAGGATAAGTTCTACGGCATTTTCTACATATCCCGAAGTACGTACACACAAGTACCACACGAATTGAGCCAACAAGTAATCGCCGATTACCTTGTCTTTCTGAAGACGCTTTACCTCGTCAAATAGATCCTGGAGATTGTCCTGTTGCTCAACTATCTCTTGATACATCGTCTACTCCACGGTGGCGAATGCATTGGTGGCCAATTCGATCCGGAGACGTACGCGATCCGGTGCGGACGTGGTGTCAGAAATCAGTTGCTGATATTCGCCATTGCCACGTAATGTCTCAAATTCATCCCGGATTTCAGAATTGATTGCTTTAGAGTCTTGACGGCGTGCAATCCCAATCATTATGGAGTCAAGCATTGCCGCATTGAGAGACTTCGTAGGCTTGAATGCATCCGAGCCTAGCTTGTCCAGAATTGTGTCTACAGTTTTCTCAAACAAAGGCACGATCTGATCTCGAGCGTAGACTTGAAGGTTGCGATTTGACTTCATGAATCTGTTGAGAAACCCTTTCATCGGGGGACTATAATCTTCGCCGTCGAAATACAATGCAAAAAAACGAAGTATCAGTTCTTCATCACGAAAGCGCTTGTCCGGGATTTTCTTCCCAAACAGATCACGCCACGCATTGTTCTCGTTAAGTTTGTGAAGCAGTTTGTTAAATGCCCCCCCGTAGATCGCTGCTCTGATTTCTTGTGATGATAGGGCTACTCCGCCAGTATTGAGCCTTTCAAATACAAAGTACTGGCATGTGGCTTCGTCATCTGGCTCGTCTTGGCGCATCACTGTCGCGCGAATCAACGAATTGTCAAGTCGCCTTCTGTCTACAATATCAAGTTCATCGTATGTCTGTCCGTCAAATCTTGTCTCAAGCCCCGTCAGCTTGAAAGGTCTTTCTGAATCGCCGAACTTTCCTTCATAAAAATATTTCAACGATCTCAGTCTCTGCTGTCCATCTACAACGAGTTGAATTTCACTTTCTTTGTCTCTGTACAAGAAAATGCCTGGAACAGGTAGGTTCAACAGAAGCGACTCGATAAATCTCGAAGCCCGTTTCTGATCCCATATGTATTTGCGCTGATATTCGGGGATCGCAATATCGCCGTTTTGCAATCGTCTAACATATCCTTCTACGTCGTAATCAATTCCATAGCTTGTAACCATGTATTCTTTAATGCCGACGGTCTCATCCGAATTGTCCGCTTCAATCTTGATGTCATCGGTACTGTCGTCGAGACCCGTTGATATTTCTACTACATTCATGTGTCGCTCCGTTTCCGCCAGATCACCAACGTCGGAGGAATTATAACAGTGTATCCTGCGACATGTATCCGCAACTGCTGTAAATCATGTCCTACCACTCCAACCTCCTCAACGCCCAATCCAGCGCACCTCCCCCGCTCCCGCCTTCCTGCAGGTCCCACATGTGCATCAGCATGCCGCGGTGCTGAGCGAAATGCGGCAGCAGCGTCACCCAGGTGTCATCAATCTCATGCTCACTGAGATAGCCGCGCATGAATTCTTCGCGAAAGCGACGGCGTTGCTCGGTCGGCAGATGCGATAGCTCCAGGAGCGCGCGCGAGACATCGGCGATATACCAGTGATAATTCGGCTCGTCAAAGTCGATAGTACGGGCGATCTTGCCATCCCAAATCACATTGCCCGGGCGGAAATCGCCATGAATCAGACCATAATCATGCGGCGGCAAGCCCTGCATGAAATCGGTCAGTTCTGCGTAAATCCGCTGTAATTCGCTTCTGGCTGTGCGCACGGCCGGCTCGACATTCTTCCAAAAACGCTGCACACTGGGGAAGGCGTAATCGATTTCGGGATCGGGCCGGTAGCGCCGCGATGCCGCGTGCAGCTTGCCAAGTGAACGTCCCCAGGACTTGTAGACGGACAAGTCCGTTATGTGCAAGCTCATCTCTTGGCCGGGCGCCTCTTCTTGTGCGCTGGCGAAGTATCCGTCGTCGAGAAGCTCGACAAAGTTGCCGCTCACGGATGGGAGTGGCGCTCCGACAGGTACATCGTTGATTGCAAGGAAGCGCAAAAAATGCATCACCTGTCGGGCTTCGGGCAAGGGATGCAGCACGGGATGACAGATGCGCAGGTAGCGGCCCTGCCCGCCTGCCTCGAAGCGATAGACGATGTTGTAATCCTGGCTGATGAAACGCAGCGTTTCGGGATCGCCCTGCCACAAATCGCGGATTAGCGCGGGCAGTGTGCGCTTGTCAAAACTGTCGCGTTTGGCGGGCCAAGCGACTGTCATCGTTCACCAATTCAAAAGCCATGCGGACAAAATCTATGACCAGTATTGTGGCCGTTCTGAAACGCGACGATATTTCAATGTTTGCGAGAAAAACGGAAGCTTTTAGACCATCTGATATTCGGCTTGACTGCAAACGCGCAGTGTGCCAGCCAATTCATGACCGAGGAAGTGCGTTTGGCCATCGACTTGCAGCTGCAAGGGACCCTTAAAGGGCGCGCGCGTCACCAGCCGGAAATTCTTGCCCGGCTCCAGGTGCAAATCGCTGAAGTATTTCAGCTTGCTACTGTCGTGCGTGTGTACGCGACTGATGACATAATCGCGATTGAATTCGACATCCGAGAGCGGATAATCAATCACCTGCGGCATGATACCGTCGGCGCTGGGGATCGGTTCGCCATGGGGGCAGCGCTTGGGATAGCCGCTCATCTCGTCCATCTTGTCCACCAGCGTGTCACTCACAGCCAAGCCCAGGTCATCGGCATCGTCGTGCACCTCGTGCCAGCCAAAACCCATAACGTCCACCAGGAAACGTTCCACCAGTCGATGTCGGCGGATATTCGCCAGCGCTTCGCGTGTTCCGGCAGCCGTCAAGCTAATGCCGCGGTAAGGTTCGTGGTCGAGATAACCTGCCAGCTTCAGGCGCTGAACCATGCGGGTGACAGCAGGCGCAGAGACATGAAGTTCCTCCGCCAATGACGATGTAGAAACATAAGGATTATCGGGCTGATAGCAAGCGATGCGGTAGGCTTCCGCCAAATACTCTTGCATGGTATCGGTTGCGGTCATGCCGTCCTCAATCCCCAGTAAGCAGAGACGATCTGTCGTCTTCAATATAACCGAGTGGCGCCAAGGTTCGCAAGCGTTAACTCATAATTTAGCCACTGTTAACTTAAATTCTAATACATAATTTCTTGCTGTCAACGATGTTCATGGGAAATTTGTCTGCAGGCGTCAAACGCTAAGCTGCGTCAGAGGACTCACAGTGCGAATCCGAGCGTGGCCAGCAGGCGATCAAGGCGTTCCAGCATCTGCGTCGGGCTGCCATCATTAAGCAGCGTGTAGTCGGCTATGGCGATGGGGCCACCTTTTTCCAGTCGTTCGATTTCTTGCACATCGCGCGCACTCGCCTCCGCGGAGGTCAAGGGTCGCTCCGGCCGCTTTGCCAAGCGGTCATAGCGGAGCAGACGAGCAGCAACGATCGCCACCAGAATGAGCGGAACGCCCAGATTCTGGCGCAGGAACTTGTATTCGCTGAAGCTGTACAGGCCGTCGATTATGATATGGCTGTTTTCTCGCAGTGCCGCCTGTAGGCCTGGCAGAGAGATGATTGCCATCGCTGCCATACCATGCTGCGAGCGCAATTCCTCGCGCACGATCCGTTCATTTACCGGGTTAACAGCCAAGTCGCGCCGCCGGACTTCGTCAACCACTACAGCGCCAAAGCGCAGCGTGAAATAACCCTTATCTTGCAGATGCTTTGCGCAAAGTGTCTTGCCGGCGCCGGGCATGCCCACCAATGCCAGCGCGCAAGAATGGTCTGGTTGGGAAATCATCAATCCTCGATACCTGGATTCGTTCGTGAACGCGCCGATTATAGCGTGGGATCGCGGCTGGATATACATTGGATCGCTTGCTAGTGACGGCGGAAAGCGGTTTTCTGCTTGCGACCGGTGCGAAGGATTCCGCCACGCGCGGGTATATTGATAACAATCAGAGACGAAGGGGGTTATTATGAGAATCTGCCATAGCTGCCATCGGATCAGCCTGCGCGATGCGGGAAAAGCGCCATTGTGGGATAGCATCTTTCGCGGCGAATGCTGGGATCTTGTTCACGCCTATAATACCTCCTGGACCGGTTGGCTTGTGCTGGTGGCGCGGCGTCACATCGAGGCCATAAGCAAAATGACCGAAGCTGAAGCCCTGGAATTGGGCACGCTGTTGCGTCAAGGTTCGTTGGCTCTGAAATTGCAAACCGGTTGCCAGAAAACTTATGTGATGCAATTCGCCGAATCAGCTCTTCATCCACATGTGCACTTTAATCTCGTGCCTCGAATGCACGACCAGTTGCCGGAAGACATCGGCTATAAGATTTTCCATCATCTCGGTGTACCCTTGGAGCAAAGACGCAGCGAAGACGAAATGGATGTATTCGCGCGCGCGATGCGCGAACATCTGCTGCAGTTGCGCTCTTAAGCAAGTGAAGATTCCGCATCTACGTAGTCGCTCACCGCCATGAATGAAACCGAACATACATTTGAAAACGAAGACAAGCTGAGCATCTTTTACCGCGAATGGCTGCCGGACGGGACAATTCGCGGCATCGTCATCATTGCGCACGGATTGGGAGAACACAGCGGCAGGTATCGCCATGTTGCGGACGCGATGACCGCTGTTGGTTTCGCCTGTTATGGCATTGACCATCGCGGGCATGGCAAAAGCGGCGGACTTCGCGCGTATATTCCCGATGTGCGGCTTGCGGTTGCAGATTTGCGGCAGCTTTATGACATAGTGTCCGCGCGGCATGTGCAGAAGCCGGTACTGTTATTCGGTCACAGCATGGGGAGCTTGATCGGTCTGGAATTCGCCCTGCTCTATCCCGATCGTTTGCGAGGCATCGCTTTGAGCGGCACCGCCATTAATGCCGAGGAAATGCGTCCGGGCTGGCTGATATCGCTTTGCCTGTTTGCCGCGCGCTATATCCCCAAGGTTCGTCTCTCGCCACCAGGTTCGCCGCGAGCCTTGACCCAGGATGACGAGGCGCTGCAAGATTGGTGGTCAGATCCCCTGATTGACAAGGGCATGTGGCGAGTGGGCACATCGGCGGCCCTGTTGCAGTCTTCGCGGCGGATTCGTCAAGGCGCCCATCAACTCCAACTGCCCCTGCTCTGCTTACACGGCACGGACGATCATCTGGTCCCGGCAACGGGTGCAACTTACCTGCAACATCACGCCAGTTCGCCGGATATCACCGTTAAGATATACGAGGGCTTGCGGCACGAGTTAGTCAACGAAATCGGACGCGACGATATCATCAATACCATCACGCGCTGGCTGCTGGATCATGCTTAGCGTGGTTTGCGCGCCAATCTGCTCTCTGGTATCTTATGGACGGGCTGAATGCTAATCGTAAGCTTAGTTTGATGCTGTCGTTGAAGCGTTACATCGCTAAAGGCCACTTACACACGCTCGGGATGAATGATGTCGGTTGCCCTGCACGTGAACAATGTTTCACTAAGTTTCGGCGGCATCAAAGCGCTGCAGAATGTCGATTTCAAGGTAGAAGCCGGGCAGATTTACGCCGTAATCGGTCCCAATGGCGCCGGCAAAACAAGCCTGATCAACAGCATAAACGGATTCTACCAGCCGCAGCAAGGCAAGATCCTCTTCGACGGCAGGGATATCACACACCTGCCGCCCTACCGTCGGGCTGAATTCGGCATTTCACGTACCTTCCAGAATATCGCCTTATACACTAACGCCACCGTTTTGGATAACTTGATGGCGGCGCGTCACATCCTTATGAAATCCAATATGCTGGCCGAAGCCATCTTTTGGGGAGCGGCACGTCGTGAGGAAATCTCCCACCGGCAACGCGTTGAAGAGATAATCGAATTTCTGGAATTGGAACATATCCGCAAGTCTGTCGTAGGAACGTTGAGTTACGGGCTGCGCAAGCGGGTAGAGTTGGGACGCGCTCTGGCGCTGGAACCATCGCTCCTGCTGCTAGATGAACCGATGGCGGGCATGAATATCGAGGAAAAAGAAGACATGGCGCGCTTCATTCTTGATATCCACGAACTGCAAGGCACGACAATCATGCTTATCGAACACGATATCGGCTTGGTGATGGATATCTCACATCGCATCGCCGTCATCGATTTTGGGATCAAGATTGGCGAAGGCACACCAAAGGAGATTGGGCAAAACGAGGCGGTTATTGCCGCTTATCTGGGTGAAGGGGAGCATTGATCATGGCAATGGCCGCAGCTACTGATCCCATTCCCTATCGTGATTCCGTGCCCGGCAAGGTCTATGTTTCGCGGCTTGGCAACCAGGTCAGACAGATCTCGCCGGAGAGCGATACGCTCTCCAAGAATTTTTTGCTGCGCGTACATGAGCTTGGGGAAAAAATCGCTCAACGCAAGAAACGCTATGGAATCTGGCAAGAATATACCTGGAATGAAGTGTACGAGCAGTCCGTCAATTTCGGTATGGGCTTGCTCAAACTTGGCTTTCAGCGCGGAGACACGCTGGTCATTATCGGCGAGAATGACCCGGAAATGTACTGGGCGCAGATTGCGGCTCACGCCCTGCATTGCAAGACCTGTTGTGTCTTCAGCGATGCCAGCCCGCAAGATATCCTTTATGTCATAAACTCCACCGATGCCACATTTGTATGCGTCCGCGATCAAGAACAAGTCGACAAATTGCTGGAAATCCGAGCGGCGATCCCGCAAATTCTCAAGGTGGTCTATTGGGAAGACCGCGGCATGTGGAGCTATACGAGCGACTGGCTGGCGAGTTTTTCGGACTTTCTAGCAATAGGAGCGGAATATCGACAGCAGGAGCCGGGCATATTCGACGAGCTGGCCCGTTCCACTAGCGCTTCGGACACTATCATCCTGAGCATGACTTCCGGCACGACGAGTTTGCCGAAATTTGCCGAGGTGACGCACTACCAGCTCGTCTATGGGCATGCGCTGAATTACGAATATGTCGACAGCAGGCAATCCGACAATTGGTTGTCCTTTAGCCCGATGGCCTGGTTGGCCGAGCAAGGCTTTGGATTCACCTCGCACTTGCTCGATGGACTGCAGGTGAATTTTCCGGAAGGGCCAGAGACTGTGCCGACTGATATGCGTGAGATCGCCCCAGCCGGCCTGCTCTTTCCCAGCCGCGTTTGGGAGAATTTGGCGCGCGTGGTGCAGTTCCGCATCAATGACAGTACCCTGCTTAACCGTCTGATGTACCGGATATTCATGCCAATTGCCTACCGCGCCATCGACCATGAGGATAGGCACCGCCCGGTGCCGGCGCAGCTTCGGCTGCTGCGTTATTTGGGCGAGTTTGCCATCTTCGAGCCGCTGCGCGACAAATTGGGGTTGACCCGCGCCCGTAATGTGCTGACGGCCGGGGCGATGCTTAGCAGCGATATCATCCGCTTTTTTCGTGCGATCGGCATTGAACTGCGGCAGTTTTATGGCTCGACAGAAACCTTCGGCACCGTGCACCTGCGCGGAGATGTGCGCTTCGAGACGGTCGGCGTGATCATTCCCGGCGTCGAGATAAAGATCGCGGAAAACCAGGAAATCCTGATTCGTACCAAGGCGCGCTTCAAGGGCTACTACAAGCAGCCGGAACAGACCGGTGAAACGCTGGACAAGGAAGGTTGGTACTATACCGGGGATGCCGGACATCTGGACGAAAAGACCGGCCACCTCATTTACCTGGAACGTGTCAAGGATTTGATAGAGTTGTCTACGGGCGAAAAATTCAGCCCGCAGTATATCGAAGGGCGAAGCAAATTCAGCCCTTACGTGCAAGATATGATGACCATCGGCGGAGCGGAGATGGAATTTGTCTCGGCCATTATCGTGATAGATTTCCAGAATGTCTCTCGTTGGGCGGAGAAACGCGGCATCGCCTTTACTACCTATGTCGATTTGTCACAGCGCAAAGAAGTTTGCGACATCATTCGCAACGAACTGCGGCAAGTCAACGAGTCGCTGCCTTCCTATTCTCAGGTCAAGCGCTTCGTGATATTGCACAAAGAATTTGATGCCGATGAAGCGGAATTGACGCGTACGCGCAAACTGCGCCGCGGCGCGCTGCAAGAGAAATACCGTGATCTGCTTGATGCGATTTATGGCGGAGCGTATCAAGTGCACGTCAGTGCAGAGGTGAAATATCGTGACGGACGTACCGGCACTGTCGAGACTGAATTGCGCGTTTCCGATGTTTGAGATGGTCAGCAAATGAAGGGATCCAGCGAGTGGAACAGTTTATCAGCCGCAACAAGCGACAATTGACCTGGCTCCTATACGCGGTGCTGGCCATTGCCGCACTTTTGTTCTTGCAGGGACAACTCGCCGGCGTGAAGGCCTCGCGCATCGTGCAGACGCTGATCTCCGGAGTCTTGGTCGGTGGCGTATATGGCTTGGTGGCGCTGGGCATCGTGGTGATAAACAAAGCTTCGGGCGTCTTCAATTTCGCGCATGGCTGGATGATGGTCATCGGCGGCATGATCTTTTGGAGTTTCTTCACCGTTGCCGAGATCTCGCCTGCCGGAGCTGCGCTGCTGGCGACGGCGGCCATGCTGATGATCATGACGACCGTCAGTGTCAAGAGCCTGCTCGAGCGGCGTAATCTGCTGATCACCGCGGGCGGCATCATTATGCTCACGTTGCTGATGACTATCGGCGGAATTGAGTGGAAATGGCTGCACGCCATTGTCGGCACCTTCGCCGGGTCCATCCTTACCGGGTTGATTGTCGAGCGTTTCACCATTCGTCCGCTGATCGGGCAGCCACTTTTTACGGCGGTATTGATGACCTTGGCAATTGCCGAAGTATTGCACGGCGTCACGCAGATCGCTTGGGGCACAGTCAACTTAAACCTGCCCATCTTCGTCAATCCGCAAACCAACAGCAGATTCAAGGCGATTCGCCTTGATGCCCTAAGAGAAGCACTGGGTGGCGTTGTGATTGTCAAAGTGGAGTTGGTGATCGCGTTTGTACTGGCAATCGTCGCTTTTGCTGGCTTCATTCTGTTTTTCCGCTATACACGCGTTGGTTTGGCGATGCGCGCGACATCAGAAGATCAGCGATTGGCGCAGTCGGTCGGGTTGCGCGTGCGCGTGATATTGGCGATAACCTGGGCTGTGGCGGCATTTTTGGCCAGCATTGCCGGTGTTTTGCAGGGTGGCGCCGTAGGCTTGTCGCTGAACATCAGCTTTGTAGCTCTGCGCGTATTCCCGGCCGTGCTTTTGGGCGGTCTGGAATCGATCGGCGGGGCCTTGATTGGAGGGATCATCATAGGGATCGTCGAACAATTCGGCACCTTGCTAAATTCGTCGCAGCAGGTCGGCACCGATCTGGCGCCTTATGTGGTCTTGATGCTGGTATTGGTCATCCGCCCTGACGGCTTGTTCGGAGAGAAGCGAATTGAACGCATTTAGACCTTGCGTGGGCTTTGGCAGGAGCGGCAATGGCAAATACTAATCCGGCCGGTGTCTTCGATACGACATATGAAGAGGATATGGCGATTGACCGCACAAAGCGTGACAAGCTTTGGAAGAATATCGCCTTTGCCGCCTTGTTGCTTGTGCCGCTGTTTTCGGTTTCCGGTCCACTGAGCATCGGCTTGATCAGTGATCAATACGTTGGCTTGATCGCGCGTATTGCCATATTTGTCATCGCCGTGCAGGGGCTGAACATCCTGGTCGGCTATACCGGGCAAATGTCCTTGGGACATGCCGCATTCATGGCTATCGGCGCTTATGGATCGGCAATTCTGGCGCGCGAATTGGGATTCACCTTTTGGACCGCACTGCCGGTAAGCGCTTTGCTCACGGGTCTGATCGGATTGCTGTTTGGCTTGCCATCGCTGCGTGTCAAAGGATTTTATTTGGCGATGGCGACATTGGCGGCGCAATTCATCATCCCCTGGGTGCTGCGTTATCCGCTGGCAGATTTTACCGGGGGCACGCGGCCTTTAAACGTGCCGCCACCGATGATCGGACCGTTCGGTGATTATGCCGAAGATGTCATCCGCGATGATCAGGCGCTGGTTTTCCCGGCTGGCGATGTCTACTTTGTCGATGTCATCACCTTGGAATTGATCGAGGTTGATGGCGCGCATCCGACTATTGCGCTGCGGAACCCGGGCGGTGACCTTGTGCCAGCGGGCGATGTCAGCATGACAGTTTTCAAAGATACCCAGGAGAGGATCAGCGGATTTTCTTATATAGCCAGCAAAAACGGCGACTACGTGATCAGCATAAAAGCGTCTGAAGACAACGGCTCCTTTAGCGCCAGGGTGCGGCGGGGAAAGGCGCTCAGCTTCGCTACTGGCATCGCGATGTATTATATAATTGTTCCCCTGGCTGTGCTGCTGATGTTTACCGCGCGCAATATCACGCGAACACGCACTGGAAGAGCATTCATTTCGGTGCGCGACAATGACCTTGCGGCGGAATTGCTGGGCATCAATGTCTTCAGTTATAAGTTGCGCGCATTCTTTTTGAGCGCGGTCTACGCCGGGATCGCTGGTTGCCTGCTGGCATTTGAGCGCAACAGTTTGTCGCTGGATATGTTTCAGCTGGATATCTCGATCGAAATGCTGGCTATGCTGATTATCGGGGGTGCCGGTTACCCCTTGGGGGCGATGTTTGGCGTGACCTTTATCCGTTTGCTGCAAGAAGCGGCCATCCCCGCGATCCGCCCAACCCTCGTCGCGCTATTGCCCCAGCTATTCCCCTTCATCGAAGTTGTGAACATTACGAGCGCTATCAATCCGATTCTATTTGGTGGCGCACTGATCATTTTTCTGGCGTTGGAGCCGCGGGGCATCGCCCACCGCTGGGAGGTGTTCAAGGTCGCCTGGAAGATCCGACCTTATGCCTACTAGCTCTATGGAATCCGCAATCTACCGCAACGCGCGATTGCGAACTGCGGGCCGCTGCAAGAACTTTTTTGCCATTTAGCGCAATATGACTTAAGCTAATAGAAACAGTTTCGAAATTTACCATTTGCTAGCTAATCGGCTTGACCAACTACATAAGGAGTCTGTTTCCCATGAATAAACACCGTTTCTTCTTAACCCTCATCGCGATAATGGCATTCGTCGTACCGATACTCGCGCAGGATATGATGGATTACCCAAGCGACCTGAGCGAATGCCAGGTAGATTTGACGGGCGAGACCCTAACAATCTTTCATTTTGGCGACTTGAGCGGACCCTTCGCCTTCATCACTCAGCCGATCGTTTCTGCCGTGACCGATGCGGTGAATTACTGGAACGGGCGCGGCGGCGTCTGTGGGGCGCAACTGCGGCAGATTTATGAAGATACCGGCGGCAACCTGGAGGCCACACAGAGCGCCTATGATCGATTCACGAGCGAGTATGCCGATGAGCTGGATTTGCTGTTACTCTATAGTTCAGCCGATGGCGAATTGCTGCGCGAACAATTGGCGGCGGACGAAATCGCCGTCCTCATTTCCGCCGGGTCCGTCGAAAGCCTGTATGGCGAGGATGGCCAGACGCCGGGCTGGCTCTTCGCCAGCAATCCGCTGTATATCAATCAGTTTGGATCATACTGCGAATTTGTCGCCGCCAATCCGGAGACCTTCCCCGATCCCGTTATCGGCTTTGTAACCTGGCCAGGCGCTTTCGGCTTGGCGGGCACCGAACCCGCGGCCGATGCCCATTGCACTGGTTTGGGTGTCGAGGTCTTGGATGATCCACAGATTTTCCTGCCAACGGATACAGATATTCTCACGCAAGTTCAGAACGCTACCGATGCCGGCGCGACGATACTGTATACCAATTCGCTGGCGACAGGACCGGCCTTAATCGCGGGAACCCTGGTAGATCTGGGCATGGAAGATGATATCGCGCTGGCAGGTGTCAATTGGGTGATGGATACCAGTGTTGGACTGCTTGGGCAACGCGTGCTGAAATCCAGCGGCTTGCCGTCGGTGGATGGCATGTATGGGTCGATGCCCTTCCTGTGGTGGACCGAACGCAGCAATCCGGGTATCCAGTTTGTAACGCAACAATTTGCCGCCAACAATCGTTCACCTGTCGAGCAGAACATCGCATATTTGGTGTCCTGGGGGGCAGTGGATACGATTATCGAGACCCACATCCGCACCGTCAACAGAGTCGGCAGCCTGGATGCGGTCACTGGGGCCGATATAAGGTCCACTGTCGAGAACATGGATTACAGCATTTTGGCAGGTCTTATGCACCACAGCTTCGCCGAAGGCATGCGCGACGCAACTAACAACCGCATCGCCATTCTCAAGTTTGCCAATACGACAATGTCCGGCCCGGCCAGCGGTGCGGAAGACGCCTTATTGATAGACGATGGCGCCGGCGGCAAACTTTTCGTGCCCATCGTGATTCCCTTGACCGATTTCATGCCAGTGCCGCAACTGCGCGGTCAATAAGACGAGCTGCGCAAGCGAATTGTCATTATGTACCATTTTCTACCTCGGCGTTTCTGTTGAGCGTCGGGGAGGAGCATGTTTGCTGATACGACATTTGAGATTGCTCTTGCGTCTGATAAGCAGGAACGCGCTTTTGTATAAGGGCGCAAGAGCGTCCGGGGCGAGATCGACGACTTGGTCCATGTGTGCGAGGACGACAATGGCTGCAGTAGTAGAAACGAACACATTGACCACGACCAAGACGCTCTCGGTCAACAATATCGAAGTAGTCTACAACAGCGTGATTCTGGTCTTGCGTGGAATCACGCTGGAAGTACAGCCGGGGAAAGTCGTCTCGCTTTTGGGACCCAACGGCGCCGGCAAATCCACCACATTAAAGGCCATCAGCGGTCTATTGAAAGCGGAACTGGGCGAAGTGACGCGTGGCCAGATCATGTGGGGTGATGAACGGCTCGATACCCTTTCCGCCGAGGAAGTCGTGCGCAAAGGCTTGGTACCGGTTATCGAAGGGCGCTTGCTCTTCCGTCACTTGACCGTCGAGGAGAATCTACGGGTCGGCGGCATGGTTTATGAAGGCGGACGTTATATCCGTGACGACCTGGAACGCGTATATCGCTATTTCCCAAGTCTGCGCGATTTGTCGAAGCGGGTCAGCGGTTATTTGTCTGGGGGCGAAGGGCAAATGCTGGTGATCGGCCGGGCGATGATGGCGCATCCGCAGATTCTCATGCTCGACGAACCGTCTCTCGGTTTGGCGCCGCTGCTGGTGAAAGAGATCTTCACGATAATCCGCGAGATCAACAAGCAAGAAGGCGTTTCGGTCCTGATCGTGGAGCAGAATGCGCACGCCGCCCTGGAATTGGCTGATTACGGTTATGTTATGGAAAATGGTCGCATCGTTTTGGACGGTCCCGCCGCGCAAATGCGTGAGAACGAAGACATTAAGGAATTCTATTTGGGATTGAATCAAGCGGGTGGGCGCAAGAACTTCCGCGAGGTCAAGCATTACAGACGCCGCAAACGCTGGCTGGGCTAGCTTTTGCCTGTCGCTTTGGTCTGGCCCGATTTTCGGCAGATCATTCTGAACCATTTCAATTTCACGGGACGGGGTCAACGTTTGATGAATACCGATCAACGAATTCGAGAACTAGTGCATCACGCTTACACGCACGCGCCTGCGACTCGGCATTTGCTGCAGTCCGCTGCTGTCACGCCCGCGGATATACAGACCGCGGAAGATCTGGCCAAGATACCGGTGTTGAGCAAGGACGCACTGGTCGATATCCATCGAAACAATCCGCCGTTTGGTGGCTTCCTGACTATTGATCCCTACGATCTGCCGCGAATCTACATTTCGCCCGGACCGATCTATGACCCGCAACCAGCGCCGGATGATCCCGAGTCGCAATTGGCGCCTTTCAAATATATCGGCGTCGGCCGAGGTGATCGCGTCCTTAACACCTTTATGTATCATCTGACGCCGGCAGGCATCTTGTTGGACGAAGCCATCCGAGCCTGTGGCGCCACCGTGATCCCTAGCGGACCAGGCAATACCGAGTTGCAAATTATGATGATGATGGCGCTGGGGGCAAGCGGCTTTGTAGGGCAACCGAGCTATATGATGACCTTGCTGAATAAGGCGTCCGAGATGGGCATGGGCGTCGGGGTAATACCGTTAAAGAAAGCGCTTTTTTCCGCAGAGCCCTATACGCCGCAGCAACGCCAATGCTTTGAAGGCGAATACGGCATGAAAACGACCTCCGCGTATGGCACCGCGGATTTGGGATTCATTGGCTATACGCGCGAGGGAATGACCGGCTTTTGCATCATGCCCGGCTTGCACTTGCAGATTTGCGATCCAGAGACCGGCGCGCCGCTGGAGGCGGGCGAAACGGGGGAAATCGTCGCCACTACTTTCAACAAAGCTTATCCGCTGATTCGCTTTGGCACCGGTGACTTGGGTGCATTGGCGCCGCAATCACAATGCGATGGGCAGCAACTGTTGGGATTATTCGGACGGAGTGGCGATGCCATCAAGGTGCGCGGCATGTTCCTGCATCCCAATCAACTGCAATTCGCAATCATGCAGTTTCCCGAAATCAAAGATCTGCAAGTCGTGATTACGCGACCGGGCAACCGCGATGTCGTTACCGTCAATATCGAGTTGCATGAAGGCGTGTCATCGGATGGCATCAGCGACAAGCTGAAAGCGCTGGCACAGCAGGCGGTGCGCTTGCGAATTGATGCGGTAAATTTGGCAGCTGCTGGCACGATTGATGCCAGTGCGCGTAAAATCATTGACCAGCGACAGTGGGATTGAGTTCGTCTATGCTGGCGGAAAAGCATAATGGCGCGCACTTAGCGACGCCCTCTTCTCTTGCTATCACAAAGCGGTGTACTAACCGTGGGCGGATTCGTCAGTTTCGTCCGGCTCGTCGCCGTCTTCTTCCGGTTCGGGCGGGACTTCGACAATTTTTAGATTGAATTGCTGGGCCTCGTTAGTATTCTTGACACGTACCTCAAGTGTCACAGCGGCAGCTTCTTCGCCGACATCGAGATCGGTAAGCGCGGAACTGCGTACTTCGTCATCTACATCATCATTTTCGCCAAGCAGCTGCGAGCCGGACTCATTGTAGATCCCGAGCACGGTATCCACAGAATCATCCTCGCCGCGCAGAAAGACGCTGACAATGCGGTTGCCCGGCAAGATGACGCGGAATCTCACGCGTTGATCCGGACCAACAATGCCGTTGGCTTGCACCTCGGTGCTGCCGGCGCCCAGCGCCAATTCACCACCTTCAATCAACTCACCGAGAATCTCCTCGGTCAAATGATCTTCAGCGGCTTTCAAGAGCAGATCGCCTTCTTCGAACAGGCTTTCAAAAGTCACAGGCACGACGACAGTGGGCGAGACGCCTTGCGCTTCGATATGGATGTTCTTGTCGGCATCGACAGCGCGGGTCACGGTGAAGCGAATTTTCAAGTCCTCCGGCATCAAGAAGTCATCAATGGCGCCGCCCAAGCCGCCGGTCGGGTAATTGCCAACGATGGCAGCGCGATCATCGATAGTCAGATTGTAGGAAAAGAATTCACACGCGCTGAAGCAGCCTGGCGCGACAATCACGGCAATTTCGCCGTCATAGCGCAGGTCTTCAGGCGGAAGGATAAAGCGATCCTCCGAGCGTGGATCCAAGTAGAAGTCGTCGGTCGCCTTGTTGTAGGAGCTGGAATAACCCAGAACATGCTCCTCCTGGAAGAAATAAGCGCCCAGCTGGTCAGCCAGGAAGCCGCTGCCGCCGCCGTTCTTGCGCATATCGATGATTACGCCCGGCACATCTCGCTCGATAAAGGTCTCGATCATGCGCTCCCACAATAGCACGGTCAAACGTTCTTTGTCGCTGAATGAGTAGATTGCCACAAGACCATAACCGCTGGGTAGAATCTCGAACTCGACCGGGTATTCCCAGCCATCTATGCCGGCGAAAAACGACGATTGGGAAAAACTGGAACGCTCGCTGATGGCTTCCATTGTCACCGATTGATCTTCTTCACTATCGGGATTGCGGAATGTGACTTCAACTTCAGTGCCAAGCGGGAAGCGCGTGATATAACGCAGTTGTTGCAGTCGCAAAGTATGTTCGGTGCTCAAGGCTTGATGCGCCCAAACGAATTCGCGCTCCATGGCTTCTTCAATGGTGCCGCCATCCCAAGTCAGGATTTCCGCACCGAGCTTTATATCGGCATTGGCCGCCGGACTGCCTTCCAGCAGGTAATTGACGACGATCCTGCCATCGTCCAACTGCGCAAGTGAGATACCTAAACCGCCATCGGTCTCTTCACGAAAGAGATCGCTGACCAAATCCAGCGGCATGCCGACATGACCATCCGGGATTTCCCACAAAAAATCGCGCATAGCCAAGGCATAAGCTTCGGAATCCTCAGCTTCTTCCGCTTCAGAAAAGCGCGGATTGTAGCTTTCGTATAATTCATCCCAATCCAGTTCATAGAGTTCAGTGTAGGCATATTCTTTGCGAAACAGCTCGACCATGGCCTCAAAGGCTTCTGAATAGCTGAGATCGGAAAAGTCGCTGATTGCTGCGTCTTCCGGTTCATAAAGATCAATAATCTGGCGCGCGGCGCGATCGAAAACAAAAGGCTTTTCCTCCATATCGACCGTGGAATAGCCTTGTGGAATGGTCACAATGGGGTCATCGGCAGTAAAAAGCAAGCCGTCCGCGCCGAAACCGGAAGGAAAGCCCTGCCCCGATTCCGGAGCATAGACAATGAATTTGCCGCCAATAATCTCCAGTCGTGTTTCAGGATCCGAGCTGGCGCGGGTCGAGGCATAAGCGGTAGACCATCCGCCGCCATATAAGTCGCGTTCTTCCAAGAATCTGTCGCCGAATTTGTTGGTCCAGTGGGCAATGGAAAAGACCATCACGCCAATATCATCGCTGCCGTCGTTGTCGACATCGCGCAAGCCACCACTTGGCACTTGTGGAAGGGACAAGCTGTACGAAAAAGGCGATGTGAAAAAGTCGGATGTAATCTGCCCCAACACCTGTGATTCCAGCGGCAAAATGTAGTATTCGTTACGATCGACAAAGCCGGTCTGGTCTTCCAGGATGATCAGCGGCTCATCGACGCCGCTGGTAAACAGCGCATTGGTATAGGCGAGGTTACCGGTGATTATGACCGGCCCCCCTTCATAGTTGATGACTTGAGCATCCGCCGAAGGTTCAGAAATCGTCACCGGCGCATCTTCTTCTTCTTTTTCGCCGATCGCCAAGGCAGGCCAGATTCCCAAGCCGACCCAGCTGCCAAATACGAAAATGACAAACAAGAATTTGCTCCGCATAAGATCATCTCCGGTCGTCGGATGCCTGGCAACTTCAAAGTAATAGTAAACTTTAGATGAGCGCTAAGCATATTATATCAGGACACGAAGCTGGGCAAGCCAAGATGCGGCGGCCACTATGGCATGCGACGCGCTCGGCTCGTTATGCTGTGATCTGCCAGCATGTCGCTGACCAGGCGCGCGCAATTGCGTTGAAGTGAGATCTGTTTTGCATAATCGATCAAAGGTGATAAAGTCGGAGAATCCCTTGGAAGAATGTGTCAATATAGTCCTTGCAAGCACTGATGTCGAAATTATCGAAAACCATTCGCGAGCATCGGCACTTTCTGATTGTTGTCATCGGTCTGATCATAGCGATGACGTTTCCGACGGTTGTCTACGTATTTCGGACGGACGTCTTCTGGCTGCCGACCGGGCGCGGCGATCTATTCATGAAATTTTGGGATGCCTGGTACGGCAAGGCGATCTTGTCCGGCGAGGCAGATTTTTATTTCACTGATCTTCTCTTTTATCCACAGGGATTGTCGCTGGCGTATCACAATTTCAGCCTGCCGCATATGCTGGTATTTGGCTTGCTGCAGGCGATTATGCCAGCAGCAAATGCCTACAACCTCAGTTATTTGCTGATAATTTTCGTTACCACAGTGTCAGCATATGTTTATTTGCTCTATCTGTTTGAAGACAAATGGATTTGCCTGTTTGGCGCGGCCGTGTTTGGCATGAGCGGGTATGTAGTTGGGCGCACATCTCAGCCTGATGTTGCCTTGATAGCGACTTTGCCGCTCTCGCTTTATTGCTTTCATCGCGGCGTGCTGGAAAATCGGTGGCGCTACATCATTTGTGCGGGCGCGCTGACGGGCGTGACTGTCTTCATCGGCATGTACACCTTTGTGTGCATCGTGCTTTCGTTAGGCTTGTACATACTTTATTTTGCTCGTTCTTGCTGGAACAATCTCAAGTATTGGCTTCGCATGGCGCTCCTGGCAGCGGTCATCGGCATAATCAGCATTTTGCGCATATACCCGATGATCGCCGACTCTGCCGCGCTTGATCGCGCGCTGGACAAATCGGGTCAAGCCGAGCAAGACAACGATCTGCTGCAATACTTTATCAATTACGAGAATCCCGTCACGATGCGGCTATTCACAAACCGCGCCGCACAGCGTTTCATCCAATTGCGCAATCCCCCACTATGGTGGAACACATCTTATTTGGGTTATGTGCCCTTACTGCTGATCGGCTTGGGATTCCTGCGCCCAAACACGCGACGAAAGATGTTTCCCTGGTTGTTGCTAATGCTGCCCTTTCTGGTCTTGCGACTTGGCTCGGTTCTTACCATTAATGGCAGGCAAATAGGAGCGATCGTTTTGCCGAAGCAATTATTGGACGGACTATTTCCAGTCGTATTTGAAGCGTTTCACGCTACGGATCATTTTCAAACGGGAGTATTGCTGCCGCTGGCCGTACTTTCGTGTTTTGGTCTTCTGGCGGTAATGAAGCGCGTACCTGAAGGTCGCCGAATCCCGGTGATTCTGATACTGATTGGCATGTTGGCCTTTGAACATTATCGCTCCCTGGATCCTAAGATCGTGACCCGAGACGAGGTTGCCTTTTTGGAGTGGTTGGATACTGAAGAAGAGGTCCCGATTCGCTTGATCAATCTGCCGATGAATCGCGGCAACTCCAAGTCCTATGGTTACTATCAGACGCTCAGCGGCTACCCGCATGTGGAAGGATTGGCTTCGCGGACACCGCCTGAAGCTTATACCTATATCGGTTCGAATCTGCTATTGAGGGCCTGGCGGAACAAGAAAAGCATCGTATGCGAGGGGGCGAATCGCGGCGAGTATCTTGCGGCGGTCAATCAACTGGAGAGTGATGGTTTTACGCATATTGTCTTGCATGTTCAACGGCAAAACGTAGAAAATATCGCAGCAATTTTCGCAAATAATGAGCAGGTATACCAAGATGAATTTGTGAAAATATTCCGCTTGGAAAACTTGACTGAGAGCTGTCCTTGAAAGCAGCGTATTATCTGCATACGCTTGAGAATCCGGTGACACAGGCGAAAGATCGCCGCAAGATACGTTATCAAGGATTGCGCTAGCAAGTATCAGAATCACGCGCGTAGCGTTCGACTACTGCGTGACCGTTATCCAGGTAACGACCACAGTTCTGGTAGTAATTGCGTACCCAGTGAAAAATATCGTGCATAGACTGCTCACTTGTCTCTTGTGGGTTGTAAACCAGCCAGAAGGCACCGTAATTGGAAACAAAACTCTCAAGCGAGTCAAGTTGTTTTTCGGTGGATTGAATAGTAAGCAAACCACCACCATCGTAATACAGGTGAACCAGATTGGCGGGTTCGATGAGTTTCTGATAATAATCCCCGGTAATCCAAGCGATTTTTTTCGATGGGTGCAGGCTTAGTATCGGTTGCGAATGCATAATCTCAATGTCCGGCTGATGCACCAGACTGTAATATGGGGGAGTGCTGCGAGCCGCCCGCGTCTTGCGTTTCATTGCGATGTAGGATTCGTCATTCTGCAAATAAATGAAGAACGCAATCACCCAGACACACACCAGCAGGAGCCGGATTCGCGCAAGTTTCGGGAGCAAGCTCCAGCCGATTGCCAAGGTGCTCGCTATACATGGGGCGAATATGAGCAAGTAGCGCAAGCGACCCAGCACAATGAGCGACCTAGCCTCATTTGCGAGCAGTGTAATCGCGATCATCAAGACGGTAAGTATCAGGATAAATCGTTGAGGCTCGTCCAGTCGCTTGCGGTGCCAGATTATCAGCAGCATACATCCAATGGGGATGAACCAGAAATCATTAGCGTAGATATTGGCAATGCTCGTGAGAGACTCGAGCGCAGACATGCCGATGAGAGACTTGTTGGAAAATCCTGCCAAGCCCCCGAATACGGTCGGCAGCCAGGGTATGAATGACATCCCGCCCACGATAAGAGCGATGGCGATGTGAATCCAAGATTTGTTCTTGGGTACAAAAATCAGGTGGAACGCGCCAATAGCCGCCAAAACGAATATGCCGAAGTAGTGCAGGTATAGGATAAGCCCTGTGCTGGCAGCAAACGACAACCAGATCCACCGGAAACTGCGCCCATCAGCCTTGAGCAGGCGCCAATACGACAAGACAATCCAAGCTGTTAGGCAAGGCAGCAGCGTGTACATCCGTAATTCTCGCGATTGAAAAAGAAAAAGCCAGTTGACTGCGAGGATGAAAACCGCCGCAAGCGCAATTTCCCTATCGCGAGACAGCCATGCGAGGCAATGGACGACTGCCAATGACAGAATGGCAGCAAAGATCGAGAGCAATCGCAAACTGAATAGATCCCCGCCCACAAATGTGGACCAGACATTCAGCAAAATGAAGTACACGGGTCCGTGTTGCGAGCTGAACTCGGCGACACTTGTTACAGTATTCCGCAATGGCTGAGGTGTGTTGAGGGAGTTGCCAAAGATGTGCCTGAGTGTTTGGGATTCGTCGTGATTCGCGAGGGGAACGCGGGTCAAGCCATTAACGCCCATATACCAGACGAAGAGCAGGCATACCGACACCAATAGAAGCTGGCTAAGCAGTTCGCGATCGCGCTTCATTTCGTCTCCAGGGAAAATGGGGGGTGGAGCATATCAGTGACGTGTTGGCGACGGCTCTTTCCACGTCATATTGTATAGTCAAAGAGCAAATGCTGTAAATGTTGCAGCTCGTTTCGCAAGAAACGATCGGGTTAACTACCATGGATTTGTGAAGATTTATCGACTAGACGGCCCGGTCAAATGCTGACATTGCGACGATCGTCAATCTACTTGAGCTTGTGTTCCATAAATGTGTAGCGAAAAATCAAAAAGCGGGCGAAGCAGAGGAGAAGTGTTGGCAACGGCATATTTTCCTGCATCGCCTCCAATGCAGTACCATCTGCGCTCGCGGGCTTGATTTCCGGGTTCGGGGGACTTCGTAATGATGAAGATTACCAGCGATCTTTTGCGCTTTCCGTAAATTGTTCGTTACACAAATTTCGATCCCGCCTAGATCTTGAGGTTCAAGTCGCGTTTATTTGATTCCCATTCCAAGCCCTGAAAACACCGCTGTAACGACTTATGCCAAGATTAGCATTCCGTTTCGGAAAGTTACGGACAATTGTGATTTAGTGCGAACTGATATTGAAATATATGATATTGTATAGCAACCTTGGTGTATTCACCCATAGGGCGAGATTTAGTAATTCATGACTCAGAAAATGAAAGCACCGTCCGCCGCTTATCTGTTTTTGTTGCTTGCCGGGCTAGCGATATTTACGCCAATCATGCGTCACGCAATTGACAATGCGTCGGATTATAGGAATCACAGTCGGAGGGCTTATCAGTTTCCCGAGACGTCTTCACATGTTTCTCATGTTCTCTTGCACGCGGTTATTCGCGCTTACGACGGGTTATTCAATACTGCTCCGCGCAGTGATATAATGCTGTTGGCAATGTTGACCGTACTTCTTCCACAGCCCCTAATTGCATTTTCTGTGCTAAAACGTGCTGCAAAGAATCATTTTCCGACAGCTGTAATCGCTCTGCTCTCCCTTTCCATGGCGATCGTTACACCCATAACGCTTTGGCTTGACGACGTATATATGATCGGCTATCTAAATCCGACAATCTTTCATAATCCCACTTTTATCGTTGTTCGTCTATTTTCGATACCACTGTCATTGTTAGCATTTCGCGTTTTATCATATCGCCCATATCGCAGTCTCAATCATCAAGCATATGTCTTGATTCTAACCGCTACCGTACTCATCCTGTCGACATTGGGGAAGCAAAACTATACACTCGTCTTAATTCCAGCTCTGTGCTTGTACGCGCTCTGGCACCTAGCGACACGCCAGCCCATAGATCGGGTTCTTCTCGTTTTTGGTTTCGTCATTCCTGGTGCGTTCATCCTCGGCCTTCAGTACTTGGTTACTTATGTAGGTCATAGCAGCGGATCTTCTGTCGCGTTTGGATTCTTGACGGCAATGCAGCAACATGTGCCTGTATGGCGACTTCCGATTCAGTTGGTGCTTTCGCTGGTTTTTCCTATCGGCGTTTACGCTTTGTTCTTTGCTGAAGCTCGCAGAAATAGATATCTCAATTTTTCTTGGATTGTCTTGGGAATAGGTGCAGCGATGGCATATTCCCTTTATGAGGCCGGTCCACGGTGGGACGATGGCAACTTCATTTGGGGTAGCTATGCCGCAGCTTATGTATTGATGTTTGCCTCGCTATGGTTTTTGATCGAACAGTTTGTCCGCGAAAAGAAGGCTACTCTACGCGAAAACCAATACAGTACTTTACGAGTGTCTTTGCGGATAAAACTCGCGATGTTGTTGTTCGCCCTTCATGTTATTTCTGGAATTGTCTATTGCTTGTGGTTTCAAACACTTGCGATGTGATTTAGGGTCGTACAACCACCGCGCTACGCATTAGCTTCCTAGTTTGTGGGTTTTCCGCGCGCATTGCGGCGCAAAAAGCGGGCGGAGCAGATGAGAGAAGTGTTGGCAACGGCATACTCTCCCACATCGTCTCCAATGCAGTACCATCTGCGCTCGCGGGCTTAACTTCCGGGTTCGGTATGGATCCGGGTGTACCCCCGCGGCTCTAGCCACCAACACTTCTCTCACATGCTCGCGCCCGCAAGTCTCGTATCAGTCTCTCTAATCAACGCGCCGGCTCTATGCTGCTCGCTCCTGCCAAAAGCTCCGGACACCCCGTATCATAGTACGGAAAGCCCTCGACCATTAGTACGGGTCAGCTACACGCATTGCTGCGCTTGCACCTCCCGCCTATCTAACTGGTAGTCTCCCAGCGGTCTTACTTGGTTCTACCAATGGGGAATCTCGTCTTGAGGATGGCTTCCCACTTAGATGCTTTCAGCGGTTATCCTTGCCGAAGGTCGCTACTCAGCTATGCCGCCGGCGCGACAACTGACTCACGAGCGCTTCGTCCACCCCGGTCCTCTCGTACTAGGGGCAACTCCTCGCAAATTCCCAACGCCCACAGCGGATAGAGACCGACCTGTCTCACGACGGTCTGAACCCAGCTCACGTACCGCTTTAATGGGCGAACAGCCCAACCCTTGGGACCGTATTCAGCCCCAGGATGCGATGAGCCGACATCGAGGTGCCGAGCCTTGCCGTCGATTTGAACTCTTGGGCAAGACTAGCCTGTTATCCCCGGGGTAGCTTTTATCCGGTAAGCTACGGCCATTCCACTCTGTACCGTAGGATCACTAAGCCCGACTTTCGTCTCTGCTCGACTTGTCTGTCTCGCAGTCAAGCTGGCTTCTGCCTTTACACTCTGCGATGGGTTTCCATTCCATCTGAGCCAACCTTTGGGCGCCTCCGTTACCCTTTCGGAGGCGACCGCCCCAGTCAAACTGCCCACCTGCCACTGTCCCTGATACTGTTATATCCAGGTTAGGGCCAAAGCGCTACCAGGCTGGTATCTCAACAGCGGCTCCACACACACTGACGTGCACGCTTCTCAGCCTCCCAGCTATCCTGCACAAATATCGCCCTAACGCAATAGCAAGCTACAGTAAAGCTCCACGGGGTCTTTTTGTCCTGCTGCGGGTAATACGCATTTTTACGCATACTTCAATTTCGCCGGGTCCCCTGCTGAGACAGTGCTCCACTCGTTACGCCTTTCGTGCGGGTCGGAACTTACCCGACAAGGAATTTCGCTACCTTAGGACCGTTATAGTTACGGCCGCCGTTCACCGGGGCTTCATTTCCGAGCTCTCACTCTTCCACTTAACCTTCCGGCACTGGGCAGGCGTCAGCCCCTATACTTCAGCTTACGCTTTCGCAGAGACCTGTGTTTTTGGTAAACAGTCGGCAGAGCCTTTTCACTGCAACCTGATATCTCTACCAGGCGATCCTTCTCCCGAAGTTACGGATCCATTTTGCCTAATTCCTTAGCAGAGGTTCTCCCGTTCGCCTTCGTATTCTCTACTCGTCTACCTGTGTCGGTTTGCGGTACGGGCAGCAAGAATCATCACCATTACAGCTTTTCTCGTCCCATGGCTCTTGTCACTTCTTGCCCGAAAGCACGGCCTAACGGGATCTCCCCGCTTGCCACCTCAATCCACTCAGAGGCTGACATTCCCACAAGCTACTGTAAACGCTCCTCTTACCGGTACGGGAATTTTAACCCGTTGTCCATCGCCTACGCCTCTCAGCCTCGGCTTAGGCCCGACTAACCCGACGCGGACTGACCTTCCGTCGGAAACCTTAGACTTTCGGCGAATAAGGTTCTCACTTATTTCTCGCTACTCATGCCAGCATTCGCACTCCTCATCGCTCCAATACCCCTCTCAGGATACCTTCCCCGCAATAAGAACGCTCCCCTACCATAACTCTCGTTATCCCTGTCTTCGGTAGTATGCTTGAGACCCGTTACATTATCCGCGCAACTGCGTTTGACTAGGGAGCTATTACGCACTCTTTAAAGGATGGCTGCTTCTAAGCCAACCTACTAGCTGTCTCAACACAATCACCTCGTTTTACACTTAGCATACATTCCGGGACCTTAGACGAGGGTCTGGGTTCTTTCCCTCTCGACTACTTAACTCATCTCACGTAGTCCAACTGCTGTGCTTGGCATACCAGCATTCGGAGTTTGTTTGGGTTCAGTAAGCTTGACGCCCCCTAGCCCATACAGTGCTCTACCTCCGGCACCCATCACACAACGCTAGCCCTAAAGCTATTTCGGGGAGAACAAGCTATCTCCAAGCTCGTTTGGCATTTCACCTCTAACCACAACTCATCCCCCGATTTTGTAACATCGGTGGGTCCGGACCTCCATTACGTGTTACCGTACTTTCGTCCTGGCCATGGTTAGCTCGCATGGTTTCGTGTCTAATATGTGCCACTTTCTCGCCCTATTCAGACTCGGTTTCCCTGCGCCTTCGACTGACATTGTCTTAAGCTCGCCACACACATTAACTCGCTGGCTCATTCTCCTAAAGGCACGCCGTCAGGAACTTGCGCCCCCTCCGACCGGTTGTAAGTACACAGTTTCAGATTCTCTTTCACTCCCCTCGCCGGGGTTCTTTTCACCTTTCCCTCACGGTACTATTGCGCTATCGGTCATCTCGTGTATTTAGCCTTGGAGGGTGGACCCCCCAGTTTCACACAATGTTAGCGTGTATCGTGCTACTCAGGATACCCATCAATACTTCCGCCTGAAGCTACGGGACTCTCACCCTCTACGGTCAACCTTCCCAGATCTTTCGCCTTCAGCTTCCATATCTTATATGAGTCCTACAACCCCACCGGCCGTAACCAATGGTTTGGGCTTCTCCGCTTTCGCTCGCCACTACTCGCAGAATCTTCTCTTTTCCTCGTCCTACTTAGATGTTTCAGTTCGGACGGTTCCCCTCCCTCTTTTCAAGGGATGACGTGGATTGAATCACGCCGGGTTTCCCCATTCGGATATCTTCGACTAACACGGTCTTATACACCTCATCGAAGCTTTTCGCAGTATAACACGTCCTTCTTCGGCACGAGATACCTAGGCATCCTCTGTGTACCCTTAGTCGCTTTCCGTATCTATCATACGAAGTCTCCGACTCTATTGGCATGCGACTTCTCATATTACCTTCGCGTTGATTATTCAACTGTTAAGACGCACCGAGCCGTCACATGACGGCTCGTCAACTACGGACGCCATTCTACGGAACGAGTACTGCCCTGTCAAGGCTTTCTCTCGCATAAATGTAGGGAATCGAGTTTGCTGATTTTCTGGCAACGAATACTAGACGGCGGATTTCAACCTAAGCACTCAATTACCAGCGAAAGACCGGCGTCCAATCTACTTTGCCAGTCCGCCTTTGGATGCCGGATGGCATTCGTACAAATTCGAAACAAACAGACAGCCTCGCGCAAGGCCAGACTGCGCTCGTTCCAGCGGAAGCGCGAAAGCGCAGCGACTTTAAGTGCGCTGTAATAGTCACGGCAATGTTCACCATGACGCTCCTGCGCAAAACGAGCAGACCAGCGAAGGTGCGCAAGAAAGTTACCCACATCAATCATGGGATCTCCCGGAGCTATGGCCTCAAAATCGACGAGAGCTATGCGCCTATCTTTTTGTACAAGCAATTGGTCATCGTAAAAGTCGTTATGCGCCATACAAGACGGACTCCAGGACTGCACAAACGTATCCAGCGAATTCGCAATTTTGTTTAGGTCTCGCGACGCGTCACCAAAGTCACGCAAGTTATGCCTGAAGCCCCGCAAAGCTCTCCGATATGCTCGCTTGAGGTCGGATGGACGCACTTCACAATTGTCAAGAGATGCTCGCCACAAAACCTCGAGGCCATCCAGCACTCGTTCAGGATCGGGCGCCTTGCCCTTTCTTATGAGCGCACGCAGGTTTCGGCCTCTGACCTCTGTGAACCACGAGACACCACCTTCCGCCCAGTTTCCGGCGAGTCTCGAGACAACGAAGCCAGATTGTGCCGATATCCTGTAAGCCGCGAGAAACGACTCGTTATCCGCCGGTCGTACCACGCGGGCGAAGAGCTTGGCTTTGCCAATCCTGTGCCGCAGCACCGCGCGATATTCTGGTCTATACCGGATCAACTGAACGCGCGCACGACGGACAGGCACCGTCAGTACGTGGTCGTTTACGAGGCGGAGAGCCGTATCAGGTTGGGCGGCATCGACGAGCCCTGGCAACTTCGGATCTTCAGGATACCGATAGACCTGTAGGGAATCATCACCTGCAATCGTGGCCACGAAATATTCAGCGGGCAGATACTCGTCTTGCGGCCACACGAGCTCGTAGCTGACAGTAGCGCTGTTGCCAATACTGTGATTAAAGTGGTGAATCCGAATTCGATGAGGTTCCTGATGTTGCCCGCTTGCACGCTCTTTTATCCTTTGCCAAACCCAATCCGGATCAAAGAGATTAGGGAGCTGCGATAAGGCGGGGTCGTCAGGAACTTCAACTCGCTCGAAATATGGACGCGCGACGGCTGCTAATGTCATGTTTGCTAGTCGCTATCGTCGTTATCGCTGTCGTCGTTGTCGCTGTCGGGCGGTGTATCGGGCGACGGTGGCGGTGTGGCGGGCGACGGCGGTGGTGTGTCGATCCCATCACTATCGGTGCCATCGTTGTCTGTCGGCGGCGGGGTGTCGATGCCATCGCTATCAGTGCCATCGTTGTCAGTGTAGGGTTGCTGATCGGAATTGACGCCATCGTTGTCAGTGTAGGGCTGCTGATCGGTATTGACGCCATCGTTGTCGGTGTAGGGTTGCTGATCGGTATTGACGCCATCGTTGTCGGTGTAGGGCTGCTGATCGGTATTGACGCCATCGTTGTCGGTCGGTGGTGGAGTGTCGTAACCATCGCTGTCTGTACCATCATTATCTGTGAACGGTGGCGGCGTATCTATTCGCTGTTCGCTAAGATAATAAAGTACCTTACCCGGGTAAATCATGGAGGGATTTGCCGTCTGCCTTTTCAGATCATCAAGCGGAATTCCCAAGTACGCGGCAATATGCGATAATGTGTCGCCTGGTCTGACGCTCCATGTTTGCGTCTGAATGCCGGTCGTGGCGCGATGATCTGTCGGTACTGGTGTGTCGTAGCCGTCGTTGTCCGTCGGTGGCGGTGTGTTGTAGCCGTCACTATCCGTGCCATCATTGTCCGTTGGCGGCGGCGGGGTATCAAAACCATCGTTGTCCGTTGTCGGTAGCGGCGTGTCGTAACCATCGTTGTCCGTCGGTGGATCGTCGCCGTCACGATCGTCATCGTCTTCGTCATTGTCGTTTTCAATTGACGTACTGCGCGGAACCAAAGCGGGAGAGACTTCTTCTTCTGCATTGCTCTGCGCAAAGATGAAATCAGTTCTGTAAAGCACTACGGAAACGATTAACGACAGGGAAACCAAGTTGAAGAAAAGTACTACTGAAAGTGAATAAAGTCGCTTTCTCACAAATCACCTCCCAAACTTGGCACATTCGAATTGCTGACCGCGGAATTCGTTGCCCGGAAGACTTCGATTCGAGTCAGGCACAATGAAAAGTACTCACCGATGTTCTCGTAAATCGAAAACGATATGCGAAATCGTAAATGTTACGCTGTTGTCCCGTTTATGACTGTAACCGAGCCAAAGACACGTTGTCAAGTAATATCGACAAAAGCTCCATTATTGCTGGGGAATTGTAGGGTACTGCGCGTGATCCAGTGGTTATCTCGACCTGATCTTGTGAAATTCTGTGGGCGCTGTTGTGGAAGTGGAGACAAAGGGACTCGAACCCTTGACCTCCTCGGTGCAAGCGAGGCGCTCTCCCAACTGAGCTATGTCCCCAAGTGGGGCTGGCAAGACTTGAACTTGCGACCTCACGCTTATCAGGCGTGCGCTCTAACCAACTGAGCTACAGCCCCAAATCCAACACTTTCTGCTCTTAATATTAACAGCACAATAGCAGGTTAGACAGATTCGACTCGCCCCCTTTACACCTTTTGTAACTGACTTTCTCTGTGCAAGCACTCGCGCGCTCACACTTCCCTTAGAAAGGAGGTGATCCAGCCGCAGCTTCCGCTACAGCTACCTTGTTACGACTTCGTCCCAGTCATCAACCCTGCCCTAGGCAGTAGCCCCCCGAAGGTTAGCTTCCCGACTTCAGGCTCGACCAACTTCCATGACGTGACGGGCGGTGTGTACAAGGCCCGGGAACGTATTCACCGCAACGTGCTGATTCGCGGTTACTAGCAACTCCGACTTCATGCAGGCGAGTTGCAGCCTGCAATCCGAACTGAGATCGACTTTTTAGGATTCGCTCCAACTCGCGCCTTCGCCACCCATTGTATCGACCATTGTAGCGTGTGTGTCGCCCTGGATATAAAGGCCATGCTGATTTGACGTCATCCCCACCTTCCTCCCGTTTGTCACGGGCAGTCGAGCTAGACACTTGTAACTAGCTCCGAGGGTTGCGCTCGTTTGCGGACTTAACCGAACACCTCACGGCACGAACTGACGACAACCATGCAGCACCTGTGCTGGCTCCCCGAAGGGTCCTTCCGCTTTCGCTTCCGTACTACCAGCATGTCAAACCCAGGTAAGGTTCTTCGCGTAGCCTCGAATTAAACCACACGCTCCGCTGCTTGTGCGGGCCCCCGTCAATTCCTTTGAGTTTTAGCCTTGCGACCGTACTCCCCAGGCGGTACATTTATCGCGTTTGCTGCGACACTCAATTGCCTAACGACAACCGAACGCCTAATGTACATCGTTTACAGCGTGGACTACCGGGGTTTCTAATCCCGTTCGCTACCCACGCTTTCGCGCCTCAGCGTCAGTGGAAATCCAGGAAGCCGCCTTCGCCACCGGTATTCCTCCGGATATCTACGCATTTCACCACTACACCCGGAATTCTACTTCCCTCTATTTCTCTCTAGTCAGACAGTTTCTTCTACACTCTACCAGTTTAGCCGGTAACTTTCATAGAAGACTTAGCTGACCGCCTGCGCGCGCTTTACGCCCAGTAACTCCGGATAACGTTCGCGTCCTACGTTTTACCGCGGCTGCTGGCACGTAGTTAGCCGACACTTATTCCTATGCTACCGTCCTATCTCGTCACATAGAAAAGGACTTTACGATCCGAAAACCTTCTTCGCCCACGCGGCGTCGCTGCATCAGACTTCCGTCCATTGTGCAATATCCCTCACTGCTGCCTCCCGTAGGAGTCTGGGCCGTGTCTCAGTCCCAGTGTGGGGGGTCACCCTCTCAGGTCCCCTACCCGTCATCGCCTTGGTGAGCCTTTACCTCACCAACTAGCTGATGGGACGCAACCTCATCCCGTAGCGCATATGCATTTTCTCACTGCTCTCTAACTACCGTGAGCTCATGCGGTATTAGCCCATGTTTCCACAAGTTATCCCGCTCTACAGGGCAGATCAGTTACGTGTTACTCACCCGTGCGCCACTCTCAACTCCCCGAAGGGAACCTACCGTTCGACTTGCATGTGTTAGGCACGCCGCCAACGTTCATCCTGAGCCAGGATCAAACTCTCCGTACTCTCAAGGGTCCATCTTCTTCTGTCTTAACCCACTATTCTGCTGTTAATATGCACTGCCCCTGTGGGACAAAAACGGCGAGAGACCTTTACCCTCACCATCGCCCAATCAGATTAACAATTATGCGCTAACCTGTCAAGGCTTCTTTGCAGAATTGGGCGCGAGTGTTTTTGTTGCGCTTCTTTCTGCAGAGCAGCGAGCATTCTACCATCGTCATCGTAAGAGTGACAGGCAATCTTGGAATTAATCTGCCTGGACCTTCGCGAAGCGTAAACGGCCACTGAGCCCCGACAGGCAGCTGATGATCTCGGGCAATATGCGCCCACCTCTTGGAGAAGGACCTCCCAAAGAGGCAGAGCGGCGGGCATCAGGGACGGGTCCATGGTCGGGGATGTCGTGCACGCCACAAGTAAGATCAGGTTGGGGACTCAGTGGAGCGGTTGACCGGCAACGTCCATAGGGGCAACGGACGGATTTGTGCTAAATGTCTCTCGATCCTTTGCTCTTCGGTACTCTGTGTTTGGTGTTGTAATCCACCGCCTCGCGCAGCAACGCCTTGAGCGCGGTCACGTCTATCTTGTCTCCCTCGCGGAAATCAATCGCCCGCCACTTTTTCCCACCCAAGCCCGCGTTGAAGAGCATCTTCGGGTCAGGGAGCTGGGCTCCGTGGTGAAAAGTGAGCTTCATCTTGTCCTTGAAGGCGTCGGCGAGTGCAAACATCCCCTCGTGCGACCAGAAGGGCGTCCCCATATACTTCCAGTCTTCGACCACCTCTGGGTCAACCTCGCGGATGAGCTTACGGAGTTTAGCCAAGGTCTCGCCTCTCCAGTCACCCAATTCCGCGATTTTCTTGTCAATCCGTTTGGAAACTTCCGTACGATCTAACGATTGGGCAGCCGTTCTCGCGACACCGCGCGTCGACGAAACCCTCTTCGCGACCTTGTCTGACTTGAAACTATCCATCGATTTGGGCCCTCCCTACATGAATATCGTTAGTTGCCAGCTACGCCATAATAACTCGGTTTCCAGCCGACAACCGCCTTTGCTACTTTCATCACATTGCCCGCGTCTTGAAAATTCGACAATTTTCGAAGATTTCTTACAGCAGAAAGTTCGCATACGGGATCGTAACGGGGCGGATTGCGCACGGCGTCTCCGGTATTTCTCCGAATTTCTATGCAATTCACCTCTTCACCCGGAATTCTACACAGATTAGGGCGCGCAAGATCTCTTTTGCACTTCTATCCGCAAAGCAGCAAACATTCTTCCGTCGTCATTTGTGTTAGAAAGGACAATTTTGAAATTCGTCTACGTAGATGGTTAGGACGGAATAGGGGGCTCACAATGGGCTGCGGCCTTCCAACGCCCTCATCAAGGTCAGCGAATCTACGTATTCCAGATCGCCGCCTGTCGGTAGACCGCGCGCCAATCGGGTCACCGTGATTTCGGTCGCAGCCAATTCTCGCTGCAGATACATCACGGTGGCGTCGCCCTCCATGCCCGGGTTGGTGGCGATAATCAGCTCGCGGGTTTGTCCGTCTTCTAGGCGGCGCAGCAATTCGCGGATCTTGAGATCGTCCGGTCCGACACCGCTCACCGGCGAAATAGCGCCGTGCAAGACATGATATCGACCCCGGTAAATCCCCGTCCGTTCGATCGCCATCAAATCCAGCGGCTCCTCGACAATTGCGATTGTTCCCGTATTTCGCTCTGATGAGCTGCAAATAGGACAGGGGTCTTCCACCGTAATATTGAAGCAGACGCTGCAGAATTGTGTCAGTTCCTTGAGATTGACCAAGGCCGCAGCCAAATCAAGCGACATATCATCGGCGGCACGCAGCAGATAAAAGGTAAGCCGGGAGGCAGTCTTAGGTCCCACACCCGGCAATCGTGAGAATGCTTCGATCAACTTGGTGACCGGTTCGGGAATCGCGCTGCTCATAGGCTTGCCCGGCTACAACAGATGAGATGAGATGTGCAGTGACGCTGCGAGTTCGATTTCACATTTTCCCTAGCCCAGCAATCCGCCTAAACCGGGAATATTGCCAAGTCCGCCGGTAATGTTTTCCATCCGCTCGGCAGCCATCGCCTGGCTCTGCTCAATGGCCTGGTTTACCGCCGCGACCAGCAAATCCTGCAAATCGTTAACCCATTCTTTGTCATCCACATCAATGACATCGGGATTGATCTCTACGGCTTGCACTCGCTGATGCCCAGTGATCAATACTTTGATCGCACCACCACCAACCGATACTTCGACGGTTTCCTGCTCGAGGCTCTCCTGCGCATCCGCCATGTCTTGCTGCATTTTCTGCAACATCGCCATCGGATTGCCGCCACCGGGCATACCCGCTGACGAACCCCGCCTGCTACCGCGTCGCTTGCTCATGTTATTTCTCCCATTCGTCTTTGAAGGTTTGCTTTCCGCACTTGATCGATCAGCCTTCCTGGGGCGCGTCAGGTTTCGGATGCAACCGATATACGTTGGCGCCGTCGGCAGGGTGCTCGAAGACCAGATCAGCGTCGCGCCCTTTCATCACCTCAGGACTCACTTCTGAATCTTTGACGACAGCGAAAAACGGGCGGTCTGGGAAGTGTCTCGCGAGATTTCTGCTCATGTATTGATATTCTTCCGGTCCAGTGTCGTTGCGATAAAACGCGTTCAGTTGACGTACGCGCCGGTCATAAGCTTGGATATTGGCGGTATAGGTGAATTGTGCTCGCTTGACGTAGAATTGTCGTTCGGGTAAAACACTCGCGAAGACGAAACCGTCGATCGGCGTGATAACCAGGGCATCAGCCGGCGTATTGTCTCGAATCCAATAGTATGCTGCAAAGCGGCCTGCCCGATCAACCGAATGCGCTATATGCTCGCCGTCATAGGCAAATCCAGTGTATTTGCTGGTTTGCCCCTTGTTAAGCATAAACAGATCGACATAGATTATCCGCGAGAAGACTAAGGCAAACAGGGCCGTCGCAATAATGCGGCCGGCACGCTTCCAAACCAGCCTGTCACTGTTTTTCAATCTTTGCAATGCGAGCAATGACGACATTGCCAACACTATAGACAGAAAGTAACTACCTTTGTATTGGTTGTCGATAGTGATGAGCAAACCCGATCCCAACAGCAAGCCTAGCCCACCACTTAGTTGAATAAAGTAAGAGACATTATTGCCCCTCCGCAGGACATAAACCCACTGCAAAACGAACAATGGCAAGAGCAGTGCAAAAGCGGCCCACAACACTGCAATATTATATTGATTGAGCAATTCAAATCCAAAATCTCCACGAGTATTGTAAGCTATATCATAGTTGTATTTTAGCAATGGGATGGCCAGAACAAGGCTTATAACAAAGTACAATACGATGAAATGCGGAGGTATTTCGCTTTTCAGCCGATTCCAAGAAACTAATACCGTCTCGCGTTTTTTGGCACTACGCAGCCAGTGACATACCGCCATGATGAAGAGGCTTCCCAGCAAAGCCACCACAATATAAAGCGTTGCGAGTTGATTTGCCGCCAAGCCAGCAATACCACAAGCTGAGATTAGCACAAGCGTGCGGAGCTCGATGCCAGATTTCACGATCTTGACAAAGCTATAGAAGGATGCCGCAAAAGCAGCGATCCCCAAGTCCATCGCGTTGATATTTGTCAGTTTATTCAAAGCGCTATGGAGATGCTTGTGTCCACCGTCTGGCACGAGGAGACGCAAATTGTCCGGCTCAAATGTACCATTGGCAAGATGTGCCAGCAAGCTCAGGATGCCGGTAGCATTCACCGAGCAAAAGACAAACACCGCCAACAAGCCCAAATGCAAAGTGCGCGGCTTGCTAAGTTTAAGGGCAACAAGGGTCTGTCCGATCCACAAGAGGCTGCTAAACACTGCGAGAATATTTACCGCTGACAGAATGTAGGGTGGTCTTAAGGAGGTAGTCTCGATGATGGCTGCCGCGAATGCATGGAACAGCCAATAATAGTTAGCGGCATAGCCAGCGACAAACACATTTTCAAGTGGCGTGGAACCATTTAGCAACTGATAGATATACCCGAAATGAATATCAGGATGAGACAGTATTTGCACGGTGGGGCTGGTGATCACCGCATAGAGACCGGGTGCCAGGACAAGCGCAGGGATGACAAATGGCAGTAGCACGCGCCAAGCAGCGTGCTCTGAATCGTGCGGACTTTGTTTCCAGCTTCTGTACGCCCCTGCTGATAGCCAAACCAAAGGAATCAGCGTACTGGGCAAGAGCAGAGCTTGCCAGTGCGATATGTCCACCGGCATCAGCAAGGTGAGGATATATCCCAAGCTCACAAATAAGGCGAACGACATCACCAGTAGCGGATTCAGTACTTCGATAACAAGGATCGTCACAATCCTCATGCGTATTCCTAACATGTGGTCGCTAATTTTCAGTCGCCACTGCGGGATTCAGCCAGTAAACATTGGCGCCGTCCGCGCTATCTTCAAATACCAGATTGGCGCTGCGTTCGGCCATTGCCTGCTGGCTGACCTCCGCGTCTCTGACAACGGCATAAAATGGCCGATCGGGCAAATCTTCAAGCATCTTTGCCAGTAGTATCTGGTATTGCTCGGGAGACGTATCCTCACTGTAAAAACGCGAAAGCGCTTCCACGCGCTCGTCATAAGCGGGTATGTTTTCTGTGAACAAATCCTGCTTTTTCTTCACGTAAGGCAGACGCTCGTGAAATACGTAGTTGTACCTGTAGGTTTGGACTGGCCAGATCACGATCGACTCGGGAGGCGTATTGTCGCGTATCCAATAATATGCGGCCATCGGAGCATCATTTTCTGTTTGATATAGAATGTGTATGCCGTCATAAGAGAAAGGCTCATGGCTTCCCTTTTGCAGGTAGAAGTGGGTGACCCAGGCGATTCTTGCGAATGTCAAACAGACAAACGCCACCAGGATTATGCGGGAGAAATAGCGAAGGAAAACGTTGCTGCTGGTGAACCACAACTTCAGGCCAAAGAGTGTCGATGTGGCTATAAGAATCGCCGTGAAGAAAACGCCTTTGTATTGATTGTCATCAGGCAATAGAATAAACGTTGTCAACAGAAGGCCGAGCATGCACGATATCTGGATAAGGCGTTCAGCTGGCTGTTTCCGCCGCCAGATGTACACCGATTGCAAAAGGAATAGCGGCAAGTACAGCACAAGTGCCGCAATGAGCATGCTGATATTGAAGTTGTCAAAAAAACGCAGCGAAATCCCAGCGTTGTTGCCACTTGCGAACCTCTCGATGTAGATTAACTGTGGCAGGGACATACCCATACTGATTGACAACCATAATATCAGTAGCGCCGGGCTAACACCATTCTTGATTTCACGCCATACGAACGTTACGCGGGAAAACTGTTCTTGACACCTACCAGCGAGAATAAAGCAGTCAGGACTACGCCGCCAAGTAATACCACGACAATGTAAAGCGCCGCCATCTGCTGCATAGCTAAACCAGAAATGCCACTTGTCGAGATCAAGACGAGAGTAAAGAGGTTCGGTTTTCGCTGTACGATTCTGATACAAGCGTAGAACGCTACCGAGAAAAACATGATTGCTAAGGCCATGCTGCCGAAATTCAATGCCTTGGCTAAGGCGCTGTGCAATCGTCGGTCAGCGCCTTCGAGAAGCATGAACCTCAACGTTCTCAGTACGTTGGCATCATTGATGATCTGGCCAATCAAGGTGATTGCACCTGTCATATTGACAGAACAATAGACCAATACGGCTAGCAGACCCAATTTGACCGTTCTAGCATTTGCCACGCCCAGGTCAATCAGCGCTTGCCCAATCCACAGCAGGCTGCTCAAGATAGCGATTAGATTTACAATGGAACCCACTGTTGGCGCACTAAGATTCGTGATCGATACAAGTGCGGCCAGATAAGCGTGATACAGCCAGTAGTAGTTCGCTGGATAACCGGGCACAAAGGCATTGTCAATTGGTGTTGAACCATAGAGCAATTGGAATACATAGTCGGCGTGCAAATCTCCATGTCCCGGCAGCTGCAGGTTGGGGTAAGTTAGTTCAGCGCCAAATACAGGTATAAAAATCAACAAGGGCAGCAGGGGCAGAACTCGCTTCCAAGCGGACGTAGGGTTAGGTGTTTGTCCTTGTTTCCATTTGTGGATTGCGCGCGACAGCAGCATTCCGAGCGGCAGCAGCAACGTTACCCAGAAGAGCATCTGCCAATGTGAAATATCGACCGGCACCAAAAGAGTGAGAATATATCCCATGCCGGCATAAAGCGCGATCGAGATGACAAATAGCGGGTTCAACACTTCTACAAGCAGAATCGTCGCTAATCTCATGGACCCACCTGACTACCCATGGCGGCTTCTCATGGTGCCGGATCGGGATTCAGGAAGTACACATTGCCGCCATCGCCACAATGCTCGAAAACCAATTCGGCTCCTAGATCGGCCATCATTTCCGGGTCAATTTCTCTATCTCTTACAACTGCATAAAATGCCAGCCCGGGCACGTCATTTGTCATGTTTTGTACTATCGTTTTATACTCGTCAACCGTTGTCGTTCGCTGATAAATGAGAGCGTTTTCGTCTCGGCGCGACGCATAAGATGGTACAGTCTCTCCGAAACCCCACTGCGAAGCCTTGACATACGGTAGACGCTCGTGGAGCAAATAATTGAATTTGCCTAGATGGAGCGGCAGGACTACGACAGAGTCGCCTGGTGTGTTTTCGCGAATCCAATAGTATGCCTGCACGCGTTTGTTTGCTTGACTTGTAAGCGAAACGTGCTTTCCGTCGTAGAAGAATGTGTTTTTCTGTTTTGTCGAGAAAACGAAATTGATATATGAGACTTTCAAGCAGACCAGGACAAAAAGCAAGCAAATGAACAGCCAGCGTGCCCGCCTCAGAAAATGATTCCGTTCCCAAAGCGGTAGATGCCAGGCGTAGAGCGTCGACAAACTCATCAAGATTGAAAGCAGAAATACACCCTTGTATTGGTTGTTGTATGGAAAGTCAATCGTAACTACCGCGATCAGGCTCAGAAGGATGCACAGCCGGATGTATAGTCTCTGTCTGCCACCATTCTCAAATGCAAACGCGGTTTTCAGCGCCACAAACGGAATCAATATCAATGTGGCAGACACGACCATCAATATTTCTTCACCGGTTATAAACACTGCCAGTGTCTGCCAAGGACCATTACTTGCGGCCAATTGCAAATAATCAAGCAGGGGAAGGCTTAGGATGGCGCTAAGCACCAGCCAAGACATCCACATACGCAGCCGGCGACTCCGCAGTGTTTCCAGCCAGTGTTCCCGGTTACTTGGCGCATATCCGGGCCGAAGAAATACGCCCGACACTTCAAATAGAAGAAGTACTACTACCAGAACTACTATATACAAGGTAACAATTGGCTGTACTGCTGCCGCGACGATGCCACTAGCTGATATCAGGCATAGTGAGAAAAGATCAACCTTGCGCGATATGATCCGAAGACAGGCATAGAGAGTAGCTACAAAACAGGCGAATCCCTGTGGCATGCTAGTGACAGACAAGACCTTGCCCCAAGTGCTGTGTAAACGGAGATCGGCCTTTTGAAGAAGCATCAGTCGCAGCGAGTCTGTAGTTCCCAGTTCCGCAATTTCCACACTGGAAAAACTCTGTCCTAAGAGGCTTAACACACCGATCAGATTCACTGAACAGTAAACAAACAAGATGGCGAAGCCAAAGAATAGCGTTTGAGGGCGACATAGCTCCAGGAAGATGAGTATGCGTGCAATCCACAGAAGGCTGCTCAAGATGGCCACAATGTTGAAAACCGTCAAAACTAGCAACGGGCTCAGTGACGTGATCTGCACTATTGGCGCCATGTATGCGTGGAAGAGCCAATAGTAGTTGGAAGGACTACCGGCCAAGAAAATATTCTCTGTTGGCGTCGAGCCGTACAGTAACTGGTTGATGTATGCGCCGTGAAAATCGCCGTGGTGATAAATCTGTAATGAAGGCGAGGCCACTTTCGCGATCAATCCAGGCACCAGGACCAAAAATGGAATGAATGTCAAGAGCGACCGCCAGGAAAATCCTTCCGGACTAAAAGCGTTTCTCATATGTCGCCGATAAGCGCGTATTATTAACAACACCAAAGGAATCAGAAAGGACGCCCAAAACAGTGCGACCCAGGTATCAATAGTAACTGGGAAAAGCAGCGTGAGAACGTAACCTATACTCACGTAGATGCCCAGAGAAAGCAAATAGAGCGGGTTCAGCACCTCGACAAGCAGACTGGTCACCAATCTCATGCATCTTCCTTATCGCTCACGACACTTTTCTCATGGCGCAGAATCGGGATTTAGCCAATACACTTTTGCAACGTTCGTTGCCGGTTCAAATACCAGTCTAGCGCCACGTTCTTCCATATCCTGCGCGCTGACTTCACCATCTTTCACTACAGCGTAAATTGGCCGGCCCGGCACCCTGCTTTGCATCTTGTCCAATAGTCGCTGATAGTCTTCCCCTCTTGTGGTTCCATCGTAGAATGCATCAAGCTCGGCGATGCGCTCGGCATATCCGAATTTGCTAGCGCCAAAATGAAGTTGCAATATCCGGACGTAGAGCATCCGTTCGTGAAACAGGTTCGAATACTTGGTGGGAATCAAGGGCAATAATACAACTGAATTGTAGGGCGTACGGTCGCGTATCCAGCGATAAGCTGGCAACCGCCCATCAACATCGTCTGCAGATTCGATATGCCTCCCGATGAAGCGATGACCGGTGTCTCCATACGCCCTTACTTTATTCAAAAAATTGGATGATACGTAAGCAATTTGCGAAACGACCAAGACAATGAATAGCAGCTCCAGCACATTACCGATCCGCGAATACCGCTTGCCAAGCTGTCGCAGATTCTTCAAGGCCGAAAGTGCGGATATGGCGACCAACATAGACGAAAGGAATATGGTTTTCCCTTGATTAGTATCGGGCAACGTCAGGACTGTTGAAAGCGCCAAGCCCAAGACACAGCTGAGTTGCAGGAAGCGCTGCGCGCGTTTCCCCTTTTTCAGAGCCCAAATCGTCTGCATCCCGAAGAGCGGCAAGAACAGCGAGAGCGCAGCGATAATCATTTTGACGTTGGGAATACTGAGACCGAACGGGCGCCCGAGCTTGAAGCCACTTGCAATATCGAGATTGTATTTCACCAGCGGGACCGAAAGAACCAGGCTGACACAAAACCAGATCAACAGAATCAAGGGGGAAACCATACCGGTCTGTCTTTGCCAGAATTTGCGGACCTGCGTCCTTATGTCTCCCTCACGCAGCCATTCAAGCCCGGTCATTACCGCGAAGCCGCCAAGCAGGACCAAGACAATGTACAGAGCGGCGATCTCACGCACTGCCAATGTCGCGATACCGCAGGCCGAAATCAAAACCAGCGTATTCGGCTCGGCATTGTCTTTCACTAGCTTGACAAAGGCAAAGAGAGCGGCAGCAAATATCGCAATGCCAAGTGTCATACTCTGGAAGTTGAATACCTTGCCCAGTGTACTGTGCAGACGGACGTTCGCACCGGGCAGGAGCATAATATCAAAAGCATAAGGCTCATAAGTTCCGTTGACGAAATGGGTCAACAGACTGAGGCTGCTAGTGATATTCACCGAAAAAAAGACCAGCAGAATCAAGAAACCAAAACGCAGGGTATTGGATCTGCCTAGCTTAAGAAGCCGCAAGGTCTGCCCGATCCAGAGCAAGCCACTATATATGGCGACGACATTTACAATCGAGGCAACCGAGGCCGGGCTGAAGGACGAGAATTGTGCAAAAGGAGTGAGGTAGGCGTGGTAAAGCCAGTGGTAGTTAGAAGGGAGACCGGCTGCAAAAACATTTTCGGCCGGCGTATTGCCAAAAAGCAGTTGATGAATAAAGGCGATGTGAATATCACCGTGGTGCGTGATCTGCATGGTGGGATGCGCGAATTCCGCCCAGACAGCTGGCGCCAGGATTAACAAGGGAAGCAATGGTAGCAGCGCCTTCCAGCTAAACGGCTGCAGCTTGTGAGTGACTTCACGCCACTTGGTCCTGGCGCGGATAATCAACCCAAACAGGGGCACGATAACAGATAGCCAGAAAAGCGATTGCAACTCCGCGATGCTGACGGGAATCAGCAATGACAAGATGTAACAAAGGCTTACAAATAGCGCCAAAGATATCAACAACAGCGGATTCAGAACTTCGATGACCAGCGTGGTGATAAGCTTCATTCCGACTCCAACTCAGCCTGCCCGGAAACTAATGCTTCGCTGGCGGGGCTTAACAAGTATACATTGGCGCCTTCGTTCTCGTGCTCGAAAACCAGTTCAGTGCCTCGCCCTTGCATGACCTGCTTGCTGACTTCTGAATCTTTTACTACAGCTTAAAGAGTTCGACCCGGCAATTCGCTTTCCATCTTGCGTAAAAGCTGCAAATAGTCGTCTACGGCCATGCTTTCGTCGTAAAAGCGCTCTTGCTCGACAACGCGCTGCTCATAAGCTGAAACGGTGGCGACGTGAACTCGACGTAAAAGCTGCGTGCCAACACCAGCAAGGGAACTAAGGGCAAAAGCGCGCGCCAGCAAAAGGGCTTTGCACTGATTTCGTTTTTCTTTCACTTACGTCCTGCAAGCACCACCAGCCCAGCCAAAGGCAAGATCAGTGTCAGCCAAAACAAAACTTGCCAATCCACGATATTAGCCGGCATCAGCAAGGTCAATATGTAACCCACGCTAACAATGAGCGCGAGCGAAATCACGATTTGCGGATTGAGAATGTCGATAATTGCAGCGGAAAACATTCGATTCACTTTCTCCATTTGGCCCCTTCCGTCTATGAAGTTTCAGAATCCGGATTCAACAAGTACACGTTTGCCTCGTTGTTTTGATCGTTGTAGACCAGTTTCGCGCGGCGTTCAAGCATTGTCTGTTGACCAACTTCAGTGTCTTTTACCACAGCGTAGAATGGTATTCCTGGTAGCTGAGATTCCATATCTGACAGCAGCTTCTTATATTCGTCGTCGGTTGTACCGTCATCGTAAAAGATTGAAAGCTGTTGTACTCGATAGTCGTATGCATCTATGTTGCTCGTGAAAATGTACTGGTTGCGTTTTATGAACGGCAATCGTTCATAAACAACGTTCGAGAAGCGAGAAATGTATAGCGGGGTTACGACAACTGCATCATATGGCGAATTGTCACGAATCCAGAAATATGCTGCTGTGCGTTGATCGAGGATTTCGCTGTGGTACTCGATGTGAATGCCGTCATACTCAATGCCGTCGATTTCTTTGTGGATCTCTCCCTCGACGTAGAAGTAGCCTAAGTATATAAGTTTCATTATCACTAGTACGAAGAAAGCCATTGCCAGCATCCAGCCAAAATATCGCCACAACTTGCTATCGCTTTGTTGCCACATACGCAATACGAATAACGTAGAGATCGCTATCACGACCGATAGGCAATATGCGCCTTTGTATTGATTCCAATGAGGCAATGCCAGAACCGTTGTTACGCCCAAGGCTAGGGTGGTGCAAACCTGAAAATATAACTCAAGGCGATTTTCGCGCTTTAGGACGTAAAACCACTGAACGAAGTAAAAGGGCAAAAGAAGCGCGAAGCCAGCGATAATCATGGCGATGTTGTTGTTCCCTGAAAGACCGAATCGAATCGCGCCAATGGAATTGTAGTTTAAATCGCGAATATATTTTAGAAGTGGTAAGGCAAGTGAAGCGCTGAAAGCGAACCATAACAAAATAAGAAAAGGGGAAAAACCGCCAAGAATATCACGAAAAACAATCGCGCTTGCTCCGAATCCATTCTGCTTGCGAAGCGCATATATCGCCACTGTCAGAACGACGCCGGCAAGAAGCACAACGACGATGTAAAGCGTTACGACTTGTTGTACAGCAGTGGAAAGCAATCCACCAGCTGAAATGAGGATCAACAAAAGAAGGTCGAGCTTGCCTACAAGCATCCTTACGCAAGAATATAGCACGGCCAAAAAAGCAGTCATTCCAAGTGTCATGCTGCTCAACTCCAGCATTTTATCAATCGTCGAAAACAAGCGATGGTCTGCGCCATCAAGTAACATGACCCGCATTGCCCCTATACTTGACAAATCGGGCAACTCTCCTGCGCTCAACACGTAGGCTGACAAGCTGATGAACCCAGTCAGATTGAGCGCGCAATATGCGGCTAGGGTCAGGCAACCGAGATAAATTGTGCGGGGCTTTGCCAACCTTAGCAAAACTAGTATCTGGGCCAACCACATCAGGCCACTGAAGATCGCAGCTACAAGAACCATTGATGAAACTTGTCCCAAACTCAGTGAGGTGATTTTGACCAAGGTCGCCAATAAGGCATGAAACAACCAATAGTAATTGGCTGGAAAGCCCGCGAGGAATGCGTGTTCCGGTGGCGTTACTCCATAAAGAAGTTGATAAACATAGCTGGAATGGATATCGCCGTGGCTCATAAGCTGAAACGGTGGCGACGTGAACTCTACGTAAAAGCTGGGTGCCAAAACCAGCAAAGGTACTAAGGGCAAAAGCGCGCGCCAGGAGAAGCGCTTTGCGCTGATTTCGTTTTTCTTCCACTTACGTCCCGCAAGCACCACCAGCCCAGGCAAGGGCAGGAGCAGGGTCAAACAGAATACAGCAAGCCAGATCTCGATTGTGACCGGCATCAGCAAGGTCACTATGTAACCCACGCTAACAAAGAGCGCGAGCGAAATCACAAGTGTGGGATTTAAGATGTCGACAACCAGTGTCGTGAGCAGTCGCCAGGCGATGTCCCGGTCAACCCGATTCATCAACCACTCCACCCAGCAACTTGCCAGCCGCGATCAAGGGGTCTTCATCGTCAGCTACCGCATCAGCCTGCGGCTCGCTCGGCTGGACAACTTGATCTACGACGCGGATCTCGATGCGCAGCTTTACATCATGTAGGTCAAAGATTGCTTGCTCGATGACCTGGGCACGATCCGGAGCGGCAATTTTTTGCTGAAATATCTCTTGCAGCACACCCAAAATCAGCCGATTGCCCTCAATCGCGCGAAGATGCGCATGTTCCAGTAGCGGCGGAATACTGCGGTTATATTGATGGACGCGCGTAAGAATCTGCATCCAGCCTTGATGGATCTTGCTGATCGAGTAGGCGGGGGGTTCACCGGGTGTGCTGCCTTCCACACGCTGGTAATCTTGCTTTTCACTGGTCACGCCGGGCGGATCCGTTGCGGATTTTTCCCGCTCCGATCGCGATAGAGGGCGTGGTTGCCTCACGGGCTCCTGCGCGCCTGCATGCTCGTTTGCGGGCGCTTCTTGCTGCGAGGTCTCTATAAACGCCAGCTCCAACGCAAGTTGCGGCTGCCAGCCGCCGGTGTAATTGTTGACCGCCTCATTGAAAGCGCGGATCGCCTTTAGCAAGCGCGCCCGGCTAATCGCCTCCGCCAGCTTTTGAAAGAGCAACCTGTCTTCTTCCGACGCAACCACGAGATCGGCGCTCGCCGTCTGTGCCAGCATCACATTGCGTAGAAACTCGACTATCTGCTGCCCGAGCTGACGCGGATCACTACCAGAGTCAATCGCATTGTTGATGATATGTATGCCCAATGCCACTTCATCCGCCACCAAGGCTGCTATCAGATCATGTACGTGAATGCCTGTCGCGGTTCCGAGTAGCTTCTGCGTCATTTCCAGGCTGACAGTTTCTTGCGGATCCGCGACAATCTGATCCAACAAGCTGATACTATCGCGAACGCTGCCCGTGCCCTGCCGCGCGATCAGCTCCAGGGCACTCCGCTCTATGGACAGCGATTCGCTCTCCGCAATGAGTGCCAGGCGTTCGCAAACTTCTTGTTGCGAGACACGCCGAAATTCGAATTGCAAGCAGCGGCTCTTGATGGTAGCCGGCACCTTGTCGATCTCGGTGGTCGCCAGGACAAATATCGCATGATCCGGAGGTTCTTCCAAGGTCTTCAAGAGCGCGTCAAAGGCATTGCCGCTAAAGCGATGTACTTCGTCGATGATATATACTTTTTTGCTGCCCTCGCCCGGCGCAAAGGCGATCTTGTCGCGCAGTTCACGCACATCATCAACACCGGTATGCGACGCCGCATCGATTTCGATCAAGTCCAGAAAGCGCCCTTCATTTATGGCAAGGCAAATAGCGCAGCGGTTGCATGGCCGTTCCGCGGCATTTTCGTGTCTGCAATTGACCGCTTTTGCCAAAAGCCTCGCTGTTGTTGTCTTGCCAGTGCCGCGAGGTCCGCAGAACAAATAAGCGTGCCGTACTCGGCCACGTACCAAGGAATTGCGCAGTGTGCGGGTTATATGAGCTTGTCCAACAACATCAGAAAATGTCTGTGGTCGCCACTTGAGATAGAGGGCTTGTTCAGGCAAGTGCAATCCTCCATACCTTGAATCGCAGTCTAGCACCGAGGCTGGTAACGGGCAAGCGTTGTGCAGCCCTTCAGTGGCGCCGCATAGTTGATGTCAGACCTTGATCGAGCAATCGCGACAGACATTGGATAAGGCAATTGATCAGACATCGGACGTCTTTTGAGGTTACAATACTAAGAAGATTCTCAGCTTGCCAGCCGACAAAAGCCCGGCACAGCAAAATTGCGCGCAGATGAGCGCAAGTAATTGGACAAGGAGATACTCATGGTTATGGAAAAAGAAAGCTTCGTCGCCGTTGCCCGCTATGAAGATCTGCAAGGCAAAGGTAGCATCACCGTACATCCCAATGGTAAGGCAATAGTTCTCTTTCTTTATGGTGACAAGGTCTATGCCGTCGACAACCGTTGCCCGCACATGGGTTTTCCCTTGGACAAAGGTTCGGTAGAAAACGGCATACTCACATGCCACTGGCACCACGCCCGCTTTGATCTCGCGAGCGGCGGCACCTTTGATCTGTGGGCGGACGACATTGATGCCTTTCCGGTCGAAATTCGCGATGGCGAAATCCTGGTCGATTTGCAGGCCAACGGCAACGGCATTGAGCATCAACGCAATCGCTTATATGACGGCTTGCAGCACAACCTCAGCCTGGTGGTGGCGAAGGCAGTGATCAACCAGCTCAGACAAGGTATCGCCGCCGGCGAGCCTTTTCGCAGCGGACTTGATTTCGGCACAACCTACCGCGGCATGGATTGGGGACGCGGCTTGACGACTCACGCTTGCACAATGAATCTCATCCCCAATCTGGATGAGGAAGATCACCCGTTGGCTTTGTATCATGGTTTGGCCGATGTTGCCTCCGACACCGCCGGCATGTCTCCACGTTTCAATCCGCGGCCGCTACCCAATAGCGAGACCGATATTCCAACTTTGAAGCAATGGTTTCGGCAATTCGTCGAGGTGCGCGATGCGCAGGCCGGCGAACGCGCTATCGTTTCGGCATTAAGAGCGGGCGCTGATGATGTACAGATCGCCGATATGCTCTTTGCTGCAGCGACGGACCATCGCTATCTGGATGTCGGGCATACGCTGGATTTCATCAACAAGGCGCTGGAATCGGTAGATTTGGCCGGTTGGGATTACGCCGAACTGGCGTTTACCGCCGTCGTGCCTAACTTGACCGATGCGCGCCGCATGGAAGAATCCAATGCCTGGCGCAATCCAATTGATCTGGTCGTGATTCTGGAGGATGCCTTCGCGCGATTGCCGGCAGCAGTTGCATCCGGCTCGGGAAAGATTCCCTTGCTCGGCATCGAGGGCTTGGTGAACGTTCTTCTGGGTGATGATCCGCAGAAGATTGCCGATGCCTTGCTGAATAGCTTGCGTGCTGGTTTACCGGCACTTGATCTGGCCGGTATCGTGGCTTATGCAGCCGCTCGGCGGATCGCCCACTTCCACACCAGCAACGACTTCGGCGATTGGGATACTGCCATGCACACCTTCACCTTTGCCAACGCTGTCTATCAGGGCTTGCAGCGAGTAGATTCAATCGAGTTGATGCGGGGCATCTTTGACGCTGCCATGAGCATCTATCTCGACCGCTTCCTGAATGTGCCGGCTGTCAAATTGCCCGAACCCGATCCGATCGCAGACGCTGATGCGCTGCTCGACGAATTCGAATCTCTGCTGGATCTACAGCAGCAGGTTAACCAAGCCGGAACCTTGGCGGCGCGATACTTGCGCAGCGGTGGATCGGCAAATCGCTTTATGGCAAAAATGGGTCGTCTGCTGCTACGTGAAAATCGGGATTTCCACACGATTCAGTGCATCGAAGCGAGCTTCAATCAGTACACGATTTGGGCGCAAAAGTCGCCCGAAATGGCGCAGCACATACTTATCGCAGCGGCGCGATATTTGGCCGCGCATGCGCCGACCACGCGCTCACAATTGCAAACCTTTACCATCGCGCGACGTTTGTCGCATGGCGAGAAGCTATTTGAGGAGTAATTAGAGCGAATTCAACGATTGTAGATGATGTAGGTTTCGCGCAATTCTTCCCATAGCTCAAGGTAATTGTGGTAACGTCGCGGGTCGATATGGCCCGAGTCGAGCGCTTGGCGAACAGCGCAATGCGGCTCGATCGTATGTGTACAGTTGCCGAATTTGCAATCCAGCACGTGCCGACCTATATCGACAAAATAGGCATCCAGTTCGTCAGGCTCAATATCCCAGACGGACAAAGACCGGATTCCCGGTGTATCGGCCAGATAACCACCACTGTCCAAACGCACCAGGGCGCTGTCGCGGGTTGTATGCACACCTTCTTCGGAGACACGGCCGACAGATTTCACGCTTCGACCCAGGCCGGGCTGGATTCGGTTGAGCAAGCTGGTTTTGCCCACACCCGATGGGCCGGTGAATACCGAGATGCCGTCGCTCAAGATCGTCGTCAAGGTTTCAATGCCATCGCCGCGCAAGGCGCTTGTTTGCAATACACGATATCCCATCGCGTCATAAGGCGCGAGGTCCTTTTCGATAGAGCCTGCATTCGGCAAATCGATCTTGTTTACCACAACCAACAATTCCGTGATGCCGGATTTTTCGCCGGCGGCCAGCAGGCGATCAAGCATTTTCGTATTGGGTGCCGGCTGCGCTGCCGCGAAGACGAAAAGCGCCCGGTCGGCATTGGCGATGATGACCTGCTCGCGTTCTGCCTGGCCCGCGCCACGTTTGCCTGTGGTTCGTAACGCGCGCGACAAGACGCTTTTCCTGGGTGCGACCGTTTCGATGACGCCCATCAAGACATCGGTGCCGTCTTCGCGTCGAAGCGAGATCGTAACGCTGTCGCCGATGGCCGCGATATCGCTTGACTGCGCCGCTTCTTTTAGCCGTCCGCGCAACTCGCACATGTAGGTTTCGCCATCGGCCGCATCAACCCAATAGAAGCCGCTTTGCTCTTTTACGATCAGTCCGGTTTGCTCAAGTTCCAAAAGCCTGCCTCCTCGTCGTTTTCAAGAATCCTGCATCTCTACTTTCATTATAGATGCTCAGGCCGGCAATGGCATATATTGGTATATGCTGCTTCACCGACAACTGGCCTGTCGCTGCTATTGCCGGATCGGGCTGTGTAGTCATCGACGTCAATCTCAGGTACAATCCGATTAGGTATCGTTCATAATCAGCAAAAGGAAGCCTCGTGTCGAATGAAACTAGCGTAGACAATACCGTGGAATCCGCGTCCGGCCCTGTTGCATCTCGCTCAACCGTCAACTACATGGTCATTGCCATCGCATTCTTGTTGATCGGAATAGTGATTGGCAATTTTCTTTGGAACACGGGCGACAATGAAAACGTCATGGTGGACGAAACACAATTGCGCCGAATCTTGTTAAACGTGATGGAAGAGAGCGATATTGCGCGAGCAAGCGATATGGCCAGTGAGGCAGAAGATACCGGGGCAGAGCGCTTCGCCCTGGTTGATGATGATCCTTATCTTGGCGAAGCGGACGCGCCGGTAGTTGTCGTTGAATTCAGCGACTTTTTCTGCGGCTATTGCAAGCGCCACTTTGACCAGACGTTCACGCCCTTGCTGGAAAACTACGGGCAATACATCCGCTACGTTTACCGTGATTTTGCGCGCTTGACGGCTGAATCGACGCCGGCCGCAGCAGCAGCACAATGTGCCTTTGAGCAGGACAAATTCTGGGAATTCCGCGAGGCATTTTTCGATAACCAGGATTCGCTCAACCGCGACTTTTACCTCAAAACCGCGGAAGAGTTTGAGCTGGACATGGATGCCTACACCGCTTGCCTCGATGAAAACCGCTATGTCAACGAGGTCGAGTTTGATGGCTTGGATGGGCAACTTGCAGGTGTACGCGGTACGCCGGGATTCTTCATCAATGGGCAGATTCTCAGCGGAGCGCAACCTTATAGCATCTTTGAGCGGCTGATCCAACGCGAACTGGCAAATGCCGGAATTGTTTATGTCGCCGGCTAGGCCTGTTCCGGCGCCTGGAAAGCATGCCAGCGAATGTACAACATGAAAGGTCCGCTTTGCCTTGCGCGATTGACTTGTAGCCACTCACGCTCAATGACACAGCATCACGCTACTGCAGCTTTCCAGTGAGCGTAGCGCGTAAAACAGGCTTGTAATGGCAGGCTCTTCCAAAAGACATGTGAAACGCGGGCAGCGCCCCGGCAAAAAGTCGCTTATCGGCAAGACTATCGATCTCGACATACGGGACATGGCTCATGGCGGCAGTGCCATGGGCAAGTTTCGTGGTCGGCTGGTACTGGTGCCCTACGTCCTGCCCGGCGAAGCCATCACGGCAGAAATCACCGAAGAGCGAGGCTCTCGGCTGATCGCCCGCGGCCTCGAATTGAAGGCCGCATCGGCGGATCGCGCCACGCCACCATGCCCTCATTTTGGTCCGGGACGCTGCTGGGGCTGTCAATGGCAGCACATCGAATATCGCGCCCAGCTTTTGCTCAAACAGGACGTACTCGCCGATCAACTCTCTCGCAGTGGCGGATTGCCAGATACACTTATCGACACGATCATGCAGCCGGTAGTCCCGGCCGAGGAAATCTGGCGATACAATCAGGTACTGACGCTGCGGCGCAATGACGACGGCGAATGGGGCCTGCGGCGGCAGCAAGGCCGCGACCTTGAACCCATCACCGACTGTCACCTGTCGCATATCGATCTGCCGGCCACTCTGGCGGAACTGGATTTGGACTTTGAGTTTGCCAGGCGTCTGACATTGCAGCGCGGCTCAGACGGCAGAATCATGTTGATATTCAAGGTTGCTTCGGAACAAGCGCCAACCTTGCACACCGATCTGCCGCTCAGCGTGAACATGATTTTGCCGGACAACGTGCCCGTCAATCTCATCGGAGATGCCCATAGCGTGTTCGACATCAAGGGGCGGGATTTCCGCGTGACCGCCGGCGCGTCGATTCGTCCCAATATCAAGCAAATCGAGCCACTGATCGACACTGTGCTTTCAGCATTGCAGCTTTCCGGAAGCGAACGCGCGCTTGACCTTTACGCCGGCGTTGGCGTCTTCAGCGCATTCATGGCGGCGCATGCCCAGGTGATTACTCTCGTCGAAAGTTATCCTCCAGCGGTATCCGATGCCGATGTCAATTTGAGGGACTTCGATAATATTGATGTCATAGAAGGTCGAGTGGAGGAAGTACTCGCGGATATGCTCGCCGCGAATGCCCAATATGACGTCGCGCTCGTCGACCCGCCCAGCAGTGGGATCAATCCGTCAATTATCAAGCAATTACAGGGATTGCAAGTTCGGCGGCTGGCTTATGTCAGTGGCGATCCAACGTCACTCGCGCGCGATTGCAAGCAACTCTTCGCCGCCGGATTCCGCTTGCGCTTGATACAAGCTGTTGATATGGCGCCCCAAACCTATTACATCACTGCAGTCGCTTACTTCGAACGTTAGGCCAGAATAACTTTCAAGGCGGAAACCAGAGTCTGCACATCTGCTGCCGTGTTGTATGCCTGAATCGAAATACGGATTCCGCACTGATCCTCGAAACGACCTACCGGCACCTCAATGCGGTATTCGTCATATAAACGCTGCTTGACGGCCTCCACATCACAATCGGGCAGTGGAACTGTCACCATTTGCGCAAACTGATTCGTCGAAAGCGGTTCCAGCCCGAAGTAGTCGCATATCTGCGCCTGTGCCGTAGCAGCCAATTGATGACAATCCGCGCGTACCTGATCCCAATTGTGTACGCGCTGATAGTCGATCGCGGCGGGAACCGTGAGGTATGCGGAAATATCTCTTGTGCCCTGCCAATCGCGTCTTTCTCGGAAACCGCTACCATCACGCCATCCGTGCGAGATGACCAAGGGATCGATAATCTCATGATGTTTGGCACGCACATGCAAAAAGGCCGAGCCTTTGGGCGCGCAAAGCCATTTGTGGAAGTTGCCGCTGTAGGCATCAGCACCTATTGCTGTCAAATCTAGAGGCACCTGACCAGGGACATGAGCGCCATCAATGATGGTTACAATGTCCAGCGCACGCGCCCGCCGGCATATTTCCGCCACTGGAAAGATCAGCGCTGTGGGCGATGTAATATGGCTGATGACGATGGCTCTTGTTCTGCTGCTCGCGCAAGAAAAGAAGTCGTCAACAAAAGTCTCATCATTTCGGTAGGGCAAGCTCACCTGATGCCTTACGATGCACGCGCCGGTTTTACGCGCAGCGAACTCCATCAGCCGGTTGATAGCGCCGTATTCATGGTTGGTGGTCAAGATTTCGTCGCCGGCGTTGAGCCGCAAAGAGCGCAAGACGATATTTAGCCCGGCTGTGGCGTTAGTAACGAAAACTGTCTCTTCGCTTGGCACATTGAGATAGCTGGCAATCTCATCAATTGCATGCTGCACGAGTGATTCGCGGCGGCGCAGCAAGAACTCGATCGGCTGCCGTTCTAACTCCAGCTGCCAAGCCTGATATTCGGCGAAAACGGCTTTGGGGCAGGCGCCAAAAGACCCATGATTGAAGAAAATGATGTCGTTTCGAATAAGGAAGTCTTGGCGGCTTGGCACAGTCATTTGCCGACGCATATCTAGATTCGCTCGATTATAGCTTATCCAGCGTTATGCCGTAGCAGAGTTTTCCGGTACTCTGCGTTTAGACTTTCTTAATGAATTGAAAGCGCGCGATGCGATCCAGCCCGGCATAATCGCGCAAGATAGTAGAGCGCAATCCCAGTATGCTGGCGACCATATCCGTGACGGCATTGCCCTGATCGGCGCCGATTTCCAGCAACACCCAGGCGCCGTGGCGGCAAACTTGCGGCACCTGCATCAGCAGTTCGCCAATGAAATGCAAGCCATCTGGCCCGCCATCAAGCGCTTGCCTCGGTTCATAGCGGTTGACAGCCAACTTGTCCAAATCAGCCGTAGCGATATACGGCAGGTTGGCCATAAGCAGATCGAGTTTGATGCCCAGCTGCTGCAAGGGCTGTGACAGGTCGCCCCGCAGGAATCGCACATTGACAGCGTGCATTTGGGCGTTCTCGCGCGCGATGCAAAGCGCATCTATAGAGCCGTCACTCGCATAAACCCTGCTCCTTGGCAGGCGCCTTGCGAAGGACACCGCCAGCGCGCCGCTGCCCGTGCCGATATCCGCTGCGATGCAAGCGGGCGATTGCGCCATCAGGCGCAGCGCCTCTTCCAGCAGCAATTCAGTTTCCGGGCGCGGAATCAAGACCGCAGGCGTGACTCTGAACTCCAGGTCAAAGAACCATTTCTTGCCTGTGATGTAGGCTAGGGGTTCGCCGTCGGCGCGGCGGCCTAGCAGCGCCTGAAAGCCCGAGTACGCTTCATCCCTGAGGTGTTCGTCTGCGTGCGCCAGGAGGTAAACGCGCTCGGCGTCTAATATGAAGGCCAGCAGGAGCTGTGCATCGAGATCAGGCGTATCCGAGTTCGGCAAGGACTCCCGCGCCATTTGCAGCCCGTCGCGAATCGTGCTCATATCCTCATGTAGTTCCGAAATATTCAGTGAGATGGCGGGAAGTTTCCTTGCCGGCTGCAAGCCTCCCGGGCCAACACGAGTATGAAAAATAGTATGTTCACAAATGAAACGCATCCTGAGCTGGCGGAAGAATTCTTTAAGGCGACAGAACGCGGAATCGTTATATCACCTAGCCACCACCCGCCGCCAACTGCTCGGCTTGCTGCCGCGTCGCCAGTTGATCGATGAAAATATCCAAGTCTCCATCCATCACGGCCGGCAAGTTGTAATTGCTGTACCCGATGCGATGATCGGTAACACGGCCCTGCGGATAATTGTAGGTGCGTATCTTCTCGCTGCGATCGCCACTGCCGACCTGACCGCGTCGCTCCGCATCACGCTCAGAGCGTTGCCGTTCCACTTCCGCTTCATAGATACGGGCAATCAGTACCTGCTTGGCGCGAATCTTGTTCTGCAATTGACTGCGTTCATCTTGCATTTCCACAACCAGGCCGGTCGGTTTGTGGATGAGGCGCACAGCCGAATCTGTCGTATTGACCGATTGCCCCCCGGCACCGCGCGCACGGAAGACCTGCGTCTCTACATCACTCATATCGAGCTTAACATCAACCTCATCCATTTCCGCCAAGACGGCAACCGTCGCCGTACTGGTATGGATGCGGCCCTGACTTTCTGTGACCGGTACTCGCTGCACGCGATGCACGCCGCTTTCGTACTTCAAGCGGCTGAAGGCGCCGGCGCCTTTGATCTCGAAGGTAATGTTCTTGAAGACGCCGTTGCCTTGCTCGTTAACATCAAGCAACTCCACCTTCCATTTGTTGGCTTCGGCGTAGCGCGTGTATAGACGCAGCAGATCGCCGGCGAAAATTCCGGCTTCATCACCGCCGGCGCCAGCACGAATCTCGACAATGACATTTTTGCCATCGCGCGGATCTCGTGGCAGCAGCATCAACCGCAGCTTTTCCAACAGGTCGACACTGCTTCCTTCCAGCTCTGTGACTTCCAATTGCGCCAATTCGCGCATATCAGCATCATCGGCATTGTGCAGCAGGTCCTTCGCCTCGTCGAGTTCCTGCGCTTGCCTGCGATAGTTCCGGAAGGCATCAACAAGATCCTGCAAGCTCGAGCGTTCCTTCGCCAAATCGGCAATCCTGGCGTAATCCGCAGCAATCTCCGGATCACCCAGCAAACTCTCTAATTCAAGATAGCGGTTTTCAACTTCGGCCAGTTTTCCCAGCATAAGACCTACTTTTATCTTTTGTAGCAGATTATGGTATGCGGCAACTGCAATTGTCATGTGCAAAAGCAGCGGGGCTTGCTAGTATTTGTCTTGCCCTTCAGTTTCGCAACGCGTTACCTCAGGGCGTATTATACAAGCGGATCGCCACCAGCAAAGACAGGATTGGTTGGCAGATAAGAGCAAGGCTCGGTGCCACAATGAAAATACTGCGCACTCCAGATAAACGTTTTGAGGATTTGCCGCACTATCCGTTTGAGCCGCATTATCGGCAAATCGGCGATACACGCATGCATTATGTCGATGAAGGCCGGGGCGCGGAAACCATTCTCTGCTTGCATGGCGAACCAACCTGGTCTTATTTGTACCGCCACATGATCCCGCCGCTTGCCAGCAGATTTCAAGTGGTCGCGCCGGATATGATTGGATTTGGCAAATCAGACAAGTATAGCGACCTCGACGCCTACAGCTATCACATGCATTATGACAAGCTGTTGGGCTTGATCGAAACGCTTGACCTGCAGAATATCACCTTGATCTGCCAGGATTGGGGTGGTCTTCTGGGTTTGACTATCGCCGCCAATCACAGCGGCAGATTCGCCCGGCTTGTCATATTGAATACCTTTTTGCCAACGGGCGAAGAAAAGCCTGGCCCGGCCTTCATGCAGTGGCGCGCCTTTAGTCAGAAGATCGGTACGCAGATGCAGGTCGGTCGACTTGTCGCCCAAACTATCACCAACTATGAATTAGCGGCAGAGGTTGTTGCTGCTTACGATGCGCCCTATCCTGACGACAGCTATAAAGTGGGCGCTGCTATCTTTCCCTCACTTGTGCCGATCTCGCCGGATATGCCGGGTGCTAAAGAGATGAAAGCCGCGCGCGAAATCCTGTCCAATTGGCAAAAGCCAGCCCAGATCATGTTCAGCGATGGCGATCCCATCCTGGGTGGCGCCGCGAAATTCTTCCGCCGCCTTATACCCAGTGCAAGCCTCCAGCCAGAAATCACCATTGGCGGTGCCGGGCACTTTTTGCAGGAAGAAAAAGGCAGCGAGATCGCTGCTGAAGTGCTGGCATTCATGATGCGGACAGGCGCACAATAGCAAGTAGGCTGTGGCGACGCTATAATCAGCGCTACTGGATGAAGCTTCTAAAGACTATGGCAAAATCAAGCATGCGACGCAATCCCGGCATTCCCCTCGATATGAGTTGGGTACGTGACACCACCGTCAACTTAAGCGCCACGCAAAATCGTGCCAAGACGCTGGCAACCCGCCGCAGCATCAAGAAAGAGTGGCAGGCCGCATGGCTATTGCGCGCCATCACCATGATCGACTTGACCACACTGGCCGGCGATGATACACCAGGGAAAGTTGCCCGCTTATGTGCCAAAGCCAAAAGCCCCGTGCGCCATAGCATCGTCGAAGCGCTTGATGCAACGGAACTTGCGCTAAAGGTGGGGGCAGTATGCGTTTATCATCAGCGGGTGCGCGACGCATTGCGGGCCTTGCGTGGCAGCGGCATTCCCGTGGCTGCTGTTTCCACGGGCTTTCCGGCAGGCCTCAGCCCATTTGAACAGCGCATCGCCGAGATTCATCAATCAGTCGAAGCGGGCGCGCAAGAAATCGATATCGTCATATCGCGTGAGCATGTCTTGCTTGGCAATTGGCAGGCGCTCTACGATGAGGTCTGCCAGATGCGTCGTGCCTGTGGAGACGCCCACATGAAAACGATTCTGGCCACCGGGGAATTGGGCCCGCTATGGCAGGTGGCCAAAGCCAGCAAGGTTTGTATGATGGCGGGTGCCGATTTCATCAAAACCAGCACCGGTAAGGAAGCAGTCAACGCCACCCTCGAGGTCGGGCTGACGATGGTCCGCGAGATCCGCGCCTATCAGGACATGACCGGTTATCAGATCGGCTTCAAACCCGCTGGCGGTATCCGCAGCGCCAAAGATGCTCTCAACTGGTTAATCCTCATTAAAGAAGAACTGGGAGATGCCTGGCTAAACAATCGTCTCTTCCGCTTCGGCGCCTCCGGTTTACTAACCGATATCGAACGTCAACTTTCTCATCATCTCAGCGGACGCTATGCCGCGCGACACCACTTTCCTATGAGCTAGCTCAATCAGGCCGCGTTGCCGAAACCTTAGCCCACACTGACGTACTCAAACAATTCGAACATCTCTCGCCGCTCCAAGGTTAGATTATTTTATCAAATGAAACATTGTAGGTATCACCGAAGATGTGTTACCGTTAGAACGATTAGCGTGACGCAATAAATGGAGGCCGCGTATAAGTTAACCAATGATGCAAGCTGTATTTTCTGCCCGAGTCTAATTGAAACACATATCACTTTGAGGAGCTAAACCGTCATGAATAGAGTACGTTTTTCAGTAGCTGCAATCTGTTGTTTTGTGGTTTTCGTTTTGCTTTTCGTTTCCCTGGGTGTCGCGGGCGCGCAATCCATGGACAATATGGAAAGCATGGACGATACGATGATGGACGATATGATGATGCAGTCAGAGACAAGAATTTGTACCGACTTGCCCGCGCATGTTGCCGTTTACAGCGATTCTTCCGGAATAAACTGTAGCGACGTAGGCGCGGCTGGCACAGGCGTCCAGTCCCTAGTTGATTCTTCAGTAGTTTCTGCCATTGATCTTTGGAGTCCCTTGAGTGTTGATGCAGAAGTCTGCTTCTCCATACCGGGACCCATTGCATTCCTCGATGCTTCAACATCACCACGTACGCAATCATCACCTGAGACATATTCACGTGACGGTTTGCTTTGTACGCATGTTACTAGCGCGGGAACGGTCGTTTTGAGCGAAGCCCCCATGGACGACGACATGATGATGGACGACGACATGATGATGGATGACGACATGAGCATGGACGACGACATGAGCATGGACGATGACATGATGATGGACGACGACATGAGCATGGACGATGACATGATGATGGACGACGACATGAGCATGGACGACGACATGATGATGGACGACGACATGATGATGGACGACGACATGATGATGGACGACGACATGATGATGGACGACGACATGAGCATGGATGACGACGCCGATCCGATGCTCATTGCAGATAGCATGGATTCCATGGTTTATCTTGAGAGTTGTGAAGTCACAGCTTCGTTCAACCTCAACTTCCGCGACGCGCCGGCTGGCGAGATAATCGGTATTGTTGTCGGCGGTACGACCAAGGCGGCTTTGGCGCGTACACCGAATTGGTTCAAGGTCGAGCAGCAGGATGCAGAGGGTTGGATCACCGCCCATTACATTGAAGGTATTGGCGATTGCGGCTAGATCGTCCAGATTGCAGGTTGGCCAGGGGTACCGCTACAGGTGCCCCTTTTTTTGTTCCTCGCTCGCGCGGCACGCTTCACCTTTGCACATTTTGCCCTGCCCTTCTATACTTTTCAGCATCTCATCAAACAGAAAACGATTGATTAACCGATGCTGACACTGGCAGAGGCGCTGGGACTGCCGATACTCGAAAAGGCAGAGGTAGTTGCCGGCTCGGCTGGACTTTCCCGGGATATCCGCTGGGTGCATAATGTAAGTGTGCCCGAAGTGGCCAATTGGCTGCACGGCGGCGAGCTGGTATTGACGACGATGTTCAACTTGCCAGATGCCGATGATGCGCAATGCGAATTCCTGCGACAACTGGCGGCTAAAGGCGTTGTGGCGGTGGTTATCACCATCGGTAATATGCTGGATCACATCCCCGACTATCTGCGCAAAGTTGGCAACGAGCTTGATCTGCCATTGATTGAGCTACCCTACGAGACGCCTTTCGTCGATATTGCCAAGGCCATCAACGAACGCATCTCACAGGAGAATCTCGACAAATTCAGCCGCGCCCTCACGATTCAGCAGCGCCTCACCCGATTAGTGCTGGAAGGTGGAGGCTTCCAGGAATTGGCTGAGATGCTGGCGGATCTAGTTGGGCATTCCATAAGTATCGAAAACGAACGTTTTGAAGCCATCGCCAACAAGAATATCGCCGAGGTAGATTCCGCGCGGCGTTATACGATCTTGCACGGTCGCACCAACCCACTCTTGATTGATGCGCTGGAGGTAGAGTATCTGTCGAGGATCCGCGACAGCCTGCGTCCGGTATATCTGCCTGTATTGCCCGATGTCGGCCTGGAGATGGAACGGCTGCTGGCGCCTATTGTGGTGCATGGCGAGATCTACGGCTACATGTGGATCATTGCTGATGTGCATGCGCTTTCGCCTATTGATATGATGGCGATCGAAGTCGGCGCGACGGTGGCTGCGCTGCTGATGCTCTATCAGGAATCGCTGCAAACCGCCGAAGCATCACTCAAGGGCAGTCTGATCGCCCAGCTGATAGAGGGAAACGGCAACCGACAAACCGTATTAGACGATCAATCCCTGCGCTATGGCGTAAATCTGCGCCTTCCCTGGCAAATGATGGTACTTCGCATCAGCAACGACTCACCTCACCAGGTGACAAGCCTGTATCGCAACATCAACCAAATCTTGACGCAGAGCGAAGAGCAAGCGGTAGCCGCGCAATTCGCCGGCGAAGTGGTAATCTTGATACAAGCCGGGCCAGCCGTGGACGACCTGGCAGAAACGCTGGTAGCCCGGCTATCGCCAACTCGCGGACCCTTACGCCTAAGCATCAGCACGGTCTTTCAGGGAGCGGACAGCGTTGGCGCGGCGCATCAGCAATGCAACGAAGTGCTGGAAATTGCCCAGCGGATCAAAAGCCGTAAGCCCATTCAGCGTTTCACAGACCTGGGTTACATCCACACCTTATTTCATGCCGGTCGCCAAAGTCTTGATCAGAACACACATGTGCCGGTCTTGCGCAAACTACTCGAGGAAAAACAAGCGGACCTGTTCAAAACCTTGGAGACTTATCTGGATGCCGGCGGCAACAGCGTGCAAACTGCGGAATCCCTGCACATTCATCGCAGTACTTTGAACTATCGGCTCGCGCGCATCAAAGAGATCTGCGCGGTGGATTTGTCATCGCCCGGCATACGGGTAAACCTGCAAATCGCCATCAAACTGATGCGCCTCTTCGCGAACCTGCCAGATCCAGGTACCCTCAATTGACTGGCTAGCGGCGGGCCCGGCACAGGCGGGATCAAGATGGGATAGTCATCTTAATCTTTAGACTTTGCCACGACGATGGCAATGGCCAAGGCATCCGTATGCGACAAGCTGATATCCCACTCGTTCAAACCAAGCTCATCCGCCAGCGTCCTCGCCTTGCCATGCAAAACAAGACTCGGTCGCCCACGCGCATCATCGACACGGATCTCGATATCAACCCAGCGCATATCCCCGATACCAGTGCCCAGGGCTTTGCCGACTGCTTCTTTTCCAGCAAAACGCGCCGCCAGACGATGGGGCTTGTCATGGCAATCCTGTCGCTCATCCAGGGTGAAAAAGCGCTTGAGAAAACGCTCGCCCTGTCGCTCGATACCTGCGGCGATCCGCTCACACTCAATCATATCGATGCCGCAACGTATCATGGTTCACTCCTCAGACAGGTGAATCGGCAGCTATTGTACCTCATGTTGAACAGCGATCCCTTGTCTTTTTGCTGGTAAAAGATCAAGTTTTCTGTAAAATACGGATATCAAATGCAACTGATTGGCAGAGCGCTATGGCAAACTGCAAGGGCATCGCATTTCTTGCAATGGTAATCGCGGCGTTGCTGGCTGGTTGTGGTGGCGAGGCAATTGCCCCGCAACCAAGCCCTGTTCCTTTCAAACAAGCCAGCTTCGTCAGCAACTTGCTCAGTCCGGGCTTTGCCCTGCATTTCCCGACAACCTGGCGATACGTGGTCACAGACAACGGGATCATCCTAAGCAATGATCCCGGCTTGCTGGCAACCCGTGACGATGCGGCAATCCCCAGCGGATCCTTAACCGTCAGCGTGTCGCTCTTGACCGAAGAGGATGTGCAAGCCATCGGCGTGAGAAACTCCGCAGGATTACTTGACGCCTTTGTCGGTTCCTCATCAGAAGACGCGCTGGTACCTCAATATCACGATACGGATGCGATAAAGATTGACGGGCGCGATGGTGCCCAGTCTTTTGTCTCCATCGCCGGTAGTGACAGCCTGCTGCTCGCGCTTGAACTTGAGCGCAATTTCGTTCTGGGTATAGTCGTCGCGCCTCCAGGTGAGCTAAAGCTGCATACCGACATGCTCAATGCCATCTTCTCGTCTGTTACGTTGCTCCCCGCGAATTGACACTTGTCGCGGGTCTGCTCCCAAGCTGCATTTGTTTGTCGAAGCGACAAAACCGCTATCGGCGCAGCCCGGCAAACCCCATCGCTTGCCCGGACAATGGTCCGCCGCTCTTGATACGATGATATAATCGAGCGAGCGCATACGGCTTTGAGAGATTTCGCATGGCAAGTCTACGCTTTCGCTTGCGACAAGCATATTGGAAACGCGTGGCAGCGGGCAAGATCCGCAGCTACCTGGGCAGCCATCGCCTGCGCAAGCTGCAGATCGGTTCCGGCTCCAACCTGTTGCCAGGCTGGTTAAATACCACCTTGTATCCATTTGCGCCCGGTTCGGTATTCATGGATGCTTGCCAGCCTTTCCCCATAGCCGAAAACTGCTGGGATTACATCTTCAGCGAGCACGTCATTGAGCATCTCGAGTGTGAAGAGGCGGCGCTAATGCTGCGAGAAAGCCATCGCATCCTGCGCGTCGGTGGACGCATACGTATCGCCACGCCAGATTTGGCGCAAATCATCGCGCTCTATACACAATCGACCGCCCGGGCACAGCAAGACTACATCCGCTGGATCATGGACAGCTTTCGTCCGCAGGTCCGCGAAAACTACCCGGCTCACGTCATCAATCAATCTTTTCACGGCTGGCGGCATAAGTTCATCTACGACGAAGCGACCTTGCGCCAGGCTTTGCAAGAGGCTGGTTTTAGCACGATTGAGCGCGTCGAACCCGGCCAAAGCACGGATGAGCACCTGCGCGGCATCGAGCAGCACGGCGATCATGTGGGCAGCGATATGGCAATGCGTTACGAGACCATGGTGCTGGAAGCAGTCAAGCTCTAACCCATCCTCCCTCATCCGGCCATCCCCGTTACGTCCAAAGAACCAACCTTGCCCGGCGCCGTAGGCAAGACGTAGCCCACCGGCCGCGCCGCCGAAAACGTGGCGCGATATACGCGGCTAGATTGAGGAGTTTCCAAAATGGAAGTGTGATCATTCGCCAAAGTGCCGTTGAAGGCAACAGTGCAGGCGGTTCAGGCGGCGGTGGAATATCTGTTCGCTACAACAAAGGCGATATCAAGCACAATGAGGCCGGCACCGGCAACAACGTCTACATGTACCCGGAAGACAGCCGATAACCAGGGCGTTAACATATGCCTCTTTCTCGCATACTCTCAGCTGTGATTGATCGGGCTTGAAAAGGGATATGAAGTCGCTGATGACCGTAAACGCGTTCAACGCGTGTTGAGGTTAGGCAAAAGCGGGCAACAAGAATCCGGTCATTGCAAATAAACCTCTTTTCGCGCTAACGCCACCCGTCAACAATATGTCCCGGCCAGCACATCCTTGTACCGCACAAGAAAAAATCGACGACTTCTCGGCAATTCTATATGCAAATACGCGCTGTTTTCCGCTATTATACCGAGGTCAGTGCAAAAGAACGACAAGTGGTGGTGAGAGCAGATGCCTATTTATACCTATCGCCGTGACGACGGCACGACCTTTGATATTCGTCAGAAATTTCTGGATAGCACCCTGGTGACATGCCCGACCACGGGTCAGGCTGTCAGCCGCGTAATTCAGCCCGCCGGCATCATATTCAAAGGCAGCGGGTTCTATGTCAATGACAATAACAAAGCCAACAACCCAGCCAGTCCCGCAGCCGCAAACGGAGACGGCGGCAACGCCAACGGAGCCGACAAAGCGGAAAAGAAGGCGGAAACTAAAGCAGAACCCAAAGCCGAAAAGAAGAAGGAAGCGAAGCCAGCGGCCGCGGCAAGCAAGTAGCTTTGATGGCCGCCAGACTTGTCAATTAAATCATCTAAATGGAATACAGAATGAGATATTTCTTTGTTCGACATGGCATCGCTGAGGAACTGGCTGATAGCGATTTTGCGCGGGAATTGACCGAGCGTGGGCGCCGTCGCGTCAGTAACGCCTCTGCGGTCATCAGGGATTTGGGAATCCGACCAGCCAGGATATACACAAGTCCACGCTTGCGCGCTTTACAAACCGCGGAGATCATCGCCGAGACGCTGGGCATGGAAGTGAGCGTCAGCGAAGCGCTAAACTTCGGCTTAGACTTGTCCGATGTGCAAAGCTTGTCCAGGAACATGCGCGCCGATGACGAAATCATGTTCGTCGGGCATAACCCGGACATGAGCCTGCTAGTGCACAAACTGACGGGTAGCAATGTCGCCATGAAGAAAGGCGGGCTGGCCAGGATAGATGTCTTCAGCCGGAAAGCGCGACAAGGTGAACTGGTATGGCTCATCGCGCCCAAAGTATTTGACTCGCTCTACCGGCGTTCGTCGGGATTCGCTATCGCTACTTCCAATGGGGCAAATGCCCTGCCGGACAAACTTGCTGTCACCGATTCGCCTTTGCATCAATTGATCAAGCGGCGCTGGAGCCCGGTCGGTTTCGATCCCGATCGTAACATAGACAAGGCCACATTGTTGAGCATTTTGGAGGCGGCGCGTTGGGCGGCTTCATCCAGCAATTTACAGCCCTGGCGCTTTATCGTCGCATCGAAAGACAATCCCGGCGAATTTAAGAAGATGCTGTCGGTATTGAAGGAAGGCAATCAGCCCTGGGCGCAACATGCCTCGGTACTGATGATCGCAGTCGCCCACCAGTATCGCGGCCCCGACGTTGTCAATCGCCACGCCGGCCACGACTTGGGTCAGGCCATCGCTCAAATGGTCTTGCAAGCGCTGGCGCGCGAGGTTTACGTGCACCAAATGGGAGGGTTCTTCCCCGATATGGCACGCGAGCTGTACGGCATTCCTGAGCAATTTGAGCCCTATACCGCCATCGCACTGGGTTATCGCGGACGGCAACTGAACCATCTCAGCGATGCCCATCGCCAACGCGATGCAGCGGAGCGACAGCGACAAGCTTTGAGTGAGATGGTTTTTTCGGGTTCGTGGGCTCAGGGTGCTGACGTCCTCGATTAGCTGACAAGCCGCAAAAAAGGCGCGTTTCGGGCATTGTGCCTAGAACAACAATATCGCCGGGCACCGCAGTAACCAGTTTTGCTATCAAAAGTGACAGGTCTTAGACTCGCGCTCACGTTAGACGAAATATCGAAATAGGAGGGGCACTGCAGATGGCACGTATTTTGCTAACCGGCGGTGCAGGATTCCTCGGTATTAACCTTGCGCGTCATTTGCTGGATCGTGACCACGAGGTAGCCTCGCTCGATATCGCGGACTTCGCTTATCCCGAACGCGATCGTGTAAGTGACATCACAGGCGATATTCGCGATCGCGCCTTGGTTGACCGCGCGATGGAAGGCATCGATTTTGTGGTGCATGCCGCCGCCGCCTTGCCGCTTTATCCAGCTGACGAAATTTACAGCACCGATGTGCAGGGCACGCGGAATGTGATCGAATCGGCAAGTCAGCACGGTGTCCAGCGCTTCATCCACATTTCTTCAACCGCCGTCTACGGCATCCCCGATCATCATCCCCTGCATGAAGATAATCCGCGTATTGGCGTAGGGGCCTACGGCGACGCCAAGGTTCAAGCGGAAGATCTCTGCTTTGGCTTTCGCGACCAGGGCATGATCGTGCCGGTAATCCGACCAAAATCCTTTGTTGGGCCAGAGCGCTTGGGTGTTTTTGCGCTGTTTTACGATTGGGCGAAGGACGGCCATGGCTTCCCCATGCTTGGTGACGGCAGCAACCGTTATCAGTTGCTGGATGTGGCTGACCTCTGTGATGCGATTTACCTCTGCATCACTCTCGACTCTGAGACCGTAAACGATACCTTCAACATCGGCGCCAAAGACTATGCGACCATGCGCGAAGATTATCAGGCTGTGCTGGATTACGCCGGTTTTGGAAAGCAGATTACCGGTTTGCCCTCCGAACCTGCTATCTGGCTGCTGCGTTTGTTGGAATCGCTACAGATTTCGCCCTTGTACAAATGGGTCTATGAAACTGCAGCCAAAGATTCCTTCATTTCAATCGAGCGGGCGGAAAAAAAACTGGGTTTCCAACCCAGATACTCCAATATTGACGCCTTGATTCGCAACTATCAATGGTACCTGGATAATCTTGAGGATATCCAGCTGCGCAGCGGCGTCTCGCACCGCGTACCCTGGAGCCAGGGGATTCTCAAGCTGGCGAAGCTGCTCTTTTAGCCGAATTCTCCGAAATCGACGACAATCGCAGATATTCACATGCCAGCGGGATGTCAAGAAGGTACGAGACGTATTCAGCGCATAAGCGAGGCGGGACAAGCATGGGCGGCCTGAAACAGCGCGGTATCGCGGTTATCGATTACGGCTCACAATACACGCAGTTGATTGCCCGGCGCATACGCGAGCTTGGCGTCTATTCCGAGGTCTTCACTAGCGACAGCGCAGCTAAACAGATTAATTCACATCAGCCTGCTGGTTATATCCTCTCGGGTGGACCCAACAGCGTATACGACGAGGGCGCGCCATCACTTCCTGGTTTCATCCTGGAAAGCGGAAAACCTGTACTTGGCATCTGTTATGGCATGCAACTGCTGACGAAGGTCTTGGGTGGTGAGGTCGAGAGTACAAGCGACAGAGAATACGGACCGGCCACAATCACACATACAACTCGCAGCCTTCTCTTTGAGGAATTGCCAAGTGAGTTGAGAGTTTGGATGTCGCATGCAGATCGAATTGAAGCGCCGCCAGCGGGATTCGTCGCCCTGGCAAGTTCCGACAATTCGCCTTTTGCGGCGATCGGACATCTCGAGAAGCTCTGGTTCGGCGTGCAGTTTCATCCGGAAGTAGGGCACACGCCGCAAGGCAATGCCGTTCTCGCCAACTTCCTTTTCACAGTTTGCGGCTGCAGCGATGCCTGGACGCCGAACGCTTTCATCAATGACGCGATCAGCAGCATCAGAGCGCAAGTTGGAGACGAAAAGGTATTGCTCGCGCTCAGCGGCGGCGTCGATTCTGCCGTGGCCGGCGCACTGATTCATCGCGCAATCGGCGAGCAGCTGACTTGCATTTTCGTCGATCACGGTATGTTGCGGCTGGGAGAAGCCGAACAGGTCGTGCGCGTTTTTGGCGACGAGCAAGGCATGAATCTCATCGCCGTTAACGCGGTGGAAGATTTTCTTAGCGCGCTTGAGGGAGTGACCGAGCCGGAAGCCAAACGGAAAACTATCGGCAAGCTGTTTATTGATGTTTTCAGACAGCAAGCCCGCACTCTGAAAGGAATTGCGTATCTGGCTCAAGGCACCATCTATCCCGATGTCATTGAAAGCGCCGCCAATAGCGCGACCGCCAAAACGATAAAGTCGCATCATAATGTCGGAGGCTTGCCGGAAGATCTTCGTTTCGAGCTGGTAGAACCGCTGCGCGACTGCTTCAAAGATGAAGTGCGCAAGATCGGCACGGCGCTGGGTTTGCCCGAAAGCATCGTCTGGCGGCAGCCCTTCCCCGGTCCCGGCCTGGCTATTCGCTGCCTGGGAGACATAAGCTGGGAGCGCTTGGAGAAGCTACGCGCGGCTGATGCCATATTTACTGGCGAACTCGCGCTGGCTGGTTTGCTGCGCGCAGGGACCGCACAAAGTTTCGCCGTTCTGTTGCCGGTCAAGAGCGTCGGCGTCATGGGCGATAATCGTAGTTATGAAGAGGTGATTGTGTTGCGATCAGTGACCACGGATGATTTCATGACCGCGGATTGGGCGCGCCTGCCCTTTGATTTGTTGGCTCGGGTCAGCACGCGGATCGTCAACGAAGTCGCTGGCGTCAATCGCGTCACCTACGATATCACCAGCAAACCGCCAGGCACCATCGAATGGGAGTAAGGTCAATTCGTTGCCCTATCGACAAAATGCGAGTATAAGTATTGTGGATACCAATACCGATGAGGATGTCCTATGTCCGCCGCTTATGTGCTGATTCACCTCAATATGTCCGTCGATTTTTCCGATTCTTTGCGTAATATTCGCGCGATTGAAGGCGTCGAACGTGCCGATCTAGTTGTCGGACCCGATGATTGCATCGCCTATCTTGAAGCCGACGATATTACGCAGCTTATGAATACCATCCGCGCCATTCGCAACGTCAATGGTGTCGGCAAAACGGACACCCGCTCCATTGCCGAGATGTAATCCCTTGGTCGCTTCAGCCAAGTCAAGACGTTCCCGCTATTGCGCCTTGCGGCGGCGGAATTGTGCTGCATTGCTGCTTCTGCTTAGCGCTTGCGCACCACTCATTCCCGCCACAACACCCCCGCAAATACAGCATACTCCCGGTGCTTTCGTCTCGATAACCGCGACTCGCTTTGATGCTGGCGTCTTTCGGCTCGACTACCCCTCCGCGTGGCGCGTCGTCAAATCGAGCACGGCCGATACACCGCTGCTGCAGATCGTCTTCGTCGCTCCGGATCAGAGTACGGTCACTCTGACACAAATCGCCAATATCGCCAGCGCCGAACAAGAAAGCGTGCTGACATTAGATAATGGTGTTGTGCTTTCGGTAGATATTCAGACCTTGCAAGATAATGCTTCTGGCTTTGCCTCCCAAGCAGAACAACTGATCGCATCTATTCGCAGCTAGCGCATCGTAGCTTGTTGCCTCGCAACAATCAATTAATCGAAACGGCGCTTGTAATCCAAGCTTGCAATCCCGTTTGCGAAATTAGATGTAATATGATTGCGATTTCTAACCAGTTTTGGCTTCACTGCAATTCACATATTACAAGAAAATGCGGCCTGCAAATGACTTGGCGCACGCCGACGATTCAGAGTTTGAACTGTAGCGAAAGCCCAGCGTGTCGCAGGATTCCGGCCGTATTGGCCCGCAGGGGATATCGCAACTCATCGTCCGTCTCCCACACGTTCTGACAAGTAAAATACGGTTGTCTGAAGAATTCCGAGGAAGTCTATCCATAAGCAGGAATTCTTGTTATAAAACTAAATGGGATTTTATCTCATTATGATGTATCAATCGCCGACTACCGCTATGCCGAAGCAAAGATGAAAATAAATGCGCCGCATTATAGTGTTGTATGAGGTGATAATAGGAGCTGATAGCAATGGCAGAGAAGATTCTGGTTATCGACGATGAGAAGTCCACAGTGCAATTGGTTTCCATGCTCTTGTCACGCCGCGGCTTTGAAGTTCATAAAGCCTATTGCGCTCAAGGTGGCTTACGCATGGCTTATCATCAACAACCGGACTTGGTCTTGCTTGATATCATTATGGCCGACATTGATGGCTGGGAAGTCTGCAAGCGACTGCGAGAAATGTCCGATGTACCGATTATCTTTTTCACCGCGCTTGGTAGCGCCAAGAATATTGTCAAGGGACTGGAAATAGGCGCCGATGACTACATCGTCAAGCCGGTGGACGATGACGAGCTGGTCGCGAGGATTCGCGCACGTTTACGTCGATCGCCGCGCTCAAATATGAGTGAAGAACTGGTGTTCAACCAGGGGGAACTTCGGATCAATTTCATGAATCGCGAAGTCTGGGTGCGCGACACCCACAAACACCTGACACCAAAGGAATTCAACCTGCTAGCCGTCATGGCGCGTAGTGCCGGACGTGTCGTTTCGCGAAAGGAATTGGTAACCGAAGCGTGGGGTGAAGAATACAGCGATGCCATCGATAGTCTGAAACTCTACGTGCACTATTTGCGACAAAAACTGGAGATCAATCCGCAGCAGCCAGAATATATACTGACATCGCGCGGTGTGGGATATCGTTTTGCTAAACATTGATTCCCACATTTACAAAAGAGACTTTAGCAACGCATCCGTTTGCTTCACCATGTTCTGGTAACCGAAGCGCTCCAGGCCAGTTGACGTGTTAGCTGCGAATTCGTCGCGTTGCTGCAGCAATTGCCGCATGCCCTCGCGCAAGGCACTAACATCAACATGCGGGATCAGAAAGCCATTCACACCGCTTCGAACCACTTCCGCATTGCCGCCCAGGTCGCTCGCCAGCACCGGTGTCCCCAGTTGCAGACATTCCAAGAGCGTATGAGACAGACCCTCATATGCGCTGTAGAGCGCCAAGCCGTCGGCGGCCCTCATCAAACAGTGGACCTCTTCTCGCGGTAGCGCGCCGGTAAACAGAACGCGATCGCCCAGGGGAGCTGCCAAGCGACGCAGTCGCGTTATATCCGGACCCTCCCCTGCTACTACAAGCCGCAATTCCGACAACTCGGCTAGGGCTTCCAGAAGATGGTCGATCCCTTTCCATGGCTGTAAACGCGCCACAGTGAGCAAGGTCGGGCGCTGATCCCAGCCCAGTTTTCTTCGTAATTCGGCCCGGCTCTGCCGAGGCTGCGGCAAGGGGGCGATTGCATTATAAATGACGTGAATCCTGGATGCTGCGACCCCCCACCCGCTTACCATGCGCTGCAAGTAAGCGCTGGGAACGATTACCGCATCCATCGCCGCCACCTGGCGCGAGCGAGAATCTTGTTGCCAACGCACGCGCCAATCTCCACGATACGTCTGAAAGTCGGCGATCGACATTTCCGGCGGGATCCAACTCTTGCGCATGCAGCGTTCCCAAGCCTGATCACCCACTATCTTGATCACCCGAGGCGCGCGACGCAGCTGCCAAAGCGGCAAATCAATGGTATGCAGGTATGTTAAATCTGCCCAAGCCAGCAGCCGTCTCGCGGCCATCGCATATGCAGACACCCGCACAGGGAAGGCATTGCGCGCAATGCGCGCGACCGGATAGGGATACTCAACATCTCTGCTGTTGCCATAACTGATAACTTGCAGATCCCAACCGAGATCTTGCAAGCTCGGCAAGATCTGTTGGAGATAAGTCGCCGGCCCACCGCTTTCGGGATGGAAGATGCCACTAGCCACTAAGAGTTTTGGCAAGAGATGCTCCTGCTATGCCGTGCGACCGCGCAAGATAATGTGACGATTGACAAAGGTCGCGGCGGGAGAGCCCCAATCCTGCGGATCCATCCATACTTTGGCGATAGGCGGGGCTTGGCGCAGCATCTGTATCAATTCCGCGATAGTCTCGTCATCGTTGCCTTGCCGTTTCGCCCAATCGACAAAGTCATGGCGCTTGATATATTGCTCGCTATGCTCGACAAGGATTCCCGCCTCAACCAGTAGGCTGTGCCACTCTTCTGCACTGAAAGCGCGATTGTGGCTGGGATCGCGCCGCCGCTCAAAAGCATCGACGCAACGCGCTGCTTCCTCGTCAGCCGGCAAAACCTGATCCTGCAGCAGCAGAATCGCCCCGGGTTTCAAGACACGCGCGCATTCGCGGACGAAGCTCGCGACATCGGGAAAATGATGTGGCGCGATACGGCAAGTCACCAGATGGAATTGATAATCGTCAAAAGGCAAATTTTCAGCATCCGCTTGCTGAAAACGCACATTGCCCACACCTCGCTCTTCCAAGATGAATCGCTTTGCCCGCGCCAGCATGCGCGGCGTTAAATCAGTGGCCAGCACTTGCCGGACATGCGGCGCAAATTTCAGGGCGGTATGTCCGCCGCCGGTGGCGATATCCAGGACCTGCCAATGAGGCTGTGGCTGCGCAATCGCCAGCAGACGATTCAAATCCGAACCTCTGGCATGGGTTTCGCTGGTGACATAGCCGTCGGCGTATTCGGAATAGCGTTGGCGCGAAAGCGACTTTGAGTCTGTGGTTTGGGTCATTTTGTAGTCCTCAACTCCATCGCCTGCTATCTTACTAGACATTCTATGATCCAACAGCACGTTTGCCAAAAAACGAGGGACCAGCAGACTCGCACCCTCTGCCCTCGCAACATTCTTGATACAATAGACTTCAATCGAAATACTCAAAATAGACATTTGTGAGGAAATTATGTCCGAAACAAGACCCATTCAACGCCAAGATCTTTTCAATTTGCGCTTCCTGAACGGCGGCAATCTCTCGCCGGACGCATCGCAGCTGATCTATTACGTCGCGCAAATTGATGCCGAAAAAGACAAGGAATTCAGCGCGATTCATTTGCTTGATATTGCCAGCGGCAATGCGCGACAAATGACCGATGGCAAAGCGAAAGACAGCAAACCAGCCTGGTCACCTGATGGCAAGTCAATTGCCTTCGTCTCCGACCGGGGTGGCAAGCCACAGCTTTTCCTGCTGCCCGTTGATGGCGGCGAGGCGCGCCAACTGACGCGGTTAGAGCGCGGTGTTGGTGGCGGCGGTTTCGCTTGGTCGCCGGATGGTAGCGCGATCGCTTTCACCGCCAAACCCTCGCAAGAGCCTCCCGACCTGTCCAAAGAACCCTATCGCGTCGACCGCACGATCTACCGCTTTGATGCCATCGGTTATCTCGACCACGAGGTGCAAGATATTCATTTGCTGGATCTGGCAAGCGGCGCAACCCGGCAATTGACCGAGGATCGCGCCAACAACGTCAATCCGCGCTGGTCACCCGATGGCCAGGCGCTTCTCTATGATGTCAATATGCGGAGTGATGACGCCCACGCCATGATTACCGATCTGTACCTGGTCGATTTACAAGGACAGCGTACCACGCTGCTGCAAGATTGGGCGGATGTCTCCAGCGCCAATTTCACGCCCGATGGCAAGAGCATAGTGTTTGTCGGTCGACCCAAAGATGGCAAACCGATCGGCACCAAGTCTGACCTATACCGTCTTGATCTGGATAGCGGCCAAACCGATAGTCGCAGCAGCAGCTTGGAAGTCGGCGTTGGCGGGCGCCTGTCACTGGATATGCCTGCAGCCGGCTTGGGGGATTGGAACATCATGATCGCGGATGACGGCGCTTCCGCCTTGACGACCGTGCAAGAGGGCGGCACGATTCACGTTTATCGTATCGCACTGAGTGGGGAGGAAAGCTATCAGCCAATAACATCTGGAAACTGCGCCGTCTTTCCGCTTGATCTGGTGGGCAAAAAGCTGCTCTATGCCAGTACAGATCTCAACAATCCGCCGGACTTGCACCTGGTAGATTGTTCGAGCGGCAAGAACCAACAGCTCACCCAGCTCAATCGCGACCACCTGGCAGGGATAAGCATGCCCGATACCGAGCATCTGCTCTGGCCAAGTGGGGATGGCGTTGAAGTCGAAGGCTGGTATATGCAACCGGCCCACGGTAGCGCGCCCTACCCGACGATTCTCTATATTCACGGCGGACCGCACGCGGCCTACGGCTGCGGTTTCCACTTCGATTTTCAGATGCTGGCGGGGGCGGGTTATGGTGTGCTCTTCCTTAATCATCGTGCCTCCACCGGTTACGGCGACAGTTTCTCAACAGCCATCAAGGGTGACTGGGGCAATCTTGATTATCAGGATCTGATGAGCGGTGTCGATCACGCCATCAATTTGGGATTGGCTGATGCCGAGCGGCTCGGCGTCTGTGGGACATCCGGTGGCGGCAACCTCTCTTGCTGGATCATCGGCCAGACGAACCGCTTCAAAGCTGCCATCCCGCAGAATCCGGTAGCGAATTGGCGCAGCTTTTATGGCACCAGTGATATCGGCATTTATTTCGGCGTGGAACAAATGGGCGGGCATCCGCACGAGATTCCCGAGGTCTATGCCAGGTGCTCTCCCATTACCTATGCCCACAACTGCAAAACACCAACACTTTTGGTGCAAAGTGAATTAGATTGGCGTTGCCCGGCCGAACAATCCGAGCAGTTTTACACGGTGCTCAAGGCAAACGGTTGCGAAGTCGAAATGCTGCGCCAGCCCGGTGGATCGCATGGCGCGTCGATATACGGCGCCATCAATCTGCGTCGCGCGCACAATGATGCCATGCTTGATTGGTTCGCCCAATACGTGCGGGCGGAAACCAGCCTATAACCTCAAATGCTAAGGCATCAGGGTTGCGCTTAAGACTCTTCACACTTGCCTGGCAGCCAGATAACCGGCTTCAGCAATGACATATCAAGCTCATCGAGACGCTCCGGACCCAGGCGCTCGATCTCTGCGCGCACGGCATATGAATCGCGTCGCAAGCCGGCCACATCAATGCCCTGGCAGCTTTCCGGCAATATGGATAACCACTGTACGCTGCGCTGCAGCATCTTAAGCGCGCCGCGTCCGTTGCCATTTTGAATATGAAAATATGCCACACCGACCTGCAATATGGCGCGATATAGGTCTCGTACCGGTCCCTTCGTCTGTACCCATTGTGCCTCAAACATGTCATGTTGGCGATAATATTTTCGATTATTGAATTCGCTTACACCTTCGATTGCCAGCGCCGGGAGCTCCTCAGCACATTGGCAGACGAGTATTGCTAGCGTTTCTGCATCCGGGATTCGGGCGAATTCCTTGATCAGCATTAAGAAACGTTTGTTCAATTCTGCCCAATTCAAACTTAGATCCGCTCCAGCAAGCGTCGCCTCGGCCCGTTGCAAGGCATCATCACTCACGACCAGCACCGGAATGCGTCGGGTTGCCGCGCTGGCTTTTGGCGCCAAAGTGAAACTGCGCCAAGTTGCCTGCCGGGCGTCGATAAAGACCATCGCGCATCTTCTGTCTATTAGCGTACGCATATAGCCCGTCTCAGCAGAAATTTCGACAGTGTCATATCCTGGTAATTCTCTAGAAATCTCGCGAAATGCGCGCGCTCCGCTCACGAAAACCAATGTAGCTGGGGTCACTATAGGCTCCAGAAAACTAAGCTAGAAAGAAGGCATCTTTACCAATTTGCATTTCTCGCTAATATATATATAGTAGTGTGCACAATTGTCTTGAGAATAGTACAAATGGAAAAAAGATGGTGTTTTGTTTGTTTGAGGGCGAATTGCTTGACATGGACGCTAATACCTGCCTATAATTTTGGAAGGTGCGCATTAGACGCACGTGATACATCCATCCAAGCTGATGACCTAAATGGGAGTTGCCAAGGTGAAGGCGGGTGGGAACAATTACCTGAACAAGCGACTCCTTCGGATACAAGTCGGATTCTTGTTGACGGAAGGGCCGGGCAACTCGCGACAGATTCCACTCGAAATCCCACGCCGCGTTAACGTGGATCACGATCTCTTTTTGGAATCGTTGGCAGGTAACCTGACTCTTACACGCACTAAAGAGGGTATCCTCGTGCAGGGTACATTGCAAGTGCATTATCAACGCGAATGCGATCGTTGCCTGGATCGCTTTGTACACGGGTTACCTATTCCCGTTGCCGAATTATTTGCCTATCCGGCAGATCTGGAAAAAAGTGTTTTTTGTGTCGATAGCAATGGAGACATTGATCTCGCTCTACTATTACGCGAAGAAGTTATTATTGAAAAAAGCTATCGCGTCACCTGTCGCGACAATTGTCGTGGGCTAAGTGCAGAAAGTGGTATCAACCTGAATCATGAGTCCGAAACTGCAGCAGTCGACAGTCAAGACTTGGGGAGTTACGCGGTAATTGATCCGCGGCTGTCCGTCCTGAAGCAGTTGCTTGACCAGGATAGTTAAGAATACACAAGAGTCGGAAGCGAAAATGGATTCGCTTTCAGCAATGGCAATTGGGGGGAATATCGTGAATACTTTTGATCGTGGCTATGAGCCTGATATTGAGTTACTAAATTATCTTGAAGAAGACAAGGCTCCAGAGAATGACTTCGAACTTTTCTTCGACGAAGATGATCTAGACGAACTAGCCGACAGCTATGACGAGGACGATGTAGATCTTGAAGAGGAAGATAATGATTTCGACCTCGGAGAAATCGCATCAAATGACACTGTCGGCCTCTATCTCAAGGAGATGGCGCGGGTTCCGCTGCTCTCTACCGAAGAAGAAGTGCAGTTGGCGACGCGTCTGGAAGCCGGTCGTACGGCGGAAGAACAACTCTTAGAATTTCCCGAACACGAACGTAGTGCCGAGTGGAAATTCCTGGTACAAGATGGCCTCGGTGCGCGTGAGCACCTTATCAAAGCCAATACCCGCCTGGTCGTATCAATCGCCAAAAAATACATGTCTCGTGGCGTGCCATTTCTTGATCTGATTCAAGAAGGCAACCTGGGGCTGATGAAGGCCGTGGAGAAATTCGATTATCACCGCGGTTATCGTTTCAGCACCTATGCTACCTGGTGGATTCGTCAGACCATCACACGCGCCATTGCCGATCAAGGGCGTACAATCCGCGTTCCCGTGCACATGACAGACCGCATCCGCCAGCTCTATCGCGTCGCGCGCGATTTGGAGCAGCAGCGCGGCTGCAAGCCCACCGTGGAAGAAATCGCCGAAGTCATGGAATGCGAACCTCGCAAGGTGCAGTGGATGCTTAAAGTTTCTTGGCAACCCCTAAGCCTCGAACATCCGGTGGGCAAGGATGACGACAGCGAGCTTGGTAGCTTCATCGAGAACGATCGCGAACCGACGCCCTCCGATAGCGCCTTCAGCAAGCTACTCAAAGAGAAGATCGATGAGCTTTTGAACACCTTGTCGCCGCGGGAGGCGCGCATCCTGCGCCTGCGTTTCGGCTTGCAAAACGGGCATAGCTATACCTTGGAAGAAGTCGGGCAGAAATTCGGATTGACACGCGAGCGCATCCGTCAAATTGAGGGCCGTGCCCTGCGCCGCCTGCGACATCCGCGCCGCAGCCGCAAATTGCGCGACTACCTCGACTGACCAATCGGCAAATTCGCCGCTGAACATGCTCGCCATCGCGCGGGCTGTTTTGCCTTGCCCACTTCCTGCCACGCTGCTGGCCGCGGTCGAGCTTATTCCGGATCAATAATATCGAACGGAAAAACATGGCTAATCTCGTATTGGTCAAGCATAGCAACAGCAATCACAATGCCAAACAAGAGCCCGGCGATTGGGTTCTCACGGAAGACGGTGTTCGCCGCTGTAAACCCCTGGCGAATCATCTCCAGCCCTATTTGCCGCAGCGATTATTTTCCAGTCCGATGCCCAAGGCATTGCAAACCGCACAAAACGTATCACGTGAACTCGAGGAAATACCCATCGTTGAGATACTTTCGCTGGCCGAGCACAGCCGAAGATCAAACGCTCCCTATGGATCGGTTGCAGACTTCAATTCGCGCATGAAGCGATTCTTCGAGGCGCCGGATGCACTGACTTTCGGTGATGAAACGGCCAATCAAGCCAGAGATCGTTTTCAACGCGGTATCAAAATTGCAAAGGCAAAGGCAAACATCGCAGAGAATATTGTAGTCATCGCCCACGGGACGGTAATGGTCATGTTTGCCGCGCACTACAATTCGCTGGATCCTTTTGATCTATGGCAAAGACTCAAGTTGCCGTCCATGTTAGTGCTGGATCTGCCAGACTTTCGCATCAGCAAGGTGATCGAAGATGCCGGCAGCCCCTAAGACTTAAGGGCCATCAGCATTTGGCGCTCTTTCTCCGACGAGAGATCAGCCGGTTTTTCCCTGTCCTGCGGCAATGTCGCAGCCCAGTGATAAGTATCGCGAATCGTAATGGCGGGCGCTCGGAATCGCAATCCGTCTCGCAGCGCCTTATCACAGTTGAATGTCATAAAACTCTCCGCCAGCTCGCGGTTTACCCAGAGCGGAAGTTCCATAAACTCGCCAACTTCTTGTTGCTGCAAGAACTCGTCGCTAACATGATGAAAATCCACATCGCTACCGAGCGCCGTCTTGGCAAGGGGCAACAATTCGCCGAAGGTCAGCCGCTGCGCGGGACCGGTAACGTTGTAGACTTCATTTGCCCGAGCTTCAATTTGCCGCAGCGTAAACTCTGCCAGATCACGGACATCGACAAACTGTAGCGGTTGAGCCGCCGGCGCTGCGATGGCATCGCCGCCTCTCGCCGTTCGCGTCACCCAATAGGTGAAACGGTTGGTCGGGTCGTGCGGTCCAACAATCAAGCCGGCACGGATGATCTGGGCGTTATTTGGAAAGGCTTCGCGCACGGCCGCTTCACAGCTGGCCTTCAACGGACCGTAAGTTTCGTCATTCATTTCTTCGATGCTTGCGTCCTCGATCGTCAATAGCGAGGCAGATTCATCTCGGTTGGCGCCATCGTCCAGTGGATAGACGGAAAGCGAAGAGATAAAAGTATAATGACCAACTTTGTCTCGCAGAGCTTCGGCCGAAATGCCAACCAGACGCGGCAGATAACCGCAGGTGTCAATGACAGCATCCCATTGCCGCCCGGCCAGCCGATCGAGATTCGTCTCGCGATCGCCGGTAATGGTCTCGATATCGGGAAAGGCATCGGGGTTAGTCTGGCCGCGGTTGAACAAGGTCACCCGATGTCCGCGCTCGGTTGCTGCCGACACTAAAGCTCGTCCCAAAAAGATCGTACCGCCGATTATCAAAAGCTCCATGCAATTTGCTCCACGCTAGTGTTTTCCGTCAACGCTAACCACGGTCAGTCATTTCTTGAAAATGAAAGCGCTATATTGCCGCTTGAATATGCAATCCTCGCGGGGGCAATCATACTACAGTCGGGCGATTCGTCTACGGCGTCATCGAGTCGGCCGAACTATGCTAAAATCACCTCCATGAACAGGCATCACCATTCCATCGCCATTCTGGCCGGACTTATTCTACTTCTAATCTCTTGTAACTTGGGCACTAGTGACAACGCTGTTCCGACTTTGGCACCCCTTCCCACACTGACCCCGCCAGCCACCCTGGGATATGTGGCGGCTGGACCGGTGCGCGTACCCGGTATCGGCAACACCCCCGCCCCCGCCGGCGATTTGGAAATCTTTCGCATTCTGGACAAGGTCGAATCGGATCGCTTGATGAGCCATATCCGCACCTTGCAAGACTTTCAAACGCGCCATGTCAACTCCACGCAAACCTCAAGCAACGAAGGCATCGGTGCCGCCAGGGCTTATTTGTCCGGGCAGTTTGAAACTTTCCGACAAGCTTCGGGCGGCGGATTGTATACCTTTGATCTGCCCTTCGAATCGATCACCCAAGATGGAGAACGTCGCGCCCAATTCAATATTGTCGCAGTTGTCCAGGGCACCGAGCTGGGCGCCGGTACCATCATCGTCGGCGCGCATTATGACAGCATCGGACGGCCGCTGGATTCCGCCACGGTCTATGCGCCGGGAGCGAACGACAATGGCTCTGGCGTGGCAGCAGTGCTGGAGCTGGCGCGTATCATGAGCCGGGCGCGTTACAAAGCCACCATCATGTTTGTCCTGTTTTCCGCCGAGGAAGTGGGCCGGCAAGGAAGCAAGGCATTCGCGTCCTGGATCCGCGACGATCAGACCGATGTAACAGGCATGATCAACATCGATACAATAGGAAATATTCATGACCGCAACGCGCTGGTGAACGATCGTGAATTGCGAGTGTTTTCCGCTGGGCCAAACGAATCATCAGCGTCGCGGAAAATGGCGCGAATGGCGAATTTCATCGGCTTCAATTACGGGCTCGATCTTGATCTGATCGTGCAAGACGCGATCGATCGCGAAAATCGCTATGGCGATCACTTTTCCTTCAGCGAACTGGGTTATCCTGCCATTCGGCTGATCAACGCCAACGAAGAAAAAGGCAATGGCGATCCCACCGATACCATTGGGTTTATCGAATCCGACTATCTCCGCCGCGCTACGCAGGCAATCCTGGCGCTATTGATGGCCCTCGCCGATGGACTCCGTCCGCCCGACAACATTGTCCTGCGTGCCGAAAATGGCAGGCCCGAGTTAGTCTGGGAACCGGTGCCGGAAGCCGGCAGCTACGTGATCGCATTGCGTCGACCCGGTGGCTTGTTTTACGAACGCCAGATCGTACACAGCGATGGCACGAGCTTAAGCTGGGACGGATTTAGCGACTATGGCGGTATCGCCATTGCCGCGCGAGACATCAACGGATTGACCGGGCCGCTCTCGCAAGAAATTGTGCCGCGTTGAACGGCATTTCCAGTTCGCCAGCACAATCGTAAATGTGCCGCTTTGCTCGCGCGTACAGAGGGTTTATCATTCTCTAAATTGATAAACCGACCTTGCTCACAAGAGCAGAAGGCGCTGATACCTTGAGCGAGTGCGAGAGTCCTGTTCGCTGCCGCCAATCGGCTGCTCGGTCTGTCATTTCTCGATAGCTCGAATCGGAGCTGGACATGCGCGTTGCCCATATTATCAAGGTCACAAGAATCAGCGGTGCCGAACGGCATCTGTTGGTCTTGCTGCCGGCTCTGCGCCAAGCCGGTGTCGATGCGCGTTTGATCATCCTGGTCGAGAAAGACCGGCCCATGGACAATATGCTGCTGGAAGCGCAGCAGCGCGGGATTCCCATCCGCCGGCTGACTATCCGCCGAGATTATGACATGGCGCTGCTACCGAGGATTCGTGGTGCCTTGCGCGAAATCAAGCCGGATCTGGTGCACACGCACCTCGTTCACGGTGATCTGTTTGGCTGGTTCGCCGCCAAATTTGCCCGCGCCGGCAAGGTGATCAGCAGCAGGCATAATGACGATCAGTTCCGTTATCACCCGACCTGGCGCCGTGTCAGCCGCTGGATGTGGAAGGTGACCGATGCCGGCATCGCCATATCCGCCGCAATCAAGTCCTTCACGGTCGCTATCGAATCCGCGCCGGAGGACAAGATCACGGTGGTGCACTATGGCATGGAACACCGTTGGATGTCCGATGACGAACTGCGGGATGCCCGTCAAAGGCTGCGTGCCGAACTGCAACTGGAGCCGGATACGTTGATCTTGGGTATGGTCTGCCGAATCGTGGAACAGAAAGGTATCGCTTACGCCTTGCAAGCCTTTCAGCGCATCTATAGCAGCTTTCCCAGAGTACAGTTTGTTATCGCCGGAGACGGTGATCTGACTGAGCAACTAGAGACGCTGGCGCAGGAATTGGGTATCTCCGAGCGCGTTCACTGGTTGGGTTGGCGCAGCGATGCCACGGAATTGATCGCCGCCTTTGATGTTGTGCTACTCCCCAGCCTCTGGGAGGGTTTCGGTCTGGTGCTGCTGGAGGCGATGTCACGGCGCGTGCCGGTCATTGCCAGCCGAGTCAGCGCCATTCCCGAGGTGGTCGTACACGGCGAGACCGGGCTTCTGACAGAAGCGCGTGATGTCGTCGCCCTTACAGCAGCCATGCGTCGCTTGCTCGAGGATCGCGCCCTGCGTCAATACATGGGCTTGTTGGGCGCGGCAAGGCTGGAAGAGCATTTCAGTATCAAGCGCATGGTTGCCGGAACCATCGCGGTCTACGAGAAATGCCTGCGCCAATAGCTAGCATCTGCCTGCCAATACTGTGTCCCCATTCCCGCGTCATACATGCGCGACCGGCGTATGATGGCTGATTTCGTAAACTGTCGTGGCCAGATCTTCATAACCCAAATCGCGAATACTTCGCTTGCCGCACATGCGGGCAAACTCACTCATCTGCTCGGTCATCGCCTCGAAGAAATTGACCAGCCGCCGTGCCGAGGCCTCCACGTCCAAGCGCGTCCGTAGATCCATCCGCTGCGTGGCAATCCCGACCGGGCAGTTGTTGCTGCTGCAGGCTCGATACTGCTGACAGCCTATCGCCATCATCGCCGCCCTCGCCAGCGCCACAGCATCGGCGCCAAGCGCGATGGATTTGGCAGCGTCAGCACTAGTTCGGAAGCCGCCTGTCACAATCAGACTGATATCGCTGTGCCCGTATTCATCCAGCCAGCGACGTGCGCGCGGGATAGCGAAAACGCTCGGTACGCAGATATTGTCTTTGACATGTTTGCCCGCCGCGCCGGTGCCACCTGCCCGGCCATCCAGCGTGATCCAGTCGATATCCAGTTGCGCGGCAGCCGCCAAATCCGCTTCAATGCGGCTGGCCGCAAACTTGATGCCAATAGGTATTCCAAGATTAAACGAGCGAATCCAGCGAATCCGTTCTTGCATATCGGCAACGCTGTTGATATCGGCGAAACGCGCCGGACTGCGCGCTTCTTGCCCTTCCGTCAGTCCTCGTACCGTAGCGATATCGCCCATGACTTTGTGTCCGGGCAACAATCCACCCAAGCCGGCTTTCGCACTCTGCCCCATTTTGATTTCTATGCCGTCCGCTTTGGCGATATTTTCCTCTTTCCAGCCGAAGTAGCCCGATGCCATCTCGAAGATATATTGCCCGGCCGCAGCGCGCGCTTCCGGTAACATCCCGCCCTCACCCGAACACATCAAAGTACCAAACTCCGCTGTTCCCATCGCCAGAGCCAGCTTCGCTTCTTTGCTCAAGGCGCCAAAACTCATGTGGCTGACGCAGATCGGCGCTCTGAGTTTGAGAGGACGCGCGCGCCTGGCCCCGATGGTCGTTTCGCTGTCCACCTGCTCATGATCCAGCAGCGGCAATACAGCCAGCTGACCGGGCAAGAAATAGAGATCGCTGAAGCCGGCATAATCCCGTTACTCGCTGCCCATCGGCTCGACAAATTCGTGACTGCCACGCGAGTAACTATGGATATCGTGCATTTCCCCTTCCAGCGGGTCGGTGCGCCTCGCCCAGAGACCGAGATATTCCGATTTGAATCGTGGCTTGGGCGGCACGGCGTCGGCATCGATCTCAACAAGCCCGTTCACTTGCCGGGCTGGATAAACAGCGACCTTCTCACCCGGATTGTAGCGGCTGACACCCGTGTGCACATCGTAATCCCACTGATGCAGCGGACAAATGACATTAGCGCCATCCATATGCCCATCGCCAAGCTGACCATCGCGATGAACGCATTGATTGTCCAAAGCGTAGAAACCCCCTTGATAGCGGTACAAGGCGATATCGCGCTCATTTACAAAGACAGTCGTACCCTTGCTTTCGTCCAGTTGATCGGCTTGCAGAACTTCTACCCAATTCGCCATTGCTACCATCTCCCATTGCGCGCATGTTGGAAAGCGACATTCAGTCCGGTTATCTCCTGCCGGCGAAAACACCTTATCCGGACTTCTTGCTGGATTTCGCCATCATCCCTGCTTTTAATGTAGCGCATTCTGTAGCGTCCGCAAACTGGCACAACGCTATTCATAATGGCGCAGCGCCTTCGTACTCAAGGGAAACTTGCCATGAAGCGAGCTGACTATCATAATCATCTCTTAAGCTAAACAAGTCATAATAGCAGCAACGATACCGACAGGAGAACAAAATGGCGCAGGAAAAGCTGTGGCATCGTGTGGCGTCGCAAGATCCCTTGGAAGACAATAGCGTCACCAGTGTCACTGCCGGAATAAAGGCGCTTTGTCTGGCAAAGCTCGACGGGCAATATTTCGCGCTGGACAACCACTGCCCGCATCAAGGTGGTCCCCTGGGCGAGGGATTGATCGAGAATGGTTATGTCCGTTGCCCTTGGCACGGATATGAATATGCGCCGCAGGATGGTTCACCGCCAGGTGGTTATGACGATCGTGTCGAGACTTATCCGCTGGAATTGCGCGATGACGGCATTTATGTCGCTGTGGAAGCGGAAACAGCTACGGATACAATCGCCAAGCAAATGATGGAGGTGGCCACCGATTGGGGAATCGACGCCTGCTTCGGCATGGTCGGTCATTCCAACCTGACCGTGGCCGATGCCATCCGCGATGAAGAAGAAAAAGGCAAATTGCGCTTCATCGGCGTGCGGCATGAAGGCGCGGCATCTTTCGCGGCCAGCGGCTACGCCAAGCTAAGTGGCAAGCCGGCCCTGTGCCTGGGTATTGCCGGGCCTGGTTCCACCAATCTGCTAACAGGCTTATGGGACGCCAAGGTGGATCGCGCTGAGCGGTCAAGTGCAGACCCAGGTCTTGGGACCCGGCGCCTTCCAGGAGATTGATCTGTCCGCCGCCTTTGATGCCGTCGCCAGCTGGAGCCAGACGGTGCTCAGCAACAAAAATGCCTCCGATTTGATGGCGCTGGCGATAAAGCATGCCGTGGTCAACCGTGACGTGGCACACCTGATCTTCCCCGACGAAGTCGCCTTCGCGCCTGGGCAGATGCCGCGCCCGGCAACACCACGTCAAGGGCGGATCAGCGCCAGCGCCATTGCTCCCCCGCAAGAACAACTCGCCGAAGCGGTGCAGGCGATCAAGGAAGCGCGCCTGGTCACCATCATCATGGGGCACGGCGCCAAGGCATTCAAAGACGCGATCGTTTCCCTGGCGGAGAGAATCGAAGCGCCGGTCATCACAACCTTCAAGGCCAAGGGTTTCATCGCCGATGATCACCCGCTGGCTTGCGGCGTTTTGGGTAGATCGGGAACGATAGTCGGCAGCACGATGATGGGGCGCGCCGATGTTCTGCTGGTCTTTGGCGCATCCTTCAGCAATCACACCGGCATATCTCAAATGAAAAAGACGATTCAAGTTGATTCTGATCGCATGGCTCTGGGCAAGTTCCATCCGGTCGATATCCCGCTGTGGGGAGATATTGGCATCACCAGCGCGGCAATCCGCAGCGCGCTTGATGAGACGGATTATGTATGTCCGCGCGATTATGTTCGACGCGAGATTGCCGGCCGCTGGGCTTTGTGGCGGCGAGAAAAAGCGCAGCGCGCCGCCGATAGCGACGAGAATGGCATCAATTCAGCATTGCTCTTTCAACAGATGAGCGAAACAGTGCCGCAGGATGCCGTGATTGCCGTCGATGTCGGTAACAATACTTACAGCTTCGGGCGCTATTTCGAGACCAAAAGGGGTCAAGAATGCCTGATGTCGGGATATCTCGGCAGTATCGGATTCGCCTTTCCAGCAGCAATCGGTGCCGCGCTGGCCGCGCCGGATCGGCCAATCTGGGCAGTGGCCGGTGATGGCGGCTTTGGTCAATACGCCATGGAGCTGACAACCGCCGTACAATATCGATTGCCCATAAAACTGGTTTTGCTCAACAATAGCGAGATCGGCAAAATCAGCAAAGAGCAACGTGGCGTCAACGTGCCTGTCTGGGCGACGCATCTGGTCAACCCGAACTTTGCTGCCTTCGCCGAGAGTTGCGGCGCCTGGGGGCTGCGGGTCAGCCACAATGATGAACTGCCTGCCGGACTGGAAGCATTAAAAGGCGCTGACGGACCAGCGATCCTTGAAGTCATGACTGATGTGCTGAAAATCTAGTCGCCCGCTTTCAGGTCTTATGAACTCGCAGGCAGACATACGATAGTATCGAAGAGAATCATATTTCCCTACGTCAGACTTCGCGGATCACCTGAGCTGGATTGCCGCCAACAACGACTCGCGGCGGGACATCACGCACGACCACGCTGCCGGCGGCGATGACGGTGCCTTCTCCGATATTGACGCCTTTAAGCACCAATACATTCATGCCGATGAAGACATCATTGGCGATTGTGACAGGAGCCGTATTGGCGGCCAGAGGATGCGTTCGCCGTAGCTCCGGATCAAGCGGGTGAAAGTCCGTGTCGCTGATGACGGTATTGGCGCCCACCCAGACGCGATCGCCGATGCTAATTTGCTGATCACAAACCAGCGAGCCGCCGGTCATGCCAAAGTCGTCGCCAATGGTCAATTGCGCGCCCTGTCTTCGCGTACTGATGATTACTGGATGGTTGGCTCCCAAGGGATTGCTAGCGGCCCACGAACGCAACTCCATCCCATGACCGATCCGGATCTGACTCTGACGATGGCACTGAATGATCGGCAAGCCGTAACAGCGCCAGCCCGAGCCTACCCTAACATTGCGCAGTGTCCACCAAGTCAGGGGCAAGATCAGCCAACGACGCAACTCATTGCTCGCTTTCCATGGCATCACCCGCGCTTGCTGCAATGATTCCATCGACAATAGCGATGGCGGCACCTCAACATGTTGGCTCTGCTCGTCTAGCACGACAATCCTCGGCTATGGCGCTTTCGCCTGCTCCGCCGCAAAATACAGTGCAAATAACGATTCTCATGGCTGCACATTAGGGCACAACAAAAATGACATCATTTTCTTGTACGATATGCCCACCGCGGATCAATGCCAAGCGCAAAATGTAAGAACCGGCTTGCAAGGCATCGCCATGCAGAATCTCTAACTGCCCGTTGCTGACAGCTTGCTGATGCTTTTGCCCCAAAGGCGTCCAATCGGCGAATTGCCCGCCACGAATGAAAAGGTGATAATACTCGGCCTGGCTGCCATCAAACAGCGCCGTGCCGATAATAGGCAAGATTCCGCTGACGGATTGGCCGTTGGCGGGCTGCTGTATATCCAAAGACGCGCCGACATTGCCAATAGATTGCAAGCTGTAGACGCCGGGCATGCAATCGATGGTGGGCAGAAACGCCAGGTTGGCTTCGCGAGCGAAACGTTCCGCTTCTACCACATCATCTGCTGTGGTGGACGGACCTCGAATGAATAACAGGTTTTGCGCGCCGGCCGAGATCGCCTCTTGCGCATCTTGCACCGGCACGCGGCAATAACTTGGCGGAAGTGGCTGCTTTTCACCTGGCGCAACCCGGAACTGAATCGTGCTGGCGAATTCCGGCGGCAGCGGGTATGCCAATGTCTGGTATATTCCCGGCGACACTTCATGCAGCACCGAACCTTGCACTGGCACCGGCGTGCGCTGCCGGGCTTGCTGCGGATATCGCAAGATGCCATCAGCATCGGGAACGGCGGCCGGTCCATCGAGGAACCATTCGTTGACGGTGGCCGGGCAGCGCGTCGCCGGATCTGTCAAGCGGCGCACATCACAGATCTGCCGCAAACTGAGACCCGGCGGCGGAGTGGCCTGGTCATAGAGTAACTGGCCCTCATCGGCAAAGGCAGTGAGCAGCTTGTTATTGTTGTAGATGCCTGTGAGCACGGCGTTCCAAATCGGCGCGGCTCCTGTCAAACCGGAAGAGTCTACCATCGGCTCGCCATTGTTATTGCCGACCCAAACACCCACCGCCACATTACGCGTATAACCGATGGTCCAGTTGTCCTTGACATCATCGGTGGTGCCCGTTTTTACCGATGCGAATATGTTGTCTGTGCGCAGCGGACTGTATGCTCCCATCGCCGTGCTGCGCGCCTGGTTGTCTGCCAGGATATCACTGATGACAAAGGAAACACGCGGATCCAGCACTTGAGTTCCCGCGGCGGCACGATCGACCGTCTCCTCGTTCATGTGGCCCTCAGGACAGCTGTTGTCATACTGGTACAAGATCACGTCATCGCTGCTGACGACGCAGAGAATCGATGTGACCGGCACGTAATTGCCTTGATTGGCGAACACGGCAAAGGCGTTGGTCAGCTCAATCAAGGTGATTTCGCCGCCGCCCAAGGTCAGTGACAAGCCATATTGCGAGGCATCATCGCTGAGAGTGGTAATGCCGAAGCGCCGCAACAAACCCAGCAAATAATCGACGCCGATGTGACGCAGTGTCTGTACGGCCGGGATATTGTAACTGTTTGCCAAAGCCGTGCGCATCGTCATGGGCCCATGGAACGCGTTATCGAAGTTGCGCGGTGTGTAGACCGGCAGGCCGGGTATAGAAATCTTGGTCCGGGTATCCCAGAGTACATCGGCTGTGGACATGCCGCGTTCGATCGACGCCGAATAGGTGAAAGGCTTCATGGTGCTGCCCGGTTGACGGAAAGCTGTGGTCACATTGACGCTGCCATCGATCGCAACGTTGTCGTAATCAATGCTACCCACCATGGCGATGATCTCGCCCGTTAATGGTTTGCTGACCACCACCGCCCCGTTGCTGACATTCTTGTTCCATAGTTGCGCGACATGGCTGGCGGCCGCTTGCTGTGCCAGGCGATTAACATTCTGGTCGAGCGTGGTGTATACCCGCAACCCGCCTCGCGCGATGTCCTCCGGGCTGTATCCCAAGCCGGTCAACAGCCGTTCCAGCTCCCCTTGCGCATAAACCGTGAAGTGTGGCGCCGTCAACGAAGTATTGGCTGGAACAAAGGTCAAGCCTTCGCTCAAGGCTGCTTTGGCTTGATCACCCGTGATAAAGCCTTCTTCCACCATCTCGCCCAAGACTTGCCGCCAGCGCGCTTCGACCGCAGCTTGCACCGCGGGATCGGGGTTGAGCGGATCCAGGCTGGCCGGCGCTTGTGGCAGGCCCGCGAGCATGGCCGCCTCACCCAGTGTCAACCCTTCAACATCTTTGCCAAAAAAGGTCTGCGCTGCCGTCTGTACGCCATAAGCCAGATTGCCGTAATAGATCTCGTTGAAATACAGCTCGAGGATGTCTTCCTTGCTCTTGGCTTGCGTCAGCACAATCGCCAGCACGATTTCTTCAGCCTTGCGCGCGATGCTGCGTTGTGCGCGTTTTTCATAATCAAATAGCACGTTGCGCACCAATTGCTGGGTGATGGTGCTGCCACCCGGTGTGTTGCCGCCACCGCCCGCACCCAGATAACTGAGCGCAGCCACGGCCGTATGACCGACGTCGATACCAATATTCTCGAAGAAAGAATCGTCCTCGATTGCGATTGTCGCCCGAATTAGCGATGTCGGGATGCGGTCATAACTCACACGGACCCGCCTGCCTTCGCCAAAGGATTCATATAATTCGTTGCCATAGCGATCGTAAATGAAGCTGCTCTCGAAGCCGCGGTATTCGTCGACTTGGGCGACCTTCGCCGCCCACTCCGCTTCAACCTGCGGGAAGAAGGCCACGGCAGCCACTGTGGTCAACAAGGTCAATCCACCGCAGAAAGTAAAAAACGAGCCGACCAGTACCCAAATACAGCCAAGCGGCAAACCGAGCAAACGTCGCCTGCGCGACGGTTTGCGTGTAAGAGGCGTGCTCTTTGCTATGTTTGTAGGTGGCGGGTGGCTATCCGCCAAGCGCGGGTCGGCAAACGCCTGTCCCCGATTCATCTGAGAGGCGGCATGTGTCTCACATTGCCTCGCCTGCGCCTCTTGATTCTGCGCAGACACACTCGCAAGCGGAAGCTGGCCAGCCTCGCCGATCAGCGTGGGCGCGGCATGCTCCACCGGTGATATACTGCCGAAGGCCGGCATAGTGATCCCCTGGCTGGTGTCTTTGCTGGCATCACGCGGCGTTATTTCCAGCTCGGAGACATGCGGCAAGGAAAACGGAACATCCGATTGATCATCGATCGGCATCATGTCGCTGGTCAGTGTGTCGTCCTTTTTTTCCGGACCTTGCTTCGCGGCGTCGCTAGTCTCGCTGGGCAATCGCCTCGCCTTGGGATCTTCCGCCACTGGCTGTCTCATTTCCACTGCGACAAACTGCGTCTCGCGTTTGTGCAGCACGATTATACTGTTGCGCGCACCAGACACAGTCGCTCCGGCCAAGCCGCTATGCCTGCGCTTATTCTATCAGAATACGACATTGCGAACATTATTGCTCGCCGCCAGGCGACGCCGAGCCGACGCTCGCTATCAGCCTGATCCGGACCTGTGACGCTGCAAGGGCGGCGCTGTCTGGAATCCCTCCGCGCAGGATGCTAGAATAAGTGTAAGTAGTCCGCGGAGAAAATGCATGACCATTCGTCCGGAAATCATCGACGGTCCCGAGCTTGATATTTCCGTTGTCATCCCCATATACAACGAGGAAGGCAATATCGAGCGCCTGTATAAGGAAATGACCGCGGCACTCCTGGAGATCGGGCGCGATTATGAGGTCATCGCCATTAACGACGGCAGTGTCGACCGCAGCTATGATCTGTTAAACGCAATGCAAGAAAAAGATCCCCGCTGGCAGATTATCCACTTTCGGCGAAATTTTGGGCAGACGGCCGCCATGGCCGCCGGATTTGACGCCGCACGCGGTGAGATTGTCGTCACGATTGACGCCGACCTGCAAAATGACCCGCGCGATATCCAGCGCATCCTGGACAAATTCGCCGACGGTTATGACATCGTCAGCGGATGGCGACAAAACCGGAAAGAGCCACTCTTCCTTCGCCGAATTCCGTCCATGATTGCCAACCGCATCATTTCGCGCACCACAGGCATGCACTTGCATGATTACGGCTGCACATTGAAGGCTTACCACTTTGATGTCGCCAAAGGCGTCCAGCTCTACGGTGAATTGCATCGTTTCATCCCGGCTTTGGCAAGCGAGATGGGCGTACGCGTCGCCGAGATCCCGGTCAAAGATCGAGCGCGCAGTTGGGGCAGCAGCAAATATGGCTTCAGCCGCACCTTCAAGGTGATGCTGGATTTGATCGCGGTGATCTTTTTGTTGAGTTATTTCAACCGCCCACTCTATGTCTTTGGCATGGCAGGCTTTGTCGTGGGCGCGCTCGGCTCTTTGCTCGGCTTGTATTTGACCGTCTTCAAATTGCTGACGGAAAACAAAATCGGCGAACGCCCTTTGCTGCAGCTTGCCATTCTCTTGATCGTGCTCGGTGTACAATTCATCAGCACCGGTATCGTCGCGGATATGATCATGCGCACCTATCACGAATCGCAGCGCAAGCCGATATATCACATCCGCGAGCGCAGAAGTAGCGCCAGCAACAGCGTACACGTAAGCGAGACTGATTCGTAGCTGGCACTTTATCTAGCCGCGTTCCGCTTGCCTCAAAACTTGCGCCGTATCAGGTAGCGCGCCCAACTTTCCAGCAGAGCCTTGTATTGATTATCCGGCAGTTGTTGAAGCTGCAGCAATGCCTTGTCCACGTATCGATGCGAAACATCCTGCGCGTACTGAATCGCACCAAGGTCGCGCAAGATCTTTATCGCATCGCGGACCGCGCTTTCATCCGCGCCGGAATCGCCCAGGCTCGCCATCAGACGTGCCTTTTGCTGCTCATTCGCGATTTGCAGCGCTTTCCAGGTCAAAAGCGTGGACTTGCCTTCGCGGATATCCGAGCCGACCGGTTTGCCCAGTTGTCGCTCGTCACCGACCACGCCCAAAATATCATCCTGGATTTGAAAGGCAGTGCCACATAAGCTGCAAAATCCTGCCAATGCTTTGACAACCGGGATGTCGGCATTCCCGTCATCCAAGCCGATCGCGGCGCCAGCGCGCCCGGCAAACTCGTATAATACGCCGGTTTTCTTCCATAGCATATCGATAACCAGATCTTCGTCAAGCTGATCGCCCTGACCCGAATACTGCACATCCAGAGTCTCTCCTTCGACCAATAAGGGCGTAACCTCGCTCGCCAATTCTTGCGCCAAGCGCAAGACCACATCCGCCGAAACACCATGTCTCAGATGTGCCTCAAAAAGCAGCGACCAGGACCAGGCTTGTTGCACATCGCCGGTCAACATGGCAATAGTATTGCCGTAATGCTCGGCATCGGCGCCTTGCCAGCCAAACTCTTCCTGCGCGCGCAAGGCATATTCAGCATGCACCGTCGGCGCGCCACGTCGGGTACGGTCTTTGTCAATGACATCATCATGGACCAAGGTCCAAGTATGATAGATTTCGATGGCCGCGGCAACGGGCAGCGCCCGTGACTCGTCGCCGCCCAGTGCGCCACAAGCCAACATGGTCACCGCCGGACGCAAAGATTTGCCGCCACTCTTGACATAACTAAACACGGCGTCGCGAATATGCTGCGGGCGGAAACGCCGCACAAAGCGCTCTTGCATCAGGTAATCCAGCATCAACCGCTTGCGTGAAGCTACTGCATCCAAAAGCTCGGCAAAGCAATTGTCGCTTGGTGACTCGGCTCCGGCAGGTGACATAGGCGAAACCAATCTTGTATTCCGCTGCAAGGTAAGCACGATTGTATCATCAGCATGTTGGATGACCCAAGAGCCACGCCGCAGCTACCAGGAACGTTCTAACTTCAAGTCACGCAAGATCAGCGACTGACTTTGTGCTACATCCAGCAATCCCCAGCCGAAACGGCCTTGCGGTGTCGCTATGGCATACTGATTATCGATCCAGGCGATGAATCCCAGCGCATCGCTGGTCACACCTTCCACATCCAAAACAATATCGTCATTTACCCGGAAGACCGCGCGATCCTCGTGCCACTCGATTGTGTAATTGTGAAATTGCTCCAGAAGAGCCGCTGGCATCGCCGCCTCCTGTACGCCGATAGCCCGCTGCCCAATTGGCCATAGCGCTTCATAAAACCGTTTGCTGCGCATGAGCAGGAATCCCGGTAGCGCCAGCGGTAGCATTGCATAGTATTGCCAGCGCCGCGCATTTATAATGGCCGCCTTCCAACCGTTGCCGGCAACGCCTTTTGCCAACGCGATGTTGTTATGCTCGCTGCCGTAGAAGAACCAAATCGCCTGTGGCGGACGGACGCGGCGCAATCCCGGCTCGAAACAGTGATTCCAAAACCCGAATCCAGCCGTTCCACACAGCTTGCCCGGCAAACGCGCCGATACACTCAAGCGTAGCGGTGGACGGTTGCTGAATCGCGGCTGCCGTCGAGAATAATCGCAGATTTGCGCATCATGGTACTGCTGCGTGCTGGCTGCCGGGACATGCAAATGAATTTCGTCATCGCGCCGCTGCACTGTTCCGGCGCCAATTTCAGTCTTTTGCCACTTGCTATGGGAGTGCAAAGCCGCTCACCTTACCACGAAGTTGCAACTTTCTTCTTCAAATTCTGTACCCGTGCCTGGCCCGAAGGAATTGTAACCGTCACTGATTGCGCTGCGCCAGGTAACGCGATAGGTGATACGGTAGTCTCCGGCTTCCAGCGGACCAAAGGGCACATACCAGTAAACCACCTGGTCATTGCCCCGCCTGTTGGGTTGGCGGCGATACTGATTGACATTGGTGATTCGCGTTCCATTGATGCGCAGTTCGTGGGTGGCATTGCTGGTATGCTGCCGAAGATAAGCTTCGCTGCTGGCGAACCAAGCCCAGTAAATCTCAATGGTCGAGCCCGCTGCCAAATTCGTCGGGGCGGGTATGCCGAAAGCGGAGTTGCCGCAGAAGGCAAATACATCGACACCTTGGCGCGCCGGCGCAGGCGTACGGGATTCCGCCACACTGATGGCGGTCGGAATCGCTGTAATGGCGGTTGGCGGGATTTCTGCTGCTGCGCCCTCCGGTGTCGATCTGGCGGAAATTGCAACCAGAACCGTGGCCGTTAGATTAATGGATTCGATATCGACAATTGGCGCATTAAAAACAATCTGCCCGTTGCTTGCGGCTAATTCGTCAGCACTCTCCTCAGCGGCAATAGGTGTGCCGTCTGCGCTCGTTATGGCGGGCAGATCCACTTCACCGGCTTCATCTGCCGGCCCAGATGCGGACACCTCTGCAACCACCCTGAGTAGGGCACCGCTCACCCAACCTTCATCGCCATCATCAAGCCGGACACGATACCAATCGGCGGCCTCATCACTGGCAAGGATCTGAACACCGCTGCCCGGCGCTAGCAAGCCGATGACCGCGTTGCCGGTACCGGGACCCGCGCGCACATTCACCCGTTGCTGAGATCGCACGATAGCGAACCCTGTGGGCGTCGCTGTGGCTGTTGGCGTGTTGGTGGCGGTCGGTTCGGGTGTTGGAGTTTCGGTGAAAGTCGCGGTTTGCGTTGCCGTCGGCAATAGCGAGGCGGTCGGGACCTGGCTGGCAGTCGGGGTTGAGGAGGGCGCAGGCGTGACTGTCGGTAAGGGTGGCACGGTCGCCGTGGCTGCCGGCGCCCCCAGATCGCCAATCGTGCAGCCTACCAGCACGAAAAACAAGGGCATGCACACCACAATGAAACGACGCTGAAAAAGCGCGCTTGCGTAAAGGAGCCAACACTTACGCCCTGCTCCGCGCAATGCCCAGCGTCTCCCGTATTCTTGACTGTAATCTCTTTATTATGATACATGTTTTGATATGCGCCTAATGATTTCGGGAGAAATCACTATGACGCGGGCTAGACCTGCGCCTTCTCCTTTGTGCAAACCGCTGTGTACGCAGGAGAAAAAGTCTTGTGATTAGAGTGAGCCCGGTCGCCAAAAATCTCGATCCACCGCTCTACTTGCGCGACGCCGATGACGCGCATTTGGCATTCAATGACGACCAACAAAGCAACAGTCTGTAATCGGAGACTTTTGCTGCCGCGATTATCGATTGTTCAGATGCCGAAAAGTCTGAAATAGTGATCGTTGTGCGCGAAATCCTGGAATGTGGCGGCGTTTTCGATCTGCTGATTAGCTCTTGACTTTTGCCGACATCGCCCTTAATCTGAGGCTTGCTAATGTGCCTGTAGCTCAGTGGATAGAGCACTGGTCTACGGAACCAGGTGTCGGGAGTTCGAATCTCTTCAGGCACGCAAAGCTAATCATGCAGAATAAGACCAGCCTACGCGCTGGTTTTCTGTTTGTTGGCAAACCTCGCTGCTCGCGCGAGCAAAAGGCCGACTGCTTTGCGTGAGCGCAGACGTCCGTTTCGCTGCCGCCGAGCAGCTGTTGTCCAGGCAGACTTGAGCTGAGTGCCCGATCAACCCATTGTTGCCGTGCGCAAGATCAATCGATCACGTATCCAGTTCCGCTCATACCAGGTGCAACGCTCAAAAGTATCATTCAGTTCTTGCATTCGCTCGTGCAGCAAGTCGCGAAAGTTTGCGAGCACATCGGCATAAGCTGGATCGTCGACCAGGTTCTGCTTCTGGTAGGGGTCGCTGATGTTGTCGAAGAGCAATTCGCCGCTGCCCGCGCGAAAGATTGCATAGGTATATTGTTTGCTGCGCAGCGCTCGCCATTCGTGCCCATCTTCAAAGATTGCCGTGGCGCCCATGCCTTGCAGGAAAGCCGCTTCCGGTTCTGCAACCTGCTGGCCACGTAATACCGGGCTAATATCGAATCCTTCTACTTCATCAGGGATGGGCAAACCCAGGGAAGAAAGCAGCGTGGGCATGATATCCGGCGTATTCAAGCAGGCATCGACAAGGCGCGGCTCGAATTGATCGTCCCAGCGGATGAGAAATGGCACGCGTGCGGCTTCCTCATAAAAGATGTTTTTCGCGCGTCTGCCCTGCGCGCCAAACATCTCGCCGTGATCCGATGTGAAGACGACGATCGTATCGTCGAAAAGATTTAGTTCTTCCACCGCCGCCAGCAAACGACCGATATTCCAATCCAGATTGGCTGTCATGGCATAATAGACGCGCATCCACTCCGGCAAGTCGCGCCGCTCTTGCTCGCTGAGACCCGCCCAGGCATCGGCGCGGACATCATTTTCCGGCAGATAATTTGGCGGCAATTCAAAATCTACTTCCTTAAACACTTCCAGGTATTCCGCCGGCACATTGCCCGGATTCCAGGGATCATGCGGTGTGCCGAGGGACAAGAATAACGCGAAGGGCGCCTCGTTTTCCGCCGCCAGTTTCAGTTTTTCGATGGCGAGATCGGTCTGACCATCAGGCTCATAACCGGGCAGCTCAATTTGCTCCGGGCTGTCTTCGTGATAATACTGATCCCAGTAGGTATGGTGGAATCCGTAAGACGCCCAATAGCCATTGAAGCCCAGACGATGCGGCCCCGGCGGGGTGTAAGAATTCTTCGGGTCGTCGTGATGGCCCAGCTGATTCGCCCACAAATGCCATTTGCCGATGTAATAACTGTCGTAGCCGGCAGCGTGCAGCACATGGCCGAAGCAACGCTGATCGGCATTGATGCGCAGCTCGTTGATGACCATGCCCGTGCTGCTGCAGTATTTTCCCGTGAAAAGCGAGGCGCGGTAGGGGGCGCACATCGGGCTTCCGGAGACACAATTGAAGACATCCACTGACTCTCCCGCGAGTCGATCAATGTTTGGTGTACGCGCTTTGGCATCGCCAGCATAACCCAAAGATTGATAGCGCAGTTGGTCGGCAAAGACATAGATGAGATTGGGACGCTCATTAGACATTTTCGTTCCTTTTTTCAACCCCGCCCCCGGCCCCTCCCCAAGGCTTCAGGGAGGGGTGACTCATAGTTGGGGATGGCCCTATTTCTAAAATCGGGACGCTGACTGCGTCCACTGCATGAGATAGGGCTTGGCTAGGTTTGGAAGAGGATGAAATCATCCAGTCGTGCTTGCGCATCGGCCAGCGCGACTTCCGGTGTCTTGATGCCCAAGACGGCGCCTTCCACTTCTTCGTGAACGATAGCCCAGAAAGCATTGCCCCAGACTTCGCGTGGCACCGAACGCACATTTTCCGACATGGAAGCGTATTCGGCCCTATGCGGCAGATTCTGGAATTCTTCGCTCATGATCACCGAGCTGCGGGTCATGCCATGGCCGACGCGCGCCCAAACCACAGAGTTGTCGCTCAGCCATTTTATGAACTCGACAGCCGCCTGTACCCGCGCCGGATCCGCGTTTTGACCCAGCGGCACCAGCCAATTATGCGAGCCGGCGAAGGTACCCGGATTCTCGAAGAGTTGCGGGAAATCCGCCACATAATAATTCTTCAGCGCCACATCACCATCGGCGATTTGACGATCGAAGCCATTGACGCGCCAGGTGCCATCGATCATTCCGGCGCTTTCGCCGTTGGAGAAGTTTTCGACCGCGATGGCGCCGTTGATCTCGTTGTAGGGTCTGCTGACCACGCCGAGCGCTTGTAACTCGAGAATGAAATTCAAAGCTTCGAGCGCTTCCGCCGTATCAATAGTTGGTTTGCCACTTTCATCGGCAAGGGTGCCGCCAAGCTGATATATGTAGGCGGTCAGCGAACGCACCGTGCCCGCCTGCCCGGCCATTTCGGCGATGGGTTTTCCGGTGGCTGCATGGATCTTTTCTGCGGCAGAGATGAAGTCCTCCGGAGAAGTCGGCAACATCGGCGCGCCCATATCGTCGACCAGCCCGGCTTCCGCCCACAGATCTACGTTGATATGCCAGATTGTGGCAGCCAAGTCGAAGGGAATGCCGTAAAACTCGCCTTGGTACAAACCATAATCGGCAGCGCCTTCGGTGAAATCGCCGGCATCGATGCCAACCGCTTCCATCACATCGCCCAGTGGTGTCAATGCGCCGCGCGAGGCGTAGATCGGGATGCGACGTCCATGCAAAACGGCGATGTCGGGCGGCGTGCCGGCGGCGATACTGGCGTTCAACAGGGTAGTGCCGGGCCAATCCGCCACGATCGTTTCCACTTGAACATCCGGATTTTCGGCATTCCAGATATTGGTCAGCGTAGTGATAATGCCGCATTCGCTGGTGGTGCCGGACAAGTCAGTGATATCGCCATAATCATCGACGCAGTCGCCAAAGAAACGCATCAGGGTCAACGTCATCGTGTCTTGCGCCAACGCTGAAGAACCCAGCGACAATACGAAGACAAGCAAGGTCAAATACACAAACAACTTACGCATGAGGTTTTCCTCCTCTAATGGAACTAGCTTCACAATCTTGAATTCTTCATACGTTACTGCCGTAAAGCACCTCCTTCGCCAACACGGGTCGGTCGTCATTTGATTCCGCTGGAAATCTGAATGCCGGAAATGATACGTTTTTGAAATATAAAGAAGAAGAAAACGATGGGCAAGCCGGCAGTCCAGGCCGCGGCCATCGTTTTCCCATACTCGTTGGTATACGTTGTCGCGGTCAGATTCGTCAAGCCAATGGTTATCGTCATCACATCGGGATCAGTAGCGGCGACCAGCGGCCACAAGTATTCGTTCCAGGTACCGAGGAAGGTGAAGATTGCCAACGCCGTCAGCACCGGCGTGGAAAGCGGCAGGAATATCCGAAAGTAAACGCCGATGCGGCTGGCGCCATCCAGCCGTGCCGCTTCTTCCAGCTCTATGGGTATGCCCTTGAAGAATTGCACCAGCAGGAATACGGCAAAAGGCGAGGCGATTCCCGGCAAGATCAAGGCTGGGAAGCTGTTGAGCAACCTGAGCTTGGAAAAAAGCAGATAAACGGGGATGAAGGTCGCCTGGCCGGGCACCATCAAGCCTATCAAGACAAAATAGAAAACGTATTGACGAAAAGGAAACTTGACCCGCGCGAAGCTATAAGCCGCCAGCGAACAAATCATCAATTGCAAAAACGTGCGCAGCGTTGCCACAAACAAGCTGTTGACGAACCAGCGCGGAATGCGGCTGCTGGAAAAAACGAAGTCGTAATTGTCCGCGGTGAAGGGTAACGGCAAAAGAAGAGTCAGGTTTGCCGTGATTGAATCTTCCGGGCGGAAGGACAAGGATAGCGTCCAGGCAATCGGGATCAGCCAGACAAAAGCGAAGACCGCCATCGCCGCCGTGAAAAGCAAGCTGCGACGTGTTCGTAGCTTCTGTCCTTCGGCTTGATGCAGACCGAGCCGGTCAATCGAGGGCACGCTCTCCACTAATCACCTTCCCCACGGCTGAAAAACCAGAGCTGGGAGATCGAGACCGTAAACAAGAAAACAAACATGACAAAAGCGATTGCCGAGCCATAGCCCAGCTGCCAATAGTCAAAAGAACGCTCGAAGAGATACATCACCAGCGGCCGCGTAACGCCCGCGGGTCCACCGCCAGTCAGCACATCAATCAAGGGGAAGACTTGCACCGAGGCGATCAATTGCAAGACGATGACAAAGAGCATGGGCCGCCGCAATCCCGGCAAGGTGATATTACGGAACAATGCCCAGCGTCCACCACCATCGACCTTGGCGGCATCGTAAAGCGCTTGCGGGATTTCCTGCAATCCGGCTAGAAAAATCAGCATATTAAAGCCAACCGACCACCAGACCTTGGTGATTGCGATAGTCGGCATGGCATTGGCTTCGTCGAGGAACCAGGAGACAGGATAGATCCCAAGCGAACTAAGCACGGCGTTGACAAAGCCGCGCTCTCCGGGCGCGAATACGCGCGCAAATACCAGGCCCACCACGGTGACCGAGAGAATATTCGGCATGTAAAAGATGGTGCGGAATATGCCAACGCCGCGCGCGCGTTGATTGAGCATTAGCGCCAGAGATAACCCGACCACGATCAAACCCGGGCCCGCTAGCAGGGCGAAAAAGATTGTATGCTCCAGCGACGACCAGAACAGCTTGTCTTTGAAAAAGAGAATCTGGTAATTCCTGAGACCGACAAAACTGATGTTGGTGCCGATGACATCCCAATTGTGCAGCGATATCCAAAAGCCTTGTAAAATAGGCAGAAAGTTGAAAATGAGGTACAAAACCAGAAATGGCAGGATGAATAGGATGCCGACAAGGGCTTCTTGCCGTTCGATTTTGGAAAGGCGATACAAACGGTTCTTGACCTTCGCCCGTGGCAATGTGGTCATTATTCCAGGATGCTTTCGACTCATCTTGACAATCTAATGAGATGTCGTAGATTCTATTGCAGCGCAGATTGAATTGCAAACAACTTTAGACAGCCCGGGGCGCGTCACCCCTGGCGCTCTCGATGAAATAGATTATCGACGTTATATTTGATCGAGACATCGCCTTGGCAGAATACCTAGAGGAGCGAACCAAATGGTCGAGACGAGCTATCGCATAGCGCCAAGAGGCTTCACGTTGGAGCAGTGGCAGACATTTCTGAAAGATGGCATCGTGTTCATCGAAGATGCTCTTTCGCAAGACGATGTCGATAGCTACCTTGCGGCCATCGATCGCGTCACCGCGGACGCGGCCGATTACCCTGACGGCGAGTTCTTTTACCGCGAAAACATCGTCGAGCTGGATCCGACGCTGACCGACCTTATCGATCATCCGCGCCACGTCGGTCTCGCCTATGACATTTATGGCGAGTTGCTCAAGCTGCACCAAACGCAACTGTTCATCCGCACACCGCAGGAAACGCACAACAACAAATGGCGTCCAGATGGCGCGCGCGCCCTGCCCTACTGGTGTCTTCTTGCAAGAGATACCCTTGCAGATCAAGGTCGGTTACTGGCTGACTGATCTGCCGCAAGACCAGATGGGTAATCTGGTGGTGTATCCTGGCAGCCACCGCAATCAATACCTGGACGCCTACGACACGCGCGATTCGCTCCCGGGCAAGCTGATCCTCAAGCCCAGGCGCGGCAGCATGACCGTCATGCACAGCAGCATCTGGCATCGCGTCGAGCCGAACTACAGCAAAGTGACGCGAAAGAACTTCTTCATCGCTTATTGCCCATCCTGGTTGACGGCGGCGGACCGCATCACATCCGATCCCGACTGGCTGGCCACGATCAATCGTGAACAGCGCATCATCATGCGCAGTTATGACCACGGCTATCATCACGCCAAACCGCCTTTGAGCGAATTTCCCCTCTTTCTCGACCGCGATACCGGGCTCGGCTACGACGAAGCGCGTTATCAAGACCATGTCTCGCTGAATCGGCGCAAGCGCCTGACGTTTCACGAGAAACTCGATCCGGCCTAGATAGTCGCGTCGATGCCGCAGCCATCGTAATGCGGCGCAGGCGTCCAAACTTTGCTTTGCCGAAATTCCTCGGGCTGGAAAACTTCCAGGTGCTGCTGAGTTGCACGAAATGTTCGGCGAGGCGCTATGGATTCGGCAGGCCTGACGGCGTGGTAGAATGTGGCGTGAACTGAATGCAAGGCGGACAATGAGCTCGATTAGAGATTACCTCAACCAAATACAAGAAAAATACAAAACTGATATGGCAAGGGAACATGCCTATCGACCCGCTTTGCAGAAACTGTTGGAATCGGTTGATTCGGGATTGAACGCGGTCAATGATGCCGCTCGTACAGAGATTGGAATGCCCGATTTTGTCGTCCTACGTCAACCGGGTAATGTACCGATAGGCTTAGTAGAGGCAAAAGATATCGGCAATCAGTTGAGCCGCACCGAAAAAACGCCCCAGCTAAAGCGTTACATGAAGCACGGCAATCTGATTCTGACGAATTACCTGGAATTCCGCTGGTATGTGAATGGCGAGAAACGGGAAACGGTAAGTATCGCTAGAGTTGCAAAAGGCAAGATCGTCAGCATTCCGAGAGCTTACGGCGATCTGACCGATATGCTGCGCCGTTTTCCCCAGCAGACTGCACCGAACATCAATAACGCCAGCGATTTAGCCAAGCGTCTGGCAGACAACGCCCAGTTGATCGCCCATTTCATCGAAAAAGATCTCAAAAGCGGCGACCCCACTAAGAACCTGCTCAATCAAATGGATGCATTCCAGAAGACCCTGCTGCCCGAATTGGACAAAGCCAGCTTTGCCGATATGTATGCCCAAACACTTGCCTATGGCCTGTTTGCCTCGCGCGTGAACTATATGGGCGATCCTGTCAACTTTTCACTGCGCGGCGCTGCGGAAGATATACCGCGCACCAACCCCTTCCTGCGCGACCTGTTTTATCATAGCCGCTTTGACTTGGGCAGCCGTTTGACATGGATGTTAGAAAGTTTGGTCGAAGTCTTGCGCCATACCGATATGGACAGCATCCTCGCCCACTTTGGAAAACGCACCCAACAGACCGACCCGGTCCTGCATTTTTACGAGACCTTCCTGCGCGCATACAACCCGACGCTGCGTGAAAAGCGCGGCATCTATTACACGCCCGAACCGGTGGTCAAGTACATCGTACGCAGCGTTGACCACATCCTGAAAACCCGCTTCAAGCGTCCGGAGGGACTCGCTGATACCGACACACTTATCCTTGACCCGGCGGTTGGCACCGGCACTTTCCTGTATTTTGTGATCGAGCAGATCAAAGAGCGTTTGGCCGGGCAAAAAGGGGCTTGGAAAAGCTATGTCGAAAAGCACTTGCTGACTCGTCTTTTCGGCTTTGAATTGCTGATGGCACCCTATACCGTGGCGCACATGAAACTCGGACTGCAGCTTTTGGAAGCCGGTTACGAATTCAAAGAGAATGAACGGCTCGGCATTTACCTTACAAACTCCCTGGAAGAAGGCATTAAAGAAAAGTACGAATCGGCCTTTGCCGGTTTCCTTGAGCAGGAAGCGAAGGAAGCGACCGCGATAAAGCGCGAAAAACCAATAATGGTTGTGTTGGGGAATCCCCCGTACAGCGGACACAGCGCCAATAAGGGCGAATGGATAAATACACTTGTGCGAGACTACTATATTGTGGATGGCAAGCCGCTTGGAGAGCGAAATACCAAGTGGCTTCAAGATGACTATGTAAAGTTCATCCGCTTTGGTCAGTGGCGTATAGAGCAGACTGGCGAAGGCGTACTAGCATTTATTACAAATCATGGATACCTGGATAATCCAACCTTTCGCGGGATGCGTAAATCGTTATTACGGACATTTACAGAAATACACATTCTCGATATTCATGGCAGCACGAATAAATCGGAAGTTTCACCTGACGGCTCAAAAGATGAGAATGTATTCGACATAAGGACAGGTGTTGCTATTTCGATTCTGATAAAATGCAACGAATGTACACAAGATGCCGATGTGTTCCATCATGAAATTTGGGGTGCCCGAATACACAAGTATGACTGGCTAAATCACAATGCTCTTTCGACTACACTATCAAAGATTATCCAGCCAACACACCCACACTACCTGTTTATTCCCTATGACACCGATTTGCTATCCGAATATAATTCAGGATCTCTCGTTACCGAGATCTTTCGAAAATACAAGAGTACTGTTACAACCGGGCGAAACAGCTTTAGCATTGCATTTGATTCATATACATTAGTAACTCGCATACAAGAGTTACAAAATTCTGAGTTGTCCAACGATGAGATTCGCCACAGATATGGTCTACGTGATGTCTCATATTGGAAACTCGACGAGGCTCGCGCCGAGATAATGACAGTGAATGAAATTGACGCCTACGTCCGCGAGTACTGTTTTCGACCGTTAGACATCCGATATGTCTATTATCATTCATCGATTGTTGAACGGCTACGTCACGACCTTATGTGTCATATGGAGCAGGAAAATATCGCCATATTGACGCACCGCCCACAGTCTCCAGAAGAGTTTACATTCATGTTTTGTACGACTTTGATCGGCGATCAAAATGTCGCCGCTAACAAGTCAGCTGGTGGCGGAAACAGTTTTCAGTTTCCCCTCTACCTCTATCCCACTAAACAAAAAGAGTTGACGGACGCGGACATTTTCCCGTTGAGCGACAAAGGCCGCCGCCCAAATCTTTCTAAGGCTTTTGTTAGCGAAATGGAAGCCAAACTTGGTCTTCCCTTTAAAACAGAAGGCAGCGCCTTCGTCGACGTCGCTGTCCCTTTAGACTGGTTCGGCCCCGAAGACATCTTCTATTACGCCTACGCCGTCTTCCACAGCCCGACCTACCGCGAGCGTTATGCCGAGTTCCTCAAGATTGATTTTCCCCGCCTGCCCTTGACTTCGGATCTTGACTTGTTTGGTAAGCTGGTCAAATACGGCGCGGAGTTGGTGAGTCTGCACCTGATGAAATCGCCCAAGCTCTCGGAGCTTATGACGACTTACGATGTCGAGGGCGGCAATGAAGTCGCGCGCGGCTATCCCAAGTACATCGAGAAACACAAGCGAGTTCACATCAACAAGACGCAGTATTTCGTGAGTGTCCCGCAAGACATCTGGGACTTTCATATTGGCGGTTATCAAGTGCTGCAAAAGTGGCTGAAAGACCGGCGCGGTCGGAAGCTGTCTTATGACGAATTGAAGCACTATCAGAAAATCGTAGTCGCACTTGCCGAGACTATCCGCATCATGAGCGAGATCGACGAGGCAATCCCTCAGTTTCCCATTGAATAGACCCTCTCTATGCTCTTTCTTCAAATAGACCACTTTGCACACATGGGTAAAAAGTTCTGAAATTCTATGTGTGCGCGACATCGTTGCCAGGATCATTGTTCAACTGATTCCATCCGGCGGAAGCGGGGCGCTTCGCCAGGCACCGGAGAATTGCTGAAGGACCCGCGCGCGATCACCTTCTCGCGTCCCCCTAGCGATTCGATCTTGCACGCCTGGTCGGCTTTGGCTTGCCGGTCAACAGCTTCCGGGTCGACAATCTCGCGCAATTGATCTTCAAAGCTCTTGATCAAGCCGCGGACTTCTTCATCAGGGTCATTTGCCAGGTCGTTGATCTCTGCGGGATCTTCCAGCAAATCGAAAAGTTGCGGCGGCGCATCAACATGATAAATATATTTGTAGCGCCGGTCCCGCAGCATGTAATAGGCATTAGGCGAGCCCATAGCATGATATTCGGCGAAAATGACGCGATCATGATCCTCGGTTGTCGCGATCTCCCAGAGTGATCGGCCTGGACGCGCAGCATCTTCTGCGCTGCCCGGGCAGCCGACCGCTGGCAAAATCGTCGGATAGCAATCGATAAGCGAGACGGGCGTATCCACCACCTTGCCTGCCGGCACATCGGGACCGGACAGGATCATCGGGATGGCCGACGCCTCCTCATACATGGTGAATTTGCCATAGACGCCACGCGCGCCCAAGTGTTCGCCATGATCCGAAGTATAAATGATACGCGTGCTAGCGTGCAGCCCGGCCGAATCCAAGGCCGCGAGAACCTGCCCTATCTGCCTGTCCAGAAAAGTACAGATGCCATAATAGGCGGCATGCAGGCGGCGGACGGCTGCCTCGCTGAAGGGACGATCGTAACTAAAAAAGCGCCGCAAATGCGCAATGGCCGGATGACTGACCCACTCCGATTCGCGCCATTGCGGCGGCATCTCGATTTGATCGTGAGGGTAGAGATCGTAGCTCTCGCGCGGCGAAAGAAAAGGCGGATGCGGCGTCACAAACGATAGGAACAGCACCCAGGGCTTTTCATCGTCGGCATGATCTTGCAGCCAGCGGATCGCGTTATCGCGATTACGGATATCGTAAGCCTGATAGCTTGATGGACCCGGCCCGGCTTCGTCAATGCCGATGCGCGAATCACGAACCAGGGAGCCATCGCGAATGCCGCTAGCCGGTTCGCCGATGCCTTCTACTACATGCAGCGGTTCGATCTCGCGAGTGAAACCATTGTCATCGGCGCTGCTGCGGAAGTGTAGTTTGCCAATCGAGTCGACTAGATATCCGCTTTCTTTGAGCCGATGTCCCCAGCTTTTGACTCTGCCATCGTAAGGGAAACCGTTGTCCCAATAGCCGATCTGGTGCACATATTGGCCAGTCGCCAGGGCGGCACGTGCCGGCACACAAATGGCGCAAGGTGTGTAGGCATTGCTGAAACGCGTTCCAGATGCGGCCAGCGCATCGAGGCTTGGCGTTTGCGCCAGCGGGTGACCGGCACAACCCATAGCGGCCGCTTGATGTTGATCGGAGAGGATGAAAAGCAAGTTGGCAGGTTTCATGCGCATTTCTCAAGTTGGCAAATTTGTCTTCATGAATTGCTATGGTAGCGCAATACTGCCGGAATCGGCAAAGGGCTGTGTGATCTGAGCAGCGAGACAGCTCGGGAGGGCTTGTCGCCAACCCGCTCTGACGCTACACTCCACTGCATTATTCATGCCCATTTAGAGGAGTTTCCGTGACCCGTACCATACAATCAGTAGCGCTGGAAGACCTCTGCCGCGACATCTTTGTGGCGGCCGGGACGCCGCTTGATATCGCCGCAGCGGTTGCCGAATCGCTGGTGATGACCAATTTGTTCGGGCACGATTCGCACGGGGTTTTGCGAGTCAAGCAATATGTAACGATGATCCGTGAAGGCATGATCCAGACAAAGGAGCGGCCGCGCATCAAGAAGCGTTTCGGCGCCACTGCGATGGTGGAAGGTGGATATGGCTTTGGGCAGATTAGCGCGCGTTTCTCCGCGAATCTCGCTATCGAGCTGGGCAAGATGCATGGCATCGCGGCGGTATCGCTGGGGCAGTGCACGCATATTGGGCGCGCCGGCGAATACACGCAGATGATCGCTGCGGCCGGTTTGATCGGCATCTGTTTCACCAGTGGCACGATGTTTAAGGGTTGGGTAGCGCCTTATGGCGGGCGCGAACGGGTATTTGGCACCAATCCCATGGCCTTCGCTGTGCCTTGCGAGAACGAGGGTACTCTGCTGCTGGATTTCGCCACGGCAGGCGTAGCACATGGCAAGGTGGTCCTGGCGCGCGCCAAGGGTGTTCCCGTGCCGACGGGCATGATGCTGGATAAGCAGGGGCGACCGACCACCGATGCCAGCATATTGGATGATGGCGCGGTTCTACTGGCGATGGGACTGCATAAAGGCTCCGGCTTGTCAATGATGATGGAGATCATTCCGACGCTTTTGGCAGGCCATCGGCCGATCTGCTCAGACGAATTTCACTTCGGCAATCCGACTTTGATGATCGCGCTGTCGCTGGAGGCATTCGACGAAGACACGGACTTCCCCAAGCATGTCAGCAACTTGAGGCGACGCGTCAAAGACGTAAAACCCGCGCCGGGCTTTGACGAGGTATTGGTTCCGGGTGAGCCGGAAGCGAGGTCCCACGCTTTGCGACGTGAGCAGGGGATTCCTCTGCCGGATGCCGTCTGGGCCGATATCCAGAGGTTGGCAACTGAGTTTGGCTTGGAGATTCCGGTCGCTGCCTTGGACTGACGGCAGTGGCCATTTGGCGAACGCAAGGTTAAATTAGATACTCAAGAAACAGCGAGCGCAAAACAATAGAAAGAGGAGACACAGATGTATCAACCGAAACCGACCAAGGGCGATACGGAATGGTTCATGAATGACCGTTTCGGCATGTTCATCCATTGGGGGCTTTATGCGCTGCCTGCGCGACATGAATGGGTTAAGCAGCGCGACGAGCTGACCGACGAGCAGTATGCGCCCTACTTTCAATACTTCAATCCGCGGCGTTTCAATCCGGCGCGATGGGCGGATTTGTCGCAAGCCGCGGGCATGAAATATATGGTGATCACGTCCAAGCATCATGAAGGCTTTTGCCTTTGGGATAGCGCTCACACCGATTACAAGGTGAGCAATACGCCCTGGGGCAAAGACCTATTGACGGAAGTGGTGGATGCCTTTCGCAGCCGCGGTATAAAAGTGGGCTTCTATTATTCGCTGATCGATTGGCACCATCGCGATTTCACGGTCGATCGCGTACATCCGCTGCGGAATCATCCCGATCGCGAAAGCTTGAATCGCGGACGTGACATGAGCAAGTACCGCGCCTATATGAAAAATCAAGTTCGTGAGTTGCTTACAAATTTCGGCAAGATTGATATCATTTGGTACGACTTTTCCTACCCAGGCGAAGATGGCAAGGGCCGCGATGACTGGGACAGTGTAGGATTGGAAGCATTAACACGCTCCCTGCAACCGGGCATCATCATCAATAATCGGCTGGACCTGCCCTCCTCGGTCGACTTTCATACACCGGAGCAATTCCAACCGCGCGACTGGGTAGAGGTGAATGGCGAGCCGGTCACATGGGAAACCTGCCAAACTTTCAGCGGATCCTGGGGATATCACCGCGATGAAACCAGCTGGAAAAGCCCGGGTCAGTTGATACGGATGCTGATCAATACCGTGGCCACGGGTGGCAACCTGCTGATGAACGTGGGACCAACCGCGGCCGGCGAGCTGGATCAACGGGCGGTCTCCGCGCTTGAGGTATATCGCGACTGGATGTCACCGCATAGTGAAGCGATCTATGGCTGCACGGCGAGTGATTTGGCGGCGCCAGCGGATTGTCGTTTCACGCAGAAGGGCGATCTGCTCTTCCTGCATGTTTTTGCCTGGCCTTTCCGCTACCTCCATGTGGACAACATCGGCGAGCGCTTGGAATATGCCCAATTCCTGCATGATGGCAGCGAGATTCTCTTCACGATTGATGATAAAAACACTGTGCGCTTGCAACTGCCCGTGATTCAGCCGCAGACCGCGGTGCCAGTCATCAAGCTTTATCTCAAAGCCTGAACCTGTCGCGATCAAATTAACGGGCTGCTTGGGATTAGCCTGAATAGTTGAGACGGAGAAACTGGTTCACGGGTACATCGTGCAGCAGATCTTGCGCGCCGTTGGGCCAACGCACCCGCAGTTCGCTTATTTCGGCATCACCCAAGCCAAAATGCAGGGCCCTGTCGTTGCCGGCGCCCAGGCTGGAGCCGCATTTGACCTTTTGCATTAGCGTACGGCCGTCGTTGGTGGTGATGTAAACGCGAGAGCCGATGGCATCGCGGTTGATATCGCCGCCGCCGCCCAAGCGCACATTGATCCACTTGTTATCGCTGACCGCGGCGCCCGTATTGCGATACAAGCTGTAACCCTGGTTCCAGTTGCCCAGGACAAAATCCAGCCAGCCGTCTTTATCGTAATCGGCGTAGGCAAGTCCCATACTCGGAACGGAATTGTCGAGCCATTTCTGAGGCGTCGTATCCTCGAAGGTGCCATCGCCACGGTTTCTAAAGAGGAAGTCGCGGTAATCGAACATCATGCCTTCAGGACCGGCAACGATATCAAACTGGACAAATTCGGTAGTGGTCAAATAGAGATCGAGCCAGCTATCGTTATCATAATCGAAGAAGATTGTGCCCCAACCGACCGCGCTGCTCGGTCCGACCGCGACACCGGCATCATCCGCCACATCGTCAAAAGTGCCATCGCCTTGATTTTGCAGAAGCACCATCCCATTGACCATGTCTGAAAAATAGAAGTCCAGATCGAGGTCGTTGTCATAATCGCCAACCGCCAAGCCCATACCATGGATAAAGGTGCGGGCTCCCGCTTCGATCGAGGCATCAACCCAGCACCATCCAGCGCAGCCTTCGCCATCATTGCGCCAAAGGATGTTGCCTAGCATGTTTTTGAACTGGTCGTTGACGACATAGATATCTAGATCGCCATCGCTATCATAATCGGTGAAACTGGCGCTGAATCCGGAACCGAGCAGCAACTTATGCTCCAGCAAGTGGCTGACATCGATAAAGCTGCCATCGCCTTGATTGTGATAAAGCGTATCGCGCGCGCGATCATGTTCGAGGGAAATGTTGGGATCACCGCATTCGGGGAAGCAAGACCAGTTAACGACATACAGATCGAGGTAGCTATCGCCATCGTAGTCGCCCCAGGTCGCGGTTGTACCTTTTCCGCTATCACCCACGCCCGCGTTGGCGGTTACATCAGTGAAGCCCTGTCCGCCTTCGTTGTGGAAGAGGTTATTAGCGCCGTGGTTGAGCACATAGAGGTCTTGCCAGCCATCGTTGTCATAATCCACCCAAACCGCGCCACCACTATGCGCTTCGCTAAGTTGTACCTGTTGCGAATATGGCGATTGGGAAAAGGTGCCATCACCATTATTGCGGTAGAGCATGTTGGGATCTCGGTTGCCGGTGACGTAAAGATCGAGCCAGCCGTCGTTGTCGTAGTCGCCCCAGGCTTGGCCAATACCCAGATAGCCAGTGGCGAAGTCGTCATCAAAAAGCTGCCAATCGCCGCGGTGCGTTGCGCTGATGCCAGCGCGCTCACTGACGTCAATGAAGGGATCAAGCTTGCCGATGGCGGTCAGGCAGATGAGGCAAAGCGGCAGAAAGACGAAACTGAAGCCTTTTCGCATTTATCGTTTTCCAATTGTCGCCCGTTCATTCAAAGATTAGCGCTTCACACCCGATGTCGCGATGCCTTCGACGAAATATCGTTGTCCGAAGATGAAGAGGAGCAGCACCGGAATCACCGCGATCGTCGCCACCGCCATCATCAGATGCCAATCGGTATTGCCATAAGCGCCTTGATATTGCACCAGGCAGACGGGCAGCGTTTGCATTGCGGGTGAGCGCAAATAGAGCAGCGGGCCGAAGAAATTGTTCCAATTGCCGATGAAAGCGAAGATGGCCAGGGTGGCCAATGCCGGTTTGGAAAGCGGAATGAAGATTTGCCACAGGATGCGCGCATGCCCGGCGCCATCAATCTTGGCGGCATCGACCAGCTCTTCCGGGATGGTCAAGAAGAATTGCCGCAGCAAGAAGATGAAGAAAGGCCAACCGAACCAGGGAGGCACCATCAAAGGCAGGTGGGTGTCCGTCCAGCCCAATCGCTCGAAGAGGACGTATTGCGGAATGGTCAAAGCCTCGGTGGGGAGGAGCATGGTCGCCAGAATTATCGCGAAGAAGAAGTTCTTGCCTCGTGCTTTCAGGCGAGCAAATGCATAAGCCGCCAAGGTGCAGGAAAACAAGTTGCCGATGATATTGTTGACGGTGATCTTTAGCGAATTCCAGGTGCAATTGGTGAAGTCGATATAGCCATAGCCATACCAGCCATCGGGAAAATTCTGCCATTGGATGGGGTCAGGGATCAGCTGTGGAGGAAATTGGAAAATCTGCTGAGGGGTTTTCAAAGCAGTGGACAGCATGACGACGAAAGGCACCACAAACAGCACGCCGAGAGGAATCAGCAGGGCAAAGGTTATGCCAACGGCAATGACCCGGCGTCCCTTTATCGACTTGCGCCATTGCTCATATTTTGATTTGCGGCGTTTGCGGGCGCGGTGATCGGCCTTATGGAGTGTCATTTGCCTACGCCTCGTAGTAAACCCAGCGTCTGCCCAGCCGGAATTGCAGGCCGGTTAGCGCCATCAGAATAAGGAACATGATCCAGGCGACCGCGGCGGCAAGACCCATTTTTAGATATACGAATGCGTTTTCCCACAGATACCAGATCAAGACATTAGACGATTCCCCCGGTCCACCCAGGGTCATCACGCGGATTTCAGTAAAGTTTTGGAATGAAGCCACGACAGAAATAACTACGACAAAAAAGAGAACGGGAGATAGCATGGGCAGGGTCACGCTGCGGAATTTTGCCCAATTGCCGGCGCCATCGATTTCAGCAGCTTCGTAGAGTTCTTTGGGGATGCCTTGCAAGCCAGCCAGCAAGATAATCATATTTGGACCGACGGCGAACATGCTCATGATGATCAACGAAGGTTTCACCCAAGCCGTACTATGTATCCAGGTGGGACCTTTGATACCGATAACGCGCAAGGCGTGATTGAGGATGCCGACCTGCGGATTGAAAATCCAGACCCACACCAGCGCAACAGCCACGCCGGCCGTCACCGAGGGCAGATAATAGACCGCGCGGAAGAAGGGAATACCGGGTACCTTTTGATTGAGCAAGATCGCCAGGAACAAGGCAAAAATGGTGCCAAAAATCACTCTGCCGGCGACGATATAGAATGTATTGCCCACCGATATCCAAAATGTCTGGTCCCTAAACAAGGTCGCATAATTGCCTAAACCGACAAATTTGAGGTTCTCAATACTGAGAGACCAATCAGTGAAGCTCAAGCCCAAGATACCGAGGATGGGACCGGCGTTGAAGACAACTAATCCGATCAGCCAGGGCAAAATAAACAAATAAAAGACACGCTCTTCGCGTCTTGCGCTAGGCGAAATGGGGCGGATTATGCGTCTGAGCATCGGCTAAATCCTCATGTCAACTCGAGCCGGACAAAGCTTGCACATTGATCCTTTACGGAGCCTCGCAAAGCGAAAGCAGCCGCCCGGTGGCAACGACAAAATTTTTCGCCCTCACATAAGCTCCTTGACCTTCTGCTCTTGTGAGCATGCCGGTTTATCCAAGTGAGACGCCAGAAAAGCCCAGCAAGGGGGAGCGACTTATTCGAGCAAAATGACAGGGAACCGGTTTACCGGTCCCCGTCGATATTACCAATGATTAGCCACCGTCTTCCATGACGGCGTCGAGCGCAGCTTGACCTTCGCCAACGATTGCGGCGATGGCATCGTCGACGCTGGTCTCGCCCAAGCGGAGGAGCTCCGCTTCACGGCCCAAGACATCGCTGACCTGTGCAGCGGCCAAGGTCTGGAAAGGAGGACCTGTCACCGCATAATCGTACATGGCGTCACGATAGAAGTGGGCGCTGGGCGGTGCCGGGTCTGAAGTGAACCAGACTTCGAGGGCTTCCGGGCGTGCCGGTGAACCGCGGCCGGACAGGCTCCACATGAAGATCATTCCTTCGTTTGAAAGGTATTCGCGCAGGTAACTCCAGGCAACCTCAGGTTGTCCACTGGTCGGCGTAATGCCGTAACCGCTACCGAAGGCACCGGTTTTGCGGGTGCCGTCAGCGCCCATGGGGGTAGGTGCGACATCCCAATTGAAGTTAGCGAAAGTACGCAAACTTGGCGTTTCCCAAGTGGGTACAACTGCCATACCGCAGCGACCATTCTGCCAGGGATTGTCGCCGAAACCTTCGGATTCGGTAGCGCTTGGTCCGGCATGAGCCTCGTGAATCAGGCTATACCAGAAATTAAGCGCCTCGCGGGCCTCCGGCGTATCGAGGGTCATCTCGGTTTCTTCTTCGTTCATGGTTGCACCGCCCCAGGCACCCAGGAAGAAGCCCGAACCACCATTGCCGAGATCGAGCTCGCCGCTCCAGCCCCATTGGAATTCATCGGGATTGGACAGTTCGCTGGCGGCATTCAGCAAATCTTCCATCGTCCATTCTGCTGTGGGGTAATCCATGCCGGCGGCATCAAACATATCGACATTGTATCCCAGGATCAACGGGCCGTGATCGTAAGGAATGGCGTGCAAGCGACCGTTGACCCGATACAGGCGCAGGGATTCTTCCCAAATGCCGTCCGCATTGAACTCTTCATCAGGCGTTGCCAGGTCGTGAATGTCGATGATGATGCCCTCATGCGCCCAAGGTGTGACACGGCTGCCATGGACATAAATGATGTCGGGCAAAGTGCCGGCAGCAGCCCAGGCGGGTACGACATTGTTGTGATCCGCCCAGGTGTTGTAGGTGATGTTGATGGAGATTTCGGGATGCCGCTCCATGAAGCCTTCATCGTACTCGGCTTGGCGTGGGCGGAAAGCCGCTTCCCAGTGACGGCCGAAGGTCAATTCGACGGTATCCTGGGCGCTGGCGATATTGGCCAAAGGACCAAAAGCGACGACAGCGCCGCTACTGGATGCGGCAGCCAGCTTAAGAAATGCCCGCCTAGATAATTGCTGCTTGCTCATGACAATTCCTTTCTCACTACAATTTCTTGCCGGAAACGGATAAGGACAAACTGTGGTTTGGCCGCAATTCACCTCCCCTCGTCACGACCTGCCTTCCAGATGCAAAAAGAAAAAGGTTACTATATCTATTTAACTGGCTTCATGCCGGATATGTTAGTTGGTTTTTCGGCGTTTGTCAAAAAAAGATTATATCTTGTCTGCCGCTTTGGAAGTCAAGTGTTTCTGTGGTATGCTATCCATCGTTTTTGATCTTGCGGGATGATAGCAATAGCAACATTCAGGCATGATTTGCGCCTGAGTTTTGCCGAAAACATTAATGACAACCGATGCCAAAACCTAAAGTTATTCAACAGCCCCGGACGCACGAAGCGATTCGCCGGGGTGTCGACACATTGGTCGATGCGATAGCACCGACCTTGGGTCCGCTACCGCGTCGACTGGTGGCACAGAATCAATCGAAATTCGAATTGCTGGACGATGGCGGCGTGATCGCCAGGCGCATCATTGCCTTGCAGGATCAGGAAGATGATGTAGGCGCGATGCTTTTGCGCCAGGTCTTGTGGCAGGTTCATCAGCAGGTTGGTGATGGCGCTGCCACAACAGCAGTGATTTACCGAGCCATCTACAATGAAGGCTTGCGCTTTATCGCTGCCGGCGCCGATCCTATGCGTTTGCGAACACGCTTGATAGCTAGGTTGCCGCGTCTGCGAGACCAACTGCTGGCTCAAGCGCGAGTTTTGACCAATGTCTCGGAATTGCAAGCGATGGGCTTCGCGTTGTGCTATGACGAGGAGATGGCAGCAGTTCTTGGCGAGGTGATGGACGCGGTCGGCCAGTACGGGCAGGTCGATATCCGCGCCGGACATGGCCGCGGCATGGAACACGAATATGTCGAAGGCGTCTACTGGAAAGGCGACCTACAATCCAAGGAAATGCTGCGCGGAACCCTTCGTAACGTGGTGGAGATGGATAACGCGGCGATCCTGACCACGGATATGGACATTCAGGAAGCGCGCGATTTGGTTCCCCTGATGCAAATGGCACTACGCAGCGACATTAGCAAACTGCTGCTGATTGTGAAATCGATATCTGATGTTGGGCTCTCGGTGGTGCTAGATGAGCGCCTGCGAGAGAAGATTCAAACTGTCATCGTAAAAATCGATAGTTACCTCCAGGACGACCTAAATCAAGCTTACGAAGATATTGCCGCTTTGACCGGTGGTCAGGCGGTATTGGCGGCGGCCGGTCAATCGCTGGCTGATGCGCGCGCGGACGACTTCGGTCATGCGCGCTGGGTTTGGGCTGATGACAAGAACTTTGGCTTCGCCAGCGGCAAGGGCGATGCGCGGAAACTTCGGCAGCATGCGGGCAACTTGCGGCGCGCTTATGCCTGCAGCGAAGACAATGACGATCGGGAGCGTTTGCTCGGGCGTTTGGGAAAATTGCAAGGTGGCCTGGCCACGGTGCGAGTGGGCGGCATCGCCGATGACGAGATCAAAACACGCAAGGAATTGGCGGAACGCGCAATTCGTGCATTGCGACATGCCCAGGCTGGCGGTGCAATAGTCGGTGGCGGCGTCTCGCTGCTTGGGCTGCGGCCGGACCTGCTGGAGGAAGTGACACAGGCTGATGATCTGGAATCCCGCGCGGCAGCGCTAATCCTGGCCAAGGCAATTGAAGCGCCCTTCCGTACTTTGTTGGAGAACGCGGGAGTAGACCCAAGCGAAGTCCTGGCGCAATTGCAGTACTGCGAAAGCGGGTACGGCTACGATGTCATGAAAGGCGAAATCGCTGACATGGTACAAGCCGGCATACTGGATGTGGCGCAAGTGCAGGTGGAGGCACTGCTGCGGGCAGTCACCAGCGCGGCGCTGGCGTTGACGATAGACGTGCTGGTCTTGCATCGTGAACCCGAAACCATGACGGATCCCTAAAATGAATGAAATGCAAACGGAGATCACAGATCGCGCCTACGCCATGGCTAGCACGGGCGCGGCATTGTACATCGCGCGGCACAGTGGATTGTTTTGCCGGGAGCCGGGTGACGTTGTTGAGCAGAATCTCTATCAGTCCTGGTTGCCCGATCAGCCAATACCGACATTGGCGCTGGCATTATCGCCGGAATTTGCCATTGATGGCTTGATTCTTGCTGGCATTAACGGAGGCGTGGCCCGCAGCGGGGATGCTGGAGAGACTTGGCAAGCGCTGCAGTTCCGTATTCCGCCGCCGCTGGTGACTTGTCTGGCGCTGTCTCCCGCATTCGATAGTGATGGCTGTGTGCTAGCGGGATCGTATGAAGACGGGGTATTCCGCTCCGACGATGGCGGACAAAGCTGGACTGCCGGCAATTTTGGTCTCTTCGATCACAATGTTCTCTGCCTGGCGCTATCGCCCGCTTTCGCTGAGGACAGCGTGGCATTTGCCGGGACAAGCAGCGGCATTTATCGCAGCCAGAACGGCGGACGGTTTTGGCAAGATCTGAGCATGCCCTCTGGCGATGAAACGGTGCTGAGCCTGGCGCTCTCGCCGGACTTCTCGGCAGCTGGCGGGATATACGCCGGGACAGAAGCGCATGGCCTGCTGTATTCGTCTGATGGTGGCAAACGCTGGCAAAAGCTGCAACTGCCTGATGGCGCTGTGAATAGCTTGATCGTGTTGCCCGCTGACGACAGCGACTATCGTCTCATCGCGCAAGTCGATGAAAGCGTGCTGCAGTCCGAAGATAGTGCTATGAATTGGCAGTTGCTCGCAAGCGGGGATGTCGACGCCGTGGCGCTGGCGGATGATGCCAGCCTGTTGATCGCTTTGGCCGATGGCAGTGTGACGCAGGTTGAGCTGTAATTGGCTCGAATGAATACTTGGCAATTCCATAAAGATACTTAGTCATCACCACCATAAAGGATACGAATTATGACGTTTGAACCGACTTTGGAATCCGTGCGGAAACATGAGAATCCGGATTGGTATCTGAACGCGAAGCTGGGCATCTTCGTGCATTGGGGATTATATTCCCTGCCGGGCTGGGCGCCGCACGGCGGTGATATCGGCGAGGTATTCGAAAGCGGAGACATGAGCAACTGGTTCCGCAACAATTCCTACGCGGAATGGTATCTGAATACCTTGAAATTCGCGGATAGCCCGACCCGCGCCTGGCATGACAAGACCTACGGGCGCGACTTTGCTTATGACGACTTTGCGCCGGCCTTTAATCAAGCATTAGCCAGTTGGGATGCAAACGAGATGGCATCGCTTTTCAGCGAGGTCAATGCCCGCTACGTAGTATTGACCACCAAACATCACGATGGCTTCACCTTGTGGAAGAGCAAGATCCCCTGCCCCAAAAAGCCCAATTATCACAGCGAGCGCGACTTGGTCGGGGAATTGACGAATGCAGTACGCGATCAGGGCATGCGCATGGGCTTGTATTATTCTGGCGGGCTGGATTGGGCATTTAACGAGGCGCGCATTGAAGACATACAAGACGTTTGGGGCACGATCGTGCAGGAGCCTCAGTTTGTCGAATACTCGCTGGCGCATTGGCAAGAATTGATCGAACGCTACCAGCCATCGATCATGTGGAATGATATAGGATACCCGGCCGCGGCGGACCTGGGTGCGCTTTTCGCCCACTACTATAACAGCGTGCCGGAGGGCGTGATTAACGACCGCTTCACTCAGCAGCGCGATCAGATGCCAAAAGCCGGTGAACCGCTGACGACACCGCGCGGACCCCATTACGATTACATCACGCCGGAATACGCAACCTTCGACGAGATTCAAGACCTCAAGTGGGAGTGCTGCCGTGGCATAGGGCATTCCTTCGGCTACAACCGCAACGAAGGCGACGACCAGCTGCTGGCGAAAGACGAGTTGATCCACATGTTTGTCGATATCGTCAGCAAGAATGGCAATCTCCTGCTCAATGTCGGTCCCATGGCCGACGGCAGCATTCCCGACAATCTGGCGCAGCGCCTGCGCAGCTTGGGGCGTTGGTTGGATCGCAACGGCAGCGCTCTCTTCGATACGCGACCGTGGCGTCGCGCCAATGGCAGAACCCGACAAGGTTTGGAATTGCGCTTTACCGCCGCTGATGACCAACTCTACCTCACCTTGCTCGGCACACCCGGCGAAAGCGAGATCTTTGTCGAGGGTTTGGAAATCCCGGTTGAGGCGACGATTCAGCTTTTAGGAAACCCTGAGGCGCTGAGTTGGAAGCAAGACGGCGGCGATCTGGCGATTCAATTGCCGCAAAGCCTGCCCGATTCGCCGGCGCATTCGCTGCAAATCAGCGCTACAGGTGACTGAGTTGGCGCGAACAATCGATTCCTTCGTTGAGAAGAATTTCCGCTGGAATTTCTCGGTCAACCTGCTTGACATCTCCTTTATCACGCTGGCATTCAGCCTGATCTCGCGCGAGACGATTACGCCGCTATTGGTCAGCCAATTGACAGATTCCAAGATCGCGGTCGGCTTTGTGCCGGCCATCTTCAGCATCTCCTTCTATTTGCCCCAGCTTTTCGCAGCCAATCATGCCGAGGGGTTGGTGCGTAAGCTGCCATTTGTGATGTTCGTCGGCGGCATATTGGAGCGTGTGCCTTATGTGTTCGCCGGTATCGCTATCTTGCTCTTTGCTGAAAGCGCGCCGACAGTCGCATTGCTCTGCATCTATTTGGTGATCGGCTTGGGTGCCTTCGGCGCTGGTGTGGCGACGCCGGCTTGGTTCACCATGATCGGCAAGGTGCTGCCGGTGAATCGGCGCGGCATATTTTTTGGTGTCAGCGAAGGTTTGGGCACCTTGATGGGCATCATTGGCGCTTATTTCGTCGGCATCATCCTCGACCAGATGGGCTATCCGCAAAACTTCGCCAGCTTATTCATGATCGCGGCCGCATTCATGGCGATCAGCTGGATCGGCTTGGCGCTCAACCGCGAGCCGGAAAGCCCCATCGTCAAGAAGCAAATTTCGCAAGGGCGTTACTTTCGCCAATTGCCAAAGATCTTGCGCGAAAACCACAATTACCGACGTTTTCTCTTGAGTTACAGCATCAACCGCTTGAGCTTGATGGGAACAAGTTTTTTCATCGTGTTTGGCAATGACAATTTCAGCCTCAGTGGCGCGGATGTGGGTCTGTTGACCGCCATATTGATCGGCAGTCAGGCGGTCATGCAATTGGCGCTGGGATGGCTGGGAGACCGCCGCGGACACAAACAGAACCTGATGATTTCGGCCTTTGCCGTGGCGGCGGCCGCGCTGTTGGCGATTTCCGCCACTGACTTGCTCGGATTGGTACCTTCTTTTGTGCTGCTGGGTATCGGCCTGGCCGCCGATCACATCTCACGCTTGAATATCGTGCTGGAGTTTGCCGTGCCGGAAGATCAACCCACTTTCATCGGGTTGACCAATACGTTCTTGGCGCCGGTGGTCTTTCTCGCGCCGATCTTCGGCGGATGGGTGGCGACCAACTTCGATTTTCAGAGCTTGTTTGGCTTGACTTTTGTCAGCGGGCTGGTTGGCGGGGCGTTGCTCGCGTTTTGGGTCCAGGAGCCGCGTCACATCAAAGCGAAGCCCATCGGCAATACTGACACGCTCCAGGGCTCGGACGCCTGATTGGGTGACCCATTGGCAGAGCAAACGCAGTCCTTCGTCGAGAAAAACCTCAAGTGGAATTTCACAGTCAATGTGCTGGACAACCTGTTTTATACGCTGGCGATCAGCCTGATATCGCGTGAAACGATCATGCCATTGCTGGTCAGCCGCCTGACAGATTGGCCGGTGGCCATTGGTTTAATCCCGGCCATTTACAGCCTGTCGTCCTTGCTGCCGCAGCTCTTCATTGCCAACTATTCTGAGCGTCTGAATCGGAAGCTTCCCTTTGTGCTGCTGGGCGGCGTGCTGCAACGAGTTCCTTACTTGCTCATTGGATTCGCATTGCTGGCTTTTGCTGTGCATGCACCTGTTCTGGCGCTAATTTTGTTCTTCGCGGGAATCGCGACCGCGGCATTTGGCGGTGGCATCGTGACACCGGCCTGGTTCACCATGGTTGGCAATATCATACCCATGCGAAGGCGCGGCATCTTCTTCGGATTGGCGGATGGCGGCGGCCTACTGATGGGTGTCATTGGCGCTTTTTTCGTCGGGAAGATTCTCGACCTCGTATCGTATCCGGAGAGTTTCTCCCTACTTTTTCTTGGCGCCGCGGGCTTGACGGCGATCTCCTGGATCGCGTTAGCGCTGACACGAGAGAAGGATAGCATCGCCGTTAGAGCAGCCATCCCGCTGCGGCGTTACTTCAAGCAATTGCCGGCAATCCTGCGCGCGCACCACAATTATCGGCGCTTCCTCATCAGTTATGCATTGCTGCAGTTAAGCATGATGGCAGTAAGCTTTTATATCGTTTTCGGCGATAGCGCGTATGAATTGAGCGGTGCCGAGATTGGCCTGTTGAACGCCATCTTCATCGGGACACAGGCGCTGATGCGATTGGTGTTTGGTTGGCTGGGCGATCGTTGGGGGCATAAGCGCAATCTGGCACTGGCAGCGGGCGGATTGGCGCTGGCAGCGGCCGTTGCCCTAAGCTCCAGTGATTTTAGCGGATTGCTGGTGGCATATATCTGCTTGGCTTGCGCCCTCGCCAGTGATAGCGTTTCAAATTTGAATATCGTGCTGGAATTCGCGCCGGAGGAAGCCAGGCCGACTTTCATCGGGCTGACCAATACCATCCTGGCGCCTGTCACATTTGTCGGTCCCGTGTTCGGGGGCTGGATAGCGGGTCAGTTTGGCATCGAATGGCTTTTCGGCGTTTCACTGATTCTTGGCGTTATCGCTGCCGCGATGCTGGCACTGTTCGTTCGCGAGCCACGGCATATCGCCAAAACTCAAGCTGCGGCCTAATAGAGTAGGAGTGAATATGAGTGAGAAATATCAAGCATCGTGGGATTCGCTGATTCAACATGAAGTGCCGCGATGGTTCGGCGATGGGAAACTCGGCTTGTACGCCCATTGGGGAATTTACGCTGTGCCCGGCTTCGGCAACGAATGGTACGGCAAATGGATGTATGACCCGGCGCACGAGATCCACGCCCAGCATGTCGCGCGCTTTGGACCGCCGGCCAAATTTGGCTATAAGGATTTCATCCCGCAATTCACCGCGGAGCACTTCGATCCCGATGAGTGGGCGGAGTTTTTCAAAGCGAGCGGTGCCGGCTATGCGGGCTTTTCTTTGGCGCATCACGATGGATTCGGCTTATGGGATAGCGATGTCTACCGCTGGAACGTGGGCAAGATGGGACCGAAACGCGACTTGTATGGCGAGCTGGCTGTGGCACTGCGAGAGCGCGGCTTGCGGCTGGTCGCGCCCTTCCATATCGTGCGCGGCTTCAACTGGTTTCTGGCGGGTTGGAACCAGTGGCAGCAGAGCTTTGACGAAGATGTCATCGCGCGCGGTATCCAAGAAGGTTGGGATTTATTTGATCCCGAGTATGCCGATTTTTATTGGGTGCAGCAGACGAGCGAATTTGCCGATTTCTTCCGGCAGTGGCAGCTGAAAGTTCGCGAGGTCATCGATAAGTATCAACCGGATATGATGTGGTTTGATGGCGGCAAATTCCGCGAAGACGGTTATGAATCGACAGCGCTGGAGATCCTGGCGCATTATTTGAATCAGAGTACTCGCTGGAATAAAGATGTACTGGTGCTCAACAAATTGCCCGTCAGTATGCAATACAATTTTCATCCCGATTTTGGTGTCATCAACTTCGAATCCGGTCGCGACCGACCCATGCAATTCGAGCGTCCCTGGAACGATGATATGCGTATTGGCGATCAATCCTGGGGATGGGTCGAGAATCAGCAATATGCGGGCGGACATACCCTGCTGAGCAAGTTGATCGATTGTGTGGCGCGCGGTGGCACGATGCTGCTGTCGCTTTCGCCCAAGCCGGATGGCACAATCCCTGAGGGTCAACGGCAGCCTTTGCTGGAGATGGGCGAATGGCTGCGCGTGAATGGCGAAGCCATCTATGATACGCGACCCTGGACCAGCCATGCCGAAGGTGATACGGACAAGCTTTTTGTCGAGCGCAACAATCATCGCTTTTGGGTTTATGACAAATGCAATGCCGATGACCGGCGCTATACGCAATCGAAAGATGGCAAGACGGTCTACGCTATGACGCTGGGCATCCCGCGTGAAACAGTCACCTTTGAGGCGCTTGACGATGCTGTGGCGATCGATTCTGTGGCCTTGCTCGGTTCCGATCAACCGGTCAAGTGGCGGCAAACGGAGCAGGGCTTGACGATCTACACGGAGAACGTGACGTTCAATTCGCAACTGGCGGCGGCATGGAGAGTGGAGCTATCGTGATGGACCATCCGCCCGAATTGACGGTTCGCAAGCTGCTTGAGACGCTCGCGCCGACCTACAGTGATTTCAGCCTGCACAGCTTGCATGGCAGTTATTCCAACTTCACGCAATTGCTACAGATTGACTTCCCGCATGATCCGCCACGGAAAGTCGTCGTACGTCGATACAATCCGGCGAATTATGAAGAAGGTCACGACAAACCCGCCTGCGAGCATCATGCCTTGGGAATGTTGCATAAGCAGGGTATACCGGCTGCTGGACGCGGACGGCTCGATCCTGGGACTGCCAGGCAACGTGACCCCGATGGCGAGATGGTCTGGCATTTGCTGAATGAGCACTGGACGCGGCGAATCCCCCTGCCAGCACGCTTTCAGCATACCGATTACTGGTCGGGCAATATCTTGTGGCAAGGCGATGAGATCTCGGCAGTTGTCGATTGGGAGGAAGCGGGATATGGCGATCCGGCCGGAGATGTCGCCTATTGCCGCATGGAATATTTTCTCGAAGGTTTGCCTGATGCGGCGGATACCTTTCTGCGCGTCTATCAGGCGCAGGCCGGCAGGCAACTGCCAAATCTGCCACTTTTAGAATTAGCGGCAAGCGCGCGCCCCATGACTGATCCCGAAGGCTGGTTCACGCGTCCGCATATGCAAGAGCGCTTCCGCAATTTCATCAGCGATGCCAAGCGGAAGCTGCTGGCGGGAATCTAATCCACATCGAGGTGATAGCGTTCGTCGCGGACCTCGGCCTGCAGGCGATGCAACTCGGCTTTTAGCTCCGGGACCAGCTGGGCATAGGCAGGATCATCGACGACATTGTTGAGTTCGTAAGGATCCACTTCCAGATCGAACATCTCCCATTCCGGCTCATAACTCTCGTCGATACTGCCTTCTGTACCCATGGCGTCAGCATAATAATAGATCAGCTTGTAACGTTGAGTGCGGATGCCGTAATGCGCGTAGACGTTGTGATGCGTCTTGTGCATCCAATAGCGATAATACATGGCTTGACGCCAGCCGTCCGGCGTTTGGCCATCAAGCTGTGCCGCGAAACTGCGCCCCTGATAATGGTCGGGGATAGGCAAGCCGGCCAACTCCAGATAGCTGGGCGCGAAATCGACATTCAGGATCATGTCGCCGTTGACGCTGCCAGGCGTAATGGCGCGGGGATAACGCATGATATAGGGCAACTTCAGCGATTCTTCGTACATGAAGCGCTTGTCATACCAGCCATGATCTCCGAGGAAGAAGCCCTGATCTGAGGTATAAACCACGATGGTATTGTCGGCGAGCCCCGCGTCGTCAAGATAATCGAGCAAACGGCCGACATTGTCATCAATGCTGGCCACCACTCGCAGATAATCCTTGATGTAGCGTTGATAAGCCCATTTGCGCAATTCCATTTCCGGCAGGTCGTGCGGGATTTCCGTCTTGGTATCCAGCGGGATCATGTGCACGCCCATGCGCATTTCGGCGGCTTCGGCAGCCGAGGCGCGGTTGGCATAATTATCGTAGAGCGTTTCCGGCTCCAGCACATCTTCATTGAGGTACATATGGGCGTGTTTTTCGTCCGGTTCCCAATGACGATGTGGCGCCTTATGATGGCACATGAGAAAGAATGGACGATCGGAATCGCGTCCCTGCAGGAATTCGAGGCTCATATCGGTAATCAGATCGGTCACATAGCCCGTCACCGGACGGCGTTCGGATCCGTCTTCAGTTTTGAAGATGAAGCTGGGATTGTGATAAAGCCCCTGCCCCGGCAGCACCGCCCAATCGTCAAAGCCGGTGGGTTCATGGGCCGGGCCTTGCCCCAAATGCCATTTGCCAAACATGCCGGTCTGATAGCCGCTGGCTTGCAAGTCTTTGACGAAGGTGGGCAGGCTGTTGTCCATGTGGGTGCTGAGAGTGGTGACATTGTTGATGTGATTGTAGGTGCCGGTCAGGATGGCAGCGCGGCTGGGCGTACAAATGGAGTTGGTGCAGAAACAATTGTCAAAGCGCATGCCGCCATCGGCGATGCGATCGAGGTTGGGTGTGCTATTGATGCGACTGCCATAACAGCTCATGGCATGCGAGGCGTGGTCGTCAGACATGATGTAGAGGATGTTGGGGCGTTCATTTGGCATGTGTTTGCGACTCCCTAGTATGTTAAACCGCCGAGGATACAAAGACAGTTTCGCGTGCAACTCACCGGGTTCACATTTGCGCGAGGTTTACGATGAGGTTGTAAGTAAACCATCCATCCCCTGTAAGGAATGATTGCGGTTCTGCCGTTTGCGCGTCTCTTTGTACACCAATCCCATCTGAATATGGCTCAAATGATACAATCTTGTTGTAGTTGATGCGGAACCGTTTCGTCGAACCGGCAAAGTAGATGTGTTTGGTGGTAACTCCTACCAGGCCGGTATCAGCATGAATAGTCTCCGATGATTGAACGCGTCTACCCTTGAACCCACCCACACGGTAATACACGCCTTTTGTCACACGAAAACTCCAACCTTGAGAACCGCCAACATATTGAGTTCTAGTATTTTCCTCGAAGTATTTGACATGTTGAAAAACCCAAACCAAAGTCTCTGATTTCTGCAGGTTAAACGGAATGACACCGTCTATTTGTATACGTTGCGGTATGACACCGTCGTTAATGTCACGGAGTATGGCGCTTTTGACTAGCTTGGTAACGGCACCGCGTTTGTCCAACGCGTCATATGGCACGGGCAGAAGTTGCTTCAATTCTGACAACGCTGATTCTTCTTGCTCGGTAAACAGATGATCATCAAGTGCCCGGTCGACTGCCTCTTCGAATCCGGCAACCATTACTTCCTGGAATGTATAACCTTTGATATAGCTTGATGAAGCAGTTTTGTTGACGTACGCCATCAAGCGGTGCATGTCGCCACCGTTAGCTGCGGAACCGGTAATTAGAGAAACGATCTCGGACTTGCCCTGTTCATGACGACTCTTGCATTCTGTGTGACATTTCTTCAGAAAGCCCGCCGAATTGCCGCAGTATGCGCAATTTCCCATGTCTATTCTTCCTTTGTAAATTGACAAAAGTCATGGCATGCTAGTCAATATAAGGATGATTCATAGCCAGAAGACCGTTTTCCCGCAAAACATCCCAAAACGCTACCGGCACCTCGACCGACATGGCATCGACATTTTGTTTGACGCGCTGCGGTTTACTGGTGCTGAGCGCGAGCGCGACGATGCCCGGATGCGACTTGCCGAATTGGATGCAGACCTCCGAGGGCACTTGCCCATGTTCGGCGCACAGCTCAAAAAACCGCTCGCGCCAGCTGAATTTCTCTTGATCGGCCGCCTTGTTCGGATCCAGCTTGACGTAATTGAAGAATTCTCCGCCCGTCAGGAAGCCGGCATTGAAGACGGCGGAATTGATGATGGCCACGCCTTTTTCGTGCAGTGAATCCATGAAAGCCAGCAGATCGGCCGGATGAGAATAGAGCGTGTAGCTATTGGCGAACATCACCCAATCGAGCTCGACCCGGGCATCGATCTCTTGTATCGATTTCCAGTTCTTGGCGCCGACGCCGATGGCTGCTGCCCGGCCCTGCGCCTTGAGTTCGTTGAGGGCGGTATAGGCGCCCAGGATGTCATCAAAGCGGCGCGAGCGATCATCGGGCGATGTTGCCGCATCGAGGTATTCATCCGGGTCGTGCACGGAGATCAATTGCGTCTGATAATCGCCACCTAGCAATTCCAGACCTTGATCGAAACACTTACGGATGCCGTCATAGCTGATGTCCTGCACGGCATCGTGCTCCAGGCCGAACCAGGCCCCCGGCTCGAATGTGGGTTCGGGCGTGGTCAGCGGCGTTCGCAGCCAGGCCAGCTTATTGCTGACGATGACCTCGTCGGGCTTGATGCCCAGCTCGCGCATGCACTTGCCCATCATCTCCAGCGCCAGCCCGGCGCCATATTTGCCGGCGGAATCGATCACCACCGGTTTGGGCAAATGCTCGAAGATGGCGCGCAAGGTCTCCAGTTTCGATTCATAGGGAAACTCGCGAAAGAGATTGCCCAGTGCAGTCGAGCCAAAGACGACTGGTGGCGTTGTCAAGCCGGTATTGCCAAAAGGTACATGGCGCATATTGATGCTCCCGATAGCTCAATTCAACCATTCTTGTTCTCGGACAACCGAGTTAAACCACGCCCGTCATACCGGTATAATCGTCGGTTGACCGCCGATTGTGCCGGCGACCCAACCAAAGACGTTATTCGCCGTCTGTACCCGCCACCAGCGATAGCCCTTATTCTCGTAAGGTCCGGCGAGAATAGCAACGTAATCGCCTTGCTACAATACGCCAACAATGGCGCTTATGGTAGTCGGCCGCTGACGCACGTTCAAGTGCGGTACCAAGATACGAAGCTACGGACCGGGATAGTATTCGGTGTCGGCGATGAAGGCGTCGAGAATCGGCGTCCGCAGCACCGCCGCGCCGGAAGCGGTCTATCCATCGCGTGTGGTCACATTGAGGGTGAAATCGTAGCAGCGGCCATCGGCCGGCACATCGGCCCTGATGGTGACGATATATTGAGTGCGAAAGAGGTAAGCGAGATTATCGTAAATCGTGATTAGCTGTTCTGGCGCAGGAGAGTTGTAAAACCGCGCATTGGACTCGGCGGAGATCAATTCCAGGAATCGTCTATCTATCGCCCAGCCCAAGCCAACGGTATAAACCGGTATGCCACTAACCGTCGCGGCACGCACGCTCTCATCGCGGGAGTGTTCGCTGACGTCGCCGTATTCGCCACCGTCGCTCAAGAGCACCACAGCGCGGTGCGGAACGGATGACCCACTGGCAATCTCGATTCCGAGATGCGTCGCATCATACAAGGCGGTCTGCCCGCCATATGCCAATCTGTCGATCGCGCCAAGCAGCAAATCATGATCGGTAGTGTAATCGACCACGAGAGAAACTTGCGAATTAAAAGAGACGATGGCTACCGGATCATTAGCTCCCAATGCGCTGATATACTGCCGCGCCGCGTGCTTCACCTGGGTTAGAGGACGATCGGCCATGCTACTGCTGGTATCAATCACCAGTACACTGGCAAACGCCAAATCGTCATCAGAGACGTTTTCCACCCGTGTCACGCTGGCCAGCCCGGTCAGCTCTCCACCAACCGCGAAATTCCCGACATCCAAGCCGGAAATCAGTTGGCCGCTGGCATCAAGGATGCTGGTATAGATCGCGATCTGCGAAAGGTCAGTAGAATCGATGCCTGTGATATCGAGAGTGATTTCATTCTCGTCTGGAGTGAAAACGACTAGTGTGGCGGTCTCGAATATAGTGCAGGTCGGCGTTGGCAGGAATGTTTTAGTAGGCGTGTCCGTCTTCGGCACAGGCGTGTTCGTCGGCACAGGCGTTTCCGTCGGCACGGGAGTGTTCGTCGGCGAAGGCCCGTCCGTCGGCACCGGCGTGTTCGTCGGCGTGAGAGTATCGGTTGGCGTCGCCGTATCGGTCGGTGTATCCGTGGCGGTGGGGAACCGGATCGCTTCCCATTGGCGTGTCATGTTCTCGGATATGCGCTTCACCAAATTCGACGGGATGGCAAAGCCGAAATTGCTACTTCCGGACAGGCCGGTATAGGCGGCAGTGTTGACGCCTATGACTTCCCCAGCCTGATTGATCAGTGGGCCGCCGCTATTGCCGCGACCCAGCGCTGCATCCGTCTGTATTGCCCCTTCAATCGTCGAACCATCTCCGAGAGAAATACTGCGGTCGAGTCCGCTGATGATTCCAGTGGTCAAGGTCCCCTCCAGCCCAAAGGGATTGCCTATCGCCAGCACCGACTGGCCGACGACAAGGTCGTCAGAGTTGCCGAAAGTTGCTGGTTTGAGACGATGAGGTTCAACATCGACTTTGATTACAGCGACGTCCACAAGCGTATCAATACCTATCAACTCAGCCGAGGTTTCCGATCCATCGTGGAACACTACAAGCATATCCAGAGCGTCTTCAACCACATGGGCATTGGTCACGATACGCCCAAAGCGATCGACAACAAAGCCAGAGCCACTTCCAATTTCGTGCGTGTCTGTCACCACTTCTATCGCCACCACCGATGGGCTGACAGTACGATAAATATCAGCGAAATCTTCATTTGAACGGGGGAAATGGTCATCAGCCAAGACGCTGGAAGCGGGCAGCAGCCAAGAGTGCTTTACGGCAAACATTATACAAACTATCACAGGCAAAAGGATGAAAAAACGTGGTCTCTTCATGCTCATTTTCATTCTATTTTCAGCATAGAAACTTTCGTCTGTACCGATGGTGCGGTTAAGAAAACAAAACGAACATATTCACCGAGCCTCGACTTGCTTGACAGGCATCTGACGCTACATTAGACTCCGCTGCAAGGAACTCGCAGGCAAAACAAGGTAAGTATATCGCTTGCATTGCCGCGAAGCAATTAAGTAAATGCGGGAATGAACAGGGTGAACTTGAGGAGCGCACATAAATGACATTGACAAGTGGCAAATACCAGCCCACTTGGGAATCACTAAGCCAGTATGAGATTCCCGAGTGGTACATCAACGCCAAATTCGGCATTTTCATTCATTGGGGACCTTATTGTGTGCCGGCCTTCGGCAACGAATGGTATCCGCGCCGAATGTATTTGCAGGATGACCCCTGCTTCGAGCATCATCGCAACACTTATGGCGATCATAGAGAATTCGGTTATAAAGACTTTATCCCCATGTTCAGGGCGGAAAAGTTCGATGCGGACGAATGGGCGCAGCTTTTCCAGGACGCCGGCGCGCGTTTTGTCATGCCGGTGGCGGAGCATCACGATGGCTTCCCCATGTATGACAGCGACTTGACCGACTGGTGCGCGGCGAAGGTGGGACCGAAGCGCGACATCTGCGGCGAACTGGCGCAGGCGGTGCGGACGCAGGATATGGTCTTTGCCGTCTCTTCGCATCGGGCGGAGCATTGGTGGTTCTTTGATGGCGGACGGAATTTCCCCTCGGATGTGCAGGATCCTGCCAATGACGGCTTGTATGGTCCGGCCGTCGACGCCTCGAAAGAAAAGAATGATCGCGCCGCCTGGAAACAAAAAGATTGGGCGCCGCGTCCCGATGCCAAGTTCCTGGAAGATTGGTTGGCGCGCTGCTGCGAACTGGTCGACAAATATCAGCCGCAGGTAGTCTGGTTCGACTGGTGGATCGAGCAGGTCGTCTTTGAGCCGTATCTGCAGCGCTTCGCCGCCTATTATTACAACCGGGGCGAAGAATGGGGCAAAGGCGTCGCCATCAACCACAAATATGATTCTTATCCCGAAGGCGTGGCTGTCTTTGATGTGGAGCGCGGGCAGTTGAGCGAGACGCGTAAGCATTTCTGGCAAAACGATACCTCGGTATCCAAGAATTCCTGGGGATATATCGACGATCACGATTACAAGACGGCCGGCGATATCATCGGCGATCTGGTCGATATCGTCAGCAAGAACGGCGCGCTGCTGTTGAATGTCGGGCCGCGCGCTGATGGCGCCATTCCCGAAGTCGAACAAGAAATGCTGCGCGATATCGGCCGCTGGCTGCAGGTCAATGGCGAGGCGATCTATGACACGCGCGTCTGGGACATCTTTGGCGAAGGTCCCACCGAAATCCCCGAAGGCGCTTTCACCGATACCAAGCGAAATCCTTTCACGCCGGCGGATATCCGCTTCACGCAGAGGTGCGATACACTCTACGCCGTCTTGCTGGCTTATCCCGAGGGCGAAGCCGTAATCACGTCCCTGGCTAGTGGCAGCGTGGATATCGCCAGTGTGCGCATGCTGGGATCGGACGAGGCGATCAACTGGACGCAAGACGGCGCCGGTTTGCACATGACGGCGCCGGCAGAAAAGCCTTGCGATCACGCCTTCACCTATGCGATTGAACTGAAGCGCTAGTGCTACTACCGTCCCTTTCCGTTTCACGACCTGAGGACAGGACAGGTTTTGAGGTGGAACGTGATGTGGAAAAGAACGGGAAAAGATGGGAAAAGGATGGGAAAAGACGGGAAAAGGATGAGAAAGGACGGGAAAAGGCTGGGAAAAGGGGCAAATATGGCGATTGCCTATTGATACAGTATCGATATAGGGGTGGATTTCGCCAAATTGGATCGCGATCCGGCGAGAGCCTGTCAGTTGCAAGTAAGACCTGGAGGAAAGCGATACGATTCCCATAGAGCCGAGCTTATCATCATTTGCCGGGGACGCGGCGACTATATGGACGCGGTTTTATGCAGGAATTGCTGATGGTCGCTAGCTGGTGCGCGGGGCGGGAGCGAAACCTGTCTTGTCCTAAGGTTTCACCACAGCCGCTCGGCGGTCGCGTAGACACTGACCTACGGCAGCGATAAGGTCTGTCGCGCTCACACAAAATAACAAGCCTCCTGCTCGTGCGCGCACAGTGGTTTGTTATAAAAGAGAGGGACGGGGACAACAGATCTCAAAACGCAGCGCAAGAGTAACGCGCGGCAAGCGAAGTATATTCCCAAATACTGATGCAAAAGGAAAGCGAGACATCATGACAACAGCAGAATATTTCAAACCGGAACGCGGTCAGCGGCCGGGAGCGAATCAAGACCGGCGCCTGGATTGGTGGCGCGAGGTAAAGTTTGGCATGTTCATCCACTGGGGCGTTTACAGCATTCCCGCTGGCGTCTGGAAAGATGAGCACATCCCGGGTATCGGCGAATGGATCATGCTGCGCGCCGAAATACCGGTCCAGGAATATGAGCAGCTGGCCACGCAATTCAATCCTGTGCAGTATGATGCCGATCAGATTGTCAAACTGGCGAAGGCGGCCGGGCAAAAATACATCGTTTTCACATCGAAACATCATGATGGCTTTTGCATGTATCGGACGGCGCAGACAGATTACAACATTACCGATGGTACGCCATACGGTCAAGATACTTTAAAGGCGCTGGCCGACGCCTGCGCGCGAGAAGGCATCAAACTGGGTTTGTATTATTCACAGACGCAGGACTGGCATCATGCCGATGGCTTTGGCAATACCTGGGATTTCGACGATTCGCAGCAAGACTTCGGCGCGTATATCGACAATTACGTCAAGCCGCAGGTGCGCGAGATCTTGAGCAACTATGGTCCCATCGCTATCGTCTGGTTCGATACACCGAAGATTATCTCGCAACAGCAGAGCCGCGAATTGCTCGAACTGGTGCACGAGTTGCAGCCGGATTGCCTGGTTTGCGGACGCCTGGGCAACGCCCTGGGCGATTATGCCACATCGCAAGACAACGCCATTCCGCCCGGCCAGCAAGCCGAAATTGATTGGGAGACCCCGGCCACCATCAACGACACCTGGGGCTTCAAAACGCATGACCACAATTGGAAATCGTCCACGCAGCTGATCCGCAACCTGATCGATATCGTCAGCAAGGGCGGCAATTATCTGCTCAATATCGGTCCGGATTCGCTGGGCGCGATACCACAGCCAAGCATCGAGCGGCTGCAAGCGATGGGCGAATGGATGGATATTCACGGTGATTCGATTTACGGCACGGTGCCGGGTCCCATTCAAGGAGTCGATTGGTGCCGCACGACGCAGAAAGGCGACACGGTATACCTGCACATTTTCGAGTGGGCAGATGACGGTCGCTTTGTGCTGCCGGACTTGGACGCGAGTTCGGCGGCTTGGCTGGATACTTCGCTTGATGCCGCGTTGAGCCTGAGCCGCGTTGGCGATACGTTGGTTTTACAGGGCCCATTCCAGATGCCGAATGAACATGCTACGGTGATTTGTTTGGGCAAATGATCTTGGTCTAGCCCGGCCCCAACTGCGCAATTGCAACCGTGTAGGGGCGACTAGCTAAGTCGCCCGTTACCGTGTCAGAATTTTTCGAAGAGAGGCGGCCCCTATACATTCTTGAATCGCGAATCTGACAGTCGCGCCTTGATCTTGTCCGGCGTGAAGGGGATATCACGCAAGCGCAGTCCGACGGCAGCGTAAATGGCATTGGCGATGGCGGCCGGGGTCGGGTTTTGCGCCGCCTCGCCCGCGCCAAGGAAAGGCATTTCCGGTCGACTAAGGATTAGTGTTTCGATCACTGGCGCCGATCTGGATGTCAAGATTCTATAGCTTTCCCAATCGCGGCTGACGACTCCGCGCTCGTCAAATTGCACCGCTTCAAAAAGAGTCCAACTCGCAGCCTGGACAAAACCGCCTTCGAGCTGGTTGCTCAAACCATCAGGATTGACCACTTGCCCGGCATCGGCAGCGATGATCACGCGCTTGAATTGAATTTCGCCGCTGTTGCGATCGATTTGCAGATTAACGATGATCGCCGCGTAACATTGCAGGTTCTTGTATTGCGCCAATGCCATGCCCCAGCCGACGCCGTCGCCCGCCGATTCGTGGCGCGATTGCCAGTTGGCTTTGTCTGCCGCAGCCTGCAGGACAGTTCGCGCCCGTTCATCATTCAGATGGCGCAAGCGAAATTCCAGCGGATCAATCTTTGCGGCAGTCGCCAGTTCATCCATAAACGACTCAATGGCGAAGATATTGGCATAAGCGCCCAAGCTGCGTAAAGCGGAAACGCGCAGCGGGCTATCCGCCACGGCATGACGGACGATGCGCTTTTGCGGAAATTCGTAGATGGGGTCGGCATTGCGATGAGCGCCCGAGTGAGACCCACCCATGGCTCGCGGCTCTTGCGGAGCAAAGGGTTTTTCCAGATGCCAAGACGCCAGCAGACCGGATGTCTCCAAGCCCAGCGCCGAGCGCGTGGAATGCGCGTAGCTCCAGATGTCTTGCTTCCAATCCGCGATATCGCCTTTTAGCGACAGCCCTGCTCCGAGCTTTATCAACATCGCCGAGCCATAGGGTTCCCAAGTGTGTTCGTCGGCGCGCGTCCACTTCATCATGATCGGCTTGCCTGGCAATTCACGTGCCAGCAGCGCTGCATCCAGGGCGACATCATCCGCGCCATTATGTCCATAGCAACCGGCGCCTTCGGCATGGATTACGCGAATTATGTCGGCATCAATATGCAATACCTGTGCCAGCGCGCCCCGCAAAACAAATGGCGCCTGCGTATGCGACCAGACGGAAAGTCCGCCGTCTTCCCACAAGGCGAGCGCGGCTGAGGGACCCAACGAGGCATGCATGTGAAAGGGACGGCGGTAGGCCGCGTGAAGCACAGCCTGTGGATCTACCTCTGCCAAAGTTTCAGGGATGAAGTCATCGACAGCGACGCCGGCGACGATAGCCTGTGAATGCGCCGGCTTTTCCAGCAGATCGTCGTAGATCGAGTCTTGCGCCGGTAATTGCTCGACGTATTGCCATTCCGCGATGTTTGATGCCTGCTCGTGAGCGCGGATTATTTGATCTTCGCGCGCTGCGGCCAGGCCGATGAACTGCCCGTCCCGCACGAGCTTGACGACGCCGGGCATTCTAAGAATCTGCGCGGCGTCAAACTTGACTAGCCTGGCATGATACGAGGGTGGACGGATGACACGCGCGTGCAACATACCGGGCAATTCCAGGTCGTGCACATAGCTGACCCCGCCACAGACCTTGCTGACAAGATCAATTCGCTGGGCTGCCTGTCCCACAACTTGATAGTCAGCGCGATCTTTGATTGGCGCGTTGCCGCTGACAAGCCGATGGAAGCGTTTGCCTGCCATCAAGTCCCAATAGCTTGTCTGCCTGCCACTTGCGGGATCGCTGATGATGCCATCGCGTACTTGCAGTTCAACGGCGGGAGTCTGCGATTCCAGTAGTTCGAAAGCGAGCGACAGCAAGTGCAGACGCGCTTCGGCAGCGGCCAGACGCAGGGCGTTTCCGCTTGTTTCGAGAGAGCGGCTGCCGGTCGTGCCGCCTTCATCGGGAGACAGTGATGTATCGGCAGCTTGGACGCGAATGCGGTCGAAGTCGACATCCAGCTCATCGGCGGCGATTTGTGCCAGCGCGGTCTGGATGCCCTGCCCCAATTCGACCTTGCCGCTGAAAACGGTAACGCTACGATCGGCGTTGATACGCAGCCAACTATCCAGCTCGGGATTCTGCAGCAGCGATGGCGAGAGTTCAGCCGGCTTGGTCTGGTCGGTCAGGGGCGCCGGCGTAATCACCTGGTAGATCGGCTGCATTTCGGGCCGGCCGATGCGAAATCTGATAGCGCGGCGTACGCGATCGTAAACACCGCAGCGGCACAGGTTATGCGCCAACGCCTCGCGAATGTCATCGTCGTTGGGGTAGCGGATACGATTGAGCAAGCCTTGCGCCGCGATGATCATGCCGGCGCTGCAGAAGCCGCATTGCGCTGCCTGCTCTTCCAGGAAGCTCGCTTGCAGAGGATGCAATTCCTCCGGGCTGCCTAGCCCTTCCAGCGTGGTGATTTCCAGCCCGGCGGCGTGCTCGACCGATAGCTGACAAGAGGGTACATCGACGCCATCCACCAAGACTTTGCAAGCGCCACATTGCTCCACGCCGCAGCCGTATTTGGGACTCTTCAAGCCCAGGTCGTTACGCAGCGCGTAGAGCAAGGGTGTCTGCGGATCAAGTTCCAACTGATGCGCCTGGCCGTTAACTTGCAATGAAATGACTTCTGTTGACATAGGTTTTCTCGCTTGGCTTTCGTCAGGGCAAATGTGAAAAAAACAAAAAGAACACAGAGTGTCCTTTTGAGTATCGGAGAAGGTGGGATTCGAACCCACGTACGGTTTCCCGTATCCGCTTTCCAAGCGGACGCACTAGGCCTCTATGCGACTTCTCCATCCATTGCATTGAGCATGCCATCTTCCGCCTGAGATTATAGTGGCGACGCCCGGTCTTTCCAATATGGAAATCTAAGGCGGAAGACGCCGTGAAACGCGTATCAGAAGCGACTTACCATGGAGATCGCAGGCCGAATCTACAGCGAGCTACCTGCGCCATAGGGGAGTCGGAGTGGCGATGACGGGCACGAGATAGCCTGCATCCTGGCGACCTTGTGGTGGATTCTGCCCATCCTCGGAAGCCTCCAGGAAGCAACGGATGCCGTTGGTGATGGCGTGAGCCAGCAAGTCGCTTTGCGTTGTCAAGACTTCGCGATCCGCGAGCATGAAACCCATTTCCAGGATCACGGCCGGCGTCAGCGGATGAATGGCGCGGAATACATGGTAATTCGTCATGTCGACTGTCAAATTGTAGGTGCGCTGCAGCGGCACGAGAGCGCCATAGTTTAGCCCGACACATTCGCGCAAAAAGGCATCGACGCCGTGATCCGGACGCGCTTCAGCTTTGGCGATCATGTAACCGGTAACGAGTTCGCCAAAGTCTTTGCAAGTATTGGCGTGGATCGAGACGACCGCAGCGGCTTGATAATTGTCGAGACGTGGATCATTTTCATCGAGCAAATCGACGGCGAAGTTTTCGGCCTTCAAGTTCGCCATGACACGCTGCGCCACGGCAAAATTGATATCGACTTCTCGCAGCTCGACTTCGCCGTAATTGTTGAGGCAGACGGCGCCAGAGTCGCGGCCGCGATGCCCAGCGAGAATACCGATCCTGTAGTGCCATTTCGGCGTCGTGACCACGGTCGGTGTAGCGAATGGCCCTGCCACACCGGCAAGCAAGTTCTGATTATTAAGCTGTAGACCCTGAACCACAGCAGGATTGATAGAGCGCGGATTGGTGAAGAATGTTAAAAGCGTGGCGACCAGCCCGGTGCTGAGGCAGACGATGAAGAGCGTGCGGATGAAACCGCTGAATGCTCCCATGGCCGAATCACGCTGATGCAGTTGTCGGCGGTTGATACGGCGGATGCGCTGCTGCTCTTTGGCGGCAACCACGCGCTCCGGTTTCTTGTCGGCCGCTACGGAGTCAGTTTCCGAAGCGCCTTCGGTTGGCGTTTCGTCCACAGCCGTCGCGGCGGAACCGGTCTCCGAGTCGGGTCTGGTCCGTTCGGACGCTTTTGGCCTTGCCTTCTCCGCCGCCTCGCGCATGATGGCAGCAAAAATCGACGAAGCCGAGTTTGCGTTTTTGTCTTTATCCTGATGCTCGCTCAGGGGCAATTCGTCGGACATGCTTCTTAACCCCCCGTGTAAAAAGCGATGTGTCCAGCGCTGCTTGCGATTTGTAGATTATACTTTAGGATTCACATTCCAGCCGATATGACTGCCGCTCGGCACAGGTCAACTCACGGATATAGCGGTTTTCGCCTGCCCACTCTATCAAGTCGTCTGCAGTCCTTCTGATATTCCAACGCCGCAACGTGCGGTCCTGACCGGCCGAAACCGCAAATGATTCATCCGGACCAAAAACCACTTCCTGAATCCAGTCTAGATGTTGATCAAACCGGTTCAGCTCTTCGCCCGTGGCGGTATCCCACATGCGCACGGTAGTATCCGACGAGGTCGTCAATAGTGTGCTGCTATCCTCTGTAATGTCAATGCCAAAGGTATTACCAGCATGACCGACAAATTGACGGATCTCTTCGCCCGTCTCTATATCCCACATGCGGACCGTATCATCCCAGGAAGTGCTGATGATAAATTGCTTATTGGGAGCGAGTTGAGCATAATTCACCAATGCAGTATGCCCCTCGAAAGTGCGCAGCAGCTCACCGCTTTCGACATCCCACAAGCGCACGGTGAGGTCTTCTCCGCCGAAACTGCCGGCCGCGCTGACCATCAATTGGTCGTCGGCGCTAATATGCACGCCGTTTACATCGGCAGTGTGCCCGTGATATTCGCGCAGTATCTCGCCGCTTTCGATGTCCCAAAGCCTGACAGTCTTATCGGTTGACGCCGAGACGAATTGAGTCCCTTCCGCAAGCAGGTCGATCATGTAGACGCGCGCATCGGGCACTTCGTAGCGCTGGACTTCGCTGCCGTCGTCCAGATTCCACAGGCGGATGGTTCCGTCCCAGCTGGCGGAAAGCAACTGCCGTCCATCCGGCAAGAATCTTACAGAATCGACCGTGTTGCCATGACCTTGCAAGACCATGATCTGCTCGCCCGTACCGACATCCCAGATGCGCACGGTGGCGTCCAGATCGTCGGCTGACGCCGGTAAGTTAAGTGGTCCTCCGCCCGAAGCGACCAAGGACCCGTCCGGGCTGATATCAGTGGCCCAAGTCCAGTCCGAATGACCGCTGTACACCTGCGCTTGCGTCCGGTTGCGCAGATCCCAGAGGAATGCTGAGCTATCGGCAGGGTTATCGGTGCCGTCCGGGAAGTCGTCCACATTGCCCAGGCCGATCATCAGGTATTCGCCGTTCGGAGTAAATTCAATATCGTGAACCTGCTCGCCGAAATTCACGAAACTAGTGACCTGAACGCCCTTGTCGATGTCCCAGATTTTGACGGTGGCATCGCGCGAGGCAGTTGCCAGCAGATAGCCATCCGGTGAAAACTCGATATTTGACACCGTGTCACGATGGGCATAAAGGCGATGCAACTCTTCCCCTGTTTGGGAGTCGTAGATGCGTGCGGTACCACCCAGCGCCGAGCTCCAGGTGGTGGCCGCGATAGTCTGGCCGTCCGGGCTAATCTCGACATCGCGGACATAGCCAATGCCGTCCGGCGAAATCGTCAGGACATTTTCTCCGCTGGAGACGTCCCAGACTTGTATGGTGTTGTGAGCCGGCGTCCGGTCGCTTTCCCCCACGCCAATGGCAGCGGATGAGCTAGCGAGCAGCGCGCCGTCCTGACTAAAGCTGAGCTTGATGACATAATCGATATGCGCCTGAAGCAAGCGCAAAGCGTTTCCAGTAGAAACATCCCACAACCTGACTGTGGTATCGGCACTTGACGAGGCAAGCAGCGCGCCGTTCGGGCTGAATTCGATATCGGTCGTCATCTGCTCGTGGCCTTGCAATCGATAGACCTCGGCGCCACTGTCCAAGCGCCAGACGCCGACGCTGCCGTCGGTCAAACTGGCAGCGATCAGCTGATCGTCCGGACTTATGGACAATCCGGTCACCGGGCTGCCAGCATCCACAGAGCTGGTCGTTTCGCCGCTGATATTGCTGACTAGATAGATAACGCCCTCTGTCCCGGCGTAGGCGCCTATGCTGCCATCGGAATTGCTCTCGACGGCGAGGATTGAAAGCGCCGAGTCTGAGAAACGGAAACGCGGGCCGGGCGCGAAAGTCGTCGTACCGAGAATGCGCAGCACTTCGGCTTCGGGCGGATCAAAGACATGACGGGCTTCGATAGCAACGGGCAAAGCCAGGCCGGGATCATGTTCGCCTAAAGATCCGCGCGCGTTGGCTGCCAGCGCCAGGCTGAGGTTCTTGCGTTCATTAATTTCTGCCACGTGCAAGGCATCTTCGGCGCGTCCCCGCTCACTCTCGGCGATCACACGCTGATCATCGGCGCGTTCCCGTTCGGTCTCGGCGATGGCGCGCTGTTCGTTTGCCTTATTCGATTGATCCACGGCAAACAAACTCAGAACAATCGCGACAACTGCGGCCACGCCAAATACAACGGCGGCAATGCGCAGGTTGCGCGCCTTTTGTCTTTCGAGCTCACGTTCGCGTTCTTGCCGCGCTCGTTCAATGGCGAGTTGTTCTTCTCGTACAGCGAGGCTCGCTTGCAGATAATCCAATTCCACGCGATTGAGTTGCATGGAAGATGAATCCGCCCATTCCTCGAATTGGCGGAGGCGGGTTCCGGCCATGACATAGCTTTTTTCTCTGCCGGCTGCTTCCCATTCTTCTGCGGAGTGCAGCAATTGCCTTTCAAGACGCACATCTTCACGGCTTTCAGTCAGCCACTCGCGCAGGCGCTCCCATTGGCGGATCAGCGCCTCATGCGCCACCTCGACGGTGGAACTGCGCGTAGCATCGTCGCGGTCAAAAGTCAGCAGACGATACTTGCCAAAATGGTCAAGTACATCGTTGACCACGTTTCTGTCGCCAAGGGTCAGCAATTCCGTTTGCAGGATACGCCGACGGGTATCTTCTTGCCCCTCACCCAAGGTGACCAGGCGTAAGAACATCTGACGCGCCATATCTTTGCCGGCGTCATTAAAGCGTTGGTAGACTTCCTCGGCGCGTTTTGCCAAGGCACCGAGTGTTCCGCCGATATCTTGATAGGCTGCATTGGTCAGCAAAGCGCCATCGCGCCGTTCAAATAGCTCCGTCAGCGCATATTGCAGCAATGGCAACGCGCCCGGCTGTTCGCGGACATCAGCGATGATCGCCTCTACCAGTCCTTCTTCCAAGACGGCGCCGACGCGATAGGCTGGGCCGGTGATGGTTTCTTCCAACTCTTCATCATTTAGGGGTAAGACCAGTTCAGTGCGTTTGCGGATGAGTTCACCAAAACCTTGATAGAGCAAGGGCCGGTCATAGAAATCGGCGCGCAAGGTGGCAATGATAATGACCGGGCTGTCTTCGGCATTTACCGCATTAAGTATCAGATCCAGGAATTGCTGCCGATCGCTCTCTTGCTCGACCTGCGTGAAGAGTTCCTCGAACTGATCGATCATCAACAATAGCTTGCTATCGGTCGAGCCTAACGCCCATTTGACACCCTCTGCCAAGCCGTCTTCATTCTCGCGCAAGATATCAACGACACCGGGAAGAGGCGCTGTCGAAACGCTGAGTAGGGCCGCGGCCATTTCTTCCAAGGGAACTTCGCCGGGCACCATCTCTGCGTAGAACCAGTTTTCCGAGCCGGGGATGCGACCATGCCGCAAGGCGGGCAAGACGCCCGCTTTCACCACGCTGGATTTGCCACTACCGCTGGGGCCGATCACCGCCAGGAAGTTGTTTTCCACAACCTGTTCTTGCAGGCGTTCCAGCACCTGTTCGATCATAGCGGTTCGCCCAAAGAAATCGGAGGCGTCCGCTTGTTGGAAGGCGCGCAAGCCCTTGTAGGGATTCTTGGTTTCGAGCAGCTCAAAGTCGGAAAGATCCAATTCTTCCAGCGAGAGTTCCACTGTGGCCGCACCGTGGCGCAAGGTCTGTTGGAACTCCTTCACCAGCGAGAGCGCATCAGGATAGCGGTCATCCGGGTCTTTGGCGGTCGCGCGTTGAATGATCGCATTGAAGGCGGGCGGCAAATTAAGCTCGTCATGGTCGATCATTGGCAGGGGTTCGTTGAGATGCTTGTAGACCAGGGTCGCCAAAGTCAATTCGGCAAAGGGACGCCTACCGGACAGCATCTCATAAAGCATGATTCCGAATGCATATACATCGCTCTGTGGGCCGACTTCGCCCCCGCGAATCTGTTCCGGCGCCAGGTAGGCGGGTGTACCGACGATTTCGCCCTGCCCTCCACCGCCTTCATTGCCCACTTGTTTGGCGATACCGAAATCACCGAGATAGGCATTGCCATCTTCATCCATGAGAATGTTATCGGCTTTGACATCACGGTGCACTACACCATTGCGGTGAGCAAAGGTCAAAGCAGAGCCGACCTGCTCCAGCACTTTGCCAGTCATATCGACATCCATTTTGCCGCCGGTATCAATGTGATCGCGCAGGCTGCCGCCGCGTAGATAGCGCATTACCAGGTAGGCACTATCAGGTTCGCGCCAATAATCGTAGAGCGGCACGATATGGGGGTGCTCCAAGCGGGCTACAACCTGTGCTTCGCTCTCAAAGCGGCGGATAAACTCTGGAGAATTAGCATATTTTGGCAGGATAACTTTGATCGCGACTTCGCGCAGGACGGCACTTTGCCGCGCGCGGTAGACAACACCGTAACCACCCTGACCCAACAAATCTTCTATTTCATAAGACTTGACGGCTTTTCCCGTCAATTCCAGAATTTCCATGTGTTTCCCTCTTACTTGTAGAGTTACAAGTCAAGCAAAACGTCTGCCAACTTTGCGAAAGTATAGCATACAAGCAATGTTTGCACATCAGCACCTGGAACATTCCGTAATCATAGTGATTCGGGTGAGAATATTGTTGATTTGCTACTTGAGAGGATATCCCAAGTTTGGGATATATTCAATGCCTCCAGATTACAGCGTAGCATGGGCGCCGTCGAGTGGAAGAAGGCCCCGACAAAATCCGGTTCCACTTGCTTCTTTTTGGCGGACCATTCGACGATCGACACGCGGAACACCGAAGTCCGCAACAGTTCTTCTTTTACCGGGGCTCGATAGTCGCGGCCTGCCACGAGATGCGGCGCATATTTGTCAAGCAACAATTGCAATGCCTCTGTTGCTTCAACGTCGTCGTTTATGATTGACATAATGCCAAAGACGGTCAGACCGGCATATTCGACACTGAATTCCAGCGCTTCTTCAGCAGGAAGTATGCGGCCCATCTCCATGATTGAGAAGCAGACCTTGTCGTGCTGCTCGATATTTGCCCGAGTGCGGCCCACGCGCGCAGTATGCAAGATGATGCTGTGATTCGCTTCGTCATAGATAAAGAGATTGCTATTGATAAAGGGCTGACCATCATGAACTGTAGCCAAAGATCCCACCGCAGCAGTTTTGAGAAATTGCCGCATCCAGGCCTCGTCATCGACGGCGCGATCGTCGCGGCGAACAGTTGTTGCAGGTTGATTGAGATAATCTTTGGGCATCGTGGCAAGGCCTCCTGGCAGCATTCGATAGGTGGCCGATATTCTGTGTCGAAGCCAGCAAGATGTGTATGTCCAAAGCATACCAAACGCGCAGGTATTTCCTGGCATGAAAACTGCCAGGCGCGGTTAATCAGCAATTGTCAACGACTTTCGCCAGGCTATGGCCCATATCGCGATTCGCGTTGTGGGCTACAACGCCCGCAGCTAGCCGGAAAGTCCAGGCACGGCGTGCAAGGAGAGCATATGATTATCGGTCGAAATGGCGATCAAGCTGCCATCGGGGCTGAAACTGACATCGCGGACCTCACCATCAACTACGCTTGTCAGCAAGGGCTGATGCGAGCGCGTATCCCAGACCGTGAAGAGACCGCTCGCCGCGCCAACCATCAGCATCTCGCTATTCGGGCTGAAAGCGAGCGCGGTGACGACGCTACCGGGCATAGGATAAGTAGCCAACTGATTGTGGCTGGTGGCGCTAAAGATCTGGGCATTTGCGCCGGACGTTGCCAGACCGACCGCCAGAAGCTCACCATCGGTGCTGTAGGCGACTGCCCTGACCGGAGCGCCCAAGTCGATTGACGCCAGTTCGGTCGGATAATAGCGAGATCGTCTAACGCGCAAATTAGTATCATCAGCGCCTGTTGCGATGGAACTGCCGTCCGGGCTGTAGGCAATGTCTCGGATCAAGCCGTGATGGCCGTCTAGCGCTGCTTCCCAACCAAGATAGGACATACTCCAGACAATGGCTGTCCAATCGCGGTCTTCGGTCATGGTTGTGTAAGCCAGTCTACCTGCGCTGACGAAGTAGTTTCCATCGGGACTGAAAGCGAGAGCAGAAATGGCGCCATCATGCGAGACAAAAAAGAGTCGTTCCGCTGTATTCCGGTCGGTACCGGCATTGACATCCCAAAGATGCAAGTTGCCATCTTGAGTGCCGTAAAGCACTTGCTCGCTGCCAGGGCGAGCGCGGATTATCGTCAGCGCATCGTCAGTTTCAAGGGTTTGCGGCACGAGCACAGGGTCGCTTACTTCATAAAGCCAGATGCTATCCGATCCCGCTGCGCCGGGCAGATATAGGCGTGATCCATCGGCGGACCAATCATGCTGCGGCAGGAAGTTGCCTGAAATACGTGCCACTTCCTGCAATTGCCTTACATTGCTTTTGTTGAGCACGTCACGATCAGGTAGCGCCGCCGGTCGCCTGGGCTCGACAAGGTAACTGCCATCGAGCCCCTCTTTGACGTAGCCGGTCTGGTCGCCGGCAAGCACGAACCACCAGACTATGCCTTCAACGCAGTCGGGACCCGCCACGACCCTCAATGGCAAACCTGCCGGTATCTTGAGCAATATTTCTGCATAGGCAGCGGGTTGGGTGCGCAGATTAAGCTCGCCTTGAACGACTTCAATATCAATGCCGGCAACAATCCGCGAACGCATATACGTGTTACCGTCAGCCACATCTCCACAAAGGCGGTTTCTGTCATCGGGATTGGGTGTCGCGGTGACGGTGTTGGGATCGTGTTCGCCACACAGGTTGACCAGGTCTCCGCCGTGTGCCACGCGATAATCATAGACGACTGAGTTGTATGTCAATTCGAAGCGATAACCCAGAATGCTGCCACCGCTGCCGTCGACGGTATCGCAACCCAGGGACGAATCCGGAAAGTTAAGTTGTTCCCAACGCCAGTTGGAAAGCTGTGTAAGCGTTACGGTGCGTCCCAAACGGGCGCTCAAATCGTCAAGCGCATTGTCTATATGGTGTGGCGGTGCCTGTGCCCTCGCGACGAAAATCATCAAGAACGATACCAGGAACAAAGTCAAAGCAATACCTGTACGTTTCATGCTCGCCTCCGAGCCATTGTCTTCTGCCTTTCGATACTAACACCTTCAACCCACTTACTGCCGGTAACGGAGGCGACGCGTAGGTGCAATCGGTGGGTTCTGTCAAGCGGCGAGCCAGGCGATGCCAGGAATAACACCCGCTAAATCTGCCAGCTAAGCAGCTATAGCTTGTAAGATTGCGCGCAATTTGACAAAATGACTGACGAGTTTGTGTCCACTAGAGCATGAAGGTGGCTTGCTTGGCGGTCACTTTGGAGTACCTGATCCTGGGAATCAATGAAGACGCGCAGCTCGCGGTGCTTTCTTCGAGCGAGGAAATGCCTGTGCAGGACGCTGCATATTTCCGGCAGCTTGCACCGCTCGAACCTCTAAGCCCGGATGACGGTGAGCCAGGATCGGCGCTTGCGTTGCTGCCATTTGATGAGCGGCGCGCAATGCTGGCTTATTCTCATGTGGCTTCGGAGACGAATCATCACCCCGTTTATCTATATGCGCTGATCCCTTATGAGGCGCTTGACCTGCCCGACCCGGGACTGGAGCGCATAATAGCTGCTTCGCCCCAGACTGTCGATTTTGCGGATGCCACGGCAAATGAATGGATTCTGCCGGCAACCGGCGCCGAGCAATTGCGGACGCGGGGGGAATTGCTGAACGGCGAGATTGGCAAGCTGCTGGTTGACGATTTCGAGCTAGTAATGGCCCTGCTGGGTGCCATGATACACGAACGCCGATTACTGGTAACAAACTATCCGCGCGGATTTGATCAGCGCCTTGACCTGATATTGGGCATCCGTGCCTTGCTGCCGGCTGCAGTTGCCGCCAGCATGACTTTTGCCACAAACGCCATGGAAGGGATCGAGAGCGAGCCTCACCTGGTCTTCGCTGAGGAAGAACCGTCGGAGGCGCAATGGATATTCGACTGGCGGCAAGGGCAAATCATCGTTGAAGGCGCGGACCAAGACTATCTCGAATTGCTTCGCAGCTTGTGGCAAGGTGAAATCGAGAAATTTGTCGCAGAACTCGACAAGCTAGACGCACTAGCCACCAATGGCACGAAGCGTGGTGATCTGGCGCAGGGACTTCTGCGGGTAGCCGAACGCTATGCGCTGGACGAGCGGGTGCAATCTGACGCCGAAGTGCAAAGCGACGCCATGATAGAGGCGCTGGGGAGTACGGTGCCGCCACAAGGTAAGCTGCGACATAATTATGTAAAGAAACTGCTTGTAATCGCCTTAAATGACCGCGACAGGGCGGCCGGAAAGGTTGTCGCAGAAGAGCTGGAAGGCGATGCGTCGCTGGAAGCTAGCCTGGCCGGCGTCTTTGATGAAATGCTTGAGACACAGCCGGATACGGTTTATGTCTTCATCCGCAACCGCTTGCAACATCTGGGCATTGACGAGGGTTGGATCTCGCGTTTGCAGGTTGCCGCGCGCGATTCGCTTGATGTCGCTATTGAAGAAGGCGATGTGCCGACGCTAATCAGCTGGCTGGAATTGATCGCGCACGAGCCTTTGTCTTATCAATTGCAAGAGATCCTTCGGCAAGGTGTGATGTCATCGCGAGAACGAGCCCGCGAGGACGGTGAGCTGGGGATCCATTTGATCTTGATCGCGGTACGCCGATTGCCCGAAATTGTCGATGAGTTGTACGGCGATGAGGCATTGATTGCCGCGTTGACTGCTAAGATGGGCCGGGCACTGCGTGACACCTCGGCCGAAACGCTGGAGCCATTGATCGATGAGACAGCGGAATATTTTTTGCTAGCGCTATTCCATGGCATCGCGACATCGGACGAGCAGCTGGTCACCCTCGCTTCCGCTGCGTATCTTTGGTCGCTATTCGAAGCGGATGTCAAGATCTACTTGCCGATAGTGTATCGTCCGCCGGCCATGATTCGTGCGCTCGCAACACGGGCGAGCCATCAGTTGAGCGACGATGCGCTTGATCTGCTGCTGCGAAACATTCTCAATTCTGATGAACGCGAGTTATTTGTCGACGCGGCCAGGCATCTGGCGGAGCGTGACAGCCTGTTTCCCAGGCTAAGCACCTTGCTGGAAGGTGACAACCTCTCCCTGGGCAAGGTGCTATCCGTGTTGAAGGCGGTAGCCGGCCTGGAAATGGTTTCCGCGCGCGATCTCGTTGATGCCTATTTCCAGCTACTCGATTATTATGAATGGGATCCCTCAACGCAGCCGATGATGGAATCCCTGTCCAGATTGATGAGCAAAAGCCATTCGCTGCAGTTGTCTTATCGACATCTTTGGAAGCAATTCGAAAATTGCAACTCATTGCAAATTGAAAACGCGACGCGCGTGTCAATCAGCCAAATTCTGCAGCAATTTAACAGCGAAGAAGATTCGTCGCTGGTGGTTGCCGGTATGGCACGCATCTGCAAAGAAGGAAATTGGAGCAAGGCGCTGCTGTCGACATTGAACGCCTGGTGGCGCGATTACACCCATAATCAGAGCCTATTGCAGTTGCAGCGGCTCGAGCGCGAAATGGATACGCAGCGGCACCTGGAAGCGCAAAAACAGATCTTGAAGACGGTGATGGCCATGCGCCGCTGGGTGCACAACCGCGATGCAATCGCCTTTGCTGAAGCTGTCAATAGCGCCTTTTCGCTTATGGAACAGATTACCGATGCCTTTGATATCGCACAGTTCACGGAAATTGACCCGGCCACAGTGCGCCGCGAATTGGACGCCGTTGGCACAGATCTCTCCGCGGATGAACGGCATATTCTGGCGAACAATTTGCGTAACCTGGCCCATTGCGTTACTCAGATGGCGGAACATCGTAGCAAACCGTCTCTAATCCGCAGCGATGACAGCATTGATCGACAACTGATGCGTGGCGAAGCGAATCCGCAAGGGTCGATTGATATGATGAAGTGGGTGGCCGGCTATCTCGACGGCGCGCACAACGACAGCGACGAATGATCAGCGCATTCCAAGCGCTTTGCCAGGGATAGCACCGCGGCGCTTGACATTTGGGAAAGATGCAATTGTATGGAAAAACTCTTCACCTATGGCACGCTGCAAAGCCAGGAAACTCACCTGCGGCTGCTCGGCCGCGAGCTGGGAGAAGGCGAAGCGGATACTTTGCGCGGTTATCGCTTGGCGAAGCTGACCGGCATTCACAATGCATTCACCATTCTACAGCCTTGGCCCGGCGCTATAGTACAAGGTCTGGTTTTTGATGTCTTTACCGAGGAACTTGCCCAACTGGATGCCTACGAAGGAGAAGCCTATCAGCGGGTCAGCGCGCGACTGGTCAGCAAGACACGCGCCTGGGTCTATGTCGAGAATCCCAAGTCGGATTTCCGCCATCATATTGAAGCTATCGACAGCGTATGATTGTCATATTCAAGGGTTGGCTGTTACGTGCCAGCGATCTTGCCAACTTTCACCTCACTAGCAAACAGGACAACTAGATATGACGAGGCTGGGCATTGGCGTCATTGGCATGGGATGGATGGGTCAGGTTCACAGTCGTGCGTACAGCCTCTTGCCACAACGATTCCCTGAAAGTGAGCTGCAGCCGCGCTTAATCATTTGCTCGGACACTGTGCCGGAGCGCGCGCAGCAGGCACGGAGGCTGCTGGGTTTTGCAGAGGCGACGACCGATTGGCGCGCCGTGATTGAGCATCCGCAGGTGCAAATCGTCAATATAACGACCCCGAATTCGCTACATGTCGAAATCGTCAATGCGGCTGCTGCGGCCGGCAAGCATATTTTCTGTGAGAAGCCGGTCGGTCGTTCTCCACAAGAAACGGCAGAGATCGAAGCTATCGCCAGGCGTGCCGGTGTCTTGACCTTCGTCGGCTACAATTATCGTTGGGCACCCTTGGTCGTGCACGCCAAGAAACTGATAGGCGACGGCAAGCTGGGCGATCTAACACAGTATCGTGGCCGATTCTTCAGTATGTACGGCAGCAATCCGCTGGGCTTGCTATCTTGGCGATTCGACAAGACCATATCAGGTTATGGCGTACTGGGAGACATCATGGCGCACGTTACCGATATGGCGCTGCATCTTGCGGGACCGATCCGGCGCGTGGTCAGCAATTCGCATACCTTCATCGCGCAGCGCCCTAAACCGATTCCCGGCAAAGGAACCCATTATTCTATGGGCTCTCCCGGTGATCCGACCGGGCCAGTCAGCAATGAAGATTACGTGGGCGCGCTGGTGGAATTTGCGAATGGCGTACGCGGCAGCCTGGAAGTCTCGCGAACGATCTTCGGTCCCAAGAACCAATTCGGCTTTGAAATTAACGGCGCCAGTGGCGCGATGACATGGGATTTCGAGCGGATGAACGAGTTGCAGCTGTATCTGCCGGGCGATGATGACCTGCGCGACGGCTACATCAGGCTGTTGGGTGGCGATCAATATCCTTTCCACGGCAACTTCAATCCCGGCGAAGGTAGCGGCCTGGGTTATGAAGATATGAAAGTCATAGAAGCTTACCAGTTTCTCGAGTCAGTTGCGCAAGATTCACAGGCGGCGCCGGGCTTCAGCGAAGCACTGGCCGTGGCGGAGGTACACGCCGCGATGATCCGCTCCTGGACAAGCGATGCCTGGGAAGAGGTAACTTCCATAAGCTGCGACTGATGTTATGGAGCGAGAAGGCATTCCGATGAACACTATTGCCCTGCGAGGCACAATATTCTATTTGCGGGATGATCCCTTTCTTAACCCGCCCGATACCTGTGCGGTGCAAGAAAGCGACGGCATTTTGCTGATAGAAAACGGCAAAATCAGCGCTGTCGGCGCTGCAAGAGAAATCCTGCCTCTAGTACCCGAGCATACCCAGGTGCAACATTATCCTCAGTCAATTCTGATGCCCGGCTTCGTCGATGCCCATATTCATTATCCACAGGTCGAGATCATCGGATCTTATGGCACTCAATTGCTGGAATGGCTCAACAAGTACACCTTTCCCACCGAAGCGAAATTCAACGACGCTGACCACGCGAGACGTATCGCCGAGTTCTTCATTAGAGAGTTGCAGCGCAATGGCACGACAGCGGCATCGGTATTCTGCACCTCTGCGCCGGGATCGGTCGATGCCATTTTCCATGTGGCGCAGAAGGAGAATATGCTGATCCAGGCGGGCAAGATGATGATGGATTGCCACGCGCCGGATGCCATCCTCGATAGCGCTCAATCAAGTTACGACGATTCCAAAGCCTTGATCGAGCGCTGGCACAAACGCGGACGCTGCATGTATACGGTGACGCCGCGCTTCGCCTTGACCAGCAGCAGCGAGCAATTGGAAATGGCGAGCGCGCTGATGCGGGAGTACAGCGATGTCCGCTTGCAATCGCATATTTCCGAGAACCAGGTGGAAGTCGCGCGGGCGCTAGACCTGTATCCTGAGCGCAAAAGCTACACCGATATCTATGATTATTACGGCTTGTTGGATGAGCGGGCGATATACGGACACGGGATCCACCTGTCTGAAGATGAACTGTGTCGCTTTCACGAGACGGGCGCCAGAATCGCCCATTGTCCGACATCGAACTTTTTCATTGGCAGCGGCTTGTTTGATATCGCGCGCACTAAAGCTGAGACACGGCCGGTCACGGTCGGTTTGGGCACGGATATTGGGGGCGGCACCAGTTTTTCCCTGCTGCAGACCATGAGCGAAGCCTACAAAATGGCGCAGTTGCGCGGCATCTCGGTTACGGCGGTCCAACTTTTCTACCTGGCAACGCTTGGCAGCGCACAGGCCCTGGGCATTGCCGATCGCGTGGGTACGCTGCAAGATGGATATGATGCGGATGTGATAGTGCTTGATCCGCAGGCGACGCCTTTGCTGGAACTGCGCAGCAATATTGCCGAGACGCTGGACGAGTTGCTCTTCGCAATGATGATCTGCGGAGATGATCGCGCCATTGAAGCGACTTACGTGGCGGGAGAAGCCGTTTATCAGCGTGAAACGGGCTGACCGACGCGTATCCTCGCCAACTCCAGATATGTCCCTTCGTCCACCGCTAACCGCGCATTGGGATCATTGATGTCGTAAAGTCCGACGGTCAAGCGATAGTCACCGGCCGGGAGACCCCGCGGAATTTGTAAACCGTGATTGTCGATTACTGGCATCTCGGGCTGCCAACTGATTGTCATGGCTACGCCACCGGCTGGTTCGGTATCGCGCTGGGCAATCAGTAGGCCATCAGCGTTCAACAAGTGCAGAAAGACTTTGTAGCGGATGCTCGGCCTTTCATCTGCCGTCCAGATCAATTGCGCTTGCAGCAGATCGCCGGGCTGAATATCCTGCGCGCTCAAGGCGAAAGAGCGAAGGAAAATCTTGTCACCGAAGCGTTGATCGACAGCTTGCATTCGTTCGAAGGCTGCGGGACGGACGTATCTCAGGTAAAGCAAATCGCCGACCCATTCATCGCTGATTTCGTAAGCCTGGTTATTGAGCGTGGTCTCGACAACGCCGCTCGCGTCTTGCTCGGCAGCGCCGTAAAAGATGACGTGCAAACGCTCGTGGCTGCCGATAATATCGCCGACTTGCGCTCGCGTAACCCTGTCGTCTGCTGAAGTCGGCAAGCCGTAGACCGGCGCTTTGGCATGATAATAGTAGCGCAGCACTTCTTCAAAGCCCGCCGCGCTGACCAGAACCGCATCGCCCTCGCGCAGCTCCGCTTCGATCCGCGCTACCAAACCACGAACATCATCCCGTTGGAAATCGCTGTGCTGGTAGAGGATTGGCAATCCGTCCGCCAGCGTAAGCAGGTATGCCAGCAAAGCAACTGTGGCGGCCAATTTGGGTATCGGACGCAACGCGGGATGTCGTTCGCGGGTTTTGCGCGTCCAAAGTATCCAGACGCCGCGACCCAGCCACAAGGCAACGGCTATTTGTACCGGGAGTAAGAATCGCAGGTAGCGATCACCCAAATCAAGATAGAGATAGAGCAGGACCGAGACCAGTACCCAGATCGGAGGCAGCAGCATTTTCCACCAGGCGCGCTTGCGAGAATCGGGCAGCAGCAAACCAAAAAGCAGGAAGAAATAGACCACGACAGCCATATTGCCCATGCTCAACTCGTAGGTGTTGCCAAAGGCGAAGAAACCTTGAAATTGCCGGAGAATTTGTTCGACAGGCAGCGGCTGCGCGAGATTCGGTTGTGAGAATACCTGCGATAGCGCTGTTGGAATCCAGGGCGAGAAGAACAGCAGCGTGAGCAAGTTGGCCAGGAGATATGTCGCAAGCAGGCGCAGTGCCTTCCGCATGGATCGCGTCGCGCGCCATTCATCCAGCCCAAGGTCAAAAAGCCAAAGCGTGGCCAGTGCTACTTGCGCCAAGATGACCAGCGCATAAACCACATGGGTATACATGCCGAGCGCGTTGATAGTTCCCAAGGCCAAAGGATAAAGCAGCCGACCGCGACCTGCCCTGTCCCGGCTCTGCATTACGATGAATAGCCACATGCTGCCGCCGGCTATCGCGGTCATCATGGCATACATGCGGGCTTCCTGCGCGTAATAGATGCTGAAGCTGTTCAACGCGACAACGGCCGCCGCAGCTAATCCGGCGATGGGATTAAAGAGGCGCGCACCCAGCGCAAAAGTCAAGCCAACGCTGACTATGCTGAAAAATGCTGAAAGCGCGCGCAAGCTGAATTCCGATGCGCCCGCCAGGTCTTCCCAAATGCCCAACAAGCCGAAATATGCCGGTACATGAACATTGCGCTGCAAGAGCGGGATCAGTTCCGGCAGATTTCGTGTCGCGTGTGTGTAGGCGACGCCTTCGTCGTACCAAAAGGATTGTGCGTCAAGTCGGTGAAAGCGCACAGCACACGCCAATAGCAGCACAAGCAGCATCAACAACCAGGGTACACGAGCGAAAGCCCGCGCGCGTTGTGGTCCAGCGCCGTGTTTCATCGCGCGCGTTCTCGTAAGGCAAACAAGATGGTGCCGAGGAAAAGCAAAATCATCACAACGGCCGCAGCGGCCATTGGAAATATGCGATTCAAACTTAGATCTAAAACGGTAATCTCGTCGACGATCAGCGCGCCGGAAGCGAATTCAATCGCGCGCGTTCTTGCCAAAGCGGACGACAACTCGATGCGGCTGACGCGCCATTCAGCTTCGCCTTCGGCGCCGGGACGCCAGCGGATTTCCAAGGCGGTGCCGTGGGCGTGAAAGCGCAATCCATCGTCAAAGCGGGCGGCTTGCCCGAAGCGCGCCGATTCGTCAGACATGATGGTTGCCGTACTTTGAATCTGCCAAGTCTCCGCCTGATGCACGCCACGATAAAGTACCGGCTGCTGATTCAGGATGTAATCGCGTACGCGGTTATACACCGGCAGCGGCGTGAAGGTCGGTTTCTCCGGCTGATAATCCGGCTCGACCAACCGAAAATAATAAAAGGACTGATTGGCCTCAAAGGGATCCTTTCGCGTGAAGAACCAATACATCACATTGCCAACCCAGCTCCACTCTTGCTGAATGCGATCATATAGCATGGGCATATAGCGCGCCGCCTGCTCTTGCGTGACGTTTCCGAAACGCGAGAAACTGTCGATTTGCTCGCGCGGTAATTCGGCGTCAAGTGTGGCGTTCCAGGCGGCCTCGCTCAACCAGATCGCCTTGTGAGCGTCACCATTGCGCACCATGATATCGCGATAATAGCTGTGCCGCGCCACAGTGACAGAGGTAGCGCGCAGACGGCGATCGGTGGGGCCGCTGAAGAGACCGTAACCCTGCGCCGAAAGCACATCAAAACAGTCGCCGCCGCCCAGGTCATACATTTCCTGCAAAAAGATCAAATCGCTGAAGCCGTAATACCCGTCCAGCGAGATCGTCGGCGCGATTGCTCCGCTGATAACCACGATTTCCGGATCGACCCGCTTTAGCGCGGCATGCGTGCGGCAGAGCATCTCGGTATAGCGCGCCGGATCCACAAAGTTGTTACCCCACTCCGGGTATATATTGGGTTCGTTCCAGATCTGATAATGATTGATTCTGCCCTGATAGCGCTCGGCGACAGCAACCGCGTAATTTACAAAATCTTGCAGGTCATCGGGAGGCGCAAAGTCGCCGGCATCGGGATTCGCCCGTGACCACTTGGGCGGATTGCTTAAGCGCACCATCAAGCGCAGATCGTAGGCTTCGCTTAATTCGACGATTTGATCATATTTTGCCCAACCGTCTACGCGGTCGTTTACACCATCGCCATCGAGATCTTGCCGCGAATCGGTGAATTGCCCCCGGCCATCTACCTCCAGGTCTTCCCAGGGGAATTCCTGCCGCAGCCAAACAAAACCGGCATCGCGGATCATGCGCAGCATGGCTTCGATTTTCGGTCGCTCTACCTCGACCTGCAAGAAAGTATTGATGCCGTAGGGGGTAGCGCTTTTGTGATCTATCGGCGTCACGGGATCGGTTTGCAAGGGCTGCCGTATCAGGTTGCCGGCCACTTCCACCATCCCGCGAATTTGCGCCAGCGCCCCTTCCTCACCCGTCTGTGACCACATGATCTGCCAGGCCAAGCCGCGATAGCGCAAATCCAGGCCAAACAGCGCTAGCAAAACCAGGGTGCCGGCGAGGAAAATTGCAGCCCGGCGTCTCAAGTTTTTGCGGAGATGAGTCGTTTGCGTCATGACGCGCATTATATCGTCTGCAGAAACGATTGGAATAGTGCCGCGACGCGTCCGCATGGTGATCCGATGTGGGCAACAGTTACAACGCTCAAAGGCAAATACATAGACACGACGCGCGTATTGAAACCAGCTCCAATTCCAGGACGGCTTGACGAATGCCGCGACAACTGAACAGAATTGATTTGCCGTCTTATATGTGCTTAACTTGAATAAACGTCCGAGGGTTCCCCCAATAATGATCCGATTGATTTGCTCTTTGTTGATTTTGCTGTCTGCTGTGGCGGCCTCGCTGGCACAGGGCATTCACGAATCGACAGAGTGCGCCGAAGAACTCTACGGTTTTATCTCGCGCTGCGGGTATGTGACCTTGCCGCAAGATTACAACAATCCGAGCATCGGCAAAGTAGAAATCTATTACACGCAAATCCTCAGTACGCATTCGCAGCCGCAACCCGATCCGCTGGTTTATCTGGTTGGCGGACCGGGCAGCAGCGGATCGCAATTGTTGACCACATCATTCCGGGCTTATCTGCGTGCTTTCGCCCGCAACCGCGATATCATCGTCATCGACCAGCGCGGCACCGGACTTTCCAACCCGCCGCTCTATTGTCGCGAAGTGCTTTATCAGCTTGACGCCATCTTGCAAAGCCATTACGCGGAACATGCCGAGCTGGTATTGAGTATTCTCGAGCGATGTCATCAGCGCCTATCGCAACACAACATCCATTTCGAAACCTTCCACAGCGAGAATAATGCCCGCGATATCGTTTACGTCTTGCTGTCGCTGGGTTATGAACGCTGGAATCTGGTTGGTGTCAGTTATGGATCACGGCTGGCGCTTACAATGATGCGCGATCATCCTCAATATCTGCGCAGCGTCATTCTCGATTCCGTCTATCCACCGCAGGCGGATATTTATGTCGATTCCTATTATAATGGCGAGCGCGCGCTGCAAGTCTTGTTTGATGCCTGTTTGGCTTCCCAAAGTTGCAGCGAGCGTTATCCAAACCTGGAGGACGTCTTTTACGAACTTTATCATCGTTTAAATTCAGCACCGTTTACCACTCCTTACACCCCACCACAATACAAAACATTGGAAATCGAGATCAGCGGTTATCGGCTTTACGATTGGGTATTCAGCTGGCTCTACGATATTGATTTCATCAAGCTGATCCCGCGCTTGTTATTTGAATTGGAGAGTGGCCGCTCGGATAACGTCTTGCGGGTGGGCATCGCGCATGAAGCCACCATGCGTAATCTGAATCTGGGCATGCACTATACCGTGCAATGCCAAGAGGAATACATATCCTCTACTTATCGAGATTACGCCAGTATCATCGCGGCCCATCCTCACTTAAGCGGCTACTTGAGCTATCCGGTGGAAGGCAGCGCCACCTTACCGCGGCTCTGCGCGAAGTGGCAAGCAAAGCCGCGTCCCCCGCTGGCCAACAGCCCGGTGCAAAGTGATATCCCGGCGCTGCTGCTTTCGGGCAATTTCGACCCGATCACACCGCCCTCTTACGCTGAACTGGCGGATGAAACATTGAGCGCCTCTTACAGTTTCGTATTTCCCCATGTTGGCCACGGTGTTTTGCGCTCGGATGACTGCGGCTTGCAGATCGCGCTGGAGTTTATCGATGAACCTCTAAGCGAGCCCGATAGCAGCTGCATTGCCGATAGCCAAACAATTGACTTCCAGTAGTTTAGAAAACAATCGCAATATCTCACGACTAAAGCAATACCGGTAGCTTCCTTCTTCAAGCCTCGAAACGTTCAAAACATGCCATCACGCACCATAGTTGAGCAGGACATTTCGAGTTTCTGGTATGGAAAACTGACACAAATTTATTGAAATTACGTTAGCGTAAATGGCTATGCGTAAGATTTTGGTAATGATTTAACATTCTTCAGGATTTGCCCTCCTTATTGACGTCATGAAAAACGAATTGGAGCAACAGAATGGTCCTGAAACGGGATAGAATCATCTGCGCCTTGATAGCAATTGCTATGGCGAGTCTTGTGCTCGGCAGCGTTGTACAAGGACAGAGCATTCCAGGTACTGAAGTATCGGCGGTCTTGCTGGAAACGATAGATCCCTTGCGCGATGTCATCGTGCCAAGACTCTACCCGATTATTGCCAGGGATGTATCACCTACGCTTGGCGATGCAACCTTGATCAATCGAATCAGGTTTATCGTCGCATTGGGAATGGTTGACGCCGCGGCGCCCTATCATCCGACGGCAGTTGGCGTGTACACCCGGCTGCCTCGTCAGTCGGAGGAAGCGCGGACCGATCGCAATATTAATACGGCTATGCTGCACGCGGCATTTCATACCCTCGTCGGCTTATTGCCGGAGCGCGAATCGGTCTGGCGCGAAATGCTGAGTGATTACGGACTGGATCCCAATGATCGCAGCACGGATCTCACGACGCCTGTCGGTATCGGCAACGCCGCCGGTACCGGTGCCGTGCAAGGCAGGCTCTACGACGGCATGAATCAGACAGGCAACTACCAAGACAACACAGGTTACGCGCCGGTTAATTCAGCGTTTGTTCTTAGCGATCCATCGCGCTGGCAGCCCGGCTTGCGGCTTCAGGGCACTGGCGTCTATACGGTACAGCAATTTGTCACACCGCAGCTTGCCAATACCGAGCCCTTTGCCCCATTCGACCCGCGCCAGCTGCGCGTTGCACCGCCTTCTGCAAGCGACCCGGAAAACTGGGACGTGTATAAAGGGCAGGTTGATGCTGTGTTGGGTACCTCAGCGAACCTGACGGATGAGCGGAAGATGAAGTCGGAGCTATTCGATAACAAGGTGGCTTCTCTGGGTCTGTCCTACCTCTTTGTTGCTGATGAGCTGGATCTTTCGCCGGCGGATACGGCGCGCGGCTATCTCGTCAAGGTGGCTGCCTGGATGGATGCCTCGATCGTGACCTGGCAGGAGAAAGCGCGTTACGATGCGGTGCGCCCCTTTAGCGCGATCCCCTACGTTTACGGCGATGAGCTGGTGACGGCTTGGGGCGGCCCCGGCCTGGGGCGCGACCAAATCCCCGCCAGTCAATGGCTAAGTTACCTGCCGGAAAACGATCACTCGGAATATCCGTCAGGTTCGACCTGCGGCTGCTATGCCCACGCGCAAGCACTGCGGCGCTTCACCGCGAGCGATGAGCTAAACTGGTCCGTCAGCTATCCGGCTGGTAGCTCACGCATTGAGCCGGGCGTGACCCCGGCGCGAGACATGACCTTGCATTTCAACACCTGGACGGATTTCGCTAGCGATTGCGGACAGTCGCGGTATTGGGGCGGCGTGCATTTTCCCGCAGCGGTGGATGCAAGCGCGGCGTATTGCAGCACCTTCGGCGATATGGCATTTGAGTATTATCAAACGTTGATGGATGGGACCGCGCCAGTTCGAGAGCCGGCGCAGGCGCTGGATGTGGATCCCTGGTTGGCTACCTCGGCGCGAGGGTCTGTCTCGGCGATCGTAGTGCCAGATTCTACGACGCCGACGCCAGAAGTTTGCCAAAACGTATCAGACTCTGTCGTGGTCACAGCCATGAATAGCGGCGTGGAATGCGAACCGCTGGAAACCAGTGGATTGGGGCTGCTGACCGGGTTCCTTGATGCGGTTGATGTCTCAGGCGAATTGGCTCTTGGGGTGCAAGTTTGCTTCCGGAACCACGGCACGCTTTTGATGTTCGAAAATACCGGCACGGCTCAGAGTGTGTCGACATTGACAAGCTATAACGTATCGGGAACTACCTGCGCATTTATCGATCGTCCGGGCCTGGTCGTGCTGGTTTCCACCGGCGTACCTTTGATCTCATCGTCAGCCAATTTGGGGGTAGATGGTGAGAATGCGAGTCAACTGTTTGATTGCCGGGTCACAACAACGCACAGGCTCAATTTCCGCGCCGCTCCTGATGGGATCAAACTCAACGAGATCGTGCCACATAGTGTGACGTTGATCGCTTACGCGCGGACCGATAACTGGTTCAATGTCAGCTACGGAGGCAGCTCGGGTTGGATCAGCGCTGACTACGTGCGCGCCAGCGGAACCTGCCAATAGACTGAAGCAAATAAAGCACCGTCACGGGCGAGCCAGAACCTGGTTCGCTCGTTTTGTTTCTGCATCGCAACGCAGACTGAATTTCGTCCTCGTTCATGTTATAGTCGACTAGATATACTTCAATTTGAGATGGGCGGAAACGATGATCACACTGGCAGACGTGCAGCACGCGCAACAGCAGGTGCGGCAACACTACCGGCGCACACCGCTATGGTATTCGAGCGGTTTGAGCCAAAGTCTGCGAACAAGCGTCTATCTCAAGCTGGAGCTATTCCAACATAGCGGATCTTTCAAGACGCGCGGCGCCTTTCATCAGATGCTGTCGCTGGGCCAAGCGGCGCTGGATAAGGGCGTTGTGGCGGTCAGTGGCGGTAATTTCGCGCGAGCGGTCGGCTATTGCAGCGGCATCCTGGGCGTCGATGCCATCGTTTGTATGCCGGAAAACGCGCCACAAGGCTCGATTGCCGCTACAAAAGCTTATGGCGCCGCAGTGGAATTGCACCCCGACGCGACGGCTGCTTTCGCCCGCGCCGACGAGTGGGTGGCGCAGGGACGGACATCGCTGCATCCCTTCGACAACGATGAGCAGATGGCAGGCAACGGAATTGTAGCGCTGGAAATCCTCGAGGATTGTCCGCAGCTGACCGATATCATTGTCAGCATCGGCGGTGGTGGCTTGATCGCCGGCATCATCTGCGCCATCAAAGCGCGCAAACCATCCGTGCGCATTTGGGGTGTCGAGCCCGTGAAGGCGCCGACTATGCAGCGAGCGATAGCTGCGGGAAAGATCGTCAACATCAAGCCGACCTCGCTCTCCAAGACGCTTGGCGGGCCCTTCGCCGGGCAGACGGCGCTGGACCTTTGCAGCGAGCATCTGGAAGACCTGCTGCTCATCAGCGACCTGGATATGATTGCCGCCCAGCAAATCATGCTTGAACAAGAGAAGGTCTTCGCCGAACTGGCCGCTGCCAGTACGCTGGCCGCTGCCGACCGCATCAAAGATCGCTTGAGCGCAGATGATCATCTGGTGCTGCTGGTCTGCGGCGGAAACGACTCAATTGCTGATGTGGCCGGATATGCAAAATTGATTTAAGCCGCGAGACTCAACCGTAAAGGCGCTGATACAAATCAACTTGTCTGGCGCGTGCCTCGCGAAAGATTTCGACGTGGCTCGGATTGGGATGGATAACACGGCTGACCTGCGGCGGATCAGCATTCAGTGCTGTGCCATCGAGCCGCTGCCGCATCATTAGCGCCACGCCACGCGCGGTGATCTCGGTTTCTGCCAGTAGTTTCATGGGCCTGTTGAATGCGTCTGCCATCATTTGTGCCCAAGCCGGCGATGGCTGCAAGGCCCCGCCACCGGCCATTATCGTGCTCTTCCTTGAGTCCAGCAGATCGAAGATAAGCGACAAGCGGATTGCCACAGCTTCCAGTTGGGCTTGCAAGATGTCAAGTTTGCTGCTGTTACGGCGAATCCCGTGGATGGTGCCCGATGCATCCGGCTGCCAACCGGGTGCCCTTTCACCGGCTAACAATGGCAAGACAGTCAGCCCATGCTGATCAGGCTTGCGCTGAAGGAGCCGCGCCGATAAGTCTGTGGCATCAAGCCCCAGTTCCTCCACCACCCACTGATAGACGTTTCCGCCTTCGCTGGTGGCGCCTCCGACCAAGGGCATGCCCTGGCAAACCAGATAACGCCATAGTCCCTCGGGAACCCGCTTGATCTGCTTGACGACACGTAGCGCGGATGTCGTACCTATGGTCAGGGCGATATGTTCGGCATCCACCGCGCCCGAGCCGATATTCGCCACCGCGCCATCTCCCAAAGCCAGAAAAAATGGCGACTCGCGCAGTTGCGGCCAGCGCTTGACATAGCGACCGGTCAATCCATATTGCAAGGCATCAAAATCGGCGAGCGCTGGCAACTTCTTGGACAGAGCCTCGCCCACCATTCGCCGCAAGTAATGCGCGTGCCATGTCATACCAAGCGTATCCAACAAGCCGGACCAACTCGCCACTGAGTAACTCAAGGGCATCTCTCGCCCGAACCATTGCCGATAGAGAAATCCGCCGATATCGGATAAGCGATGGATCCGTGATTCCATTTCGGAGTGAGTATCCAGGAGCCAGGCATACTGCGCCGGCCAATAGGCGGGATGCAACATGCAGCCGGTCGCTTGATGATAAGAATCGGCATCGCCTTGCAGTTTTTCCAGAAGATCGGGGATTCGAGCGCGCCCCAGAGTGTCGGCATAGGTGAAAACAGGCGTACAAGCTTTCCCCTGCGCATCCACGCCCAGCCAATTGCCGACAAAGCTGGCCATTCCCACAGCGCGGATCGACGCCGCAGCCGGATGCTGCAGGATATCATCAATGCAGGATTCGGTCAGCGCTTGTACTTGCGCCGCATCAGCTTCGGCACGGCCATCGCTATCGGTGTGAAAATCGTGTTTCCGGCTGCAGACCGCGCCTTCAATTAGTCGCGCGGTATCCGTGAATAGCAAGGTTCGCACGGATGAACTGCCCAGGTCAATCACGAGGTAGGTCATCGACAGTGAACCTCGAAACCGAACCGCCCTATTCGCTCAGAATAGCTTCGATGCGATCCAATTCTTCCTGGCTTAAGCTCAGGTTTTCCAAGGCGGCGACGGCATCATTGATCTGCGCGCTTTTGCTGGCGCCGATCAAAGCCGAGGTCATTTCCGGATGCCGCAGATTCCAGGCAATCGCCAACTGCGCCATGTTTTGGCCGCGCTCTCTTGCAATGTTGTTGAGCTTGACGACTTTATCCAGCTTCTGCTGCGCCAGACGGTCGCCCCATTGATGTTTCATGGCGCGGGAGTCCGCGGGTGTGGCGCCGATGTACTTGTTGGTCAAGATGCCTTGATCCAGTGGCGAGAAACTGATGCAGCCGATGCCTTCATCCCCCAGCACATCGAGCAAGCCGTCTTCAATCCAGCGGTCAAACATATTGTAGCGCGGCTGGTGAATCAGGCAGGGAGTGCCCAATTCCCGCAAAATGCGCGCCGCTTCGCGGGCTTGCTCCGGTCGATAACTTGAGATGCCGGCGTAGAGGGCACGGCCACTGCGTACGATGAAATCCAGCGCGCCCATGGTCTCTTCCAGCGGCGTATCGGGATCGGGGCGGTGACTGTAGAAGATATCAAAATAATCCAGCCCGGTACGCTGCAAGCTTTGATCGCAGCTGGCGACCAAGTACTTGCGCGAGCCCCATTCGCCATAGGGTCCATCCCACATGCGGTAGCCGGCTTTGTTGGAGACGATCAGCTCATCGCGGTAGGGGGCGAGGTCTTGCCGATAGATCTGCCCGAAGATCTCTTCTGCCGAGCCGGGCGGCGGTCCATAATTGTTGGCGATATCAATATGCGTGATGCCCAAATCAAAAGCTCGACGCAGTATCTCACGACAGTTTTCCACCGTATCGATTCCGCCGAAATTCCACCAAATGCCGATCGATATCGCCGGCAACAGCAAGCCACTGCGGCCGCTGCGACGGAAGGTCATCGAGTCGTAGCGTGAACTGTCCGCTTGATAAACCATGATTCAACTCCTTACAAGAGACGATTCCCAGAGAATAAGAAAACAAATGTATTGCGATAAAGCATAAGCGCATGGCCCTGTGAAAACCAGACCCAACCGATTGCGCAGGCAGGTCGTGCTCGCGCGACCAGACCTGGTCCAAAAACTTGCTGGAAGAGTGCGTTGTTGGCATAATACTATGCACCATGATGATTAGGAACAGGAGAAGCCTTGGCGAATTTCTCAAGCTAATATCGTTTCTGTTTTGCTACAAATTTAGGAGGGAAATAAGATGTTTTCTAAAAGATCGTTTCGGCTGTATGTCTTTGTATTGTGTGCCTTATTCTTGACATCTGTGGCGGTGACAGGTCAGGACATGGTGGAATTGAGTTGGATCACCGACCTGCCCTTCGCGGAAGAAGTAGCCGCTCGCTTTACCGAATACAATCCGAACATCACTGTGCGCGTCGATAAGGTATCTTTCCGAGAAGTATTCCAGCAAAACCAGATTCGCCTGGGTTCTGGTTCGCCGGAACCGGACATTGTCAGCGTTGATGCCCCGGTTGTGGCTTCCTATGGCTTCCGCGGCTGGTTGCTGCCCCTGGAAGATGCGATACCGGCGGAGCAAATCGATGGCTGGATTGATGCCCTGCATACATCCAGCATTTATGACGGGCACCTGCTGGCGGCGCCGATTTGGAATTCAGCCCAGGTGATGTATTACAACACGGATGCGGACGAAGATGGCGTCAACGATGTCTGGGGTTTGCAGTTTGGTCAATATAACCGCATTTACCAGCTTCAACCGATCCCGCAGAGTTTGCCTGCAGCCGTGATTGGCGAGGATGGTTTGACCGTTGAAGGGATTATCGATTCGGAGGAATGGATCAAGGCCTTCACCTGGTTCTCCGATCTGCACAATACTCTGAACGTGTCTCCTCAAGGTGGCATCAGTTCTGGAGAACTCTTCCGCAATGGTCAGTTGGCTTTATATGTCGACGGTGGCTGGATGATCAATCAGTTCATTAGCAATCCGCCCGAACACAACTGGGCGGTGGCGCCCCACCCTTATTGGGAAGGCGGAGCCATCACTGTTCCAGGCGATAGCTGGCATCTGGGTGTTAATGCCAATACCGAGCACCCGGTAGAAGCCGCTGCCTTCGTGGCCTTCGCCAGTTCGCCAGAAGCCGGGCGCATCTGGTTTGACGGCTGGGGTGTATGGCCAGCCCATGAAGAGATGTTGGCTGAATTTGCTGCTGATCCCAACAACGCCGAATGGCCGAATCACGCTTTTGTAGTGGCAGCGGGTGAAGCGCCTTATGTTGAACCCCGCCCCTTGACCGTGGGTTATCTCGAATATGAAGAGATCCTCTCGGATGCGTTCGAGGATATCCGCAACGGCGCGGATGTCGCGGACACGCTATCTCAAGCGGCCGGCCGCATCCAGCGCGAAATGGAAAAGTACCGGCAAGAGTAATTGCTATTAGCTGACAGGCAGGTCGGGGTAATCTTGCCCCGGCCTGCTACATGGTGAGAACTCATGCTCAAGCGAATCCCAATGGAACGCTGGACGCCCTTCTTTTTCCTGGCCCCGGCCATCATTCTGTTGATAGTTTTCCGCTACATTCCGATTGTATTGGGCTTTGAAGAAGCGCTCTACACCAATGCATTGAGCCAGATAGGCGGTCGAAAGTTTGTCGGGCTGGAAAATTTTGTCCAGATTTTTGAGGATCCGGTAGTCTGGGGATCCTTCAAGACAACTCTGGTATTTAGCCTCGTCGTCAATCCGCTGCAAGTTGGTCTGGCCATATTGCTGGCCGAACTGATCAATCAGCGCGTTCCGGGCATAGCAATTTTCCGGGCAATTTATTTGGTGCCGGTCGCCATTTCCATGAATGTCACCGCTATTGCCTGGGGCTTGGCCCTGGACCCGAATTACGGCTTGATCAATGGCATCATACGAACGCTGGGCCTGCCGCGGCAACCTTTCTTGAACCATCCCAGCCAAGCGCTCTGGTCCATCATTGCTATCATCAGTTGGATTGGCGTCCCCTATTGGAGCCTGTTTATCCTGGCTGGTTTGCAGGGGATTTCCTCAGACGTCCTGGAATCGGCGCATGTGGATGGCGCAGGCAGCTTGCGCACCTTTCTTTTCATCAAACTGCCATTGCTCAGGCGTGTCATCGCCTTTGTACTGGTATCGGATACGGTGGTCAACTTCACACTCTTTGCCCCGGTCTATTTGCTTACTCGGGGCGGACCGCAGCTATCCACCCATCTTGTCATGTACGAAGCCTGGCGGCGGGGCCTGGTCTATGGAGATATTGGCATCGCCTCCGCAATTATCACCGTATTGCTCATAGTCGTCATCGCCTTTGTCGCCCTGGAGTTTATCGTATTGCGTCCGCAGCACTAGCCGAGCGCAGGAGCCTTTAATGGCCCTTAGGCCCAACAAATTAATCAGTTACCGGGCTGGCTTTACCGCGAATCCGGCTGATTTGGCACGTCTGCGCAAGCTCCGCCGTTATATCCTTTTGTATGGTCTTCTCATCGCGCTAGCCATTGTGATTGTCTTGCCGATTGCCTGGATTCTCGCTTCGTCCTTTACCAGTCGCGAAACTGTCTGGAAAAACGTCTTGCCATTTTCATGGCGAGCGTTTATTCCCACAGATCCCACCCTGGAAGGATATCGAGCTATTTTTGAAAAGGACTTCGGTCTGGCGCTGGCAAATACATTCTTTCTCGGCGTGGTAACTGTCATTCTAGGGATCATCGTCGCTGCGATGTCGGGCTTTGCCTTTGCTCGTTTGCAATTCCGCGGGAAGAATTTTCTCTTTGCGCTGGTCGTTTTCAGTTTCATGATTCCAGGCGATCTTACAATTATCCCATCATTTGTACTGGTTCGAGACCTGGGTTGGCTTAATACCTGGCAGGCTTTGATTTTGCCCGGCCTCGCCAACGGAATTATCATCTTCTTGTTTCGTCAATTTTTCGCGGAGATCCCGCAAGACCTGATTGACGCGCCCCGGGTCGATGGCGCCACCTGGATCCAGGTCTTTTTGAAAATTATATTGCCCGTCTCCAAACCGGCTCTGATAAGCGCCGGGGTAATATTGTTTCTGGGCCAGTGGAACAGTTTCTTTTGGCCGCTCCTGGTCGCGCCTACCCCGGAGTTACGTGTTGTCCAGGTCGCTGTTTCGATTATCGGCGTTGAACAACAGGTTAATCTTTGGGAGCAGATGTTCGCCAGCTCAACACTGGCGATGCTTGTCCCCGTGCTTTTGATCCTGCCTTTCCAGAAGTATTATGTCGGGGGAATCCTCGGCTCCGGGCTGAAAGGCTGAGACCAGGATTCAATAGGTTCTTGATTCGCCCGCCACCGCTCCACTTCTTCCCTCGGTCACTTCGGATTTCCATTAGTCCCCGGCAGGCGGAATCGCAACCATGACAAGGTTCAGTAGCGTGATACAATGGGCGGCACTTTCCGCAATAGGCACAGGAACGACAATGGCCGCGCCGCGCTGCACTGTTCTCGGGCTTCTCATATTCCTGGTCTTGCCATTGGTATCGCCAGTCGGCGCTCAAGACAACTTTCAGGATGTCATCGAAATGTCGGTCGAGATCGGCTTTGATTCCTTTTTCCGTCCCGAAATGTGGACGCCGGTGCGCGTGGAATTGGCGAACAATGGCGAATCAGTATCCGGGCACCTGGTTATACGGCCAGAGACCTCGGGTACAGTGGTCGGCAATGCCTTCAGCACGCCGATCGACTTGCCCAGCGGCGCGCAGAAATCCGCCACCATCAATATTCAAGCCCGTTCCTTTCCCGATAGCCTGCGTGTCGAATTGATTGATGAAGAAGGTCATATTCGCGCAACGCGCGAAGCCAGCTTGAACGATTTGCCGCCGCATAACCAGTTGATCGCCGTCGTCAGCGGACCCAATACCGCAGCGCCAAACCTTTCTGGTGTACATATTGGCGGATCGATAGCGCAGCAGGCCCTTTGGCAGCCGAATGATATCCCGGAAGACGGATTGTCGCTGCAAGCGCTGGATATATTGCTGCTGATCAATACGGATAGCGAGAATTTTTCCGGCAGGCAACATCGGGCCATCCGACATTGGCTGCAAGCGGGCGGTCACTTGATCGTAGCTGGCGGCCCTTCGGCGCAGCGCACCGCGCGCAGTTTCAGCGATATTTTGCCTGTGACGACCGATAGCAGTCGCTCGTTCGACGATATCAGCGCCTACGCGCGTTTCAGTGGAGACTCACATAGCCAACTCCGCGAACGCAGCATCATCAGTACCGGTCCAGTGCATGAGAACGCGCAAGTACTGATAGAACAGGATGGCGTTGCGCTTTTGCTGCGGCGCTATGTAGGCGCGGGTGTCGCCGATTTCCTGGCGGCCGACCCGACCCTGGAACCCCTGGCCAGTTGGGAGAATATTGATCAGCTCTGGTTCAAAATATTGGCGACTCGTAAACCGCATCCCGTCTGGGTAGATGGCTTCAGGCAACCGACACACGGCGCGGAGGCAGTGGCCAATTTGCCCGGCGTCAATCTCTTGCCGCCGATTCAAACACTCTGTCTCTTTTTAGGTTTGTATATTATTTTGATCGGTCCCGTCAATTACTTCCTTCTCTCTCGAATCAAGCGCAATGGATGGGGCTGGTTTACCATTCCCATCGTGATCATCACCTTCACCGGCATAGCTTGGACGGTCGGCTTTAGTTTGCGCGGTGGCGAGATCATCGTCAGTCGGCTTGGCGTCGTCGAATCATACCTGGATGCCGCAGAGGCAAACGTCAATCAGTTTATAGGCTTATTATCGCCGCGGCGCGCCACCTATTCGCTAGAGGTTCCGCAGGATCATTTCCTGGCGGTCGCCGGAGCTACGACACCCAGCAGCATCTTTGCTAGCAATACGGTGCAAACCGCGACTGAAATCTCGCAAGGCACGAGCTTCTCCGCCCGCGACTTCACGATTGATGGCGGTATCTTCGCCAACTTTGCTCTCGGCGGTCATATACCGCGCCCGGCAATTGACGGCAGCTTCACACTATCATACGAGGTTTTGGAAAGTGGAAGAATGGCGGCAACCTTCCAGGGCGTCATCAGCAACGACAGCCAAATAACCATTCGCGATGCGGTCATTTTGGGCGCAGGGCTTGACTATCGCCTCGAAAATGACTTTGCGCCCGGCGATATTGTGGCATTGGACCGCGAGGAATTGCGCGCAAGTATCAGCGATTATCCCATGCAGCCAAACCCGCTCGAGACTTATGTCTCGCCGCTGGCATCTAGTATATCGCCCTTTGCCGGCACTGAACGAAATATCTCGATGAAGCAGATACAAGGCGAGCGCTTCTTGCGCACGCGGGCATTCCGCGGCGCGCAATCTGAAAGTGATCGGCAAGCGGCGCGCGAACAATCTTTCCTCGCGAGTTTCATGGTGGATCAGTTTAGCTCGACCGCCCGCGGCACCGGCTTGTATCTGGTAGGCTGGACCGATAGTTGGCAACGAGATTTGCAAATCAGTGGCGCCGGATGGAGCTCTATCGACACTAGTTTGTATGTGATCGAGCTGGATGTAGAGTTTCAGTTGCCGAGCGAAAGGGCAACGCTTTATTCCGAGCACTTCAGTTGGATAACGCTCAGCCGCGAGGGAATCAGCCAGCATGGCACCGAGGACTTCAACTTGTACGAAGGGCAATCGGTAGAATTCCTCTTTAACCCTTTGCCCGGCCTGGCATTGGACGAAGTGGAGAGACTGTTTGTCGAAGTAGACCGCGGCGGCGGCTATGCGCAATCGCTGGATATCGAGGTCTTCAACTGGCGGACGGACGAATACGATGCCTACAGCTACCGTGATGGTGACGAGCTTGAATTCGAAAATGCGCAGCCCTATCTGGGCGCGGGCAATATGGTGCAGATTCGTTTGCAATACGGTCAGGGTATCGGAACGGCGCGGGTACGGCAGATACGCATCGAACAGACCGGATACTTTCAATAAAAAGGCGAGCAACTGATGGAAGCGATTATCCGGACACAGGAATTAAAGAAAAACTTCGGCGAATTCGAGGCTCTGCGCGGCATCTCGCTGGAGGTACCGGCTGGTTCAATCTACGGATTCGTCGGACCGAACGGCGCGGGAAAAACTACCACCATGCGCATCCTGACAACACTGACACGGCCGAGCGATGGACAGGCGTGGGTGGCCGGCCATTCGGTGTTCGAAGACCGGCGCGCTGTCCGGCGTGCCATCGGCTATATGCCGGACGAATTCGGCGTCTACGAGGACTTGCGCGTATGGGAGTATCTCGATTTCTTCGCAGCTTGTTACGATATCCCCGAAAAACAGCGCAAGGTGCTGGTAGCGGATCTGCTGGAATTGGTTGACCTGCACCATCGCCGCGAGGATATGGTAGATAAGCTCAGCCGCGGTATGAAGCAGCGCTTGTCACTGGCCCGGACCCTTGCTCATGACCCGCAAGTACTAATTCTCGACGAACCGGCTTCGGGGCTGGATCCACGCGCGCGTGTGGAAATCCGCGAACTGCTGAGCGAACTGGCCAATATGGGCAAGACGATTTTCTTTTCCTCGCATATTCTGGCGGATGTCGAGGACATCTGCTCGCATATCGGGATTGTAGAAGCTGGCGAGTTGATCATGCAAGGCAGCATTGATGACCTCAAACTGCAACTGATGGCCCATCGCGAGATTATCATCACGGTCATGGATCATGAAAACGCAGAAAATGTCTTGGGAACGGCCGCTGCGTCGCCCAACGTGGTGACTGCGGAAGCGATCATGCCGAAAAACGGACGCGCGCGCTTGCGCATCGATTTCGCTGGAAACGATCAAGAATTGGCCGCATTTGGCAAGAATCTGTACGATCAAAACATCAGTGTTTTGGGATTTACCGAGTTAGAAAAAGATCTCGAGCACATGTTCATGCGGGTCACGCGCGGCTTGGTGACCTAGGCCAACAGCGAGAAACGGAGCGAATTGATGGTGAGCTTTACGGCCGACAGACTGCATTTGCGCGCAAATGACGCTGGCAAAGACGGTGCCTTTGCCGCGGTTGATGCCAAGAGAGCCGGTTGGGATACGCTGAATTTTGCGGCAATCCGCCTGGGCAGGGGCAAGACCTTCGAAATCGCTATCGATGCCTTTGAATACGTGGCCGTTGTGTTGAGCGGACAATGCAATATCAAAACCAATAAGGGTGATTTCAACAATGTCGGGCGGCGCGATAATGTCTTCTCCGGATTGCCATATGCAGTGTATTTGCCGCCACAAACCGAATTCGAGATCGAATCCCTGACCGAGGACTTCGAATTCGCCTGCTGTTGGGCGCCCACAGAAAAAGAACTGTCGGCGCGGCTAATCACGCCGCAAGATATCGAAGTGCAGCTCTTGGGCAGTGGCAACACATCGCGCCAAATGTGCCGTTTGTTGGGCTCCGCCTTCCCGGCCGATCGCTTGCTGGTATACGAACTATATACACCAGGCGGCAACTGGTCGAGCTATCCTCCGCGAAAGCACGATAGACATCAGACGGACGACAAAGGAAAGGTGCTGGAAGCGCAACTGAATCGCTTCAGCATCTTCAAATTCGATCGTCCTACCGGCTATGCCTATCAGCGTGTCTATAGCGCAGACCGGTCTTCGGATGCCCTCATGCTGGCGCGGCAGCACGATATAGTTCTTATGCCCTCCGGTTATTATACGCTTGCAAGCGCGCCAGGCACGATGACCTACACGCTGAACTTCTTGGCCGGCTCCACCAGAGATTTCGCCGCGAGCACAGATCCCGCATTTGCCTGGGTAACAGATATACAGGCAGCGCTTGACCCTCGCCTGCCCGCAGTCGACTTGGGCATGGAAGTATACTACTAATTCGAATCCGTTACGTCGCACAAATACACTTGTAAGACTAGCTAAATCCAGCGATATATTTGCCATTGCCGCCTTAAGCGCCCTTTTTCAAGTCATGCTAGAATGACCTAGCGTTTGATAAATCTATGTTGCTCAAGTGACAGTAAGGAGCAGATATGCGCCGTTTAAGCTTGATTTTGGGAATAATATTCGTCTTAATTACGCTGGGAACATCCGCAGTGTTGGCGCAGCGGATACATGTTGTCCAGCCAGGCGAAACCCTGTTTCGTGTTGCCCTTCGGTATGGCCAGACTGTTGACCAGGTCGCGCAGGCGAATGGCCTGACGCCCCCCTACCTCTTGCACGCCGGGAACCAGTTGCTGATTCCCGATCCGAATGCGCCAGCAGTAGCACCGCCCAGTGCGCCGGCAGAAGCACCGCCCAGCAGTGCCGCGCCCGCGCCGCAGACGTCGACCACCACCTATACGGTACAGCGCGGAGAATCGCTGGCTGTTATCGCCGCGAGGTTCGGTATCAACTATCTGGAATTGGCACAGCTCAACAATATTAGCAATCCGGATATCCTGCATGTCGGGCAAGTGTTAATAGTACCTGGACCGCCGAGCGCTGCACCATCTACGCCGGTTACCACGGAAGCCCCGGCACCGGCACCCACTACAGGCACATACACGGTGCAAGGTGGCGACTCTTTGAGTTCGATCGCGGCCCAATTCAATATCAATTATTTTGAATTGGCTAGACTAAATGGCATTGTCAACCCCGACATATTGACAGTGGGTATGGTATTGCGGGTTCCCGGCGCGCCGCCACCGCCCGAACCAGCACCCAGCGACAGTGGCAGCCCGCCACCAGCATCGGCGCCTGCTCCAGTCAGCACAGCCAATACCGGTGGATTTGAGTTGGGTGGCCAGGCACTGAGCTTCTCCCAGACTGGCCATATGCACAATGCGCGGATGACCTGGGTAAAGCGTCAGGTCAAATGGAATGGCGAACCCTCAAGCAACTACCAAAATCTCATCGATAGCGCCCACGGCAGCGGATTCAAAGTGCTGTTGAGCGTTATCGGCGAACCGGCACAGATCGCCGCAAATGCCGGTGGATATTATCAGAGTTTCGCCAATTTCCTGGCCGGCCTGGCCGGTGGCGGCGCAGATGCCATCGAAGTCTGGAACGAGATGAATATCGACCGCGAATGGCCCCCCGGCTCGATCAATGGCGCGAATTACACACAGATGCTTAGCGCCGCCTACCACGCCATCAAGGGCGCCAATCCGGGTACGCTGGTGATCAGCGGCGCGCCGGCACCCACAGGCTTCTTCCAGGGCTGCACGACCAATGGTGGCGATGACGATTGCTATATGCGACAGATGGCAGCTTCCGGTGCCGCCAACGTGTTGGATTGTGTCGGCATTCATTATAATGCCGGTATCGTACCGCCGGACGCGAGCAGTGGCGCGCCGGTTGGCAGCACCGGTCACTATTCCTGGTACCTGCCACGCATGATGAACCTCTATCGCAGCTTCTTCCCGAGCAAGCCGCTCTGCTTTACCGAGTTGGGCTACCTGACCGGTGAGGGAATCGGAGCGCTGCCGGGTGGATTCGCCTGGGCTTCTGGCAATACATTGGCCGAGCAGGCGGGCTGGCTGGCTGGCGCGGTCCATCGCACTCGTAGTTCAGGTTTCGTGCGTTTGCTGATCATCTGGAATGTCGATTCGACCCATTGGAGTTCGGATCCACAATCCGGTTACGCGATAGTTCGTCCGAATGGCTCTTGCCCCGCTTGTGACACATTACGTGGCGCGATGGGTGGCTAGGCCACATAACGCAGAACTATACAGGAGTGAGGCCAAGCGTCTCGCTCCTTTTCTAATAAGCCTTTGTGTTCGCAAGAGCAGAAGGTTTATTATTTTGTGAGCGCGACAGACCTTATTGCTGCCGTCGAGTGCCAGTTTTTTCAGACTCATTTGCCGCCCGCCGCCCTTAGGCGTTTCATGCCCCGTGCCCTGCCCAAACGCATGCCATGGTGGCAGCGCATTAGATAGTAGCGGATCCTATCGCGGCTACGGGTATGATAGAGCGGCTTCTACACTTAAGGGCAGAGGATCGATCCAGGCGATTTAGAGCTGATAATCGCCGGTGACGCGCACGATCTTGTGGCTGTAATTCTCGACATATTCCATGAGCCTGGCTTGCAAATCGGCCCAATCGGTGCTGGTGATGATTCGGCGCATTGATGCGTCATCTTCTGCAATGGCGCCTGCCATGATCTTGGGGATCTCACTTTCGGCATAGACGTTGTACCACGCTTCAATAGGGGTCAAGCCGAGCTTGGTGGTATTGGGCACCCACTCGCGCATGACAAATTCAAAATATTCTTGATCAAGCCCGGGTTTGATATCCCAGTGCATCAGAATCTTGACGTTTCCGTTCGCCATCGAGATTTACTCGCGTCGTGTGTTTTATATACGGAAGAACTATACCGCAGAATTGTTAAGGATGCGTCGGCATGGCTTCAATTGCTTGGGAAGTTTGTCCGCAAAAGCACGACCTGGGTTTGTTCCGGCAAGCCGTTTGATGTCACGCGCAAGCTATCCTGAGCCTCGAGCTGGCCGACGCCCATGGCTGTAAGAAAACCATCCAGTGGGCTGGAATCGGCGTCAGCGCGCCCACCATTATAATTCATCGGCACAACATAATTGGGTTCGATCAAGCTGATGACCTCCGCCATCTGCTCGCCAGGCAACCCTGCTTTGCCATCAAGTGGCAGCAGCAAGACATGCACTTCATCAAGCTGTTCGATGATCGATTGGTCAGGCACTTGATGCAGATTCCCAAAATGCATAACCTTGAGCTGGTTGGGATACTCAAAAAGATACGCGATATTGTCCAGAATCTGATCGTGTTCTTCATCATGAATATGCAACGGTATTCCGGTGACAAACAGATCACCGACTTCGTACTCGCCCGGGCTTGATATCACATAATAGTGATCTCTGACCTGTTGCACCCGGTGCGCGGACGTGTCATGGCTGATGGTGACCAGATCCGCCCGCAGTTTCAGCTCGGGCAGTCCGCGCTCTGGCTCGTAAGGATCGGTCACCACCGATGGATGACTACGCTCGGAGATGCGGAAGCAGGCGCGACCAAACCAAATGATATCCAAGATGTTTCTCCTTATATCCCAGCCTAGCAAACATGTTCTAATTATACTGGCAGAATGGCCATTGCGGAAGTCTCCGCCACTCACTCCAGAAACTTGGCCCATTCCTCGAGCGTCGCTTCAAGATCGGCTTGGGTGCGCGCAAATTCCCTGCCCAGATCATGCACCCTTCCCGCGTCCCCGGCCGTGCTGGCGGCATCCAGTTGCTCGCCGATGGTAAACAGGCGAGATTCCAATTGGCTTACCTTCGCTTCCAGCTCGGCAGAGCGACGAGCCGCCTCAAAGGGATTTAACCCTTCTCTCTTTTCGGCGTAACTTCCACGCCTGATTCCTTTGCCATTCGTCTTCGAGGTCTTGTTATGATCCGCTCCCGTCTGCCCTTCCAGGCGCCGGTTGCGGATGCGGATGTATTCGCGATAGTTGCCAGGATAAATATTCAGAGCGCCGGGCGTCATCGCCCAAATCTGTGAAGCCAGAGCGTTGATCAGGTAGCGGTCGTGACTGACCAGCAAGATCGTGCCGGCAAAACCTTCCAGCACGGCCTGCAAGATCTCCTGGCTGTCAATATCGAGGTGATTGGTCGGCTCGTCCAAGAGCAGCAGATTCGCGCCTTGCAGCGCCAACTTAGCCAGCGCGACACGTCCCCGCTCTCCGCCGGACAAGGTCGATATCGCGCGAAAAACGTCTTCATTGCTGAACATGAATCGTCCCAGAAAATTGCGCGCTTCAGAGATGGCCATGGCCTTTGTCGAGATGATTTCATCGAGGATGGATTTCTCGCTATTCAGTGATTCATGTGCTTGCGCGAAATAGCCGACTTTGACCTTGGCGCCCAGCCGCAGCGTGCCCCGCAACGCCGGTAGAATGCCGGTCAGGGTTTTGAGCAAGGTCGATTTGCCGACGCCGTTGGGTCCAATGATGGCGATAGTTTCGCCACGGATCACCAACAGATCCGGCACGCTCACCAAGGGAGTGCTCGCACGATAGCCGATTTGCAGATCCTCGGTCAAAAACACTTGGTCGCCACTGCGCAGATTGGTACTGATATCGAGCTTCATTGTGCCGCGTTGGCGTGGCGCGCTGGCAATGATCTTGCCCCGTTTGTTCATCGTTTCCAGCTTTTTCAGCCGGCCTTTGGCTTGAGCAGTCCAGCGGCTGCCCATGTGCTTGCGAATGTAATCACGTTCCTTGGCGATAAATTCCTGTTGCGCATCGAACTGTTTTTGCAGGTGGTCACGGCGCAGTTCGCGTTGACGCAGATAAGCGCTGTAGTTGCCGCGATAAACCTGCAATTGCTTGAATTCCAGTTCCCAGATTTGCTCGGCAAAATTATCGAGGAAGTAGCGATCATGACTAACCGCCAGCACCGCCCCGGGGTACGACTGCAAGAATTTTTCCAACCATTCTACAGCCTCGATATCGAGATGATTGGTAGGTTCATCAAGTATGAGCAAATCTGGTGCTTCCAAAAGCAGGCGCGCCAATAATGCCCGGGTCTTCTGCCCGCCGGATAGCGTTGGCAAGGGCATGTCATACTCTTCGGCAGTGAAACCCAAGCCGCTCAGCACAATTTTGATGCGCGTGTCATAAGTATAGCCACCAAGCCGCTCGAACTCGGCTTGCAAGGGACCGTAGCGCTTCAGTGCCGTTTCAAAACGATCGGCATCAGTCATCGCGCGTTCCAACGCAACCAATTGACGTTCCATTGCGCGTAGATCGGCAAAGGCATTGAGCTGCTCGTCCCACAAACTGTGATTTCCCGCGAGTTCCGGCCGCTGTGGCAGAAAAGCCAGGCGCAAATTCCTGGCCAGGCTGACATTGCCGCTTGTTGGCAGGTCGCGCCCGGCCAGGATATCGATTAGCGTCGTTTTGCCGGCGCCATTAGATCCTACCAAACCTATACGAGCGGTGGCGGCAATCTCAAGGCCAATATCGCCGAAGATCTCCTCCGCGCCAAAAAATTTGCTCAGATCATTTGCGGAAAGCAAGGTCATGCGTACACTGAATCATCTGGTCTACAAAACGCGCCATATTGTATCATGGACTGGGTTGTCGGTTAACCATATCTTGCGACTGGCCCGCCGGAAGCGCTTGCGTGGCAATGTCGCACTGATTCGACAAGTACAGTATCGGGCCATTGGCTAAAATTGGTACAATTCAACACCTGTCAGAAGTAGGAAAACAGATGAAACAAGAATCTAAGAACTGGACCACTCGCCACCGCTGGCAGTTTCTCCTGGTTCTGATTATCGTGACAACAATGTCGCTGTTGGCCTTTCTGCTGCTTGGCCAACTGACTCGACCGACCTCCACAGTGATTGCGCCCACTCCAACTGCAACGGCCGTAGTTCCCGGTTACACCGAAGTCAATGTTGACTTTGGACGCGGTTTCCTGGGCAATGGCTGGCAGGTCTACTTTAATGCGCCCGATAGCAGCCGCGACCCGTCCACCTACCACGGTGGCATCGACACGCCACTCGTAAAGGCCATCGACGAGCTGAAGCGCTCTCTGGATATCGCTGCCTTCGAACTGAACAACGAAGTAATCTTTCAGGCTATCCTCGCCGCTTTTCAACGGGGTGTGGCCCTGCGCATCGTAACGGATGACGAGTACGGTCTCGAAGATGAAACCTACAGTTTCTTGCGCGATTTGCTCGCCGCGGGCTTGGCGATCGTGGATGATCAACGCAGCGGGCTCATGCACAACAAGTTCATGATTCTCGATAGCGAAACGGTGTGGACAGGCTCCTGGAATTACACCGTCAATGGCACTTATCGCAACAATAACAACGTCCTGGTCATCAAGCATCCTGCCGCTGTGGCGGCCTATCAAGCGGAGTTTGACGAGATGTTCGAGCGCGGGGAATTCGGCACACGCTCAAGCGACGACGGCGTGGTTACCTTCGCGCAGGTCAATGGCGAAATCAGCATCGTCTTTGCCGCGGAAGCGGACGAAATTGAAGCGGCGGATAGCGCCATACGCATCATGACCTTTGTCTTCTCGCTGGAGGAGCTGGCAGACGCGATTCTGGAGAAAATGACAGATCCGGACTTTGTAGTTCAAGGTGTATTTGAGGAACGCAATAGCAAGGCGAGCTGGAGCCAGATGCCCACGCTTCATTGTGCCGGGGCGCAGATGCGGCAAGATGGCAACCGATACATCTTGCATCACAAAGTATTAATCATCGATGACGACACCGTGATCACCGGCTCCTTCAATTATTCAAAGAACGCCGCCCAGAACAACGACGAAAATATCGTCATTATCCGCAACCGGGCGATTGCCGGCTTGTATCTGGATGAGTGGCAACGCATCTGGGATAGCGCCGAGAATCTGGCAGCGGGTGAAGTTGACTGCGCTTAATGGTTAGGTCAACCACGTTTTCGCAAATGCAAGGGCGATTGCTTGGGCTGGCGCTCTATTTCGCCGCGCGCTTCCAGGTCCAGTTGCACGGCTTTGGCATACCAGCGCACAGAACCGGGCTTGGGGAATAGCGCTTGCGGCACCTGCTTGTCCTCGAGATATGCGCGTATCCGCTCTTCCATAGTCGTGAAGGCCAGCCATTCGTCAATAGGCAAGGCAGCCAGCATGGCTTCTCGAATGATCTGGTACTTCTCCGCCTTGAGGTTCTCACGATGTTCGGGATGATCGACATTACGCGCCTCAATTCTGCTCATAGCTGCTTCTCTCCTGTCTCACTGGATTTGTAGATGCCCCACCAAATCCAGACTTTCGTCCTTATTACTTTGTCCGAGCCTTGAGCAATATTACGCTTGCAGAATTTCTTGATAAAGTCGTGAAGTCTCTTCCTTACCACATAATGAGGTGCCGGGTGTCATGACAGCAGCGCTTCCCGCCGCGATTCCAAAGCGCAAGGCAACTTTCAGGCTGTGCCCTTGCGCCAGACTTAACGCCATTCCGGCGACCATGCTATCACCGGCGCCCACCTTGCTTTGCACTTTGACTATCGGCGCGCGCAGATGCAGATACTGATCGCTGGTGATCAAGGCTGCGCCAGCCGCACCCATCGATACCACTAGCACTTCGGATAGCCCTTCCGCTATCAAACGGCGAGCGACGCTCTTGATATGCGTTTCGCCTTGCAACTTTTCCCCGGAAAACATTTCCAGCTCGCGTAAGTTGGGTTTCATGAGAAAGACGCCCTTGCCAAAAGCGCGATGCAGGGCTTCACCCGCTGTATCGACTATGACGCGGATACCGTACTCCCTGGCGTAGCGCGTTATCTCGCCGTAGAACTCCAATGGAACACCTGCAGGCAGGCTGCCACTGGCAACAATATAAGCGGGATTCAAATCAAAAAGTGTCTCCAGGCAGGCGATCCATTCATCCGCCCGCAATTCGGGACCCGGCAAGGTGAAGCGGTATTGCAAGCTGGTGCTTTCTTCGTATACGACGAAGTTCTGGCGCGTGATGCCTGCGATTGGCACCGGATAGTTGCTGATGCCTTCCGCATCGAGCAGTTGCTGCAGCATCATGCCGTTATGTCCACCAGCTGCATAGACAGCCGTGGATTCGCCACCTAGAAAGCGAATCGCGCGCGAGACATTGATGCCCCCGCCACCTGGATCGAACTTTGCCTCCGCACAGCGCAGCTTTATCTCCGGCGCAACGGATTGGATGCGCGTGCCGACATCGAGGGCCGGATTCAATGTGAGCGTGACAACTTTGTCCATTTGTCCCCTGTGCTTTCGCCGATATCGCCACCAGTTTAGCGACGTGCAAACGGATAGACCAGAGCGGGCAATCGCAAGCGGATAACCGGGCCACGCCCCTCAGCAATATCACCGGTCCCGCAAATCAATCTGAGACGGGTGATCCTTGTGAAACGATCAGAAATCCGCCCGGACATGATAATACTTCAATGCATCGGTTACTTTCGCCCGAATCTAGCCTATAATACTTTCGTCAGTTTTCAAAGTTGATCGCAGAGGCAGAGTAGATGCGCGTTTATCTCATACGTCACGCCCAATCGGAAAACAATGTCCTCACCGAATCCACAATACACCAGCGCAAGGTCGATCCGGATTTGACCGCACTTGGTTATCGGCAACGGGATCAACTGGCGTCATTCTTGATGAAGCGACACGGCGCAGTCGATGCCGGAATCGGTATCACGCGGCTCTATACCAGCGCCATGTATCGCTCGCTTTTGACCACGCAAGCTATCGTCAAGTCTCTCAATCTGCAACCCAAAGTCTGGTTGGATCTGCACGAAAAAGGCGGCATGTTCCAGCGGCAAAACGGACATGTCCACGGGTTTAACGGCTTGTCGCGCTCCGCGATCTTGCGAGAATTCCCGCAATTTGCCTTGCCGGAAGCGCTGACGGATACGGGCTGGTACAATGCCTCTCTGGGCATGGAGCCGGAGACCTACAGTTGCTTCCGCGCCATCAAGGTCGCCAATGAATTTCGCGAACGGGCAAAGAGCGACCAAGTGATCGCCCTGGTTTCGCACGGTGGCTTTCTCGATATTCTGCTGAAAGCCATTTTCGATCAGTTGCCATCGCGCCCCCATACGATGCGCTATTATCACGACAATACAGCCATCAGCCGCATCGATTTTCAAGGATCGCGACCGGTACTGAATTATCTGAATCGCATTGATCATCTGCCGACAGAGTTGCGCTCATTCTGAGTGAACGGGCAAAACAGTTACAGCGAGGTCAATCATGAAAGCCTTAGCGGGTCAGGTCGCTTTGGTGACTGGTGGCGGAGGCGGCATCGGCAGCGCCATATGCCGTCGTCTGGCGGAAGCTGGCGCGCGCGTCGTGATCACCTACAACAGCGATCGCGACAAGGCGGAAGCCGTGGCCGCGAGTTTGTCAGGCGGAGACCATCTGGTTTTCCAGGCCGCGGTGGATGACAGCGCTGCTCAATCACGTTTGACGCAAGCCGTCAGAGATCGTTTCGGGCGGCTGGATATCCTGGTCAACAACGCCGGCATCACGCGGGCAGTACCGCATGACGATCTCGATGGCCTGGACGATGACCTGATCGACCAGATCTTCCGCGTCAATTGGCGCGGCGCATTTGCCACAATTCGCGCCTTCAAGCCTTTGCTGATGGCTGATAAGGGCGGGGTCGTGATCAATATTTCCTCGATTGCCGGGCGCACCGGTGTCGGCAGCAATATCGCCTATTGCGCCAGCAAAGCCGCCATGGACAGCATGACCCGTTCGCTAGCCCGGGCGCTGGCTCCGCAGATTCGTGTACTTTCGATTTCGCCTGGATGGGTGAATGGCTTTTACGCCCAACGCATGCCGCGCGAACTCCTTGCCGAGCAGCAAGCCAAGACACCTCTGGGCAGGATCGCGGAAGCGGAAGATGTCGCCGCAGCCGTGTACGCCGCGGTTGCTCACCTGCGCTTCAGCACCGGCGATATCATCCCCGTTGATGGCGGTCGTCCATTGGGATAGTTGTGTTGGTTGAGTTACTTAACGGGGATTCCCAAAGCTGCGCTTCTGTAATCTTGTGGCCGCATGATCGGCATCAATCTGGATTGTGCCAATGACTACGAAATTCTGTCCGTCCGCAGTCGCTACATTGCGATACGAATTGTCTTCGAGTAGATAGACTTGAACCACAAGCTCATATGTGCCGGGCTGCATAGCATAGAACACTTCCATTTCCTGCGGCGAATACACCAGTTCGCTGATTGACCAGTCGCTGGTCGGACGTTGATCAAGTTGTGGCTGGCTGTCGATTTGAGCGCGAATATTGTCCTGCGCATCAAGTAATTTAGCCGAAAGCGTATAGTTTTCGGACTGCGGCTCCTCCGTTCGGAAAAGCAAATCCACGCGCAAATCCTCGACGTCCACCTTTGCCGATTGCAAGACCATGCCATTCTGCCAGCGCGCCAGAATCGGATCACTTGCGATGCGGTCGAAGCGATAAATATGCAAATCAATCTCGCCCGCGCTTCCGCCATCATGCTTATAGACGAAGTCGGCTGATTGCTGGAAATCGAGCTGATCCAGCCAAGCGAAAGCCGAACCATCACCCGACCAGTGCATCAGCCACACCGTCTGGAATCCGTCCAATAACTGCGGCAACCATTCCTGATAACTTTCGCCATAAAAGTCACGGCGGACTTTAAGCGACCTATAGGTGATACCATCTGACAGCGACTGCGCGTCGTCGATATCACGCGTCAGGTAATACGCCATCTGATAATCCCCACCGGCGATGTCCGTCAGCACCAGATCACCCGATATAGCATAGCGCGAGGTCATATCGGCAACGGCGCGCCAATCCGGCTTGACGCGATAAAAATCGAGCCGAAAAATCCCGTTAATGACAAGCGCGCTGATCAACACAGCGCGTGCCGGATGACGTATATTTGCCAAGCCAATGGCCACGAGCAGGGCGATAGCCGGCGTCCATTGTGTCAAGCGGCGCGGCTGCAAAAAAGGCAAATACTCATTGACCATCAGCGTCATCAGTAATGGCACGATTAACCAAATCAGGACCAGCCAGGTTGCCCGATGAGTCTTTAGCTGGAATCGGCTTTCGCCTAGGTACACCACCGTAAAGCAACCCAGCAGCAATAGCACGATTATCAGCGCCCACTGTTCGGTGAAATACTTGACAAGTATCTCGCGAGCCACATCCGACGTCAGCTTGACAGACCAGTTGGCACCGGAATTGCCCAGTTGGCGCCGGCCGACTTCAAGCAGCCAGGGCGTCAATGCCGAGGCGCTCAGGATCAAGCCAAGCAACACTTGCAGACGTGTTCTGCCGCGAGTCCAGACTATGGCATACAGTCCTTGCGCGACGCCGGCGAAGGCAGTGATGTAGTGCGTATACACCATGGCAATGCTAAACACGATCCACATCAGATAGGCGCGGCGCCGGCCAAGACGCAGCCAGCGCAGGAAGCACCACATACTGCAAACGACCAAGAGTGTCAGCCAGGTATAGTGGCGGGCTTCTTGCGCGAGAAAGTTCTCGGCATCCGCAAGGGCCAGCATCAACACCGCCAGCAGGGGCACAGCTTCTTCATATTGTGGGGCATCCCGGTTTCGATGCCTGCAGAATTCGCGCGCGAGCTGATACACCACAGCCAGACTGAGTATCGATGGCAATACCGAAAACCAGCGCAACGCCAACTCGCTGTGTCCGGCAATGTCGCCCCACAGGCGCAGCGCGGCAAAATACAGCGGCGGATGCGTATCGCGCGCCAGCGATGTGATCAGACTGGGATAAGTAGCGTGGTAAAAGGCATAGCCCCCGTCCACCCAAAAACTTTGCTCGCTAATATGAAGAATCCTGCCCAGCGCGGCAAGACATAATATGAGTGTGATGATGACCCAGCGTTTGTTTGACATGACCTGGCCGCCGCCGGCACGCGAAACTTCGCGATTACCCGATATAATTGTCTATCCTTACATCTGTAATATAATCAGTCTAGAGTCTTGTGAGCATATCGGCAGTAATAGGAGCTTCGCCATGCGAACAATCCCTCTTCTCTTGATTTTGTTTTCCTGTGTCATCGCGCTGTCAGCACACGATGATAAACCAGACCACGACAACGACACGCAAGCTACCGATTTCTCTAACATCACTGTGCCCGATCGCGTAACCTATCACGAGCATGTACGTCCCATCATCGAAGCCCATTGTACAGCCTGCCACAGCGACGGGCAGATCGCCGCTTACGCGCCTTTAACCGATGCATACGACGTTGTCGCGGTGGCCGAAGATATCGCCTTCCACGTCGTCAATCGTATCATGCCTCCCTGGATGCCCTCGGATCTGACAGTGCCGCTAAAGCGTGATCGCAGCCTCTCCATAGAAGAAATCGCGATTATCGCCGCTTGGGCAGCGCATGGCGCCGAGCTCGGTGAACCGGACGCTTATGTGCCACCCGATGAGATCTACGCCTTGGCCGAAGTACGCGCGGACCTGACGCTGCAGCTCGACGAAGCCTATCACCCCGAGCAAGATGCCTTGGATGACTACCGCTGTTTCGCCTTTGCTCTGGATATCGACGCGCCGCAATTCCTCACCGCTTATGAGTTTATCCCGGAAGTGACGGAGATGGCGCATCACGGCATTGTCTACCTGGTGGACGATGTTGTCGCAGCCGATATCGCAGAGCGCGATTATGTCGATGGTCGCCCCGGCTGGTCATGTTATGGTGGCACGGGTCTGTCCAAGAGTGGTGATATTATTGGCACGTGGACACCGGGCACTTTAGGCATTCGCTTCCCGCACGGCACAGGTTATCTCCTCGAGCCCGGTCAATTCGTTGTGGTCCAGATGCATTACAATTTGTGGACGACGCGCGCGCCCGATCGGAGCCAGGTCAAACTGGAACTTGAGAGCGCTGACAGAGACCTGATGAAACTGATGACCTTGCCGCTATCCGCGCCGGTCGAGATCCCCTGCCCCAGCGGCGTGGAGGGTCCGCAGTGCCAGCGGGAATATGCGCTCGACCGCATCGCTGAACTTTACGGCGAAAAGCTGCGCAAATTGCCGGACAGGCGCTTGAACAATTGTAATCAGACGCTTGCGGATTATGCCGACAACAATGGCGAAAATGCCCGCGCGCATTGTGATTTCCCGTCGCCCTTCCCCTTCACCTTGACCGTTTACGGCGTGCTAGGGCATATGCACGAACTCGGTCGCAGCTTCCACATGGAGCTCAATCCGGGCGCCGACGATTCGATCATGCTGCTGGATATTCCGAATTGGGATTTCCATTGGCAAGATCGTTACCAATTCGTCGAGCCGGTAGAGGTCAACTTTGGGGATTTCTTGCGCATGTCCTGCCATTGGGACAACAGTCTGTCGGATGATCCGCGTTATGTAGTTTGGGGCGAGGGCACGTCCGATGAGATGTGCTTTGGCACGGTGATAGTGGGCAGGCCCTAAAGCGACCTTAGTTCCCAAACAAATTCATCATGTAATCGGTGGAAATGCCCTGCGACTCCAGGTGTGTTTTGAGTTTACGCCGAGCATCGTGGATCAGCTTGTAGAGCGCGTTGCGGTTGCTGCCCATTCGCTCCGCCAACACATCCATCGGGATGCCCTTTAATGCCACCGCCACTAGCGCTTGATGTTGACGTTCGGTAAGCGATTCTTTCAACGCCAGCTCTATCTGCTCCAGAACGTCATCCCGTTCGGCAGCTTTTTCCGGCGATGGCCCCGCCGAGGAACCCAAATGGCTTGATGACGGCAACAGATCGCCCTCCGCTGTCAATTCGTCCAGGCTGAAGTCCTTATAGCGTGCCCGCCGCAAATCGCTGATAGCCAGCCGGACGGCAATCTTGTTGGCCCAGGTGGTGAAGCGGCTTTCGCCCCGGAAATTCTCGAGATTGTCCATGACACGCAGGGTGGCGTCTTGCGCCAGATCCTCCGCCATTTGTTGCAGTTCATGCGCTGCCAGACCGCGTAAATCGCTGCGATCTTGACTGAGATAGAAGAAAATGCTGCGCTGCAGCCGTGTGCGCAGCGCTTCCAATGCTTCGGCTTGCGCAGCGCCGCCATCCTGACGCAGCGCCGCTAACCATTGTTCGTTCGTTCGATCTGTCATAGAATTACGCGTCTCTTTTTTGATAAACCGCTATACTCGCATAGTTTAGAAGGCTTGCTGTTTTGCCTGAGCGCGGAGTCCATTTCGCTGCCGCCGAGCGGCCGTCTTTGTACAGAGGAAAAGCCGTTGATTTCATGATAGCTGAATATCCGAAAATTTCACTGTCCCAACGATATGCGTTCCGTAAGAAAGGCGCGATTGTGACCTTTCAAATCCGTATTAGATTGGTAAGAGCGCCGGGAAATATTCAACAGATTTATCACCTTTTGGCACGCTAAAGGGTCTTTATTGATAGAGCGGGTAATACTCCGATATTCCTGATCGAATGGAGCCCCATGCATGAACAATAGACCGGACGCCCCAAAGCATGTGACCGAGGGCGGCAAAGACGGCAAGAAAAGTAACAACAGCGGCAAGTCACCTTTTGGTAACCCCAACGCGCAGCGCATGTGGGTGATTCTCGGCATCATCGTTCTGGTGATGTTTCTGCTGGTTTTCAATGGCAGAAGCGGACCCAACCGCAGCAATGGCGTGGCGATCAACCGCCTGGCATCGGATATCCGTCAAGGCCGCGTGGAACGCATTGATGAATATGGCGGCACTGATCTCGTGATCACCGATACCGATGGTTCTACGCGAACGGCCTACAAAGATGCATCGTCAAGTTTCTATGAGTTGATGGATGCTTTGGATGTTCCAGCTACTGCCTTGGAACACCTGACGTATTTGCCACATCCCGGCGACAATTCTCAAGCTTTGATCTTCCAAATCCTGATCGGCGTGGTGCCGATTCTGATCATCGTCTGGTTCCTCTGGCGGATGATGCGTTCAATGCGCGCCGGTCAAGATCAGGCGATGAGTTTTGGACGAAGCAAGCCACGCGTCGCGCGCGATATGGAACGTCCGCAAGTGACCTTTACCGACGTGGCAGGCGCCGACGAAGCCAAAGAGGACCTCAAGGAAATCGTCGAGTTCCTTAAAGAGCCCGAGAAGTTTATCCGCCTCGGAGCGCGGGTGCCAAAGGGCGTGCTCATGGTGGGACCACCGGGTACCGGCAAAACCCTGATGGCGAGGGCAGTGGCCGGGGAAGCCGGTGTTCCGTTTTTCAGCATTTCCGGTTCAGAATTCGTCGAGATGTTTGTCGGCGTCGGCGCCAGCCGGGTACGCGACCTGTTTGAACGCGCCAAAGCCGAATCGCCCGCCATCGTCTTCGTCGATGAGATCGACGCGGTCGGGCGGCATCGTGGTGCTGGCTTGGGCGGCGGTCACGATGAACGCGAACAGACACTCAACCAGATTCTGGTGGAGATGGACGGCTTCGATAACGACACCAACATCATCATCATCGCCGCGACTAATCGACCGGACATTCTCGATCCGGCGCTACTGCGTCCTGGCCGCTTTGATCGCAAAGTAGTCATGGATAATCCCGATGTCAAGGGACGGCAAGATATCTTGAAGGTACATTCGCGGGGCAAGCCGCTGGCGGGCGATGTCGATGTCGAGGCAATGGCAAAAATCACGGCAGGTTTCTCCGGCGCCGATCTGGAAAACCTGGTCAACGAGGCGGCTATCTTGGCGGCGCGCCGCGACAAGAAGTCGATCGGCATGAGCGAAATGCAAGAATCGATGGAACGCGTCGTTATGGGCCCGGAACGCCGCAGCCGCGTCATCACACCGGAAGAGAAGGAAAAAGTCGCCTATCATGAAGCGGGTCATGCGCTGCTTTTCCATCTGCTGGAAAATACCAGCCCGGTGCACAAGATCACCATCATATCACGCGGACGGGCCGGCGGTTATGTGATGCCGCTGCCTTCCGGCGATGATATGCTGGTCACACGCGACAAATTCGAAGATGACATTGTGGCGGCGATGGGTGGACGCGCCGCAGAAGAAATCATCTTCAATCAATTCACCACCGGCGCCAGCAACGACTTGCAGCAAGCCACGCGTATGGCACGGGCGATGGTAACGCAGTTCGGCATGAGCGATTTGCTGGGTCCGCGCTCTTATGGCAGAGGTAACGGTGCCGTATTCCTCGGGCGGGAAATCACCGAACAGCGCGATTACAGCGAGCATTATGCCCAGCAGATCGATGACGAGGTCAAGCGAATCTTGCAGACGGCTTATCAACGCGCCAAAGACCTGCTACAGGAACAACGAGGCAAGATGGAAGAGTTAGTCGAAATCCTCATCGAGCGCGAGACACTCAATGCGAAGGAATTTGTCGAGATTGTCGATGGACCGACAGTTGCTCCAGCTACATTCGCGCAAGTAGAAGAGTGATCGCGGCGACAACTAGGCAAACAAAAAGGGCGACTCGGTGAGTCGCCCCTGCATTTTCCAAATTACCCAATTACATTAAAGCTCAAAACTTAAGTCTCGCGCAAACATCGCGTTTAGCTAAGTCACCCTGTGGCAAGCCACATAATGTTTAGGCATCACTTCAATTAACTCCGGATCCGGTTCCTGATAACACAAGTCAAAGACCACCGGACAACGCGTATTGAAGTTGCAGCCGGTCGGCGGATTTGCCGGGTTGGGCAGATCGCCGGCAATGATGATGCGCTGCCTGCTCTCTTCGACGAAGGGATCGGGCACCGGCACCGCCGAAAGCAGCGCCTGCGTATAGGGATGCTGCGGATTCTCGTAGACCGCATCCACCGGACCTAACTCGACAATCTTGCCCAGGTACATGACCGCCACGCGGTCGCAGATATGCCGCACCATACTCAAATCGTGCGCGATGAACAGATAGGTCAAGTTCAGCTCGTCTTGCAGCGCTTCCATCAAATTGACCACTTGCGCCTGAATCGAAACATCCAGTGCCGAGATCGGCTCGTCGGCGACGATAAAGCTCGGTTCCAGCGCCAGGGCGCGGGCGATCCCGATGCGCTGCCGCTGACCGCCAGAAAACTCGTGCGGGTAGCGATTGATGAAGTAGGGGTTCAAGCCAACCTTCATCATCAACTCTTCGACAAACTGCTGACGTTCCTTTTTGTTGGAATAGATTTTGTGGATCTGCAACGGTTCGCTGACGATGCTGCCCACAGTCATACGCGGATTCAAGGAAGCGAAGGGATCCTGAAAAATAATCTGCATCCTGCGGCGCATCTGCCGCAATTCATTGCCACTCATAGTTGAAAGCTCATGTCCCTCAAATTTGACGCTGCCTTCTGTAGGACGGTAGAGCTGCAAGATGGTGCGACCGGTAGTGCTCTTTCCACAACCCGATTCGCCAACCAAGCCAAGCGTCTCGCCACGGACTACGTGAAAGCTGATGCCATCCACCGCGCGCACCGCCCCAACTTGACGTTGAAAGACGATACCGGAGGAAATCGGGAAATGCTTCTTCAGGTTGCTGACTTCGAGGATATAATCATCTTCTTTTGCTGGGCTGCCGGCTTCGGCTACCATCGTTTGACTAGACATTTTCGGCTACCCCCTCGTTGATATCCGCCCAACAAGACATGACATGTGTAAAATCTCCTTTGGCATTGGGTACCGTTTCCAAGGGTGGGCGCGACTCCCAACAGGCCTCAAGGGCCAACTGTTCGCGAACATCACAGCGCGGCGCAAACGGACAGCCTACTGGCTCATTTCGCATATCTGGCGGTGAACCTTCAATCTGCACCAGTTTCTCTTCTCCGCTCGAATCCAGTCGCGGAAGTGAACCCAGCAGTCCCACGGTGTACGGATGGCGGGAATCGCCAAAAACCTCGTGTGACGAACCGGATTCCATTATTCGTCCGCCGTACATCACTTGAATGCGGTCGGCGATACCGGCTACTACACCCAAATCGTGCGTGATCCAAATCATCGCCATGTTGAATTCATCTTTGAGTTGCTTGACCAACTCGATGATCTGCGCCTGAATGGTCACATCCAGCGCGGTTGTTGGCTCATCGGCTATCAGAAGTTTCGGATTGCAGGACAGCCCCATGGCGATCATCACGCGCTGACGCATCCCACCAGAGAATTGATGCGGGTAGTCATCAAGGCGGCGAAAAGCATCGGGAATGCCCACCATGTCCAGTAGGTCAGCGGCGCGTTTCCGCGATTGCGAGTTATTCATGCCCTCGTGCAGCTTCAGCGATTCGGTGATTTGCGTGCCGATGGTCAAGACCGGATTCAAGGATGTCATGGGATCCTGGAAGATCATAGCAATTTCCTTGCCACGAATCAGCCGCATTTGATCTGGCTTGAGTTTCAGCAGATCGCGCCCTTCGAAGATGACCGATCCTGATTCTACCTTCCCTGGAGGGCTCGGGATCAACCCCATGATGGCCAGCGCACTCACACTCTTGCCGCTGCCACTCTCGCCTACAATTCCCAGCGTTTCGCCTTCTTCCAAATCATACGAAACGCCGTTTACCGCGTAGACAGTACCTTCTTGTGTATAAAATCGGACAATGAGGTCTTTGACCTCTAGTATGACGCCCAAGGTGCCACCCTCCTCCCACAACAAAATCTCTATTCGAATAATTTAGGTCAATAGAGTTTGTCGAGCCAACGTTAATTCATTCAAAGGAGAAACGCATTACAATTGCAACAATCATACCAAAGGTCCGGCAGATTTACCAACTTTTTGCTGAATTGGCTAGGCAGGGGTCTTTCGAACTGTGGATTTGTACCAGTCTATCGTCTCACGCAGGCCTTCGCGGAAATCCGTTTGCGCCAAAAAGCCGAATGTTCTCTCGGCACGCGAAACATCAAGCTTGCGGCGCGGTTGTCCATTTGGCTTGCTGGTATCCCAGTGCAGCTCACCCTGATAGCCCACTTCCTCGGCGATGATCTGCACCAGATCCCGTATGCTTATCTCGTGGGCGCTGCCCAGATTGACCGGCTCTGATGCATTATAGTGTTCGGCGGCCAAAACGATGCCCCGCGCCGCATCGCGCACGAAGAGGAATTCGCGGGTTGGCGACCCGTCACCAAAAAGCGACACGGAATGATCGCCCCGCACCATCGCGTCGACCATCTTTCGGATGACATCGGGGATCACATGCGCAGACTTGGGATCGAATTTGTCGTGGGGTCCGTATAGGTTCACCGGTAACAGGTGAATGGCGTTATATCCATATTCCTGCCGATAGGCCTGGCTTTGTACCAGTAACATCTTCTTTGCCAAGCCATAGGGCGCGTTGGTTTCTTCCGGATAACCGTTCCACAAGTCATCTTCCTTGAAGGGGACGGGCGCAAACTTGGGATAGCTGCAGACGGTGCCGATACCGACGAATTTCTTGACATTGGCACGGCGCGCCTGTTCCAGCAGCAGCGTACCCATCATGATATTGTCGTAGAAGAACAAGCCGGGGTGTTCGCGGTTGATGCCGATGCCACCCGCTGTCGCCGCGAGATGGATGACCATGGTCGCTTGCGGATGATCGGCAAAGAGACGCGTCACATCCGCTGCCTCACGCAGATCATAACGGGCGCTGCGCGCTATTATGACGCTGCCGGCTGCCTTGGCCTGTAATTCTTCAACCACGTGCCGACCCAGGAAACCCGCGCCTCCGGTCACGATCACAGCCTGATTTTGCCAAAACGCCCCACTCATTTGGCTTCCTCCCGCTCGTCCGCCTAACCCCGTTGGCAACCTCGACAGTATATCATCATACTACACATAATCGACGCCGTAATCTCATTTTCGCGGCGCATTTGAAAGCCGCTTCTGCTCTTTCCGCATACACATTTGCCGCGAGCAACGGTAAGATTGTGGGCATTTACACATCTTCGAATGCGACAGAAAGGCAATCTCTTGGAACGTACATTGATAATCGTGAAACCGGATGCGATGCAACGCGGCTTGGCTGGCGAGATCATCAAACGCTTCGAGCAGCGCGGCTTTAAAATCATCGGCATGAAGCTGCTGCATATCAGCCGTGAACTGGCGGAGAAGCATTATGACGTGCATCGCGAACGCCCGTTTTTTTCCGGTTTGGTGGACTATATCAGCTCCGCGCCGGTGATTGTGATGGCGCTCGAAGGCAGCGATGCTATCGTCGCCGCGCGCACGACCATCGGCGTGACCAAGCCGGCGGAAGCCGCGCCCGGCTCCATCCGCGGCGATTATGGGCTGGAGATCGGCCGCAACCTGGCGCACGGCTCGGATAGTGTCGAGAATGGTCAGATTGAAGTGGCGAACTTTTTCAGCGACAACGAACTCTTTAGCGGCTGGGGTCGGGATACCGATCGTTGGGTATTCGAATAGCCTTTAATCAGTAGTGCCAACGCAACCCTGCTTGACAGTTCTTGGGCGCGGGGTTACAGTCAATTTCAAATTGCAGTGAGCTAAAGACCATGGCAACAGAGCGGATGCCGATTACGCCGGAGGTGTTGACTTGGGCGCGCGAGCGTGCCGGTTACAAAGTCGATGATCTGGCCGCCAAGAGCGGCTTTGCGGAAGTTGCCGCCTGCGAACGAGGGCAGTCGAAACATACCTACCGGCAGTTAGAGAAAATCGCCGAGATATTACAATTGCCCGTCGCAATATTCTTCTTTCCCGAGCCACCAGCCTGGCCTCCAATCGAAGAGACATTTCGCACACTTGGCTCAGAGCAATTCGCCGAGATACCGCCGGTGATTCGACTTTTGTTACATAAAGGTCGTGCATTCCAACTTGGTTTGAGTGAGTTGAATGATGGGCGCAATCCTGCCGCGCGTTTGATCACACGAGATCTGAAATTACGCGACGATGAACCTATTGAGGCTGCCGCTGCTCGCATTCGTGATTTTGTTGGTGTTTCGCTGGCCGACCAATTCGGATGGCGCGATGAAGATACCGCATTCAAAGCTTGGCGTAGCGCATTTTACCGTGTCGGCGTGACCGTCTTTAAAGACGCGTTTGGCGCGGATGAATTTTGTGGTTTCAGTCTATACGATGTGGAATTCCCCGTCATTTACGTTAACAATACCAACGCAAAGACGCGGCAGATATTCACGCTGTTTCACGAGCTGGCGCATTTGCTTTTCCATACTAGCGGCATGGACAAAGACTTCGCCTTTCGGCAGCCGCTCCCTGCTGACAAGCAGCATATCGAGGCAACTTGCAATCGCCTGGCTGCTGAAATCTTGGTGCCCGAGCATGCCCTAAATCAAGAAATGCGCGATTTGACAGATCCCAAATCCGACGCGGGGGTTCTCGCGCTAAAGTTTGGTGTAAGTCGCGAGGTTATCTTTCGCAGATTTCGGGATCGTCAATTGGTTACAAATGCCGAATATGCGGTGGCGACGCAAGAGTGGCACGCCCAGCGCGGCGAACAAGGAGGCGGTGGCGGCAATTTCTACCGCACGAAGATCGCGTACCTTGGCGAGGAGTACATTTCACTGGCTTTTAGACGCTTTTACGAGAATCGCATCGACGACGAAGAACTGGCAGATTATCTTGACGTTCTGCCAAAAAACTTGGAGCGCCTGGAAGACGCGTTTTTCGAGGCGCAGACCTAATGTACGTCATCGACACCAGTAGCTTACAGCAGTTATTCCGCTGCTACAGTCAAGAACGTTTTCCGACTCTTTGGCAAAGATTCGACGAGCTGGTCGCATATGGCACAATTACATCTATACGCCAGGTCATGCGCGAAATTGAACAGAGAAACAAGAAAGACGGAGAAGTAGACTGGGTAAGAGCGCACCAAGACTTGTTTCCGGGTTCAACAGAGCAAGAGTTACATTTCTTAAGGAAAATCTTTGAAGTACCTCATTTTCGGCATACTATCCCAGAAGACGTCCGAAACCCAAATACTTCCGCGGATCCATTTCTAATTGCTCGAGCGAAGGTGGTTGGTGCAATGTTGATCACGCAAGAACGAGAACCTCCGAAGGAAGTACGTATACCAAACATCTGTAGACACTTTTAGATTCCCTGCGGTTCACTGGACGCACTGATGGAATCCGAAGACTGGCGGTTCTGATTTCTGTCATATTTAGAGATGGTCTTGAAAGAAGCGTCGATGTCAGACAGTACAACTAGTTACGAGTCGACGCAGGTCGTGGAGAGTCGCCCCTCCCCCATCCTGCTCGTCTTCCTGATCCTGCCCTTGCTCGGCATCTTCATCGCCCTCTTGATGGTCTACCTCGAGGAGCAACAGTTGCCGCCCGCACAGCCCACCTTCCAACCCGCGCCGCCGCGCACCGTCATCAACTTTCGCGCGCCGGACTTTGAGCTGCCGCTGCTGGATGGCCTGACCCTGGTTTCGCCGGCGGATTATGCCGGACGAACACTCTTCCTCAACTTCTGGGCCACCTGGTGCGCGCCCTGCGTGCGTGAGCTGCCGGCACTGGAAGAATTCGTCGCCACGCACGCCGCTGCGGACGCGGGTCCGGCCCTGCTAACGATCAATCTGGGCGAGACAGCAGCGGAAGTCAGCAGTTTTCTCGCAGAAATCGGCATGGCACATCTGCCGGTTGCCCTGGACATCAATCAAGTAGTCAAGCGCGATTATGGCGTGCAAAACTTGCCCACCACCTATGTAATTGACGCGAGTGGCATGGTACGTTTTCTGAAACTGGGCGAGATGAAATACGAGGAGATGGGCTTGTACCTGCAGGCGCTGCAAGAGTCGTGATCGCATCGTGGAAGCAGCTCAAATGACAGGGCGCCCCGGATGCGTTTTCGCAGGTGTCAGGAGATTCGCATGCGCATTGAATTGCGAGACAAGGTAGCTCTGGTAACTGGCTCGGCACACCGTGTCGGACGCGCCATCGCGCTGGAATTGGCAAGGCAAGGCGTACACATTGTCGTGCATTACCACCGCTCTGATCCGGCTCAAGTGCGCGGCACCATTCAAGACATCGAATCACTCGGTGTCGCTGCCTTTGCCGTACAAGCCGACCTCAGCGACCCGAAAGGTATCGACGCGCTGTTTGCCGGACTGCATGAACGTTTTGATCGCCTGGATATCGTTGTCAATAGCGCTGCCGTCTTTCAACAGCGTGATCTGCTGGAAGTATCCCTGGCGGATTGGGAACTGACAATGGCAGTAAATTTGCGGGCGCCATTCTTGATCACGCAGCGAGCGGCGCGTATGATGGCTGGTAATCCGCATCACGGTGGCACGATCATCAATATCTGCGATGCTGGTGTCGACGGACCTTGGCAGAAATACCCGCATCATGGTGTCAGCAAATCCGCTTTGTGGATGCTGACGCAGGTCAGCGCTTTGACCCTGGCTCCGGATATCCGCGTCAACGCGATCGCACCCGGGCCCATTCTGATGACGGATCGACCGGGCATGAGTGATGCCCTTTGGGCGAAAGTTGCCGAACGGATTCCCTTGCAGCGCACAGGCAATCCCGAAGACGTGGCGCGGGCTGTCGTCTATCTTTGCCAGGAAGGTTTCATTAATGGCGCGCTGCTGCACGTGAACGGCGGCGAGCACCTAACCTGAATCACATTCGGCCCGCACTCACCCTCCGGAAACCGGCGCCATATGCGGCGTGACCCATGCCAATCACCGTGAACGCGTTGGGATCCACACGGCTGATCTGCTCCTTCAAGTCATGCACTTGCGACCGGCTTATCGTGACATAGAGCATGGTTCGATCAACGCCGGAGTACTGACCCTTTATTTTCCAGCTAGTGGAACCGCGCTGCAAATTGGCGGAAACCAGGTCGGCGATTTCATTGGGTTTGTCGGTGATGATCATGGCGGTGCGGATCACGCTGGGTCCCTCCATCACGTAATCCGTCACCAACCCGGCGATAAATAGCGCTACGGCCGCATAAAGCGCGCCGTCCCAACCATATACCAGCCCGGCCGCGATGATGACAAGGGCATCCGTACAAAGAAATGTCGTACTCATAGGGAAGCCAATGCGCCGCTGCAAAATCAGAGCCAGAGTCGAGGTGCCGCCGAATGTCGCGCCGGCGCGATATATCAGACCGACGCCCATTCCGCCGGTTACCCCGCCAAAGAGCGCGTTCAACATGCGGTCATCGCTGATGCCACCCGCCGGTACCAGGGAGCTGAGACCGTCGATTAGCAGGGAAAAGATCACGATTATGATAACACTGCGCATGATTACGCGGGCGCCGTTGGGCAACATCAGATAACCCATGATCTGTATAGGAATGTTCAGCAAGAAGATCGTCAGGCCAATCGGCGTTCCAAACAATTCGTTCAAAAGCGTCGATGCGCCGGCCACCCCAGCAGGAGCGATATCTAGCGGCTGCAAGAAAACGGCTAAGGACAAAGCGCCAATGACAATGCCGACGGCGATCAATACGTAACGCTGCAAAATATGGCCTAGCTTTGACAACATCTCGATTTTCCTTTTTCCGCCACCCTGCGTTATTTTCATTATACTCTCGCGCGAAAATCCACACGAGACTTGGTCGCGAATCCGGTATGAGCGGGACATTGAGCTATGCTATACTGTGGCACGATTCGCACTGCGCTTGATCCATTGAAACGGGAGTTGTCCTCGTATGCCATTAGTTGCTCACACTCCGCTACCCAGCTTCGACCGCCTGAAAGAGCGCGGGCAAGAAATACTGACCTTGGATCGCGCTCTAAAGCAGGATATCCGCGAGTTGCATATTGGCTTGCTAAACATGATGCCTGATTCAGCGCTGGAAATCACCGAGCGACAGTTTATGCGCCTGGTCGGCAACAGCAACCAGATTGCCCAGTTTTATGTGCATGTTTTTTCCCTGCCGGCTTTGGATCGCAGCCCGGAAAGCGCAGCTTACATCGACCGCTACTACACCGACTTCGAGCAGGTCAAGCAAGATGGGCTGGATGCGCTGGTCATCAGCGGCGCCAATGTTGCCAATCCCAGCCTTGATCAGGAGAACTTTTGGCAGCCCTTGACTGAGGTGATCGAATGGGCGCGCGAACACGTCACATCTACCTTGTGTTCCTGCTTGTCCACACACGCCTTGATGAAATACTTCTATAAAATTGACCGTACCAAACGGGATAGCAAGATTTGGGGCGTATTCGAGCATCGGGTCACGCAGCCTTCTCACCCCTTGCTGCGGGAAATCAACACGCGCTTCGATGTTCCGCATTCTCGCTGGAATTCCATCACGCGCGACCATTTCGAAGCCGCCGGCCTGACCGTGCTGATCCAAAGTTTGGACGACGAAGTTCACATGGCCGTCAGCCCGGACCAATTACGGATGGTCTATTTTCAAGGGCATCCGGAGTACGATATCAATAGCCTGCTCAAAGAATACAAGCGCGATCTTTTGAGTTATCTTGCAGGGCAGAACGTGCAGCCACCCTACCCGGAGAATTACTTCCCGCTGGAGGCGCGCGAAATCGCCGAACGTTTTGTGCGCGCAGCGCAATTGGCTATGGAACGCGGCTTAACATTACCGATCTTCCCCGAAGAGGAAATCTTGCCCCACCTCGATAATACCTGGGGCGATACCGCCAGGGCCATATTTAACAACTGGCTAGGCTCGGTCTATCAGGTGACCAACGTAGTGCGCCACCTTCCCTTTGATGACAGCGTCGACCCGCACAATCCGCTAGGCGTCATGAATTAGCGCTCAGGTCTGTATTTGCGCAAGTTCCACAATATCGGATCCGTCGAAGGTTTTCAGCCGCTCACCGGTTTGCCAGTCATACACTATTCCTTGAATTTTGATCGTCGCGGACGCAGGCAATTCGCCTCGTGGAATGCGGTCAATGCGATAGGCGAATTCGCCATGCGGCAGCGCGCCGTCTATTTGATACAGCAGCTCGCCATCTTCCTTCCTAAAGTGGATGGCTTGGCTATGACTTTCCATTGGCTCCTCTGTAGACCAAATCGAATAAAATACATCGAAATCGTCTGTCCGCACGTGTACGAAGTCCAACAAGGCTACTGCATCGCCAAACTGTGCCATGGGTGTCTGCGCTGGTCCGCACAAGGCATTGATCTGCGCCAACTTATCGACCCGAATCTTATCCGTATCCCATAATCGGTCACAAGTTACATAGCGCGCAGAAAGAATCTTCTCATATTCCATCAATTCTGCGCTTGGGGCTACGGTGCGATCAACGACAAAGTAAACACGGCCGGCGTCGCCAAGAAAGTGTTCGAAGCCGGCTATTCTAGTTTGAGATTCTAACTCGCCCTGAACAAGATTATCGGTGAGAACGTAGCGGGCGGCGGAACCCTTCAGATAATAATCTGTGACACCTCGAATCGCCCACGCGTGAAAAGGGAATTCCAGCGCGATCGCATCGTTCGCCACCGCATCGTTCTTGATCTCGCCGAGAACCTCGGCAAAGGGAAAGGTCAAACGCAAATGCTTGGATTCGTCCGGCGGGTAAAACAGCGTGGAAAACGAGGGTGCGGCAAGGTAGCCCGCAGCGCACCAAATCAGCAGGATCGTCCAAATAAAGCGCCGCCGCGATTTACCCAGGAGCGCGCAAGCGATGCCAAAGAGAAGCGCAAATATGGGCAATAGATGAACCATGTAACGAACATGCAATAAACGATCGGAAACTTGGTAAACCGCGAGCATTACAGCGCAAACGCTTGTGCCCACCAGCCAGAGCATTTTCAGGCTAATATGCCCGCGCAGCCAGCGCAGGCTAAAGAATGGGAGCAGCCAGAACAGCCAGATACCATTGCCAAATGCATGACCAACATTTTGCAGAAGATAAAAACTGTCGCCCACGGCAGAATATCCTGCAGGGTGTTCCACAAACTTGACGGCAGCCGAGTTTGTCGTCAATAGCCAAGGTACAAACAAGACCTCGGCAACAATCGCGAGCACGATAAGCAGATTCCAGGATTTCGTTCGAGGCGCGAGCAACAGATGGTAAATGCCTAACGCCGCGATGCTCACGATCGCCAAGGGGCTGGTGTAGAGAGTTGCCGTTAGGACCAGCAAAAAGGTAAAACCCGAAAGCCGTGTTGGCCCTTGATGCAAGATTAGCCAGTAGAGCCATAGCAACAGCGCGACTTCCAACACAATAAGTGAGTATGCGCCAATCTCATGCAGATACACGCTGAAAAACGCCGAAGCGCCTAACGTGATGGCGGCAAGTAATCCGGCAGACTGCGAATGTAAATCGGAAGCGAGACGGTAAATCCAGGCTATCGCCATTACGCCGAAGAGAAGCGACAAGTACCGCGCCGCAACTACCGAGAAACCGGCAATCCTGCCCCAGACAGCTAGCAATAAAGGATAAAGGAGTCCGTCTCCGGTTTGGCGTTCGCTGGCGCGCGCAATAGCATCTAACGGGCTGCCAGGACTGTCGCTCATGCCACCCGCGTAGTAGATCGAACGATACTCGTCGTGCCAAATCGAATCGGCGCCTATTCCGGTCATGCCCACGTAAGACATCGCTAAAATGATAACGATTAATATGCCCATATGTCGTGAGCGAAGCGTCAATCGCGAACTCATTCGTTAAGCCTTTGGCAGTCACAAAGCGTAAACGGAATTTTCTAACCATCTGGCTGGTTTCTCGCCGACAGCGTTGCAGCAGAGTATACTAGCTTGAATCAAGATTCAACGAGGGCTATGTTGGCACTCTTGACTCCCGACGACTACACGCGGTTTCCATTTGTGCCACCTTATCGCCGTTACCACTATGGTGTGCGCCCGCAGCAGTTTGGCGAGCTGTATCTGCCCACGACTTCCCCTCCTCATTCGGTCATTGTGCTTGTTCACGGTGGCTGCTACCGCGAAATGTACGATCTCAAACCGATAAGCTCGGTAGCGCAAGCGCTTGCCGATGATGGATTTGCGGTCTGGAATATCGAATATCGGCGGGCGGGCAATGGTGGAGATTATCCCAACATGTTCCTCGATGTCGCTAAAGCCACCGATTTCCTCAGGCAAATCGCTGAAGAACATGGTCTGAATCTATCATGTACCTTGGCGGTCGGCCATTCCGCGGGCGGACACCTGGCCTTGTGGCTGGCCGGTCGACCTAAATTGCCAGCATCAAGCGCCTTGCATTTGGATGACGCATTGCCGGTCAGTGCGGTTCTGGCTCTGGCGCCAGTCGCCGATATCGCATTCGCCTTTACGCAAGACCTGTGCAGCGATGCATTGCCGCTCGTCATGGGTGGCAAAACGACCGAGGCAGCCGATCTTCGCTACGCTTCACCAAGCGAGCTGCTGCCCTTGGGGTTGCCACAAACACATATCGTCGGCAGCGAGGATGTCGCGATACTTGCGAACGTGGAACGTTATCTTGCTGCGGCAAAAGCACACGGCGATGTTGCGGAGTTAATCGTGATACCGCAAACGGGCCATTTTGAGATTGTCGCGGTTGAATCACCGGCCTGGCAGCCTGTCCACAAAGCAATTCGCCAATTGCGCGATTTCTGTCCCGACAGCTAAGACTTGAAATTATCTATTTTGTAAGCGGGAAACTTTGCCCAAGGAGGAGATGACTTATGTTCAAGCGATTGGCTCATGTCTGCATCGGCGCGACCGATCTGGCGCAATCCGAGCAATTCTATGTAGAAGGTCTGGGCATGAGGAAAGCCTTTGACTTTTTCCGCGGCGGCAAGCAATTCGGGTTTTACGTCGCGGCCGGAGAAACCACCTTTATCGAGGTCTTCGCCCAAAGCGATGAGCCGCTTTTGGATCGGCCGCTGATCAAACACTTCTGTCTCGAAGTCGATGATATCGATGCTGTGATCAAGCAACTCGAGACAAATGGTGTGGATGTATCGGCAAAGAAAATGGGTGGCGATCACAACTGGCAAGCCTGGATCACCGATCCGAGTGGCGTCCGTATTGAGCTGATGCAATATTCAGACATGAGTACCCAATTCACGGGGAAAGCAGTGATTTTCGATTGAGATTTCTTCGGTAACGTGACAAGCGTCGTCATTGGCTGTACACTTAATATTTAGAAATTAAGTTATTGTCTTCGGCCAATGTTTTGCCTGTGACGACAGATCCCTCATCTGCGCGCATTAGTTTTGACCCCTTGCCCGAAAAAGGATCTTATGCGAAGACCGTTGTTGTTCCGGTCGGGCGGCCCGATACTGCCAGCGCGATGCTCAGATTGGCTGGAGAAATGGTCCACCCGGCCGACGGCCTGTTGATAGCCCTGGTCATATCATTGGGCGATGCGGAATTGACCAACAAGGTCAGCAGTCAAGTCAGCAGCGTTATCGAGGAGTTTCGCAAAACCGACCGAGGCCACCAGGTAGCAATGGTGACCGAAATTTCGGTGAGTATCTCGCGCGGCATCTTGGACGTCGACCGGAACGAAATGCCGATCTTATCATCTTGGGCATGCGGCGATCGACACAACGGCGGGTAAAGCTGGGTACGGTGGTTGAAAACGTTATCGCAACTGCACCTTGTGGCGTGCTTATATACCGCAGCGCGGCTTCTCCCGCCTTTGCGCGCGTGACAATCCCGGTCGACGGCAGCCTGGCATCCACAGCAGCGGTGAAATTGGGGTTAAGTCTTGCCCTTCTGCATGATATCCCCGTGCAGCAGTTGCATGTGCATGATGACTATCACTACAACCCGGATAACGAAAAGGCGATACGCGCTTATGAAGAGGAGATGCCGCTTCCGACGGGGCTAGACAAGCAGATTATCGCCGGGCGCAACCCAGAGCTCGAGATCTTGCGGGCGCTGACGAAAGACGATCTGCTGGTGATTGGATTTTCACAAAAGTCGGATTTCGAACGACGAATCAGAGACCATCATGGCAATCATCTACTCAATCAGGCTCCGGGCCCGGTTATCCTGATTTCACAAATTGAATGGCATCGGGGTTTGCGCGGCGCCATCAAGCATCGTCTGGCGCGACTAAATCCACATCTGACCTTGGTCGAGCAAAACGAACTAATCTGGAGCGCGCAGAAAAGCGCTCACAGCAACCTCGATTATACGGTGATGATTGTACTTTCGGCGGCACTTGCCACCCTGGGGCTGTTGACCAACAGTGCCGCAGTGATCATTGGCGCGATGTTGGTCGCTCCGCTGATGTCCCCCTTATCCAGCTTATCCACCGGCATGTCAACCGGAATCCTGAAACTCACCAGGCCGGCTAGCCTGACCCTGGCACAAGGTGTGACGCTGGCGCTGCTGATCTCGATTGTGATGGGCATTCTGCTGCCGATCGATTCGCCAACCGAAGAAATGCTGGCACGGGGCAACCCCAATTTGCTGGATGCAGCCATCGCGCTGGTTTCCGGATGGGTGGCTGCTTACGCAACTGCACGCAAAGGCATTCCCGTTGCCCTCGCCGGTGTGGCCATCGCCGCTGCATTGATGCCTCCTCTCTGTACCACAGGTTTGGGCATCGCCTTGCAAGATATCAACTTGACAATCGGCGCTTCGCTACTTTTTCTGGCTAACATAACCTTCATCATCGCCTCGCAATATATCACCTTTCTCTGGCTGGGCATGCATCCCAATGAATACCGCGAAGGCGCGACTGTCAAGCGATCGCGAGTGTGGTGGATTGTGCTGGTCATTATCACGATTGGAGTAGCGCTAATATTCGTGAAGCTGGGTACGGTCGCGGTTGATGAATCACATATCCGCGAGCGTTTGGAGACAGAGGTCTTTGCCGGCGCGACGGTCGTAGAATACGATGTGGTTTCTTCAGTTCCGTTGGGCGTCCAATTGATCGTTCAATCGGAGAGCCGCATCACGCCGGAAGAAGTGGAAGCGGCGCATCTATTGATCAACGCGCTCTATGACAAAGACGTCGAGGTTAAGGTCATCGCGCGGCAGATCGTCCGCCCAACCATTCCGCTTGCGGCAAATATCACCGCGCTGCTGCAAGCTGCCTTTCCGAAAGCCACCATCGCCGAAGTTACGGTGCAAAATCAGGACGGCATCTTGGTCACCGCAACTGTGAAGGATAGCGCGCCACCACAGCGCGTAACTCTGCTTGAATTACAAGACAGCATCGGCCGCCTTTTCGATAGCGAAGTACGCCTAAACATCTTGTATCAGCAGATGCTGAAGATCGACGCGGGGGCCGACACCTAAAGCCAGCCTGATGTCAGCGTGGGACAACGAACGGTTGCCATAGTTCAATCCTGCACTTGCCAGCCGTCGTCCAGCAAGGGCACGGTTGCGGCGCCTTGGCCGGACACCGTTACTGCCAAGGTCTTGTCTTCCGCCAGCGCCCGCGCCACCATGTCCCAAGTGATCGCGACCAAAGGAATCTTGATTCGCTTGACAATCTGCCAGCTATCGGCCTGCCTTGCCTTCAAGGTGAGATACAAGAAGCGCGCTTGTCGCGGTCCCTGCGCATAAGCGCCGCTAAAGTTCGCGCTACCATCGTCATGTTTTTGGACACTCAAGCGGAAATCATAACGGCGTTCGTCGCTACCGGTTTCGCTTCCAATCAACAGCGCTTTGCCTTTGTCCTGCAAGCCGAATTCCAGGTCGCTGAAACCACAAGCAAACTGCGGTGGATTGATGCATATGACACGAAACTTGATCGACTGCTTCGGCATCGCGTATCGCCGCCTTAAGTGAGAGAATTGTGAATTATCTCGTCAAAGGCATCGTTGCCAGTTGGCAGCCACTCGGCTTTGAGTTCTGATCCAGCGTCGACCAAAAGCTGCAAGCTAGCGGCGTGATCCCCACCGGTGCGCCAGGTGTGCTGACTTCCATAGAAGCAAGTTGTCATCGGTGTGCCGCCATAGCCATTCAGCCAGGTCAATGGAGGCTCGTCATCAGCAGCCAGCAGCAGTTCGATGACCTTGTCATCACCATGAAAGGCAGCCCAATGCAAGGGAGTCATGGCATCATCATCGCGGATATGCAGCTTGAATCCCAGCGATACCATCACTCTGACCGCCTCGATATCGCCGCACCCGGCCGCGACGATCAACTGTCGCTGATCGGCATCAGGCAATTGCGATACGATCTTCGGGTGCTCAGCAGCCAGACGCTGTGCATTGGCAGCATCACCAACAGCGCAATATGCCAAGAGCAGCACATCGACCAATTCCAGGCTGTTCCTGGCGATGATGACAGCCGTCAAACCAAAGTCAAAATGAGGATCATCGAGGGTATCACGCAATTCGGGATGCGCTCGCAACAACTCGTCGAACTTTTCGGCATCGCGGGCGTAGATCAACTGCTTGAAGCGTTCCAATGCCGCGCCAAAATCACGCTGCTCTAACTTGATCGCCAGGCGTAATTCTCCCCAGCTTTTCATTCCATACCCTCGGGCGATGACGGTCTGCGCCTGCAGCAGAGTCAGCGAGAAGTCGCGGACTTCATCGCGAGAGAGATTCTTGACTTGTGGCAGGTGCTGATGGACGCGGTCGATTGCATCGCTGTCGCCGGCATGGAAGGTTGTGAGCAGCGATTCGGAATCGCGGGTCGCGTGCTCGAGTCTGGCGTGTTGAGGTCGATGGGCCATGATTTGTTAAACTCAGATGCATACAGAGATAAAAATAGAATGGGAATCTTAGATCAAACCGTCAATTGAAATGTTTCGCTTTGAGCAGACCAGTTGGTACCATTGGGTAAAGTGGTGGATTGATCAATCATTGCTTTGTTAAGGATTGCCTTAGACAAATCCGCGGTAGTCAAATCTGCTTTCTTTAGGTTTGCTTTCGCCAAGTTCGCCCCATTCAACTTCGCACCGGTCAAGTTGCATTCCGTCAAAATTGCCCCAGTCAAGTTCGCGCCTGTCAAATCTGTGTCGGTCAGATCCGCGCCTGTAAAGTCGGAGCCCGCCAAGTTAGCGTACGACAAATCCGCACCCCACAATATGGCGTCGGAGAAATCTCTGCCCCACAATTCCATGCCTTGCAGAATCACGCCAGACAGATCTATGCCTGCCGCATTTTCGAGCATCATGATTGAGTCTTCAATATCTCCTTCAGGCACAAAGGATTCAAACGAATCTTCATCCAACAATTCATCATGTTCGAAATCCATCTCCTCATGACTCGTATCTGTCCAATCCTCATCCAGCCGCAGCACATCATAAGTTTCCGTGTCGGTCAAATTTGATTTCGGAACCGGCCTTTTTCGTCTTTTCATGATTATACTGCTGGGGTCCCATTCCAATATCCTGTGCAACTGAGAATCGCTTAGATTAAACCATTCACCGCGCGTCCGGTCCCGTTGAAATTGGCTATGCAAGAAACTTTCAGCCTCAAAAGCATCGTCTACTTTCTTGACCAACAATACTTCGAACTTGAACGGAAAAATCACGCCAAATTCTTTCAATCTCCTTGCAGGATAGTTCGTCTTTCCGATCTTGCATCGTTTAGTTACGTCCACATCTTGGATGACATATACGTAACCATTTGGTGCAAGCAGTTTTGGCAACGAATCAATATATATGGGCGATACATATTTTCTTTTTTTCATCTGATCAATCCAGAGATTCACTGCTGCAACTCAACGCTCTTGCGCAAATCCGTCCAATCAATGCGTTCTACGCGTTGTCTGTAGTCAAGCCAGTAGCACTCGCCGCAGCACATCCGCATCGACATTGCCGCCGCTGGTCACGACAGCAGTCACGCGCCCATCACCTGGAACAACATCGTGCATTAGCGCCGCCACCCCAACTGCCCCGCCGCCTTCGACCACCCAGCCTTGCGTCTCAATCATATAACGCATGGCAGATGCAATCTCCGCTTCAGTCACAAGCACCATTTCGTCGACATAGCCTTGCGCCAGCGGCACGGTAAGCGAGCCGGGCTCTATCTCGCCGGATAGCGCCTCAGCCAGTGTATCCCAGTTTTGTGGCTTGTCGCCCTCATAGAAGACGTTGAACATCGCCGGCGCCGAAAGGGCGTTGACGCCAATGACCTCGATATCCGGCTTGAGATTCTTGACCGCGCAGGCAACACCGGCGATCAATCCGCCGCCGCTGACAGGTACGATTACGCGCTCGACAGCAGGCAATTCCGCCAGGATTTCCAGACCGATAGTGCCCGCGCCAGCGATAACCTGTCGGTCGTTGTAGGGTGAGATCCAGGTACGCCCGTCGGCTACGCGACGCAACGCCTCAGCTTCCGCTTCATCATAATTGTCGCCAAAGAGCACAGCTTCGGCACAATAGCGGCGCACGTTTTCCACCTTCTTTCTGGGAGTAGTAACCGGCATAAATATCTGCGCAGAAGCGCCGACCAGGCTGGCGGCATAAGCGACGGCACCGGCGTGATTGCCCGACGAGGCAGCGATGATGCCTTTTCCGCGAGCGTCGTCATCCAACGCCAGCATGGCATTCAGGGCGCCGCGTATCTTGAAAGAATGCGTCTTGTGGGCGTTTTCTAGCTTGAGCCAAATGCCCGCGCCCAAACTCGAGGCGTCTTCCAACAGAGTCGGCTGCAAATGTGCCGTCAAGCGATGCTGCGCACGGACGATATCGCCGAGAGTGACCGAATGCTCCATAGGACTAAAGACCGATCCGCCGCAGATATTCGCGGTTGCGCCTCGCCGACTCCAGCGGCGTGCCCAAGCCAGGCAACACATCCTGCTCGACGACAATCCAGCCCTCGTAACCAATAGCATCCAAGGCTGTCAACACACCGGGGAAATCAACATCACCTTTGCCAAGTTCGGGAAAGATGCCCTGGCCCACAGAAGCCGGGCCGTCCCATTCCAGCCGACGTGATTGTTCGGCGACAGCAGGATCGTGATCTTTGAAATGCACCAGCCAAATGCGATCAGCAAATTGTTCAATGTCCGCCAGGGCATCGCCACCGCCAAATGCCCAATGTCCGGTATCAAATACCAAGCCAAGGATGTCCCCATCCGTCATCTCCATCAAGCGCGCTGTTTCTTCCGGTGTCTCGACCCAGGTACCAATATGATGGTGAAAGACAGTGCGCATGCCAGTCTCGTCCATCACGCGCCGCGCTACGTAATCCGCACCCTTCGCGAAAACGCGCCACGCCGCATCGTCCATGCCCATTTCGGCGCTGATGCGGCCCGAATTCAATGTGCGAAGCGGATCCGAATAGGGATCATTGCCCAGCACGATTTTGCAGTCCGCTCCGCCAACCGCCGCCAACAATCTCGCCGTGCGCACACAATCATCGGCGCTCTCTTTGTGGCGGTCCTGGTCGTGCAGGTACACGCTGACCCAGGATGCCAATAACGCCAAACCCCGTTGGTCAAGCTCGCCGCGCAAGCTTGCCGGTTCGGTGGGCATAAAACCCCAATCGCCCAACTCGGTACCGGCGAAACCGCTTGCGGCAATCTCGTTCAGCACGCGCGCATAATCGTAGCGCTCGCCTTCGATGTTTTCGATCACGCCCCAGGAACAAGGTGCGTTTGCCACAGCTAACATTGCCGCCCCCATTTCTCGAGAATTTGCCTAAGTATAACAGCTTTTTGCTGACGGAATTCACGACCCGCAGAAATACGAGCTTCCAGCTTCAGCACAAACGGACGCTTTTGAAGCAATAGAAGTATTCACGGCTCGACAGTCGATCTTCACATGGACAAAGAACGCTCTTGACAAACAAGGAGTCGCCAGGGAGATTGACGACAGTTACCGGGTTATTCAGGATTGCCCTGTGCATGACTCTAGCACTCGGCTAGAATGCTAGCATCTGTGCAGTTTTTCACAAATACTGTTTCCTGCGAAAAACTGATTGAGAAAGGCGAGATCGCCATGAGACAGTTTGACCACACACGTCTGTTTCTGCCCGGACCGGTGGAAGTGCGTCAAGAAATTTTGCAGGCGCAAACCAATTGGATGATCGGGCATCGCTCGTCAGACTTTGCGCAGCTCTTTGCGCGTTTGCAAGACAAGCTTAAGCGGGCCTTTTTCACCGAAAGCCGCGTCTACATCAGCGGATCTTCGGGTTCGGGCTTGTGGGAAGGCGCATCGCGCTGTGGCATACGTGACGGTGCGAAGGTCTTGCATCTGACCGGCGGCGCCTTCAGCGAACGTTGGGCGCAGATCAGCCAGGCCAACGGCAAAGATGTCGATTGCATCGAGGTGCCTTGGGGCATGGCGCACACACCCGATAGGGTCGCCGACGCGCTTTCAAAAGCGTCATATGATGCGGTTTGTGTGGTGCACAACGAAACCAGCACCGGCGTCACCAACCCGATCAAAGCCATCGGCGCAGTGGTCAATCAACACAGTGATACACTCTACTTTGTTGACTCCGTCAGTGGCTTCCTCGGCACCGAACTACGTGTTGACGATTGGGGAATTGATATCGCGCTGACATCAAGCCAGAAGGCCTTTGCCTTGCCACCAGGTATCGCCTTTGCCGCTGTCAGCGATCGCCTTTTGCGACGCGCAGAAAGCATCCCCCAGCGCGGTTATTACTTCGACTTTGTGACGCTGGAAAAGTCGCTCTTGAAAAACAATACCCCCTCGACCCCACCAGTCGCCCTTATGTATGCCGCGGATGTGCAAATGGATAATATCTTCGCGGAAGGCATCGAGGCGCGCTGGGCGCGGCATCAGCAAATGCGGGCTGCCACCCATGAGTGGGCGCTGGACAGAGGATTCGGCTTATACGCTCAGCAAGGTTATCGCAGCAATACCGTGACCACCGTCGAGAATACGCTTGGAATTGATGTCGCGGCCATGGATGCCTTCATGCAGAACGAATGCGGTTTCGCCATGGACACGGGTTATGGCAAGGTCAAAGGTGTTACCTTCCGCCTGCCCCATATGGGCGATGTCACGATGGATATGCTGCAAGAGGTGTTGAGCGGCATCGATGCCTATATGGCACAGGCCTGAGCTGGGAGCGACTGATATGACCTATCGGGTACTGGTACCGGACAACGTCAATCAGAAGGCGATCGATATTCTGCTGCTAGAGCCGCGCATCCAGGTCAGCGCGCCCGGCAAGATGGAACGCGACGCCTTGCTGAATGCGATTGCTGATGCGCAGGCCATCATCATCCGCAGTGGCGTCACCGCAGATGCCGAATTGATCGCAGCGGCGGCGCAGCTTAAAGCCATCGCGCGAGCGGGTGTCGGTGTCGACAATGTCGATCTGGATGCCGCCACGCAACGAGGCGTCGTGGTGATGAACACGCCGGGCGGCAATACTATATCCACCGCCGAACATACCCTGGGTTTGATGATCGCCTTGTCACGGCATATTCCGCAAGGCCATCAATCACTGGCTGAGGGGCGTTGGGATCGCAAAGCTTTCACCGGCGTCGAACTCAAAGGCAAGACCTTGGGCATCATCGGCTTGGGACGCATCGGGCAAGCTATCGCCAAGCGCGCTCAAGCCTTCGAAATGGCCGTCATCGCGCATGATCCATTCCTGCCACCGCAAGTCGCCGCCGATATAGATGTGCCCCTGCTTGACTTGGCGGAGATCTACGCACGCTCCGATTATCTGTCGCTTCATGCCTCGGTAACGGACGAGACGAGAGGCATGATCAACGCCTCATCTATCGCGATAATGAAGGACGGCATTCGCATCATCAATGCGGCGCGCGGCGCGTTGATCAACTCGGCTGATTTAGCGGCCGCGTTGAACACTGGCAAGGTTGCCGGTGCCGCGCTGGATGTTTACGAACAAGAACCGCCACCGGCTGATCATCCCATGATCGGATTGGCGAACGTCATTCACACACCCCACCTGGCCGCCAGCACATTAGACGCCCAAGTGACAGTCGCCATCGAAGCCGCGCAGCTGATCGTGGATTTCCTGCTTGAGGGAAAATCGGCCAACGTGTGTAATCCGGGGGTTTTGGATTGATGCAACTCTCCCCCGGCCGGTAGAATCTATTGTCCCATTTCTGCACTATCCCCATTTAATTGGGGATTACGCTCCAAAGCGTTGGGGACAGAGAACCTAATTGCGTGACCTGACTACAAAAATCCGGAACAGCAATTTTCATCAGGTGCTTCTTTTCGCCAAATATTGCATGTTACGATAGTTATATTATAATGATTTGAAGGCTTTGCGTTGGAGCAGATCGGCATTATGGAAATCATATTTGGAACAGTAGCATCAGTAGCAACAACTATCTTCACCGTCCTTGGTGCGATATTTTACCTTGACCGTAAAATGGATGCCAATCGGCGCGAGCTGTCGGGTGAGATAACGGAAGTCCGCCAGGCGTCACAGGATGCTCACAAGGAAATACGTGAAGACTTGTCCGACATCAAGACTCAGCAAGCAGCGCACAATGAACGCTTCAAGTGTATCGAGAGCCATCTAAACGTATCTAGATCGGACGAATAGAGTATAAGCCGGTAACAAGCAATAACAATCGACCAGATAGTCGCCCATCACAAGGATTTCCACAGCATTGCCCCTGTTCACCCGACAATATGTCTAAGGTGGTGTTTCCGATACCGACCTCTCCCAATTGATGTGCTTGAGTGCGTTTAGCTCCTGGAAGGGGCAGTTGGCTCCTTTACTTTGTTCGTCGATTGATGCTTTTGCAGATAATCCCAAAAACAAAGTTCTTGGCTCAAAAAGTCTAACGGGCCATCCAAAGGACAATGTTGAAAAACTTGATTGAGATATAATAAGATTATAGCTCAATCACAAGTAAGTGTGAAATGTCATTGAAACAGTCCTTTCCAGGCGAGATTCCCACCACAACCCGTGAGGTAGTCGACGCTTTATTGCCAGCCGATAGTGTATGTCGCTTGCTCGGTGACAAAGCCGAGGAGATTTTCGATGAGAGCGCCTTGGCGAGGATGTATCATCAGACCGGTCGCGGCGGGATCAACCCGGTACTGCTATGTTTTGTGCTGATCCTGCAATTTTTGGAAAAGCTGCCTGATCGCGAGGCAGCAGAGATGGCAAGGATGCGCATGGACTGGAAGTATGCGCTACGACAGGCGCTCAATTGGAAAGGCTTCGACTATTCAAGTCTCTGCAATTTTCGCAAACGGCTGCATGCCCATGATCAGGAATATGTGATGTTCGAGCAGGTACTGAAGTATCTGCAGGAGATGGGTTTTCTTAAGTCAAAGCGTCAGCGGACAGATGCGACGCATGTATTGGGAGCGGTGGAGCGCATCAGTCGCTTGGAATTGGTATGGGAGACGCTGCGTTTGGCCTTAGGCGCATTGATAAACGCCAATGCCAAATGGGTAATCGGGCAATTGCCATCGGCTTTTGTAAGTCACTACAGTCAAAAGCGCGGGGATTATCGTTTGAGCAAAGCACAAGCCGAGCAAGCGATGGTGGATGCGGGAGGAGATGGTTTCTGGTTGCTGTCGCAAATTGAGCGTTTCGGTTCAGCGGAATGGCAAGATTTGCCTGAGATTGTCTCGCTTCGTCAGGTGCTGGAGCAGCAGTTTGATGACGGCGATGGTGACGGCAGTTCGGGAGTGAAAACGAAAGCCAATATCGATGTTAAAGGCGATGTGATTAGCTCGCCACATGACAGTGCAGTCCGCTATAGTCGAAAGAATAAAGTGACGGAATGGACTGGCTACAAAGCGCAGGTGACGGAGACGGTGGATGGCGACTTGCCGATCATCACCGACATAGGGATTCATAGCGCCATTGAAGCAGATGGCTTGGCGCTGGGAGCGATTCAAAGGCGCTTGGGGCAGCGCGGCTTGTTGCCGGAAAAACAGTATGTGGATCAGGCCTACTGCAACGGCAAAACGCTGCAAGACAGTGAGCGAAAGGGGCTTGATCTGCGCGGATTTATAGGCAGCAATTCGCGCAAGCCGGTGGGCTTTCGTCTGGAAGATTTTGACATTGATCTGGAGAAGCGGCGAGCGCACTGTCCGGCGGGCAAGACGGCCTCCACTTTTAATCCCTCGTCACAGCCCGATGTCGGCTGGAATGTCCGCTTTGGCAAGCAATGCCAAGACTGCCAATTCAATCGCTTGTGCACCAGCGAGAAACGCGGTCGCAGCCTGGAAATTTCGCCTTATCATCAACACTTGACAAGACGCCGACGAGAGCAGGCGGACGCTGCTTTTGTCAAAGAAATGCACGCCCGCGCTCGGATTGAAAGCACAATTTGTGAACTGGCGCGGAAACATGCATTGAGGCGAAGTCGTTATCGCGGTCAAAACAAGATTCAATTACAAGCGGCATTCACCGCAACAGCGGTCAATCTGAAGCGCTTGGCAAGGTATCTTGCCCAAGGCATTGATTCTTTTGCGCTGCAATTCCCAGCAATTCATGCATTTTGAATCCAGTTTTTCAACAGTGTCCAAAGGTAAGACCCTATAGTGTTCAGCAATGCGGAATCCAGAGTCAAGGTCGCGCCGGACTGCCATCGGGCAAGCGCGCCTGCGTCCACTCTTCGACGATATCCTGGCAAGGGAACTTCGCCGCCAAATCCTCATCGATATCGATACCGAGGCCGGGTTTGTCGTTGGCATACAAATAACCATCTTCAACAACCGGCAAGCCGGAGAATACCTCATAATCCAGCTCCGTGGGACGATACCATTCCTGTACGCCAAAGTTGGCGTGCCACAGATCAAGCTGCAAATTGGCGGCGTGACCAACAGGCGAAGTATCGCTGGGTCCATGCCAAGCCGTGCGGATGCCGTATATATTGGCGAAGATTGCCACATTGCGCGCCGGCGTGATCCCGCCCATCTGGCTGATGTGCATTCGGATGAAATCGATCAGGCGTTCTTGAATCAGAAGCTGCCATTCATGAGGGTTGTTGAAGAGCTCGCCCATGGCCAGCAGCGTGGCGCATTGCCCGCGGATCATCCGGAACCAGTGAATATCTTCCGGCGCCAGCGCGTCTTCCAGAAAGAACAACTTGCATGGCTCGACATCTTTAGCGAATTGCACAGCATCAATTGGCGTCAGACGCTCGTGAATATCGTGTAACAATTCAACACGCTCACCGACCTCTTCACGCACATAGCCGATCATTTCCAAGGTACGCCGCGCATAATCCCGCGGATCAAAATAGGCGCCGGCGGGCGCATTTTTCGGTTTGATCATCGGGCTGTCTTTACCACCATAACCGCCCAATTGCACACGAACAAAACGATAGCCTTGTTCCATATACGCCTGTACTTTTTCGGCGACTTCTTCTTTGCTTTGCCCGTCAGCGTGCGCATAGACATTTGCCGCCTCGCGCGATTTACCGCCCAGCAAGTCATAAACGGGCATGCCGGCACGCTTGCCCTTGATATCCCACAAGGCCTGATCGACACCCGAAATCGCGTTATTGAGCACCGGACCGTTGCGCCAATAGCCGTGCGCCATCGCCATATTCCAGATCTCTTCGATGCGATCGACTTCGCGCCCGAGCAGGAAAGGTTTCAAATGGCGCTCTATGGCCGTGGCGACAGCGAAGATGCGCTGCGTGAAGGTGGCGCAGCCCAGCCCGTACAAACCCGCTTCCGAAGTCATGACCTTCACAATCGCCAGGCGCGATTTTCCCGGCTGAGTCAATATGACTTTGACATCCTGAATCGTTACTGGCTTTGGCATTCCCGGCTCCGTCCCGCATAAACGCGCTCACCTATTGCGCTGCCACGTCACAGACTTAGGGCGGCCTCTCGATGTGCATTCAAAATGGGGCTTGCAACACTCGGCAGCTATTGGTGATTTTGCCGATGCCTTCGATCTCCACGCTGACAATACTGCCCTCACCCAGGAACTGCGGCGGAACTTGCGCCTTGCCGACTCCGGAGGGCGTACCCGTCAAGATCATATCTCCCGGGTTCAATGTGAAGGCGCGCGACAGAAACTCGATCAGAGCCGGCACATTATAGATCATATCCGCTGTCGAGCCGTTCTGCCTTTCAACACCAGCGACAGTCGTCACAATGCGCAGGTCTTGCGGATCCGGGATTTCATTGCTGGTGACAATGCAGGGACCGATGGGGCAAAAGCTATCCAGGCCTTTCGCGCGTGTCCATTGCTTGTCTCTGGTTTGCAGGTCACGCGCCGAAACATCGTTAGCAACGGTATAACCAAAAACATAATCCAGCGCCGCCTCTCCCGTGACCTTGCGCGCCCGCTTGCCAATGATCACAGCCAGTTCGCCTTCCCAATCCACCTGGGCCGTCATGTCACTTTCCCATTCAATGACATCGCCATCGCCGATGATCGCGCTAGGCATCACCGCAAAGACCAAAGGCTCGGTCGGGACTTCATTGTTCAGCTCGCGGGCATGTGCGGCATAGTTGCGCCCAATCGCCAAAATCTTGCCAGGTCGCAGCGGCGGCAATACTTTCACATGCGCCAAGGCATCACGTCCCGATCCCGATCTGATGCTGGCGCCGGGACTAATCAGTTCCATCATGTTTCTAGCTTGCACGCGCTGAATTCGGTCCCCATCCAGGATGCCAACGCGGCGCTCGCCATCGGCTGCATAACTCAGCAGTTTCATCGCTTTTCCCATCGCGTCTATTGCGGATTTAGACAAGTCTAACAAATCATGGGTTTCAAGACTACACTGCGCGCATCAGGGGAGTGGTGAATTGCGATTACTCGTTGACTTCGCCTAACGATAGAAAATAATCTCTGTGTTCTCAATGACCTCAGTGGCAACATTCAACTTTGCAGTGCTCGGCAAGAGCGCGCATCCTTGAAAATCTCCACTCCCCTCTCAGCATCATGATACATCCCCTATCGCCTTGCGCAGCGGACGCCCACTCTGTTTCCAGCAATCGATGGACAACGGCTTATTCAAAGTCTGCTAAAATACACATGCTTGGCCGATGATAGCACACCGGAGTATCGAGTTGACGACATTGCGCTGCGCTTGCCTGTTACTGCTACTGCTACTTGGGGTTTCCGCGTGCAGCGATACGGGCAATTCTGCCAATGATACGCTTTCGGCACAGCGCTTGCTGCCCAATCTGTCAGCATACACGGCCACCAACGTGGATACATCTATGGATGGCGCCTTTGCCGCGATGGGCGGCGCTGCCTTGATGGGCGGACAAGTCGGCATAACCGCCGTCATCGCCAAGCTTGAGCAGGTATTGCAGTGCTTTCAAGATCGCGGCGCCCTCGCAGCCAAGTTCTATTCGCAGACGGAAACCGACGGCGGCTTGCCCCATGTCGGCGCAGCCCTGGTTATCAACCAGTCTCGTATCAATCAAGAGATGATCAATTGCGCCTTGGGCGGGCAAGAAGAAACCATCAGTTCCCAGAACGTCAACCTGGAACCCTGTGCCAATGCCGGCACCTTTACTTATGAAGACAACACCATTAGCTATGTGTATGTCGGCTCGCATCCCGATGTCTGCGCCTTATACGAGCTCCATTTCAACAATCTGGCCAACCAGTCGGAATCGGAGCAGTCTTAAGACGGTGGCCAGAGCCCTTACATCAGCGGCCTAACAGGAGATAATGATGACTGAATTCAACGGTTTGGGATTACACTTAGGCAATTTGTCACGCCTGTCCGCGGCTAAATCGCGCTCCATCAGCGCGGAAAACTTTGATGGTGCCAAGGGCAAGGGTGGTATGGCGACCAAAGGCACCGGTGCCCATGCCGGGCGCGACTTGGGCAAAGGCTGGAAAATCTCGCCATCCGTGCGCATCAAAGCCGGCGAGACCTTCACCGTCGCCGATATTGACGGACCCGGCGCGATCCAGCAATTCTGGATGACGCCCACCGGCAGTTGGCGTTTCGCTATCCTGCGCATCTATTGGGATGGCGCTAATCACCCCTCGGTGGAATGCCCGATCGGCGATTTCTTCGCTGTTGGTTGGGGTGAATACGCGCAGGTGACTTCGCTGCCCATCTGCGTCAACCCGGGCAGCGCATTCAACTCTTATTGGGAAATGCCCTTCCGCAAACACTGCCGTATGACGCTCAGCAATATCGCGGAAGAAGATATGACGCTCTATTATCAGGTCAATTATACGTTGACCGCTGTGCCCGATGACGCGGCTTATTTTCACGCGCAATTCCGCCGAACCAACCCGCTGCGTTATGGCGATAACTACACCATCCTCGATGGCGTTCGCGGACGCGGGCAATTTGTTGGCACTTATGTCGCCTGGGGCACAAACAACAATGGCTGGTGGGGCGAGGGCGAATTGAAATTCTACCTCGATGGCGACGAATGGCCAACGATCTGCGGCACCGGCACGGAAGATTATTTCTGTGGCTCCTACAACTTCGATCCCAGCCCGCGTCACAACGAAGGTTACATCACCTTTACCACGCCCTACGCCGGCTTCCATCAGGTGATTAGGCCGGATACCGATTACAAAACGCAGTTGCGTATGGGCATGTATCGCTGGCATATCCTCGATCCGATTCGCTTTGAGGATGATCTCAAAGTGACCATGCAAGCGCTCGGTTGGGGTTACAATCGCCGCTATTTGCCCTTGCAGGATGATATCGCTTCTGTGGCCTATTGGTATCAGACCTTGCCACACGATCCTTTCCCACCCTTGCCCGAGCGCGATCAGTTGCTGATCATCTGAGCTAAATCAGACCCGCCTGATTTCCGCATAAAGTTGTTCGTATCGGCTCGCTGTCCGCTGCCACGTGTATTCGCTTTCGACCAATTGGCGTCCACGCTGTGACAAGCGCCTGCGCAGTCCCTCATCACTTAGCAGCTTCACGGTTGCGTCAGCCATCTCGTCCAGTTCGGCGATGATTGCCGATTCTCCATCTGTCACATTGATGCCATCAAGGCTGAGCGCCGTCCCCACCACCGGGATGCCCATCGCCAGCGCTTCCAGCAGCTTGTTCTTCAAGCCGGCCCCGATACGCAGCGGACAAACAAATGCCGTCGCTTCTGCCAGATAAGGCTGCACTTCCGGCACCCGTCCCGTGACCTCGATGCGAGCGTCCGCCCGCTCTTTCAACCACTCAGGCGGATTACTGCCGACCAATTGCAGCTTCGCTTCCGGCAGCTCCCGCCAGATCTGCGGCAGCACACGATCCACCAGCAGACGTGCCGCATCTTGATTGGGTGGGTACTCGAAATTGCCGACGAATAGCAAAGTCTGCGCTTCGCGTCCCTCACCCTGCCAGGGGAACTCCTCCAGCTCAATGCCATTGGGGATGACATCCACTGCCAGCATCGGCTGCAACGAGAGCAAAACCTGCCGGTCTTTTTCGGCGATCACCACGGTCCGGTCGTAGGGCCTGTACATCCAACGCTCGAAGCGCCGCGCAATCGGCAGTTGCAAGCGCGCGCCCAGCCGCCCTTGCCCGGCGGCGCTCTGCAAATACAAGGCGTAGGATTCGTAAGGCGTGATCAAATTGGGTTTGTCGGCAAAAAGCGGATGATATTCGTATACACTCACCGAGCCGAAACAATGCACCACATCATAGTCCACGCGCTCGAGACGATCCGAGATCGCCTGCCAAAACTGCGGACTGAAGCTCTTGCTGGCCGCATCTGCAAAGCGCAGGGATGGATCGAATAGTCGCCGCAGATAAGCCGTTCCGCCGCGTCGCGCCTCCGGAATCAATTCGATATGGCGGAAAAAGTCGCGATACTCGACAATTTGGTCGGGATCATCCGCGCGGTCGTAGAATGCCACCAGATCAATGGTGTAGCCGCGTCGCGACAGCTGGCGCGCCAGATGCCATATGATCAACCTGTCTCCAAAATGCAAAGGGAAGGGCGGGCAACGCGAAATGAGCAGGATGGTTTTCATAGGCAGGGCAACCCGGGTCGAACTGCCCAACTATCCTACCAATCGAGTCCCTCGGATGTAAGCCTGATCAGGTCAGTTGCATTAACTGGCAAACAAAAAACTCATCGTGCTGATGAGTCCTTAAGGCTGCGAATCCCGTGACACGGGTTGTGCCGAGACCCAGACTTGAACTGGGGACACCCGCATTTTCAGTGCGATGCTCTACCAACTGAGCTATCTCGGCATCTCACGGTCAAATGAGAACCAAAAGTCTAAAACGCGGGGACGCCTGTGTCAAGTAGTAAGTAGGCTGGACCGTTGCCTTCAAACTCGCATAACGTCGTCAAATCCTTATCAGCCAATCCTCAATGATGCGCGCAGTCTCATACGGCGCAGCTTGCGGGAAAAGATGACCCTGGCCGGCCAGCTCGCGCATAGCGGCCGATGGCAAGATCGACCGCGTCATCTGCAGCGCTTCCTCCGTGAAGGTATCGCTGGTTTCGCCGCGTATTATCAAGACCGGTAGCAAATCCTCCAACCGTGCCAAAACCTGCCAAATCGGCTGGTAGATGGTGGAATAATAATAGACCTCCCATTCCACGCTCCATGCCAATTCGACGCCCGCGGCACCAGCGCGCGATTTCAGTCCGTGCTCGATGTAAAGCCACAGCAGCTCGTCCGACCAATCCGCGAAATTCGATCGCTGCCGAAAACGCTGAAAAGCCTCTTCCTTACTAGCGAAATGACGCCGGCGCCGCAACGCTCCCTGCAAGGTCGGCATCTGATCTACGACATCCTGCTCATGCGCCATTTGCAAAAGCCGCAACTGTTCGGGCATGAGAATGACCGGATCCAGCAAGATCAGCGCCTTGAATCGCTGCGGCTCCTGAATCACAGCCAGCAATGAGGCGATGCCACCAAAAGAATGCCCCACGGCAACGATGTCTCGCATATCCTTCTCTTGGAACGCCGCCAACAGATCATCCGCCACCATACTCCAATCCCGGTATTCCCGCGGTGGTTTTCCTTCGCCCCACAACGCGCGCGGCGGGAAACAGATCGCGCGATAACTTGCGCTCAAGCCACGCAGCATGGGAAGATAGGTCTGTGGCGGGAATCCATTCGCAGGTGCAATATGCAACAGGGGCGCTCCCGAATTTCCGGCGATCTCAAGCAGAGTTTGTGGCACGGTTTACACCTTTGTATCCGCCTGATATTAGGCTACATTCCTGGGGAAGCTCTAGCAATTCGGGAGACAAGAGATGATTGATCGCACGACAATCCTGGCAGTTGGCGCCTCATTGATTGCCCTTTTGGTTGTGCTTGAACTGGTGCGGCGGCGGCACCTGAGTGAAGAGTATTCGCTACTTTGGCTGGCTACGGCGGTATTTATGCTGATTGTCGGTGCCTGGCGGGACCTCTTGCACAATTTGGCGGCGCTGGTCAATATCGCCGATCCGACCAACCTGCTTTTTCTACTGGCGGCCTTGTTTCTGCTTTTCATTCAACTTTACTTCTCCACAGTCATCACCAAGCTCACGCAAGAGAACAAGGACGTCGCCCAGCAGCTCGCCCTATTGCGCTATGAGATTGATGTGCTGCGCGCTGAGCAAGTTGATCGTCAAAACGAGAACGCCGATTAGGGCGAAGACGAAAATCACCAGCTCCGGCAAGTGCAGCCGCAGCGGATTGCGATCGCTGCGCGCAAACTCCCTCATGCTTCGGGGTGGCGTCGCAGGACGTGCCATACGCGGCGCGATCCTCCAAGCCAACAGCAAGCCACCCAATACTCCGCCAATATGCCCCCAATTGTCGATGTTTGAGCCAGGCACAATTCCGATGAAGAGGTTCATGCCGATCAAGAAAAGCATGTGACGCAAGCGCCCCTGCACATTCGCGTAAACGCGGCGGTGTTGATAAAGATGCACAGCGTCCGCCGCGAAAATAGCGAAAACCGCGCCCGATGCGCCGACAGACGGTGAGAAGAAGTCGCCCAGTGCCAGGCTCAGCACGGAACCAGACAAACCTCCCAGCAGATAAATCAATAGAAAGCGAGCTCTGCCGAATATCGGTTCGACCGTGCCGCCAATCACATACAAGGCATACACATTGAAGAAAATATGCCCGATGCTGCCATGCAAAAACATAGCCGTGAACAAGCGATAGGCTTGACTTTCAAACACAATCAGCGGCGGGAAGAGCGCGCCATCAACAAAAAGCTGAAATTCTATCTCGGACGAAATAAAGCCAGCCAGGAAGATAACGACATTAATAGCGATTAGCAGGTACGCAAGAAATGGACGGTCTTCCGGCGGAAGGCGCATTTTCCGGGTGCGCGCGCTAGCCGCATTCACGTTTATCGGCTGCTGCCCTTCTGATTTCTGATAAAGCGGGTGATCCTTTTCCGGCGGTGTTGACATGACAATTGCTCGCTTATGACTTGACCTCCCTATGATAAGCCATAAGTGTCAATTGTGTATTGGAAATCCGCCAGCAGCCACTGTTGCTCGTGCTTGTATCGTGCAAAACATTGTGATGGCCGGAGAGAAACTGCAATGTTTTGTGTTAAGTCAATTCTATTTCGCAACATTTGCGCATATAATATTGTTGTTGCATTTATACGAATAAGGAACTTTGTGCTTATGAAGGAACAAGTGATAGCGAGCATTGTCATCGTCCCAGAAAAAATTCTTTGCGAGATGCACGATGAAGGCGATTCCTGCGATGTTCTCGTGCGCATGGACGATGGCGCGCTCTATACGGCGCTCTTCGCCACAATCTCATATATTCACCGACAGTTGGATCTGACGCTGATGGTGACTGAATCCATCCCGGAAACAGCGCCGGTCCGCTTCGCTGTCATTGATACACCGCATATCATTGTCGATTCGCTTGCATTGTCTATTATTGAGGACACCATCGACAACCTCGTGGCACAACATGTCTTTGAAAGCCTGTTCACCCGCGTCACAGAAGATAAGGATGCCGACAAGCATCGAACTAACAACAACGGCAAGCTGGCCACGCAGGAATTAGCGGCTGCCGTGATTGAAGAAGTGCTGGTGGTTGTCGGCGAGGTATAAGTCAACTCCACGCCATTCAAGTCACCGTAGCCGCGCTGCCTGTTTGGGATTGGCGCGTTCTCCGTTATAATGCGTTGCGCTTTGCCGTTATGCTTACACACTTGGGCTTCCCTGCCGCTTGCGCCGGTCAGGCGGAGTCATCTTTATTTTACGCCTGCAAAAGATTGTCACATACCGAGGAAATGCAATGCCCGAAGAACGTTACGAAGATAGCCTGCTCTACCGGATCCGACATTCAACAGCACACGTCATGGCAGAAGCCATGCTGGAGCGCTTCCCCGAAGCCAAGATCGCCATCGGTCCGCCCATTGAAGACGGCTTCTATTACGATTTCGATCTGCCCACCGCTATTGGCGATGACGATATCAAGTGGGTCGAGAAACGCATGAAAAAAATCCTTTCGCAGCGGCACCAATTCGCCCTGCGCGAGATAAGCGCAGAAGAAGCGCGCGAGATTTTCCGCGATCAACCCTTTAAGCTGGAATTGATCGACGATCTGGTCAAGGGCCGTCAAGATGATAACGGCCGCCCCATCGCCGATCCGGCTTCCAGCCTGACCATATACACGCAGAACAACTTCACCGATCTCTGTCGCGGTCCCCATGTCGAGAGCACCAATGAAATCAATCCCAAAGCCATCAGCATTTCGCTGCGTCCACCGGCCGGCGCCTATTGGCGCGGCGATGAAAAGCGCCAGCAATTGACGCGGATTTATGGCACAGCCTGGCAAACGCCGGATGAATTGCGCGATCATCGCCTGCGGCTGGAAGAAGCGATTAAGCGCGATCACCGTATCCTGGGCGAGAAACTGGATCTCTTCGTGATTGACCCGATGGTCGGCAAAGGTCTTCCACTCTGGTTGCCCGCCGGCGCTATCCTGCGTGATACTCTGGAGCGCTGGATGCGCGATATTCAAATCGAGCGCGGTTACCTGCCGGTGGTCACGCCGCACTTGGGCAATATCGAGCTCTACAAGACATCGGGGCACTATCCCTATTATGCGGACAGTCAATATACGCCCATCGATGTCGACGGCGATCAATTCATACTCAAACCGATGAACTGCCCGCATCATTGCCGCATCTATTCGAGCCAGCCACGCTCATATCGTGATCTGCCCCTGCGCTATGCCGAGTTCGGTACCGTCTATCGCTATGAACAATCCGGCGAATTGCGTGGGCTGACGCGCGTCCGCGGCTTCACCGTCGATGACGCCCATCTTTTCGTCCGGCCCGATCAATTGCTGGGCGAATTCCAGGGGGTCGTCCAGCTGATTCAGCACGTCTTCGGCGCGCTGGGCTTGACGGATTTCCGCGCTCGCATCGGCACGCGTGACCCGATTAGCGACAAATATGTCGGCGACAATCATCTCTGGGAGAACGCCACCGAAGCAATCATCGCTGCATGTGAGGATATGGGCCTGGACTACCATCTCGAGCCGGGCGAAGCCGCATTTTATGGGCCCAAACTGGATTTCATGGTGCGTGATGTCTTAAAGCGCGAGTGGCAATTGGGCACGGTGCAGGTCGATTACAATCTGCCGCAACGCTTCGACCTGGAATATGTCGATCGCGACAACGAACGAAAGCGACCGGTCATGATACACCGCGCGCCCTTCGGCAGTTTGGAGCGCTTCATCGGCATCCTGATCGAGCACTTTGCCGGCGCTTTCCCGCCCTGGCTGGCGCCCACCCAAGCCATCGTTATCCCCATCCGCGACAGCCACAATGACTACGCCAGCGAAGTTGAGCAGTTGCTCAAATCACATGGCATGCGCGCCAAGGCGGACTTGCAAGATCGTAATATGCGCTCGAAGATCAAACAGCATCGTCAGATGAACATCCCCTGGCTGCTCATCGTCGGCGATCGCGATGTCGAACAGCGCACGGTCAGCGTAAGGCTGCGTAGCGATGAAGACCTGGGCGCGATGAAGCTGGACAATTTTGCGGCCGCGTCCAGCGCGAACATAAAAACGTTTGCGCAGGACATCCGCCTTTAGGCAAATTAGAGCGTTGAAACAAATAGACCGGGCGGATTTCCCGGTCTGACTCTCTTGTCGCTCCAGACAGGACTCGAACCTGTGACACTTGGTTTAGGAAACCAATGCTCTATCCACTGAGCTACTGGAGCAATAAAGAAATTATAGCAGACGTCTTTGTGGCGACAACGTCTATGATTTCCAGCTCACTATTGGCTCATTCGCCTCGTGACCTGGCGCAATTCATGGGTTAAAATGCGGGATATTCGCGCTTACAATCGTCTAGCAGACCATGGCAAAATAGGCTAACATAGCCTTAATCGATTCATCATGACATCAACTATCGGCTGCGACGCCGATTGATCAGCTGTGAGACACGATCAAGGAGAAGCGAAATGACCCATATCATTACCAGCCTGTGCCTGCGGGATGGAGCCTGTGTCGAAGTCTGCCCGGTAGAATGCATCATCGCCGGAAAGCCGGAAAACGAATGGCCCTGGTATTTTATCGATCCGGACACCTGCATCGATTGCGGCGCTTGCATTCCCGAATGCCCCTACGAAGCCATTTTCATCGAAGAGGAAGTTGTTTCCGATTACGAGATGATGGAAGGCCAGGAACGCGTTCCCTTCGATACCAAAGTCATTGTCGAACATGATGAGGGCGATGTCGTCGATCTCACCGCCGATATTCAGCCCAATTACGACTTTTTCACCAGTGGCCCGGGTTACGACGCCCTGAATATGTAGTCGTTTCACATTCCCGATTCGGATAAAAAATCCCTGCAATTGCTTGCAGATCGAGGCCCTTTCGCTAACTAGCGAGAGGGCTTTATCGTTTCTAGCCCCCGCTTGCCCGGCGCGATCATGCCAGTGACCAAACCAACGCTGAACAATACAATCACCAAGCCGACGATCATGCCCGGGCTGATCGGCTCATGTAACAAGAGCGCGCCCCATAAAACCCCGAAGACCGGAACCAGCAAGGTGACCGTCAAGGCTTTGGTGGGGCCCGCGCTGATGATGAGATAATAATACAGTTGATAGGCGAAGGCAGTGCAAGCAATGACCAGCGCCAAGAACGCCCCGATCGCTGCTGCGGGCGGCACTTCCTTTGGCAGATCAAATGCAGAAACCGGCGCCAGAATCACTGTAGCGCCGATCAACTGCCCCGTGGACATCGACATATTGCTGAGACCTTGCAAGGCTCGCTTGGCAAAAACCGCGCCGACAGCATAACTCAGAGCCGCGCCCAATGATGCCAGCGTTGCCAGGATGAATGCGCTGTCCATCGTCAAGGGACTGCCCCCAACCGTGATTGTCACGCCGACAATGCCAAGCAGCGCGCCTATCAATTTGTAAACCGTCAGCCGTTCTCCCAATGCAACCGCCGCCATGAGAGCGGTGAAAAGCGGCGTGGCGGAATTGAGAATTGCCGCCATCGAGCCGGTCAGAGTCAACTCCGACCAGGCAATCAAAGTGAATGGCAATGCCGAACCCAACAGACCCAGAACCAAGAAGCGCCGCCAATGTCCGCGGATGTTTAGCCGAACTCCGCGTAAGCTCGCATAGCCAAGCAGAATCAATGCGGTTATCGTCACACGGACGAACATCAGAAATACCGGACCGAAGGGCTCGACCGCGATGCGAATGAAAATGAAGGATGCGCCCCATAGCGCTCCCAGTGTGAAAAGCGCCCCGAGTTGAATGATCGACAAGGAATGAAACTCCCGATAGCTGCAACGAACCGGCTTATTCTAGCAGAGCGGTGTTCGTCGGCTATATCCGGATCTTGCTCGACCTGACCATTGGTTTAGGCCAACCCTCGCCATAAGTTGAATGTGCGCCGCTGCTGGCTTGCGGCACAATGTGTACAACGATTACCAATGAGGAGACAAATGTGACAGCTTTAGTGCAGCAAATATCCGACAATATGGCAGATCTTGTGGAAGCTGCCTCCTTGAGCGTACTGCGAGTGGATGCGCGGCAGCGCTTGCCGGCCACTGGCATCGCCTGGTCCGAAAATCTCATCGTGACCGCGCATCACGTGGTCGAAGTTGAAGACGATATCACGGTCGCTTTGGCGGACGGCAGCCAAATCAGCGCCAGGCTGCTGGGTCGTGATCCACATAATGACCTGGCCGTCCTGCAGGTCGATGCTACCCTGAACCCGGCCGATTGGTCGGCAAATGATAGCCTGCGCGTCGGCAATCTGATTATGGCGCTGGGGCGACCGGGCGAAAAAGTCAAGGCGACATGGGGCATAGTCAGCGGCGTGGTGCAGCCAGCCGATATGCAAAGGCGCCGCGTCAGAATGCGCGCCGGTCACGGACGTGGACGGCGACAGCGGCGAGCCATGCAACTGGATGGCCGCGCTGGCGGCCGGGGGCGAGCCCTCGCCGACGGTTTCGTTCAAACCGATGTCGTCATGTATCCCGGTTTTTCCGGCGGTCCCTTGCTTGGCGCCGATAGCAAAGTGCATGGCTTGAATACATCGGGTTTCATGCGGGGTACGAGTATGGCAGTGCCTGTCGCGACTATCCGTAAATCAGTCGCCGCATTGCTCGCGGATGGCAGCATACAGCAAGGCTATCTGGGCATCGGCGTTCAAGAAGCGCGCTTGCCCGATATCGTCGCCGAGGCGCTGGATCAAGACACCGGCTTGTTGATCGTTTCCATCGAAGGCGAAAGCCCCGCAGCGGAGGCCGGCATGTTGGTGGGCGATATCCTGACCGGGCTGGACGGCGAGTTGGTCGCGCATGTCGACGAATTGCAACTCATGCTAACATCGATGCAGATCGGCAGCACTGTCAAAGTGGAATTCGTCCGCGGCGGCGTTCTTGCCGACGGCAGCGTGAAAGTCGGGGCGAAATAGCCGAACACGTTTCGCCGTGAATCGACGCATCGTAGGGGCGACTCAGCGAGCCGCCCACTTTACCGTATCAGACATATTATCGAAGCAGGCTTAGCCTACACATCCGGCGCAATCACCGCCCGCTCCAGCGCGATCTCGGCCTGCTCATGATCGGCCGCGACATCGACAGGTACGATATAATTGACCGTATCGATGAAGCAGAGCGCCTCAGCACCCTCGCGGCAGAAATACAAGGTCAATTCGGCACTGAATCCGTCCGTGCCGGCGCTGAAAGTGACAGGAATATCGATCCGCTTCTCGGCAACGATCACGGTAACCGCGACTTCCAGAACTGCCGCATCCGCCGCGAAACTCAACTGACTATCGATCAATGGATTGATCTTGAAGTCTTCAGGCAAGTTCAAGTTCAGGCTGATGTTGCCCTCCCCTGCCGCCACCTGCTGAATATCGAGTTGCACGATATTGCTGTCCGCGGTATTTCCGCCCAGGATAGTCAAGGCTTGCTGGTCGATAACCAGCGCTTCGGGATTGCTGAATTCCAGCGTATCCACCGTGCCCGCTGCCAAATCAATCATACGGATCACGTGGTTGTTGGTATCGGCGACATAGAGCGTGCCATCGGCGTAACTCAATCCGCCCGGTTCATCGAATTGCGCGATCGTCGCATCGCCGTCCGCATATCCCCCTAATCCGCCTAACCCGAAGGCCGTCCAGGTGCCGGTCTCGCCGGCGGGAACGCGCTTGATACGGCTGTTGTAGGTATCCGCGATGTACAAGTCGCCGTTGGCTACGCCTTGCATGTCCAGGGCGTGTTGCAGGCGGTTGATACCCAATTCGCCATCGACATCGCCATATTGGAAGAGATGATTATCTGTCGTGCCCGATACCACCGTTACCAGATCATTGGTGAAGTCGGCCAGCCGAATCGTGCTCGATTCGCTATCGGCAAAAAACAACTTGCCATCGCCGGCATAATACAGACCGCTAGGCTGCGCCAATTCGCTGTTAGCCAGGCTGACATCGTTCAAGTTTGCTTCGCTTCCGTTGCCGACCGAAGGATAAAGATCACCACTATTCAGATCGAAAATGTAAAGCTGATGGGTGCCGGCCATGGCGATATGCAGTGTGCCCGCATCATCAAACTCGAGATCCCAAGGGCTGCGCAGCGACACATTCAGTGGATCCGCCACCGGTATGCCAAAGGCTATGCGCTGACGTCCCATAGCGCCATTGCCCGCGATCGTACCCACCGTGCCAGCCGAAATATCCGCCACGCGGATGGCGTGATTATTGACATCTGCGATATACAGCAAATCGCCATTAAGCGCGAGACCTTGCGGCTTGTCAAAGGTCGCGCTTGCAAATTTACCATCCTCGAAGCCGCGTGCCGACGACCCGATAATATCCAAAACGCTGTGGCTCGACAGATCGGCAATGACAATACGATTGTGGCTGCTATCGGCAATGAAGAGCCTGTTGCTTGCCTCATCCGCCAAGACCTTGCCCGGGTAGAGCAAGGGCGTACCCGGATCGCCAGCGCCCTCCAGCGCCAATTCCAGCGGCCTGCGGTCGATGATATTCGCATCAAGCCCATCATAATACGCGATCATACCGCTGAGGAAGGCGTCGAAAGTTTCAAAGGGAATCTCGCCAGATTGCCGCACCACAACATTTCCGCGCGGCTCCACGACCGCCACAGTGGGCCAGGCGCGCACCCCATAGCTATTCCAGATGGCGAATTCGTTGTCGTTGACGACAGGATGGTGCACGCCATATCGCTGCACGATCTGCCGCAGATTCTCCGTCTGTCCCTCGTTGTCAAACTTCGCCGAATGCACACCGATCACCACGACTTCTTCGGCGAACTTCTCTTCCACTTGTTCCAAAATCGGGATGATATGCAAGCAATTGATGCAGCCGTAGGTCCAAAAGTCAAAGATGACGATCTTGCCCAGCAAACCTTGCATCGTCAAAGGCTGATCGATATTGATCCAATCCAATTCCGCCGGGAATTCCGGCGCGGCCATTGCGCCCTCGAATATATCTTTCGGATCACGCTGCGCCTGTACCGCAGTGGCCAGCGCCAGCACAAATACTAGCAATAGGACTGTTATCCTTCTCATGGTGATTGCTCTCTCACAAATAATCAAGAAGAGCAGCTTGTCCTGCCCCTCACGCTGTCTACATACTCAGCCTAAGCCGATATTATAGAGCGTACCTAACGGATTCCTTGCGAATGTATGAAGAGCCGCTTTTCGAACCCTCTTCTAACAAACCGCGCTATTCGCCCAAGCGGAACGATTCTTATTTTGTGTGAGCGTAGCCGTCCTAATCACTGACGCCGAGCGGCTGCGGTGGAGCATTGCCCGTTAATCATCTCGCATTCGCTGCATCAGCGCGTCGCGATTTGGCCAAGCGCACGAATCGACGATATGCTCCGTCAGCACGCGGTCAAATTGATCCAGCGCAGAGCGATCATCTCCCAATTGCACATAGACCATGCCCAATTCGCAGCGTACATCGCTACGCCGCGGATTAAGCTCCAGCGCCATAACAAAAGCATCGCGTGCCTGCGTCCAATCCTCCAGTTCCACATAAACGCGCGCGTGGTAAATGAAGTCCGCGGCGGTCATTGGCAAGAAGTGTATCATCTTCATCATCTTCCGCACTGCGGCATTACGCTGCTGCCGGGCACACTCGCGCTCGGGATCCGTGTGCAATACCCGATCAAATGCTTCCAGCGCAGAACCGCAATTGCCCCATTTCGCGTAAATCGCACCCAGTTCACAGCGCGCATGATGCAAGCTCGCATCCATCTGCAAGGCATCGCGAAAGCCATGCGCCGCCGTGTAAAATTTGCCCGCCAATTGCGCCTGCCGCGCCTTATCCAGCAGATCTTGCACCGTCGCTTCCGGCACCGTCACAGTTCTCGCGCTCTCACTTGCCAATTCATTGATCACCCGTGTCAGCGCGCGCCGATTTTCATTGGCGCAATCGTCACTCAGTTTACGCGAAATCACCTCGCTAAATTCCGCCAGCGCCGCTTGAAACTCGCCTTGCGCCTCGTAAACCATGCCCGGTTTACAGCGCAGATCACTTCGCGTCGGCTCCAGCTGCAACGCCTGGACCAATGCCTGCCCAGCCGCAGCCAAATCGCCTTGCAACTGGTAATAATAAGCCAGATACGCGTAATCTTCGCTGCTGCCGCCTGCCCGCGCGATCGCCGCTTTAGTCCAGGAGATCGCTTCCTCGTAATCACCCGCCAGGCGTGCTCGCCTCGCCTTATCACGCAAGCTGTCAGGAGGCTAGATCACGGCGCCATTGATCCGCAAGATCAATTCTCCGGCGGCGCTGCCTCCGGCGTGCGATACCAAAAGCACATACTCGCCACTTTGATCCGCCCTGAAGGAAAGCGCAGCATCAAATAGCTTTCCACTGTCATCATCCCCGGCGATCGCTACGCCGTCAGGATCCAACACCACAATCAAGGGATCGAGCGCTGCGCTATTGACCAGGCGCGACCTGGCAGATATGTCAATTCCTTGTCCGCTTAGCGCCTGAAACTTCAAGCGATAAACTTGGCCATAACTCATCGTCAGTGCGCTCGTGTCACTGATGATTTCCGCCTCGCTGCTCACTTGCTCTATCTGGCGAATCCAATCATAAAACTGCCCGCCCGCGATAGCGTCATAACCCAAATTGCGGTAGACATGACCCATCACCAGTGGCCAGGCGTAGTCCCCGCTATACTGGCCGAAAAGCTCATCTGTCAGCGTCAATGCCTCGGCGCGCCCTCCCAATTGGCTATACGTGATGGCAAGGAAGTATTGCGCACTCAGATGATCCGGGCGCAGTTCCAGCGTCCGCTGCAAATGCGGCAGGGCGCTGCGCGGCGCATCAAGCGCGTGCCAGGCATAGGCGATGCTGAAGTGAGTCTCGGCATTATTTGGCTCAAAGCCCAGCAATGCCAGATATTGACCCAACGCCAACGCGTATTCACCGCGTGCTGCGAAAGTTACTGCCGCGAGACGCAAGGTTTCCGGCATCGGCGAGGCCGGCTCGCTCTTCACCGGTGTCTTAGCCGCTATGGCGCCACTATCATCGAGGATCGGCAGCGTATTCTTTCCCAGTGACACAAGCTGCAAGTTCGTCGATGAAACTTGAACAACATCAAGCTCCGCGCTCACAATTTCAGCGGACCAGGCACTGCTCGCGCTGGCGATATCCTCATAGACGTTGGCGATCAATACCGGAATGATCTCGTCGTCCGGGTCGTTTTCCAGCGCGCAATGATAGTGCTGCAAAGCCTTATCATAGTCGCCCATATCATGCAGCTGAACGGCGCGGGCGTAATTGGAAAAACTGAAGTCGCAGGAGCTATCCGCCTGCACAACCGGAGCAAGCGCCATGACCAGGACCATCCACAAAACAATATATCTGCGATCAAAGCTCATGATCGGCCTCCCGTGACTAAACTACGCTACCCCTAATATTACGCGATTGGTTCGTCTTGACGCAAGTTAATGTCCGTTTTTGAAGAGGTAAGCATCGAAGATATGGCGTATTTGTCTAATTCTACAAGAATTTCTCTGTGTCCTCGCTGGTCAAAAAATTCTGTGCGGTAACCGACAGGGGCGCAACTCCTTGATGTTTAACACTTCCCTGATATTGCCGTGCATACACTAGGAAGAAAGGAAGCGCTCGGTCAGCGGGGGACGGGGATTGCTGTTTGAATCCACCAATCCGTAACCATTGTGCATGCCCTCTGCCCAGGCATACCAGATGATCGTGGCGAATTTGCCCGGGTAATTGACTTTCAAGTGCCGAACCATATCAGTGGCGTATTTGCTAATGTGGTTGATATCATCATTGGGTCGATCAAGCACGCCCCACTCGGTCATCCACAGCGGCTTGTTTGGCAGCACCGCGCTATACGCCCAAACCGATTCGTCGATATGCCCGAATATGGCATAGGTTGGCTGATCATTCAGACCGCGCCCATAAGGATGAAAGGCGATGCCGTCCGGCGTGATATCCGATGGCAGCCCTCGCAGCAGTTGACGGGCATAGATGCTGCCTCGACGCGGTCCGCCGGTGAAGCCGCCAGTGATGATTTGCACCTTGCTGTCTTCGCTGCGGATAGCACGATGTACCTGTGTGAACATTCTTGCGTAGTTCTGCGCGGACATCGGCACAGAGGCCACCGCGCCAACTGGCGCATCTTGCTCGTTCCAGATCTGCCAGGCAGAAATCAGTTCGCGGCTCGCCCACTGCCCGGCGATATCGGCCATCATGCCCGCGAAGCGCTCAATGAGTCGTTCCCATTTATCGTCCGTCATCTGCGACCAGGGCCAGAACTGGCTGCGCCCCTCGCCATAAGTCTGATGGCTGGTGGTAAATACCACTCGATAGCCAGCTTCACGATAAGACTCGATCAGCGGCAAATAACGCTGCAGCGCAGCCCCAATATCTTCCGATCCGACAAAGTTGGAAACGTTATAACCAAAACGTACCCAGCCTAATCCGCTCAAGCGTGAAGGGTTGGGTTTGCCAAGCGCATGATACACATCAAGGTTAACGCCAACTGGATTGACGCCGAAGAAGGCTTGCTGGCCTTCCGTGCTGGTAGTGGCTTGTAAAAGCCAGGCCGCCACATAACCTTCCAGCCCAGTGATAGAGCGAATCTTGAGCCAATTGCTGTTGACGCCGATCTTCTCCATCGCTCGCCCGTGATGTTCCAGCGGTTCCAGCAAATGCCAGCTTTGAACATTGCCCTTGATCTTGCCACGCAGGCTGGGCACGACCCGAACCCGTAAATTGTCCACGGTCGGTCGCACTTTGAATTTAGGGATATAGATGTGATCGCGCGGATTGACCGCGTTAGCGATATGGCTGAAGGTATCGCCATTGTCCGGCGGATTCTGCAAGACAATTCGCAAGCGCTCGTCTTGCGATTTTGCCAGCGGCTGCCCCAACTCCACCTGATCTCCCTGCTTGACGCGCGGCAATTTGCTACCTTCATAGCTGGTGACGAAGCGCTCCCCTTCTACGACCGATTCGACTTGCAAATAGCTGCGGAAACCGTAATCGTTGCTGGCGCCGCCAATCGCGCTGACCTCGCCGGCTGCTGCGCAAAGCACTTCAGCATCCGCCTCGCTATGCAAATCGATGCCCTCGCGCAAGCTGCCCTGGCTCGCCTTGGCATTGTAGCTGTGCAGAACCTTCATCGGACGCGCCATCGTCGGCCATTCCAGGACGAAGCGCAGGAAAATATGCTGGTCTCCCTCATCCTGCTCGCCATAGCGATCGCTGTTATCGATGCGCGCCTGCAGAACAATCTCTAATTCTTCCGGCGTTTGGGCATTGATGGTATCCACCATTACCACGCGCGGATATATCCTGCGGATATGCAGCAAGGCAGAATCGCTCATCCAGGTCAAAGGCGCATCCACCGCCGTGACATTGCGGTAGCGATTGAGATCGTTGCCGGCCGGCGAGCGCACCACCGCCACCTCTTCAAAGGCTTCAGTGTAAGGGCGCGCCATCGCCAGCCACTGATAAAAGTTATCATCTGGCAAAACCAGCGCGTGAGAGATTATGGCATTGCTAGGCATCTTGCCTCCTCAAGCGGTCACTGGCGCGACACAATGCAAGTCTTGCTGATTCTTTATAGCATAATATCGTCGCCGGCATGCGACTAAATCATCGCGGTCACGCCAGAGTTACGCAACTTTCCCATCAAATAGCGTATAATAAATGCTGATAGTGACAGTTCGTCATGCCTTGAGACTGGGCAAGCTGGGCGGATTGAGGAGCAGGTCCCATGGATATTGAGCGCAATAAGCTAATCAAGCTGGTCATCGTCGTCTTAGTCACTCTTGCGGCGCTGGCCGTGATGAGCATCGTGGTGCAATTGATCCAGACGGTGTTGCCCTTCCTCATCATCGGTGCTGGCGTTTACTTGGGTTATCGCTGGGCGTTGGGCGACGCCGAGGCTCCCACCGCTGATAAAGTGCAAGAACAAGCGCGCGGCTGGTTTCATCGCTTTCGTCGCACCAAAGACGCCGTGGAAACCACTATGAACGTTGGCACCGCGCTCAATGAGATGCAAGGCAAAGCCGAGAATCTACGCAATGCTACAGACGCCGTCGTCTCCGGTCAAGCGACCAAGAGTGACGCAGCCGCGCTAGAGCCAAATGCTGAAGCGGTTGATGAAGCGCAGGAAGTGTCCGCTACGGACGATCCCGAAACGGACGAACAGGCAAAGGTCGAGAAGATCGAGCAAGTGAAGGGTGCGCTGGAAAGCAACCCAAAAGGCAAAATCGAATTCAAGGATAGCGATGTCGTCATCAGCAAGGACGATTTGCTGCAGCCGGATATCTCGCGCTTGCAGGAAAAAGAAAAAGAAACCCCCACGGTCAACGACAATGTCGTAGCACAGGTTGAAGAACGGCGCCGCCGCCTGCACGGCGGAAAGTAATCCCCCAAGCTACGCCCGGGCGTCAGCCGCCATTTTTCGGTATAACGGCTTCAGAGCCTGATACAATTCGGCATAGATGGTCAATTGCCGCTGATAATGCTCAACGCGGTCCACGCGCGGCAGATAGGTCTTGCGCACATGCACAACCTGCTGCGCGGCTTCGGCTAGATCGCGATAGACACCGGTCGCCCAACCGGCCAACATCGCCACACCCAAACTGGCCGCTTCCGACGTATGAATCACCTGGATGGGCAAATTGGTAATATCCGACTTGATCTGAATCCACTTGTCGGAACGAGCGCCACCACCGACCGCCGTCAAATGATTGATCTCAATATCCAGGCTCGCCAGGGTACGCAAGCTCAGCGCCTGCTCGTAGGTCAACCCCTCCAGGATGGCGCGCACGATGTCTTTGCGCTGGCTATTGAAGCTCAACCCGATCATTGCGCCGCTAGCCAGTGGATCGCTGAACAGGGTGCCGCTTCCGGCGAAATAAGGTAGCAGCAGCAAATCACCCGGCGCATCATCGATCTGCTCGACGATCACATCGTAAACATCCCGCCCTTCACGCTCGGCTATGGCCCGTTCCGCCGCCCCCAATTCATCGCGATACCAGCGCAGCAGTCGTCCGCCAGTCTGGTTGCCAGCCAGCGTGATGAAAGTATCCGGCACCACATGCGGGTAAAACGAGACATTGTGTTGCAGCAAATCGTCGTGCGGCTCTGCAGTCACCGCCACCAGCGCTTCGGTAGTGCCGATGGCATACATCGCCGTGCCGGTTGCCAAAACGCCCGCGCCCAAGGCTCCGCAAGGTTGATCGTGACCGCCCGCGACCACTTGCACCGGGCGATGAAAACCAAAACCTTGCGCCAGCTCTGCCGGGATATCGCCAACGATCGTCCCGCTGGCGACCGCGCGCGCCACTTTTGTCCGGTCTATGCCAGCCGCCGCCAGCAACTCATCGGACCAATCCAGCGAGCGCACATCAAACATAAGCGTACGCGCCGCCATGCCATAATCGATGACCGGTTCAACGCCCAGTCGCATGGCAACGAAGTCGGTATAACACAAGAATTTCCAACTCTTGTCAAAGATCTGCGGCCGATGATCGCGCCACCACAATATTTTTGGCAAGCTATACATCGTGCCGAGCGGCTGCCCGGTCACAGTATATAGCCGCTGCACACCCAGGGATTCATCCAGCTGAGCAGTCTGCTGGCGATTTCGACTGTCCGAGCTGACGGGGCTGTTGTCCAGAACCTTGCCATCGCGGGTCACCGGAATGACGGCTTCGCCTTGTGAGGAAATGCTCAGGGCAGAGACCGGATCATGAGCAAGCTGCGCGTTCACCGCCAGCAGGCACTCACAGATATGCGACCAAACCAGATCCGGTTCCAATTCGAACCAGCCCGGCCGTGGATTCAGCAGGGGGTACTCGCGTCCGGCTTGCGCCAGCACCGCGCCTGCCTCATTAAAAGCGACCACCTTGCATCCGGTCGTACCCACATCAATGCCCATCAAACTCATGATTGCTTTTCCCTGCCTGCTGAATGTCGGTCGCGCCAGTTGGTTGCTTTCACTTCTTGACAAACCGAAATGCTCGCACGAGCAGAAGGCTTGCAATATTGCGCGAGCGCGCCCGTCCTTATCGCTCCTGCCGCGCGGCTTCTGTTGGGCTGTTAGCCGCGCACGGCACCGGCCGTCAACCCCGATACCATAAAGCGCTGCATTAAATAATACACGACAATGACCGGAAGCGTGATTAACGTCAGGATGGCAAACATCGGTCCCGGCCGCATCATGAACTGTCCGCTATAGACCAGTGGCACCAGGGTCAGCGGTTTCACCTCGTTAGAGCTCATGGTTACCAGCGCCAGGATGAATTCATTCCAGGAGGTCATGAACTGCCAGATGATAACAACGGCGACAGCCGGCCAACTCACCGGCATCATGATGCGCCAATAAACGCCAAAGGGCGTACAGCCGTCCAGCACCGCCGCTTCTTCAATCTCCTTGAGAAATCCGGCAAAAAAACTGCGCAATATGACAATGGCAAACGGCACACCCAGCGCAGTGTAGGGCAAGATCAATCCCATATAATTGTCAATCAGTCCCAGCGCCTTGTTGATTTGAAAAATGGGCACGACCAGGGTGGGTATCGGCAGCATCAAGGTCATGATCAGCAGATAAAACCAGATATCGCGCGCGAAAAACTTCAAACGCGCCAAGGCAAATGCCGCCAGCGAACTGATGACCACCACCAGAAAAACTGACGGGATGGTCACGGCAATGCTGTTGATGAAATGCTGCGCGATGGGCGCATCGCGGAAGACCGTCAAATAGTTGTCAATACTAACCCCGCTGATCAGCAAGCCACCGAAGCGCGGCGCCCGTTGATCCGGCGGCATGAACGAAACCACCAGCATCATGATGATGGGCACCAGCCAGATCAACGCCAGTACGCTGACAAAGATTAATGCCAGCATTTTACCCAAATGGCGCGGAGTGATTGATTGTCCTTTGTCCTTGGCTTTCATTTTCAACCTACCCCGAAGCATCAGCGCGGGAAAAGACAGCTTCCGCTCTCGATCCGCTCCTCAGCAAGAGTTCATCAATCAATCCGACAAAAAACGCGTCCATATAGTCCCCACATCCCCTCAAGGTGGTGATACGCTCGGCTCTATGGCAATCAGACCGCTTATCTGCATCAACAACCTGCAACAGATCAACTCCCTGCACATTCCCATCCAAACTGGCAAAATACGCATCTCTATTGATACTGTATGGATAGGCTGCTGCCAAGTGATGACATTTCGCCGCCCTCTGTTGCCCCTTTGCTGCACTTTTGCCGTCGTCTCTTGCCCATTTGCTGCCCCTTTCCCGTCCTGTGCTGCATTCGCAAGCTTCGCTCTTCCCGCCCATCGCCACATTGCCTTCCACAGCGGGTCAGTTGCCAATCGTAAAACGCGAGCCCAAAACGCGCACCTGGAAAATGCTGGCGCTCAAGGCGATCACCAGCAGCACGACCGCCACCGCCGAAGCATATCCCATGCTCTGCAGCGTGAAAGCCTTCAGAAAGATGTAAGTCGGCAGCATTTCGGTGGCGTGGTTGGGTCCGCCCCGCGTCAACACGAAAACCAAAGCGAAGGTCTGCAAGGTGCCAATGACGCCCAGCAAAATCAACGTCAGATGCACATGCCGCAGCATCGGCCAGATTACGTAGCGAATCCGCTGCGCGATGTTGGCGCCATCCACTTCGGCTGCGCTGAGCACTTCTTCCGACAACCCTTGCAAACCCGCCACATACATCAACATGGAAAAACCGGTCCACTGCCAGACGTTGATAGCGATGGTGGAATAAATGGCGATCTTGGGATCAGCAATAAAGGGCTGAACCAAAAACGGCGCGCCGATTGCTCGCCCCAGGTCCGCCAGCAAACCGCCATAAGGCGCGTAAATTCGTTGCCAGACGATACCCAGCACCACCGGAGAAATGATGGCCGGCATGAAGAAAATGATGCGGAAAATATTTTGAAATGGTATGCCCGATGTCAGGATACTGGCGAGCAGGAAACCGAGAAACATCTGCGGGAAGATGGTCAGAAATGTCCACAATACCGAATTGCGAATTGCCAGACCAAAAGAGCGGTCATTGGTGAACATTTCCACAAAATTCTGCAGTCCGACGTACACGGCCTGGTTGATGCCATCCCAGTCGTACATGCTGGCAGCGAAAATATAGAATATCGGATAAAGCACGAAGACAACAAACAAAATCATGGCCGGCGCCATGAAAAACAGACCTTGATTGTCTATCAGCCATTTTCGGGACATGATCAAATATTCTACCCCTCCTCCTAACCCCCTCCCCAAAACATTTGAGAGGGGCAACGCACTTTGCGCAACAAACGCCTTTCAGTGAACTGCTGCGCTTTGGCGCATTTGATGTCAGGCGAGTCTAAGTCACGCCTGGGCAAAGACTCCCCCCAATGCAATGGGAGGAGACTTAGAGGGGAGTTGGAAATCACTCTATTCCTAAGCCGAGGCGTCTTGCACCAGTTGCATGCCTTCAGCCGGTGTCATCTCGCCAGCAGCCACACCAGCCAGCGCGTCTTCCAACGCTTGCTTGACATCCGGGCTCTTTAGCTGACGGGCATATTGCACGGTCGGCAGCCAATCTTCGGTGAAGAGATCCCAAACTGCTTCCTGGTTCTCCGAACCGAAAGACTCCGGCCGCAAGCCGATATAAGCGGGCAGATCGTTATAGGTGTTGATCAGCGCCTGCGCGCCCGCGCCACTGATAAAGTCAGTGATGACACGGCAAGCCGCATCGGGATTCTCGGAATCGCGTGTTACACCCAGCATGACATCAATACCGCCGAGCAGATCTTCCGGACCGCCCATGCCTGTGACATCGGGGAACTTGAAGGGCGCGTAACCGGCCAGATTCTGATCAAGAGGCGGCGGATTCGGGTTGGCCGCTTGTTGTTGCCACCAGGCACCCATCGGGAACATGGCAGCGCGCCCACCCTGTATCTGCTCTACCGCAGCCGGATAATGCGACATACCCAGCGCGCCCATTTGGAAGATGCCATCATCGAACAGACGCTGCCACCAGGTCATCGCCTCGACAAAGGCCTCATCGCTGAAGCTCGCGTTGCCATCTTCAGCTTCATAAATGAGCCCGGGCGCGATATTGTGGATGAGCTGCATGTACACATCGCGGCGGATCCAGCCGTCGCCGGCGCCGATCATCACGGGCGCGATGCCTTGCGCATTGAACATCTCAGCCAGTGCCAAGAGCTCGTCATAGGTGGTCGGCGCTTCCGCACCGGCTTCTTCAAAGATCGGCACCGTGTACCACATGTTGATGGTCTGTATCAATACCGGCAATCCATAGATGTTGTCATCACCTTCGGGATTACCCAGCCGCGCCTGCTCGATGCCAACGGGATAGAATTGATCTTGCCAATCCTCGCCCCAGGTTGCTGCGGCACAATCTTGCAACGGCATCAAATGATCGCGATATTGCTGTGTCAATGCGCCCGGCTCCAAGCCGATGAGATCCGGCAAGGACCCGCCCGCGGTCACCGTCTGCAAATCAACAATATACTGCGTGTAATTGGTGATATTCGGTACAATACGGATATCGGGATTGTTAGCGCTAAAAGCTTCGATCATCGCCTCAGTAGTGGCGATTACCGGGCTCCAGGAACGGAAGTTAACCACCGTGACATCGTCCTGTGCCAATACAGGCGCGCAGCTAGCGATGACCAACAGTACGAGCAAAACTTTCTTATACATCATCAGACTCCTTAACTAAAACGATTGCGATAATCTTGGTTTTCTTGCAATGCTATCTCTCGCCCAACGACCTCCTTTCACTTGCCGCTGCAAGCATATTTTTGGAGTTTATCCAACCAATCTGTCGCTAAATTCTTGCGGAATCAGATGGGGTTGGCCGTGCTGCAACGCCATGTGATAGAGCTGTGCCGCGATTTCGACCATGACCGTGCAGTGAATCGCCTTGCTCAAACTGTTGCCGACCGCCAGCATACCATGATTCGCCCAAACCACCGCTCGCTTGTCACCCATGACTTCCAGCATATCGTAACCGAACTGCCGGGAGCCGCTTGGCGCGAAGGGCATTACCGGCACCTCGCCACCCACGTCAATCAGCGTGCCGACGTGCAAAGGCGCAATTGGCATGTGCAGTACGCCGAACAGATTGGTGTAAATCGGCTCGGCATGCACGATAGCCAACGCGTCGGGCCGTCGCTCATAAACCGCCAAATGCACTTGCGATTCGTGCGAGGGCTCACGATGGCCGTCAATGACATTGCCCGCCAAGTCAAGCACGACTACATCATTAGTCTTGAGCTGATCATAAGGGTAATCGTGCGGCGTCATCAGGATAAGACCGCTCCGCACATCGCGAATACTCAGATTGCCTTGTGTCAGCGGCACCAGACCGATGCTCGCTACCTGTGCCGCTCCGGCAATAAGCTCCTGCTTGAGCGAAGCGAGGTCTTGCTGAACAGTTGGGGCTTCTGCCATGATTGCTCCTGAACACTGGCTGTTATATGGGTGGACTTGGGCAAACCATGGCAGATTGTACTGCCCTCCGAACGCGCTGTCAAAATCTTGCCGCATTATGCGTCTGGCTAAACTATCGATTCCGCAAATAAGGATCCAGCGCATCGCGCAGGCCGTCACCCAGCAGATTGATGCTCATGACCGTCAGGAAGATCGCTGTGCCCGGAACCAGCGAAATCCAGGGCGCAACCTGGATGTAGCGGTTACCCACCGCCACCATGCTGCCCCAACTGGGATTCGGCGGCTGAATCCCAAGTCCCAGAAAACTCAGCGTCGCTTCAGCCAGAATGATGCCGCCGATATCCAGCGAAACCGTGACGATTATCGCCGCCACAATGTTCGGCAAAATATGACTAAACATAATGCGCCAGTTGGATGCGCCGAGGGCGCGGGCAGCCATGACGTAGTCTTCCTCACTCGTAGATAAGGTCAAACCGCGCGTCAAACGTGCCAGCGGCGCAATGCCAACAATACCTATCGCAACAAGCGCGTTTGTCAGGCTTGGACCTAGCAGCCCTGCAATGGCGATGATGAGAACAATCCGGGGAAACGCCATAAGCGCATCAACAAAACGCATGATGATATCGTCAGTCCAGCCTTTGAGCAAACCGGACAATAGACCAAGCGGGACGCCAACGATGATTGATATGGAAAGGGGGATGAGGGCCGCCAGGAGCGAGACCCGCGCCCCGACCAAGATGCGAGCCAACATGTCTCTGCCAATATCATCGGTGCCGAATGCGTGTGCTGCGCTAGGCGCCTGGCGGGCTGCGGAGAAATCCGGTTTGATCGGGTCGTAAGGGCTGATTATTGGCGCGAATAAGGCGCCGAGGATGATGAGTATTATCAGAACAAAAGCGATACGCGGCAGGGGACGCGCAAAGAAACGTCGGGAAAACAAGAAGAAAGCATGTTGTGTCGAATTGCTGTCCTTCGACATGGATGCGAATTCTTCAATGGATTTATCGCGGCCTGCGCTATCGACTGGTTGCACCTTGGGCTCCATCACGAACCATATCGAATTCGTGGATCGATAACTGCGTAGGTTAAATCTACTACAAGATTGATGCCCATATACGCCAAAGTGATCAACAATACTGAACCCTGAACGATCGGGAAATCACGGGCGAAAATGGCATCCAACATTAACTTGCCCATACCCGGGAAGGAAAAGATCACTTCGATGACGATAGTACCGCCCAGGATGCGCCCGATCTGCAGTCCCACGGTAGTGACAACCGGTATCAGGGCGTTCTTCAGGGCATGAACAAATACTATCCTTCGCTGCCCCAAGCCCTTGCTTCTGGCGGTACGCACGTAATCTTCATTCAGCACTTCCAACATACTCGAGCGAGTCAGACGCATCGTTACCGCCATCAGCGCCGTGCTCAGGGTGATGACAGGCAATATCATGCGCTCGATATGTCTTACTGGATCATCAGTGATGCGGGCAAAGCCGCCAGCTGGCAGCCAGCGTAAATGCACGGCAAAGACGACGATCAGAATCAAGGCAACCCAGAAATTCGGAGCTGACACACCTATGAGCGCAACAATATTCCCGACAAAGTCGCCAACACTTCCCGGCTTGACAGCCGTATAAATGCCGATTGGGATGGCGACAACCGAAGCGACCAATACGCTGAGCAGCGCCAGTTCCAGCGTGACCGGAAAACGAGCTGCCAACAAATCAACAACCGGGCGACGCATATGGATCGAACGACCCAAATCGCCCTGCAAAACATGAAAGAGCCAATCCGCGTATTGCACATAAATGGGTCGATCGAGCCCCAGCTTGTGTCGCAGCCGATCCATTTCTTCATCGGTCATCTCAGCGATTTCGTCAATAGGCACGAGCATGAGGACGGGATCGCCCGGGCTGAAGAATAGCAGCAGAAAAACCAAGAAGGTGACGATAAGAATCGTCGGCGCCATCAAGAAGATCCGCCTGATCAAATAGCGACCCATGTCCACCCTCCGGCCAATCTAAAGCCCACTGGATCTGCCGGTTTTCAAAATTGAATCAATCAAGAGGAGCGCTTCAAAGCGATACAAGTCGTGGGGCTGCAGCAGACGGCGCAACCCCACGAAATGGATAATCACTATCCTTCAACAACGTTGAAATTGGTCCAATCCAGCAAGCCATAGCCGTTAAGCGCGAAATCCTCGATGATATCACCGCGATAGACGTAGGGAATCTCCGGATAGACATAAGGCACGACAATCATGTCACGCCAGGTGAGATCATTCATGCGGCGAACATGCGCTGCCCGTTCGGCGCTATCAAAGATTCCCGGCAGTTCCGCCAGCAGCGCTTCGTATTCGTCCGTGCAATAGCGGACGATTATCAACGTAGCATTGCAGCCGGCGAAGGGACTCAGATAGCCTTCCATCGAGCTGCGATGCGCGAGGATTTGTACGTAGCCGGCTTCGGCAATACTGATATCCTCCCGCAACGCGGCAATATGTCGCGCTCTTTCATTCGCCTGAATGATCAGGCTGATCCCAACCTCCGCAAGATTAGCCTGGAAGATTTCCAATACTTGAATGCGAAACGGTTGCGACACAACCGATACGCTGAATTCAAAGCCTTCCGCGTTTCCTGCCGCTGCCAGCGCCGCGCGAGCGGCATCAAGATCCCTTGTGATCACGGGCGGAGATTCCTCGCTGAACGCAAAGGAATTCGGCGGCGTAATGCCGCGCGCAGGCTGCGCCAAGCCGCCATAAGCCAGGTTGATGATTGTTTCCGCGTCGATGGCATGCATGACCGCAAACCGATTGTGGATATTATCGAAGGGTGGCCGGTGCCGGTTCAGCGCCAAGACGTTCACACCGCGGGCAAGAGCGCCGGAGACGGTTCCGGGAACTGCTTCCAAGAGCGGAAGCTCCTGCGCCGATATGGAGAATATGGTATGTATATCGCCACTCTGATAATTCAGCGTAGCGGCGGATGCATCGAGGATGACTCTAAAGCTGACCCGATCCGCGTTACCGCTGCTTTCCCCCCAATATGCTTCGTTGCGCACCAGGACCAACTCGACTCCCGGTTCCCAACTGGCCAATTTGAATGGTCCGGTGCCCGACGGATTGAAGGCATACTCGTCCGCTCCCAATGCCTCATAGGCCGCCCGGGACATGACAAGCGCACGCGCGTCGCTGCCGGCAGCAAGCGCAGGCAGAATATTAGCATCGGGCGCCGACATATTGATCTGGACCGTATGATCATCAAGGGCTTCAACCGATTCTATCCGGCCGTAGTCCGCCATAGCGCCATCGCCGAAGTCCGGATCAAGGGCGCCGTTGATATTCCAAACGACAGTATCGGCGTCTAATGGCGAGCCGTCGTGGAAGGCGACGCCTTCGCGCAAGTTGAGAATGATCGTAAGTTTGTCATCCGACATGGTCCAATCGCTGGCGAGCGCCGGATTGATTGAGCCATCTGTTCCCAGGCGCAACAAGGGCTCGTAGATCGCGTAGCTGACCTGCTTATGCGCCAGCGATGGACTGCGGATGCTCATATCAAGTGTCACGACAGTTTCGCTAACACCAATGACAAATTCGTTCATCGCGTCTTGTGCGCTGACCGGGATAGCCAGAATCAGTATCAAGGCCAGCAATGCCAGTATCCGTATTCTTGATTTGTGTCGATTAAACATTTTTCTCTCCTATGGACGATATCATGGCTTCGTATCGTGATCTGTGGAAATGCCGTTACGCAATAGGTCCCCCCTCTCGCTCGGACGCAACCAGCACTCGTGAGTTGCTCATAACCGCATCTCTCCCTTATCGTTTTTCAATTGTACGCGAATCGTGACCCTCAGGCAAAAAACAATGCTTGAGGCGATCACGCATGGCGGTAACTTGATCGGGGTATTCATCGGCTACGTTATGGATTTCCTCAGGATCACGCATCAAATCATATAGCTCAGGCATGTCATTGGTGTTGTCAACAAACTTTCTCGTAGCTGTTCTCAGGCAACGGAAATTCGGCAAAGCCGTCATGATTTCTTGCCGGTGCACGTCTTGTTTGCCAAACAAGATCGCATCAAATGAGCGAGCGTCCATATCCGGCGCAGCATCCACTTCAGCCAGCGCGCAGATCGTCGGATTGAGATCGCTCAATTCAACGAGCGCATCGGAAATTGTGCCCTGGTCGATGCCGGGCCCGGCAACAATCAAGGGAATATGTATCGAAGGTTCGTAAGGAACCTGCTTCTGCCATAAGCCGTGATCGCCCAGCATTTCGCCGTGATCGCTGGTGAAAATGATATAGGTGTTGTCCAGCATGTTCCTCGTCTCAAGCGCATCCAGCAGGGCGCCTACCTGATCATCGATCAGCTTGATCAGCGCGCAATATTGGCGGCGAATCTGCGCCAACTCCCGGGCGCTGCAATCCTTCAGGCGATTTAGTATCCACTGCGGCTTTCCGTCGAGACTCTTTGGGATGGCATCCGGCATTTCAGCATCGCGAAAAAATTCGGCGTATTCGGTCGGCGGATCAAAGGGATCATGCGGCCCGACGAAGCTGACGAAGAGGTGCCAGGGGAAATCATCGGGGATCGTCGATATCCATTGCGCGGCTCGCCGTCCGATATAGCAGTCCTGAAAGTCTTCAGTCGGCAATACCGAGTCGTGAGAAACACCAACAATCCAGCCGGCTTCGGCTCGCTTGTGGTAGTCCTCCCAGAATGCCGTCAAGCGACCTTTGTCTTTTAAGTAGTGAGTGTAGGGACCGTGCGGAGCCGTCGGCTCTCCCTGCCCGGCGTGCATCTTGCCTTCCACTTCCTCGGGATGAGTGAAGCCCCAGCGATAGACAGCGGGACGATCGCCGTGGCGCCCATTGTATTTGTCGGGCTTTGCCAGATCCAGCTTGCCGACGCAGCCGACGCGATAGCCGTTGTCACGAAGCCGCTGATAATAGGTCGGCAGATGAGGCGGCAGATAGCAACTGTTGTCCAAAGTGCCGATGCGCGCAGGGTGCATGCCTGTCGCAAGACCGATTCGCGCCGGTGCGCAAACAGGCGCGTTGGTGAAGGCCTTCGTGAAGCGAACTCCCGATGCCGCCAATCTGTCGATGTTTGGCGTATCGACAAAATCAGCGCCAGCGCAACCCAGATAATCCCAGCGATGCTGGTCGGTCATAATGAGCAGAATGTTGGGCGCGTTTTGAGCCGGCATGTCGCTTTAGCCTCCCCACTCAATTTGTTCAGACGGTCTCGCTCTGTCTCGCTGCCGCGAGTTTACCACTGCGCCAATGGCAGGGGCAAATCTCCCGGAGTATACTCACGGCCAAATCCAGCCCGAGGAAGTCAAGCTATGAAACCAATTGTGATTTTGTCGGGTCAGTCGAATATGGTGGGGCATGGCCAACTGAGCGAGCTTGATGGAAGCGACTTGCCTGCCGGTGTTCAGCTTTTCGATCTAAATCCGCGCGACGGATGTTTCGGTCCGGAAATTGGATTCGCCCGTACGTTTCTCGATTCTAAAGAGATCGATGAGTTGTGGTTGATCAAGTATGCCGTTGGCGGCAGCTCGCTGCTCGCGTGGGAACCCGAGTGGTCGGCGGAACGCGCCGCAACAACAGACGACGCGGACAAAGGCGCGCTTTACCCGCGTCTGATAAACCATTTCCAACGGGTGACCGAAGGCGTGGATGGTCGAGTCTTGGGTTGTCTGTGGATGCAAGGCGAAAGCGACAGCCGATATGAACGAGCCGCGCGCCAGTATCAGACCAAACTGACGACATTGATTACGCGTCTGCGTCACGATCTTAACGAAGCAGACATGCCGTTTATCCAGGGTATCGTGAACCCGCCGATACATATTCAGACCTATGGACCCCTTGTGCGCGAAGCACAGGCGCGGGTCGCCCAAGACCTGAAAAACGTGTCCCTGGTCGACACAGACGATTTGACAAAATATGCAGACGATATCCATTACGATACCGCCGGACAACTGGAATTGGGTAGACGTTTCGCGGATCAGCTCTTTCGGAAAATCTGATGCAGCCACCCAGCGCGTTTGCAAGGTTAGACTAGCGCACACGCATATCTCACTGTGCATCGCTTTTCGCCTGTGCTAGCATGGCGCGATAGTCTTCTGCCCAAGCGATAGCGGGATATGCCCGACAGACGCAGACTGTTCATCCTTCTCACCATCATCTTTTCGGCCGGTGTCACGCCGATCGCCATTCGCATTACCCAAAGCGAAGGCATGCCCTCGCTGGTCATCGTTTTCATTCGCCTTTGGCTTGTTTCCTTCGCCCTGTTGCCCATTATTTGGACCCGCTATCGCGACGACCTGCGCCAACTCACTACACGTCAATGGCTTTTTTCCGCTATTGCCGGCTTCTGGCTGGCGATCAACCTCGTGATGCTCTTTATGGCGCTGGAATATACCAGCGTGTTGATGACCAGCGTCATACGGCGCACAACCCCGATCTGGATTGTCTTGCCAGAGATTCTCATCTTTGGCGTGATTTTTTCGCGACGCTTCTGGCTCAGCCTGATGCTGACAGTGGTTGGCGTGTTCTTGGTGGGTATCGGCGGTTTAACCGCTATCGAGGCTGGCAGCGATCCGCTGCTAGGCGCTGGCTTGGCGCTATTTGGCTCTTTTTGCTTTGGCATCTATCTGCTGATCGGGCGCCAATTGAACAACCTAATACCGCCGCTGCTTTATAGTTTTGTCGTTTTTCTTTGCGCAGCCTTGGTCACCACGGTTTTTGTCGTTTTCACTCGGACGCCGATCACAGGTTATCCGACAAACAGCTACCTTTGGGCGATTGTCGTAGCCGTGATGGCGCAAGTTCTGGGACATATTTTCATGAATCTGGCGCTGCAATTCTTCACAGCGACCGCGATGGCCATCGTCTTGCAGATCGGCGTGGTCGTCAGCGCGGTAATCGCATTCTTCACCTTCGGCGAGATCCCCTCCTGGCTGCAGATCGGTGGCAGCGCGTTGGTTATCTACGGCGTCGTTGTCGCCACCCTCGAGCAGTCAAAAGCGCGCTGGAAGCACAAGATCGAGCACTAGCCGCGTCCACCATTATCTATGGCTCCAAGCAACAACGACTGCCTGCCCAGCATGGTGTTCCACACTGAGCAAGACCGGCGAAAATTTCTCGTGCTTGAGCAAAGCCGCTCATTGAATATTACGCGAAATACGGAAAATTTGTGCCGCGAACTTTACTTTGAAAGAATCATGGAGACAACAAGTGAAACCCGAAACGATCGCGATTCACGCCGGTTACGAAAGTGAACCATCCACCCATGCGGTAGCCGTGCCAATATATCACACCGTGGCATACGAATTTGACAATGCGCAGCACGGCGCCGATCGCTCTAATCTGGCCGTGCCGGGCAATATTTATACCCACATAATGAATCCGACCAACGATGTGCTGGAACAGCGTGTCGCTCAGCTGGAAGGTGGCGTGGCCGCCCTGGCTCTCAGCTCCGGGCAAGCAGCGATTAACTATTCGATTCTCAATCTCGCCGAGGCCGGCAACAATATCGTAACCGTGTCCCTGCTCTATGGCGGGACTTATACGCTGTTTAAGCACATGCTACCAAAACTCGGTATTGATGTGCGATTCGCCGAGGACGATAACCCAGTAAAGCGGCTTATATCGGGCGCGCCCGCACAGTGGCACTGCGCAATACCGGCTCAGCGCTCAGTCCCTTCAATGCCTTTTTGATCTTGCAGGGCTTGCAAAGTCTGTCTCTGCGCATGGAACGTCATGTAGACAACGCAATGGCCGTGGCGAGACATCTGGAAGGTCACAATCAGGTTGCTTGGGTCAATTACGCCGGATTACCTAGCTCACCCTATTTTGATTTGGCGCACAAATACACCGGTGGACGTCCCTCGGCTCTGTTTACATTCGGTATCAACGGTGGCTTTGACGCCGGCGTCAAATTCTATGATGCGCTCAAGATTTTCAAACGCCTGGTAAATATTGGCGATGCCAAGTCTCTAGCCGCGCATCCCGCCTCGACCACACACCGTCACTTGACGGATGAGGAATCAGCATCGGCAGGTGTCACGCCGGATACGATCCGCCTTTGCGTCGGCATTGAGCATATTGATGACATCATTGAGGATCTGGAACAAGCGCTGGCAGTTGCGCGCTAGCTCCTATGTAAATCGCGTAAAATTGGGCGACCCACCGGGTCGCCCATGTAATCTAACTCTACTATGAATCTCTTTTTTAACAGACCACTGTGCTCGCACGAGCAGGAGGCTTGTAATTTTGTGTGAGCGCGACAGACCTTGTCGCTGCCGCCGAGCGGCTGTGGTTCGGACGCGGGACAATATCTCACTTGTCCGCCACGTACTCCACCTGGCTGAAGCCAATTGCCAACAGAGCACGCTTTACACGTTCGACATCGTCCGCATCAGCCGCGTCATAAGTACGTACACAAATTAAGCGCTCCTCAGGATCCGCTTGTCCGGCGGCCGGTCGCGTCGATACTTTGGATTTGTAGCCGAGCTCGCCGGCGACGGTGGCAGCTTTGACGCGCTCCCAAATCGCATCCATCCCATCGACCCGCAAGCGGATACGCCATTCACCGGCATTTGCAGTTGGCGCCGGATAACTTCCCGATTTGCGCTTGGCTTCGATCCAATAAACCGCGGAGAGCTCAGATGGCCGTGCTGTCTCGTCGTGCAGCATACGTGCCTGTTGCACCATCTGAATCAGGTCGAGGTTAATCTTCTCTGGACCGCTTTCAGTGGGCATGAATCCTTCTCCTTCGGCTCCAGCTTCGTGACAGCTTAGCACAGGGAAATCCTCATTCAAAGGATGACAAGGCAGTATGTTTTCAATGTGCGATTGTTGGTATGCTGATACCGTTTGCCGAATTGCGAATTACCACCCTTATGCTACTTGATAAGAAACGACTCTGCTGCTCTGTCCTGGTTTTGCCAATCGTGTGGCTTGGCCTCGCAATCGCTCATGCGCAAGAGCCATTCATCGATCCAGATGGCGTGCGCTACCGCGTGGAACACTTCCTTGCCGCGGATTTTCCGGTTGGCCTGGCTTTTACGCCTGATGGCGAGCTGCTTTACAACGAAAAAGCTACCGGCGCTGTTCGTTATGTGCGTGCCGATGGCAGCCGTCAGCGCAAACCGGTCATCAGCTTGGCGGTGGATGCCTTGCAAGAGCGCGGCATGCAAAACATCACGCTGGATCCGGACTACGCGAGCAATCGCCAAGTCTGGCTATTCTATACAGAACAAGGCACCGCCCGTGATTATCCGGCGAACAAGGTCTTGCGCTTCCGCTTTCAAGACGGCAGCGCTCACGACCCCATCGAGATGCTTTCGGTACCGATTGACAGCGGTTATCTGGTGCACAACGGCGGCGGACTGCAATTCGACGACGAAGGCTATCTATATGTCGGCGTTGGCGATTATGGCGATGCGCTGCGCCCACAAAATCTGAAGATTCCCCATGGCAAGATTCATCGCTTCCAAATACGAGACGAGAAGCTATTCGTGCCAGAAGACAATCCCATTGCCGGCAGCAGCATCTACGCATTTGGTTTGCGCAATCCCTTCGATTTCGCCTTTGACCCGGTCAGCGGCCGCCTCTTCGCGACAGAAAACGGCGACAACTGTGATGATGAAATTAATCTGATTTTGCCCGGATTCAATTATGGCTATCGCGCCAATTATGAATGTGTTGGCAGAAAACATGTCAGCGGGATGGTGCCCTATCTTCCGCCACTGCTCAGCTACACACCGACGATTGCGCCGGTGGGCATCACCTTTTATGACCACCCCGCCCTGCCGGAGTGGCGTAATGATCTCTTCTTTTGCGCCTGGAATTCTGGAGTCTTACACCATCTGCGTTTGAACAAGGGACGCAATCAAGTTGTCTTTGATCGCCCGGTCGAATTAGGTGATGTGCAATGTCGCATTGATGTGGCGGTCAGTCCCGATGGCGCCATATATTTCGGCACCGTTGGCGATGAAGGCGGCGCGATTTACCGCCTGGTACCTCTGGGAGACTAGATTACTTCCATGTCGTCGTCGATGCGGTCGCCGAAGCCATAACGCCCGACAAGAGGCACGAATCGGCAACGCAGCAAAGTCCGGGTAGTGAACTTTTCTCCGCGACGGCTAATCAACTTCAGTTCCTGCAGCTCTTGATCGCCAATGGGCAAGATCAAACAGCCCCCTTGCGTAGACAGCTGTGAACACAAGACAGTTGGCAAGCGCGGTACGGCTGCAGTTACGATGATGCGATCAAAAGTCGCCTGATCCGGGAGTCCCTGGCTACCGTCGCCAACATGGATATCGATATTGTTATAGCCGAGCGCTCCCAGGCGCTCGCCAGCAAGATTCGCCAGGAGTGTGAATCGCTCCACGCTGTACACATAATTTACGAGATGGCACAAAATGGCGGTCTGGTACCCGGAGCCGGTACCGATTTCCAACACGGTATGTTCCGGTTTCAATCGGAGACGTTCCGACATCAAGGCGACGATATAGGGCTGAGAAATCGTCTGTCCTTCACCTATGGAAAGGGGACGATCCGCATATGCGCTGTCCTTGAATTCTTCTGGCACGAAGTGATGACGAGGCAAGTTCCGCATCGTATCAAGAACTCGACGATCATTTATGCCACGCCTCACCAATTGTTCGTCAACCATGCGCAACCGTAACCGGGCATATTCGCGTGATGTTAGCATTGGCCGTCCTGTGCGCCGTTTCTACAGTTCACGTTAAACCTAGCACAAACCAATTGTGGCGGCAACTGAATTTCGTATGTAACTAATGTTAAGCCGTAGTTATGACATTCTAACCTCGTAACTCTTGCTATTTCCGCAGCTGTGGCTTTGGTAGATGCGTACTCGTCTGCTAAAGTATGCACCATTCGATTTTAGTATGGAATCTTCGGCAAGGTGTCAAACCTCGCGGAAACCCCGCTAAATGCGCGGCGGGTCGGCCCCATCTTCTTGATGGTTTTCGTCGACATGCTGGGCTTGACGGTCATCTTACCGCTATTGCATCTTTACGCAGCGGTATATGGAGCGGCACCGATTCAAGTCGGCTTGGTCGTGGCGGCCTTCCCGTTAGCACAGATATTTGGTGCGCCAATTATGGGCGCGCTCTCCGACCGCTATGGCAGACGCCCTTTGCTGCTGATCAGCCAGGTCACGACATGCCTGAGTTTTGTCATGCTGGGATTGGCGAATTCGCTGGAATTGATCATCCTTTCGCGCCTGCTGGATGGTTTGTTCGGCGCCAACATTTCCACGGCCCAAGCCGCCCTCAGCGATATCACCGATGAATCGAATCGTACGCGTGGCTTGGGCATCACCGGCGCGGCCTTTGGCTTGGGCTTCATCTTTGGTCCCATCATCGCCATCCTCAGTTATGAGCTCAGCGGGTCGCTGGCCGTGCCGGCCTTCACTGCGGCCGTTTATTCCTTCATATCCATATTGATTACCCTTTTCATGTTTAAGGAGACGCACCCGCCAGCGCTGCGTGGCAAGCGCGTAATTTCCGCCAGAAGTCCCTTTCTTTTCTCCGGATATCTGTTGCGTCCCGTTGTGGGTATGCTTTTGCTGTTAATGTTCGCACAACAGTTGATTTTCTTCGGTTATGAGAGCTTGCTGGGTCTCTTCACCCTGACCCGCTTGGGATTTCTGGGGCAAGGCAACGCCGCCTTGTTCTTGCTGATCGGGGTCATCCTGGTGATCGTGCAAATGCGCTACATCGGGCGCTGGAGCCACAAGTATGGTGAAGCCCGGCTGGTGATCGCCGCCCTGGCATTGTTGGCTCTTGGGCTCTTGCTGACTGCCACAACCCCTGAACGGCCGCATCCCTTTTATGTTAAGGAGTTGGCTGTGCGCGATCTTTTAGCGCAAAGTCCTTCCGGCGCCGCAGCCTTGATCGGCTCTTTGAACGTTCGCTTGCCAGAGAACGGCAATAACGGCATTGGCGGTGTCATCTGGCTGGCGCTATCGGTCGTTCCCATATCAGTTGGCGCAGCGCTGATTCGCCCATCCCTAAACAGTCTCATAACTAAACATGTTGGCTCGGATGAATATGGCCGAGCGCTGGGCGTTAGCTCGGCATTGGTAAGCTCGGCGAACGCCCTGGCGCCATTGCTCGCCGCTCTGGTATTCCAATCCATTAGCGCGACAGCGCCGTTCTTTATCGGTGGCGTGCTTATGGTCGGTCTGTCCGCAATAGCGGCTATAAAGTTAAGATCTTTGACCGGAGCCTGATTTCGGGCCAGGCACCCACGTCGCGGTCTGTGTGGCGAATTACGTTGAGCTTTGTACCGTTAAGACGAAAACATCCAGCTAGGCGTGAACCCAGCCATTCCAATCGCGCGCGCTCCAAGCCGAATAGAGTGCAATGGCTCCGGCGGTCGCCACATTCAAGCTACCCACTTTGCCACGCATCGGCAGCGTCAAAAGCAGGTCGCAGGTATCGCGCACGAGGCGACGCAGCCCTTCGCCCTCGCTTCCCATCACCACGCCGAGCGCCATATTGAGGTCAGTCTTGTCGAGCGGAGGAATATTGGCGCCAATGTCCAGGCCGACCAGCCAAATATCCTGATCTTTCAGTTCTTTCATGGCTGTCACCAGGTTTGTCACCTGCGCCACATTGACGTGTTCTACGGCACCCGACGAAGCATTGACTACGGCCGGTGTCACCGCGACGCTGCGCCGTTCCTGTATGACAATACCATGTATGCCAACGGCATCACTAACGCGTATCAACGAACCGACATTTTGCGGGTCCTTTAGCAAATCAAGCAGCAGAACGAAGGGCTTTTCACCGCGTCGTGCGGCGGTCTGCAAGATCTCTTCCACATCGCAGTAGGGAAAGGGACCCACGCGCAATACCAAGCCCTGATGGTTACCGTTGTTAGCCAAGTCGTCGAGTATGCGCCGCTGCACCCGCTGCACGGGGATGTTCAGCTCGTCCGCCATGCTCATCGCCTCGCCCGTCGTGCCGCGCCTCTCAGCACGGTCGTGAATCATCAGCGAGATTAACTTGCGCCGACCCGATCGCATCGCTTCGATCACTGCCCAGTGTCCATACAGAAATTCCGGCATCTTCAGCGCCTCATATATTCCGCTACTGCCTGCACTCAGTTTAACTTCCAGACTGTCCCATCGGCGCGGTCTTCCAAGACAATGCCCAAAGCGGCTAGCTGATCGCGGATTTCGTCGCTGCGCGCATAATCTCGGTCGGCGCGCGCTTGTGCCCGCATATCAATCAGCATCTGAATCAGAGCGGCTTCGCGCTGCCCATCGCCACTTTCGGTTGTCTCGGACGCAGGCACCAAGCCTAAAACATCGCCTCCCAGCACCGTGTAAGTCTCGTTGATCGCTTGCAGCGTCGCCAAACCCACTTCGGTTTCGCTATTGACCAGCGAATTGACATCGCGCGTCAGATCTTGCAAGACTGCGATACCGCGCGGCGAATTGAAATCATCGTCCATCACAGTGCTGAAAGTGTTCTTGGCGCTTGACAGGCGCTCGACAAAAGCATTGCCAGCGTCGCTTTCCGGCGCGTTGTTCATCTGTTGCCGCACCAGGCGCACCGCGTTCATCAGCCGCTCCCAACCGGATTTGGCGGAAGCCAGCGCGTCTTCACTGTAAACCACAGGATTGCTGTAATGCGAGGTCAAAATAAAGTAACGCAATTCCTGCGGGCGATACTCTTGCAAGGCATCTTTGATCGTCACATAATTGCCCAGCGACTTGCTCATTTTGACTGGAATGCCTTCATCGGGATCGAGTACGTTCAAGCTGCCCGTGAGCATCCAGTAGTTGGCAAAGGCGACGCCGTTGGCGCATTCACTTTGCGCAATCTCGTTTTCGTTATGCGGATAAATATTGTCAATGCCGCCGCCGTGGATATCGAAGTTGGCGCCCAGGTATTTTCCTGCCATGGCCGAGCATTCGATATGCCAGCCCGGGAAACCCTCGCCCCAGGGACTCTTCCAGCGCAAGATATGCTGCGGATCCGCCTTTTTCCAGAGCGCAAAATCTGCAAGATGTCGCTTGTCACCGCCCACCAACTCGCGCGATTCGTCCTGCTGCTCTTCCAGACGCCGGTTAGACAGCTTGCCATAATCGCTGTCGCTGCGCACATCAAAATAGACATTGCCATTGGCCTCATAGGCATTGCCTTTGGCGATCAGACTCTCGATCATTTCAATCTGCTCAGGCACATGCCCACTTGCCCGCGGCGAGATATCCGGCCGTCCAACACCCAATGTGTCCATGTCTTCGAAGTAGCTGCGCGCATAAGTCTCGACCACTTGCATCGGTTTGGCATTCAACTGCGCCGCGCGCATCAGGATTTGATCTTCTTCATTGGCATGCATGCCACCGACATCGGTTATATTTTGCACATAGAGCAGATCAAAGCCACGATAACGCAGATAACGCGCCACCACATCGAAAGACACGTAGGTTTTGGCATGCCCAAGATGCGAATGTTCGTAAACCGTCGGCCCACAGACATACATGCCGACGCGTCCTTCATGGATCGGATTGAAGGCTTGCTTCTCGCGCCCCAGCACGTTGAAAATCTGTAAACTCATATTCTCAATATTCCCCTTTTTGCGCCGCTGAATCTAATCAGGCGTATTGTAGCAGATTGTCGCTTGATGTGAACAAAACTTCGAGTAGTGTTTAGATACGGCACTAGCGTGTCAAGTTGAGGGAAGCCTTTTAACATACTCTTGAAAATCATGCAGTTTCTTGAAACCGACCGAGGTATAGAGGGCGCTTGAGGCAGGGTTTTTCTCGGGTGATTCATGACAGACGTAGGCGCAAGCGATGTCATGTTCCGCCTGCATGCGCCGCAGCAGATAAACCATTAGCGCTTTGCCGATGCCGCGCCGCCGAAAATCGGAATGGGTGCCGACTGGTTCAAATAGCAGCGATCGATTCACCTCATCAATCCACAAATTGGTGAAAGCCGAAAAGCGGCCGTCCGGCGCTACCACCACAAACTCGTATTCCAGATGCGGTGAAGAGAAAACTTCACCATAAGAATGCGCATTCCATTTGTTGGTAAAACTGTGATTATGCACATCCGCCAACGCCGCGGCATCGCTGATTGTCGCGATATGAAATCGGAAGCCCTCGGGCAATCTCGCCTCCGGTACCTGCCATAGATCGTGTCGCGTCAAAGTGATCGAGTGTTTGTCGCGTTTGTAGCCGCGTGCCTCGATAAACTCGATCTGTGCCGGGTTACAATCAGATGCCTCCGCCACCAGCCCGTTTATCGTCAAACTATGTTTATTCCCCAGCCGGAGAGTTTCGCGTTCGCAATAATCGAAGATTTCGCTATGTTGATCGCTGAACAAGCTGCCCGGCGCCACCTGCAAGTCGAATGCCTGCCAAGGGGGATACAAGATCGCGAATGCGCAGATGTCATCGTTTTCATCTGTCCAATAGCGGAACATCTCGGTCAGATCATTGCCGTAGCAGCCGTTAAAGAGGCGATGGCCGATATCGCCTTTGTGTAGATAGTTGCAATGCCCGGATTGCTGTACCCAACCCATCAGCGCTGTCTGCGCCAATTTGAGATCGGCCGCCTTACAGTAGCGTTTCGCTTGCCAGTTCCCCTTGCTTGTCATGCGCCGCTTTCAATTTGGTTTTGCACGGGCTCGTTCAAATATGTCCACCATTTGCCGCACTTGCCCTTGTAGCGTGAAACTTTCGTGGATTCGCTCTTGTCCGCGCTGACCCATTTCCCGTCGCAGACTATCATCTTCGAGCAATATCCGCAATCGCCCGCAAAAGCTCGGCGTATCCAGCGGGTTGATGATGAATCCCGTCTCGCCATCGACGACAGCTTCCGCCGATCCGCCAAAGCAGCTGGCGACAACCGCATTGCCGGCCGACATCGCTTCCAGATTAACCGTAGGAAAAGTATCAAATACCACCGAGGGTACTGCCACGATATCTGCCAGATGATATGCCGCCCGCAATTCTTCGCCGCTCAGCCAGCCAGCCGAGCAGATTATCGGGCGCAAATGCCGGTACCGCTCCGGGATTTGCTGGCTGATATCGCGCGCGCTAAGCACCAGCAAGCGCATCCGCGGCAGCGACTCCTTGAGCTGATCCATCGCCGCAAGCAACTGCACCGTTCCCTTGTCCGCAGTCAAGCGGCCGGCGATCAGAATAACCCGCATTCCCGCCAAGTCTAATCGGTCTTGCAGCGCCGTCATGACAGCATCGACGGGACGAGCCCACTCGGAGGGATCAATGCCATTATGGACCACTTCCATTGGCGGCAGATCATTGGCCCTGAAGGCATCCGCCAGTGCTTGACTTGGTACCGTCCGCTCATCGGCATAGCTCTTGAGATAATGTCGGATGATCTGATTGCGCCAGGGATTATAGCGCAAGCGATTCTGCCGCAAATTGTAGCCTGGCGGCAAGCGATAATCTTGTGGAAGACGCGTTTCCTGCGCGTTCTCGCGTACGAAGTGGCGCAATTTGCCATAGGCGAAAGGCATAACGTCGTGTGAACTGAATACCGTAGCGATGCCCAGGTCCTGCGCTACTTTCAAAGCGTGATAGGACAGATAATGATGGATGTTGTGGGCATTCAGTACATCCGGCTGCAGCCGCCGCAGCAGCCGTCGCAGCGCAGCCACGGTTTGCGGATTCCACAACGACAGCCAGGCTCGGAATCGCTCCGGATAAGCAGCATTGATATGATATGTCTTTATGCCAAAACGGAATTCTTCAAATGACTCTCGCGGCGTAGTAGCAACGACATGTACCTCGTGGCCCTCTGCCTGCAATCCCCGCGCCAAACGCCAAACCACGGCTTCTGCTCCGCCCATACCTTCCGGCGGGATGCGGTCATTCAGCAGGGCAACTTTCATCCACCGGCTTCGTTATCGTCATCAGAATCAAGCGGACTTCCCAGCAAGTCATCATCCTTGTTGGCGGGAATGGCCTCCGGAAACACCGCCTTTACGCTGCTTTCGCCAGAATCGTCGATTGCCGTGGTAGCGGGTAAGCTCACCCAAAAGCGTGATCCACCAGTGTCGGGAAAATCGGCGCCAACCGAACCATGCTGAGCGATCATCAATTGATTGACGATCCATAAGCCCAAGCCTGTGCTCGATTCTCCTGCTGTCGTTCGGTTACTCAATTTGCCAAACTCGCGGAACAGTTTGCCCCTTTCGTGATCAGGAATGCCGGGTCCGTGATCAGCTACGGTGATAAAACCGCAACCGTCTTTGATAGATGTGTAAACCGTGACCTCACATCCAATGGGGCTGAATTTGATCGCATTGCTGACCAAATTGCCCAATACTTGTATCAAACGCGGAGCATCGCCCACTACCCAACCATCGCAATTCCCGGTTTGCAATCGGATGCGTTTTTTGTTGGCCACGAAATCATATTGGCACAGTACATTGGCGATCACATCATGCAAGCATATCGGTTTGAATTGCGGATGCAGTTGTCCAGCCTGCAACTCCATCACATCAAGCGAATTGTCGATGATGTCGTTCATGTTCGCCACCATAAGGCGGATCATATCCAGTGACTGAAGAACTTCGAGACGCTCCGGCGCGGTGCGGCGCAATATACTCTCCGCAATGCGAATGTTATTCAGTGGCGTCTTTAGGTCATGTGCTGCCATGCGGAAGGACTGCAAGTTTAGTGTCGCCAGCCTGGCGAACTCTCCTTGGCTCTGCCGACGATATTGCCGATCGCATGCTGGGGAAATCGCCTCCCGAACACGTTCCAGGAGCAGGTCATCTCCCTTGCTGCGCGCGATACAATCAAAAGCTCCGGATTGCTTTGCGTTTGCGATCTGTTCAGGTGATGGTCGCTCCGCCACCAGCAAAACCGGCAGATGGCATGTATCAGCACTCTGCTTTAATTGCCGCAACAAGTCCAGGCCATAGTACCAGTCGCTTATGCCGATCAGCACCAGGTCGATAGCGGTCGCACGCTGCAGAATCTCCCGTTTCGAAGCTCTTTCCGAAATGAACGAGACTTCGAATTCCGGCTCGAGGAGTCCCTGTAGCCACTCAAGAAGAGGATTTTCTGTGGCAAGGACTATATGTCGTTGTGTCAGATTGTCCAACGCATAACCACCTTACCATTCCACCGATGTTCCCTATTCTGACGCAAACATAACTTTACTAATATACCCAAAAAGTAAACTTTCGGCGAAGTACTTTTCCTTTATCAGTTTCGCATTGCTCGCTCTATGGCTATGATTAGCGTGTATAATAATTTTTAGTATTCAGCAGGGAGGCCGAGATGCCCAAAACTTTGCAAGATGCGGACCGCGAGGCGCGTGGGCTGGTAACCAATTGGACGACCGGCGCCGCCTTAACCGGCTGGATTCCCGGCAGCGCCTTTTTCCTCACTGCTGCCGACACGGCAATGATACATCAGGTCGCAAATGCTTATGAAGTCAGCGCTTTCGATATGAACAATCTCATGTCCGTGCTTGGTGGCGCCGTTGCCAGCGCTATTGCCGGGGGCGTCATTAGCGAGATCGTTGGATTGATCCCGCTGGTAGGCTGGGCGGTTAAGAGCGCGGCTATGGCCGCGAAAGCCAAAGTGATCGGCGATGAAGTCATCCGTTACTTCCGCGACCGCAGTGACCTTCCGGATACAAGAGTCATCATAAATGTGGAGATCGATGACGATTGAAATCCACAAATCCACAGCCGAACACCACGATCATTCCGCAGAATACCCGTCTTTCCTCACCGCAATCGAATCTGTATTCCCTTTGTCGTCACCAGCGAATTGCGGTAAGATTCGCTGCGAGTTACTTACCCCGAAGAAGAGGATTGCATGAGTAGCACACAACGACAAAAGGTAATGACGCTTTATCTTGCAACTTCGGCTTTGGATAGCCGTGTACTGGGCTGGGCATTGTATGATGGCACCGGCAAGGAACGTTACACTACCGGCGACAACAACGAAGCGCCTTATGATAACGGTTTGCAGGCACTGCTGGATGGCTGGCGGCTGATTCAACATCCAATTCTGATCCCGCCTTATCCAGGCGAGGAATATAGCACCTCGTTTATGAAATATGGATTCGTTTTTGAAAAACTGGAGGATATACAAGCATGATCGACCGACAATTCTTGCTCAATTCACAGCAAATGGCGGAATTCGTCGCCCGTGGCTTTCTGCGCTTTGATGAGTTGGTCCCCGACGAGATCAACAAGAAAGTGATGCGTGACATCGACAATCAGGCTATAAAGGGTGCGCCGGCTGGCACGCCGCTTTCCCAATGCTACGCCGGGACAGCTATCCGAGAAATGCTGGACCTTCCGCAGATTCAAGGTTTGATCCAAAGTTTGGTTGGCGAAGATCCGCTTTTCGACCACGATGCGATTCACGTGCGAGAGCCTAACCAGGGCCGGGCACAAGGATTGCACGCTGATTCGATCATCGACCTGCGTACGCACTTCGATATACAAATCATGTATTTCCCTCACGATGTGCCTCTGGAAATGGGCGGCACGTTGCTTTTGCCGGGCAGCCACTTCCGCAAGGTCAATGAAATGGATATCGCCGGCTACCAAAATATGCGTGGACAGATTCCCATGGTTTGTAAAGCGGGTTCGATTCTGGCTCTACATCATGGCATTTGGCATTGCGGGCGCCAAAACAAGACCAACCGACGCCGTTATATGTTCAAACTGCGCTTGAATCCGGCCGTGCGGCAGTTACGCCTTTGGAATACCGATGATCTCGACGAAAACTACCGCGCCCATCAGGAAATATTCACCGGTGCGCGCGAAGCCGATAATGTTCAAAACATACTTAGCAAATTAGAACCCTGGTTCGAGGCAGCTTCGGGACGGCTGGAGATCGTCAATCGAATCAAACTCTGGCGTTTCCTGACCGGCGACGAAAACTTTGATGTGCACTATTGGATGTCGCGCCTGGAGAATATGCCGGCATAGGTGGCTCAATGCTTGGCCCGCTCTCCAGTCCGAGACTCGGGATGAATCAAAGCCGCTCGCAGGCAGCGAATAAGACGTCCGCGCTCACACAAAACAACAAATCCAATAGATCGTTCTAGCACTGCGGTATGTCAATAGAGAGATCAGTGAAGCCCTTCCATGACGGTGACAAAGTGGATACCTTCAGCCACTGGTTATGGGTTATCCCCGTCATCCTTGTGGCCGCCGGCCTATCCTTGTCCCAAATTGACCTCTATTCGCCCAGCCGCGACGAATTCAATTCTAAGGTACATGCTGGATTTCTGGTCGACGGTCCATATTCACCGGCGCAAATTATTGCATCCATCCGCAGCTACAGCCCAGACCATACACCTGGCTATTACTTGGCATTAAGCCTCTGGGGCAATTTAACCAATTACGACGTTGCAATCGCCCGTATTTTGACTGTTCTGACCGCTCTATTGTCTTTGGCTATCACATATCGCCTTGCCCGAGACTTTGTGGCACCGACTGCTGGCTTGATCGCCGTCGTTATTGTCGCTAGCAACGCCTTTTACAACTATTATTTCGCCCATGTCCGAATGTATCCCATGATAGTCTTGACCGCCGGCATCATTCTATGGCTTTATTTTCGCATCATGTATCACTGCAGACAGCCCAAAGGCATTGACTATCTCGCTTTATTCGTCGCAGTTTTTGTTCTATGTAATTTGCATTTCTTCAATGGCACTTTCCTGCTCGTACTCGGTCTATATCACCTCTTCTTCGCTCCAAAACGTAGACCTTGGTTACAGATATCGTTAACTGTGGTCTTTGCGGTTCTGCTTTTTGCACCCTATGTTTTCTCGTCCCTGGACGCCTTAGACCAAACTATCGACAGAAAAGTGAATGACGCCGCAGATCTGCAAGAAATTATCCATTCATGGCTCACGATAACGAGCAACAATGCTCCGCTTCTGTTTCTCCCATCATTAGCTGGCTTGGCGCTTGGCTTCTATCGTCGAAAAAACATTGCGCAACCCTGGCTAATTATGATGGTTTTTTTCATTATTGCCCTGGCGCTTCTCACCCAATTCACTAGTTTGATGTCCGAATTTACTATGCGCTATCACCTTGCAAGCTGGTTGCCAATCGTACTGCTTCTTTCGGCTGGACTCTATGAACTATTCTATGTTCGCAAGTGGTTGCTATCGCTTGCCCTGCTATGGATCGTGGCAGGTGCCTATTTTCAGACGACCGCTTACTGGTGGCCATTGCTCAACTTGAGAGCGCTGACATTTCATTTTCCGCCCACGCAGGTTATTTCCCGACTCGCCCACGACGCATATCCACGACCGGCGGTCCTCGTCTATACCAGCGACTTCTTCTACAAATCATTTCTGACGAGCCCGGGCTACAATCGTCTGTGGTCAAGATCGGGTCTGACGCCGGCAATGTACTATTTCGAGCAGCGAGGCATCAAGTTCGGAGTCATTGATGATCCGAACGAGCCGGCCAGCCGCTTTGCGGTAACTTCGCCTACATTCTGGGTGTATTACCAAGCGCCCGACGTCACGCCGGAACAGCGGTCCGAAATCGACTCGCTAATGCAAGATCTTGATTATGAAGCCTGCGAGGAATTGCGCGCCGGCAAATATACCGTTGTTGTAAAGTATTATTGGCGGACCCTCGACTGCCACTCCCCTGTCCTCCAGCAAAGCTACCAAACCGAAAGCGTCAATTATCATTTTTATGGGGCAGAGCTGATGCCCACCAAATCCAGGTTGATCTTTAACGACCAGTGGACAGGTCGCATTAGCGAAGGTTTAGAGAAATACAGCATGTCATATCAACTCATCTCCGAAGATTGGAACAATGTCGCCCAACTCGATCTGCCTCTCGTCCACGAGGACGAGTTGCGCCAATTCTCGATTGATGTCGCAGCAGTGACTCCTGGAAGCTACCGCTTGGTTGCCATAGTTTATGATCAGCAAACAGGTGATGTGCAGCCTTGGCTCAAGAATACAGGCTGGGTTCCACACATGATGCAGCTTGCCAACATTGACGTTCAATAATCTGCCAGCCACTAATTAGTCTTGTTGTCGTGTGCCACAGCACTTAAAAGCAAGTTCCCGGGCTCAAATCTGACATTACCAGGCCGCCAGTGATGCCAGCCGACTCCACAAAAGCAAACTCGCCCTAGCATTAGCCCAGGAATCGAGTAGGATAACGAGCCGATTTCTGTAAATCTGAACGGCAATAAATGAAACGATAAGGACCCGAGCGGTCCTGCGTGAAAGAGGAAATGGCAAGTTATGGCTTCATATCACGGACCAAAAGCTAAACCGCAACGTCGCTTCGGCGAATTGTTGGTGCCTCGCCCCAAATACTCGCGTATATTGGAAGAACGCGCCTATCCACCCGGCGAACACGGACGCGAAAAGTCCTTCCGTTCCGGGCGCCGCAGCAACTATGGCAACCAGTTGGATGAAAAGCAGAAGTTAGCTTTCATCTACAATGTGCGCGAGCGGCAGATGCGCAATTATTACAAGAAAGCAGCCCTGATGGCTGGACCCACCGGTGTCAACCTGCTCAGCCTTTTGGAACGTCGACTGGATAATATCGTCTACAAATCCGGCTTGGGCGCGACAATTTGGGCGGCGCGGCAGATCGTGGGTCACGGCCATATCATGGTCAACGGGCAGCGCGTCAATCTGCCGTCCTATCAGGTCCGGCCCGGCGATGTTGTCGAAGCCAGCGAAAAAATGAAGAAAAACGTACACATCCAGGAATGGGTGCAACAGTCGGCGTATTACCCGCCTTATCTTATTGTCGACAAAGACAGCTACCGTGTCACTCTGGACCGTGTCCCTGAAGAAGGCGAAGTCCAGACACCGATCGATATTCAGCAAGTGGTTGAGTTCTACAACCGCTTGACCTAAACCCGCCAGAGCTAATTTCAGACAAAAACCTCAAGGGATGCAGAGATGCGTCTCTTTTTTGTTTAACCACTATGCTCGCAAAGGCAGACGGTTTGCGATTTTGTGTGAGCGCGGCAGACTTAATCGCTGCCGCCGAGCGGGTTTCTGCATTTTACGGTAAACCACGGATTTTCTTGATCAGCCCGGAGCTACTCTGGCCGGGCAAGAAATCTATCAGTTCGACGCGCCCGCCATAAGCCTCGACGGTCGGGCGTTCGGGCAGCACCTTTTGCGCATAATCGCCGCCCTTAACATAGATTTCCGGTTGCAGTCCGCGAATCAGAGGATCAGCTGTATCTTCTTCAAAGATGATCACGGCCGTGACCGGTAACAATGCGGCCAGGATACGGGCGCGCTCAGCCGCCGGTACAATCGGACGCCCCTCGCCTTTTAGCCGCGCCGACGAGGCATCGCCGTTCAGACCAACAAAAAGCTCGTCGCCCAAGGCGCGCGCCTTTTCCAGATAATCCAAATGCCCGACATGCAGCAGGTCGAAATGCCCGTTTGTAAAGACCAGCGTTTTGCCGCCCCGGCGCAGTTGGTCGCGCAATTGTAGCGCCTGTGTCAAGTTCAGTTGCCGTCCCATAATTTGCAGCCCCGCCATTGGTTACTGCACAATCTCGAGATCCGCGAGCGTCGCTTCGATCAAGCTGACCGCCTCATGCAAGGTAGCAGCGTCAAATGCGAAATTTGCGCCGGCCACTCGATAGGTCTCCGGCAACGATACCGTCGTGCCCAATGTCAATGCCTGCCGATACTGCGATAGCGCCTTGTTGTGGTCACGTTGAGAATTGGCCCAGATTTGCACCGCGCCCAATTGCGCCAGTCCGTATTCAATATAATAGAATGGCAGGCAGTAGATATGGATTTGCATGCGCCAGCGGAATCGCTTATATTCTTCCAGTCCGCCATAATCTACACCGGGCATGTAGCGATCCCAAAAGCCCTCCCAGTGGTCATCGCATTTGTCCGGATCGCGAGCATCGTTCATGTTCGTATATGCCCAATGCTGGAAACTGGCCACGATGGCCATATACGACCATAGCCGCAGCAAATCTTCCAGGTGTTCGCATCGCGCGCGCGCCGCATCGGCCGGGTCATAGAATCCACCTTTGTCCGCCGACAAATACGGCGCGGCCAACAATTCCATTGCCATTGAAGCAACCTCGGCGAATTCCATGCAGACATCCCGCTGTTGATACCAAGGCAGATGATCATCGGAAAAGGTGTGAAACGCATGACCCGCTTCGTGCAGCATCGTCTGCACATCGCCATGCATGCCGACCGCATTCATGAAGATGAAGGGTCGCTGTGAGAGCGGAAAATAAGAGCAGTAACCGCCCGGTGCTTTGTTCTGGCGATTTTCCAGATCCAGGTAACCTTCGTCGCGCATGATCTGCAGGTATCCGGCTAGCTCGCTATCCACCGCGCTAAAGATGTCTACCGATTTCGCTTTCAAGGTTTCGACTTCGCTGAAGGGGCGTAAAGGTGAACGACCCTGTACATCATTCTGCGTATCCCAGGGGCGTAGCGAATCCAGGCCTAGCGCCTGCCGACGTTTCTCCAGGATGCGCGAATAAGCCGGTACAACCACCTCTTCGATAGCGGCGAAAAAGGACAGCGCATCGGCGGGAGTATAATCGAAGCGATTCAGTTCCTTCCATTTGTAGGCGCGGTAATCTGCCATACCTGCGTTGGCGCCGATCTCCGCCCACAAGTCAAGGAAGCGCGTCCAGATATCGTTGAGCTCGTCGCGGTCTTGCAAGCTGCGCTCGAAGGACAGCCTCCAGGCGCATTCGCGGCGCTCACGATCTTGCTCGGACAATACCGGCTGAAGTTGGCGCAGCGTGAGTTGTTCACCTTCCCATTCGACGCTTTGCGCGCCAATGACGCGGTTGTATTCGGTGGACAGATTCTGTTCGGCGCTGAGCAGCGGCAGATTCTCTTCGCGAAACAACTCTATGCCATTCTTCAAACGCCTGATGGGGATTTCCATGCCCGGCGGAATCAATCCGCTTTCCACCAGCTTTTGATTAAGCAGATTCTGCACGCGGCTGAATTGAGGCTGCAAAACTTCATTGCAATACTGAAAGCGCTTTTGTGCGGCTTCGTCCGTCGTGTCGATTGTGGTAGCAACAAAGGCCCGATTGCTGATTTCATAAAACAGCCGCACCAGTTGCGTCCAATCGCCTAGCCAATCTTCGACACTGTCCGGCGCGACATCTGTCGATAGCAACTTATCAACCAGGGGCTGAAATTGCTCCCAGCTCCAGTCCTTGATATCCTCATAGCTTGTCGAGGCGAATTCCATCATGTTATTGACGTTCTCCGTATTCCATGTGCTTCAACGATCCTCGCGGCGATAAACCAGCTTCAATCCCGACCACTGCGCATCAATCGCGGCGACTTTGACATCCACCAGACCACCTGCCAATGCCACATCTCGCACGACATTCTCTGTGATATCGGTTGGAATCTTTGCCGCTTTCTTATACCAAGAAATCCAGATCATGCCGCCTTTCCGGATCGCCGATTTGAGCCGCGGAAACTCGGCTTCATAATCTGCGCGCTGCACATAGAAGGCATGCGCAAAGTCATATTCCGCGCCCAAAAACTCGTGGTCAATCGTGACATCGGCCGGCAAATCGCCCAACAATTCAAGGTAATGCGCCGGTGCCCGCAAGAAGGCTATTCGAAAGCCACTCTTAATACCAAGTTTCTTGATTAGAGGCGTACCGGAATAACCCGCTGTCATGGCCTTTTGTCCCACATTCCTGAACCATACTTATTGCTTTACCTTGGCAAACTTCTCCGGGTAGCGTTCGCGCGCCAGCTGTTCCGCCCTCACGATCCATTCCTCGATCACATCTATGCCCTTCTGCCAGAAGCCTGGATCGTTGATATCCACGCCCACCTTCGCCAACAGCTTATCAGGATAATCGGAATCCCCCGCTGCCAGCAATTCGACATACTTCGGCACAAAGGACGCGCCCTCTTCCTGATACAGGCGATAGAGCGCCAGAACCAGCAGCTCGCCAAATGAATACGCGTAGACATAACCCGGCGTATGCAGGAAGTGCGGCACATAACTCCACCACAACCCATATTCCTCGGTGATAGTCACGCTATCGCCGAACATATCTCGCTGCGTTTCCGACCACAATTCGCTAAATCGCTCGCTGGTCAACTCACCTTCATTGCGGCGCGCAATGTGCATCTTGTCTTCAAAGCGGTTCATCGAGATCTGACGGAATACCGTTGCGAAGGTATCTTCGATCTTGCCAACCAGCATCGATAGCTTCACCTCTTCATCGTCTTCAGCCGCCATCAAATCCTGGAAGACCAGCATTTCAGCGAAAGTTGATGCCATTTCCGCGGTTGTCAGCGGTGTATACAGGGCGAACAAGCCATGCTTGCGCCCCGACAACGCCATGTGTATACCGTGGCCCAACTCATGCGCCAAGGTCGTGACATCGCGGTTATTGCCCAGATAATTCAGGAAAACGAACGGATTGGCGCTAGTGACAGTCGAAGCGGCAAAAGCGCCACCCCGCTTGCCTGGGCTGACCGGCGCATGAATCCAGTCGTTATCGAAAAATTCCTGCGCGATACCATTCATGCTCGGGCTGAACTTGTCGAATGCTTTCAAGACGATATCCTTCGCTGCATCCCAGGCGTAGAAGCTATTGCTTTCCTTCAAATTGAGCGGCGCATATCGATCGTAATCAAAGAGCTCGTCATATTCCAACAGCGCCTTCTTCAGCCGATAATGCCGCGCGACCAAACCATAATTGCCCGTCACAGTTTCGATCAAAGCGTCTACCACATTGTCGCTCGCCTTGTTGCTCAGGTTGCGTGACGATACCCAACTCTTGTAGCCGCGGCGCCTGTCGCTATTGGCTTTGTCCAGCGCCAGCGTATTGAAAATGAAGGTCAACTCCATCGACTTCTCTTCGAGCTTGTCGGTGATCTTGCGCCAGGCCATCTCGCGCACATCGCGGTCGGCATCGTAGAGCTTGTTCAAGACGAGCGACATATTCGCCTCTTCGCCTAGCCAGTCAAAACGCAAGCCACTTGTCAACTGAGTGAAAAAGCGCGTCCAGGCGCTGCTGCCGCTGAGTTGCGCTTCGATGATGATCTGCTCTTCTGGCTCGCTCAACTGAAAAGGTTTGTAACGCCGATCCGCCTCCAGGTAGTAGCAGTATTTCTCCAGCAACGGATCATCAAGGATCAACCGCGCCTTGTCATCTTCTATGGCGTTCCATTCCAACTCGAAGAAGACCATCTTCTGGCTTAATGCCGCGCCCAAATCTTGCATCTTTGCCACTAGTGCCTGATAGGCGGCGTTCCCGGTATCGGTAGAAAAGTTCAAGAATGCGAACGATTCCAAACGGCCACGCAAGTCATAAATCGCTTCCAGCGCTTGATACGCGCGGACGAAATCAGCGGCCGACATCGTCTCCAGCTTGCCGCGCCAATCGGCATGAAAAGCGTCGACCAGTGCATTCAGTCGTTCTATATCGTCTTGAATTCGCGTGTCGTCCAGGCTGTCATAAAATACGGATAGGTCCCAAATAACGCTCTCAGCGCCAGTGGGACGATTCTGTACTGCATCGGTCATGAGATCCTCTCTCACATTGGGTTTCAGCACAATAAAAGCGCTGCAATGGTAGCAGACGCCGCGCCCTGTTGACACACCGAGTCACGCTGCCATCACAACACTGCTCAAGCCGTCGCGCAAGAACAAATCAGGAGAAAGATCCGCCGGATCATCCCTAATTGTATATTTCTTGACTTGCCAATTCTTAGCGCTGCGTTTCGTGCTCGGGAACGGCGAAAATCATGCGGCCGGTGGGACGATTAATCAATTTGGTAACCTCGACCCCGACATTGCGATCCATGTATTTCTGCCCCGATTCCACTACCACCATGGTGCCATCATCGAGGTAGCCGATGCCCTGGTTCGGATCACGACCTATCTGAATGATGCGGATGGCGAAGGTCTCGCCAGGAATATAGACCGAGCGTACCGCATTCGATAAGGCATTGATATTCAAGACATCGACACCTTGCGCATCGGCAACCTGGTTCAAATTGAAATCGTTGGTCACCAGCGAGGCATTAATTTGGATCGACAGCGCCACTAGCTTGGCATCCACTTCGTCGAATGTTTCCGGATCGTCATCAATGATCTTGACCGGCAAATCGTTGTTGCGCTGCAATTCGTTGAGCTTCGCCAATCCCCGTCGTCCTCGGTTGCGGCGCAATGAATCCGATGAATCGGCAACACGATGCAACTCGCTCAAGACGAAACGCGGGATGATCAGCGTCCCGCCGATGAATCCGGTTTCGGCAATCTCTACAATCCGACCATCAATCAATACGCTGGTATCCAGCAGCAACTTACGCGCGCTGAATGATTGCAGACGGCGTTGCCTGCCGATGACCCGCTCGCTGATGATTTCAAGAATCTCTGGAGAGCGCATGGCAAAAGCGCTCATGCCGAGGAACCCGCACGCCAACGAGACAATAGCCGGGACTACAATCCCTAGCGGATCACCTAGCAAGGACAAGGGAAAAGCGAGCATCAGCGCCACCAGTAAACCGGTCAATCCGCCAACAATCGCCAACATCATCCGTGATACAGACATTTCAATAATGGCGCCACGCCAATGACGCCAGGGGAGTATCGTCAACCAAGGCGAAATTACCAGCCCAATCAATGCGCCCAACCCAAGGAACACCAGTGATGATTCTGTGGTTGTTAGCTCTGTGAATTCAGCGAGTTCGACACCGAAGCGGGTACCAATAAATGCGAATAAAACCAGCCCGACGAGGCGGACTAAAATAAAGGATCTCATGGGTATAATTGTCTCCTGTGCTTAACCTCCTCTGTAGAATTGCTGGATTGTTATTTGCAACGCGCGCAGATGAGGATAAACAACGATTACTATACAATCTATTTAGGCATACAGCCCGCGATTTCCGCATTATTGCTTGTAGGCAGCATAGGAGAAGTTGCCCGCGGAGCAACTCTATTACCTGGTATTATACGCTTAGGATTGAATGAGTAACAACGGTTTCGGGGGGAAACCTGTCGAACCGCCCATGCCAAAGCCGCTGCATCGGCTAAACTGCCGATCGCCGGTAGGCCACCTCGGCCGCCCTCAGATTGCGCCCATATCTGCCGATCAAGTAACCATGCACGGGGAAAAACAGTACAACACCCAACAATGCAATCGGAGCCAGCAAGATCAAGACTATGTTGGCGACAAAGGATGCAATCAGCCATTGCAAGGTCGGCAGGGCGTTGTTTTGCATTACGCGCAGAATTGTGTTGAATTGATAAAACTCGCTGGATTCCCAGGTTTCCGCATAGCGTATCAGCCCAAGGGCGAACATCGACCAGGTAAACAGCAGGTATACCAACAGCAAAGGCAGCAATCCGCTGACAATTCCAGCGAAGGTGCTGCCGCCAAATACACTGGTGCCGATGGACGACTGATAGACGTACAGCAGCAAAAGCACAAAGGCCAGCGGCAAGTGATAGACGATGATGGCAAAAAGGACGTGGAGGCCCCGGTTGACATCTTCGCCAATATGATCCCAAACCGGCAGCGGACGTGGATTATCATTGAGGACGTTATGGATGATTTCGGTCAGATAACCGAGCAGGGCGCAAAGGGGGATCAGCCCGATGACCGGCGTCGGACAAAGCACGCTAAATAGAGCAATCTCACCCAGCTTGCCAAGCCACTGTTCGTCCTTAAAGCAATAAGAAAAGGCATGTAAGAGCCCCATAACGATGTCCATTCTTCAATATTTCGCATTGCTTTAACAGTATCTTAACATAATTTAATGATTTGTAAATTCTTCCTTCAATCAATGCTTGCCGCATGGCCAATTTCGCGACACTGGCAAGTGGATTTTCTCGAATTGAGGAAGCCCAAGGCCGGCAAATGGTCCTTCGCCCCAGCTCAAGTACCTCTATGCGCCGAGCCGCCAATGCGTTAAATTGAGCCGGGACGACGATTCCCTTTGAGAGCTGTCTGATGGTATATGCCACTTTGGGGCGCCTGCTGCCACAGAAAGACCGGATATGGACGCCGGGCCGCATCGTCTTCATCCGCCCCTGTTGCATAGGCGATGTGGTGATGGCGACTGCGGCGCTTGCGGCGCTGCGCGAGACCTTTCCTGACGCGCATATCACCTGGGCGGTCGGATCGTGGTCAAAAGCAGCGATCAGCGATCATCCGGCACTTGACGCCGTCCTCGATACCGGTCCTGCCGCCATTCCCTGCCGCAGTGTTCGCGAGTTTCGCTCTTTCGTGGGGCTGCTTGGCGCTGGAGCATTTGACCTGGCAGTGTCACTATCGCGCTCGCCCTTGATGAGCCTGGCAGTATTGCTATCGGGCATTCCTCTACGGGTCGGTCTCGATAGCGCCGGGCGGGGTTTCGGCTACAACCTGCGCGTGCCAGTCGACCCAGCCCGACGCGAACACGAAAGTGAAATCTACCTGCGCGTGATCCGCGCCATCGCCGGGCAAGATCTGCAAGCTTATGCCAACGTGCCCGTTTGCCCAACGGCAGAAGCCGAAATCGAAAAGCGCCTGGAAGCACAGAGCGTCACACGACCATTTATCGTGGCGCATCCGGGCGGAGGCAACAATCCCGGCATGACCATGGCAAGCAAGCGATACCCGCCCGCGCAACTCGCCGCTCTGCTGGACGCAGTAGCCGCCGCGAGACAAGCGACCCTGATCCTGCTGGGCGGACCTGGCGACAATGACATCGTGGCTTCTGTCGCCGAAAAGCTGGATCAACCGGCGATCAGCTGGGTCAACGAATTGACATTCTCGGAGATCGCGGCCCTGGCTGCGGGTGCCTTGTGTTACATCGGCAACGACAGTGGCTTGACCCACCTGGCTGCCGCGGCCGGCGCCGCCACGGTGATGATGATGGGTCCTAGCGATCCGCAACGCTACGCACCCTATACGGCCAATCATCTTGTGCTTTGGAAGCCTTCAGCCCTCGCGACACGCGGTGTGCATCGCAGCGATGCAAGCGACTGGAATTGGCAGCGAGATGGCTTTTCGGCGCATGAAGCCGTCGCGCGGATTCTGGCTTTCTTGCCGGCTCCCTAGCTTGACCGGGATATATCCCGATACCGTCGTCTATGTTACGATACCGCAATTGAGCTACTTAAATGAGACAGGCAAGGAACAAAGACATGAGCTACGATTTCATCCTGGTGGATTGTCCCGCAGAAGGTGTGGGACGCTTGCAACTCAATCGCCCGAAAGCGCTGAATGCCCTCAACTCCGCATTAATGGACGAAGCAAATCAGGCGATGCAGTCATTCAATCGTGATGCGAGTATCAGCGCGATGATCCTGACAGGAAATGACAAGGCCTTCGCGGCCGGTGCCGACATCAAAGAAATGGAGGGCATGTCGGCGATCGACATGTTGATGTCCACATCGCTGATCGACCGCTTCGAATACGAAAAATTGAGCAAGCCGCTCATTGCTGCTGTATCAGGTTATGCGCTGGGAGGCGGCTGCGAAGTTGCCATGCTATGCGATATGATCGTCGCCTCGGAAACCGCCATCTTTGGCCAGCCGGAAATCAACCTGGGCATCTTGCCTGGCGCCGGCGGCACGCAGCGCCTAACACGAGCAGTTGGCAAAGCCTTGGCAATGGAGATCATGCTGACCGATCGCAAACTTAACGCGCAAGAAGCCTTGCATTATGGTTTGGTCAATCGCGTGGCGCCGCTTGATCAATACATGGATGTCGCTATCGAATTGGCCGCCAAGGTCGCGCGCCGTTCTCAAGTTGCGATACGGCTCACCAAAGAAGCTGTCAACAAGGCCTGCGAGACGACGCTTGGCGAAGGGCTGGAATTGGAACGACGCAACTTCCTCATCGCTTTTGCTTCAGAAGACAAAGCCGAGGGTATGCGCGCCTTCATCGAGAAGCGGAAAGCTTCATGGAAACACCGTTAAGCCTGACGCTGCTCTACACGGCGAATCTGCGCGGCAATATTGCCTCGCTGCCACGGCTTTTCACGCTCATGCAACGTTTGCAAGCCGAGCAAGCAAACTCGCTCATCCTGGATTTAGGAAGAGCCTGCGACGATGCCGCCTGGCACTGTCAACAGACGGGTGGACGCTCAATGCTGATCGTCCTCGACGGCATGGGTTATCACGCCGCCAACATCGCCGGCACGCTCGACGACCAGGGCCGCCAAAAACTCGCCTCGCAAGTCACCATGGCATTGGTCAATGAAGCACATTGTTGGCAGCATACTATCCATCAATATCTTATCACTGCCACGCTCCGACCCAAGGAAGGCGTCGCCGGATTGCAGGTTTGCCTGACACCTGCCGATTGCACCTGTCTGACTTCTGGCGTCCTCTATTTGCAAGAGCTTGGCACCGGACAAATCGGCAAAGTGAAAATCGAGCTGGCAGACGCTGCGCGGATTACCAGCAACTGCTGCCATGATCTGGCGCCGGATACACCGCCGAATCCCAGTATTACCGCTGCCGTCGAATTCGTCGAGAGCGAGGCGCGGCTCTTCCAGCGCAAACAGTCGCGCGAACGCTCATCTTAAGCCACACGCAAGCGGAGCCCAAATATCACTCATGACCGCCACCAAACTCCAGATCATCGCCCGCGAGCGAGCGCACATGGGCGTTATCACCTCGCTTGCCGACTTTGAGTGGGTTGCCGCGCAAGATATCGACGCCGAGATATTGCTCACTAATCCTGATTTCAGCTTGTATTGCCTGGATCACGAGCGTCGGCGCGCCGTTTTTACCGCCCTGCCCGCTGGCATCGACCTGTCTCGCGTACCCTTTATGTATCAAGCGCAATTTGACCATGCCAAATACCTGGTCGCCCTGCCCTACTGTCAATTCGTTCAGCTGGCGGAGCAAATCCCGACCATCAACAGAAAACTGCTCTGCCTGCACAATATCGGACGCTGTGGTTCCACAGTGCTAGCCCGCGCCCTCAACGAAATCGACGGCCTCATGTCTCTGTCCGAGCCGGACGTGCTCGCGAATTTCGTCTCACTGCGCTCGCTGCCAGGTCAGGAACAGATCGAGTTGCTTCAAGCTTGCCTCCGCTGGCTCTGCCGGCCCGCGATCGTCCGCGATCACGACTATATTGTGATCAAATTCCGCAATCAGGCAGCCGGCATTATGGACCTTTATCTCGACGCCCTGCCCTCAGCCCGGCACCTCTTCATCTACCGCAACGCCCTAGATTGGCTGGCCTCATTCCGTCGCCTGCATGTCAAGCGTGCTGCTCCACCCATAAGATATTCACGCCAGCAGGTCATCGAACAACAGGCTAGCTATTATCAGTTGCCCGAGGCGGCAATTGAGCAATTCGCTCCTGCCTCCATCGAGACCTATTGCGGCCTGGAAGGTCGTGCCGTCGGTTGGCTACTGATGCTGGGGCGCTATTTCGAACTGTATGAAAGTGGCGCAGACATCGCTGCCATCCGATACGAAGATCTGCACGATAATCGCGAGCAAACATTGAATCGCGTGCTGCGACAGATGAATCTTCCGGCACAGGCCTTGACGCAAGCGCTGCGGGCATTTAATTCGGATGCCCAAGCCGGGACCAAACTGGCGCGGGATGCCGGGCGCGGAAATACTCTCGCGCTGCCAGAATCTCAGCAAGCGACCGTGCGGGAATTATTATCCTTGCAAAAGGTGATCAATCGCGCGGATTTTGTCTTGCCGGGAACGCTTGATGTGGGGTGATGCTGAACTATCTCGTTAGCCGGGGATATCGGGCAGCCTAAGGCACAACCCGCTGCGTCAACATCTCGTTAATCACCACCACCAATCGCCGCAACTCGTCTTCCAAATCGGGGCTGATGTCATCCTGAATCAGCGCCTCGCGAAACAAATCACGCGCCTCGCGGATATTCCCGTGACCCAGCCGCAGCTTCTGTAGACCGGCCCGCATTTGCTCCCGCGCCTGTCGGCTCGCCTCGGAGGTGTAATAATCGGTGAAATCCCAGCCATGCTGTGACGCAACGCGATGCAAGCCGTTGACGAATTCCTGCACAGTCTCGATCTGCTGCGCTGCGCCCCGCTGCAGCAAATCGCCAATGCCCTCGCTCAAGCTGGCTTCCATGCTGAAATCGAGCGACTCGATATCAGTGTAACGCGCTTCGACCGCATCCCGGCTACTCGGTTGCGGACGCAGGGAGGTCTTTTGCGGCGACATGCCAGTGAAAATCGTATAGAGAACGCCGACGCACATATTGTGCACATCTTTGCGGAATTGCCCGGGCGAATCCGATTTGTCGCCATTGAGTTGTCGCGAGCTATTGAAATCGATGATCTTGAGACTGATGCCGTCCCAGTAGACATGCTCCAGCTTGTGATCCAGATACACGATCTGATACGAATGCGACAGCGCCAACACCTCGCTCAACTGCACGGCTAGCGACAAGCCTTCTTCGCTCGGCAAGCGCCAGCGGTGGCCCGGGCGATTCGGTTTCATTAGATAAAACAAGCTATTGTGGCGCGGCAGATTCTCCAGCGCCAAATAAGGACGCCATCCCACTTCGGCATACTGCGCCATCGTATCGACGAATCCGCGCACGTTGCTCTGAAAAGAAACGATGTCTCCCGCACGCGGTGCCTCTTCGCCATCGGAGATATAACCGCAATCATATAGCTTTACGACATTTGGGCTGTGCCACAAGCGCGTCAGGATTTGCGCCTCATTGCCGAAAGCGCGGTACTCCCAGCGCATATCACCATCAGCATCCAGATGCTCCGGCCGCATGACTTTAAAGGCGATGTTTTGGCCGTTGCGCCGATCCAGCGCATCCAGCACTCGCGCGTAGTGACCCAAGGCGAAAGTATCAATGAAGTTGTCAATATGGTAGATGTCGTGGAGTAGCGTCATGACGAAATCCGATGCTTTTCCGCCGGTTCGCCCATGGCGCCAGCATGACGTGGTAATTTACCAGTTTTTGCCCGTTTGATACAGGGTAGTTTCCCTCCGCAGCCCCTGCGCCGGCACTAGTCAATAGCACAAGCCCGCCGCTCCAACCTGTCCGGCAGTCCTAATGTCGCGCTCAAGTTAACGGTTGCAGGCCTAACAAACTGCGCGGCTTTTGTTACAATTGCGCCGCCAGCAAAGCGCCGCAGGAGCCGCAGTGTATCGTCTCGTCAACCTATGTCTGCTCTGTATTTTAATCCTGAGCAATCTCGTCGCAGCACAAGACAAACCTGCGATTCCGGCACATATACTCGTCGCCGGTCAGCAAGCCTTGTCCCACCTCGGCAGCGCAAGCGGCTGGTCATATACCCTGCAGGCCAATGTGAAAACGACGGCACTCGGCTGCAAGTTGATCGACGGGCTGCCCTTGCCCGATACCATCGAGGTCTACCAATTGGACCTGACTATTGCCGACGAGCAATACCGCGTGCAAGTCTCGGCCGACGGCACGATGACGCAAGCCTGTGACGAACGGTTTCCCAATCTTAGCAACGGTCTGCTGCCGTCCCGGACCCTGCCAGGCAGCGACATCGACGGTGATACCATCGTCGATGAATTGGACGACTGCCCCACCATCGCGGGCATCGTCAGCGCAGATCTCGCCGGTTGTCCACAGCCCAGTCCCGCTGACCGCGATGGCGATGGCAGCGGCGACAACGTCGACTATTGTCCGCGCCAAGCAGGTGCAGCGGCGACCGATGGCTGTGCCCTGCTACAAGACATCGATGGCGATGGCGTACCCGATGCTGATGACATTTGCGCTTTTGAATACGGCATCATTCGCAGCGATTTCGCTTTTGGCTGCCCGGCCGATGGAAGCGGTAGTTCGCCACAGCGCCGGACGGAGCACGAAATCTGCCGAAGCGCTGGCGAAGCGATTCCGCTCTATCAGCGTTCCACCGTATCGACGTCCGCAATCGGCACGGTTGACGAAAACAGCCGCGAAATCTTGGGACGCGATACATCGGGAGATTGGTATCAGATTAGCACTGGCTGGGTTTCCGCCGCCGACATAATGCTGCAAGGCGCTTGTTACAATATCCCCGTTGTACAAGCAACGCCCGGATCGGCAACGGGCTGTTTTCTCCGTCCACGCTCTAACACTGTTTACGTGCGGCAAGCGCCACGCGGCAAACAGGTCGCGCAGATCACGCCCGATCAGGTCAATGCCGCGCTGGGCCAGAATTTCGCCGGCGACTGGCTGTTTTTCCGCCAAGGTTGGGTGAGCGTGTCCGTGCTGGAGCTGTCGGGCACTTGCGACCAGTTGCCCCTGCTCGATCCGGAAAAGGTCAGCACTGGTACCGTCTCCTTCTGCCCGCCGGATTATACGGGTCTTTTGCCGCCACGGATTGATATCGGCCACTCCAATGCGCGAGTCGTTTCCGAAACATTGGCCAACCGATTGCGCGCCCAACCAAAGATCACGGCCGAGCAAATCGGCGAGATCGCGCCGCGAAGCACCCTCGATGCAGTACTTGATGGACCGGCTTGTGACGGCGCCTTTGTCTGGTGGCAAGTAGAAGCTAGCGGTCAAATCGGCTGGACTGTAGAGAGTGACCTGAACGCCAACTATTATTATCTGGAGCCTGTAGCCACCAAGAAGAATGCCATCACGCCCTCCACTAACGCAGAATCGGGACCCGGCGTTCCAGCGGCAAGCGCCCAGCCCACCACCTTCCAAAGGATCAACAGTGCCAACGTCGCCAGGCTAGATACCATCAAAATCTTGCCTGTCGATAAGCCGACATTGCTGGCTTGGTCACCGAGTGACTCGCAGCTGGTGGTCCTGCGCGCGGACGGCGTCCTTGAGATCTACGCTTACCCGGCCTTCGAGCTGTTGCTGACAAGCGATTTTCGTCCAGAGAGCCCGCAACCCTCTGTCATCGAATTCAGTCCCGATGGGCGCTTTCTCGCGCTGGGAACGGAGGATGGCCAGGTTTACCTGCTCGGACTTTCCGGCAGCGAGCTGTTTATCGCGGACGAGCTTCCCGGGCGCCACGATGCCCCGGTGCGCGCACTGGCATGGTCGCGCGATGGTACAAAGCTGGCATCCGCAAGCGGTTTAGCGGGAAACCACATCGCAAGCGACAAGCATACTCTGCAGCTCTGGCACTTTAGCGGTGCTCGAGATGCGGTAGCAGCTGAGCTGCAATTGACCTACGCCTTCCCCTACCCGCTCACCGATATGGTATTCAGCGACGACGACCGATGGCTGGCAGTCACCGGCGAAAGCGCCACAAAGCGACGCGCCGCCCTTTGGGTTTACGACAGCTATAGCTATGAACTGGCCTTTTCCAAAGCGCTGGTCTTCATGCGTGGTGCGGGTCTCCTGCAATCCTCGCCAACCGCTGCGCTTGGCGATTTCATTTACAACAATGGCGACAGCCTCTATAATATCGACATCGAATCAGGGCAAGATAGGCGCTTTTATCATTTGGCCGGCGCTATCCTGCCGCAGCTTACCATTCGCCCGAATATCATCACGGGCGCAGAAGCCTTGTTTGCATTGACCACCACGCTTGCCAACGGATCCCGACAAGTCCGCCTCTTTAACGCGCTTAACAGCAACTCACCGACCCGCATTCTGCAGCTTGATGCCGTGTCAATCGCCTTCAGTCCCGATGGAAGGGCGCTTGCCGCCGCAGAACCCAAATCAAACCGTGTAATCATACTGGGTGTGGCGGATCGCTAACGCCATTTGCTGACAGAGTCAGGCAATTGTGATAATATGTCCAACGCTAATCCTGAGTTGCGAAAAACCATGACTATGCCGAATAGCTTGACCGTGTATCCTGTACGGGCGCCGGTGCGCGACCGCCAATTTGATCTGATAGAGACTGCTATCGACAGTCTCGATCAAGCCGAACTCCAACTGCAGGATGGCGATGTCTTGGCGGTTTCCAGCAAATACGCCGCCATCGCCGCCGGACGCATCTACAACCTGGATGATATTGAGCCATCACCCCGTGCCCGGCAATTGGCGGAACGCTACAGCATGTCCGCGGCTGTTGCGCATTTGGTGCTGCAAGAAGCTGAACATGTCTTCGGCGGAATCGAGCAGGGATTCCTGCTGACGGCCAAAGGCGGTGTCATCTCGCCCAATGCCGGTTTGGATCGCTCCAATATCCCCAGCGGTAAAGTGGTCTTGCTGCCAGAACATCCCTACAAGACAGCCCAAACCCTCTTTCATGCGCTCCGCGATCGGCTGGATCGTCATGTCGGCGTGATCCTAACCGACAGCTGGCTGGTTCCCGGCAGGCATGGCACCACCGGCGTCGCCTTGGCCGCGGCCGGTTTCCAGCCGCTAAGAGATGAACGTGGAAAATCCGATCTCTTTGGCAACCCCATGGCAGTCACGCAAGTTGGCGTGGCCGATTCATTGGCGGTTGCCGCCCAGGTCGTAATGGGCGAGCGCGACGAAGCCACACCCTTTGCCGTCATGCGCGGGGCGGATATAACCCTGACCGACGCCAACTTTTCCGCAGCCGACGTTTCCATCCCGTGGCGACAGTGCATTTATGTCGAATCGCTCACTACCGGCCTGTTGCCGGATGGCGCCCCGACAGCCGCTTTCCAGGTTGCAGACAAAGCCAGCCAGACCGGCAGCTAAGCGTCGTTTCGCGCCCGGTTGGCACTGTTTTCCCGCTCCAAACCATCCAAAAGCAACATGCACAAATCCTGGGAGAATCCATCTTTACTCATTTGACATTATTTTGACCTTGACTTAAACTTGTTATCATCATGTGAACGTGGAAAAGTGCCTTGTCGTCTCGCCCGTGTACGGATATTGAAGCGTCATAGCTTGTTGGCGCTTGTTCAGAAGCAGGTCAATGGCTGAAATCCATATCGTCAACAAATTATACGATCCAGGTAAGCGAATTGCGCGGCGCCAGCGAGACTGATTTGCCGCGCTTTATCTTTTTCCCGAAGTGAGCCAAATAGCAGAAGGGATTACGATGGACGCAAGCATGATTAACAAGATCCAGAAAGCCAGTGAATACGCCAGCCAGCCAGAGCGCGCCACTTTCAACAGCTTGACGGTCGAATTCCAAGGCAAAAACAGTCACTATACCGTCAGCCTCGGCAATGATGGATGGTCTTGCACTTGCCCGGGCTTCCAGAAATATGCTATCTGCCCGCATGTTATGGCGCTCGAAACCTTGTTCAAACCGATGCTTAAGCGCCGTCCTGTTCCGTATTCACCGGGCCAGAATATTGTCAGCGATGTCAAGAAAGCCAAGCGCTATTCTCAAGAGCGTGACCGCATCAACATCGTCTGTTTTGATTGTACATTTGAAGGATACAACCAGAATCACCATGTCACTTACGACGGCGGGCAGTGGACCAGTACCGCTTCGTTTTTCGCCCAACGCGGTGTCTGTAGCCATAGCATGGCGCTGGAAAAAATCTTAAAGGGATTTGTGGAGCCGGTCCGCGTCCAATCTGTCATCTAGTCTTCTGCAGCATCGTTCCAGATCCGCAAGACATCGCGATCGTATAACGAGGCCTGCCCGGATTTCCACATCTAATCACGCGGTTTCCTTGCGGTTTTGTAACGCGAAGTTTACTCTTGCTCTCGATCTTCCTTGTCCTCTTCAAGCCGCGGATCCCCCGGCGCGACCTCGAATACTGCTTGCCAAGGAGAATAATGCGTAAAGGCCTGATCGCGCTTGACCAGGTTGCCCAGCGTATCATAAACATTTCGATACACCCAAACATCGGCGCCAGCTGCGGCATAGTCAACCTGCCGCACTTGACCGGGCGCCAAATTCGGGTTTTCCCGGTAGCCTTCCGACGGCGCATCCACCACATCGCGGATTATCGGCGGCTCAACAACGGTATTCCAGTGTCGGGTGCTGTAAAAGCGAAACTGCAAGGCATCCTTCGCCGACATAAATTCGGTTTCGATCAAGAGATGATAAGGCGAATTGTTGATGAAACGGAAATCGCTGGTCGGTTGCCAGATGGCGGCATCAAGTCCCGGGCCAGCCCCGGCATACTCGTAATATCCCACCCGATAACCGTGGCTGTTGCGTTCGCTAATGGCATAACCGCCGCTAAAGGCGGCCCGAAATGCCGTCGTGCTGACCTGGCAGATGCCGCCACCGATGCCGGTGACAGTGCTTCCTCCAAATATGACCGCCCCATCGACGAAGCCCGCCTCCGGCGTAATATCGCCCAGGTAGCGATTAAAGGAAAATTCTTCGCCCGGCGCGATTATAACGCCACTAATATTATCGGCGCCGATCTCGATATTTGTGCGTCTATTCTGCCAGGAACCCCAATAGTAGGTAGTCGCCTGCGCCACCAATTCCTTTATGCCCAAATCGGCTGCATTCACTCCATCGTGAAAACTTGGCAGCCAATACTCAAACGCCATCGGCACCACTCGCGACTCTCGATTGAAAACCGCCTCTTCCAGCTTCTCTATTGTCTTGTCAACATTCAGAGCGCGTCCGCCGACCCAACGACGTAGCGGAACCAGTTGCCCACTTTGCGGATCAAAGTCGAAGCGCCCGTCAAGCGGCACGATCATTAGGCTCGGCGCCAGGGACTGCAAGAATCCGGCAAATGCTTGCTCGTTGAACGCCACATCAAAACGCTTGACCGTGCCGTAATCGCCTAGCGTCACCTGCAGCAAGGCGAGGATCTGTTCGGGCGTGATAGTCCAGGGTCCCAGCGGTTCGCCCACGGCATCCGTCGCGATCAGTTGCACCGGACCCGACAAGGCATTGTCAACAAGCAGCGCCGCTTCCGCCACATTCCACAACCGCGGCAGGCTTTCATCAACAACCAGCTCGATATCCCCGTTCATAGTAGCCAGCAGCGTCGCGGTCAGACGGACCAAGGTGCCAGGAATATCAAGCTTGCGGCCTGTCGCGCCGGTATCGACCCGCACGTCCGTGCCCACTACGCTCAAGCTGGCATCCTGCCCTTCGCGATCGATTTCTGCCGCCAGCGCAGTCAAATACTCCAGCGCGACATTTTCGTCCATGCTCAGCATCAGGGGCACGCTCTCGCCTTTGAACCAGGCATCAGCTTGCCGCACCAAGTCACCTATGCCGTTCTCGACATGCCCGATGGCCAAAGCGCGCTGCAACATGTCTTCGGTCGCCAATTGCAAGCCCAAGTCCCCGGACCGCGCCTGCCACGTACGGTCGCCATCCCGGAAGGTATAGGTTGCGTCGGCCAACTCGGAGAAGTTGTAAGTCAACGCAATCAACGCTTCGGCTTCGGTCATGCCGCTTAGATCCAGACCGCCAACACTAACGCCGGGTACGATCCGGTCTTGCAAAGCGAATTGCAGCGCCAGCAGCATGATCGCCAATAGACTCGCCAGCAACAGAGCAGCGATGCCTGCCAGAATGATTAGCCGCAATAACCAAACAAAAGGCGAACTGCGTTGCCGCGGCGGCCGTGATAAGGTCTGCGAGACTGCCATTAGTTTCCTCGAAAGCGTTTTGGCGCTAGTATGAATCAGACCGGCGCCAAATGCGCCTTTATCTGATGCTGCGGCATCGGCTTTGCTGCATCGCCACAAGATGTCTGCCTCGGTGCGGACAAATCGGTCTGCACCTCGACTTGATGTCGGCCACCTTCCGCAGTCACGAACGTGACCAGATGACGGCCGCCATCCAACGGCAGCGCGTCCCGTAATTGCAGGTCGTGCAAGGCGTAGAGCCCTTCCGCCTCGCGGATATGCACCTCAGCCGCGCTTGCGGCAGCATGGGCATCCCCATCGAGGCTATGCCCGGCATAGGCGCCGCGACCCCTAAGCTTATGCGTCAGCAGATATCCGGCGCGGTGATTCGCGATTACAGCTTCGGCATCCATCGGATCGAGGTGTCCATAAGAAATGCCCTGCGGAAATGCGATCATTGTCGCCGCCATGCGATGCCCGCCAATATGCGTCGTTTGCCAGACGAGATCTGCTCCCGCTGCCTCGACCAGGGCGTGATAAACCGGAACGCCATGAGCCGCGCAGCAGGGATCATGCTTGCCGTTGGTGCAAACGGCAAATAGCTCCGGTATCTCTTGCATAGCTTGTCCATTGATCTTCGGTATGTTACCGGCGCTGACGCTATCGATCAAAAGCGATTGCAAATCCTCATATTCCGACAAAGCGCAATGATAGATTTTCGGCTGCGCTTGATTGGCAAGAGCAATGTAGAAATTCTTGCCCTCAGATGCCGGGCGTCGGATGAATAGGACCTTTGCCCGCGGCGCCTTCCCTAAATGCTGCATGATTGGCGAGTAAGCACCGGATTTCTGCGTCTGTTTGACTATTTCGCCCTGCCAGCCGCCATATTCGGTTAGCCTGCTCTCGATCAGGAAAAAGGTATCGGCCGGCTTGAATGTGCCAGCCAGAGCTTCGCTTGCCGCGCGGGATTCTTGCGCGCAGGTCATCGTCATTACCATGAATTGCCGTCCTCACTTCGCGCTAATCTTTCATCCAAGTCTACCATGTCAAGTCGCAGATTGGCAAAGCCACGACCCGGCCAATAAGCCGCGCCAATCGGGTCATCGCCCTGAAATCCCCTACCGGAGACGTCCACAATACCCCCAACAAGCGGCTCCGCTTGACCCTTCTATTTCCTCTGTGCTACGGTCGCGCGGCTGCAGGCATAGTCCGTAATCGTATTTGTCCAAACAATGTAACTTACGATTCTCAACACAGAAACTATTTGGTGATCTTGCCACCCGCAATCGGCGCCAGTTGCCGCGTGACCGAAATCGAACAGTATGATCAATCCTATACGCTGCTAACCGTAGATTGGGGTGAACTGCGCCGGTTCGCGCATCAGCAGGCATTGGAAAAGCTCGAGTTACAAGCAAGTGACGATGGCATCCAGCAACGAGCGAAAAAAGAAGGTGCCGAGCTTGCAAAGCCGCTTCTGGCAGCAAACAAGCGCTGGCAGCTTGGCCCTGCCACGTTACAATGGTGTCATGCTGGCCAAGTAGAAACAGGCATCGGATATGTCAAAGCTGTCCATCCGCGATCTCAAACTCAGCCGTGGCGGCAAAATCGTCCTGCGCGATATCAACCTTGAGGTCGCCACCGGCGAATTGCTGGTGGTCATCGGACCCAGCGGCAGCGGCAAAAGCTCGTTGCTGCGCTGCATCAATCGGCTCAATGACATCTCGTCCGGCAGAATCCTGCTTGACGGCCATTCCATCCACGACATGCCGGTCACCGAATTGCGCTGCAAGGTCGGAATGATCTTTCAGAAGACGGCGGCCTTTGAAGGCAGCGTTGCCGAAAACATCGCATTTGGCGCGGCCCTGCATGACAGAACGATCGCGCGCGCGCAGATCCTTGATCTAATGCGGCAGGTCTCGCTGGAAGCCCAATTGAGCGACCAGGCGGCCAGCGCGCTTTCCGGCGGACAAGAGCAACGCCTGGCAATCGCCCGCGCTTTGGCGCTTGACCCCTCCCTGCTCTTGCTCGACGAGCCGACCTCATCGCTCGACCCTATAGCGACCGGCCGCGTTGAGGATTCGCTTCTGCAATTGCGCAAAGCCACTAATCTGACGATGATCTGGGTATCCCATTCTATCGAACAGGCGCGCCGAATCGGCAGCCGTGTCCTGCTGCTAGATGAAGGACGCATCATCCGTGAGGATACAGTCGAAGCCATGCTTGATCCGCTGCACGGCGACAATCGCGCCCTCGCCTTCGCTGAAGGCGATCAAGCCGGTTTGCAGACAACCGGATAATCAGCCTGTCGCGTCATCCAGCAGCTGCGCCAGCCAAACTCTGTCTTCATCGCTAAGTTCTGCTTGTGCCAACAGATCGGGACGATTCTTCCAGGTGCGTTTGAGAGCCTGACGTCGTCGCCAACGCTCGACTTCAGCATGATGACCGCTCGTCAGCACCTCCGGCACACCCAATCCCCGGAACAACGGAGGCCGCGTATAATGGGGACCTTCCAGCAATCCATGGGCATGGCTGTCGCGCTCTTGCGCGCCCTCCGAGCCCAGAACACCGGGGATCTGCCGCACTACCGCGTCGATCACCACCAGCGCAGCCAGCTCGCCACCGGTCAACACATAATCGCCGATGCTGATTTCGTCGCTGATCGCCAACTCGCGCACGCGCTCATCAACGCCCTCATAATGGCCGCAGACAAGGACCAGGTGATCCTGCTCACTCAGTTTGACCGCGACGCGATGATTCAACAGACGTCCCTGCGGCGACATCAATATCACCGGCGCGTCCTCAGCCGGCTTGACCGCCTCGATCGCCCTCACCAGCACATCGGGCTTAAGGATCATGCCGCCGCCGCCGCCAAATGGCGTATCATCAACTTTGTGGTGCTTGTCCAAAGCGTAGTCTCGAATATCGTGCGCGCGGAAATCCAGCAAGCCGCGGTCGCGCGCCTTCCACATCATGCTCTCGGACATGACCGGATCAAACATATTCGGGAACAGGGTCAAAACATCGATTTTCATCGTCAGTTCACGCGGAGGTTTCTTTACATTGAGTCGCGCGTTTGCAGGAAAAACGCCTTCTTCAGGCTGGGCAAGGTGAAATCGAATCCGCAGGATTTGAAAAACTCTTCCGCAGCGCTGATGGCCATGATCTCGTAGATGCCCTCTCGCTGCGCCAGGCCGACGCACACAACCACCAATTTCTTGCCGATACCCAATCCTTGCGCCGCCGGATCTACCGCCAGGCTGCGGATTTCACAGAGTTTCTTGCTGTAAATCTCCAGCGCCGCACAACCGACGATCTTGCCATCTAGACGCGCGACGAACGAGGTCGATAACAGATCTTCCAGTTCGTCAAATGTGCGCGGCAACAAATCGCCACTTGTGACAAAGGGCTTGATAAAATCGGACAACTCGACCAGATCGCCTGGGTCGGCTTTTCGGATGCTGATGTCGGTTAAGGCATCGCCCAACACAAGATTCTCCCCGGATGGTACTTCATCTTAGTGTAGCATTTGCCTCAATTATCGCCTAGAGCTTTGGATTCGGCGCAGGATTTGCTAAAGTAGCCAAGCGTCAAATAGTCAGAAGCAGGTCCCATGCCAAAGATAACCGTCGCCTCCCAAAACCCGGTCAAGCTGAACGCCGCGCGAATTGCCTTCGGGCGCATGTTTCCGGATGAAGGCATTGCGGCTGCGGGCGTGACGGTGCCCTCCGGTGTACCGGACCAGCCAATGTCGCGCCAAGAGACCATGACCGGCGCCCGCAATCGCGCCGAAAATGCCCGAGCATGCCAACCCAATAGCGACTTTTGGATTGGCATTGAAGGCGGCATCGAAGACTCGGATCTCGGCATGTGCTGTTTCGCCTGGGTGGTCGTGCTGGACCAAATCGGTCGCATTGGTCGTGGGCAGACTGCCGTATTCTATTTGCCGCAGGAAGTCGCTGAACTGGTGCGGACTGGCATGGAACTCGGCCACGCCGATGATCAAGTTTTCCAACGCGAAAACTCCAAACAAAGCAATGGCGCCATCGGCTTGTTGACCAATGATGTCATCGACCGCGAAGACTATTACGTTCACGCCATCATCATGGCGCTTGTGCCTTTCAAGAATCCCGCCCTCAGTTGGAAATAGAGTTTTATATGTAGTGATTTCGACAACAACTAACAAGGGTTAGAATCTGCACGCTATCGAGCAAATACCAAACCAACCCCTAACCCCGACTATGAGTCACCCCTCCCCAATGCGTTGGAGAGGGACAAGGGCAGGCTTTGAATAGGCCCAATGGCTGGGCAATTTCAATTGAGAAGGAGGCTCCCATGCCCGATATATTTGCTGATATGCAAGGCATCGAAAGGGTCTTGCTGTCAATCGCCTTTATCTTGATCGCCGCCGCGATTTCGCGCTGGCAAGAATCTGACCTGGAAAAAGACCTGCTCATCGCCACCATGCGCAGCTTTATCCAGTTGATCGCCATCGGTTATGTGCTGGAGCTGGTCTTTGAGATGGATTATCCGCTCTTCACCATCGCCATACTGCTGGTCATGATCATCATCGCCGGGCGCACATCCGCCAAACGCGCCAAAAGCACGCCCAACGCGCAATTCGTGGCGCTGATGGCAATCGGCATCGGCTCGGCATTAACCGTCTCGCTCCTGGTTGCCCTGGGCGTATTCCAGTTTGTGCCCAAAGACATCATCCCCATCGGCGGCATGATCATCGGCACATCCATGACCACCGCCAGCCTGGTCATCACCCGGCTCAGCAGCGACTTCCATGACCAGCGCGGCATGATCGAAAGCAAGCTCGCCCTGGGCGCGACCAGCCGGCAAGCCTCGCTGACCCAATTCCAGCGCACCATCAAAAGCGCGCTGACGCCCATCATCGATACCACCAAGACGGTCGGTCTGATCAAGCTGCCCGGCGCCATGACCGGCATGATCCTGGCGGGCGCGTCGCCGCTGGAAGCGGTGCAGCTGCAGATTATTGTGATGTACATGCTGGTTGGCGCGGCGACTTTCACCGGGCTAATCGCTGCCTGGCTGACCTATCGGCAGTTTTTCACGCCTGTGCATCAGTTGGTGTTGGAATAGGAGGGCCGCTCACAATTTCCAAATGCTCGTCAAGATAGAAGCGAAGGTCTGCTGCTGCCAACGCCTTTGTCCCTCAGTTCACGCGCCTTCTTGATCTGCTGTTCGATATCGAGGTCGATGTCATCTTTGTGCAAGTTATAATAGGCAAGGGCAGCGTAAACCCCCGCAAGGGAAACTTGGAAGCCCTCGGCGATCTGGTCGGGAGTACGATTGTGGTAGCGCATCGCTACGACGATATCGGTCACGCGTAGGCCGGTTCCCTTGATGCAGGGTCTGCCACCGCGGACATCGGGTTTACGTGTTATGAGGTTGATGCTCTCTACGGTCTCCATCGGTGTATGCCTTCTGATGTTGCTGTGATGACATTATAGCGCTCTTTTCGGGCAGGCAACAATAAAGCGCCGGTTTCGGTACGCTGGCATTAGCTGTATTGCGCCGCGACTTTCGCTAAGCTGATCGCGGCTTGGCTGACCTACCGGCAGTTTTCCATCGAGGTAGAAGCGGATTTCCCCTGCGGCCGAATCCTTCTTTCCAGAGTGCATCGGCGGTCTCGATCTGTTCTCGAATGTCCGAATCGATTTCTGATTTGTGACCGTAATAGTAGGCTAACGCCGTATGAACTTGCGCCATTGTAATCTGATAATCACAGGCAATCTCATCCGGTGTACGCTTGTGGAAACGCAGCGCCATAACGATGTCGGTTATACGCAAACCAGTGCCGATGATGCAAGGTCTTCCGCCACGCACTTTAGGATTGCGGGTGATCAGGTTGATGCTTTCTATGGTCTCCATGGGGGTCTGCCTTCTCTTGCCGCAATGATGAGATTATAGCTCTCTTTGCTGACAGGTAACAACCTTGCGCCCTGCTGTAGGCCAGTTTTTGCTGATGGGCGCGACGACCTTATTGGCTCTGGCTGGCCTATTGGCAGTTTTTCACGTCCGTGCATCAGTTGGTTTTGGAGTAGGAAGGTTTCGACTTTACAATTCAGTACTTCAAAAGGAAACACTAATTCTAACCACCTAAAACTGCGACGACTGACGCTGCGATTCCGCAGGCGGAGTACAGAACGCTTGCTATAACCAACAATTTGAACAACCAGTGTACGTATACCTTCTCGATATGAATCTGTGCCCTTAACCACCAGTCGTACTGTTCAAGCCAACCAGATTCCGTCTCTAGCGCATTCGACCGCACGTTTTTCACTATGCTGTCGAAACCACCGGTCTTTCGCTGAGTCGACTTGCTTATTTTGCCATATTCTCCATTTGCAAATGCCTCTGCTTCTTGCTCGCCAGTAAGAAAGTCTCTGTTTTTCAGGCCATTAAGCGCAAATGTATTCTCCATTCTCGGGTGCACAGCGTAGTTCTCACCATAGATATCGATTAGAATTCTAGCTAGGTCAAACAATTGTACTACAGGTATGGATATTGGGGCTCCACCCAGCACACTGTAACGATTAGCTATAGCATTGAATCCGTAGGTCGTATCCCGCATATTCCAATGCAACCACTTGTGATTTTCACACGTTTTGACGTAATTGTAGAATTTGGAGAGCATCTCCTTTTCTAACGTGTCCAAAATTTGCGTAATACCTGACTTATTGATATGTTGCAGCTCAGCTTCGTGATGAACAGAAAATGTCTCTGTCTGGCCGCTTTCGAATTTCCGAATCGCAATGACACTGATTCTTGGGGAGTTCTCAGCGCTTGGATTGTAGATGTCTTCGCACGCATAATGAATAATGTTGACTATGGTCGGCTGTTCCAATAGCGACTCCAATTGAGCCATTGCTCGGTTTCTTCTTCCCAGTATTTCGCTTGCTGAACTCAAGGCTTTTTTCCAATCTCAGTAGGACTTTAGCCGCAATTTACTAGTATCTGCAACAGACACGCCGTCTTGATCTGATCGCGCTTGTCCGCATCAATCTCGTCCCTGTCCACGTAATAATGCGCGAGTGCTGCGTAAACTTCCGCAAGCGTAACGCCAAATGAGAATACCATTTGATCGGGCGTTTGCAGATTGTATACCTTTGCCATCACAATATCGGACACATTTAGACCGGTGCCGATGATATAAGGTCTGCCACCGCTAACTTTCGGATTGCGCGCGATGAGGTTGATACTCTCTATGTTTGTCATCAGGTGCGAACTTTCCGTATCAGAAAATACATCCCGTCCGAAAATTGACTGCTAGTTCATAAATGGAAGTTGAGCGATAAGCTCACCGATTCTCTCTATCGCCGTGAGAATTTGGGAAACTGAAGCAAGTGCCTGTCCAGCTTTCTTCAAGCGACGCAACGAGTCTGTTATATCCGCTCTATTAGGTTCTATCTCACCCATATCCTCGACTAGCCGCCTAAGATGCTTATCTACTGATTTTGACTGATTTGGATATGTGTCTTGAGTTTTCTGCAGGTCGACGTACAGCGCTTTAACTTCCTGCTCCAATTGCTCCTTGAAGTGATCCGGAAGAGATGGATTCGAATGGATTGTCTGCGTGATATTTTCTGAGTTGACCGCCATGTTCAGATAGGAACCTGCGCCCTGTTCAATTATGATGCTGGTCGGCAGTGCAACCGGCGTATAAGACTTTGGGCCTTCAAAGTTACCGTCAACCGCATCAAGAATCTTTTGCTCTAACACTTCATACGCAGAAAATCCTTTATTCTTAGTCAACTGTCGCAGGAATCCCTGTTCAACGAAATCCCGAATATCAGTCAAACTCAATCCCATGTCTATTGCTCCGGGAAACCCACTCAGGCCCTCTCCCAAATATTCTCCTCCGTGCGTCAGGACATCCCACTTCCGAGCCACATTGCCGTCGCGTAGGCCTTCGCAAGCTTTTCGAAGAATATTTCTTTGCTTCTCGGTCAATTGATACTTTGCCATCCGTATTGCCTGCCTCTCATCAAGTACCTAGCCACATTTTCGACCAACACCCTACAGGACGGTATGGTCCGCGTCAAGTAAGCCGTGCGATGGCAAAAGTGACCGCATTGCAATTCGACAAGCCATCAAATCTCGCTCTCAGCGCTGCTTCAAAATCAACCTGCCTTAGCGCGACCATACAGTCGCCACGCTCACAGCCAACCATGCTACCCTGACCTCTGCCTGCGCCTTAACAACTGCATACCGCGTCCAAAAGCGGTCACAAATGGCCAGATGGCCGAAAAAGCATATTCCTCGGCGGCAAAACGGCAACAAAACGACTGGCAACGCCGAGCCACACAAAAAAGTCCGCACCTTTCCACGGGAACAGGATTTAGGGTGGGGGCATACCCAAGTCCGCGACCAAACACTCACCACCCCGCACCCAAACCCTGCTATCCTCAGCTCATGACCAAGCACACCTATCACCCGATCCCGGCAAAAACACCCACACTCCGCCAACTTTATTGCCAAAATCAGCCTCTGTATGCATACTGTATCAATAGTCTGACGCCATTTCTGCATATTTTCTCATCCTTTTCCCGTCCTTTTCCATCCTTTTCCCGTCCTTTCTCGTCCCTATCAGCGAAAATTCACCCAACCGGCAACAAGAACTTTCTATATTGCCAATTGGCCGAAAAAGTTTTTCTCCCGGCGGCAAACCGGCAACAAAACGACAGGCAACGCTGAGCCGCAGAAAAAAGTCCCTCCCTCTTTATGGGGGAGGGATTTAGGGTGGGGGCGTGGTCAATCAAAAAAACCCATGCTAAAATCCCGCTCATGACCACGCCCATCACCGTCACCCGCGATATCGTCAAACGCCTCGCCGTCTACAAGCAAGGCTTGCACCAGCGCCCCGCCTCCACATCCCAAGCCGAGCTTAAACGCATCATCGAGCGCATCGGCTTGCTGCAGCTCGATTCCATCAGCGTGGTCGCCCGCAGCCACTACCTGGTCATGCTGGCTCGCGCCGGGCTCTACAACCCCGCCGATCTCGATGCCCTTCTTGATAGCGGCTTCCTCTTCGAGACTTGGGCGCATGCGATCTGCCAACTCCCGCTGGCGCACTACCCTTACTTTCATGCCTACATCAAACAGAAACAACTCAAGGAAACGCGCTGGCATCTCGACCAACTTGGTGACGACATGCAAGAAATCGTCGACCATGTCCGTGATCTCGTTCGGCAGCGTGGACCGCTCTCGTCCAAAGATATCGAAAGCGAACGCCGCGGACCCGGTGGCTGGTGGAACTGGAAGCCGACCAAGGTGGCGCTGGAATACCTTTTCGACTACGGCGAACTGATGGTCAGCCACCGCGTCAAATTCCAGCGCTATTATGACCTTACAGAGCGTGTGTTGGCGGGCAAAGACCTGACGCTCGACAAAACCCTGGCAGACTTCCATCGCTGGACCATCGAAAGTGGCCTACGTCACCTCGGCATCGCCACAGGAAACCAGGTCGCTAATTATTATCGCCAGTACAAGCGTATCGCCGCGGATATCCTGCAGCAGATGTTGCGCGCGGGACAGGTGCTGCCTGTCGAGGTCGAAGGATGGACCGACGCCGCCTACATCCACCGCGACGACCTGCCGTTGCTGGAGCAAATCCAGGCGGGCCAGCACGAGCCAAAACTGACGCTCTTTCTCTCGCCATTTGACAACCTGTTCTGGGATCGCGACCGTGACGACATGCTTTGGGATTTCCACTATCGCATCGAGGTGTATACGCCTAAAGCCAAGCGCATCTATGGCTACTACGTGCTGCCAATCCTGCACGGCTGCGAGTTAGTCGGGCGCATCGATCCCAAGGTCGATCGCAAGCGCAAGCACCTCATTCTGCACGCGCTGCATTTGGAAAAAGGCGTCAAATCCAGCGCGGCTCTGAGCCAGGGACTGGTCAACGCCATTAAAGAATTCATGGCATTTCATGGCTGCGAGACTTTTGAATTGGTGCATTGTGAGAAGCGGCGCCTGGCGGGTCGCCTGCGCAGATACTTCTCCTGAGCCTAAGATTTCCTGATATAATTGCCCTAGCAAAGCTCGTATTGCTCCGTCCATATGGAGATGAGCGCGTATGAGATTTGTCCTTAAGTAACTTGCGAATCAGGATCAACCATGCAAGTCACTATTGCAGAAGTCTTGGGAAATCCCGCCAAATATACAGATAAAGTCATCAATATCGATGGTGTTCTTCTGGTTACAGGTTTCGACCGATCCACCAGCCAATTCGACCAAGTGTGGCTGGTGCAAGCCGACCAGACGACGCCATTGGGAATCCAGGCACTGCCGATCAGCAGCGAATCAACCATCTGGCACGGCTTGTCGCGCTTGAGCCCGCGGCATCTGCCCGGTTACCAAAGCTACCGTATTCACGACTCGGTGCGCGCTTGCGTCAAGATCAATTATGCGGATGAAGACGCGACGCCAAGTCTCGAGTTGCTAACCGCCGCCCTGTATCGCCAGGATTTCACGCTATTCGTCGGCGAGACAGGCGTCCGTCTGGAACAGGCATTGTCAAACACAGTGACCATCAACTCCGTGGCGGATGTCAAGCACAGCAAAAGCAGATATCTCAAGCGCGATTGCCACGTCTATGGCACACTTGTCATCCGCACAGCCCCGGTGGCACAATATCTATTGCCTGGGAAAATCCTTTATCTTTCGGCGAGCAGTGGACGAACCGGGGATACCGCAATCGGTGCGAACAGCGAGTCGGTTAACGCGACCTGGCTAGCCGATATAGCCTATCCACAAAGCGACAGCAAGCGGGAGATCATCGATACCTTGCGCGACTCGATTCAAATCGATCCCTATTACCCGATTGCCAAACGGCTCGCTGCCTTTCCGGGTATCAATCAGACGATCGTTAGACCCGCCATTGTCGAGGGTAAGCTGGTGGACAGCCGCAACGAGCAGCACTTCGCTGCACTGACCGCGATCAATAACATTTATCTGCAAAATATTCGCTTTGATGGAAGCCAGAAATTCTTCGAATCCGTGATCAAACTTAAGAATTTCGCAGGAGGCGCCGGGTAAAGCGCGGGCGCGAAGCCGCTTGCAACAAGGTCGGAACTGTTGACCGGCGATGATAAACGATCCATTCGATCAGCAGCAATAGCAAAGCCAAGCCCGCCGCCACGATCCAAAACTCGCGCAATCCCAGTTTTGCATTCTGGTCCTCTTCGGCGAGACTGCCCCCCAGCCTCAGATCCAGACCATCAATCGGCTCGATATCGCTTTCGCCCGTGCCGAACAGATTGACCGCAAAATTCTGTAGCAGGGTCACTTCCCCCGCCTGCACAATTTCCATCTGATACAAACCAAGCTGATCAGTGCCGCTAAACAAGACCGTATCTCCCTGCACCGGCAATTCTTGCACCGTGCCATCGGGAGCGGTCACTCGAACACTGTCGGCTAGCAAGGGCGGTTGTATCACCAGCGCATCACCAACGCTCAACCCATCCGGCAGGGAGACGATTTCCGCCGGCGAAAACCAGTCGAGCAAGTTCGCCATCAAAACTGGATAAGCTATCAATAGCGGCAAGTTGGAGTCACGCAGGTCAAAGGGCAGTATGGCAATCTGCTGGGCATTCACTTCGCCAGCCAGCAATATATCGCCGCCGGCAGCGCGCGCCAAGGATTGCGCCCAACCGGCGCTTACCTGACGAAACTGCAGCAGACTCATCTCGTCCAGGTCGACAAAAGCAGTGATCGGCGATTCTTCGGCGACAATCTCGATATCGCTGCTGGCGTCCAGAAGCTGACCGACGCTGAAGAGCGCGGTCGTATTTGGTGGATTGACCAGCAGCATATCAGCATCGGGCAGGTTATTGGGCAACCAACCGTCAAAGACATATAGGTCGAATCGGTCAGCGGGCAATCCGCGGTTTTCCGAGTTACCACGGTAGGTTTGCACGCCCGGCAAACTGCGCAGGGCCTGCTCCAAGAATAGATTATTGCCCAGCGAAACGTAATATAGTCGCCGGGTATTGACCTCGTTGTGCACGGTCCAAGCGCGATTATCCAGTTCGAGAAAGTCATCAACATCATTGTCGAAGGTCAAGGTAGCGGATAAGGTCACGAAGGTCTCATCTATTGGTTCGTCGAAGGGGATGGGAAGTTGACTGCGCGGCGGAATCGTACCGCTGCGCGACAAACGCAAGACATCGTCGAGGCGGATCACCAGCGAGATATCCGCCGGCTCAGCGCCATAATTGGTCACCTGCGCGAACAGCTGCGGCGCTTGACCTGCCAGAGCACGTGTTGCCAAGGCGGTAATCGCGACATTGGCTGCTGATCGCCCGACCGGCAGATAGATCGGCTGCGGAATGTTGGCGGGCAAACTACTCACATCGCCAATACCACCATCCGATATCATGACAATGCTGAAGTTTCTAGCGCCTGCTGCACCTGCTGCCGCCAAGGTCAAAGCGGTATCCCAATCCGCGGGACCTTGGCTCGCGCTCATATTATTCAGTTCGCGCCGTAATTCTGCCTGGTCATCGGTGTATGAGGTGAGCGGCTCGGCAATTTCCGCCACACGAATTAGCGAAATGATATCTTGCGGATTCATGTTGTTGACGATGCCTAGCGCCTGTTCAATCGCGGTATCAAAGCGCGTCTGTCCGTCCAGATCGTCTGCTGTCATACTCGCCGAGGCATCCACAAGCAAGGCAATTTTGCCCGCGCTGACCGTCGGCACGGTGACGAAAGGACGCGCCAGCGCCAACACCATGGCGAGCAAAATCAGGAGCTGCAAAAACAATAGCAGATTGCGCCGCAGACGCTGCCAGGGCGTGTTGGCTTCGGTATCCTGCACCACTTGTCGCCACAAATAGGTGCTGGATATCAGCACTTCGCGCCTTCTCAGCCGCAACATATACAGCAGCAATATCGGTATGGCGATGGCGAGTCCGGCGAAGGCGATGGGCGCAAGGAAGGGCATGGCAATCCCAAATGCTGATCTGGTCGAAGATTGGGCTAGCGCTAGTATATCATGGCGGAAGGCGGCGCCATAGCTAGAGCGCTTTATCACAGGCAGCGCAGTACCCGCCGATTGAAGCTAAGGCTCTATTTGGATTTCTGGCAGATTCTGCAGATGGGCATCCAGGGCGACAAGCAGCGGTTTCAATTGCAACGTAGCCATCGCTTCACTAGCCGCGAACTGACCGACGCGATACTGGTCATTCATATTGATCGATAGCACAACTGTCATGGAAAAGGGATCATCTTGCCGAATCAGCCGCGGATATTCATTGACAAGGTTATGTCGCAACATTTGCAAGCTCAGTTCCAGGCTGGTCATTCTGCCGTCCAGCTTAAGTTGTATGGAATGCCTTTGTGCCAGATCAATACCTTGCTTGTCAGCCGCTTTGATCAGTTCGTCAAGCTTTCGCAAGCTTACGTCGATCCAGGCTTCCAGCGGACGATAATGGCTTGGTGTCAGGCTCTCGCCACGCAACGTAAGCGCCATTGCTCTGAAAAAGGCGCGGATCATTCGCATCACAGCTGCGCGGCCTTTAGATACTCGATCGCATTCTGCGCCGCCAACTTACCTTGCTGCAAGCGCTCGTCCAGGCGCGCCACGCCGTACTTCTGTGGCGGGCCCAGGCAGAAATCGCTGCCAATCAAGCCAATGCCTTCCGGCAACCAGTCTTTGATCGTCGCCATATTGTGGCTGTGGCTATCGTCATAACATGAAAGCGGATCCGCCTCCGGCCAAAAATCAATCCGCTGCACCAGGGGACTCGCAGGCCAGCCATAGTGGGCGATTACTTGCTGAATCATGACATTGGGAGCCAAATTCGTGTTGGAGCGTACGCCGACATGTAAAAGCAGATGGTCGGAATCGGGCACACGACCTGGAACATCGGTCGCCAGCACAAAAGGGAAAATTACACCGTTCGCATGTGCCGGTTTGTCAGGCAGATCACGCTTATGATAACCAAGAGATACGCGAAAAATGGTATCGTAATGGTATTCCCGCAAACGCAGGGAAATATCCGGCACCAGATTGAATAACATTCGCTCGGCGTAGCGGGCCGGCGCTGCCACGATCACGCTACCGGCATCCAGTATCATGCCGTTTTCCAGGCAAAGCGTGAAGCGCTTCTGCCAGCGCCCGATAGAACTGACGGCCATACGCAGCAAGCGTCCGCCGGTCAATTTGCTCGTCATTGCCTCGATGAGGGTTGACGTGCCCGCTGAAAAACCGATTGTGCCTTTACGGAACTCAAATTGGCGCGGCTTTAGGCCGAGCTCGACTAGCAGCGCCGGGTCCTCCGGCGTCATCATGGCGAAGGCGCTAGCATCGGTGACAAAGCCGTTTTCTGCATGCGACCTAATAGCGCCTCCGAAGTTTCCTTTGACTTCGATGATCGTGTAGCGCAGATCGTGTTTTTCCAGCTCGCAACAAGCGGCAAGTCCACTGAGGCCGCCGCCGATCACCACCACGTCTCTCACGAGAAATCCTTTATGCTTGCACGGGTTAAAGGGAATGATATCGGAATTCTGACAACTGCACAGTGCAGGCTATCGTGCAACGGCTGCAGAACAAATCCGCGGATGAAAAATGACAAGGCGCGATATGCCAGCTATAATTCTGGCAGATTGTGGAGCGAACCTGTTATGAGTACATTCTATATTGATGGTGAATTTGTGGATCCCGCTGCTGCGATGATCCCGGCCAGCGACTTGGCATTACTGCGCGGATATGGCATTTTCGACTTTCTTCGAACTTACGGGGGCAAGCCCTTTCAGCTGGGCGCACACTTGCGGCGTCTGATACGTTCAGCGGCGCTGCTGGAATTGGAGTGTCCCTGGGATATCGAAGAATTGGATGAGATCGTCATGGAGACCTTACATCGAAATAACTACGCCGAAGCCGGCATTCGCATCGTAGTGACCGGCGGCGACAGTCCCAACGGATTCATGCCTGAAGGTCAATCGCGTTTGCTGGTCATGGTGACACCCTTGCAGGAAATGGCAACGCATTATTATGAGCGTGGCGCGGCGGTGGCGACAGTCGAGATGGGACGCTACTTGCCCGAAGCCAAGTCGATCAATTACATTCCCGGCATCACGGCGCAGAAAATCGCCCAGCGCCGCAATCCCGATGCTATTGAAGCCATTTATCGCGTGGATGGCAAGATCGTCGAAGGCACAAGAAGCAATACCTTCATCTACCAGGACGGTCGCTGGATCACGCCGGACGATGGCGTACTGCTGGGTGTCACCCGCGCCGAGGTCATCAAGCTGCTGCAAAGGGACGAAAAGCTGGAATTGCGCGATATCACGCTGGACGAATATTATGGGGCTGAAGAAGTGATCCTTACTTCGAGCACCAAGGAAATCGTGCCCATAGTCATGGTTGATGATGTGACTATCGGCCGGGGACTACCGGGTAAGAACACGCAAGAGCTGATACTAAACTGGCGCGAGATGACGGCGCGCTACGCCACCACTGAGGGATATCTGTAATTCAGACGGAAAATTTGGCAGCCGTCTTACGCCGCAATTCGTCGAGAGTCACACCAGGCATAAGCTCCGCAAGGCGCATTGATCCCGCATCGAACGAAAAGACCGCGAGATCAGTGATAAGCAAATCTACAGCTTCGATAGCGGTCAGCGGCAAGCTGCATTTTTCGACGATTTTGGAGCTACCGTTGCGATCGCAATGGGTCATAGTGATGATCAGGCGACGTGCCCCGCTAGCCAAATCCATGGCGCCACCGACACCGAGCAGGGGTTTGCCCGGCACTGCCCAATTCGCCAGATTGCTTCGCTCATCGACCTGCAAGCCACCCATGACCGCCACATCGATATGACCGCCACGAATCATGGCGAAAGAATCGGCACTGTCGAAATAGCTGCTTCCAGGCAAGGCGGTTACTGGTATCTTGCCGGCGTTGACCGGGTAATCCATGGCGCCGCCGCTTTTAGGTGAAGGTCCCACACCAAGCATGCCGTTTTCCGTGTGCAAGATGATGCCATGCTCAGGCGTGATCAGATCGGCGATCAACGTGGGCATGCCGACGCCAAGATTGACCACATCGCCCCGCTTCAGCTCCGCCAATGCCCGGCGAGCAATCTGCATGCGCTTTTCCGAAGCTTGCTTGCCCGATGCGCGAATATCGGCTGAGGAGCCCAGCTCCGCCAAAGTTGTTGACGCTTGCACCAGCACATCAACATAATTGCCGGTGGTATGGATATGATTTGGACCGAGCTGCCCGACGGGAACGATCGTCTCGGCTTCGGCAATGACCAGGTCGGCAGCGGTCGCCATGGCCTTGTTGAAGTTCTGTTCCGTCCTGCGGTATACCAAATTGCCGGCGCTATCGGCTTGCCAGGCGCGGATCAGAGCGACATCGGCGCGGAGTGCGGGCACGTAGACATGCGGAATGCCACGGATCAACTTCGTTTCGGCTTGCGTTGCCAAAACGGTATCGGCTGCCGTCGGCGTATAAAAGCCGCCCAGTCCCGCTCCACCTGCACGTATCGCTTCCGCTAGTGAACCTTGCGGCATCAATTCGAATTCGATCGCTCCGCTCTGTGCCGCTGCCACCGCTTCGGGATTGCTGGTGAAAAATGAACCGATCGCCTTTTTGATCTGTCCGTTGCGCAAGAGACGTCCGCCACCGAGACCTTCTTCCCCGATATTGTTGGCGATATACGTTATGCCCGCGACATCAGTTTCCGCCAAAGCATGCAGCAAGTGCGTAGGTGTGCCGGTCATGCCGAAGCCGCCGATCATCATGACAGCGTCTTGGTTGACCAGCAACGCGGCTTGCCGCGCGCTCATCACCGGTACCGCTTTCATTTGCCCTGCCCATTGTATTCAATTAGCGTGGATTCGCCTTGTCCGACTCCCACGCAAAGTGTTGCCAAGCCGTAGCGCATGGTTTCGCCCAATTCTGCTCGACGCCCCATCTCGTAGATCAGAGTTGTCAAGATGCGGGCACCTGAACAGCCGAGCGGATGACCGAGTGCGATGGCGCCGCCGTTTACATTGGTGATACTTTCACTCAATCGCAGCTCGCGCATGACGGCCAGTACCTGCACCGCGAACGCCTCGTTTATTTCCACCAGGTCGATCTCTTTGATCGCGACATTTTGCCGCTGCAGTAATTTTCGCGTCGCGGCTACAGGTCCCAAACCCATCAGGCGCGGATCGACACCGGCTGCGGCACTTCCAAGCCAACGCGCCATGGGCTTAACGCCAAGCAGCCTGGCTTTGTCTGCCGACATCAGAACCATGGCGCAAGCGCCGTCGTTCAAGCCACTGGAGTTGCCGGCGGTCACGCTGCCGTCATGACGAAACGCCGGCCGCAGCTTGGCCAGCTTTTCCGCGCTGGTCGCGATTTCGTAACCGCTGTCGGTCTTGCGATAAAAGGGATGTTCATCGGTATCGACAACAAGCGGAGAACTCTTGCGTTGTGGAATCGTGATCGGGACAATTTCGCGCCGGAAATGACCGCAGTTGATGGCGTGAATGGCGCGCCGCTGGCTTTGCAAGGCATATCGGTCTTGCTCGTCTCGGCTGATTTCTCCACCCGAGATTCCGCCGGCGCAACTCATGTCATGAATGTTTTCCGCTGTCTCGCCCATGGCTTCCAGCGGATAACGCGCTGCCAGGTTGGGGTTGGGATAACGCCAGCCCAAGGTGGTATCCCAAGCAGTGACATTGCCGGAGGGTCCGTATCCAAGTGGATTCTTGGGCAGCGAATAAGGCGCGCGGGTCATGCTTTCAACGCCGCCGGCCACAAATACATCGCCCTCGCCCGCTTTGATGGACCGCGCCGCTTGATTGACCGCGTTCAGTCCGCTGGCACACAGGCGATTGAATGTGACCGCCGCGATTCGCTCTGGCAATCCCGCCAGCAGCGCGGCCATGCGCGCGACATTACGATTATCCTCACCCGCTTGATTGGCACAGCCCAGATAAACTTCTTCTATATGCTCGGCAGCGATTCCGGCACGCTTAACAGCTTCGCTGATTACCAGCGCCGCCATATCATCGGGGCGAACCTGTGCTAGCGCACCGCGTATTTTGCCGATCGGCGACCTGGCTGCACTGACAATGACAACTTCGGTCATGAAAGGATCTCCCGCCGGCTAGCCACCACGACTTGGCACCACAACCGATAATGCCAGGCAGGATTCGCAGACACCATAAAACTCCAGCAGATGCCCACTAATCTTGACACCGAGCGTTTCTTCAAGGTTTTGCGTCAATGCCTCAAGACCGCAATCATCAAACTCGATGAAACGGTTGCAACTCGTGCAAATGACATGATGGTGATGTCCGCCGTGCATCATCACGTAAGTCGGTGTCAGGCTGGTTTCGATATAAGTGGGTCGGATAATACCCAATTGCGTGAATAGATCGAGCGTGCGAAAAACGCTCGCGCGACCTATCGAGGGATTGATCTGCTCGACTTTCGCCAATACATCGGACGATGTGATATGCCCGTGTTCGGATTCGAGCACACCTAGCACGGTTAGCCGGGCTTTTGTCAAGCGATAGCCTGCTTGTTTCAAGCGCTGAATATATGGGCTTGGCGCGTTCATCAGTTAATATTGCCCGTCCTTTTGTCCTTCCATTATTGCACCCGTGAAATCGCTACACAAGGATAAGTCTACGGAAACCTGGCGGCCCTTGCGCAGGGCAATCGTCTGATGGCAAGGTCATAATGCGATGTTAAAATGTCTGTTATGCTAAGAATTCCTCTCCTTATTGCGCTGACGTGCCTATTCATTCTCTCTACTGCCGCCCAAGGCGACCGAAACGAAATGCTTGCACGCATCAACACCTTGCGACTGTCACTCGGTCTGCCTGCGTATACGCTCAATGGCGCCTTGAACGCCGCGGCACTCAATCATGCGCGATGGTTGGCGAGAACGGGTCAAAGCAGTCACTTTCAGGAAGACAATACCGGGCCGCGAACGCGCGCGAAACAGGCCGGATTCAGCTCGAATTGGGTGAGTGAGAACTACTATCTTGGCAGTCGCGCGAGCGCTCAAACCGCCTGGAATTGGTGGTTGAATTCACCCGCACATTATGCCGGCATCACCAGCCCCAATTATGACAATATCGGCATTGCTTCGGTTAGCGGCGACAGTCGAAATGCGTTCGTGCTGGTCTTTGGCAATTCAAGTGGCAGGCTGCCCGCATCTCAGGCGGGAGCCGATACTTCAGCTGGGCGTGCTGTGGCGCCGGCAGCGCCATCCTATGTAGTGGGCAGGGACGAGGTCGGCAACATAATGCACGAAGTCCAGGCTGGAGATACCATGGGCGAAATCGCCCTGCTTTATGGTTATACCTGGGCTGACATAAAATATATGCTGGAGATCAATAGCATGACGGAGGAGGACATTCGTCTGCTGAAGCCGGGAAGCGTCTTCTTGGTTCCGCCAAAGGACGGCACTTTCACACCATCCCCGGCACCAGCAACAGCGACGCCCTCTCTTGTGCCAACAGCAGAAAGCGCAACAGACGTTGCGGCAACGGCGCAACCAGCAACAGCGCGACCAACCGCTTTGATCCGGATTGGCACCGCGCCGCAACGCACTCCCACCAGCGCTCCGAAAGGAAGCGAAAGCCAGGATCCGCAAAAGGGGAGCACGAGCTTATCCGCAATCTTAACTGCGGCAGCGGTTGCGCAGGCCGGCATCATTGCAGCTGCCCTGTTTGAATTGATGCGAAGATCGCACTAGTCCGCGGCGTCGCGGCTATCGTGCCTGAAGCGAAGGTCAGCAGCAACCAAGACCGTCGAATGGATAATGAGTTCGCAATGAATGGTTGCCATCTGCTCTGGCGAGTATTTCATTTCGCTATTCAGCCACCAACGAATCAAAGCCAACATCGATGTAGCCACATGATTCGCAATCACTTCCATGGGTATCCGGCTTTCATCGTGAGCTATGAAATGGTTGTACACGGTACCGGTGAGGAAATCGTGAATCGCACGTAATGACCGGTGATTGAGAGGCAAACTTGCGAAGAAAAGAAAGCTATCCGTATTTTCCTGTATATGCCGATACACAGTTAGCGCTTCTTCATAATATGTCATGTCGGATGTTTGCATTCCAAGAATCTCTTCCGCCGACGCCTGCAGCACATGCACCAGCAAATCATCTTTGCTCTTGAAGTGGCGGAAAAAGGTGGAATAGCTTACATTCGCGAATTTGGTTATCTGCGTAATCGTAACGGCGTCATAGCCTGCCTCGAGCGCCAACTTTATCAATGCATCGCGTAGTAATTGACGCGTACGTAAAACACGCTGGTCCGTTTTACTCATAAGACAACCATATCCTTGACAAGAACGGCTCAGGGCCAAGCACGCGCAACTGCAAGGATGCTTGACCGCTGGGGGGCGCTAGTCCACGACACAGTGCACGTCGCTTTCGGAGTGCGGATCGGTAGCTAGCATGGCCATCGGCTTGATGATGAGTTCACAGTGAATCGTCGCCATTTGCTCGGCAGGATATTCCATATCTCTTGCAATCCACCAACGAAACAGCGCGCATGCTGATGCCGCAACGTGGTTCGCAATTACGTCCATGGGGACGAGCATTTCATCGCGAGCATCATAACTTGTATGTACGAATTCCGAGTACATTTTGTATACGTAACGAACGGACTCGTGATCTGGCGGTAACCTGGCATAGAGGCGAGAAATAGCGGGACGTCCGCCGAGGTAACGGTACAAGGCCAAGGCTTCTTCATAGGGTGACATTTTCGCGTTCAGCACATCCATGATCTCGTCCATGCTTGATCGTATGACGTAAGAAAGCAGATCATGTTTGTGCTTAAAGTGGCGGAAAAAAGTGGCATAGCTGACTTCGGCATAGCGCGAAATGTCTTTTATGGTGACGGCGTCGTAGCCGACTTCATACGACAGATTGACCAATGCGTCGCTAAGCGACCGTCGAGTACGCAGGATTCGCTGATCAACCTTTTTCATTGCGCGTGTATCTTCGACCAACCTGGACGAAACAAAAGAAAAAGCAATGGTTGGAATGCTCTCCCGCGCGACGCCAAAGCAATGCCATCGTCGAGCAATTCAAGTAATGAATGTTTTGCAGGAACAGCGATCATGTCAGAAGCAGCCACATCATCAATTAACGTTTGAAAATTATTACGGTGATTAGAATAACAATATATGCTTTTGCTTATCATATCAATGTTTGGTCTGTCGATACTCACGCTTCGCGTCCATTCTCTCATATTCTCCATTTTAATCGCGGCAATTAGCGGGTGTTTGTCTTGGTATTAGCCAAGCGAATCACAGGTGTGCCGCTATGCCCGGCCCGGGCGGAGATCCATCGGCTGAAATTGCGCTGCTTGCCGTTTCTGCGGCGCCATCTTCTCATATTTGGACGTACCAAAAGCTAGGATCATTACAAATATAGGATGCAGTGTGATCAGACCCAAGGCGAACCTGGTCTCTCTACCAAACAATTTGCTCAGACGCAGCCATGCGAGCGCAAGCATAAAAAGATTGATCAGCGGGACAAATAACAGGAGAAGGTTCCATTTTGGCAATCCTGCGATTTGCACCAGCACAATTGCATTGATGGATGGTATCAGCACCAGACAGACCGCTCTCCCCGCTTTAAGTAAAGATCAGCCACAAACTAACGATGTAGATGACAAATGCAGACAGGCAGAGTCCTGATAAAAGAATCCCAGCCGGGACTAGCAACGGAATTAGCTTTTCAGGTAGCGAGCGGTACAACTGCTCAAGAATCATCGGGCACTGTACTCTATCGAACACGGCGTTCGCTTGGCCATTCATTGTAACAGTGTGACGTCTCCTTATAAAAGTCCCGAAGTGGGCTTGACACCATGGCAAGACATGTTTCGCATTTTTGTGTACAACAAGGTGACGTTACGTTCTTGGCAATAGCAGCGTCGGCGATATCCTCTGCGATCTGGAATATGCGAGCCAAAGTATGTTGACAATTTCCAGGCGGCAGACCATAATCGCGAAAAGATGACCATTCAACGAGATTTGCCCGGAAAGACCATAAAGCGGGCAAGAGGAATATGACGAATTATCAAGACTGGGTGCTTCGGGCGCAATCCGTGGACAAAGCGGAGCGCAATATAGCGTTCGATCGTTTGGTTCGAGATTACCAGGGTATGGTATACGCGATCGCCTATGGCAAGTTGAGCGATGTGCAGATGGCAGAAGATGTCGTGCAGGACGCGTTTCTCACTGCCTATATGCAGATCGGTCAATTGAACGATATCGCGGCCTTCCCGGCATGGTTGAAACGTATTGTCATGACCCAGGCCGACCGCATGACGCGCCGCCAGAGCTTTCTGTTTGAATCGATCGAAGAGCAGGAGAGCTTGCCTTCTTCCGACTCGACGCCAGAAGCCGTGCTCGAGGCGAGCGAATTGTGTCAACGTGTGCGGATCGCTATGGCAGCCTTGCCGGAAACAGAACGGGATGTCACGCAGGATTATTATCTGAAAGGTGAATCGCAGCGAGAAATCTCTGAACGATTGAATATCCCCTTGGCGACTGTCAAGAAACGCCTACAGTACGCCAGGCAGCATCTGCGCTGCCTAATCACAGGATTCAGTGAGACGATTGATCGGGCAATTTACGGAGAACCCATACAGCAAAAGCGCTTCCAGCCGGTATATATCAACAGCCGCAAGAGACGCAGTCCACAGGAGCACGACAAATTCTAGAAACGGCAAACAAGAGCAGGACGGCCGGGGAGTGATATTTTCGCTCGCGAATTGCGACCAAATCTTTCGCTAGCGCGAGAAAATTGGCTCATCCAGAAAGAGAAGTAGCAAGAAAAAAGGGGCAGCTTTGCAAGTTGCCCCTTCGCGATTTTTATCATTTGCTCCAGCTAGCTGCCGGGCACCACTTCGCAGGCACCTTGCCTCATGCATGACCATGTCATATCACCGCCATCAAGATGTAACTCCGTGCCCATGCCTTCCAAAACGGCGGCCATCGCAGCAACATAAGGCGCGGAGAAGCTGGTACCATTTAGAGCCTTGTAACCATTGTCGAGATAAATGGTATGTACATCGCGGCCGGGAGCCCAAATGTCGCCGCCTTTGTTGCTAAAGCTGCTACGCGCTCCGTTGGGATCAATAGCGCCGACAGCGACTACGTTTTCATAGCGTGCCGGATAGCCTGGCAAATTGCCGCCACTATTGCCCGCTGACGCGATAATAGTGACACCGCTAGCAATGGCATGGTCCACGGCGTCTTTGGTAACTTGAGAGCCGACCATGCTGCCGAGCGACAAGTTAATAATATCTGCGCCATTGTCCGCAGCGTAAACGATGCCAGCCGCGACATCCGCCATTGAGCCACTCCCGCTGGGCCCCAAAACGCGTACGGGCAAAATGGACGAATTGGGCGCGAAACCGGCGATACCAACACCGTTGTCAATATTGGCGGCAATAATGCCTGCTACAGAGCAGCCATGCCCAAAGACATCTTCTGGATCATCATCGTTGTCTACAAAATCGTAACCATTGTCCAGAACCCTTCCTTCCAGGTCTTCATGGCTCAAGCAGACACCCGTGTCGATGACAGCAACGATGACAGGCTGTATACTTTGCATTTCCTGCCAGGCATTTTCTGCTTGGATATGCGGCAATGCCCACTGCCGGTCGTAATCTGGATCGTTGGGCGGAATATCGAAATGGACGCTAACGAAAAAGTCTTGCTCAACTAGCTCCACGTCGCTGTCGAATGTGAAATTCATGCCGAAGTTGTCCGGCACATCCACTACCCAGATTTCAAGCTTATCGATACGCTCGACGATTGTGGCGCCTATGCGATTGACATATTCCCACTTCTCGCTTTCCGGCGTGTTGGGATCGTAGTGAATCACCCAATTGCCGGTCGTGCGTACATCATATACCGGCAAGATACGTGTGCTGTCGCCATCTTGACTGAGGATAAGGCCGTCCGTGGCTTGCCCGGGTGGGAATTCGCTGGCGGCGCTTGGATACATGACGAGAACAATGGCGATCAAACAAAACAGCAATGAAGCAAAGCGTCGGGTGGAATTCATGGGGCTCCCCTTCGATCAACGAGCGGCAACTCTAAATTGATTGTACACATTATATAGTTGACTACGCAAGAACTGCAAATCAGGTTGCGACTGAAGGCGAACGGGCGATTATTGCAGTCGATAGCGATTGACCTCAAAGTTGAAGATATCGTCCCGCGCATAATGACCGGTGACATCAAGTGTCATCTGCTCTTCAATGATCCGGTCCAACTCCAGATCGGCAGTGAGAATCGTTTCCTCGCCGTACACCGGCTCACAGATGTATTCGCCGTCGGGCGCGATGATGGCACTGCCGCCATGCAAGAGGAGCAATTGCCTTTCTGCAGGTAAACAGTCGGAAAAGCTGAATTCGTCAGGCAGATCAGCGGCGGGCATGATGTTGCCAGCAGCCAGGACAAAGGTGCGGCCCTCGAAGGCGTAATGGCGGCTGGCGATCAGATGAGATTCTTTTACGGCGGGCCACATGGCGATGTGGATCGTCTCGTTGCTAATGTGCATGGCTTGACGGGCATGAGGCATCCAATGCTCCCAACAGATGAGGCCACCGACTCGGCCGACGGCTGTATCAACCGCAGTCAAACCGGCACCATCCCCTTGTGCCCAGACTAACTGCTCGCTGAAAGTAGGGCGGAGCTTACGATGATGATTCACCAACCGGCCATCAGCGTCGATGGTAATGATACTGTTGTACAAACTCCGATTGCCACGCCCTCGCAACACGCGCTCGTTGATGCCGAGCAGCAGAACAATTTCCAGTTTTTTGGCCAGGTCGCGCAATTGCAGCAGCTCCGGACCTTCTACCGACAGGCTGTTCTGATAAAGTCGAGCATACACCTTCTTGGTCGGCGCATGATCCCAGAGCGCAGCGTCGCGCGCATAATCCAGCCACGCGGGATAACCGGGAAACCAGGTTTCCCCAAGTGTGATCAATTGCGCGCCATTCCTTGCCGCCTCGATGATGAGCGCGCACGCCTTGTCCACACATTTCGGCAAATCATAATAAGGGGCACGGGCTTGTATGATCGCGACTCTTATTGTTTTGCTCATTGCGCTTTACCTGTCCAATATTGGAAAGGAGCCGTGGTAGGGCTTCTGTATCGCGTTGCTTGGTACACTAGTCGCTAGCAAGAACGGCCCGCACACGAAATTGCTCGCCATCGCTATCGGGAGCATTGGCGACCACCTCGGCGACGGGCAGCGCCTCTCCCGCTCGGTCGGGACGCATCACATTAGTCAGAGGCAACACAGATGATGTCGGGTCGATATGCGATGTGTCCAATTCTTCGAGTTTTCGAAAGTAACCAAGGATATCGGACAACTGTTTCTGATAGCGGACGACATCATCTTCCTTAAGTTCTAGACGTGCCAGATCGGCAATAGCGCGTACTTCCACCGCGGTCAGGATCGTTTCGCTCATGAGAGTCGTTTCCTTAGAGCTGTTGGGCAGCAAAAAGTGTAGCCGTGCTTTGGCTTTCGATACAGGGGCAGCTTGCCGGACGATTCCAGCCACGTCTCGAAAGGCGTTCAAGTTTCGGGTAAACTGGATGATAACTCCATGAGGTCAAGGAGACTAGAGATGCAAGCATCAGTCGTTCGCAACGAGGCTTTGCGCCTGCTTAGAATCGAGCACCTTGCTGTGAGGGAATTGATTGATGTTTTGAGTGAAGAGGAAATGACCAGAGGCGATACTATCCGTAACGGTTTGTATTATGATCAGCAATGTTCATTCAAAGACCTGCTGGCCCATCTGATCTGCTACGAGGAGCTGACGCTTGAGGCGGTTGCCGAATGGGAATCTGGTGCAAAGCATTGGGTGATTGATGCGGTAAAGGACGCCCAATCCAGCCGCGATATCCACTATGGTGGCATCGCCGAACGCGAACACTTGGGTTTGCACGCGCAGATCGCAGAATATCGGCAGGTGAGCACGAGACTCGAGCAGGCGATAGAAAAAATGAATGATGCCCAGTGGCACGAGCCTGCGCCCTTTGCTGATTCCGGAAACAGCAATCTGGGTGGCATGATCGAAAGCATCATGGTGACACCGCCGCGACCGATGTATCGTCATTTGCCGGTACATGTGCCGAACAGTGCAGCTTATATCCACAGTATCCGCCAGACCACGCCTGACCGAAACGTAAACTAAAGCACAATTAGTCCATAGGCGCGCTGTGATATAATTTCGCGCTCTTGTCACCAGGCTAAGCGAATTCGCAGCAATTGCACATGAAAAGAAGGCGATAATTGATGCGCATACCGTCATGGCTTTTGGGAATTGTTGTCTTTCTTGCGCTTTTCCTGGGCACGGGAATCTGCTCAGTGACGACATTCAGCCTGACGCAGCAGGCCGTGATAGATTTGCATCAAACCGGAATCTCGATTGAAGATCCCGGCTTGATTATCCGTTGCATGATCACGGGGCAATTGTCCTGCAACCCACGCGATGCTTCGCCTTCTGCAGCAAAGGGTAGCGCGCCACTGCTTGTTTTGACTCCCATGCTCACCGCTGTGCCCCAAGAATCGGCACAAGCCAGCGAGCCCGCTGCAACAGTCACATCTGCCTTCAACGTGGTCAGCGCATCTACGGCTGTAGCGGCGATCGCGACGCCGAGTGCTCTGGTACTGGCCGATTTGCCACAGATCACCGATCCACGGCAGATTCGACTATTGCTGTTGGGCATCGACCAGCGCAGCAGTACCGGAGATAAAGGTCCCTTCCGCTCCGATACCATGATGTTGATGAATGTCAATCCGGTGCGCAAGACAGTGGGCGTCCTGTCTTTGCCGCGTGACCTGTGGGTGCCGATACCGGGATACGAGCAGGGTCGCATTAATACGGCCAATTTTCTCGGCGACAGAGATGCCTACCCAGGCGGTGGCGGGCCGGCCCTGGCTATGGAAACAGTGTCGGAAAACTTTGGCATGCGAGTCGACAGATACCTGCTGATCAACTTTGATGTCTTCACGTCGATCGTCGATACCTTGGCACCAAATGGCGTTGCAGTGACAGTAAACGAATACATCGACGACCCCTTTTATCCGGATGCCGGTTACGGCATCATTCATGTGCAATTTAGTCCTGGCGAACAGCGTATGGATGCGGAGACGCTGCTGCAGTACGCGCGAACGCGTGCCACCGAAGGCGGCGATTTTGATCGTGCGAGGCGGCAGCTACAAGTGTTGGATGCGCTGCGTGCGGAAGTGTTGAGCGCAGGTGGCGTCTTCAACTTCATCTCGCAGGGGCCGCGGCTTTGGGAAGAACTTTCCGACAATTATCGCACCAACCTCACGCTGAATGATATTCTTGCGCTGGGTCGCTTGATGGGCGATATCGAGCGCGACAGTATCCGCTTCGAGGTGGTGGACAATCTGTATGTGTCTACCGGGCAAAGTCCGCAAGGCGAGATGGTACTGTACCCGGATTATGCCGCGATCGGCAATTTGATTCAACGCGTCTTTTTCCCTCCGTCCCAAATGTCACCTGCGGAGATTCAGACGCGGGCGGAAACCGAGAATTCGCCGGTCTATGTCTACAACGGCACGCAACTGCTTGGGCTTGCCAGCGCCACGCGCGACTGGTTAGTTGCGCAAGGTGCCGTTGTGTCGGGTGTGGGTAACCTCAATGGCAACGACCGAAATCTGACCGAAATCCGCGATTATGGCGGGAGGAACATCTGGACCGCTCGCTATCTGGCGCACTTGATGGGCTTGCCCGATGAGCGCATCGTTCGCAGCGGTGACGGACTGATCGCGGAGGGCGTTATGGTAGCGCTGGGTAATGATGCCTTGACGATCATTGATGGCTAGCGGGCTACGAACTCATCGAACACAACCTGATTCGATTCCGACCACATGATATCTGCGGCAGACTGCATTTTTCCCCCTGACAAGCCGGACGTCTCGCGACCGGAACAGGGAAATTTACCCCCATCCGCAATGCTGTGTTACAATTACGCAGAATCAAATGCAGCATGGGATTCCATCAATGGAAAATCAGCAGGGAGAACCGCAAGCCAAGCTGGTCTGGCTGGACCCATACTCGGGCGAAACCCGCGAATATACTCTGAACGAAGGCGCTAGCGCCACGGTCGGCCGTTCCGCCTCGAACGATATACAAATCGCCGAAGGACATGTCTCGCGCTTGCATGCGGTGATCACCTGTCGTGATGGCAGTTTCATCATTGATGATCTTGAAAGCGCCAACGGAACTTATGTCAACGGTGACCGCATCGCTGGATCCAGCACTGTAGCAATCGGCGACGAGATTCATCTGTTTGTGTCAATGCTCAAGCTGATTGGGGTCGGTTCCTTACCCGATGATGAAGCAGCCGAGATGGTTTCGGTCTTGGTGGGAGACCGTGCCACCTTGCGCATCACCAATGGTCCGCAAAAAGGCCAGACCTTCGCCCTGCTCAAGGAAGAGTTATACATAGGACGCTCTACTCCCAATTCCACCTGGGAAATCGCCTTGCAAGACCCAACGGTGTCTCGGCCACACGCTTTCCTGGTCAAGGAAAAACATCAATGGAAGCTTTTTGATCTGGGCAGCGTCAACGGCACGGCGGTCAACAGCCGGCCCGTTACCGGTGGCAAGGCACAGACGCTACGCGACGGCGACCGAATCATGATTGGCGCGACCGCAACCGTTTTCCACTTGGGTTACCCCGTGGCACAACAAGAGAATAACAAGCACGCGAGTGGACGCAGATGACAGCGCCAAACATCATTCTGATAATCGCTGATGATATGGGATATGGCGATTTTGGCATCTTCAATGATCAAATCTCCTGCACAGCAAATCTGGATGCCCTGGTAAACGAAGGCATTTGCCTGACTCAACATTATTCGGGGTCACCGGTTTGTGCGCCGGCACGCGCGGCACTGATGACTGGACGTTATCCGCATCGCACCGGCAGCATTGATACGCTCGAAGCGCGCGGACTGGACCGATTGCGCCTGGAAGAGACAACGCTGGCGGATGTTATGTCGATCGCGGGATATTCCACCGGATTGATCGGCAAATGGCATAATGGCGCACTTGATCCGCGCTTTCATCCGACAGCGCGCGGTTATCAGGAATTTGTTGGTTTCCAGGGCGGATGGAATCCCTATTACCGCTACCGGCTTGATCGCAACGGGACCATCGAATATGGCAATCGTGAACAGTATCTGACCGATGTTTTCAGCGACGAAGCCATTGCCTTCATCGACCGGCATCACAACGAATCTTTTTTCCTCCAACTTGCTTATAATGCGCCGCATTTCCCGCTGGAAGCGCCGGATGCCATCACCCGAAAATACAGCGACATGGGCTTCAGTACCGGCGTGAGCTTGATTTATGCCATGATCGAGGTGATGGATGCCGGCATCGGGCGAATCAACGAAAAACTTCATGAGCGCGGCATTGCCGACAATACGATTCTCATTTTTACCAGCGACAATGGACCGGCTTTTGGCACCTGGAACGGTTTTTCCCAAAGCCGTTATAACTATGGCTTTAACGGTCATAAAGGCACGACTTACGAGGGTGGCATTCGTGTACCACTGATAATTCGCTGGGCGGATGGATTGGACGCCGGTTTGCGCAGTGACGAACTGGTTCACTATACCGATTGGTTCCCCACCCTGCTCAATATGGTCGGCCTCGATGTGCCGGCAGATTTGGCCCTGGACGGCGTGAATGCATTGCCGGCGCTCCGTAACGAGCACGGCCAGATCAATCCGGAGCGCTTCTGGCAGTGGAATCGTTATACTCCGCACGGCACTTGCAATGCCGCCATGCGCGATGGTGATTGGAAGCTGCTGCGACCGCAGATCGCTGAAGCGATGCAAGTCAGCGCGGTCGATACCGCGCTGGATCATGCCATCAAGTATTACCCCGAGCACTTCGATGATGTGATCAGCGATAAGGAACCGGTACGCACGGTCCCGCCGCCGCCACCGTCGCTGCTCTTTAATATCGCTGATGATCCCTTTGAGCAGGTCGATTTGGCAGAAACCTACCCCAACAAGGTTGGCGCGATGGAAAGCGCGCTGGAGCGTTGGTTCCTTGACGTGACCGACATCTGATTCTAGTTTTTTCCAAAGCCGGTTTCTAAATCTCCTTATGTCGTTATCACTCAGGTAGACTTTCACCACGAAGGGTGACACATCTCGCCTTTTCAGCAGTGATCCGCGAATGATGCAGTCCCGAGAATGTTGCCGAATAGATAAAATCACTGTCCAGCGGAACGGGGTAGTTCTGATGTAGATGATTGAAAAGGCGGTAAATGGCGGTAAAGGGCAACGGAAGGCGAATAAAGGGCAACAGAGGCGCAGCAAAAGGCGGCAGAGCACTGACAAATGGCAGACTCTTATCTAAACAGTATCGATATAGACGCAAATTTCGCCCAAGCGGATAATAGCGCGAATAAAGCGGGTCAGAAGTTTGGCGTTCGCGAAAAGGACGGCCGCGCTCTCGCAGGACAGTAGGCCTATTGATCGTGCGGGCAGGGCGGATTGTCAAAACAGAGGGCGGAGAACAACAGGCTAGCATATAGTTGGACATATTGTGTAACAAATGGCGGGTAGAGGAAACGCAGGCCTCGTCGGCCAGATTGCCGCCGTGAGAAAAACTTTTTCGGCCATCTGGCAATAAGTTGTTGCCGAAAGCCGTGGAATTTGCCCGGATCGGGGGACGGGTAGAGTTGGTCATGTGTTGAGCGTAGCAGGGGTTGGGTGCGGGGTGGCGACTGAATGGTCGCGGACTTCAAGGCCAGGCGGCCTCAACTTGGACTGGGGACAGGTATGGACGCGGATCGCGCTGTGGCGATCGGCGCGGTCAGCGCAAAGCACGGCCACGCTCACGCAGAACAACAAGCCTCCTGCTAATTCGGGCTCAGAGATTTGTTGATGAAATTGCGGGTTCAAGCTGGGCGTAAACGTTTTGATTGCCAAAGCGTTGAGCATATTATCATCTTGACGGGATGCGGGGACTAGACGGGCGTGGTTTCTGGCAAGATCGATTGACGAGTTGAAGCTGAGAAAAGGGTTGTGAGCGGAAGCTGTCTTGTCCGCTGAATGCGTTGTGTGGAGGGGTTGGACGATACAGTTCGATTTGTTACAGTATTGGCTTGGGCTGGCCTTACAGCAGCAGATCGGAGAATCCCATGACACATCAACTTCTGCAAGAACATGCCGATTTGGCGACGGCAATTGATATTCTCGACAAGTGGGTGGCCCATGCCATGAAAAAGAGTCATCAACCCGGCCTGGCATTGGGGTTGGTGCATGATGGCGAGTTGCTCTGGGGCAGTGGTTATGGTGTGGCCGATCTGGAGACTAAGAAGCCGGTCACTCTGGATACACGCTTCCGCATTGCGAGTATCACCAAGACGTTCACCGCCACCGGCATATTGCAGCTGCGCGATGCGGGCAAGCTCTGCCTTGACGATCCGGTCGCGAAATATCTCGATTGGTTCGACCTGCGCTACAAAGACGCGCCGGGAATTACCATCCGCAATTTGCTGACGCATACTTCGGGATTGCCGCGCGATTCCAAAAACGCCATGTGGACGGATTGTGAAGCGCCGGTTTGGGATGATTTTGTCGCCGACACCAAAACGCGGCAGCCGACGCGTCCGCCCTACGAGAAATTCGCCTATAGCAATCTGGGTTACTCGCTGTTGGGCGGAATCATCGCGACGGTTTCAGGAACATCCTGGGCGGACTATCTGCAGAAAATGGTGCTGGATCCGCTGGGCATGAGCGAAACATTTCCGATTCCGCGAGCCGATGATGATATGCTGGCGACCGGCTACACCCGCGAGAAATCGGGCTACCGGCGCGAGGCTTTGCCCTTCTGGCTGATGCAGGGATTTGAGGCTTCGGCGAACTTCGCGTCGTCGGTCAGGGACCTGGCCAAGTACGCCGCTTTTCATTTGGGAAAGACGGGGGACGCGGTTCTATCCTCTTATACTTTGATCGATATGCATCGTACGCATTGGCTGGATGAGAATTGGAACAGCGGTTATGGCTTGGGCACGGGTCTACAGAAGATCAAGGATTGGGTGGTCAGCGGGCACGGTGGCGGTTATCCGGGTTATCTGACCGCCTTCACCGTTTGTCGTGAACATAACGCCGGTGTGATCGTTTTGACCAATGCGCTGGGCAGCGAACCCTTTGACGTGGTGGATAAAGCTTATAAGCTGGTCTTGCCGGAGATCATCAAAGTTGCGGACCAAGCCAAGCCGGAAGCCAGCGTCATCTGGCAAAAATATCTCGGCGAGTATGACAGCGAATGGTCACGCACAAAGGTCGTGATTCGTGATGGGCAGCTGCAGATGCTCAGCCTGGATTACCTGGAGAGTCCTCCTACCCTGCTGGAACCCACCGACGAGGATCATGTCTTTATGCTGAAGGAAGCGGGGCAATCGAATGAGACGCTGCGCTTCGAGCTAGATGCCGATGGTGAGGTGGTCAAAATGTGGGACCGGAACGAATACAGTGTGCGTTTGGCGTGAGCTGATGTATATCCCTCCCCAAAGAAATATGGAGGGGTGACTCGTCGCCGCGGGACCTGCGCAACGGGCGATGATTATTCATGAGAAAAAGCGTCAAATTAAAACGGAGCAAATGAGGAAGGAAAAGAAATGCCAATTCTAAAGGCCGATGACCTGAGGACAACCATTGCCAAGATATTGGAAGCGGCGGACGCGACAAGCGAATACGCCGATATTGTGGCGACGCATCTGGTCAATGCCAACCTGGCCGGGCACGACTCGCATGGCGTGATTCGGACGCCGTATTATGTGCGCTCGATAGACGACGGCAATCTGGATCCCAGTGCTGTACCTGAGGTGAAGGTAGAAACAGCCTCGATGGCGCAGATCGACGGCCACTCGACCTTCGGGCAGGTGATCGCCAAGATTGGCACCGAACTCGCCATCAAGAAGGCGGCGGTGGAGGGCATCGCGCTGGTGACGCTCTACAAGGTCGGGCATACCGGGCGGCTGGGCACCTATGCCGAAATGGCCGCGGAAGCCGGCATGGCCGGCATGATCTGGGACGGTTGCATTGGCGGCACGCGTTCGGTCGTCATCCCGCTCAATGGCAGCGGACGCAAGATCGGCGCCAATCCGATAGCCATGGGTTTACCCAGCGACAAGCACGGCGCGGTCATCCTCGATTTCGCGACATCAATGTCCGCGGCGGGCAAGGTGATGGTGGCCAAGGACAAGGGCGAGCGCTTGCCGGACAAGTGGATTGTCGATGCCGAGGGACGCCCGACCGATGATCCCACGAAATTGAATCCAGGCGGCGCGCTGCGGCCGATGGGGCTGCCATCTGTCGGGCATAAAGGATATGCGCTGGCGATGATGACCGGCTTGATGACCATGATGGCGTCCATGCCATCGGGGGCGCAGATGCCCTATGAAGATCGCTGGGGCACGGTGATTCTGATGATCGATATCTCGCGCTTCGGTCCGCTGGACCTGTTCCGGCAACAAGTCGATGTGGCCATTGATTATGTCAAGACCGATCCGCTTGATGGCGAAGTGCTTTATCCGGGCGAGGTTGAAGCGCGGCGTCGGGCGGAACGCATGGCGGCCGGGATTGAGTTGCCACAAGCGACCTGGAACGAGATTCAGGCTTGTGTCGAGCGCTTTGGCTTGTGACCCCCATCCTGTCAGCCCGCAACGACAGAGAGGCCTGTTTGGCGGCATGAATTAGTGAGGGTGAGCTGGAGCGGATGACATCGCAATCGCAGCTGTATCAAGACCTGCGCCAAGCCGAGTCTACGGAATCGCGGCGTGAGCTGGCGTTAGCGCTGATGGATCGCAGCAACAGCCGGCAATACATTGATGACTGCTTGCGCATCTTGAAGTCGCCTGCGGTGCTCGCCACGCTCGATGATAGGCAGCGGCCGATCCTGCGGCGCAAATGCTTGAGCTATTATGATGACAGCAAGCGGGACAAAGCCGGCATGCTGCGCGAGGGCATTACGCGTCTGCTGGTACATATCGAACACCCCGAGGATGCCGATTTATACAAGCTCGGTGTCGAAACCTATTACTTTCAGCCAATTGATGATGTGGCGCAGAATTTGCGCGCGGTCGCGCTGGCCGGATTGGCGCCGATTGATCTTTCGCTGGCCTGCATCTATGCGACGCGTTTTCTGGGCGAACCGTTCACATCTGTTTTCAATTGCGAACCGGCTATGACCGCCATCGATGTATTGGTACAAGCCAATCAGCGTTTGCCGATTTACCAGTTCCTGCTTCATAGCGGCGAAAGTATGGCGCAGACAGGCCGCGGCGAGCTGAGCGGCAAAGCGCTCGAATCGCTGGGCGATGACTTTCCGCTGGATCAATACGGAAAACTGATCGGTCGTTATCAAGCCATCGACCAGGCGACGGCGACCATGGGCATCATCAATTGGCTGGTGGAACAGCGGGCGGAAGCGCTTTATGATCAGCTGGAGGCGGTGGTCATGGATACGCGCGATGTCGATTTGCGGCGCTACGGCCTGGTGATGCTGGCAGTGTCTCGAGACGAAGAACTGACTGAGCGATTGCTGGGGATGGCGCGCATTGCCAAAATTGACGATGTGCCCTTATTTGTTGAGGCTATAGAGGTCTGTCAACATTCGCAGCGGGACGAGATATTGGCGTCATTGCGCAAACGAATCACAAAATAAGCAGGCCGGGCAGCGAAGACGACTCCGCTACTCGCCGCCGGCCAATTCATATGGAGTTAACGGATTTCACCGCGGAAAATGCTGGCAAGCGCTCCTTCAATCTGCCTGGCAAGATCATCGAGCAATTGGTTAGCCGGCACTTGATCCAGCACTGCAGTTGGAACCAGTACATCGATTGTCACCAGATAACGTCCGCGCGTGTATTGCGACAAAACATGGATGCCTTCTCCGCCGTCGCAGGTTGGCTCGTCTTTGGTGTAGGTGGCGCTGGTTGACGCATCGTGCTGGAATCCTTCGCTCTCCAACAATTGGCGATTCAGATTGTCGCCCAATGCTGCGGCTGCAGACTGGCCATTGGCAAAGACATCAACTTGATAACCCAAAGTCGAGAAGAATACTGAGGAATCGCAATCGCCGTTGGCGATTTGCAGACTGTAACGAAACTGATGGTCGTAGTGGTCGGCATACTGTATGAAGTCTTCACGCAGGTCATCCGGCACTGCCTCGCCAAGCTGCCCGGCATTGAAGACACCGGAGCGCTCTTCTATCACAGGCATGGCCGGTGGCAGACCACTGGCAAAAGCAGCAAAGGCAGCGATCACTTCTTCTTGGGTAGCGGGTTCGCGCTCGACTATTCCGCTGTTATCGACGGTATCGGGATCGGCAATGATCAGAACGGTTTGCAGCGCTTCGCCGGGATCAGTCGCCGCTTGTGGATCACGCTCGTGGATGGCCGTCACATTGTCGTAACCGAGCAGAACATCGCCAAAGATTGTGTGTTTGTAGTTCAAATGCGGCGTGGGCGCGGTGGTGATAAAGAATTGGCTGCCGTTGGTGCCGGGTCCGGCATTTGCCATCGCGAGCAAACCGGGCCGATCAAAGGTGAGAAAGCCGATTGGCTCATCCCCAAACTGGTATCCGGGACCGCCACGACCGGTCGCTGTGGGATCGCCGCCTTGCGCCATGAAATCGGGAATGACGCGGTGGAAGCTTGTGCTGTCGTAATAACCTGATTGGGCCAGGAACACGAAATTGTTGACCGTGGCCGGCGTCAGGCTTTGGTATAGATCGACATAGATGGCGCCGGCGCTGGTGCAAAATATGGCGCGATAATCGACATCAGATACGAGGACATCCTCGGCGGCCTGGAATTGCATCATCGTCAGCTCGGCAGGTTGCGCGGCATCGCATAGCTCCTGCGGCGTTTGAGCGTCCTGCGCCGCGGCGACTGTTATCAACGCCATAATAAGCAACAAAGCTACGGCATTTAGTATCCGTTTCATGTAGATTTCCTTTGTTTTTGACCAGAGGTCATGACTCGTGATGAAAGAATTGTGCCTGAGCGCCTGCGGATTGCATAGGCGAAATTTAGAACGCTGGTAGAGCTTGCGAAGCATAGCAAGCTTACGGTCGCCCGATTCCAGAATGTTGACCTCGCGATGCCATCTGTTACAATTCGCCCGATGAATACGTGACCGATCGAGGACGACGATATGGGCGGTTTTCCCGGATTCAGCGCAGACACACGTGAGTTTCTATTGGATTTGCGTGAGAACAATACCCGTGAGTGGTATGCCGCCAATAAGGCGCGTTTTGACGATGAGGTTAAAGCGCCGGCTGTGGCCTGGGTTTCGGCTATGGGTGCCCGATTGCAAGAGCTCGATGCCGAGGTGGTGGTTGATTTACGCACGAATGGTAGTGGCTCGCTGATGCGCGCTGCGCGTGATACCCGCTTCAGCAAAGACAAATCGCCTTACAAGACGAATATTGCCATGATGTGGTGGCATGGCAGCGGCAAGAAAATGCAACATCCCGCCTTTGGCATGCAGATCACACCTGATGATGCCGGAATGATGACAGGTATGTTTCGCTTTGCCAAGCCGATGCTGGAGGCGTATCGGCAGGCGGTCGTCGATGACGAGCTGGGCGCAGAAATGGAAAACGCAGCAGCGGCGCTGCAAGGCGCCGGTTATTTGCTTTCTGGCAAGCACTACAAGACGGTTCCGCGCGGCTTTGATAAACTGCATCGCCGTGGCGAGTGGCTGAAATTTAATGCGTTCTATGGCTATGCCGATTCTGTCGATTGGGAGACGGTGCAGACGCCCGATTTCATCGATATTTGCTTTGAGCATTTTCGTCAGATGGCGCCGATTCTGCAATGGCTGGTACGTGTGCAAGAACGTTATGGCGGCGTTTGAGGGCGTGGCGGTATCGCTGATTGATATGGTGTGACGACTGATCAGGGCAAAATGCGACTGGCAAACGCGGGGAAATCCGCCTTCCTCGCCTGAATGAGAAATCGCTGAGATTATTGACCGCTATTAGTGTGCGATAGCGCAGATTTGCAAAGAATTGGTTGTAGGCGCTTGCCACTATGATTTCGACGAGAATCTTTCTATAATTTGCGTATTTTGTGCTGGCCGATGACAATTTTTTGAGAATCGGTTAAATTTGGCCTTTGATTTGACCGCTTGGTCAGGCACTTTGGAGAACTTGAATTGAAGCGACTGCTCTGGGTAATAATCGCAGCGTCAATTTTGTCGATATCCTTGGGCATAGTCTTCACGCAGGATGACGCCGGAATCTCGCTTGATGTCATTGGCATTGATTCGACGGACTTGTCGAGCATTGCCATTCATACCAGCATCCTTGATGCCAGCGGCCAACTGATTTCCGGCTTGGATGTCGGGAATTTTGCGGTTGGAGGAGAGTTGACCGGGCTGGCCAGCGTGACGCGGGTGGAAAACGTCTCTGATGACGATTTGGCGTTTGCCAGTGTACTGGTGATTGATACCAGCAGTAGCATGGCGGATCGTCCGTTAACCCAGGTGAAGCACGCGGCGCGACAGTATATCAGCGCATTGGGCCCCGATGATCCGGTAGCCATCGTCAGTTTCAGTTCGAAAGTTTCTCTGGTGGTCGATTACACAACCGACCGCGATTTGCTCCTTCGTACGATCGAGAGTTTGGAATACGGTGGGCAGACTGCCTTGTATGATGCCACCCATCGCAGCATCGAGATTGCCAGCAATGCGTCCCTGCCACGCCGGGCTGTGGTGATCTTGAGTGATGGCGGCGAATATGGCGATGTCAGCGAACACTCCCGCGATGAGAGCGTGCGTGCCGCGACAGTTAATGGCATACCGGTTTATACCGTTGGCTTGGGCTGGTCGATAGATAGACGATTCCTGGAATTGATCTCGGCTGAAACCAATGCCGACTTTTACAATTCACCTGCGCCAGAACAGCTAATCACGATTTACGATAATCTGGCCTATCTCTTTCGAACTCAGTATATCGTAACAGTCGATGCTGATTTGCCGGCTGATGGTAAGCGATACGACTTCACCCTGGAGGTAACGACTGAGGATGGGCGCAGCAGCGAAGGCACAGCGACCTTGCGCGCGCCAATTCCCATTCCACTGCTTTTCTTGCCGGACGATCTCTTTGCCGAGGCGCTCACCGAAAATACCAAGATCATGGTCGAGATTCTTGCTGATCAAGATATCGAAAGCATCGAATACGCCGTAGATGGCGAAGTCGTGGCGACCGGCGAGAGCTATACGATCGAACCGGGCGAGCGCGATCCCGGCGATTATACGCTCGAGATCACCGTCAGCGATGTAGAGGGAGATATCGGACGGCTCAGCACAGAATTCGAGGTTGCTGCGCTTCCGCCAACGCTGTCCGACGATTTTGTAGCGGCGCCACAGGCGGATGTCGCCCGTGCCGAAGTGATTTCGGTTGATGCTGGAGGACAAACGGAGATCACGCGAGTTGAGTTTATCGTTGATGGCGAGGTCGTCAAAATCGATAACGAAGCGCCTTTCGATTATGGTCTGGATCCATTTGAATTGAGCCCGGAGCAGCATACGCTGAGCATCCGCGCGACCAACGCCGGTGGGCAGAGCACGACTGTAGAAAAGCCCTTTGACGTGGGTAGATTGCCGCCGCGTCTGCAAATTGAAGGAATTAGCGAAGACACTGTAGTCGTCGACACTATCGTTGGAAGCGTTTCCGTGGAAGGCCAATCGCCAATTGCCACGCTGACTACCGAACCGGATATTGGCGCTGTGGTCGAGGGCAATCGCTTGCATTTCACACTAAATGCCGCGGATTTCCCGCCGGGCAGGAATACCATCGCGGTACGGGCCGTCGATACCCGTGGCGCAGCGATCGTCGAGACGATTGAGTTTGAAGTCGCCGCCCTTCCGCCCACAGTCGAACTCAGCGGTGTGGTGATTGATGCGATTCTCAGAGGCGATGAAGATGTCGAGGTTCAAGCCGGTGGGCAGACCGAGATCACCCAAATAGAAGTAGCATTTGACGGCGGGCCTTCCCAACGGGTGCAAGCCGATAGCTTCACAATACCGGCGCAGACCTTGGGGGATGGCGAGCACAAAGTTGAGGTGACGGTGCGCAATGCCGGCGGGGAAAGCACGACTGTCACCTTGCCCTTTACCATCAGTTTGCCTCCAACACCGACTTTTACACCCACTTCGACTGACACAGCGCTGCCGACCGATACGCCAACATCGACACCGGCCGACACAAATACGCCGCCGCCCACCGGTACTAAGTTGCCAACTGCCACAGACCGACCCACCGCTATCCACACGGTCGTCCCGACCGAATCTAACACAGCACTGCCAACCTTGACCGACACGGCTGTCTTTACGGCTACGGCGATTCTGACAATCACGAATACCGCAGTGCCAACGGCTACGGTGATCCCGACAATCGCGAATACCGCAGTGCCAACGGCTACGGCAATCCCGACCAACACGATTACTGCAGTGCCAACGGCTACGGTAATCCCGACAATCACGAATACGGCAGTTCCAACGGCTACGGCGATCCCGACAATCACGAATACGGCAATGCCAACGGCTACGGTAATCCCGACGATCACCAATACGGCAGTGCCAACGGATACGGCGATCCCGACGATCACGAATACGGCAGTACCAACGGATACGGCGATCCCGACGATCACGAATACGGCAGTACCAACGGATACGGCGATCCCGACGATCACCAATACTGCAGTACCAACGGATACGGCGATCCCGACCAATACAGACACGCCTGACCCAACGGATACGTCAATCCCGACCAATACAGACACGCCCGCCCCAACTGACACTGCGATCCCGACTGAGACGAATACACCGCTCCCGACTGAAACGAATACACCAATCCCAACGGAGACAAAGCTCCCAACTGAGACGGATACACCGATCCCGACTGAGACACCGATCCCGACAAACACCGACACGCCTGTGCCGACTGAGACACCGATCCCGACAAGCACCGACACGCCTGTGCCGACTGAGACACCGATCCCGACAAACACCGACACGCCTGTGCCGACTGAGACACCGATCCCGACAAGCACCGACACGCCTGTGCCGACTGAGACACCGATCCCGACAAACACCGACACGCCTGTGCCGACTGAGACACCGATCCCGACAAATACCGACACGCCTGTGCCGACTGAGACACCGATCCCGACTGAAACGAATACGCCTGTGCCAACCGACACCGATACGCCGGTTCCGACAGACACAGATACTCCTGTTCCGACAGACACAGATACGCCGGTTCCAACCGACACTGCAACTCCGATTCCGACTGACACCGATACGCCGGTTCCGACAGACACGGATACGCCGGTTCCGACTGACACCGATACTCCTGTTCCGACAGACACGGATACGCCGGTTCCAACGGACACGGATACGCCTGTTCCGACAGACACGGATACGCCGGTTCCAACGGACACGGATACGCCTGTTCCGACTGACACGGATACGCCGGTTCCTACAGACACGGATACGCCTGTTCCGACAGACACCGATACGCCGGTTCCAACCGACACTGCAACTCCGATTCCGACTGACACCGATACTCCTGTTCCAACGGACACGGATACGCCGGTTCCGACTGACACCGATACGCCGGTTCCGACTGACACCGATACGCCGGTTCCGACTGACACCGATACGCCGGTTCCGACTGACACCGATACGCCCGTTCCGACAGACACCGATACGCCGGTTCCGACTGACACCGATACGCCGGTTCCGACAGACACTGCAACTCCGGTTCCGACAGACACAGATACGCCTGTTCCGACAGACACCGATACGCCTGTTCCGACTGACACGGATACGCCGGTTCCAACCGACACTGCAACTCCGGTTCCGACTGACACCGATACGCCGGTTCCAACCGACACCGATACTCCTGTTCCGACAGACACCGATACACCGGTTCCAACCGACACTGCAACTCCGATTCCGACTGACACGGACACGCCTGTCCCGACTGACACGGACACACCTGTCCCAACGGACACCAATACTCCGGTGCCAACCGACACCAATACTCCGGTGCCAACCGACACTGATACGCCAGTGCCCACCGATACCGATACACCGGTTCCGACCGATACTGATACGCCAGTGCCAACCGATACCGATACACCGGTTCCGACCGATACTGATACGCCAGTCCCGACTAACACTGATACGCCAACGCCAACACCAACGGCGACAGTTGATGTCAGCGAAACTGCTGCTGCCGCGGCCAGTCTGACTGCGGTGGTTCAAGAGACGCTCGACAGTCAGGCGACGGCGGAAGCTGCGGAGCAGCAGGCGACGATCGAAGCGACGGAAACCGTAGGACCGACGGAACAAGCGGCCGTAATTCAGCCGGAGGCTACTGATGCGCCCACGGATGTTGTAGTCGATGAGCCGACGGCACAACCAACACTGACGCCGGTCACGATCATAGAAATCGAAGCGCCGGCTGCAGATGAGCCCGAGACTAGCGACAGTCTGATTGCGATAGTGGCTGTTGCGGCTGGATTGTTACTGTTGTTGATTCTCTTCTTATTCTCGCGGCGCAACCGCGGTTAATCCGCCAGCAAAACGCTGCCGCCGCGTATCAGAGGTAGGGACGATACGGTTCCCTACGCTATTGAGCATCAGGAGTTCGCGCATGAGAGAGTTCGCCATTCGCGTGATGATCAATGCTGTTGCCATAGCCGTAACAGCAATGCTGATTCCCAATATTCAAGTTGCCGACAACGATTTGTTGACCTTGCTGCTGCTTGGTCTGATCTTCGGTTTTGTCAACTCGCTTTTGAAGCCGATTCTGGTTTTGCTCACTTGCCCGGCTGTACTGCTATCTTTGGGATTATTCATCCTGGTCATCAACGGCGTGATGCTGCTGATCACAGATGCCTTGGCTGGAGAGCGGCTGATCATTGAAGGCGGTATATCCACGGCGATTTGGGGCGGCATGGTCATGGCTGTGGTAACGATGATCCTGGAAGCGGTGCTCAAGCTGGATAATGACGAACAAGATCCGGGCGATGTCGTAGTCTTCAGCGATTCCAAAGATAAGAAGTGATTCCAGGTAGTACTTGCTCGCCTTCCCAATCCCCAGCAATTGCAGACCCGACATGAGAAGCGCCCTAATGGAATGCTTAGAATATTGGTATATTCGTGCCTATAAGTGACGCACGAAGCGGGGACCACTGTGGCGCCTGGGCAAGCTGAAAGAAAGACGACAGTTTGTTGGATCAGCAGCGTACGCTATAGCAATCCGCTAAACGCTACCGATGCGCGCAAATGGAAGTTGCTGGCAGAGCTTTCAGAATATGAATTGCGCGTTATTGGCTTTTCGTTTTCTTTGTGGCCACGCTATTTCCAGCAAGGCGCGCATTTTTATCTCCTGCCAAAACCACCGACATCGCTCCTGCGATACTTGACCATCTTCGCGCTGGGGCCATTGCTGCTGCTCTACCTGGTCATCCGTCACAATGCGCGCATCCTGGTGGCGCAAAGTCCCTTTGAAGGCGCGGTAGCGGCTTGGGTCAAGGGCGTGGCCGGGTTGTTTGGCAATCGGCCGCAGCTTGTCATCGAGAATCACAATAACTTTGAAGAGGACATCTTCTTGCAACGGAACATCCCCTTCAAGCGTGGCTATCGCGCGCTCATGATGGGCCTGGCGCGTTACGCTTTCCGCCGCGGCGATGCGCTGCGAGTGATCTCGTCATCGACCAGCGAACGGGCGAAGCATTTTGCGCCAGAGCTGCCGCAAGTGCGATTCATGACCTTTAGCGATACCGACATTTTTCTAAAAGCAGAGCGGAGCCTGCCTGTGCAAGAGTCGCTGGACATCGTTTACGCCGGCGTCTTGATCCCGCGCAAGGGTGTGCATCTGCTGCTGGAAGCCTTCGCTGCGCTGAATCATCCACAGGCCCATTTGCACCTGGTGGGACATGCTGAAAACGCGCAATACACTGCCTCATTGCATCAACAGTCGCGGGACTTGCAGATCGCGGATCGCGTCCACTTCGTGGGCGCTGTGCCACAGCAAGCGCTGGCGGATTATCTTGGCAAGGCGCGTGTCATGGTGTTGCCATCTCTTTCCGAAGGACTTGGCCGCGTAGTGGTGGAAGCGATGTTGCTGGGAACGCCGGTCATCGGCAGTCGCATTGGTGGCATCCCGGATATGCTGCGAGATGGAGAAAACGGTTACCTGGTCGAAAGTGGAGATGTGGATGAATTGGCTGCTGCTTTGCGCCGGATTTATACGGGAGATGTGGAAGTGATGGGCCAAAATGCGCGCGAATTCGCAGAAGAATTTTTCTCTCCGCTAAAGTATCGCGATGGCTATCAACGATTGTTTGAGCTGGTCATAGGAGAAGACGCCGCTGATCGAGCGAGAACATGAGCGAAGCTAATCCGTTGATCAGCGAGAATATACCCAAACTTATCCGCCAAATCGGTATTCCTGTCGGAATTGGTGTTCTATTCAACAACCTCTTTCAGGTTGTAGATACCTTTTATGCCGGCGCGATTTCCAAAGAAGCCTTGGCGGCCTTAGCATTTTCATTTCCCATTTATTTCATCATCATCGGTCTGGCAAGCGGACTCGGAACCGGCACTTCCGCGTTGATCGGAAACGCGCTGGGCGCCGGTAAACCGATAGACGCCGCTCACATCAGCGCTCAAGGCTTGACTCTAACAGTATTACTGAGTCTGTTGACAGCGACGGCGGGCATAGCCGTTTCGCCGCAGTTGTTTGAGATACTGGGAGCCACCGGCGAAGGTGTGACCTTCAACATGAGTTATATCTCGCCGATTTTCCAAGGCACGCTCTTTTTCAATTTGGTGTTCATGTTTCATGCCGCGCTTTCGGCACAAGGTGATACGCGGCCCTTTCGCAATTTCCTGATTCTGGGTTTCCTGCTCAATCTCGTGCTGGATCCCTGGTTCATCCATGGTGGATGGGGTTTGCCAGCAATGGGAATTGCCGGCGTTGGAGTGGCGACGGCCTTGATACAGGCGATCGGCGCGTTCTACCTGGGTTGGACGGCCTGGCGGTCGGAACTTTTTCGCCATTTTTCGGCAGGTATGCTGATTCCAGAGGTTGCTCGAATCTTACAGATTGTCCGACAGGGAATGCCGCCAGCGTTGGACCTGAGCACGGTGTCGGTCGGCGGCTTTGTCGTGACCTATTTTATCAGCCGCTTTGGTACGGAAGCCGTCGCAGCTTATGGTATCGCCAGTCGGCTCGACGGGCTGATATGGATTCCGCTGGTGGGCCTGGATGTAGCGACACTGGTACTGATCGCGCAAAACAATGGCGCGGGCAGGCTCGATCGTATGTGGCAAACATTCAATACGGCAGTGCGTTATGGACTGGCATTGATGACCGTAAGTGGCATTATCGTTTTTGTCTTCGCCAACGAGTTGCTGGGCATTTTCACCGATGAGCTGGCGATCATCGAGATCGGTGTAGTGTACATCCGTATCAGCGCATTGGCGTTATGGTCGAAACCTCTAGGATTCATCGGCTTTGCGGCCTTGCGCGGCATCAAGCGTCCACTGCTGCCGATGGCTATTAGCATGACGCGCATGATCGTTCTGCCGGCCATCGCCCTATATCTGCTGGTCACCGTGTTCGGTGCCGACCTAGAAAGCATATGGTGGACTATAATGTGGATCACCATCGGCTCGGGATTGCTGGCCTGGTTTGCCGTGCGTACGCTAATGCCGCGGCCACTGCCTAGCGATTCACCGTGAGCGTTGTCAGATATTCGAGTCGCTTGCCGGTTGCTTCACCTTGGGCTGTAAGCACGGGCAGGTTTTCGACCGTTACATTTTCTCCAGTTGTAACCGGAAACATGCCGAGCAGTAAGGGATAGTGCCCAGCCGGGATATCACAAGGGATCGTCAAGCTCCTGTGATCGAAATAGGGACGATCCGGCTGCCAAATTGAAGTCGGATAAATGCCGCCAGGCACATCGTTGGCTTGAACTACACCCTGCCCGTTTTCGTCTGCGAGAACCAGGGTCGATATGATTAAGTCCTCTATCGACTGATCGATAGACCACCAGGAATCAAGCGATATCTTCTGACAAGGTTGCACCTCGACCGAGTCATTTAGCCGCCAGTTGAGCAGGTTGAAGTTCTCGCCATAACGCCAATCTGTCTGTAGGTCAGCCGGGTGCCGACGATACTCGAGGACTTCGAGAGCGCGATAATAGGTTTCGCCGGGGAAGTTAACAGCTTGATAAAGCGTGTATTCGCTTTCGATGGCCTCGAGCATGTTTTCCCCGCCGATATAGGGATTGCCGACGATCACCCAGAGTTTTTCGCGCTCGCCGAGGAAGGGCTGCATGCGCCGCCAATCGCCCTTGGCCAGACCGGTCACGAACAGTGTTTCGTTGATGCTATCGGGAGCGAAGCTGTCTTTGTCGCGGCTTTCCCAGCTGACGTAGAAGGTGTCATCAGAGGAAAGCTCGAGCACGGTTCGCTCATGCAAGTAGTAATTGATGGCGATCCATTCCCAGGCTTGCGATGTCATCACCACCAGGCGATCATGATCGCGGTCATAATTGCGCTCAACAAAGGAGGCGAGCTCCCAATATCCGGCATTGCCGTTGTGCGAGCGGAATTGAGTGACAAAAGGCACGCAGAAGAAGAAAAGCGCCAGCAGTTGCGCTTGCCTGGGCATTTGACGCAAGGCCACCACTGCGATCAGTACAATATAGGGTGCGGCGATCAGCAAATTGCGTGGTGTCAAACTACGTACATGGCTGTTGACCAGGAAAGGCAAGGCAACGATGACTAGTAAAGACAGAATCAGCCAGCCTTCGCGCCAAAGTGAAGCGTAGCGCATACGGGGATGCATCGCCTTCAGGTCTTGCGCTGGCGCGTCAAGGGATGGGCGACCGGTGGAACGTAGCCACATGGCAATCTCATCCGACAGCTTGCCCAGGAAAACGGTTACACCGCCAGCGACAAATAGCAATCCCAGAATTTCCGGATTGAAGTGATAGTGGTCATAGAGTTCTTGCAGGCCCGCAAGCGTCGGTGAAATGCTGTAACGGATGTCGCCGCTGCGGTCGCCAAAGTTGATCCAGGCGCGCAAGCCAACCAAGAGCGCCAATGTCAAAAAAAGCATGATGCCTCGCTGGTACAAGTCACGATCCCAGCGGACGAACACCAAAATGCAGATCAATTGTGCGATATAGACGTAGACAATGAACGGATGCAGATAAAAGGGAATGGCGGCTAGGAGCAAGGTAATCGCGGCGCGTTTTCGATCTGGACGTTGGATAAAACGCAGCAGCGCCCACTGAAAACCCACCGTGCCCAATGCCAGCGCGGCATAGGGACGCGCCTCGTGAGTATAATAGACGAAGACGCTGTAGGTGCCCATAAGCACCAGCGCCAGCCACGCCGAATAGCGGCCGAAAAGATCAGCTGCCAGGCGATGGAACAAGGCCAGGGTTATAACGGTTGTCAGCGTGGAAAAGTAACGCACTATGTTTTCTGTGTGGCCGAAAAGATGTAACCAGACATCTTGCAAGAAATTTTCTGGCAGCAACTGGCGGAAAATTTGCAGCAAATGATCCAGAAAGCCGACTCGTTCAATATTTTTCAAGGCGTAATGCACGACCCAAGCTTCGTCTTGACGATAGGGGCGATAGTGGAAATGATACGCTTGTACCGAAACCAGGAAGAGTACGGTCACTGCGGTCAACAGAAGCGTGAGCAAGCGTGTTCGTGGAATCTGGTTGGTGGCATTCATATCAAGCGTGTATTATAGCATTGTTTGGACAAAGCGAGCTGCGGGTTTTCACGACCGTCCACGCAGTGACTTGACGCCTGTACTACTGTAGTTTTCTTAACTTACAAGCATGGAAGATGGCAGGATATGAAAATCATACGCTGCGTATCTTGTGAAGGATACGGCTGGTTTGAAGACGATTTCAGTGGCGAAGCCGAAGATTGCGATTGGTGCCGTGGCGTCGGTTATGTCTATCGCGATCAATCGGACAGGGACGCGCCAATTCCCAAAGCGGACTTTGACAAGGTGGCGAGGGAATTGGAAGCTTTGGAAACCGAGCGGCTGCGCGAAATGGGCTATAGCGGCGAAGCAAAAAAACCTTGGCAGCAGGCTATCCGCAAAGCTACCAGCTTGGGGCATGATCCTTATAACGAGGAGGATGCGGGCTGACCCTCAACCGGTTCTCGTTTCCCCCGTCTGACTGAGGACGGGACAGGTATTGATGCGGGACGTGATGTGGAAAAGGACGGGAAAAGGACGGGAAAAGGATGAAAAAAGACGGGAAAAGGATGAGAAAAGGGGCAAATATAGCGATTACCTATCGATACAGTATCGATATAGAGCAGGATTTCGCCAAATTGGATTGCGATCCGGCGAGAGCCTGTCAGTTGCAAGTAAGACATGGAGGAAAGCGATAAGATTCCCATAGAGCCTAGCATATCATCATTTGCAAGGGACGCGGCGACTATATGGTCGCGGTTTCATGCAGGAATTGCTGATGGTCGCTAGTTGATGCGCGGGGCGGTAGCGAAACCTGTCCTGTCCTAAGCCCCGTCTGACGGGGGTACGGATTTCAAATTCAGGACAGGATTCTCGCATGTGTAGTTTGCGCTGCAAATCTCGTCATGCCTCAATTTTGGGAAGCGGGGACGAGACGGAAATCATTCACGCAACTCCGCTTCGTTCTGACGCAATTCGTTGAGCATGCGCGCGATCTCGACCAAAAGATCGTCGATACGCGTTTCGGTGTGCTGGCTGGTTTCGGCCAGGCGCTGCAGCAACTCGGCAGTTTGCTGCGGCGGAAAGCTACGATAGGACCACCAATAGACCAACACGACCACTGCCAATATCAGCAACTGGAATATCTGTTCATAATCCAAAGTTGTCACTCCACTTCGCTCAAGCGGCCAAGCCGCCACATTTCGATATGATGAAGATCAATCAAGGCGCTGATTTGTAAAGCCTGGCGCTGCGCCGGGCTCATGTTGTCGGCGTCTTTCAGCCTGCGCACGTTCTTGCGCAAGCGTTTCTGCGCCTGCTGGATTTTGCCTTGGGAATCGGCTCGGATGACTGCCATCTTTACTCCTCATTCACCACAATCTGCAAGGTTGCGCTGGCATAATTGCCGCTTTTTCGATAGACAAAGACAGAATATTTCCCAGCCACCGGCGCGCTCAAAATCAGGGTCAATACGCCCGATGTCACGAGATCACTGCCTTGCGCGTAGACTTCGCCATCTAGCAGGACCATGTAACCCATTTCGCTGTCGTCTCTGATCGCATCATCGCGGCAACTAATGACCGGATCGGCCTGCCCTTCCGTCATGCGTGCCTTATTGGCGCTAATCAGCAAGGCGCCAAAATTACTTAGAATGTCGTTACAGCGTCGTTGATTATTCGGGCTGTCATCGACGAGGTGGATAAGTGAAACGCCACCGCCCGCAGATACCCCGCTGATACCCGCGCCCAGAACATCGCGAGCGATCAGATCAAGAAAGTGAATGGGCATGCTTTTGGCTTTGCGAATATCCATCATTTAGACCTCCTTCGTCCAGAACTGTGGATGAGTCGCCACAGCTTCCATAGCGGCGACGCCGTTAAGTTGCGACTTCCAGCGCAAAACAAAACTGTGACTGCCAGCCGCCAAATCCGGAATCAGCACTACGATGCAGAGCGGTTTGGAACGTCCAACATCGTTCGAGCCGGCGACCATTAATGACGTTACACCATCGTCGGCAAAATAATCCGCACCGTCTACGGCGATATTGAGGTTTGTCCGCCTGCTATCTCGTCCATTGCTCACCGACCCGGAAAACCCGAGAAGCACATCGCCCCCATGTGTATTCAGCGTTAAAGACAGATTTTGCGAATCCACATCAACCCATTCTGTGGACGAGGTCGAATAGCTGCTGGAGAGACCGATAATGCGGCTGTCACTGTTGTCCAGCCGGTCTTTCAAGTGGTTCTGATTATCCCGCATGTATGTGTTAAGGTCGAGCGAGGTGAGCGGTTCGCTCGACCAGGTTTTCGGTTGTGTCCACGACACGGCAAATCCTTTCTCCCAGTTATTCAATAGCCGTACACTAGCACATGTGTTCCAGGAGAAGGCGACTATTTGTTCGCGCGGTAGATTCGGCAGCGGGCCTATTGGATATCTGACGCCATTTGTGAGAGAAGCGCAAAATTTCGGCAGCGGCTGCAAACAAATTCAAAAGGGCTGCATGGCTACCGATTGGAGAGATGAATTGAAGAAACCAAAAGAGGCGGCGGTAATCCGCGCGTTTGTTTGCCTCGGGCGATTTAGTCCAGCGTCAGTAGATAGTTGTCCAGGCGATGCAAAGTTTGATCCATACCGATTTGCATGCCCGTTTCCTCGATCGCGTCGCGCTCTTGCTTTGTAGCGTAGCGGACAGTACTGCAAACCGCGGTCTCGCCGTCCGCTACCTCGAAGATCGTCGTGATATGCGCCAGCGGAAAAACGTCCATTACCTTGCGATCTGCGTCGACGAAGGCATCGGTGTAGACCAGACGCTCCGGCGCGACGATCTCCTCATAAGTCGTTATGCCGCATGATTGCATATCGGGACCTTGCATACAATAAAACCATTCGCCGCCGACGCGGAAGTCGAGCTCGCAAACTGGCAAAGTCCAACCTTCCGGCCCCCACCAATTGACTAGATGTTCCGCCTGCGTCCACATCTGCCAAACACGCTCGCGCGGAGCGGCAAAAACCCTCGTTACACGGATCCCGGTATCGCCTGGAGTTTCAAATACTGTCTTCATTAGATTCTCGATTTCAATTGCATCTACGACGTTGTTGGTGAACAACGGGCTTCAAGTCGTTTCCTGCGCCGCAATCTGGCCCGCCATGACGTTTAATACTTGTGCGCGACGCAAGAATGCCGGATTGAATACATCAAGCTCGGTGGTAGTCAGCAAGGTCTGCGCCTGCCCATCGAGACGATCAAGCAGAAAGGCGCGACGCTTGCTATCCAACTCGGCGACGACTTCATCAAGCAGGAAAAGGGGATATTCTCCGATTTGATCGCGCATCCACTCCAGCTCGGAAAACTTCAATGCCATGACTGCTGTCCGCGCTTGTCCGCGACTGCCATACAGGCCGCAATCACGCTCGTTGATCAGCAGCCGTAATTCGTCGCGATGCGGGCCAGACAGGGTCATACCGCGCTGAATCGCTTCGCGGCGCCGCGCCTGCAAGTGTTCGATAAACTGTGGCTTGATCCGTTCCGGGCTCAGCTGACGATCCAGATCCAAGCCTAGCACATCAAACGATTGCTGTTTGCTATCGTCGTCAGCTTTGGGCGCTACGCTCGGCAGATATTTGAGGCTTAAGTTTTCACCGCCACCGGTTAGCGCGTGATGGGTAGCGCGCGCTTTGGTTTCCAATTCGCGCAAGAAGCGCTGTCGGCCGGCAATAATCACAGCGCCATTGCTTGCCAATTGCTCATCCCAATATTCCAATTCTACTGGATGGGCGCGTTTTTCCGCGATGCGCTTGAGCAGAGCGTTGCGTTGCGGTAGGAGTTTTTCGTACTCGTTGAGCGCCAGTCGATAATTGCGGTCGACTTGAGTCAAGGTGGTATTCATGAATCGACGCCGATCTTGCGGTGACCCTTCAATCAGCGACAGATCTTGCGGCAAAAACAGCACCACACTGAGCAAACCCACCACATCGGTCACACGTTTTTCTACATGATTGTGTTTAATCGATTTCTTGTAGCGCGGCGATCCGCTGCTCATATCGAGCATGAGCGTAATATCGAGTTTGTGATAGGCGCTGGTTCTGTTGCCAAGCTCGGCAGACAAGCGGGCAAAAGGGATGGGTTCGTTCTCGGTTCGCCAGTGGATCAGCTGCCGGTCGCTGGTCGTATAAGGTGAGCTGGATGTAGCCAAATAATAGATGGCTTCCAGAGCGCTGGTTTTGCCTTGAGCATTGTCGCCATGGAGCAGCACGGGCTTGCCAGCCGGCAGGCTAAGCTCCAGGCGGGCGTAGTTGCGGAAATTGGTCAGCGAAAGATGATCAATCTGCATGAATGTGCTTGGGTGGCCGATGAGACAATGCCGGTATTGTAGCGGGTCAGTGGCGTCGGGGACAGAGTTGTTAGTTCCGGCGACCCGCTGCAAACTCCGTACTAATTGGAGATCCATTGTGGCAAGAAAGCGTCGTCCACGATCTTGCTGGCGCTTGAACTGTCGATGTCAAATATCCAGACTTCGGGGGCGGCCCTTTGATTGCTGCTGCCATCTTCATTCTGTAGCGGGAAGCGTTGCAGAACCAGGCGATCACCGGCAGAATTCCAGCGGAAATACGATGTATTGTAACGCTCGTCATAGGCAAGCGGTCGCAAGTCGGCGTTCTCATCCGATACCGAACGCAGATAAAGTTGGTGCCCGCTGGTCCAGCGGCTGTCGATGTAACGCCGCGCCAATGCCACGGTATCGCCATCCGGGCTCCAGCGCGCTGTGACATCATCCGTGGGACCCTGCGGATCGGTAAAGGCGGCGAATACCTTGTCGGCCAAATCAGCCAGGCGCAGGTGCGTGAAAATCTGCTCGCCCCGCCGCACGATTTCCGGGAATATGATCTGCTGTCCATTGGGCGAGATCGTGCCCATCGTACCATGCGTTGACGGGATAAAGCGCAATTGCACATCGCCACCGTCGCGAGGCACGAAGTCATAGATTAAGATGCCAGGCTCGCGGGCATCGGCGCTATAGAAGGCGATGGTGTTGCCGTCGGCCGCCCAGACGGCGCTGTGCCCGACCACTTGCGCATCTGCGATAAGCGGCACGGTCTCATAATTGGCGCTGACCATATCGACCAGCCATATCCGCGACAATCCATACAGACCATCGACCGATTCTGAACGCTGATAAGCCAACATGTTGCCGTCTGGGCTGAAGATCGGCGTAGTGCAATATGCCTTTTGCGCGACACAATCCACCAGGTCGATCGTGCGTCGATTAGGAATATCCAACAGGCGCAAGGTGACGACGCCCTGGCCGGTTCGTTCACCATATGCGAGCCAGCGGCCATCGGGGCTGAAATCGAAATCGTAGACGCCAAAATCGCTGAAGGTCAATTGCACCTGCGCCGCGGGATTATCAATCTCTGCGCTCCAGAGATTATGAACGGCAGCGGTCGCCCGATAAAGATATGCCACACGAATCGGCTGACGGGCGGGATCGCTGATAAACGCCGCGATGCCAACGCCCGCGAGACAAAGGGCCACAATAAAGAAAACCGCGAAATCCAGCTTGGAGACTTTCATCGGAAAGTTACGTCCATCAGGGATACAGATATGGTTGCGAGGGCTCTTCGACCAAGTCGATCTGGCTGGCGAAAACGACCGGCAGAAAATCCCCGCCGAATTCATTCGCCTTTAGCTTACCGGAGACGCGCACCCAATCGCCTGCATTAAAGTTGGCGGATCCAACGAAATGCACCGGCATACCTATGGGATAGGCATCGGCGACGCAGCAGCTCATCGTGAAGCGCGAGATCATGAATTCTTCTTCGGAGAAATCCGGCTCGCGATAAACAAAACCTATCACATCCACCGGCTGCCCGTTCATAGCTGCCGGCGTGTGCGAGCGATTAAATTCGCGCAGCCAATCGAGGATATTGCGATCGAGCGGGCTGCGGCTGAAAGTAGCCGCGCTATCGACACCAACCGGGCGCAGGCTGATGCCGCCATTGACCGCTTCGATGCCCAGCGAGCGCGAAGGTATCGTTATCGCAAGCAATAAGGGAAAGGCGACGATCAGGAGCATATCCCAACTGATCTGATAATGATGATGCGCCTGCTGTGGATTGAGGCAGGAATACAGGCTGACCAATGCCAAGAGGACGAAAATTGCAGTTCCGACATAAGCCAGCCAAGCGAAACGCAAATTGATGTAGTTGGTCAGATTGCCGCTGAGAATCAGGAAAGCAAGATAGATGCCCATGCCCAGCAATAGCACCGACTTGGCCCAAGCGATCCGGTCAATCCGCGAACCTGGATCCTGCTGGTGTTGAGGTAACGCCGTCATTGGTTTTCCCTCGCCCTAATAGCCCAGCGCGACATTGATCAAGACGCCGGCCAACAGATTCATCACAAAGGGCAGCACCAAGAGGTACACCACTATTTTGCGTTGGAAAACGCCGGTGAACATCAATGTGCTCTTGATATCGACCATAGGTCCGAAACTAAGAAAGCTGACGATTGAGCCGGTCGTGAAGGTATTGACAAAGGCAAGCGCCAGGAAACTGTCCACGGTTGAGCAGACACTGAGCACGAAAGCCAGAATCTGCATGAAGAGGACAGACAAGACCGGTCCCGTGCCCAATGCCAGCATACTTTCTTGCGGAATCAGGGTTTGCATCAGCGCTGCCAATATCGAGCCGAGGACGAGAAATCGTCCCATCTCGAAGAACTCATCGCCGGCGATTTGCATGGCATGGAGCAATTTGCCAGGCAAGCTAGCGCCAGTTCCATGCTGCATATGGTCGTGCCCGGAGCTGCTTAAGGGCTGGTGTTTGAGCACAGTTTTGGCATCTGCGAAAGTGCCGATCACGGTGCCGACGATGACGGCCACTAATATGGTAATGACGATGCGTCCGATTAAGACAGGACCCACGCCAAAGGCGATATAGGTGCTGGCAAATACAATCGGATTCATGAAGGGCGCCGCCAGCAAAAACGCGATACCCATCGACAGTGGCAATCCCTTGCTGAACAGGCGCCTGGCGACCGGCACCACGCCGCATTCGCAAACCGGGAAAATCAAGCCGAGCAGGGTCCCGCTCACTGCCGCGCCCAGCCTGTTCTTGGGCAGGAAACGCAAGATGTCGTCGGAATTGACAAAGCTTTCGATCAAGCCGGAGGTGATGGATCCCAAGAGCAGGAAAGGCACCGCTTCCACGAAAATGCCGAGGAAACGCGTGGCGAACACACTCAAGACTAGCGAGTAATTATTGCCGCTGCTTTGCGCTTGATAACTCGTCGCGGCTACGATAAGGGCCGCTAGAATTGCCAGACCGCTGGCTTTGATGAGATTAGTCGATTGTGCCTGCACGGCGTCAGTGTGGCGCATAGCCGCTCTTTCTTCGCTCTCCTTAAGAAACTGCTGCGCTCGCTACTGACAGTAAGCTGTCTATTTTGCGAGAGCGCTGCCGTCTATGTTAGTGCCCTAGGTCAGTGTCGATGGCTGAGCCTACGCGCTCTACGCGACTGCCGAGCGGCATTGCCAGCATTTTAGCAGAAGTTGCCGAAAAGCGTTGTTGCGGTCTGCTGTATAGCGGGCGAGGAATTACTGTTGGTCGTTGCCGGCTCTAGTCATCAGCACGCCGATAATCACCCCAAGCAAGGCGCCGGTAGGCATGCCGAATGCTACATTTCCAATACCGATGCCGAAAACGACGCCGATGGTCAGACCGATGACAATGCCGAAGGCAAAAAGTGGATTGGGTTGCATGTTTTGCTCTCCACGCACTACAATGGTCGCCGGCTTTTGTAGCGCATTTCTTGTGCGATCCGCCGGCGATTTGCCTGCAGATGCCGAGTCTCACGAGAAATTCAGCCCTGGCTGCCGCCATTCATATCACTTGGTGGGCAGCCGCGTTTGCTTTTGCCGACCCGGTAGATGATCTGGTCGCGATAATGTTCAAAGCCCGGCTTCATAAGCTTTACTGGTATCGCTTCCGCTTCAAAGTGATCTTGCACCAGCTCGAAAGTTTTGGCACTGATGATGATCTCGCCGGGTTCGGCGCTTTCCTGCAAGAATTTGCAATCATCTGGCGCCTCTCCCAGCGCGGCAAATTCGATGCGACTGGCGCCGCCGACCATACCTAGCACCGAGTGCCCGGTATGAATGCCAATGCCGAAATATAGTTGATGTTCGGGGTCAAGAACCTCGTGCAATGCGTGAACATCTTGCATGATCATCTGTGCTGCTTGCACAGCATGCAGAGCGTGATCCTCATGTTGGTTAAGTTGCGTGTTCCACAAAGCAGTGACGGCATCGCCCAGGTATTTATCCACAATCCCATTGTGGGCGGTAACGGCATCGCTGGCGGCGCCCAAATACCTGTTGATGATCTTCATCACGTCTTCCGGTTGCAGGTTTTCACTGAATGTCGTGAAACCGCGCACATCGGCAAACATAGCGGAAATGGTACGTTCAGTCGGGCTGGTATCCAGATCGCTGATGGAGCCTTGATTATCCAACAATGCTTCGGAAACGAATGTACCGAGCAATCGGCGCTGTTCTTCCTGCTCTTTGCGTTCGGTCAAGTCATCGATCACGACCGCGACGCCGTGATTGACCTGGTCATCGCCGCGCAGTGGGCTGGCTACTACTTGCCAATACTTTTGCCGACCGTGCAGCTCGAAACGCTCTGCCCAAATATGTTGCAAGCGTTGACGCCGAACCATATCGATATTATCAAAGAAAGACTCGGTGACACCGTGCAGGATCTGGCGCAGGGGCACAGCGAAGGCATCTGCATTGCTGGTACCAGTGATCTCTTCGGCCGCCTCGTTACAGACAATCACGCAGTTGTCGCCATTGATCGTTATCACTCCGGAACCGATCGAGGCGAAAATATTGGAAAGCCGAATCTGCATCTCTTCGATCAATGCCATCTGCGCGCGAATGTCTTCAAAGAGGCGAGCATTTTCTATGGCGACGGCGGCTTGCTGGCCAAAGCTGGTGAGCAGATCGAGTTCGTTTTCTTTGAAAAGACCGGCCATGACGCGATTATCACAATAGGCGACGCCGATCACTTCATCCCGGACCTTGAGCGGTACAGCCAGGATGCTAAGCAAGGCAAAGCCGGCGATGCTTTCGCTATGCGCCAAATTATCGTCCGCGCCGGCATCCACGGTCAGCAGTGGCTCGCCGCTTTCCACGACCTGGTTGATCACAGACCAACTGACGATGCGCCCACCGATTGCGGTCTCTTCCGCACTCAGGCCCTGTGCAACTTGGAATTCCATTTCGCCGGAATCGCGGTTGCGGAGCACGATATAACCGCGTTCGGCCTGTGTCAGCTGGATGACGGTTTCCATGACTTGGTTGAGCACAGCATCGGTCTCTTGCGCCGAGTTGATCAGCGCAGTGGTATCCGCAAGACGCCGCAACTGCTGCAGCTTCATATGGGAATCGACCAGAGATACCGACAGCGTATCTATGCTGGAGCGCAGGGTCCATAACCGGTCTATGGCATTGGGCGGCATGCTGATCCCACGCCGCCGCAGTAACTCCTGCTGTTTTTCCAGCAAGGACTTCGCTTCGTCCGTCTGTTGCTTCAGCCCTTTGAGTTGTGTTTGAATAGCGGTAAAGCCGGTCGCTGCTGCGCTTTGCATCATATGCTTCGATAGACCTCATATGCCTGCATCCCCCGAGAGAGCCCCTTGCCGAAGATGGGTTCTCTGGGACGAAACTCGAAAGCGATACTGCCGTTGTTGTTCGTTCGCACGTGATCCAATGTCGGTTGCCCGATGGTAATCGTTCCGCGCGCAGCGTTTTCTTGAACACGCTTTGAGGTATTAATCGAATTTCCAAGAGCGGTAAACTCGCGCCGTTTGAAACTGCCAACGTTTCCTAGTGTGGCGACACCAGTGAACATGCCGATGATGTAATAATGCGGTTCGGGCGCAATGCCTATTTCCTCATATAGTTCGACAAAGCGATCGCGCATCAGCAAGCTGCACTTCAGCGCCTGCTGGGCGTGATTAAATTCTGGATTGAGCTGCGTATTAAACAGCGCCATGACCTCGTTGCCCATATATTTGTCGATGATGCCGCCACACTCGTGAATGCAGGCGGTGGCAACGGCTTGATACTGGTTGATGATCTTGAGTTTTTCGCTGGGTGCGATATCTGGCAGAGAATGCCAGGGGCGGACATCGGCAAAGATGCAGGTAATCTCGCGCCGCATCCCGCCCATCTCGATATTGGCGATTTCGTTGATCTGATCAACCATACCCTCGGGCAAGATCCGTTTCATGGCGTTGATCGTAGCCTCGTGTTCGTGCAAATGAGTGACATCATCCATCACCATGGTCACGCCTTGTGTTTTGTCGTTATTGTCCTTAAGCGGAGAAAGCGAAAGTGAAAGGGCTACCCGCCCACGACCAGGCAATTCCGTACTTAACTCCAGTGTGTGATCGGCATCTTTCTCTTTGACCAATTCCAAATAATCGCTCACGTGCAATGCGGCATTTTGCAGCAATTGCTGCAAGACGGTTCCCAAAGCAAGGTCGGGCGTCACATCGAGGATTTCGCCTGCAGCACGATTAAAAGTATGCACAAGATCGTTGGAATCGACGGCAATGATGGCGCTTCCCACCGAGGAAAAGATGTTGTCCATCAATTCTTTAACACGCGTGATCTCCGCCAGAATTTGTTCGGCATGGGTATACATACGGGCATTGGTGATCGCGACCGCGGCCGTGTTGGCAAAAGCCATGAGCAGGTTCTTTTCGCGCACGGTAAAAATTCCGGAAACCAGGCGGTTGTCGACGTAAACGACACCAATGATCTCATCCTTGTGTTGCAGTGGCGCGCAAAGCACGGAACGCAGCGTGAAGTTAATGATGCTTTGCTGGTTTGCCAGGCGCTCGTCTTTGAAGGCGTTATCTGCCAGGAGCGGAACACCGCTATTGATGACTTCGTTGACCACTGTCATGCTGATTTGGGGACGTTCGCCACCGGTGACGCCAGTGCCCAATACGCCACTTTCGTTGCTGATGCGGAAATCCAGTTCGCCGGTTTCGGGATGTTTAAGCACGATATATCCGCGCTCCGCCTGCGTCAATACAATCACCAATTCCATGGTCTCTTGCAAGACGGTGTCGATATCGAGCGAGTTGGTAATGCGGGTAGCCATATCCGCCAGCGCGCGCAATTGTTGCAGTTCTGTTTGCTCTTCGAGAACGTTGCCTTCCAGGCGCTTGAAGTCTTGTCTGATGGAATCGAGCGTATTGATGATAGTGGGTGGCATGGCCAGACGATGGCGCCGAAGCAAGTCGCGCTGAGCATCAAGCGTGCTGCCAATCTGATCAATCAGGCTTTCGAGCTTGCGCAATTCCGCAACTGGATTGACGGTTGTAGGTTGAGCTTCTGACATGCCGGCAGTCTACTCCGCTTCTCGGCATACAATAACGCCATCGGTTCGCATTGCGCAGTGTGCAACAAACAACAAATTCTCCAGACCGGATAGTTGCGTCATCTGTTAGGACTGATCTAGTGCCGTTTCAATCATTCTACAACACAAGTACGGAAATCCTCTGACAAGCCTTTCGCGCGGCGCCGATTAAGGTGGACCCGCGCGACGCGCCAATGCCATGCAGTATGAGAACCACATTAGCGGAAAGTATACTTGCTTAATGGATCACTTGCAATCAATGCGGGCTTGCCAGCGGCGTCCGCAGCCGATAGATTTGCAGCCCTTGGCAGCGGCAAGGTAGCGCGTATGCTTTTATTGTTGCATAGCAAGTCTTGCGGCGCGTCTGCCGATCTCGACGGCGTAATTTGTGCCGCGATCCCAGGGATAGACTTGCGACATGCTCGCCCAATAGAGACCGGGCAAGGGCGTACGCAAATCAGGGATTTTTTGGCTGTGATTTAGCCTCGGCACTGGTTGTGCATAGGGCGCCCGCCATACCCACCACTTGCGGATCCACTCGCGGCGGAAGCGTGGATTAACCGTGGCCAGCGCCGGCAAGAATCGTTCGAGCAATTCTGCCTCGCTCAGGCTGAAGTATTCATGATCGGCTGGTACGTAATCACCACAATAGACGATATGATCGCCACCGTAGTGCTCGCGCGAAATGTAATTGGTATGTTCCACCAGCGCCAGGAAAGGAAAGGCCGATTGCGTCTTGTCGGCTGTAGTAGCCGGCAAATTTAGCCAGTAGCTGTCGTCCGGCATCAAAGGGTTCTTCAGCGCCAAGACTACACAAAGCCCGCCGATGCTCTTGAGGTCGTCAAGCTGTTTGCCGTATGGCGTTTCTGCCAAGCCAGTGGCCAGGCGCAACATGAGCTGCGGCGATGTCGTGCTGAGCAGGCGGTCGTAACTGTGTTCTGTGTCCTCGACTATCACTCTCGGCTTGCCATCGCGCTGGCCGATACCCCGGACCGGAGAGTTGAGCAGGATGGTGACGCCCTTCTGCTTCAATTGTCGCGCCAGTTCATCCAGAAATGCCTGGAACCCGCCGGTGTATGTGCCCAGTTTGAGTGTTCGCTTGACAATGCGCGCCCACATAAAGGACATGGGAACCTGGTCGTATTGCTCGGCGAACTTGCCGATCAGCAGCGGCATGAAGAATTTCTCATAGGCTTCGTTGCCCATCCAGCGCCGCATCCAGGCGTCGGCCGTGACGCGCTCGAATGGCTGCCACCAGGGCGAAAGCTTGACGAACATGCCGGCCAGGCCCATGCGCAAGGTCGCGGAAAGCGAAAGTGGCAGGAAAAGTGCTGATGGCGAAATCTCACTGCGCAAGGGTTTGCCATCGATCCAGTAACTGGTTTTGGGGCGCGGGAAGATGATCTGGTCGCGTACGCCCATCTCCTGCGCGAGTTGGAAGATATCGTGGTCATTGGCAAACCAGTGATGATAGAATTTCTCCAGCGTCCATTCCCAGCGCTCGTCTTTGAAGCCTGCTGCCAAACCACCGATGTGTTCGGCTGCTTCATAGATTTGCACTGAATGTCCGGCTCGCGCGAAATCCCAGGCGGCTGCCAGTCCAGCGGCACCGGCGCCGATTATGCCGATTTTCAGTTGGGTCATGGCTTTCCTTAGACTTTGCGGGATGAGTCAGTGAATGATTGTACACGTTGCAAGTGAACTTGGTGCAGGAGAAAACGACGAACTTCCACTGCCGGCAGAAGCGAGTACCTCAGTCGGCATAGGTATTATCCGCAAGCCGCCAACTCGCCCGCGCCTCAAATTCAAGCGAACTACGATACCCTTCACGAAAGCGGAAAAACGCCGCCGCCGCGATCATCGCCGCATTGTCGGTGCAGAGATTCAGCGGAGGATAGCGCAGCGGCAAATCTGTCGCCGCGCGCAGCTTCTGCCGCAGCATCTGATTGGCGCTTACGCCACCGGAGAGAAAGATTTCTTTGCAGCGCCAATGTCTGGCCGCTACGATGGTATTCCTCACCAAGGCATCTGTCGCGGCATCTTGAAAAGCGGCCGCCGCATCATTCACTTTGACATCCTCACGTAACTTCGCTCGTTTCTCGGCGCCGCGCTGGCGCTTGCCTCGATTGGGTCCTGCCGGCTGAATTGTCACCTCGCGCATGACCGCTGTCTTGAGGCCGCTGAAGCTAAAGTCGTATCGCTTCTTGTGAAAGTTGTAAAGTTCGCCACGCGGAAAACCATAAGCCTCGGTATTGCCGGACTTGGCGGCGCGTTCTATGGCCGGTCCGCCGGGGAAAGGAAGACCGAGCAATCTTCCGACTTTATCAAACGCCTCGCCCGCCGCATCATCAATGGTGCTGCCGAGCTGTTGATACTTGCCGTGATCGCTCATCAGCACCAGCTCGGTATGTCCGCCAGAGGCAATCAGAACCAGTAAGGGAAACTCGACCTCGCTGAAAGTCGGCGACAGCCAAAGCGAATAGATATGCCCTTCTAGGTGATTGATGCCCAGCAGAGGTTTGCCGGAGGCCAGCGCCAGACCCTTGGCGAAGTTAATGCCCACCAGCAGCGAGCCGATCAGCCCGGGGCCCTGCGTGACTGCGATGGCGTCAAGTTGATGATAGGTCAGATCCGCTTCCTTCATCGCCCGATCGACGACCGTGCTGATGACCTCGACGTGGGCGCGCGATGCCAGTTCCGGGAAGACGCCGCCGTACTGCGCGTGCAGGTCGATCTGCGAGGCGACGATGTTGGAGTGCATGACGCGGCCATCGCTGACGACCGCGGCTGCGGTGTCATCGCAAGATGTTTCGATGCCCAGGATGGTTGTCATGGCGACATTGTAGCACTGAAAATGTCGGGCGCGGATGTATAATGGGGACGAGTGCAACGCCTAAGCTAAGAAGGTGCGCAATGTACAAGACATTTCGGGTGAAGAATTTTCGCTGTTTCAAAGACTTGCAGATCAACGATCTGGGTCGGGTGAATTTGATCGCGGGGAAGAACAACTCCGGGAAAACTGCGTTGATGGAGGCGATGTACATATTTACACGACCTTTGTCGCCTTGGGCATTGTTTCAACTGCAGAATGCTCGCGGAATTGATGTGCCCGAAAGTGACTATCCACTGTACTGGAAACAATTCTTCTATGGCATGGAATCTTCCGGCACAATTCGTATCGATGCATCCGGCTCTCGATTTGCTGATGGAATGGTACTGACAATCCAGGAATTGGAAAACAACGGCGCGAACAATGAAGACTTCGTCGAGTATTATCGTCGAAGAAATCGGGCATTTACTCTCAACGAAATGCTGAAAGGAATGAACGAGAAAGAAAGATTGCTGAAATGCTGCCTTGCTTGGCAAGAAGGGCCAGAACCGTTAGTGGCTTACTTTGCGAGTGATTTACTTAGGGACTCAGTGAAGGAAGTAGAATCGTTGTCTCGCTTCTTTCCTGTCTCATATAGAGTCGACGACGGGTCTGCAGCTGACCGGTATAGCCAGCTGGTGGTGGAAGAGCAACACGAGGCATTGACAAGCGAGCTATCAAAGATTGAACAGCGTTTGACCCGCCTGCAAGTTCTGTCGCCCTGGGGAACGCAAGTGCTATGGGCCGATATAGACGGAATTAACATGCCTCTGCGCCTGCTGGGAGAGGGCACAAATCGTTTCTGTCTTATCCTGATGACTATGATGGCAGTCAAGCCACTATACCTCTTCATCGACGAAATCGAAAATGGAATACACTATTCGGTACAGAAAGATGTCTGGAAATCCATTGGAAAAGTCGCGCGGGACTTGGAGGTCCAGGTCTTCGCCACGACGCACAGTCTTGAGATGATTCGCGCGGCGTACGAAGCTTTCAGTGAAGAGGGTAAGCTCGATGAATTTCGCTACCATCGATTGGACAGAGATTCAGAGACCCGCGAGATTGAAACGGTAACATACAACGAGCTGGATATGAACGCAGTTGCAACATTTGACTTTGACTTTGAGGTGCGTGGATGACGCCGAGAATCCCAGACGGCAAAACGCGCTTGATGCTAGTGGAAGGCAAAGAAGATCAAGAATTCTTCATCCAGCTAGCCACACACATGAACGTGATTGATGGCTGGCCACTCCATATAGAGCAGGTCGAGGGAAAAGGCAATTTCGGCGAATTCTTGCGCGGGTTGATGAGACATCCAAAACTCAAGCAACTCAGCGCAATAGGTATAGTCCGCGACGCCGACTTTGAAGGCAACGCATTCCAGAGTGTCCAAGACACGATTCGAAGCGCCAATGAACGGAATCCGCGCCAACTGCCAGTTCCTCAAAGTGAATTGGAAATGTCGGAAGGGACACCGAATACCATCGTGCTTGTCTTGCCGTCGGGTGAACGCGAAGGCATGATCGAAGACCTCGTAATGGACGTCTTCGACAAAGACCCTGTTTCCAAATGCGTGGACAAGTACTTCAGCTGTCTACGCAAAAAGCACATAGCCATATCTCAAGAAAGATTCCCAAAAGCACGTCTTCGCACATTCATCACAGGGAAGAACATCGGATCAGAATCGGAAGGTGACGACTCCGACAGACAATACCTGTCAGACATCTTTCACATGAGTTGGTGGCGTGACGAGTTTTGGGACAAACCCGCCTTCAACGACGCCAAAGGCTTCCTAAGTAAACTGCTTGAGGTCTAGCCGCCATATCTTGCCAGACCCCTTACCTAATAGTAATCTACAAATAGACAGCGAAGATGTCAAAGGAGTAGATGAAATGGCCACGCAAGACAAGGGAAACCCGCTTCGCCTGGGCTGGATTCTCACCGCATTCGCTGCCATCGCACTATTCATCGCTTTCACAATCTGGGGGGGCATCCCGACCGACGCGCAAGCTGGCGCATTCTGGGCGCAGGCGGGCGTGTTTTTGCTGGTCATCTGCGCGTTCGTCCTGGTGCTTTGGCATTTGCTCATTCGACCATTGGCGGCGAACCTGCGCCAACCTTATATAGAGGCATTGACATTCCGAGCGCGGGAGGTAATCGCGCTGATACTGGCGAGCGGCGGCATCTCGATCTTCGTCGGTGGCGTTTGGGATGAATTGTGGCATCGCAGCTACGGTATCCCCTTTGGCGAGGACTTATTCTGGCGGCCGCATTTGCTCATGTATTTTGGCTTCGCCACGGCGATCGTCTCGGGCGCTTGGGCGCTGCTATACCTGAATCGTAATCTGCGCGGGAACTTTCAGCAGCGATTTCGCTCCAATACAGTGGTCGGCTTACTCATCTTGAATGCCGCGTTTTTGCTCTATGCCTTGCCCGCGGATCCCGTCTGGCACTCGATTTTCGGTGAAGATATCACTGCATGGAGCGTACCGCATCTGATCTTGTTGACGAGCTTCGTCTTGACGCAATTGCTCGCTCTAATCTTGCACGTATCTACAATGCGGCGGCGAAAATGGCACGTCATATTCGAATTCCGGCTCAGCGACAGTTTATCGCTGCTGATCCTTGCTGCCATCTTATTGCTGTGGCTGCAGCTCATGCTTATCGATTGGGATGCGTCGCTGGCCGGCATCCGCCTGGAATGGCTGGGGCTTTATCGCCCGGAATGGTTGCTGGCGGCGAACTTGCTGGCGGGCGTGACATTGGCGGGAGTAGTCGCTACGCGAGTGTTGCGGTGCGCGGGTGCAGCGACTGCGGTCGGGTTGCTCGCTTTGGGCATACGCTACGGGATGATACAGCTATTTGATGCGAACATGCTGCAGTACGTCGCCTGGGTTGGCGCATTGCTGCCCTTGCTCGCCATTGACATCTGGGCGTACTATTGCAGCGCCATCCGCAAAGAGGAGCCGGAATGGCGCGGTACGGCACTGGCAGTTGTCGTCGCGATGGCGATCAATTCAGCGATCATTCGCAGCCTCTACAATCTCCCACCGTCCGATATCTTGAGCTATGCGCTTGCGGTGCTTGTCACCGGCATCGGCATGAGTTGGCTGAGCCATCAGATTGCGGATTTGATGCTGGCCAAACGGATGGGGCAAGTCGAACAGGAAGAGGAGAGAAGCGCGATGAAGCCTGAGCTATCCTTCGGTATTCTGGGCGCTTTCCTCGTGTTCATTTTTGTATTTGTCGCGACTGCTGCGCCACCGGTATGACACTTCCGCGGGTCTGCCAGACTTAAGTCAACGAACTGGTCTATTCGCGGATTCTACCAGCTCCGTAGATCACCATGTATACAGCGAGGTATTCACCGATTGCGGCTTCAGCCTGTTTTACGAGTACGCGATTGTACGCAAACGCGGGGCTAAGCATATACCCGGTTGCGCCATGTCGGCATTCGATTTACAGTCTTTTTGTCGGCAGAAACGGTATCAACCAAGTAGTGAGATGCAGGTGATCAGAAGGAAAGACATCAGATGCTGAGACGCTTTATCGTGATGATATTGTTGCTGCTACTGATGGGATGCAGCGCCATCGAATTGCATCAACAAACTACGAAAGCCACACCCGATGCCGATGTCGCTTTGGTCGCCAGCATGCAAGCGGAACAAGCACAACTCCAAGCGACAATACCAGCGCTTTACTCAGCCGCGACTGCTGCCGCGGAAACAGTTGCCGCGCTGGAAGCGACCGCGACCGGTGTCTCCGCGACAAGCGTTATCGAGGTCACAATCGAAGGCGCATCGACTGCCGCAGAGACGCAAGAAGCGGGAGCCGTTTTTGTGCCGGCAGACATGACTGTAAGGTCTGCGATTGCGCGAATTTATGGCAGGGTGCCGGTTGATAGCGACAGTCTCAATAGTGTCACGGCATTGGCGTTTGACCGGGAAGGGCATCTGCTGGTCAGTACACGCGCGGGCGAGATCTATCGTCTCATTGATGGCAATGGCGACGGCGCAGCGGAATCTACAGAAATGATATTCAAAGACGCGGACGATGAGATTGGACAGGTCTCTGGCATGATTACGATTGGCGAAGCATTAATGGTGATTAACGACGGCCGCCTCAACCAATTGCTGGACAGCGATGCCGACGGAATCTACGATTCGGTGACGCTCCTATCGACGGAGTTGCCGGCCAATCAAAATCCGCTGCAGGCGAACAACAGCATCGCGCAGGCGCCGGATGGCAGACTTTTCACGGCAAACATCAATAGCGGCGAGATTCTGCAGATCCTCTTGCACGAGTAAACTTGGACAAATTCGTCCAATCCCTGTTTTGTTGATTAATCCATTTACATTTCTTGAGCGCAAGCGCGCTGGAGCTCGGCCGACCATGGACTTAAAGAATAATGCCCGCTTTGAAATGGCTATCAGCGTAGCGGCCTTCGCGTCGATAGCGATCATGGCTCTGGACCCTTTCGCCCTTCCGGCCGGACTGACTGAAGCGCTTTTTATCGCGGATGTCACACTTTCGCTGGCTTTTGTCGGGGAATACCTCTTTTGAGTTGCGACAGCGGAAAACAAGCGCGGGTACATAACCAGTTTCTACGGCATCATCGACCTGGTCGCCATCTTGCCGATCCTGGTCCACGCGGCAGCCAGCGTGCGCGTGCTGCGACTGCTGCGTGTGCTGCGCGTCCTACGCCTGTTGAAGTTGAAGCGCTACAATGACGCGCTGGATCGCTACCGGCTGGCGCTGAAGCTAATTGCTGCCGAGGCGGTGCTCTTCACTGGCGTGGCCTTCATCTTCATAATCAGCTTCGCCTTCGTGATTTATGAGATCGAGCATGAAGCGCAGCCGGAATAGTACCGCAATATCTTCGATTCCATTTGGTGGGCGGTCATATCTTTGACCTCGGTAGGCTTTGGCGATCTCTACCCGGCAACCACAGCCGGGCGCTTGTTGACGCTGGCGATGGTGCTAGCAGGCATGGGGATCGTGGCCGTGCCCACAGCGCTGCTTGCGTCCGCACTGAGCCGGGTGCATAACGTTGAATCGGATGATTCCTGAAAAGTTGTCTAACCTTGCCATTAAATTGAAGTGTGGCGCCGCGGTTGACCATGCTTCTTGCAAGCCCAAGATGGAGACCGAAGGCAAAAGGCGCAACGCCGCGCATCATGTCCAATGTTGCCATCCCCGCCTAACCTTCTTCCAATAGCCCAGCCAGCGATCAAAGTCCGCGGACATCAAGATCGGCCAGATTCTGCAGATCGACTGGCGCGAGCAAGCGATCCACCACCGGCAGGCCTGCTCTAAGGCTACGCAAGTTGCCGCCGCTGATATATCTGCGATATGCTTGAATACAATGCCGAGCAGTTTCCCGAGGTGTAACGTGTCCGAAGCAGTTGCCCACGCCAAACCTGTCAGCAACAGAAAAGAAAAGCCAGCCATCAAACCCCGTCGTTACGATTACGATATCGTAATCATTGGCTCGGGACCGGCCGGACATCGCGCCGCCATCCAATCGGCCAAGTTGGGCAAACGGGTCGCCGTCATCGAGAAGAAAACGCTGATCGGCGGCGTATCTGTCAATACCGGCACCATCCCATCCAAGACGCTGCGGGAAGCTGTCTTGCATTTGTCGGGATTTCGGCAGCGGTCCATTTATGGCGCGTCGTACCAGGTGAAAGAAAATATCACCATGAACGACCTGCTGTTGCGCGCCGATCATGTCATTCGACACGAGATCGAAATCAGCAAGCATCAGCTCCAGCGCAACGGCGTCGAATTGTTCGCCGGCATCGCCACGATTGTCAATCAGCATACGGTTCATGTGCACTTTGTTGGCAAAAAGGGCGAAGACGAGCTGACGACGCGCAATATCATGATCGCGGTAGGGACTACTGTTTCCAAGCCCGATAACATTTTGTTTGATGGCGAGACGATTTTCACCAGTGATGGCTTGCTTAAACTGGATCACTTGCCCAAAACCTTGACCGTGGTCGGCGGCGGCGTGATCGGCTGTGAATATGCTTGTATGTTTGCCACGCTGGGCACACGCGTGACCCTGGTCGAAGTGAATGAACGCCTGCTGACATTTGTCGATCACGAGATCGTCGATGCGCTGGTCTATCACATGCGACAGCAGCGCGTCACATTGCGGATGGGCGAAAACATACGCAGCATTGAACCATGTGATACGCGTTATGGCAGCGGCGTCAAAACCTGTCTGGAAAGCGGCAAGGAGATCGTCACGGAAAAAGCCTTGTATGCCATCGGCCGTCAAGGCGCGACATCGACGCTGGGCCTGGAAAACATCGGCATCGTGACGGACAAACGCGGACGTATCAAGGTCAACGAGCACTATCAGACCGACATAGGCAATATTTACGCTGTTGGTGATGTAATCGGATTCCCGAGCCTGGCATCCGCATCCATGGAGCAGGGTCGCATGGCGGCCAGCCACGCCTTCGGCACGGAACATCAGAGTTTTCCCGAGCTTTTCCCCTATGGCATCTACGCCATCCCGGAGATTTCCACAGTCGGTTCCAACGAAGAAGAATTGACCGCGGCCGGTATCCCTTACGAAGTCGGCAAAGCCTATTACAAGGAGATCGCGCGCGGCCAGATCCTGGGCGATACCATCGGCATGCTCAAGCTGGTTTTCCACCGCGAGAATCACAAGTTGCTGGGTGTGCATATCATCGGCGAAGGCGCGAGCGAGTTGATCCATATTGGCCAGACGGTGATGGCTTTCGGCGGCACGGTAGATTATTTCATTAATACGGTATTCAATTATCCCACGCTGGCGGAATGTTACAAGACGGCCGCGTTTGACGGGATCAATCGGATGATTTAGGTGGATACTTGCCCCCACCCCAAACCCCATAAAGAGGGAGGGGCTTAACTTGTGCGTGACCGGCGAAAACCAGAGTTAACTTTCCTCAAAAGAAAGAATCTGACGCGGTGGCGCGTTGCGGAAATCGCTTTTGTGTCCAGCTTTTTGTGTCCGAAGGGAAAGTTTATTAGGACATATGGCGTTTCTTGCCATTTTGCCGCCCAGTGACGCGATTAGGTTGTTAAAGCGCAAAGTGAGATCAGGGTAGCAGGGATGCGGGTTGTGGAGGTGAACATAATGTCGCGTGTGGGTTGAATTGCATAGTGAGTTTGGCGGCGTGTTACGGGATTAGTGGTTGCTTAAGCGGCTTGAAACAGAATCAAGAACTCTATTCGGCGTCACCTCGTCCTTCTGGTAATTCAGGAGGTGATTCGGGATGCGGTAGTGGTTCTCGCCTTTCTCTCAGTTCCTGACGACGACTGCGATTGCTATATATAAAGGTCCCGGCTGTCCCGGCGATGCTGCCGACGACGACACCGACACTTTGCCAGGCAAATCCCAGGGAAACAATATAGGCGCTCAGGGCAATCAATAGCAGTGACAAGACAAACGCAAAGATCATTCCGCGGTTTTCATAGGACGCGCGGCGCTTCTGCGCGAATTCCGCCATCGACAAGATGCGATCGGCGCTTCCCGGCAAAACGTCTTCATATCCGCGCAACATACCGGGAGGAGGAATCGGTCCGGAAGTACGCTCGAAACGGGCATCTAGCTGGATGAATTCTCGGTGTTCGCCTTCTTGCGAGTCCATTCGGAGCCATTTCCGTCTAGGTAATTATCAGTTTCGCTTGCATAGGCACCCATGGCCTCATACAAAAAGCCGCCAACGTCCTCCCAAGCCAAACGCAATGCCTCTGCGTCGGCTTCCGCGGCGGAGCGCGCAAAGATGCGCCGGTTGAGCACATCAACAAAGCTGAACAATCCGCCGATGCCGTGTAAGAATCCGCGTCTCTGAACTTGTGTCATGTCACTCTGCCCTTGTATTTCGTCAGCGCTTTACACACAATCGCCTAGACACTGCCCCATGATTCTCCCCCTAGCATATAGTCAGCGCCACCATCTGTCAATGAAGCCGCAACCCGCGCTGTGATATACTACAGGCGCAAATTCACCCGCGAGACAGACCATGAAAAACCGGCTCTACTACGGCGACAACCTGGAAATCCTGCGCAACCGCGAATACTTCCCCGATGAATGCGTCGACCTGATTTACCTCGACACCGTTTTCAACACTCCCGCGCTGGCGAAGTGTTAATCGACGGCTACGTTTGGTGGGATTAGTCGGATGATTTAGGTGGATACTTGCCCCCACCCCAAACCCCTCCCCCATAAAGAGGGAGGGGCTTACGTTGCGCGCTGTACTGCTTTGCCATTTTGCCCCCGACGGAAAAGTTTTTTCGGCGAAGTGGCGGTGTGAAGGCGGCGCGATTGGATTGTTAATGCGCAAAGTGAGATCAGGGTAGCAGGGATGCGGGTTGTGGAGGTGAACATAAGGTCACGGGTGTTGGGGCGTGAGGGTGTTACTAGACAGCGGCGTTTGATGAGATAAATCGGATTATGTAGGAATTCACCACAGAGGCACAGAGAGCACAGAGTAAAGCGAGCGGGTGGGATGGTTGGATAATGCGCGGAGACGCAGGAAATCCAGCAGCGGCCAAGTGCCAGCCACGATATCGTGAAAGACCCACAGACGCGTAAGCCGTCTATCTCGGGTAGGAATCCGCATAAAATGCACTTAACACTTGAAAATATTTGCTCCCTGTGTTAAGCTAGAACTAATACTAAACCATTGAGAAAGGAATTGCTTTTGCAGCAAATACAACCGTACGATCCATTCCCGTTCTTGAGTCCGGCGAGAATTTATGCAATTGAATCCGGCGTATTGAGTTTCAATTCTGATGACAAGGAGATTTTCAAAGACCGACGGCATTTGGTTGAGCACATGAGCGCGTGGCACCGGGCTATGGGGCAGCGACCTTGGCTCCTTGCCAATATTTCAGAAGCTCTGTCAGGAGATGAGCACGTCAAGAATTGTAGTTTTCACAATATGCAAGGATTATTATTTGACCGTGCCCATTTCTGTCGTTTCTTCAAGATTCATGAGCCGATTCGTAAAGACAGCGTAGGAGGGCCGCGTATAGGTCGCGAACCAGTAACAGTTCGCAGAGCCAAGGAGCTACCTTCGTCGCTCATGATGTTTCCGCCAGATGTATTTGACGACGAATTCATTCCGCCGCTATCATATTTGTGTGTGTACGATATAGGCTATTTTGTGCGTCGCCGCGAGGTTGTTGATCTCTACTTCCTGCGCCAAGACGGATTGCATTTGTATGCAATGCAACAGCTTGGCACGTTTGATGACGACAATCCACTGGAAGGACTAGAAAGCGCGTAGTTGACAGAGGAATCCGTACGCAGTGAAGCCGAGAAGTGGGGGACAGGTGGATGGACAGAACGGTCAATCCCGAAATGCTAACTTTGGCGCGCGAATTTAGGGGAATGACGCAAACGCAGCTAGCGCAACTGAGCGGCGTCGGACAGACGAAGATTTCGCGTTATGAGGGCGATCTGGCAAGCGTAGATAATGATGATCTGCGTGACATTGCCGATGCGCTGGAATTTCCTGAAGAATTCTTCTTCCAAAGTGGGCAGCGATTTGGTGCGGAGTCAACTGAGGTCTTCCATCGTCGGCGGCGCTCCGTTCCTGCGCGCGACCTCCGACGTATCGACGGACTTGTGAACCTGCATCGAATCGGATTTGAGCGACTGCTTCGGGGCTTTCAGCAAGTGGGAGCGTTAACCGTTCCCTCACTGTCGACAAATGACTTCGATACAATTGATGAGATTGCATACGCTGTAAGGTCCTTTTGGAATATACCAAGCGGCCCGATCAAGAATCTCATTGCACGACTAGAGCAAGCGTCGTGTCTTGTATTCAGGATCGACTTCAATATCGACAAGATTGATGAGGTTGTTCAATGGATACCCCCGTCGCCTCCCATTATTCTTGTGAACAGCAGCGCACCATCGGATAGGGCTCGTTTATCGTTAGCACATGCTCTCGGCCACCTGGTTATGCATCGAAACGAACTTCCATATAAAGAAATGGAGCACGAGGCAAACCGATTTGCAGCAGCTTTCCTAATGCCTGAACAAGACATCATTGATGAGCTTCATCCTGTGACTATTCAGCATATGCTTGAACTCAAGCAATACTGGAAAGTATCCATGCAAGCATTGATTTACCGTGCGAAGGATCTGGAAGTTATCTCAGAAAGGCGCTTTTCATCGCTATTTCAGCAGCTTAGCCGATTCGGTTATCGGAAGCGTGAGCCCTATCCAATTGACCATGAAACTCCGCGACTAGTAAAGAGCCTTCTTGATAAGCACAGGATTGAATTGGGATATACGGATGAAGAGCTTGCGCGGCTGCTCCGCGTGAGAATAAAAGATCTTTACCAATTGTATTTTCCAGATCGCAAAGTTATAGATTTCGAGGCGACCAAAATGTCGAAACGACAGAAGCCTGGCACTAGGCCCAGAAGGCCAGGAGAGTACATTGAACGTGGTCCGCGCGGCGGAAAAGTTCCTAGGCCCCGAATAATTACCATAGAGCCTGGGGATTCACCCTTGCCTCCAACCCAGAAGTCGGGGCGGACGTGGGAGCGTAAAGGACCACCAAAACCCTAAGCGACGAAGCACGTTCAAATTTGCGTGGGACTCGGTCCCTCGCAATTTCATTTTGTTCATACCTCTGTGCTCTCTGTGCTCTCTGTGCTCTCTGTGCCTCTGTGGTTAATCCAACCCCTCCCGCGCGCCAGCAAACACCGACTTCACCGCCTCGCGATCCTGCGCGAACAGACCTTTTGCCTATCCATGTACTCTATGGTATGCTCATCCTGACTCAGCGGAAGTCTGAGACTTGAAGCATGAGAGGAGCGCCCCACATGCCCACCCCCAAGCCATCACCCACCGCGCCCGTGCCACAGCAACGCGACGAAACCGATTCCGATGATCTCACCGACGCCCAAATTGAATTCTTGGACGACTTGCGCGTCAGCCTGCTACAAATGAAGAATGGCGATGTGATGCCCGCCCTCGAGGCCATGCACGAGATCGAGCTGGAAGAAAATGGAAGTCATCCTGACGCCTAAGTTCCGATCTACTGTCAAGAAGTTACGACGCCGCTATCGCAATGTCACGCATGATGTTACGGGCCTAATTCAAGATTTGCGGGGTGATAACACGCCAGGCGACAGAATCCCGAATGTGGGCGGGGCGGAAGTCTACAAAGTGAGACTACAAAACACTTCTGCCCGTTTTAGCAAACGTGATGGATTTAGAGTGGTTTATCATGTTGGCGAGATGGCGATTACCTTGCTCGTGATTTGCCAAAAGCCCCGATGTGCCGATGTTCAGTCCGTGCGAATACGGGAACTGACGAAAGAGTTGGGCCTGTCATAGTCAATCGAGTTTTGCCTTTCCGCGCCTAACCCTGCCTTAGTGTTGAAATCAATCCCCCACTATCTCCCGCGCGCCAGCGAAAACCGACTTCACGGCCTCCTTATCTCCGGCGAAGAGCAGCCCCGCCGAAACCTCAAATGCCAGCTCGTCCGGCACGGCGCTGACTTCAAATGGGCGCGTCTGCTCCGGTTTATCCAGGCGATTCAGGGCGAAGCGCTCCCATTGCGCCAGCTCCATTTCTATCGCCGACTTGACAGTTGAAGCCTCTCCCTCATTTTGGGGGAGGGGTTTGGGGTGGGGGCTACCGACAGCGACATCGCCCCAGGTTACCGGCGGCAACTGAAAATAGCGCGAGCGCATTTCGTTGATGCTCAAGATGGGATATGCGCTGCGGATTTCCGCCAGGCGAGCTTGTGTATCGGTGGGGCGGATGTCCTCGTATTCGGCCACCAGGTTATCAGCGTAAAAGGGCAGCAATTCCTGGCTGATTTTCTGGGCGATGCGCACCAGTTTGGGATAAAGCGTACGCTCGATGAAGAGGCGCTCGGCGACTTTGGCATTTGCTTCGGTGGCGTTTTCGCTGACCAGGGCGACGGGAATGCCAAAGATGTTCAAGATCTCGTCGCGTTGGGCGCGGCGGCCTTGCAAGAAATCCAGATCAGTATGGCTCAAGCCGATGTTCTGCCACTCGATGGCTCCGCCACGCAGGAAAGCGGTCTTGCGTCCGCTGCCGCCATAATTCTGGCGCCATTCCCGCTTCATACGCTCGAAATCAGTGTCGGAGATAAAGTCATGGATGTTGACGATACCAGCCGGCACTGCCTGGTCTTTGCCGAAAGTATTTCGATTCCAATCGGCCATGTGCCTGTCGCTGAGCACGGCCGAGCGCGCCGCAGCGATGGGCGACAAGCCATAGAAGTCATTGCCGGGATGCCAGCGGCGGAAATGGATGACCTCGATGGCATCCAGCGGGATGAATTGTCCATCGATTTGGTAAAGGTAGCCGCCTACCACACGCTTCCGATCGGGTACGATGCTGACGCGATCCGGCCGCAGCACCCAGATTTGTCGCGGTCTGCCCAGGGCGTCGCCAGACAAAAACCAGTAGGCGTTGCCGTGAAGCTCCAGGGATCCCAAGGTCTGCTCGAACAATTCGAAACGGCTGGTGAGCGGATTAGGATTACTGATCAACTGCTCCAGCGGGTGATTCTCGATGGCGATACGCCGTTCATTCTCCAGTCGATACACCATCAGCGGCACCAGGGCACCGGCCTCGGCTATACGGTTGATAGCGATATAGACCCAGGGCGATTGCTCATAGATGCGCGACGAGCCCGTATCGATCGGCGCGCCGATATTCAAGCTATTGTGCGCGGCCACGCTTTCGATATGCGGTATATTCGAGCGCAATTGCTTGCGGCGGATAGAAAAAAAGTTGCTCAGCCAATTGAACATCGTCTGCTCCTTTGCCGTGTTTTGGCTCAGGCTAGCATAAGGCGCAGGTCATCTGGCGACCGTTTGTACACGCAGTAGAGATTGGAGCGGAGGTTCTAAAATAGTTCGGTGCAAGCAGGATTAGGTGTGGCATGCTCTTGAATATGCAGCGGCAAATGCCGAGACAAAAACAACACGGCGGGAGTCGGTTTATATTAATGAGAGCTTGATTGCGAATAAACGAAGCTGCGCTCAGAAACCGCAATAGCCAAATGCGGTGACGATTTCGGTTAACACCGGCAATTCGCACCACCAGTCTTGGGCGTCGATAACCAGCAGCGCGACAAATCCAAAGCAGACGAAAACCAGCACAAAAAAGACAAAACAACCCAAGACCAGCCACTGCGATCCACCGCCGCTTTCTTCACGCGCGGCATAGGGGTCGTATTCATAACCGGCATATTGCGGGGGCGGCGCCGGGACCTGATAGGCCGCGGGAGGTTGCCCATAATATGCCGGCTGCTGCATTTGTGGCGGCTGTTGGGGTTGGGCAAGCGGTGGCGCGAATGATTCTGCCGGCGGTGGATAACCATAAGCCGGCTGTTCTGGTAGATAAGCGTCTTCGGCGGGTGGCATGTCGCCTGGCGTCGGGGGTGCGGGCGCTGGCGTTGGCATATCTTGCATGGCTGGCGCATTGGGGACAGGCGGTTGATGCTGAACGCGCTGGATTTCGAAACCCAGCGTGACTGTTTCGCCCAAGCCAACCATATCGCCGTTCTGCAGCGTCGTTACGCCGGATACTCGCTTGCCATTGACAAAGGTACCATTGGTTGAGCCGAGATCCTCTATTGTCACGGCGTTGCCCGGGCGCAAAATACGCAGATGATGGCGGCTGGTTTCGCGATCGTTGATCACGATGTCGTTGCTGATATCGCGTCCCAGCGTAGTCAATTCGTTGGTAAGATCGTAGGTTTGATTGGGTTGCGGACCCCGCCTGACAACCAGGCGATAGCTGTCTTGCTGCTGCATTATGTCCTCCTGCGCACCTCAAAGCGACCCTGCGGCAGTCGAGATTGGCGTGGCACGAACGCGATACCCTGGGCAAGGAACACGTTCACAAGCTCGCAGGCGCTCCCCCATGCATTATACCGTGTTTTGCAAAAATGCCAGAATTTCCTGATCGCGAATTGGTCAAATGCGCCAAGGGGAGAGCATCATGTTGGCAGCCAGGTCTCTAGCAATGTCAAGCCGTCCACCCAGCGCCCGCGCAGTACCAATTCCCAATGCAGGTGAGGTCCGCTGCTGCGTCCAGTATTGCCACTGAGGCCGATGATCTGGCCGGCAGCTACTAATTGGCCAGGGCTCACATCAAGTTGGGAAAAGTGAGCATAGCCGGAAAAAATCCCGTAGCCATGATCGATCAGAACATAGTTGCCGCGGATATCCAGCTCGTCCGCAAATACCACCTGACCGGCCGCCATCGCTCGAACGGGTGTGCCTTCCGCCGCGCGCTGATCCCAACCGGTGTGGCGTGTTTCGATAGTTTCGTTCAAACGCCGGTACGCGCCAAACGGGGAGGTAATTTCGCTATCCAGCGGCAACGAGAATCCAGCCGCATCCCACAGGGATTCCGGCGTAATGCGCACGGTCAACTCGTCCAGTTTAGCGAATTCGCTGACTTCTACTTCAGGGTCTACCAGAAAGGGGCGGACGCCGGGGATGGCGAAATCCTGCAGGATGTAACCGGCGGAGTCGATGCGCAGATCACGCGTTAAGGTCGTTTGCCGCTGGTCGCGCTCGACATGCACCGTAAGTTTGGTGGTACGTGGCTGCGTATCCATGCCGGCGCGAATCAGCGCATACCAGGCATCGCCGTCAAGCTGGAAGAAAGCCTGATCTTCGCCGAGGAAATTAAAGTCGGCCCGATCAATCGCCTCGCCAGTGAGCCGTAGCAAGCCGACACCGCCTTGCTTAATCGCCGCGAAGTAGATTTCCAGGCGCAGATCGTCCTCGACCAATAAGGCGGAAGGCATGGGACGAGGTTCCGGCTGCGGGATAGCCTCCAGGGCTTCCTGGGCGACGGCTGGAAGCGCGCAGAGCAATCCGATGACCATGGCGAGCAGCAGATGCATGAAGGGCATGTGCGGACGACGCCTTTGCTGATGGCTAAAAATTGATTCGCCCGTCTATGATAAGCACTGGAGGATCATCGCGGTAGGATGCGTCTGCCGGAATGTCTAACTGATCGATCTAGCATCATCTAGGAATCTTGCTGATCAGCAGCCGCACGTATTTCATTGAAATGATGTCGTTCGTGTACGCCACAGGCTCGGATGGCTTGTACCAGATTGTATTGCTGGAAGAAAGGCGTATCGAAGGTCATATCAATCTTGTCGACGGGAAAGGCCATCAGCAATCCCCGCAGTTGATCGCGGACGCGCTCCCATTCGTCCAGGATAGCCTGCCAACTGCTATCGGCAGCTTCGGCGCGCCGCAACTCGTAGAGATCGTTAACCGATGCTTGCCTGCGCAAGTCAACCTGGAATGCTTGCTCGTCAATGGCTCTTTGCAGCGCCACGACCGAGTCCGCTTCTATCGCCGTAAGATGGACGATGAGGTCTTTGACGTTCCAGCCGGAGTCCGCGTGAACGGTCAAGCTCGGCGGCAGTCCCTCGACAAATTCGCTCGAGACTGTACGCTGCTCATCCAGGCCGGCAATCAATTCCGCTTTGATGGGCGGGAAGCTGTTCACCTTAGCACGCTGACTCCCACTGCTTTATATTAACATTGTACAAACAATAACAGCTTGGACGCAACAAGTGGTGTATATCGGGGCTGTCAATCGCGTCAGGTGGGTTGGAATGGTTAACGCATTCAAGCGATAACGGTGACCGCGGTGATAAGACCATCGCTGCGATCCAGGGAGTTGTCAAATCTGTTCCAGGATAGCATCGCGCTTATTCAGGCTATGTCGCGTCCGGCCGCTAAAGTGTTATACTTTAGCGCTTGGACAGAACAAAGGAAAAAACATCCATGAGCGCAGAAAACAACCGCCGTATCTTGGCATATTTGCGAGAGCACAGCGACGACATGGTCAATGACCTGAAAAGGCTAATCGACCTGGAATCCCCTACCCTGCACAAGCCGTCGGTGGATATTCTGGGCAAGGTGCTGGCGGAAGAATTGCGCGGATTGGGTGGTGATGTCGAGGTGATTCCCAAGGCGGAAGTTGGCGATGTACTGCGAGCTCGTTGGAATCCCGGTGCCGGCGGAGTGGTGATCCTTAGCCACATGGATACGGTCTGGGCGCTGGGCACGGTGGCGGGACGCCCGACTCGCGTCGAGGGCAACCACGTTTATGGCGTGGGATCGATGGATATGAAAGGCGGCATCGTGATCGCCTTGTGGGCATTGCGTGCCTTGCGCGAGCTTGATCTTTTCCCCGAGCAGCCCATCAGCTATCTGCTGAACTCGGACGAAGAAACCGGCAGCAAACATTCGTCCGGCGAGATTGAAGCCGAGGCGCTGTCGCATAATGTCGTCTTCGTGACGGAACCGCCACAAGATGGCAAATACAAGACCGAACGTAAAGGTGTCAGCCACTATAACATCACAGCCAAGGGCCTTGCGGCACATGCCGGCGCTGATCATGAAAAAGGCATCAACGCCATTGAAGAAGCGGCGCATCAGGTACTGGCAGTGCAGGCAATGACCAATTACGAGATCGGCAGCACAGCCAACGTCGGTGTTATTAGCGGCGGGACGCGCAGCAATGTCGTGCCGGCCGAAGCGAGTTTCGAGATTAATGCGCGAGCGCGAACGCGGGTCAATCAGCAAGCCATCCACGAACAGATCATGAGCTTAAAGCCGCGTCATCCGGGTGCCGAGCTGATCATCGAAGGCGATACCGGCGTACCTCCTCTGGAACGCACAGCGGAAATCGTGGCGCTATTCAAGCAGGCGCAGGCATACGCAGCGGAGATGGGTATTGCATTGGATGAAGGCAGCACGGGCGGTGGCTCGGATGGCAACAAGACGGCTGCCTTGGGCGTGCCGACCCTGGATGGCATGGGTATCGTAGGCGAAGGCGGGCACAGCATCGTCGAATATGGCGAGATCGCTTCCATGCCGGAGCGTGCTGCCATCATGGCGGCGATGTTGCGTACAAAACTGTAGAGCTTACGGATGCGCTAACGAGACAGCATGAAGATTCTGAATTGGAATACGGAGTGGCTGGGTCCAAGTAGTCGCAACGGAAAATTCGAAAAAGGACGTGACTTGGTAGCGCGGTATGATGCCGATGTCATCTGCTTGACCGAAGCCAGGCCTGAAACGATGCCAAACGGCGGGCATACTATTACAAGCGTGCGCTCCGGCGCGGGTAACATTGAAAACCGCGGCGCGCGCAAGGTAATCTTGTGGAGCCGACACGGCTGGCATGACATTGACAGCATCGGATCGGAAAGACTACCGGAGGGTCGCTTTGTTCGCGCTTGCACCGTGGTGAACGACCAAGAGTGGACGATTGTAGGAATGTGCATCCCGTATCACGGGTATCGCAGCAATCTGGAGCAATGGGGACAAGGCAGAAAACGCAATTGGCAGGGTGCCGGTGAGTATTTGGATGGGCTGCGGGAAGACATCCTGCCTCAAGCGCGATATCAGCGGCGGACTGTCCTGTTAGGAGACTTCAACTTGCAGATTCCAGCCAAAAACTATCCCTACCCACGTTCTGAGGTGAATGGAAAACGAGAAACAACCTTCGCTGGCTGGCACCTCCCTACCTCCGGCGAACTGAACGATCCTGCGTTGGATAAGCGCTTCATTGACCACATCGCCCTTGCCGCCGATATCCGGGTCAACTTGATGCAATTCATCAGTCGCTTCGACAAAGATGGTGCACGTCTTAGCGACCACAATGGTGTCTGTATCGAGATCGAATCAGCCTGATTCGCCACCTATAGAAAGGCATTCACCACGTGAAATACCCACCTTTTGAAATTGAAATCTTTTTCCGTCAGCACGAATTCAATGCGCCCTACCAAATCAGCCCCTCGGATTGCGAACCGCTCACGCTCGACGAAGTGTTGGCCTTGGCCAGCCCGGCACGACGCCAGCAATTCAAGAATCTATGGCTCGGTTATACCGATTCGCAAGGGCATCCCGAACTGCGCGCGGCCATTGCCGGACTACATACCGACATCGGCGCGGAGCAGGTCATCGAAGTTGTGCCGGAAGAAGGGGTCTTCCTCGCCATGAACGGATTGCTGGAAGCCGGCGACCATGTGATTGCGATATATCCCGCCTTTCAATCGCTGTATGACATCGCGGGCAGCATCGGCTGTGATGTGTCGTTTTGGCGGGCGCAAGAATGCGAGGCCGGCTGGCACTTTGATGTTGATGAGCTGGAACGTATGATCCGCCCGAATACCAAGATGCTGGTGATTAACTTCCCGCATAATCCGACCGCATATCTGCCGGAAAGAGCCGACTTCGAACGAGTAGTGGAATTGGCGCGGCGGCATGGCTTGCTTTTGTTTTCCGATGAGATATACCGCTTCGTCGAACACGACCCGGCTACGCGATTGCCCTCGGCGTGTGAGCTATACGAAAAGGCGGTGGTGTTGGGTGGATTATCAAAATGCTTCGGGCTGCCAGGGTTGCGGGTTGGCTGGCTGATCACCAGGGATGAGACGCTTTTGCACGAATTGCAAGAACTGAAGTCTTACACAACGATATGCGCTAGCGCGCCCGGTGAAATCCTGGCGCTGATCGCGCTGGAAAACGCCGAGACACTTTTCGAACGCTGCATCAGTATCGTCCAGCAGAACATCGCAGTTGCCAAGTCGCTCTTTGATCGCCATGCTGATCACTTCCGACTGAATTATCCGGCCGCCGGAACGATTTGCCTGGCGGAGCTAACTGCCGATCTACCTGTCTCCGAATTTGCCGATGCGATCGTGCGCGACCAAGGCGTCATGGTTCTGCCAGCCAATGTCATGAAGTTTGAAGGCAATTACTTTCGCGTGGGTTTCGGACGGCGAAACCTGCCACATGCCCTGGAAGCCTTCGAGCAATTTGTGATCGATCATTTGCGCTGAGGCAGTTGGCCCAGTGCGATTCAAAGCCCATTCAAATGCCATACAATTCGCGGGCATTATCGGCGAGGACCATTTTTGCCGCAGCCTGTGCATCATCGGCAGACAGAAATCCGTCATCGATCAACGCTTGCAGGGCTTGGCTGAGGGCCTGTTTGCCCAAGAGCGCGCTGGCATAAAAAGGCTCCGGCGATCCATAGGTATCGGAGCCGTAGCAGACCCGCGATAGCGGCGCCATTTCCAGCACTTCGGCGATAATGCGCTTGCCAGCATTGCCGGCAAAGGGCAATCCCTCCGATATATCACACCAGATATTGGGCAGCACATTGGCGATGTAACCCGCTTCGGCATGATAAGGATAACCGGTATGCACCAGCAGAAACTTGCAGGCGCGGTAGGCCGGATAGCGCAGCAGTTCCATCAGCAGCGCCGGGCGGCAGGCGGCCAGATGTACTTCCCAGTCGCCCATACCGGTATGAACCTGAAAGGGCACATCAAAGTCAATGCAACGTTCGATGGCGCGGCAAAAGAGATGATCGCGCAGATTCTTGATGGCATCGCCACTACGTCCGCGGGCACGGCGAATCTTGTCGAGGGCGACCATGCCATGATCGGGGGCGCGACTGCGCGGGTCGATATCAAGACCGGTGCGATAAGCGATGATAGACTTCAGTCCCTTGTATCCGCCAGCGGTCAAAGCTGTCGCGATGCCGTCATCGTAGGCGCGCTGAAAATCTGGCCAGCCATAATCCGCATCCAGCAACTGCTGAATCAGCACCTCTATGCGCAGCAGCGGCACGACTTGCGCACCCACCTCGGCGCGAAAGCCATCGAGATCGACCTGGGGCAACGGATGACCATCATCGACAATTAGTGTCTCGATCTTGCCAGCTTGATGCAGCCCTTGCGCGTAAGCTGCGTAACCATCGGCGGCGATTGCATTGTTACGCGCGTCCACCACGGCATCAACCGTCGCCTCGACTTGAAAAAATTCGGACAGCCGGCGCAGCAGATAGCGAAAATAAAGGGTGTCGCGCTTGACCCGCTGCAGCATCTCCAGCGCGCTCTCATTCACCGCGATGCCGCCCGCTTGCAGGTATTCCGGGGAACCGCCGCCAAAAGAGACGGTATCGACCCATTGCTCGGGACTGAGCTTTTCTTTAGCTGTATAAGGATGGCAATGCACATCAACCACAGGCAGATCGCTGTAATCAAGCATCAGGTGACCTCCAGATACATCTGCCGTTCCCAGGGATGCACATGCAGGTTGTAGCTTTCCAACTCCATGCGTTTGACCTTGAGGAATTCGCCGCCGATGGGCGCTGCCAGCGCGGACATCAAGACCTCATCGTTTTCCAGGGCATCAAGGGCCTGCGGCAAGCTGCGAGGCAGATATGCGATCTGCTGCCGCTCAAGTTCGATTTCGCTGAAATGGCCGACGTCCTGATCGTTTTGTGGCGCGCCGGGATCCATCGCCTGCTGCATGCCATCCCAGCCGGCGCTGAGCAAGGCGGTCAGCAGGAAATAGGGATTGCAGGTATTGTCTGCGGCGCGATATTCGACGCGACAGCGCTGATTGGTATCGGGAATACGCAGCAGCACGCCACGATTGCCGACTCCCCAGGCGATATGCGCCGGTGCCCAGGAGCCGGGTTGCAGGCGTTTGTACGAGTTGACCGTTGGCGCGGCAATGCCGCAGATAGCCGGGGCATGCGCCATCAAACCGCCGATGAAATTCAAACCTGTTTCACTGAGCGGGTTATCCGGCGCGGAACCCGCCAACAGATTCTCGCCGGAATCGGCAGCCCAAAGCGCCAGGTGAATATGCAAGCCATTGCCGGCCAGATCAGCAAATGGTTTGGGCATGTAGGACGCGATCAGACCGCGACGCAACACCAGCGCCCGTGTGACTTCCTTGCTGATGAGATAACAATCCGCCGCTTTCATGGCATTGTCATATCTCAGGGAAAACTCGAATTGCGAGGGTCCGTATTCTTTGCCCAGTTGCTCGACCTGTAGCCCCATCGCTTCGTGCGTGTCGACGATCTCGTGCAGCAGATCGGCAAAGCGATTTAGTCCCGCCACCGTAAACATGCCGCCGGCTTTGCTCGGCTGATAGTCGCCAGCGTTAGTCTTTGTATAGAGACTAAATTCGGCTTCCAGCGCAGCAGTGATGTTGATATTGCTGTCGCCGTATTGGTTCAGAGTTTTTGCCAATGTTTGCCGCGGGCAGCCTTCGAAGGGCTGATAATCTTCGGTCATCATATTGCTCAAAACAATGGCAGTGTGCTCTTGATAAGGCAGTTTCCAATAAGCGTCTGGATCGGGCAAGGCCAGGAAATCGCCAGTTTGCGCTTGCCAGATGCCATCAGCCGCCATGTGATCGTCCACGCCGAAACTCAGGTTGGCGCGGGCGAAAACCACGCCACTCTCGACGACGCGTTCAAATTGACCCCGCGGCACTGTTTTGGCACAGGCGCGTCCGTTGTAGTCGTGGTAGGTCACCCACAGGAATTCGATATTGTCATCGTTGAGGCGCTTTAAAAAGTCTTGTCTATCCATGACCTTCTCCACAAATCAGCTTGATCAGCTCGGCCAACAATGCCGTGCGCGGGACGATACTGCTCCTTAGGATATACTCTTCGGGTCCATGATCCAAACCGCCAATGGGACCTAGTCCATCCAGCGCCGGCACATTTTCCGCCGCGGCAAAGGCGCTGTCTGCCGCGCCACCGGTACTGGCGCCGCGCAAGTCGAAGCCAAGTGAACGAGCGGCGCGTACTGCCAATAGCTCCAGTCGGGCCACGGCAGCTGTGCGTGGCATAGGCGGCGATGTGGCATCGAATATGGTGGTGAATTCAATCCCATCAGGTTCTGTGACCGCGAAGATTTCCTGAATTGCCGCGACCGTCCGGTCAAGTTCAGTTTGGGCAAAAGCGCGAATGTCGACGGCAGCCCGCGCCAGATCCGGCACGACATTGGGCATGCTACCACCCTCAATAACACCGATGTTGATGGTGATGCCCTGCCCTGGCTGCGCAAGGGCTTCGACTTGCAGCAAGCTCCGCAGCAATCCCGTGATGGCGTTGCGGCCTTTTTCCGGTTCTACGCCGGCATGAGCGCTCTTGCCTTGCGCTTGCACGCGCAGCACGACATTGCCTTTGCGCGCGGTCACGATATCGCCGTTTTCACGCGCCGCTTCCAATGTCAGCACGGCATCACAACCGCGCATAGTCTCGCGGATCAGCGGAATTGAACTGCGCTGATCGACTTCTTCATCGGCGACGCAGAGGAATTTCAGGCAAGCGAAATCGTTGAATTCCATCTGCTGCAGCGCCTCGATAGCGTAGATGCCGCCGAGCAATCCGGCTTTCATATCGCAGGTGCCCGGTCCCAGCAGCCGATCACCAACCAACTTTAGCGGACGTTGCGCCGCTGTGCCACGCGGATACACGGTATCGCTATGGCCAAGCAAGAGGATCTTAGCCTCGCCCTTGCCTGCTTTTGTCGCCAGCAGATGATCGCCGCAATCGGCTTGTGGAAAGCGCTGAATGGCGAATCCGACCGGCGACAGACGCGCCTCCAGCCAATCGTTGACACGATTGCTGCCATCTTTGTCATAGGTTCCGGAATCGATCGCCACCAGCTGCAGCAAATCCGCCAGATAGCTTTCCAGTTGAGAATCGAGATATGCTTCCAGGGTCAATTATTTTGCTGTCCCACACCAGCGCAAGATCACGCCGGCGAATACTTTGGCGGATTCGATCAGGGAATTGAGCACGACATATTCGTTGTCGCCATGCAAGCCTTCGCCGGCCGGACCCAGCACGATCGGTGTCATGCCGGCGCCGGCATAAAAGGCAGCATCGGTCACAGCACGCTTGCCAGTCAAGACGGTCTCGATGCCCAAGGCTTGCTGCGTCGCGCGCACGGCGTCGATCAGCGCATGATCCGGCGGCGTGGAAAAAGGCGGAAAATCGATATTCGCCAGATGCCATTGCAGGGTGGGCGGATGATCGCGCAGCCAGGGATCGGTTTTGGCAAAGGCGGCGACAAATGCCGCGAATTCGTCACGGACTTGTTCGAAAGTTTCGCTGGGCAGATATTTGAAATCGAAATCGATGACGCAAATATCGGGAATCATGGCCGGGTTGGAGGTGATTTGTGGCAGGCCGTTTTCGCCCAAGCCGACACCGCCGATCATGACACCGGGATTGATGGTGGTGATGCCGGGCGGCATCAGGGGATGATGGCGGGAAAGCGCCCACTCCCGTTCGTATTCGCGTACCGCCTGGACAAACTTGACGCCCTTTTCGATGGCATTGATCCCCTCGGAGTTTTCGGCGTTGGGATCGGCTTGCGGGTAGATTTGCGCGAAACGCCAACCGGCATGGGCGGCCCGGCCGCGAATGGTCACGCGCAGCCAACTCAGCCCACCTTCGGCAGCGTCAATCAGTCCCGAGGTCGGTTCGGCAACGATGATGCCATCGGCGCCATATCCGCGCTCGATCAAGTCGCGCGTGCCGGCGAAGCCGCCGGCTTCTTCATCAACCACGATATGCAGCTGCAAGTCGCCTTTAAGCGCGATGTCACTTTCGATGATGGCTTGTGTCGCCGCGATGAAGGCAGCCACACCGGCTTTCATATCGACGGCGCCGCGGCCATAAAGCTTGCCATCAACGATGTCCTTGCCCCATGGGTCAAAGTCCCAGCCGCTTTCGTCGCCGATGGGCACGACATCAATGTGTCCGTTGAACGCCAGGCTTTTGCCGCCGCCATCACCCGGACGCAGCGCCACCAGATTCGGTCGCCGCTTTTCCGCTTCCCAGCGCGTCACGTCCAAGCCAATGGCCTTCAGCTTGCCTTCGAGATAATCTTGTACCTGAGTTTCTTCGCTGGTCGCGGGCTCGTCCATAAAACGAGGATTGACACTCTTGAAGGCGACCATCTGTTGCGTCAGCTTGATGATGTCGTCGCGCATGGCGTCAAGGCGGTCATAGACTTTTTTTTCGTTTGCTTGCATGAACAGTGTCCTTATTCAGTCCGGGTCAGGTTTAGGCCGAGGCGCTGAATCTACCCCAGCCCCGAGGCATCAGGGAGGCGTGACTCGCAGTGTGAGCTCGTTCTATCAATGGCAGTTTTCACACGGATAAACAGTATCATTCATTGTCCACTGATTCTGTAGACTCTTGACCACAACCAGCCAGGTCATCCGCTCAGGGGCAAGTTTTGACCGGCAGCGCTGCCACCATCGACAATCATGATCGAGCCGGTGATGAAATCGGCCGCGTCCGATGCCAGATAGCGAACCATCGCCGATATATCATCCGGCTGACCGATGCGTCCGCGCGGCGTCATGCTTACCAGCGCAGCAATATATTCTTGATCCAAGCCCCAATCGGGCACTTCGATCAGTCCTGGAGCCACGGCATTGACTTGTATGTTGTGCGCCGCAGCTTCCAGCGCCAGTACCTGCGTGAACATGGAGATGGCCGCCTTTGACGAGCAATAGTGGGAGGCGCCAACTCGCGCGCGGATGGATGCGGTCGAGGACATATTGATGATCTTGCCAGCCGTTTTGGCGCCGATCATGCGCCGCATTGCCGCGCGACAGACCAGGAACATGCCCTTCATATTGATATCCCAAACGCGATCCCACTGCTCTTCGCTCATATCGACGATGAGGCTGTTGGGATAAATTCCGGCGTTATTGACCAATATATCGGGCAGGCCAAACTGAGCTTCCAGCGTCGCCAACATCCGATCAACTTGATCAGCGGCGCGCACATCGGCGGTCAGCGCCAGCGCTTGCCCACCGGCTTCGGCAACCTCCGCGGCGACCGAATCTGCGCGTTGCGCATCGGCATCGTTGACACCGACCCTTGCGCCTTCAGCAGCGAAGTCCAGCGCGATCTGCCGGCCGATGCCGTGCCCGGCGCCTGTAATCAGGGCAGTTATGTATTGAAATCGAAGGGGCATTTTCAGTCGATCCATTTCGCCGCGGGGATTTCGGTGGTGGCGCGAGGCAGCGTGGGCGCGACGTCACTCTCATAGCAATAATCGGCGATTTCGCTCAGCTTCGCCCACCAGACGCGCGGGAAGCCGCGGATGTAGCGGATCAATCGCTCGAGCACGATCAGGCCCGAGGGACGCCCGGCCAGGAAGGGGTGCATGGTCATATTGAAGAGGCCGCCACGAGCGAACAACCCGTCGAATTCGGCAGTGAATACCTCCAAGCCGATTGAAGGCGGGTTGATGCCATTGCCGACGGCCGGCACCGATACAAAGCCGAATTGCACCCAATCGTCGTTGCGCCAACTGACCGGCAGCTCCAACAAATCGCCCTCTTCGGTTTCCACCCAGTAAGGAATGTCGTGACCCATCAGACTGCTATCAAAGCGGAAGCCGTAACGTTTGAGCAAGGCAGGCGACGAGGGCTTAAGCTCCCAAGCTGGCGAGCGGTAGGCGGTCGGTGCCTTGCCTGTGATATTCTCGATGACATCCATTCCGCGCTTGAGCACGCGTTCTTCCTTCTCGTCGCTGAGCCCGTCGGGACGTTCGTGCATAAAGCCGTGATGACCCAGATCATGTCCGCGGGCCACGATCTCGCGCGCCAGATCGGCGTGCAGCTCCAGAGTGCGAGCGGGCGAAAAGAAACTCGCCTTGATCTCGTACAAATCAAGCAGATCGAGAATATGCGGCATGCTGACGTTGGGTCCATAGCTAAACTCCGACATCAGCGACATGCGTTTGCTGGCATTAGGCAGGTCCAGCATGTAGGGAATGGTCTCGCCATCGAGGTCAAAGGTCAGCGCCGCGGCGCAGATGCGGTCATTCTTCCATTTGAATTCGCCCATTATCTTCTCCATAATCTGCGTCTATCTCACCGAAATCCAGCCCGGCCCCTCCCCAAATCATCAGGGACGGGTGACTCAAAAGCTCAAATCAAAAGAGCTTTTGTAGGCCTTTTTGTGCCTCGAGGCCAATTTCAATTCCCTCAGAGCGCGGGAATCACTTCTTTGGCAAACAAGTTTAGCTTCGCTTCAAGTTCATCCCAACTCTGATGGAAGAGCCATACAATCGCGCATTCCAGGCCCGCGTCTTGATAAGCGCTCAATTCCTCGACAATCGCGGCTGCTGTACCGCTTGGAAGGTGTCCGGGCGCGGCGTAGCCACGAGAGGTTTCGCCCTGCTCAAGCAACTCGATATTGGTACGCAGGCTGATGGTGACGGGTCGTCCATTTGCCAGAGATCGCAGTTGTGCCGAAGCATCCGCCAGTTCCACCGGCGTCAAGCCGACGGGATGCCAACCCTGCGCGATGGTCGCGGCGCGGCGAATCGCCAGTGGACTGTTGCCACCGACCCAGATCGGCGTCTCGTCTCGTCTGGAAGGCAAAGGCGCGAAAAGCGCGTCATCAATCGTGCTGAATTCGCCTTGGAAATCGCCATCGCCGCGCCAAAGCGCGCGCATCAATTCCAGCCCGTCATCGTAGCGCTGGCCACGGTTGCCATACTCGGCGCCCAGATAATTGAACTCCTGCTCCAGCCAGCCGACGCCCGCGCCCAGTATCAGACGGCCGCCGGAAATAACATCGATGGCGGCGAGTTGCTTGGCAAGCAGTACCGGTTCCCGCTGTGGCGTCACGATGATTGATGTGCCCAATTGCACTTGCTTCGTAGCTGTGGCGGCGATAGTGAGAGCAATGAGAGACTCAATGATATTGCCGTAAGGCTCGGGCATGCTGGCCGGCATCAATAAGTGATCGGTGGTCCAGACCGAATGGAAGCCCAACTCTTCTGCCAGTCGAGCGCTCGCCGCGATGGTTTCTCCCGAAGCAGTAGCGCCAAAATTGGGTAGCAACAAACCGAATTTCATTCCACTTCACTCCTCATTTGTCATAAACATGCGGCGCTTGCCGCTCGTGCCAATCATGTGCCTCTTCATAGGCGTAGGCAATACGGAAGAGCGTCGCCTCATCAAAGGGGCGGCCCATCAATTGATAACCGATGGGCAAGCCGTCGCGCGTAAAGCCGCAGGGGGCGCTAAGCGCCGGCTGACCACCAAGATTGGCGGAAAAGGTGTGATGGATAATTGAAACCATCGGTGTTTCGCCGATATCCATATCTTTACGCGGCTGATGCAAGTCGGTGAGCAACTGTGTCGGCAGCGGCATGGTAGGAGAGATCAGCGCACTGAGATTCTCACGCTTGAACAAATTCGCCATGGCTTGACGATAACGCTCGCGGGCGCGCAGACCAGTGACATAATGCGTGGCGGGCAAGAGTTCGCCTAACTGCAAGGTGGCACGGGTGACAGGATCATAGAGATCGCCCTTTTCGCGCAATTGCTGCCGATGATAAGTGCTAGCTTCCGCCATCATGACCGTGAAGAGCGTTTCTGGCGTCAACTCAAATTCGGGCAAATGGATTTCGATGATCTGCGCGCCCATCTCCGCCAGCTCGCTGATAACGGACTCAGTGGCAGCGCGCACATCATCGATCACGCCGGGATACATAACAAACTCGCGGTCGATGCCGATGCGCAAACCACGCACGCCGTCCCTGAGGCCGGCTGTAAAATCGGGCACTGTTTGCCGGGCGGAAGTGGCGTCGCGCGGATCATGCCCGGCTATCGCATTGAGCATCAGCGCATTGTCGCGCACCGTTCGCGTCATTGGTCCGACATGATCCAGCGTCCAGGACAGCGGCAGCACGCCATAGGCGCTGACACGACCGTAAGTTGGTTTCAAGCCGACGATGTTGTTGATGGAAGCAGGGATTCGGATGGAGCCGCCAGTATCAGTTCCGATGGTACCAAATGCCGAGCGCACAGTCAGGGCCACGCCGGAGCCGGTGCTGGAGCCGCCGGGATAGCTGTTCAGTTCCCAAGGTGTGCGCGTGGGCGGTTCATTGACGCCGTAGGCAAACTCGTGACAGCGTGTCTTGCCAATCATGATGGCGCCAGCCGCATCCAGCTTCTGCACTATCGTGGCGTCATAATCGGGCACGAAGCCTTCCAGCACTTTCGAGCCAGCTTCCGTAAGGATCCCTTTGGTGTATACGATGTCCTTGATGCCGACGGGGATGCCATGCAGCGAACCGCGAGTTTTGCCTGCGGCCATCTCTTCATCGGCGCGGCGCGCTGCTGCCAATGCGCCCTCTTCATTGACCAGGGCAAAGGCATTGACAGTGGCATCGGTAAGCTTGATACGCTCGAGTGACGCTTGGGTCAAGGCGACCGCGCTGGTAGCGCCATCTTGTAGGGCCGCTGCCGCCTCACTGATGGACAGATTGATGAGTTCGTTTGAATTAGTCATGCCACTGCGCATCCAGTTTCAAGATGGGCGGATAAGCTTTAAGGTCGAATTGTTCCAGAACATCTATTGATGGCAGCTGATTGGATAGCGCCGCGGCCAAGGACTCGAATTCCTCCGGCGAAACCGGCAGTCCCAGCATCTGCGCCACCAGGGCGACTTGATCAGATTCGATTTTCAGGTCGGACTTGCTGCGTCCATAGCTCATGATTGCCTCCTTTTCTGCCATTCCAGCCCCTAGGCATCAGGGCGGAGTGTCTCATGTATCGAGAATGGGATTACACCTATTTGTGCATTACTTAGCAACACCCGTGTAAATGCCGTATTCCCAGATTTTTTCGGCAATGCGGGCGACGGTATCTTCCAGGTTCTCCCAGATGCCGCGATGCCCCGCCATCATCACGCAGATGATGATCGGTGGCAGGTCGCGCGATTCGATCACACCGACATCGTTGGCGATGAAGGGACCGAAATCGCCGGTCTTGTGCGCGACTTTCGCTTCCGGCAGATACTTTGGCAGCCGGGTGCGCGAGATCTGCCGATGCAAGATTTGACGCATCTCGGCGCAAGACGCGGGACTGGCGCAACTGTCGTTCCAGATCATCTCCAGCAGCTGCCCGAGCGCGCGGGCGCTGGCGCGGCTGAAGGGCCGGCCTTCTTCAAAATGAAAGCGGTCGCGGGCGCTGATCCAGTCATCCGGCGCCAAATCCGGATAGCCGGCGCGAAACAATTCAGCCGGACCCAGCTCGCCCAGCGCCGGGTCGATCACAGCGGCCAATGCCGAAAACCACAGGTAGCAATCGCCCAGCACATCAATATCGTCAAATCCCAGTTCGCGCATGGTGGCGTTGACCGCATCGGGTCCGCCGACCGCGTCATAACAATAATCGGTGGCGGTATTGTCGCTCTCGATGATCATCAAGGTCGCGGCATCGCGCAGGCTGAAGACCATGCCTTCGTCCATGTATTGCAGGACGCCGGTGCCGAAACGTTTGAAGCGCGTCTCCAGCGTATAGGTCTGCGCCAGGTCAAGCTGTCCGTCATCGACCATACGGTAGAGCGTGATCAGGATCGGGATCTTGATTGTGCTCATGCTGTCCATCAGGACATCGGCGTTGAGGGTGATCTCTTCGCCACTGCCGGTGAATTTGACATAGAGCGCCCAATCGGTACGGACGCCGTCCATCAGGCGATCCAGAACGCGTACGAGTTCTCCCCGCATGGTGAATCCTTTCCTAGCGGCGCACGACCCCGCCGGCCAAACCGAGCGTGACACCGGTGATATAGCCGGCATCTTCGGAGGCCAGGAAGGCGACCAGAGCGCCCATATCGTCCGGCGTGCCATGTCGTCCCAGCGGCACCAAATCCCAGACACGCTGCCGTTCTTCTTCAAAGCTGATGCCGGCATGCGCCGCTCGCTGTCGCAGACCTTCCCATTGCATTTCAGTGGCCATATAACCGGGCGCGATGGTATTGACGCGCACATTGTGAGGCGCCATCTCCAGCGCGAAGGCCAGGGTCAGCGCCATGACGCCGGCTTTGCTACCGGAATAAACAGCGACTCGCGGATAAGGCTCTTGCCCGAAGATCGAGCCCACGGTGATGATGTTGCCGCTGCCTTGCTGGCGCATGACCGCGCCGGCATATTTGCAGGTCAGGAAGACGCCACGATAGTTGATATTGACAACATTTTCGAAGTCTGCAACTTCCAGATCGATCAAATCGACTTCCGCCCCGCCGGTGCCGGCGTTGGCCACGGCGAGATCGAGACCGCCGAAACGCTCTACTGCCAACTCGACCAACTCCGATGTGCGTTCGGCACTGCTGACATCATGCTCGGCAGCGATCAAGCGATCAGACGCGATGCCAGTTTCGGCGATGATCCTGGCGGCCGTATCGTGAACTGCCGGATTGATATCAGTCATCAGCAGCGACCAGCCATCTTTTGCCAGACGGCGGACGATGCCCTCGCCCAATCCGCGGGCAGCACCGGTAATGAAGGCGCTTCGGGGTTTTGCGTTGCTATCGGTCATGCTCAAATATCTTTCTTTAACAATCGTAATTAAGCTTGCTGATCGGCGCTTGCCTGCTTCGACCGGCGAGAACGGGCAGTGAATTGGTTGATCAGCCCCCAAACACCTTGCGGGAGAAAGCGCATGGTCAGCACGATAATCACCGCGACAAACATAAAGCGCACCGGACCGCGCGAAATGCCAAATACGTCCGACATCCAGGCGCTTGATGCCATCAACTCGCTGACAAAGGTCATCACCACGCCCATAAGTACCGATCCGTAAATGGTCGCCACGCCACCTACCAGCACCATGCTCAAGAGCAGTGTCGCCAGCGAGAAGCCAAAAATATCGGGCGAGGCGACAATCAAGAAATGGGCATAGAATCCGCCCGCCAAGCCGGGAAATATCGAACTATAGAGGAATGCCAGCAGGCGTTGCCGCGCCAAGGGAATACCACGGGCGACGGCATATTCTTCAAAGTCGCGCAGCGCGATCAAGCTCAAGCCGAAATCAGACGCGACCAGGCGACGCAAGAATACCGTCGAGCAGAGCAGCATCAGGCCTACCAGATAAAAGTGCGCGAATCTGCTCTCGCGGAAATTGAAGTCACCGATGCTTAGCTGTGGCACGCCGGTCAGGCCTTGTTGACCTCCAGTAATCTGCGGTTGACTAAGCAGCAGTAGCAATACCAATTGACTGCAAGCGAAAGTCAAGAGCGCCACATAGATGCCACGCAGTCGAATAGCCGGGATGGAGACGATGACGCTGGCAAGTGCCGCCACGGCCGCGCCCATCGGTATACCAAGCCAAGGCGTTATGCCCAGCTTGACAGCGAGAATGCCACTGGTATAGCCGCCGATGCCGAAGAAGGCCAGATGCGCGAAGTTGAATACGCCGGCATAACCCAGCGTCAGATCCCAATTCGATGCCACAATAGCGTACAACATTCCGAGTATCGCCAGGTGAATCAGCAACTTGTTTTCGACAACTAGCGGAACCGCAAGGAAGATAATGACGCCTATGATGGCGAGAACGGTTCGATGCTTTTGCAGTTGATTGATCAAGCTCATGAGTCTTCACCGCCCATCAAACCGCGCGGGCGGAATATGAGAACGAGAATAAGTGTTGCAAATAGCACAACCGGCGCCCAATAAAGCGAAAATGCATAAGCGCTCGTTTGTTCGATCAATCCGATGACGTAAGAACCCACGATAGTCCCGGGCAAACTGCCCAGCCCGCCAAAGACCACCACCACAAAGGCGCGCAGCAAAGGCTCCGACCCCATAGTGGGCAAGATGAAGAACAAGCCGCCTAGCATCACGCCAGCCAGCCCTGCCAGTATGGAACTGACCACAAAGGTCAGGGGATAAATCTGATTGACGTTGATCCCGACCAGGCGCGCGAAGTCATCGTTTTGGGCGACTGCGCGAATGGCCAGCCCCAGCTTGGACCGCTTCAGGAACAGGTTAAGCAGAATCAAGGCGATGGGAGTCAGCACGATGATCAAAACTTCTTGCAAACCTATGGCGGTATCGACAATTAGCAAGGGCGGACCCTTCCAGATGCGTTCCAGTTGCTTGTAACGGGGACCGAAAACGACCTGTACACCATTTTGCAAGAAGCTCGCGCCAGCGATGGTAGTGATAATGACCACCAAGTCGGCGCCCGGTTTGCCGACGAAGGGTTTGACCAGCAGGATATAAATGACATAACCGGCCAGACCACAGAAAATAATCGCGAATGGCACACCGAACAACAAGCCGAAGCCGCCCTTCATAGACAGTATCCACTCTCCTATGGGTAGCAGCACACCCCCTAGCGCACCCGAGCTCTCGCTGTTTTCCACGATAGATTTGCCAAGCGGCTGCAAGACTTTGGCCAGACCGCCGCGGTTGGAAATATACCAGGCGGAATAAGCGCCAATCATCACCATCGCGCCGTGAGCAAAGTTGAACATGCGAACCGTGCCCCAGACAAGGGACAATCCGCTCGCCATCAAGGCGTACAAAGATCCGGAAACCAGTCCGCTGGCGACAATCGCCACAATCGCTTCCAAAGTCATCATGTCACCTTTCCGAAATACATCTCGAGGATCTCTGCTTGATCCACCTGTGAGACATCGGCCGTTTCCAGGGACACGGTGCCTTTTTCGATGAGATACAAACGATCGCAGATGCCAAGCAACAACTCCACATCCTGGTCGACAACTATCATGGTGACGCCGCTGCTGGCAATTTCGGCAATGGCACGGGCAAGCTCTTCTTTGATGATTGGGGCCAGCCCCACACTAGGTTCATCAAGGAGTAGCAGCTCGGGCATGCCCATCAAACCAACGCTGACCGAGAGCATTTGGCGTTCGCCACCGCTCAAAGTCTGCGCGCGCTGACCCCGGCGTTCTTTCAGCCGCGGGAAAAGCGTAAAGACTTTCTCGAAATTTCCCGCTTTGCCTTTGTCCGTGCGAGCGACATAGGCGCCAAGTGTCAAGTTTTCCTGCACGGTCATGCGCGGGAAAAGCTGATTGCCCTGCGGGACGTGGATCAATCCGCGCTCGACGATCTTGCGCGCATTGAGGTTGGTGATATCCTCGCCTTGAAAGCTGACCTTGCCCGAGTTGGCCGGGATCAAGCCAGATACGGTACGCAAAAGAGTTGTCTTGCCGTGGCCGTTAGGACCGAAAAGCCCGACGTGCTCGCCCTGATCGACATGCAGCGAAAGCTCTCGCACGACATCGATCTTGCCATAGCCCGATGTCAGATTCTCAACCTGAAATAGCATGGAAGGCATCCTTTCCGCGTTCACCGAGGTAAGCTTCGATCACGGTGTCATCGCGTGCCAGGGCTTCCGGTGAGCCCTCCGCCAGGCGCTTGCCGAAATCCATCACCATCACACGATTGGAAACGCCAAACAGCAGTGGCAAAACGTGCTCGATGATAATGATGGTCATCTCTCCCCGGCTGAGGCGCAAAATCAGTTCTTCCAATTCGGTGAGTTCCGCCAGGTTCAATCCGCCGGCCGGTTCATCAAGCATGAGCAAACTGGGTTTGCTGACGACAGCCGAGGCGATCATCAGCCGTTTCTTGGCGTAGAGCGACAATTCACCTGCCAGTCGGTCACGGTCGGAGGTGAGTTCGAGACTTTCCAGCGCGCCATCAACGGCAGATTCGTACTGCTCCGGCTGCAAATCCGTGCCGAAGACGGCGCCGATATGTACATTCTCCTGTACGGTCAAGGTATCGAAGGCGGTTTCTTTTTGGAAGGTACGCGCGATGCCTAGCTCGTAAATCTTATGTGGCGACAACGACGATATCTCCTCACCACGCAGATAGACACTGCCGGCATCGGCATGATAAGGAATGCCGGTGATTAGGTTGAAGAGAGTTGTCTTGCCGGCGCCATTAGGACCAGCGATGCCATAAATCTCGCCCTCTTTGACATCGAAACTCACATCGTCGACGGCGACCAGCTCGCCGAACTTCTTTGTCGCATTCTTGACGGAGAGGAGAGCATTCATTGGGTTTTCCGGTAATCTACTCCAATTGGGAGATGATAGCGCAGTTGGTGGTATCGCCCAAAAAGGGGCAACGGTCACCCCTTCCCCATTAAGAGGAAAGCAGTGAAATTGTCACGTTTTGGCCTAGGGTTGGGTTTGCGAAGCAAGCCCTGTGTCAACCCCGCCCCCGGCCCCTCCCCGAAGCTTCAGGGAGGGGAGCTATTGCAAGGTGGGTCGGGGTGCCCTGCGACCGCTGCCAACAGACATGCGGGAATGCGGGACAAGCCCTGTGTCCAACCCCGCCCCCGGCCCCTCCCCAAAGCTTCAGGGAGGGGAGATTACAAACTGTGGGTCGGGGTGCCCTGCGACCGCTGCCAACAGACATGCGGGAATGAGGGACAAGCCCTGTGTCCAACCCCGCCCCCGGCCCCTCCCCAAAGCTTCAGGGAGGGGAGATTACAAACTGTGGGTCGGGGTGCCCTGCGACCGCCGCCAACAGACATGCGGGAATGCGGGACAAGCCCTTTACTTTTTGCTTGTTATTCCATTTCCATCCAGGGCGGGACGCGGAATTCGCCAGTGGCAAAGCGTTCCGGCTCAAGCTGGAAGCGCTCGCCTTCCCAGATTTGATAGAACTGTATCGGATAGAATTCTGGTCCCTGGATCGCCAGATGGGTCTCTTGGTCGAAAGTCAGGTAGCCGGCCAGCGTTTCCATCTCCAGGGAGCCAAGGCATTCGCCGATGGCGACGCGCTCAGCCGGGTCGCCAACTTCCTCAAGGCAGGTCGCATAGATTTGGATCTGGTCGTAGGCAATGACGGTGAAGTAGCCGCCGCGATGCCCGTATATCTCTTCGTAACGGTCGCGGATTTCGACCACTTCCGGCTTGGAGTCGATGGCGGCGCCCAGGTTGTTGTAGATCAAGCCGGTCGAGTTGTCGCCGGTCAGATCGAGGAATTCCTGAACCGAAGGTCCATATTGCAGGAAGAGCAGCGAATTGGGCGGATTCTCCATAAACTGGTTCATGAGGGCGGCATTATTGGGAGGCGAAGAATCGGTGACCACAACGATATCCGGTTCATCTTCGCGGATCTTCGCCAACAGACCGCGCCAGTCCGTGACCGAAGCGAAGGGCACGGTCTCGTATCCGGTGACCGTCCAGCCCAGGCTCTCGAAATGCGCGGACATGCCGGTGGCGATGGTGGTGCCATAGGGATCATCCGAGCTGATGATGAAGGCTTCACGATCGCGCAGGCTAAGCAATCCTGCTTCATCGTAGGCTTCAAGCAGTTCCGGCAAAGCGGTCTCGTAGGCATCATATGATGGCACGCGCGACCAAACGGTGTCGTACTTCTCGGGATCGGGGGAGACGATAGCGCGGGTTTGCGCGGCATTTGCCGAGATCAGATAGGGCATATCGATTTCCGCCATCAGATCAATCTCGAAGTTGGATGTGCTGGCGTAAGCGGTCATGATGAAGTTCAGGTCTTCGGTATTGCTCAACTGGTTGAAGGCGGTGGTCACGGCATCAGCGCGTTGATCAACCGTGTCGGCGATGACCAGCTCCAACGAGTAGCCGGCAACGCCGCCCGCCTCGTTAAGGTCATCCACGGCTATTTGCGCGGCTTGCACGACATCCTGGGCATCTGCGCCAAAGGCACCGGTCAAGGGCACCATGATGCCAATCTTGGCTACCGGCATATCTTGCGCCTGGACGAGCGCCCCGGCAAATACGGAGGAGAACAACAGCAGAAGTACGAAAATGGTGCGGATTCTCAAAGACATGATACGTTTTACTCCTTAGGTGTATTGATCAATTGAGATATAGAAAAAGGATTAGCAATCTCGAAAGCGCGCTCATCATTCGTTGGTTAGGGTTCGCGTTCCGCGTGGTCAAAGCGACGGGGTTGGAACAGATTGAAGCCATAATGGAAGACTTTTTGCGACCGTAAACAAATTAAGAGCGTCTGTTCGATTTGCTGTCGCAGATTATGACGGGTATTGTGGCGCAAAACAAGTGTATATTGTAAACAATGCCGGGCAATCGCAGCAAAAGAACTTGGGCGGTCGCGTAAACACTGACCTACGGGAAGGGGCAGGCGGATGGGGTTGGCCGGCGAGAAATCTTGGCTCGAAAAAAAGAAAGCACAGAGGAATATTATTAAGACAACCCATTCACCCTTGTACACTTGCTGCGAAGGCTTCCCAGTGGAAAACTTGCCTTGTTGTCCTAAAAGTGGATATACTCGCGTAGTCAGATTATGATATAGGAATATTACCAAGCATAATGAAAATGAATCTGTTGATGAAAGCTAGGTTAATTTTAATTGTTTTAGTCCTGTTTGCGCTGTGCAGCGTGGCAGCGGCGCAGGATTATTTCATTCGTACAGAAGGCAGAGTCGATTTGAGGGATGCGCCTGGTGACCGTCCCCAGAGCAATAGCATTGAAATTGCGCCAATGGGCACAGTCCTGCAAGTCGTCGGCGAGCAGGACGGATGGCTGAAGATCAACAGAAACGGCACCTACCTGTGGATGGCGAGTTACCTGTATCACAGCCGGATGGACAATAGCCAGCAGGCGCAAACCCTATCACAAAGCTCTCCAATAGATAATTGCTGTTCCATTGACCGGCAATGCGATACCGATCAGGAATGGAGAGACGGGTATAACGCATATCAGGTTGGTCAATGTGATGGGCCCGTTCGATCGCAGCCCGCGACTGCTAATGCCTCGCAAATTGATAACTGTTGCTTCGTTGATCGGCAATGCAATACCGATGAGGAATGGTTAAGCGGTTTTCACGCTTTTCAGTCCAATCAATGCGACGGCGTGCAACCACAAGGCTCGTCGCAGCCCCTAGTGATTCCAGAAGGTGTGGATAATTGCTGTTCCCTGGGTTGGCAATGCCATACCGATGAAGACTGGAGAAGCGGCTATCAGTCCTTTCAAGACAATCAATGCCACAACGCGCAACGACAATCATCGCTCTCTCTGACGATTCCAGATGGTGTAGATAATTGCTGTTTCGTCAACAGGCAATGCAATACCGACGAAGATTGGCAGAACGGGTATGCGGCTTTCCTGCATTATCAGTGCCGTACAGATCTACCGGTACGCATAGAGGGATCACATTACTTTCAACGCGTGGTGCAAGCGGCATTTTATCTGCTGAGGGAGGAGGCGCCGCTCCAGTATGCCTACGCGATCAGTGGACTGAACAATGTCAAACAGCTTCCACTGAGAGATCCAAATACCTATGGCGGTAACGTAGTTTGTAGGGAAGACAAGACATACTACTCCCAAAGGGGGGATTCTGAACAATACAACTTCGAACGTCATGTAATCTCGGAGGCCGGCCTTCTGGTTCACGAAGCCTGCCATTGTCACCGACACGATGCCGGTCTCGATCTCGATTGGACTATTCCTTACAACAGAATAGCAAACGAATTGCCCTGTTATGAAGAGCAATATTTCGCACATCTAGCACTTTCCTCGTACGATCGCTACCATCATGCATTTGATCGTCGAAAAACAGTCGGGGATATAATCAGAAAGTACCCGGAATTGAGTTCGCTCTTGAAGAACCCTGCCTCTTATTACACTGATTTCTAGCGGAAGCCATGCATAGTGTCAGTCTGGTGGTCTTGGGAGGATCACGATGTCAAATCTGCTTTTGAGCAATGCGCGTGTGTTGGATGTGCGGGGCGGAGAAATGCTCGATGCCCGTCATATCTTGATTGAAGACGGTAATATCAAGTCAATCAGCAAGCAAGCGCCGGAAAGCGCAGCGGATACTATTGATGTTGGTAGACGAGTAGTGATGCCCGGTTTATGTGATTCGCATGTGCATGTCACGGCTGCCACCGCGAATTTGTCGGTGCTTCGGCATTGGTCGCCCACTTATGTGGCCGCCCACTCGGCAAAGATTCTGGAAGGCATGTTGATGCGCGGCTTCACGACAGTGCGCGATGGCGGCGGCGCCGATTGGGGTTTGGCAAAAGCCGTCGACGAAGGCCTGATCGCTGGACCGAGGATTTTCTTCTGTGGTCATGCCTTGTCACAGACGGGCGGTCATGGCGACATGCGCTCATCGGGCGATGACGGCATCGGCTATGGCTGGCTGACCCCGGGCTTGGGATGGGTCTGCGACGGGATCAGCGCCTTACGCCGAGCCTGCCGCGAGGAAGTTCGCCGCGGCGCGCATCATATCAAGTTGATGGTGTCCGGCGGTATCGCCTCGCCGACCGACCGCATCGATAGCACGCAATTCAGCGAAGACGAGATCCGCGCTGCGGTAGAAGAAGCGGAAGCGGCCAACCTCTATGTGATGGTGCACGCCTATACTGCCCGCGCCATCAATCGCGCGCTTCGTTGTGGCGCGCGCACGGTCGAACACGGCAACCTGGCCGATGAAGAAAGCATTGATCTGTTCTTGGAAAACGATGCCTTTCTGGTGCCGACGCTTTCGATTTATCAATCTCTGGCGGATGAAGGCATCGAGGCTGGTTTGCCGGAAGAGCTGTATAACAAGATCTTCGTCGTGCTGGATGCGGGCAAGCGGGCGCTCGATATGGCTTATCGCGGCGGTGTCAAGATGGCGTATGGCACCGACCTGCTGGGGCAGATGCATCGACGTCAATTGGACGAGTTTGCCATACGCGGCGATATCATCCCGGCGATTGAGGTGCTACGCGCAGCCACTTGCAATGGCGCGGATTTGCTGGGGCGAAGCGGGCAAATGGGCGAGGTCATCCCCGGCGCTTGTGCCGATCTGCTGGTGATGGAAGGTAATCCGCTGGAAGACCTGAGCGTAATGACTAAGCCGGAAGCGAACCTGCGAATCATCATGAAGGACGGCGTGATTTACAAGAATACGCTGACGTAGGGTCAACCCCGGCCAATTCAACCCCGCCTCCCGGGTCCCCTCCCCAGGCATCCGGCAGCGCGCACGCTGATCGGGATTGGGTGTAGAGGCCAGCAGCAGTGCGGTATACAGATGGCGCGGATTATTGAAGATGTCTCGTTCGCTGTGACCGAACGGGCCAGCGGCCGGCGCCCATTGCGTAGGGATCATCAGGATGTTGTTGATGAAATCGCGAACCGTTCCTATGGACTGGGCGATGCTAAAGTCGCGGTTGTTGAACAACTCGCGCTAGGCATCGTCTGCAGCCGAATAGTTGTAGTTGAAAGCGCCAAAGCTCACAGCCTAGCCAAAGCATGCTATTGCGCTTTCGATATGAAACCCGGTTTCCGGCGAATTAGACTGTAACGATCTTCTCCGCCTGCGCGACAAAACGATCGAGCACGTCATCGATGGCGAAGGGCGACTGACCGTACAGGAAGGTATGTACCTTGTTATTAAAATTCTTGTACCAGTGCTTGGGTATCGCGCTCTTGCCATAGACGGCGCCGAAGATGCTGCCGGCGGTGGCTGCGGTGCAGTCGTTATCCTGACCCATGGCAACCGTCTCGCCAATGACCTTGGTAAAGTCGTCGCCACCGATGGTCAATCCCCAGACCGTCAGCACGGTATTATTGATCGAATGCGCCATGCCCATACGCGTGTAACGCTGCTCGACAAGCGCGGCCGCATCCCGATAATTCGCGACGGATGGCGCTTTGTCCAGCGCCCAGCGAATCTCACGCGCCAGCAAACAGTCGGCCGGTATCTCCTCTAGTCCAATGCGCAGCGCGTCAACCGGGTCGGAGACGGTGAAGGCGGCTGAAATCACGGCGGAGAAATACATGGCGGCGTAGATGCCGTTGCGCCGGTGACTTACGAAAGCATCGCGATAGGCGAGTTCCGCCGCTTTTTCCGGATAACCCGGCGCGGCATACGCCCAGGGATCGGAGCGGATATCGGCGCCGATCCAATTCAGGAAGGGATTGCCGACAACGGCCGCTTGGGGCGCTGGAACACCTGCCCGCAAATTGTCGAGCGCGATGCCTTCAGCAGTGAAAGCAAATGGCAAATACTTCACCCAGGCTGCGCCCAAATCGTCGGTGGTGAAATCGGTACCGTATTCTTCCAGGATCATTAGACCGAGCAGCGTGTAATTGATATCGTCGTCGGTGGGTACGCCATCCATCTTTGCCGGTGTGAAATCTTCGCGCAGGCTCGTTTGATATTTGAATTCGTGCGGCTGCTCCGCCTCGCTCCAATAATCGACCAGCGGGTAATCGTCGCCGAGATACTGCGCCCAGTGTTCCATCCGCTCCACTTTCCAACCTTCAACGATGGAACCCAACGTACAACCGGCGCAACGTCCCAGCAGCGACCCCTCCAGGCGATCGCGGAAACCAGCCGGGACTGCCGACCAGGTACGACGGCTACCGGACGGGCGCAGCTTGAGAATTGACGGCAAATCATCGGGTTCCGCTTTCGCCAGATCGGCGTCCTCGGGCAAAGCCGCCAACTCCGCCACTTTCTGCTTGAGCAGCGCCTCAATCTCCGCCACCTTTTCCGCCACGCCGCTGGCGCCAAATTCCACCTTCTGCATGGCGTAGGAATTAATCTTTCGTTCCCAGTTGTCTACAGATTCTGGATACTCGAATAGTCTCATGATTCTCTCCTATTTCACTTCAATCAAACAAATGGCATATAGCCGAACATCTTCAAAGCGGATACGTTCCGATGACGCTTTGACATCTTTGTCGCCCCAAGTCACCAATTGATCGAACCCATCCTCGCCTGGAGGATCGCAATCGGCCTGCGTATAGCCGGGCAGCGGGTTCAACGTTCGTAGGGCCGCAGGTGGCGCGATGGCTGTTGAGCTGCAAAACTTGGCCACGCTGCAGGGGAATGGCGCGGTCATCAAAAGGGAAAAGCACCAACTGATCGAGGCCGGTTTGAATTGCACTGCTGCAAATTCTCACTGCAATCCTTTTGCATCAATGGAGACATCGGAGGAAATATAACACTTCCTTTGCGGAGCGTCAAAAGCGTATGCCCGCGGGAGTGGTGACAATCGTGAATGCGAGACCCTCGCAAGACCCTCGCAAATCCCTCACGATACCCTCACGAAACCCTCGCAAATCCCTCGCAAAAGCCCCTCTTATGTTCCATTCAAATTGCCCTGATCATAGTGTCCGAAAATGCCTGACCGCATCAGGAAATGGCGCGAAACCTCTGTATCTGCTTGCTTGCGGGAGATTCCGCAGGCAGGCTTGATAGCGTCGAGGGTAATGCTTGTGTCGTTTCTTGACCGAGAAAACAACTTTCCGCGACATACGAAGCCAAGCCAGGAATTGCTGCTGCTGGCGATTGTTAATCCGCACTGGACTGAGGGTAGCACAAATGGGTTTCCCAGGGGTGAGCAAAGGTTCGCAGTTTGAGACAATAAAAGCAGGCTGTACTGAGACGATATGAGCCGTATCGCCGATATTCGCCACTCGCTTCCCGCTGCTTTAACGATTTAGGTAAAGGATGCCTTGCCGCTAACTGCGATCAGGCCGGAAAGCGCGTCAAGAACGAAAATGGCGGGCGCGGGTGCCGCGTATGGCAGGGTGTATGCAATATTGGCTACAATGAAAGGCGCAATCCGGGCTGAGTAGCGGCGTGCAGCGCGTTTGTACGCGCGGTCGAAAGTGGCGATTCCGAGGCACGCGCGAATCCAGGAGATCAGATGTCTACAGCTAATTTCGCTACAGCCACACACGCCGCCGATGCCGAGCAGATTACCATCTACTACGACAACGAGTATTACGCGGCTTGGCCCTTCAACCACGGATTCAGAGCCTTTTCGCAGGATGAATTGCTGATCAGCTTTTCGCGCGGACGCTGCAATTATGCTGCGCCTGATCATGTGGCGCATAGTGTGGTTGACGCGCGTGACGGCGAGTATGTCGTGATGCGATCGACCGACGGCGGCCGGACCTGGCCGCTGGATCAGTTGCGCTCGCTGGGAACGCGAAAAGACATTGAAAATCAATTGATCGAGAAGCCCGAAGATGCGGCTTGCGCACCTTATGACTGGGCATCTTCCGATTTCTTCATGACAGCGGGCTTTGGCATTCCTCCCAAAGGCGAACGGCAGATCGGCTATGTTCAATACTCGCGAGATCGCGGCCACAACTGGGAAGGGCCGTATCGGATGCCAGCCTTCGGCTTCAGTTGGATCCAGGTCAAGCCCGATTATGTAGTGCGGCCCGACGGACTGGTGCTGCTCTTTGTCACAGTCGGGATCGGCGGTAGCGAAAGAGGAAACCGCTTTGTGGCGGTTTTTGCCTCGCCTGACGCCGGACAGAACTAGAATTACCTGGCATCGATGATCGCGGAATCGCCCGACAGGCATTTTGTCAATCGCTATTATGCCAGCCCTGCCTTGCTGCCCGATGGCAGGATTTTGGTCGCCTTGCGCTGCCAGATTGACGCGCGCAACGCCTGGCCGGAAGTCTTTGAGTCGGCGGACGGCGGTCGCAGCTGGCGATTTGTCTCGCGGCCTAGCGATTGGGGCGGCCCAACCGATCTCACCCTGCTCGATGATGGGCGATTGCTGGCGGTATACGGCTATCGCGTAGTACCATACGGTATTCGCGCGCGTATCTCGGAAGATGCGGGACGAAGCTGGGGAGCGGAACTGATACTTCGTGATGATGCGGGATCCTGGGACTTGGGTTATCCGCGCACGGTCAAGCTGGGCAATGGCAAGGTAATGAGCGCGTATTACTTCAACAGCGCCAATGATGATATTCAATGCAATGGCGGCGTGCGTCATATCGCCGCAACGATTTTCACACCCTGAAAGGAAGAGCAGATGAAGATAAAAGAAGTCGAAGTGCGCACATATCGGTGGTCGCTGGGAACGCCGATACGCAATGGCAAGCACACCTATACCCACAGCGGGCTGAACCTGGTTCATATTCACAGCGACGAAGGCTTGACGGGCATCGGTTGGGCCGGCAACCCCGCTTCGCTGGGTATGGTCAAGGTCACGCAAGGCTTGCTGGAACATTTCAAACCCTTGTTGATCGGAGAGGATCCCTTTAATTATCGGCGCATTTGGGACGCGCTTTGGGAACCGAAATTGGTCGGCAGACGGGGCATCACGACCCGATTCATCAGCGGCATCGATATCGCCTTGTGGGATCTGATGGGCAAGGCGACCGGAAAATCGATTCACAAATTGTTGGGAGGCTTTCACGATCGCATGCCGGCTTATATCGCCGGAGGTTATTATCAAGAGGGCAAGGGACTGGCCGGATTGGCCGCGGAAATGGAAGAAAACCTCACACTAGGCGCCAAGGCGATCAAAATGAAGATCGGCGGCGTCTCTATCGCGGAGGATGTGGAACGTGTCCGCGTCGTGCGTGAAACAATCGGCGCTGATATCAAGCTCCTGGTTGATGCCAACTGCGCATACAGCCTGCGCGATGCCATCAACATCGCGCGCAAGATGGAGCAGTACGATGTCTTTTGGTTCGAAGAGCCGATTGCACCGGATGACTATCGCGGCCATGGATTACTAGCGCGCTCGACATTGATACCGATCGCCACGGGCGAGAATGAATATACTCGCTATGGCTTTCGTGATTTGCTCGCTCATGATGGCGCTGCGATCTATAACGCCGATGCGCAGATTCTGGGAGGCATTACCGAATTCATGAACGTCGCCGCTTTGGTGGCCGCGCATGATCTGCATATCGCGCCACATGGCGATCAGGAAATCCACTTGCATCTGGTAGGTGCCATCGCCAACGGGCTTATCGTCGAATACTATCGCGAGACGGTTGATATCAATCGCGGAAATGTCTTTGAAGAGAATCACGTTTTGGATGAAGATGGAAACTTGCCGATTCCGGGCAAGGCGGGCCTCGGCATCACGCCGAATTACGACTTTCTCGAGCGGCATCGGGTTTTCTGAGCGCGACCTGCCGCCAGGTAAATAGAGAAGGTGTTTCGCGACAGTGGCACACTGAGAGCAAAGAAAGGTACAAACATGGCGCAAAAGGGAAAACCGAGCGAAAAGGCTGCTACAAAATCTAGTGCAAACGCATCTGACCAACGTGACGAGCGTACCATGCCGGCCGACTTTTCCATTTCGCTGGCGGCTAAAGGCGGTACCGATACGCTGCTGCTGAACCCGGGCACGAAACGCGTACAAAGCATGCGCGGATTTGACGATACTTATGTTGACGTCATCGACTATATCGTGCGTATCACCCACCGCATCTGGGAAGAAAAAGATATCGGCTATATCTACGATACCTACCGGCACAACTCGCATGTTTATGACGACTACGGTTTGCAATATGGCCGCGACAAGATCGTGGCAGATACGGTTCATACCATAAACGCTTTGCCGGATATTCGCCTCTTCGCCGATGAGATCATCTGGGCGGGAGATGATGTCGTCGGTTTTCATACCTCACACCGCTGTTTCATCACTGGGCACAATACCGGCTTCTCGCGTTACGGCCCGCCCACCGGCCGAAAAGTCGCGCTCTGGTGCATCGCCAATTGTGTATCGCTGGAAAACGAAATCTTCAACGAATGGGTTATGTACGACACTGCGAGCATGATTCATCAGCTGGGCTTTGACCTGCGCGATATGGCGCGTCGACTAGGCAACGAGACGGACAGTGCCGGCATCGATGACGAGCGCTTTGGCGAAGCGGAACGGCTGGGCGGACAAGGCAGGCCGGAATATCTGCTGCCGAGCAACGAATCAGGTTTTGATGTTGAAGAGTTTATCCGCCGTACCTACCACAACCTCTGGAACCGCCGCAGCCCGCGCGAAGTCATGTTTGCCTATGACGCATCGCTGGAGTTCACCGGATCAACCGGGCGCAGGTTGTACGGACGCGGCGATTATCAATCTTTTGTCCTGTCGGTGATGGCGATGTTCCCGGACCTGGCGATGCAAATCGACGATATCTATTGGATGGGCAATAACGATGATGGTTATCAGGTTGCGGTGCGTTGGAGCCTGATGGGGTCACATCGCGGTTACGGCATTTATGGAGCGCCGACCGGAAGACAGGTCAAGATGTGGGGCATCAGCCAACATCAGATCAAGGATGGCAAGATCAACGCCGAATGGATGCTGTTTAACGAATTTGCCGTTATGCAGCAGATATACAGGGATTGAGCGCCACAATAATATGGCGCAGCTACCGGGGCAGCTCAAGCAATCCGGCCGAATGTGGTATACTGTGGCACTGTAGTTTTGAAGCGAATTACGTTGTTGCACAAGAAGAGTGAAAGCATCAAAGTAGATACGCTGAGGATACATGATGGAAACGGATTGGGGACAAACCATCCTCACAATCGCTAGCATTATAACCATTTCAGGTGGCTTGTTCAGTTGGCTGCGTAACGATAGCAAAAATATGCGTGCCGAGTTTCGCGGGGAAATGCGGCAATTGCGTGCGGATATGCAAAACGATATGCAGCAGATGCGCACGGATATGCAAAACGATATGCAGCAGATGCGCACGGATATGCAAAACGATATGCAGTTGTTGCGCGCGGATGTGCAGCGCTTGGAGGAAAGAGTTGATACCGGCTTCAAAGCGCTGGACGACCGCCTTCGCGCTGTCGAGACCGAGCAATCGCGCGTAGTAGGCTTACTGGAAGGGCTGGGCTTATCCGGAGTATTGCCAACCCGGGACAGCTAAAGTCCGATGACATGGTCTGTCTATCGGATGACCTCGACGGGCCCCTTTAGGCGTTTCTCAAGCGTTCCGCTTCCAGCGCTACCAGGCGCGGACCATTGACATCCACACAGACATTGACAGCAGGGCGATCTTGCCAGGGCGGCAGGATACGCTCGCCAATGGCGGGCCAGGTTTTGCCACGCCCCAGTCCCTGCGTACCGACGCGAATCGGCCATTGCTCGGTCTTGAATAGCGCCGGGTCGATCAAATAGGCGATGGCGCTGGAATCGTGCACGAAGATGCCTTTGGCGTCGTAGTTTGATTCGAAGTAGTCGCGGTAATGCGGCAGGATACGCGTGATATGCTGCGACATGGGGTTGCCGTGAGATTCATATTCGGCGATGTCCTCGGGCAGCATATGCACTTTTAGCGTCACATCCAGGCCGACCATGGTCACGCGCCAATCGGCAGCAAAAACGACATCGGCGGCTTCCGGATCATTGCGGATATTGGCTTCGCCGGCCGGGCTGGCATTGCCCGCTACCAGGGCATTGCCGCCCATCAACACGACCTCGTCGACCCATTCTGTTATTCTCGGTTCCAGGCGCAAGGCGAGCGCGATATTGGTCAGCGGACCCACCGGCACCAGCGTAATTTCGCCAGGACGCGCGCGCAGCTGCTCGACGATGAACTGTGCCGCGCTCATATTCACAGGCTCGCCGGCCGGGTCAGGTAAGAAGATATCCCCTTGTCCATCGCTGCCGTGCACGAATGCGACGGGACCTTCGAAGGGTCCGGTCAACGCGTTATCCGCCCCGTGCGCCACCGGAATCTCCGGCCGCCCCGCGATTTCCAATAATCGCAGCGCATTCTTGGTGGCCAGTTGCGTATGCACATTGCCAAATATAGTGGTCAAGCCCTGGAGTTCCAATTCGGGCGAGCACAAGGCAAAAAATATCGCCATCGCGTCGTCGACGCCGGGATCCGTATCAATAATAATCTTGCGCGGCATGTTTATCCTCCGATGATTTTGACCTGCACTTGACGGCTACGCGGTCCGTCAAACTCGTAGAACATGATGCTCTGCGAAAAGCCCATCAAGAGCCTTCCTTCATCGATTATCAAAGTCAGGCTATGGCCGATAAGGCTCGCCTTGATATGCCCGGCCGCATCAGCCGGTGTATCATACTGATGCTCGAAATCGACGCGCGTCGGCACCAACCGTTGTATGTCGGCCACGATATCTGCTGGCGTAGCCGGATCCAATCCCGAATTGATGGTGATTCCGGCGGTGGTATGCGGCACCACGAGCGCGCAAATCCCCGCTTGCACACCACTTTCGCGCAGGACTTGCTGCACCTGCTCGGTTATGTCTATCAACGCGTCGCCGCGTGGCGTTGCGATTTCGATAATCTTTAGCATGGCAACTCTATTCCCCTTTTGTTTGCGTCAAGTATAGCTTGCACTTCGCCGCAAGTCGGCACATTGCGGCCGGCGCCTGCTTTTGCCACACTTGCCGCGCCCATGGCGTTGGCAATCGCAGCGCAGTCTGCTATTGCGAAACCAGCCAGGCGCGCCCAAATGAAAGCGGCCGCGAAGGCATCTCCGGCGCCGATGCTATCAACAACAGCGACGGCATAACCCGGGCAATGTACCTCCCCGGCTTGTGACAAGAGACGGCAGCCGGCATCAGCCAACTTTAACACGATGAGCAAATCTGGAAAACGCCGCAATAGGTTGTGGCAAGCGGCAATGCCGGACTTAGCGGCCGCGACAAAGGGGATTTCGTCTTCGGTCAGCAGCAGCACATCGGTCATGCTCAAGATGTGGTTGACCCGATCTATCGCCAGTTGACCCAGAAAGGGTCCTACATCGACGTAGAGGGGAATCTCGCTGTTTTCCAATATCGCCATTACACCAGAAACCAGTCCGCTCAGCCGATCTTCCACCAAGGAATAACCCGGCACGAAAACGGCATCAGCCTGTGTAATCCGTTGGCGCGCATCGTCGCTCATGTCGATCGCCGCGCCATCGCCATAATTGCCCAGGAAGACATGCCCGGCCCGCTGCCGATCGCTAAGCGTGACCACGGTGCTTGTGCTGCTTGCAGCCGGTACGTCCAGCGCGCCAAGGTCAACACCGGCATCGCGCAGGATTTCCTTGAGCATACGCCCTTGAAAGTCTGCGCCGACCGTACCCAGAGCCGTCACATCCAAGCCCATATTTCGTGCCGCGAGGATGGTGGTGCAAGCGCCACCCGGCTCCATCAGCAGTGTGGGCGCCATCTGATGTTGGTCGATATCGACCGGCAGGCGCGCATCCAGCAGGATATCCACGACGAGATCGCCTACAGTGACCAGCCGTTTAGTCATGTGATGGAGAATTAGAAATCAGCGCTTGCAAACCGGCGGCAATCCCACGTACATCGTAAGCACGAAAGACCGGGTCGTTTTCCAGGACAGCGATATCACCGGCGGGGATGGCAGCGAAACCGGCATAAGTGCCGGCCATGGCGCAAGCGATAGCGCCGATGGTATCGGCATCGCCGGAGAGGTTGGCCGCCAGAATCGCCGTCTGCTTGGGATCGCCTTTCGCCATCGCCAGCAGACCAAAGGCCGCGCCCACCGTTTCCGACACATTTAAGGTCGCGCCGACCTCATCATAGATGCGCCGCAAGCGCGTTCTTTCATCTTGATCGCTATTAGCGATATCAATCGCTTGATTAATCTTGAAGCTGACCGATGTACTAAACCAGCGTCGCCCCTGTTCACGACCTAGTTCAGCGCCACGCAATCCCGCTTGTATTACGGTTTCGAGAGACCGGTCCGAAAGCATCGCTTGGGCCACCGCGGCCGCCACGGCACAAGCGCCAGAAACCGCCGGCTGAGTAAAATGCGTGGGCATGCAGACCGTGACCGTATCGGCCACCGCGCCGGCAATATCGCCCGGGTGCAGCAAGCCGATGGGAGAGATGCGCATGGGCGCGCCATTGGTATCGCCCCACAAACCGCTGCTGCGCGGATCTTCGCCAGCTCTCAGCGCGTTGACGCCGCGGCGCGTGCTTGGTCCCACATAAGGGGATTCGTCGCCGCCGACGCGGTCGTACCAGCTGACGAGCCCGGTGACGACGGCATCGAGGGTCACGCCTCCGGCGTCGATCACCGCCTGCGCTATGGAAAATGCTTGCTCGGAGTCATCGGTGATTCTGCCTGCGGGAAGTCCGGCGTGTACGATATGATCGTCGGGCGCATCTTGCCAGCTATCCAGCCAGCCGAAACTGCGCTCGGTATCGTCAGGATGGACTTGCGCCGGCATGGCGAAAGCATCGCCAAGCGCTTGCCCGTATAGTCCGCCAAGGATTTTGTTCAGCATAGATTGCTACGCGCCTCCTGAAAACTGTATCGAAATATATTGTGTCAGTTGCAAACATCGGCACCGCGGCGCTGTGCATACCTTTGGTTCGGGATTTGTCATTGTCGCTGAATACAACTTGCATGACGCGGTTGCTTTGCCTTGGATTTGCTGCGCCGCATCATTGTTTGTACGTTTCTTGCAGTTCCCGCACATTTTCAAGCCAAGATTCGTACCAGCCAGACCAGTAGTCGGGCAAAATATCGCCGCGAAGCCATGCCTGCGCGCCTACTTCGTCCACATCGCGTTGCTGGGAAATCCAGGTACTTCCCTGCTCGTCCCAAGTGCCCCGGTAGGAGAAGATGTCCGCTTCGACCGAGTAATGCCGTAATTCCTCTTGCGGAATAGCCTTCAAGGCGGTCGTAACTTAATGTACGGTCTCAATCTCTCCACCTTCCTAGCTTTTAAGGATCGTGAAGTCCCGCTCATCCCAGATTGCCCAATTGATGGTGCCGCCGCAACTGAAATCGTTCGGTTCGTCCGCGGGGTTCAGCAGCCACGCTACCACCTGATTGCCGCGGTTTCCTCCCATGAAAATCGCGTGGAAGATTTGATCCAGCGACGCTCGCCATGACTGTCCATGGAAATCAGCCACGGTATCGTTCCAAACGATTTCACGAATCTCGTCAGTTGTGGCAAAGCCTGCCCTGAAAACCAGCTCGTGTCGGGTCGCTTGCTGCATGAGATAGCACTGCAAGTCGTTGCGCTTTTCGACCACCTGCATGATGAGCGCGACAAGTATGAGCAATACGATGACTCGCGATGTGGCCTTTCGCTTCATGTCTTGTCCCCGTTTTTCGACCAGTGCAGCTGGATTAAGGGATCAATGGTTTAGGATTGCTTTAGATTGTCGCTTGTCATCAACACGCGGCCGCCTATCATCAGCCAGACGACGCTACTCGCCACCAGGCCGATGACGAGCGCCAGAATCGGAGCAAAAAACAGCGCCAGGAAGAGCGTCAAATAGATGCCCAGCGAGATAACCGTCACCAGCGCACTCGCCTGCCAGCGCTTTTGAATGCGGAAAATGTCGGTGACAAAGGGCAGGCTGATCACAAACAGCACGATGGAAATGATGCCGATGAGCACGCCCAGGGGCACTGCGCCTTCCGCGCCACCAAAACCGTTAGGCGCTGCCAGGATGCTGGCGCTGGTCACGAGGCCGATGACCGCCACCATCGCCATCAGCATATGAAGAATGCTGATGCGCTGGATCGATTGCCAGAAGGCGGCGTCAAAAGCGGCGCCGGAAGCGGTGCGCATTTCGCTGACGCGTTGTGATATACGGCGTTGCAGCGCATAAATCACCAATGCCAAGACGGTGGCAAAATAGGGGATCGATTGTGGTAGCTGTGAGGGAATCTCCAGCGAGCCGATGCGGATGCCCAAGGCGTCAAAGAAGCCGAATACCAGGGAAGCGATCATGGTGCCGGTCGGCGAGCCGCCACCCAGCGAGGGCGTGACCAAGGCGATAAAGCCGCGTCCCGCGGTCATATCGCGCTGGAAGAGCTGCAGATAACCCATGCTCATGTGAATACCGCCCAAGCCGGCGAACGCGCCACTGATCATCAGCGCCATGTAACGGATGCGCTTGACATTGATGCCGACCGAAGCAGCCGCTTCGGGATTTTCGCCAACTGCGCGCAGGTGCATGCCGATCGGTGTGCGATAGAGGAAAAACGTTACAAAGAATACGGCGATAAAGGCGACCCAGGTCATGACACTTTGGTTATCAAAGACGCGGAAGATGAATTCGCCGATGATCGGAATCTGGTTGATGATCTCCGGCAGCTGAATGAAGGGCATTTGCAAGCTGGCCAGGGTACTGGTATTGCCGCGGTCGCCAGTTAATTCGTACATGATGGCGACAGTGGCGGATGAGCCAAAGATATTCAGGGCGATGCCGGACAAGAACAAATCGCCCTTCAAATCCAGATGAAAGAGCGCCAAAACAAAGGAAAGCAGAATCGACACGCAGACGCCCAGCAAAAGTCCGAGCCAGGGTCCGATCGCGACACCCGTTTCAGCGCCGAACCAGTCTTGCGCATATGCGCTGACCACCACGCCCGTGAAAGCGGAAGAAAGCATCATGCCTTCCAGGCCGATATTGAGAACACCGGCTTTGTCCGAAATCAGCGCGCCTAACGACGGCAGCAGGATTGGTGTGGTGACACGCAGGATAGCGGTGAGGAATACGGCGCTGAAAATGCCGTCAATCACATTGTCAAACATCGGCTGCCTCCGCTGCTGCTGTGCGGCTATGTCCCTTGGCATCAATATCGGCGCGTTTCTGCCGCTGTTGGAAGAAGGTCACCAGCGCCTCGGCGGTGATCAGCAGGATGATGATGGCCTGGATCATCCGCACAACCTCAAAACTAACGTCAGCGTCCCGCTCCATGAACTGCGCGCCCGCCCGCAGATAGGCATAGAGCAAGCCGGTGAAGGGCACCACCAGTACATTCAAACGCGCCAGCAAGGCGACCACCACCCCTTCAAATGCCAGCGCGAAGGAGATGTTCAAGATCAACTGCCGATGGATACCGGTAGCCAGATGCATGCCGGCTATGCCGGCGACAATCCCGCTGATGGCCATGACCAGCATAATGGTGCGCCGGGAGTTGACACCGCCATAATCCGCGAACCTGAGGTTGGAACCTATGATGCGAATCTCGTAACCCAGCGGGGTACGACGAATCAATAACCAGGAGATGAAAATGACGATCACCAGAACGAATACCGCGATAGTCACTTGTGTGCTTTCTACGATGACCGGCAAGATAGCGTTGTCAGTGAATTTCTTGGAAGCGATATAACCGGCATCGGCTGGCTTGAGTTGGAAGTTGAGTACCATTTCGAAGAAGCGAGTGGCGATAACGTTGAGCATCAGAGTCGAGACCAATTCGTTGGCGCCCAAATAGGCTTTGAGCGCGCCCGGTATCAATCCATAGATGAAACCCGCTGTGCCAGAGGCCAGGATTATGAAGGGAATCAGAATAATGCCCGGAATATGTGGCGAGTTGAGCGCGATGATGCCAGAGACCAGAGCGCCAAAATACAATTGCCCTTCGGCACCCAAGCTGAATTGCTTGGCGCGAAAGACAATCGCGAAAGACAGTCCCAGCAGGATCAAGGTGATGGCGTCCTGAATCCAGACGCCCCAGCGATTGACGCGCTCTATCGGTCCCAACAGCAACGCTTCGAAGGCCAATTGCGATTGTGTCATCGCCTCGGACAACACCGTACCCGTTTCGATATCCTCTGGCCGCGAGTACAGTGTGTAAACGCCATCGGCCGGCAACTCGTAGGCTTCGATGACGGCGTCACTAACGCTGAAAAGATCATCGAAGGTATCTTCCACCTGCGTCACTGTAGCGGATGTGGCCGCAGCCAACACTGCGCCCGAGTCATCGCGCAGCTCCACCAGCAGATCCACTTCGGAACGGCGATTCTTGGCATACGCAAGCAGATGAACGACATCGCCGGCGCTACCTGCGAAAGTCCAGGAGATCTCGCTGACCGGCGCCACGACATTCGGCTTATTGAAATGCCCATCGCGACGCTTGTTATATTCCAGGTCGACATCAGCGTTTTCGACGGCTGCGGCATCGGAGATAACCTGAGCGCGGAATTCGCCACTGTTGAGTCGATTTGCCGAATCGAGATTAAAAGTGAAGGTGACGAAAAATCCGAGCAGCAGCGCCACGATGACCGTGAGCAAGACACGAATGGCCTGGCGGCGCAACTCCACCACAAACAAGAAAATGCAAGCGCCCACCAGCACATTGACCAGCAGGATATTCTGCCAGGTGGCGGTACCGGTCATTTTTTCCATCGAGCCATCAAACAGCGTATTGGTGATGAAAAGCGTGACAAGGATGCCGGCCAATCCGCCAACGATCAGCAAGAGATGAGTCCTCATTGATGTCATGCGTTACGCTCCATTTCCGCAGCGTCCTGCCGCTCGGCACCGAGCATATAATAGCCGATACGCTCTTCGGTCAGGCTCACATCGTTGGGGAAAATGCCAACTATTTCGCCTTCGTACATCACCATGATGCGGTCGGACAGTTTCATGACCTCTTGCAAATCCGCCGAAATCAGCAGGATAGCAAGGCCCTGCGTGCGCTGATCGACCAACTCCTGATGGATGAATTCGATGGCGCCGATATCGACGCCGCGCGTGGGTTGGGCGGCGATCAATAGCTTGGGCGAAGAGGACAATTCACGGGCGACCACTACTTTCTGCATATTGCCACCGGAAAGCGCGTTGACCGGGATAGTGCCATTAGGCGCGATAATATTGAACTCGCGGATAAGACCTTGGCCATTTTCGACAATGGCGTTGATATCGAGCAAGCCACGTCGGGTAAAAGGTTCGCGATAATAACGATCTATAATGAGATTGTCGTCGATGGAAGAGGTCAGAGCCACACCGTTAGTCAAGCGATCCTCCGGGATATGCGCCACTTGATGTTCGCGCACGGAACGCGGTCCACGCCCCAGAATGGAGGTGTCGCTGATGAAAGCTTCGCCGGTGGTTGGCGGCCTCAAGCCGGTCAGCACTTCCGCCAGCTCGGTCTGCCCGTTGCCTTCTACGCCGGCAATGCCCAAAATCTCGTTTTTATACACATTGAAGCTAACATTCTTGAGCAGCTGATGGCCGCTGTCGTCGGCATAAGTCAAGCCGTGGACATCCAGCACGGATGCGCCGCGTTTGACTTGCGGGCGATCAACCACCATGAAGACCTCGCGCCCGACCATCATGCGCGCCAATTCGCGTTCGTTGGTTTCCGCCGTGTTGACCGTGCCGATCTTGAGGGCATCGCGCATGACCGTGACGCGGTCGGATATCTCGATGACTTCCTTGAGCTTGTGGGTGATGAAGATGACTGTTTTGCCACCTTTGACCAGGTTGCGGATTGCGGCGAAGAGATCTTGTGTTTCGCTGGGCGTCAAGACGGCGGTCGGCTCGTCGAGGATCAGGATTTCCGCGCCGCGATACAGCGCCTTGAGGATCTCGACACGTTGCCGCATGCCCACCGGGATATCTTCGATTTTGGAGGTGGGGTTGACACGCAAGCCGTATTCTTCGGATAGCGCGGCCGTATTTGTGATGGCTTGCTGAAAATCTATGGAGAGCCCTTGCCTGGTTTCGCGGTTCAGGATGATGTTCTGCGCCACCGTGAAAGAATCCACCAGCATGAAATTTTGATGCACCATGCCGATGCCGTGTTCAATGGCGACTTGCGGATTGCCGATTTCCACCTCTTGATCGCGGATGAAAATGCTGCCGGAGGTTTGATGCTCCAAGCCATAGAGGATTTTCATCAAGGTGGATTTGCCGGCGCCGTTTTCACCGACCAGCGCATGGATCTCGCCTTGATTTACCGCGAAATCGATGTTGTCGTTGGCGCGCACGCCGTTGGGATAGACCTTGGTGATGCTTTTAGTTTCGATAATGGGCATAGTTTTTTCACCACAGAGGCACAGAGGGCAAAGAGAAAACCAATGAAAGAAAATTCTATGAGATTGTATTCAGTATCCACCCCTACGCGCTATCACCGCTTCCCGCGACGACGTTTTGAGCCGCGACGTTTTTCAGACTTGGTGCTCTTGCGATTGTACTTGTCATCAATCTTGACGAAGTCGAAGTTCTTCACAGACGGGATACGAAATGAAAACTGAGTCGAACCGTTACAATTTGACACAGCGAAATCGCCTCGATTGATAATGTCCATACCAATTAACACGTCAATACCGGGAAGTTTCCCGAGTGATGCGCGTACACCTGTTATTCGCACATTGTTAAGCAACACAAGATTGACGTAGTATACTGGGACATTGTCTGATTCCCCGGTTGCATGATGAATCTTGGTAAATCCCTCTCCCGTCAAACCAAGTTTTTCTACAATGCGTTCGGTTATCATGCTAGCTGTGGCTCCCGTGTCCCATAAACCATCAAACTGAACTCTTTCGGGTTCGGGGGCCGAGTCTCCTGGTTGCCATGCTGCGGAAACCCAGCATGGCGTAACCAGTGTGTTCACTATTTGGGTAGCTTTTAATGTAAAGCTATGCCGTGCTTGTGTCATTGAAGAGCTGCTACGCCCGGCGTGTGCAAGTAAACGGTGTGTGCTTCAGGGTCTTTGCTGATCGTTTGCATTAGCACAGTCCCGCGCTCGTGCTCGACATAAACAGCGTTAGCCGCTTCCAAGTAATCCGCGAAGATTCCAAGTACTTCTTGACCCTTTATCGCTACAAATTTCCCGTCATGTTCCCGCGCCAATTCCGCCTGGATTTCGAGGAAATACTCAAAGTCACTTTCCAACGACTTCTTCATCAGAGCGCTCCATCTGCTAAATCTACGCCTTACGCGCTATCGGATAACTGACACTATGTGCCTACTTTTACTATAGCATGGCCTATTGTCGGGCGATTCACAGAATCGCCCCTACACAAGGGGATGGGATCCTTGGCGATTTGTAAGGGCGACACTGCGTGCCGCCCGCATCGCCCCTACAAATCTCACAGATTTGGAAAACGACCTACATATCGTCCATCATTAGATCGTCCATGCTCATGCCAGCGGTGGACATATCGGCGCAAGCCGTGCCTACTGCCGCCATCATATCCTCGCTGGTGAAGACGGTCTGAACCTCAATGTCGCCATTGACGACCGCGGCTTCGGCTGCTTCCACCATGGCCTTGATGTCGTCAGAGGTCGCTGCATCGTAGAAGTCGTTCTTGGCCAGACCAACGCCGCCTTCCGGAATACCGAGGCCTTCGGTCGAGCCGTAGGGCAAGCTACCCTCGAGATGCTTGGTGATGGCGCGGAAGATGGAGTTGTCGACATTCTTTAGCATGCTGGTCAAGATGCGTGCGGCTTGATCGGGATCGGTTTCCGCCACGATCACGGCTTGATCGGAATCGACACCGATGGCGTAGCGACCCTGCTCCTGCGCCGCTTCGAAGACACCTACACCAGTACCGCCTGCGATTTGGAAGACGATATCCGCGCCCTGCTCGTACATGGCCAAGGTGATTTCCTTACCGCGGGCCGGGTCGTTCCAACTGCCGGCATATTGCACGATGCTCTGCGTATCCGGATTGACCAGGCAAGCGCCCTGTTCGTAACCGACAATGAAGTCATCAATGACCGGAATCTGCTGACCCCCTACGGCGCCGATGGTTGGCGCATCGTTGGTGCCTTCGAGTCCGCTCATGGTAATGGCGGCGGCGTATACGCCGGCCAGGAAGGAGCCCTCGTTCTGCGCATAGGTCATCGAATAGACGTTGGCGCAGCCATCAACGCAGACTTCCATGTCGTCGTAAGGCATCGGCGCATCGTAGAACATGAACAGCTTGTCCGGATAGTTGTGGGCGTTGGCGGCCAGGAAGCTGATCATCTGGAAGGTGCCAGTGATCAAGATATCGTAAGAATCGGTATCGGACATGACATCCAGCAATCCGGGTTCCCAATTGGCGGGATCAACACCCAGTTCTACCGTGTCGGTCTCGATATCGTATTCATCGGCGATGGCGTCCATTCCACGTTGCGCGCTATCAAAGAAGGATTTGTCGCCGAGTGTACCGTTTATCACGGATATGACACGCAGCGGCTCATCTTGTGCCACAGCTGTGAATGCCAACAAAAGCATTGCCAGTACAACAGTAAGTAAAACTAGCTTTCTCATTTGATTCCTCCACTAAAATGTTGGGTTTGATCAGATGCTATTCTGATGTGGCTATTATAGCCGCTTTCGCCGCATTTGTACAAAAATGCGCCGATGAGTCGGGCAAAGAAAAGAGGCGCCCATAAATGCAGACTCCTTCGCTCATTGTGTAAGTGAATGAAAAGCTTGCCGCAATGGACGGGGATCGACCTCTCCACCCTCGCCGTGAAACTGGTCAGCGAACGGAGAAGACCGCGACAAACTCTATTTTGATAGATCACTCTGCTCGCTAGAGAAGAAGGTTCAATATTTTGCGTGAGCATGGCATACGTTTCGCTGGCGCTGAGGGCTGAGTTAATTTGCTGTACCTTCGCCAAGCAAGGTACCCAACGCCAGCCTGAGCCCCAGCAACTCCTCCCCCGACTCCAGCAGCGCAGGTAAATCCGGACCATCAGGGAAGACGTACCAGCGGATACTGAGATATATGTCGGACGCTGCCTCGGCATCGGCCGGAATCTGCATCAGGTAATCATCCCGGTAATCCGTATCGAGCGTCATCCACGGGTGCGGAAACGTCCCCCATCCGGGCCAGGTCTCAAAACTGGTAATCTCAGATCCATGCGTATCAATCAAACTCAGCACCAGCGCGTATGCCAAAGGCGACTGTACCTGCGTACGCCCATTCAGGCTTATCGGGATCTCATCGCCCGCCGCCCATTCCCGCCGCTGCGGGATTTCGTAAGCGGTCAGGCGGATGTCCTCCCATTGCACATGCGCGCTCGCAGCCGAGGCCGGCAGCTGATCGACTACCGGCGGATGATCATAATTGGGAATGATATAGACAAAAGGCGCGAGCAAGCTGAAAACCAGCATGGGTGTAATGATCAGGGGCTTGGGCAACCGCAAGGCATGGATGCCCAGCGCAATGAGCAGGCTCGCTGATGTGATATAGGGGAAAAGCAAGCGACCAGTGCTGGCCCATGTTTGCAGGCTCCAGGTGATTAAGGTCCCCGCGCCCAGCACGAGCATTATGCCGAGAAAACAGACGGCTGTGATAACCCGCGACGATGTGCGCTGCCGCGCCAAAAAGACGATGAGCCCGAGGGCGCCTGTCACGGTCAATAAATCCATCTAGCGATAGAATAGCTCGTCAACAACGATGTTGAATGCGCCGAAGACCGCCCAGTAGCTGACGCGCAATCCACGAAACTCCTCGGCGAAAAGCCGTATGGGTGTGATGGACCGTCTGCCGAAAAAGTCCAGCATCCTGGTTGTACCGAAGAGCTCGCCGTAGAGCATGAGATTGCGCCCGTACCACCAGCCGGCGATCACTAGCCAAAATATCAGCGTGGCGCTGACGAGAATGCAAAAGCCCCGCCGGTCGCGCGTCCGGATGAGAAGCCAGATTGCCGCCAGCCCTACCACGACACCGACGACGAGCCCGCTGAGTTTTGACAGCGACGCCAAAGCGATGAGCAGCGCCAGGACCAGACTGCGTCGCGTTTGAAAGCCGTGGCGCAGCATGACCAGCATCTGCCAGGCGATGAGCGCCGCCAGCATATTAACCAGATTGTCGTTGCTCACCGACGCGCTGATGAAGATGAACTGCGGATTGAATGCCGTTAGCCCTGCGGCCAAGACTGCAATGCCCGGCTCTTCCGGCATCACGGTACGCGCCGACTGAAATACAGCGCCAACTGTTACCGCGCCCATGACCAAACTCAGCAGACGGATGCTGTACAAGGCCAGCGATGAGCCGCTTAAATCCGGCGGATACGGTTGCTTGTAAAGGATCTGATTGCGATTGCCGAGGCGCAGGGGATCGCCGACGATCGTGAATGGGCTTTTGCGGAAGCGATCATCAAAGTCCGATGTATCTAAAACCTGCCATACCGGCGTCATTAACAAATAGTAGAGTGGTGGCTGGCTCGCCTCTTGCCCGTAAAGGTACTCGTGCTCGCCGGATTGCAAAGGCAGTGCCCCGTTTTCCGCGATCCACTTGATCATACCCACATGTTGAATCGTATCTGACGCTTCAAAGTTCGGCACGGCGTACAAGTAGACCAGGCCCGTGACAACCAAGACGATGGGGAGCAACCATTGCCAAGACAGGCTTAGCCACGCCTGAATCCGATTCAAGGCATACCTCTCGGCGCACTCGGCCAAAGCCGCAAGCAGTCATTGCATTTGAATTGGGGCTTCTATGACGCGGGATTGGTCAAGCTACAGCAGTGTCTCGAGTAAACCGCGTTTTGTGGCTAATTGGACTAAAGCGCTAAATCAAGCTAGAAAAAGTATTCAAGTACAGACTAAGCCGAATCGCGATTTGATAGTATCTCCAGAACTCTTAGGACACTGTCTCCAAGTTTTCTCGCCTTCTATACATGCCGGTAAGCATTGCCGTCAAGTCGATACCTTCGTCCAGTTCTTCCCAATAAATGTTCAGTCCAAACAACTCATAGTCTTTCCTCTGAGAATCTGTGGCCTTCTGCAGACGAGGGAAAAACTTTAGCGGGACACTAATTACTCGCCCATCCGCCAAGGAAATTCGCGCATGCTTTTTTGAAAATGTAACCTTTTTGGCTGCACATCGTACAGGATTTACCAAGGGCATCATATCCATCGCGTGTCCTCCTTTTTGTCCTTGGTAACATGTACATGAGCCGGCTCATGATCGTTTGGGTAAACGCAGACATTGTAACCATGTTTCTGCCGATAAAGCAGTGTAACCAATTTGACATCCTTACTGCAACTATACTATACACAAGAAAACTGTGAAATACGTTAGAGTTCGTTCTGACTCTCGAGTGAGCTATTACAGAAGCGATTCCGAGAAAGTATTGGGTATGAGAAGGACACTTTGGGAACAGTCATTGAACGATCAAGTGTCGCGCCTGCAATGCAGGTGTATACCATTTCGAATAACAAACTTAGAATTATTTCTGTGCTTAAATAGTTCCAACAAAGTAATGCAACTGTCAAGAGCGCTGTAAGAAATATTGTAAGTGCGAGCCACCGTCTCGCACTCACACGTTTCGCGCTGCCTTGTTTCGCATGACTAACTTGGAGCGACTTCTGCACATCTGCATTTCAGAAACTGTCCGGTCGCTACGCTTGGAATTCTCAGTATACTCGATGGTAAACAATCTTTGTGCCTTTTTTGTCTTTGTGGTTAAACTATCATCAGCGTTCATTTCAAGGGAAAGTGCAGTAATCATGAAACTGGTAATTGATACAGACGCCGGCGTCGATGACGCGCAAGCGATCATGCTGGCACTGACACAAGCGGATGTTGATGTACTGGCCATCACGACTCTGACCGGCAATGTACATATCCGGCAGGTCAATCCCAACGTGCTGACCATCCTCGAGATCATGGATCGTGATGTGCCGGTTTATGCCGGAATCGACCGCCCATTGATCTCCGAGTGGGAAGACGCGGCCGAGTTCCATGGTGGCGACGGGCTGGGCGATTATCGTGACCGGCCAAGCTTGACGCGCAAGCTCGAAGATGAACACGCCGTGCTCGCGCTATTGCGGCTGTCTCGCGAATATGAAGGCGAATTGACACTGATCGCCTTGGGTCCCTTGACGAATCTGGCCGCGGCTATCCGCCTCGATCCCGGTTTTCCGGCGCGTATCAAGCAATTCGTCTTCATGGGTGGCACGATTGCCGCGCATGGCAACACACCGATCGTCAGCGCGGAATACAATATTTGGACGGATCCGGAAGCGGCGCATATCACGCTGGCTGCCTTTGAGGACTCGACCATGCTTAGTTGGGAAACTACCCTGGCGCACGGTTTCGTCTGGGACAAATTCAACAGCCTGTGCGCGATTGACACGATTAATGGACGTTTTTTTGACAAGATTTCGAGCAAAACAGCAGAGCGCCTGCAGAATACATACAGTCGCCCGGCTTATCTGCTGCCCGATCCGCTGGCGATGGCTATCACTTTGCAACCGGAGCTTATCCGCCAAAGCGGCAAATATTTCGTCACGGTGGAATTAAACGGCCTGCATACGCGCGGGCAAACCGTCATCGACTACAACCACGTCAGTGGCAAGACGCCCAACGTCAACGTGATTCAGGCGCTGGATACCGATGGCGTCTGGCAGATGTTCGTTGAGGCGCTCTCGCAATCGTGATCGGAGTCAGCCACATGTCAATGTCGGAGTTACTCACCGCTTTGTTGGCACAGATTGAGGCGGAACCTGTCAACAAAATTGACGCGATTGCCGATAATCTGTCGCGACTGCTGGCAGCCCCGGCGCCCAACAATGGCGCGCGGCTACCCGGCGCGGTGGGCGAAGTAATAGGCGAGCTCGCCGGGGAGTTTGGCTTGTCGCTGTCCGATGATCCGCGCCTTCAAGCGACGGGCAACCTGGCGATAGAAATCGGCGCTGAGTCCGCGCAGACCGACCTGGTTGTCAGCGCGCATATGGATCGCCCCTCTTTTCGCGTCGCGAATTTGGCCGAAGCAACTTTGTATCCGCTCTGCGCCATTCGTGTGCCGGCGCCAGAATATACTTGCGCTGCTATCGCTGTCGCCTATGAAAACGGGCGCGTCAAGGTCACTGCAAGAGGCAAACTCCAATTCCGTGAGAGCGAGGACGGACATCATATTCGCTTCATTGCCGATAGCGGCGAACTTCTATGGGGCGATACCGTGCTGATGCAGTCGCCGCTGCGCCGAAACGATGGACTGGTCATCGGCACCGGACTCGACAATGCCACCGGCGTACTGATGGGATTGCTGTCGGCACGGGCTTTGAGCGCTCTCGTTGACGATCTGGCAGCGCGGGGCAAGAAAATATTGTTCAGCTTCACCGATCAGGAAGAGGGACCGCCGATTGGCCTTTTTGGGCAGGGCGCGGCGCGACTGTCAGGGGCGCTGCCACCGCCGCGTTTGGGATTCATCAATATTGACGCCCATAATGTCGATGTGGCGACGGGACATGTGCAAGGCATCGGCGCATCACACGCCTTCGTTTCCGGGTTGGGTCGGGGTTCGGTGATTCCGATGGAGTATCAGGCACTGGCCGCTACGCTGGCGCAGGAGGTCAATCAAGCGCGACCGGGCACGGTTAGGCTCAATTATGGTTACGTTTCGCGCAGCGATGATATGCTGCTGAGTACCTGGGCGCGTTGCCTGGGTTTGATCGGGATTCCGCTGTCAAACGCGCATACGGTCGAGGAGACGGTAGCGCTGGGTGATCTTGCGGCGGGTGTGCGGTGGGTTAGCGCCTTTGTGGCGGCGGTTATCAACGTAGGAATATAGGTCTTAACATACTGAGAATACTGATCTCTTGATTACTCTAGAAATAATTGAAGCGAATTGACTATAAAGTTAGAATAACGGTTCCAGTTGATGTAACGTACCGTTAATAAGTTCTTGGCATTCGGTTGTGTCGAAATAGTCGCGTACCCACTCTGCTCTTTGTCGGGCTGCGTCTCTTGCAAGCTTTGCCCGGTCTTCGTCTCTCATCCAGGCAATTGACTTATTTTTATTTTTGTTTACTAATCCGCGTAACGTATAATTGTCTTTCTTCCGACGATTGCAAGGCCCACAAAGTAGAATACGATTGGTAATATGATTCTCGCCACCTTCTGCTCTTGGCTGGATGTGATCTAGCTGCATGAATTCAACTTCAAGAACACGTCCGCATCCTGCACAGATGACGCCCCCACTAGATTGCTGAGCCATCGCAAGTGCATTTACCATTTGTTGGCGCTTCATCTTCTGCCACGGTCTTGGCGGTCGCTGCACTCTGAGATATAGAAATGGGACCGCTTCTTCCCCTTTGTCTGTCCGCCGAGGAACTTCACTCCGATAGTAGAAGTTTTCTTCGGAAAACATCCGATGAGTGATGCCTTCTAGGGTCAAATACTCCTTCTCAATTCTTCTTATTACCGCTTTATATGCTTCGTCCCAAATATCAATTCCGACCCATTGCCGGTTTAGCTGCTCAGCCGCAACCGGAGTCGTCGCACAACCACAAAATGGATCTAGTACCATGTCTCCTTCATTAGATGAAGCTTCAATGATACGCCTGTACAAATTCAACGGCTTTTGAGTTGGCCATCCATAGCGCTCTCTATCATTTCGGAAGAGTGCCTTAATGTCGGTCCATACGTCCCGCATACGTACCATTCGAAATTTCTGTCCTGGATGGCCAACTTCACAAAGATCACATTTCTCATCGCGCATGACATTTAGACGTTTCCCACTTGCTGTGTGCGGCTCGGGAAGCGTCCGAACGTAAGACTTTTCGAGAAGAGTATTGAATGTATAATTGTTGGTCTTCGAGTAGAAAAGCAGAATATCATGTTTGCGACCAAACCACCGGTTTGAAACGCCACCAGTATTGTACGCCCAGACAATCTCGTTTCTAAAGTTTTCGTGGCCAAACACCGCGTCCATCAGTTCCTTCAAGTAGTGGCTTGCCGTATGATCGCAGTGTAAGTATATGCTCCCAGTAGGTTTCAAGACTCGACGCATTTCGAGCAGCCGGACAGCCATGAAGCAAAGAAATGCACCCATATCGTCTCCAAAACTTGAACGCGAGCCATTGACAACATTCATCACTCTTGGAAAGTCATCCGTTATCTTGTCTACCCATTCGTCGTGGACATCTCGTTCCCATGACCATCGGTCTTGAAACTGCCCACCCTCGGCAAGACTCCTAGGGGTGGCATGAAAATCTTTACCCTTTTTGAATGGGGGATCAGTAGCTATCAGGTCGATTGTCTCGCTATTCATTGCGCGTAAGAATTCAAGATTGTCGCCATGAAACAGGGTCCGACTATCAAAGTTAGGTTCTGTCATGTTGGTTTCCTTCCCAAATCATGCATGTTAAAGCGAGTTCAGCACACCGTAGTAGCTTTACACGTTCCCGAAATTCTTTGGCTTCGCGTTTCAGGTCTGGTAGAAACATTCCCTTGCCCATAGCTTTCAGTCACTTTCAATCCATCTGTGCAGCGATGTTACGCCTTACAGCCTGTTAAGGATAACCTCTTCAAGCACTCTACGCAAACCCTCGGAAAAATGGGGAGTGTCTAGTTTTGTGGACACAGGTTACCTGCCCGGACTCACAAACTCGCTGTTAAGCTCCCCTCCCCAATGCTTTGGCTGAGGACAGGACAGGTTTTGAGGTGGAACGTGATGTGGAAAAGGACGGGAAAAGACGGGAAAAGGCTGAGAAAGGACGAGGATAGGATGGGAAAAGGATGGGAAAAGGGTCAAGAATGGCGATTACCTATCGATACAGTATTGATCTAGAGCAGGATTTCGCCAAATTGGATAGCGATCCGGCGAGAACGTGCCAGTTGCAAGTAAGACATGGAGGAAAGCGATAAGATTCCCATAGAGCCGAGTGTATCATCATTTGCCGGGGACGCGGCGACTATATGGACGCGGTTTTATGCAGGAATTGCTGATGGTCGCTAGCTGATGCGCGGGGCGGGAGCGAAACCTGTCCTGTCCACCAAAACGGGGCAACTTCAGCAACTTCACTTTGGGGAAGGGTTGGGGGAGGGGTTGGAAAAGGCGAAATCCACCGATTTAGACACTCCCGAAAAATGAATACAGAGCATATGGCGATTTGACCGTCTCCCAAGTCGAATCACTGTACCTCTGTGGCGAAAGACGAGCATTCCACAGTTTGAGCCATGACCGAAACTGCGCTACAGTTGTACCATCTCAAAATCACCCTCCAGAGGAATCACCCATGACCGACCGTTCACCCATGCACCAGCAGATCGACACCCTACCCGACCTGGTACGCGACATTGTCAAGCCCTTTGATGCTTCCGCCCGCCGCGCCTTCGACTTTGAAACTTGTACCTCGGTCAAGCGCATCTACCTGGTCGGCTGCGGAGACAGCCATCATGCGCCGGTGGGTGCCGAGTTGGCTTTTCACCAACTGACACAGGTACCGACGCAGGCGTTGAGCTCCCTGCCCTTCAGCCGCTACACAGCCGGCTTCTTGCCGGGTACCGGTCCCAAGACCAATCTTGTCATCGGCGTATCGGTCTCGGGTGAGGTCAGCCGCACCATTGAAGCGCTGGATCTGGCCCGCCAAGCCGGCGCCGTCACCGTTGCGCTGACGGGGAATCCTGGAGGACCGCTGGGGCAAGTCGCGGAAAGGGTCTTCGAAACGGCCGTTCCGCCGCTGCCGGACGAATTGCGCGGCATGGTGGTGCCGGGCATCCGCTCTTATCTGGCATCGCAGATCGCCCTGCTGCTGGCAGCCCTGCGCATCGCCGAGGTGCGTGGCGCGCTGACGACCGCCGCTGCCGATGCCGAACGCAGTAGCGTGGCCGAATTGGCTGATGTGATTGAAGAGACGATTCAAGTTTGCGAGCCGATTGTCGATGACTTGGTCGAGCGCTGGAGCGACGCGGCGCTTTTCGAATTTGTCGGCGCGGGACCGCTTTATGGCACGGCGATGTTTAGCGCGGCCAAATTGCTGGAAGCCAGCGGAGACTCAGCATTTGCACAAGAAACGGAAGAATGGTCACATCTGCAATATTTTGTGGAAAGCGCCGATATTCCGCTGGTATTGCTATCCGCCAATCAATTTGATGCCGACCGCATGGCGGAGGTGGCGCGGGCTGCCAAGAGTATCGGTCGTCCGATTGCCTTGATTTCCAGCGAAGATGCGGCAGAGATCCGTCAGTATGTCGATACACTCTTGCCGATTCCGCGGCTTATCCCCGAGCGCTACGCATCGATTGTCTACAGCATACCGGGCGAACTGCTGTCGGCGGCACGGGCGAAAGCGTTGGGTGTTCCCTACTTCCGTGACTTTGAAGGTGGGCGCACCGTCGATTGGGCGAATGGCGCCAGCCGAATCCGTTCCAGCCACATGATTAAGGAATTGAAACGATAAGCTATGTCCGCGACCGAATTCGTCGCCATCGGCAGTGTGATCATCGATGATATTGTCTACCCGGATGGGCGGACCAGCATGGGTGTCTTGGGCGGTGGCGGCACACATGCGGCTTATGGCATGGCTTTCACCGGCGAGAAACCGGGCTTGGTCGCATTGGTCGGGGAGAATTTGCCGACCGATATTCGATCACGGTTGGAGCGCGATTTTGACACTTCCGGTTTGGTTTGGTCGCCTTATGAGCAGTTACGTGGCTGGCAGATCTTCGAGTGGAATGGCAAACGCAACGAGATCTTCCGCGTCGATGTCATCGAGCCTTTCATGTTTGGGCCCGATGCCGACAGCGAGCAAATTCCCTTTGCTTCGGCGACAGGGATCACGCTGCTGCGCGCGCCATCGCATGTCGCAAGCTGGCGCAAACGCTTCCCGAACGCGATCTTGCTGTGGGAACCGATCCGCGCTTTTATGATGAGCGGAAATCACGAAGGGTTTTTGGAAGGCATCCCGCATGCCGACATCGTATCGCCTAATCTGCTGGAAGCGCAGACCACCTACGGGATCGAAGATGAACTGGAAATCACGCGCCGAATGCTGGCGGATGGTGTGGATGTGGTGGCGTTGCGGATGGGTGAACAAGGATCGCTGGTCGCTCGAAAAGGCTACAGAAACGCCTACTACATTCCGGCAGTTGCGGTAGACGAGGTGGTCGATCAAACGGGCGCTGGCAACAGCTATTGCGGCGGCTTTGTGGTGGGCTGGTGCCGGGAAAGTGACTTGGTGAGCGCCGGATGCACCGCCGCGGTGGCGGCTTCCTTCACGCTGGAATGTGTTGGCGCAGCGCAGATTCCCGAGAATCTTAGCGGTGAATGGCAACGGCGCTATCAAGAAGCGATCCGCGCTGTGAAAAAGATTGCTTTGTGAGCGGATCACAAGGCTCATGACTGTTGACCACTAATTTTGCTCTCGGGATGTGAACAGGTATCGGACAAGCCTGCGCTCCGCTGGCGCATGTTGCTGGAAATCTCGAGAGCGACTTGTCATATTTGGCCCAAATGCAGAATAGTAACGGTTGCAATCACATCATTGAGAAGAGAAATGCCGGACGCCAGTTTTTTCCTGGCAGACGGTTCTTCACGTTCATTGGTCTTAACCACGCAATTGATGAGGCGGGAGGAGCGATATGGACTCTTTCATGCGTGCAGCGATTGATGAGGCGAGACTGGGCTTGTCAGAAGGCGGCATTCCAATCGGCTCGGTTTTGGTCCTGGACGGCGAAATCGTCGGCCGCGGGCACAACAAACGGGTGCAAAATGGCAGTCCCGTTCTGCATGCCGAGATGGATTGCCTGGCAAATGCCGGCCGCCTGCAAGCCGGCGACTATCAACGATCGACGATCTATACCACGCTTTCCCCCTGCGATATGTGCAGTGGAGCCATCTTGCTATATAAGATTCCACGAGTGGTGATTGGCGAGAATCGTACTTTTAAGGGACCGGAGGCGTACCTGATCTCACGCGGGGTGCAGTTGGCGCAATTGAAACGACGAAAGCTGTTATCGTTTGATGCAGGACTTCATCCGCGACAATCCGCAACTTTGGGATGAGGACATCGGCGAATGAGCGGCGATTTCGCGCAGGCGCGCTCACAGTGAAGATATTGGCTGCCCATCCACGTCCAGCAAGTGGCAGGTCGCGAAATGCCCGTTGCTTGATTGGGTGGCAGCCGGTTTGCGCCTGCGGCAGACATCCATCACATGGGGGCAGCGGGTATGGAAGCGGCAGCCACTCGGGGGATGCTTTGGGCTAGGCACGGTCCCCTCCAGGATGATCCGTTGGCGTCCGCTATCGGGATCGGCAAGCGGTGTCGATGAAAAGAGAGCGTGCGTGTAGGGATGCTGTGGAGCGCGCGTGATATCCGCCTGTTTGCCGTATTCGACTACCTCACCCAGGTACAGGACCGCGATATGATCGCTGATATGCTGCACCAGACCGAGACTGTGCGAAATGAAGAGGTAGGTCAGGTCATGGTCGCTCTGCAATCTAGCGAGCAGGTTCACGATCTGCGCTTGAACGGAAACATCCAATGCCGAGGTCGGTTCGTCCAGGATGAGCAATTTGGGATTGAGTGCCAGCGCCCGCGCCAGGGCCACGCGCTGCGCCTGCCCGCCACTGAGTTCATGCGGGAAGCGTTCCAGGTATTCGTTACCCAGACCGACCTCCGTCAGTAACTCGACAATGCGCCCGTCCAGATGGTCCTTACTCAGTTCCAGATGGGTGGTCAGCGGTTCGGCAACAATTGACTTGATACGCATGCGCGGATTCAACGAGGCGAAAGGATTCTGAAAGACCATTTGCATTTGCCGGCGTTGTTGCCGCAGTGCCAGGCGATCCAGTTTCAGTATATTTTGACCTTCAAACCAGATTTCGCCAGCGACCGCTGGCACAAAACGCATCATGCTGTTGGCCAGGGTCGATTTGCCGCATCCCGATTCGCCGACGACGCCCAGGGTTTGGCCGCGGAATAGCCGCAGCGACAAATCTTCCAGTACTCGGGTTCGTTGGGTACGGCCCCCAAGGAAACCAACCGAGGAGGCGTATTCCACCGTGAGATCGCGAATTTCAACCAGCAGATCTTCTGTCATGGAGTTTCGCCAACTTCGTCGTATAGAAAGCAAGCGGCGCGATGCTGCCCGGCTAGTGAAATCAGCTGCGGCGCATGACTATCACAGCGATCCATGCGATGCTCGCAGCGGGGCGCGAAAGCACAGCCCGGCGCGCGACTATCGAAATCCGACACCGAACCGGGAATCACTTTCAAGGTTGATTGTGAAGCGTCAGGAGAAGGCAAGGCGGCCAGCAAGCCCTTCGTATAGGGATGACGTGGATCATAAAAGATCTCGCGCGTAGTGCCCTGCTCGACTATCTGCCCGAGATAAAAAACCGCCACATGATCGCAGGTTTCGGCGACCACGCCAAGATCATGCGTGATGAAGACGATGGTGACGCCGCGACTGATTTGATCAAATGCGGTGCCGGCTTTCGCCGCGCTCAAGACACCCAGCGGCACGCCGATGGCATCGAATGGATCTTCCATTTGCGCGGTGGCGTCACCTTCCACGACGGCTCGCCCCTGACCGCGACAGATGTCAAGGCATCGCTGGATCGCAATATCGAGATCGGGCTGGTTGCCTATGACTTTATCGGGCTGGGTCCGATAGAAGTTGTCGAGGAGCTGACGGTGCGCTTTACCGCCTCGGCACCGCGCAATGTACCGCTGATCTTGTCGGCGACATATGGCATGTTTATCTACAAGGCAGAGGCGGCTGCCGCGCCGGATGAATGGTTTGTCTCAGGCAATGACGCGGGCACCGGTCCCTATATGCTGACCTCGATCGAGCCAAGTGTACGCGTTGTGCTGGATTATTATCCGGATTATTGGGGCGGCTGGGAAGACGGTCAGTTCACGACGGCGGTTTATGAAATCGTCGAAGATCCCACCGTGCGCGATCAGATGATCCGCTCTGGCGAAGCCGATATCACGGCGAGTGTGCCGCTGGATTCGCTGGAGTCGCTGGAGATGGTAGAGGGATTGACGATACTGCCTTTCTCGCCGATGTCGCATCTGGTGGCCGGATTCGACCTCGACAATGCGTCGCTGGATAATGTCGATGCGCGTCGTGCATTGGTACAGACCTTCCCCTACAATGATGTGCTGCAGGGCATCTATTTGGGCTTGGGCAATCCTGCGAGAGGTTTTGGACCTTCGTCGCTATGGCAAGCGCCCGATGGCTTCCCGAGCAACGACTATAACCTTGAGGCTGCCGCAGCGCTGCTGGATAGCGCGGGATTAAGCGACGGCTTTGAATTGGATCTGGCGTTGTCTACCGGCATCAAAGAGGCGTTCGAAGCGGCAACTCTGTGGCAAGCTGAGTTATCGAAATTGGGCATCCAACTCAATATTCAGCAATTGTCATCCGGCGCGTTTTGGGATTATGCCTACAATCCTGCCAACGAAGACTTCGATATCTTCATGGTAACAGCCGGCGGCGATGTGCCGTCACCTTATTCCTGGTTGATCTGCTACACGAGTTCACCATTGGGCTGGCTGCCATTCATCGGGCATAACAACGCCGAGTTTGATGATCTGGTCTTCGAGGCATGGGCGACCGAAGCGACCGATGCGGCTGCGGCAAACGATGCCTGGGCGGCGGCGCAGCGCATTCTGATCGAAGACGCGGTTTCTATATTTGTTGTCGATCCACCGGGTATTTTTGCGCATGGCGATGATATTACCGGCATCGTGCCCAACCCGCCCTGTCCGAGCATCATCTTCTGGTACGACATTCGCCGCGCCGCTTGAGTTAACGATGGCAGGCGGGTATTGGCAACCCGCGATATCCGCCTGTCAATCCCGGATTGCACATGACCGAACTTGCCTACCTCTCGGCTGTTGAGGCGACACGGTGTTTCAGCGAAAAGACACTTTCGCCGGTTGAATTCATGCGCGCTGTCATCGAACGTTGCGAGGTGGTCAATCCGGCCGTCAATGCCTTCACGTTCAGCTTCTTCGAGCGCGCCCTGGCCGCGGCAAAGGACGCGGAAGACCGTTATTTCAATGGCGAAGCGCTGGGCGATCTCGATGGTGTGCCGCTGGTCGTGAAAGATTCGACCAATGTGCGGGGCGAGATTTCCAGCAAAGGCTCGCGACTCTTCGCGGATCACCGCCCACAGAAGACCGATCCTTCCCTTCGGCGCCTGTTGGATGCCGGCGCCATCATGATCGCCCGCAGTACCATGCCGGAATTTGGCGAAGCCGCAAATTGTTATACGCCATTGTGGGGTGTGACGCGCAACCCATGGAATCTGCATTACGGCCCGGGCGGTTCTTCAAGTGGCAGCGCTGTCGCCGTTGCGAGCGGCATGAGCACAATCGCCGATGGCTCCGATATCGGTGGATCAATCCGCATTCCGGCTGCCTGTTGCGGCGTAGTGGGCTACAAGCCGCCTTTTGGTCGCAATCCGTTGGGAGCCGAAGCGACATTTGACCCCTACCTGCATTATGGTCCGATCACACGCAGGGTGGCCGATGCGGCGCGCATGCAAAACATCATTTCGGGCGCGCATGTAGATGACATCGCTTCGCTGCGAGAAAAAGTAGTGATAGCGGAACAAGCGAAGCTGGATCTGCGTAGCTGGAAGATCGCGTTTTCTGTTGATCTCGGCTTTTATCAAGTCGATCTGGATGTGCGCAAAAACATGCTGGCAACGCTGGATATTCTACGTGATTGCGGCTGTGAGGTTGAAGAAGTCGAGTTAGGCTGGACGGAAGAGGTCTTTCTAGCATGGAAGACTATCAACGCCTTGCGCGGATGGGCGGCAACTTATGTCGGCGATTTGCCTGGCTGGCGCGACAAGTTGGCGGATTATACGCTGGATTGGCTGGAAGCCGGTGACGATTTAACACGCGAGCAAGTGGTGGCTGCCTACGAGACTCATGTCGACATGTACCGCCGTCTGGGACCGATCCTCGATGATTGCCATGCCTTCATATGCCCAACCAACGCCATACCAAGTATCGAAGCGGATCGTTCGCCCCTGGATTTCGATTTCAACATCAATAATGAGCCTGCGCGCGCGGTGGTGGCCGAAGGCTGGTTCATGACCTACCCCTTCAATATGTTGAGTCAACTGCCGGTGATGAGTGTGCCGAGTGGTTTCGCCGCGTCTGGCGTGCCGACCGGCATACAAATAGTCGGCCGCAGTTATGATGACCAGCGTGTTTTTGCCCTTGCCGGCGCGCTGGAGCAAGCCATCCGCTGGGATCAGTGGACTGCGCCCTTGTAGCGAGAGTGAAAGAAAGTGACGCCATGAAAGTCTTGATTGGGCAGTTTTCTCACGAGAGCAACAGCTATTGCGAACAGGTTACAACAGCGGCCGATTTCGCCGCCTGGGAGTTGTACCGTGGCGAGCAAATCATCGAGCGACATGCGGGAAAGAAAACCGTGCCGGGCGCCTTTATCGAGCGGCTCGAGGAAAATGGTCACGAGATCGTCCCGGTCGTTTCGGCGAGTACCCTGCCCTCCGGCTCGGTGCATGGCGGCTTCTTCCGACAGATCATGCAGGAGTTCGTCGATGCCGGGCGCGCTAACCCTGGTGTCGGTGCAGCGCTGCTTTCGCTGCATGGGGCGATGAGCGTGGAAGAAAGTGCCGGGGTGAACGATCCCGAGGGCGAATTGGTGGCGGCGATCCGCGCTGCCTTGGGCGAAACCGTGCCGATTGCCGTAGTCTTCGATCCACATTCGGATACCACGCAGCTTACACTCGACAATGCTGACCTGACTTTGTCCTACAATGAAGAACCGCATCGCGATGCCTACGAGCGCGGTTTGGAAGCGGCCGGGCGGATGTTTCAGATCAGAGCGGGAGAGATCAGGCCGGTATCCGTCCGCGAGCGCGCGCCCATGTTATTGCCCGCCATCAACATGGCATCCGATCAGGGTCCGATGGTCGCGCTACATCAATTGCGTGAAGAGCTGGAAAAAACGCCCGGCGTCATCGACATCTCCATTCACATGGGATTCTATGGCACTAACGCGCCGTCACAAGGTTTCAGCGTGGTCTGCACGACTGACGATGATCGCGAATTGGCGGAACGATTGGCGAAGCAAGTGGCGGAGGCCGCCTGGAAAAAGCGGCGGGAATACATCGTCGAGTTGGTAAGCATTGATGACGCGGTGGAGCGAGCGCTGCAACAATCTGCGCCGATCGGCTTAATTGACGAAGCGGATGATCCGGCGGGCGGTGGCTCGGGCGATAGCGTGGCAATCTTGCGCGGCATGATTGCCGGCGGTGCGCGGGCTGGCGGTGTAGCGGCCATCAAGGATACGCTTGTCGCGCGGCAGATGGCGGCGGCGGGCCTTGGCGCCGAACTGGAAGTGAGCCTGGGCGCAAAAACCGATTCACTGCATGGCGATCCGCTCACCCTGGGTGGCACAGTGCGCTTGATTCATCGCGATCCGCTGCCGATGGAACATTGGTCTGGCACCACTTACGATGTGGGATTGGTTTGCGTTTTGGATGTCGATGGCATCCTGGTGGTGGTCAGCGAGCGCAAGATCGTCACCGAAAATATCGATATCTTCGAGATCCTCGGCTTCGATGTGCGGGCCATGCAGTTGGCTGTATTCAAGGGCTTGGGTTTGCATATCAGGCAGGCGCTAAAAGGCAAGATCGAGACATTCATGCCGGTTGACGCCATCGGTGTGACGCACCCGGATGTCAGCAAACTGGGCGCGTTCGAACATGTTATGAGACCTGTATTTCCGCTGGATGAAATGTCCGAAGATGCCTACCCCTAAGGAAAGGTGTTATCATGCCTGTTGAGAAGATTAATCCTGACGCTTTGCACAGACCGGTTGACAATCTTTATACGCATATCGTACGCGCAAGCGGCGCCGTCAGCTATCGCATCGGCGGTCAGGTGGCATTCGATCGCGCCGGCGAGAATGTGCATCTGGGCAATATGGCTCGTCAGATACGTTTCTGCTATGAACAGGTCACGATTGCGCTGGCAGCCGTGGGGCTGACCTGGAAAGATGTCGTGCATATCTACACCTTCACCACGGATATGGACAGCTATATGAAAGAAGAGACGGCGATTGCCAAGTCCTTTTTCGGCGAAGATCCCCCCGCATCGACTTTGGTCGAGGTCAGACGGCTGGTAGAAAAGGACTGGTTAGTGGAGGTGCAAGTGGATGCAGTTGCCGATCATTAGCTCGTGCAAGGGATGTTTATCAACAAGAGAGATGACTAGCCAATGAGCAAAACCCATTATCAACCCCTGGGCGGCAACGAGATGCCACGTTTCGCTGGCATAGCCACGATGATGAGATTGCCGCTGCTCGATAGCGCGGAGGGTCTCGATGTCTGTTTTGTCGGCATTCCCATGGATATAGGCGCCTCGAACCGATCGGGAACACGATACGGTCCACGACAAATCCGGGCAGAGTCCGTCTTGCTGCGTCCTTACAATATGGCGACGCGCGCCGCGCCTTTCGATTCGCTTTCGGTGGCCGATATTGGTGATGTGCCCATCAACACCTTTCATTTGCCCAAGGCGGTCGATATCATTAGCGATTATTACGAGCAACGCATTTTGGCATACGATGTCCGGCCTTTGACCTTGGGTGGCGATCATACATTGACCTTGCCGATCTTGCGCGCCATGGCGAAAAAGCATGGTCCGGTCGGGTTGGTGCATGTCGATGCCCATGCCGATGTCAACCCGGCCATGTTCGGCGAAGCCATTTCACACGGGTCGGTCTTTTATCGCGCGGTCACGGAAGGCTTGCTGGATACGAGCCGCTGTGTGCAAATGGGCTTGCGCGGCACGGGTTATTCGGCGGAGGATTTCGATTGGTCGCGTCAGCAAGGCATGCGAGTAATACAAGCGGAAGCGCTCTGGCACAAATCGCTGACACCGCTGATGCGCGAGATACGCGACTTGATGGGCAGCGGACCGGTCTACGTCAGTCATGATATCGACAGTTTTGATCCGGCAGTAGCGCCGGGCACGGGCACACCGGAATATGGTGGACTCACAGCTGTTCAAGGTCTGGAGATCGTACGCGGCTTACAAGGGCTGAATGTTGTGGGTGCTGACCTGGTCGAGGTCTCGCCGCCTTATGATCCATCTGGCAATACCGCTCTGCTGGGCGCGAACATACTCTACGAATTGCTTTGCATCTTGCCGGGCGTGGAAAACCGCAATTAGGCGGGCATGAGCTTGAGGATTTCCGCCACGCCGCTAGCGCAGCTTCATTCGTTTTACGGCTTATGTGACATGAAAATGTAGCAAGCGATTTATCAATTGATAAATTATTGTTGACAGTTGGAATGATTTCTGTGCTAGCGGAAGATTTTTTGGCAAGCCTGGAAATGCGTGGCATCAGCAAGCCCTGACCGCTCGGCGGGAAAAAACAGAATCTCCGCGTTCACAGAAAATAACAAGCTCAGCTACTGGCGCAGATACGAATTCATTGAAAGAGGTAACGAAAATGAGCGAGGGCCCTTTCCGCAGGATGGTAGTTCTAGGCGATAGCATCGCTTATGGCATGTGCGCCGCGCAAGCGGAAAACGAGTGGAACCAGGTCGTGACAGGTTTGTTGCGCAAGTTCCAGGATGAGCCGCTGACCGTTTTCAATCGAGGTTTGCCGGCGGGTGTGATTTCGCCACGCTGTCCCGGTTATGCCGAATCCGCCAAACCCAGCCTGATGGAACGCTATCAACGGCATTGTATCGAATTGCGACCTGACCTGGTGGTGATCGCCGAAGGGGTCAATGATATGCGCTCGGGCATGCCCCTGCAAGAATATGTGGAAGACCTGGAAAACATCGTCAGCGACATACAAGCAGAGACTAAGGCGCTGGTGGTTTTGCTTGGTGTCTACCATCAAACTTTCGGCGTCGGCGCCAACGATCCCGCGGTATACCCCACCTGGACCAAATGGAGTTACGACATTTCAAAGGCCTATAACCTGGCGATAAGCCTGGTGGCGGAAAAGCGCGATGCGCTGTTTGTCGATGCCCAGCAGATTATGGGCGGCGCTGATTGGCTGCTGCATGTCGATGCTTGCCACCTGAACGATTTGGGACACGCGCTGATGGGTCATGGCGTCTTCCAGGCGATCGCCACCCGCTGCAAGAGCGTGGCGGACAAAACATTGCGTATCATTGACGAAGACGAGATATCAATTCTGAACACGGGCGGAACAGATACAGACGAAGATATCCAGCGGCTTTGGAGCGATGCGCTAGGCCGCTTCACTGAGCACATCGACGAGTGACGACCGCGCGTGACAGTCGCGATTGGAGCACCTGACGGTTTCCCATTCAGGCGTACATGGCTTTGGCTTCCTGGAAGAGCCGCTTCAGCTCTGCCAGCACCTGCTTGCCATCGCCGCCATTCATCAAATACTTGCGGATCGGCGCGCCAGCATGATCTTGAAAATGCAGATAACCGGGGAAGCGCGGTCGCAGATAGGCGCGATCCAATGCCGGCAAGGTATTGCGGAAGTAATTGCTGCTGCGACGATTGACCTCGTCGTCAGTCCAGGCGCTGCGATGCCCGGGTTGTCCGCCGTTTTCGAAGAATAGCGTACGCTGAATGAGCGGGCTGGCGGAGAACATCGCATAGTCGCAAGCGACTTCGACAGCCTGGCACTTATTCGATATCGAAATACCCGTGCCGCCGAGCGTGGTTTGGCAACGCCCCTGCCCTTCGATATCCACCATATCATCGAAAACCAGAATATTGTCCGAGTAGCCCTGGCGCGAATAATTCGAGTAGCCATAGGCAAAGGGACAATAGACAAATTCATCCCGCCGCGAGAGCGCCTCGTAAACCGCTATTGGATTCCAGCCGAAGATGTCTCGCGGGCACAGACCGGCCAGCTCGCGCAATTGTTCCAGCGCTTGCAGACTCATTTCGTCAGACACTGCCCATTCATCCTCGACGAAAGGCGGCTGCCCTTGCGTGGCGCAAAGCATATAAAAGTTCATCAGCGTATCGATCTCGATGCCGGGCATGATGACGCGCCCTTGCCGCGCCAAAGCCAACAAATCTTGCCAGGTCTGCGGCTGCTCCAATCCGTAACGCCCCAGCAGATCCGGGCGATATGAGGCGACGGGCGTGGCGGCATCAATCGCCAAGGCGCACTGATTGTCACCGAAGACATAACTCGCGTGCGAGTGCCCGACCGAATTGGCCGCCTGATCCGCCAGGTAATCCGCCGGGATCCGATCTTGCAACGCGACCAGCACTTGACTGTAAGCGGCATATCCCGCCCAGGGGTGATCGATCACCAGCAGATCATAAGCTTCGGCAAGACCTTGTATCGGCGCATCGGCAAATTCTTGCAAGGAGCGTTTCTCCCAGGTGATCTCTACATCGGGATGCAGCTCGCAGTAGCGCTGCGCCGTTGCCACAACCGACACAAAGCCACGTGAATGATTCCAGGTAATGCCACGCAAGACCGTTTTCGCCGTCATTTTTGCTCGCCTCCCTGATAAGCTGATGTTGATACTCTGCCGTCAAAATTGGTACTGTGCAATTTTGCTTGCAAAATGCAATTTTATATGCAAAATATAATGAGTGTCATGAGCCATGTCAATTGCTTGTTCATCTCGCTAGACAGGATCAGTCAATGATAAAGACCAGTTATTTTGAAGACTATTTGATCGGCGACAGCCGCGAAACCTTTGGCCGGACCATCACCGAAGCGGATATCGTCTTGCATGCCGGGCAAACCGGCGATTTCTTCCCGCATCATATGGATGCGGAATGGGTGAAGACACAAGTATTCAAGGAGCGTGTCGCCCACGGCACCTTGATCCTTTGTGTGGCGATCGGCATGACGGCCAACGAGATCAATCCCGTTGCCTTTTCTTATGGTTATGACCGCGTCCGTTTTATCCGACCTGTCTTCATCGGCGATACTATCACGGTCAAAGCGACGATCAGCGAAAAGCGCGATTATCCCAAGCGGCCCGATCACGGTTATGTCATCGAGCAGGTGGAAGTGTTTAATCAAGATGGCAAGATCGTGCTCGTCTGTCAGCATCTGTATCTGGTGCAACGCAAGGAAGACGCCGACAAGGGCTGATGCAGGTGTTTGCCATGTCTGCAGAGTGAAACGCGCCTGTCGCGCTTGCCGATATCGCATTGCTGCAAAGAACTTTTTCGACGTTATCGCACCGCCTTCAATGCCGCGAGACTGCAACCATGAGCGAAAACAAGGCAGCACCCAACTATAGCGTTCCGGCTTTAGAGAAAGGACTGGCGGTGTTGGAGTTGCTGGCTCAGGCATCCGAGCCGCTGTCACTTTCGCAGATCTCCGATCAGACTGATAACAGCACGAGTCAGTTGTTCCGCACTATGAATTGCCTGGCGGAAAGCGGTTATGTCATCAAGGATGATATATCCGGCAAATATACGCTGACGCTAAAGCTCTTTGAGTTAGCGAATCGACATTCTCCCCTGGAACATCTGCTGCAAATGGCAGCGCTGCCGATGCAGGAACTGGCATGGACGATTCGCGAGTCTTGTCATGTCAGCATCATTCAGCAGCGGCAGCTATTGGTTGTGGCCCAGGTGGAAAGCCCGGAAGCGGTGCAGATCACAATTTCGGTTGGCGCGACTTATCCATTGACGCGAACGGTATCGGGCCGTTTGTTGCTGGCGGCAATGTCCGATAGCAGCATCGAAGTGACGCTGGAGCAAGATTCCGATTTTACCTGTATGAGCGCTAGCGAACGTGAACTTTTTTGGCAGCGAATCGCCGATATCCGCTGCAGCGGTATTTCAACTTCTGTCGATGAGTCATTTATCGGGCTAAAAGATACCGCCGTCTTGGTAGGAAATCCGGATGTGGGTGTGATGGCGGCGGTGGCTGTCACACAGCTCACCGCTACCCGGCAAATCAGCGAGCCGCAGAAAGTCGTGGCCGCACTGCACATCTGCGCGCGGCAAATCAACGAACGCGCCGGTTTGAGCTATGAAAGTGAAAAGCCGCAACTTGCAGTAGATTCAGCATAATAGCAATCTGACGAGGAAACGAAAATGCCACCATTCAGCTTTCGACAGAGCGCCATTCTGCCAGAGAATCCGCCACCGATCGTCAGCATCGGGCTGGGCGGAATTGTGCACGACGCACATTATCCGGCATATCGTATCGCTGGCTTTAGTGTTGCCGGCGGCTTCGATATCAATGCCGAACGCGCGGCCATGATGAAAGACAAATATGCTATCCCGCTACTCTACGATTCCTTGGCCGGCGCCATTGCGGGAGCGCCGGAAAACGCCGTTTTTGATGTCGCCGTACCCGGTAACGCAATTAGCGATATCTTGCGCGAGATTCCGCGCGGGCGCGCCGTCTTGATCCAAAAGCCTATGGGTGATGACCTGGCACAAGCTCGCGAGATCCTAGGAATTTGCCGTGAACGAAAGCTGGTGGCAGCCATCAATTTTCAATTGCGCTTTGCGCCCTTCATCATCGCCGCGCGCGACATGATCGAACAAAGGCTATTGGGCGAGCTCTGCGATATGGAATTCCGCGTGCAATGCAATACGCCCTGGCATCTGTGGCAGTTCCTCTTCCCCTTGCCACGGGTCGAGATCATGTATCACAGCATCCACTATATCGACCTGGTGCGCTCATTCTGCGGCACACCCAAATCAGTTTATGCCAAGACCATGGGCCACCCGAATGCGCCGGCTCTAAAAGGTGGTGTGCGCTCGATGATCATCATGGATTACGGTGATAATCCGCGCGTCAACGTGATGACCAATCACAGCCATGCCTATGGACCGGATAAGCAGCAATCCTATGTCAAGATTGAAGGCAGCAAAGGCGCGATTCAGATTCGCGCCGGATTGAATATGAATTATCCGCATGGCGTGCCGGATCGCTTTGAATACGTGCTGCTGGAAGATGGCGAGGAGCCGCAATGGCAATCGCTGCAGATCAAGGGTTCATGGTTCCCGGAAGCCTTCATCGGCACCATGGCCAGCCTGATGCGCTTCGTCACTGGCGAGAGCGATACCTTGCCGACATCAGTCGAGGATGCCCTCGAAACCATGGCGACGGTGGAAGCGGCTTATTTATCGAGCGAGAATGGCGGGACGCCCCTGCCCTGATAATTGCCGGCACAACAAGAAATTCAATTTTGCTGATGCAAATCCAGCTGCAAAGCAGCCTCGGACAGAGAATCGCCCGTTGTCTCAACAAATAGAAATAGAGGGCCTGGGCAGATCCCTTTGCTTGTGATTCTTCTAATTCAGTTGGGCTTCGAAATTCGATCTCACAAACCCAGATCGTAGAAGCTGTTGGCGGTGCCACCGAGTATGGCAGCTTGTTCCGCGTCTGACAGATCGGCGATGGCTTTGTTGGTCTCGTCCCAAACTTTGGCATAGGTGCCGGCAAGAACGGCGACGGGCCAATCGCTGCCAAACATGAGCCGATCGACGCCGAATTGCTCAATGGCAAAATCAATCTGCGGCTTGATATCTTCGTAGGTCCAGTTTTCGAAGTCGGGCGTCACTGTGTTCAAGCCGGATACCTTGGCGTAAACATTGGGGCATTCGGCCGCGGCCGACATTTGCTCGCGCCAGATTTTACGGTCGGCTTCTGCCAGGGGCGGCTTTGCCAGGTGGTCGATGACCATCTTTAGATCGGGTACTTTTTCTACCAGTGTCGGCACATGTTTGAGATGTCCCGGGAAGACCGCTACCACATCAAAGGTCAAGCCGCGCGCGGCAAGCATCCGCAGGCTCTCGATCACCTGCGTCTGTAGCACCCAATCGCCATTGCTCTCCTCGTGGATCAGATGGCGCATGCCCTTGAAGTAGGCATTCTGCTGATACTCATCTAGTTTACTGTCCGCTTCTTGCGGATCATGCAGGGGTACCCAACCGACAACTCCGGCAACCCAATCATTTTCTGCGGCGATCTTGAACATGGAGTTGGTATCAGCATAAGAATCCATCGCTTGCACAATCACAGTCTTGTCGACACCGCTAGCCGCCAGCTGTGGCGCCAGTTCTTCGGGCGTATAGGTGCGGTATATCGGTCCGTATTCCGGTATCAGCCAGGGGTACGCTACCTCGTCCAGATTCCAAAAATGTTGATGAGTATCGACCTTAAGCATTCTTTCCTCCCGGGTTTTAACAACAGCTGCGGCAGAAACTGGATATCTATTTGACAGATCAGACTTTGCTGACTATATTTTACATACAAAAAGTGTTTTTGCAAGCAAAACAGGTTTCCATCACATGTCAAGGGAGAAACGGACAATTATGCGACCGTTGGAAGGCTTATTGGTACTCGATTTCAGCATATTCCTTTCCGGACCGTCCGCTGCATTGCGGCTCGCCGATTTAGGCGCGCGTGTGATCAAGGTGGAGCGCCCGGACGGTGGCGATCTATGCCGCCAACTATATATTTCCGAACTCGAACTGGATGGCGAGAGCACCTTATTCCACTCTATCAATCGCAACAAGGAGAGCTTTGCGGCAAACTTGAAAAACCCGGCTGATATGCAGAAAGTACGCGAACTAATCAAGCAAGCGGATGTATTGGTACAAAATTTTCGTCCGGGCGTGATGACACGGTTGGGACTCGATTATGAGACGGTGAAGGCTATCAATCCGCGCATGGTCTATGGGGAAATCAGCGGTTATGGCAACGAAGGCGTTTGGGTCTATAAACCCGGGCAAGACCTGCTGCTGCAATCGATATCCGGTTTGGTCTGGCTGAATGGCGATGCTGATCGTCCGCCGACCCCCTTCGGCTTGGCGGTCGTGGATTTGTTCACCGGCGCGCATTTGGTGCAAGGGATATTGGCGTGCCTGGTGCGGCGCGGCATCACCGGCGCAGGTGGTCTGGTGTCGGTAAGCTTGTTAGAGTCGATTCTCGATTTTCAATTTGAGGTGCTAACGACGCATCTCAATGACGGCGGAAAACTGCCACGGCGCAGCACGATCAACAATGCTCATGCCTATCTGTCCGCGCCTTACGGGATTTACGAGACGTCCGATGGTTATCTAGCGCTGGCGATGGGGTCGATCCCGGTCCTGGGCGAGCTGTTGGATTGTCCGCCCCTGCTCGCATACACCGACTCCGCGACCTGGTTCAGCAAGCGAGACGAAATCAAAGGCATCTTGGTGGATCACCTGCGCGGCCGATCAACACAGCACTGGCTGGACATATTGGAACCACAAGATATCTGGTGCGCGGATGTGCTGACCTGGGACAAGTTGATGCAGCACGAGGGCTTTAAGGTGCTGGATATGGTGCAAGAAGTGGCGCGCAGCGAGACCGTCAAACTGGATACCACGCGCTGCCCTATCCGCATTGATGGTGAGATATTGAAAAATCGCAAAGGGGCGCCACGGATCGGGGAAGATACCGAGCGCATCATGACGGAATTCGCTATTGGCAACTTTTCAAATTAAGCGCAGCGCCAATAAAAGCAAGCGGTTCACAAAAACGTTGGAGCGCGACAGATCTTTATCGCTGCCGCCGAGCGGTTGAGGAGGCAAATATGCCGGAAAACACACCCGTCGAAATGCACAAGGACTTGGCCTTGTTCAATACGGAAACCTGGATGTACGAAGAATTCGAGATTGGCGCCAAGATCAAGTCGATCCGCCGGACGTTATCTGAAGGCGAGTGCATGATCTTTAATGCCATCGTGTTGGATATGCATCCTTATGTTGCCGATGAGATTTTTGCGCGCGACGAAGGCATATTTGACAAGCGCCTGGTGGCGGGCTCGATGGTCTTCAGCATCGGTTTGGGATTGATGGCGCACAACAATATCCACACCTTCAGCTATGGTTACGACAAGCTGCGCTTTATCAAGCCTGTTTTCATCGGAGATACCATCTATACCGTGCGCACGCAATTGAGCAAGGAAGCGAAATACGACGAGATGGGCCTGGTCAAAGTCAGCTACGAAGTTTACAAGAACGAAGGCGTGCTGGCATTATATTGCGAGCACCTACAGACAGTGAAATATCGCCATCCGGAAAACTTCCCTAAGAAATAGGAGCGCAAAAATGCAACGTTTTGGACAAGTGATTGGTATCAAGAGCGGGCACCTGGAAGAATACACGCGGCTGCACGCCGATGTCTGGCCCGGGGTGCTGGCAAAGATCGAAGAATGCAATATCCGCAATTATTCAATATATCATTACAATGGTCTCTTATTCGCCTATATGGAATATCATGGCGATGATTTCGAAGGGGATATGGCGAAGATGGCCGCCGACGAGACCACACAGAAGTGGTGGGATGTCTGCAAGCCGATGCAGAATCCGGTCGAGGATCGCGCCGAGGACGAATGGTGGAAGACGCTTGAGGAAGTCTTTCATAGCGACTAGTCAACCCCGCCCCCGGCCCCTCCCCGAGGCTTCAGGGAGGGGAGCGCGACAAGCGACTATAGCGCATTGAGATGGAGTCCGCTCGGTAAAGCAATTTGCATGTTTCGGGCAACGCCATAGCGTTCCTGCGAAATCCCTATCCGAGGCTTCAGGTAGGGGCAGGTTGCATGCTTACATCAGCGCCACCGTCGCGTTATCGATGAAATCCCAATCCCATTCGACGCCTGTGCCCGCGCCTTGTGGCGGATGGGCATAACCCTCGGCGTCGATCTGGATCGGGTTTTTGATACCGAGCTTGAGCAGTGAGCTGGGTATCAGCGCCTCGAAGAATTCGCAATTGGAGATCGCGCAGCAGCAGTGCAAATTGACGATCTCCAACGCCGGATAGATGGCGGTATGCACTTCGCAGCGCATGCCGAATGATTCGGCCAGGTGGGCTGTTTTCATCACGGCGGTCACGCCACCCTTCCATGAGACATCGCTGCGCACGATATCGACCACGCCGCTGGCGATGCATTCCGCCGTCGAATAATGCGAGCCCACCAGCACTTCGGTGCCGCAGATGGGTATATCCAAGTCGCGCGTTAACTTGCGCAGATTGTGGAAATCGACATCGTAGAGCGGCTCTTCGAACCAATAATAATTCAGCTTTTCCAATTCCCGTCCCATGCGCAGGGCTTCTTCGTAATAGGTATGCGCCGTGACCGGATCCGCCATCAGTTTGAAGTGGGGGTCATCGCCGATCTCTTCACGGCAAAGGCGATAGGCTTCCAGCGCTTGGTGATAATCGCTGGGCGGATGCAGCTTGTAGCCGTGGAAACCTTGCAGTTTGAATTCCGCGACTTGATCGGCATAATCCTGCGGCGTATCCAGGAACATGGAACTGACGTAGGTGGGCACTTTCTCGCGGAAATGCCCCAGCAGCTTGAAAAGCGGCATGCCCGCCAGCTTGCCGGCGATATCCCAGAGCGCAATATCGAATGGCCCGTAAGAATAGATCGGCGTCAAATGCCAGACGCGATCATAACGCCGGAAATCGTACCAGTGTTTCTCACGCGCCAAAGGATCTTTGCCGAGGAAAAAAGGCTTGATCGAACCCGCCGCGATTGAGCCGGCCATTTCCGCGCCCATGCCGGCGAAACCCATGCTGACGCCATCAATGCCGGCATCGGTTTTCATCGTGATGATCAGGAAGTGCAAGTCAGACTTTTGCGTATCGCGCAATTCCGTCTCGGACATGACATTCTCTTGGTGTTTGCAGAGGCGGATTTCGATATCGGTGATTTTCATGGCTAATCTCTCCCCTGAATACGAAAGACGGGCGACTACTCGAGTCGCCCATAAGCATTTTCCGATGGCTTGCGAACTGACGGTAGGTACGAAACCGATTATACACAGTGTCCGGCGCTTGGTCCTGCAATGCCACACGCGCATCTAGAGACCTCGACGCGGGAAAAGTTGTTACTCGCAATTTAGCTTCAGAAAATGTGTCTTCGTGCCGTCAATCACAAAGCCGACTGCTGCAGATTTGCCGCCATAATCAATTTGTAAGGTATACGACCCAGCGGATTGCCATCCGAAGCGAAAGTACGTGCCGCCAGTATCGGCGTCATAGTCGGATCTCAGTAGTCGCATAGTTGCCTGGTCGCTCTGCCGCGTCACATTAAAGTCAACTCTGCTTTGACCGTATTCTACAGCTTGAAGCGATGTGCGGTTATCGCGTCTCGTGGAATGAGCGACGAAGCAAGGAATCTCGTAAAATTGGTGTCCATCGCCATTCTCCTCAAGAATGTTGTCAGGTAGACGTGATGTCAGTTGCTCCGCAACATACGCGGGTTGCCCATCTACTCGAATTTCAAGCCACGTGTAGCGATCACCTTCAGATTCCGAATATACTTCATATATTAAGCCAGCTTGTCCCTTTCCAACGATATTGGACTGTGTGGTCGCAGCATCTCGGATATTTGTACCTGCATTAATGCTCACATTGTATGCTGCGCCGAGATCAGTCTCCTCGCAATGATCGAAGACGGTAACGTCGGCAGTTGACATGTATTCGCCCAGCGACACTATCGTGCCGTCTTCCATCTGTGCGAACGGTTCATTTGCAAGGTCGCAATTGATAGCGGTTACATTGTCCGCTGGCTGCGGCAGATCCTGAAAGTCCTGCGCACTTACTGCAGAGACTGCGCCTTGCAAAAGGAAAACCACGAGTAAGAACCGCAATGTGCTAATCATTACCATAACTCCTGTCATATCCGTCATTCTTTTGCCGGAATTAGCATCATAGAAAATGTTCAAGGTGGGAAGGGACAGTTTTGTGGCTGGATTAAGTTACTTATCTTGACAAAGACGATTGGATTTTCTCTACATGAAACTCAATAATGCAAAAGCACAGACCTGCGGCGGGGGCTTGGGGGCGGGGTTGAGAAACACCCGATCAACCCTTGACCGCGCCGAAGGTCAAGCCGCTGACCAGGTTTCGCTGTACCAGAATGACGAAGATGACAGCCGGGATCATCATGATCACGCTCATGGCTGCCATGCCGCGCCAATCGACGGTGAATTGCTCGGTGAAGGCGAACAAACCGGGCGGAAATGTCTTGGCCGCGTTGTTGCGCGCGAGCACACTGACGATCTGGAATTCGTTCCAGGCGGCCAGGAAGGCGAAAATGGCGGCGGTCGCCAAGCCGGGCAGGGACAGCGGCAATTCGATGCGCCAAAACGCCGACCAGTGCCCGCAGCCATCGATATAGGCGGACTCGGTGAGTTCTTTGGGGATCTGGCGGAAAAAGCCGTCCATCAGCCAGGCGGTGAAGGGAATGTTGACGGCAGCATAAACGAATGCCAAGCTAAAAACGTTGTTGGTTAAGCCGGCGCGATTAAAGAGCAGGAAGAGCGGCAAGCTCAATGCCACACCCGGCACCGCGCGCGACAGCATGATGCCCAGGAATAACGTAGTATGAAAGCGAAAGCGGAAACGCGCGAAAGCATAACCCGCCAGCGTTCCCAGTGATACCGCCACGATGGTGCTGACACCGGCCGCTAACATCGAGTTGCGCAGGTAGGCTTCAACGGCGACGCGCTGCTGCACCTCTGGATTCAAGCCGAACATATTGGCGTAGGCTTCCAGGGTCAGCCGCCGCGGGATCCAGACGGGCGGGAAGGTATTGATCTCGGAATTGGGACGAAAAGCCGTCATGATGATCCAGAAGGCCGGCAATGCCAGCATCAGCAGGACCACCCAAGCCACGACATTCCAAATGAAGTCGTTGCGACGCCGGTTGGGTCCTACGCTGCGGGTCATCATTCGACGATTCTCGCTTTGACCAGCTGGCGGAAGAAATACAATGTGAACAATACCGACAGGAAGACCGTGATCCAGGACATGGCGCTGCCCAAACCGAACTTGGTATCTTCGATTGCCAGCCGCGTGATATAGGTCCAGAGCATCTCGGTGCGCCGCGCCGGACCGCCATCGGTCATGATGCGCACGATATCAAAAGCCCGCGCGATATCCAGCGACATGATGGTCAAGGCGATATAAGAGAATGGCGCCAGCAGCGGAAAGGTGATGAAGCGGAATTGTTGCCATCTGGAGGCCCCGTCCACTTCCGCGGCTTCAAAGGTCTCCGTCGGCAGGGACAAGGTACCGGCCAGCAGGATGATGGTCATGACCGGGATATTCATCCAGATTGAGGCGATGATGATGGTGATCATGCCCAAAGGCACATCGACCAGCCAGGCGATCTGCCCCTGCTCCTGCAGCAAACCCACGCTAAACAGGAAGCCATTGACCAGGCCGACGTTGGCATTGAAGAACCAGCGAAATTGGAAGCCGACCAGGATCGGCGCGAACATCATCGGCACCATCAGCAGCGTGCGCAGCAGGCTCTGGCCCATAGTGACGCGTGCCATGAGCTGTGACAATGCCAGCGACAGCAGATAACTCAAGTTGACCGTCACTGCCAGAAAGATGATCGTGTTCCATAACGAGCGCCAGAAAATATCGTCTTTGAGCAGCTTCTGATAATTTATCAGCGCCGTGCCCAACTTGAAACTCAAGCTGTTGGGCTTCAGCAATTGGTAGGGCGTAAAGCTAACGTATAAGGAATAAAGCAAGGGAAAGCCGATGACCAGAACGATCACCAGAATTGACGGCAAAATGAGTATGAAGGGGAAGGCGCCGGCATCAATTCGGCTGAGTTTGAAGACTTGAGTCGGCGTTTCGTTTTCCGAAGAAGCTTTAAATTTCGCGACCATCTAAACTTCGCTGAGGACTAGAGCAACGGACAACTGTTGTGAATTATAGGCGAAAGTGCCGATATTGGGCTAGTTATAGAAAAAACCTGCAGTGACATGCGGAGCACATCACTGCAGATCAATTGTTTCAAGCTGACCAGCGTTTAGTCGTAGTAACCGGCATCACTCATCAGTTCGCGGGTGGCTTCCGCGGCCGAATCCAAACCTTCCTGCGCGCCGACATCGCCAAGGATGATGGCTTGCAGTTGTGGGTAGAAGAGGTTGGAGAAGGGAATCCACTCAGCGATCAGAGGTGGCGTCTTGAAGTCTTCGCTGACCTGGATACGCGCCAATTCCAGCCGTTCGCGATCGAGCGGATTCTCGGCGTCGGCAGCATCAGCGATGATGCGATCCCAGACATCGCCGCGCGTCGGCAAGAAGCCCAAGAGCGCTTCTTCGTAGGCGATACGCTGGGAACTCAAGAAGCGGATCAGTTCAGCGCCGGCCTGCGGGTTTGGCGCGGTGGCCGGGATGGAGAAGGCATGCGCGCCCGCCCAACCGGAAGGACGTACAGCATCGCCACCGACCGAAAGACCGGTGAAACCACGCGCCAAGCCGAAGTTGCCAGCAACCGCGCAAGAATCCGGATTCTGGAAGTAGCTGTACCAGCCGTACCATTCCAGCTTGATGGCGACATCGTTATTGCAGAAGTTCTGCGCGACGCCATCCCACAACAGGGAGGTGGTGTCGGACGGGATGATGCCATCCTGGTACCAGCCGGTGATTAATTCGGCAACGGCGACGCCGATCGCGTCATTGAAGGTCGGCTCATAGTTCTCGTCGAAGAGCGAACCACCGCTGGCGAAATGCATCTCGTAGAAGCGGCCGGTCAATGCCTCTTCCTTGCCCGCCAGGGAATAACCAAAGGTGCTATGACCGTTCTCGACGAAGAAGCGGGCTTGCCGGTCGATTTGTTCCAGGTTGGTGGGAACGGTGAGTTCCTCGCCGGTAGCGTCCATATAGGCGGCCGCGATCGCTTCGTCCGAGAAGAGATCGGCGCGATAGTGGATCGGGCTGATATCGGCATGACGTGGAATCAGGTATAGGTTGCCGTCGATTGTTGCGGCATCGAGAATCGCCGGGCTGAAGGCCGCCAATTCTTCTTCGCTGAAGAAATCTTGCAGCGGATGCAGGAAGGGCGTGTACTGCGCGACGAAACTGGTGTGATCCCATGCAACATCATAATCGGCGGCGCCGGTCGCGAAGTCGACCTTGAGCTTTTGATCAATGGCGAAACCGTCGAGCAAGGCGACAATCTCCACTGTCGCGCCAGTAGCTTCTTCAAAGATCGCGATGGCTTCGTACATCACTTCGTAAAGACCGCCACCGATGTTCGCCATCTTGATGGTAACGCCGGACAAATCCATGTCCAGGCCAGCGTATTGCGCTTCGTCCTGGGCGGTCACTGTCAGCGCCAAGAGCGCGGCCAGAGCGAGAACAAGAACGATCAGAGAGAATTTGCGTAGCATAATTTGTTATCTCCTATTCTGCAGAAAACCTTGCGAAAATACTGCCTGTGCTGTTTCCTCGGTAATTGGCGATGTCTTACTCCCTTCTTCCCGGATAAAATGCCCTCAAGAATTTTGCCAAGCGATGACTCGCAATTGTCAGCCGTCAACGCGTTATTCCCTTGCCGTATTTCTTCCGTTTTGTTGGCGTTATACATTACATTATGTTGACGCCGATGAAGGGGCATTGACTGGCAGCGCGTTCATTTTACCTATAAAACAAGTTTTTGCAAGCAAAACACATATTCGGGAGCGCGCACCATGCCAGCGATAGTCATCAAGGCGATCCATACGCATGATCTGCGCTACGAACTTGAAGAAGGCGCCGGCGCCGACAGTGTGCATTCCAACCCCCAATACTCTTACGCGGTCACGCAACTCAAGACAAACACAGCTATATCTGGCATAGGACTGGCATTTACCCTGGGCGGCGGTAACGATCTGGTCTGCCGCGCCATCGCTGTTCTCGGTCAAATCCTGGTCGGCAAAGAGATCGAAGCCCTGATGGCGAACTTCGGGACAGTCTATGCGCGGATACTGGAAGACCCGCAATACCGCTGGTTGGGTCCGCACAAGGGCGTGGCGCATCTGGCGCTGTCTTCCATCGTAAACGCCTGCTGGGATCTTTGGGCGAAGTCGCGCGGTTTGCCGCTGTGGCGCCTGCTGCTGGATCTGGAACCCGAGCAAATGTTGGCGACGCTGCATTTGCGTTATCTGGAAGATGCGCTCAGCGAAGCCGAGGCCTTGACGATCTTGCGCGACGAAACCGCGCGACGTTCGGCGCGAGAGCAGATCCTCGAAACAGGCTATCCGGGCTACGACACATCGATCGGCTGGTTTCAATACTCCGATGACACCGTCAAAGACAATATCCACAAATCAATGGATCAGGGCTTCGGATCGGTCAAGCTGAAGGTTGGTTCGGAAGACGCAGGGCGAGATATCCGCCGCGCGTTCCTGGTGCGGGAAACCGTCGGTGACGCTGTGCGCGTCATGCTGGATTGCAATCAGCAGTGGACGCTGCCGCAAGCGAACGCCATGTGCGAGCAGTTGCGGGACATGAATCCATTTTGGATCGAAGAGCCGACCCACCCCGATGATGTACTCGCCCATCAAACGCTGAGCCGCGCCATCGCGCCGCTGCAGTTGGCGATCGGCGAGCATGTGCCCAATCAAGTGATTTTCAAGAATTATTTGCAGGCGGATGCAGCGGGATTCTTGCAGCCCGATTGTGTGCGGCTCGGCGGCGTCAGCGAGTTCATCACGGTCAGTTTGCTGGCGCGGAAATACGGTGTTCCGGTGGTGCCGCATGTTGGCGATATGGGGCAGATCCATCAGCACCTGGTCTTGTTTAATCATATCGCGCTGGGTCACGAAGCGATCTTCCTGGAGTACATCCCGCACCTGCGCCAGCACTTTGTTCAGCCGGCACAGGTGGAGAATGGCGTGTATGCCACACCGCAGGAGACGGGCAGCAGCTCGGATTTGCTGGCGATGCGCTGACGCGCGTATCTCGCCCCAATCCAATCACCTATTCTTCGCTTTACAGTCGCTGCCCCACCTTGATGCCTACGATTTGAGAATTGCACGATCAAAATGGCTATTATGTGCTTCAATCTTTCGCCAATCTTGAGAGCTCATATGCGATTCAAAAGCTTAAGTTTCATCGTCATGCTCTTGCTCCATCTGCCCTTGCTGGCTCAAGACAATGTCTTTCCCACGCTTGATGCCCTGGCGAATCTGGATTCTCCGGCATTCGACTATGCAGATATGGTTCGCCGTATGTCCCGGCAGCACCCACTTCACGAGCCGCCCACCAACCCGCCACAATACGAAATCAGCGACCGCGATTGGTTCAGTTTGACCTTCGGCGCCAACCATGTAAGCGAGCGCGTACACAATGGAAATGCGTGCGCAGACGAAACGTGTCCTGATCTGGATTCAACAAGACATAGACTACCCTTTGTGGCGGGCGCAGGCACTGGCGAAACGCATCGAGACCGCCGTACTGGACCCCATGCAAAAACTCTTCCAGTTTGCCGAGCCGCCCGGTGTTGACGGCGACCTTCGCTTGACCATTGCTATGATACATGATCCCGAAAGTACGCAGGCGGGCTACTTCACGCCGGCGTATGCGCGCCCCCGTCGCCTGTATGCCTATAGCAACCAACGCGAGATGTTGGTGGTCAACCTTGCACTAGATGACCAATACGACTTCTTTTATAAGGTACTCATGGAAGTTATCTCCCATGAATTCCTGCACGTCCTGCACTTCCATAGCGACTTGGGCGAAGCGCTTTGGCTCGACGAAGCCTTGGCAATTTACGCCGCTTTCGCTGTCGGCCAGAAGTACTTTAATCAGAAGCGGTACGCACGCCGAGGTCGATTTGTTTCTCGAAAGGCCTGATATCGGCTTGACGCAAAGGCAGGCGGCTGAAGACAAGGGTCCGAAATATGGCGCTGGCGTCCTGTTCATGATCTATTTGGCTGAGCAATTCGGGGACGACATCATGGCGCGCTTGCTCGTTGAAAAGGCTGACGGCTGGCGCGCTGTCGATAAGGTTCTGCGCGAATACGCCGGCGTCTCCGCGGATGATGTCTTTGCCGATTGGGTCATGGCGAACTACTTTCTGGATGCCAAGCGCGGCTATGGCTATAGAGCGCTGGAAGACAAATTGACACCACCGCAGCCCGTAGCCGGCCTAAACAGTTTCCCCGCATCGCATAACGGCATTTTGCCCCAGTACAGCAGCGATTACTTCACAGTCGATGTGCGCGGCGCGGATAAACTCTATTTGCGCCTGCGGCAAGCGCCCGTAGCTCAGCTTATAGAGGCTGCTCCCGTAGAGGGCGACTTTTTTGCCTACGCGGTCACGGGCGATCGCAGCAATAGCAAACTGACCCGCGCCTTTGCCCTCCCCGCGCATCGCCCGGTATGGCTACGATACCGCATCTGGTATGACCTCGAAGAATACTTGGAATTCGGCTACGTCACGATCAGTGATGATGACGGCAGATCTTGGCAGACGCTGCCTGGGGTTCTCACCGAAGGTTCAAACGTGTACAGCGATTTCGATTCCTATGGTTATACTGGGCGCTCTGGTCGCTGGCTCTACGAGCGCATAGACCTGAGCGATTACGCGCCGGGCATCGTAACGATTAGATTCGAGGTCGTGTCGAACGTCGCCACCTCTTATGGTGGTATGGCAATCGACGACCTGCGCATAAGCACGACAGATTTTCATGACGGCTTTGAATCTCCCGACGCTGCGTGGATTGAGGAAGGCTGGATCCGCACCGATAATCGCTTGCCACACACTACCTGGCTGCAAGTCGTGCAAGAGACCCGCGACGGCTTGCAGGTCAGCCGAGCTTTAGTGACCGGTAATGGAGACCTGAATGTGGATCTCTTGCCCGGCGTGAGTCGAGCGCTGGTAGCCGTTTCACCCATCGTGGCACAAACCAGCTTGCCAACCGAATATGAGTTGGAGTTTTATCTCTCGAATGCTGCCGGAGAGATCATGGTCGTCACCCGTGAATGCAGCGTGACGACCAGCGATTTTCTGAACTTCCGCGCGACTCCCAATGGCAACAAGATCGGGCTTGTGCCTAAGGGCACGGCGGTTGATGCGCTGGATCGGCAAGGCGACTGGTTCATGGTGGATTACAACGGCACGCTGGGCTGGATCAGCGCCGGTTATGTGACGATGCAGGGGAAGTGCGAGTAACGGTTACACCAGCGCATATTTGCGTTACTGCTGATAGATTCACGTAGGGCTGCATTTCAGAATGTTTGCCTATCGTTCCCAATCTAGAATCTCACAGCCGCTCGACGACCGCGATAAGGTCTGCCGCAGTCTCGTAAGATAATTAAGCTCCTGTTCGTTTGTGCAGAGGGGTATGCCAATAGAGAACCCACTGTCGGTGTTAGCTTGTATTGGGACAAATGAATTCACGATTTATGTCATTCTGCCAGATTATTGAAATACACGCCGCCAAACGATTTTGCGCCACAGGGTCTTCGCCGTTATAATTGTTTGTAGTTTGGACACTTGATTGATGTTGCCGGTTTGCTTTCCGGTGCGCGTTTTAGCCTATCCAGGTCCAGGCTCGTATGTCTAAATCAAGTTAATCTCAAAAGGGAGAAAAGCAATGAAGATTGCCAAACGCGTTAACTTAATGCTAATTCTGGTGCTAGTATTTTCGATGGGATTCGCCGCGCAGGCGCAGGATACGACAATCTCGTTCCTGACCCCGCCCTGGGGTGTACCGCCCGACGAGGATGCGCTGAACGCATTCATGGAAGAGAGCGGCATCACCGTCGAGATTCAGTCGGTACAGTTGGCCGATCTCTTCAGCCGTGTACAAGTTTCGGCGGCAGCTGGGCAAGCGCCGGCTGATGTGATCTTCGTTACTGAAGAGGGTCCATCCAATATCGTCGCCACCGGCAACGTAATGGCCTTGGGAGACTTCGTCGCCAGGGGTGATTTGCCGCTTGACGACCTGGATCATATGAGCTTCTGGACGGTTGATGGCGATCTATATGTCGTCCCGACTTACCAACAATTGGTGATGATGGATTACAACGCGGCCAAGCTGGCGGAAGCCGGTTTCGATTCAGCGCCGACCACCTGGAACGAGCTGCATTCGCAGGCGATGGCCATTAAGGCAGCTGGCGTTGATGAACACCCGATCGCCATGGGCGCCATCAACTGGTCGTGGTGGCTGATGGCGCTGAGCATGGGCGATCCGATGTTCGATGACGACCTTAACCCCGTCTTTGCCGATGAAGGCAGCAAGGCGCGCGAAGCCATGGCGCTGTTTAAGACCTTCTTCGACCACGATCTGATCAGCCCCGAGATTCTCGCGGGCAGCATCAACCAGCACGGTCTATTTTGGAGCGGTGTCGGCGTCTTCCATCAAGCCTGGCAAGGTTCGCTGGCCGTGGCCAACAACCCCGACAGCTCGAAGCAAGCGCCCGATGCTGAGTATCTGGTGCTGCCGGAAGAGGGAAATACCTGGACGTTCCATGCGGGACTCGGCATCGCCCGTGATAGCGAAAATGCCGACGCCGCCTGGGAGTTCATCAAGTGGTATGTCAGCGAAGGCACACAGACGGCCATCTTCAATGCTTACGGGCTCTATCCCTCACGTCCGTCGGTTGCCGCCGCGCTGAACGAAGAGGGCGTGATTCAGGGCTATGACGAGATCGTCGAGCAGGGCATGCACGTTCACGAGTTGCCCCGTTTTGCGCTCTGGTGGGGACCCTGGGCTGCTTCGGTGAGTGAGCACATCCTGGAAGCGATGCAAACCGACATGTCCGCCGATGATTTGATTGATGCGCTGGCGGAAGAGTGGAACGAGCTCAAGGAAGAATACGAGTAGGCTAGACCCAAGCTATTTGCGGGGCTGGGATTCGGTTGAATCAACCCCTCCCCCGGCCCCCTCCCCGAAGCATCAGGGAGGGGAGCGCATTTCTCGAGCATCGTCTGAAGGACGGAGCGATACACCGTGCAGCAAATTCGATACCCGGCCAAAGTCCGCAGTGTGTTGTCCAAGTCTCTCCTATTACAATGGGGGAGATTTAGAGGGGATTGGCCACGGAGTTTCTTTAAGTGATCAAGCGCGTCTTTTCATCCGATTCGCGATTTGTCTTCATCATTCTGCTGCCGATCGTTTTACTGATCGCGCTCTTCATCTATTACCCGGCTGTCGATACATTCGGGACCAGCCTGACAAACAGAAATCTGCGCATCCGCAACCAGAAGCCAAAAGCAGTCGGTCTCAACAATTACATCAAGCTGGTAGAAGACGAAGAGTTCTGGGAAGTCACTGAACGCAGCTTCAGGGTCGTGGCGCTGACGCTACCCCTGGAGATGGCAGTCGCGTTCGGCATTGCTATGCTGCTTAATCAGCGCTTCCCCGGCCGCGGTATTATGCGCACGCTGACAATCTTGCCCTGGATGCTGCCGCCTGTGGTCAACGGTTTCTTGTGGGGCTGGCTGCTCAATGGCGAATATGGGGCGCTAAACGGATTCCTCTACCAGTTCGGCTTGATTCAGGAGTACCAATATTGGCTGCGGGCACCGGAAACACAGATTCTCTGGGTGGCCGTGGTGCAGACCTGGACGCGTTATGCTTTCCCGACCATCATCCTGCTGGCGGGCTTGCAAAGCATCCCCGATGACCTCTTTGATGCGGCCAAAGTGGACGGAGCCAACGCGCTGTCGCGTGTACGCTTCATTACTTTTCCCTTGCTGTTGCCTTCTTTCGGCATTGCGCTGGTGGTGGAGTTTATCGCCGCCTTTCAAATCTTCGATGTCGTCTGGACCCTGACCGCGGGCGGATCTGCCGGCGGGGCGATGAATCCCTTCACCAAGACGCTGATGTTATACAACTACGAATTGGTCTTCCGCGATTTGCGTCTGGGTTTGGGCGCGGCGCTGTCTTATATCATCCTGGCAATGTCGCTGGTGGTGGGCATGATCTTCGTCTTGCGCGTCTACAATCAGGGAGTGCAGGAAGCATGAACCTGGGACTGCGCGGTCAGGAACGCTTACGCTTGAGCATCATCTATGCGCTCTGCGCTATCGTGCTGATTTGGGCGCTGGCACCGATCTACTGGGTGGCGGTCAGCAGCATCTCGACGCGTCGAGAGTTGTACGCGCGCCCTTACAAAATCTGGTTCCCCAGCGAACCGACCTTGGAATCTTATCGCACGATCTTCAACGAAGGCGCAAAGTTTCGCGATGGCGGATTCTCGCCGACTGCCGATCTGATGAGCTCGGGATTGCGCAACAGCGCCATCATCAGCGTGGCAGCGGCGGGCATCGTGACTTTGCTGGCAACGGGCGCGGGTTATGTCTTCGCGCGTGTGCGGTTTCGTGGCAAGAACATGATCTTTCTGCTGATTATGCTAATGCTGCCGCTGCCGATTTGGGTATCATTGATCGCCTTATTTTTCATCATGTCGCGCCTGGAATTGATTGATACGCTGCTGGGATTGATCTTGATATTTGTCACGCTGCTGATGCCGCTTTCGGTGTGGATGATGACCACCTTCGTGCGCGATATCCCGGAAGAGATTCAAGACGCCGCGCGCGTTGATGGCGCCAACCGCTGGCGCCTGCTATACAGCATTATCTTGCCATTAGCGCGTCCGGGCATGGTGGCGGTTTTTTTGGTGACGATGCTATCGACCTGGAACAATTTCCTGATCCCGCTCATATTCAGCCGCAGCAACGATTCGCAGCCATTGACCGTTGTGCTGACCTTGTTCATCGGGCAATACGAGGTGGCTTGGGAGGATATGTCGGCAGCGGCGGTGGTGACGATGCTGCCGCCCTTCATCATGGCGCTGTTCTTCCAGCGCTATCTGGTGCGCGGCTTGACCATGGGCGCCGTGAAGTGAACCAAGGTGAAGCACCTATAGAGACTTCAATATTTTGGAAACCTGACAACCCTCGTCCGGGCTGCCTGGCTCACCCTATGCACAGCCCCAATTTGAAATGTGAAATCTGCAAACTCATTCGTGCTCGTTTCCTTATTTGCGGTTATGTGGGAACAAGCGGCTTAGCGGCAGCGCGAATCCGGGCAGGACAGCGCCGCCGCTTAATTCGTCGTCCGAACCGATCGTCTCGCTTTTCGGCACGTCCTCGTTCCCGGCGGTCCAAATCTCGGCGTTTTGCTCTGCCGGGTGGACAAGCCAGACCACCGCAGTGCCATGGCGCAGGTAGACTTTGGCTTTACGACGCGCTTCCGCCAGAGATTGCGACGGCGAAATGATCTCCACCGCCAAATCAGGCATAAAAGGCACAAAGCGCTCAAAGTCCGGCGTGGGCGCGCGCTCTTTTCTGATGAAAGCTACATCCGGCAGCAGCAGGGTGTGGCGATCCTGCGGCGGGTAATGCCCGCTCTCGACTGTCACCTCGCCCAAGTCGCGATCAACAACAAAGTTTCCCAAAAGACGCGCAATTTCGCTCGCAATCCTAGCATGCAAATAGCCCGGTGACATCGATACATTAAGCTCCCCGTCTATCACGGTGTAACGCTTCAATTCGTTTTCCGCTGCGCATGACAGCCGCCAGACATCGTCTACTGTATATGCGCGCTCCCGGGTAGCCATAGCCACCTCGCCTTCGCTCACTCTCAACGATAATTATTATAGCATCCAAGATGCCCGTCTACCACAGATCCCAACAAGGCAATGGCATTTCTTAAGAACTGATTCCGTGTCGGCGGTCAATGCCTACGTGACCCTCTGCGCTCTTTGTGGTTAAATGATCTCTAAACTCCACAGGCAAGGAAAACACTCCATGAACATCGAATCCACCATTCAATCGATGACGACCGCCGAAAAAGTCGGGCAGATGTTCATGCTGGCATTTGCCGCCGACCAACTTGAGAAAGCGCGCATCCTGATGGAAGAGCATTTCGTCGGCGGCGCCTACATCGGCGATGACAATGTGCCGACAGCGGCGGCGGCCCTCGATCTCTGCAACAGCTTGCAATCCTACGCCCGCAACACGCGCCTGGGCATCCCGCTGCTGCTGGGGGCGGATCAAGAAGGCACCTGGTCGGTCATGACGGCGGAAAGCGCTATGGGCCCGGGCAATATGGCCATCGGCGCCACTGGAGATCCGCGGCAAGCCTACGAGATGTATAAGGTGATCGCCAAAGAAACGTCCGCGGTGGGACTCAACACGGTCCTGGGTCCGGCGGCAGACTGCAACTCCAACCCGCATAATTCGATCATCGAAATGCGCTCTTTTGGCGAAAAGCCGGAGCTAGTCGCAGCTATGACGCGTGCCGCCGTGCGCGGTTTGCAAGACAACGGCGCTGTGGCGACCTTGAAGCATTTTCCCGGTCACGGCGATACGCAACTGGATAGTCATCGCGGTTTGCCGACGGTGGAACGCACACGCGACGAGTTGTTCCGCATTGACCTCTTGCCTTTTGCCGAGGGCATCAAAGCCGGCGCCAAGATCGTGATGACGGCGCATATCATCTTCACGGCGCTGGATCCGGGCAGGCCGGCCACACTCTCGCCGATCGTCCTTGGCGATGTCTTGCGCGGCGAATTGGGATTTGAAGGCATGATCGTTTCCGACAGCATGAATATGCATTCGATGAAACTCAATTACCATCCGGCTGATGCCGCCATACGGGGATTCAACGCCGGTGTCGACTTGATGATGCTGGCCGAGGAACATTACGATCACGATGCCAATACCTACCTGGAAAACCAACGCAACTTGATTCGCGCCGTCATCCAGGCCATTGAAGCGGGCAGAATCAGCAAGGAGCGCGTCGACGATGCCCTGCGCCGGATATTGCGCTTGAAATCTGAAGCGGGCTTTTCCACGGCCGCGCTGCCGAATAACTCGGCGCTTGTCGGCCAGGAGTGCCATCGCGCCATCGAACTGGATGTGGCTCGCCGTGCTGTTAGTGTCTTGCGAGACCGACGCGGCAGCATCCCGATTGACGCCTCGCAGCCGATTACCTTGATAAACTCAACAAAACGCAGCGCCTACGCTGTGCTGACCAATACCCGTGGCATCGGACCGAATCAAGCCAAGCCCGCCTTTGATGTTTTTGCCGCGGCATTACAGTCCGAATGCGCCGATGTGAGGCTGATCGCTGCTGAAAACTGCCGCGCGGATGATCTGCCGCAAAGCGGTGTCATTATTGCCGTGACCGAGAATTACACCTTGCCCGGCATGGACTTCGATCAGTCGCTGCAGGTAGAGCTCGTCCGGCAATTGCATCAACATGCCGGCGATCGCTTGATCGTGGTGGCGCTGCGCGACCCGTATGAGTTGGCGGATTTTCCCGAGATCGACGGCTACCTCTGCAGTTTCAGCTTCCGTCCCTGCGCGGCAAAGGCGGCGGCCGAGTGCTTGCTCGGGCAAATCAAATCGGGCGGTCACACGCCGGTTACCGTTCCGGGCACAGAACTGGTCGCGCAATCGCTTTGACGAGAATCCATCATACGCGCATGCGCAGAAGACATATTGCTATATGCGAGCGCGGGACGTCTTTTCGTTGCCGCTGAGCGGCTGTGACGATTCGCAAGCCTAGTCCGACCGACTCCGGAGAGATAAAAGCAGCATGACGATTCCCAGCGGCACAAGCAGATAATTACCGATTTCGCCGGGCGCTGTGTTTACCGTTTCGATGCCCGGTGAATAAAGATGGCCGAAGAGGCGCATGAAGTATTCGAATATGAAGAGCAGGTACATCAAGGGAATCAGCGCCTGATATCGTCATAGGACGATAGTGTAGACAATACCGATGAAGAGTTGGGACAAGCCCCAAGCGGCGAAGATGGTGACGAGGGCATTGGCGCTTTGGGGAGAATAGGTATCGATGGGGATGGACGCGATGCTCTGCGCGCCACCATCGGCGGCGAACATGTGTATAAGGCTGCGGGCGATGGTCATCAGGGTCAGCGCCGTGAGGGTCCATTTGGCGAGGGCATGTCCCTGATAATGGTTGGTAACTTTGGCGGGCAACAATCTTTCCAGCATATCTTGTTAAATTCCCGTTTTGAGATCGTTTCAGCATTGTCGCACTCATTACCGGGAGACCAAAGAGCCGTTACTACAAATACAAGCCATTCGTAGCGAATTACGCTCGGCACGATTACAATCGGAGAGAGTGAATTTCTAGTGAGAGAAGATTGTCGTGTTTAGACTGGAATGTATGAGATGCGGACAGATTTGCCCGGATTTGGCGGCGGCAACTTGTCCTCACGATGGCGGCCTACTGAACGTCCTTTACGAGTCCGCCCAGATCCCCCTTGATCCGCAGTTGCCCGGCATCTGGCGCTACGCTGCCCATCTGCCAATAACCGAGCAAAAGCATATCGTCAGTTTGGGCGAAGGCGATACACCGCTGCTGCTTTCGGCACGGCTGGGGGCCGGCATCGGGCTGGACAAGCTCTATTTCAAGAACGAAGGGATGAATCCGACCGGATCGTACAAGGATCGCATTGCCTCGGTTGGCATCTCCTACTTGCAGCAGCTGGGCCGGCGCGCCTGGGTGGCCGCATCATCGGGCAATGCCGGCGCCTCATTGGCTGCTTACGGCACTCGTGCGGGAGTCCAAGGGTATTTGTTCACGCTTGAACGTGCGCCAAGGGCCAAGATCGCGCAGATTATCGCCTACGGACCGCAAGTGATGTCGGTGCGCGGCTTGGGTTACGAACCCGCTGTCGAGGCGGCTACCTGGCAAAACATCGCCGATCTCTGCGATACCAATAACTGGTTGATGCTGGTCACCGCACGCAGCTTCAGCCCACATTCCATGGAAGGCGCCAAGACGATCTCTTTCGAGATTTGCCAGCAATTGAACGGCGATGTACCCGATGTGGTTTACGTGCCGGTCGGCGGCGGCGGATTGACAAGCATGATCTGGAAAGGTTTCCTGGAGTGGCGCGCTGCCGGTTATATCGACCGCCTGCCGCGCATGGTCTCGGTGCAGGCGCAAGGTTGCGATGCGGTGACGCAAGCCTGGCAAGCGGGACGCGCGATGGAAGCGCTTGACGATTGTACCAGCATGGTCTCCGGAATCATCTTGACCAGTCCGCCCGATGGCGATCTGGTATTGGAGGCGCTGCGCGAATCAGATGGCTGGGCGGTCTCCATCCCCGATGATGTCACCTATGAGGCGCAGGCGGAATTGGCGAATCGCGAAGCAATGTTCGTCGAACCGGCCGCGGCCATCACCTGGGCAGCCGTGAAGGCGGATATTGCGGCTGGTCGCTTAAAGGGCGAGGAAAAAGTGGTCTGCATCTTGACGGGCGTCGGTTTCAAAGACAGCAAAGCCATAGGGCGCATGACGGACCAGGTCGATTTACCGCTGATTGAGGTCAGCGAGATTCTGCAACTACAGGCTTGAAATTGAGTCGCGCGGGTACAACTAGATACATCATTTGAATGCTGATATTGAGGGATGCGGATGAGCGGAAGACTGCAGGACAAAGTCATCATCATCACCGGTGGTGGCACCGGCATTGGTTTGGGCATCGCGCGCAGTTGTGCGCGGGAAGGCGCAGCCGTGACATTGGCGCAGCGCCGCGCGCATATTGCAGTCGAGCAGGCTGAGATATTGCGCCAGGCAGGCCACCGGGCGCTTGGCATGGGCTGCGATATCAGCCAGCGCGAGCAAGTGCAGGCATTGATCGCCGCAACCGTCGCCGAATACGGACGGCTGGATGTCATGGTCAATAATGCCGCCTTGACGGGACAGTCCGCCGAGGTCCGTCCCTTTCTGGAAGAGACCGATGCGCATTGGCGCAAGATGATCGATGTCAATCTGAACGGCGCTTTTATCTGCACACAGGAAGCAGCGTTCCAGATGGTCAAACAAGGGGACGGTGGCTGCATCATCAATATTTCCTCAGTGGCGCAATACGCCGCGCAAGAAAACGCCACACCCTATTGCGCCGCCAAAGCGGGCTTGGACGGCTTGAACAAAGGCGCGGCTATTGAATTGGCCGCGCACAATATCCGCGTCAATTTGCTGGCGCCGGGCGATATCTTCACCGAGGCCAGCGCCGATATCACCGATCAGGTCAGGGGCGCCGGCGGAACCGGGCGCTTCTTCCGTCATACGCCCCTGGGTCGCCGCGGCGATGTCGGCGAGATCGGCGATGTGGTGGCATTCCTGGCCAGTGATGAAGCGAGCTTTGTGACCGGCGCGACCTGGCTGGTCGATGGCGGTTTCCTGAGTTATTGAGGCAACTGATGCACATTCGCGATTTCGACTTTCAACGCTTGCCGCGCGGAGTGAAACAGTCGCTATGGCTGGATATCACGGCTGATGCCGATGGCGGCAATTGGCGGCTGCCCTTGCTGAGCGTCACGGGCGAAGGTGAGGGACCGACCTTGCTGGTCATTGCAGGTGTGCATGGCGATGAATATGAGGGCATCGCGGCGATTCCACAACTATTCGCCGCAACCGAACCACAACATCTGCGAGGGTCGCTGCTGATGATGCCAGTCTGCAACCTGCCGGCATACGAAGCGGCGCAACGCAGCAGCCCTGTCGACGGTTTGAACCTAGCGCGCGTTTTCCCGGGAGAAGCCGAGGGCACGATCACGCGGCAAATCGCCTTCTGGATCACAGAAAAACTGCTGCGCCACGCTGACTTTCTCATTGACTTGCATACTGGTGGCATCGCCTACGAGTTGCCAACCTTGATCGGTTATATTCACGATGAGGGCGACCTGGGGCAAGCGTCGCTGGCGGCGGCAACGGCCTTTGGCGCGCCGGTCATGTGGGGGCACCCCATGCCCATGCCGGCAGGACGCAGCATTTCCGCCGCGACCGCATTGGGAGTCCCATCGCTTTACACCGAGGCGCCCGGCGGCAGTGGCATCGTTGACGATGTGGTAGATTGTTTTCGCGAGGGCGTGCTCAATGTGATGATTCACCTGGGTATGCTGGCTGGAGACTTGAATCAGCGGCGCTTGACCCGTCACTTGGTCGGCGATGGCGATCTGGACACGGTCATCAGCGCGCCTTGCGCCGGACTTTTTATGCCTGAAGTGGCCTTGCTGGACGAGGTGGAAGCGGGGCAGCTTTTGGGCACGATCCGTGACGCAATGGGTGCGATCAGGGCAGAGATTCGCGCTGATCAAGCGGGCGTCATCATTATGCTGCGCGGACTGCCGCGCGTGCAAGCCGGTGTTGGCATCGCGCATATCACGCAGCATGTTAACCAGCCGAATCCAGATATCTGACACGTGATGTAATGTCCGAACTTTCTCAGCAAAAGGTCGCCATTGGCGGCATCCTGCACGAGACTCACACCTTCATGGAGCAGCCCACTACGCTGGCTGATTTCGAAGCCGGCTCACTTTACCGCGGCGACAAATTATTGGCGGAGATGAGCGGCACGCGCTCCGGCATCGGCGGCATGATCGACGCGGCAGCAAAAGAGGGCTGGCAACTGCTGCCGACACTCTACGCCACTGCGATGCCCGCGGGCACGGTCACGGGAGAGGCCTATCGCAGGTTGCTAGCTGAGCTGTTGCAGCGATTGCGCGGGGCCTTGAGGCTGGATGGCGTGCTGCTGGCATTGCACGGCGCGATGGTGGCGGAGGGCGAACTGGATGTCGAAGCGGATATCGTTTCGCAAGCGCGCGCGATCGTGGGCACAGCGACACCGATCGTTGCGCTGCTGGATATGCACGGCAATATCAGCCCGCGCCTGGTCGAATTGGCGGATGTGCTGCTGGCTTATGACACCAACCCGCATATAGATGGCTACGCTCGGGGCACTGAAGCGGTTGAGATAATGGCGAGGCTGTTGCGGCGGGAGATCCGTCCCGCGGCTGCTTATGCGCGGCCTGCCCTGCTACTGCCACCGCAAGCCACCGGCACTGATGATATGCCTCTGTCGCCGGTGCATGAACGCGCCGCAGAAATGGAAGCGGAAGACGGGGCCATCTGCATCGCCGTGATGGCAGGATTTGCTTACGCCGATACGCCTTATACTGGCGCAAGCATCATCGTGACGGCGGATGATCAGCCGGAGTTAGCACGGGCTTACGCGCGTGAATTGAGCGACATGCTGCACACAAAGCGCAAGACCGCCTTGCCGCATTTTCTCGCGCCGTCAGTGGCTGTGGCGCAAGCTTTGCAACAGGCGGACGGTCCGGTCATTTTGGTGGATTCTGCGGATAATATCGGCGGCGGCACACCGGGCGATGGTACTGATGCCTTGGTGGCGATGCTGGATCACGAGATACTGGAAGGCACAATCGTACTGGCGGATGCGGAAGCGGTGGCCCGTTGCTGGCAGGCGAGAAAAGGCGCGACAATCCGGCTGGATGTCGGAGGCAAGGTCGATAGCTGGCACGGGCAGACAGTAAACGTGAGCGGCAAAGTGATGGCGCTCTCCGATGGCGTCTTTAATGTAGAACTGGCGGACAACCACTTCGCTTCCTTTTACGGAAACCGGGTGCAGATGGGCCGGTGCGCCTGGCTGCGCGTGGCTGGCATAAATGTCCTCTTGACCGAGCGCAAGACCCCGCCCATGGATTTAGCGCAGTTGCGGCATATCGGCATCTTGCCGGAAGCGCAGAAAATGATCGTGGTCAAATCTGCCGTGGCTTATAAGGCGGCCTATATGCCGATCGCCAAGGAGGTCATCGAGATGGATACGGCGGGCTTATGCAGCGCGAATTTGTCGCGATTCAGCTATCGGCATTTGCTGCGTCCGGTATTTCCGCTGGATTGACAGGCTCGCGGCCGCGACTCCCGGCACCGCGGAGAAAATGGGAAGTATCTGCCAAAGTATCAAGCGGTTGAGCTTAATCGGACTGCGGTTGACTTAGCAGGAATTGACACGATAAGCTGGGGAGACGTAACGAATCTATTGAGTGACAACGGCGAAGGCGCCCCAATGACAGAAAATCAGATACTGCTGTATCAGACTGAAGACGGTGAAACCCGCCTCGAAGTATTGCATCAGGACGAGACCGTGTGGTTGAGTCAACGAGACATGGCGAATCTTTTTCACAAGGACGTACGCACGATCAACGAACACATTCAAAATATATACAGCGAGAAGGAGCTAGACGAAAACGCAACTATCCGGAAATTCCGGATAGTTCAAAACGAAGGAAGGCGTGAGGTTTCCAGAAAAATAGCCCACTACAATCTTGATATGATTATCTCGGTCGGTTATCGCGTGAACTCTATCCGAGGGACACAATTCCGAATATGGGCAACGCAGCAGCTTCGGGAATTCATTATCAAGGGCTTCGTGATGGATGATGACCGTCTGGCGCACGGCGGGTCAAAATATTTCGACGATCTGCATCTCAGCCTCCAATGCTAATTTGTTGTAACGACCTTGAAACTCAACCATGTATAGATACTACGCGGCTTTCATATTTGCCCATCCTCAATTATTGCCTCTTCAGTTCGCCCTTACCGCGCCATTTGTAGCGAAACTCGCAGGTAGGCGTTAGTATTATGTTTGTGATCAGTGTCCTTAGATGTGAACAAATTTGACGCTATTATCGATCTAGATGAGTTTTTTTCATGAACGACAAAAGCAAATTGCCGGTGCCCAGCGTGGAGCGAGCCTTCCTCAAGCTGGCAGCGCCGGCGGCGAAACGGACTCCCGCGCTCACACAACAATAAAACCTTCTGCTCTCGCGAGCAACGTTGGTTTAACGGAGAGAGCGGTTTTCCGCCTTGGCTAAGTAGTTGGCGAGGACAGGCTGGGAATGTCGAGATATCAACAGTCAAACGAGTTGTATCAGCGAGCGCGAGCCTCGCTGGCGGGTGGTGTCAGCAGCAATGTGCGCGCGCTGGCCCAGCCGCCGCTTTACTTCCGCAGCGCGGAGGGCGCGTGCATGGTGGACGCGGACGAAAATGTCTACCTCGATTTCACGCTGGCGCAGGGACCCATGTTGCTCGGGCATAGTCCGCCGGCAGTGCTCGACTTCGTAGAGAAGGCGATGCGGAACGGACAACTTTACGCCGCGCAGCATGAGCTGGAGATCCAACTTGCGGAAAAAATCCAGCGGATCGTGCCCTGCGCCGAATTGTTACGCTTTTGCAATTCGGGTTCCGAGGCGGTGCACGCTGCCATCCGCGTGGCGCGTGCCGCTACTGGACGAGACAAAGTCCTGAAATTCGAAGGGCATTACCACGGCTGGTTCGATGACGCGCTGATCAGCACCGGGCCCGCGCTGGATCAAGCCGGACCGCGTGAAGCCCCAAACGCGGTGCTGGGCTCGGCCGGGCAGCTAAAGCGCGCGGCGGAAGAGATTATCGTCTGCCGCTGGAATGATGTGGATATGCTGCGCAAGGTATTGGAGCAGAACACAAGCGAGCTCGCTGCCGTCATCCTGGAACCGGTAATGTGCAATAATGGCTGCATTCCGCCGCGGCCGGGCTTTTTGCAAGCCCTGCGTCAGCTGTGTACGCAGCACGGCATTGTGCTTATCTTCGACGAGGTCATTACTGGCTTCCGCCTGGATTTGGGCGGGGCACAAGGCTACTTCGGCGTCACACCCGATTTGGCCACGTATGCCAAGGCGATGGCGAACGGCTTCCCAATCGCGTGTTTGGCGGGGGCGCGCGAGCTTATGGAGCTGATCGCGGGTTTGCAGGTCAATCACTCGGGTACGTACAATAGCAATGTGATGGTGACAGCCGCCGCATACGCCACCATCAGCGAACTAGAGCGGATTGCCGCAGATGCTTATCCGCGGCTGCATCAACTGGGCGACAAATTGATGCAGGGCTTGCGCGAGCTCGGCACTTTGATGGGAATGCCGGTGCTGGCGCAAGGCATCGGACCTGTTTTTCACCTGGCGTTTAGCGAGCGCGATGCCATTCTCGATTACCGTGACTGCCTGACGATTGATCATGCGCGAAACCGCCAATTTGTGGGAATGATGCTGGAAAAGGGCGTACGATTGCTCTCGCGCGGATTATGGTATCTATCAACAGCGCACAGCGAAGATGACGTCAGGACTGCGCTGGATACGGTTGAAGCTGTCTGGAGCGAAATGCTGGAACAAGAGGCGCAGAAAAAGTGAATGGGCAGATTACGCCCTTGATGCCCGGCAATTCGCTATACTTGAAGGAGTCAGAAGCTCAGAGGAGGTGCCTATTAAATGATCGCTATCGAAAAGAAGGTAGTATTCATTGCTAAAAGGAGAAACTAATAATGAATCGCGAGCAAGAAAAAGACATACGGCAAACGGCGGAACATTTCGCCCGCAATCCACTTTCGCGGCGGCGCTTTTTGCAAACCATGTTTACCACGGGCGCCGGCGCCCTGCTCTATTCGGCGCATCCCCTGGCATCAGTGGTGGCGCAGGGCGCAAGCGCGGTAACCATCGACATCGCCAACAGCTTCGGCCGGCTGAATCCGGTGCTGTCCACGGCTATCGGTGAGCTGACGGTCAACAACGCCGTATTCAACAAAGTGCCGGATCTGTTGACAGAAGCGCCAACGCAAGAAGATGAGCTGACCTATCTGTTGAACTTCCGTCAAGGTGTGATGTTTCACGACGGAACGGAAATGAAGGCATCCGACTTCAAGTTCACGATGGATCTGCTTCAGAACCCGGACACGGCTTCTCTTTTCGCAAACTTCCTGACGCCAATTGAAGGTGTAGACGTGGTTGACGACTATTCAGCCAGGGTCCATCTCAACCAGCCCTTCGGTTTGTTCCCAGAGCGCTTGTTCGTTGTTTCGGTATTGCCGGAGGCCACCTTCAACGAAAAAGGCATCGATCGTTTCGGGTTGGAGCCGGTCGGCACCGGACCCTTCGCTTTCCAAAATATGATCGCGCAAGACCGCGTCGAATTGACGCGCAATGCTGATTACTTCGTAGAGTGTCTGCCGCTGTTGGACAACCTGACCTTCCGCGAGGTTCCGGAAGCCAGTGTGCGCTTGGCCAATCTGGTAGCCAGCCAGTCCGACATCATAGAACAGGTGCCACCGGAAAGTTTCGACATTTTCGGTCGCGCGCCGGGCATCATCGCCGGCTCCGGACCCAGCACTCGCCGTGCCGGCTTCATGTTCAACTGTACCAAGGCACCGCTGAACGATGCACGTGTGCGCCAGGCGCTGTCTTATGCGATTGATCGGCAAGCCATCATTGATACGGTTTTGAGCGGTAACGGCTTGGCGGGCAACGGCTCCAGCATTCCGCCCTCAATGGACAACTATAATGCAGAGGCTGACAAGTACAATTACGATCCTGACAAGGCGCGAGCGCTGCTCAGCGAGGCAGGCGCCGAGGGCATCAAGATTGAACTGATGGCGGGCTCGCTCAAATTCCTGGCGGATACGGTTACCTTGATCAAACCGATGGTGGAAGCTGTCGGCATCGAGGCTGAAATCCGATTAATCGAAGTGGAAGCCGGGTATCAGTTTGTCTTTGATCGGAGTTTCGATACCTATACCACCTGGGGCAATACCAGCGCCCTCGGCTCGGATATTGATATCCACACGCGCTGGATTTATGGACCCTTCCTTGGCAGTGGCACATCGCTCTTTGGTTGGGGGCCAGATAATGGCGAACCCTTCGAGCAAGCGCATAGCTTGATGAACGCCGCGGCCGCCAGTTCCGATGCTGATGACCGCCATGCCAAGTATGACCAGGTACAGGAAATCGTAGTGGATGAAGCGGTCGAATTCATCTTGTACTGGCCTGACAATCTGGGTGCCTGGCGCGATGACATCAGCGGTTATGTTCCGCCGGTGGACGATGTCATCGACTCGTCGGAAATCACGAAGTCGTAGGCAGCGTTGAAGCGTCAACTCCCCTCCCTGATACTTCGGATCGCGTAAACGCTGACCTTCGGGAGGGGGCTTGGGGTGGGGGTTTGAAGTGGTCTCAAAATGTTGGATACTGGACAAAGGCGTAGCAGGGATTCCCTTGATCATGTCTTCTGCCAACCCCCCTCTAAATCTCCCCCCATTGCAATGGGGGGAGACTTGGCCTGCACACGGCAGTGTTGCCCCGTCATTCGAAACGACGGTATCACGCCAAACCCGTTGCCAGGCCATAGATCCAATAGATGCGCTCCCCCTCTCCAATGCTTTGGGGAGGGGGCCGGGGGTGGTGTTGACAGGGCGCGAAACGCAATTTGGTTCGCTGCTGCAAGATTGCCAGCGCAATTTCGAGGACTCCCTCGTAGCGGTGTCCAGTTTTTCCGGACCACTACAGGTTGGAATGCTTCACCCGCCCACAAATCTTATTGGATGATTGTGATCAAGTGACTCATGGCACGCTTTGTCGCGCGACGGCTGTTATTTTCGCTACCGGTAGTCTTTGGCGTCACGCTCCTGATCTATGTGCTGCTGTGGTTCGCACCGGGCGATCCGGCCTTATCGAGCCTGGGCATATATGCCACGCCGGATCAATTGGCGACCTTGCGGGAACAGCTGGATCTGGATAAGCCGATCTATGTGCTGTATGTGCGCTGGCTGGGGCAGATCATCCGTGGCGACCTGGGCGTATCCCTCATCACCAAAGAGTATGTCAGCACACTGATCGGTCACAGCTTGTCGATCACGGTACAGCTGACAGCGGTGGCGATGGTGATGGTGCTGTTGATCGCCTTCCCCACGGGCATCATCTCCGCCGTGAAGCGCAACAGCATTAGCGATACCTTGAGCCGCATTTTTTCGCTGCTGGGCATTTCCATGCCCAATTTTTGGCTGGCGCTGCTCTTCATCACCTTTATCGCTGTGGGCCTGGGTTGGTTCCCGCCGGGCGGCTATGTTTCACCATCCAAGGGATTCGGTCCCTGGTTGCAGGCGCTCATACTGCCCTCGCTGGCGATTGCCGCGGCGCCGGCTTCGGCGTTGTCGCGCATGGTGCGCGCCAGCGTGCTCGATGTGATGAGCAAGGATTATATTCGTACTGCCCGCGCCAAGGGACAGCGCGAACGATGGGTGATTTTGCGGCATGCCTTGCGCAATTCACTGATGGCGCCGCTGACGATTATCGGCATGCAGGTGGGTTATCTGCTGGGCGGCGCGATCATCGTAGAAGTTATCTTCTTCTTCCCGGGCATGGGACGTTTGCTGCTGGAGGCCGGTATTGATCAGGACTACTCGGTGGTGCAAGGGGTGGCACTGGTGACTTCGGTCGCCTTCATCCTGGTCAACGTGGTGATCGATTTTCTCTATGTGATTATCGACCCGCGCGTTCGTGAGAGTTAGGCAAGGAGCGAAACTTGCAGAGACTTTGGTGGCTGCGTAACGATCCACTGGCATCGATCGGGTTGATTGTGCTGGTCATTTTCGCTTTCGCTGCGGTCTTTGCGGCGCAGGTATCGCCGTTTGACCCGACCGCGCAGCACCTCTCCGATGTCTTGAAAGCGCCTGACGAGATCTATCGCTTCGGCACCGATCAATTCGGCCGTGATATTCTCAGCCGCGTGATTCACGGGACACAGATCTCGCTGGGCCTCGGTTCGGGCGCGGTTGTCATCGCCGTCGCCGTCGGCACCACCGTCGGCTTGACCGCCGGTTACGTCGGCGGACGCACTGACGAAATCATCATGCGTTTCATCGATATATTTTTCGCGTTTCCGCCGATCGTGCTGGCGATCTTTTTGATGGCCACCCTGGGACCAAGCCTCTTTAATGTGGTCATTGTGGTGGCGCTGGTAACGATCCCGCAATTCACGCGCATCGCGCGCAGCGTCGCCATCAGCGAGCGCAATCAAGATTATGTGCTGGCGGCGAGAGCCATGGGCGCATCGACGTCTTCTGTACTGCGCCGGCATCTGCTGGTGAACGCTTTTCCGCCGCTGGCGGTGCAGGTTACGGTGCTGCTGGCGGATGCGATTTTGATCGAGGCATCGCTGAGTTTTTTGGGTATCGGTGTGCGTCCGCCGACGCCGACCTGGGGCGGAATCCTGAGCGCCGGCCGCGATTATGTCTTCACCGGGTATTGGTGGTTCACGGTTTTCCCGGGCTTCGCGATTTTCCTGGCGGTTTTCTCATTGAACGTACTGGGTGATGGGCTGCGTGATTTTATCGATCCGACCACGCGTCAGCGCGGGACTGGGGAATGAGTTGCCATGGCAGCCACCCCCACTCCAATCCCCTCCCCCATCAATAGCGAGAGGCTTGGACTGTACTGGGAGCGATTGGCGCAAATCTCGAGGTCGCTGCATAAGGCGTCGTTTAAGCAGGTCCAGCGAATTCCGAGGCAGCGCTAAGCTTCGCGCATTTTGGGAAAGCGGGAAAGCAACAGCGGTAAATGATATTCAGCAATAATGATTGATTGCATAAACGGGAGCGATAAAAATGAAAATACTGATTTCTGGCGTCGCCGGGCGGGTGGGCAACAACCTTGCCCATCAATTGCAGCAGCGCGGTCACGAGATACGCGGGCTGGTCATGCCGGGCGATGCGAAAGCATATAAGGCGCAGCAACTTGGCGTCGAGGTCGTTGAAGCGGATAACGCCGATGCCGATCGCCTGCGGGCCGCAGCCGATGGCGTTGATATAGTTATCCATCAAGCGGCGCAAATCCTCGAGGGCTTTTTTCCTTCGGAGCGCATGCTGGATATCAACACGCGCTCGACCATCAGCTTGCTGGAAGGCGCGCTGGCATCAAGCAGGCCGGTCAAACGTTTTTTGCTCGCCAGCACCGACCAGACCTATAACCCCTTTGTCACCAAACAGGTGACATTTCATGAAGATTCGCCGCAGCAGCCGGCCGACATCTATGCGCTGAGCAAATTGCTATCGGAGCAGATCTGCCGGGCTTATGCACGAGAATACGGCCTGCCGGTGACGATCCTGCGCTACAGTTCCATTCTGGCTGCCAATGAGGTCATGGGTGTGCTCAACCCAACCTGGCTGAATTATTTCGTTGAAATGGCGGTCGCCAAAAACCGCATCCCCTGGTTCGGCGCGGAACATGTTGATGAAGCCAAAGCCATCCTCAAGGAGTTGTTGAAGAGGCCGGAATTGGTTTGCGGCGTGACCGATGCCAATGGCAAGTCGTGGGCCTTGGCATTTACCGATGTGCGCGATGTGGTGGCGGGAACGCTGCTGGCGCTGGAAAGCGACAATGCCATCGGCGAATCCTTCAACATAGTGGGACCGGTGCCTGTCAGTTATACAATGGCCGCGCGTCTGATCGCCGACAATAGCGAGCGAGTCTATCGTGATGTGAAGATGCCATTTTATTGGGGACCGCATGTCTCGAATGAGAAGGCGCGATCCATGCTGGGATACAATCCGCAGTATACCTTCGACAAGATGGTGGAAACTGCGCTGGCGCATCAACGTGGCGAGGAGATCGATCAGATTCCGAATTAGCAAAAGCGAACTAAACCACTGAGGGCACAGAGAAAAGCAAAAGGACAATAGTTTTCGTTGCTTAGGCCGTGCTTAGCCTGGTTGGTTAGTCGTGGTCAGAGGCGAGCATGTCCATTACAATATGGGCATGTTTTTGCTTGCGCAACGAGTCCTTGGATGACGGATTCCCCAAAATCGCCCACAGGGTTTACCCGATTGCGCGCCCTGCTCTTTTTATTCGCATCCTTGGCCATTGGCGCGGTATTGATCGTGGCGATGACCTGGTTTGTCGTCGGCTCGGCACCGCGCAGCCAAGCCGTCGCCATTGCCGAGAACATCGAGGTCGCCGAGTATGCGACATTGCCCGATGACAAGAGCTATCCGGCGGCATTGGCGCTGGGGCAAGACGGCACACTCTACACCGGCAGCTATCAGACTGGCGCGCTTTGGGCCATCAGCAGCGCGGGTGTGGTCAGCGAAATCCCGGGCAGCCGCGAACGAATTGGATCGGTGACCGGCCTGGATATAGGGCCGGATGGCGCGTTGATCATTCTGGATCGCATTGCGACGCTGGATGCGAAGGGCGCGATCATCTGGCGCTATGCGGATGGCGAACTGAATGTAATCGTGGAGATTCCCAATGACCGCTCCGTTGGCCTGGTGCTGCCGGACGATATCGCTGTCGACAGCGCCGGTAGACTCTATGTCACGGATCGCGATGGCAAGGTCTCGCGCTACACCCGTGATGGAGAGTTCCTCGGCGTCTGGTGGTGGGGCGATTGCCGCGAAAAATGCTCGCTCACCGGCATCGCTTATGATCCCGTTGAGCACGCAATGCTGATCACTGACAGTGGGCGCGAAGCCGTGTTTCGTGTCGGAAGCATCGACGCGGATTTCGGCGCGAACACCGAGTGGCTTTATTATGTCGAACAGGGAAATGACTACGGTTTTGATGGCATCACAGTGACAGCGGATGGCGAGATATATGTGGCGCTACTGGGTTGGAATCGAGTGGCGCGCTTGGAAGATGGCGCGCTGGTAATGTTGGCCAAAGACTTTCGCGGCGCCAGCGATTTGGTTTATGATCCGGCGCGAGACAGCCTCTTTGTCACCAATTGGAATCAGTTTGGTCTCGGTTTTGGCACAAGACCGCAATTGCCATTCGCAATAGACGTGATTGATCTATCGCCCGAGCGGGATTAATCCGCTGATTGCCCTTCGCCCGGACTCATTGGCGCGAGCGCTGTCAAGCATCGTGTAACCTTGGTAGCGCAAAGCATGTGAGTTGCCTTGACCAGTTGGGCTAGCTCGGCTAGGCTGGTTGCAATACCGAAAGGGACACAAGTCCCGCCGATTCGTTCGCAAGGCGCTAGACATCATATGAGCAAGTCCTTCGACTACAACCGGAGCAACCCGACCCTGGTCTCGCCTTATGCCGCGGCGAATGTGCTGCCGTTTTGGCGACGGGCGCTGGGTTGGATCTTCTTATTGCTGGCGCTGCTGTTGTTAATCGCGAGCGCTGCCCTGGTTCTGACGGCGCCGGATCCGGGCTCGTCAGCGGGGAACGGTGTGGTCGCGGTGGCATCGCAGCAAAGTAGCGCGGCCGCCACTGAGACCGAGATCCCGCGGAAAACCGATACGCCGGTACCGGTCATCGGCGCAGCAAGTAACAAGCCGGCGGTGCTGCCGACATTAAGCCCTGAGCGAATCGCCGAATTGTTGGCGACGCCACCTGAGGCAGCCGAAGAATTCCTGGTCATGCAAAACACCGGGCTTAGTTACGATCCCTTCACCATCATTCCCAACCGCAGCCGCACAAAAACGACCACGTACACGGTGGCGCGCGGAGATACGATAGATGCCATTGCCAACCGTTTCGGGTTGAGCCGCGAGACGATCGCCTGGTGCAACGATTACCGCCTGGCGCTGGTTATCTTGCCGGGCGATGTGGTCACGATTCCTCCCGCTGACGGCGCTTGCCACACAGTGCTGGCCAGCCAACGCAAGGATATCCGCGATATTGCCCAACAATTTAGCGTCGACGATCCATACGTGATTATCGATGCGCCTGCCAACGAGCTGTCTGATATCTCGCCGGAGACCTTATTGCCGAGCGGAAAACGTTTGTTCATCCCTGGCGGACTCGGTTCTATCATCACCTGGAATGCGCCAGTCGAAGAAGACAGCTCGGGCAATGTCATCGCCTTCGCGCGCGGGCATCCCAACAGTTGCGGCGCCGTAGCGGGCGGGGGTACCTTTTGGAGCAATCCCTTGCCCAATGGAACCTTTGTGCGCGGCTTTTATGCCGGTCATAGTGGAATCGATCTGTCGGCGCCAACCGGCACGCCGGTGCTGGCGGCAAATGGCGGACCGATCCTTTACGCCGGCTGGAATAGCTGGGGATATGGCAATACGGTGGTCATCGGTCATGGACCCAACTCAACGCTTTACGGGCATATGAGCAGTTTGGCCGTGCGCTGCGGGAACTTCGTGGCGGCCGGGCAGGTGATTGGGTATGTGGGCAGCACTGGCAATTCTTCGGGCCCACATTTGCATTTCGAGATCCGTTATCGCAATCAGCCGCAAGATCCGGCGCAGACTCTCGGTGTTGGGTGGTAATCTCGCAATTGCGCCCCCGGCCCCTCTCCTCATCTCTATGAGGAGCATCCCCAAAATGAGGGAAGGGGAGTACCGAATACGACACATTGCGAGCTTGCCGCGAATTCCAAATGAGATGGCGATCTGGTAGAATCTGACGGGATTCCGGGCCGGGGCTTGATTTTGCTTGATTGCTAACCGGAATTTCACCAAAGGTACACTGAGAGGCAAGGTTATGACCGCCTTCACATCGGTGGAGGAAGCTTGGCGGGGCTTGCAATCTGCTGAAGACGCGGAGATTCGTGCCGATGCGATTCGCTATTTGGGCGACCAGCGTTATGCGCCGTCGGTGGCGCGTTTGACGGAACTCGTGCGCGAATCCGACCCCGGCACGCGCTACCTGGCTGCCAAGGCGTTGGGTCAAATCGGCGACGAAGCCGAGGCCGCCGTGCCCGCGCTTTTGGCGGCCCTGCGAGACAATGACATGTTCCTGCGTGCCGGCATCACCGGCGCTTTGATCAAGATCGGCTATCCCTCGGTGCCGGGTCTGACTAGCGCGCTCTTTGACCAAAACAACGCCGTCAGACGGGCTGCTTGCAAGGCTTTGGGCAGGATCGGCAGTGAACGGGCGGTGCCGGCACTGATCTATTCATTAAATGATGGCAACGCCGGCGTGCGTAAATTTGCGCGCGAGGCGCTGGAGCGAATCAACAACCCGGCAGCGCGGGATGCGCTGAGCAAATGATGAGGCAGTGATTTCACCCCCTTCCCCCATCAAGAGCTGAGGACGGGACAGGTTTTGAGGTGAAAAGTGATGTGGAAAAGGACGGGAAAAGGATAAGAAAAGACGGGAAAAGGATGAGAAAAGGGGCAAATATAACGACTACCTATCGATACAGTATCGATATAGGAGAGGATTTCGCCAAATTGGATAGTGATCCGGCGGGAGCCTGTCAGTTGCAAGAAAGACATGGAGGAAAGCGATAAGATTCCCATAGAGCCGAGCGTATCATAATCTGCGGGGGACGCGGCGACTATATGGTCGCGGTTTCATGCAGGAATTGCTGATGTTCGCTAGCTGATGCGCGGGGCGGTAGCGAAACCTGTCCGCTCCCCAGCCCATCAAGAGTTGGGGAGCGCATCAGTTGGCGCGGCCAATGACCGGTCAGGCGAAGTCGAAGCGAGGTCCACTACGCTCCACAGCGTGCCAAGCCAGGGCGGTCGCAATGACTGTGTCATCATGCAGGCCGGCGCGCGCGCCATAGCGGTAACCGCCAGCGGGCAGACGCTGCAGAGCATAACTCGCCAATTCTCCAAGCAAAATCGGATCATCCAGCAGACTGATGAAGCGGCGCTCGATCGCCAATGCCAGCGACTCGATTAGCGGCGATTTGCTTTTTGAGGTGGTGACGAAGCTGCGCATCGGCAGCCCCTCCTGCAATAGAGCTTCGATATTGGGCGCGCCGAAGCTGTTGGCTTCCGCCCAGATCTGTTGCGGACGCCAACGTTCGACCATGACTTGCAAGCGTCCCCGCTGCAGGCTCCAATTGATCTGATTGAAGCGATCCAGAGCCACCAGGCGTCGCTCGTGCAAATCGATGATGGCGATGACCGTATAATCATGATCGCGCCCCCAATCGACACCTGCCACGTAGAGATGATCGGCTTTGGGACCCGCATAAAAATCAGTCGCGACGGCGGCGCGAATGCCGCGGAAGACCTGCCCGTTATCCTCGGTGAAATACGCCAGGTATTCGCATTTCCAGATGTGATCGGTGGTCGAGCGTCGGATGCTTTCCAGCTCTTCGGGCGCGATATTCGGGTTCTCGTGGGTGGCAAACAAGAAGGACTGCCATTCGTCGTGCCAGGCCGGATCTTTGCCCTTGAGAATCAGCTCATAGAACCAGTTGCGGCCGAAGGGTGTGCTCAGCATCAAGGCGCTGCCACGGCTGGTGGTCAGCATGGGACGAACGATTTCCGGCCAGACGCGCGGCTCCATAAATGCGGCTTCGTCCAGAACCGCCAAATCCAGCCCTTCGCCGCGCAGGTTATCGGGATGGTGGGTGCTGCGCACGGCGATCATGCCGCCTTCGCCCGTATCGATGCGCCGTTCATCTTCGCTGACCGTGACATTAGCCAGATGCCGAGTAGCCGCTTTCAAGTCGCGCCAGACCTGGCTCGCCATCATGTTTGTCGGCGCCATCCACCAACAGCGCTGCTTCTGCTCCGTTGCTGCTTGCAGCAGGATGATCTTGCCCAGCTCAGTCTTGCCCCAGCGCCTCCCACACGCCACGATCTTGAAGCGTGCGGTCAAATCCCTCACTTGCGCCTGCCCAGGGTGGAGCCAGGTGAACGGAACCGTTGTAGTAGTGCTCGAATCGGACGACTCGTTCTTCTTGCTCATCAATCTCGTTTATAGCCTCTTCCAATTTCAGGGCGTGGCTGACCAGGGCGCTTAGCGCTGAAGCCAGCTGATTCAATGGCGCTTTGGCAATGGTTTCGTCATCCATGCGCGCCAGGATGACCTGACCGCGTTGCAGCATTTGCAGGCGCAGATCTTCAACCAGCGGATCGCGCTGTCGCTCTTGTCGCTTGCGGTATTGGCGGCGGAAGTCTTTTTCGCGCTGCTTCCAGTTCTTCAAGGTACCCTCGGGTATTTCCAGCACATCGCTGACCGAGGCGATATTGCCATCGTGGCGTTCGATCTGATTGAGTGCGTCGATCTTGTTATCCAAGCTGTAACGCCGTTTCATCCTGCCTCTTTTCTCCGATAATTGACGATAGAAAAAGACAGAAGAGACTCCCACAACTTGCCCTCCGGCTAGTGACGGAAACGGCCAGACTGTCCGTCCGTGCATGGGAATCTCTTCTAAATCGCCGTCAGATTAGCACGTCTGTTCTAATAATTGGCGAAGGTTTGTTCTCAAGTTTGGTTTTTCTAATATTTTCACTATGGTGAGCACAGAGAGAAAAGCGGGCGGTTCAGACCTTGTTCTTAAGCCGTCATGGTGCGGACGATGTGGTTGGTCGTGATATAATTTGTGCCAGATGGTGAGCTGGGAGCGGTAATGGCGAGCGAGCGGTATCCAGGCAAGACTCTCATCGGGCTGACGGGCAATATAGCCGTGGGCAAAAGCCTGGCGCGGCAGATGCTGCAAGAGTTGGGCGCGGTGACCATCGATGCTGATCAAGTTGCGCATCAGGTGATTTTGCGCGGCAATCCGACTTTTGACGAGATCGTCGCGGCTTTTGGCGAGAGCATCATCGGCGAAGACGGAGAGATCGAACGCGCGGCTCTGGGTCGCATCGTCTTTGCCGATAGCGCCAAGCTGAAAATGCTGGAAGGCATCACCCACCCTGCCATCCGCCGACGGACTGACCATCTCATCCGCACTGCGGAAGCGACGGTGGTGGTCATCGAGGCTATCAAGTTGCTGGAGGGTCGCTTGAAGGATGTGGTTGATGCGGTTTGGGTGGTTCATGCCTCGCCCGAGACACAATTGAGCCGATTGCGAAGCGAGCGTGGATTCAGCGAAAACGATGCCCGGCAGCGCATTGCCGCGCAGAACAAGCAGGCGGACAAGCTGCGCCTGGCTGATGTGATCATCGAAAACGATGGCAGTATCGAGGAGACGCGAGCGCAAGTGCTACGGCATTGGCGAGGGCTGAGCCAGTAGGCGCGGGGAGGTTTTCAACCCCACCTCCGGGCACCTCCCCGAGGCTTCAAGGAGGGGAGCTTGAGCGCAGTCGCGCGGCGGTCGCGCAGGCCTCTGCGACACTGACCTGCGGCAGCGTAACGGTCTGCCGCGCTGACACAATATAACAGGCCTCCTGCTCTTGCGAGCGCAGCGGTTTGTCAAATAAGAACTACGAATTACTTAGAGACTTATGTGATAATATGGCGCGGTTTGGGGAAATATATTGCAATTGCGATGTTTTTCGCTGGACGGATTGACGCAGGCATGTATCGGATGGATTGAATGACAGAATTGACAAGATTGACCGTCTCCGCGGCATTGGAAAAACTGCGGGACGGTGAGATTAGCTCGAGGGAATTGACCGAAGCGCATTTGGCACGAATCGAGACGCATGATCCGCAGATCAGCGCCTACTTGACGGTGACGGCTGATTTGGCGCGGCAACAAGCCGCTGCCGCCGATCAAGCGCGAGCGGCGGGAGATGATCGTCCCTTGCTGGGCATCCCTATCGCCTTGAAAGATGTCTTGTCCACCAAGGGTATAGAAACCACTTGCGGCTCGAAAATCCTCAAAGGCTTTGTGCCGATATTTGATGCCACATCGGTGGCGCGGCTGTACGCTGCGGGCGCGGTGATGCTGGGCAAGTTGAATATGGATGAATTCGCTATGGGTTCGTCCACCGAGAATAGCGGCTACTTTTCCACCCGTAATCCCTGGCATAGCGATCACGTACCTGGAGGCAGCAGTGGCGGCAGCGCGGCAGCGGTGGCGGCGAATATGGCCATGGCGACGCTCGGTTCCGATACCGGCGGCAGCATCCGCCAGCCGGCCTCTTTCTGTGGCGTCAGCGCCATCAAACCCAGTTACGGGCGGGTTTCGCGATACGGGTTGATCGCCTACGGATCGTCATTTGATCAAGCCGGACCTTTCGCGCGCACGGTGGAAGATGTTGCGCGTGTGCTGGGGGTGATCGCCGGGCATGACAGTCTCGATTCGACGAGTATGCCGACTGAGGCGCCGGATTATCTAGCGGGATTAAATGGCGATGTCGCCGGCTTGAAAATAGGTTTGCCGCAAGAATACTTCGCCGAGGGATTGCAGCCGGAGGTGCAGCAAGCGGTGATGTCAGCGGTGAGGCAACTGACTGACATGGGCGCAGAAGTGCGGGAGGTCAGCCTGCAACACGCCGAGTATTGCTTGCCGGCTTATTACATCATCGCGGTGGCGGAGGCCAGCGCCAACCTGGCGCGTTATGACGGCATTCGCTTTGGCGCGCGCATTGAAGGCAGAATCTGCTTGATACCTACAAACTGACCCGTGGCCGAGGCTTTGGCGAAGAAGTCAAGCGACGCATCATGCTGGGTACCTACACGCTTTCCGCCGGTTATTACGATGCCTATTATGGCAAGGCTCAGGCGGTACGCAGCTTGATCCGCCAGGAATTTGAAGAAATCTTCAGTCAGGTCGATGCCTTGGTCGCGCCGGTGGCGCCCACAACGGCCTTTGAATTTGGCGAGATGACGCAGGATCCGCTGCAGATGATATTGGCGGATGCGCTGACGATTTCGGCGAATCTGGCTGGTCTGTGTGGCTTGGCACTGCCGTGCGGCTTTGACGGGAAGGGCTTGCCCATCGGCATGCAGATCCTGGGCGCTCCGTATACCGAGCCAACGGTGTTGAAGTTGGGGCATGCTTATCAGCAGGCGACAGATTGGCATTTGCGTTCGCCGGCGGATTAGGAGATTTTTCTGCCACAGCCGCTCGGCGGCAGCGATAAGGTCCGTCGCGCTCACACAAAATAACAAGCCTTCTGCTCGTGCGAGCATAGCGGTTTGTCAAAAAAGAGGACACAGAGAAAAGCTGGATGGGATTGCTTTGCTTGTCCTGGCAGGTCAGATGGGGATCCTGCTGACCAGAAAGGATATGACACTGGAGAGGACAGCGACAATCACGCCAAGCTGCCAGGTAAGATTCTTGATATCTCCGCGCAAATTTTGGATATCGCCGCGCATCTCCGCCAGCATGACCTTGATGTCGCCGACGTCTCTTTGGTGAAGTTCTTGAGTGACGAAGGTACCCATGCGGGTTTCGATGGCGATCAGGCGTTCGGGCTCCGAAGTTGTTTTCGCGTTTGCTGCCATGTTAGCCACCAGTGAAGTCACTTGCTAGGATAGCCTATGAAGGTGGCTTAGACAACTGAGGGCGTGAGAACCGCAGGGCAATCGCATCAAATGGAATATCCGCGACCATATCCACAGGATTTCTTACCACCGAGTACACCGACAGCACCGAGAGAAAAGGTTAAGAGCATTTTGCGTTTCTTGCCATCCGTCTAAACCTTTTTCAAGGGATAAATTTCTTGAAAAGCGGTTTTCTCTGTGTCCTCTATGCCCTCTGTGGTTCGATTTTAGTTTGATATTGTAGGATTTGACAAACAATGATTTTGATGCGATTGCCCTGGTGAGAATCGGCGCAATATATTGCCTTCCTTGTCCAAGAAATTCAGATGGGGATCCTGCTGACCAGAAAGGATATGACAGTGTAGAGGACAGCGACAATCACGCCAAGCTGCCATTTGAGGTTCTTGATGTCGCCGCGCATCTCCGCCAGCATGACCTTGATGTCGCCGACGTCTCTTTGGTGTTGTTCTTGAGTAACGAAGGTTTGCATGCGGGTTTCGATGGCGATCAGGCGTTTGGGCTCCGAAGTTGTTTGCGCGTTTGCTGCCATGTTAGCCTCCAGTGAAGTCACTTGTTAGGATAGCCTATGAAGGTGGCTTAGTCAACTGAGGGCGTGAGCACCACAGGGCAATCGCATCAATTGGAATATCCGCGACCATATCCACAGGATTTCTTACCACCGAGTACACCGAGAGAAAAGGTTAAGAGCATTTTGCGTTTCTTGCCATCCGTCTAAACCTTTTTCAAGGGATAAATTTCTTGAAAAGCGGTTTTCTCTGTGTCCTCTATGCCCTCTGTGGTTAGATTTTAGTTTGATATTGTCGGATTTGACAAACAATGATTTTGATGCGATTGCCCTGGTGAGAACGGGCGCAGAATATCGCTTTGCTTGTCCTGGCAGTTTAAATGGGGATCCTGCTGACCAGAAAGGATATGACAGTGGAGAGGACAGCGACAATCACGCCGAGCTGCCATTTAAGGTTCTTGATGTCGCCGCGCATTTCCGCCAGCATGACCTTGATGTCGCCGACGTCTCTTTGGTGTTGTTCTTGAGTAACGACGGTTTGCATGCAGGTTTCGATGGCGATCAGGCGTTCAGGCTCCGAAGTTGTTTGCGCGTTTGCTGCCATGTTAGCCTCCAGTGAAGTCACTTGTTAGGTCAACCTATGAAGGTGGCTGAGGTCAAGTCGCCAAAAGCTCGGCTATCCAGTCGGCGATATCGCTTAGCACTTGCGGATCGACGAAGGCTGGGATCTGATAATCTTGCGGGATGCTCAAGCGCGCGTGATCGCCCGCTGCGTTGAACATATGATTGAGCAAGGGATAACTGATCAGCGTTACGCGTTTGTCGGCAGCGAAAGCAGCCTGCCGCGCTCACACAGAATAATAAGTCTTGCGATCTGGCGAGCAAAAGCGGTCTATTGGAAACGAGGATACGCGTATCTCATTTCGTGTCGATATCCGTCGCGGCGCACTCCCCGAAGATGATGCTAGAATGGAGGCTGCTCGCTAGCGGGAACAGATAATCATGTGCGGGATTTGTGGAGTTATCCATTTTGATGGCAAGCCGGTCAGCGAGCCATTGCTACAGGCGATGAACAGCCGCTTGAGCCATCGCGGTCCTGATGGCGCCGGTTATTTCATCGATGGCAATATCGGCTTGGCGATGCGCCGCTTGAGCATCATTGACATCGCCGGTAGCGATCAACCCCTGTATAACGAAGACCGCTCACTTGTCGTCGTCTTCAACGGCGAAATCTACAATTTTCAGCACTTGCGCCATGATCTGATGCAGCGTGGACACCGATTCCGCAGCGCCGGTGATGGCGAGACCATCAACCACCTCTATGAGCAGCACGGCGCGGCCTGCCTTGAGCAACTGCGCGGGATGTACGCGCTGGCCTTGTGGGACAAGAGGGAAAAGTCGCTGCTGCTGGCGCGTGACCGCATGGGGCAGAAGCCGCTTTATTATTATCAAGATGAGAGGGTTTTCGTTTTTGCCAGCGAGATCAAGGCTGTATTGGCGCACCCGGATGTGCCGCGCGTCTCGCGCTTCGCCTCGGGAAGTGACGCGCTGGCCGAGTATCTCAGCTTTGGTTACGTTCCCGCGCCGTCTACAGCGTTTCAGGGCATCAAGATGCTGCCGCCGGCGACGTCACTAAGAATAGGCTTCAGCGGCGAGATCAGGCAGCAGCGCTATTGGGATATGCAAGAGCGCGCGCGATTCGCCCCGGCTTCAGCTTCCGCGCAAGCCTCGGATTATATCGAGCCACTGCGCGAACAACTCGACGAAGCGGTCAAGCTGCGGCTGATCAGCGATGTGCCATTGGGCGCTTTTTTGAGCGGCGGCCTGGATAGCAGCTTGATCGTCGCCTTGATGTGCCGTCATAGCAGCGCCGCGGTCAAGACTTTCAGCATCGGCTTCGAGGGTGATGACAGCTTTGACGAATCGCCTTTTGCCGCAGAGGTAGCCAAATATCTGGGCACAGAGCATACCGCTTTCCGCGTTCAGCCCCAGGCAATGGAGCTACTTGACGATCTGGTCTGGCATCATGATCAACCTTTCGCCGATAGCAGCGCTATCCCGACCTTTTTGGTCAGTCAATTGACGCGTCAAGAGGTGACCGTTGCCTTGACCGGCGATGGCGGTGATGAGCTCTTCGCCGGCTACGAGCGCTTTTATGCCGCGGAGCTGATGCGGCGTATGGCATTTGCGCCAAAAATCATCTGGCGGGCGCTTGCCAAGTTGCTGCATCAACTGCCGGAAGGCACCGCCTACTACGATACCTTGAAGCGCATGCGGCGTTTTGCCAGCGCTGCCGGCAAACCACTGAACGATGCCTATTTTGATCTGGTTCGCGTCTTCAGTGGAGACTTGATCAGCGAGCTTTTCGCCCGGGAAAAGCATGCGCTTGTCAACTTGGCGCCTTACATCGACGATGAAATGAGCGATGCGATCGCGGCCTTGGTGGAAGCCAATATGCGCAGCTACCTGCCTGATGATCTCTTGATCAAAGCGGATCGCTGCAGCATGCAAGCCTCGCTGGAAGCGCGGGCGCCGTTTCTCGATCATCAGCTTGTCGAATACGCCGCGACCATACCCTTCAATCTCAAGCTCAAGGGATCTCGCGGCAAGTACATTCTCAAGGAAGCCGCGCGAGGACTGTTGCCGGACGAAATCATCGACCGGCAGAAGCACGGTTTCGGTATTCCACTGGGCGCCTGGCTGCGTCAAGACATGCAGCCAACGCGCGATATCCTGCTCAGTAAGACTGCGCGCGAACGTGGCTTGTTCGCGATGGCGGTTCTTGAGCGGATGATCAGCGAGCATGCAAGCGGACGGCGCGATCACAGTCGGCAACTGTGGGCGCTGCTGACGCTGGAAGCGTGGCATCAGCGGTTTATTGATGGGGCGGCATCGTAATGGGGTGCAGAATTATACAAACCACAAAGGCACGAAGGACACAAAGATTATTTGACTTGATTATGCTGGGCGTAGCAAATATCCAGGATGTCGCGCGGCTGGCCTGGACTGTCAAAAGCTTTTTTCACCACAGAGGACACAGAGGGCACAGAGATTTATTGGGTAGGTTGACCGCAGCGTTTCGTAAGGTCGAGAATAATACAGGTCTTCTTTGCCACCGCGGACGCCGAGACAGGCTAATCGTGTTTGGCGACGGCATTCGCGATGATAGACGATCTGATCAGGTTGACGATTCCGCTTTGCCCGATTGCGGCATCAGTGACAGGTAGCTCACGAAGTCGCCGTCCAGTTCACAGATGAAATGCGCCAGCAGGCGGCCGCAGCGTTCAATATCTTTGAGATCAAGCGTTTCTACGGGTGAGTGCATATTGCGCAGGGGAATGCTCAGCAACGCCGTCGGTACGCCAGCGCGCGCCACTTGTATGGCCCAGGCATCGGTTCCGGTGCGGGCGGGCATGATATCCGGTTGCCAGCTGATATCGTAATAGTCGGCGACAGCTTGCAGGCGCTGCACCATCTTGGGATGGAAGTTAGCGCCGATACCGACTTCGGGGCCACCCCCCAGTTTGCTGCCGGGCGGGCTGACGCCGGGTTGTGCGCCGAAGCCCACATCCAGCGCGATGGCACAATCCGGCTCGATATAATTAGCTGCGGTCGTGGCACCGCGCAGGCCGACCTCTTCTTGCACGGTGGCCGCCGCATAAACATCCCAGCTGTGATGCATGTCACGCAGCATGTGCAGGCATACCGTGATTACGGCAATGCAGGCGCGGTCGTCCATCGCCTTGGAAGCCACCAGGCGTCCCTTAAGCTCGATCATGGGACCTTCCATAGTCACCAGATCGCCCAGTTGCACCAGCTCCGCCACCTGGTCGGCCGGCAGTCCCACATCAACCACCAGCGCATCAATGGGCGGATACTGCTTGCGATCGGCTGCCGTCAGCATGTGCGGTGGCACGGTGGCCACTATGCCCGGTAAAACGCGCTTACCGTGTACCAACACGGGTTGCGCCAGCATGACACGCGGATCAATGCCGCTGATGCGGTGCAGGTAGATGAAGCCGTCTTCGATCTCGCGCACCATCAAGCCGATCTCGTCCATATGGGCTGCCAGCATGATCTTGCGTTTGGGCTGGGCCGGGCGAGTGGCGCGCTTGATGCCGATCAGACTGCCGAGTTGGTCGCTGGAAAATTCGTCGACCAGATCTGCCCATTCGTCGCGCAATTGGTCGGCGACCGGCGCTTCGTATCCGCTGGGGGCATGGATTTCCACGAGTTTTTTGAGGTGATCTTTGGGATCGTACACTTAAGGCGCTCCTGATTTTTTTGGATTTTACCACCGAGCGCGCCGAAGTCACAGCCGCTCGGCGGCAGCGATAAGGTCTGTCGCGCTCACACAAAATAGCAAACCTCCCCCTAGTTCGAGGATAGCGGTTTGTCAAAAAAGAGGCCGCAGAGAGCACAGAGAAGCTTTTGGAGGAGACTTTTCGCGTTGTACAATGTATTAGGTTCAAATGCGGGCGACCAACCGAGCCGCCCTCACCGGGTTGGTGGCTTGGAGATTATCTTTAGACACCGTATTCGCGGATGCCGAGAAGGATCTGGCTCAAGCGGAACATATCGGTGCGCGAGGTCATATCCAGGCTCATGGGCGTGACCGAGATGACTTTGTCGGTCAGCAGAGCGTAGACATCACTATCGGGCTCGGCAGCGGTTGGGTCGCTATTGTAGCGGTAACCCAGCTTGCCTTTATGGTGCAGCGCCAGGCGCTCGGGCCGGGTGGGCCAATAGACGCGCCGCCGCGAAAGGCGGGTCAAGCGCCATTCGGTTTCTTTGCTCGCGTCCGCGGGCACATCAATCTTCAGCACATCGACATCGTCCGGCAGCAGGGAATGCTCCATCAGCCAGGTGCCGAATTGCAGCGAGAAATCCGCCGCCACGCTGAAATCGACAGTGTCGGAGTAGCTGAGGTGCAGGTCGGTGGCCGTCTGTTGGCTGACGGCGATTGCGGGGATTCCCAGGCTGGCTGCTTCCAACGCCGCGCCGACCGTGCCGGATATAGTCACGCCGTTGCCGGTGTTCTCGCCATAATTGATGCCGGAGACCAAGAGCGCCGGTTTTTCCTCGGCCAGCTCCAAAACGGCGTGTTGCACCGCTTGCGCCGGTGTGCCGTCGACCGAGTAGGCGCAGCAATCGCTGCAATCAATGGGCACTTCGTAGGGGAATATGCGCCCTTCGCTATAATGCGGCAAACTGCGACCCATGCCGGATTGCTGTTCGCGCGGCGCCGCTACCAGCAAGCGGCCGACGTCGCGAAATGCCGCCACCAATGCCCACAAGCCGGGCGATTCGATGCCGTCATCGTTGGTGAACAATATAATGGGTTTTTGCGTTTGGGACATGAAACCTTCTCGGCTAACAAGCCATATTCTTACTCACTATTGCACGAGCCTAAGTTAAAAGGATTAAAAGCGCAACTCCCTAGTATCGCGCTTTCGTTAAGTCTTGTTGAAGCAGAACATTATCACAGCCGCTCGGCGGCAGCGATAAGGTCTGCCGCGCTCACACAAAATATCAAAGCTATTGCTCGTTCGAGCACAGCGGTTTGTTAAAAAAGAGTACTAGATGCTCGCCTGAGAAAATCTAGCATGCTGTCTTTTACTTCAACGATCTTTACCTCTTGAGTTGGGACAAGTAGTATAATGTTTCAGTACATCGTACTAAGAGCCTCAAGGATCCTAGATGCGCTTGCAATTCCGCGGAAGACTCGATCATAAGATCCTGCTTCAATATGTTGACAATTTTCGAGTTGAAATGTTGCGCGAAGACAACGGACGGCAGCGGCGCAAAGCGTTGGGACAGTTCTTTACGCCAATCGAGGTTGCTCAGCAATTGGTACAATCGCTCGATGCGTTTCCTCCGAGAATTCGTGCAATCGACCCCGGTGCAGGCGCGGGCATGTTGTCTGCTGCGCTGGTGGCACATATACTGTCATTTGATTCCCCTAAAATAGAAGAACTGGAAATCGTTGCGTATGAGATTGACCGTAACATATCGGCATATCTGATTCGAACGTTTCAAATGTGCCGTAAATTGTGTGAGAGCAGAAATGTAAGGTTTAGCTACGTAATTTACAATTGCGACTTTATTGGCGGAGCTATTTCACAACTGAATAAGAAAAACCGTTTCGACATTGCTATATTGAATCCACCATACAGGAAGATCAAGTCGGGTTCGAAAGAGTGGCAAATGCTAAAGACGCATAGTTTGCCTCATAGCAATCTCTATACAGTATTCATGACGCTGGCATCGCTTCTTCTAAAAAAAGACGGTCAGCTTATGTCTATTACACCTCGCAGCTTTTGCAATGGGCCTTATTTTCTACCGTTTCGAAAAGCCCTGCTTTCTCAAATATCACTTAGGAGTATCCATGTATACAATTCGCGAACTCAGGCATTCGGTGACGACGGAGTACTACAAGAAAACATTCTTCTTAGTGCTGTGAAAAGCCGCGACAGCGCTGACGTGACAATTACCTCTAGTGATGGGCCTCTCGACCAAGATGTTTGTGTTCAAGAAGTTCGACATGATGAGGTTGTACGTTTGCAAGATCGCAACTTGGTAATCCATCTTGCAACAAACAGGAGCGAGCGAAAAGTCAATGAACTGATTCGTGATCTAGAATGTAATCTGACTGACCTCAATATACGTGTATCTACTGGCCGAGTCGTTGACTTTAGATCGAAAAACCTGCTTCGAATGCCAAACGACTTGGGCATTGTTCCTCTACTACAGCCCGCTCACTTAGTCAACGGATACGTCAAATGGCCGATCAAGAGTTACAGAAAACCGAGCGCAATTGACTTTTGCGGAAGCGTGGAGAAACTACTTGTACAAAACGATTATTATGTTCTTGTTAAGCGTTTCTCAAGCAAAGAACAGCGACGTAGAGTAACTGCGGCTGTACTGGATCCTAACCGCTTGAAGTTCAATCACGTCGGAATAGAAAATCATCTGAACTATTTTCATAGAAATGGTTCAGGGCTTCCTAGTGATCTAGCTAAAGGCCTAGCGGCGTATCTGAATTCGTCCCTCGTAGATCGGTATTTCCGACTATTCAGCGGTCATACGCAAGTTAACGCTACAGATCTTCGCAATCTGAAGTATCCGGATTCAAATTCATTGGCGCGAATTGGAAAAAAAATTGGGGACAGTTTTCCAACGCAAGATCTCCTTGATCAACATGTATTAGAGGAAATAGGGATGCGTGACGAAAGTAACCCGTCGCACTCACAGACAAAGATCGATGATGCTCTTCAAATCTTGAAAGAAATCAGTGTTCCTAGAGGACAGCAAAATACTCGTTCTGCTCTTACTCTGCTGTCACTAGTAGATATCAAACCGAGCGATGATTGGCGAGACGCGTCAGCGCCGCTACGCAGAATTACCGAAATGATAGACTTTTTTCGTACCTTCTATGGAATATCGTATGCGCCAAATACTCGAGAAACTGTGCGTCGTCAAACCATCCATCAGTTTTGGCAAATGGGCATAGTGGATCATAATCCGGACGAACCCGATCGACCAATCAATAGTCCTCATTATTGCTATCAGGTGACAGATTCGTTCTTGGAAATTGTAAGGAGTTTCCGGACTTCCCATTGGGAAGATAAACTTACTCTCTTTCGTATTGCAGAAAGCGACAAGCTTTCATCGCTCGAGGGACGTAAGCGTAAAATGAACATGATTCCAGTTACTCTGCCTGACGGTAGTTCTGTGAGACTCTCATCTGGAGGTCAAAACGAGCTTATTAAGAGCATAATAGAAGACTTTTGCCCACGATTTGCCAAGGGAGGCGAAGTACTTTATCTCGGCGACGCGGGAGAAAAATTGAACGAAAGTCAGATTCACCGGTTTCAAGATCTTGGAATTGACCTGGACAGACATGGCAAAGCACCTGACGTAATTGTATACATCAAGCAAGAGAACTGGCTTATTCTGATAGAAGCGGTTACAAGTCACGGACCTATCGACGAGAAACGACAAAACGAGTTGAGTGATCTCTTTGCCAAACCTAGTGGCCTGGGCCTCATTTTTGTAACCGCTTTTCAATCACGGCATGCAATGACAAAGTATTTGCGGGAGATATCTTGGGAAACAGAGGTTTGGATAGCAGAGGCGCCAGATCACTTGATCCATTTTGATGGGGAGAGATTCTTGGGACCATATTCTTAACTACAACAGTTCTTAGCAGTAGCGCATTTCTTTGTTGCACATAAGCTAAGCGATTCGTCGTTTTGGAAATCCCACTTACCTGCAATTATCTAGCGCAGATCAAGGCGCATTATCCGGACCTGGCTATTCAGCAAGCCCGTTTTATTGGCGATGGCGGTCAGTTCAACACGGTGCTTTGTCTGAATGACGGCTGGATATTCCGCTTTCCCAAAAGCCCACAGGCTGCCTTTGAGCTCGCTCATGAATTGGAGATATTGCCGCGCTTGCCGGGCCGCTTGCCTTTGCCCACTCCAAGTCCCTGTTACAAGGCCCACCATCCCGACAATGGGCAGATTCGCTTCATGGGTTATGCGATGATTGCGGGTGAGCCGCTCTTGCGTGATGCGTACCGGCGGCTCGCTGCCGACGAAGGGAACGCCGAGCAAATCGCGGCTGATTTGGCGCTTTTTCTCAAGGCGCTGCACGGCGTCAAGCCCGCCGACATTGGCCTGCCCGCGGAGCCCGGGGATAGTCGTGAACACTGGCGGCAAACCTGGTTCGCTGTACGCGAGCAGCTTTTCCCGTTTATGCGGCAAGAGGCGCGCGATCAAGTCCGCGACAACTTCAAGCGTGCACTAAGCGATGATGGCTTGTGGCAGGTGCATCCCTGTTTGATCCATGGCGACTTCGGCACTGGCAACATCTTGTTTGACAAAGGAAGCATCAGCGGCATAATCGATTTCAGCTTCTGCGCTTTTGATGACCCGGCCCAAGATCTTGGCGCCTTGCTGTCGAGTTATGGTGACGCCTTTATCGAGCGTTTCTTCCGGCATTATCCCGAGCTGCGCGTTTGCCTGCCGCGTGCGCAGTTTTACTGTGGCAACTACGCATTGATTCAAGCGATTTATGGCTTGCGCGACCATGATCAAGCGGCTTTCGAGGATGGTATGGCAGCTTTTCCAGCCATCGATTAGGCACTGTTGGCAATACCAGATTAATCGAATATGTTATAATCCCTACTGATTCACGGTGCCGGCACGGCCTACAGGATTGATATGGCAGAGCTCAGCTTAAGCGCTTATCAGGGCAAGCTTGCAGCCTTTTTGGCGGATGATCGCCACGATGAAGTGATCGCCCATGCGCGGCATATACTCAAATCCCATCCCAAAAACCTTCGTACCTACCAACTGTTGGGCGAGGCGCTGGTTGCAACATCGCGTTGGGAAGAGGCCGCCGAAGTCTTGCGGCGCTCGCTGGGCGCGCAAGCGCGCGATTTCAATACTCATGCCCTACTGGCAAGGGTCTATCACGAGCTGGAGCAGCTAGAGCGCGCCATTTGGCACGCCGAGCGCGCCTTTGACCTGCGCAGCAACAATCAAGAGATCATTAGCTTGATCCGCAGCCTTTACCGTGAAAAAGACGGTGTGGAAATCGAGCGAATGCAGATGACCGCCACGGCCCTGGCAGAGCAGCACATCCGCAACAACCTGCTGGATGACGCGCTAAACGTCTTGAATCAAGCATTAGAGCGCAATCCGAGCCGCATCGATATGCAACTCTTGCGCGCGCGGACGCTGTGGCTGGCCGGACGCCGCGCCGACGCCGCTGAAGCAGCCGATGAGATTCTCGAACAACTGCCTTGGTCGATCGCCGCGAATCGTATCATGAGCGAGTTGTGGTTATCGGAAGAACGCCCATCCGATGCGCAACAATATCTGCGGCGGATTGAAGACCTTGATCCTTATCTGGCGCATCAGATGGCGACCGGCACTTCGCCACCGGAGACGTTGGTCACGCTGGAAGAGCTGGATTACGCCAGCCTTCCCCAAATGGAGCAAGCGATAGTAAATCCGGCCTGGCTGGATGACTTGACCGAGGGCGATGGTTCCGAGGCGGGCAGCGGCGGATTGGAAGCCCTTTTGGGCATTGACGACGACCAGGCAGCGCAAAGACCACCGACAGCCACAGCAGATCTCGATGATTTGCTTTCCGACCAGGAGATTGATGATCTTTTCAACGAATTGATCGGCGGCGAAGCAGTGGCCGAAGAAACAGACGCGACAGACGAAGCCGAAGCAGTCATCGCCGCGATGGATGAGCAAGGCTTGTTTTCCGATAGCGGTGGAGACGAAAGCGCCGATGCCGATGAAGACGGGGGCATTCCGCTGGTCAACGCGCAGACTGCCTCCGCGCAGCCTGGCGGCGAAAGTGAATCGCCTGTGTTGGATGACGAGTTGGCGGAGCTCTTGGCGCAACTGGATGAAGAAGAGGATGATAACTCCTGGTTGATGGAGATTCAGCAAAGCAGCCTGAACCTTCTCGACGAAGAATCGCTGGATTATCTCGAAGACTTTGGGCAGGACTGGCTGATGGAGCCGGAAGCGAAAGACGATGAGGCGGGCGCGCCATGGCCGTCTGCGGATATGCGCGAAATGATAGATGAGTCGAACGACGAGCTCGATATATTTGGCGATGACGAACAGTTGCAGAAATTGCTCAACACGGCATCGGACACCGAACCGATTCACCTGGATGACATTGAAGCCTGGCTGAAGGTCGATGATATTGATCCTGACGAGGGCAGCGACGAAGTCAGCGATGACATGATCGCGGTTGACGATAGCTTGCTAGATGAGCGTTCCTGGCTCGATGATGCCAGCGAAGACGACCAGGCGGAATTGCCGCTCTCTAGCGCGCCCGCCATTGATGAAGAGCAGAACCGCCGCAATGCCGATCTTGTCGATAGCTGGCAGCAGGAGCTCGGTGACGATGGCGATGAGGATCCCTATATCGATTGGCTGAGCGAGGGCTCTGCCGGCGATATCGATGACGATTTGGCCATTCTCACGGCCAGCGATTCGAAAGAAGAGGCGGATGCGCCGGCTGTGGAGCTTGATCCGGCTTCATCACTTGGGGACAACAGCGCGGAGACCGCGCGGGCGTGGGGCTTGCAAGACGAAGCTCAACTGGCGGATTTCGTCGAAGGCGAGGTTGGCCTGGGTGATGCTGAAGCGGCCCCAAGTTGGTTAAACGCGATGGTGCCCGGTCTTGATCGTCAAGGCGATGCCGAGCAGGAGCGAGAGCTCGAGTTCGCGGCGCCTACCGCGGGGCCCGGCAAGGAGTTTGGCTGGGTCAGCGAGATTGTTGAAGAAGAAACCGGCGAGATGAAAGCGGTCACGCCGCCATCAGCAGCGGAGGAAACGCTCTACTTCCCTTTCAGCAATCCGCCGCTTTGGCTGGCGCTATTGCGCGGCAGTCAAGCTCCGCAAAGCGGGGGCGAGGCAGCGCCGGTTGAGGCTGTATCGGCACTTGCCGTCAGCGAGAATCTCGACGAACTGGAACTCGATGATCTCACTTTCGACGATTATTTCAACTTCGACTCGCCCACCGACAAGATGGATGCCATCCACCTTGACGATGATGGCTCTGGCATCAACTTCGCCGAGCTGGATTGGGACGATTATTTCGACTTTGATTCGCCAACCGAGAAGACCATCGCCATCACACTCGACGAAGAAGCGTCCGACATCAATTTCGAGGAACTGGGTGTGGAAGACGAGGACTTCGATTTCGACACGCCGACTGACAAGATGCCGGCCATCACCCTGGAAGCGGAACCCGACCCACTGGAATTTGAAGATATCGGTCTGGATGATGATGCCGGTCTGATCTCCAGCACAGAAACGAGCGCTGCAGACGGGGCAGATTTCCTCGATTATGACGATTCGAGCAGCGATGACGCTGTTGCGGATGAAGAGGACAAGAGCAGCGGTTCAACGCCTTTGTGACGCCCCAGGCGGAATAGCCAATTCAGGAGTGTCCAGCGCCATGTTCCATGATCCCAACATGCCCGATTTTGACTCGATGTCTCAAGAAGAATTGATCGAGTGGTTGGAAACGCTGGCGCAACGTCAATCCGACGAAGAAGCCGAGATGACAGGCGATTATGTGCCGGGGACCGATGAGCTGGATTCGGGAGCGCTGCCGGATTTGTTGGACCAGGAAGAATGGAGCGCCTGGATCGAAGAGGACGCAGACCTGCAGCAAGAAACGCCACCCGCAATCGTCGCGAAACTCGAAGTTGCGCAAGATCTGGACGAGGATGATGATGAAACGCCGACTGCTTTGACAGTCATCGACGAAGGCGTTGGAGATGATAGCACCGATCCCTTAACCGGCTTGGAAGAGATTGTCGCTATTGAACAGCCAAGTGAGCTGCCGAAAGTCCCGGTACCCGAAGATGAATTGGAAAGCCTGGAAAATTTATTAGGCGAGGAAGACTTGCCTGACCCGCTCGATTGGCTGGAGAACCTGGCCAGTGAAGTCAGCGATGCCGCGACGACTAGCGCAACTGTGGACGATGATGCCAGTCTGCTGGTGGACGATATCGATGAGGAATACGAAGACAGTGAAGCGCTTGATGACGCCGAAGATGAAAGCTTGTATTCGCGGCGTCTGGACGAATCGATGGCGTTTTTGGAATCTTTAGTCGGGCTGGAAGATTATAATCCGGACGAATTCAGCACCCAGTCGATGGCGCCCTGGCCGGACATCCTGATTTCTCAGCATGAAGCTGAAAACGAAGCAATCGCTGCCGAAGCCGAATTGGGCAATGTCGGCGCGCCGGCCGCGCACGACAGCCTGATTGACGCTTTTCTGGTACAAGATCACCAAGCCGATCTGGAAGCCTGGTATGCCGCGCGTTTGCAAGCCCTTGCCACCGGTGCCGATACCGCCAGCAAGGCGCCTGATCCTCCGCCGCCGGCAGCAGAGCAGCGGGAAGCGTCGCTCAATCTGGCTGGGCTGCCGCCGCCGCCGCCGGGTTTGGCCGCAGGATTTAACTCAGCGCGACACAAAATCGCGAAACTACAAATCTATGAGGCGCTATCCGATTATGAAACGTTGCTGCGCGCCAATATCGGCCTGGAATTGGTCATCGGCGATATGCATTGGCTGATCGCGCAAGAACAATTCCGTGAAAACGCGGCGGTACACCGGGTACTCGGTGACGCCCTGATGCGACAGGGTCACTTGCAGGAAGCGCTGGATGTTTACCGCCACGCCTTGAAGCTACTCTAAGTAAAGAGGGTGATTCACCACAGAGGCACAGAAGTAGTTCCAAGTTAGTCGTGCAAAAAAGTGATTTGCGCGCTGCCACCCCATCCCCCAGCCCCTTCCCCGAGGCATCAGGGAAGGGGAGCGCTTTTGGCGGGATTGGGATTACATCCAGAAGTCTCGCTATAAATGAAGTTTTTTTGGATTATTTTATTGGAACTACTGAGGACACAGAGAAAAAGGGTCAAGAGATTATAAACGATTCGCAAATCAGCGCCGCTAATCTACCACCCTCGGTCCCCCCAAATCATTGGGGGGATGACTGCTGCGTTGAGGATTCACCACAGCCGCTCGGCGGCAGCGATAAGGTCTGTCGCGCTCACACAAAATATCAAATCTACTGCTCGTTCGAGCATAGCGGTTTGTTAAAAAAGAGGCACAGAGATTTTTTTGCTGGTTACGTCGAAGTTGCCACATCCACAGAATTCACCACTCCCCTGACGATTGATATGATTATGTACAGCCGTTCTGCCCTCGTTTTGCGCCACGTCTTTGCATGAGCGCGGTTTTCAGCGACGAATTGCTGGCTTGGCACGATGAAAATCGCGCCGATTTGCCTTGGCGCCGAGAAGCTACGCCTTATCAGGTCTGGCTGGCCGAAATCATGCTGCAGCAGACACAGGTCGAGACGGTCGTCCCCTATTATCGGCGCTTTCTGGCCGCCTTCCCCAGCGTCGAGGCTCTGGCAAAGGCTGGGCTGGATGAGGTGCTCAAACAGTGGGAGGGCTTGGGATACTATAGCCGTGCCCGTAATCTGCAGCGGGCTGCGCGCATCATCGTCGACGAATATAAAGGTGTCATCCCCGCGGACAGCAGCGAGTTGATGAAGTTGCCCGGCATCGGCAGATATACTGCCGGCGCTATCAGCAGCATCGCCTTCGGTCACTCGGTGCCGGTGCTGGATGGCAACTTGATACGCATCTTCACTCGTGTTTGTGATATCTCTGATGATGTGAGCGAGGGCAAGGTACGCAACGGGCTGTGGAAGCTGGCGGCGGAATGGGTGCCGCGGGAGCGCGCCGGAGATTACAACCAGGCGCTGATGGAATTGGGGCAGCGGATCTGCCGCCCTAAAAACCCGAATTGTGGCGCTTGTCCGATTCAAGCGCATTGCCGAGCCTATGTTGCCGGTACGCAATCGCTGCGGCCGGTCAAAAGGAAGCGAGCCGCCCTGCCCCATTATGATGTCAGCGCCGGTCTCATACGCGACGATCAATGTCGTCTGCTGATTGCGCAACGCCCTCTCGATGGCTTGCTGGGTGGGTTGTGGGAATTCCCTGGCGGTAAACGCGAAGCTGCTGAATCGCTGGCGGATTGTTTGCGGCGTGAATTGCGCGAGGAATTGGCGATAGAGGTGGAAGTTGGCGAGATTCTTGCCTCGGTGAAACACGCCTTCACGCATTTCAAGATCACGCTGCATGCCTTCGAATGCCGTTATTTAAATGCGCTGCCGCCCTATGAAGAACCGCAGGCGTTAAAAGCGATCAAATGGACGTGGGCGCGGGAAAGCGAGCTGGAGAATTACAGCTTTGGAAAGGCGGATCGGCTGGTGATCGCGGCTTTGCGTGAGCGGCGGGAGATGTTGCTTTAGGTTTTTCACAGCAGCCGCTCGGCGGTCGCGTAGACACTGACCTACGGCAACAAAAAGGACGTGTCGCGCAGCGGGCGACTCGATGAGTCGCCCCTACAGTACGCTTGGAGTTCTGGATTTGGGATCTCAATTAGGGGTGCCACAGGATGAGATTCAGCTGAAAGGGATAGCCTGGTCGGATATGGGTCTGTTGACCGATATAGACCAAATGTGCAATGCTCTGCGTCATTGCAGGCGTGATTGGGTTGGTTCACAGTATGGACGCGCTGAATCGGCGGGAGATGCTGCTTTAGAGTTTTCAGCACGGCCGCTCGGCGAAGCGGGCGACTCGATGAGTCGCCCCTACAGTACGCTTGGAGTTCTGGATTCGGGACCTCAATTAAGGGTGCCACAGGATGAGATTCAGCTGAAAGGAATAGCCTGGGCAGATATGGGTCTGTTGACCGGTATAGACCAAATGTGCTATGCTCTTCGTCAATGCAATCATAGTTGGGATGGTACCTATTATGAACGCGCTAGCTTATTATGTGCAGCAAAGCATCATTACCGATCCAGGCGACTACGCGCATCTTTATGCTGATATGCCCGATGATATCGCCGAGATCTGCCGCATCGCGCAGGGCTTGATCAACCATTACGCTGCGCCGGATCATGGCGCCGCGCCTGATCGCATGGGCGAGATCGATTGCCGCTATCTGCGCGCGATGCTGGATCGCATCCTCGAGTTGGATGAGCGCCCGCTGCGGGAAGCCCGTCCGGTGGAGAAACGTCTGGTGGGCTGCTGCCGCGATTTCACCGTGCTTACCGTCTCGATCTTGCGTCACAAGGGCATTCCGGCTCGCGCCCGCTATGGCACCGGCGCATATTTTGAAGCCGGTTACTTTCACGATCATGTCATCGTCGAATATTGGGATGGTAAGCGCTGGGTCGGTGTCGATAGCCAACTCAGGTCCGAGGATATCCGGCATTGGAATATCAGTTTTGATCCGCTCGATGTACCGGACGATCAATTCTTGCGCGCTGGAAAAGGCTGGCTGATGTGCCGCTCGGGCGCTGCCGATCCTGATCGCTTCGGATTGGGATCGAAGTCGCCGATCCGCGGCTCGATGATCCTGGTCACGGAAATGCTGCTCGACCTGGCGGCGCTGAACCGGTTGGAAATGTTGTGCTGGGATTCCTGGGGCATGGTGGCGAAATCGCTGGATCTGTCGGGCGAGGACAATACCTTTCTCGATAGAATCGCGCGCGCCACTTTGGACGAATCGCGTTTCGAGGATTGGCAGCAGCTGTATCGGAACGAGCGCTTGCGAATCCCGGATGTCATCGAGAGTTATTCACCCGCGGTCAGGCCGGAGGAAATGCCGCTAGTGGTTCGCATGCCGATCAATACGTGAGCGATGATTTTTGGCGGATCCAGGCATATAATGTGTTTACACATCGTCGCAGGCACAACAGTTCGAGGCAGGCTGCGGAAAGGACGACGACATGCTCTCACAGGAATTGCTGGAAAACGTCAAGCGCCTGGACGAGGCTGACAAGCTGCAACTGCTACGAGAACTCCTTAGTGATCCGGCATTGGCAAAACATGCTTTCGATCCCTTTGGCTTGCGCGGCAATTTCGAGGCAGCGCAGATACTGTTGGAAGAGTTGGAAAAATCCAAAGCTTCGAGCCAGCCAGAAATCGAATAATGGCACGTTTTGAATTTACGGTTTTGGAGTCCCAACCGGGCAGTTTCATGCCGCGATTGGGAGCTGAAAGGACAAAAATATGCACTTTGATGAATTGCTTGAGCATGTCAAGCGCCTGGACGAGGCTGACAAGTTGCACCTTGTTCAGTCGCTGATTGACGATCTGAAATTGATCGGTAGCGCCTATGAAATCCTTACGCCATTCGGGAACGAGGCGGCAGCGCGCATATTACAGAGTACGCTGCAGGAGTTTGAATCTACAAGCCAGACAGAAATCGATTAATGGCGTGCCGGTCATATTCGGGCAAACCAACTTTTTGATGGAGTTCAACGTCTGTTTCTATCGGTCACAGAATTACTTTGAAGTCTGGCGCAGCTAGCCATGCCGGGCTCGATTTTGAAATGATGCATACGCGCTGGATTGATCTTGGCGCGTCGCTACAAGCCGCTCAAGCGTGGATAGAAAATATAGACCCATGATTGAATTTCTGAAAAACTTGCGCAAGCTGATCGTTAATCTTTTCGGCGACAACGTGCCGGAAGAGGGTGCCTGGGATCGCGTCCCGAGCGAGTTGATGACGCCGCGCGAACGATTGTTGCAACGCTGTTCGCGGATCATGTTTTGGGGCGCCCTGGTCAACTTGCTGGCGGCTATCGCGGTGATCGCGCTGGGGGTTTCCGCCGCTAACAACGATAGCGCGCTTTTCAGCACGCTGCAGGGCTCACTGCTGAGCAACTTCAGCATCAGCGCGGACGCGGCTGCGCTGCTGATTATTGCCGGCATTCTGGGCAATATGGCTGTTCTGCTGATACTCGCGGTGGTGATCCTGGCGCAGGAATTGTGGATCGTTTTCACCGCCTGGTTTCTGACGGCTGTCAATGTTGTAGGGCTGTTGGCATTCGGCTTTCTACCGGCATTGCTCACCATTGTTCCCCTGGCCATGGTCGGCGTCCTGACCATTGGCGATCTGCACGCCTTCCGCCTCAATCCGGTGATGGTGAAAGAGCTGCGCGGACGCATGCGCGGCATTCGTGGCTTCGCGATCATTACCGTATTCCTGACATTGATGAGCTTTTTCACGATGCTGCTCTACCTGCTGCGCGTGCCACAAGGCGGTGTGGTGGTCACGGGCGAGCTGGGGCGTTTGCTCTTTATCGGCGTGCTTTTCATCGAATTGATGCTGATCATCTTCATCGTGCCCGCCTTGACTTCCGGCGCCATAACTTCTGAGCGCGAGCGCAAAACCTATGACCTTTTGCAGACGACTTTGATATCCAAAGCGACTTTCGTGGTTGGCAAGATGCAATCGGCCCTGGGATATATCGTGCTGCTGCTGCTTTCCGCCATTCCGCTGCAGAGCATCGCCTTTCTATTTGGCGGCGTCAGCGAATCGGAACTCATTTTGGCATTGCTGGTCTTGTCCGTTTCGGCGGTGACGATAGGTGCCTTCGGCATGTTTTTCTCGTCGATCACCGAACGCACCTTGGCGGCCACGATCCGCTCCTACACGGTGGCGCTGGCCATCACCATCGGCTTGCCGATTGTTGCGCTCATTCTCTTTCAGGGCGCCTTTCACAACGTCATCAACAGCGTCACCTTGAAGTTCAACAACCCCACTGTGGAAGTGACGACCATCTACCTGGATATGATCGCCGCCAGTTTGAATCCCATCACAGCCACGATTTATTCTCAGCAGATGCTGATCGATCATCAGCAGTTGGTTACGATGCGCGTCACGCTTTCGAGCAGCGGCGCGACGATCCCGATCCTCTCGCCCTGGGTGTTGCTGACGCTGACATACCTGTCAATCACAGCGCTGCTGGTGCTGATTTCCATTCGGCGGATGGAACGACAGGGGGGTTAGCTCACCGAGCGGCAACTATGGTTTTCCACAGAATCACATAGAGAATTCCGATTTGCAATTGGCTGACGAGAACAATGGCATAGAGAGGAAATCAGTATGAGACTATCCGTATCTATGCTCGTTGCAATTCTAAACAACGGCAGCTTTGTGCATTAGTTGCCATTCAGAGAAGCGAACATGCCAATTGTCGCGAAGAATTATGTAGTTTTCCAAAGACTATATGGAGTGTACCTACATAAAGGTTCGAAGGGTTTTACTCTACGACGCGAGGTGCTCCAAGAAGGTTTTGTTCGCATGGACGAAGCAACCCTCCCATAGCCATTGAACGGAATATTCTGACTCATCGCCGCCATATTTGATTTCAGGCTCTGGAATGTGCATGTTTCGGGCCAGCAAAGAGAGGATATAATCCACGAGCACAGAACGGATCTCTTGGCGAGCTTCCTCTTCTGTAAACCCTTGTGCCACACAGTATGGCATTTCCCTTATGCAGGCAGTATATCTAGGGATGTCAGAAGAAAGTTCGCCGGGTTCGCATTCGATTTCGATCTGATAAGGTCTCTCCGCTAGACGCTGCGCCTCGAAAAGAAGAACGTCACTCATCCTAAGCCCCTTATTTATCTGTTATCATAATAACTGCTTTTTCGGAATTCTTCAATAAGTCTTATAGCCTTGCGTACGACTCCTGGAGACAACATCTTGTGCCTTGGGATAGGAAAGCTTTGCGAAAAACGGCTATGTTCTGCCATATCATGATTCGAACGATTCGAGATTTCAAAGTCATGCAACAGAAATAAGTCCACGACATCTCTCCTTGAACAATCGTGAACTGAGTCCTTTACCTTTTTGAATTGCTTTGTTGCTTTTCGTTTTCTACTCTTACGTGTCATTTGTAATGTTCCGTCGGCAGAATACCATGATGTCAGTGCTAAAGACACTTTCGCCGAGTTGAGCGGTTATCACATGCCTTCCTTGGTTCATGAATTCGATGCTCTGGATTTCCGCAATCAAATTGCCCACGACATGTCCGACATTTGGAGGAATGTTTACCGAGACACGACTATTGTGTAGTTCTAGCAACTCATCGGATGGTCTGCGCAATGTCAACTCAAATGGCAGCGCCACAGGTTCGCGCGCATCTACTTCGACGCGTACTACGATATAGAATTTGGGTAACAAGAAAGGGAATTGGTCGGCTACAACACTGCGAAATTCCCCAATTATGTCCATCCTCCGGGAAAGTTCATTCACCACTACATTTTCCGCTAGTAGTACCCATGAGACTTGCATGACAAATCGTCCTATCGCTCTAATAGATTTCGGCACCTGTAATCTACCACAGCAGAGATTAAAGAGATCAGAAATTTCAAGATGCACATGAAAGTCGAATTTCGCGTAGATGATAAGCGCTCTCTATCACCAGCTAGCTGACATGCTACTAAAAGTACTTGGTTTCCTTGTGTCCTCGGTCTTCGGCGCCCTCTGTGCCTCTGTGGTGAAAAACGCATTCTGACTTGTCATTGCGACAGTACCAGTGACAGGTGGACAGCACAAAGCATAGAGGGCATTGCCGTGTCGCAACGTCAAGCAACCTAGCGAGCTACATGCAAGCCTGTTACAATGGCGCAACTTTCGGCTTGGCAAGGGCATACCTCGGGAGACTTGAATATCATGAGCAATCCGCTGCTGGAAATCCAGAAATTCGGGCAGAGCGCCTGGTTGGATTACATTCATCGGCAAGATTTGCAGAATGGCGATCTACAGCGCCGGATTGATGAAGAAGGCGTCCTGGGCGTCACCTCCAATCCTTCGATTTTCCAGAAAGCCATCGGCGATTCCGATACTTACGATGACGATATTCTGACCATTCTGGATCTGGAAGCGCAGGACATCTACGAATCTTTAGCCATCGACGATATCCGCAACGCGACCGATCTCTTTCGCCCGATATATGACCGCAGCGAGGCGGGAGATGGCTATGTCAGCCTGGAGGTCTCGCCGCTGTTGGCGCGCGATACGGAGGGCACCATCGACGAAGCCAAGCGCCTTTTCCAGACTGTCGATCGTCCCAACCTGATGATCAAGATTCCCGCCACGCCCGAAGGCCTGCCCGCGATCGAAGCTGCTATTGCCGCCGGCATCAATGTCAATGTCACGCTGATCTTTGCCATCGACAATTATGAAAAAGTAGCGGAAGCCTTCATCCGTGGCTTGGAACAACGCCGCGATGCCGGCCAAGATGTGACACGGGTGGCATCGGTGGCCAGCTTTTTCCTCAGTCGCATTGATGTGATGGTTGATCATATTTTGGAAAACAATATCCGTGCGGCGCAGCTGCGGCAGGATACCGCGCGCATCGCTTCCAACCGCAAGCTGCTGGGTCAATCCGCTGTTGCCAGCGCCAAAATGGCCTACCGCTCCTTCCAACACATCTTCGAAGGAGAACGCTTTGACGATTTGCGCGAGGCCGGCGCACAGGTGCAGCGCCCGCTATGGGCATCGACAGGCGCCAAGAACCCGGCTTTTCCCGATACGATATACGTCGACAATCTTATTGGCCCGCATACGGTCAACACCTTGCCACCAAAAACGCTGGCGGCTTTCAAGGATCATGGCAGCGTCGAGGAAACGATCACCAAGGATGTGGGACATTTCCTGGCACCGGAAGAAGTCATGGATCGGCTGGCAGAAGTCGGAATTGACCTGGGGCAAGTGACAGCACGTTTGCAGGACGATGGCGTCGATACCTTCATCGAAGCCTTCGAAACGCTAATCTCGCAAGTTGCGGCCAAGCGCACACTTTTACGCAGCGGCATCATGGAAAGAACCAAGCTGGCGCTGGGCATTTATCACGGCGCGGTGGACGAGGCGGTAGCGCAGTTGGATGCTGATTTTGCCAACGCGCGCCTGTGGAACAAAGACGGCAGCTTATGGAAGAATCACGGACCGACCATTGAGAAAATCGTCAATCGGCTGGGTTGGCTGGATACAGATAAGACCATCGACCGCGAGCGCTTGCAGGCGCTGCAGGATGGCATGCGCGGCAGCAACTTCAAGCAGGTGGTATTGCTGGGCATGGGTGGCAGTTCGCTGGCACCGGAAGTTCTGGCCGATACCTTTGGCGCGCAGGATGGCTTCCCCGAGCTGTTCGTGCTCGATAGCACGGATCCCGCGCGAATTAGAGCGCTCGAAGAAGATGTCAATCTCGACGAAACCATATTCATTGTCGCCAGCAAATCGGGCGGCACCATCGAGACCATGTCACTCTACCAATACTTTTACCAGTGTACGGGAAGCGCCGGCGATCAATTCATCGCCATCACCGATGCCGGCTCGCAATTGGAAGGTATCGCCAAGCAAAACGGATTCCGCGATTGCTTCATCAATCCCACCGATATCGGCGGACGTTACAGTGCGCTGAGTTATTTCGGCATGGTGCCGGCGGCTTTAATCGGGCTCGATCTGGCGGCTTTATGGGCTAGTGCCGATACCATGATTGGCGCCAACCGCGAATCCATCCCCTCGCATTATCATTCCGGTTTGCTGCTGGGCGCGGTCATCGGCGCTCTCGCCAAAGAAGGGCGCGACAAGGTGACCATTTATACCAGCGCGTCACTAATGGGCTTCGGCAAGTGGGTGGAACAGTTGCTTGCGGAAAGCCTGGGCAAAGAAGGCAAAGGCGCCTTGCCGGTCGTCGGCGCGACCATCGGGATGCCGCACGATTATGTGACCGACCGCCTCTTCATCTACTTGCGGGTTGATAATGATCCGGATGTCGCCGAAAAAGATACCGCGATCCGCATCTTGCGGGAAGCCGGGCATCCGCGCTTGACGATCCGCCTGCCGGATGCCTGTGCCATCGCCGGAGAATTCTTCCGCTGGGAGTACGCCACGGCTATAGCGGGCATAATGCTCAAGCTCAATCCCTTTGACGAACCGAATGTTGCCGAGGCCAAGGACGCTAGCAAAGCGCTGCTCTCGATCTTCCAGGAACGCGGCAGCCTGCCGGCAGAGACACCGCTAATGGTGCGTGATGGCCTGGCATTATACGCCGATGAAAAGACCCTCGATCCGCTGCGCGAACTTTGCCAGCAACATGGTTACGATGGCAATGATGTGGTTCAAGTCATCGCTGCGCAGATGGCGGGAACACATGCCGGCGACTATTTTGCCTTTCTGATCTATTTCGATTACAGCGACGAAGAATGGCAACTGATCCACAGCATCCAACGCCGTCTGCGTCATGTCACCAAACGCGCCGTCACCCTGGGCGTCGGTCCGCGTTATTTGCACAGCACCGGTCAGTACCACAAAGGTGGCGGCAATAATGGCGTCTTTTGGCAATTGACGGCAGACGCCGTCCCCGATCTCGAGATTCCCGGCAGCGCTTTTGGCTTTGGCACGCTCTTTGCCGCGCAGGCGGCGGGAGCTCTTCAAGCGCTGCACAATCATGGGCGTCGTGCCATCCGCCTGCATTTGGGCAGGGATCGCAGCGCTGGTTTGCAGAAGCTGCTGACGGCGATTGACTTCGTGGAGTCGCGCCGGCGTTAGGGATCGGTTCACATGGCGGCATCGGCTCTACAACTTCCCAAGGTGAGGTTTATATACTTGATTAGACAATCGGAATTTGATGATTTGCGACTGTGATTGGCAAAGCTACAAATTGAATGTCGAACTTCAATGACGGCTCTACAAGCTTACTCGCACTATGGATTCTGAATGCTAACTGCCATCCTCCGGTGAAAGTAACTAGCAATGTGTTCATGCTGCCAGGCTTTCGCTGAATCTGTGCAATGCCTTTGGGTATTTTCCAGCGCGCTCCCCATCCTAATGTGCCGTTGAGATTAAACGACTGGATGCTTACTTGCCTTCTTTGCCGCATAACCTTGTAAAAGTCATGTCGCCCTACGATGTACTGAAAGACACGACCGATAAAGTGCGAACCATGATCTTGGGATAACCGCCTGAACTCGTCCTCGAACGCTGTCAAGACAGGAAGGTAAGTGCCCGATTCCTTGTTAACTAAGTCCTCGAATAAAATACCCTGCTCCCGCAAAGTGACCAACTGCATGAAAATCGGCGTAACTTGCTCCCAATATGCGGTACTCACTGGATAGCCTGCCCAACGGCTGCCAAAATCAATCGTCCGGGATAACCGCGAGTGCTTGACCGCTCGGTGATTGTTCTTAGCAGAGAAGCCTATCTCGCCGCCAAAGTATTTAACAACAATATCGCGCGCGTCGCCGGCTTGGCCGCGCCTGTCAGACTGTATTTCTATGGATAACGCGTTGTCAAATTCTGAGTCCATCGCTTGCAGGAACATCACAGCTTCGGCCGCAGCTCTATCCATACCCCGTACGCCATACAACTCATAGTTATGCTTGGCGTTGATTGCTCCTTTGTCCTCGGCGATTTCGGTGCGTGTGAGGATGCCGAGCTGTTTTGCAAGCGCATACTCAAACGCCTTGCCCCTGCCTGTTTGTGTCATGCTACATCCTCGAAGTCTTTGCTGAATATCAGAACTTCATTTGATGCTTTGTTGTTACTCATTCCGTAGACCCACTCTGGTGTAATAAAGTGACTGTCCGGGTATAGGTCTCTGACCATCTCACATTCATTGTAAGACAAAACCCAGCCGTCTCGACAGGTCAAAATATCAGCAAGCCCTTGATGGTCAAATCCGTCGTGCATATTGCCATTGTTTCCGTAAAGGTTTCCACTGTTGGCATACGGCGGATCGAGGTACAGAAAATCATTTTCATGCCGCGCGAGGCTGTCTTTGAAATCTGCATGTTCTACCCTTAGATTGCGTAGTTTTATATTACCTAGGCGTTCGATTGCGCTCTCATTAAAGCGCGGGTGTCCAGGCGACATACCACCACTCAGCGTTGTCCCGGAAAAGGACGACCGATTTAGAGCAAAGAATGCGGCGGCTTGTTCAGCCCTATCTGACAATGTATAGAATCGTTTTTGGAGCGCGTAGAACTTCGTCCTTGTGAGCGGATGATACTGGCGTAAGACAAGTTGAGCCAGTTCGTATGCGTCCTCTATAGTCGCTTGCCAGAAGTTCACCAGTGGCTCAAAGCCGTCGTATCCATAGACCTGTACACCTTTGGCTGCACAAGCTAACTCAACCGATCCACCACCAAAGAAGGGAGATGCTAGGGTATCCAAATTGTCTGGAAAGTATTCAACTATTTTCTTAACAGCGCGGGATTTTCCGCCAGGATAGCGTAGTGGAGATCTGATTGAAATATGCTCCTGGCAGAGAGTTCTGTCCGCCCCGCGCTCTCGGTTTAGAAGGGATCTAGACAGTTGCCCCAATGACCCTTGAGTCGGCGGATTATCATTCATGCTATAATCTCCAAATATGTCAGCCTCTTGATCAATCTCAGCTGCTTCAAATTCGCAAAGCGTTACATTGGCCCGTTAGTCGGAAATCAGTTTGTGAAACTAGTAACGAATGATGTATTCACTTGGGGCTCTTTCACTTTACAGTCAGTCTTTCTTTGTCTAGTTATATTTTATCGCAGAGTGGAAGAATCTGTCGAATTTAGTATATCAAAACTGAAAATAAAAAACCCGCCTGCAATGAGGCGGGGCGCTTGTTTTTTGAGTTAGGTCTTGACCTTAGTCAAGCAGGGTGACGTCGCTGGCTTGCTTGCCCTTGCGGCCTTCCGTAATAAGGAATTCGACCCGCACACCTTCGTCGAGCGTGCGATAGCCGGACCCCTGGATTTCCGAATAATGTACGAACAGGTCATCACCATTTTCTTGGGAAATGAAGCCGTAACCCTTTTCGGCGTTGAACCATTTGACAGTACCTTGCGTTCTTTCTTGTGACATTGTTATTTACTCCTGACAAAAATACGATTAACTGGGTTCTGCCATAGCCTTCTGAACACGCGCGCGACCCTCCGATTCCAGGCTGTGCTGAAACGCGACGAGATGTGACGGGCGCAAATGACATACAGCAATGCGCCGAGTTGTCTTTGTGCAAATCGCATTCTCTACAGGGGACTTATGGGTGCATACCCACTGCACCAATGTGGAAAAACCAGACATGGTTGCCTTTTTGCCACGTTGCGGTTTTAACGTATCATCAATCTCAAGAATATTCCATAGTGATTTGTATTTCGTTTACGGATCTGACGAATCGCAGGTACGACTCATTCTGACGCAATATGCCGCCGCAATAGATCTGCCAGAAGCCAGCCGATCAAGATCATAAAGAGCGGCGCCAGCGAAGCATAATAACGCGGTTCTGTTGTGGCAGCGGTCGAAATCAAGAGCAATCCCAACAGGAGCATGCCCGACACCGTTACTAGCAGCCAATCTCGCCGCCAAAATGCCGCGATCACTGCCAGCGGTGTCAGCAACTTGATGATATTGAGCAGGGGAAACAAGCTGCTATATAAGATTACGCCCGGCCGCCAGAGCCGATGACCGTTGTATCTGGCGCTGAATGCCTCGGTGAAACCCAGCCAGCCTTCGCCTTGCCAAGTGATCTCTTCGGGATTATCAAGGTATTGCGGCGTAAAAGCAGACTGGTTGGGGTCCTGAATCAGCATATAGAAGACACCCGAGATACTGTTCCAAACCAGCTTGAGCGGATCTTGCGCGACGGTCTCGACGAAGACATCGTACAGCAACGCATCGGCTGCGCAGGGTCCCAGATGAAAGTAAAGCGCGGCGGGGAATACGATCTTGATCTCTTCCTGAACATCGCCAAAAGGTTGTGCCAGAAATGCTTGCCGTTCTTCCTCACCCACCCAGGGTCCCGGATTGCGCCATAAGGGATAGGTATCGGCGTAGAAATCCAGATTACGCTCCGTCGTTAAGGTGAGCAACTGCGCATAACGCAGCGAATGAGGACCGTTCGAGGCGCGCATGGCGAAACCCTCTTCGGGCAGGCTGGCCACCAGCGTGGCGCCAGCTGTGCAGCTCAAGGTAGTGCCGCCGGTAGAGGGAATGTGAATCAGCACAATATAGCCAGCCAGGATTCCCGCGCTGATCAGACCGACCATGCCAAACAGGGCAAATCGCTGCCGTAACGGTATATGTTTCCACAAAAAGAAACTGGCGCCAAATAGCGCGACCAGCGGCGCGAAATTGTAGCGAGCAAAGCTCATCAGTCCCAAGCCAATAGCCGCCAGGGCGATCAGGGCAAAGCGCCGACGCATTGGCGCCAGCCAAGCCAACTGTGCCAGCCACAGGGCAGCGATTGTCACCAGCGCGATCATCCAGCCCGGCAACTGAAAATGTACCCACTGCAAGCCAAAGGGATCTAACAGCACCAATACGGCGGCGATCAATCCCGCTCGCGCGTTGAAGCGACGCCGCAGCATGTCATAGACCATGAAGGGGACCGTGCTGTATGCCAGCAACTGCAGCAGCAACAAGGCGCGCTCCGCCAACCTGCCCAGCGCGCTCGTCAAAGTGGCAACCGGTGCCATGACGAAGGCGTAACCGGTGTTGTAGCGTACATTGCCCACCCTATAGTTGCCGGCTGCGTATTCGCCGATAAGGAATCTTTGCGCGGATTCGTTATCGTCCTTGCTTCCGGTGCCCAGCGGATAACTGATGAACATGATGCCTTGCACCAGTATTGTCGCCAAGAGCAGCAGCCGAAAGTGGCGGCGAATCTGCAGCGGATTGGCGGGAAAATCGTTTGTCATTTGGATCGAACTCGTCGTGAAAATTGGAAATCCCAGCGTAATCAGTATAGCGCCGCAATGCTACAACCGCATGAATGATGCGTACAAGGTTGCCGCCATCAAACCTGTTACACAGCATGCGTAGCGCGGCTAGGCGACAAATGCGTGATTATGCTATTATGTTGCCCAGGCATCTGCGCAAATAGCGAGATATTATGACGACGCTTCTCCTGATACGGCATGCGGTAAATGACCATGTGACATCCGGCAAATTGGCAGGTCGCACGGCCGGCGTCCACCTCAATGAAGAGGGGCAAGCACAAGCTTTGGCGCTGGGAAAACGACTGGCGCAGGCTCCCATCGAGCATATCTATGCCAGCCCGATAGAACGCACGATGGAAACCGCTGAAGCGATCGCCCAGCATCACCCGCAACTGCAAGTGATCACATGCGCGGAGATCGGCGAGGTCGATTATGGCGATTGGCAAGGCAAAGCAATCGGCGAGCTACAAGCACGAAAAATGTGGGACGTGGTGCAGGAATATCCGTCGCGCGCGTACTTTCCGGCGGGAGAGACCATGCGCGGGGCGCAAGTGCGGATCGTTGATGCTATCGAGAAGCTGGTGCAATGTCATCCCGATCAAATGATCGCGCTGGTTTTTCATGCGGACTTGATAAAGATGGCGCTAGCGCATTATTTGGGCATGCATCTCGATGTCTTTCAGCGAATCGTCATCTCGCCGGCATCAATTAGCGTATTGCAGTTGGGGCACAGTCGACCATTTGTCGTGAGCATGAACGACATTGCCCACGTTCTGGAGCTGAAAAAGCGTCTGGACAGCGAAAAATCCCGGGGCGCATAGGGAAAACTTCATCGCGCAGTTCCCGCGCAAGTAGATCAGAGCGCCTACAACAAGGCGCCACGATGCTGCAGCCCTAGATTGATGGAGAGAATTATGTCTAATGTTATTGAACTTAATCCTGTTGATTTTGTGACCGTAGGAACGATCGGGCCCAAGGGCAAGCGCACTTTCCACTTGCAGGCGGGCCAAGACAACCGCATCGTCTCCTTCACCATAGAAAAGGAACAGGCGCACGCGCTCTCTTCCGCCATTGCCGAGTTGCTCAATGATGTCGATGACCGTGATAACGGCAAGACAGAAGCTGATTTCAGCAACCTGGACATGGACTTGCGCGAACCTATTGAACCGCTCTTTCGCATCGCGCAAATGGGCTTGGCTTATGAAGCACAAGATAACAAGATCATCTTGATCGCGCAGGAATTTGTACCACAGAGCGAAGACGAGCTGGAAGTGGTCGATGGCATTGATAGTGACGAGGACGAGGACGACGATGAGGACGACTTCAGCATCTTTCAAGCCGGGGACAGCGATCCACAAGTGGTGCGGATGTGGTGCAGCCGCGAGCAGATGCGCGCCCTCAGCTTGCACGCCATGGATATCGTGAAATCCGGCCGTCCCGATGCCAAGCAAAACGGACGCATCATCTTCTATTGGACCTGATATTTCATATGCCACTGACAAACAAAACTAGCAAATGGGAAATGCTTCCCCGATTCTGTTACACTGTGAAGTAGATTGGATTGGCGAGGACAAATAATGGCGACGAATATCCGCCGGCTGACTGTTGAACAGTATCTGGCATTTGAGGCCGAGAGCGAAGTCAAACACGAATACATTGACGGAGAAATCTTTGCGATGACCGGAGGCAGTGCCAATCACAGCGCGATCATTGCTTATACAATTGCCGCCCTCATAAACCAGTTAGGCGAAACTGAGTGTGTGGTACGCGCCAGCGATATGCGCGTCAAAATCAATGAGTTAAGGTACGTATATCCCGACATAAGCGTTGTTTGTGGCGAATCCAGCTACGGCGATGACAATGAAACCACCCTGCTCAATCCAACCTTAATCGTCGAGGTGACATCGCCGTCATCCATGGCTTATGACCATGTGAGCAAGGTGGAGTTTTACGCTGCTCTGGCTAGCGTGCAAGCTTATCTGATACTCGATCAACAGCGTGTATTTGCGGAGCTTTACAGCCGCGCAGCAAGTGGCTGGCACTTGCAGCAGTTTTCTGATTTGGCGGATGTGATTCCTCTGGATCCGCTCAATTGCAGCCTGCCTCTGGCTCAGGTGTACCGCGGGGTTGGCATTGAGGCTTAAGCCCTCATCTGCCAATTTGTGTAGGCGCTAAACTTGAGGCTAGAGAATTTGCCCTTAGCAATGAATCCAGGTCAGCAGCCATCATGACCGTCACCCATGTACATACTGCCCGCGCCCTCGATCAACCGGTTTGTGTTTCGTTGGCGGAGGCGCATATCGTCATCGAAAAAGGCGAGATGGACGATGAAGTTGGGCTGATGCGCTGGGGCTCCAACTATACCTTTCTGGTGAATATCGTGCGGGATGGACTGGGGCTGATGGCGATTTACAAGCCGCGGCAGGGCGAACGTCCCTTGTGGGATTTTCCCGATGGCACCTTATGCAATCGTGAAACGGCCGCTTATTTGACCTCGAAGGCCTTGGGCTGGGGCATCGTGCCGCCGACTTTCCTGCGTGATGGCACGCGCGGCGTCGGCTCGGTGCAGCTCTTCATCGACCACAATCCCGAAGAGCATTACTTCACCTTCGACAAGCTACGCGTGATGCGCCAGTTGGAACGCATGGCGATTCTTGATGCCATCATCAACAATGCCGATCGCAAGGGTGGGCATTGCCTGCTCGATGAAGATGAGCATCTTTGGGGTATTGATCACGGCTTGACTTTTAATGCCAGCGAAAAGCTGCGCACGGTGATCTGGGACTTTTCCGGCTCGCCGATCCCGCCGGACATTATGGAGGACTTGCGGGTATTCTGCGCGCGGCTGCATGATGACGCCGATGAATATACAGCGGGCATGGCTGATTTGCTGTTGCGCAGGGAAATGCGAATGTTGCAGCTGCGGGTGGAGCGGCTGCTGGCGGATGGGGTTTTCCCGCTGCCGGGTCCGGGCCCGAATCGGCCCTGGCCGGCGGTGTAGTGTAGCGGCAGGCGGAAATGAAAAGCGCCCACGATATCAAAACCGGGCGAGCTAGACTAATTCAAGTTGTTTGAGTATTCTACGGATCTGAGCCGGCTCAACTTCATCGCAGCTTGGTTTTCTACAGACAGCGAGCAAGGTGATGTTTTCACGGCCGACGTGGTAGGCGACACGAAAGCCTCCGCTTTTCCCACTTTTGCCAGCATAATTGCCGAGTCGAACTTTGCGGACTTCAGCGCCAACGTATTTGAGTCTATCACCAGGGTGTTTGCCCAGGGCAAGCTGCTCATGCAGTTTGCGCAATTCTACTTTTAGTGAAGGATATTTGCGAGCGATCTTATTGGCCTTCTTGGTGAAGCTATTTGGGAAGAAAACCTTCGAGCTCATCGTTATCCAAACCTAGATCAATCAATGCTAGCGCGTCTTCTGCTGGCAGCACTTTGCCTTCCTTCATTTCTCGGAGACTAACACGAACATCTTCCAAGAACTCCGCCTGAGCTTTTGCTACGCCCGGCGTTGTCTCTCGCGAGGACCCTTCTGTGCTAGAAGCTGGCGAGGGAGACGACTTGCGCAGTCTCTCTGTGTAACTACTATGTGATGCGCTTGGCAGACTCTTGCGATCGTTCTTAATGGATGCACTCATCCGACGTGCTCGCTTCCTTTGTCACTCTTGACGCTATGCTCGGCAACCATACTTTAGCTTCTGATATATCTCGCCCCAGACACTTATAACATTGACCGACATTGGGGTATATGTCAAGGCAATTTTACAAAAGTGGGTATACTACCGCTCTGTCGCGAAGTAAAGTACATTGGTCTCAATAATGAGACCTATGCTCTCTCGAGCAATGCAGTTCAAAAAAAGAGGATTCAGAGGATTTCTGCTATAATCTCCCCCACTCACCCACCAACAGGAATCACACATGCCCATCACAGCCGAGGGTCGCTGGTTCAAAGACGAAGACGGACGTACGCTCATCCTGCACGGCGTCAACCTCAGCGGCGGCAGCAAGGTTCCGGCGAATCCACCCGGCTATACCCACCTGACCGACAGCCTGGACGAACGTCGCAATGTCTCCTTCGTTGGACGTCCTTTCCCGCTGGAAGACGCCGATGAGCACTTCGGCCGACTGGCGCATTGGGGGCTGGACTTTCTGCGCCTGGTCGTCACCTGGGAAGCGCTGGAGCACGACGGGCCGGGCCATTACGATGAAGCGTATCTCGATTACATCGAAGCGCTGATCGAAAAGGCGCATGAGCACGATATCAAGCTAAGCATCGACGCGCATCAGGATGTCTGGAGCCGCTTCAGCGGTGGCGATGGCGCACCGGCCTGGACCTTTGAGGTGGTCGGGCTGGAGATCGATAATTTCGATGACACCGGGGCCGCGCTGCTGCATCATAAAGAGCTGGACGACTTCCCACATTTGCTGTGGGCGAGCAATTACAATCGCTTCGCCGCGCAGACCATGTTCACGCTCTTTTTTGGCGGGAATTGCTTTGCCCCGCAACGCAAGCACGATGGGCAGACATTGCAGGACTTCTTGCAAGGGCATTACATCAGAGCGTATCAGCATTTGGCGCAGCGCATCGCTCATCTGCCCAATGTCATCGGCTTTGGCAGCATGAACGAACCTAGTCCCGGCTTGATAGGCGTGCCCGATCTGCGCAACACCGACAATGTATTGATCAAAATTGGCATCACGCCGTCGCCGGCGGAAGCCATTTTTCTGGCTAGCGGATATGAGCAGGAATGCCTCGATTTTGGCATGCCGCTGCTCGATCAACTGCCGGGGCGTTTCAAAAAGGCGACCATCAATCCGCAAGGCGTGCGCGCCTGGAAAGATGACTGCGAAGACATCTGGCGGGAAGCTGGCGTCTGGGATGTGGATAAAGACGGGCGGCCGCGAATATTGCGTCCCGGGCATTTTGCGCGGGTCGATTTTCTGCAGGATTGCCTGAAACCATTCACGGAGCGTTTTGCCGCTGCCATACATGAATTCATGCCGAAAGCACTTATTTTCATCGAAGCCGAGCCGCTCGGGCCACCGCCGCATTACCAAGACAGCAGCCAACTGGTTTATGCGCCACATTTCTACGATGTCTTCACGCTGCTCACCAAGCGCTTTTATCCACACTTCAACTTGGATCCGCTGACAATGCGCCCGGTGCTGGGCAAGCCGGCTGTCGAGGAGTATATGCGGCGTCAGTTGGGTCGCTTCCGTGATTATGCCAGCGAGCGCATGGGCGAGGTGCCGATCGTGCTGGGCGAGTTTGGTATTCCGTTTGATTTGAATAAACAGTACGCTTACCAGAGCGGAGATTTCAGTCAGCAGACGCAGGCGCTGGAGAATTACTTTCAAGCGCTGGATTATCATCTGCTAAATTATACGCAGTGGAATTACACGCCGGATAACAGCAATGAACACGGCGATTTATGGAACGGCGAAGACTTTTCTATATTCAGCCGCGATCAACAGACCGATGAATCCGACAGCAATTCCGGAGGCAGAGCCTTGGCCGCAGTCGTCCGTCCCTATGCCAGGAAGGTGGCCGGAGAGCCGCTCAATATGCGTTTCGATCCGGCGCGTGGCTTGTTCACTTTCAGCTTTCGGCATGATAGCCGCCTGGCCGAACCTACCGAGATTTACGTTCCCAATTCGCAGTATCCCGATGGTTACCGCGTCGAGGTCAGCGACGGGGAATATGAGATCTTGCGGGACGAACAGCGCGTGATCTATCGCCATAGCGACAAGGACGTGCCCCACATGATTCGTATCGTCTCCAACACGCCGGCGCCACCCGAGCTTTCGCCTTACGACAAGCTGGCGATTTTGGGTCTGGTTGCTTTGATTGTGCTGTTTTTGCTGGGTCGCGGCGGGAAGAAGCAGAAGAAGTGACCTGCTGCGCCACAGCCTGATTCACATCCAGGCGCGTCGATTTTTCTATCCGCTACAGGAGCATCTTATGCGCATCATCCCTTTCTTGATCCTGCTCAGTTGTCTCGGCTTCAGCAACGCCGCTCTCGCGCAGGACCTGCCAAACTTCTAAACCATCACGCGGCAGACCGCCGACGACATCAAGCTCGTCGCCGATTATTACTCTACATCAACAGACGAAAGCGAGCCGCCTCTGATCATCGCTTTGCACATGCTCAACAGCAATCGCGCCGCTTACGAACCCATCATCCCCGACTTGCACGCTGGCGGCTATGCCCTGCTCAATGTCGATATGCGCGGTCACGGTGATTCCGGCGGCGCGCAAGCTTGGGATCTGGCCATTCAAGATGTGGCCGATTGGATCGACTGGCTCGATGCGCAGGGAGGCATCGGCGAAGGCGAGCTTGTTATCATGGGCGCGAGCATCGGTTCCAATGTGGCGCTGATCAGTTGTGCCGCGAGCGAGCTGTGCCGAAGCGCCATCGCCTTATCGCCCGGGCTGGATTTCCGCGGCGTTCAACCGGAGAGCGCGCTGGTTGATGGCTTGGCGGAGCGCGCCGCCTTGCTCGTCGCCGCCCATCAAGACCGTTATAGCGCGGATACGGTCAGGCAGTTATTCAGTAAAGCCAAGGGAGCTGTCACGGCGCGCCTGTACGCAGGCCGGGCGCATGGAACGCGCCTTTTCGATTCTGACTATGACAGCGTGAGCGCTTTGATTTTGCACTGGCTGTCGGAGCAGTTTTCGGACCAGGAAATGTAAAACAAGTAGTTGCCAGAGAAAGGGCTAAACCATGGAATATGATTTGAATTCGGTAGATTACATACTGGAAACCACGCGCAGCGTACGCAAGCGCCTGGACTTGACGCGCGATCTTGACCGCGATGTGGTCAAGCGCTGCATCGAGATCGCCCTGCAAGCGCCCACCGGCAGCAATCAGCAAGGCTGGAAGTGGCTGGTCGTCACCGATGCCGAGAAGAAGGCGCGCATTGGCGAATATTATAAGGAGTCCTGGTATGCCTATGCCGGCAGCGCGCCCCGTTCTTCACCCGGCGCGGATCCATCGGCGCAGATGCAGCGCGTCATCAGCTCGGCGCGATACCTTGCCGATCACATGGCGGAAGTGCCCATGATGATCTTCCCATGTGTGCGGGGCCGCGCAGCGGACAGCTCCCCGGCCAGCAACGCCGGTTTGTATGGCTCTATCATCCCTGCGGCCTGGTCGTTGATGCTGGCACTGCGAGCGCGCGGTATCGGCGCGGCCTGGACAACCTTGCATCTGAAATATGAAAAGGAATGCAACGCCATCCTCGGCATCCCCGATAATGTGACCACAGCCGCATTGCTGCCGGTGGCGTATTTCAGGGGCGATTCATTCCAAAAAGCTGATCGCGTACCCGCTAGCGAACTCACCTACTGGGAGAGCTGGGGCGAGTTGGCTTAGACTGGGGAAGTCGTAGACGGCCGTCAGCCGCGTCCATCGGTTTGCACAATTCGTAAGAGTTTGCGCGGAGCATTTTCAGTAGTATAGTAAATGCAGTGCAAGCACCTGCGCTATTGGATAACTTATGTCCGCATCGGCAATCGAAGACGGTATCCGTCGTTGTTACGCAAGCGACCGTTATTTGCGCATCCACGACGAAACGCACGCCAAATATGGTGTGCCCAAATGTGATTTCGCCAGTTGGACGCTTGATACCGTGGCTTGGCAAGGGCGGGAAACTGTCCTCGATCTCGGCAGCGGCCGTGGCAGCCATTATCCTCAGCTGATTGAACGCGCGGCGGGCATCAAATATTTCGCCCTGGATCTTTCGTCATTTCTACTGCAGCAGCATACGGCCGCAAGCGACTGCCTTACGCAGGGTGACGCCGTCTGCTTGCCCTATGCTGATGATACCTTTGATGTTGTCATGGCCAATCACGTGCTGTATCACTGCAGCGACATCGATGGCAGCCTGGCCGAGGTCAAGCGCGTGCTGAAGCCGACCGGCAAATTGCTCGCCACCACCAACAGCATCCATACCATGCCGGAACTGCAAGTGCTAATACGCCGCGCCATCGTTCTACTCTGCAATAACGGCGCCCGCGTGCATCCGCTTACCTTTCCCAGCGATGCCTTCGCGCTGGAAAACGGCACGCGCATCCTCTCGCGGCATTTCTACGCGGTAGTGCGGCATGATCTGCCCGGTCAACTGATCTTTGACGAAGTTGAACCGGCCATGGATTACCTGGATAGCATGCGCGACCTTCGTCAGCACAGCCTGCCAGAAGATGTAGCCTGGGACGATATGATGCTGATCATGCGCCAGCAGATGACACAAATGATCCAGCTTATGGGCAAATTGGAGCTGACGGTATGCAGCGGCGCGCTGATCGCGAGTGATTGTGGTGGCTTCATACACGAATTCGTCGAGCGCGATCAAGCGGCTAGCCCGTCCGAGAGCGCTTAAGATTGCGCATGTACCGAACTGCCGGAAACCGCAATGTTTCTTTTACCATAGCCGCTCGGCGGCAGCGAAAAGGTCTGTCGCGCTCACACAAAATAACACGCCTCCTGCTCGTGCGAGCACAGTGGTTTGTTAAAAAAGAGGGCACGGAGAAAAGCTCAGAGCTTCAGCAAAAGCCGCATATAAAGCTTTTTTCTAATGCCGGCACAGTACACTGATATTGATTTTCTCAAAGGGCAGCCGCCATGTCCGTTCTCTCATTTGGTGAACTCTTAATCGACTTTGTAGCGCTGGAAATGGGCGTGACGGTTGGTGACGCCTCCGGTTTTGTCAAGGCGCCGGGTGGCGCTCCGGCCAATGTGGCTGCGGCTGTCGCTCGCCTGGGTTACCAGAGCGCTTTTATGGGCCAGGTCGGTGACGACCCCTTTGGCAGGCATTTGGCCGATGTTCTGGCAGCCGAAAGCGTTGATATCACCGGCTTGACCTTCTCGCAAGAAGCGCGCACGGCCTTGGCCTTTGTCTCCAATACGGCAGATGGCGACCGCAGCTTCATGTTCTACCGCCATCCCTCCGCCGACATGCTGATGACGCCGGCTGATGTGGATAGCACGGTGATCGATGCTTATGACGTATTCCACTACGGCAGCATCACCATGATCAACGAGCCTGCCAAATCGGCATTGCTTTTGGCGCTCGATCGCGCCGTATCACAAGCTAGATTCATCTCTTATGATCCCAACCTGCGCTTGCCACTTTGGAAAAGCGCCGCAGCCGCCAGAGCCGGAATGCTTTCCGGGCTGGAATACGCCAATCTGCTCAAAATCAGCGACGAAGAATTGCTGTTCTTGACCGGCGCTGATGATGTTGCGCCCTTATGGCGGGAGCGCATGGAGCTGATATGCGTCACCAACGGACCGGCCGGCGCAGTCATCCACTTGCGCGACGGGTCCACTGTCAAACATGGCGGATACGCGGTGCAAGCGCGGGATACCACTGGCGCTGGCGATGCTTTCGTGGCGGCGATGCTGATTGGCATTCTCGAGCATCGCGATGATTATGTGGAGTATTTGCCCGAGATTCTTGATTTTGCCAACGCCGTTGGCGCGCTGACCTGTTTGCAGGAAGGCGCGATCCCGTCTCTGCCGACTATGGCGGAGGCGCGGGCGTTTTTGGCGGAACGCCGCGTCTAATGTTCGGAATCGATAGTTATAGGCTGAGGCTCATTCATAGCATGCACCCCAGTTGGTGACGGAATAGGCTACCCATTAGCCAAATGTTGTACGGTTGATTGCCGTTCGTACGACACCAAAAAAGTAGAATGGTGCTGCTAGGCCCATTGTCACAACAATCAGTATTCCCCACAGGATAATATGGCCAATTGACTCCGAAATGGAGAGACCACAACGCATCTTATGCCCGTCTATCACCATTGAGTCCAGTATCATTTTTGCCGCCGCGTATGGCCAAAACAACAATCCGATTCCCAATGTGAAACAGGAAATTAGTGCCCAAATCACGAAATGCCCAAGGACTTCTCCCATCGTCAATTGTGTAGAGACACGTCCGCCGCCGCCACCACCTGCGTATTGCTGTTGCTGCTGCTGAACATTCTGGTTGTACACATTAATTGAAGGTTGCTGTTCAGACTGAGGCGTTGGACCATAATCGCCTAAGGGTGGTGCATCATTGTGTTTACTTTTGTCCTGCACATTTACCTCCTAGCTTAAGTTTTATCGCCATCAAATAGTACTATGGAAGTGAAGAAATCACATCTTTGAACTTCAGTAGTTTCCTCTGCCAGATCAATAGCCAACCCAGCCTAAGCCCGAGCAATTTCCTAAACAACGACCTTTAACAATTCATCACCGAAATGGAGACTACATAATTGTCTGAATCACTGCGAAGACATCACCTTGCTCATTTGTATCTCCACGCACTGCTAGCGAGAATCTCAGAAATCTGTCCAACTGAGGCGACCTCATGTCTCAGCCGAATATCATTTTGATACTCGTGGATGATACGGGTTTTTCCGATATCGGTTGTTATGGCTCGGAAATCCGAACCCCAAACCTTGGCCGCATGGCGGAAACCGCGCTGTGCGCATCGGCGACAAGAAGCCGGTTAGCAAACATTCCGGCGGCTGGGAGCTTTACAACATGACCGAAGACGGCACAGAAACGAATGATCTCAGCGGAGACGAAGCTGATCGTCTCCGGACAATGTCGGCAATCTATCAAGCATGGGCGTATCGCTGCGAAGTGCGCTCCCGGCCGCTCAATTAGTCCCTGGCGCGAGCTACAGACATCAATCTGATCCCCCGGCACGGAATTCTCCGCACAGTTCATGTGCTCTCACAGGGTGATGAGAGAGTGCCATAATCTCATGACCTTCTTTTCTTGATATTCTTACAAAATAATCTCTGTACCCTCTGTTCCCCCCGGTGGTGTAAAACACCTGTACCTAGCTCGGCAAGAGCGTACGTCCTTGATATGCACCACTCTCTGGCGATCACTTGCTTTGAAACTGGACCGGCAAAAGGTTAGAATTGGAGAAATCTAGCCATGGAGGACTTATGAACCAATCAAATATCATTTTGATCCTGGCAGACGATATGGGATATTCCGATATCGGCTGTTTCGGCTCGGAAATCGCCACACCCAATCTTGACCGCATGGCGGCGAATGGCGCGCGTTTTTCACAGATGTACAGCTTCGCCCGCTGCTGTCCCTCACGCGCGGCGCTTTTGACCGGATTGCATCCTCAGCTGGCAGGCGTCGGGCATATGGTGGAGAATCGCGGCACCCGCGCCTATCAAGGCTATTTGCGTGACGATGCGGTGACGATTGCTGAAGTGCTGAAGGGCGCCGGTTACCGAACTTTGATGTCGGGCAAATGGCATACCGGCGGCGGATACGCGGCGAGTGAACGCGAAAACTGGCGACCCGGGACGCCCGGTTATCCCACCCCGCTGGATCGCGGCTTTGATCGCTTCTATGGCACTTTGGCCGGAGCCGGCAGTTTTTTCTATCCGCATGCTTTGATGGAAGATGGCGAGATAGTCAGCCAAGAAGCTGACGATTTCTATTACACCGATGCCATCACGGACAACGCGCTTTCGATGATTGATGAAGCGCATGGTGACAACCTGCCATTTTTCTTACATGTCGCTTATACCGCGCCGCATTGGCCGCTGCATGCCCGGCCGGAAGACATCGCCAAATACGAGGGCAAATACCGCGGTGGATGGGATACGCTGCGGCAAAACCGTCACGAAGAACTCAACGGCCTCGGCCTGTTGGATCCGATCTGGCCGATATCGCCTCGCGATGAAACGTCGCGCCCATGGTCTGACGAAAAGCATAGCGATTGGGAAGACCTGCGCATGGCCACCTATGCCGCCATGATTGATCGCCTGGATCAAGGCATTGGACGCATCCTGGAACAACTAGAGGCCCTGGGTATTGTGGACAATACCATGATCGTTTTCTTGTCGGATAACGGCGGCTGCGCCGAGTATATGGCGGAAGACGGCCGGACCAATTCGTATGTGGCCAACCTGCCCGACGGACGCCTAGTCAAGATCGGTAATGTGGTGGATCTGCGTCCGGGAACCGCCGATACCTATATGAGTTATGATCTGCCGTGGGCGAACGCCTCCAATTCGCCCTTCCGCCTGTACAAACACTGGGTGCATGAGGGCGGCATCTCCTCGCCATGCGTCGTGCATTATCCGGACAAGATCAAAGAGCAGACGATGATCCATAGTCCCGTTCAGTTCATTGATGTGCTGCCCACCTTCGCTGAACTGGGCGGCGCCACATACCCCCAAGAGTACAAGGGCAACACGATTCAAGCGGTTGAGGGTGAGAGCTTCCTGCCGGCACTTGACGATGGCAACTGGCAACGTGAACAGCCTCTGTATTGGGAACACGAAGGCAACCGGGCGCTGCGCATCGGCGAGTGGAAGCTGGTCAGCAAGCATCCGGGCGACTGGGAATTGTATAACATGATCGAAGACCGCACCGAGCTCAACGACCTGAGCGCGGGCGAAGAGGATCGCGTGCGGACGATGAGCGGATTGTATGAGGCCTGGGCAGAGCGCTGCGAGGTGCGGGAGTGGCCGCTGGTCTAAGGCAAGCTGCTGGATGGCCTGAACGCTTTGAGAACTGCGCAAGAACTTTGACGATTGAGGCACAAAGAGAACACAGAGATTTTTGTCTCGTGAAAACAGAGCCGTCTCGTCCTCATTGACTACCGCCCCCGCTGCCGGCGCGATGTTTGAATGTGACGAAAGTTATGTTAATATTTCTGTTTCATGAGAGTTCTTAAGGGGTGATGTGATGTATGCCGCTCCATTGACCATTGGCATTGAAGAAGAATATCAGCTGATCGATCCCAGCACGGGCGAGTTAGCGGCGGTGGCGCAGCAATTGCTGCATGATGACCGCATTTTGCAATTCGGAGAGCAGGTCAAACCGGAATTCCTGCAATCGCAAATCGAGGTCGGCAGCGCTATCTGCCGCAATGTACAAGAAGCACGCATGGAGTTGGTGCGCTTGCGGCGCGAAGTGAACGAGGTCGCGGAACGGCACGGTTATGGCATTATCGCCGCCAGCACGCATCCCTTCGGGCGTTGGGAAGAACAAGAGGCGAATCCGGGCGACCGCTACCAGGATTTGAAGGATAATATGCAAGAGGTCGCGCGGCAAATGCTGATCTTCGGCATGCATGTGCATGTCGGCTTTGGCACAGATGATCGTCAGCGCGATCTTATGATCGATATTCAGAATCAACTGCGTTATTATCTGCCGCATATCCTGACGCTGACAACCAGTTCTCCTTTCTGGCATGGGCATCCGACCGGGCTCAAGAGCTACCGCAGCATCATCTTCGAAAACCTGCCGCGGACTGGCATTCCGCCAATATTCTCGTCCTACAGCGAATATAACGATCTGATCGAAACATTCGGCCGAGTGGGCGCGCTGGGCAAAGAGCGCGCGGATGGCAAAGCGGATTACACCAAGATTTGGTGGGACTGCCGGCCGCAGGAAGGCTTCGGCACGCTGGAAATCCGCATCTGTGATATCTGCACCACCGTTGATGAAGCGGTGGCTATCGCCGGCTTGATTCAGGCGATCTGCGCCAAGTTGATCAAACTGCGAAATCAAAACCTTAGCTGGCGCATCTACAGCAACGAACTCATCGCGGAGAACAAATGGCGGGCGGTGCGTTATGGCTTGGATGGCAAGTTGGTCGACTATGGAAAGCGGGAGGCAGTCCCCATGCGCTCCCTGGCTATTGAATTGCTGGAACTAGTCGATGATGTGCTGGACGAACTGGGATCGCGCCAGGAAGTCGAATATATCCGCACGATTTTGGAAAATGGCACCAGCTCGGACCGTCAACTGGAGGTCTATCACAAGCACAAGGCTGAGGGCGCCGAGGATGCTGACGCATTAAAAGCCGTTGTGGATCACCTGCGCGCAGAGACCATACGCGGCGTGCGTTAGCTAGGCAAGTTATCGGTTTTTCTCACCACAGCCGCTCGGCGGCGATAAGGTCTGTCGCGATCACACATAATTACAAGCCTTATGCTCTCTCGAGCAAAAACGTCTTCTTATAAAGAGAAACAGGAGAAGTCGTCTATGCGGTCAGCGGAAAACGACAGGCTTGAAGTGTAAGAGAGAACCAACCGGGGACCATTACCTCTAACTTGAATTGTATTGCAAAAAATGCTATTTTGAGATAGGTAAGGGTATTGGTGGAATGGATGTGATATGCCGTTAGAAACACAGGCTCATGACCACAAAGCTCAGATTGAGAATACGAGTGACACATCAGTACGTTCTGGGAAGACGATGTCACCGGAACAAGAGTACAAAAATGACATTCTAACCAGCTTGAAGCAGTATCACGCAGGTCAGGTAATAGACCACGACAAAGCTATGCAAGAGATACGACGCGAACTTGGAATAGATGCCAAGTAATGTAATTCAAACGCCTCATTTCAAGTCGCGCCCCAAAAAGTTGGCTCGTAAATTCCCATCGGTATTGGCGGAAGCAGATTCATTAGTCGAAAAGACTTTAGAGGGAAAGCGCCCAGGTGATTTTTGTGGGGGCGCAGAGCTAAAAGTATATAGGACCCGTATTAGGAATCAGTCTGGATCAAGTGGAAAGAGTGGCGGATTCCGGATTACATATTGTGTCGATGATGAAGCCAATATTGTGGTACTTATGACTAGATCTCAAAGAAAAGATTCTGTTTACTTAAGCGATTATGAGATTCGCCAATTGCTAAAAGACGCAGGCTTCTAACGTGCGAATAGATGATCTGAGATAAACATGAGCTTGCTCCCGAACCTAAGTACCCGCCGAGGCGATGTTCCCAGTCAAGTCCGATATGCTTAACCAAAAGAACGCCGTCAAAGCCCAAGAAGAAACAGTCACAAAATCCCTCTGTTTCACGCTTCCCTTACCACAGCCGCTCGGCGGCAGCGAAAAATGCCTCCGCGCTCACACCAAATAACAAACTTTCTGCTCATGCGAGCATAGTGGTTTGATAAAAGAGAGCAGTTGGGCGAGACGCAAAGGCACTACTTTATATAAGTAGCACTACTTTATGGTCTTGCCGGTTTTGGAGTTGTAGCGGGCCAAGCTCCGGTTCGGCCACATCAAGGCGATGCGATGTTAACGCTGTCACGAATCGCGTGATGCACCAGCCGTGGACTACATATCCAGTCTGGTATGGCCGCTCTTAGCGCGGTTGCTGGCATAGCGGCGGCTGAGTTCCGGTTCGGCGACTTGCATGCGACGCGGTGGCAATCCGCATACTACCGCTTCCAGATCATCGACGACCATCTGACCTAAATCAAACATGCCCTCGGGAACCGAACCGGCTCGATGCGCCGAAAGCAAAGCGCCCTCAGCGCCGCGGATGGGATGATCGGCTTGCAATGGCTCGGTCGGGAATACATCGGTAGCCAGCTTGAAGCGTCCGGCCAAGACCAGTTCGGTCAGCGCCTCGAAGTCGATGACGTGGGCGCGGCTTGCCAAGACCAGCACGGCATTCTCTTGTATCCTCTCCAGCAACTCGCGCGTAATCATGGCGCGATTTTCTACTGTGGGTGACGCCAGCACAAAGATAAAGCGCGAATCCGAAATTAGATCGGGCAGCGGCAGTGGGTTGACACCCTGACGCAACAGGTAACCATCGCCAAGCCAGGGATCGTACGCGGAAACCTGGACACCAAAAGGCAGCAACAGCTTATGTAATTCGCGGGCGATACTGCCGTAACCGATGATGCCTACCGGCTTCTCATATAGCATGAAGGTGGATTGGTTGCCGGCTTGGAGATAAACTTCTTCGCGCCGACGCATCAGTCGATCTCCGCTGGCGATCTCGCGCGCAGCGCCGATAGCTAGCCCCAGCGAAAACTCGGCGACCTGACGGGCAAAAGCAGGCGCGACACTTAGTACGCGGATGTGTTGTCGATAGCAGGCTTCATAATCCAGTTGCAAGGGAAAGGCGCCCGATACGGTCATGATCGTTTTGAGCTGCTGCGCGTAATCCAGCACTTCACCATAACGCCAATCAGCGCAGATCAGGACATCAGCTGTGGGCAGCGCCTCGAGAAACTGAGAATCTGGCATAGGATCATCGCGTCCCCAGACCACATCGACCAGATCGTAAAGGCGGCGTTTATCGCTTGGCGAAAAGAGCTCGTCCATGCGTCGGAAACTCGGATCCACGATGACTTTGCTTTTCATAACATGCCTCATTGATTTTAGGGCTTGGGTTCGTACGGTGTCAATTGTAACGAGGTATCGTGTCCCCCGCAGTCCGCGGAGGATGTTCCACCGCGGCGCCTAGAGCTGGGAGATTCGCATGCAAAGGTCGCGCCAAGTTATTTGAAACGCCGATCGTACCAAACAGGCAGATCACCGAGAGCAATTGCGATATGCTGGGCAGCTGCCTGCAGCGCAGTAGCCACAGAGTCCGCGGGCAGGATAGACACGCCGGCCGGGCGCTGCTTGTCTTTTTGCACATCGATACCGGGCAGCAAGGAATCGCTACGCTTGTCGATCTCCATTAATACGCGGCGAAACTTGCCGTCCACCAGGTGCAGGTTGATCTCGCCATGAAATATGATCGAGCGCTTTCCCCGTTTCTTTACCAACTCGCTGGCATATATCGATTGCACTCTGTCTGCGCTGACTTGCCATAGCGTATGGTCGCCTCGCAAAGCGCTGATGCTCTGATCAGCCGCATCAATCAGCAAAGTATCCGGCTCATGTTGGATATGCCAGAGCTGGCGGATGATCTGCAAAAGCAGCAAAACGAAGACCACGAGGCCGAGATAAGGAAGCAGGCTGGGATCGGGAATCAAGGTGCCGGCGTTGGGCAAAGCCAGGTCACTGCCCAGCGTTGACAGGGACACCCAGGCATACACTGCCGCCAAGACGCCGTACCAGGCGATGCCCCGTACTTTCGCGTTGAGCCAACTCGGCGTTCGTATCAACCGCATCGCGCGTCCTTTTGTTTTTGCCTCGTCCGATTGCCTTTGGCCATGCACCTGCCAGGTACCCAGATCCAGCGGCAGATCAACCAAAGACATGGACTCCGGTTCATCCGCCATCTCAGGCGATGAGGCGACAAAGGGCCTACCCAGCATATCTGCCAATGCCTGGCCGACTTGTCTGGCAGCTTGCTCGGCATCGAGATTGGCGAAGCGCAAGACCTCGAACCAACGGCTCGAGCGTGTAAACGATAGATCTGGCGACAGCGTCATGCCCAATTGCCAAGCCGCTTCCTCGTCCGACCAACCCAGCACCACTTGACCAATATCGTGCGCCGCTACCTCCCCCAAGGGCGGCAAGGCACGGGTCGTTGCAAAATATTCGTCATAACGGAAGTTCTTGCCGGCCCGGACCTCGACTAGCAAAGTCGGTGTTGCATCCTCATCAAGCTGGATCAATCTCCAGCGATTTTCTCCATAATCGACTAGCGCGTTTTCTGATACTGCAATTCGTGTCATAATCTAGATCTTATCCGTGTCAGGTGTCGAGGTATATGACGCCCATTATGGCAGAAAGCAGAAGATAATTGCAGTTTCGATTTGCTTGCGGCGGAGTTTTCTCCAACGCCGCTCGCCCAAGCGATTGTGGCTCAGGCAAAGTATTAGGCGCGATCTATTTTCCTGCTCTTGTTTTGACGCAGGCGAGTCACTCGGTCGCCCCTACAGTGAATCTGCTGTTCTTAGGGAAAGATCAGATGACTAGTCTTTGAGGTCAATAAAACAGGGGCAAAGAGATTCTTGCGACAGAAAGCGGGCGGATTTAGCAATAGAGGCGGGGATAACGCCGGACACTGCTATTGCGATGTGGCATGATCCGACCTTTGGTGGCGCCGGCGGATCAAGATAAAGGCCAGAAAAACCAGCAGCAGCAATGCCAGCGACATGAGGCCGACGGTCGAGGCTTGTTCCTGCTCCAATTCAATGACCAGGACCGCGATCAGGCCAAAAATGATAGAAAAGGCATAAAGCAGCAAGAGCGTCTGCCGTTGAGCGAAGCCGATGCGCATCAGCCGGTGCGATACATGATCTTTGCCGCCCAACATCAGCGGTCGTCGCTCTATGAGACGGGTAACGATGGCCAGGTTAATATCTAGGACCGGCAGCGCCAGTACCAAGACCGGCACCATCCAAGTAACGTGCCAGGATTGCGTGGGAAATTTGAGCTTGATGGCCACGATCGCCAAGACAAACCCTAGTGTGTAGGCGCCCATATCACCCATGAAGGTGCTCGAGGGATTAAAGTTGTACGTCAGAAAACCGATAGCGCTGCCAAAGATCGCCGCCGCCAACATACTGACCAGGATCTGCCCCTGCGTCACCGCCATGAACAGGAAGAAAGCCGAAGCTATGGCGGCGGTACCGGCCGCCAAACCATCCATATTGTCGATCCAGTTGATGGCGTTGATTAGCGCGATGATCCAGAACAAGCTAAGCGGTATATCGATCCAGGGATTGCCAAAGAGCTGGATGCGCACGCCGACCATGATCACCACCAGAGCCGCCACCAGCATCACCAGCAGGCGGATGCGTGGGCTGAGGTGTTTGCGATCATCCAAATAGCCGATCCATGCCAGCAATGTTGTGCCCGCAACGATAGCGCCCAGCTCCTTCAGATGATCTGGCGGACTGAATAGTAAAACGGAGATTACGAAGGCGATGTAGATTGCTGCGCCGCCCATCAAGGGCATATGTCTCGCGTGAATATTGCGTCGATTGGGCGCTGCGGTCACACCCAGGCGCATGGCGATCTGCCGTGTCAAGGGTGTCAAGCACAAGGCGGCCGCAAAGCCGACGATCATGATGGGGATAAACTGCAAGTTGGCATCCATGCCTTCAGTATACGGCGCATCATAGGCAGTGAACAGTATGCTTGGCGCATGCTACGGGCAATTGTCGTGGAATAGCGACCTTGCGGGGGTGACTCAACTACCGAAGGCGCCGAGAGCGCGGAAACTTATGTGCTGGGCGCTCGCTCGCGCTAGACACCCATCCCCGTAATATTATCAGTGCAACCACGTTGATGACCGCCAGCACGGCAACAATAATGCCGACGGGCATCTTGATGCTGTCCCTTAGACCGGCAAAATCGGTCTGCAGACTGCAAAGATTCGATTTAAGATCGTTTATGCTTTTCTCGGATTCCAGGCGCAAATCGGCAAGATCCGCTTTAGTTGCCAGATGCTAATAGCCGGCTTCCAATGCCGAAATCTTGCCTTCGGGATCCAGTGTCTATTCCGATGCCAGCGCGCAGTCCAACTTTCGCGCTTTTCATCTGACGGTCCAGGTTTCACTATGTCACAAGCGCATGGCAGACCCAAACGCCGGGAAGCGTCCGGGAGTGGTCATCATTGAGTAGACTGCCGTTTCCAACCCCGCCCCCGGCCCCTCCCTAATGCTTCAGGGAAGGGAATTCTGTTGCTCTTTTGTGGGGTCAGTCGGGCGCGTCACGTTCTCGAAGTTTACCGGTCCGTTCCAACATTATCGCGTCGGTTCAGCGCCACTCGAATGAGGCTATGACGGGCAGATGATCAGAACCAATCGCCTCGCCAACCTCGGCCGTCACCGTACGCAATTCGCCACTATGCCAGATGTAATCGATGCGCAGCAGAGGATGAATCACCCGTGGCAAGCCTATTACTTCCGCTACAGGCCAAGTGCGTCCGGCGCCGGTTCCCGCCCCGCGCCAGGCATCGTGAAGCTGCGCAGCCAGGTCTCCATAGATGAGCGAGGCATCGCTCATGTTGAAATCGCCAGCCAGCAAGTAGGGTCGTTCTTCTTCTTGCAGGATTTCCAGCAGGCGGCGGATCTGCGCATTGCGGCGCCGCTCATCATAGCGCAACACAAAATCAATACCAATCTTGGGCGCGGAATCGGACAATTTGTTATGACTTTGTGGCAGCACAAAATGCACAACATATACAGCGAGATCGCGACCATCCTGATCCAGCAGCAAGCGCAGCGCTTGACGCCCCGGCTCTTCTTCGATGGTCAATATCTCTCGTTCCAGTATGGCGTAGCGCGAGAAGATACGGACGCTGCCCTCGATGTGATCCTCGTGGGCATAGACATGGTAAAGCCGCTCCAGGCGGTGATCATAACCCTCGGCTGTTTCCTGCAGCGCGATCACGTCCGCGGCCTTCGCCAGCAGCCAATCCGTAGCCCTATTCAGTTCCTTATTGCCGCCTTGCACATTGTAGGTTACTACAGTGAAGGTCTCACCTTTTGGGGGATCGACAGGCGTGTACCGCGTGGGCAGCGCGAACCAATAGAGACCGATGGCGATCTAGACAATCTGCAGTGTGACGCTCCAGCGCGATGAATGGTGTGTCCTGCCTGATTCGTTCCCTTTATCATGCCGCTTGGCTTTCTTGAGATGGTCGCTATCCACGCGTTGCGGCGTATCAGCTTGCCGCGTGACGATGATGGATATCGGGAAGGTCAAGCCCAGAGGCATGAACCAATAGGGCGCGAAGGTATTCGCCAGGTCAATCAGCCGGAAGCCATTAACCTGCAGCAGGCGGAAAATAGTGAAAAGCGCTACCACCAGCGCATACGTAGCAATTAAACGCCGCAAAGGCGCCGACAGACGTTTAACGCTGTGCTGCATCGCGGACCATGGCATAAAACACTTTCCTAGCCAGTGATCTGTCTTAGCGGGGCACTACAACAATACCAGCGAAATCGCTACCAACACGACAAAGAGCACTGCCGCCAATATGCCCATGTGGCGTAGGTCTCTAGTCACAAAACCATAATCGGCGCGCAATTCTTCTTCACTGACCACCTTAGTCGGGTTGGCTAGCAAGTCCGCCACGTATTCGCCATCAAGCGCGCCTTGCCCTTTACGCCGTTCCAATTGCGTGGCTTGCAAGTCTCGGCGGCGGCGGCGCGCCTTGCTAGGGGCCTGCGGTGTAGCCGGCGTGGCGTTGACCGCGGCTGTCGATTCTTCATTTGCGCTGGCGTCCGTCGCATCAGCAGGCGCCGCCTCCCCGGCGATGCCCTGACGCGCTTGATCCAGCACGGTTTGCGAGATATTGGGTTTCTTGCGTCGGCGTTTTGCCATGTCGTAGCTTCTCCGTAAATCGAGCGGTCATGTCCGCATTATGGCAAAGCTTGCCGGCAATGACAAGCTGAAGACCCGATGGCGTGGTTTAAGGTAACCTGCCATCTTGTCCCTCCACCAGTTGGCGCAACTGTTCGAAGCTGATGCCATATTGCCGGGCGATTTCCCGCGCGTAACTCTGCCCGCGCGGCGGCGCCGCGATCACTCGAAAGGTCCGCCGCACACCTGCCGTTTCGTCTTCCACATCGGCAATGAAACTTTGGACGCGGCTTTCACCCGCTACCTCGTTGTTAATGTTTTCGCAGTCGGCAGCGAGCTCATGCAGATGCGTGACAAAGACGGCGCGCGCGCCCATGATGCGCAAGCAGCTCAGCACATCCCGCGCCAGGAAAAAACTTTCGCTGGCGCTCGTGCTTGCCAGCGATTCGTTAAGCAATATCAGGCTGTAGGCGCTGGCACGCTTGAAGATTTCGCGCAGGCGCTTTGCTTCTTCGCCCAACCGTCCGCTTTCCATGGTCGGATCTTCTTCCACGGGAAAATGCGAATATATGGCATCGACCGGACTGATCGCCGCGCTTTCCGCCGGCAGGTACAAGCCCGATTGCGCCAGAATATGCAGCAAACCGATGGCCTGCACCCAGGTCGTCTTGCCGCCGCGGTTTGGTCCCGTCAGAATATGAATGCGCCCCGCATCACCGAATAGCGCATCGCTGCCGACAATATGTTCACTGAGGCTTTCTCCGCCGTGTTGGCGGTTCAGGCGCAAGGCGAGATCCAGGTTATAAAGATTCTTCGTTTCCAGCCGGCGATCCGTCAGTGGCAGCAGTTGTGGCTTGCACATCGGCAAGCCCTGTTTTCGCAATCGTTCGATCAGCAGCGCGGCACCGACAAAAAAAGCTATCTCCGGCTCGATCGCGCGCAATAATCGGCTGTTGACACGCGAATATGCCTCTAAAGCCTTATTGATGGGGCGGATCACATCATCGAGAATTCTACCCAAATCGCTGAAAAGCCTGGAAGATTCCAGCCGATCCAGGGTGGCGTGGCGTCCAACCAGCACACTGCCATCGAGGTTTTGGCGCGCTTGTGTTGACTCGTGCAAGGGCCCGAGACCGCGCAGGTCCTCATCGTCCTCGTTTCCCCATAATCTGGGCAAGAAGCGCGGTCCCTTGAAACGCCGTCTGTTAAGCGATAACAGCGTCGCGCCGACAGGTTTCAGGTCCGGTGACAGATTGACACCGATCGTAACGCTGACGATCTCGCGTAATTCCGCGCGCAATTCCGGCAGTTCTTTCATCATCTGCTGGAATTCCTCTTGCTCGACAGTCTGCCGCAACTGCGTGGCCAGCTTGTGCCAGGCACGCGCTTCCAGCTCCGGCAAGAATCTCTGCAGCAATCTATGCAAGGCATTTACGCACTCGACATAATCTTCGAGTTCTGTCAGGCGGGAAAGCACCAAGGTCACTTCCCGTCGCCGCGCGCGGATATCTCTCACAGTATTCTGCAAAGCGCGGATCAATGGCAGCAACTCGGCCAAGCCGGAAGTGAATTGCGGGCTACGAAGACAGTCCGCGATCACCTCGTGTCGGTAGCTGATCGTCGCACTGTCAACAAGCAGGGTCGACAGCGTCTTTAGGATCGGCTGCAAATAATCGCGATGTGGCGCAATGGCTTCGGCAATGAAGCGGATGCGCAAGTCATCATGGCTCCCGCGCGTGGATGAGGGCGCTTGCACAAGGGCGCTTTGGTTTTGCCACAATAGACTGATCGCGCCAGGAATATAAGAAGCATCTTGAGACATGAGACGGGCTCGCAAAAGCCATAAACGTTACCACCATAATAGCAGCCGACCGGCGGCAGCGAACAGGTGGGCGGCGATAGCAAGCTTAACTTGAGATCAGATCCAGGATCGCGCTAGTTTAGCTTCATGCGGCGCAAACCCTGATATGCGGGATTGCCCTGAAGTTCATTCCAGCGCTTATCCCCACCATCGGTGTGCCACTCGACAACAAACATGCCATCGGAGTCTTGGTAGGTGAAGGTAGGTTTTAAGCCGAGCAAGGTCTGGCGAATCGTGCCAATAATCTCTTTGCGCTCTTCGCCCATGCGCAAAGTGAAATACTGGCCGGGCACAAACTCGAAGAACATCGGCATGCCATCCAGGCTGCCTTCCATCAGCACCGGCGATTCCGCCTGCGTGCAACTCATGAAGACATTCTGCAGCCGATTGTTCCACAAGCTGTGATTGACCCGCTCCTCAATATAGTAAGGACGCGCTTCCGGCGTCGAATAAAACCATTGACGAGAGGTATTTGCCATTGATCGGATACTCCACTTGTGCCGGCATTCACAATCACGTTAGTTTACCGCTTCTGATACCTTCCGCACAAGGGTTTTTGGTCGACTGTGCCCGTCTAAACAGAAAATATCTGATTGATCCGCAGCAGTTATCGCACCCGCTCCTGACGGCGACATACAAACGCATTTGGAGAAACATGACCAGATAATCCGGTTAAATCAGTATTAAACAGGTAGAACATCTGTTCTTATTTGTGGTATCATATTTTGGCGGAACTTCGAAGACGACACCGAAAGGTAAACCAAGGTGCAATATCGTGAAAACCGTAGCAAGCGTATATTTGAATTCATCTGCCAGTATACTGGCAAACAAGGCTTCCCCCCGACGCTGCAGGAGATCGCGGAAAACGAAGGTTTCCGATCTAACTCTGGCGTTATCCGGCATTTGGACAAGTTAGAGCAGTGGGGGTGGATTGAACGCTATCATGGCAACGCCCGTAGTATCCGTATCTTGCGCCGCTGCGAATCATCCACAACTACAGACGATAGAGGTAGGCTTTTTCGCCAATCAACTCGGCCGCGATGATCACATCGGACTTTGGCAATAGATAAAGTTGATACAATTCGCCAGTAACAAATTCCGTGACCAAGGACGAATCCAGGAATTTGTGCGTATGCAGTTCCACGCGCAGCGAATGATAAAAGGGGTGCATGCGCACGCTAAAACGGCTGGTGCGCCCTTTGATGATGCGTACCGCTTCCGACTGACAGTCCAACTCCAGCATCTGCACGAAACGGTTAAGACTGGTCGTGAGTGTCACCATAGCGCTGACGATCAAAACCTCAATAGCCAAGGAAACAGGCAGCGGTAGCACGCGCACAAAGGTCAAGACGACGACGAGCGAGGTCACAGCCCCGGCTTGTAAAACGCTGCGCCTGATCACCCGCGAAATACGCGACTGCAATTGATCTACTTGCGACTCTAGCGAAGTGATCTGTTCCGCGCTCATCAGTCCGAGGCGATTGCTCCTCAAATCGGTCTCGGTGGCACCGATGTTTTGGCGTTCCGATTCTCGCATCAGCGCTAACAACCCATCTCGCCCATCTGGTCACCCTATTCTATCAACAATCAGGCGCGGCAAACAGTTTTGCTGGATTCACAGAACTCTGCGGAGGATAGCAACACAAGCAATAAGGACAAACAAGCTGTCGCGGATGTTCATGGCTCGTTATCTGTTTGTCGATGATGAAAGATAAAAATCACGCCGCCAGTTTCGAAAAAATCGCTGCTCAACGATGCGCGTGGCGCTTAACGTTCGCGTTCCAAAGCAGGTATATGCTCTGCGAGATAAATCTTCAACTGGTCACGCGTGAAAGCGTAGGCTTGCGTTTCGACCTCGGCCAGCGATGATTTGGGGACATATTGCCAGAGGTAACCGTGCATGGCTTGAGGATCGTCCAGCACGCTGCGGATGTATTCGGGATCCATACGAATGCGCTTGCCAAATATTTCCAGAGTCAGGCTGCTGCCCACGGGATGAAGCTGCCCGGCGACCAAATCCCGCCAGTGGCGCAAAAGCTCATCCGACATGAAGGGCAGCCAAGCCCGCGGTTCACTGCCCGGCAATGATTCTGCCTGCCAAGATTTCAGAAGCGCTTCGTCGCGCTCGTCCATCACGGTCAGGATCAAATGCAAAGCCAGGAATTTCTCGCGTCGCTCGACGCCGATCCATTGCTTGTCCCAAAATTGCGGACGCACCATTTTCAGCGCCCAGGCTTCGTCAGTAGCCAGATGCGCCACGTATCCCGCCAGGAAAGCCAGGTGAGCTACGTCCTGCGCTTGCTGCAAGGCCGGATGTTGCCGCAGCATCGCTCGCCAGGGATGTTCGGTGATATAGCTGCCGTAAGCATAGAAATGCGTTACTTCGCGGCCGTCGCCGCTGGCCACGCGTGCATCGGCGACAATGCTGCCCAATTGAAAAGCCGGCAACTGCCGCATGAGCAACTCGCGATAGTGCGAATCAAGCTGATTATCGGCGAGCAGATCTTGCGCGATTTTGAGGTGGGTGAAGGGCGTTGGCATGGGGAAGATTGTTCCGGGGGTTAAGGATAATTCGGAGTGGGAAGCCCTAAGTAGGCAATCGATAAGCAATTAGCGAGACTTTGTTGACCACAAAAACAACGGCAGTGCAAATGACGAATATTGAAGTATGCCAAAAGTAGCCCTCAGTTATGAAACTGTTCATGCGTACTCTTTGAATTGTATCAGCCGTCTTCTTTGTCCTCTTTATGATCGTCACGTTCCAGATTTCCGCCTGACTTTAAAGCAAGCTGTTGCCGCTCCCTGTTATATTCCAATGCAACCTTGTGTTGATCTCTTTGAAACTCGAGAGACAGCTTGTGCTCGTCTTGCTCCATCTGCAGCTTATTGTTGTTGCGACGCACGTAAACTACACCGCCTCCCACAGCTGTTACGGCCGCAGGAGAAACACCAAGTAATGTAGAGACAAGTGGTAGACCAGCTGCTATTACATATCCTGCCAATCCTAGCATCGACAAAACTGCCACGAATGCAAAGAAAAGCATGAGCTTTCGATACAATATAGAGTGATCATGTTCCCGCTCAGCCATGCCAAGTATTCGATTGGCACTTCCAGGCAGAACGTTCTCGTAGTATTCAAATTCAGAGGCAGGTGGAATAGGACCGGAAAAGAATCTTTCGTATCGATGCTCGACGCCAATCTCCGGTCGGCGGTCTTCAGCTTCTGACAATCTCTTCTTTCCTTTGCAGTGTCGGATTAATGCCAGTCATTTTTGAATATCTTCCCATAGAACGATGTAGACACCTACCAACCACTTCCCAAGACTGATGTATTGCTCCCAGACCTGTATTTTGGAAATTTGCTGCCGGGTCGAATGCGTTGTAAATCCAGTCTGTACTCACAACACCAGAGATCCCGGCACTTGCGCTATCCTTTAAAAGATAGCCGTAGACCTTGGGACGTCTAATCTCAAAGTCAGTAGCGTTCCATTTGTTTGCGGGCGGCATATTTCGCTCCTTAAATTTGGAACAGTTTGATGTGTTTTGCAAATGAATCCTTATATGTGCCTCCTATCAAAACTCAGTATCTATTCACAATGTAACGGATTCCCCATCAAAAGTCGATATGAACAAACTTTCTTATACGGTTCTCTAATGATTCAATATGTCGATTCATAATTCGAAACCAAGTTACCCCATTGTTGCGGATTGTGCCAATATTCGCCAGATCCACAGAATCCAGGCAATCGTACATTGCTATTTGCTCAAACATCTGAAACACCAAGGATCACGGTGCTTGCGCCGCAGTTTATTCAATCTACGCACTCCGTCGAATTCAATGGAATTAACCGTTGGCAAGCGACGAAATATATCATTCGAATCGACAATTGTCAAGGTCTGTCATGGTTCTTCACTGCGATAATCAACGAAATGCAATGACCTTTCGACAAACAATACTGTATAATAACAATAGACACTCGTTTGTCGGCAGTTGTTGAACGACCGAAGTTAACCGCTAGTATCCCTCACTCGCTGCGCAGAGCCTCCGCCGGTTGCAGCCTTGCCAACCGCAGCGACGGGTAGACACCGGCCAATATCGCAGCCAGCAGCGCCACCAGAAAGGCCTCGAGGTATTCGCCCGGCAGCAAGCTAAATTGCATCGTCCAGCCGAAGGAACGTTCATTAACTACAAAGATCAGAACCAGCGACAGCACTGTGCCGATTGGCAGCGCCAGAATGCCCGCCACCACGCCCATCAAGCCGGTCTGAATCAAAGTGAAGCGCGTCAACTGGCCACCGGTCATGCCGGTAGCGCGCATCGTGCCATATTCGCGGGTATGTTCCAGTTGCAGCGCCATCAATGCCGACAAGATGCCAATAAATGCCACCAAGGTCGTCAACGCGCGCAGAGCGATCGTGATGGCAAAGGTGCGATCGAAAACCTCCAGCGCGCCTCGTCGCAAGCCCGCGTTATCCTGTATCAACAGATCATAATCCACTAGCGCCTCGCGTAGCCCATCGATAACCGCTGCGATGTCTGCATCGGGGGCGGTGAAGATGCCCAATGAGCTAATAAAGGGATCAGCGAAATACTGATCGTAGACCGCGCGCGCCATATACACCGTGCCCTGATCGGTACTGTAATCATAATAGACGCCGAAGACCTCAAAGCTGTGTTCGCCGCTGTCTGTGAGCAAGCTGATGCGGTTATTGTCGGCATCAATGCCACGCCGGTAGGCGAAGGGCTCGCTGACCATCACTTGCCCGGCGTTCAGCGCCTGCTGATGATCCGCGGCGGAAACTGTCGACCATTTGAAGCGACGCTGATCACCGGCGATATCAAAGTCGCTCGCCAGCAAATTGACCGGCGGCAGATCCGGATAGGCTGGCGCGCTCACCGCCACATGTCGCGCGGAAGACACTGCCTGGACGCCATCTAGCGCCAGGGCGATTTTCACGACAAGGCGGTCGACATCGACGCTGGCATAGTTGCTGCTGAAAAGCGGCGGCGATACAAAGATCTGCGCGCCCAGGCTGTTGTCCAGCCAATCAGTGACGGTATTGCGGAAGCTGCCAATCATGGCGCTGACCCCGACGATAACACTGACGGCGATGGTCAAAGCCGCCACGGCTACCGAGGTGCGGCTCAGCGAGCGAACGACAGCGCGGCAAGCCATGCGACCCAGCACGCCGAATAATGCGCCACAGACAGGCAGGAGCAAGCGCATCAGCAACAGCAAGGCTGCCGGTGTGAAGAGAGCGCCGCCAACGATGATGCAAAACAGAGCGGCAAAACTGAGATACAGGCTTGCATCCGGCAATTGCAGAAGCAGAAAACCCAGCAGCGTCAATAGCAGCGCAGTCAGCGAGAGTGTTGGCAGCAAGCGCCGGGTTCGTTCTTCCTGGTTAGATCGTTTCATGACGCCGGCCGGTGGCGTGCGCGTGGCATCCAGCGAGGGGAAAAAGGCCGCGGCCAGGCTCGCTAGCACTCCGATGCAAGCCGCCTTGACCAATGTCAGCCCGTCGATACTGATGCCGCGTACATTGACGGCAAAATAAAGATCGCTGATAGTTTGCGAAACCAGCGACACGGCACCCCTTCCGAAGATGATACCCAGCGCCATGCCCAGCACCGTGCCCACCGTACCCAACATCAACGCTTCGCCCAGGATGAAGGCGAATACCTGCCCTTTGGTAGTACCCAGCGAGCGCATAATACCGATGACTTGCCGGCGCTGCACCACGCTGAATGTGACCGTGTTGTAAATCAGAAACAAGCCGACGACCAAGGCCAGCATGCTCATCGACTGCAAGTTGATCTCGAAGGCGGCGATCATCTGATCCAGAGCGTTGTCTTCCTTGACGCTAACCAAGGCCACACCCGTCGGCAAGATAGCACGGACGCGCGCCACGTCTGCATCTTCCAAAATCAGGTCGATTCGGCTCAAGCGTCCGGCCCCGCCGATGAATTCCTGCGCCGTGGCGATGTCGGTGATAATCAGGTCATCAAGCGCTTGACGGCTGCTATTGTCGCTGGCTTTTAATATGCCGGCGATCTGCGCATTGCTGAAACGGCCGGCCGCGCTGAGTTCGATTTGGTCATTCAAGCTCAGATTGAGGCGCTCTGCCAGCGAGTCGCTGATAATCACGCTGCCCGGCTCGGCAATTATGCGGTTGAGCGCCGCAAAGTCGGTCTCTTCTTCGCCGGCAAGGTAGGGGCGGAAGGGCGCTTCGACAAGCGGATCCACACCCAGCAAGCGCAAAGCCTGCTCGCTGCCGCTAATGCGCGCCAATTCACTGACCACAGGCGCGCTGCGCTTGATGCCCAGCTCCAGCCGCAGGCGGGTATAAAGCGCGGAAGAAAAACCGTTGGGACCGCCCACCAGTTGATGTGACGCCCGGCCCACAATACTTTCGCTGCTGAGGGTAAAGGCGCGGCTGGCCGATGCGTTTGCGATATCGATGGCGATGACCACTGCCACACCCAGCGCTACGCCCAAAACAAAGAGCATACTCTGGAAGAGTCGCCGGCTGATATAACGCAAGCCAAGGCGGATCAAAATCGGTCGCATGGTAATCTTAACTGTAGTGAATCCATAACATTGGACGCAATAAACCGAATCTCTGGGAGGGATTCCTTTTGTCGAACCCGCGCCACAGCCAACCCCCCTCTAAATCTCCCCCCATTGCAATGGAGGGAGACTTTGCCTGCGCGCATTGGAATCGTCTCAAACATCAGAACGCTGCTCCGCGTCAAATTCAAGCCATGCCACCGACTTCGCTAGATGAGCAGTCTTTTTCGAAAGATACGCGGAGGGACTTCGATTAAACCCCGAACATCTCTTTGAAGCGGCGCAAACGCGCCAGATAATCATCCAGGGACTCGCCATGCGGATAAATCGCCACTTCGGTTGCGCCCAGCTTGTCCCAGGCAGCCACGTAGGCTTCCCATTCGCTTTCCGGCAGGCGCTCGCTGACCAGGCGCGTATGCAATCCCAGTCGCTCTGCGCTGCCATAATCTTCGGCGTAAGCCCAGAACTTCTCGACATCTGGCTGTGCCAGCACGGGATCGCCCGCTTGCGCCACCCAGCCATCGCTCAACCGCGCCGCTCGCTGCAAAACCACATCGGCAGTGCCACCGATCCAGATGGGAATGGGCTGCTTTGGCAAGGGATTGATGCCGGCATCATCAATTTTGTCGAATTGGCCGTCAAAATCCACCAGCTCGCGCGTCCACAACTGACGCAGAATCGCTATCTGCTCTTCGACGCGGGCGCCACGCGTGGCGAAGTCGAAGTTGAGCGAATTATACTCGACCGCGTTCCAGCCCACGCCAATGCCCATGCGGAAGCGGCCACTGGAAAGCAAATCCACCTGAGCCGCCTGTTTCGCCACCAGGGCTGTTTGGCGCTGCGGCAAGATCAAGACACCAGTCATGAAGCCGATGCGCTCGGTCAGCGCCGCCATCCAGGCGAAGAGTGTAAAGGGTTCGTGAAACATATCTTTGTAGGTGTATGGCCTGCCGGCTTCCCAGCCTTCACGATCGGGATTGGCGCCCAGCACATGGTCATAAGCCAGCAAATGATGATAGCCCATGCCTTCCGCCGCCTGCACAAAATCGCGCATGACGACCAGGTCCGCTCCCAGTTGCGTCTGCGGATAAACTACGCCGTATCTCATAGTCGTTCTCCTTTGCTTCCACCCAAGTCTTGGCGCTCATGCTAGCCGACTTGCGCTATTTAATCCAGATTGCGCCGCCCGGCGCTGGCTGCGTCGGCTAGCAAGAATCCCGCGCTCGCTCTCGTCGAAGTATTGTAACTGCCGGGCTTTATGTTAAGTTTCCCTGTGTAATTCGTCTAGCGGAACTGCCGAGTCATGCCCGATCTGTCAGTGGTGATTGTCAGCTACAACACGTGCGATCTGCTGCGAAATTGCCTGCAGTCACTGCGAGAAAGCACGGGATTTCAACTCGAAGTCATCGTGGTCGATAACGCCTCATCCGATGGCAGCGCAGTTATGGTAGGCGAGGAATTCCCCGAATTTATCATGCTGCTACAGTCGGCCAATACCTGGTATTGTGGCGGCAACAATATAGGTATTTTGCATGCCACAGCAGATTATGTGCTGCTCTTGAACCCGGATACCGAAGTGGCGCCCGATGCCCTGCTTCTGATGCTCGAGTTTATCCGTGAACACCCCGATCAAGCCGCCGTGACCGCGCAGTTGCGTAATCCGACGGGCGAGATTCAACGCACCGGCTCGGAAATCCCCACTTATCTGAATTTGCTGCTGAGCTACAGCTTGCTGGGTTATCTGCTGCCCGCTACAAAAAAGCGCGTACATGATGAACTGTTTTATGCGGACTGGGATCGCAAGAGCGATCGCGAGGTCAAAGTCGTACCCGGCTCCTGCACGCTGATGCGCCGTGAGGATATCTGGTTGGATGATGATTTGCTGCTCTATTTCCCGGAAGACACTTTGGCAGGTCAGCATCAAGGTCGTGCTTATTTCTTGGCGGCTGCCAAGATCGTCCACCACGAAAAGTCTTCCACGCGCAGCTTTTTTGCCACGCGCATCTTCTTTCGTGATCTGCTGGTATTTTGCCGCAAACAGCACGGGATAACGCGTATGCTGCTGCTTTGGTTGCTCAGCCGACCCATCGTATGGCTGATGCGGATTAAGCGCCGCTAGCCGTATGCCCCACCCGGTTTGCACCGGCTAGCCGGCAAAAACGGCCAGCGGCATGTGGAATGACACCACCCAATTCGGCACATCGACGATTTCGCTGATCTTCAAGTCTCCGGCGACGCTGCATAAAATATACGCCTGGCTGCGGTTCATTCGCTGATTGTCAACCAGCCAGTCGATCATATAACGCAGGGCATTCTTGGCATTGAGCATCAAATCCGGCCCGTGCGCGGTAGTGATGTGATAGCCATGGCTATCGAGCTTGCTCATTGGGCTGGGACGTTGTAGCTGCACTTCTTGCACGGCCATGTTCTTTCGCAGTGTGATGCGCATGGTCACGGTCATGGGCGCTTCGATGCCGGTCACGCAGACCTCGCCCTGCCCCTGCGCGGCATGACAATCGCCGGTGGCAAACAAGGCGCCTTCCACCAGCACCGGTATCCAGATTCGCGAGCCGATGGTCATATCGCGCACATCCAGATTGCCGCCGTTGGCGCGTGGCGGACCGGTACTAAAGCGCCCCGCCTCCTTAGGCGCTACGCCTACCACACCCGGATGTGGTTCGAAGGGCAAACTGATGTGATCCAACTCGCTGGAATAACAGGTCTCGTCCTCCAGGCGCCAATGATGCAAATAGCTGTAATCAAAATCTTCGGGTAGCAAACCCATGCCAGAGCGATGCGCCGACCAGCCCCAGCCCTTGTGTTGCATATCGAGGATGTCGATCTCCAGCACATCGCCCGGCATCGCGCCCTTGATCCACACGGAGCCGTTCAAAGCGTGTACTTTGCTGCGGTCCATGTTGTCATATTCTTCGACCGTCCATTCTGGTGTGATCTGCCCACAAGGTTCGGCGCAATCAAAAACGACCACATCGCCACTATCAATCAGCAAGCGCGGCTCGACCGACTTATCCCAAAAAGGTTGTGTGACACTGTTATCGAGAAAATGTTCAGCCATCTGTACGCTCCTCATCTTCGCTATAAACCCGAACATCGGCAGCGGTCAGGGACAAGCCGTACCAACGCATCAGCAACTGCATGGGACGGTGATCCTGATCGTGCTCAAAGACCGCATACAGCAAGCGATCAATTTCGCCATTGCCATACAGATCGGCTGACCCTGCCAGATATCCCGAATACCTTGCGGCGGAACCCTGTCAATCGGATTAAAGACACCCTGCCCACCTTCAAGAATACCAGACCTTGCGTCATCTCCGGCAGTCGATCGTCCACTATGGACATGGTTCGATGGAAACCACGCAGCGCCATCATCTTGCTCACATTGATCCTACGCATCAAATCAAACCTCTTATGCGCCGGTTTGCTTGAGCCGAATTATTGTGTCTCCCGGGTACAAGTGAACAGCTCCCGGCAGTAAGCTGTTATTGCATCAGCGAGCGCGGCGTCGCTTTGAGGAGGGTGACTTCGATCCCTTCTCGATCAATGAGTTCACCGACGATCGGGCTGAGTTCCTTCTGCCAGTAGTCATTTTGATAAACAGCATCGTAGAGAGTCTCTCGTTCCTCCTCACTGGCGAAACGGCGAATCCAAACATATGTATCTTTAGCTTCGTTGACAAAGGACGCCAACACAGCCATGCCCTTGGAAAGCTGAAAGGGAATGATTGCCTCGTCCATCAACTTAACCCATTCGTCTGCTTTGCCGGGCTTTAGAGGATATCGGCGCAGTTCAAAAAACATCCATTTGCTCCTTCCACTAGTTGAATAAGACCATGATATCACTTTACAACATTTCAACTAAGAATCGAGATGAAGCGAAGCATTATCTGAGGGGAATGTCACATTTTCAGCGGCGGTCTGAACAAGCCTAAACTGTAGCGGCAGTGGGCAGAGCGGACGCCAATCGGCGTCAAGCCGTCAGGTGCATTGGCCCCTAAAGCATGGTAATATGCAAACTGTAGCTTTCAGTGAAAAAGGTCACCCATGCGCGTTTTGATCATCTCCGATATTCATGCAAATTATACCGCCTTTGATACCGTCATGAAGCATTGTGAAGGCGAATGGGATTACGTCTGGTGTTTGGGCGATGTGGTGGGTTATGGTCCCGATCCCAACCAATGCGTCGAACGCTTGAAATCCTTGCCACAGCTTTGTCTGGCCGGCAATCACGATTGGGCGGCGCTGGACCGGCTGGATGTTCGAACATTTAATCCGGATGCCCGCCGCGCCGTGCAATGGACACGAGAGACCTTGACTTTGGAGAACACTCAGTTTCTTGAAGCATTGCCTGTCACCTTTGTCATCGGCGAGTTTACGCTGGTGCATGCCAGCCCACGTGAGCCGATCTGGGAATACATTCTGGAACCGATGATCGCCTCTTTGAATTTTCCGCATTTCGAGACGCCCTACTGCTTTGTCGGGCATACGCATCAGCCGGTGATTTATACCTTGCAGGCAGACGCTGGCGATGCGGAATCCGCCCTGCCGCAATATAACCAGCCGCATGTGCTGAATGGCAATCGTCAAATTATCAATCCCGGCAGCATCGGTCAGCCGCGCGATCAAAACCCGGCCGCCGCCTATGGTATTCTCGATATGACCAATGGCGTATTCGAGCATCGTCGCGTGCCTTATGACATCCGGTCGGTGCAACGACGCATGCTCGATAACAACCTGCCCGATCGCCTGATATCTCGCCTCGAACACGGCTTGTAAACTCAACTTGCGATTCTCATGAATCTACGGCAATCTCTGCCCGCTGGCAGCAGCGAGCTAAGCAGCAAAATGCGCGCCTATATGGCGGAAATCTATCGCCTCGTCGACCGGCAGCCGCTAGAGGCGAAATACGTCAGCACCTCTCAACTGGCGGACTTGCTCTTCGTTAGTCCGCCGGCGGTCAACCGCATGGTCAACAAACTCGGCGATCTAGGGTTGCTGCATCACGAACCTTATCAAGGCATTGCGATCACGGACAACGGAAGCGTGGAGGCGCTGAAGCATATCCGCTATCAGCGCATCGCCGAGGTATTCTTGGTGCAAGTGATGGGCATCAACTGGCTACAGGTGTATGAGGAAGCGCTGCGATTGAGCGACGGACTGAGCGACGCTATCATCGAACGCATGTTTAGCATGACCGGCGAACCCGCATTCTGTCCTCATGGCGAGCCGATTCCCAGTGCCGAGGGCAAAGTCATCGCACTGCAAGATGCTTTCCTTTCACAGGCAGAAGCCGGCAATACCGTCCGCATCAGCCGCTTGATCACACGCGAGGTTGACCGTCTCCAATATATTGAAGCGCTAGGCCTGGTTCCCAATCAGGTTTGCGAGGTTATCCACGTGGCGCCATTTAGCGGACCTATGCAGCTGAAATTGGGTCGGGAATACCGCATTATCGGCAATAGCCTGGCGCGATTGATCCGCGTACAGAAAATGGACTGAATAGTCTCTTGAGTCTGGCGGCATTCGCCTCCATAATGTCGCCTGGTTTACACGTTTACCCTTTCTCACGGGCGAAAGCATGAAAATCGGTGTACTGGCGCTGCAAGGCGCTTTTATCGAACACATCAAAATGCTGCGGCTTCTGGGCATCGAAGCGTTTGAAGTGCGCTTGCCACAGCAACTCGAGGGATTAGATGGCTTAATCATCCCGGGTGGCGAAAGCACAACGATAGGCAAGCTGGCGACAATTTATGGCTTGATCGAGCCCTTGCGTCAATTTGCCGCGACCATACCAACCTGGGGCACCTGTGCTGGCATGATTTTTTTGGCGAAAAACATCGGTACAGACGAACAGCCTATCCTGGGCGCTATGGATATTCATGTGGATCGCAACGCCTTCGGCAGGCAGATCGACAGCTTCGAGACTGATCTGATTATCGAGGGATTATCAGGCGAACCATTCCATGCCGTCTTCATCCGCGCGCCCATCGTTACAGCTGCCGAAGCGCCGGTAGACGTCTTGTCTCGCCTCGATGATGGCACGATCGTGGCTGTGCGTCAGGCGCACCTGTTGGCCACCGCTTTTCATCCTGAATTAACTACCGATTTGCGGCTACATTCCTACTTTTGCGATATAGTGGAAAGTAGGATGATTTGACGCCGAGCTGCCGCTTGACAGCGGCGAAGGGATTTGACGCCATCACACGGAAACGTGTAGCGTCGCTCCCCACGAGCAACGCGGCATATTGAACACTTGGAGGTGCGTTGATGTCTCTTGAACGACAGATCCGCTCCAATGCGGCATCGCCTGAAAACCCTGAACAATCCAAAGGCCTCGCGAAATCCTTGCTCGAGATGATGATGCGCGAGTTGAAAACCGATCTAGAGGCTATCGACGGTCCTTCGGCAGCTGACCTGGAAGCGCTTGATGAGCTGGATGACAACGAAGTTCCGCTGCATATTCCACTGCAGCCGCCAGTCGCGCCGTCGCAGTTGCCGAAGCTGTTGCCGACGCCGGAAGAACCTGAAATGGTATCACTGGAGCGCTTGGATGATGTCGAAGACATCAGCGTGCTGGAAACGCTGGATGAGGAGATCCTGGAAGAAGACGACTTCCTCGACGAGTTGCTGGAAGATCATATCGATGTCGGGCTGGATGACGATGATCTCGATGACGAGGGCTACGACCTGGATGACGACGATATCGTGCATTTTCAGGACCTATATGGTGAAGACGACAGCATCATCCCCTCCTTCCGCGAAGGCGAACTGGATGACGAGGACGAGAGCGGTATCGCCTTTTACAACGATCTGCGCTGATGGACGGCATCATTTTGGCGGGTGGCAAAGGCAATCGTATGCGGCCCCTCACCCTGCAAACACCAAAACCGCTGCTTGATCTGCAAGGGCAAGCGATTCTGGCTTGGTCGCTAGAGAGTTTGCGCGGCACCGTTGATCGGGTGCTGATCGTGGTCAACTACCTCAAGGCTCAGATCGAGCGCTTCATGGCCAGCCAAAATATCTTCAAGGAATATCAACTGGTTGATCAATTGCCGGAACCACTGGGCACCGGTCACGCGCTGCAATGTTGCCAGCCGCATCTGCAGAGTGATGGCTTTATTGTGATCAACGGCGATGACCTGTACAGTCGAGACGCCTTAAAGCGGCTGGCACTCCATGAATACGCCATCTTGACGATGAAGCGCCACGATTTCAACAAATACGGCGTGATCGTCAGCGATGAAGCCGGAAACGTCCGCCGCATTGATGAAAAGCCCCCGCGCGAACGCTATCAGGCGCCGGCCGCTTGCAGCATCGGCGCCTATACATTCCGGGTCGATATCTTCGATTATGCCTTGCCGCTGTCGTCACGAAGCGAATATGAAATCAGCGACTATGTGGGCCTGGCGGCGCAGGATCATGCCGTGGCCATGGTTGATTCGCCATTCTGGCTACCTATCGGCGACCCGGCTGCGCTCGCCGCGGCGCAGTCGGCAGATCTGCAAAAGTGGATCCCGTGGAGCCGCCCTTGAACGCGGCTGACATGGCATAGCGTACGATTCCCTACTACAATAAGCCTGTTCCGACATAATACTATCCGAGTCACAACATGCTTGATGCACATGCCCTCGCCGAAGACGGGGATCGACTAGGCAACTCCAAGATCCGCAAGACGCTGAAGCAGGGATTGCAAGGCAAATTTGCCGGCCGCCGCGTTCTGGCGCTCATTCCCGATCACACGCGCAGCATCCCACTGCCCGCGCTTTTCCGCTATTTGATCAAGCTTCTGGAAGATTGCCGACAACTCGATTTTATGGTGGCGCTGGGCACACATCCGCCGCTCAGCGAAGAACGCTTGATGCAACTGCTGGGCATCACTTATGAAGAGCGCAACCGCACCTTCCGTCACATTGGCATCTTCAATCATTGCTGGGACGACAGCAATGCGCTGCGCAGGATTGGCAAGATCAAGAAGAAAATGGTGCGCGAGTTTATGGGCGATCAGTGGCACGAATCGCTCGATAGCTCGGTACCAGTGAGCATTAACCGGCGCATAGAGAACTATGACGAATTGCTGATTCTCAGCCCGGTCTTTCCGCATGAGGTGGTCGGATTCTCGGGCGGCGCAAAATATCTCTTCCCGGGTATTTCCGGAGCCGAAATCATCAACGTCACCCATTGGATGGGCGCCCTGGCCGGCGTAATGAATACCATTGGCATTAAGGATACGCCGCCGCGCCGTATGCTGCATGAGGCCGCGGCCATGGTCACCATGCCGATCACTCTGGTCAGTATGGTCGTAGAGGGAGACGAGCTGGCGGGCATCTTCATAGGTGACATGATCGAAGCCTGGGAAGAGGCGGTCGAGCTTTCCATCAAGCGGCATATCCGCTGGCTGGACAAACCCTACAAAACCGTCCTGTCGCACGCGCCGAGCATGTATGATGAGTTGTGGACCGCGGGCAAAGCGGTCTACAAGTTGGAAGCGGCTGTGGCTGATGGCGGCGAGCTTATCGTCTATGCGCCGACTTTGCGTGATATCAGCCTGGTTCACGGCGCGCATATTTCGCAAATCGGTTATCATGTGCGCGATTATTTCCTGGCGCAGTGGAAACAGTTCCGCAAGTTTCCGTTGGGCGTCATCGCCCACAGCACGCACGTGCGCGGCGCCGGCACTTTTGTAAATGGCGCGGAAAACCCGCGCATCAAGGTCACACTAGCGACAGGATTGCCAGGCAAAACAATAAAGAAGCTGGCCCTGGCTTACAAGAATCCCGATGAAATCGACATTGCTGCTTACAAGAACCGCACAGACGACGACATTCTTTATGTGCCGAAGGCGGGCGAGATTCTCTACAAAGTGCGGCCACAAGATCAAGGGTAGCGATTCGCAATAGCTTGATATTTATCCTCTTGAATCCCAAGCCGAATTCCTGCAACATTCTGACGGCGTGTCTGTATAGTGGCTGTCTGAATTCTGTGTCTGGAACTGTTTCTATTGCAACCGAAATGGATAGTTTTCTAATCAAGGCCAGACTAGGAAGCGCTGCCCAGATATGCCATACTAGGTTGTACCATTTTTCACAATCGAGAGCCTGGCTTGCCCGCATGATCCGAATTACCTATTCCTCGACGCAGAAGCCGCTGGCAGAACAAATCCGTGCTGACCTGACCGATGCCTTTCCGGCAGCGCAGCCGCTGTTGATCGTATTGGTCTCGGCAGATTCCAATAGCGATCCGGCCGTACAAGCCGAAGTCCAGCGAGCGCGGCAAAAAGGTGTGCAACTGCTGCCGATTTTGACGGAAAACGTGTCGCTGCCGCAGGATTTGGAAAACGAGAAGCCACTGAGTTTTGTCGCCGGTTATAATCGTGAGAGCTTGCTGCGGCGCTTGTCCCAATTGACGATGACGCGGACGGAAATCCGCCAGGCGAATCGACGAGCTTTGACGGTAATCGGAGCGATAGCGCTATTGATGTTCGTGCTGGCTATTATCGGCATGTTGTCGGGGCTGGTGGCTTTCCCGGTGGCGGAATATAACGAAGAAGCCACATTTCAGGCGCAGTGGATCGATGGCTTGATTCGCGAGACGCTGGAATATGTTCAGCCAAAAAGCACGCAAGATGCGCTGAATTTCCCGAGTACTCTTGAGGCGGCGCCGACGCGACTTTATTATTATGTACGTGGCACCGCGACCGCGCTGCCGCGAACGCAGGGGGAGTAATGCCTGGCGCAGATGTACTGGTAATCGGCTTTGGACCCGCCGGTATCAATGCCGCCTACGCGCTGGAGCAAGCGGGCATCGAATACCGCATCATTGATCGCGCCTATAGCCTGGCACCCACCTGGAGCAGTCTCTATTCCTCGCTGCGACTGAATACATCGCGCTTCTACAGTCACCTGCCCGGACGCAAGTTCCCGCTGCACTGGGGCATGTATCCGACAGCCAGCCAATATCATGGCCATTTGACCCGTTGGGTGGCGGGTCAGGGTTTCGAGATCGAATATGGTGTAGAGGTGTATCGAGTAGCGCCGCGCGAGGATGGCTTGTGGCAAGTGGAAACCAGCCAGGGCACCGAATGCTACCACACGGTAATCTCGGCCACGGGTGTCTTCGATAACCCGGTGCTGCCGGAGATTGAAGGCATGGACCGTTTCGGAGGCGAAATCATGCACTCGCGAGATTTTCGTCATAGCGATCAAGTTCGGGGCAAGCGCGCCATGGTGGTCGGCAATGGACCAAGCGGCACCGATATCGCCGTGGCCGCCGGACAGGTAGCGGCGGATGGCTGCGTCTACTTGTCAATTCGCAGCGGTGTAGATTTGCGTCCGCGTTATCCCTATGGCGTGTCGCGCCATGCCTGGATGCTGATGGGTGGATATCTGCCGCTTCCGCTCTGCGAATGGATCCAAAGGCACACCGGAGCCATTAAATACAACCTGGAAGATTTCGGCGTGTGGGAAGCGCCACCTAATACGGGCAGCGCGGTTGGTTATCGTGGACCGGAGCTACTGAATGCCCTGCGCGAGGGACAAGTCCAGCCGGTTAGGCATCCGGTCTGTTTCGATGCGCATGGCGCCAGGCTGGCTGATGGCAGCTATATCGAATTAGACTCGGTGATCATGGCAACGGGATTCCAGCCGGTGCTGCATCAATATCTCGATATCGACATGCAATTCAGCCGCGCATATTATTATCCTGAAGCCGGCTGCGATTGGGATATCGGACCCAACGGCTTGCGCGGCTGGCCCCTGCGCGATGTCAGCGAAAATCGCAATGGCAGGCAGGTAATCGGTTATCCCGGCTTGTATTTGGTCGGCGTATTTTACAAAGGACGTGGCGCCTTTTACAACATGGGTGTGGAAGCCGAGATCGCCACGCAACAAATCACGCAATACCTCACGCATCGGCAATTTGCAGCTGTCGCCGTGTGAAGCCGCATGCGCCGCAGCCTGCTCGCCCTGACCGCGATCCTGAGCCTGCTTTTCATCATCTTGATCGCGCTGCGTCTGCTGCTAGCTGCGCTCTTCCCCTCATCCGTGGTCGCCTATATGACGCGGGAAGATGGTCTGCCGGTCATCGTCATTCATGATCTGACGCACAATATTAAATTGCGGCCCGACCGCTATGATTACGTGGAGCCCTCTTTCGCGCCCGATGGATCGCGTCTGGCGCTGACGCAATTGCTGCGTATTGGCAGCGACATTCTGGTATACGATATCGCAACTACTGAAAGCCTGCGCTTGACCGAATCCGCCGCCATCGCCGAATCACCGGCCTGGTCGCCCGATGGCGAGTGGATCGCTTTCGCCAGCAATCTCGACGGCGACAATAACATCTCTATTATTCGCCCGGACGGCAGCGATTTACGCCGTATCACACCCCATTCCGCCGGTGACCGACAACCGGCCTGGTCACCGGATAGCCAGTCGATCGCCTTTGCCTCGAATCGTGGCGATGGCTGGGATATCTATACCATTCGCTTAGCCAGCGGCGAAGTGCGCCAGCTGACATCGCATCGCGCGCCCGACAATTCGCCGGATTGGTCACCCGATGGCAAGTGGATCGTCTTTGCCTCGCGGCGCGATGGCGCCTCGGCGATTTATCTGTATTCGCTGGAGACGGATCAGGTGACGCCGCTGGTGGTGGAATACCGCTACGACAGCGTACCCAAGTGGACGCCGGATGGCAAGGCGGTGACCTTCGCGCGCTCGGTGGATGCGGTCTCGCGGGTCATGCGAGTCGATGTGGCGACGGGCGGGCTGAGTCAGTTGCAGCTGGGCGAGGCAAATGCGGATTCGCTGGTGTGGTTGGGGTGACAGTTGCTTCAGAGTATCATTGGCTCATCTGACATAAGCCTGCTATAATTCGGACTTGAAGTTACAAGTATGTCTGCGGAAACGTGCTCAATGAGGCATCACTTCTACGGACCGCTAACATTATGGAGTGGTAGATAGAGTTCAGTAAATTCTTGGAATTTAAGGAGATAATGACATGGTAGCAGAACCAGCTCTCGATATCCATGAAGCTACCGGTAGCGTCTTTTCAAGCGTAAGAACTCTAGTGTTTCCCACGGTAACGCTGCCGTCCGAATTGCCCCTCAATACTTGCATACAAATGGACGGCTTAGAATTCCTAAGAATGATAGACGACAATCAGGTTGCTGCTGCATTCTTTGATCCACAGTTTCGTGGTGTTTACGACAAGATGAAGTACGGAAATGAGAACACAAGCCGCAACCATGTCCGCGTGCATCTGCCGCAAATGTCTGAGGAAACTATCACCGAGTTCACGAACGAAATTGGGCGCGTCTTGGTTCCGTCGGGTCATCTTTTTCTTTGGATGGACAAGTTTCACCTTTGTACAGACTTCCGCAATTGGATTGATGGCACGAGTCTCAGCGTAGTAGATATGGTTACCTGGGACAAAGGGCGCATGGGGCTGGGATACCGGACGCGACATCAGACGGAGTTCTGCGTGATTCTTCAGAAAGAGCCACGCCGAGCAAAAGGAGTATGGACCATTCGGAATATCCCCGACGTTTGGACGGAAAAGATCACCGAAAAGACACATCCTCATAACAAGCCGATTAAGCTTCAAGCTCAGCTTATCGAGGCCACAACTGCATCAAATGACGTAGTAATTGATCCGGCAGCTGGCTCATTCTCTGTACTCCAGGCTTGTCGTCAGCGAGGACGCAATTTTCTTGGCTGCGATATTGAGGTTTACAATGGCACGTCTAAGTGATATTGAAGGAAAATCGCTAGACGAGGTACGTGGGGGTGCGTATTCCCGCTGCTTCGGCGATGTAGAGTTTAGCCGCTTACTCAGTAGGGTTCAGTCGCTTATTATTCGGAACGGGCTTGAACTCGAAAAGTTGATAGCGGACTTGGTTCAACCTCTTCAGATTCATGATCTCGATCGATTCCTGAGCGCTCAAATAATGTTTCAAGGCGTGCGCGTAGCAACTAAGAAGGTAGTGAAAAATGCCGATACAATGCAGGGTCGAAACATAGAGCCTGATCTCATTATTTTCGAACGCAAAAGACAAACTCAGAACTGTTATATTGTGGAGCTAAAGGACGGACATGAGTTTGATACCAAATCTTCGGCGAAGGAGCACGATAGCCTGAGCAGTTTCCTAAGCAAGAATGCGGACGCGCTGCAATTCTACCAAACTTATATTCGAATTTGCGGATTCAATGCACGTTCGCGACAAGAGATAGAAACTGGATTCAAAAACAAGTTTCACATAGATCAAACGATGACAGGTAGAGAATTGTGTGCACTGCTTGGCGTAGACTACGAATATATTGTCGAGCGCAGGGCAGCAGATAAGTATGCCAACTACAACCAATTCCTAGACGACCTGATCGACATAGATTCGGTCAGAAGCTACATGCTCAATAAGCTAGACCGTTGAAATAGACGCCACCACCACCAAAGACACTTACGAAGTGTCCCCCATCCTCGTCAACCACTCCTTGCCCAACCGGTACGCTCCGCCGCGACGCTGTACTCACCCTGTCCAGCTAAGCGACTATATATAGTCGCCCTTGTTCTCGAGCCCGGCAGTATAATTCTGCTGCCACTAATCGGGGGAAAACCGTCTTGATCGCTCTACCAGCACATTGGCACCGGCTACCGTTTCGCATGGCACAAATCGCGCCAGTGCGCACTAGCGAACCTCCGCACACCTACAATTGAGCGAATCTCAGATAACGGTTGGCCGATGCTCCTTGACACGATAAATCCTCGGGATCGAGACGAATGTCACGGCGAATTTGACCAGATGCGATGTGCCTCAACTCTGTCCGATCTGCGTCATTTTGACCCAGTCTTCGGAATGTTCTTCGACCAAATAAATGCCCGGTATCGATATGATGCCAAATATAAGCCGGACGATGTCTCTACTTTCGGTCGGCCGTATCCTTATAGCGTTGCTCGGCTTCGAGCAGAGCGCGTTTCCGCTCTATCCCCCAGCGATAACCGCCCAGGCCCTTGTCCTTGCGGATAATGCGGTGGCAAGGAATGACCAGCGCCACCGGGTTATTGGCGCAGGCGTGGGCGACAGCCCGGCTGGCGGTCGGCTGACCGATCGCCTCAGCGATCTCGCTATAGGTTCGCGTTTCGCCCACGGGTATCGCTTGCAGTTGCTGCCAGACCTTGAGCTGGAAGGCGCTAGCGCGTACATCCAGTGGCAGATTGAGATGCGGCTGCCAACCTTCGAGCCAGGCGATGATCTTTTCCACCCAGTAGCCGACGCCTTCGTCATCGCGAATGCGCTCGGCACGGGCAAATTCGCTTTCCAAATCAGCGACCAGTTCGGCAGAAGCGTCGCCCAGGCTCAGCTTACAGATGCCTCGTTCTGTCACGCCGACCAGCAGATGTCCCAGCGCGCAGGTAACCACGCTATAGAAGATCGTCATTCCCTGCCCGTGCTTTTTGTAAACCGATGGGGTCATGCCTATCTGTTTATCGCTTCGTTCATAAAGGCGGCTCGACGAACTGTAACCCGCGCAGACCATGGCATCGGTAATCCGGCTGCCCTGCCGCAACTGTGCCTTGAAGGCTTCCAGTCGCAAACTGGCAGCGTACTGATGGGGCGAAACACCGGTTGCTTTTTTGAAGATACGCTGAAGATGATAGGGGCTGATATGAAAATGTGTGCCCAGCTCTTGCAGACCGATTAGCTTGGGATGGCTGTCTTGCAAGTGGGCACAGACTCTCGCGACAAGATCCGCGCTGGTTTCATCCAGTATATTGCCAGGCATCGTACGCTCCTCAACGGCACTCGTTTGATGCTTCCATCATAAACGAAGCGAGGAGCCGTAACACTCTGATTCTTGCGATATTCGGATTCTCAAATGGAGATTTCGGACTCAGATTCCACAAAGCGCACCGATTTCGTCTTATCAACCACACCCGCCAAGAGATGAGCGCCCAGCCGTTCATAGGTCGAATTCATACCCAGAATGAATATATGACCCTGACGAGGATGAGGCGTGCGATGTATAGCGGAAAACTGGCGCAAGATGCCATTGGGAGGACTGACCGACTCACGCAAATCCAGCAGAATCGGTACCTGGTGATCCACCGTCTTGATCATGCGATACCAAGCCTTGCGAGCCTCGAGGAAGTCTTGAAGCTTCCACGGGTCATAGAAGCGAGTCAAGATACACGATTTGTTTGTGTCTTTCCAACTCACTCGAATCGCCATTTCCCGCCTCACAGACTTAAATTGCCCGTAAACATTCGATGACTGCAATATAAATGCATACTATTTATATTATGTGAATACTTAGTACGTTTTGATGTCCTGCAATTATGCTATACTGTAGCGCATAACTTGGATTTCGCAAGCGGAATCTTCGAATTCCTCAATCAATTCTTGCTAATGTAATCGTCTGGCCGCGCCTGGCTATATTACAGACTGTGAGAGTTGGATTAATGTGAGGGGACGGCTAGCCACATCAAACAAGCTCTACTTGAGCGCTCCCTGAGCCTAGCTATAGACTTTTGTCGGTTGTATCACATTCGCCCCAAGGACGAATGAAATCCTCGCGTTCCACGCCCAGGGCATCGGCAACGCGATTGATGTAGTTGAAGTAGGCGACTACCTGGGTGGCGTCGTGGATAGCGATATCGTCTAATCCGGCAAGGCGCAGCCCTTGCAGATCCGCCTCGGTCATTTCTGCCGGCCGCAGCGTCAGTTTTTCGGCATATCCACACAGGGCATGATCGACCCCATTCAAGCTTGCGCCACGCCAATCGCGCACCAGCGCATGCACAAAGGCATCGGCTTCTGCGGCGCTGGGGAATCCTTCTACCTCGGCACGGAGGTCATGCGCATGAGATTGTATTCAATAAACGCAGTGATTAGCTTTGCTAACCACCACGGCAAGCATTTCACGCTGCTGCCGCGAAAGGGGGGATTCGGCGAACATTGTGGCGCCATACATCTCCATCGAGGCTTTCATCACGCGCCCGTTTAGCGACATGATCTGCACGATGTTCCAGATGCGTCCGGCGCGTTTGGCGGCTTTTTCGAGTTCTTTTTTGACCAGCCCGGTAGCTTGGTCGATAGTGACTTGCATGATGTCGGGCATGGGATTGTCTCGCTAAAATATATCGGGAGGTTGGATGCAGCCGCTGCTGATGAGTTCAGCGGGGTCGGGATAATCTTTGGGAATGCCGGGCGCGGTCACCTCGTCGCCCGCTTTGATCTGGGCGGCGACTTCGAGATTGAGGGCGAGAAGTTGTTCGAGGATGTCGGCGGCGGGGTCGAAGCCGTAGGCTGTGAGCACGGCCTGGTCAAGCGCTTCGTGTAGGTCGCGCAGAGAATTTTCGCCGGGTTCCTCGAGAGTGCGATACATATCGCGCAAGGTCAGTGTGCCGCTAAGCGCCATACGTTCGCGGCGGAATTCGTGCAAGGCGCGTCCGGCGGCCGCGACCGCTTTGACTTGCTCGGGCGCGGGCTGTTGTGGGAAAGGGAATGTATCGAAGACACTGTGAGAGGTGTAGCGCCAATCCGATTTCAGCGTCGAGGCTTTCTCTACGAACCATTGCCAGTGGGCGTTTGACTGCAAGATGCCGAAGGTGTAATCGTCTTCAAATGCGAAGACCTTCATCATATTACTTGGGCAAATATGGATCGAAACGAAATCAAAAATGGAACGCTTGGTAACTTGAGAGCAGCAAATATAGCGATCAATCGTTCGAAGGTAGTCAGACAATTCCGCTTGCCTGTTGTTATGAACCCACCACTTTGTGAGTCGCTGCTGCTGGACGCTGTTTACTTTGGAATCCGGGTTTGCCGCTAGAGCTTCTTTGTTTTTTCTGATTTCGGCTTTAGCCTTTTGCTTTCTGTCAGGCAATACCGTCTCGGAAACAATTTTGTATAGGTCCGGGAAGTTGCGCATTTCGATGATGTCAAAATCGTTGAAGTCAATTACATAGCGGCTGGGCTTTGCTTTTGCGTTGCCAACCAAGTCATTTCCAATAAGATACGGAATCAATACTTGCTGATTTCGCTTGTCGCGCTTTACCAACTGTTCGGCCTTTGCGCTGGGGATCAAAAAGCCGGGGCTTCCTGTTATGTTTCCACTGAATACCCGTTTAGGCTTTGTGTTGACACGTAGCTTCAGCGCCCCGCTCACATCCGCTTGCTCGGATAAAGACGTGTTTATCCTACTCATTTCCACCGTGCGAAAGACATACTCGCCCGCTTCGTTCGCACCAGCGAAGATATGCAGGCGGCGCGGTTCAATTGGCGGCACGCCTTTTGTCCAATTGGCAATCGAGACATGTACCTTCGCCTCGCCTGACCAAGGCATGGAAGACACCGCGTCATAGATTACGCCGCCGTTATCTAGGATGTAATCAAGGCTGCCGATGCGCGAATAATTCTGCCGAATAGTATTCGTACCAACCAAGCCCGCCCGCGCCCCCGCTTTCATATTGGCATGCGCCTTGCGAAACCAATAGACACAGAAATCAGCTTGGCCGTGCACTTCACTGAAAGCGCTTTGCACAGCGCTTGTATAGGCGATACCATGTTCCTTTCGTCTTTCTCGAAAACCCAAATATGGAGGATTGCCAATACAGGCGTCAAAGTCCACCCATTCGTTAAATAGCGCGTCTTCCGCCTTGATGTTCTCATCGAGATTGTCCAGCGGCAGCGGGTTCTCATCGGTGTCGAATTCGTCGGCGGCCAGTTTCTTGGCGATCATCAGCGATACCTTCGCCAATTCCACCGCAAAGCCGTCGATGTCGTAGCCATGAAACTGCTTAGACGTCACCCGACGTGTCAATTGCGAGAGGTCGCCGCCCAATTCAACAATACGGTCACGCAGGTCCGACTCCAGCGCCTTCATCTCCCGATAGGCGACGTATAGGAAGTTGCCTGAGCCGCAAGCCGGGTCGAGTACGATGTAACTGCACAAGTCGTCATAAAGTTTGAGCGCATCCGTCAAAACATTGACCGAATCAATGTCGTTACGCCATGGTTCAGCAATGACCGGGTCGACGATGCGCTTGATATCGAGCTCGCTGGTGTAGTGCGCGCCTTCCCTGTGGCGTTCTTTCTTGTCCAGGCTGTATTCAAATATGTTGCCAAAAATAGACGGTCGAATCTTTGACCAGTCTTGGCTTGAGGCAATTTGCAGCATCGTAATTTGCGTCGAGGACAAGGAGAGTGGGTAGATCCGCTTGAATATCCCTCCGTTAAAATAATCGACATCGTAAAAGCGTCCACTGCGGCGCTTGTGTTTCGGGTTATTCATCATGGTGAAGAGCAATGCCATCAAGTCATGCGGATTGTCAGTGGCGCTGGCGCTCTCCCCGCTGATTTCGATGATTCGTGGCACGGTCGCAGGCGGGAGCAAGCCAACATCCTCAGCAAACATCGCAACCATGCATTGCAGCGTAAAGCGCTGTGCAATATCTCGGTCAAGCTCGCGTACAAGCGAACGAAACAATTCCGCCAATTGGTAGGCGGCGTTTTTAGTCACTTCGACCTGATTGTTCTCAAATACAGGTATGCGAGGTTTATCGTCCAAACCCGGCGGTCGCAGAAACTCGAGGGCGGCGCGCCGGTTAACAATCTCGCATACTCTGACTTTATCAACCGGGTCATAGAACTGGGACTGAAAGTCAAAAATCCAAATTTCATCAAAATTGCATAAGATTGCATATCGCGGTCGGGATTTGCTGTCCAGCCGCTTCCAATATTCTTCCAATTGCGCATAATGTTTCTTGAGGTCTTCGCCTCGTTTTTTCATTTCGATGAGGACTTGTTTCGGCACAAGATAATCGGCGAAAGCCACTGAAATCTTTCCGTTACGCTTGCGCCCTATACGCGATTCGTACACTCCCGCTTCCAGCGCGCCTACATGCCCAAACGCCCGCATCAAATGATCGAGGAAGATCTGCGCCTCGCCCTTTTCGTCACCCTTAATGTTTGATCGCCACCAATCGACGAAGTCTTGCAGGGATTGCTCTATAGACATTTGCCCACCTTTCAATAGAGCGATTGTATCATCAATATCAGCGTCAAGAAATCGAAAAGAGCGCGCCATTTCGACGCGCCCCATGAACTTCTAATTTCGCCGACACTCACTTGCGCAGGCGCGGATCCAGCGCATCGCGCAAGCCGTCGCCAATGAAATTGACGCACAGTACCGCCATCGAGATCAACATGCCGGGCCAGAAGACCAGGGTCCAGGTGATGGTCAGGTAATCCTTGCCATCAAAGAGCAGCCGCCCCCAGGTCGGGAAATCGGGCGGGAAACCCAAACCCAGGAAGGACAGTGCCGATTCGGTGATGATGGCGCTCGCGATACTGAAGGTCGCCGCGACGATGACCGGGCTAAGCACATTCGGCAAAATATGACTGCGCAGAATACGTCCGTCTTGCGAACCTAAGGCGTTGGCAGCCGTGATGAACTCGCGCGACTTGACAGTCAACACTTCGCCACGGACCAAGCGCGCCGTTGGCATCCATTGTAGACCGCCGATCACTGATACCATCAAAATAAAGACACCTCCCTCGGGACCATAAGAGGCTTTTAGCGACTCGCGGAATAACATCATCAAGACCAGCAAAAGCGGTAATTGTGGCAAGGCGATGAAGATGTCTGTCAAGCGCATCAGCGGGTTATCCAGCCGGGAAAAATACCCGGAAAGCAAACCGACGACTGTACCAATAGATATGGCAACCAGCATAGCGGATACGCCGATCGCCAGCGAAATCCTTCCACCTTGCAAGCAACGGGCAAGCGTATCGCGTCCCAAAGTATCCGTACCCCATGGATGCTCCGGCGACGAGATTTGGTAGGCGTCAACGATATCAATGTAGGTTGGGTCCAGCGTCCAGAAAAAGGGACCGACAAACACACCGATCAGGATTACTGCAAAGACGAACACGGCGACCATTGCCAGTCCGTGCTTGCGGAATTGCCGCCAGGCGTCGCCAGCCAAGGTGCGCGCCTCTTGCATCTCCGCAACTTCCGGATTCTTCGGCTTAAGCTTTCTTGTCATCGTCATAATCACAACCCATGTATACGACTATGTGTAGGTCACGCGCGGATCGAGAATTCCGTAAGTCACATCGGCGACAATGTTGAACAGCACCACCAGCACGGCGAAGATGAAGGTCACCGTCTGCACCGTGGGCAGATCGCCACCTTGAATCGCAATGATCAGATACTGCCCGATGCCATTGACGCGGAAAATCTGCTCGGTAATGATGGCGCCGGCGAAGATGCCGGGGATGCCCAGGGCGATCAGCGTTACCACCGGGATCAAGCTGTTGCGCACCGCATGACGGTTAACCACCACCCGTTCGCTCAAGCCCTTGGATCGGGCAGTACGGATATAATCCTGCCCCAGGTTGTCCAGGGTGGAGGCGCGCGTGTAGCGGCTCAGCTGCGCCGTGAAATACAATGTCAGCACCGTAACCGGCATAAACATCTGAGCCAACTGCTTCTTTAGCGATACGATATCCGTGACCACATGGGTCGTATCATATACTGAGGGAAACCATTTCAGGTTCACACTAAAGACAATAATGAACATCAGACCGGTGAAAAAAGTCGGCACCGAAAAGCCGATCATCATCAAAAAGGTGCCCACTTGATCGAATAATGAATATTGCTTATATGCCGAAAAAATTCCGACAGGCACCGCGATCAGTATGCCGAGCAAGTAAGACGAGCCAACTACCCACAGCGTCTGCGGCAGGCGCTCGGCGATAATATCGATGACCGGACCGCGGGTCGCCCAGGATATGACTCGTGTGCGATCTTCTGAACCCGGCAAAATCAACCCGGTCACCGACTCCAGGAAATTTAGCGGTTCAGCGATAAAGAACTGGTTCAGCCATTTGAGGTATTTTACGGCGAAGGGGTCATCAGCACCCAATGCCTCGCGGATTTTCTGTCGCGTTTCCGGCGGAATCGTCAACGGAAGGTTTCCCGTCGGGTCGCTCGGGGATAAATCTACAATTGCGAAAATTATGAAACTGATTACAAGAATAGTTGGAATGGCGGTCATAAGGCGGCGAACGATATATTTTCCCACGAGACTACCCCTTCAATGACTTTTGCGCTGCATTGTGCGGCAATATTGATTCCGCCAGCCTAAGTTCAAGCCCTCCCTCAGTTTTACCTTACATGAGGGAGGGTCTTGTACTCGCCCCCGTGAAATCAGCATGATTTCTCCCCTTCCCTCAGTTTGGGGGGAAGGGGCTGGGGGATGGGGGTAAGCGTTCTAGTTACGCACCCATTCGGCGAGATTCCATAGTTCGGAATCCCAGGCGTTCATATCAACACCGTCGATCGAGTTGTGATAAGCCGAAACGCTGCCACGGTAAACCAAAGGAATCATGGCGCCATTTTGTACAACCAGGTCGTTCATCTGAATTGCCAGCGCGGCACGTTCTTCCAAAATCGCTGTTTGCGACATCTGATTCAGCAGGGCATCATATTCTTCGCTATACCAGCGCGGAACGTTCGATCCCAGCCAGTTGTTCCAGGGTCCACTAATCTCGGTGGTGCGCCAGTTGCCCATATAGGTTTCCGGATCGGTACCGTTGGAACCGTTGGTATACATTTCGATGTCGGTGTAGAACTTGCCGTAGGTATCCGGGCTGGCCGGATCGCCGCCGAAGAATACAGCAGCATCAATGTTGCGCAATTCGGTTTCGACACCGATTTCTGACCACCACTGTTTGATCAGCGCTTGCGTATTCTGACGCACGGCATTGGTGGAGGTTTGATAGGTTACGCTGAGCGGAACGCCCATGTATTCACGCACACCATCGCCGTCCGTATCCATGATGCCGGCTTCGTCCAGCAGGGAGTTGGCGCCAGCTACGTCTTGCACGAGGCAGGAATCGTTGTTGGTTGAGGCATAAATTGGGGGACCGGGGAGCACGTTGCACACAGCCACACCGCCGGCGCCATAGAGCTGTTCCGCGATCAGATTCCGGTCAATTGCCATCGACAGCGCTTGCCAAACAGCCGGCTCGGTTAGGAAGGGATGGGGATTGCTGCCGTCTTCCATCCAAACAGAGCGGGAATCAGCATCCAGCATCGGATCGGGATTGGTCTGGTTAATCATCAAGCGTTCGACATTGGTCGCGAAGGCAACAACAACCGTGCCTTGGCCTGCGGCTTCCATATTATTCAATACCGCCGGCGAAATCTGCAAGTTCCAGGCATAATCCGCTTCGCCGGTTTCCAGTACGGCACGTGCTGCGGATTCGGCATCGCCACCGCCTTTGAAGGTCGCGCGGGCGAATCCCGGTTGTCCTTCGACACGATAGTTTGGATTGGCGGTGTAGGTGATGACATCGTTGGCACGGAAATCTTCGACCACAAAGGGACCAGTGCCGATGGGGGCGAAGTTTTGCGCGGTACAACCCTGCGCCGCCGCACCCATGCAACCGTCAAATTGTGCCGCTTGCAGAATCGGGTTGAAGTAACCAACAAATGGGCCGTAGGGGAAGGGTTTCGGACCCGAGAAGGTAATTTTGACGGTGTATTCATCAAGCGCTTCTATGCTCGCAACACCATCAAATTGGCTGAGTGTAGAACAACCGGTTTCCGCATGCATGCAATATTCGCCAGTAAAAACAACATCGGCAGATGTAAATGGCGACCCGTCCGACCAGACAATGTCATCACGAAGGTTCCAGGTGATGGTTGTCAAGTCTTCCGAAACACCACCATTCATAACTGTCGGAATATCATTGACTAACCAAGGCACCATCAAACCATCAGGATCGTAGCGTACCAGGGGTTCAATCACGAGTGCCGCAGCTTCCAATTCCTTAGTACCCCCGGAGAGATAGGGATTCAGGTTGGATGCCGCCTGCCAGAACAGGATGTTCACTGTATCTTCACTTTGCGCCATGGACAAACCGCCTAAGGACGACAGGACCATAACGACTATCAATAAAAGGGTGAGTTTCGCTTTCATGTTTTCCTCGCTCGTATATTGGACAATTTACATTGCGTAGAGCAAACCAATTATACCGACAAAGGTGCCATTCTTGCAAACCCAGTTAATGTGGCGCAGACCGGCTGGAGATTCTATACTGAGCCGCGTCTCCATCCCGCTACCACGTGGCCATTTCCTCCAAGCTCTGCCACTTTAGATTTTGCCCCGCTTCGGCGGATACCATTGCGTCAGGTCGCCGGCTGCTCAAACTCCAGGAGACCTGGATCGTCACGGGCAGTATGCCAGAGGCAAGCTACCCTTTCGAACCAGAAATGACCACACCTTGCATAAAGATCTTCTGGCTAAAGAAGAACAGCAAAATCGGCGGGACAACCATCACAACCGAGGCAGCCATAATCAAATGGGTGTTGACAGCGTACAAACCGTTGAATTGCTGCAAGCCAACCGCCATCGTCCAATTGTGCCGGCTGTGTAAGAAGATCAGCGGCTCGTAGAAATCGTTCCAGGCATACAGGAAATGGAAGATAGCAACCGTTACAACCGCCGCTTTAGATTGCGGCAAGATCACATAGATCAGGCGCTGCAGCGAATTGGCGCCGTCAATTTGCGCCGCTTCGTCCTGTTCCAGCGAGATCGTCATAAAGAATTGGCGCAGCAAAAATACATCAAATGCATTGGCAAAGAATAGCGGGACGATTAAAGGCAGCAAAGTATCGATCCAGCCGATCTTCTGAAAGATGACATACAGCGGGATCAGCCTGACCTGACGCGGCAGCATGATTGTGGACAACAGCACCAGGAAAAGCAGATTTAGCGCCGGCGCCCGAAAACGGGAGAAGCCATAAGCAACCAACGAAGACGAGAACAGCATGCCCGCCATACCAAAAAAGGTAACAATCAGCGTGTTGACCAGATATCGATCAAACGGCACGATGGTCAACGCCTCTTCAAAGTTCCCGAATTGGATATCCAGAATTCGCACCGGTGTCTGCGTGTTGCGGGACAATTCGAAGACCTCTTCCGGGTTGGCTGGATCAACAAACAAGCCCATGCCGCCGGGGGCATTCTTAATCAGCGCCATCTCCACCGTTTGCCCGCCCAAATCAACCTTGTACAAAGGCTCCCGTTTTCCGAACACCTCAATATGAACATGCGTCATGGGTATGGGGTTGAGCAGGTTTTGCCGAACCTGCGCCTTGCTCTTGAGTGCCGTTCCCAGCATATATACCAGTGGCAGCAGGATGACGATAGCGCCCACGCCCAGAATCAGCGTGCTGACGGCTTTAACCAGGGTTTCCTGTCCACGCAAACCTAGCGTCCATCGCCTCTGGTAATTAATGATCAGGACCTCCCGCGCAATTCGCCTTCGTAGTGCACCCACAACGGGGATGATTTGAACACGAGGATTGTCAGCACGAGGATAACGACAAACAGTACCCATGCCAGGGCAGAGGCATATCCCATCTCGAAAAACTTGAATCCACTCTGATATAGGTAAATGTTATAAAACAGGGTCGAGCGTACGGGCCCGCCCACTTCCCGGCCAACCGATGTCGAAGCAATATATGCTTGGGTAAAATATTGGAATGTCGCAATTAAGCCAATGATGAGATTGAAAAAAATGACCGGGGACATCAACGGAACGGTGATATTAAAAAAGCGCCGGAGCACATTGGCGCCGTCCACTTTTGCCGCATCATACATATCTGTCGGCACGCTCTGCAAACCTGCCAGGTAAATGATCATCGTTTGCCCGACACCCCACAGGCTCATGATCGCCAATGAGATCAAAGCCCAATCCGGATCATGCAGCCAGCCTGGTCCTTTTATGCCGAAAAGCTTAAGCGCGTTATTAATCACACCGACCCGTGGATTAAACATCACGACCCATAGCAGCACAACAGCCACACCTGTCAGCACCGATGGCAAAAAATAGACGGTGCGCCAAAGCTTGACAAAGGGGATATTCTGATTGAGCAGAATTGCCAAAAACAAGCCAAAAGCAAGGCTCGCCGGCAATGCCAGCGCGGCGAACGACAAGGTGACTTTGAGCGACTGCCAGAAGCTCGCGTCATGAAGCAAATCGCCATAATTCTTCAGTCCGACCCAAGTCGGAGCATCGATGATATTGTAATCGGTGAAAGAGAAGTAGAGCGATGCAGCCATTGGAATGAGCGTAAACAAGAAGAAGCCGACAATCCAGGGCGATACATACATGTAGGCCGCCGCGCTTTCGCGCTTCTGCAAGCTCCAACTGCTTATGTCAAAGAGTCGCCTTGTCAAGCTTGCATCTCCAATGCCGCTCGGGGGCAGCGATAAGGTGCACCGCGCTCTCGCATAAAAGTGATCAAGTTGCTTTCACGAGCAAAGAGGGTCACAAAATAAGCCAAAACAGGGTAAGAGATTCCGCAATCCTCTTACCCTGTCCGAACTACCGTAAAGGAAGTCTGTGACGATTATTGGCTTTCCCAGTATTCGTCCAGCAATGCCTGAATGGTAGCGTTGGCTTCGTCAAGCACAGCTTGCGCATCGGTGTTTTCCCCGGTGATAATCTTGCTGTCAGCCAGGCCCATCGCATCTTCAACCCGTCCCCATCGAGGCGTCCAGGATTCGTGATTGGGGTCATCCAGGTAATTGATGGCATCGAAAATGACATCATAGTTTATATCGGGGAAGTTCGCTTCCAGCGCCGCCCGGAAGTCTTCCGCCACCGAAATCCGCGCCGGGATGCAGCCATAGATCAGGCAGACATCAACGATCTGTTCTGGCGAGGTGATCCACTTCATCACCTCCCATGCCGCTTCCTTATTCTCGGAAGATTCTGGAATGGTAAAGTTATCGGCATGCATCGTCGCTACCCGCGTTCCTGACGGGTTGAGGGGTACCGGGGCGATTTCGACATCAAAGTCAATGCCATCAAAACCCAACTCGGTCAGATACCAGGTGTGGCTGTGGAACATGGCGATCAGGCCGCCATCGAGTGGCGTACCGATGCCGGCGGCTTCATAGGTGGCGATGCCTTCAGCGTCGGGAATAAAGTGATCGACATGGATGCCATCGCTGTACCATTGCAAGCCCTGGACCCAGTGTTCATTGTTGGCGATAGCTACCGTGTAATCCGAGTTCGTCGGGCTGCCGACTCTTTCCGAGCCCCATGGCGCCGCCTTTTCGCGGGCGCTTGTCCAAGAATCATCATAACCCCACTGGACGATATTTTCGGGATCGAAATCGGGCGAGGTGGCATTATTGCCATCGCCATCCAATGTAAGCAGCATGGCCCGTTCACGCACTTCATCATAGGTCCAGCTGGTGTCCATGGAGTCCGCCGGGGGATAGGCAACACCTTCCGCATCAAAAATATCGACATTGTAGAAAATGAATGACGGGAACAGACCCAGCGGCAAGCCCGTGTTCACATGGGCATAGGCGTTAAGCCCCAGTGATGCCGGATAAAAGTCGCTGGTGTCAAACTGATCCGCCTCGATAAAGGGCGTGATGTCCGCCCAATTGTCGAGGAAGAGCGCGATGGTGCTGATGCCATTGGGACCCACAAGATCCGGCGGATTGCCGCCCGCGATCATGGTCGTTAATTGATCCTCCGATGTATCATGGGGAACGATGAAGAACTCAATTTGCAAATCGTCATGCGTGGAATTGAAGCGTTCTTGCAGCGCCAATTGCGGTTCAAGCTGTTCGGGCGATGTCCCGGTTCCTAATCCGACAAAGATAGTCACAGTTACTGGATCTTGGGCAAGTACCGGCGAAACCAGCAAGGCCAACAAGACTAGAGCAATTATCAATATAGCTAGATTCCGCTTAATCATTGACATCATTCAGTTTCCCTGTCAAATCTATAGATACAAAAGTATTCATGCCTAATCAATCTATATTGTTTCGGCTGATCTGTCAAACTTTGGCTGATCCGAGGAGCGGGTGGGCAGCGTGGTGGAACAACAAAAAAGGGGTGTGACAAGGCACACCCCCGTAAAACGCCTGATGTTGAGTCGGATTACTCCATGCGATGCCAATCTTGAACGTTCCACATTTCCGAATCCCAAGCGTTGAGGTAGACACCGCCAAGGGTACTCGAATGAGCGGAAACGTTGCCACGGAAGACCAGCGGGATAAGGGCGCCGTTTTCGATCAGAATATCGTTCAACGCCTGTATCAATTCGGCGCGCGCCTCAATGCCACCGGTCTGCGTCAATTCGGAGAAGAGCCGGTCGTATTCCGCGTCACAATGGCGCGGTACATTACGTCCCAGCCAGCCGTTGTCCGGTGTCGGCGCTACACCACAGATCCAGCGTACCACAAAGGTCTCGGCATCGGGACCGGCGGTGCCACTGGTGAACATTTCGATATCGCTGAAGAACTTCTGGTAGGTATCCGAGCTGGCCGGGTCTCCACCGAAGAAGACAGCCGCGTCAATATTGCGCAACTCGGTTTCGACACCGATCTCCGACCACCATTGCTTGATCAGCGCCTGCGTATTCTGACGAACGGCATTGGTCGAGGTCTGGTATTGTACGCGCAAGGGCACACCGTTGGCCTCACGGATACCATCGCCGTCAGTGTCGACGATGCCGGCGTCATCAAGAATCTGATTCGCTCCGGCAATATCTTGTGTACAACCCAAATAGGTTTCCGAGACGTTGACTGGAGGACCATTGATCACGTTACAGGCCTTCTTACCGCCTGCGCCATAAAGCTGGCCAGCGATGATATCGCGGTCAATCGCCAGCGACAGGGCATCGGCTACAGCCGGGATCGTCAAGAAGGGATGCGCATTCGAGCCATCCGCCATCCATACCGAGCGATTCGGGTTGTCGGGGCTGACATCGGTCTGGTTCAACATCAAGCGCTCGACGCTGGACGCGAAAGCTACAACAACCTGTCCGTTACCGGCCGCTTCCATTCCGCTCAAAACTGCCGGTGAAATCTGCAGGTTCCAGGCATAATCCGCTTCGCTGGTCTCCAGAACGGCACGCGCGGCAGATTCCGCATCGCCGCCGCCCTTGAAGATGACACGGTCAAAGCCAGGTTTGCCCTCTTCGCGGTAGTTCGGGTTTGCGACATAGGTGACCACATCGTTAGGCCTGAATTCGTCAACCATATAGGGGCCCGTGCCGATTGGAGCGAAGTTCTGCTCCGTGCAGGCGGACATATTGGCGCCCATGCAATCAGCAAATTGCGCCGCATTCAGCACAATCGCAGATTGCGAAACAAAGGGGTTGTAGGGATAGGGTTTGGCAACACCAAAGGTGATCTTCAGCTGATTGCCGCCAATATCTTCCATGCTGACCACATCTTCAAAGAACTGCGCGGAAGAACATCCACCCTCTTCGTGGGTGCAGTATTGCCAGGTGAATATAAAGTCGTCAATCGTTAAGGCGCTACCATCCGACCAGGTGACACCATCCTTGACCTTCCAGGTAATGGTAGTCAAATCTTCAGAGACGCCGCCGTTTTCCAGCGTCGGAATCGACTCCGCCAGATCAGGCACCAATACACCATCGGGATCGATAACCGCCAAAGGCTCGAGGATCAGCGCCGCAGCATCGAAGTCCTTGGTTCCGCCCGACAGATAGGGATTCAATATAGACACGGCCTGCCAATATAAGATCGTGACCTCGTTCATATCTTGCGCCACAGCGACGCCACCGAGCAGCGTACTCAGCACGAACATGACTGTCAGAAGTGCAAGTTTTAGTCGCATTTTATTTCCTTTCCATTATGAAATGCTTTGACAAAGTATGGTTACGTGCAGGCAGATTATACCCGTCGAGCCTATCAAATAACAAACCTAATCCGCGTTTGATTAAATATGGTTCCAGAGTCAAAGGTTCAACGGTGGAGGACGCCTCAGCAGATTGATCAAGATCGCAAGAATGACTTTGAACATATAGTAAACGGAACGCAGGGGCGTGATCGACGAATTGCCATGCTGCCTCGGGACCATCTTGACCGGGATTTCTGTCTGCCGCAAACCGCTGCGGTGCGCGATAACGATCGCTTCCGGCTCCGGATAATCATGAGGATAGGCCTGTGCGAAGAGATCTATCGCGCGGCTACTGAAGGCTGCGCAGCCCGATGTCGGGTCAGTGACACGCTGACGGGTAATGGAAGAAAGCAACTGCGCCAGGATACCGCTGCCCAGTCGGCGCAACAGTGGCGTGCCATAATCGCCTTGTTCGCCGATGAAGCGGGAGCCGATAACAATATCGACATCATCCCGTTGCAGCCTGTCGAACAGATCTACGTTGGCTTCCGGCAAGTGCTGGCCATCGCCGTCATTGCGCAATACCACATCGTATTCATGTTCGGCCGCAAAGCGAAAGCCGGCTTGCACCGCCGCGCCGATGCCTACATTATACGGCATATTCAGCACCATGGCGCCTGCAGCCGCCGCCGCCGCACCCGTCCCGTCGAAGGACCCGTCATTTATCACCAGCACATCCGCGAGTGGAAAATGCGCATGGATGCCTCGTACAACGCGCGCAATATTGCCGCTTTCGTTCAGCGCCGGCAAGATGACAAGGATACGCGCGGAACTCATCGGGCATGCCTCCTCTTTCTTAACAGACCGCAGCGCCCGCAAGAGCAGAAGGCCCGTTGTTTTCTGTGAGCGCGGCCGTCCGTTTCGCTGCCGCAGGTCAGTGGCGGAGGGCAGTGTCCACGCGCCCTGCGCGGCCGCCTAGCGGCAATTGCGATGGTAGACGAGAATCAGTCGCTTTTACAGGTTGGGAAGCTGTAGCACAGCTCCGCAGCGTCGGTCCCGTTCTCGACACAAATCGGCCCGTCGTCGCGATCTGCCCAAATGCTTGTCGCGCTATAAAAATAGCTGTAACATTTAACTAAGAGTAAACATAAATTCTGCGGCCTCCATAGGAGGCACGTATCCGTGCAAGGAAAGATAATGACGGATCAATTGCTGCTAAGCGCCGGACTGACGAATTTTGATGCGTGTGTAGCGCTGGCGCGCCAAAATGGTCTTGGCATCGAATTGATGGCGTTTTCCGTTCCACAAGTCCTTGATGGCGAATGGCGAGACTTGATGAAACGTTATAAGAGCTCGCTGGCCGATCTGCCCGGGCCTCTTACTATACACGGTCCGTTCATGGATCTCGTATCCGGCAGCCCCGATGAGCGTATCAACGCGGTAACTTACGGGCGTTTTGAACACGTCATTCGTATAGCAGACAAGCTGGGCGTGAAGCAGGTGGTTTTCCACGCCAATTATATCGGCTTACTGCATAATGACTTCTATCGGCGCGGCTGGCACCAGCGCAATGTCGATTTTTGGGGTCCGCTGGGCGACTATGCGCGCGCCCACGATGTCATTATCGCCATCGAGAATATGTGGGAGTTCGACCCTAGCATCATCGGCAACCTGCTGCGCGAACTCGATCATCCCTACTTGAAGTCATGTATCGATGTCGGCCATGCCAGCCTGTTCTCCGATCCAAACATCAGCATCAATGACTGGCTGGAAACCTTGGATGAATGGGTGGTCGAAATACACATGAATAACAACAACGGCGTGATGGACGAACATTTTGGCTTTGACTGGGAGCAAGGTGTGCTCGATTACGAGGCATTGCTACCCAAGTTGCGCCTGCTTCCGCGTCAACCGGTGATGGTGCTGGAGATGGACAACACCGAGGATATGAAAAACAGCCTCTATTATTTTGACTTGCCTTTACAGGGTCAAGTACAACGTTGACCCAGACGCAGACGCCGGTCATCAAACGACAGTGTGGCGGCGCGAATGCCCATCGTCTTGATGATCTGCAACTCCCCGTTGACGCGAAACTGAAATGTCAGGGCTCCCCGCCGCATCAAGGTGTCCAGGCTTTCTGCATCAATATCGGCTGCCTCTGCAACAAGCAGGTTGAAACCTGCTCGTGGATCCCAAGTCCAAGTCGGGAAACAACCGGCGACGAGATCGAAGAGAAACTCGCTGTCACCGCTGGCATCATCGCCCAGATAGAGTTTGCCGACGACATTGCTGTTGCGTTCGCCAGTGCCGACCTTTTTGACACATACCGTCATGGCCCGTCCGCTCAAGTTTACGGCGGACTCCGCTTGGGAAGCATCTTCGCCAGGACGCGCCGTCAGCAAAAGCGCCGTGACAGCCAGCAAGGCCAGCGCTTCCAGCACGATGACGAAATAGAGGAAACGTTTAGGCATGAGTTTATCCGACTCTGCATGAGTATGCGTTGACTATGAGGACGTCTCTTCGTCGACAGGAAGCGAGGTTGGAAAAGCGATAGTTTGATGACAAAGCGGAATCACTACCCCCAAGGCGTCAATAACATCAGTCACGTCTTGTTCGCGCGCTTTTTGCAAGCCCGTTTCAAAATAGAACATGGCACGGGAGCAGTTATCGAGGATGCGCTGCGTCTCGCCCGCCCAATAATAGTGGCGCGGATTCTCGCTGCCGGATTCAATGGCTATGGCGAGCGAATCCGCCGAATCCTGGTAAAACTCCAGGTCGAATTGCGCGCGACCCAGCTCGTATTGACAGTTGACATTTTTGGGATCGAAATCGACACAATCTTGCAGGTAGCGTAGTGCCTGCGAGGGATTGAATAGCTGGCTTCGGTAGATGTAACCGATCAGGAATAGCGCTTTGGTATTGCGCGGGTTGCTTTCGATGACCTCTTGCAAGAATTCCAGCGCCTCTTCATGTTTTCCCAGGATTATGCTCTCAATATTGGCGATTTCGACGGCGACGAAATCCATGTTTTCGGCAATCGAGTAAGCGGTTTTGAAGTCCTCTACGGCGCCTTCATGATCGTTGTAGCTGAGCCACTTGATCAGTCCGCGGGCTCGGTATGCATCGGCGCTGTTCGGGTCTCGTCCAAGGGTGTTCTCCGTCAAACTAAAGGCGCGCTCAGTCTGACCCAGGCTATGATAAATCTCCGCCAGATAAGCTTCGGCGCGGCTGTTTTCCGGGTCCAGCTCCAAGGCATGTAAGGCGCTAGACAATGCTTCACCGGCGCGGCCCGCCCAATCCAAAGCCCAGGCGCGGATCGCCCAGGCGTCAGCTGAAAAGGGATCGGCATTGACGGCTTGCTCGACATATTCCAGCGCTTCATCGATACGCTCCAGGTTGATCATACTGAAGGCGATGCGGCGGAAGACTTCCGGCACATTCGGCACCGAGCCAAGAATCTCGATGTAGGTGTCCATCGCCGCGCTGGTGGCGCCTAGCGTCCAATAATTGTTGGCTTCAGTCAGCTTGTTGCCGGGATCAGTCGTCGCCGTCGGTTCGGGTACAGCCATGGTCGCCGCTTGATCTTCCAACTCACTTATGGCATCAATCAACGCATCTTGCAGAACGGGTCCCAGCGTCTGTCGATTGAGGAAAATCCCAATGCCGATAGCGATCATTAGCAACATGAAGAGGTAAAACAGCAGGCGGCGGCAACTGATGATGCTGCGCCGCTGCACACCTTGATATTTCTTGGGGGTACGAATCTGCATCGGATCTGCTGTTGATCAGCGAACGGAAAACGGCGCTCAATCGCGCAAATTTATGACGACAAGCCCGTCGCTATTCTACACCATTAGCAAATCAAGGAAGGTGCCAAGGTCCTTCAGCAGAAAATCTGGATCGCTGCAAATCAATTCATCGCGCGCCGCATAACCCGTGCACACAGCCACCGCCACGGCATCAATCGCGCGGGCGGCTTGGATATCGGCAGGTGTATCGCCGATAACGATGATTTCCTGTCCGGCGAAGGGACGCCCGGCATAGGCGAGAGCACGCTCTGCTGCCAATCTAGTCAGATCGTCGCGCTCGGCAGATTCGTTGCCAAAAGCGCCGATAACAAACCAATCCGGACAGAAACCAGCCATCTCCAGCTTGATAGCGGCGGTCATCGAGGTATTGCCGGTGACCAATCCAACGATGGTATCATCGCGCTCTCGCAAGGTCTTCACCAGCTCCATGGCATGAGGAATAGCTTCGGCCTGATAATTGTCGCGTATTTCGCGCATATGCCGCGCCATCACCTGTTCGTATGCTGGCATTTCTCGGCCAATATCCGCAACCGACTTGCCAAAAGGAGCCAGCAACTCCGCCACGATGCGCCAGTCGGTCTTGCCGCCGAAGACGTTTCCATCGAGATCGCCGACGGCGCCGAACTGCTCGAGCATGGCGCGGCGTTTTGCCTCGCGCCCGATGCCGCGGCTGATCAGCAGCGTGCCGTCAATATCAAAAAGCACCAGTCGTCGCATGTTAGCGCAACCCTGCCCTAAGCCACTCACAACAAAACGGCGCAGCGATAAGACTAAATCGTCTCATTCCAAGCCTTCCATCACAATGAAAGATGCCTCGGCCGCGCCTTCACGGACTTTGACAGCAGCTTGATACTCCGGCGAGTTATACATGCGCTTGGCGGTTTCTACGTCAGTAAACTTGAGCATGACCATACGCTCCGGCACATCAGGTCCTTCCAGAATGACCTTTTCTCCGCCGCGGATGACAAACTTGCCGCCGTATTTTTCCAGGATAGACGGGGTCATTTTCATGTACTGCTGGTACCGATCCATGTCTGTGACATTGACACGCACTATCATATACGCGGGCATGGCGGTTTCCTTTCCTCAAGTCGTGCCGCTTATGCGCGCTATGATACTCAGAATCAGTGCCGGCATACAGGGCTGTTGTCTGCGATGGGGCAGCGCATATAGACCGTAGTCAAGCGCAGCGCTATAATCCAGTCGCTAGGGGAGTGCATGTGTCCCGGTGGATGCCCCGGTCTTCAAAACCGGTGATCGGTTGCGCAGAGCAGGCGATGGTGGGTTCGACTCCCATGCACTCCCGAATTTTCAATTTCAATGTGTGAGAAGTGAGCAAGCGGACGATACACTACAAGCACTAGAGGGGGAATTCGAAGCATGTCAAAGTCCCGGATTGAAACTGTCCACGACCGCCAAGCAATGGATACGACGGTTTAATGTTGGAGAATATTGTTCTAATTTTCATTGTTTTCGCTGTTTCATACATTATCCTCAGGGTATTGTATTATAACGCGAAACTAAAGGCGGCCTATCGATATCGCATTGAGTACTTGCGAATTCTGGAGGTGATATCGAAGGATCAGCAGGATTTGCATCTATACGACCAACTTGCTGCAATTGAGCATGTGTTCGTCAAACTGTTCAAAGAAGCGGGTGAATATAATCCTTTGGCCGTCATAATTGTTGAACAGCCAATAAGATACGGCGCTTTGGGGCCCACCGACAGCCAAATAAGGAATTACGTAAAGTCGTTTAGCGAGACTATAGGATATTTCCTCGCGCGCAGAAATGAAACGCTGAGCTTAGTATATTGGATACAGACGGTAATCAACTGGCCCGCAAACGTGTTGGGAATGCTCGGATACAATGAGAATGGACCGTTCGCTAATTTCCTAAAATTGGTAGCATTGATAGTGGAAGTCACGGGCGGAATACTTATTTTCTTACAGCGTACGAAACTGACTGATTGGCCTTAACCCCGCCGCCACCGGGCAAATAATCGCCAAAACAGCCTGTGCACCCGCAGAATCAGCAAATAACCCTGTATCTCGCTATGGTTATCAAACTCACGTCCCGCGCCGCTGCGTAGGTAGAGCGTGATGTCCTCAATCGCCAAATCGTATTTGAACTGCGCCGCCCGAACGCGACCTCTTATTTCGTATGCTTGACTAATATTTTTGTTCAGCAACAGCGCCCGCGTCAGATCGGCTTCGGCTTCCGCGTAACGGTGCCGATCTTCGAAGGCCAGCGCGCGGCTGAAATAGGCTTCATCGTAATCGGGCTCGATATGGATCGCTGTTGTGTAATCGTTTATCGCCTCGTCGAATTTCGCCTGCAAGCGCCGCAGATTGCCGCGCGCATGATAGGCGGGCGCCAAATAGGGCTGCAACTGCAACGCTTCATTGATGTTATCTTCCGCTTCTTGCCAGGCTCCCAGATTAGCAAGCGCCTCGCCACGGCAAACATAAATCTCGGCCACATCACCCAAACCCAAGCGCAGCGCGCTATCGAACATGGTGACCGCTTCTTCATAATCGCCAATGTCCATCAAGCGCAATCCCTGCGCGAAATAATTGCCCTCATACTGTGTCACCGGCTGCTTCCTCATCATTCAGGGCTGCGTCTGCGTATAATAACTCTAGCGCAAAGCAATTCCGTCGAATAGTCGCAGCCGCTTTCCGCTCTTTCCGCAATCGTAGCAGCGGATTCTTGCTCTGTTACGGTCCGGTCCCAAGCCTTGAGTATGATATTATCCGCGCTTCTTATCCCAAGTTGAAAGCCGTCAAGGTATAACTGACATATATACTTTGAAATTCCAGCTTTTATCCGATATTATATAGAGCGTTCTTAATAGGGTAACTCGCCAAATTCGTAACGGAAATGTTTATATTAAGAGAAATAACAAGTCTGCTGACTTCATTCGCTCATTCAAGAGAAACTTGTCCACATGCACGCTAACGCCGCTGATAACGGTCAAAAATCTCGCGTACTTCAGGCACTAGGCGGCTTTCTTCAGCCCTCCATCTTATTCCCCAGTCTCTTTATGGGAATCATTATCTGGACAATCGATATCATTATTGGCGCTGCTTTTTCTGCGTTCATCTTTCATGGCCGGCTCGCGGCATATGCTGCCAGCGGTCTGATCATTTTTATTATCAGCGCACTTGTATTGAGCCTGTTAACCGCTCTCTTCAGCAAGGATGCTTCGGTTATCCCCTCCCCACAAGACACGACGGCGGTCATTTTCGGCGCTATGGCAGCCACAATGGTAGCGCAAGCGCCCGCCGATATGGCCGATGAGACCTTGTTCACGACCCTCGTGGCAACTATGGTATTATCGTCGATCCTGACCGGCTTGTCATTTATCGCTTTTGGCACTTTGCGCATCGCCAACCTGATCCGTTACATCCCTCATCCCGTATTCGGCGGGTTTCTTGCGGGAACGGGCTGGTTGCTGGTTCGAGGCGCATTTGCGGTCATGATTGATCTTGAGATACGTGCAGACACCTTCTTGCAGCTGTTTCATAGCGACGTTCTCGTTAGATGGTTGCCAGCGCCGATTATGGCCATTACTTTGCTGATATTGCTGCGGCGCAGCAAGAATATTCTGGTATTGCCTGCCGTCGTTATTCTCGCGCTTGTAATTGTTGGCGGCGCACAGCAACTTGGCCTTGCGTCTGGCGATCCTTCGCTGTCCGGGCACTGGTTCGTGCTGAATTCGGACGAGAATATCCAATTTAGTCCGCTCAATCTCGAATCTTTTGAAAAGATTGATGTCCCGCTGGTTCTATCACAAGCGGCAAGCATCGCCGCGCTGATCTTGTTCAGCACGCTCAACTTGCTGCTGAATATCAGCGGTCAAGAGCTAGTCGTCGGACGCGAACTGGAATTCAATCGAGAACTGACAGTCGCCGGCTTTGGAAATGTGCTGGGGAGCCTTTTAGGTGGTGGTTTCGCCGGCTTCCCTGCATTGGCATACGCAGCGCTGGTTCATCGCACTGGCAGCAATGGGCGTATTGTCAACCTCGTCATGGCTCTCGGTATGCTAGTAGCTCTAGCATTAGGCGTCTCAGCCTTTGTCCTTTTCCCGAAGGCCGTCCTCGGCGGCGTATTAATGTATCTCGGGCTGAGTTTTCTGGTGGATTGGCTCTATGACGCCTGGAGCAAAATGCCTCGGCAAGATTATCTAATTGTAGTTGCAATTCTCTTGGTCATAGCAGCCTTTGGCATACTTTGGGGAATCGCCATTGGGATCATGATCGCGATGGCTCTCTTCGTGCTGGAATACAGCCAGATTGTCGTCATCCGCCAGGAATTCGGCGGCAATATGTATCGCAGCAATACCGACCGATCGCATACCGAAAACCGTTTGCTGCGGCAACTGGGGGATCGCATCATGATCTTTCGCCTGCAAGGTTATATATTCTTCGGCACGGGCTTTCAATTTTATCAGCAGATTCGCAAACGTATTGTTGCAAGAAAGCCCGGAGAACTGCTTTTCATTATTCTGGATTTCCGTCTGGCACATCGCTTGGATATTTCGACCGTGGTGGACTTTACCAAGTTGCGTCAACTGGCAGAGACACGTGGCATTCACGTCATGATAGCCAATGCCAGCCCGGAAATACGCGCTGTCCTGCTAAACAGCGGTTTCATGCCCCAAAACGGCGGTTCACCGAGCATATTTGACGACTTGGACCACGCCATGGAATGGTGCGAAAACGAACTGCTGGCCCAAGGCAACCTGGACAATGTCAGCCATGTTCCCATCGCAGAGCATTTCGATAAGCACGCCATGATTCGCCGGCTGGATATCGATACGCTGTCCAAATACCTTGAGCGAATCGATGCCAAGGCAGGTGAAATCATTGCAAACCAGGGAGAGGAAGCCGATACACTCTTCCTGATCGAATCGGGCAAAGTCGATATTCTCCTGAGCACCGAACACAACAAAGTGGTGCGCCTGCGCAGAATGAGCGCCGGCTCAGTTGTTGGCGAAGTCGGCTTCTATCTGGGTCACGTCCGTTCTGCCACAATCGTAGTCACGGAATCGGGAGTATTCCAAAGGTTGAGCCGTAGCGCGCTCCATCAAATGGAAGAAGATGACCCGCAAGCCGCCATCGCCTTTCACATATTTACTTCCTGTGTCTTGTCCGAGCGACTGACCAACACAAACCGCATGATCGAAGCCTTGATCGACTAGCCGATCGACGACCTGCTGCACACGCGAGCATCCCATATTCCATAGACAGCCGTAATGCCCTTCTGTTAGGATGTGGGGCGTCTCGCCTAGGTAATCAGGAGATCCACTTGACGCGACGCTGGCTTGTTCCTTTGCTGATTGTGCAGTGCCTGGCGCATCTTTTCTGGCTGTCGCCGGCGGTACACTCCGGGCAAGTAGCCATCCCTTGGATGATGAGGGGCGGTATGCGCCTATTTGGCGATATCTGGGAGCAGCACGCCCCGGGCAGCTCACTTGTCGGTGCCCTGGCACAGTCGCTTTTGCCTATCGATCCAGCGCTGCTGATCAAGCTGATGAATACCGCCCTGGTACTTGTGCTGACCGTACTGATCTATCATGCGGCAACGCAAATCAGCGGCAAAGCCCTGGCAGGTATCGTTGCGGCGGGCTTCTGGGTCTGGTGGGAGCCTGTCTACGGCAATATCATGCTCTACTTCGACACCTTGATGGCGCTCTGCATCCTGCTTGCTCTACTCGTCTACTACAAGAATCCCGGGCAACTGTCTCGGCGGCAGATTATTCTAATCGGCCTGCTGATGGGCCTGGCGACACTATTCAAACAGCATGCCTGGCTAGCTTTGGCAATCGTCGGCCTATGGCTACTATTCACGGAAAACAAGCGATCCGTCCTGCTTTTCGCTTTGGCGGCGATGTTGATTCCCGTCTTGCAATGGGCGATGCTAGCAGCGCAAGGTCTACTGTCGGATTATGTTTTCTGGAATTGGAGCTTCAACCTGAGCGGGTTCATGGACGGCGTGCCCTTGGATGGCGGATTGTTTCGCAAGCTGCTTCTGAGCAACATATTCGTCTTCCCCTTCGCACTGCTCGCTCTGCGCCGTGATCAGCGACGCCTGCTGCTGCTCCCACTGATCTGGCTGGCAACATTGAGCGTGCTTTATCCGCGCTTTGGAGAAATCCACGGCATGGGCCATCTGCCCTTCACAGCCATAATGTCCGGCATCGTGCTGGCAGGGATCTGGCCGCAGCCTATCGACCCCCGCAGCTGGGATACACCGCGAATCGTCCTGGCCGGCTTGGCAATCGGCATCGGCATTGGCTGGCTATGGACTGGCGCTGTCACCTATATCCCGACTCAGTTGGGTCCCGGCGCAATCCTGGCCTACGATGAATTTGATGACCTGGTTCATACATTGAAGGTAAATAAGCAGCACGATGATACGCTCTTCGTCTTGCCGGAAACGGATAGCACTCCACAATTGCATCCTCGCGCCGACATGATGCCGCCGGGCACCTGGATCAAAGGCTGGCGCTGGTATTTCCGTCCCGATTTTGTCCTGCCGACCTTGAAGCGCGACTGGGAAAACAAGTCACCAACCTGGGTCGTCGTCTTCCCCGAGATGATCTCCGCCGGCGCGCCGGGCATCCTAGACTTGTTACAGATCGTAGAAGCGCGCTATCAACTGCAATTCACCGTCGACGAGATATACGGGCACGGATCGGCGCAGGTCTACCGTTTGCCCGCCTGATGCCGGTGCGAAGGGCATGATTCAATTGTCGCTGCGTGGCAAAATCCACTATCAATTCCTCAGTCTGATCGTGCTCTTGCTGATCTGTTATGCGATTGGATTCCTGCTGGAGCCGCTAGATCAATTGCCGGACAATCCGCTCGCGCCGTGGGCAACCCAAGACACAATCAGGCGCTTCAGCGATCATTCCCTTAACCTGCTGTTGATCACCGCTTTTGTCGCCGCTGGCTTGTCGATGCAATCGGAAACTCTCTCGGAGCGCGCGCTGACTTGGCTGCTGCCCGGCTGGAAAGCGCTGGTTATCGTCATCCTGCTGTCGAATCCATTTCTTCCCGCTTTGCTGACGGATGTCGTGCTGGCGATCGTTTTGCTCGCGCTACTGACAATCAGCATGACCGTCCCCGAAAAGAGCGTATACCTGCTCGTTTGGCAAATCGGCATTTTGCTGGTAAGCCTGTGCTTGCCGGCGCAGCACTTGGTTGATGGTGCCTGGCAGCGCGTCATCAGCTTGTTTCAGTTTTTTGTCGCTTACGGGATCTGCGCAGTGAGCCTGGTATTCTGGCAAATGCGCGGCTTCAGCACCGTCGACCCGAATTGGTCACGTGACGGCGTGCGCATCGTGGCAGCGCTGGTATTTCTGGGTGGCAGCCTCATCAGCCTGGCGCCACTGGGCATGACAACATTGATCAGCCTGGGCGCTACACCACTGATCCTGCTCTCGTACATGATCCTGGCTGGTCACCTGTACCGCGCCCTCAGTTTGCGCAATGCGGACGCATCGCTCTCCCCGCACTGGATCGCGCTGGCGACTTTATTCTGGCTGATCTCCGGCGGCTTTCTGGGCATCATCAGTGTCCATGCCGGCATTAGCAAAGCCATAGGAGGCACGGCGTTGGCACAGGCGCAAGCTTGGCTTATGGCGTGGGCGCTGCTGGCGATTGTCCTGGCTTTCGTTAATGCCAGCGCCAGCGAATTGCGCGGCGACAATCGGCGCGTGACCGGCTATGTGCCCTTGTGGTTAATTGGATTTGGCGTCGGCTTGTCGAGCATCCTCGCTGCCTGCCGCGGCGTCGTCGAGATTTATGCGCGCGCTGTCTTCGCCACCGATGCTTCGTCGCTGCCAGCGTTGCTGATGCCTCTGACGCAAATCTGGATCATCTGCCTGATGGCGGTCGGGCTTGGCATTATCTTCTATGCGCTGGGATTTTGGGCGCGGCGTCCGCAGATTCAGGTGATTTCGCGCTAATCTTGAGAGAGTGGGACAAGACTGTAATTGGAACACTAGCGCAGGCCAAAAACGTGGACGCTTGCGGCTGACCATTTTCGTTTGCTCTTCAATAGCCTGACCTTGACTTCGGCGGACTATCGGCGAAGACTAGCCCTGCCCGGTCAAGCGCGGGCGAATCCACTCCATCTCAGGATAACCCAACCCCTGCCAACGCCGCAACGTTGCCTCGACAGCGTAAGTCACCCGGCGCAATTCGACCTTGAGCCTGCCATCCTGCCATTGCAACAGCGCCCATTCTGCCAGGCCGGGATTTCCAAAGGACAAGCCAACACTGCCCGGATTGATGACACGCCAGTTACCGACCTGCCGATCCATCGCCAGATGCGTATGACCGCAGAGCGCCAGATGTCCCGCGCGATCCAGCAGCGCGTCCTTCGCCTCTTCGTCCGGGCTATCGGGCCGCAGCGCCGTCGACTCGTCATCGCCCGGGATGGCGTGGAAGCCGATCACCTGGCCATATTCAAGCACACGCAAACGCAACTCCCGCCCCAGGATCTTGCTCAGGAATTCAAAACCATTCCAGCTCACCTGCCGCGTATTCCAGGCTGTGATAGCGCCCATGCTGAGCATGTTGTCGCGATAAGCGGCGAATTGTTCCGCTTCTTTTGGCGGCGAAAAGGCGATGCGGGCGCCCGTCACCAAATATCGGTCGGTATTTCCGCCGATGACTTTGAACTTGTCTTCCCCGTATTTGTCACCAAGCTTCAGTATCTTTTCGATACATTCCTGCGGCTGCCCGCCCATCGCAGCCAGGTCGCCCAGGCACCAAATCTGATCGAATTCGCCGCAAGACTCTAAGTCGGCGAGCGCAGCCTCTAAAGCCGCCAAGTTTCCGTGAATATCCGCAAATACAGCTAAACGCATAAGCGCAATTGCCTTTCGTTATCGCAGTCAAATGTCAAATGAGTGTAGCACGAGTGAAGGGCGAATGCAGTCTGCTCTTGTTGAAGCGCTACGGGCGGAGCCGCGCCGCCAAACAGGCTCCATGATATAATGTTCGTTTGACTCAAGAAGTGCAAGCTGGACGCATCATGGTGAATAGGGTCAAGACCGTGCAAGGTCTGCCATATCATTGGTTGTTGCCGCTGATGTTCTTTTGTATTGGCCTGATGTACCTGTATGCATCGCCGCATTTTGAATCGCCCGATAGCATCCATCATGTGGGAATGATCAAATGGATCGCGGAGCACGGCGGTGCACTTCCCGTGCAATCACCAGATCACGATCAATTGTACAAGCAAGAGGCCAGCCAACCTCCGCTCTATTACCTGCTAATGACCCCGATCTGGCTGGCGATAGACAACTCTGATCTTGATGACTTTTATCAGCCCAATCCCTTGGCAAACGTCGGACATCCCACGCGCCTTGGCAACCGCAATCGGATATTCTACCGACAACCTTACCCGCCGGATTTACAAGGTACTTCGCTGGCTATCTATATCATCAGGCTGGCAACCCTTGGCATGGGTACCGTCACGATCTTCGCCCTGTATCAATCTGCGCGCACAATTCGGCCCCATGCGACGGGCTTCGCCGTGTTAGCAGCTGCTTTGGCTGCCTTCAATCCGCAATTTCTGTTTATTTCCTCGTCAGTGAGCAACGACAACCTCGTGACCATGCTGGTTTCATTGATCGTCTGGCAGACGCTAATCATGCTGCGAGATGGCTTCCAGACGAAACGCAGTCTGCTGCTTGCTTTCTTGATTGCCCTGGCGACCTTGGCAAAACTTAGCGGCTTGTCTATGGTCTTGCTGGTCGCCTTGGCGGGGATCTGGCTGGCTTTTCGAACACGCGACTTACGCGGGCTGATCATACTCGCTGCATCAATGCTGATCGTGTGGCTGGTCATCGCGAGTTGGTGGTTTCTGCGCAACATTATCCTTTACCAGGAGCTATTCGGTACGTCTGCCATGATCGCGAATTTTGGTGGCCGTCACACCACGCTATCGAGACTCTTGATCGAGGAGTTCGAGGGTTTTCGTCGCAGCTATTGGGGCTTGTTTGGCTGGTTCAGCAATTTCACGAATGAGATTCATTATCATCTCATGGATCTGCTGACACTGCTGAGTATCGCGGGATTGCCCGTCTTGGTGATAAGAAACCGCCGAAATCCCTTTGTACTCACTGCTTTCTGTTTCCTAGCTATCCTGGTAACAATCGGCACAGCGATGTTCGTTTGGTGGACCTTGCAAACTACCGCTACGCAAGGGCGTCTGATTTTCCCCTTCATTGCGGCAATCAGTTTGCTCATGGCGGCGGGTTTGTCCGCCTTACGGATTCCGGCCTGGCTGATTAGCCTGCCGATGCTGGCCTTTTGCTTGATCGCGCCCTTCCTCTACATCAAGCCGATGTACGACCATCCACCGCAGCTCGATCGTTTGCCCGAGTCCGCCATTCAAACATTCGCGCAATGGGAGGACGTTACGCTGATCGGCTATGAAGTGCCCGCTAGACAACGATGGTCTGCCGGCGACGAAATCCCGATTGTACTCTATTGGCGTCCGCTCGCCGCATCGGATGCGCCTCTGTCACTCTTCATAAGTCTGATTACCTCGCAAGGAGAAGCCATCGCTACCCTGGATACATTCCCGGGTTGGGGAACCTTGCCAACTACCTGGTGGGACGCGAACTCTATTTATCGCGACGAATACATCTTGCGCATTCCCGAAGACGCAAAAGGCTACTCGTCCGTCCAACTGCACATCGGCTGGCGCGCGTTTCCTCAGGGATCAAATCTGATTCCAGGGCAGGCAAACGGCGGGTTACCCCGCGCCTACACCATTCCCATCGGAGCCTATACTGGCCCAACCCCTGACGCGGCGATTCCGACAGACGCGATTCCCAATGGCACTGTGTTTGGCGCTTCCCTTCAACTCAATGCCTTTCGCTTTGTTAAAGGCGACACGCTGGAATTGTATTGGCAACTGCTTGATGAGATCTCTGGAGACTGGCGAGTTTTGGCCATTGTATTTGCAGAACGATTCGAGCTGGAAAAGCCATTTGACGTGCTGATGCAGGCAGATCGCTCCCCGCAGGTTCCACTCGCTTATTTGCGTGTTGGGGAGACATTACGCACAGTACACGCATTTGATGTTCCCGAAGGATTGTCTGGCGAGCATAGTATCTATATAGCCTGGTACAATGAGCAACAAGCCCAGCGACTTTCCCTTCCATTCCCGTCCAACATGCTGGAGTTGCCCAAAATCACCTTCAACCCGCGAGATTAGCGCGAAGCGTAAGATCAGTGGCGATTGCCACATCACAATGGCAGAGCAGTTGACAGGCTAAATAATCGTCGTTATGCTCTTGTAAGTGGTCGCACATGCTGGAGACCCACATGTACTACCTAACTTGTTGTTGTTGCTGTTGTCGGATGAGGTGACTTTAGACGCAGCAAACAGCAACCGAGACTGAAATCCCAAGTCAACTTGCGTAAGCGCGTTAAAGGCACCGAGAACCGGTAGCCGGAATGGCGCGTAACCACGCAAGTTGACTTTTTTGTTAAATGGGCTGTGACACGAAATCTCTGGAGACACAATGACCTTGTTAGCAAATTACCAGCTGGAGACCTTGACCGAGGCAGAGGATCTATCGCTCAATATCGAGCGGCAGATCGGCAATACGCCGCTGCTGAGCTTCCGGCGGCTGACACGGCATCTGCCCGGAAACATCAAGGTTTTCGCAAAGGCCGAATGGCAGAACCCGGGCGGAAGCGTCAAAGACCGCGCAGCCCATCACATCATCCGCGCCGCCGAAGCCGATGGACGCCTCGTGCCCGGCAAGATTATCATGGATAGCACCAGTGGCAATACCGGCATTGCCTACGCCATGATCGCCGCCGCCAAAGATTATCGCGTCAAACTCTTCTTGCCGGAAAATGTCAGTTCAGAGCGGATTTCTATCCTGCGCGCCTACGATGTCGATCTGGTATTCACCGATCCACTGGAAGGTTCAGACGGCGCGATCAACGCTGTGCGCGAACTGGCGCAACGCGATCCGCGCCGCTACTTCTACGCCGATCAATATAACAACCCCGCCAATTGGCAAGCGCATTACCAAGGCACGGGCGTGGAAATCTGGCAGCAGACCGCCGGCCAAGTCACGCATTTTGTCGCTGGTCTGGGTACCAGCGGAACGCTAATGGGCACAGGACGGCGCCTGAAAGATTATCATCCGGCGGTACAAGTAATCTCGGTCGAGCCGGATTCGCCTTTCCATGGTCTGGAAGGCCTTAAGCACATGGGAACAGCCATCCAGCCGGGCATTTATGATAGCCGCTTTGCCGATGCGCAACTGGCTGTGCGCACGGAAGACGCCCACGCCATGGCGCTGCGAATGGCGCGCGAAGAAGGCTATCTGGTCGGCATCAGCGCGGCCGCAAGCATGGTCGGCGCGCTGCGTATGGCCGAGGCACTCGCCGAGCGCGAGCAGCCGGGCACAGTGGTGACGATCTTCCCCGACAACGCCTACAAATACCTCAGCGAGGCTTTCTGGCGGGGGTAGGTTTCACCACGTTTCGACAGCTCCCTTTCATTACGTGATACCGGTCTAGCATAGCAAGACTTAGATTTGCGGTGCCGGTGCGTCTGCACGAAAACGTTATCTCGATTCCTTAATAGATTGATATTAGTTAGTTTTAAGTATGAGCATTCGTACTCTTACTGACTTTTGCTTTCATGTGATTGCCTGTAAGCTAGTTTTCACCAACGCTGCTCTTAACGATGACAACAATTGAAAGGACGCAAAACATGTCGGATCAGAAGGAAATTGATCTGCTTCTGCAAAAGGATTGGCGTGAAGACGTTATTCCCAATTTGGGCTCAAGATCCAACGACCCATGGATTCCAGTTTATCAGGACATGGATGACGGAAAGGTTATTCTTGGAATCAACTCCGTCTTAGTCCCAAATGATAACGTTCAGCAGTTGCTACAAACTCCTGATTGGGGTCGACACATTCATGTACTAGAGCCGGGTTTTACAGGTGGGTCGGAAGAGTCAGCGCCAGTTTATCACCGCTTCGTAGGCAGCGAATATGGCATTGAACCACTAGTCATTCTGCGGAGTTTCCATGGGCTAAAACTAAACGCTGTGGAAATCCTAGAAGAGTTTCGTCTTTATCACAATCTGTACGATGATCGCCAGAACTCGAAGCTTGTTAGATTTGACGCTGGCGGCTACGAAGTCGACGTGGTGAAGTATTCAGAAGATCGTGTGCAAGTGAGTCGAAAGGAATTGCGCCAGTTCCTCGCGGCGCGCGATATGTCGTTAGCCGTATTCTTCGACAGACGATATCACGCTGGTCACATTTTTGAAGTATCCGAAGAAACGCGGAAGTTTAGACTCAAGCGGGATCAATTCGTTTATCGTTTCGATGCATTTGACCACCGCAGGCTGAACGATGGAAAACCAGAGACTTACTCTCGATTACTCGGCAAGAAAGTAATAAGTGGATTGCCACGCGAGAAATGCGGAATCTGGCCGTATGACAAAGAGCCAATTGACGAATTGGAAACATTCAAATTTGGCAGGGACGAAAACGAGGATGACATCCTAGCATTTTCGTCTCCCTACAGTTACGGTGCGGCGACTACAGATTTACAATTGCCGGCGGATTACGTAGTGCCAGACTACTTGACACCCGTCTTCTTCGATCGACGCGTTCTAAACAAGTATCGTGACGAACCGAGCAGATACCAAGTGTATGATGGTTATCTGCAATGTAGGTCAAAGTGGGGATTGCAGATTGATAACAACAGTCCCGGCCACGTGGTCGTTTGGTTGGGCGACTTGGGCCGCGATCTGCCATCTACAGAGCACGCGCACTGGAAAGCGCATAACGTAATTCCTGATGGACAAATGAGCGCTTCACATTTGCGTTCCCAGCTACCATCCACCCCTGAGGAAGCATTGTGTCCCGGAGAATCCGAAGATAGCGCGCTTCGCTGGAATCATGCATATCGAAATCTTGAGTCGGCGTGGAGTAACCAATTTGGTTGGAGTCTGTTTAGACCTTTGCGTTCAGTTGACGAGTATCATTATTCAAAGCTGCGTCTACCTTCGACGCCCGAATACTCCGAGCTTCTTGACATCATGCTCTCATTGACGATCGTGATTATCGACTCGATCAATATACCAAGTCTGAAGCGGGAAATCCCCGGGTTCCAGACCAACGACGCAAAAGGAAAAACAAAGTTGGGCATCACAGTACTTGAAGAGTTTCTCGTGCATCGGCAATTGGAGGATACAGAGAAATACATCCGCTGCTTGAGAACTCTTCAGGACCTGCGTTCAATGGGCGCTGCACACCGCAAAGGCAAGAAACATGATAGGCTTGCGGAAGAACTACAGTTGCGATCAAGGACAACCTGGAATGTCGCGGACGAAATCTTCACCACCCTTACAGAATTCCTCGACAGCCTGCGCGCCCACTTCTGCCCGGACGAAACCGACTAACCCTACCCACCCCGATCATAAGGAATAATCTGATCCCACTCATCGGCCGTCGAGCGCGCCACGAATGCCACCACCGGCTTGCTATCGCTCCGGTTAAAGACCTCGTGCGGCACACCTGGCTCAATGAAGATGAAATCGCCGGCGCTATTGTCGACGATCTGCTTGCAGCCATCGCCATATTCATGCCGCACCTCGCCTTCAAGGATATACAGCATCACCTCAAAATCGACATGGATATGCGCATAAGCCACGCCGCCCGGCGGAATGGTGGCGATATTGATGGATAATTCCTTGGCCGCCACATTTTTGGCGGAAAGCCCGGTCTTGTAGTGGATGCCGTTCCAATTGCGCTTCACCCCGCCACCGCGCAAGACGCTGATGCCGTCATCACCTTCAATCAGCGCCTTCAAATCGACATTTTCGCTCATCGCTACGCTTCTCCTACTTAAACTTTCGCCCGAGTATAGCTAAGATAAAATATTCAAACCAGACGAAAGGAGCCACCATGAGCGCAAAGATCGGCATCCTGACCGTATCCGACCGAGCCTCTAAAGGTATCTATGAAGATCGCGGCGGCCCGGCCATTCGCGAGTACATGACCGAGGTACTGACCAGTCCCTGGCAAGCGGTGGCAATGGTCGTGCCTGATGAGTTTGATCGTATCACGACCGCGCTGATCGACATGGTCGACGAGCAGGGCTGTAGCCTGGTGGTCACCACCGGTGGCACCGGTCCTGCAGTGCGCGATATCACGCCGGACGCCACTGAGGCCGTCTGCGAAAAGATGATGCCCGGCTTCGGCGAGTTGATGCGGCAGGTCTCCCTGCAATTCGTGCCCACAGCGATTTTGTCACGGCAAACAGCGGGTATCCGTGGCAAAGCGCTGATCGTAAACCTGCCGGGCAAACCCAGCGCCATCCGCGATTGCCTGGATGCGGTCATGCCGGCCATACCTTATTGCGTTGACTTGATTGAAGGCGCCTATCTGACAACAGACGAGAGCCGGATTGTGGCCTTCCGGCCGAAGAGCAAATGAAAGAAGGAGCGACACCATGAAAGCACTGATTACTGGCATTAGCGGTCGCGTCGGCCCCAACCTCGCCCATCAGCTGAAGCAGCGGGGCTATGAAATCCGCGGGCTGATCATGCCGGACGACCCACAAGCGGACAAGGCGGCGCGGCTCGGTGTGGAAATTGTGGAAGCGGATATCGCTGACGCGGATCGCGTTCGGGCGGCTGTCAATGGTGTAGACGTCGTCATCCATCAAGCGGCGCAGATTCCGCAAGGAAACTCCTCATCGGAGCGTATGCTCGACGTCAATACGCGCGCCACCCTAAGTTTACTGGAAGGCGCGTTGACATCGCCTGTGCCGGTCAAGCGCTTTCTGCTGGCTAGCACTTATCAGACCTACAATCCCTTCGTCACCAGTCAAGTCACATTTGATGAAGATACGCCGCAGAAACCGGTCGATATCTACGCGCTGACCAAGCTGTTGTCCGAGGAGATCTGCCTGGCGTATATGGGCGAATATGGCTTGCCAGTGACGATTCTACGATATAGTTCGATCAAGGTCGCCAACGAGGTGCTGGGCATGCTCAAGCCGGCTTGGCTGAACTACTTCATTGAAATGACGCTTGCCAAGAACCGCATCCCCTGGTTCGGCGCGGAACATATTGAGGAAACCAAGGCGATAATGAGCGAATTGCTGGAGACGCCGGATGCCGTCTGCGCGGTAAGCGATCCCCATGGCAACCCCTGGTTATTGGTTGTGCAGGATGTGCGCGATACGGTGGCTGGCACCATATTGGCGCTGGAGAGCGACAAGGCCATCGGCGAAGCCTTCAACATGACCGGACCTCCACCAGTCACCTATGCCCATGCCGCGCGCGCCCTTGCGGATGCAACCGGGAGGCTCTACCGCGACGTGACGTTGCCTTTCTTCCGGGGAGCGAAAGCATCGACCGAAAAGGCGCGCGTCATGCTGGGCTACAATCCGCAATACACCTTTGACAAGATGGTGGAAACGGCGCTGGCGTATGAACGCGGCGAGCCGATCAATCAGATTCCAAACTAGGGTACCGGCGCTTCACTGGCTCTCCAGTATTGCCATGGCGTGGTCGCCGTATTTCCCGGGATGCATTGATGCTTGTGATTCCCTACCGCATTGACCTAATCGAAGGCGCTAAATTCATCGTAGACGATAACCGCGCTTTTGCGTTTCGCCCGAAGCCTGACCAACACTGAACGAAACTAGGCAAATGTGGTAATGGACATGCCAAGGTGAGCATAGAGGCGATTAACATCATCAATCTACACGCTCATTGGAACTTGGTTTCGATAATCTCCGACTGCTCTTGGCGAGCTCCTAGAAGACTGACTCGGCTAGCTACTGACGGTTGAGACAGGTGCGTCGGCAGCAGACTTTACCATTCGCTGCGCGTAGGCGCCAACGCCACTTTCTAGCTCTATCGCGGTACTTTTCAAAACGCATGCTTGGTCCTCAACTTTCTGGTGGTTCAGTGGGTCAATAGACTAGGTATGCGCATACAAAGGTTTAACTTTATATTGAATCTCAGAAAATCGATAGTATTTCGTAATATTGTTTGCAGGTCGATATGCGACATCCGCGATTGCCTGGATGCGGTCATGCCGGCCATTCCCTATTGTATCGACTTGATTGAAGGCGCTTACTTAACGACGGATGAGCGAAAGGTCATCGCTTTTCGCCCGAAAGCAAAATAGGCATCAAGCTAGCCAATTCACGCTAACAGCGCTTTGGGCAAGTCCCCGGAGAACTAGGATTAAGATCTCCGGGTTTTCGGAGCCTTCCGTAGCTTGGGAGCCCTCGGCGCCTTGGGAACACTCCGCGCCATGGGAGCGCTTCCTGTATTCCGTGACTTTCGTGACTTCCGTGCATTTCGACTTCTCCGCGTCGTAGCTGCTTTTGGCGCATTTATTGGTACCGCTGAGAACTGCGGCAGCACATCGCGCGCCAAAGTTTCCAAATTGGCTAAATCATCCAACTCCACCCACTGCAGCATAAAGCGCTCGACACCCGCCTCCACTAGCGCAGCCACTTGATCAATCACCTCTTGCGCCGTGCCGACGATCAGTCCTTTTGAGCGTAAGTCATCCGCATCCATCGAGTTTTCCTGCAGGTAGGCATCCAACTGCGCTTGCCTGGGCCGATAAATTACGCGGGTCATCAACGAGTATTTGAGCTCGCTCTCGGCACGACCCTCGGCCTGCAAATACTCCGTCAGCAGCTTGCGGCGCGCCTGATAGGTTTCCAGATTGAGGTAGACTGCGTTCCATTCGTCAGCGTATTTGGCGACCATCGGCAGCGTCTTCTTGGGACCGTTGCCGCCGATCAGAATAGGTGGTCCGCCGGGACGCGCCGGACGCGGCAGCAGGATTGCCTGATCCAGCTGATAATATGTCCCGGAAAAGTCACTCGCTTCGTCGTTGTGCAAGAGCAGCCGCGTCAATTGCAGCGCCTCATTCAGCATGGCAAAGCGCGTGGGAAAATCGTGAAATGCGATGCCGAATTTCTGGTGCTCATAATCGTTCCAGCCTGCGCCCATACCCAGGACCAGCCGTCCGCCACTTAAATCATCGACAGCCGATGCATAGCGCGCATTCATCGCGGGATGGCGGAAAGTTACCGGTGCCACCAAGGGTCCAAATTCGATGCGCTGGGTATGGCTGGCGGCATATGCCAGGGAGATCCACAATTCCAGCGAATCCTTATCCGGGCCCGCCGCATTGCTGTAATGGTCGGAACGAAATACGCATTGATAACCGAAATCCTCGGCGGCTGTTAGCAAGCGTTTCCAGCGCGCCCAATTCAGGCCATCCTGTCCTTCAATCATTATCCCGATCTGTGTCATAAAAACATCTCCGTTCCTGGATGCTCGTGGCAGAAATTGGCCGTCAGGTTATGGCGCCCTACCCTTGCTGATGTCGCTGCCAACTGCCGTCCTCGACGATCTCGGCAATGGTCGTCAGCGCCTGCCGCACTTCGCTATCGCGATTGTAAAAATGCGGCGCGATGCGGATACCGGCTTTGGGTCGAAAATCGATCTTGATATTGCGCGCCAGCATTTCGCAAGAGACCTCGTAAGCATGCGGCGGATTGACCGTCACTGTGCCCGCCCGAACCGAAGCATCGCGCGGCGAAACGACCTCATATCCCAATTCGTCCGCCAGGGCTATGACCAGCGCCGTCTGCCGCATGGATTTCTCGCGGATAGCGGCGACACCGATCTCCGCCATGATATCGACGCCGGGCTGTATCGCGTGCAAGGAGGCGATGCCCGGAGTGCCGTTCATCATACGATAGCTATCAGCGCGCATTTCCAGATGCTGCACATCAAAGCTAAAGGGACTCCGATGCGCGAACCAACCCGTCACCTTGGGATTCAATGTAGTCAGCAGGTCGGGACGCACATACATAAACACGCCGCCCGGTCCGCCACAAAGCCATTTGAGCACGCCCCCCAGATAATAATCGACATCCCACTCTTCGACTTCGACCGGGATCACGCCCACGCTGTGATAGCCGTTAAAGACCACCTGCGCGCCGACGCGATGCGCTTTCTCGACAATTTCTTTCGCCGGCATGATATAGGCACTGCGGAACAAAACATGCGAAAGGCTAACCAAGCGCGTACGTTCGTCGATGGCGTCCAGCAACTCGTCAGTATCGATGCTGATGCCATCGGTCGATTTTACCATGTGAATACGCATGTGATCGGGCAGCCAGCGCCGCAATACATACACATCGCTGGGGAAATCCAGCTCGCTAATGACCACTTTGTCGCGCGCGCTATCGCTGAAATCCATGCCGCCGAAGAGGATACTGTTGGCGATGCTGGCGTTTTGATGCACCAGCACCGTATTCGGCGCAGCGCCCATCAAAGGCGCGATTTTGTTGCCTACAGTCTGCGGCAATTCGAACCAGCCCGTGCCCCAAGCCGAAACGCCCTGCTCCGCCCAGGTATCGGCGTAATAATGCAAACTGTCATAGACACCGCGGGGCATGGCGCCCAGCGAATTGCTGATCAGATAATTGCAACGGCTCAGAATGGGAAATTCGTCACGCCATTCGAGCAATTTGTCTGTTGTCATATATTGCGCTTTCCAAAATCAAGGTTGTCAAAGTGTTCTATATTTAACCACATAGCGCACAGCGGACACAGAGTTAAAGAATTCGCCGACGGTTTGACCGAAGCATCGGGCCAACGGTACAATGATGCGATGCGCAGTCTCGATTGGAGGCACACATGACCGAACTCGCAATCAAGACCCTTGGCGGCAACGGCAGCTTTGAAGAGGTCATCGCCGCGGCCCCGCCGGAAATTCAAGCTATAACCCGAGCAGCCCGCGCTTTGTTGGCGGATGTCGTGCCCGGCATTACCGAGGTGCCTTGGGCACGGCAAAAGATCGTCGGCTATGGCGTGGGTCCCAAGAAGATGTCCGAACACTTCTGCTATCTGGCGCCCTACAAGAATCACCTCAACCTCGGTTTCATGTATGGCGCTCATTTGCCCGATCCGGAAAACCTGCTGGATGGCAGCGGCCAGGACCTGCGGCATATCAAAATCCGCGCCGCAACAGAATTGGAAAACCCCGCCATCCGCCAACTCATTGAAAACGCCAGCTGTTACCTGCCAAAACTGAAATGACACCCCCGCCTGGCGAATGCCTGATTGATGCGCTCAGCAGCTTCGATGGCAAACGAATTGACACGCTGAAAGCAATCGCCGAGTCTTTCCCCGTCACGCCGCAACTCTTGATACAACTCTGTGAACTCACGCAAAGCCAAGAGCGCAAGATGCAATCTGCATCGACCTGGTTGTTGCGACGCTATCATCAAGCGGGGGCACAGCTATCGCCCCGGCAATCCGCGCAACTGCTGCAAGTTCTGCTGCAAGGCTCATACTGGGAATCGCAGCTGCAAGTCTTGCAAATGCTTGATGAGCTGTGTATCCCGGCAGAATTTGTCGAGTCATTGTGGACGGCGCTAATTGGGAAAACTTGCGACCAAAACAAGTTCATCCGCGCCTGGACAATTAATGGGCTGGTGGTTCTCGCTGACCAAAGCGAGCAATACCGAGACAACGCGCTGGCGCTGCTGCTTCAGGCGGCAGTTGACGAAGCCGCATCCGTCCGCGCGCGCATCCGGCGAATTCGCAAGGCGTTCAAGTGGCTCCGCTGAAAATGTCTTTCAACAACGCGATCCGGCGAAAAAGTACGCTTGCTGACAGCGATAAAGTCTGCCGCGCTCACACAAAGTTACCGGCCTGCCGCACATGCGAGCATTGTTGCTTGCAAATAAAGAGGACCCAGCCACCGGCTCGCCCCCTGAGTATGCTGTTGCTTTACATTCGAGGTTGCGCCGCAAGGGCACAATCTTCATGCCTGCGCTGCCTTTTCGAGAGTTTTGACGCAGAAAAAGCGGGGCCAGCCTTCTGCTATGCTCCCAAATCCCTGATCTTACCGAACATATCGCGGAAGATCGGATCGCGAAAGACAAAATTGGCTACGCGCACCAGGTGCCGCGAGCGATCGACACTCCAGGTGACTTGATCGGTCAGTATCGGACTATGCACCAGATCACTGGGCACCCAATCGCTATTGAGCAGCCAGGCGATCGTGGAGATATCCCAGATAACACTGGACGCGCCGAAAGAATCGGGACGATATTCCTTGAAGATCTGGCATAGATAATCGCCGGTGACATTGGTGCCGCCGATATACGCCTGTAATTCGGCAAGGGTAGTCAAGAGATGCGAGGTCACACCCATGCAGGGCACGATGACGAAGGGCACGCCGCAATCCAGCACGACCTGTGTCGCGGGCACATCCTGCTTTAGATTGAACTCGCGCGTATGCCGCCAGTTTAGATGATTTCCGCCCAACCAGACCACCACAATCTTCTTGATGATCTCCGGCTCCAACAAAACCGCCGAAGCGACATTGGTTATGGCGCCGATAGCGACCACATACAGCGGATCATCGTCCGGGCTAGCCAGCGCCTTGTCGATCATGTCGCGCACGGCATCGTTATCTTGTGCTTGACGCTCCCTGCCGAGGTATGCGGTAGATCCGCGAAAGGCGAAACCCTGCGCCGAACGTCCCAGAAAGTCCAGCAAGCGCAGTATCTCTTCAAAGCTTTTTTCCATGCCGTCAGCCGGACCACTGGAGCGGTCATTATAGAAAGGCGCGGCATAAATCGCTTCTACCGACAGCTTCTCCGGCGATAGCAGCGAGTAGACCAGCGCAAACTGGTCATCGATTTCGTTGTAAGTATCGGTATCCAGTACCATGCGCGCTTTGCCGGTGGGCGGCGCCAAACGACCCAGTCGGTACTGTTCGCTCAATTGCGGAAATGTCATCTTCATTTGTCCTTCATTTATGTCCATAACAAGAAGCGGGTGGGTTCATTGACCTACCCGCAAATTGTATCCATTTTGACGCCCCGCAGGCAACTATCCAGGCGACGTGCCAGGCGCGAAATAAGTGGTGTCGTGTGTCTGATACAGAGGAGGATAAATCACCGCAGCATCCAGCGAGCTCTGCCCTTCCTCGAAGTATTGCATCATCACCACGATCGGATCCGGCCATTGATGCCACAAGTAGGTTGGCGTACCTTCCGGTAGATCGGGATTGTGGCTGCCGTAATCGAAGTAATAGCGGCCTTGGGTGAACGAAACATCAACGGTCTCCAGTGCAGCCACGATAGCATCGGCATCGGTGTAGGTATCGGCGATATCCATCACATGCGCCAGCACGCGCACACTGTCGTAGGGCTCCATAGCAAAACTTGGCGCGACACCGCCCCACTCTTCTGCATACCTATCGTTCAAATTTTCCGCCATATCGCTGAACAAGGCCGGCGTGATGCCCACGCGGTTGAAGGCGCAATAGTTGCCATCGGGGACAGTCGCCCAAAACTGTTGGGAATCGCCCGCGATATAACCGGCGATGCAAATGGTATCGTTGCTGGGCGCAATGCCAAGCTCCGCCATTTGCTGATTGAGATTGAAAGAAGTCTCACCGGTGACCAGTACGTGCACGGCATCCGGTGACTCCGGACGCGCCAATATGCGACTCAGAATCGGGACAAAGACTTCTGTGCCCAACTCAATATTGTATTGCTCGACGCTTATGCCGGCCGCTTCCAGCATAGCCGTTTCGTCGGCGGCCGCCGGCTGACCCTAATCGGTGTTTTCCGCCATGATGACCACGTTTTCAAGTCCCATAGCAATCATCCAGTCGACAACCACGGCGGCCACCATCGAGTTAGCCGGCGAGATCTTGAATACGTAATCGACCCCGCCTTCAACGCGCGGCGGTCGGCCTTCGTATTCGATGATGCCGTTGGCGGTGATGTTGTCGTTCCAGGGTCCGGCGAACAAAGTAGGGATGCGGTTCTCCTGCGTCACGCTCATGACTGCCAAAGCTACAGCGCTGTGATATCAGCCGCCGCCTGCTGATACGCCCAATCAATTATGACCCCGGCTCCCGTCGCGCCCGGCGCGGAAAGTGGCGCGATGCCTCCAATCTTGATCGTCTCGTCGGCGAAATCACAATGGCCATCGGCGCGAACAAAACTCAGATTCGCCAATATCAAATAGACTAGCGATGTGAATACATACATTGCCAATGATTTGCGAAACATGCAAACACCTCCCATCTATATTAGGATGAGTCTTGGTTGGCATTACGTCGCATCAGCATGGCACATAATGCAACCGGAGTTGACGATGGGCCAACAGCGCCACTCAACTGTGCAGAAGCGCAGAGGCTCTAATGTTCAAGGTTACGTACCCGGCGCGATGTAATTCGTACCATGCGTCTGATATACAAACGGGTAAATTACGGCGGCGTCCAGCGCACTTTGCCCCTGCTCGTAGTACTGCATCATCACCACGATCGGATCGGGCCATTGATGCCACATGAAAGTCGGCGTACCTTCCGGCAATTCGGGGTTGTGGCTGCCGAAATCGAAGTAATAGCGCCCCTGCGCTAATTCGACATCAATCGTTTCCAGCGCGGCGACGATGGCATCTGGGTCAGTATAGGTATCGGCGAGGTCCATGGCATGTGCCAGCAGACGTACACTGTCGTAGGGCTCCATCGCGAAACTGGGCGCGACACCGCCCCACTTCTCGGTGTAATTCGCGTTCAATTCCTCTGCGATTTCACCGAACAGAGCCGGCGTAGCGCCGACGCGCGTGAAGACACAATAGTTGCCATCAGGCACGGCAGCCCAAAACTGCTCGGAATCGCCGGCGAAACTCTCGGCGATACATATCGTATCGTTTGTCGGCGCGATGCCAAGCTCCGCCATCTGCTGATTAAGGTTGAAGCCGGTCTCGCCGGTGACTAGCACACGAATGGCATCCGGTGGTTCCGGGCGCGCCAGAACGCGGCTGAGAACGGGCACGAAGTCTTCGGTCCCCAATTCAAAGTCGTATTGCTCGACTTTGATACCTGCCGCCTCCAGCAATGCCCTTTCATCTGCCGCCGCAGGCCGGCCGTAGTCGGTGTTTTCAGTCATAATGACCACATCCTCCAGACCCAGCTCGATGATCCAATCCGCCGCGACAACGGCCACCATGGAATTGGCAGGTGAAATCCGGAAAATATAGTCAACACCATCTTCTATACGCGGCGATCTCCCTTCGTATTCAATAATGCCATTGGCGGTGATGTTGTCGTTCCACGGTCCCGCGAACAAGGTCGGGATACGGTTCTGCTGCGTCAAGCTCATCATGGCTAAAGCAACGGCACTGTGATAACCGCCGACCATACCGTGGACGTTGTCATCAAATATCCAGCGCTCGGCAAGCGCTTGTCCTCGCTCGGAAATGCCTTCAGAATCACCGGTAATGACTTCCAGCCTATGATTAACACCTCCGATATCGATGCCGCAATCGGCGTTAATGTCAGCCGCCGCTTGTTGGTAGGCCCAGTCAATGATGACGCCTGCCCCAGTCGCGCCTGGCGGTGACAGCGGCGCGATGCCACCAAACGAAATCGTCTCATCGGCAAAATGACAATGGCTGTCCGCTTGCATATGGGCAATTGGCAGGAGAAGCAGAGATGCCATGAACAGTACCAGCAAACGCACTCTAACCCTCATCACACTATCCTCTCCACGAAACATGCAAGGCAGGTCTCGTAACATTTCTAATACAACGGTATCACATTGTGCAATTGCAGGCTAGAAGACTGGCCTGCAGCGCTATGCAAATACGCTGTGATTTGTTCTGTTGAGGTTGTTCCTTGACGGAGCCAGCGCGGAATCCAGGCTGGAAACGGTCTTACGGTGTCGTGCCCGGCACAATGTAAGCGGTGCCGTGCGTTTGAAAAACTTCCGGATAAACCACCGCCGCATCAAGCGCGCTTTGTCCTGATTCAAAATACTGCATGACAGTCACTACCGGTACCGGCCACTGATGCCACATATAGGCCGGAGTACCTTCCGGCAGGTCAGGATTGTGGCTGCCATAACTGAAGTAATAATGACCCTGGGATAATTCGCTGTCGGTAGCTTCCAATGCCCTCACGATGGCATCTGGGTCGGTGTAGCTGTCTGCACGCGCCATTGCATCCACCATCAGCCACACGCTGTCGTAAGCTTCCATGGCAAAGCTGACCAGTATATCGCCAAAGTCTGCCTGATAGCGCAGATTCAGTGAGGCAGCCAGCTCATTGTACATGCTGGGGATGGTGCCAACGCGATCAAAGGCGCAATAATTGCCATCCGGCACCGTTGACCAGAATTGTTCAGATTGAAACGCCAGATGGTTTGTGATGCAAATCGTGTCAGGAGTCGGCGCGATACCCAGCTCCGCCATCTGCTGTGTCAGGTTATACGAGGTCTCGCCACTGACCAGGATGCGAATGGCATCCGGCAATTCCGGCCTCGCGTAAATCCGGCTAAGAATCGGCACAAAGTCTTCGGTTCCCAATTCGATTTCCAACTGGTCCACCTGCACACCCGCCGCTTCCAAATGCGCGCGTTCCGCCGCCGCCGCCGGATGACCATAATCGGTGTTTTCCAGAATGATGATTACCTTTTCAACACCTTGCGAAACCAGCCAGTCAGTGACGACCTTGCCAACGATGGAGCTAGGTGGAGAGGTGCGAAAGACATAATCAATGCCTTCGCTGATGCGCGCCAGCGTCCCTTCATAGTCCGTTACACCGGCGGCGCTGATGCTGTCGTTGCGCGGATGAGCATAGATGGTGGGAATGCGATATTTCTGTACCAAGCCCATGGTCGCCAAGCCCACAGCACTGTGATAGAAGCCGACGATACCCTGCACCTTGTCTTGCAGGATCAAACGCTCGACAACCGCCTGGCCGTATTCGGAGACACCTTCAGAATCAGCGACGACAACCTTGACCCGATGGTTTGCCTCGCCTATTTGTATGCCGCAGTCGGCGTTGATATCGGCCGCGGCTTGCTGAAAACCCCATCGCATACCGATACCACCGGCTACCGAACCCGGCGCCGACAAAGGCACGACGCCTCCGATCATCACGGTTTTATCGGCGAAGTTGCAGTGTTCATCGGCGTAGGTGGAGCTTACCGGCGCCGCAGTCAAGAGCAACATGGCGATGATCAGCGCAGCAGCCTTCAATGTCCCGGTCATAATTGTCTGCTCCACACTATTTCCGGGGTACATTTCCATTTTTTCCTGTTCAAGCGACTTGACCATCAAATGGAGCGCAATCGTCGTTAGTCGAAATGACCTGCCAAGCCCGCGCCGATTCCAGTATACTGCGAATTCGAAACCTTATAAAGAGAGCCCAGACATGCCCCGTCTTTTCGTCGCCATTGACCTGCCCGAGCAGACCAAAGACCAGATCCTGGCGCTGCGGCAAGACGACCTGCCACCCGGGCGCTGGCCGCAACGGGATGCCATTCACTTGACCTTGCACTTCATCGGCGATGTGCCGGAGGCGGTGGCGCGCGCTTATCATCGCAGCTTGGCCGAGGTGCAAACGCCCGCTTTTGATTTACGCATTGCCGGTGTCGGTCAATTCCCCATTGACGCGCGACCGCGGGTCATCTGGGCTGGAGTAGAAAATACACCGCCCTTGCGCGCGCTCTATGAGGCTGTCGGTCAAGCATTGGAGCAAGAAGGCTTTCAACGCGAAAACCGGCGCTTTCATCCGCATATTACCTTGATGCGCTTCAGAAAGCCGCTGCGTCGCGGCGTCGCCAGCAGATGGATCAGCGCCCACATGGACTTCTATACCGATCTGGCACAAGTCACTGAGTTTGTGCTTTACGAAAGTCAATTGACGCCCTCGGGTCCGATCTATAGCAAACGTGAAGTTTATCCTTTGGCTAGCTCTCCGCAGTAGGCAGGGTCTGCCCAGCAGGCAAACGCTGCACACGCAAAAGCAAGCCAGCGGCGATAATCACTGCGCCCATCACCACAAAGGCCAGCTCCAGCGACACTTGCGCCAAGCCGGCATAAAGCGGCGCCATCAGCGCCAGGAACAAACTCACGAACATATTGATCAACGACAAGACGGTGGCGCGATTCTCGCTCTCGATCAAGGCATTTTGATAAGCAGAAAACAGCGGCGCCTTCATATCGTTGCCGCCGTACATTAAGATCACGATCAGCGCAGTAGCGATGGGACCCGCCGCCAATGCCAACAGACAGTACATCAGACCCGGCAACAAGATCAGCAGGGCGATAGCGCGCTGTTGACCCAGCCAGACCTCAAGCTTGTAGGCGTAGCGCTGCGTCAGCGCCGCCAGCAAACTGCCCAGCGATAACACTACGCCGATCGCGAAGGGCGAGGCCTCGTTCCCAGCCAAATAAGGTGGCCCCAGCGTGGTGATCATGGTCGCGGTAAAGGGCGCGGTGAAGATGACCAGCAGCGCCAGGCGCCGCAAACGCTTGTTATTGACCAGCAGCGCAACGCCATCGCGGAATAGCGCAATGCTGCCGGCTCTTTTCTCACCGGAATCCGGTACTGGCTCGCGCAAGCTGAAGCTGACCAACAAACCAATTAGCAGAGCCAGCACAGTCAGGGCGATAGCCGGGATAAACTTTTCCTGGGCGGCGTCACCGATGATGAGACCGCCGATGATCGGCGAGATGACAAAGGCGATTTGTCCCCAGCTATTCACGCGACCCATCGCCCGTTTCATAGCGTCATCGCGGCCATCCGCCGGCAAGCTGTCGTAGACCAGCGCCTCCACAGCGCCCGACGCGAAGGCGAATCCTGTGCCGGTCAACAAGGCGATGAACAGATACCATTCAAAGCCGCGAGCGAAGATGAAGATAAATTCGGCGCACATCATCAAGAAGGTCGAGCAGATGATCGACCACTTGCGCCCAACGCGATCCGCCAGCACACCGGTCGGCACTTCCATCACAAAAATGGTGCCGATGACCATCGACTCGATCAGGCTGATCTGCAACAGCGTCAATCCCCTTGCCAACAGCAGCAGGGCGTAGGCATGAATGTAGAGATGAAAGCGCTGGCAGAAGTTGATGAAGATGATTTTGTTGATATTGCCGGTAAACACGACAGGCGCCCTCAAAAACGAACACATCAATATAGGACTGCGACGCAACATTCGGCAACACCGCATGCGCAAATCATGATTGCGCAAGCAGTGAATCCAGCTCGGTCACTGTTATGAGGTGCTTTGAGTACCTGCCATTGGGGACGCTTTACCTTAATCTACTTTTGAAGGCGAAATTGTAACAGATATACCCTCCATCACCAGTCGTAGGAGCCCACTTTGGTAATATGCCCTGGCAGGCGCTATAATCCGACCCAGTTTATCCGCGTCAAGAAAGAGTGACTCATGCGCGAAAATCGTGTGCGCAGCATATTGGCAGAAGGCAAAACGGCGCTATGTGGCTGGCTGCATATCTCCAGCACCTGGTCAGCAGAGGTTATGGCGCATCAAGGTTGGGACAGTATAGTAGTCGATATGCAGCATGGCATGATGGGCATGGAAACTGCGATTCAGATGCTGCAAGCCATCTCCACCACCGATACCGTGCCCATGGCGCGGGTCAATTGGAATACGCCCGGCGATATCATGAAACTACTGGACGCCGGCGCTTATGGCATCGTCTGCCCAATGATCGAAACCCGCGCAGAGTGCCAGGCTTTTGTCGGAGCCTGTCGCTATCCACCGGCTGGATACCGCAGCTATGGTCCGACGCGGGCGCGCGTTTATGCCGGCGCCGATTATCCCGAGCGCGCCAACGATACAATAATCACCCTGGCAATGATCGAGACGCAAGCGGGTTTTGACAATCGCGAAGAAATCATGAGTGTCGACGGGCTGGATGGCGTTTTCGTCGGCATCAGTGACCTGCGCTTGAGCATGACCGGTCAAGGCGGCTTTGACGCCTCCGATGACACCGTTAACGCTGCGCTGGATGCTATCCTGAAATCGGCGAAAAAGCATGGCGTGGTAGCTGGCTTGTTTGCCGGCAGCACAGATTACGCTCTAGAGACGATCAGCCGGGGCTACCGGTTCGTCAGCATCATGACCGACACCGCAATCCTCAGCAACGCCTCAGCGAGCTTGGTCGCTTCCGTGCGCGCGGGACTGACCTAAGCGCGGCGACCAATCAGACGCTATCGATAGCCGTTAATCTGCGCGGCGGATTCCGTAGCTGCTCAGTTCTTCAATTGAAAGTTCTTCCGCAGCAACCAGCAGATAATGCCGCTCCGCCAACTTCACTACGCCAGATTCTTGGTCTCGACCAAACTCGAACAGTACGATTACTTGATCTGGCGTGAACTGTGCAGCGATGGAACGCACTCGCAATGTTGGAAACTTTTCTTGGCATAGCGCCAGGTCTTGTTCGATCTGTACTATGCCAATCTCATCGCTTTTTCCCTTTGCTTGTACAGGCAATACGTACTGTACTCCAGTCTTGTCCAGTCCGACATAAATCTCATCTGTCTCAACTTGCCCTATTCCCTTTACCGTCGTGCGCAGGTGATTCTGGATTGAATAACAAGTTACGCCCGTAAAAGTATCTATGAGGCGATTGTATCGAAGATTGGCAAGCAAAGCCTGCTCATCATTTAACGCATATCTAGCAACGATTCCCGGCGTCGAATCTAATACCTTGATGACAGGTAGCATCATATCTGGCTTAATCTTAGAGATGGCCTTCAATTCAAATGAGTACTGAGCGCGTCCCTTGAGGGCTATTACCCAAGATTTGTCACCATGCGCTTTCTGCACTATTGCATCCGGCAATGGTGTTCGGAATCTGAAAGAATACACTACATCCCCCAGATTCTTTGGGAGCTTGATTTTCAATTTGGCTGCAGACTCTTCAATGTCTTCACGCGTGAAGGCTACCGAAGTATCCCCGTCGACATAACGTCGCAGAAAAATGTCTTCAATGATCTTCGTATAGCGATTGACTTTTCCCATCTTGCCCTTTTAACCGTTCCACTGAAGCAGAACGACTTCTTCACGCAATTGCTCTTTTGTGGCTGTCGAAAACCTGGTCCGAAATAGGTCAATATCAAGTACAACATATCCCAAACGCTCTGCAACTTCCGCTAGAATCTCGCCTGTTCGAATCATAATGCGAAAATAAGAAGCTTGATCGCCAACGACGTACGCTAACCTTGCGCCGGGCCGCAAAAGCGGTCTCAATTGCGACAAATGGCGTACCATACCTCCAAAATACAATTTTACAACTTTCGCATATTGTTTCTCGAAGCCAGACGTCTTTCCCAACTGCAGCCGACGCTGTTCGATCGAATGAGCAAGCGCTTGAATTCTGGGTATGTTTGCTACCCAGCTATCATCTGTATCAGATTTGTAAACGCCACGAGTGTTCGATCGGATAAACTGCTTCTTTTGCCTGCGCAGGTCTTGGCGGTTGGACATGAATCCCAGCAATACTGATTCAAGACGCGTAGTGCGGCTATAGTCTTTTTCATTGGGATAAGGCGGTGAGGTTATGACCGCGTCAATAGAACGGGGAAGCAAGAAACTACTCATTTCCCGCGCGTCACCCAAGAACAACGTTGTTGGCGTATTTGATAACTCCTGAACTTTTTTCAGGTCATCCGCCATATTCTCCAGAGCATCAAACCAAGGCAGAATTACTGGCGGATCAACCTTTATCTTTCCCACACCAATCTCGGGACCAAAGCGAAGATTGCTGATCTTCTTCACCGTCTGTTTTGCCAATGCTAATTTGGCATGATCTTGAAACCGGGTTGGTTCGCGCTTCTCTATGCAATTTAGCAGCGTAATCACCTTGTGTAAGGGTAGTGGGCTGATAGAGTTTTTGATCAACAGTCGCATTTGTTCAGTGTCTAAAGTACGAAGCTGCGTTCTAAAAGTGCTGACAACAGGACGCGCACCATAATTTAGCTCTCTCTCATCTACATGCTTGCGTACCTCATTGACAACCGCCTGCCCGAAGTTAACTAGTCCGCAAGGACTAACGTCCCAGTTCGTTTTTACTTTCGCGGCAAAATGCGCCATCGGGTTGGCTTCAATACCCACGCTTCCGATGCCAAGTTTTTTTGCTTCTACCACAGTGGTTCCAGTCCCGCAAAAGGGATCAAGAATAGTCTGATCTTCTGCGAGAGAAAAATCTTCAACATACCTGCGTACAAGATGGGGCGGAAATGAAAGTACGAATCGGTACCATTCATGAACAGGCAGGTCACATACGTAAAGTCTGTTTAGCTCGTTGTCCGTTTGAAGCTGCGTTGTGTATGCCATAGACTACTCACGACTATCCAGCGCAATTGTATTCTTTTGCTTCTAATTTTTCAATGGCTTCGCCGACGCGCAAGATGCGGCTGACCTACAGGTCGTCGACGATTTCGACCTTTTCGGCCGGCACCTAGCCGTTTTCGTCGGCATCAGTGACCTGCGCTTGAGCATGACCGGTCAAGGCGGCTTTGACGCCTCCGATGACACCGTTAACGCTGCGCTGGATGCTATCCTGAAATCGGCGAAAAAGCATGGCGTGGTAGCTGGCTTGTTTGCCGGCAGCACAGATTACGCGCTAGAGACGATCAGCCGGGGCTACCGGTTCGTCAGCATCATGACCGACACCGCAATCCTCAGCAACGCCTCAGCGAGCTTGGTCGCTTCCGTGCGCGCGGGACTGACCTAGGCGCGGCGACCAATCAGACGCTATCGAGAGCCGTTAATCTGCGCGGCGGATTCCGTAGCTGCTCAGTTCTTCATCTGAAAGTTCATCCGCAGCAACCCGCCGATAATGCCGCTCCGCCAACTTCACTAAGCCAGATTCTGGATCGAATATCAGGTCAAGCTCGCAAAAGCATCAATCAGGCGATTGTATCGAAGCTTGGCGTGCAATGCCTGCTCATCGTTTAATGCATAGCTAGCAAGGTACCAGAGAATCAGCCGGTTGGCGGACTCATGGATGTGGCTCACCGCCAGTTCCAGTGGCACATTGCTGGGAGTGCGTTTTACGCAGCGAGCGCGGATGAGCTTTTCCGTCTCCTCCGAGCCAATCTGACGCGCCGGATGCGTCAACGGCAGGTTTAAGTAGAAGCGATAGAACCTTGGATTGTCCTTGACGAAGCTGTACAGGGCCAGCGCTTCATCGTAGAGGCTCTCTTTCTGTGCAATGCGGCCCTGCAGTATCTGGAAGGATTTCTTCATGGAGTATGCCAGCAGATCGTCCAAGCTCTTGAAGTGACGAAAAAAGGTGGCGTATCCGACATTGGCTCGCTTCGTCAAAGCCCGAATAGTGTAATTATCGTAACCTAGCTCCAGCGCTAGTGCGACGAGCGCATCAGCCATCGCCTGGCGAGTTCGAGTGGAACGAGATTTGAAGCTATCCATTGTGACACATTATAACGCATGGTAGTGATTTATTCAATCAGTCGGGACAAGCAGGTTGTTATGGGTCCCTTTGATAATCAGGTCGAAGTGCATGGTGGAAATCTGCTCAGGTGTGTATTCATCAAGGCGGTCAAGATACCATTTCATCAGCAGGTTGGAGCATTCCAGCAGGTGCTCTGCTGACAGTGCCAGCGGCACCGGGCTGGGGACGTGTTTGTTCCAGAAATGGAGGATGAGCGTTTTCGATTCGGCTACGATTACGGCACGTACCGGTTGGGTTGGCGACAGGTGAAAGTAGACACGAAAGACATCTGGATGTTGGCTGACAAAGCGGTAGAGCGCCACTGCTTGATTGAAGAGGTTCTCTTGTTGCGCGATGCTATGCGTCAGGTCTTGGTAGGCGGACACGAAGATATGTGTCAGCAGTTCATCCAAGTTTTTGAAATGGCGATAAAAGGTGGCGTAGCCGACATGGGCGTGTTTCGTCAGCTCACGGATTGTGAACTTTCCGTAGCCTTTTTCCAGCGAGAGCGTGAGCAGGGAATCAGCCAATGCCTTGCGGGTACGCATTGCTCGGGGATCGGCGGTATTCATGTCTCCAAGAGTAGCTAATGAGACACATTTCGTCAATATGAACTTTAGGCATATGAGCCGATTTCTCGCGCCCAGACGTATCCGTCGCCAGCTTTCAGCCCTGGCGCAGGATCGACACGATACTCTGGGTCCCGGTGATGACGAGATCGAAGTGTATGGTGGCAACCTGCTCGGGGGTGTATTCCGTGAGGCGGTCGAGATACCAGGCAATCAGCCGGTTGGAGGTCTCAAGGATGTGTTCTACTGACAGGTCCAGCGGCACAGTGGTGTGGGCGCGTTGTTGACAGCGAGCGTGAATGAGCTTCTCCGTTTCGGCGATGAAGATCTGGCGCACCGGATGCGTCACCGGCAGGCTAAAGTAGAGACGATAGAGCGACGGATAATCCCTGACAAAGCCGTACAGAGCCACCGCTTCGTCGTAGAGCGTTTGTTGAAGTGAGACTCTCTCATTCAGTGCTTGGAAGGCGTTCTGCAGGACGTTTACCAGCAATTCGTCCAGGCTCTTAAAATGACGAAAAAATGTAGCGTAGCCGACATTGGCTCGCTTCGTCACAGCACGGACGGTAAGATTGTCATAATCCTGATCCAGCGTCAAATTGATGAGGGCATCGGCCAGTGCTTGGCGGGAACGCACTACTCGGGGATCGTTCGGGTCCATGTCTCATAGATTAGCGTATCACTGTAGTGAAGTCAAACTGATTGGCCTGTCATTTCACTTGGCGGTGGCAAGTTCTCCACGGCGCAATTTGTCGAACTAATGCGGCATAGAGAGACTTATGAGGGAATCAGTCAATGCGCGGCGGGAACGAATTGTGCGAGCGTACTTAATGTAACTGTCTCATAGATTTGCGTATTACAGTTGTGAAGTCAAACTGATTGGCCTGTCATTTCACTTGGCAGTGGCGAGTTCTCCATGGCGCAATCCGCTCCTCGCCGCAGTCGCGCAGCAACCTAAGCGATCGATTGCCTCTGAGGCGATATTCAGCGCGTTATGAAAACCGAAAGTTACATCGATGCCACTGACATCGTTGTCGCTAGTCTTGGGCAAACTAACAACGTTAATGCCTTCCCGCGAAAGGCGCCAGGCATTTTTCGCCGTACCACCACCCGAACAGACAAACGGCCGCCAGGTCATGTTTGCGGTAATTCTCGACCCGGATAACCATCATGTTGCGGGTCTTGCTGCCTAATGGCATTTTGTACGGCTTGTCGCGACTTGTACCTGATATCGTGCCACCGAGCGTCAGAATGCCGCTTAGCTTCAGGCCCTGGCTTGCGATTGCTGACGACATCCGGGGTACTCATTTCGACTTTATCTTCCCCTTTGTTCATCACGCTCACCTCACCTCTGCAAAAATAATACTTTGGCCGCGAATTGCAAGACTAGCGAGAGATAGCGAATGTCGGCAGTTACATCTGCAAACAAGAGAAGAGAAGTATAAGAGCTACCTTGTCAAACCGAATCGCCCAGGCAGATCTCCAAATCGCGCGCCGTATTCAGCCAGGGATGATCCAGCGGTACAAGCCAGTACCTCTTCTCGAATACACCCGACTTACTATCGATCTGTTTGCTTGAGGGTTATCGAATTCGTCTAGGGCACTACACCTAGCAAGATTAAGGGCACTGCCGGCACCCCCCTGCCTTGCCGTAGAATATTGACCAAGTCGCGTTCATAATAGGGTACTCCAGAAGACATTTCGCGTTCCATTGCCTTCATAGGTAGAATCTCGATACCAACGTCGATGAGGCCCGCCACGAAGAAACTCAGATGCTTTACAAATAGATCGTGAGCAACGAACGAATACTTGCCGAATTGAACCTCAACCGCGATTCGGTCTTTCACAAAATCTGTCTGGTTGTACGACAGGATAGCCTCGCGGCCAGCGGCCTCGATAGCCTTCTTCTGTAGTTTCTCTGGCTGACTGTATATGGTTCGCATGAGTTTTTCGTCGTCTGTTACCCAAAAACTCTGGCGGCGCTGTTTCCAACCTAGTTCCTCGAAGTTGACCTTGAACTCGTCGTTCATGTCCACCGGTGAGTACAGCAACCTGCCTGGCATTGTCTTTTCTTTAGATTTCTTAGTCTTACACGCTTCAGCATCAACGCATCCAATGACATCTAGAACCTCGTGCCACAAATCGCTGTGGTGGACGAGCATGTATTCCAAGCCATTTATATGAGAGTACTGTGCCGCGATCTGTATCAATGTCCGCCGTTTGGCGGCGTTGGATTGTAAACTGGTTTGCCCATTGGCCGTGTCTTGAGAAGTCCAGCATGAAAGTCACTAACCCTGTCACGGGCAATCTTGATATATTCTTCTGCTACGTCACAGCCATAGCCGTTGCGATTGTGTTTGAGCGCGGCGATGACTGACGAGCCAACGCCCACGTATGGATCAAGCACATCGTCGTTGTCGTCAGTCATTGACAGTACCAACCGCTCAACTAGTTCAACCGGGAACTGACACGGGTGAATAGTTTTCTCAGGGTGGTTATTCTTGACGTTGGGCAACTCCCAAACATCGCTAGGATTCTTGCCTTTTGGGTTTCCGGACAATTCGCCTTTTCGCGGTCCTTTGAAGTGTCGCTTCCCAGGATACTTTGATGGGACACGAATCGGATCTAAATGCCAGGTGTAATCATCGCTCTTGGTCCACCAATTAATGGTCTCGTACCTCCCGGACAGCCGCTTGCGACAGTGCAATCCATGGCCAAAGTGCCAAACTATACGATTTCGTAACTTCAAGCCAAATTCTCGGAATAGTGGGAAAAGAAGACAATCCAACGGCATTATCTCGCCGTTATCTGTGTAATTGCCGACTTGCCAACAGTATAGATCCCTGTGGATGAAGGACACGGATGCATTCTCGAATTACCTGTTTCTGGCCATCCAGGTATTCATCCAGGGACGACGGTTTTTCATAGCTCTTGCCAATATTGTATGGCGGAGAGGTTACTATTAGCTTGAACTTGCCGCTCGATTGTTCACACAAAAACTCAAGATTGTCTTGGCATTTCAAGACAGCGACATTTTGCTGTTTCTGTAACTTGGCAGGAAATTCCAAGGGCTGCTGCTTCGGTCTATTTGTGGAAACTTCAAGTGTGACTTGTCGACCTCTGTGAGGCTTCAATGCAGGATCGGTGACAGCGTCAGAGGGAATCTTTTCGGTCACTCGTGTCAATTCGTCCATCGCACTCGCCTTAACTTGCCGACGCTAATAATGTAGCTACAAAACACAAGATCTGCAACTTGCATCAGATGTTCTCACATTGGTTATGAGGCCGCGAACTCTAGTCTGCTGCTTCAAACGGTGTCCTAAGTACTCACAGCGTATCGCCCAGGCAGATCTCCAAATCGCGCGCCGTATTCAGCCAGGGATGATCCAGCGGCACGTTCTTGCGTTTGCCCACCACATCTTCCAGCGGCACCGCAGCCGCATTGTCACCTTGGATGCCGACCAAGATATTGGTCTCACCTGCAGCGATGTAATTTGCGGCAGCCGTGCCCAGCCGCGTCGCCAGTAGCCGATCCGCCGGCGAGGGTACACCACCGCGCTGCACATGCCCAAGGATGGTAACGCGCGATTCCAGACCGGTAAGTTTTTCCAATTCGTCCGTCAGCAACAATGTACCACCGCTGCGTTCTTTTTCGATGGCCCTGATTTCTGCTCGAGCCCGTTTGCGGCGCTGTCTTGCCGCCTTAATCTTTGCTTTGTCATCGGAGCATGCCTTAAGTTCCACTTCAGCTTTTGCCAATCGAGCATTGGCGTCGTGAAATTTCCTACCTATCCGCTCTGTCATCGCGCCTTCAGAAACCGCCACAATGCTGAAGCGTTTGCCATCACGACTGCGCGCCCGGATGGATTGGGCGATCACCTCGGTATTGAAAGGGATTTCCGGGATCAGGATCACATCGGCGCCGCCTGCCAAACCAGCGCCCAATGCCAGCCAGCCCGTGTTATGCCCCATAATCTCACAGACGATGATGCGGTGATGGCTGTGCGCGGTGGAATGCAAGCGATCGATTGCCTCTGAGGCGATATTCAACGCGGTATCAAAACCAAAGGTGACATCGGTGCCGCTCACATCGTTGTCGATTGTCTTGGGCAAACAAACCACATTGATGCCTTCCCGTGAAAGGCGCCAGGCATTTTTCGCCGTGCCACCGCCACCCATGCAGACCAAGGCAGCCAGGTCATGTTTGCGGTAATTCTCGACCATGACATCCATCATGTTGCGGGTCTTGCCGCCTATGGGCATTTTGTGCGGCTTGTCCCGGCTGGTGCCCAAAATCGTGCCACCGAGCGTCAGAATGCCGCTTAGCTGCTCAGGACCCAGCCATTCGATGCGGTTTTGCATCAAGCCGCGGAAACCATCGCGAAAGCCTATGACGCGCATGCCATGGCGATCAATCGCTACCTTGCCCATGCCGCGTATTGCCGCGTTTAATCCGGGGCTGTCACCGCCGGCTGTAAGGACGCCTATCGTTTTGCCAATCATAATAAAGCGCCTCTTTTTCTTCTATTTTTACTCAGTATAACACAACGAATCCGCGTATCTGCGCTTGGCGGATCGTTGCCCTGCATGACGGGACGCCGCTAGCGAACTGTGTTATGATTGCCGCAACCACTGCGAGCGAACGGGACTATCATGGCGCTTCGGCAACGGCTTTATAACATCGATGACCTGTGGGAACTCGTCTGTCAGGATGACGCTGGCCTCAAACATTACGAGCTGATAGATGGAGCACTGATCGAGATGTCACCACCGGGCGGACGACACGGACAGCTGGCAATCATACTTGGACATTACATTTTCATATTTGCTGAAGCACTCGATTTAGGCGTCGTCACAGCCGAGACGGGTTACCATCCTCCCGATAACCGCCATACTCTGCTCTCGCCCGATGTGGCATTCGTGAGCAAAAAGCGTGCGCCGCAGCCTTTCCCAGAAAAATATGTGCCGCTGATGCCAGACCTGGCAGTCGAGATCGTCTCCCCTTCCAACTCCGTCAAAGAGCTACGCAGGAAGGCGACCATTTATCTACAAAATGGCGCGCAGCTGGTTTGGATTGTCATGCCGGGAAAAAACAGCGTTGAGGTCTGCCGCATGAAAGACGGAGCTGGCATGACGCGCGAGATTGTCGAATCGACGGGAACCATTGCCGGCGAGCAAGTCCTGCCCGGTTTTGCGCTGGACATAAAGCGGCTCTTTGCCTAGCAAACTGAACCGGATTCTCACCCAGGCAAGTCATGCCAACTGACGAACGCATATTGAAACTAAAGCGGATAGCCCGGCAGCGTCAATCCGGTCTGACCATTGTCATTGAAGATGTATTCGATCCGCATAACCTGGGCGCCATCGCCCGAAGCTGCGATGCTTTCGGGGTGCAAGAAATCAATATCATCTTCGAGAAGCACCCCGAGTTCGATCCCAAACAAGTTGGCAAGAATAGCTCCACGGCGACCAATAAGTGGCTCGACTTCCGCATCCATCACAATACCGAATCGGCGCTGCACACCCTGAAAGCGGAAGGTTGGCAGATCGCCGCCGCCGTGCTTGATCCGAATGCAGAATCGCTATTCCATGCCGATCTCAGTCACGAGAAAACCGCCCTGTTGCTGGGCAACGAAAAAGAGGGCCTTTCCGAAAAGGCTGTAAAGATGGCGGATCGGCTGCTGACGATTCCCATGCAAGGCATCGCGCAGAGTATGAATGTCTCCGTGACAGCCGCGCTACTGCTGTATGAAGTGACGAGGCAGCGCCGTCAACAGCGCTTGGACGCTTACCAGGTGGATGAAGAACAAGCGCAGCAAACACTGGATTATTTCCTGGAGATGCACGAATTCCTCAGCAAACGCAACAAGCGCCTGCGTAAGGATCGGGCAAGCGCGCGGCTTTCACAACTCAAGATTGATGACGAATAAGCTCTGCTAGGCGAGCGCGAAGATGCCTACGGTCGGGCGGTGGTCGGTCAAATCGTTAAAGGGGATCTTGCTTTGAATATGGCAAGAGATGACTTCAAATTGCTCGGCGGGATCGTGCAGCAGGATATGATCTATCAGGATTCCATGCGCCTGATGCGTCCACAATTCCTTGAAATCGTTTTCCGGCGATAACAAGCGGAAGCGCCGCTGCAGCATTTCCAATTCCGGCGTCTCGGGCTGGGCGTTAAAATCACCGGCGAGCAAGATAGCCCGTTCCGGCACTTCGTTGGCCCGGTCGGCGCTTTTGAGTTCTTCTATGACGTGCAAGATTTCGCGGACTTGTGCCTGCCGCGATTGCGAAGCTGTGCGCGACCGTTCATAAGTCGGGTCGCGCCGATCCTCACCGATGAGCACACCGAGATGCGTATTGAGAACGTATAGAGGAATGCCGCGGTACTCCAGCGAAGCGACCATCAAATTGCGCGGCTGCGTATCGCGCGTGCCGCTGCTATAGAGTGTCGCGCGGCTGATGGAGGTGTGACGTGTCCAGGCATCCGCCTTCGTGCAGTGATTGTAATCGGGGAAGCTGCCCCACGACCATTCTGCAATAGGCAAATTGGTGACAATGGCATTGCCTTCGGCGGCGTGGGTCATTTGACGGAAGGCGGGTCTGTCCCAAAGATTGGGATGCGGATGATCGCACATGGTCACTTCGGCAGCAAAGGCATCAACAAAATTCTCGCCCAGAAGTTGTGCCATCCTGCGGCCGACATTCTTCAGGCTGCCGCCTACCATCGCCAAGCCGCTTTCTTGCAAGGCAATCACGGTGGGCTGCGCCGGATTGATCACTTGTTTCAGTGTGCAGAGGGCATCCCCCGCAAGCTTTTCATGATCGTGGGGCGCGGGACGCATGCCGCGGGCTCCACCGATATTGAAGGTTACGACCTGGAGCATCATCTCTTCCGCTTCATGAGAACGACGCCGGCATTATATCATAAAGCCTGCCCAAGCCTACAGCCTGAATCCAGCTTCATTGATGGCGTTTTTCATTAGCACCACTTTCAACGGGATTACCCAAAGCCGAACTCCCGGCCATAATCATCCCTGACAAACGGCGCATCATCGCGCAGGCCCTCGAAGATCAAGTGTTTTCGATCGCCATGCGATTTGCTCTGAACGCGCTCCCCGCTCGAAAACTTTGCATGGGTTGACCAATTTCGCGTCTTCTGCGCCCGGAGCAACCTGCATGCGGATACCGACATCTTGCACCCTAAACATACAACCGCTCAGCACTTAGAATGATGGTGACATTAGACAGCAGGGTATTGAACATGGCAACCGTCGACGATAAAACAGCGCTCATCATCATTGACGTGCAACGAGGTCTCGACGACCCACGTCTGGGTGAACGAAGCAATCCCGATGCCGAAGCAAATATGGCTCGCCTGCTGGCAGAATGGCGCCGGCAGCAACGCACCATTTATCACATTCAGCACATGTCCACCAAAGCCAATTCGCCCTTGCGCCCTGAGCTGCCGGGCAATGCCATCAAAGCCATCGTCGCGCCACAAGCTGACGAACCTGTCATACAGAAGCAGGTCAACAACGCCTTCGTCGGCACAGATCTGGAATCCCGCTTGCGGTCAGCGAATTCGCGTTCGCTCGTCATCATCGGCTTGACTACCGATCATTGCGTCTCGACGACGGCGCGCATGGCCGGCGACCTGGGTTACCAGACAGTCGTGGTCGCGGATGCCACCGCCGCGCATGAGCGACAAAGCTATGATGGCAAGTTTTATTCGGCGGAAACCGTTCACGAACTTGCTTTGGCGAACCTGCACCAAGAATTCGCCACCGTGCTCACCACCGATCAAGTACTCTATATGGCGTGAGTTGCAGATCAAGATCCGCGCGGAATGCTCGCAATCCGATGCTTGATTTTGCGCGCCGACAAGTGCTTATAATATGATATGCTGCAATGCCCAATGATCCCGCGATGATACCATGTCGATAGCCTTGATCTCTTCCCTTTATCGCTGCGAAAAGCATTTGCCCACCTATACAGCGGCCGTCTTTGGTTTCGCCAAACAAATCAGCCAGTGCGGCATCTCGGTGCATTATCTTCCCATCGTCAATGATGCATCTGACTTGGAACGCGAACAGTTAAACACGCTTGCTCAAGCGATCAACTCGAATTATTTCGGGCGTATGACAGCGCGTTACGTGGCGCGCGAATCCTTGTACGCCTCGTGGAATCGTGGCATCGCGCTGGCACAGACCGCGTACTTTGCATCATGGAATGCCGATGACATCCGCTCGGCAGATGCCTTCGTCGAAGGTTATCGAGCCCTGCAAGAAGGTGCAAACCTGGTCGATTTCCCTTTCACACGCGTGAGCAGCATGCGACACCTGGGTGTTTTCGAGCGCGAATACCGGCATCAGGCGCCGCTGCTTTTTCATCCCGAGCGATTCACGCGCAACAACAGCTTGGGCCCTTTCTTCATGGCGAGCACATCACTATATCAGCGCGTTGGCGCATTTGACGAAGCCTTCCGTGTGGCCGGCGACATGGAATGGGCGGGTCGCGCGCAGCGATTCGCGCGCTTTCATGCGATGCAGCACAATGGTGGTGATTTTCTGATCCATGGCGAAAACCTCAGCAATAGCGGTGGCGACCGCGAAGATATCGAGGTCAATATCATCTTCATGCGTCGTGGCGAATGGCAGCAGCTGCGACCTGCGCATCCGAGCGCCCAACGAGATGCCTGGGAAAGCTGGGGCAACAATGGCGCTATCACCTTGCCGCCCGATGTCGTAGATTTCTTGTGGGGTCCGGCTGCAATGAGACGTTGGCAGCAGTATAAGCAAGAGCGTAAACAGGGACCGCTGCGGCGGCGCATTCGGCTGGCTTTGGCTTCGCGCGGGTTCATCCGTAGTGCTGAATGGTCAGAGTTCGAGCGTAGCCGCCCCCGGCGACGGGGAAATCGATGACCTCGTCTCGTCTTTTGCGTTGGCTGCCACCTCTGCTGATAATCGCCATGACGCTGATTTTCTTTCGGCAACTCGCCTTCAGCGATATGATCCTGGCCCGCGGCGATACCTACAATTACTTTTATCCCTATTGGGACGTTCGCAATGCCGCCTTCCGCGCCGGCGAATTGCCGCTTTGGACAAACGACTTATTTATGGGCACGCCGCTGCTGGCGAATCCGCAGCTAGGCAGTTATTATCCGCCCAATTGGCTGACCACGCCATTCCCCGCCCCGCAAGCGATCAAAATCAGCATTCTCCTGCATAGTCTCCTGGCCGGCGCCGGTATGATGTTTCTCTATAATCAGGTGCTTGGGAAGGATAAGCTGCCGGCTCTGGTCGCCGCGCTGGTCTACAGTTTCAGCGGTTACCTGGGGGCTCACGTCGAGCAAATCAATCAGCTCCAAGGATTGGCTTGGCTGCCGTTGCTCCTGGCACTGTATCACCGAGCGCTGGTTTCTCAATCGTCCGGGCGCGACGGGATGTTGCTTGGACTGGCCTGGGCACTACAAATCTTTAGCGGACACACGCAAACCGTGTTCATCACAGGCATTGGGTTGGGTTTGTACGGGCTGGGTTTCGCTGTCATCGGTGGAGCTTCTACAAGAAAGATCGGGCGCGCTTTATTGCTACTGGCCGGCTGCGCACTGATCGCGCTTTTGCTGGCTCTACCACAACTCTTGCCGAGCCTGGAGCTGATCGGTATGTCGAATCGCGGCGGCGGCTTCAACCGGCAGGAAGTGATCTCCTTCTCTCTGCCGCTGAATCTACTGGGGCGTGCCTTGCTGCCGGGTTACGATGGTCAGCTCTTCGGAGAATACATTGGCTATCTGGGCATCATTGGGCTCGGTCTGGCTTTATGGGGCATGCTGACATCGGACAAACGCAAATGGATTTGGATCGCCATCGCCGGGGCTGGCCTGGCTTTGGCTCTGGGGCGCCAGAATCCGCTTTATTTGCTGCTGGGGGAATTGCCCGGCTTTAATCTCTTTCGTGTGCCGGCGCGTTTCTTGGCGCTCTACAGCCTGGCAATGTCCCTTCTGGCAGGGCTGGGCGTCAGCGAGCTAATTCCACAATCGGCTCCTGCGCGACCACGAGACACCAGGCGCAAGGCGATCGCGGTTGCCCTGGTCATTGGTGGGCTGATTCTTGTAACGCGCTTCCTGCTGCAGCCCGATCCGCGGCTTATATTTGGCGCATCCACTGTGAGTAACACATCGCTGTTCTTCTGGCTGTTGGGCTTGCTGATCTTGCTTTCGCTTCTATTCTTGCGGCACCGCTGGATCCCTTTGTTAGCCTTCGTCTTCGTGCTGCTCGAACTCCTGCTGGCGGCACAGAACCTGCCCTACAATGACCTGGCGCCGCCGGAAGTTTATCTGGGACAGCGCTTCACCATTAGCCAGTTGCTCGCCACGCAAGCCGAAGAGACAGCGCCCGGCCGGACGCTGTCCATCAGTCAGCTTTACTTCGATCCGGGCGATATCGCGGCCTTGCGCGATCGCTATGATCGGCTGGGCATGGGTTACGCCGCGCAGTTTCACGCGCTGGATGCGGTCAAAAAACGGGAAACGCTGATGCCGAATCTGCCCCTCACCTGGCGGATTCCCAGCATCGACGGCTTCGGCGGCGGCATCACACCCACGATCAATTACTCACAGTTTAGCTCGCTGCTGCTGCCCGAAGGCTCGACACGCGCCGTTGATGGACGGCTCGGCGAACGCATGGCGCTGCCCGAGTGTGGCGGCAGCTGCATACCGCCCCTGCGCTGGCTGCAAATGACAGACACGCAGTACCTTATCGTCGACAAGGTCTATGACATTTGGCATGAGGGTGTGGCTTTTGATACCAGCCTGGCCGATTTCTGGCAGGACGTAAACAACTTTGATTGGCCCGATGACGCTTATGATCAAGCCCACATCCTGCACAGCTTCAGCTTACCTGGCCGCCCAGCCGCGCGTCACGTTCAGGACGGCCTTCTGCTAAGCGTCGTCGATCAACCCGGATTGCGATCGGTCTTGCAGGGCGATCACAGCATTCTCGCGCTGACCTTTGTGCGCAGCGCCAGCGAGGACGTCTTCCTGCAAGCGCAGCCGCCACCCTGGCAACGCCTGCTTTCCAGCAGCATCAAGATCTATCGCGTACCGGCGGGACGATCACGCGCTTACCTGGCGCCGCGAACAATAATCCTGCCGGACGATTGGCAAGGCCACGAAGACGCCCTTCATCGCTTGCGCGAGACAGAATTGGACGTGATCCATGGTGATGTGGTCGCGCGTGATCTGCCCGACGGAAAACCCGGACAGGTAGAAATCGTCGAATACAATCACAACCACGCTCTGCTGCAAGTGCAGTCACCGGCGCCAGCATACCTGATTCTCGCTGATGCTCACTATCCGGGTTGGAAAGCCTCCCTGAACGGGCAGCCAGTACCGATATTGCGCGCCAATGTGATGTTTCGCGCAGTGGCGGTGCCGGAGGGCGCAAGCGAGGTCATTTTCACTTTCGAGCCCCAGATGTGGCGTACGGCCCTTTATGCCGGTTTCTGCCTGTGGGCAATCGCATTGATCGCGCTGCTCTTATTCTGGCGGCGCGGGAAATAAGCCGCTCTATTGCGCTTTGCTGCTGGCTTTTTCCGCGTTTCCAAGGGACAAAGTTATGGACAAGAAACCGCTGCAAATGCAGATCTTCATCAAGGCGAGCACGCCCACGGTCTTCTGCGCCTTGACCGAGCCGGACGCCTTGCGAAGCTGGCTGGCCGAAGACGCCGATGTGGATCTGCAAGGCGGTCGCTTTTGCCTTTGGGGCAAGTTCACGCCGCGAACGCCGGCGCTTCAGGACGATCACATGCGTTTGCTCGATTTCGAAATCGACCGCCAACTCAAGTTCAGCTGGACCATGGGACAAAACCCGAGCACGGTGATCTTCAAGTTGAGCGAGGCCGAGCGTCAATCCGTACTGACCTTGATACATCGGCGACACGAAAACCGGCAGCCCGATGACTTCTCGCTGGAAGATTTCTGGTTTGTCCATCTGGAGAATCTGCGACGCTGCCTTGACGGCAAATCCAGCGACGCGCGTGTCGATTTCAGCCGGCCTATGACCGGGGACATAAGACACGAACTTGATTGCCTGGCGACGCCGCAGACGGTCTACACCGTATTGACGAATCCTCAATGGATGGAAAAGTGGATTGCCAATAAGGCGGCGGTAGAGCTGCATCCGGGTGGGAAATACGACCTGGGCTGGGGCATCGAGGGAATACGGGTGCTTGACTTTAAAGAAAACAAGCGCTTGACCATCAGTTGGCAGGAACAGGACGAAGCGCCAACCCACGCAAGCTGGCATCTGCAAGCGGTAGGCGCGGGCAAAACACGCATAAAATTCGAGCATACCGGCTTCGATGCGGACTTTCCCAATAATGGCATTTGGCTAGGCTGGCTGAATTATCTGAACTGGATACGCTCGCTAGCCGAGTATGGCGCCAGTTGGCATCCACCTGCTATCGCGCTGGCCGGACATCCTTACGCTGACATTTATCCCAAATCAATGCACGAATTGCAAGCAATTCTGGTACACTCCGAATTCGACTTAGAGTGACGAGGGAGCAGCCAGCGATGACGGAGATCTACGGCGGCGCGCATTCGCTAACCGCCACATTGAAAAATGCTTTAGCGCATGTCGGAGTGCGCCATCCGCAATCTGGTGAGCCTCTCAGCGAAGCGCTAGTCCTCGGCATCGGCGGGGGATTAGGCGCCTGCTACATCCTCTGGGAGTTTGAGGCTTATGATTCGGCGATGATCGTTTTGGGTTTTCGCAATCGCTGCAATTACGCGGTGGATTACCTCAGCAACGCCTGCGACCGGCTCAATGTCAAAGTGGATTTTCGCGAGACCGCCGGCAGCAAGAAAGCCCAGACTAACCTGGATAATGCTTTGGCGGAAGGCGGGACGGCCATCCTTTGGGTCGATAAAGGCAGCCTGTCTTATCACGGCTTGCCGGAAGAAATGAAGGGCCATATCGCTCACCTCGTCCGAGTTATGGATGGCGATGGCGATGATTACATCGTTGATGACATCAGTGAGCGGCCTTGGGCATTGAGCGCTGCTGACTTGCGCGCTGCGCGGCAGCCGATCCCCTCCAACAAGCAGCGCTGCTTGAGCTTGAACCCGTCGCCAACCTTCGATCTGGCCAGTGCGGTTCTGACCGGCATACATGACCATATCGAGCATCTTAGCCGTTCATCGGAGTCATTTTCACTGCCCGTTTATCAAAAATGGGCCAAGCTAATGACCCATCCCAAGAACAAGAAAGGTTGGCGCAAAGTTTTCTCGCGGCGCGCCGGGCTTTATACGACCCTGCGCACCATTTTTGAAGGCATCACATTGGACGATACGGAAGGCGCGGGATTGCGCGAAATGTATGCCAACTTTCTGACGGAAGCGGACGCGCTGCTCGATCAAGACCTCAGCGAAGCAATTGCCGCCTACCGCGCATGCGCCGCCGCCTGGCGCGACTTCGCTGAATCCGTGCTAAGCGACGACCTGCCGGTTTTCGCCGAGACAAAAACCTTGATGCGGGCGCGATATGCGGCCTTTGCCAATCAAGATTGCGCGGCGCTAACGCAGACCATGACCGCGCTTCACAATCTTGAAGTCGCTAATAACCTGGATCGCTTTCCCCTGGATGACGCTGCGACGGATGCGCTCTTCCTGCGTATGCAAGAACAGCTGCTGGGCATTTACCGGGCGGAACAATTCGCCCTGCAGCAACTCAAAACCGCCACCGAATAAGATCGCAAAATATAAAGGAGATCACATCATGAAACTGGGTACTTATGTCGAAGTCTTGAATTATGTCGACGATACAGCCGCGGCCGGCGCCTATTACAGCAAGCTTGGTCTAAGTGCGCTGGGTGATGATGTCTATACCGACGGACGCTATCATCTGTGTCTGCTGGCCGGCGAAGGCGAAAATCCCAGCCTGCGCTATTTCGGCAGCGATATCGACGCGCTCAAGTCCTCCGGCCTCGAGATCAGCGACAACATGCTAACCAGCCCTACCGGTGTCAAGATCTTGCTGGATGCCTCTGCGCCGCCGCGGCAACTGCCACACGACAATGTCGCGAAGGCGCCGGATATCACGCGCTTGGGCAAATTCGGCGAGCTTTCAGTCATGACCGACGATTTGGAGACGGAAGGCGCCTTTTGGGAAGCCGTCGGTTACCAGACCCTGGGCAAATATACCGAGCCTATGCCCTGGGGTATCTGGTGCGACGACATGTACCTGATCGGCATTCATCAATACGGCATGATCGAGCCTTTTTCCATCACACATTTTGACCCCGAAATGAAAGCGGTCAACGAGCAATTGGTCGCCGAGGGATTCAAACTGGGAGCCTTTATGGAGAGTCCAGATGAGGGAGATCTGGCGCATGCCACTTTGATGACGCCCTACGGCATCAAGTTTTACTTGTTTACTGGAGATATCTCCGAAGCAAAGCCTTAAGCGTCTTCGGTTAACCATGCATTCTACGCCATGCATGAGATCTCGTAGTCTCGTGTATGGCGAGCCTCATTTCCTGCAGTCAAGTTGCCAATTGCATTAAACGATTTCCCCCAAATTATTGGGAACCATATACGAAAGTGCCACCGTCGAGTTATGGACGGTGGCTCGGCAGCTTCGCCAACAAGAGTCCGTCGGCGATCACGATAAATAATCTCGCGTCCAAAGATGTCGCCAGGAGCATATTCAGCTTCACGTTTTTTGTGCCGCTATCGTAGGTCAGGACGCTGGGACTGCACGAGGGTATGGAATTCACTTTTTTGCTGCGCGGCATCGTTGCCATTGCGCAGTGTCCCATCTGGGTTTTTGAGCGACTCACCTGTTAACCGGTCACCGCTGCTACCTGTGCCCCTATCGCAAAGCCATGTATACTGCAGCCCTGTTCCGAACCAGAGGTACTGAATGACCCAGCCAGGCGTCAGCCACGTCACCGAAGACATCGTTCAAGTGCAGATACCCCTGCCTTATGCGCTCAATATCGTCAACTGCTATCTTCTGCGCGGCCAGCAAGGCTGGACCCTGGTCGATACCGGTTTGAACACCCCACCCGCTCAAGCGCGATGGAAAGCCGCCCTGAACGCACTCGATATTGCGCCGACCGACATCGACAAGATCATCCTGACGCATATGCATCCCGATCACTTCGGCATGGCCGGCTGGTGGCAGCAGCAAGTCGAGCGACCTATGCCCCTATGGCTGCCGGAAGCGGAACGGGCGCAAGCGGCATACTTTTACAATCGCCAGAATACCGAGCGCTATCAGCAATGGTTGCTCTATTGTGGCATGAGCCGCTTCACCATCGACGAGGTCGAAGCAGCGCTGCATAGCACACGCGATTCGACCCGGCCCCACCCCGTCCAACAAGACTACCTGACCGCCAACAGCGAGGTCACTATCGGTATACGCCGCTTCCGTACCATCCACGCGCCCGGGCACAGCGATGGCCAGTTGATCTTTTATGATGAAGACGATCAACTAATGCTCAGCGGTGATCACGTTTTGATGAAGATCACGCCCAATATCGGCGCCTGGAGCCATACCCAGCCTAATCCCTTGCGCCATTATCTCGAATCACTGCATTCGTTGAAAGATCTTGACGTGCGTCTGGCCTTGCCCGGACACAAATGGCTGATCACGGATTGGCGCGGCCGCATCGAAGAGTTGCTCGCCCATCACGATCAGCGGCTCGTTCACACGCACGACGCCATCGAATCCGGCGCGCAGACGGTTTACCAGGTTGCCGAACAAATCTTCAATATGGATCGCTTCACGCCTCATGAATGGCGCTTCGCCATGGCGGAAACGCTGGCGCATCTGCAGCTGCTGGAAGATCGCGGCCAGCTTAAAAGCAGCAAAGACGCTGTCTATCGCTTTCACCTCGCCTGAGCGGATCGCCGCCAAAGCTGCCGCCCAATACTGCAACAACTGAGACAGCGCTAACCTAAATTATCGTAAACTACCACAATTTAACGTCCCTGCTCCACTTCATCATTTACCTGATTGGTCACGAATAAACTGCAACTTGCTGCGCACACCACTCTGAAGGATGCCTAAATCAGTGCCCAGCGGCACGACCTTTATCCCCTGGCCCAGCAGATTGCCCAGGCTATAGGGACCATCGTCGTCAATGGCCGGTGCAATGCCGGAAATCAGCGGCATCGACAGCGACTGCGCCTTATCGGACACTTTGTTTATCGCAGTCAAAACCCGCGCGTCATTCTTCTGCGGCAACAAGTCCATGCTCGCGCTCAAATCGACGGGACCAAATAGAAACCCATCTAGCCCGTCTACTTTTAGCACAGCATCAATATCGTTTACGACATCAATCGTCTCGATCATGATGACCACCATCGTACGCTCGTTGGCAGTGGCGAAATACTCGCTGTCGTCGAGACCATAACGGCTCGCGCGCCGCGGCCCGGTGCCCCGAATGCCCATCGGCGGATATTTGCTAGCTGCCACAGCCTGCCGCGCTTCTTCGGCATTGTGGATATGCGGCACGATGATACCGGTCGCGCCCATATCCAGGACACGCTTGATATAAACCGGATCGTTTCCCGGCACGCGAACCAGCGCCGGCAAGTCGCGCAAGCCCATCAAGAGATCCTGTATGGTCCTCAGATCCAGCGCGCTGTGTTCAGCATCAATTGCAACCCAATCCAGTCCCAGATCGCGTATCACTTCCGCCACGACAATATCACTGAACGTGATCCACATATACGGGCTCACATCGCCACGCCGCCATTTCGCCTTCAGTTCCATTGAATTCATATCAGTCTCATTCCATTAGCGTCGATAGTCCAAGCTGCTGCCAAGTGTACATCGGACGACCTGCCAAGAGCAGGCGCGCCTCTTTTCATATCAAGTAATGTGCCACCTCACTGCGAAACGCTTTGTCCGTTCCGCCGCCCACACTTTTGCGATGGTGTCATCGTGTTCGGAGATTCATACGCGTCCACCTGCGAGCGCGCTTTAGTTCTTACGCATGACATCGCATCCACTAGATGCCTCAAGCGAAAAAACAAAAAGGGTGGGAGCCACCCACCCAATCGCTAGTACGGTGTGATCACCTCGTCCCGGTCATTGATGCGGCTATTGTCAACAATCACAAAGCGCGTCAGATCGGCCGGCTCCAGCGTCCAGCTGATCTCGTGTTGCGTCCCTCCGCCGAAGACATGATGTGCCTCGCCGATGATGAAATACTCTTTGTTGTCATGACCTGTTTGCGTCTCGCCGATGCGAATGCGATCAAAGAGCGACAAATTCACTGCCTCGGGATGTTCGCGCGCGATGACCTGCAACTTGCGAACTGTGCCGGAGGGATGTTTGCGGCGCGCCAGCTCGTAAGTAGCGAAGGCTTGAGCCGTCTCGATATCGGAGAGCGCCGGCAGATCGAGCGACAGTTGCTTCAGACCGTGAAGGTGCATGCCGGGACCATCGGCGAAGACGATTTCCAGTTGATCGCGGCGATACAATGGTTTGCCGATGACCTTTAGCTCGGTAAGGAATACATCGCGGAAGCTGCTGTTGCTGACTTGTACCTGCACGGATGTAAAACCGACCTGCACGACTTCGGCCGATACGCCTTCACTGATCAACTCCCCACTGCCATTGGCGCGCCGGTGAAACGCCACTTGCAATGCTTCCAATTCCAGCAATCCCAGCGGCTCGCCCCGATCATCCAATAATCCCAGTTTCAGCAAGAAGGGCTTGCCCTGCCCGATCCGCTGCGCTTGCCCCAATTGCCAAACTACGCTGCCGCTCTCGCCGACCTCTCGCGGCGTCATAGCTAGCAGCACGCGGTTGACTCGCAGATCCCCATAGCTATATTCCAGCCCGCTCATGTCATCTTCAAAGCTCGCCGCCAGCGTGTTGGTCACCAGGGTATGATGGCGACTGAGGAAAACGGCCGCGCCTGCGCTATCCAGGTAAAATCGGCCTCGTTCGCTTTCCGCCAGATCATGAATGGCTTGCCGGATCGAGGTCGATTCTCGCCACCAATCGCCCACATACGCGAAGCGGGTCTTGCCCGCCTCCAGACGCCGGCTGATATTCTCGGCGGGAAACACGTTTACTGCGTCGATCAAGCTATAACCCGGCACGTCAATCAGGCAGTATCCGCCAATAACAGCGCGGCGCACGATCGCCTGATCAAGCAAGCGGTCGATCACTTGATCAGCTGTCACATCGCCGACCGGCGCCAGCTGTACCGGGTTATCGTCTAACCAGGGTTGAATGTCCTGCAAGTGTATGACTGCCTGAACGCTGCCCCATTGCCCGCCTCCAACTGTGACATGACTGACGAAGCCGGTAAAATGAATGCGCTCTTGCTCTGCGTCTATGCTTGATATTCGTACCCGCGTGCCAATTTCCAGGTGATTCCGCTCCGGCGAGAAAACACCCTGGCGATTGAGCATGGTAATCTCTGCCCGACCGTAATCGGCGATGCTGTCATAAGCCCGCCGCATGCCCAGTCTCCACTTCAGATCCAGCACCTGCGCGCTACTGTCCTCCTCCAGCTCACGGAAATCGCCATCGTGATCGCGGTCGATACCGACTAGATAACGGATGCTCATCGATTAAATCTCCATCAACCAGGTATGGCGGAAAGCGCAGCCGTAATAGGTATGCGATGCGAAGGGGAAGACACCCGGCTCGACACCTATACGAGCGGGTACCAGCAGCGCCTCGCCCAAGGTGAGATCGGCGGCGATCGTCGCTAAATATGCGTCGATCGTGCCGACCAGTTGCGGCAAATGGCTGCGCATGCCCAATCCCTGCTCCGTCGGCGCCACCAAAAGCAAATGCGTCAGCGAATAGTAGGCTGTTTTGGCACTGCCACTGAATGTGACCGTCTGCAAACCATCTTGTCGCTCTTTGAAGAGACGCTCCTTTTCCAATTCCAGCGGCAGCACCAGCAGCGCCGGCAATTGTGCCGCCACCAGTTGGTTGGGCAATTCATCGATATCGAAGTTCTTGCGCACACCGCTCACGCGCAAGAGCGACAGATTAGACAAGGCCGTGCGAAATGTCGCCATCGGCTACTCCTTTTGCTGTTTATTCAGTTTTTGCCAATCGGGGAATGACACTGCAGTTCTGTTGTCGCGGGAGGCTTCCCTTTAATCGAAATCCAAGCCTGCCTTGCGTTCCTCTCCAAGACTTGGAATTGAATAATTTCAGGGTCATCCATCCCACAACGGAAGTTCGTAGGGGCAATCCTTTGCATCGCTCGCGCTTTGACATCGAAACAGGTTTCGGGAGTCCTGTTCGCTATCGCCAGTCAGCAGTTGGAGAAATTAACGCGAGAGGTTGTTACGACGGCGCTCCAACTCTTCGTCTTCAGCCAGCATGCGCTCCAGCTCTGCCGTTTCCAGTTCGTCGACATAGCTTTCGATCACACCTTCCAGGAAGGCCGGCAGGTCAGTGTGGATATTCTGGAAATTCTCGATGAAACCAGGATGCGAATTGTACATCTGCCCTAATCCGCGCAGCATATCCAGGCTCGGCTCATAGAAGCGCCGCAGATGCTCTTGCCAGCGATCGAGGATACGATGCACATCACTATCGCCGGCCGCCTTTCCCGCTTCCATCGCCTCGGCAAGCTCGATATAGATCTGATTGCTTTCGGCGACAACCTGCTCTTGTTCCGCCTTACTGTAGTCGTTCCAGCGCTGAATGGACTCGTTGACAATGCCGGGACCGTACTGCAGGCGCGCCTCACGCTCGTACTGCTGCTGCTCTTCGTCGCTGTGGGTTTTCAGACCGCGATTTTGCTTGCTCACGCTGACGTCTCCGTTGATCTACGAGGGGACAATATGGTACTTCATCCTGCTCGATCAGGACAGTTGTCTTCGCAGCTCAAGCCTGATTGCGCTTCAAGTCATCGGCATTGTTGTAGCGGCGGATCGAGGGATAGCGCCAGGCGACCCAAACCGTCAACAGCGCGGTCGCCAATCCACCGCTGAAGATGGCGAAGGGTGCGCCAAATGCCGCCGCCACCAAGCCCGCTTCCAGCTCGCCCAGCTGTGGACCTCCCATGAAAAAGAGCATATTGACCGAGACCATGCGACCGCGCAGAGCATCCGGCGTCATCAATTGCCGGATGGTGCCGCGAATCACGGCGGAAAAGGTATCGCCGGCGCCTGTCAAGGCAAACAGGAAATACGAAAGCGCTAAACTCGTAGAGATGCCGAAGATCGCCGTCGCCAGCCCATAAACCCCAACGCTGAGCAGCAGAACGTAGCCCTGTTTCGTCATTTCCTTACGCAGCGACAGAATCACGCCGGTCAGCAAGGCGCCAATGGGTTGCGCCGTTGCCAGTATGCCGTATCCAACCGCGCCCACTCCCAGAATCTGATCGGCGACGATCGGCAGCATCGTCCGGGCGGAGGCAAAGAGAGTGGCAAAGAAATCCAGCAGCATCGTGCCCGTAATGATGCGTGTGGATAAGGTAAAGCGCACGCCATCAATCAAGGCACGCAGGTTGATATTGGCGCCGGTCGACGGTTTACCCCGATGCTGGATCAAGCCAATCGCCAGGATCGCAGCGAAAAAGCTCGCCGTATTGATGCCGTATACCAGCCCGATGTTGAAATGTGCCACCAGAACACCAGCCATCGCGGGACCGAAGATTCTTGCCAGATGCACGACCAGCGTGTTTAAGCTGATGGCATTGCTCAAATCGCGCGGCGCCACCAGGTTGGCCACAATCGATTGCTGCGCCGGATAATCAAAAGCCACCGCCGCGGCGCTCAGCGCGGTCAGAAAATAGATAGTGCCGATGTCGATGTTTCCCGACAAGGTCAGCATGGTCAGTGCAGCCGCCACTATAGCGGAAATCACACGCGTCACGAGCATCAGCAGGCGACGGTCCAGCGCGTCCGCCAATACGCCCCCAAGCATGGCGAATACCACAATCGGAACAAAGCGCACCAGTCCCAGCATGCCCAAACCGAAAGCTTCCGAACCCAGAACGATCGGGTTGCCCAGCAAATTGAAGACGAAAGTCTGTCCGCGCAGCAACTCGAAAACGTGCCAATTGATGGCGAAATGTTGCATCTGCGAGCCGGTGTTGGAGACCGTTTCACCCAACCAGAGAAAGCGGAAATCGCGGTAGCCAAACGCAGCCAGGCGTTTCACTCGGGCTGCGCTAACATTGTTACGTGGAGCCATCGCGCTAACATAACGCAAAGGACATGCGGAAACCAGATTTAATCCCTTGCCCGATACAAAGCTGCGCGCAAAGCTCTGGCCCTTTGTCCCAGTGCCGCGCTACTATCGGGACAAGCGGTTAGGCAGTCAAGCGGCGCAGCCTTTTCAATACGGCCGGGGAGTCGTCTTCCAGCCAGCCGACCGAGTTAATCAGCAGAGCCGCATAGCGCAGGCACAAATCGCGGATCGCCGGCACTGCGGCATAAGTCTCGATCTTTTCGCCACGCGCATGATTCACCGCTTCCGTTCCTTGCACGCCGCGCAGTACCGCAAGAATATTGCCCGCGCTATCGATCTCGGTCACGCGCAAATACTCGTCTTCAATTCGCAGCAAGTGCCCCACTTGAAAACGCGGACCCTGCGCATTTTGATCGTTACCGTCGACATCATTCACGCTGATTGAAGTGGCTGCTGCGCTTAAGAGATTGTCGCTTACGGAATCTCCGCTATCCCGCCAGGCCCGTGTCCAGCGATCATGCCAGCCCCAAATTCCGTTCACGCTTAACTCGTCGCCCGGGCTGCTGCCATATTCGAATGCGGCGCCTTCACGCACTAGCATCACGCTCGCGGGAAGATCGGGGCGAGCAGGCAAGAGCCGAACAGCGTCCACGCCGATCGTTCCAGCGCCGTTGCGAACAGAATTCAATTGCAGCAGGTCATCAGGCAGAATCAACTCGCCCGGATTCTCTTTATCGATGGGCACTGTCCTGTTTCCGAGAGAGGGGCAGTAGCGCCGTTGCGTTAGCGCTTCGATGAGATGACTCGCCTTCTGCAGAGCGCCGCGAAGGTCGGCATCGCCCGCCGCGTCGGACTCCGTCAAGCCCAGATGTCGCCGCAATTCATGCAAAGTCGCAATGGTGTACATGGCATTCCTTTCTGTAAATCAATAGGTTTTTGGCTGCGGATATGCTCCGATTGGCACAATGCAGCCGATCTGACTATTGCCCGAAGGCCGGCTATGCTAAGTTAGAGGCTAAATAGAGACGGTGGCGCACCGTGCAAATCCACGCAATTCGACCCGAAGAATTTGATGCGCACCAGCATCGTCTGCCGATAGCGGGTGAGTTATTGCTGCCCGGAATACAGGTGTATATCCAGGCGGATGGATTCGCCTTCGCGCTAAAGCAAGCGCTGATGACGGACCGCGCCTATGGAACGGTGGTCGAGTTGTGTCGGCGAGGCGAGGGGGTTGAAGTGGCGATCAACGCGCAGCGTCAGGACGATGGGGGTTACTATTTCGAGACGTTGTGGGTGTTGGTGGGGTGAGGGCTACAGGGGAGCTATTCCTCGTACTCTGATCACATCGGCGTCGATATTCTCACAAGTATAGCGGATATTCCGTTGCGTCTTTCTATGCTGATATTATGCGGGCGCTAGCAAATCCTGCTGGTTGGAAAGGCTGTGAAGATGAATCGGTGTAGTCGCTCATGTCTATTGTAACGTGAGAACCGAGGAGACGCGGCTCTGGCACAGGCAAACCATCTTCCAGCAGAAAGTAGATAAAATCGACCTTGGCTGATTCCAGATTTGCCATTGCCTCCTCTACTGTGTCACCATCAGACATACAGATGGGCAATTCTGGCACGGTGGCGACAAAGCAAGATTCGCCGTCAGTAGTTTCGTCAGGAAATATGTGCATTTGATAAGCACGGCTTGCTAACTTTTCTGCTAGCTGCAAACGCTGCTCGTTCATTTGCATCTCTCCTTTGCAGAACCTAGCTCTTTGGGTCTCCAGTTTCTTGCAATTGCAAGAGATAGTCTATCAGCTTCACCGCTTTTTGAATATAGACTTTCTTCACTTTGCCATGCCGCGGCACCACAAAACGTAAACCAAGCGGATGTGTGAATACATCGTGCTTGCCGCCATGTCGAAGCTGGAAGCCGAAGTCAAAGAGCAGACCTTCCAAATCCCGTCTCTTCCAGTTGGCTGGCGACTGCCGCATACGTTCCAACCGCTTATTTGACCTAAATGTCATTTATGACTCGCGCAGCACCACTTGCACAATCGTAGAAGCTTCGAGCTCACCGTCGTTTACACTTATATGTATGGGATAGTCTCCAGGTGATGGGAAGGTTAGTCCATTGAATTCGCATACCATGCCTTTCAGCGGCGGTATTCCTGGCGAACCAGCCGGCATCTCGAACTGCCCTTGAACCACTGACATGGGTCGTCCGTCCTCGTCAGCCAATCTGATCTCTAGCTTGTGTCGCTCGGAACGGATTGATATATCGCCTTCCAATATCAACGCAAGAAATAATCGCGCATACGAAGCTGGAAACTGGTTGGCGGGAATCCGGAAGGCAATGCCGAGAATGTTCATCCTTTGAGTATCTGGCTCAACTTCGGCATAGTTCGCCGTCACCATCATCCTGACATTCATTAAATGCCTCGATTCGCTACCTTAATAACTCGCAGTTAGTTTATCATAAAGACGGGCGGGAGCACCCCAGCCCCCGCCCTGCAACACCTACGCTAACTTCACACCGTGATGTTATACAAGCAGCTCGCCACCTCCTCATCGAAGCGCACGAAGGCCAGCCGCACCGTCGCCGTCAACTGATAACTATCAAAATACGACAGATAATCCACGCTGACCGCGATCTTGCGCCGATAGCCTACATACCAGCCCGGCCGATAGACACAGAGCGCCTGCCCCCTGTCGTTCGTGCCACCGCCCACCTTGCCATCCGCTTCCGTCAGCGGCATCTCGGCCGAGACATAAACCGGAATCCCATCCACAAAGCCGATCTGACCGGTCTGCGCCGTCGCCAGCGGTCCCGCCTTGTCCACGGTCAGGAACTCGCTGATCGCCAGCAGCTTGGCATAAGTCCCGCTATCGACCACCCAAGCCAGATCCGAAGGACGAGCAGCATATTTTCCCGGCATCTTGAAGCGCGCCTCGCGCATCTTTGCCAGGGTCGGCGCCGCATTCAGATTGATGCGATTGGCCGTTTTATCCACCAGCGGAAGATGACGCAAACCATCCATCGCCAGGTACTTCGCCGTGGCCGGAGGCGCCGAGTGATCGCGGTTGATATTGCCAGTCACGCCGGACGTGGTGTCGCCATTCAGCAGCACATTGTCGATCGCGTTGGTAATCGCGCGCGCCGCCTGCTGACGATAGATATTCAGCACCGGTATCATGGCGTCTTCGACAAGCTCACTGCTGAAGCCGACCCGCAATGCCAGTTTCTTGGCATTCAACGTCACTTTGCCCGTACCGATCTTGCTATCCGGGATGGGATTGCCCGAACCGAAACTCAAATGCGCCTCATCGCTCGTTTCCGGCACGAAATAGACTTTGGGATCAGTCCCTTCAACCGGCAACTCGAATGGATTGCTCGGCATCTCGATTGTCTGAAACAAGGGCAGTATCGTGTTGTCTTGCCGTGCCTTGTGCCAGATCTGCTGGCTCCACAAATCCGGCACCCATTCGTCGCCGAAGCCGGTTTGCGCGCTATAAGCCAGCTCGTCAGCTTTGGTCGCCTTGAGTTTTGCCCGTCCGACCTTATGCGCCAGCGCATTGGAAAAGCGCTCGCTCACCCCATGAAAACTCTTGGACGAACGCAGCAGCATATATCCGTGCAGCATATCCATCGTATCCAGTTCATCATATCTGCTGCCGACTTTGATGCTGCCCGCTTTGATCGCGTCACGCTCATCCGCCAGCGGCAGACGTTTGTGCGCGGTCGTCGTTGTTTCTGTCATCAATTGTCCTTTCAAATCATCGGAAACTCGCTCGGGCGCTTCCGCCACTTCAATGCCCAGCCGCGACACATCCAAACCCAGCGATTTATAGGCGCTCTTCAGGGTTTGCACATCGGTACGTCTTGGCTCCGCGGGCGTCGGTGTCAAGCTGCCTTCCACGATGGGCCAACGTTTGATCCACCCATCGCCGCCGACATCCACCAAATGCGGCAAACTGCCCGATGACCAGCTCAGGACCCCTTGATCCACCAGCCTCTGCACCGCCCTCACATAGCGCTTGTGCAGATCCAGCTGGGCCTCTGCCCAGAGTCCCGTATCGTCCGGTCGCAATGTATCAATCACGCCGATGACCGCCGCTTTCAGCGCGCCATCCAAGCCGTGATGATAAAGAACCGGACGCTGCTCATACCAATCCAGCCCCACATCTGTCTGCGGGGTGAAGTATTCTCCTTGTAAATCGCGCTGGGCGTTTGTCCCGGCATCGCCTTGCGCCGTATCGCCCCAAACCAGCAGATATCCGCCGATCCGGCCAGCCGGCGCGTCAATCATCTTCACTGTCAATTGCGCCATTTCTGTCCCTTCAATCTAATCACCCCCTTCTTGCAAAACATTGGCCACTTGCGGATTTACCATGCTTCTGCCTCTGTCCATCCGCACGCTACATCTGTGGTGCAGGGGTGGGCAGCCATAGAGCATGAAACCGGCAGCCGCTACCACCCGAAAGTGAAACCGCGACCGCAGACCACATGCATTGTTAAGCGCTTGATGACATGAGCCATCAAACCATTTCAGTTGCAGACTAGCACATCTGTTCTGTAAATGGTGAAGCTTTGTTCTCGGGTTGTGATTTTCTAACTTTAGTTATTCTAGTTGTCCAAATTAGCGAAAGGAGAAGATAGACAGTTTGAAGGTCCCACCGCAGTTTTTCTGTAAATGAACATCGTTGGGGAACATAAGGATCGCTTGGACGCTCAATAGCTGTAGTGACCGCTAAGTTGATTCCTCTACAGCGTCAACGACCGTTTATCTCTCTTTTAACAAACCACTGTGCTCGCACGAGCAGTAGGCTTGTTATTTTGTGTGAGCGCGACAGATCTTATCGCTGCCGCCGAGCGGCTGCGGTATATCAATTCAACCGAAAACCGGGCCGATGTAACGCGCGCCCGCCATCAGCACTAGCGAGACCAGCGCCAACCACAAGCTGATGCGTCCGTTACGCCGCAATTTATCTTCCAGTCCGCTCAAGGCCGATTCATCAGGCGTCGCCGATCGCGCCAGCCCAGCGTATTGCCCGGCGCTGCGCCACAGCGCGAATATACCATGCCCAAATGCCAGCAAGCCAAACAGCGCGCCAATAGTGATGGACGTGCCCATCGCGCTGTTCATCGTCTCGTGATACGAAAGCATCCCATACAAGAGCAGGCCCGCCAGGGTCGTGATAATCGCCATCAGCGGTATCAGCCGCGGAAACATGGTAGATCCATAAAGCGACCGCAGAAACCGTGAACCGTCGCTGCCGGATTTTTCCGCAGCCGGTTCAACAACCAGCGACATCATTAGCGCAGCGCCGACCCAGATCAATCCCGCCACGATATGCGCCAGGCGCAAGACCGTGATTATCAGCGCGCCACCAGCGGAACTCACATCCATGACCATCTCCCGTCACTTTTCGTCCAACCGAGACAATTCCCGGCACCAGGACCTGTTCAAGCCCAATCTAGTGCAAAGTCAGCAAATAGGCAATCAGATCAGCAAGATCTGCCGCTTCCAGACTGTCTTCATAACCACCATACATCAAATTGGAATATCCGTTGACCAGATATTGTCCGGGCCGCAAGATGCTCCAATACAGGTATTCTTGCGCCGACTGATTGCCAACGCGTGTGCCCGCGGCCTCGACAATGCCCGCCAGCGAATTGCCGATGCTGCTGTCCGCGCCGCTAACGGCATGGCAGGCGGAACAAGCCGGTGCATCATTATTAGACTGATTAAACAGCTTCTCACCGCTGCCTGCATCCGCCACAGCCAGGTCGATCTCGTCCAAAGAGATACGCGGTTGATCGCTTGTGCAGGCGCCAAGCAGCAAGACACACAAATATAACGATGCGCGGACCATCCGCCACATGACTCAGTTCCTCTACTTACTATGCTGGCATAGCCGGAGTCTATGTCAGATTATACACCGAAGAGGTCATCAATAAGCGCGTAGTTATGTCCGACCAATCCCCCAACCGGACGATATTTGTCGATGTGGATGTGATTGTCATCCGTAAAGATACCCTCGCCAAAATGCATGGTGACCACCGTGGCGACTTCAGCCGCCCTGGCATCCATGGCAGCGGCGTTCTCTTCATTGACGAAGTTTATGAAAAATTCACCCGTCGCCGCGATCGTCAATGCCTGCATCCGATGCCAACCAGCAAGGACGCGAACTACTCGTAAATGAAATCGTCGATAGCGTTCCGGATGCGCGGGACGATTCAGGACCGGGCCGCCACTGCCTAAATGTTGGCTTAGCCTCGGCTCAATCGTCATCTATACTGAGTACCCTTCTATATTGACAAGCCACTATGCACACAAACGCAGAAGATCTGTTATTTTGTGTGAGCGCGGCAGACCTGAGCGCCGCCGCCGAGCGGTTATAAGATAGAAGAGGGACTTTTCTTCCTTTAGCTTGTTCGTACACCAGCGAAATGCCCATGCCATTTAAGCAACTCCGCCGAATCCGCTGCCAGCAACAGTGGCTCTCGCACACAACGCAGTCAAGCAGCGCAGCAGATGTCGTGCGCAAGCTCTGCGCATTGCAATCACAGGAGTGGCCGTCCGCGCAACTGGCGATCGCCGCCCGCAGCAATGGCATCACCATTCGTGACGTCAAGCGGTCCCGCGAAATCGATCGCTCATTCGTTTTGACCTGGAGCCTGCGCGGCACTTTGCATTTGGTCGCCGCCCAAGACATCGCTTGGCAACTCGCGCTTGTAGGTCCCAGCGCCATCCGGGGGACCAATCGCCGTTACCAACAGCTCGGGCTTGGTAAAGACATTCGAGAAAACGCGCTTGCCGATATCACCGATATTCTCAGCAAATATGGCGCGCTGACACGAGCGCAGCTGGCCGAGTATCTTGGGGAGCGCGGCATTCCTGTCGCCGGTCAAGCGATTCACCACCTCCTGCGCTTCGCCGCCCTGCGCGGTTTGATTTGCCTCGGACCCGAATTCGCAGGCAAACTGACTTTCGTGCTGCTGAAAGAATGGCTGCCGGATTTCCACTTGACTGAATTAAGTGATGAGATCTTGCCCATTCTGGCGCGGCGCTACCTCGCGGCTTACGGACCAGCAGCGCCAGCCGACCTGTGCCGCTGGTCGGGCTTATCCCTCGCAAAAGCCAAAACGGCCCTGAATTCCATTGCCAAAGAAACCGTCGTCATCGACATTGGCAGTGGCAATGCGCTCATGCTCGCGGATCAGCAGCTTCCCGCCGACGACCAACAAGCGACCATTCGCTTCCTGCCGCGCTATGACAATTATCTGCTGGCTTATCACAGTCGCGATTTCCTGGTAGACCCGGCCCACGCCAGGCAGATTCATCCCGGCGGGGGACTCATCCGCAGCTGCGTCATCATCAATGGCCAAGCCCAGGCGACCTGGCGGCTCGAAGAGAAGCGCAAGACCGCTCGTCTAAATGTCCAACCTTATGACACAATCGATCATGCTTTGCTGCCAATGCTGCAAGAAGAGGCTGCCTCATTGGGTCATTTTCTGGAACGCGACATTGAATTGAGAATCGAGCAGAAATAGCCAGCGCCGTGCAATTCTAAAGCGGCACCTACTCTACCTGCACCGTCAACTCGTCAAGCTGCGGGATAACATGCCGCGCCTCATGTCGCACGGCATGTGCAATCGCTTGACTTTCCACCAGCGAATTTCCCTCAACGATTCGTAGCTGAAGCGCGCCATACATGCGATGCCCGACCCAGCGTAACCGCAGTGAAAGAATCTCTTCTACGCCGTCTACGCCCAGCACGTGCGCTTCCACATGCTCAATCAGATGCGGATCAACCGCGTCCATCAAACGATACCAAACCGCCTTGATAGCGTTCCAGGTGATGCCAACGATGGCAAAGGCGATCACGATGCCCACAATCGGATCCAATATCGGTAGGCCAATCAGCGTGCCCAGCACGGCGATCAGAACCGCCAGCGAGGTCAAGCCATCAATACGCGCATGCTGCCCATCGGCCACCATAGCATCCGAGCCGATTCGCCGCCCCACGCGAATCTGCATCAGCGCCACCAGCTCGTTGCCGACAAATCCGACCACCGACGCCAGCGCGATCCACTCCAAATTTTCCAGCGGCCGCGGATTGATCAGCTTTTGGAAGGACTCCACCAAAATATAGGCCGCGCTGAAACCAATTGAGATCACGATGAATACGCCGGCGATATCTTCCAGCCGCCCGTAACCATAAGTAAAACGTCGATTGGCCGTCCGCCGCGCAAAATAGAAGGCGATCAAGAGCGGTATGGAATTCAGCGCATCGCCCAGGTTGTGTACCGTATCCGCCAACAAGGCCACACTGCCGCTGGCGGTATAAATGACCACCTGCAAAGCAGTCGTGAGACCGAGGGCGATCAGCGCAATCCAGACCGTGCGGATGGCCAACTGGTTGTCGAGGAAGGCGCTTTCACCGGCTAAATCGCCATGGCTGTGGTCGTGCGTGAAACCCGGCAAGTGCAGCACCATCGCCAGCTTGACGAGGATGTTGTTGCTATGATGATGATGGTCGTGCTCGTGGGAATGCCCATGTGAATGTGCCATCTTACGCGCCCTCTAATCTCCTACAAAGCTTATGGCAAGAAGACGCGGTTTCAGCTTACTGCGAAAAATTGCAAGAGGTTCGGACGGTGAATTCACTTGGTCCGAATTTCTCTTGGCAAGAAGCGGACATAAGATCCCTAGCCAAGGTTTCCTGTGAACCCGTAGGGGCGACTCTGCGAGTCTCCCGATATTCGTTCTCCCTCAATACGTCGGCCGATCTGCAAGGTCTCCATTTCAGACCTTAACCGAGATTTGCCACGATTTGCCATTTTCCACCAGGTTGGGAACAATAGACGAGAAGCGGAAGAGCGAAATGTCACACGAAAATATCGACTATATCGAAAAACTACGAGCGGGCGGCTACCGCGTCACGCCGCAACGGCTAATCGTGCTCGACGCCATCTGCGAGCTCGCCGGACATGCCAGCCTGAGCCAGATCATCGAGCGCGTCGCCTACCTCGATCCCAGCATCGACAAATCGACCATCTATCGCGCGCTCGATGTGCTCTGCCAGGTCGGGCTGGCCACCGAGACCAGCATTGAGCCGCAAGGCAAAGTCTACAGCATCGCCGGCGGACAGCATCATCACCTCAGCTGCCAATCCTGCGGCGCCGTGCTGACCATCCCCGACGACGAATTCGAGGCATTTCAGCAGCAAATTTTGCGGAAACACGGATTTCGCATTCAGTCGGAGCATCTGGCGTTTCGCGGTTTGTGCGGGCAGTGTCTGCCGGATGATATTATATGATTAGTTGAGGAATAACCTCAAAGACACAAAGGATACAAAGACTGAGTTCGTCGCCTTCGTGATCTTCGTGTCTTTGTTGTGAAATCATAGCGTTGCCCTACCTCTTCCGGCCATGCCCATCCATCAAAGCCACCGCCGGGCCTTTTGGACTAGTGGTGTTCAGGTCTTTGTCAGTCCAACCACAACGACACGAAGGACAAAATGGATTGCTCGAAACCGAAATCCTTTGCGTTCTCTGTGCCTCTATGGTGATGATCCGCGCTACTAGTACTTAGAGGGGGCGCGCGGTTTCCTAGTGGCTTGCTCGCAGCATAAGGCAATACACAGCCTGATCTAGCAACGAGCCGCCCCGCACAATGGTCACTGACGTCCAAAAAGTTCGGGCCACTGATTGATGGCAAACAGAACTCCTGGTGGTGTAATCGACACATCTCCGGTCTCAGAATCGTATTTCACGAGACCTTGATCATGCAACTTCTGGATTACCGTCGTCTTGAACTGACTGTAGTTGCGGTAAGCTGTCCAAGTCTGTAGATCCTTTACTGCGGCAGACTTCTGAGGCGCTAGGTTCAGCGTTAACAGAACCAAGCTTTTGTAACGGTTATGACGGTCCACCGGAAACACGATCCGGTACAGACCGTCCTCAAGCTTTACATTCGGTACATTACTGCTGGCTTCATTTGCCATTGGAATACCTCTTTCCCGTGCAACCACACGGATATCGCGTTCAATTCTAGTCGGCGTTATCTTGATCGCACAAGACAACCGGCCGGGACACACTCTTTGCGCAGCTCTCCCGGAAAAGCCGCCGCGAGTCTTTGCTACATCATTTTGAATTCTCCTTCTCTGAATTCTACACCATCATATCACACTGTATTCCAATAATCTATCACGTATTACCATATATTACCCACTAGCCTAAATAGTCTACTCAGTTTCTCAAAGGAGCTTATCCTTGACATACGCTTTCCCGTGCTCGGTCAGCGAGTACATTCCTTGCCCATCACTTTGTAGGAATTCCTTGTGATTCTTAGCATTGTTAAGAGTTGATCGGCAATTACCTGGTACTCTCCGGCGTGTAATCCGACACATTTGTTCCAACTGATCTGGCCCAATACTGTCACGCCTCTTTGGATCAGGTGCATCATACTTGTAGAAATAGGCGCATATCGCGCTAAACTGCATGTCATTACAAGTAGCTCCACTACTACGACGATAGAATTCGCGTACACCGTCCGAAAAATTCAATTCCTCATCAGAATCTTGTCTTACTTCGGATTCATGAGTTTCCGGCTCGCATTCCATCGTTGTCGGCTGCAAGGCAGTGATATCCACGTACTCATTCAATAGTGTTTCAACCATCGTCTTGTAAGCCGACGATTTGAGACTATCCGGGAATCGCTCTAGTTTTCTTGCAATGGAGTCCATCTCGCGCATCAGAAGTTCGTATTTTTCGTTTGACATATGATCCTCACGATTCGACATTCCCTCAATTTCTCATTATTCTATATCATGAAATATAATTAGTCAAGCGTACTATTGAGTAATCAGACTTACTTATGCGCTTACCCTGTTTAAGGTACATTCTGTAATCTAGTATCTTTTTCGGGGACAGAATCTCTGCCTTACGGTGGAATGACAGTAGCCGTATCCTCCGCTTCAAAGCCGATCCGCAATTGAAAGGCATGCAAAGCAAAGGTCGATCCACTTGGACGACTCTACAATTTCTCCGTGCCCTCCGTGCTTCTGACGTGAATCGCCCAACCCCTACCGACCATTCGCATCCATCGCCGCCACCGCCGCAATCACCAACACCTCCTCGACATCATCACTCGCCTGCAAAACATGCACCGGCGTGCTCCTACCAAGCAAAAAAAAGACGAGCCACCGGCTCGCCCCCGTGTCCTCTGTGATCTCTGTGGTGAAAAAACGCCCTACCCCTCACGACCATGCGCATCCATCGCCGCCACTGCCGCTATCGCCACGATATCGTCGACATCATCACCCGCTTGCAAAACATGCACCGGCGCGCCCATACCCAGCAGAATCGGACCAATCGCCTCGGCGTTCGTCAAGCGCGACAGCAGCTTATAAGAGATATTGGCCGCATCCAGATTTGGGAAAACCAGCACATTGGCGTCTTTCACCTGGCTGAAAGGATAACGCTCTTCAATCAGGTCAATCACCACTGCGGTATCGGCTTGCATCTCGCCATCAATCTCGATATCCGGACGTTTCCCGCGCACCAGCTCAACCGCGCGCGCCACCTTGTTGCTGAAGGGATGCGGCGTCGCGCCAAAGTTGGAAAAAGACAGCATCGCCACTCGCGGATCAATACCCAGCGCACCGGCGAAGTCATTGGCCAAGACAGCAATTTCCGCCAGGGTCTCGGCATCGGGATCGATATTCACCGTGGCATCAGTGAAGAGATAGCTGCGCCCTTCTATCACCATCAGATAGACGCCGGCCACGCGGGTCGCGCCGGCGCGTGTGCCGAAGACCTGCAGCGCCGGACGAATCACATCCGGATATTCATACGTCAATCCGCTGACCATAGCATCGGCATCGCCGTTCTTGACCATCAGTGAGGCATAATAATTGCGCTGCCGCACCAGCGAGCGCGCCTTGCCCAGGGTCACACCCTTGCGCCGCCGCAGTGCGTAGAGCATATCGCGATATTCGTATTGATTATCCGCTTCGTAATGATCGAAGCAATTGGGATCGAAGTTCAAGCCGAGGTTTTCGATGATCTGCCGTATACGTCCGGGTCGTCCCAACAGGATCGGCTCGCCGATACCCTCATCGCGCACTTGCATGGCGGCGCGAATGATCTTGGGTTCTTCGCCTTCGGGGAAGACGATGCGCTGCTGCACCCCCATACGCGAGCGATTGATGATATTCTGCCGCACCTGCCGTCCGATGCCCTGTCGCCCGATCAAGTCCTGTTTGTATTTCTCGATGTCGAGCTGCCTCCGCGCCACGCCGGAATCCATGGCAGCTTTTGCCACCGCCGGCGCCACCCAAAGCAGTACGCGCGGATCCAGCGGTTTTGGGATCAGATAATCCTTGCCGAACTTGATCGACTCTTGCCCATAAGCCGCCAGCACGCTATCGGGCACATCTTCATGCGCCAGCGCCGCCAGCGCATGCGCCGCAGCCATCTTCATCTCTTCATTGATGCCCGTGGCATATACATCCAGCGCGCCGCGGAAGATGAAAGGGAAACCCAGCACGTTATTAACTTGGTTGACGTAATCGCTGCGCCCGGTGCCGATAATCGCGTCAGGCCGCACTTCCAGCGCCAGTTCCGGCATGATCTCCGGTGTCGGATTCGCCAGCACGAAGAGCATCGGGTTGGGCGCCATGCCCACGATCATCTCTTGCGTGACCGAGCCGGCAATCGACAAGCCCACCAGCACATCAGCCCCTTGCAAGGCGTCATGCAATGTGCGCGCCAGGGTCGGGATGGCAAACTCCGACTTGTAGATATTCATGCCATCTTCGCGTTGATGATGAATCACACCGCGCGAATCCAGCATCAAGAGATTGTCTTTGTCTACACCCAGCGATTTGAAGAATTTGCCGGTGGCGATCGCGCTGGCGCCCGCGCCATTGATTACCACCTTAATGTTGTTTATCCGCTTGCCAGTGACCTCCAGCGCATTCAGCAGCGCCGCGCCAGAGATGATCGCCGTGCCGTGTTGATCATCGTGAAAGACCGGGATATCCAGCTCTTCGATGAGCCGCTCTTCGATCTCGAAGCATTCCGGCGCCTTGATATCCTCGAGGTTGATGCCGCCAAAGGTCGGCGCCAGCGCCTTGCACACCTGGACAATCTCGTCGACGCTGCGCGAGGTGATTTCGATATCGAAGACATCGACATCGGCGAATTTCTTGAACAGCACGCCCTTGCCTTCCATGACCGGCTTGGATGCCAGCGGCCCGCGATCACCCAATCCCAGGATCGCGCTGCCGTTAGAGATCACCGCCACCAGATTCGCCCGCGCCGTCAACTCGAAAACGGTAAGCGGGTCTCTGTCGATCTCCAGTACAGCTTCCGCCACCCCGGGCGAATAAGCCAAAGACAAGTGCAATTGGCTATCCAGCGGCTTGGTAGGCGCGATTTGGATCTTGCCCGGCCGACCCTTGCGATGATAATCCAGCGCTTCTTGCCTGGTAAATGATGCCATGCTGATCATCTCCTCTAAAGATGAATGACTCTACGACACTATTCTACCCCATCCGCGCTTGCCAATAGCGATGGGGGTTGCGAAAGCAACGAGCCAAGGTATAAGGAGGGCTTGGTTGAACCACACTGAAGCGAATAGAACTGTTCAGTTCTCGAAGAAAACTTATGTCTAGGCGTGGATAATAGAATTGCCCGCGACCACCATCACAGCGCGCTATTCTAATCAGGGCAACGCCATGAATCAGGCCAGCCTGCTGCAAATCATATCCGCGAAATCGGCAGTGCTGACGCCCTCTTCACCCATGATATCAGCCGTAAAATCGCCGTCGCTCAGTGCCTCGTACACGGCTACGTCAATCTTGTCCGCAAGCTCCGGCATCTTCCAATGATGGCGAACCAACATCGCCGCGCTGAGGATGACAGCCGTCGGATTGGCAATGCCCTTACCCGCGATATCCGGTGCCGATCCATGTACCGCTTCCGCAATAGCAACATCATCACCCAGGTTGAGCGCAGGTGCAAAGCCCAATCCACCGCCCCAGGCGGCCGCCATATCCGACAGAATATCGCCATAAAGATTGGGCGTCAGCACGATATCGAAACGCGTCGGCTCTTTCACCATCCAGTAAGCCGCGGTATCCACCAGCAGATCATCCGTTTCGATGTCCTGGTACAAGTGCGAGATTTCGTAAGCTACACGCCGGAACAAGCCATCGGTCTGTGGCATCACGTTACCCTTATGCACGATGGTAACCCGCGCCCGCCCCTCGCTTTGCGCCAATTGGTAGGCAGTATGCGCGATGCGTTCGCTGGCATATCGCGTGATTCTCTTCGTTGCAGTGCCGATATTGCCATCTGCGTCCGTCTGCTCGTCACCGATGTACAGGTCCTCGGTGTTTTCCCGTACCACGATCAGATCTACACCGGCACGCGCTGTCGGCACCGGCAGGAAGCGCGTCGGTCGCAGGTTGGCATGCGTCTCCAGCAAACGCCTCAATTTCACGATCGGCGAAGAATAACCGGTCACCTGATACGAAGGCGAGCTGCAGGCGCCAAACAAGACCGCCTTACACGATTTCGCCAGTTGAATTGTCTCTTCCGGGAGCGCATCGCCGGTCGCTTCAAAAGTATCCCAACCGGCTTCTGCCCGCACTATTTCAAGTTCGGGCAGCACCTGCCGCAATACACAGATCGCGGCCGGTACCACTTCACGGCCAATGCCGTCCCCTTCGATCACACATAACTTCACAGCAGTCTCTCCCCATATCGGCCGTTTAGCTTTGCAATATCTTTTCTAGAAACGAAATACTTAAGAAAACCGCCGTTTGGGTCGACTGTATGAGTTGCCAAAGAAGTTTTTTATCGGCATCTGTTTATTGTTTGCATTGTTGCACATCCAGTTACGTTTGTCGAATTTTCTGCAGATTATGTTGCATATTTTCAAAAGTCACCAAAACTTAACATCATACTCCCGCGGACCGAAACGTATCCGATTCCGCCCTTATCAAGGTATGCGGCGCGTTTGAAACCGGCAAACCATCGCTCTTGCGGCAAGTTTCCCGTAGCAGCAAGCAGTATTGTCATTCACTTCTGCGGCGGATTCGCGTACAATACTCGGCTATGAAACAGCATGCCGCAACATTGCCGGAACTCAAGCCTTGTGTACGTTGCGAATCTGAACTTCCGCTATCCGACTTCCCGCACCCCGAAAGCGCATTTTGCAATAGCTGTACCAACGAGATCGTCAATATCATCCGCACCAAGTACAACGCCATAGAAGCAGCGGTCTTCCGCGCCAAACTTCGCCGCAGCTCCCGCGAAGCCATGGACGAACTGCGCCGCAAACTCTCCTGAACCCAAATTCCAATACAGCCGACGCTATATCAACTCACAGGCTGCCCTTACATTCCACTGGCCGGCCGGCGTATCGATTGAATCCCATCACATCTTTGCCCTTGGCCAATATAGCCGTGTGCCCCGGATGCAAAGGCGCTTTGTCCTGGAATATATGCACGATCGGCAAGGTCACACGCACCGAAATGCCCAGGCGTCGCTTCGTTGAACTGTTCTTGCTGGAGCGGTGCAATAGACGCTCGGTAAAGAGGAAGAACTGACCCGGTTGCAACTCCATGTTGATCGCCTGCCCGACATCATAAAACTGCGGATCCGCCATTTCTCCAAATGCCATATCGGTTGCGGCCGGGATATGCGCTATCGAGCTGCGGTGCGAACTCGGAATTATCTGCACGCAAGAGTTTTCCACCGTTACTTCGTCAATCGCGATCCAGGCGGAAGCGTTCACCGGCGGTTCCAACGGCCAGAAGTTTATATCCTGATGCCAGGGGATCTCGGCAGCGCCAGGTGCTTTCAACCAGAGATTGGTCGCCCAAGCCACCAGGTCTGGCCCCAGCAAGCAGGCAATGCGATCAATAATCGCCGGATGCGTCGCCAGATCATAAATCTTCGGCTGATCCATATGCCGTGATTGCAGACGCGAACGCGGATTCGGTCCGTCGCTGTGGAGCAGCTTCGTGTCAATCTCTTTTCGGATGACCGCCATCTCGTCCGGGTTCATGGCCGTGTAGGGTCCAAGATAGCCCTGCGCGACAAATTCATTCACTTCCTCGCGGCTCAAAACGTTCGTGGATTCGTTCACATTCATGACCAGACCTCCAGCTCGCGCGTTTTACTGCACAGTAACCATACTGCCGTTCGCTGTCTTTTCCACCATGATTTGCACCGGGAAAGATTCGCGCAGCTCCTCAAAATGTGTGATGACCAGAATCAGATCGAAATCCGATTGAATCTTGCTGATGGCATCGACCAGCTTGTCGCGCCCATCGACATCTTGCGAGCCAAAGCCTTCGTCGATAAAAAGCGTGCGCAATTGGGCGCCGGCACGCCGCGCCAACAACTTGGAAAGCGCAATGCGTATGGCAAAATTGATGCGAAAGGCTTCACCGCCACTGTACAGCTCATAGTCTCGCGCGCCCAATTCATCGGCGATTTCGATATCGAGCGTCTCCGCCAGACCACCGGTGATCTTTTCTCGCTGTGTGCTGAAGCCGATCGTCATGCGCCCATCGGTCATTCGAGCCAGCAGATCGTTCGCCTCTGCCTCTAGCTCGGGGATCACCGTTTCAATTATCATGGCCGGTACACCGTTCCTGCCAAAGGCGGTACGCAATTCTTGCAGCAGTCCGCGCGCGTGCAAACAGTCGTCCAGGCGCTTCTGTAGGCGTTTCACGCTTTCTCTACCGACGGCAATCGCATTCAATTCTTGTTGCAGGATGGCCCTTTGTTCTTGGATTGTTTGCACCTCGCCGCGAATCGCGTCAAGCTCGCGCCGCACCTGCCCTTCCAGCTGCGCCTGCCCTTCCAGCTTCTCTATCTCGCATTCATTAGCCTTAAGCTTTTCTTCGTCTTCATGAAGCGATTCCCGCAGCGCATTCATTCGTACCATTGTTTTTTCGCGCAGCGTCTGCGCTTCCGGCAAGTTGATTTGCGCGAATTCCAACTGCTTCTGCCGCCGGTCAAATTCGTTCAAGGTCTCCAGCTGCGCTTTGTTGTCCGCGGCTGAGCCCGCATCATAACTGCTGCGCAAGCGCGTTTCTTCAAGTTGTCCCAGCTGCTGGCGCAATTCCAGCCCATAGCGCTCCTCATCCAATTGCGCTTGAATCTGCACCAACTGGCTGCGCTCCAATTGCAACTTATCTCGAGCATCTTGAGCATCCGATTGCTGCGCGTCCAATGCTCCCCGGCGTCCTTGCAGCGCGGGCAGCTTCTTCAGTTGCATCGCCAGGGATTCCAGATCTGTATCGCGCTGCCGGTTGTCTAGATCGATCTGCTGTATTTGCGTTGTGCCACGGCGATAATCCCCGCGTTTCTCATCGCGCTCCTTCGTCAGTTGCGCCAGCATCTCTTCCCGATGATTCGCGGTCAATGTTTGGCCACATAAGGGGCAAGTTGCGCCATCCGCAGCCTCCAGCCGACGCAGCCGATCGTTGAGCGCCATTCCCTCGGTCTTGAGCGTATCCAGGCGAGCCCGCAAGCCGGAACGTCGTTCCCTCATGCTCTGCACAGTTTTGACCGAATCCGCCCGCTGCTTTTCCAGGTTTTCCAGCGCCATTATCTCGCTTGTGATCGCCTCCAGATCGGCGGTCGCGGCGGAGGCGACCTGCTGTTCCAGCCCGGCGACACGCTCCTGCAAAACATCACGCTGCCGCAATAGTTCCGTCCGCTGTGCGCTCAGTTTTGCTTCCAGTTGATGTATCCGCGCATCCAATTCTTGATTCTGTACCAACTGCTCGGCAAGAGCGGTCTGGTTTTCCCGCACCTCGCGCAACTGCTGATAGCCCGTTTCAATGCCAGCTGCCTGCGCAACTATTTCTTCATATTCAGCGATTTTGTCATCCTGCCGTTCAATCTCCGTTTTCGCCGCCGTCATATCGTCGCGGCGTCCTGCGATTACTCGCTCCAGTGCCAAACGATTTTCTCGCTCGCGTTGCAGCATCGCAGCAGAATGCAACAACTGATTGTATTGTTCGTCGATTCGATCGAGCTTCGCGTTTGCGGCATCGCATTCTGCAACAGCAATATCCAACTTGGCTTGCAGTTCCGTCTCTCGGGAAATCTCTTCTTCCATCCTGCCAATATCGTGCTCAAACAAATCGATCTGTCGATTGAGATCGCTTAACTTGTCTTTGACATTTTCCGCATAGACCGTCCAACGGTCCAAACCCAGCAGTTCGGCCAATATGCGCTTGCGCTCGGCAGCCGTTTTCACTGTGAAGGCATCGGCACGCCCTTGCTGCAAGAAGGCCGAATGCACAAAGGTCTCATATTCCAAATGCAGAATATCGTTGATCTTCTCTTGCGTGCGGCGCATACCGGTCTCGTTGATAATACGCGGCCGCTCGTCTGCACCCCAAACCAGCAGATCCAGCATGCCCCGTCCGGTAAGCGCTCGCCGTCGTAGAACGCGGTAGCGAATGCCCGCTTGCAGGAAATCCAGGCTGACCTGCATTTCCTTCTGCCCAAGATGAATCAGATCGTCATCGCGCTTGGCCCGTGCCTTGCCCCACAGTGCCCAGGTGATCGCATCGAACAGCGCAGATTTACCAACGCCGTTCTGCCCGGCCAGGCAAGCCAGCTCGATTCCATGGAAAACTATCGGCTCAGGCGCGCGATAGGCCAAAAAATTTCGCAATTCCAGGCGCGTAGGTATCACGGAGGCAGCCCCTGCTTTACTGTCACTATTGTGATGAAGTATAATCGATGTGCTTGGCTGTTTTCAAAGGACTGTCGGCTAGCGTTGCGCCTCTGCAAGGTCCGAAAGACGCCGGGGGAATGAGATGCTCACCGCAATCTTCGATGGCAATTGCCTTATCTGTCAATCCACACGCAGGACAATTGAAGCTATGGATTGGCTGGACCGTATCACCTTTATAGATCTCCATGAACGCCAAAGCCTGCCAGCCTATTCCGGGGATCTGAGCAAAGAGCGCCTGATGGGTGAGATTCATGTGGTCGACCGGGAGGGTGGGGTTGTTTCCGGCTTTTTCGCGATTCGTCGTTTGCTGCGGGAGCTGCCGCTGGGCTTGCCGATCTGGCTCCTTTTGGGGATTCCCGGCATGGATACGCTCGGCATCGGCGTTTACCGTTTAGTCGCCCGGCGCCGTTATCGCATCAACAGGCTGCTCGGTCGGCCTCTGCCCGATTGCTGTGACGGCAGTTGCCAACTCCCGGGCTGACAGATCAACTCAAGAGCCTATACTTTTGCGGAAAACCCAGTAGCGCCGGGTTAGAACGCCGTGATTATTGTCCACACGGTCGACCAGCACACCTCCGTTGGCCTCGATAATCTTCCCCGAAGCGGCATTGTCATCATCGCAGGTGATCAGAATATCGCCTATGCCACGTTGGCGAGCCTTTTCGATCCCGAATTGACATATCAGCTTGCCGAATCCTTTAGAACGCTGCGATGGACGAATCTTGTAGCCGATATGACCGCCATAGCGCAGCAGGCTTTCATTAAGGCGATGACGCAGCGCCAGTTCACCAATATACCCAATTGGATCGAGGATAAGCCAATATTGCGTCGCCGGAACCATACCCGCCAAGGGCTCCGTCTCCGCTTGCCGCACGACCTGCAAATACTCGTCAAAACGATCTCGCAGAATGTCCGGGTGCCAGCTCGGCTCGCGATTCTCTTTGATATATTCGTGTACGGCTGAAATGTAACTGCTTTGGTAGCGCCGCGACGGGCGCACGAGGGAAGCTTCTTTGCGTGCCATGGGGTCTTTCCGCGCAGCAAGAGCGCCACATGGGTTCTCAATACAGACAATGATTTTATGTAGTGTCGCGGTACCGACAATCTAGCGCGAGGGCTCTGTCGCTATCCGGAGCTTGCGCTGAATGCTCTGCGATTTGGCAAGCGTGATCTTAGGCGGCGGGCTCGGTTTCTGCAGCAGGTTCATCAACAGCTGCAACATCGTCCGGATCATCTTGATCTTCCCAACTGATAATCCAGATACAAGCGCCAGCGACGAGTACCGTGGCGATAATTAGCGCCAGCCATTGCTGAGGCAACAATCCTACATTGCGTGCCTCATACACTAGCAACGCAACCATACCTGTCGCCAAAACCACCCATGCCGAGATGCGCGGATGCTGAACAACCCATTTAAGGCCGGGGATGTTTTCCATGTGTCAAGATTCCTCACAACGCTTTCCGATTTCAGTATATCCCGAATTCCAAGCTTGCGACAAGCCCGAAGCATTAACCAGGTTATCCGACTTATCTGCTCAACACCATTTGCCAATATTAATACAATTCTTGCAAACGTGTTGCGTCCAAGTTACGTATTAGCTTGTGAGGCAAACAATACAAGGAGTAATTCATCTTGAGCAAGCAAAAACGCAAAGTTGAATGGTCATTTGATTTCGAAAGTATGGGAGAGCGCTTCGGGCAATTCTTCAGCGATATGATAGGCGCAGAAGCCGAAATCGAAAGCGCCGAACTATTTTCCCCGCGTAACGGTGCAGCGTCGGCCCGCATCCAGATTGACTTTTCTGTCGGTAAAGCCAGCCTAAACGCCCTGGCCGCCGAAAGCGATAACCTCTTCGAGGCGCGCATCGACTATATCGGCGAATACGAATTCGAGGTCAAAGGCGAGGCGCAACGCGAGATCCTCTTACGGCACAAAGGACAGTTCCCGCGCGATATCGGCCGAATCATCGGCAAGAAACACGACTTCAGCTGGGATATCGCCCTCGCGCGTGGCATTCCCTATCAGCTAAGCATGAAGGGAGGCGTCGGCGAAAATGAGATGGATCTGAGCAATCTACTCGTCACAGAAATCAATTTGGAGACCGGCATCGGCAAAAATGCCTTGACGCTGCCCGCGCAGGAAAACAACTTCGCTGCTCGAATCCATGGCGGAGTCGGCAAAACCGATGTAGTGATTCCCGCTGGCAGTTACGGTCAACTTGATATCAGTGGCGGCGTTGGCGAGGTCAACGTATCTGTCTCTCCGCAGGCAGCGGTGCGCGTCACGGCAAATGCCGGAATGGGCAAGGTTAATCTGCCGGATGCCTTCATTCGTGTTGAAGGCACAGGCGATTTTGTTGGCATCGCGGGTATTTGGGAAAGCGCCAATTTCGCGGACGCGGAAAAGCAAATCGTCATCGACTTTGACGGCGGCATCGGCAATTTTGATCTGAAGTATTTTGAAATTCTCTAAGCGACAAACGGTTCGATCAACAAAATCTGGGGCCTGCCCTCTAATCCTCGATCGGTTCATCCTCGGGCGGCCCATCACCACTTTGCACCATCTGGACCAACATTTGCGTCAAGTGGTTAGTCGCACTTTCGACCGTCATCTCGGCGCAGGTCACAGCGATCTCGTGGCTGATCATCTTCACCAAGCTGCCCTTCAACTTGGTTTCCACTGCTGTCAGCTTGTCGTTCTGTTCACGCCAGTACAGATCGCGCAAGGCTTCTGCCATCGCCTGAGGCTCGCGGGTTTGTATTTGCTTCTGGATTTTCGCTTGTCGCGCCCGGTAGTCATCCGATAATTCTGCGGGCGGGTTGGCAAAGGCCTCTTCGAGCACCGAAAGATCTTCAATCGCGGGACGGATGTTCATATCGATGGCTGCATCAGCAGGGATCATCACCTCCCCGCGCTCGCCAACCAATTCAACAATATGATAGGAACGCGTTTTTCCTTGCAGAGTCAGTTTCTTCTTGCCGACAACCGTTCCTGCGCCATACCGGGGATGGATAATCTGGTCTCCTGCTGCATACATACTAGCTCTCCCGTTTTGTTTGGGCCGCAACTTCGCTTACGCCTAGAGTTCTGTTCGCGCGGCAAACATCATTCGACTTCGACCTCGGTGACGCTCGCGCTTACCTCTCATGCTACGCTCGGCCACGGGTCTTCGTTTCACGAGTACATCGCTACGAGGCCAGCCGTCGCCTCTCAGCAAATTCGCCCTAATCTTGATACACTTTGCACAATGGAAAGGCTCAACGATCGCGCCGACCGGCATAGGAACAAGCCCAAGACTTCACCAAGCGAAGCGGCTATTGCGCTTTTTTTCTTGTCCAGGCTTCTGGCCAAATGCTGGGGATCACTGCCGGTGTTGTGGTGTGATGCTAATGTTGGCTTGGCTCGGATGATCTTCACCCGTCTATTATAGCACAAAGCCTACTCGGCCTCAACTACACAGCGTCATCAAGCCGCTAGAGCGCGTTTGCTTGCCTTCGCTTTGTCCGGACTCCGCCTGCCCTCTAACCAGGCAAATACGCATCGGGACGGCGATCTTCGAAAACCGGGATAGTCTGCCGCACACGATCCACTTCCGACAAGTCGATTGTCGCAGTTAAGAGGCGTTCCGTCTCGTCGGCCTCGGCAATCACCTCGCCCCAGGGATCAATGATCATGGAGTGACCACCGAAGTCCGTGCCACCCGTTTCGCCACAGGCATTTGTCGCCGCCACAAAACACTGATTCTCGATCGCGCGCGCGATGAGTAAGCTGCGCCAATGCGATACGCGGATCAACGGCCATTCGGCACAGAGCAAGATCAGCTTCGCGCCTTGCGCCACCGCATAACGCCGGAATAACTCGGGAAAGCGCAAGTCATAGCAGATCGCCAACCCAGTCGTTCCCCAAGGCAGATCCAAGGCTACTGTCTGATCTCCTTCGCCGAGCCACTTGTGCTCATCAAAGAGACGAAACAGATGAATTTTGCGATAGACACCTGCCAGATCGCCATCGGCGGAATGATAACTGGAGCAATTCATCACCTTGCCATTTTTCCGCTCCAATATTGAACCGAATACGGCGATCTGGTGTTTTGCAGCCAATTGCGAGATATGCGCGAACATGCCAGCTTCCAGCGGATCAGCGTAATCCATCGCGTTCTCGAGGTCGTAACCCGTCGACCACAATTCCGGCAACAGGATCAATTGCGAATCACGTTGCGCTGCCTCGGCAATCATTTGCTCAACGGTTTCGAGGTTTTCTTCGACGCGACCGAGTTTGATCCGCATTTGTCCCAAGCTGATGGACACGACGTTCATTGAAAGTCCTCTTCATATATTGCGCCAGAGTATAGCGGAGGGTCCGCTGCTTCGCCATTCTCCAGAGGCAATAATCTGCTTACGTGGAGCTGTCAACATTGAGGAATTATCCCGCTGCCGGGAAATGCATAGCATTTTGCATCACTGAGGACGCGGATGGCGCGATTGGTTTGACAGACACCGAGTTGAGCGGCAAAGCAACCGCTTCATTAACAACTCAGCTCACCAGGGCGGCGCGATTCTTATGGAAGGCGGAAGGATGAATTTGCCTTTCGCCACATACAGGGGCAATATCGCCACCGTGATTACTAGACGGTCCCCTTATGGCGCAGCGGTGTCGGAATTAGGCAATACCAAGGGTCACGCCTGCCACCTTAACATTACCATCTAACTAAAATGAGGCTGGCAGCGGTGGCGGTGAGAATCGTACCGGCGAATCGCGCTAGCTCAAACCCGCTAGCAGGCTCCCTTCTCCAATGCTTTGGGGAAGGGCCGGGGATGGGGTTAGAAAACGGAACTCCACGATTTTCACAACTCCCCGCTCAGCCGTCCAGCCCAATGGACACGAACTTCTGATCCATGTATTCGTACAAGCCCTCTTGCGAACCCTCGCGCCCGAATCCGCTGTTCTTGGTGCCACCGAAGGGCGCTTCAGCTGTAGCCGGCACCATATCGTTGACGCCGATTATGCCGAATTCCAAACCCTCGTATACGCGAGTCGCCGTGGACAAATCCTTGGTCATCACATAACCGGCCAAGCCGTAGGGAGTGTCATTCGCCATTTGCAGCGCTTCCTCGACCGTGGTAAAAGTGCTCACCGCCATGACCGGACCAAAGACCTCATCACAACCCAGTCGCATGTTTGAGGTCACATCGGTCAGCACGGTAGGCTGATAAAAGTATCCGTTCTCGATATCCGGACGCGCGCCCCCGCAGACCAGCGAGGCCTTTTTTTCCAGCGCATCCTGCACAAATAGCTCGACCTTATAGCGACCGGCGCAGCTGACCATGGGACCGTTGGTCACATCAGCATTCATGCCATCGCCGACCACCAGCTTTTCCGTCTCTTGCTTGACCGCATCGAGAAAATCTTCCAAGGCCGGTTGCTCGACATAAAAGCGCGTCGGGGATATACAAACCTGTCCGTTGTTGCGGAATTTGGCCATGGCGCCTTGTTCAGCCGCCCAGCCCATATCGGCATCGTCGAAGACTAGCACCGGCGCGCTGCCGCCCAGTTCCAAACCCAGCTTTTTGATGCCCTTCGCCGCCTGACGCATGAGGATCTGTCCCACTCGCTGCGACCCGGTGAAACTGACTTTGCGCACGCGTGCATCGCGCATGATCGTCTCGCCCATGATTTGCGGATCGCCATTGATCAGGTTGACCACGCCACTTGGCAATCCCGCTTCCGCCATCACATTGACTAGCGCCATGGCGGACATAGGCGTCAGCTCGCTTGGTCGACCGACGATGGTGCAGCCCGCCGCCAATGCGCCCGCCCATTTGCGCGCCAATAGATAAGCCGGGAAATTCCAGGCGGTGATCGTCGCTACCACACCCAAGGCTTGCGGCAGCGAAAGCAAGCGCTTGCCCGCTTTGCGAGCCGGGATAGTGCGTCCATATGCCCGTTTGCCTTCTTCCGCGAACCAATCGAAAAGGTCGGCACAGGCACCCCATTCACCCTTCGCCTCGCCCAAGGGCTTGCCACATTCCGCCGTCATGATTGGCGCCAGCCTATCGACCTGACTGCGAATGGCATCGGCGATATCGCGCAGAATTTGACCGCGCTCATATGCGGTCATGCCGCGCCATTTCGGCAGCGCCGCATCCGCGGCAGCGATGGCGAGCGTCGTTTCCGCCGCGCCACCAAAGGGTACATCAGCGACCGGCTGCTCCGTAGCGGGATTGATCACCTTCCAGGTCTCGCCGTCTTGCGCATCCGCCCATTGGCCATCGATCAGCATTTTGAAATGCATGCGCGTTACTCCGCTATTTGCTACAATAGGCAATGAGCGAATTGCTCCCCGAGACCAGCCCTCGCTGGAACAATTCGCTTATTGCCACCCCCCAACTACCCTTTGCACCCTGCTGCTATGGAATCTACCACCTCCGTCGCCGGATCTTCGCCAGGGTGAAAACATGTTTGCCTTTTCCATTTCCACGTCATTTTCACGCGGCTGTTCACTATTCTACAAAATGTTGCGAACCATGCAACCTTGTTGTTCGTAATTATCTTCAGATTTAGCAATATTTCAGGATTCTAACTATTCTCGACCGGCATCATAACCCAAGCGTGTCGACAAGGCGCTGGCGATGTCTTTCACCACCGTGCCAAATTCATCAGTTCGCTCCAGTGTCACGCGCCCGGCCGGTCCGCTTATGCCAATGGCACCGACCAGCGCTCGCTTGTGGTCATAAACCGGCGCCGCCACACAGCGCACGCCATAGTTGTACTCTTCATCGTCAATGGCATAGCCGCGATTGCAAGTCTGCACCAGTTGCGCTTCAAGAGTCGAACTGTCGGTGACGGTTCGGTGCGTGAAAGGCTTCAAGTCAGCCGGTATGCCGCTATCGCCAAAAGCCAGAAATATCTTGCCCAGCGCCGTGCAGTAGAGTGGCGACAGTGTTCCGATCTCTGATTCAACGCGCAAAGCAGCCGTCGATTCGACCTGATCGATATAGAGCGCCTGCCGTTGCGCCGCTATCGCCAGATGCGCGCACTCTCCTGTTTTATCCACCAACTCGTGCAGATAAGGCCGGGCATGGTCGCGCAAGGTGATGCGATTCAGCAGATGCTGACCCAATGTCAATAGTTGAGGGCCCAACAGGTAACGGGCCGAGAGCTCGTCCTGCTCGACAAATCCGTAGTTTGCCAGCGTATGCAAGAGCCGCGAGGCGCTACTCTTGTCGATCTCGAGCTGGGTGGCGACTTCGGTCGTGCCCATACCGTTGCGCGCATGATCGAGGAGATTGAGGATCTTAAGACCCTTTGCCAGCGATCGGATTTCTGCCATGCGATCCTTCTCATCCAACGCAATCTTGATTGCATAATACGCAACTCGCGTTGCGGAGAGCCAAATTACCTGCACATTAGTTGACAATTATAAAACACTGTTGTATTTTTAGCAACATATGACCGTAGTAACTCGCTTTGCTTGCCCTAACAGGCAAATTCTGCGGTATATTAAAGGAGGTGCAGATGAACAAATCTGTCCGCACGGTAAATCAACAATTCACTAGTCATACGGAGAACAAGACATGTCGAACAAACGCTTAATTACCGCCTTACTGTTTATTCTAGTGGCAGCTCTGCTTGTCACACCCGCCTTGGCACAAGATGACCTGATGGGAGATTTCACCGTTTCGCATTACTTCGGCGGCTTCGGTGGGGAGTTCATCGATGAAATCGTTGATGAGTTTATCGCGGCCAATCCTGGGCTGATGCACGCTGCCAGCCCCGTCGATCACGAGCAATTCAAGACTTCGATTCTGGTCCAGCTGGCTGGCAACAACCCGCCCGATACCTTCAGCTACTGGGCAGGCGCCCTCATTCAATCCATCGTCGATGGCGAGCGCCTGCAACCCATTAATGACGTCTGGGAAGCCAACGACATCGGTTCGCAATTCCCTCAAGCGGTCATCGACAACGCTTTGACCTACGACGGCGACATTTATGCTATTCCTTTGACCTTGCATTGGGTTGGTATGTTTTACAACACGGCGCTCTTTGAAGAGGTCGGCGCCATGGTGCCCACCTCCTGGGACGATATGGTCGATGTAGCCGAGAAATTCAAGATGGCAGACATTCCCGCCTTCGCGTTGGGTTCCATCAATCGCTGGCCCGGGCAATTCTGGTTTGATATGATCTTGTTGCGCAGCGCTGGCAACGACTATCGCAACGAACTGATGAGCGGAGCCGCCTCTTACACCGACCCCGAAGTCGTTCGCGCTTATAGCTTGTGGAAAGAATTGGTGGACGCCGGCTATTTTGTCCCGGATGCCAACGCCTATGATTGGGACGAAGCCGCCAACCAAGTTGCCAACGGTGAAGCCGCCATGACCCTCATGGGCACCTGGATTGGCGGTCTCTACGCCGGCAACGACATGGTGGCTGGTGAAGACTTTGACTACTTCTCCTTCCCCACCATTGACGAGGATATACCGCGCGCATCGCTCGGTCCTATCGATACCTTTGTCGTCTCGGCCAGTGCCGCCAATCCGGACGCCGCCAAAGCCTTCCTGGTATATCTAACCGATCCGGATATCCAGCTGAAGTTCGCTTTGGGTGCCGGCAATCTGGCGCCAAGCCTGGCAGTCGATACCAGCAATTACAATGATGTGGTTGCCCGCATTGCTGCCGAAATTGCTGCCGATCCCGCGTTTGCCTTCAATTATGACTTGGCGACCCTGCCGGCCGTTGCGCAAGTTGGTCTGGACTCCTTCCAGGAATTCATGGCAAATCCGGGCGATTATGAAGCCATGTTGGGGCGGGTGCAGGAAGCCGCCGCCGCTGAATTCGCCGCCATGGGCGGCTAGAGTAGCCCTCATCCCACAGCCCCTTCCCCCATCATGAGGGAAGGGGAGCGAAGGCATCAAAGACGAAGCTAGCACCAACGCCTTCGTTGAGAATCCGGTGGGGTACATTGACAACAAGTCCCTCCCTCATATTGGGGGAGGGATTTAGGGTGGGGGAAAATGCAACGGCGTCACAAATGGATCATACCTGCGAGCTTCCTTCTGTTGCCTCTGCTCGTTTACTTCATTTTTGTCATCCTGCCCACGCTGAATTCGCTCTTCTATTCCTTCACCGATTGGGGCGGGTACAGCGTAGATTACAATTTCGTCGGTTTCAGCAATTTTGAGAAGATATTCACCGACCGCCTCTTCAGCAACGCCATAAAGAATACGGCGATCTGGCTGGTGCTGGCGATGACCGTGCCGACTCTGCTTGGCTTGGTCCTGGCGCTTGCATTGCAGGGCAAAAGCCGCGTCAACACTTTCTACAAATCGCTCTTTTACCTGCCTATCTGCCTCTCACCGATCATCATCGGCATCATCTGGGTCTGGCTTTACAATCCCAATCTGGGCATCGTGAATATCTTCCTGCGCTCGATCGGACTCGAAGATCTGGCCACCGCCTGGCTGGCGAACCCAAATACAGTACTATATGCTGTCTTCGTCGCCTGGGCCTGGCAGCAGACCGGCTTGACAATGGTCATCTTCCTGGCAGGCTTGACCTCGGTGCCGACGCCCCTGATCGAAGCAGCAAAAGTCGATGGCGCCAACTATTGGCAGACCCTGCGTAAAGTCATCATACCTATGCTGCGTCCCGCTACCGTGGTTGTGTTGGCGCTGACGGCAATCAACGCGCTGAAGAGCTTTGAAATCATCTGGGTTATGACCAAAGGCGGACCTTTCAACCGCTCCGATACACTTGCGGTCTTCATGTATAAGGAATCTTTCAGCAAATACAAATTGGGATATGGCAGCTCCGCCGCTGTCGTGCTCTTTGTCATGACGCTGGTGATAATCGTGCTCTACTTCCGGCAAACATCCGCCGCCGAGGAACTCTATGATTGAGGCGCCCAAGAAACCCACCAACTGGCCGCGGCTGCTGGGATATGCCCTACTCTATCTACTGCTGACCCTGCTGCTGATCATTTTCATGACACCGGTCTATGGCGCTATTGTCACCGCTTTCAAGTCGCAGGCGGAGGTCTCTGCCGGCGGCTACTGGACACTCCCGACCAGCTTTGCGGGCGATAACTTCACGCGGGTCCTGGATCCGGAACAAGGCAACCTCGGCTTGTACCTGAAAAATTCTCTGCTTTTGACGGTACCGGCCACCATATTTTCCATTACTTTGGGCACATTGGCGGGCTATGGGCTGGGCAAGTATTCATTTCGTGGCGATGGGATGCTCTTCGTATTCATCGTGGCGGGTATGTTCTTGCCGCCGCAGATCGCGCTGATTCCGGTATTCCGCCTGATGAATTATATCGGCTTGTACGATACTTTGTGGGCTGTCATCATTGTGCACACCGCCTTTGGCATCCCGATCTGCACGCTGGTCATGCGTAACTTCTTTCAGGTCGTGCCCAATGCCCTGCGCGAAGCAGCGCTGATCGATGGCGCCAACGAGTACAGTATTTTCTTCCGCATCATGCTGCCGCTGACCTTGCCGGCATTGGCAGTTTTAGCGACTCTGCAATTCACCTGGATTTGGAACGATTTTCTTTGGCCTTTCATCCTCACGCAAAGGGCCGACAGCCGCACCATCATGGTTGGCATCCTCAACTTGACCGGCCAGTACACGGTCGATTGGGGCGGGCAAGCGGCCGCTTCGCTGATCGGCTCGCTGCCGACGCTCTTCATCTTCATATTCTTCCAACGCTACTTCATCAAGGGGTTGACACTGGGCGCGGTCAAGGGGTAAACCCCAGCTTTTAGGGGTACGCGTCGCGATCTTTCGTAGTATTCTGTGCCAAGTGTTCTTTTCTTTTACTGACTCCACGCAAGAGGGATAGTCAACAAATGGATTTCGATAGATTAAAATCACAATTGCTCGAGTTTGGCGCACTGAGAAACGGTGATGAGATACAAGAGGAAACAATCAACCGTATCAAACCGGAGTACGCTAACTCATGGACAAGTGGCATTCATAGTAAGCTGCAGCAACAACTGGACAAATCTATGCTGTCCAAACCTTACGCACATCAAGTAGACGCTATCGATATGTCTCTGCGTGGGAATGATGTCGTGCTGGGTTCGCCCACTGCAAGCGGAAAGACCCTAGCATTCACCATTCCAATGCTTGATACATTGCTTCGCAATCCGGGTTCACATGCATTGATGATATATCCAATGAATGCCTTGTCTCTCGACCAACGAGATCAAATAAATTACATGTGCGAACCGCTCGGCATGCGCGCCGAAACATATAATGGCCAAACCACAAATAAACTAAAAACAGAGCTACGTAAGGACCCGCCGGAAATTCTGCTTACAAACCCCGAATACTTGAATGATTCTTTCTTGGCATGGTTGGACAAACACTGGACAAGTTTTCTAAGCAAATTGTGCTTTCTGGTCATTGATGAGATGCACCTTTATCATGGTTACTTCGGCACTAACATGGCGCTTCTATTGCGACGTTTGTTTGTACAGTTGGATCGATTGGGCGCCTCGCCAAGGGTCTTTCTTTCGACCGCCACCTGTGCTAATCCTGAAGAACACGCGCGAAATCTTACCGGGCGCACCGCAAAATTACTGCAAGGCAGTAAGATGCGTCCACGGCGACATTACCTTTTCGTCAACCCCAACAATAGAGACAGCCACAGCACACCAAAGAATCGCCGCCGCAATCCATTGGAAGAGCGCATTGTGAATGCAGCATTGGCAGTCCTTCAGCAGGACTTGCAGGTGCTTGTGTTCGGACCGTCTAAGCGTTTCTTGGATCAAGTCTATATTGACTCCAAACGAAAAGCAAAACAGCGAGGTCTTGACCCGGATCTACTCGCCATCTTTTATGCTGACCTGCCAAAGAAACAGAAGCGTGAAAACCAGCAAAAGATTAAGTCCGGCAAAGTCCATGTCACCTTCACAACTAGCTCATTAGAGGTGGGGTTAGATATAGGCGGACTAGATGGGGTCGTGTTGGCGGGCTTTCCTTCTAACATCATGTCGGCTTGGCAGCAAATAGGCAGAGCGGGACGCGGCTGGGATCGTGATGCCTTTGTACTCTTTTATGCAATGAACGACCCCATCGACCAATTCTTTGTCAACAATATCAAGGAATTCTTAGATAGAGATTATGACCACTTGGTTATTGACCCTACTAACGAACAACTCATTGCCAATCACGTTCCTTCCTTAAAATACGAGTTGGGAGACACGCTAAAGGCATCAGACAGACCAATTCTTGGAGATTCGTTCTACGAGGCGGCCAGAAACGACCGGCGGCGCGCGCCCCGATATGGCACCTACCGACCACAAAAGAAACTTACTAATAGGGGCTTGCGCGGAAACGCCGGGGAAAACTATGTGCTCGAGTTCAATGGCAAGGAAATAGGCCAGATTCCCGGCATGAGGCGATTTCGCGAAGCCTATCAAGGTGCAATTCTCCCTTTCGCTGGGCATAAGTACAGCGTTGAATCTCTCCTAATTGAAAGGGACAAGAACACTGTGCAGTTGGTTGAAGCGAAACCAGGTAGAAGGACTGAGGCAACGTTTCGAAACTTCCTTCATGTAAGAGACATCGTTAAAGAACAGGATATTGGCGATTTTACCCTAGTGCTGGGCAAGGTAAGTCAGGCGATGGGATACGTCGGTTATAAGTTAGTCGATGAACAGAGTGGGGAAATATTGGATCGGGTTGATGTAGAACCTGACTACTACAACCTTGACCAGTTACACGCTTTTTGGGTAAGGCTACCTGACGATAAGAAGAATTTGCCGGGCTTAGGAGCATTAGAGCAGATGTTTCGCGTTGGAGCGATGTTTGTCATCCCAACCAACCGTTTCGATACCAGTACCTGGTCGGAACTGAAGGATTTTACTGCTTACTATTACGAGAATTACAGTGGCGGAATAGGCATTGCAAGAAAACTGTTTAAGGAATGGCCCTCTGTGCTAAAGAAGGGCATTGAAATTGCTGAAAACTGTCCTTGCCGCAGTGGTTGCCAAAACTGCATTGAGCCGGCTAAATCTTGGAGCTCTAGCAACAACAGTATAGACAAAGCTGCTGGGATCGTGTTAGCAAGCAGCCTTCTAGCGGCAGGTCTCAGTTTATCTCCATAACGATTCCAAGCGTCTGGGAACATCAGCTCGCCCGCATCTGCCGCGTGAGCAAGCCGATCACCAGCCGAATCAGAAAATAGGGCAAGGCTAGCGGCAGCACCAGCTCTATTAGCACGGTCACAACCATTGCCAGCGCAAAGCGCAGATTCGCCAGATCAAGCGTCAGCTCCGTGGCTGCGGCTGCCGCATCCATTGCGGCAACCAGGTAATCCAGATTCAATTGCTGCAGCATGATCATCAGCAGAAAATAGAAGGCGACAAAAGCCACCGACGAGGTCATGGCGATGCTTCGGAAAGGCACGAAGGCGCCAATTCCCACGCCGACCATGCCAAACATCAGCGGCTCCAGGACCAGACGAATGATGGAAACGATCGACAAGGCGATGATCAGCACATAAGTCAGCGGACCGGATTCGCGCAAAGGGAACAGTCCGGCGTAATGCATTATGATCAGAGGAGGACCGAAGATCGCCGCCCCTTGCACGATCAAAATCAGATCATCCATCTTGCGCCAGATTGACGCCGCGACCTTACCCAGGAAAATCTGATCCAATGACATTGGCGTAGACATCAGCAGTTGCATGGTATTGTTGCGGATTTCATCGGCCATGACCGCGGCGGAGTTGGCCGCGACGGAGAAGAGTGAGCGCAAGTAGAAGATCATGCCCACCGGTATAACCAGCACGGACACTACGATCACCGTCGTTGCCAAGTCCGTGATGAAAGGAAAGATGATGCCCAGCAGCAACGCCAAAACCCAAAAACCGGTGATGTAAAATATCGGCTCAAACTCTGGCGGCAAGGTGCGCCAGTACAATCCCAGATGCCGGCGCACAATCGGATTGGTCGCCCGTGCCCAATAAGGCAAGTTTTCCATCGGCGAGCGTTCATCCATCTTGATGCGTTCAATGGCGCTGTCTCGTGATTGTACGTTGGTTGTCATGCGGCTCTCGGCAATCCGTCGGGGAATGGCATCTCAATTATAGTGACGAACGGTGGCGTATCACAATATTGCCTCCGGACGGTGGTCCCGCGAAAGCGCATTCTTTCACGCCATATCGAATTCTATGCCGCGATACACCTGTGCGAGTTGCAAACTAACGTTGAGCATGTCTAGTGGGATTACACCATCCAGGTCGGTGAATGTTTGCCATAGCCAGCCCTCTTCCGTTCTTGTATGTAGCTCGAGATGAATCCGATGCTGGTCTATCACGAGATAAGCCTGAATACTGGGCAGAGAACGATAATAATCGAGCTTGCGTGTGCGATCGTAATCAATGGAAGACGGCGATGTTACTTCCACCACCAGCCCCGGGTTCAGCAGGGTCATATTGTTGTCCGCAAGCCGAGCCGAGCCGCGGACAACGCTCAAATCGGGGTATACATAGCGCCCTTCGTCGGCTCCCACCCGCATATCGCTGTTGCAAACAATACAATTGCTATCCCGCAATTGAATGTCGAATTCAACTGTCATATTGACCTTGATTCTGCTGTGATTGAGCGTACCGCCGGTCATTTCGTAGATTACTCCATCAATGAACTCGTGCTTGAATTGGCTTTCCGCTTCAAAGACGAGATATTCTTCCGCGGTAAAACGATGCGGCGGCGGATAATCTGCAATATTGTTGATTTTCACACTCTCATTGAATTCTGGTCCGCCCCAATCATAAATCACGCCATCAATGAATTCGTGCTTGAACTCGCTTCTTTCCTCAAAAGCGAGATACTCTTCAACCGTAAAATGATGAGGACGGGGGAAGCTGTCTATGCGTTCTATCGCCATTTTCGTCCCTCGACGTTACTGCTTTTCGCGCCATTATATCACGAATTCGCGGCTATCTAACACCAGCGCCCAGCGCGGGGGAATGGCAGAGCAATCGCACCAGAATTGTTACGAAGAAAAATCAACGCACAAAATTCACCACAGCCGCTCGGCGGCAGCAATAAGGTCTGTCGCGCCCACACAAAATTACAAGCCTCCTGCTCGTGCGAGCACAGTGGTTTGTTAAAAAAGAGGCACAGAGGGCACAGAGAAAAGCATTTCATTGAAAATCCATGCGCGTTTGCGGCATTTTCTTGAGTGGGCGGGAATGTTATCGACAGATCAGGGTTTGGCTCTTCTGTTTTGAGCAGCGGATTAACAGCAGATTCGCCAAAAAGAACCCCAACTCGGTGCTCTCAGTGGTACAAAATAATCTGGTGCGATTGCCCTGGGGGAATGGCATCAAGACCATGACCTGCCCTCATGATGTGTTACAATTATAGGCAAACTCGTGAGAGAGGATTTCATGCGGGTAGCCATCATAACCGAGACCTTCTTGCCAAAAGTCGATGGCATCGTCAAGGTGACTTGCTTGCTTCTGGACCATTTGCGAAAGCGTGGCGTTGACGCCATAGTGATCGCCCCGCGTTACGGCGAAAGCAGACAATACAAGGATGTGCCCATCCGCAGCCTGCCTAGTCTGTCGTTCCCGCTGTATCCGGAAGCGCGATTGGGATTCACCACCTTGTCGCTCTATCGAGATCTGGCTGCGTTCAACCCCGATGTCGCGCATCTTTTTCATCCGGTCATGACGGGTATCCCGGCCATGGGCATGCTCAAATGGATGGATGTGCCGACGGTGACCTCATTTCATCTCGATTACGCGCGTTTGGCGAATCAATTCAAACTTGGCCTCTTTGATCTCGGATTCACGCGTCCGCTCATCGACGAATTGACCAAGAATGTCTTCAATTGGTCAGATTACAGCCTGGCGCCATCAAGACTGGTACAGCGGCAAATGCAAAGCTTGGGCATCAGCAATGTTGGTTTGTGGCGGCGCGGCGTCGATGCCAAGGCTTTTCATCCGGGTTTTCGCTCCGCAGCCATGCGCCAGGAAATGACCCAGGGCAATCCGGATGAAACGATTCTGATTTATGTCGGGCGCCTGTCACAAGAGAAGCAAATCGAGCACATTCGTCCCGCCCTGGAACAAATGCCCAATTGCCGGTTGGTTTTGGTTGGCGATGGACCAGCGCGCCCCGCACTCGAGCGCTACTTCGCCGGATTACCGGTTACCTTCATGGGATATTTGACCGGTGAACGCTTGTCTCTAGCGTATGCCAGCGCGGATATATTTGTCTTTCCCTCGCGCCTGGAAACTTTCGGGCTAGTCGTCATCGAAGCCATGGCCGCCGGCTTGCCCGTAGTGGCGTCACGCGTCGGCGGCGTGACCGATATCGTCGAAGAGGGAAAAACCGGTTACACCTTCAATAGCGGAGATAGCGCCGCGCTGCTCAATGGCATCCGCCAGATCGCCAGCAGCAGCGAGAATATGCGTCGCATGGGCATGCAAGCGCGCAGTTATGCTGAAACACAATCCTGGGATGCCATCATGGACGAGGTGATTGATATCTACGCTTCACTGATCGCCAGCAAACTGGGCAATGCAATTGCGGTCTAAACCTACCGAAGAGAGCGCAGCTTTATAGATTGCGATGTTCTGCTCGGCCGCAGCGTACGCTGGCGAGCTTCGTTTAGATCCTTGACCATAAGCAAAAGCATTAGACTGAACATCACGCACCGCGAATCCAAATTGAAAGGAGTAAATCAAATTGGGAAATCGCATTCCCAGGTCTAGCAGGAGTCAAGTAAAAGTCAGGTCGTCTGGACAATGCGAATGCCACTATCCTGACAGCAATGGCAATTTGGGTCGGTGCACTACATCGGGCCAACAGATTCATCATATACAGCCAATGTGCTCCGGCGGCAATGCAAGCGCAATAGGCAATTTACTCCACAGCTCTATGGCCAGTGCATCCTCAATGGGCATCTCTGGTTACTTCCGTACGGCGCTGGCTTTTCCTCCATCAGGCATTTTCTTTGGGATTCCGACAGGATCGTCCATATCAATCTAGTGTAGCTATGCACGATTACCGGCGACCAACTAGGCTTTTAAGCCTGGCGTGTCCACTTGAGTTTCACCCCTCCCTAATGCTTTGGCTGAGGACAGGACAGGTTTTGAGGTGGAACGTGATATGGAAAAGGACGGGAAAAGGATGAGAAAAGGGGCAAATATAGCGATTACCTATCGATACAGTATTGATATAGAGCAGGATTTCGCCAAATTGGATAGTGATCCGGCGAGAACGTGTCAGTTGCAAGTAAGACCTGGAGGAAAGCGATAAGATACCCATAGAGCCGAGCGTATCATCATTTGCAAGGGACGCGGCGACTATATGGTCGCGGTTTCATGCAGGAATTGATGATGGTCGCTAGCTGATGCGCGGCGCGGGAGCGAAACCTGTCCTGTCCTCAGAATGCTTTGGGGAGGGGCCGGGGGTGGGGTAGAAAAACGCCGTTCACCCTGCCATAATCTGCTGCACAGCTGCCACCACACGCTCGTGATGCTGGCCGTTGCTGATAATCATGCCCGGGTTGGGCAGGGTCTCGCCATGCGAGAAATCCAGCGGGCCTCCGTCCAGATCGGTTACCGTGCCCCCAGCCTGTGTCACCAGCGCCACTCCCGCAACATGATCCCAGATTTTGTGCGCGTAGTCGCTGCCTTGGCGCGGCAAACGCATATACAGATCGGCATCGCCAGCGGCGACCAAGGCGTATTTCTCCATGCTGTCCAATTCCAGGATCTTTACATCGCCTAAACCGGCTAATTCGCGCGCGCGTCCCATGCGAGATTTGCTGGCATGCGCTCTTTCGTAGCTTTGCACCGCCACAAATTCACCAAGATCGCGCCGTGCTGATACAGTAACGCGAGCAGCAGCGCCGCCGCTTATGGCTGCCTTCCAGGTCGCGCCGGCCTCCGTGTAAAAGAGCGCACCCGCGCCATCGCCATAACCGGGCGTGGCAACGATGCCTTCCGACACTTCGCCCTCCACCAGTAAACCACAAGCGATGGCATAATGCCGCATGGCGATGAATCCCTTGGTACCATCAATGGGATCGATAACCCAGGTGCGGCGCGTCTCCCTTCCCTTGCCAAAATCCAGCCATTGCACAACTTCGCTTTCCGTCACGTCGCGGCCCAGAATCTGGCCCAACAAGTCCAGCACTCGCGCGCGCTGTTCTGAGGAAACCAGTTGCAAGAATTGCCTGCCCGATTCTTCAGAGACGACGCCGTCAAGCGGGTAATGCGTTTTAAGGGCATGGCAGATGATGGCTTGCGAACCGTAGTCAGCGATGGTGACAGGCTCAGTATGGGCCCCGGTGGACTTGGTGTTGGCGACCAAATAATTTTCTTGCACACGTCGGCACAGCGTCACCGCAGCGCGCATGGCAGCACGTATAGCTTGCATGAACAATCCTTAACTCTTGGCTTGGATTCACGATGGTATGCAGATGAAAGTAACAAAAACTTCACTCTTTTGCACGAATTCTATCGGCAGACGCGCGCTACGCCAAATATTCGCTGAAAGCACGCGACTGATGATGCCAGCGCAACTGCAAATCCCGACCGCGAAAGCGCTGATCGCCGGCGCATTCACCGATCGACCAATTGCTTGACCACTGCAAGCGCTCCGCACCCCAAGCCGAGGCGCCGATCAGGCTTGACCAAGGGCAATCATCATGCCAGCGCCAAAGCAGACCGCCCGGACCCATGCCGCTGTGGATGGCAAACTGGATGCGGAAGGGTTTGTTCGCTGGCAGCGTCGGACCGATCCAGCGATGCGGGCTGCCATTGGCCTGCGGACTGAGCAAAAGCGTGAGTTGCTTATCGGCACCGCTGATGCCCAGCCAAAGCGTCGGCAAGGCAGCATCGACAGGCTCCATGCATAATAATGTCTGTGGCTTGTTGCTGTCTGAGCCGGTCATGTCTGCGACAATCTCCCAGACGAATACATACGACCGCTTGATGTTTTGCAGACAATCCGCCGGCAACGCTTTTGCGGAATCCCTGTCAAAGTTGTCCCAAGTCTCCGATGGAGGCAAGCGCAATTCCCAAGCCAGCCACTCGCGTAGCCGTCCTTCGCGGTCGAGCACTTGAAAACGCAGTCCCTGATCATCCAGCGCCGCTTGCGCGATATGCAAGTATTCGACAGCTTCAGGCATTCGGTGCGCCGTGCCCGCTCCTGCTGTACAGATCTGCAAAACACCGCGTTGCACTTGTACATCAAAAGCCAGAATGTGACTGCAAAGGTAGGCCAGCACTTGATGCTCGACCAGGATATCCCAAAAGCGACGACCGTTTTCCATCTCGATCTGGCGCTGATATTCGCCTGCATAACCGTTGACCGTCCAGACCGGATGATGCCCGATGACCAGCTTGTAATTGACATGTGAATGCTCTGCCAAAATCCGTGAAAGCCACTCGGTCTCTACCGTCCCCTCGCCTCCCCTGCCCGAACATAAGGTATTCACGAAAACTAACAGCAATTCGCCTCGCGCCACAAAATAAGACAGTCCTTGCTGATCGGCCGGGCCGTTTTCCGGCAGATGCGCCATCACCTCGCGGAAGATTTGCTCGCTCATAGGGCCATATACGGTATGGTTGCCCGTGCAGTGATAAAGCGGGATGGCAGCTCGATCCAACCAGGCCATTTCTGAATCGAAAAAGTGCTGCCACTGCTTCCGCAGTTCATGCGCATCAGTCGTCAATCCCATGATCTCGTCGCCGGTGAAGCAAATAAACTGCGGCGGATCTTGCAAGGCGCGAATCACCGCATTCACCTGCGCAAACGTCTCTTCATGCAAGGCCCCCGCCCGGCCGGAGCAACTATCGCCATAAATCACAAACTGCTGACCGCCGGCCCTCGGTCTTAGTGTTGGTATGCGATTTCGTTGTAGCATTCGCTCGCTCTCCATCGCCATTGCTGTGGCTCTTTATCAGATAATCCAGCTTGCTCGCAAGAGCAGATGGCCTGTTATCTTGCCTGGTCGCAGCAGACCTTGACGCTGCCGCAGTTCAGTTTCGGAGCGCGCTATCGAAGGGCAGTGTCTACGCGCCCTACGCGACCGGCGAACGGTTGTGATTATACGGAAGTGTGCCGCGCTTTGCCTTAGATACATGACAAACTTGCGCAAGCTGCCTCATGCACGCGATGCAATACTATCATCGCCCTTAACGCCAAAACAGAAGTCATGTACAATCCCTCGCCCATGAACTTCCACTTTGTCATGCAGACGTCATAGGAGACCACATTGATTCAGAAAAGTGAGTTCACCATCGAAGGCCTGCGCGAATACAATCGCACGGGCGCTGTGCGCTGGATTCTCTCGCATATCTGGGAGCACCGGCTCTATATCGTTCTGGGTCTGGCGGGCTTTCTGTCGGCATATTTTTCCTTTTCAATAGCGCGGGTATTATTCGGCAAAGGCGCGGAATTGATCCTGGAAGGCGGCGACATGGCGGCGGTAATCGCGGTCAGTCTCGGCGTCCTCTTCACCACTGTTTGGGACGGCGTCGGTTCCCTGATTGGTTCGCTATCGATGGTCATCCTGTCCACTCGCGTCGAGCGTGACTCGCGCCACGAGCTCTATGCCAGCCTGCTAGGCAAAAGCCAGACTTTTCATGATCAGCAGCGCGTCGGCGATATCATGGCGCGCGCCACTGATGATGTGCGGCAGTTTAATTTCCTCATTCAACCGGGCGTCATGTTCATCTTCGATATGGTGCTGGGTTTCGCGGTGCCGATTTTGTTCATCGCGATCATCAACCTGGAGCTGCTGCTGGTGCCGGCTTTGTTTGTCTTGTGCTACGTATTTGTCGTCCGCCGCTACATTCGTCGCTTGCAGCCGGTGGTGATGCAACAGCGCATGCAGTATGGCAAGTTGAACGCCCGCCTGGAAGAGACCATCAGCGGCATCGAAATCGTCAAGGTGGCCGCGCAGGAAATCGAAGAACGCAAGAAGTTCCGCCGCAACGCCAAGAAATATCGCGATTTCTTTGTCCAGCAGGGACAAATCGAAGCCGCGTACCTGCCGCTGCTGATGTACGGCGTCGCCTTTGGATTGATGTTCCTGCACACCTTGATCCTGTATAACCGTGGCATCCTGACCGTTCCCGATATCATCGCCGTAACCGGCTTGATGAGTGTGCTCAAGTTCCCGGTATTTGTCTCGCTGTTTTCCATCAGTCTGATACAACTGGGCATCGCCGGTGCCCACCGTATCCTGGAGCTGATAGATCAGCGTGCCGATATTGACGAGAACTTGAGCGGACATGGCGGAGATGTTGATGGCGCTATCGAATTCGACAATGTGACCTTCAAGTTCCAGGGCAAGCCGGTTCTGGAGGATATCTCTTTCGAGGTAGAGCCCGGGCAAACCGTCGCCATCGTCGGACAGACCGGTTCCGGCAAATCGACACTGACGCAATTGGTCACGCGCACCTACGATGTCGATGAAGGGCGCGTGCTGATCGATGGCGTGGATGTGCGCGATTGGAATCTTGATCGCCTGCGCTCGCAGATGGGCAAGATCGAACAGGATGTCTTCCTGTTCTCGCGCACGGTCGCCGAAAACATCGCTTTTGGCGTAGAAAACGCCACCCAGGAAGAGATCGAAAACGCCGCCAAAGAAGCGCAGGCGCACGACTTTATCCTGTCTTTCAACGAGGGCTATCAAAGCGAAATCGGAGAGCGGGGTGTGACGCTATCCGGCGGGCAACGGCAGCGTCTGGCACTGGCACGCGCTTTCTTGCGTCAGCCGCGCATTCTGATCCTCGACGATTCGACCAGCGCCATCGATAGCGCCACCGAAGACGAAATCCAAAAGGCCATGCGCCGCGCCCAAGAAGGGCGAACGACTATATTGATTACACATAGACTCTCGCAGATTCGCTGGGCAGACCGCATCATCGTCCTGGAAAAGAGCCGCGTGATCGCCAACGGATCGCACGAGGATTTATTACACACATCCGAACATTATCGCCGCATTTTCGCCCGCTACGATGTGGCGGATCTGCCGCTGCAGCAGCTGATAAGCTGAGGGAGAAAACATGGGCTTCATAATGGATGGGCTAGATGCGGAGAATTATGACCGCCACTATTCCGATGCCGCATTGGTAAAACGTATTCTGGGTTACTTCCGTCCGCATATTTGGAAAATGACAATGGTGGCGGCGGTGGTATTCATCAGTTCGCTGATGGATCTCGCTCTGCCGATCATCGTCTCGCTGGCGCTGGATCAATTGCAATTCACACCGGAGCAGTTTGACGCCCTAATGGCGACCTTGCTGCTGGCGGGTGTCGCCAGTGTGGCTTGGGTCGCGAACCTGTTCCAGCAGTGGCTTTCGGCAGAGGCGGTAGGCGATGTCACGCTGGAACTGCGCGAGAACGCCTTCCAGGCCGTCACCGAGCGTGATATGTCCTTTTACGATCAGTATGCCACCGGCAAGATTGTCAGCCGCGTGCTTTCCGATACGCAAGCCTTTTCCGAAACCGTGCGCTTGACCATCAACTTGATGAGCCGGCTGTTGATGGTTGTGCTGCTGATCATCTACCTCTTCACGGTCAACGTGCAGATGACCTTTATCGTATTGGCGATCATGCCTTTTATCATGTACACCGCGCTGAAGTTCCGCACCATCGCCCGTCGTACCGTGACCAATTCACGCCGGCAGCTGGCAACGGTCAACGCGCATATTCAAGAGTCGATCAGTGGCATCGGCGTTGCCAAAGCCTTCCGACGCGAGCAGATGATCTATCGGGAATTCAGCGCCGTCAATGAAGAGTCGTACCGCGTGGAGCGGATTAACGGCTTCGTCTTCGGCGCCATCTTCCCTATCCTGATCACCATCGCCGGGCTGGGTGTGGCGGCGGTCGTCTGGTTCGGTATCGGCCTGGCACAGCAGAATGTTCTGACGGCCGGCGAGTGGTTCTTGTTCATCCAGGGCATGGGCATGGTCTGGTTCCCGATTACCAGCATCGCTTCGTTTTGGAGCCAGTTTCAACTGGGCCTGGCCGCGGGAGAGCGAATCTTCGCCCTGCTTGATGCCGAAGCCATGGTCAAACAGAAAGCCGATGATACGGTCAGCGCCATCGCCGGTGAAATCGAGTTCGTCGATATGGATTTCCATTACAACGAAGGCGAGCAGGTACTCAAGCGATTCAACTTGCTAATCCGGCCGGGCGAAACTCTGGCGCTGGTCGGGCATACCGGCTCCGGTAAATCCAGCATCGGAAAACTGATCAGCCGCTTTTACGAGTATCAAAGCGGCGACCTGCTGATTGACGGACTAGATATCCGTTTCTTCAATCTGTCGAGTTACCGCGCTCAACTGGGTGTTGTGACGCAAACGCCTTTCCTCTTTGATGGCACGGTGATGGATAATATCCGCTATGGCAAGCCGGAAGCCAGCGACGAGGATGTGATCGAGATTGCCTACAAAGTCGGCCGTGGCGATTGGCTGGTCAGCTTGCAAGATGGCTTGGAGACGGAAGTTGGTGAACGCGGCAACAACCTCTCTATGGGGCAGCGTCAATTAGTGGCGATTGCCCGGGTTCTGCTGCAAGATCCAGCCATATTCATCCTCGACGAAGCCACCGCCAGTGTCGATCCGCTGACCGAGACCTTGATTCAGGAGGGCCTGGATGTGCTTATGGGCAACCGTACGTCGATCGTCATCGCGCATCGCCTGTCCACGATTCAACACGCCGACCGCATCATCGTGCTCGATCATGGCGAGATCATAGAATCCGGCACGCACGACCAATTGATGTCGGCGGCCGGGCACTACGCCAATCTCTACGATTCCTACTTCCGTCATCAGAGCCTGGAATATATCGAGCGCCTGGCGGGGTAGCGGCATCAAAGAGATTGCGGTTCGTGCCTCAATGAGTTACAGTTTACGCAGGTGAGATGCAAACCATCGTAGAGACATCTAGTTTCATTCGACAAGCTAAGAGGTTAGGCTTGGGCGATGAGGAACTGGAAGACGTGAAGACTTTTGTAGCCCAGAACCCCACGGCAGGAATTGTCATACGTGGTTCTGGGGGTGCAAGAAAAGCTCGTATTCCAATTACGGGAAGAGGTAAGAGTGGCGGTTATCGCATCATCACTTTCTATAGCGGTGCAGATTTTCCGGTGTTCTTGCTTGACATTTATGCCAAGAGCCAAAAGGATAATCTTACACAAGCGGAGACAAATGAACTTCGATTCATCCTAGCCAGCATCGTGCAGCGTTACAGGGAGTCATCGTCATGACGGAATTCGGCAAGAGACTTATAGAGAGCGCGAAAGAAGCGCTCGAGATCGCCAAAGGTTCGGCCAAGCCCGGTACGTATCGCGTTAGCGCTTACGAAGACGACGAATTACGGGTGATTTCCGACTTTGACGAGTCAAAAGTGTCCAATGATGATTCAGCAACACCTAATCAATTGAAGCAAATCTCTAAGCTAAAGAAGACAGGCAGCTAAGCTGTTGCGCCCGGTAGACCACGAATGCAGATAAGTAGTAGAACGCGCTGGATGGTAAACTCCAATTGACCAGTCGCCGTGCAGATTGAAAGACAGACCACGATGACAGAGATTCTGACGCCAGGCATCACAAGTCGACCAGACGTCCGCGGAGGCAGGCCCTGCATTGCCGGTACCGGTCTTCGGGTTACGGATATTATTATGGCAGCGCAGTTCGGAGAATGTACGCGAAGCGAAATTGCAGCGGAACTCGAGATTACGCTCGAACAAGTTGATGCAGCGTTCAATTACTACGAGAAGAACAAAGCTTATATCGATTCAGATATACAGCGCCAATTCGAAACGTTCGATAGGCTAGCGAAAGCCGGGTATGGCAGACCGCGCGATCCGCTTCTATCTCGATGAGCAGATGCCGGTGGTCATCGCGCGCGAACTCAGGCGCCAAGGAATCGACACCGTGACGGTTAGAGCCTTAGGGCTTCGTGGAGATGCGGATGTCAATCATCTCAACCGTGCAAATGAGATGGGTTTCGTACTCTGTACGATGGATGACGACTTTATGAAACTGGCCACCGCTGAAGTTGAACACGCTGGAATTGTCATTGGAACGCGAAAAGACCGCAAGGCAATCGGAACGTGGGTCCGATTTCTCATATGGGTGCACCGCACTTATACGAGTGACGAAATGAGAAACCATATTGAGTATCTTAAAGTTGTTTAGGTATGTAGTTTCCATAAAATCTACCGGGCACTTGTGCCTTCCATAGCACTTAAAGAAAGACATAAGATGCCACTTCACACCCTGACAGACGCCAACTTTAGCGCAGATACCGCCAGCGCCGCCGCGCTGATTCTCATCTCTGATGGAAACGACAAACTGCGCAACGACTTCAAGACGGCATTCGACAAAGCCGCCGACGAAGAGGACGGCATCGTTTTCGGGCAGGTAGATCCGTCCGTGTATACCAAATTGAGTGAGCGCTTCGATTATCAGAATAAATCCCTGCTAATCGGCTGCTATCGCGGAGAAATCCTCGTGCGGCGTTCACGCCCCTGGGCAAGCGATCTGCCGGACTTCATTCGTCAACTTCAAGATGCGCTCGCGGCCGACGCCCCGCCGGTTGCGGAGGACGAAGTCGTTGAGGAGGAGCAGCAAGCGGTCATCGTCGCTAAGCCGATGGATGTGACCGATGCCAGCTTCGAGCAGGAAGCAATCCTGGCCTCGCATGAATTGCCTATCCTGGTCGACTTTTGGGCGGAATGGTGCGGTCCCTGCCGCATGGTGTCGCCGATATTGGAAAAACTGGCGGAGGAATACGCCGGGCAGATCCGCGTCGTCAAGGTCGATACCGACCAAAACCCCGGGCTGAGTCAACTCTTTCAGATCCGTAGTATCCCCACCATCGCTGTCTTCAAGTCCGGCAAGCTGATCTTCATGCAGCCGGGCGCTTTGCAAGAGCCGCAGTTTCGGCAGTTGATCCAGCAAGCGATTGAGCTTGAAGTTCCGGCGGACGAAGCGCCTGCTCAACCATAAATCACTAAGCTAGCCATGTCCAAAAGCTACGCAGTTCCCCTGGCGTAGCGCCATCAATCCGGGCGTTCTTTTGGCAGCAACTGCTCGCCACTCTCGATATCAATCACCAGTGTAGTCATCTTCGAGTCGATTCGATCTTCGCCGACAAACTTTCGCGTCAAGAGCTTGCTGCCGTCAGGATGCAAAGCGATCGGAGCGAATCTCGTGCGACTATCCTCAAGGTGGCGGAGATCCGCTTGCGCAACCGGCTGAAGTTTCCAGCCGTATTCGACCTCCGGCACGATATCACGCGCATTTGTCGCAGCAAAGCTCAGCAAATCGTAGGCGAATAACTGGTCTTCAAAGTCGAGGTCATCTTCATTTTCGATGAGATTGACACCGTGTACATGAATCTGTGTCCCGGATTCGTTTAGCTCGACTCGGCTGCCATAACCATCGTTAGCATACAGATGTTCAACGGTGGCCAGCCGTTCGCCAAATTTCAGCGATTTCCCATCAAGGTCCCAAATGCCGATGTGATACTCACAATGTTCTTCAATACATTGCGGACCGGCATCCGGATGCGCGCCTTCGATCAAGGCCATATTGTTCTGCTCGACAACAATGACACGCTGATTCATCTCATCGAAGAGCAGGTTATGAAAGAATTCGTAACCGCGTTCGATCCGCAAGATCCGCGTACCAAAGCGCGCCGATGCGCGATCCAGGTCCCAGATGTCGATGTAACCCCTGAGGTCGATCCTGGCGAAGAGGTCGCCCGCGCTGTACCAGATATCGTCAAGCTTTCCCAGCGCGACCTCCAGCTCCCACAAGGTATCGCCGAAGCTTGTCGAATTCAGCTCAATATCGACCAAACGATAATAGACTGCGCAGTCCGAGCACCACTCATCCGGTCTTTCAATTAGCGTGAAAAGTGCCTGACCGCTATCTGCCCGCCAATGAACAGGCCGGTACGGGTGGATGCCCAGGTCGCCGAAATCAATTGCCGCCACTTCCTGGCCGAGAGTCGCCGAGCCCAATTCAATGTCCAAAAATGATATACGATTTCCAGTCCAGCTGGCGGTAAGACGCGCTTCCTCAACAACTGCATGCATGCCCTTCGAAGCGATCACGTACGAATACAACAATTCACCTGTCGTCGCGGACCAACGCTGCTCAACGACGTGAGAGTCAAGATTGTGCGTGTGGGCCACAGTTGTAATGGTCTCGCCATCGTCCGACCACCTTAGGCTGGACACAAAAGCATTGGGGTCGATAAACTTACATCCGGGGCATATATCCATTAGCGCCACATGGTTCAGCACCATCAAACGCAAACCGTCACTGTCGCGCCAGATTTCTACATATGGACTATTGCCCCAGGTAGCAAATTGCGAGCCATCGGGTTTCCAGATCGCTTGCACAATACCCGGAAGTCGCTTGTCATCGAAGCGCGTCTCCTGCGCAAGCGAGACCGCGGCACTTAACAACACAAGCACGAGCGCCAACACAATTCTCATCAATTTCGCTCTATGCAATCTGGCCGCCAGTAAGCAGACCCAGCGTCTGCTGATCATGCGGGGGACTGAACATATTGGGCGGATGCCGATCCCGCCCGCTCAGTTCGCCGATGTACGTCTGCGTGGTCTGCAAACTGGTATGCCCCAGATTCTGCCGAATGCGCTCCAGATCCATGCCATAGTCATAGGCGTTGCGCGCATAAGTGCGGCGCAGATCATGTGGCTTGACCAGACGAAGCGCGCCATCGATGCTGATGGGATAACAATTCATGATATCGTTGACTGTCCAAGTGCCGATGCCGCTTGCTCGTACGCTTTTTCCGCCGCGCCGTATGCCGCGGAAAACGTAACCTGCTTTGATCTCCGCTTGCAACAGCCAGGCATCGACATACATCAGGCACCAATCCAGCGGACCGTAGGGGATCAAACGCTGCTTGCCACCCTTGCCTTCGCGGACCCTAAGCGACAACTCGCCGCCGAGCTGCTGCCGCAGGTCATCGACAGTTAGCGCCGCCGCTTCCGCCGCGCGAATGCCCGTGCAGACCATCACGGTCATCAAAGCCGTATCGCGCAAACCACGCAGATTCTTGATGCCCGGCGCTTGAATCAAAGCGCTGACCTGATAGGGTTTCATGCGCAGATGTTCGCTATCGGCGATATCTTGTTTGGCGATCAGCTTGACTGGCGCCGTGGCCGGATGCACATCATTCATCATGCGGATAAAAAATTCGTCTACCATCGCCCGTTGCTCGGAATCAGAATCATCTGGATTGACCAATTCAAAGAGACTATCGCGCACCTCGTTGCTGCGGGTGAGCGCGCCATAGCGCCCGCGAATCGTCGCCAAATGCGCCACCACCGTCTGCGGTGACAGGGTCGCAAGTTGCCGACGCCCCTTCTGATCGACGCGCTCGCGTTCATAGAGCAGATAATCGCGATAGGCTTGCAAATCCGGCTGATACCAGTTGCGTTTGGTCATTGCCAGCCAATCGATATAAAATCCCAAGCGCGATTTTTCGTCTTTGCTGGACTGCGCGGGCATGAGCATGGCGGTATTCTCGCGCCGCAGCTTTTCCTGGTAATCTTCTGGCATATTGAACTCGTAAAATGCTGCCGACCATCGCCTTGATTATAACATTGCGCTGAATCTGTTGACTAGCAGAATAGACAATATCGGTTAAGCTTCTGATTATGCCAAGCGAAGGAGCAGCCATGTCCAAGCGCAAACGCAGCCTCATCATCAGCACGGCGCTCATCCTGCTGATGGCGCTGGCCTTTCGACTACGATATGCCCTCCTGGGTGCTCAGATCGCGGCCATCGAAGTTGAGGTCAGCGACATCCGGGAGCTTGAACGCTTGCAAGACACGACTTTGACCTTCCTCACCCACGAGCGCTTCAAAGCCGAGTCCGACGCGCCCGCCGAAGAAAACGACTCAGGCGACGACTCGGAACACATCTTTGCCTTTTACCGCGCGCTGGATTTGCTGCCGCCGGAGATAGATTTGGAAGCGGTCTTTTTGGACTTCTATACCGCGAATGTCGCCGGCTACTATGAATTTGCAGGCAACGAGATAACAATCCTGCGTCCGCCCGGGGCACAGTACGCGCCGCTGTCTTTCTTCGAGCGCCTCACTTATGCCCACGAATTCACGCACGTCCTGCAAGACCAGCACTATGACCTGCCCCAGTTTTGGGAACGCGCCGTCGAAAGCGATGATGGAGACAGTTTTGATCTGATGCTGGCGACCAATGCGCTCATCGAAGGGGACGCGGAACGGGTCGAGTTGGAGCTGCTGGATCGACTGCTGATGCGCATGAGCGACCGCGAGCTTGATTACCTTATACGGCAGTCAGAGCAATCCATCAGCCGGCCGGCTACGCCAAAGCATGTGCCGGCGGTGATTCAAGCGGCCTTCTACTTTCCTTATGAGCAAGGCGAAAAATTCGTGAATACCTTGGTCGCGAGAATGGGTCGGGATGGCCTGCATCAAGCATTCACTAGCGAGCCGCCGCAAAGCACCGAGCAGATCTATCATCCAGAACGCTATCTGGCGGGCGAGGCGCCTATAGCCGTCAGCCTGCCAGATCTCAGCGAAATCGTTGGCGAAGGCTGGACTCAGCGTTATGATAATATCGTCGGCGAATTTTACCTGCGGCAGCATCTCGACACCCTGCTGGACAATGCTGATGTCCGTACCGCGACCAGTGGCTGGGGCGGCGACCGCATGCAGATCTTCGTCGATGATGTCAGCGGCGATTTGCTGTGGGTCTTGCATCTGGTCTGGGATACGCCGCGCGACGCCAGCGAGTTCAGCGAAGTCTATCAGAAATATCTCAATCACCGTTATGCCGACATACCCCCTGAAGGCTCATGCTGGACCGACGCGGAGACGCACTGCTTCCGCCAACTCAACGATATCGAGACGCGCATTAGTTATGCCATTGACCCAAATATGGCATTATCGCTGCTGCTAGACAATTGAACGTCCGCCCCACCAAGAGAAAGTGGTCAATTTCAAGGATGCCTTGCGCGACCTACGCAATTGCTACGATCTGCATTACCATCGCTGTAGCGCGTTTCCGTGAGCGCAATGGAACAGGATCAAATATGTTTAGGGCTTCAGCGATTATGACATTCATGCTGCTGCTGACCCTGCCACTGCGCGCGCAAGATCGCCAGCCAATGGCAATGCAAGCGCAACTCGATAACATAGCAAGCTACGTAAATCAGTTTCGCCAATTGGAGCCACTGGCAGAATCACCCTTAACCTTCCCATCTCGCGTGCAGCTCGAAGCCTTCCTGCGGCAGCGCTTTGCGCAAGACTTCCCGCCGGACAAACTTGCTACCGACCTGCTCTTTTACCGCGCGCTTGACCTGGCCGCGGCAGATATCGATTTGCCAGACTTACTCTTCAATTTTTTTCTGACCTGGCTGGGCGGCTATTACAACCTGGATGACGAATCCATAAACATCGTGCTATTCCCGGGCATCACTCCCGATGAAGAACTTTCCATTGCCCATCAGACAACCTACGCACACGAATATGTGCACGCCTTGCAAGATCAACATTTTGACCTGCAGCGCATCATCGATCTGGCCGAAGTAGCCGATAATCGCGATTTCCGCCTGGCTGTGCAATCGCTGATCGAAGGCGATGCCAACTACATGATGATCACGTACCTGCAACAGCTCTTGGAAACGGATGCAAACGCCGTGCAACAAGCCTACGCCGCCATTCCCCAGCCGGCCATTGATCCGCAATTGCCCGCGGTAATCATCGAATCGACAAGTTTTCCTTATCGACAAGGTTTTCTGTTTGTGGCGGAAGTTGAGCGGGCATTGGGCTGGGAGGGTGTCAACCAGGCTTTACGCGCGCATCCGCCTACAACGACGGAACAGATCTATCATCCGCAGCGATATCTGGCGGGAGAAGGCGCCATTGTTGTCGAAATACCGGATGTGCGGGGTATCATCGGGGACGGCTGGCAACTGGCCTATGATGGACCTGTCGGCGAATTCTATTTGCGGCAGCATCTCGATGTTTTTCTCGATGAACCGCGCATCAACGTGCTAACCACTGGTTGGGGCGGCGACCGGATGCAAATCTTCACCCACGATGGCAGTGATCAGTTGATCTGGCTGCTTTTCCAAACTTGGGATACGCGAAAAGATGCCGCGGAATTCGCCCGCGGCTATTCTTATCTCCTGGAGCGGAAATATCGCAGCGTCGCCGACGATGACAATTGTTGGAGCGCAACCACGACACAATGTTTTGTCCAGATCAACGAGAGCGAAACGCGCATCAGCTCTGCGCCGGAAAAAAGCGTGGCACTGGCCCTGCTGCAAGTGAGAAACTAGGATTGACGGCCACTTCCAGTCCGTACCCAATCCCATAACGGCCATGCCCCCACACTGCCCCATCTGAAAAAACTCCATCCTCACGGGCGCGCACGCAATCAGGTTATAATGGGCGGCATTCACAAAGACGATCACAGGGCAAAATCGAAATGACCGAGGCAGCCACAGCGGAAATCGGATTGGAGCAATTCGGCGAACTCGCCCGCGATATCGAAGCGGAAGTTGGCAAAGTCATCGTTGGCCAGCGCGATGTTGTGCGCAGTACGATTATCTGTGTGCTCGCCGGCGGACATGCTCTGCTGGAAGGCGTGCCCGGCTTGGGAAAAACCATGTTGATCCGCACCTTGGGTGACGTGCTCGATCTCAAGTTTTCGCGTATCCAGTTCACACCCGATCTCATGCCTGCTGATATCGTCGGCACCGACATCCTCGAAGAAACGGAAGACGGACGCCGCGGATTCCGCTTCCAGGCCGGTCCTATCTTTGCCAATCTAGTGCTGGCGGACGAGATCAACCGCGCCACACCCAAGACACAATCCGCCATGCTGGAGGCAATGCAAGAAAAGACAGTAACAGTGGCCGGACATCGTTACGACTTGCAAATGCCCTTCTTCGTGTTGGCCACGCAGAATCCCTTGGAAATGGAAGGCACCTATCCCTTGCCGGAAGCACAATTGGATCGTTTTCTCTTCAAGGTCAACGTCACTTTTCCCAGTGTCAGCGAGTTGGTCACCATTCTCGATCGCACGACCGGCGTGACAACGCCGCAGGCGAGCAAGGTAGCAGATGGCAAACAAGTGATCGGCATGGGGCAATTCGCGCTGAGCGCACCCATCCCCTCGCATGTCAGCGAATATGTTGCGCGCATCATCGTCGCCACCCATCCCGATAGCCCCCTATCCACCCAGATGCTGCGCGATTACGCCCGTTATGGCGCCAGCCCACGCGGTGCCCAGGCCCTGATCATCGGCGCCAAGATCAACGCCTTGCTGGAAGACCGCTTTAATGTTTCTTTTGATGATGTTCAAGCCGTCGCAGCGGCCGCCCTGCGTCATCGCATTTTGCTAAACTTTGAAGGGCAGGCGGAAGAGCTGAGCACCGATGACCTCATTGCAGATGTCATCAAATCCGTGCCGAGAAAGTCAAGTTAAGCCATGCCCAAGCTCGCGATACAAGAGCACATACTGCCGGGAAGCACGCTCCAGGCGCGCCTCGAATATGCCAGGCAACTGAAGATTGATGCTGTCGAGTTTGGCGCGCAGGATCTCGATTCGCGTCTGCCGGATATCGCTGCCGCGCTGGATGCGAACGGTATGGCAGCATGTGGCATCAATATGGGGCGCCGCCACGGCTGCCTGTCCGCAGATTTAACAAAGCGCGACCGCGCCACCAATGAATTGCGCCAGGCATTGGCCTGTGCTCTCGATCTCGAAGCCGACTATGTCTCTTTTGTGCCACTATGTGGCGAATCAGATCTGCCCGATCTGACGCCATATGCCAGCCCCATTGACCTGCAAAAGGAAATGCTTATCTGGCTGCTGCGCGGCTTGTCTGATCTGGCGGATGCCATGGATTGCCAATTGGCGCTGCGGCCAATCAATCATTACGAAACCTCGTTTGTCACGCGCGTGGGAGAGGCGGCTTTTTTTCGGCGCAAAGTCGACAATCATCCCAAGATCACTATAGCGGCCAGCCTGTATCACATGGCTTTGGAAGAAGAAGACCTTCTGCAATGCCTGCAAGCGCATCGCGATGACATCGCCGTCATCTATCTTTCAGACACTAATGGACGCTTGCCCGGCTTGGGTGTGCTGCCATTTGCCGCCATCGGCAAAACACTGCGCGAGATGCAATATGATGGCTGGCTGGTTTTGGAGGCTTACGATCAAGAGCGAAGTCAACAAATACCTGCGCAGTTACCGGCTTGCCTGGAATTCTTGCAGCGCATGGAAGTAATATAGCTATTGCCGGCAGACCTCCCACCAAGATGAACATGCAACACAAAAAAACAGCTTGTCACATCATAGCTGACAAGCTGTTCCTGCACATTCAATTGTAGGCGAGGCAGGCCAGAAGCCCGACCTCTAATAATTCCTAGTGTCGCTTAATTTACGGCGTCGGAGAGGCCGGCGCCTGCTTTAAACTTCACAACTCTTTTGGCAGCAATCTGAATTTCTTCACCAGTACGCGGGTTACGTCCCGTGCGAGCATCGCGCTGCTCGACTGACCACGAGCCAAAACCAACCAGCGCAATCCGGTCGCCACTCGACAGACCCTCTGTAACCGAGTCCACAAAGGCATCCAGGGCTTTGCCAGCATCCGCTTTGCTCAGTCCAGACTTTCCAGCGATTGAACCAATCAATTCCGCTTTATTCATGTTGATCACTCCTCGAAAGTAAATGCTAGTTCCGAATTATAACATATTTTCACAGTTGCAAAGGCATGATTCCGTTGAAATTAACCAACGTAAGCATAACTGAAACACTCTCTAAGGTTATGATTATCGGTGGTTATGATTATCGGTCATTCAGGTTTCAGTCTTGGCACCTCCCCAGAAAGTCTTCGACCTCCGGACGTGTTGGAAGCGCCTGCCGTCCGCCCATGGCCCGGCAATTCAGCGAACCCACCGCAGCGGCGAAGCGCGCCATGCGCGGCGCCTGCCAATCTTCCAGCAGCGCCGCCATGAACGCGCCATGATAGGCATCGCCGGCACCGGTGGTATCCACCACCTCCACCGCAAACGCAGGAATATGTGCGATCCCGCCCTGCCAACACAGCACGGAACCGCATTCGCCCAAGGTGACCACTGCGATGCTTGCGCCGGCTCGGAACAGCGCCTCGGCCACAGCCGCGCTGGGTTGATCGGGCATCCAGGCTTTAGCCCACTGCTGCGGCACAATCGGTACATCGACATATGGCAGTATTTCCTTCATCACAGCATAGGGAGCTGACGGATCCAATACCACGCGCATGCCGGCCTCCTTCGCCCATTGCGCCGCCTGCATGGTCAGGTCAGAAACGCTATCGATGAATAGCACCTTTGCCGTGGTGATGTCTTCGCGCTTTATCTCTTGGGCGGTTACCGGCTTTCCGGTCGGCGGACGCGTGATGATGCTGCGCTCGCCCGTCTGCTCGTTGACCAATATCAGCGACACGTGCGACGCGCTGCCTGGCCGCGCCAGCAATTGCGAAATATCCACGCCCTCGCTCTCTAAATCGCGGCGAATGTATTTGCCGTCTTCATCATCGCCGATGCGAGAGATGATCTTCGTTTTGGCACCCAGGCGCGCCGCTGCTACCAAAGCGCAGGAAGCCAGGCCGCCCGGTTGCCGCAGATAGGTCGATGCTCGCATATTGACATTGTTACCCGGCATATGCGGCACGGACATCAGATGATCCACCGTACACACGCCAATGCCGACGATATCCGGCGCTACAGCCATAAAACGCCGCCCCTTCTTGTAAGCCAATACCATACGTTTTTAACGCATACGCTCCAAAGACGCAATTTACTGATCGTCTGTGCGGCGGAATCTTCCCAATCCGCCGGTCCGCGACTAGCTTTTGCTCCAAATGGACGGAAGCAGTGAATTGCGGTGCTTTTATTTTCCTTTCTCTCAATTGGAGAGGAATTAGGGTTGGGAATGTCAAATCGACAAGATCAGCCACTCCCAAGTCCCTGGAAGCGGTGAAAATCGTGGATGCGAAGCCCTCGCAAAACCCTCGCTAAACTCTCGCAAAGCCCTCACAAAGGCCCCAACAGTCCCTCTTATATCCTCATTCAAATTGCCCTGATCACAGTGCCTAAGATCGCGGGACGACATCAGGGTATAGCGCGAAACCCTTGTATCTGCTTGCTTGCGGGAGATTCGGCAGGCAGACTCGATAGCGGCGAGGGTAAGTCTTGTGTCGTTCTTGTGACGGAAAAAAGCTTTTCGCGACATAACGCGCTTTTGCGACATACGAACCTGAGCCAAGCATTGCTGCTGCTTTCGATTGTTGATCCGCATCGGACTGAGCGTAGCATATAAGGGTTTACCAGGGGTGAGCAAACGTTCTCGGTTTGAGACATCGCGAGCCGGCTGCACTGAGGCGGTATGAGTCGTATCTCAGATATTCACCGCTCCCAAGTCCCTTTGCCCTTAGGAAAACCCGCCCCGCTCCGCTACAATGTCAGGATCACAACGATTCAGTTACAAGGAGCGAAACATTATGGAAACCCGTGCCGAATATATTGACGCCATCCGCGGTTTGCCGGCCAAACTGCGCGCAAAAGTGAGCGGCTTGACCAGCGAGCAATTGACCACAGCGTATAATGCGCCGGAATGGACAATCGCGCAAAATATCCACCACTTGGCAGATACTCACATGGTCTGCCTTCGCCGCTTCAAGCTGATCCTGACCAGCCCGGAATTCCGCTTTACTTCCTACGATGTTAATGCCCTCGCCGAACTCCCCGATGCCAAGGAGGCTGATATCGAGTATTCACTGAAACTTCTCGAAGGCTTGCAAGCGCGTTGGGCGATCTTGTTGGAGAACATGAGCGACGCCGACTGGCAAAAGGTCGGCATGGGCGCTACATCCGATGCGCCCAATTACAGCCTGGAAGATTTGGCGCGTGTCTACTCGCAACACGGCCTGAATCACTTGGTACAGATACAAGACGTGCTGGATCGCATGCCTGCGTGACCGCTCGGTTCATTATCAGCACCGCAAAACAATTCAATTTTTGGCAAACCGTGTTCAGTCACGGTTGGGTAATGCTTTCGCCGTTTGAGTGGGATGAAGAGCGGCAGATCCTCCGTTACATCTGGCGAAGCGCGGCGGGCGATGTGCTGCGGCTCTGCATTAGCGCGACCGACGGGGGTGTGCTGGTGACTCTGCCTGATCTCACTCAGCTTGGCGCCGGCGTGCGCGACGAGATCGAAGCAGTTGTCCGCACAATGCTCAATTTGGATTGGGATCTGCGCGAATTTTATACGGCCATGGCTGGATTCCCCGGTTATGACTGGCTGGAAGCCGAGTATCATGGTCGAATTCTGACCAGTGCCAGCTTGTGGGAAGATTTGGTCAAGGTGTTGCTCACCACTAACTGCACCTGGGCGCAAACCATCGACATGAGCCGCCGCGTCTGCCAACTCGGACCAGCTCACGCCACGCTCACGGGCGATCATGCGTTCCCGACCGCGGGCACGATCGCCGACCTGGATTTTGCTGATTTGGCGGCTGCGGTTCGCGCGGGTTATCGTAACGCCTACCTGCACGAACTGGCGCAGAGAATAGCCGGCGGCGAAGTTGACCTAGATTCCTGGGCGCTGCTGGATAGTGATTGCTTATATCGCGCGGTAAAATCGTTAAAGGGATTCGGTGATTATGCCGCCGGCACCATCGCGCGCATGGTTGGTCATTTCGATAAAGTCGCCATTGATACCGCTTGCCACGATATGTACGCCAAGCTGCATAATAATGGCGTCAAGGGCAGCGTCAAAGATATCAAGGCGCATTACGCGCGCTTCGGCAAATGGCGGGGCCTGGTGATGTGGATGGACATCATGCGCCGTAACCGCTGATGCAGCAAGCCGACCCTCTCTAAATCTGCCCCATAGCAATCTTAGGACAGGACAGGTTTCGCTCCCGCCCCGCGCATCAGCTCGCGACCATCAGCAATTCCCGCATAATACCGCGTCCATATAGTCGCCGCGTCCCTTGCAAATGATGATACGCTCGGCTCTATGGGAATCTTATCGCTTTCCTCCATGTCTTACTTGCAACTGACACGTTCTCGCCGGATCGCTATCCAATTTGGCGAAATCGTTATCTATATGTATACTGTATCAATAGGTAGTTGTCATATTTGGCCTTTTTGTCGTCCTCTTGTCGTCCTTTCTCGCCCTTTTCTCGCCCTTTCTCAGCCTTTTCCCGTCCTTTTCCACTGAAACGGGGCAAGATCAACAATCCCAACCCACGCAACGAAAAAAGTCTCCCCAAAGCTTTGGAGGGAGATTTAGAGGGGGGTCGAAAAAGCGACTAGCGGTTTCCTACCTGGCTAGCGCCTTGCTGCGGGAGCTGTTGGCAGCCTTGCTTATTCTCCCGTTATGAAGCGCGTCACATCCGCTTTTAACTTCGCCAATGACGCCTCGTGCAGGTACATCATATGCCCGGCTTCGTATTCCTCGATGGTCACGTTGTCGCGCAGGCTGGCGTCCAGGCCCATGTGCGCCAGGGAATAATAGGCGGCGTGGAAGGGCGTGGCCAGGTCATAATATCCTTGCGCCACCAAGACCTTCATGAATGGATTCTTGGCAAAAGCGGCGCGCAAGCCTTCGCTGGTATCGGGAAACCTGCCGCCCTCATATTTCCAGTTACGGTTGACCTCGGAATTCATGATTTCGTATTTGAGATCGGTTTGGTAACCGAGCGCCCCGCGCAGGTATTGATTGAAGACGGCGGTATAGGGCGGCGAGATGGCCTGGTTGGTCGGGTCGAAGTCGAAGGTTTGCCCCTCCGCCGAGGCCATGATGCCAATGAAGCGCGAATCCAGGCGACCGACCGCTCGCTTCTCATCGCGCAGCAATTCCTTGCAAAAGCTCATGATATTGATGCGCAGGTCGGCGCCCAGGATGAAGCGCGTACTCAAGCCGGTGTATCGCGCCAGGCGCTCGGCAATTCGTTGCCGCTGATCTTCGTTAAGGCGATCCCCCTGTGCCAGCGCCATCGTGTATTCACTGTCCGACCAATCGGCGACTTCCGCCAGCAATTCGCGCAGATCGCGGCTCTGCAAATCCTCATCCAGCCGCCCGTGATAATGTGATGTGGCGCAAAAACTCGGCAGGAAAAGCGCGTACGGCAAGTCGTTGGCTTTGGTGAAACGAGTCGTCTGGAAGTTCATGATTGTCGAAATCAAGACGATGCCACTAAAGGCGATGCCGCGGTCGATCAGGTGCCCGGCCAAGCCAGCGGCGCGCGTGGTGCCATAACTTTCCCCAGCCAGGTATAAGGGCGAGGTCCAGCGTTGGTTGCGCGTGAGATAGAGGCGTATGAATTCGCCGACCGCTTCCAAATCCGCTTCCAAGCCCCAGTACTTCTTGTTATCTTCGGGATCGCTGGCGCGGGAGAAACCGGTGCCGACCGGATCAATGAAGACCAGGTCGCCCAGATCAAGCCAGGTTGAGGCGTTATCGATCAAGCGAAACGGCGGCGGCGGCATGAAACCTTCCGCGCCCATATCGACGCGTCTGGGTCCCAACGCGCCCATGTGCAGCCAGATCGATGCCGAGCCCGGGCCGCCATTGAAGACGAAGATCAGCGGACGTTCGGCGCTGTCGCTTTCGGTCTCGAGCGTGTAAGCGATGTAGAAGATTTGGGCGACGATTTTGTCGTTCTCGTCCTTAAGCGGCATCTTGCCGGTTGTGGCTTGGTAGGAGAGGGTTGCGTCAGCTAGTGTGAGTTGGTGCGCGGTGGTGATGGGCGCTTCTTCTTTGATTTCGGGCTGATTTTTTTTCTCGTTTTCGCTTTTGTCGGTCATCGTAGGCTTTCTATCCTTTTGCTAATGAGCGTTTCTCTCCAGACTATAGCGTTTCGTGGTTGCTGCGGCAATGTGGCGTTGATGTCCATGGAGGAATCCAGGAGCCTACCCACACCAGTCCTTTCCGGCAGCTGATGTATAATCCACTCACAGCTAACCCTGCCGAGCCACAGTCCATGCCCAAGCCCCCACGCCAATTCCGCACCGACGCCATCATCCTCAACCGCCGCGACTTCGGCGAATCCGACCGCTTGCTGACGCTGTTCACACCCGATCACGGCAAGGTCCGCGCCATCGCCAAGGGCGCGCGCAAACCCAAAGCCAAGCTCAGCGGGCATGTCGAACTCTTTGCCCGCAGCGATGTCGTCATCCATCGCGGACGCAACCTCGATATCCTAACCCAAGCTGAATTAACCGAACCCTACCGCGGATTGCGCGAGGATCTGCGGCGCGGCGCCTACGCCAATTACGCCGCCGAATTGCTAGACCGCTTCACTGCCGACGAAGATATCAACCAGGCCGAGCTATTTGAATTGCTGCATCAAACGCTGCAACGCATCGCCGAAGCCGATGATCCGCCCTTGGCGACGCGCTTTTATGAGCTGCATTTGCTGGATTTGGTCGGTTTCAAGCCGGAATTGACGGAGTGTGTCGTCACACGAGAGGCGCTGCTGCCGGTACCACAATTCTTCAGTTACGACGAGGGCGGTGTAGTCAGTCGCACTGCCGCTGCGCAGCTCCAGCACAGCTTGATCCCGCTCGAATTACCTACGCTAAAGCTGCTGCGCCACTTGCAGAGTAATACCGATAGCTTCGAGCAGGTAGACAGCCTGCGCATCAGCAGCGAGCAACATGCCCAAGCCGAGCGCGTCATGCTGGGTTACATCGTGCACCTGCTGGAAAGCAAGCTGCAGAGCATCGATTTCATTCAGCGTTTGCGCCGAAATTCGCGATTCGTGGAATGACCACGACTAAACACATCCCTCTGAAATTGTGATTGCTCCCCTTCCCTCATTTTGGGGGTAAGGGGCTGGGGGATGGGGGCATAAGTTCCTGATACACCTCCACCGTCGCCGCCGCGATGCGCTCGTGCGTGAACTGCATCAGGAAGCGCTGCCTGCCTCGCTCGGTCAAGCGATCGCGCAATCGCGGTTGATCCATGACCTGCTGTATCGCTAGCGTCAACCCGGATACATCACCTTCCGGCACGATTGGTCCCGCATCGCCGATCACGGTCGGGATAGCGCCGCTGTCGCTGCCAATCACCGGCACGCCGCTCGCCATCGCCTCCACCAGCACCCGCCCAAACTGCTCTTTCCAGTTGCTGCGGGTCAAAGAGGGCAAGACCAGCAAATCGATGGCATGATATTGCGCTGGCAGGTCAGCCGAGGGCAATTGACCGATGAATTCGACGCGCTCGCCGATAGCCAACTCCCCCGCCAGCGATCGCAGGTCATTTTCGGCCGTACCGCCGCCAACCAAACGCAGCCGCCATTCGCCGCAAAGCTTTGCGGCCGCGCGCAACAAGACATCAACGCCTTTTTCCGGCACGATTCGTCCAAAGAAGCCGATCGTGAAGGGCCGTTGCGAACAAGATGGCGCCGGCTGAAACAGTTGTGCATCGGTGCCGAACTGCGGGATTGTCGCCAGCGGACCTGCATAGCCTTTCGCGCGTAAAACGGCTGCGGCGTCGTCGGTGCCTGCCAGCGCATAATCAACCGAGCGATAGATCCAGCCTTCGCCCCAGCTGAAAGGCGGCGGATAATTTCGCTTGATATTCTGCCAACTGAAAAATAGCGATTTGGCGCCGACACGCTGCGCATGATACTGCGCCTGCCAAGCCGCCAGGTTATAGGGCTCTTCGTCGATGTGTACGATGTCCGGCTGAAAAGCGCGCATTTCGCGTCCCAAGGTCGGGTAATGGTGCAGATGAAAGTTGCCATTCATGCGGATGGGAATCGCACTTAGCGTGTAACCGGCTAAGGCATGGCGCTCCAGGACTTGCTCGCCGCGTTCGTCCTTCCATAAGGGCGGCACCAACACCTTGAGATTCACCCCTAGCCGGCCGATGGCTTCCAGCTTGGGTTGATAGATGCCGACGATGCTGGCTTTGGAAAGCATCAAAACACGCATGGACCCTCGCAGGCGCATAGTCTGACTAGCTTATTATAGCCAGCAAGGACGTGGCTAGCGTTCCGCGATTGCCTGCAATCGGTAATTGAAGGGGAAGAGCGCCACCGGAGCCAGCTTGAAATGCTGGATGGCAAAGGGGATACCGAGCACGGTAATAGCAAGAATTGAGCCAAAAACGATGTGCGTCAGCGCGATAAACCAGCCTGCCGAGAGCAGCCAAATGATATTGAACACCAGCGCCACGCAGCCAGTTTCCGAATCGCTTTTGGAAAACGACTTGCCGAAGGGCATCATCGCCATCAGGCCAAGTTGTATCGCTTTGATGCCGAAGGGGAAGCCGATCACGGTCAGGCACAGGCAACTCCCGGACAGGATATAACTGAAGCCGGCGACGGCACCGCCGAAAATCAACCAGACCGCATTAAGTAAAAGAATCATGCCAGCTCCTCTTCCGCTAATTCATATTACGCTAAATGAGGCGTTATAGTTTCATAGCCGATATCGCGGCAATAGCGAGATGATGCGGCTGGAATGCCACGACTAGAGAGTGTCGAACATCAATTCGCCACAGTCGGCATCGGCATCAAAGACGCGAAAGGTCAAATCCGGCAAGGACAAAACACCATAGGTACGCGAAGACGACCGTGCGCAGGCAAAAGTGTAAAGCGAACCCGGATTTACCAGACAGCCGAATTCCGTCCTCATGTGCAGCGGCATATGCGTATGACCGGTCACCAGGACATCGGCTTTCAACGATTGTAGAACCATCTTGAGGTAGGTTTTGGAAAGATGGTCCTTATACATGCCCCACATATTGTTGCCGGGTTTGCCGTGACACATGTAAACTGATTTTCCCGCCAGCTCGCCTTGCCAATACAGCGGCAGATCTCGCAAGAATCGGTTGTTCTCTTGCCGCAAGCCATAAACCCACTCATCATGGTTGCCGCGCGCGACCGGGATATCATATTCACGGATTAACTCGACCACGCCATCGGGCTCGGGTCCGCGGCCAACTAAATCACCGGCGCATAAAACCAAGTCTACTTGATGCTTTTGCTCAAACCTTTGGAGGACGTCGCTTAGGGCTGCGTAATCCGCGTGTATATCTGAAATGATTCCAATTTGCATCCACACCAGACCTTAACCGTTCACTACGCCACTCATTATACGACAGCTTGACTCAAGTGCAGAGGCAAGTTTTTCTTCAGTGCATTGTTCTAGACCCGCGCGCGACGAATATGCTCAGAATTGTTTCATTATCGCCCGAGCGTAAGATTTCTTCGTCCCTGACGGCCACGCGCGTTTTGTCCTACATAATCGGCACTTGAACATAAATCGCAAAATATGAATAAAAGTCAACAGTCTTGATTTGACCTTTTCCCACATAGTCCAATAGGGTTAACTAAATTCTAATGATAAGTTAATCTTAGCATTCGCTAAGACTTGTCTCGACTCCGAGAGTGCGCTACACTATGCGTGCGCCGGTAGATGATCATTCTCGCCCAAGCATCACATCTTGCGCGAGCTAGCAAAGATCCCGGTCCACATGACAAAAGTAAGACATTTATAACAAAAACTACCGAATCTTTGACTCATATTGTGCTAAAATGGATAGTGTAGAGAGGCAAACACGCGCGGGAATCGTCGTCAGCATGATGCGCAAGTGCCGTAGCGAACTGCGCAAGCCCGATAGTGCATGACGCAACATGATCGCCGATGCTTAGTAACACTACTAACAGGCATTGCCCAAAACATCGATGCATCTACTGCTGAGTTTATTTGTTGCCGTTTTGAGCTGATTGAGGGAATCCATCATGTCGAAGCTATTCTGGGTGCTGGCAGTGCTAATGTTCTTGCCGCCCGCTTTGGCCGTAAAACCGGCCGGCTTTTGAAGCGACCGATGCTGAAGCCTATGCAATTCATTCCCGGCCCCCGCTAGCGCAGATTTCTCAAGGAGTGTCACCGGCAATCCTTGCCGACTCCTGAACGTTCCTGGCAGCGACCGACTTTAGCGTCGGAGCGCCGTTGGCTCAGGATCACAACAAATTGCTCGAACCGCAGTTTTCACACACATCATCGTCGATGCCGGCCACCACCTTGCAATCGTCGCAAATGGTGATGCTGCCTTTGCGCAGATTCTGATCGACCGTCACACGTTCATCAAAAACGAAGCACTCTCCCTGCCACAAAGATTGCCTCGGGTCAACTTGCTCGAGATAGCGCAAAATGCCTCCGCGCAAATGATATACCTCGGCGAAACCCTGCTGTAAGAGATAGGCCGTCGCTTTCTCGCAGCGGATGCCGCCGGTGCAAAACATGGCCACTCGCTTGTGGACCTGCGGATCGAGGTTGTTTGCGATGAACTGTGGCAATTCGTTGAAGGATTCCGTCTCTGGATTAATCGCCTTTGAGAAGCTGCCCATCTGCACTTCGTAATCGTTGCGCGCATCAATGACTGTCACATCCTCTTGCGCGATCAATTCGTTCCAGCCTGCCGCATCCACATGGGTGCCGACACGATCGCTGGGATCAACACCTGCGACCTTCAGCGACACAATCTCGCGTTTCAAACGCACTTTCATACGTTGGAAAGGAATCTCGTGGTGGGTCGATTCTTTGGTCTGCAAATCAGCAAAGCGCGGATCATCGCGAAGGTAATCCAGCACACGACCGACCCCCTGGCGTGAACCGGCGATAGTCGCATTGATGCCTTCTTGCGCCAGCAAAACTGTGCCTTTGACGTCCGCGCCCTCGCAGGTTGCCAGCAGAGGTTGCTTCAGCGCCAGGTAATCCGGCAATATTACAAACTTGTAAAAGGTAGCTATCAGAATGTCGTCGTTCACGGGTGGGAACTCTCTCGCATTGCCCGGCCATTTTATGACGCGCCCATAATAATTTGCAGTGCGAATACGGCTGTCTGCCCGAAGCCCGGCTCGCGCACCTGCCGTTATGTTATAATCCAAAATATGAAAATAGGACTCAACGCCCACCTATTATCGCAGCAGGCAGGTTATCGGTCGGCCGGCATCCACGCGTATATCTATCATCTGCTCAAACATTTGCCATTGCAAGCGCCGGACCATTGGCAGTTCGAGGCGATGGTCGGCGCCGCCAATACCAGCGCCATTGAGGGCGTCAAATTCTCCCGTTCGCGGATCGATACGACATCACCTGCGCGCCGCATTCTCTGGGAGCAAGTCTTTCAGGTTGCGCAACTGCGGCAATTTGATCTTTATCATGCCTTGGCATTCGTCGCCCCGCTTTACCTTAACGCCCCGATGGTGGTCACGGTCTACGACCTGAGTTTCCTGCGATATCCAGAGCGATTGAGCGCGGCCCGGCGTTGGTACTTGCGCAATTTCACCGCATTGACCTGCCGACGTGCCCGGCGTGTCTTGGCGATCAGCCGCAGCACCGCAGCCGATTTGAGCAAGCTGCTCGGCGTCAAACCCGATAAGATTGATGTCACGCCGCTAGGATATGACAGAAGCGCTTATCGTCCGCTGCCTTCCGCCGAGGTCGAACGCTTCCGCCGAAAGCAAGGATTGCCAAAACGATTCTGGCTATTTGTTGGTACGCTTGAACCGCGTAAGAACCTGCCTATGCTGCTACGTGCCTATGCCGGCCTGCCACGGAAACAGCGCCTGCCGCTAATTCTGGGCGGTGGCAAGGGTTGGAGGGCGGAGGAAGTTTTCGCTGCGATTAAGCAATATGACCTGGCCGATAGCGTCAAGCATATTGGCTTCGTCCCTACCGCAGACCTGCCTGTTTGGTACAATTGTGCTGAGGCTTTCCTGTATCCATCGGTGTACGAGGGATTTGGATTGCCCGTGCTGGAAGCGATGGCTTGCGGCACGCCGGTCATCACATCCGCTGCCTCGTCTCTGCCCGAAGTCGCGGGGAACGCGGGCCTATGCTTGCCTCCGGACGATAGCGACACCTGGGCTGATGCGCTCCATGATGTGTCCACAGACGGAAACTGGCGAGCAGCGGCAGCCGAGAAAGGCCTGGAGCGAGCCAAACGCTATTCCTGGGCTCGCACTGCCGAACTGACAATAATGAGTTATAAGAAGGCAAGCGCCAGGCGGGATAGCCCGGCAGACAGGAGTGAAGCAGATTCGTGTGCCCAAACCCCGTGACGGAGCCGGAGCAACGGTGTCAAATAATGATGCCCGGCGATAGCTTATGAGCACAAATCGCCCTTTGTCTGAACGCCCCACGATCGAGCCTCGATGGTTCTTCCCGCTGCTTGATGCTTTCCTGGCTTTCCTGGCCTTCGCTATCGCTTATGTTCTGCGCTACGAGTTGCAGGTGATCCGCCCGATACTCGACCCGGCTCAAAAAGACTTTCTGCCCTATCTGCCCTTTGCCGGCGTCTATGCCCTGCTTTGCTGGCTAAATTATCAGCGCAACGGCTTATACCGCAATCTAGTTGGCCGCGCCTGGCTGGAAGAAGTCTATCTGATCGCCAGCAGTGTCGCCGTTTCCATCGTCATCATGCTGGCAATGTTTTTCATCCTGCAACCTACAGCTACCAGCCGCTTGATGCTGATTTATGTGGCGGCTCTGACGGTGCTTACAGGTGCCTTTGCCCGCCTGATCCGGCGCTGGACGCTGGCCTACCTGCGGCATCAGGGCATCGGCATTCGCCGCGTCTTGATTGTGGGCATGGGCGAGATTGGGCAGGATATGCTGGGCATAATGCTGGCGCGTCCGGAATTGGGATATCGGCCGGTCGGTTTTCTGGATGATTCCCCGGCCAAGGCAAAGGAAAGCGTCGGCCGCGTGGAAACACTGGGCGGTACCGACCAACTCGAAGAGACCATACGCCAACACGCTGTCGATACCGTGATTATCACTTTCCGCTGGAAGCATTACGCCAGGATTGAAGAGCTTAGTGAAATCTGCCGCGCAACGGGTACGGAATTGCGCTTCGTGCCGGAGCTGATGCAACTCAATCTGCGTCAGGTTCAGGTGGAGAATCTGGACGGGATCCCTCTGCTGGGTTTTGGGACACAGCGTCCCTTCAGTCCTGTCGATCAGTTGCTTAAGCGCGGGCTTGATCTGATTGTGCTGACGATTAGTTCTCCTGTGTGGGCGCTAATCTGTCTACTGGTGATAGTGGCGCTAAAATTGGAAGGCGAAGGTCCGATCATTTTTCGCCAGTTACGCGTTGGCAAAGACGGAAACAGATTCGAGATGCTCAAGTTCCGCAGCATGATAGCCAATGCCGAGGAGATGCATGACGCCATGCTGCAAGCCTCTGGCGAAGATCCGCGCCATCCCAAATTCATTGATGATCCACGTATCACCAGCGTGGGCAAATTCTTGCGCCGCACCAGCCTTGATGAACTGCCCAACCTGCTCAACGTCCTGCGTGGAGAGATGAGCCTGGTCGGTCCGCGTCCGCCAACCCCGGACGAAGTGGAGCATTACCAGGCGCGGCACGTACGGCGCTTGCAAATCACGCCCGGCATGACTGGCTGGTGGCAAGTGCGCGGGCGCAGCAACGTGCCCTTTGACGAAATGTGCGCCATGGATATCTATTATATCGACAACTGGTCAATCTCGATGGATATCGAAATCCTCATGCTGACGATACCTCGCGTCGTCTTGCGCAGCGGAGCCTTTTGAGTCGGCGCTAGTCGGCATCACGATTTCCGCCAACTTGGCAATTCCCTGCGGTACCATCGGCAAAAAGAACATCGGACGCAATAGCCTAAAGAACTCGTGCGCCAGTCGGAGCAGCTTCTGCGTCGAACGCTGCTCCGGCGAGCGATCATAGAGCCAAAACAGAACGATTAGCATGTGAAAAGCATACAAGACAGTGCCCAGTTGTGATGCTTTTGCATCGCGCAAGGCATCTTCAGAGTCCAACACGAGTTGACCATAAGCGGAAGCCAGGCGCTGACCTTGCGGACTATCCATCAGTGGCATGCGCGAATCGGTTTGCATGGTAGCCGCGAACAATGCCTGCACTGCGGAACGCATCGGCAGCAACTCGCGTAAAGCATGCAACAGCGCCTGATGATAGCGATCCGCCAATTGCCCGGCTGGCAGCGCCGCCATTGTTTGAGTAGTCACGGTGACCCGCTCGTCGTACCAAGCCATGATGATCGCGTCTTTGCCAGCAAAATATCGGTAGCTCAAGCCAACAGATACGCCGGCCGCCACGGCAATATCACGCATCGAGACGGCACCGTAACTGCGTTCGCGGAAGCAGCTTATGGCTGACAGGTAGATGCGGTTACGAGCCGTTAGCGATTGGGCCGAAAGATCATTGTTTGCGTTCATCTAGTCAACAACTTTCGCCAATTTACCCTATCGAGTATACGCGCTTCTACGATGAATGTCTGTGAGGCGAATAAATCAGTCGAGACGCGACCCATCGCGACTCAAGCCAGTTGGAACGCGGATTGACGTTAGCGGTGATTGTCCGCCGTTCACTGCGATCAAGATTGCGCAGGCAGGCGTCACAAGGCATAATGCGGAGAGAGCAAGTCGAATATCATGCGCTTTTCCATCGCAAGGGAGTTCACGCCTCGGCGCCACTCATGACCTGTAAACCCCTTCCTTTCCTGCTCTTAATCAGTTTTTTGACACTTGCTGCCTGCGATTCCGTATTGCTGGAACGTGATAATATCGCTGCTGCCACCTCACCCGCGCCAGTAAGCCAGGTCACAAGCCGCGAACCGGCCGATGTCTTGCAAGATTTCATCAAGGCTTGGAGTGGTGAAGACTACGAAACCATGTATCGCCTGCTGGCCGGGCGCAGCCGCGAGTTATTCGCCAGGCAGGTCTTCATTAATCGCTATACCGAGGCACATAGCGAATTGAGTTTCGCCGGGGTCTCTCATTCTCTCAACCAGGTCAATTATCAAGGAACGACGGCGGTCATCGATTATGACATCGTTGTTGAATCCAATACTTTCGGCCGCATCCGGGACAACAATCGCACCATGCGTTTGGTCAATGAGGGCGGATGGAAAGTCGCCTGGTCAACCATGGATATCTTCGACGCCTTGTCATCCAAGGCACGTTTGAAAGAAGATCCGAAGTTTCCCACTCGCGCGAATATATTGGATCGCAATGGCAATCCACTGGCGGAAGAAGGGGGCTTGGTCGCCAGCCTTTACGTGGCGCAGCAAGATATGAATGGCGTCGATGAATGCCTCGATACCCTGGGGATCGTCACCCGGCAGCAGGTCAATACCCTGCGCAATATCTTCGCCGAATACCTCGCTGAAACCCTTTTCCAAATCGCCGAAATCGATCCGGAACGATACCTTCAATACCAGGAAGCGTTGGAAAACGACTGCGGCATAACAGCGGCCGATGAAGGCATTAGCAAGGTCTTGCAATACCGAACTCGCCGGTATTATGGCCATGGCATTGCCACGCACGTCGCTGGCTATATCGGCCAGATGCCCAGTGAGCAAATCCAGTTTTGGGAAGCGCAGGGTTATGACGAAAGCAACCTGGTTGGGCGCGCCGGCATCGAATACACCTACGAAATAACGCTGGCTGGCAAACCGCAGCGCACCTTGCGCATCGTGGCGCAGGGTGGCGAGGAGGTACGCGAGTTGGTTACGTCTGCGGGCACACCGCCCAGGTCCATCACCCTGACCATCGACCGTGACCTGCAAGAAGTCACAGCGCAGGCGATGGCGGACGCGGTCAATTATTCCCTGCTCGATTGGGGAGGCATCACGCTGGGCGGCGCCATCGTCGCCATGGATATCAACACCGGCGAAATCCTCGCCATGGTCAGCTATCCCAGTTTCGACCCGCATATTTTCAATCCCGACACACGCTACAATGTCGCCAATCGCACCGCCCAGCTCAACCGCGATCCACGTTTGCCCTTCGGCAACAAAGCCATTGCAGAACAATACACGCCGGGTTCGGTCTACAAGATCGTGACGCTTATGGCAGCCGCCTCCGAAGACGGCATATTTGGTCAAGATGAGCAATTCGATTGCGGCATAGAGTGGTACGGGCAAGAAAGATTCGGGGATGCCCGGCCAGTACGCTACGATTGGCGCCTGCTGGAGAATAAGCGCGCTACCGGATTGGTCGATATGAGCGGAGCATTGGCCACCTCCTGCAATCCGTTTTTCTGGGAGATGGGCGCGCGTTTGTGGGAAAAGGAAACGAATCTGCAAGCGACCTACGCTGAAATGTTGGGATTCGGCAGCGCCACTGGCATCGCGGGCCTGGGAATCGAAGCTTCCGGTAATGTCGCCTTTCCTGAAAATCCGGACGAGTCAACCGAAGCGATCAACAATGCCATCGGACAGGGAAATGTCAGCGTGACGGCGTTGCAAATGGCGCAAGCCACCGCGATGATCGCCAACGGCGGCATCATGCACAAACCTTATGTTGTCAGCCATGTCGGCAACCCCGGCAGCTCGGATTATAAGGTCGAGAACAAACCGACGCGTTTACGCCAGGTCGATTTCGATCCCGATGCGCTTGCCATCATCCGAAAAGGCATGTGTGATGTGACCACGGTCGAAGATTTTGGCACGGCCTGGCTTGTCTTTGGTGATGCGGAATACCAGCTCTGTGGCAAGACCGGCACTGCCGAAACTGCCGGTCAACCCAATGCCTGGTTCGTGGCCTATTATCCGGCTGAGGAGCCGAGAATCGCTTTCGCCGGTGTTATGGCCAACTCGCGCGAAGGCTCTGAGGTGGTCGCCCCGATGATCCGTCGCATTCTCGATATACAAGAAGGCGGCTTCATAAAGCCCTACCCCGGCTGGTGGCAGACTCCCTATAATCCCTTGCCCTCGCAAGAGGAAGCACTGGCAGTTTATGATCCCGAATAGCTAACTGCCACAGCTGCCCGCGTAGTTGCGATTTGCTGTCCAGGCTGGCAGGAGATAGTCGATCTGCGAGGGCGTCGGTTCCAACAAATAGACGTTTACGTAGCGCCGCCAGGATTTCCAATCCTCATCGCTATAACCCAGATCAATCCAGTAAGGTGAACTGCGCGGACCGCCCGTATCCGCCATGGTTCCCGTACCATATCCCGGTACGAAGACTTCTGTCCGGTAACGAATAATCTTCGGGTCGGAAGCCACAATACCCTTGGCCAGCTTCCACCCAATGGACGTAGTGTCGTCGCCGCCCAGCACCGCCGGATGATAACTGGTAGCCAGCATGCATAGTTTACGCCAATAGCGGCGCGGTCCCTCCGGCGTATCGACCGAACGCAGTACGATGTTTGTGCCATACTGCACCACGTGATCCTGCGGCTCGACACTGATCACCGTCTCGGTCACAACCCGGCTGGCCTCCACGCCGTTCTCATATCGCACGCTGCTGCGGACCTCATTCGTCCCTTCCTGCCCAAGCTGTACGACAGCCTTTTCATCGAGACTCATACTGGCATTCGCTTCATAGCGAAAGCCGGATGGGATGATTTCGCTGTGAGCGATCACCTCTTCCGTGACACGCACGATCTCGATTTGCATATCCTTGCTGACTTCGCTAGCACCCGCCGGTATCACGAAATCGAGTCCGAATAGCGCTACATCCAGCTCTTCCAACAGCGCATCCACACGCCGGGCATTGCTGCGCGCTTCTATGACAACGCCATCCACCTTGAGCGTAATTGGCAGTGCCCGCCGTATCGTTATGGGCGCATCTGCCACGATCAGTGAACCCAGGGGCGGCGTTACTATGTCGCTCGCATGCAGCGTGATGCCGGCATCGAGCAAGGCATCAGCGACGGTGTCGGCTGTGCTCATTATCTCGGATGCCTCGCCAGCATCCACGATTGTCAAGCGCAGCGGCCGGCGAATCTTGATATGTTGGGCCGGGATCGTCCAGCCGGGCAAGGCATCAAAGCGTGCCAGCGCGCCATTGACCCAGATCTTGTCGTTTCTGCTAACTTCGATACCCGCACTCTCCAGGATTCGCAGCGGATTATCCAAAAATGTACCAACCTTGCGCTGGTCCTCAGCGAACTCGATCGTCACATCGCGGGACCGCATAAGCGTGATAGTCATGCCATCGCTGAGCGAGTCATTGGAGTCATGCGATAGCGAGACATTGGGCGGCAGCTCGATTTGCGCTTCCCGCAAGAGTTCGGCAACGGTTTCGACGGTCGTTTCAACGACCAGTCTGGATCCGTCCCGGACAAGCGTGATCTGCTTATTGAAGATGATTTCGCTGGTCGCGTATTCAGGCAAACTTCGCAGCCAGAACGTCAAGGTGATTGCCAGTGTGCAAGATGTCACGACGATGGTGGACAGCAGCAGCCAGCGTCCGCGTTGACGCGACGGTCGGGACCGTACCATGGCCGAAGTGGGTTGGGTATCATCCCAATCCGGCGCATGAGGTTGGGTATCTTCGGACAAAATTGGCGAGTTTTTCATATGGCGCAGTGTACCGACAAGCCGCAAATCTGAACAGGAACAAAGCACGAGCGCCTGCCGGCGTCTGGATTTACCATATTCTTAATTGATTGAAACTGTTTTCTGACTTGCATGCGCCCTTACATCTCATTAGAATGATACTTAGTATCAGTATCAGACATTGAGAATGTATCGCATGCCAGTGAAAACCATTGTTCCTTTTCTGATTCTAGTCGGAATGCTGCTACCATCATTGGATCTGGATGCGCAAGATGACGAGATTGCCGTAGTTGCATCGCATAGCATCCTGGCCGATGTCATGCGCAATGTTGCCGGTGACCAAATTGAAGTGCGGTCGCTTATCCCCGTGCGTGCCGATGCTCATGCATTCTTGCCATCGCCGAGCGATCTCACGGCCGTCGCCGAGGCGGATCTCGTCTTCATCAACGGCGCGGGATTTGAGGAGGGGCTGCTCGCTGCAATCGAAAGCGCCGGCGAGACAGCCACGATCATCGTCGCCTCTGCTTGCATCGAAATCAGGCCTTTTGGCGCGGGCATGCATCACGAAGACGAACACGAAGATGAACCTGAGGCGGAGCAAAGCATCGAAGCCGCCGATGATCGTGAAGACGAACACGAAGACGAGCACGACGAAATGACCCTGAGCGGCTGTGATGCGCATGATGCCGAATTCGCCGCGCTAGTAGGCGAAGAAGAAGGTCATGCCCACTTTACTGCGCTGGGCCGCGCAGAAGATATCGATTGCGGCACCGGACACGGAGACGACTCCCATGCGCATGAAGCAGGCGCTTGTGATCCGCACGTTTGGATGGATCCGCATAATGTGATTTACTGGGTACTGAAGATCCGAGATACGCTGGCCGATTTGGACCATGCCAATGCCGAAATCTATGCCGCCAATGCCCACGCCTACGCCCAGGATTTGATCGCTTTGGAAGCCGAATTTATTCTGCCCGCACTGCAAGAATTACCCGCGGAAAACCGCATAATAATCTCCAGTCACGATTCTCTGGGTTACTTCGCGACAAATTTTGGCTTCGAAATTGAGACCACTATCGTGCCGGGTATGTCGACGATGGTGGAGCCCAGCGCGCGCGATATCGCGGCCTTGATTGATCTCGTGCGTGGAGAAGGCGTGCCAGCGATTTTCGGCGATACCTTCGCCAGAGAAACCACCATGCGCACGATCGCGGACGAAAGCGGCGCAACACTGGTTGGACTCTATAGCGATACGCTAAGTGAAAGCGATGGACCGGCCGCAACTTATCTTGATTATATGCGCTTCAACGTGACCAGCATCATCTATTCTCTGCTCGGCGACTAATCCAGGTAGGTGACTCGTGGTCAAACTTGGATTCCATCATTCCTCGCGACAAACCAGGCCGGATCAACCCGCCTTGCAAGTTGACCACTTGACGGCCGGTTACCCAGGCAACCGTCACGCGCTGAACGATGTCCATTTCACGGTAGAATCGGGCGAGCGTGTCGCGATTATTGGGCCCAACGGCGCCGGCAAAAGCACACTTTTCAAAGCCATTGCCGGCGTACTGCCATTTACGGAAGGGCATATTTCCATCTATGGCGAAGATTGCCACAGCAGCCATAGCAACGTCGGTTATGTGCCACAGCAAAGCGCGATTGACTGGTCCTTCCCGGTTTCGGTCTTTGATGTGGTGATGATGGGACGCAGCCGTCATATCGGTTGGTTCCGTTTACCGGGCAGAGATGACAGTGAAATCGTGCGTGATATTTTGCAGCATCTCAGCTTGGGAAACTTGGCAAACCGGCAAATCAGCGAACTCAGCGGCGGGCAACGGCGCCGGGTCTTTATCGCGCGCGCATTGGCGCAAGATACGCGGATTATGGTCCTGGATGAGCCCTTTACCGGTGTCGACCAGACCGCCGAGCAAGAGATCATCGAGACGCTCGGTATCTTGACCAACCACGGCATAACCATCTTGCTCTCGACGCACCACATGGAAAACGCCGCTTTGCACTGCGACAAGATCCTGATTCTCAAAAGCGAAATACTGGCATACGGGGCACCGGCCGAGGTGATGAAACCGGAGCATCTGACGCGCGCGTTTGGTGGCGCCATTCCCGTCTTCGCGCAAGGTGACGAATTGCTCATGTTCAGCAAAGACCAAGACAAAGGAGCGGGACGTGGACATCCTTAGTTTCTTGTCCGAACCGCTCAGCTACTCTTTCATTCAACGTGGCATGCTGGCGCTGATCCTTGTCGGTGGCATCAATGCTCTGGTGGGATGTTACGTGGTGGTGCGTGGCATGGCTTTCTTCGGCGATGCCTTGTCCCACGCCATATTGCCCGGCATCGCGCTCTCGTATACCGCCAGCGGAGGCAATGTCGGCAGCAATCTCTTTGTCGGCGGATTGGGCGCCGGCATCGTGGCCGCACTAGTGATCGCCTGGCTGACGCGCAATCAGGAACTTAAAGAAGACAGCGCCATCGCCATCGTTTTTGTCACCATGTTCGCGCTGGGCATCGCAATCGTCAGCACCCAGTCCAGTTACACCTCCGACTTGACGCATATCCTCTTTGGCAGCATCAATGGCATCAGCCAATACGACCTGCTGTTGATGGCGGCTATGTCGGCCATAGTGCTGGTCATCATTCTGCTGCTTTACAAGGAATTTCTGATCATCAGCTTTGACCTAAGCCTGGCCCACAGCTTGCGTCTGCCGGTGGAGTTCTTGCGTCTGCTGCTGCTGATTTTGATCGCTGTAACCATCGTTGTCAGTTTGCAAGCAGTTGGCATTGCGCTGATGCTGGCGCTACTGATCACGCCGGCTGCCACGGCGCGCCTGCTGGTCAATCGCCTGCATCATATGATCATCATCGCCAGCATAATCGGCATTTGTAGCGGCATCGTCGGCTTTTACGCTTCCTACTATTTGGATATCCCCTCCGGCGCTTGCATCGTGCTGACACTGAGTACGATATTTGCACTGGTCTTCGCAGCAACATCCGCTTGGAACCGCTGGCGCGATGGGGATTAGTCAAGGCAGCGCAGCAACTCATTGACGGAATTCCCACCTGTAGTTATACTTTCCGAAACGGGAGGTGAAGCATGGGCAGTGCACTCAAAAAACAAATCGAGACGCGAGGATACGCCGTCGTCGAAGGACTGCTGGACGAACAGTCCCTGCAAGCGGTTTTCGATGATTATCGTCAATTGCTTGACCGTCTGGCACCACAATGGTTTGCCGAGGGACTGATCTCGTCAGCGTATCAGGGGCTTCCCTTCGAGCAGCGGCTTACTGCTATCCTGAGCGAAGCGAAAAAGGATGTCTTTGCCTACATGGATATCGCCTTGTCCAACGAAACAGTGCGTACCGATGCAACCATAAATGTCAGTCGCTCGGTCTACGATCTGCTGTGTAACGGTCGCGTTCTCGACAAAGTCGAAGAAGTCATCGGCGGCGAGATTCTTTCCAATCCCATCCAGCACGTACGCATCAAACCCGCACAAACGAAAGTCGCCCCCGGCATGGCTAACCTGACCACAGAGACCAAGTGGCATCAAGACCAAGGCGTCCATCGCCCTATCGCCGATAATACTGAGATTCTCACAGTTTGGCTCGCCATCACCGATGCCACCGTCGAAAACGGCTGTCTACAGGCGGTGCCTTATAGTCATCTAGACGGTATCACCGAACATTGTCCCTTCGAGCAGGTCGAAATACCGCATCACTTGTTGGCCGGCGAACCGGTCCCGCTGCCAATCAAAGCCGGCGATGCCATTTTCATGCATCGGCTGACACAGCACAGTTCCTTGGTAAACCGCAGCGATACCATCCGCTGGAGTTTCGATCTGCGTTATCAACCCATCGGCGTTCCCACCGGCCGCGACGAATTCCCTAGCCTGATCGTGCGCAGCCGCAAGAACCCGGCACAGGTACAAGGTTACGAAGAATGGCGCGACTCCTGGCATGCCGCGAAGGAATACCTGGCTTCACTGGAAGAACGCCCGCTGACGCACCGTTGGTCTGCCGAGGCCGAGGTCTGCGCCTGATGGCACAACCGTCCCCCTCACGGTTATGAGCCAATTCAGTGACCTTGGCAACACACCATACATTTCCATCGAATCGTTTGGCAAAGACGGCCGGACTATTTGTACACCTGTCTGGATTACTAGCGAAGATTGCAATCTCTTTTGCTGGACCTTGGCGAACAGCGGCAAGGTCAAACGCATCCGCAACAACTCCCGCGTCAGATTGGCGCCATGCGATGCCGCTGGCAACACCAAAGGTGTATGGGTTGCCGCCAACGCCCGTGTGCTCGATAGCCCACAAGACATCAAAGCACAAGCACAGCGCATGAGCCGGAAATTCGGGCTTAAGTTCCTGCTCTTTCGCTTGCTGCCCTTGCTGCGCGGGACCAAGCCGGTAGCGATAGAATTTAAGTCAGCGTCGGACGAACCGTCTACATCCGACTGAGCGTTTTGCGATGCGTTACTGTCGTAACGATTTAGAGACTCAATGAATTAACCGCGATGCCCACAGGTGCAGAAGATTTGTTTTTGTGTGAGCGCGGTCGCCCTTTTCGCTGCTGCCGCGCGTCTGCGGTTCAGGAGAGTGCGGCGTTTTGCTTGGGCTCGACCTTGACTTTCGCTTTGGGTGTGGAGGGTCCGGCACGACCGCGGTAGCGAGACTTCTGCGCATCAATGATCAGCGCCACCAGGATAATCAAACCGCGCACGGCATTAACCCAGAGCGGATCGACATTCATCAGGTTCAAGGCATTATTGACCATCGCCAGGAACAAAACCCCGGCAAAAGCGCCGATGATTGAGCCTTCGCCACCTTTCAAGCTGACGCCACCGATGACCGCTGCCGCCACCACATTCAACGTCAAGCCCACACCCAGGGTCGGCACAGAAGCTTCCAGCCTGCCCAGCAGCATCCAGGCCGCCAGCGCCGCCAGGAATCCGCTCGCCATATACACCAGGATCACGGTGCGCGCCGGATTAAAGCCGGAGGCGCGCGCGGCATCTTCGTTGGCGCCGACGGCATAAACCTTGCGGCCAAATTGCATGCGGCTCATGACAAAGCCAAATGCCAGGTACAATCCGATGGTCGCCAACACCGAAACGGGAATACCGGCAACGCGACCACCTCCCAGCCAATTGAAGACATCGGGTGTGCCCGGCATAATCGCGCCTTCACTAATCGCCAATGCCAATCCGCGCAAGACCAATTGCATCGCCAAGGTGACGATGAAGAAATTCATTTTTAGCTTCATGATCATGACGCCGTTGACAAAACCGATAAAGGTGCCCAGCACCAAGACCAGCGGAATCACCAGCAGCGGATCCAGCTCAATGCCCACGCCACCCGCCTGCGCATAATCGGATTCGCGATAAGGAAGCATCAGCCAGGCGGCCACCACCGCCACCAGCGAGACCGTGCCCTCGGCGGACAGATCCAGCTTGCGCGCCATCAAACACAGGGATTGCCCGATCACCATTACGCCCAACACAGAGCCGGTGATGAGAATGTTGGTGATGTTGGATACGCGCAGATAACCTTCGATCGTCAAACCGAAGACCAGCACGGTGAAAACCAGCACCACCCAAATGAAATGTCGCGACATGTGATCGAGCAGGTCGTGGCGGTTAGGCATCTGCATTGTTACGACCTCCCTCGATCGCCAGCAATATATCTTCCGGCCGCATATCCTGCCCGGCGCGTGAGAACTCGTCCGTGATGCGCCCCTCATACATCACCATTATGCGATCGCAAAGTCCGATCAATTCACGCACTTCGCTGGAAACGATCAAGGTGGCGACACCTTGCCCAGAGAGATCATTGATGATATTGAAGATATCCACTTTTGCCTGCACATCCACACCTTGCGTCGGCTCATGCAGGATCAAGACATGGGGTTGGGTTGCCGCCAATTTGGCGAAGACAACCTTCTGTTGATTGCCCCCGCTAAGCAGCAGCGTCCGCTGTTCCGCACCCGGCGTGACGATTCCCAGTTTGTCGATATATTCTTCGGTGATCTGCTGCTCTCGCCCGCGCTTCAATATGCCCAAGCGTCCCACCAGACGATCCAGCACGGAATAAGTGACATTTTCACGCACCGAGCGCAGTTGCACTAATCCAAATCGATGCCGGTCTTGCGGCAGATAGGCCACGCCCGCTTCGAAGGCTTGTTTCGGGCTGCCGGGCTGATAGGCTGCTCCGTTCACAAGCACCTCGCCAACGCCGAGCCGCTCCAGACCAAAAAGCGCCTGCGCCAACTCGTCAACGCCGCTGCCCTGCAAGCCGGAAATGCCGACCACCTCGCCACGCCGCAACGAAAAATTGATCTGCTCGTACGCGCCGCGCCGCGCCAGATTGTTGACTTCAAACACGATATCCGAGCCGGCGGTGCTTTCCCGTTCATATTCTTGCACACCGCCGCCCACCATCATGTGGATCAGATCCGGCACATCGATATCGCTGATCTCACGCGTACCGACGATCCGACCGTCCCGCATGACGGTGACGCGATCACAGATCTCAAACACTTCTTCGAGATGATGCGAAATATAGATGAAGGCCACGCCTTGTTCTTGCTGTGCCCGCACAAAACTGAAAAGCAGGTCGATATCCAACCGGGAGAGGGCGGCGGTAGGTTCATCGAGGATAATCAGCCGGGCATTGTTGAAAAGCGCTTTGGAAATCGCCAGCATGGTCCGCTCGGCGACGCTTAGCCCTTCCACCGGCTGTCGAACATCCAGTTTTAGGCCCAGCCGTTGCAGCCGCGCTTGTGAATCTTCATTGACAGCCTTCCAATCCACCAGACCAAACCGGTTCTTGGGCAGCTTGCCGACCAGGATATTCTCGGCAACGGTTAAAGTATTGAGCAAATTGATATGCTGTGGCACATAAGAAATGCCAGCGTCGAGCATCGTCTGTGGGCTAGCGTGATGCAACTCGCTTCCATCAATGGCGACACTGCCGCTATCGGCTTGTCGGATGCCCATCAGCACGCCCATAAGCGTCGATTTGCCGGCACCGTTCTTGCCTACCAAGCCATGGATTTCGCCATGCCTGACGGTGAAATCGGCATCTGCCAAGGCTAGTACGCCGGGATACGATTTGCTGATCCCGCGCATATCGAGCAAGACTTCGACCGCGTGCCCTTTTGCCTCAGCCATCGCTATGCGCCTTGTCTTCCAATCCGACCGTGGTATCCGCTAATGCCAGACGCATTTGTACATTATGTTGATAACGCACGCGCAGCGCGTCCAAAAGCACCGCGAAGAGCAATAGCAAGCCGCGGCTGACATCAATCCAGAAGGGCGAAACCCCCATGATATTCAAGCCGGTATCCAGAATCGACCAGAGCAGAACGCCACCAAAGGCGCCGATGATATTGCCGCGGCCGCCATATATGCTCATACCGCCGATGATGGCCGCGCCATGCACGGCAAAGATCAGATCGGCGCCCAAGGTCAGTGTGGCAGCATTGAGACGTCCTGCTTGCAGCAAGCCGCCGAAGGCCGCGCAATCACCAGCGATTATATAAACGATGATGACGACGCGATCCGCATTGATGCCGGCCGCGCACGCCGCATCGGCATCGGCACCGACCGCGTACATATTGCGCCCGAACTGTGTATAACGCGTGTGTATATGCCCCACCAAAAAAGCCAGAATCGCGAATATGCCCGCTACCGAAAGTAAGAAGTTGCCATTGTCGGTGGTGATACGAAAAAAGTTGCCACCACCCAGCCAGGTGAATTCTTTGGGAAAGAAAGAGATGCTGGTACCTGGCGAAATGCCTTAGGTCGCGCCACGCAACACAAATAACATGGCGATAGTCACCAGCAAATTGTTGACACCTACTTTGGTAATCGGTACGGCGTTGAACAAGCCGATCAAACCACCCAGGACCAGCATCAGCAAGATCACCAGCAGCGGATGCAATTGCCAGCCCCAGCCACCCGCATCTGAGGTCACCAGCATCAGCGCCGCAAACATCGCCGTCAGTCCCAGTGTCGATTCTACGGAGAGATCGAAGTTGCCGGTAATGAAGGTATAGGCTTGGCTGAGCACCAGCATGCCAAAGGCTGCCGAGCGCAGCAGAATGTTGCCCAGGTTGAAAGGAGAAAGAAAGCGATCTGACAGGAGTGAAAAAGCGATAAAGGCGCTGATGACAAACAGCCAGATCAAGTTATCGACAATTAGAGAGACCAGACGATTGGGTCCGGCCTGCTTCATGAGCCTGCCTCTTGAGAGCGCTGGCCGCGCCGATACTGGCGGCTGGATAATTCTCTATATTGCATCATTACTTTAATAATCATTGCCTGATGATGATTCCGGAATAACTGTTGTTCAATTCTGCACACTGCCTACGCAAATAAATGATATGTAACTACATGGCTTTCCAAAAGCCTCAAAACGTCGACGCGCCAATGCTCCAGTCTGCGGCGAAGCGCTCGCCCTCTTTCTGAAGCATCGCGGTAGGGCCAAGTGCGGGGTTGATAGGCGAGAGGACCTGCAATTTCGCAAGCCTCTCGCACAATATTGCCCCCCCCAAATGCTATGCAACGTCACGCTTATTCTGCTTGATTGCCCCACAATGCATCGCTAGTGACGTTAGCGGGATTGACACTGGTTGTGGCCAGATTGAGCATGTAACCGGTGTCGGATGCGGTAATGCTGGCCGGTGACCAGGGGCGCCTTCTTGTACGACATCGCCCGTCTCGATCATCATGCCGCTCATTTCCATCTCGATCCAGTCGGTGATAATGCCGAAGTCCGGCAGGGGCTGGCTTGATGCCTGATCGGAATGACCAGCGCGGATTGAAGACAGCGCATCCGGGCAGCCATCAACACCGACCAGGAAGATATGACCATCGCCACCACGTTCCACCAGTTGACCCAACTGATCCAGCAGAGCCGTGACAACCTTTGTGCCAACACAATCGGAATGCATATAAATGGCATCCAATTCGGTGCTGGCCGCCACATCGAGTGTCGCCTGGCTGAAGTTTTCCGCACGCCATTCGGTGGGACGGCTGATGATCTCGATATTTTCGTAATCGGCGAGGAAATCGTTAAAACCGCCGCCGCGCAATTGCGCCACGTTCTGTCCCAGATCGCCTTGTAGCTCGAGCACGGTGCCGGTTGGCTCGCCGTAGCGCACGGTCAGTAGCCCGACCAGGCCTTCGGCCGCTTGACGACCCGCCATGTAATTGTCCGACTGCACCGTCATATTGATCTCGCAGCCCAGGGGCGCGCGGTCGATGGTGTAGAAGGGAATGCCGGCATCCTGCGCCCGTTGTACCGAGGAGCAAATGGCCTGGCTATCAACCGGCACGACCACGATTGCATCGACGCCTTGCGAAATGAAATTATCGATCTGATTGGCTTGCGCTTCGGCATCAAAATTAGCGTTAGAACTGATGACTTGCCAGCCCTTGGCTTCCGCCGCATTGACCAGACCACTCATGATCACGCCTTGGCCGCCGCTAAATTCTGGCGCGCCATAACCAATGGTGACCGAATCTTGTGCAGCCACTGGCAAGGCAAACATCGCCGTTAAAGCTACAAATAACAGAACAGCAATTATCCTGCGCATGATTTGCGTATCCTTTTCTCGGTAGCGGCTACATTAACTGACGTCGCGAAATGAGATACGACGATACGGCATTCTCCGCAATTGAAACTATACTTATAGCGCTCTTTGACATCTGTCAATTATCAAATGTCAAACGCTTGTCTAGGATGGATTTTATGCCCGGCGAGACAATGCAATCTGCGCAGACGAGCCGGGAGATTCAATGAGGGGCTCAACATTATGAACAAGCTCTGCATCGATATCAGCAATCCTGTCGATTTATCGCATGTCTCGGATCCGGCGCGGGAAGAATATCGCATGGAATTGGAAACGCGCTTCACTGAAGAGTGGCCTCAATTCCGCAAATATAAGCGCCTCGATGACGCCTGGTACATCATTTCCGAGATCATCATGAATACCCACTGCGGCACGCATATCGAGTTTCCTTATCATCATGTCAAAGACGGGCAGGACGCGGCCGAGTATCCGCTTTCGCAGCTGATCGGCGAGGGCGTGGTTATCGATATTTCCGCTTGGCGCAGCAACAATAGTAAAATCACCCTGTCCGAGTTGAAAGCCGCTGCGGCGGACTTGATCCGGCCCGGCGATATGGTTTTTTCTACACCGGCAATGATGCCTATTATTATTCAGATCAACAGCACGACCGCCCCTGGTTCACCACCGAATGCATCGCCTGGCTGGCGGAAGAGCCGGGCATCAAGCTGATGGGCGTGGATACCTCTGGCCACGAGGTGCGCAGCCAGTCTGGCGCTCCCATGCCGGGACAACCCAATCATGAACTGCTTCTGGGCGCGGGCATTGCTTTGATCGAATACCTGGCCAACCTCGACCAGTTGCTGGGCAAGCGATTTGTTGCTTTTGTTCTGCCCGTCAAAATCAAAGGCGCTGAAGCTTTTCCCGTGCGGGTGGTTGCGTTTGAGTCGCAGGACGGTAGCGAATAGGTCCGCCGGGCTATGGTTATAGATCAATCTTTACTGGCTAACGCGCGCAAAATGATACATGAATAGGAGCTAATAATATGAGCACAGACATCGAAATTCGGCGCGATCCGGCCAATTGCGCCGGGCAAGACCCCGAGCTCTTGCTGCGCATGTTTCGCAAGATGCTAGAGGCGCGCGAATTTGAAGAGCAGCTGTATTATTTGTTTCTGACAACCACCATGCCCGGAACGATGCACCAGGCCGTGGGCCAGGAAGCCGTTGCGGTTGGTGTGGTCAGCGCCCTCAATGCCGACGATACCATCACCAGCACGCACCGTGGCCATGCCCATTGCGTCGCCAAAGACGTGCCGCTGAATGAAATGATGGCGGAGATGTTTGCCAAGCGCGAAGGCAGTTGCCGCGGCATGGGCGGCTCGATGCACCTTACCGATTTCAGCAAAGGCATGTTGGGCGCGTTTGCCATCGTTGGTTCCGGCATTCCCATCGCCACCGGCGCGGCGCTTTCCGCACGCGTACGTGGCAGTGGGCAGGTCGCTGTCAGCTTTTTCGGTGACGGCGCCATTAACGAAGGCATATTTCACGAAGCGCTGAATATGGCCGCGCTGTGGGACTTGCCGGCCATCTATATCATCGAAAACAATCAGTATGCCTTGTCCATGACCGTGGCGGAGTCCTCAGCAGTGCCGGATTTGGCCTCCCGTGCCTGCGCCTATGGCATGCCGAACGCGCGCGTCGATGGCAACGATGTGTTGGCCGTGCACCAAGCCACAAGTGAAGCGGTTGAGCGTGCGCGCGCCGGCGACGGCCCCACCTTGATCGAGGCCTTAACTTACCGCATTCGCGGACACGCCCGCTTTGAAGCCGCCGGATATCGTCCCTCCGATGAGGTCGACGCCTGGAAGACCGCCGATCCTATAGAACGATTGGCGAGTGGCATATTGGCGCAAGGGCTGGCCACAGCAGCGGAATTGGACTCCATCCGCAGTGAGGCGGAAGAAGCGGTCGAAGCCGCAATTGAGTACGCGCAATCTTGTAACGATGTTGCCGCCGAAGATTATTTGGCGCACGTCACATCTTAAAGTTAGGAGCAGCCAATGCGGCAATTAGGACTGGCAGCAGCCATACGTGAAGGCATCGTGCAGGAAATGCGATCAGATCCGAGCATCATCCTGCTCGGCGAAGACGTTGGCAAGTTTGGCGGCGCCTTCCACGTCACCCATGATATGCTCGACGAATTTGGCGACTTGCGCGTTTGGGATACGCCAATCTCTGAAGCCGGCTTTACCGGCTTGGGCATCGGCGCGGCGCTCACGGGTTTACGGCCGATTGTCGAATACCAATACCTGGATTTCATATTCTGTGCCATGGATCAAGTCGTTAATCAGGCCGCCAAAATCCGTCTGATGTCTGGCGGACAAGCCATGGTTCCACTGGTGCTGCGCGGGCCACAAGGGGCGACCGGGCGCGGTGCCCAGCATTCGCAGAGTATCGAAGCGTATTTCATGCATACGCCCGGTATTAAAATAGTCATGCCGTCTACACCCTACGATGCCAAGGGGCTCATCATCAGCGCCATCCGCGATGACAACCCGGTCCTTTTTGTGGAACACAAGCTGCTTTATGGCGCGGCCTCGCCTGGTGGCGGCAAGGCGCTATCCGATTCCGCCATCCAAGCTATTGGCATGGATGTGCCAGAAGAACCTTACGCCATCCCCTTGGGGTCGGCAGATATCAAACGGCAGGGCAGCGATGTAACTATCATCGCTACACTGCTTATGCTGCACCGCGCCTTGACGGTGGCCGAAGAACTGGCAGTGGAGGGCATTTCGGTCGAGGTCATTGATCCGCGTTCGCTGGTGCCCCTGGATGTGGACACCATCGCTGCCTCAATCGCAAAGACCAACCGCGTTGTCGTTGTCTCGGAAGATACTTCGCGCGCTGGCGTCGCTGCGGAATTGGTGGCCACCATCAACGATCATTGTTTCTATGATTTGGAAGCGCCAGTGCAGCGAATCGCCGCAGATAACACACCCATTCCCTTCGGGCCTGCGGCCGAGCGACATGTCATCCCGCAAGTCGAAGATATCCGCGCGGCCGTCCGACGCGCTTTGTCTGATTAGGAGCCGCCCATGCCTACCGTAGTCAAACTTCCCCACCTGGGCGAGTCGATCGATTCATCAGTCATCCTGGCATGGCATAAGCAGGTCGGCGATGTTGTCAAGCGTGGCGACGAGCTGGCGGATTTGGAAACAGATAAAGCCACGCTTTCGCTGGAAGCGCCAAAGAACGGTGTTTTGTTGACAATTGTTGCCGAAGTTGGCCAAACCGTGTACCGTGGAGACCTTCTCGCAGTCATCGGCAAAGAAGGCGAAACCTGGTCAGAGGCGCGGACGGAACTCGAGCAAGAATCGGTTTCTATATCTACAGTAGAATCAACAGTATCAATACCTACCGAAAATACAGACTTACCTCCGACATACAAAATATCGCCAGTAGCGCGCCGCAAAGCCAAAGCATTGGGGATAAATTTGGCAGACATAGTGCCGGCCGACGGCGCGAAAATCAGCGGCGCCGATGTCGACAACTACGCCGAAACAAAAGCCCCATCAAAAGACTCTCGAGGCGAGCGGCGCATCGAACTCAGCCAGGTAAAGCGGATCACCGGTCAGCGTTTGTCGGAAAGCGCCCAGACGGTGCCGCAATTCGCGCTGACCATTGATGCCGATATCAAGCAGTTGCTCGCGCTTCGGGCACAGGCGAAGTCAGCAGGGCAAAAGCTCGGCATGACCACCTTGCTGTTCTATTTGACCGCACGGGCGCTGAGTGAGCATCCCTTGCTCAACGCCAGATTCGAAAGCGACGGCATTACCGTTTTTGAGGCAGCGCATATTGGCGTGGCCGCAGCAGCCGAGGATGGCTTGCGTGTGCCCGTAATTCATGATGCCGACCAACAAAGCTTGAACCAGATCGAAGCCAGACTGGCAGACTTAATACAGAAGGCGCGTGAAAACAGGCTGAGCCTGCAAGATATCAGCGGCGGAACCTTTACCATCAGCAATTTGGGCATGACCGGCATTAATCAGTTCACACCGCTGATCAATCCACCCCAATCCGCGATCCTGGGAGTGGCAGCGCCACGAGCGGTCGTCCTGCCCGCCAGCGACGGCGGCATGTACCCGGCCCAGCTGCTCTCTCTTACGGTCGCCTGTGATCATCGTGTGCTGGACGGTGCCGTTGCGGCAGCTTTCTTAGGCACGTTGAAGCACAGAATTGAGTCGTTCCAGCTGCAATAGTAGTTACATTCTGGAGTGGGATATGCGCAGGGTAGCGGCGCTAGAGATGGTCCGCAAAGCAGTTTTGCTGCCTTCAGTGACCTGTTTTGTCAAGTAAAACTCTGGAGAATATGGCGCGCGCCAATTTACTGTAACATTGAGATAATACGACCCAAAAGAATCTTTTTGGGCATGAGGAGCAGACATGCTAAACGAGAACGATTATCCGATCAGCGTGCAGTTTGACTTTGCTAGCGGCACTTTTGATCCCGTGCAAATCCGCGATGATCGCAAGTTGAGCAATCTGCAGATGATGTTTCACGACAAAGCTGCCATCAAGCGTTTGCTCCACGAGGGCGATCCCCTGGTCTACGAAATCTGGTATCACCCATTCGAAACCAGCAAAAGCGATATGGCGCTCGGCGTGACGCGCTTGCTGCCCGGCAAGGTCGGTGACGAGTATCATATGACCAAAGGCCATATTCACGAGCGCGATGATCAGCCGGAGATCTATTTCTGCGTACAAGGCCAGGGTTATCTATTGCTGCAAACAATCGATGGCGAATTCCGCGCCGAACCCTGGAGCGCGGGTACCATCTCGCATATCCCGCCCATGTGGGCGCATCGTGTGGTGAATACCGGTGATGATATGCTGGTTTTCGTCGCTTCATACCACCTAAGCGCCGGGCACGACTACGCGCCTATCATTGAGAAGGGCTTCCGCAAACTGCTGTTGGAGCGCGACGGGCAACCTGCCTTCGTGGAAAGCAAACGCTGGCAACAAATGCCCGCCCTCGATCAAGAGAATTAGCCTTCTGACTTGTGTAGGGCCGCGCGGCTAAATCAGAATACAGATGAGGAGCGACCATTGAGCTCATCATTTGCCGACCCAGTTCTCGCTTTCGATATTGGTGGAACCAGTTTGCGCCTGGCATTGATCGATGTTGGCGGCCAATTACATGGCGAAATCACGCGATATGATGTGCCATTTGCGGCTGATGGCGCGGCTGATCTGCCAGCATTGCTGGATTTGATGGCAAGGCACATCGAATTGACGCAACAATTGGTATCTGGCGAACTTCTGCTCGGTTTCAGCTTGTGCGGCAATGTCGATCTGGTCAGCGGCGATGCTATCCTGGTGCCCAATCTACATTGGCGAAACCTGCCCTTCGGTCGTCTGGTCAGCGAGCGCTTTCAGTTGCCCGTCTGTGTCGCCACGGATGTACGTCAAGCCGTCTTGGCGGAAGCGATTTGGGGCGCGGGGGTGGGCATACGCAACTTCGCCTGGGCCACCGTCGGCACCGGTTATGGCGGTTACCTGTTTCTCAACGGTCGGCTCTATGGCGGCGCGCATGGTTTCGCCGGCAACTTCGGCCATACTACCCTCGACGAAATCAACGGTTTTCCCTGTGGTTGTGGCCGACGTGGCTGCGTCGAGACTTATGTCGCGGGTCCGGCCATCGCCCGCGCCGGCCAAGCCGCTCTCGAAGCTGGCAAGAGTCCGATCCTGGCCTCATTGGCTGATAAGGGCCAAGTAAGCACGCGCATGGTCTTTAGCGCCATAGAACTGGGCGATCTCGAAGCTGAGCGGATCGTTGATAATGTCATTCGATTGATCTGCATCAATCTGGGCGGCGTCGTGAACCTGCTGGATATCGACCTAATCGTGATGGGTGGCGGAGTGACCGAGGCGGCGCCCTGGTTCGTGGAACGCATCGATTCGGAAATCCGCGCTTTTCTGATGACCGTCGAGGCACAGTGCGATTTGCGTGTCCTGCGCGAGTCGAAGGCGAACGCCGCGCTTTGGGGCGCAGCGGCTCATGTATACGCCGCGGAAGGCATCTTGCCCCCTTATCTATTGGAAGAAGGCTTGCCCCATCGCGCCATCCGGGCCTGGACCTGACGCGTACCATTGAATTGGCAAATGAGCGCCAGAAACGCGATACTGTAAACAAGAAGACCGTGAGCAATTATGTCCGACCTTCCCTCAGACCAAATGGCGACCTTGGTGCAGATCGCCAATATGTATTACAAAGACAATCTATCCCAACAAGAAATCGCCAATCAACTCGGGGTATCCCGATCACTGATAGCCACTTATCTGCAGCGGGCGCGTGATCAGCACTTGGTGCGCATCGAGATCATAGATCCCCGCGATGATTCAACTCAGCTTGCCTTGGAACTCAGCCAGAAATTCGCAATTGAAAAAGCCGTTCTTGTCCCCTACGGGCACAAATCTGACGAATTGACGCGACGCGCGGTCGCGGCCGAAGCTGCCAAATTTATCGAAACACGCATAAAGGATGGCGATGTATTGGGCATAGGTTGGGGGCGTACTACCTCGCGCATGGTGGATCTGCTCGTCCCCAACAAACCGGTGGCAGTTGATGTGGTGCCGCTCTTGGGTGAAAGCGGTCAAGAAAGCACATATTCGCAGATGAATCATCTCATCTTGCGGACGGCTCAGCATTTTGGTGGCAGGCCGCACTTTCTGCTGGCGCCAATGGTGGTGGGGTCGCGGAAACTGCGCGATATGTTATGGCAGGATATGGTGGTGCGAGAAGTCGCAACACAATGGGATCGCATGACTATCGCCTGCTTCGGTATCGGCGTTTTGCCGCCAACGCCGGGCATGATCGTTTATGTCGGCGATGCCTATACGCCGATGCTGATATCGGAGGGTGCCGTTGGTGATGTCTGCGTGCATCCTTTTGATCAAAATGGAGAAATCCTGGAAACTCCGTTGACCGACTGCCTGATCGGTGTGGGTGTACGACAACTGCAGCGCACGCCTTGCCGAATCGCTATCGCTTCCGGAATCGAGAAGGCGAATGCCGTTGTTGGGGCCTTACGCACCGGGCTGATCACGCATCTGTTCGTGGATACACAACTCGCGGCGGCCGTCATTCAAAGCGCAAACTAATCAGGTTGTCGCGACACGATTATTGCGAGCGCTGCCACGTTTGCATGCGCTCGAGTTGTTCGTGCATCCAATCGATCGCCTTGGCCTGTTCAGCGGCGTCCATTTTGCGAAATTGCGCCTTGGTGATGTGCTTCTCAAAGCGCTTCAATGCCGCCGGTATCTTGGAATCTCCGCCGGCGCCGCCTGAATCCGTTACTGCCGTAACACTTTTTGCCTGGAGCCGCTTTCGCAATTCAAATTCGGGAATGTCCTTGTCATCCGCCTCGGTCCATTGCTCTGGGCGCAGCTTGAGCAGAGCACGATATTGACGGATCCGTGAGGAATTCTCAAATCCGCAGGCGAGGCAAAGCTGCTCCGATCTACCATAAGGAATACGCCAGCGCTCGGCATCCGCAACCTGCGCATAAAAGTCTTGTTCATGATCAAAGTTCTCAATTGGCGCGAAATTATCCCAGCCGTGCAAATCCATCAGCAGCAGGGCGATCTGCCGCGAACGTGCAATGGCATTCAAGGCATCTCGCGCCGTATTCTCGCTTGCCTGACGCCACAGATTTAGTTCCGCCATACGCCGCGCCGGGATTGCAGCATAGTCTTCGCCATCAAGATAGGCATTGAGCAAATGATAAGCCACCCAACGCCGTTCACCGGTTTCGATAGAAAAACCTTGGCCCGATTTCACCACCGTGATCGGGTTGGTCAAGCCATCCTGACGAATGCTTGACGCCAGATCCGCCAAGCGCAGCAACGGGACCTCTTCCGTGCCCGCCGCATAATCCCCGGAATCACTATCCGTCAGCCTTAATTCGATTTCACCGCAGATAACTTGCTGCAGGGGCAAAGCCCGGCCGGTATGCAGCTCGACATTCTCAAGCCAGCGCTCGATCTGACCAACTACCGGACCACCGCGATAAGCTGAAGGAACCACGCGCCGTGGCTGAGACAAGCTCGGCACGATGCTGAAGATATCAATCGCTTTCGACCGGATGATCTGCTTGGTCTGGATATCCACTTCGCTGCTACCCATATCATGACCGAAGCCCTCGCTCGCTGCCGTGCCGACATCAAAAAGATTCTCGTCTATTTTCACACCACGCTTGCGTGCCGCGCTAGCCATTGATTTCTATCCTTTCCACAATGCACTTCACGATCTGCCAGGTGATCTGAGCAATCCTGGACTTGGGAGAATAGGCGAAAATGCTGGCCACATCGCTCTGCGAAAGCTCACCCCATAAGATCGTCAAGGGTATTGGTTCGGTAATCACCTTGCCAAAAGGTTTGCGCAACAAGTTCAGATTCTCGTTATGCAAGCCGGTCGTTTTACGAAACATATTAGGGATCAACCCCACCAGCTCAATTTCTTCTAAACCCATCGCCGTTCGCTGCCTGCTGAAGCGCTGCAGACTCTGCATCGTCTGTTTGATACCATCAAAGCTCAATGCTTCCAGTTGCGTGGGAATGATGATATGGTCGCTCGCCAAATAAAGCATCGCATGCAAGGTTGAACGCGTCGGCGCCGTATCGACAATCACAAAATCGAAAACATCCTCAACTTCTTCCAGTCTGTTATATAACGCGAATGAATCCGAAATATTGCCAACGATGCCCGCCGTTTCCGGGTTGCCCGGCACCAAATACAAGGCACCTTTGGCAGCAAAGTGCGGGAACCGATACAGTTGCTGATCAATCTGCGACAAACAACGATTCCAGGCGCCACCATCCACATCATCGCGCACCAGCAGGTTATAGAAATAGGGGCGTTTCTTCTGTTTAAGCGCTACCGTTAGATGCCCTTGAGGATCAGCGTCAATCATCAGCACCTTGTATCCGAGAATCGCCATGGCAGTGCCAATCTGCGCCGACAGCGTGGTTTTACCAACGCCGCCTTTCTCGTTGTACACCATGACTGTCCGCATACTGTGCACCTTTTGTCAGTTTATTTACAAGCCGCTGCGCTCGCACGATCACACGGCTTGCTATTTTATGCGCGCGCCGCCGTCCAATTCGCCGCTAGCGCCCGCGTATCTTTTCCGAATACCTAAATTATCGTCCGAACGTGCATTTCTGCCAGCGCAATGAGCACTAGCTTACAGCAGGCAAGCTAACTATACTGGGCAAACAGCCGTTGTCACGGACACGCCATCTACTAAAGGCCCCGGCAGAGAACTCAATCCCGCCCGAGGTAAACGCTGCTTCCTCACCCGCCGCCATCGGCAAGACACTCTCGCATCCTCACAATCGCTTACCGATTCACAATGCGTTACAATAACAATCCTATATTCAACGAAAAGTGGGAGAGAACGATTCTATGCGTTATAAGACCGAAATCATCATCAATCTACCGCGCCAGCGCGTGGTTGAGCTTTTTGACAGTTTTGAAAACTTGAAGCACTGGCAACCGGGGTTGATCAGCCACGAACATATCAGCGGAGAAAGTGGCGCGCCAGGCGCAAAGACGCGTTTACTTTACGATATGGGTAGACGGAAAATGGAGATGATCGAAACCATCACGGTTCGCAATCTGCCCGATGAATTCTCCGGCACCTACGACGCGTCCGGCGTACACAATATTGTGCTCAATTATTTCTATGACGAGGGCGAAAGCACACGATGGGTCCTCGATAGCGATTTTCAATTCCACAGCTATATGCGCATTCTGTCCCTATTCATGCCAAGCAGCATGTTCAAGAAACAAACGCGAAGTAGCATGGAATCCTTCAAGCGCTATGCGGAAAATGCCTGACCTAGGCTCGATCAAGCAATTGACGCGTCATGCCGGCATGACCAAGATGCTCGGCCGTGTGATCCAAAGCATGCAGTAATGCCCAGCCGCGACTGCACTCGATACTGCGATCGAGAAACTCGAAGGAGACCACCTCAGCCAGTCGTTCTACCGATTGATTTTCGAAGGTAGTCTTGTAATAGCTTATATTAGTAACAAAGCGCGCTTCTAACGCTTCCAGTTGAAATCCAGCCGCGCGAAACTCGGCCGGGCGATCGCGCTCAATGACATCGTCAATGGCAATGCCAATCCAAAAGCGCTCCGCTGCCGTGACGTGCACCGCCAGCACACAGAGCCAATTCATCTCGGCGCCCGGGGTCCAATCCAATTGCTCGCTCGTCAATCCACCCAGGTAATGGCGATAATCCGCATGCAATTCTTCCAGACGCTTGATTACATCGGCAAAAAACGCCTGCATAAGCTTATTCTCCATTCAACAATTTTGCCTAAAGCACGGGTTCGTATCGCGCCTATTGTATGCGCACCATGACTCGGGAAGCGGCGTCCCACAATTCTTCAATCGCATAATAGTCGCGTTTTTCCTGCGAGAAGAAGTGTACAACCACATCGCCGTAATCCATTACCACCCAACCGTTTTCCGCAGTGCCCTCATTGGTGAAGGGAAGCTGTTCATAATGTGCCTTCACATCCTGTCGCACGGTTTCGGTCAAGGCGCGCAGGTGGCGGTCGTTGTCGCCGCTACATAAGATGAAAAAATCGGCAATGATATTGTCGGGGCGCAGATCAAGCAGAAGGATATCCTCTGCCTTGCGGTCTTCTACCAAGTCCAGAATATGATGAGCGAGGTCTAGTGACGGCAAATATTCTCTCTCCACAATTTCAACTGTTGTTGTAGCTTGTATTGTAGCATACGACTATTATGCCGCAAATACTGCGGAGTACTTGTACACTCAACGAAATTTCGTCAGGCGCTTCGAACACGGTTGCTTTTCCCCTTTAGCCGAAGCACTCCTCTGATTACGAGAAACATTGTCGTACATGACACTTGCAAGTTCTTGTCTCTCTCGTAATCCAGTCGCTCAGCAACAAAATGACTATGTACGCGTTTCTCCCCTACTATTGTCTGTAGATGGGGCGCAATCGAAACTGGAAAATAAGTGGCTGGTGAATTACGCTATTACGTACGTACAAGGAACGGTTACCGAACAACGATGGACAACAGAAGATCTAGGCGTTTGCAGATCAATAGGAAGCATCTCGTTCACATTGCAAGGTCACTTCTTGCATTGGCGGCCACAGCCGGATTCCTCCTCTTGTATTTACAGGTCGCGCAGACCCAAAGCGAGATCAATAGCGACTTGACTTCGTCTGATCAAAGCGCATATATGAACTTTGCGAAGAAGGCATACAACACAAACATGCAGTTCACAGGCAATCGAAATCGAATGCCCTTATATCCCTACTTGCAGGCACTCTTCTACTCATCGGAACTGAGCGACGAGGCGTTTTTTCAGCAGGGAAAACAACGAAATATTGCCTTATCCTTGCTCTGTCTCTTGGCGCTTTCGCTACTGTTCTTTGCCAAATTCTCCAGGCTATATGCAATATACGCCCTACTATCCATCGCCTTTCTGGTTTTCGCCATTAAGTCACCGTTCTTCCAGACGGAACTCCTATTTTACACAATCTTTGGCCTGGCCTTTATATTCTCTGTCGAGGCAATTCTTATTCCCAAGTGGTACAAATCTGTCAGTGTCGGCGTTCTCTTCGCGCTTGCACACCTATGCAAAGCGAGTGCCCTACCAGGCTTGTTTATGTTTGTCAGCAGTTACGGTTTCCTGGTATTCTTCACGCTACTTTGCCGTAACACCAACCGCGCCGATCTAAAGAAGCTACTATTACATAATCTGCTACATTCGCTGGCGGCGATTCTGACCTTCATGGTCTTGCTATTTCCATATCTCCAAGAAAGCAAAGAACGTTACGGGTCCTATTTCTACAATGTCAATACAACGTTCTATATGTGGTACGATTCTTGGGATGAAGCAAAGCAAGGTACGCGGGCTGCCGGCGATCGCCTGGGCTGGCCCCATTTGCCTCATGAACTCATTCCAAGTCCAAGCAAATATCTGCAGGAACATTCGGCAGAGGAGATTCTTGGTCGATTTCATAGCGGCATAAAGCGGATGATCGCCTCCGGTTGCTATCTCAAGCGAAGCAAATACCGCTTCGGTTACTGTAGTCAAGTCGGTTTGAACCTACTCACGCTTGCGTTCGCTGTCGCATTGCACTTGCCGAAATTACGATACTGGGGGTCTGGCAGGAGTTTCCAGATAGTCTTATACATTGTGCTTTTCCACGTGCTTTATGCGTTGTCTTTTGCATGGTACATATCTCTAAGTAGTGACGGATCGAGAACGATCCTTTCGCTGATGATTCCGCTGCTATGGACCGTTGGTATAATGCTACATTCACCCCGGCTCCGGTCATCATGCGCAAGCATTTGTCATCGCCCTATAAGAATCGTAACTGTAATCTATACATTGATGTTCACAACGGTGTTTTATGAAATCTATCAAGTTGTTAGATTCCGTGCATTATTGATGTACGGTGGGAAATAGCATCTCTGGCAAGAACGTCCTTCGCTTTAGACCGACGCGCCGCCAATTCACGTACACAGATCGAGAAACTTGATAAGCCTGGTGTGCGAACGAAGGCCAAACAGCTTAGGAAAACTGGCTAGCTACGAAGCAGAAAGAGGCTCGTACGTGAAACTTTCATTTCAGCTATCCGTTATCGTGTGCGCACTGCTTTCATTTGGCAGCGCCACCGCACAGCAACCGGGCAGAGACGGCTTGGGCGATAGCCTGTATCCGCAGCTCGGTAACGGCGGCTACGATGTGCGGCACTACGATATTGACCTGCGCTTCACACCCGAGAACAACTATATCGCAGCTACGACTGTCATTGATGCGATAGCCACACATAACCTTTCGGCATTTAATCTCGACCTGCACGGTCTTAACGTGGAATCCGTCAACGTGAACGACGCTTCAGCCGAATTTGAACGCGACGCCGATGAACTCACCATCACGCCGCAGCAATCACTAGCTGCAGACGAGCAATTCACGGTCACGGTCACTTATGCCGGGATTCCCCAACCGATTAGCGACCCCGCCGTGCCTTTTGTATATCTGGGCTGGCAGGAATGGGACGAGGGATACTTCGCAGCGGTCAGCCAACCGTCAGGCTCGATGAACTGGTATCCTTGCAACAATCATCCCCAAGACAAAGCCACCTATACCATGCGCATCACTGTGCCAGAAGCACTAACGGCTGCCGCAAATGGTGTGTTGACTGATCAAACCAGCAATGACGACGGTACGCGCACGTTCGTCTGGCAAATGGATGATCCTATGGCCAGCTACCTCAGCATCGTAGCCATAGGCGAATTCAACGAAGTGCGCGACGAATCTGGTGCAATACCAATCCGCAACTATTTCCCCGCCGATAGCGGCCCCACCCTCATCTCCGGTTACGGTGTCACGCAAAACATGATGGCCTGGCTGAATAAATTGGTCGGTCCCTATCCCTTCGCTGAGTACGGTGTTGTGGTCGTGCCAGGCTTCCCAGCGGCTTTGGAAACACAAAGCCTGTCGATATTCGGTGATCAAGCGCCCGATATGCTGGTAATCATGCACGAGCTGATGCATCAATGGTTCGGCAATAGCGTCACCCTGGCGCACTGGCAAGACACCTGGCTGCACGAGGGTTTCGCCACCTATTTTATGGCGCTCTGGGCAGAAAATCTCATGGGAGAGCCTGCCTTTGCACAACTGATCTCAACATTCCAAATGCAAGCGAGATCACTATCTGCACCGGGCAGCGTATCCCAGAGTCAGCTCTTCGGGCAAGAGGTCTATATGCGCGGAGCGCTGGTTTTACACGCCTTGCGGCAGGAGGTCGGCGACGATCTCTTCTTCCGAGTATTGCGTCAGTTTTATAGCGATAACGCCTACGGTCTCGTGACCAGTGAAGATTTTATCGCCCTTGCCGAAACCGTCAGCGAGCGCGACCTGAATGACTTCTTCGCGGCCTGGTTATATGGCGATACCCTGCCCGAATTGCCATAATTGGCCTGTCCAGACGGTACCGCTCCCAGACGGATGGTCCAGGGGATTCTCCAAATTGGGCTGCGGGAAGATATCGAGGTAGGAGGCATTTCAAATTTGACCAGGCACCCGCTGCTGGAACCGGTCTTGGCTTGGGCAAGAACGGAAGAGGCTATCCGCGCCGTAGTCATCACCGGCTCGCTGGCGCGTGGCGATGCATCAACAGATCAGTGGTCAGATCTTGACGCGCAGATTATCACCTGCGATATCCGCCGTTATAGCGCTGACGATAGCTGGTTGGATGCGTTGGGCGATGTCTGGATTCGTTTCCCGCTTCATGAAGATGTTCCCTTTCGGCTGGTCTGGTTCGCCGGTGGCATCAAAGTTGATTTTCAATTCTTGACAGTCGAATTGATCCACGACATGCGGGAATGCGGCAGCCTATCCGATGAATACAAGCGCGGTTATTTGGTCGCCCTGGACAAAGACGATCTCTACCGCGACCTGCCGCCATCGCCGCATCTTTTTCCGCAGCCAGGCGCGCCAAGTGCCGAGCAAGTCCACAGCATCATCAACGAATTCTGGTTTGAAGCCATTCACGTGGCGCAATTCATCCGCCGCCGCGAATTCTGGGTGGTCAAGATCCGCGATTGGACGATGAAAAGCGATCTTTTGCAGCTGCTCGATTGGCATGCCCGTGCCAGCGCGAATCAAGAAATCAATACCTGGCTGTTGGGCAAGCGAATTCATGAATGGACGGACGATGCGACCTACAAATCCATAACGCAGATCTGGTCCGGCTGGGATGCGCTGGCGCTTTGGCAGGGCCTTCTGCAGCAAATTGAACTGTTTCGGCGCCTTTCCATCGAACTAAGCCAAGCACTTGACTATGTCTACCACGACGCGACCTATTGCCAAATCGAGGCTTACATTCGTAGCCTACAGGCCGCGGACGATCTGGACTAGACGAGCTCGAACTCATCATTCGGCTGCATTACCAGCGCTTTGGCATCAGTCTCACGCTCAACTCGCAGTGCCCAAGCCTCCGCATCCTGCTCAATCGGCGGGAAGGTATTGAAGTGAATCGGCACAACAGTCCCGGGTTGCAGCAGCTTGATCGCCCTGATCGAGTCTTCTACACCCATTGTGAATACATCGCCAATCGGCAACAAGGCCGCATCCAAACCTTCCGCGCCGATCAAACTCATATCGCCGAAAAGAGCCGTATCGCCGGCGTGATAAATGGTATAACCACCTCCGCGAATGATGAATCCGTTAGGCTGACCGCCATAGCTGCCATCGCCAAAGGATGAGCTGTGAAAAGCCAGCGTCCATTTGGCGCTCATCCAATCATTGCTGAAGGTCCCGCCCGGATTACCTTGAAAGACCTTGCTCATGCCTTTCGCCAAATACCAACTGCCCATTTCGAAGTTGCAAACGATGGTAGCGTCCCTTTGTCTGGCGATGTCGATCGCGTCAGCCACGTGATCATCGTGCGCGTGGCTCAACAGAATGACCTCGGCATCAAGGTCTGCCGCCGCTACTTTCGCAACCGGATTACCCGTCAGCCAGGGATCAATCAACAGCCTGTGCCCGTCGATATCGAATTGAAACGACGAATGACCTAACCACTTGATTTTGAGAGCCATCTCTACCTCCTTAACGTGCAAGATGCGCTTTGATTGTAGCACCGTCTGGGGTTTCGGGCGAAGGTTGCAGATACGCGACGAGGGTCAAAAGGACTTGTCTCTATAGATATCTTTCTTTAATTTAGTAGTAGCTTTAGTAGCAGCTGTTCAAAACTAGCAAAACATCGTAAGAAAATCCGTAATTTGGCATATATTTCCCAAGTCTTTCCCAAGAAATGGCAATTTCTTGCCGCTTTATCCCAAAATTACACGATTTACTTGGGATATTTGGGATATGTGATCTGCACAGAAGTTTGTTCATAGTTCCCCAAGTTGTGCACATTACGCACAGGTGAGAGGATGTAAATCAACAATTACAAGTATAGTTACAGGGTTTTCTTATTCAGGGCTGTGCCGGGCATCTTCTGTGTAGAGTTATCGACAAGGGATGAACATGATTTGCGCTATTCTGTTGAAAGTTTTACACAGATATACGCCACTCCACAGCAAAAACAGGCCAGATAATTTGGGATATTGGGATAAAAATCGCGTTTCTTTGGGATATTTCTTGCTGAAGAGCTTTCACAACGCATAATCCGCCTTATATTTGGCAAGGCTTGACGCTACAATGAAATTTACATTTTGTTAGCCGAATCTTGATAATTTGCTCACCTGCCCAATCTAGACTATCGAGGCAGGAAAAGCCAGGGAGTTGAAACCCAAGATGTCAAAGCAAAACAACCGCAGGTTCTCTTACCGTAGCATATTCTTCATGTTCTTGGTCGTCTTTGTCTTGGGCATGGCAGCTGGAGCAGCGGGCTGGATTTGGATAAGCGGTGGATCCGGCGAAGCTAGCATTTCCATCGAAGATGCGCTGGCGACCAGCGACGCCAATGATGTGGCGTTGGCCGCGGCAGTGGGTACTGCCGTCGTCGATGCCATGAATGTCGTGGTCACGCAAGTGGCCGATATGAGCGCCACCTTGGCTGCGGAAATGGCCGAGCCGGTCGAGTTCAGCATCCTCTCGTCCGAGAGCCTGGCAACTTTCACGTTGGAAGAAGATCTGCGCGGCGCACGCACCACCGTGCTCGGATCCACTAGCGAAGTCGCTGGCAAGATCATGGTCGATCTGATTGATCCGGCAGCCTCATCCATCGGAATCATCGTCATCAATGCGCGCACCCTGGAAACCGACCAAAGCTTCCGCAACCGCGCCCTGCGCAGCAACATTCTCAAGTCGGCGCAAGATGCCTACGAATTCATCGTCTTCCAACCGAAGCAGCTGAGCAATTTCTCGGCGGAGTCGCTAGCCGTGGGCGAGAGTATCACTTTTGATATCACCGGCGACTTAACCGTGACCGGTGTGACAAATTCCGTGACCTTTAATGCCAAGGTCTCGCTGGAAAGCGAGACGCAGATCAGCGGCAGCGCGACGGTCAATATCTTGTATCGCGATTTCGGCTTGACCATCCCGAGTGCTCCCGGTGTGGCCAACGTCACTGACGATGTTGATCTCAGCTTGCAGTTCGTGGCTCGGGCCGGCGCGTAAGATTTGTCGCGTGGATATTATTAGTCAGAGGTAGTAGCTGGGAGTTGAATAGGATTTGGTGATTGATCAAATATCTGATTAATCTCTTTGCTCCTACCCTTTAGTGTTTTTCCGATATGTTTTATTTCATCAATTAGTTTGCTTTCATCTTTGTCAGTGAATGCCGCAACATCCAACATAACTTCTGCCTGTATTTTACAGAATGCCAATAACATAGGATTGCGAATGATGTTGCTGTTTAACAGTTTTTGAAAGCTGCTAATGGCCTCGGCATTAATACATGCGATTGCTAGAAAGAAGTGGAACCATTCGATCTCTACGGACTGATGAAGATGTATCGAGCTATCATCAACAACTATAGGCGATTCCAATGTGTCCTCAACAACCGCCTCAAGAGTGGGTCGTAATATCAGAGAACCGAGTCCCAAATTTAGGTGAGCGCATATAAAGATCAAGAGATCCACCTGACGCAAGTGCCGTGGTTTTTCTTCCCTAAGTCGCACGTCGTCAAATTTCGTTGCCAATTCGTCCCATGCGGAGACAAAACTAAGCATTGCCCTCTTTATTAGTTTGGCCTTGAAACTTAACGGCGTGAGAAACGATGCTTGAGTAACTAATCCGAGTTGCATTGCATAAAATAGGATATTGCTGTTGGGGATATGTATTTCATTGACGATTTTCTGTAGATACGATTTGTCATCTCTCTTGATACCACAAGCAAAGAAAATAATTCTTGACCAAGCTATGTCATAAAAGTGTTCAGCTACGAGTTCCAAGCCATTAGGTTGTACGGTGAGCTCATATCCCGCAAAGTACGACAAAAAAGAGTAATGTTTGAAGACATAATTACCATCTTCGTAGGGGATTAATATACCCGATCGTTCCACGATTTCTTTGACAATCGTCTCGCTGTCAAATGACAATCCGATTTCATTCCTTTGCTTTTCCACTAGATTTTGAATGTCGTTGTATGACATACTGATCTGATTCTTCTGAACTAATTCCCAAGCGAGTCGTGCTAGCAGATTCTGTTTGATCCTCCACTCAATCTGGTGTTGAATACCTTTATCCATATCCCAACGACCCAAAGTAATTTCAACATACTTTTCAAGTAACTCTGTGAGATTAGCCGGCAACTCCTGTATACCCCTATCGTATAAAGTAGCGAGCAATGCTAAAGTCAGTGGTGTGTGTGGAAGTGAAGCAAATGTCACTGGATTCGAGATCAGCTTGACCAATTGTTCTCCATCTTTGTCACTATCTTCAAACCATTTTCTTATTAGCCTCTGTATTTGATGCAAGTCAAGATTCAAGATCCGATAAACCGCAAATTGTGCCAGCACATTTGAAGTCTTGAATATCTCTAGAGAACGCGATGTGAAAACTACTCGTGATTTCTTGTATTTGTCAATAAAGCTAGTAAGCAAGCATATTCCCTTCTTGATTTTCTCCTCAGTTTCCAATTCGTCAAGACCGTCAATCAAAACGACTACGTCGCCGCGTTCAAGCAATTCCTCGAGATCGGTCGCTTCATCGGCAGTTGCCAGTAGTTTGAACTCGCCACTTATTCCGTCCTTGATAGCAGTTGCGCTATCTAGGTCCAGTTCCCTAAACTTTAGGTAAATTGGTAGTGGATATTTTTGTAGCGCTGTTTCGTTATTCTCAATGACTTGGAGTAGAATACGCCGTAGAGCAGTTGACTTTCCTGTACCCAAACCACCTATAATTGCGGTGTTCTGAGGGTGGATTTTCAATATCTGTGTGAATTCATATTTTCTTCGCGGCAAGCCTTGTTGCCAAGCTTGCTTTGAGCGAACCCGTTCTATCAACTCAAGTTTTGGTGAAATGAAAACAGTGGGCAATTGTCGACTTGTGTTCTGAACTCCAAGCGAAAGTAATTCTTCCAATTCGCTATATTTCTTCCGCGCATTGGAAAAATAGGTTGTTATGTTAAAGTCACCGATTGTCCAGTAAGACGGATATAAGGCATCTAGTAATTCTATGGTCTTTGAACCATCTATGAAGTCAACATAGGCATAGCTGTTTCCATTATCATTCGTTACCTGATGATGCACACTGTTTGTTATCGTCCCTGTTATCCACACAATAACACGATTGACGTTTGTCGGTGATCTTAGAGTTGCATCCTCAATAGGTATACTGAACGCTTGACTTATCTGTTCTTTTACATCTGCAAGTCGAAGTGTTAGTGTTTTTGGCTTGGCAGCACCGGTTAAGTTTCCGACCTTTGCAACAACGGCAATGTGCTCTGTAGATAAAGGGGCTATAAATTGACAGATAATGTCTTTTCCGTATTCGGCGGGGCCATGATGAAGTCTTACATTTGTGTACCCCAGTTCGCGAAGCAAAGGAACTATGACATCGCTGCGGAAGGCGTCTTCGCTCAACAGATTCAACGTATCCTGTTTTGAACTCGCCATAAATACATCCTATTCCGTGTAGCTTTGTCCATTTTGACTGCATACTAGCGCGAGATTTCGTTATGCACAATATGAATCTAAGTTTGCCATATTGGCAATTATTTCTCATTGACGAAATCTAGTGTAAACCCCTACCCCAACTCGTCCGACTCTGCGATAATTTGCTTGTAAGCCCGTACTAGCGCGAGACAGCCCAACATGCCCAGACCACTCTATACGACCGAACCCAGGGTCATCAATAGTGTGCAGGCGCGCAGCCGATCACACCAGTACATCGAAGTCGCCACGACCAACCGCAACAAACTGGCGGAATTCCGCCGCATCCTGCCCGATTACGAGATCATCGGCAAGAAACTGGATATCGAAGAAATTCAAAGCCTGGACCCTTATAAAGTCGTCAAGCACAAGGCGATAGAAGCTTACAAAGCCAATGGCCATAATCCCATTCTGGTGGAAGAGACCTCGCTGGCTTGCCGCGGTTTGAACGGCAGACCCGGCACCTATATCAAGGACTTTTCCGAAGATATCGAGATGCGCCGCATGATCGCCGAGAGCTGGCTGCGCGGACGCGATCGCAGCGCCGTCGCCAAAGTGCTGATCGCTGTGTTTGACGGCAGCGACGTGCACATCCGCGAGGGCAACACCGCCGGCCACGTCGCCGAGACCTTGCGCGGTACGGATGGCTTTGGTTGGGATGATAGTTTCGTTCCGCGCGGACAAAACCGTACTTTCGCGGAAATGGGCGCTGCCGAAAAAGACCGCTATTCCATGCGCCGACAGGCCTTGCTGGCACTGCGTGACGATCCCTTTGCGCTAGGACATCCCATTTTCATGATCCCGGAGCCCTACCGCCAAGAGGTAGAACGCGTCGATTATGATGCGCTGACCGACCCGCGCGCCCTCAAGTTCGCTTTTGCGCTGGAAGCCATCGAAGCCGACAACCCGCCCAATAGCCACTTTGAAGCGCCAACGTTCCAGCCAATTCACTACGAAGAAAATATCTATTACACGCGTTTCTTGCCCAAAGCCGATTCCAGCAGCATCGGGCTGATTTTGACCGATGTCGACCGCGGCAACCTGCGCATGAACAAGAACGGCACGCCGGTCATCTGGCAGTTTGGGCCAGAGCGCCGCACACTCTGTATGGCGCAGCGTGCCGATTACTTCTGCAGCAACCAGAACAATCAAGTGCTATCGACACTGGATGCCATGGAAAACGGCAGCAGTGTCCCGCAGCGCAGCAACAAACGCTCGCAAACGGTTGAGGTCGTGCTGGGCATGAACGAGAATCCCTTTAGTACCAGCACCTATTCCTGGAAAGATCTCGGTTACCGTAAGGTGTCATCGCAGACTTATGTTTCGCGCACGCAGAGCGCCGAATTCGGCTTGTTCAATCGTATCGGGAAATACCCCCGCAGCATCCTCGGTTTCGGTTCCATGCCCGCTATCTCCGGTTGGCGCGATGTGCTAGTGACGGCGGCTATCGGGCACCATCCCATATTCACCCATCGCAACAGTATTTTCGCCGGTTATATCGAGCGCCAAGCTGCGGTCATCCGCTCAGCCAAAGCGGTGTTGCGCGGTCTTGGCTTGAGCAGGGCGGATTATCAGCGGGCCGCCCGCAACATCGGCGCCGCCATCGGCTGCAGCAATGTCGAAGAAGAGGTGGCTGCTGCTCGCTATCTCTATGACGAAGCCGATGTGCGGCTCTTTCGCATCTATACCATTAACTCCGACCCCCGTGTCATCGATATCGCAACCGCCATCCGCACCGAATTTGGCGACGAGATCGAACTCTTCGTTGGCCAGGTCAGTGACAAAGAACAATGCCTTAAGCTGGTCGCGCCAGAGATCCGCGCCGACGGACTCTTCTTCGGGCACGGCGGTGGACGCCAATGCACCTCCGCCACCAACGGCATGGCGGTCACTACGCTTGAAGAAGTCTATAGCATTACCACCGATCCGCGTTTCAACGATGTGACTATCGCGGTGGAAGGCGGCATCGGCAGCTCGATGGGGCATCTGCTCTTGCTTGGCGTCGATCTCATCTCCTACAATCAGCAATTGGCGCATTGCGTCATTGAGCAGGGCGATATCTATTTCGAGCATAAATCGGGCAAGGTCTGCATGCCTTATCATGGCAGCGCCTCGGCGCCGACGATGATCATCGAAAGCGCCAATCCCGAACTCGCGCGCAAGCGGCTGCGGCCCGGCGGTAGAACGCGTAATGTCGAAGGCAAAGCGGGTTATCGCTTCTTCGAGGAAAAAGCCAACTCCATGGTTTTCTACATCAACACCTTCAAGCATTACGCCGCCCGCACCATGGCCGATGTCGGCGTCGCCAACATGGCGGAACTGCGCGAATTCGCCCGCGACAACGATCAGGAGCTGATCCGCGTGGTCAGCTCGCAAGCCAGCGCGGTGGGCCAGGCATACGGGAATCAGATGTAGACATACTCAGCACATCCACGATGCCGTGCGAATTATGAAATTGAGCGCTGTCATATCGTACTTTACGTTCGCACATCGGTTAGGATACCTAAACCCAATTGACTAGTCGAAAAACATCAGTTGTCTAGGAGACTCGAATCTCTCAATATCTGTTCAATTCTCATACCTAGATTTCTCGGCAAGTCTCTTCGTAGAAAGACTAATGCAACAAATATGCGTAACTCGTCGTAGTAGTAATAGACGCGAAAGCCGCCGCTTTTACCCTTATTTGATGAGCTATCCTGCATTCGATGTTCTTTGACTGGCAAGCTTCCAACACCTTGGACAGGATCTCCTGGAAGTCTTCGTTTCAGGAAGCCTCTTGTGAAATTCTCGATATCCTCATCTATCCCGTGGCGGTTTTTTGCCAAAGACTTCAGTTGACGAAGAGACTCGCGTGACCACTCAATTTCCCTTTCCATCAGCTGTCGATACCTTACGCAACTCATCTAATAATTGAGCCGTAGAATATGTTTTGCCTTCGCGCAACTGTCTAATGCCGCGAGCGAAACTGTCAACTAGAGCCTGTTCTTCTTGGTAGTCAAAACGACTGTTTTCCCGGTACTCGGGAAAAAGAAGGTAAATCGCGCGCACAAGTTCCGAAAAGGACATATCTTTGATCCAGTCCACCGTATCCTCAATGTATTGCTGTAACTCTGCAGGCAGTTGGATGTCATCGAGGTAGCAATTCTCCTCAATCGAATACAAATCGTCGCGACGATCGACGCCATATTTAATGCTAATGCAGCCCAGATCGTTTAGCATTTCGGCATCAAGATACACTTCTCTAGAAAACGGTCCGTAGTGATATTTGTCAAATTCATAGAAGTCGTCAGTTAACTTGCCCTTGAACTCCTCAGACACGAGAAAAGCAACTTTCTGTACATAGACGCGAGTAAATCCGCGTACGCCTGCAGCCGTTATTATCGCAAGTAATATGTCGCTTCTGCTGATCGACTTCGAGTTCATGTCTGCCCTCCCTGTTTGCACATGAACTATGTGGAGTTTGGATACTTTGTATGATATCCCTTCAACAATTCAACGACAGTTTTATACTAGAAGGTGACCAATAGTCCGCAAATTATCAAGTAATTCTAGTCCAAATATGGCATAATCTGTGGCAAAGGTCAATGATTCAAAGCTGACTGTAACATTGGATAGTTAACGAATACAAGCCTCGCACGTAGAGCAAATAGGGCTTGAGTATGCGAAATCTACGCATATGAGTCACAAAGTGTTAGGGAGAGCGCCAGTCACTAATCTGTGCAATTGCCGGAGACGTGACCCGGACCGCAAGCGTAACCAACAGAGAAGAGCAGAGACACAGGCCGGCGAGGTCAAAACACAATCACTCCCCGCGCCACATCGCCGGTCAACATATCCGCGTATGCCTCGTTGATCTCGTCCAACCGCCAGCGCCGCGTCACCAGCTCCTCCAGCATCAGCTTGCCTGACTTGTACAATTCCAGAAACATCGGGAAATCGCGCCGCGGACTGACGCTGCCATAAAAGCTGCCACGGATGATCTTCTCCGTGCGCGTGATTTTGGCGCCGGGCAAGTTCGTCCCGGTGCCTACCGGCGTCAGCCCAACAAGAGTCAGGGTTCCGCCCGGTCGTACCGCGTCGAGTGCCGTTTCCTGCAGAGCGGACAATCCCACCGACTCGAATACGTGATCGGCTCCACGTCCTGACGTGAGCGACTGAATCTCCCCAATTGCTGAATCGTCTGAATACAAGGTATGCGTCGCGCCAAATTCGCGCGCCAGTTCCATCTTCGTGCTATTGACATCCACCGCGATGATGGGATCGGCGCCAGACAGCTTCGCCCCCTGGATTATATTCAAGCCGATTCCGCCTGCGCCGTATACCGCGACACTTTCTCCGGGACGGACACCGGCCGTGTACATCGCTGCGCCGACACCTGTCGATACGGCGCAACCTACCAAAGCGGCCACCTCGAGCGGCACATCCGCGCGAACTGGCACGCAAGCTTGATGCGGGATCACGACGTATTCGGCGAAGCATCCCAAGCCAGTCATAATGTACACCGGCTCGCCTTGCCAGGAAATACGGCTGGTCCCGTCCAGTTGCAGGCCCGATCTCAGCGTGTCGGCAAACTTTTCGCAAAGTACGACTTTATCATTCTGGCAATAGAAGCATTCGCCGCAGTTCGCCCTGAAATTCAAGGCCACATGATCGCCAGGCCGCACGCGCGTCACACCCTCACCGACCGCTTCCACCACACCGGCGCCCTCGTGACCGGTGACAATGGGCATGGGAAAGTACGAGTTGCCTTCCACCACATGCCAATCACTGTGGCAGACGCCAGCCGCCGCCACCTTAACCAATACTTCGCCCGCTTTTGGCGGCTCAAGGTCCACCGTTTCGATGCGAAAGGGCGTATGGGCTTCAGTCAGAATCGCTGCTTGCATTTGCATGGTAATTCGCTTTCCTTAATGAGATAAGTGGGCATGAGATGACAAGACTATAACACAAGTTGCAACACTTGGACTTCGGCTGACGGTATCAGCGAGGCGCAATGACGGAACGTCGTATAAACAATTAGGGCTCGGCCACTGAAGCGAGAGAGGGGACTCATGCCGGGTTCACACAACGCACAAGCATTCGCTGGAAACGCCCTACCCAATGCTTTCGGGGTGGGGCTGACTTGGGACCTCAAAACACGATCACGCCCCGCGCCAGTCCTCCGCTCAGCATATCGTCGTAAGCCTGGTTAATCTCGTCGAGTCGATAGCGCCGCGTCACCAATTCGTCCAGCTTGAGCTTGCCAGAGGCATACAAGTCCAATATTAGGGGAAAATCTCGGTGTGGATTGACGCTGCCGTAGAGGCTGCCGCGGATGGTTTTCTCGCGAGCCATGATGATGAGGCCAGGCCAGCTTGTCAGGCTGTCGGCCGGCGCCACCCCAACCAGCGTCAACATCCCGCCCGGGCAGACGGCATCCAGCGCGCGCGCTTGCAAGGCGGGTAAACCCACCGATTCAAAGACATGATCCGCGCCGCGCCCTTCCGTGAGCTTTTGAATTTGGGCTACGGTGGTTTTATCCGAAAGCAAGGTATGCGTGGCGCCGAATTCGCGCGCGAATTCCAGCTTTGCCCCACTGGTATCCACCGCAATTATTGGATCGGCACCGCATAGTCGCGCGCCCTGGACGATATTCAGGCCGACACCACCAACCCCGTAAACCACCACGCTTTGACCGGCCCGAACATCTGCCGTGTACATCGCTGCACCGACTCCTGTCGACACGGCACAACCCACCAGCGCCGCCACCTCCAGTGGCACATCGCCGTCTATTGGCACACAACACCGTTCTTGCACAACGACATATTCGGCGAAGCATCCCAGCGCGTTCATAATATAAACCGGCTCGGACCTCCAGGTAACTCTACTTGTCCCATCTATTTGCAAGCCAGAGTTTATCACCGGGATAAGCGTCTCACACAGGTTGGGCTTATTCTTCAGACAATAATGGCATTCGCCACATTCGGGCCTCCAACTCAAAGTCACACGATCACCGGGCTGTACGCGTGTGACAGCGTCCCCAATGGTCTCCACTACACCGGCGCCTTCGTGCCCGGTGATGATCGGCAGTGGTCTCGGCGTAGTACCCGTCAACACATGCCAGTCGCTGTGGCAGACGCCACTGGCCGCCAACTTGACCAGCACTTCGCCGGCTTTCGGCGGCGCCAACTCGACCGTCTCGATGCGAAACGGTGTGTTAAATTCGGTTATGATCGCGGCTTGCATTTGCATGGTAGTTACCTTTCAAGCTTGCCAATCGCGTATCGGGACCTTGATATTATTGCAAAAGCAGCCACTCGTGCCTCGCCACTTGACAGTCCGGGCCAACGGCTTGACTGACATGGCCGCTCGAAAAGTCTTGATCGGGCGGCCATAATAATCCGCTCGATTTCGCTAAATCACGACTTGACCGCGCCGACCGTTAGCCCGGCGAGGAACTGCTTTTGCAAGGCGAGGAAGAGCAGCAATATCGGCAACGTCGATAGCAGCGAGGCCGCCATCACCACGCCGTATTCCATCCGATACATATTCACCATGCCGGCCATGACCACCGGCAGAGTCTGCAATTCCTGGCTGCGCAGCACCACCAGCGGCCAGACAAAGTCATTCCAGGATCCCATGAAAGCCAGCACCGCCAGCACCGCCAGCGCCGGGCGCACCAAGGGCAGCGCGATTTGCCAATAAATGCGGAATTCCGATGCGCCATCAATGCGCGCGGAATCAAGCAGTTCGTCAGGCACTGCTTCCATGCTCTGCTTCATGAAGAAGATGCCGAAGGCGCCGGCCACGCCGGGTAAGATGACGCCGGCATAGCTGTTAATCAGACCGAGCTTGATCACCAGCACGAAGAGCGGAATGAAAATGGTATAGAGCGGCACCATCATCGAGCCGAGCAATATCAGGAAGAGGAAATTCTTCAGTGGGAAGGTGTATTTGGCGAAGGCGAAGCCGGCCAGCGACGCCAGGAAGAGATGAGAGGCTGTATGCACAACAGCGATGAAGGCGCTGTTGAGGAAGTGGCGGGCGAAGTCGAAATCGACAAACAAGCTGACATAATTGCGCAAATGGGGCTCTTCCGGGATCAGCGTCGGCCGCAGCTGAAAGATCTCCGACTGCTCCTTGAAGGTGTTGGAGAACATCCAGACGAAGGGCGTCGCCATCGAGATCAAGATGAAGAACAGGAAGCCGTAGGCAATGGTTCGCTGGGCGCGGCGAGTGAGCGTATCGTCCATCGCCTCAGTCTTCCTTCCTGAAGGCGCCGAAGAGATAGAGCTGGATGAAGGACAAGCCGAAGATGATCAGCGCCAGCACCCAGCCGATGGCTGAGCCGTAACCGAGCTTGGCGTTGGTGAAGCCCATGCGGTACAGATAGTTGGCGATGGTCAGGCTGGCGTCATTGGGTCCGCCGTTCGCCAGCAGCAGCGGCTCCGCGAAGAGCTGGAAGGAGCCGATCATCGTCACCACGCCCACGAATAGCGCGATCGGCCGCAATTGCGGGATGGTGATGTAGCGGAATTGCGCCCAGCCGCCGGCGCCGTCCACCTGCGCCGCTTCGTATAATTCGGGCGGGATGCTCTGCAGGCCGGTCAGAAAATACAAGACGTTGATGCCGGTGTAGCGCCAGGTGGCCACCAGCAGCACCGATACCTTTACCAACTCTTGGTCCAGCCACTTCACAGCCGGGATGCCGAGCAGCGCCAAGCCCTGGTTGATCAGACCGAACTGGTTGTTGAGGATCATGAGGAACATGATGGTTGCGGCGACCGTGCTGGTCAGAATCGGCAGGAAGTAACCGATACGAAAGAGGCTCTTCAAGCGGATCAGCGTTGAGTTGATCAGCAGCGCCAGCAGTAGCGCCAGCGGCAGGATGAAGAAGAAGGCGCCGATGGCATAATAGACGGTGTTCCAAAGTGACTTCAGAAAGACCGGATCGCTCGTCAAGTATTCATAATTGCCCAAGCCCACGAAACGCATGGGGCCTGTGCCGGGCCACCTGTAAAGACTTAAGTAAAGCGCGTAGATCAGCGGACCGACGGAGAAGACGATGAAGAGAATATAGAAGGGCGAGATGAAGACGTAGGGCACGACCTTGCGTTCGGAGCGGCTCCACCAGGCGCGCAGACCGCGGTCTTCGCCAGGTCCGGCAGGTTTAGTGCTTTGACTGTATAGGGGCTGGGACGCCATGTTATTCTGACTCCTCGCGGATGATGCATGTCAGACCCCGTTCCCCGGCCCCTTCCCCCAAAATGAGGGAAGGGGAGTTTGCTGCAAGCTCAAGATGCGTTGAAGTCCCTCCCTCTTTATGGGGGAGGGATTTAGGGTGGGGGTGTTACCTCCGTTTACCCTAACCGAAGTCGATCTGACGGCGCAGTTCTTCGGCCGCGTCTTTCAAGGCTTGCTCGGCAGATTTCTGGCCGTCGGCGGCTTCGAATACGGCGTTGGCGACCAGGGTGCTGGCTTCGTTGAACCAGGGACCGCGCGCCTGGAAGGGGACTTCCGGCGCCAATTCCAGAAAGAGCTCGCCCAGCGACTGATTGTCGAAGAAGGCATCGGGCTGCAGCAGCGCTTCATTACTCAAATGCGAGAGCACCGGCGGGATCAGATTATTCACTTCCCATTCGAAGATCTTGTTGTCTTCATTGAAGAGGGCGAACTCGATGAACTTCCAGGCTTCTTCCGGATGCTCGCTCTGGGTGGTGATGGTGTAGGCGGTGCCGCCATGTGTGCTGGTGCGGGAGCCACCTTCCTCAAAGGCCGGAATCGGCGCCGCGCGCCATAAACCTGCGGTGTCGGCAACGTTGTTCTTGATAAAGCCGCCATACCAATCAGCGCCTATGGCAGCGGCTATTTTACCCTCCGCCATCAGGCCGTAAGTGGTTTGCGAATTTTCGGTGGCAACGGCCACGCCGCTTTCCAGCAAGCCGATATACCATTCGAGCACGGCTATGCTCTCGGGCGAATCGACGATGACATTTCCGTCGGCATCAAAGAAGCCGGGACTGCCCGATTGCAGCAGCAGAATGTAATAATCGCCCCAGCTGCGGTCGGACAGTACGAGCGGCGCGATGCCCTGATCGGTCAGCGCAGCGGACGCCTCGACAAATTCGTCCCAAGTGGCGACGGGCATCTCGATGCCGGCCTCAGCGAAGATGTCGTGGCGATAGTAGAGAACCACCGGGCACAGGCAGTGATCGATGCCATAGATGGCGCCCTGGTGAGCGTACAAACCGGTCTTCGCCATGATGTAGTCGTTTTCATAGGGCGCGATCAGGTCGTTCAGCGGTACCAGGCCGGGCACGCCTTTGAGGAAGCGGCTGATAGAGCCTTGCTCGATATCGGCGATATCGGGCGCGCCGACACCGGCCACAAAGGAACCTTGCAAGTTGTCAAAGAGCTGGCCACCGGGGATCTCTTCCACCACGATGCTGACATGCGGCGCGATTTCCTTATAGGCTGGCTTGATGCCTTCGTAGAAATCGGTGAAGAAAGAGCCAAAGGTCCAAATCGTCAGGGTGACGTCCTCTTGCGCCGAGGCCGTCCCCGCGCCGAAAATCATGCTCAAAACCAATAGAAGCAAACAAACTCGGCCAACAATTCTCATGCCATTAAATCTAATCGTCCGTTTCATTATTCTTTTTCCTTCATGTACTCAGATATCGGTCGAATAAAACTTTTTGCTCGCGCGAAAATGTACGGTAGCCAACACTGCTATCAATAGGCGTTATATGGCTCTCCTTCCCACTGGCGTTCCCAGCTCTCCCAGGTGGCTACGGATGCGGGATCGGCTTCGCTGCGGGCGATGAAGCCCTTGTCGCGGCCGCCGATTTCCACATTGTATTCATCGACCATGGCGTTCTCTATGGACTGATAGCGCAGGTCAATCGACCAGCGCACGGCATCGGATCGGTTTGGCAGCGCGGCATGTGGCGTCAACTGCGTAAAGCAAAGCGCATCGCCCGCCTCCATCTCGATGGGAATGCCCGGGATCTGTGCGCGCTCCTCCTTGGAGATGCCGAGGAAGCCGGTCTCTTCGTCTTCGGTGATGGCATACATATCGCCGCCCTGATAGCCCTCCGCGACTTGCAGGCAACTGTTTTCGGTGGTCACGCGTTGCAAAGGCATCCAGATCGAAAGCGTATGTACTTTGGCGATCGAGGGATAATATTGCGAATCTTGATGCCAGGGCGTGCGTGTCCAACGCTGATCGGGCAGCTTCGGCCGCAAGTTGAAGACGCCGTGCATGAAGACTTCGGGTGTACCTAGCAGATCTTCGGCGATGTCCAATACGTTCGGCTCTGTCATGAATTGGAATAGTTCCAAGCAGACGATTTGGCGGCGCGGGCTGCGCATATAAACGGGTTTACCCGCTTTGTTCCAGGCGACGGTCAGCCTTCGTCCCAGGTCGAGGTCTTCGAGTCCGTCATCAAGCAAACCTTGATCCACCCAGCCTTGAATCGTGCGGTCGACCCAGTCGGCGCAGACCTTGCGCCCCAGTTTGATCCTGCTCTGCGGTACGACATTTTCAACTTTGACATAGCCTTTTTCACGGTAAAAGCTGATCTGTTCGTCGGTCAGTATTTTGGACATAAGGGGATCCTAAACCTATTTATCTTTTTGCCTGCAACAATATACAAAAGACTAACGAATTTGCTGGGGAATTGCAACTCTGGGCGCAGCAGTTAGTGAAGCGCTAGAAGAATCCCCGCCGCTGGAACCGCGCATAGAATAGCGAATCACGCGAACGGCAACCGGATTTTCTCTCGTCGCGCCTGCGCATGCGAGGCTTGCGCATTTCGCAGCGTGGTCGCCGCGTTGACATGACCCGCTTGTGCCTGTATATCCGCTACTGTCGCGCCCGTGTTTAGTTCCTCTGTGATATGCGTCCGCCGCAGGTCATGTGGCGCCGGGTCCTCCAGGCCCACCAGTTTTGCCGTTCGGGAGACTACTCGCATTATCGTCTGATCCACGGTTGGGATATCACTAGCCCACGTCGCCGTGCGCCTGCGAGTCATCGAGGGCAAGACGTAAGCGTAATTGCCACCCTGCGCATTCCGAAGAGACTGCAATGCCCTGACAGTTCCCTCACTCGCATCGACAATTGCCACCACACGTTCTTTATTGCCCTTGCCGTGACGCACCGTGATGGTCATATCCTCAAAGTTGATGTCCGTCCGACCAGCGCAAGGTGACCAGCTCCGAGCGGCGCAAACCCTTGCAGACCAGCAAACGAATCGTAGTGTCCTTGCGCATGCCGACATCGCTATCATCGTTTCGCCAGACGCAATGCGAAGCAATCGCCGGGTGTGGATTCAGCGCGCTTCATCCGTTCCAGGCGCGTCTTATCGCCTTCGTTGACCTGGACCTTCAGAAATGACTTCACGGCGTTGTAATGCTGGCGATAGCCCTCATCTTCGATAGCCGGCAATTCCAGCAATTTGCTCATGTGCGACTAGCGATTCAGCCGAGTGGTCTTAGCGACATCCCAATCATGGATAAACGCCCGCACATTATCAAAGGTCAACGCCATCACGTTAAAACCATGCTCGGCTGCGAACTGCCATCAAGCACGGTAGGTCCAATCGCAAACGCGCCGACTGGTGGGCGACAGGGTATCCAGCACGATTGCCACTGTTCTGTCGAAAATCGTCTGCTTGGCTAGAACATGATGGGCATGGTGGATAATTTTCTGCGTCATATTCGGGATGCCTTAGAAATTCCGAAAATGAGACTCTGTTTACTGTGACAGGTTGCAAGCGAACGGGGTCATGATAGACGCTCTCGCCACCACTGGGAGCGCCATCAAACCAAGTCTCTGTACCTCCAGAAACCTGTATAGTGTCAATTTATGATAATCATTCAACCCACATGCTACGCCTGCTGGACTGACCCGAAGAATCGGAGGCACAAGGTGAGTGACCGATAGCTGAGGTCTTCACCGGAGCCAACGAGCGTTGAGTAAGACCAGCCGCATTCATTTGGGCCGACTCCGCATTAGTGGCCTACGCGCCTGCCGCGAATACATGGCGTTGGCCAAGGTTTATGCCATGTGCTTTTTCACCACGGCCTCATCCAACTCGACACCCAACCCCGGCCCGGTCGGTGGTGTAATGTATCCATTTTCAATGCGAATTGGCTCTTTGAAAATCTCGTTGTGCAGGCTGTTGCCGTTATACTCTTGAATGAGAAAATTAGGCGAACAGGTGTCAAGTTGAACTGCGGCAGCGGCGGCAACCGGGCCACAGTACATATGGGGAGCAATCATGGCGTAAAAGGCCTCGGCCATGCCAGCTATTTTCTTAGACTCCAAGATACCGCCGCACTGCCCCACATCAAGCTGAATAATCTGCGCAGCCTGTTTCTTAAGCAATTCAGCGAATTCAAATTTCGTTACCAGCCGTTCACCGCTGGCAATTGGAATACTGGTGTGCGCGGCCACACGCGCCAATTCGTCGATGTTTTCCGGGGGTACGGGTTCCTCAAACCAGAACGGGCTAAATTCTTCCAGCTCCTTGGCAACGCGAATGGCAACGGCGGTGCTAAATTGCCCGTGAGTCCCGATGCCAATTTCCAACTCGTCGCCTACGGCATCGCGCATGGCTTTGAAAATTCTTGCCACGTGACGAATCGTCTTGAGCGAGTAGTCACGCGGCTGCGGGAAAAACGGCGTAAAGGGGTCCAACTTGCAAGCTGTGTTTCCTTCTTCTACAAGCTTAATCGCAATTTCGCCGGCCTTTTCAGGATTTTCCCAAATGCCTTCGGTGGGCATGTAAGCGTAGGCTCGCAATTGATCATGTACTTGTCCTCCTAGCAGCTTGTATATGGGTTGATTTGTGGCTTTGCCCACAATATCCCACAATGCCATTTCGATCGCACTAAGGGCCGGAGTCATATCTAGGCCGGGATGGCGATAGTCATGCCGAGAGGCAAAAATCGTTTGCCACATCCGTTCGATTTCAAAGGGGCTGTTGCCGATAACAAACTGCTCACACAAATCCTTTATCAGGCTAATCTGCGAATCCAGATTGAAAGCATGGCCGGTTGGTCGCTCGCCCAATCCCGTAATGCCTTCATCGGTAGTGAGCTGAAGGAAAAGCCAGTATCGGCCGCCGCGGTAGGGCTCAATATTGCTGATAAGAATGGTCTCAACACTAGTAACTTTCATTGTTCATGGCTCCCGTGAAAATATTGTTGCAGGGTAGAGTGCTACTTTTCAGTCATCTCTTACAAATGGGCTGCCCAAAGGGCTATCAAACTCATGTAAAAGTATAGTGAAAGCGACCCTAGCCTGCTACCTGAATGATTGTTTCATCCCCGTCTGCTGGCTCATGGCGAAATTTGTTACTGGAAATCATCGCCGAATACGGCCGCACTTGGCCATGCAGTTCGTCGACAGCGCCCCATAATTCGCGCGCGTCTCGATAGAGTTGATAGGGATGCCCACCCAAGAGCATGATGGGTCCGTCAAAGTCGTTTTCGCGCGCCATATTCAGGCAGCGCTTGGAATCCTCGACATTGAGCACGCTATCTTCGTCGATCTCGACCCATAGGTGAATGGCGGTCGCCCGTGGCAGCAACTTCTCTAAGGTACCGTATTTGTTGGGCCCCCTGGCGTTGCCAAAATCGGCAATCAGTCCATAGTCTCGTTCGGAGAGATCGAAAACCAGCAAGAGATCGGCCGCCTGACTGTTGAAGAACTTATGGTTTTCTGTGGCCGGCGCTACGCCACATTGGACGGAATAATCGTACAGTTCGCGGAATGCGTCGCCACTTGCACGGATGGTCTGCGGCGTGCGTATAGCGTGGCCGGGGACATCGCGGACTCCCGTTGATCCCGGCTCGAAGGCAATCTCCATCCAGCGTTTGGTCAGCTTGGTGCTGGCTTTGCACTCGTCGGGATCTGGACTGGCGATTTCACCTAAATCAATGAGCAGCTGTGATAGTTCCACATTCGCTGATTTGAAGGCGGCACGCAGCTCGGTCAGATAGCCGGGCTCGATGCTGGGGATATGTTGAATACAGAGATCGGCACAGTTGATCCCATGTGACGCGACCTCGGCCGGGAAATCCAGCAAATCGAGGGTAGGCGTCCCCTGGCAGGACTCGGAGACGCGCATGCCACTGGCGTCCAATTCATACCACGGATCTCCCATGGCATCGGGCTGATGCAACGAAAAACTTGATAAACCTGCGCGTACCGTTAGATTTCTCTCTCTATGCTGGAGATGCGTAGACGCAGCGGTAGCGGATTGCTTTCTGAGCAACCGTTACGTCCAATGTTATCGTTGAAAAGGACTGACAGCACCAACTCGGCCGGCTGCCCAAACACGCGGCGCAGCGATTCGGTGCATATGACTGGCCAGCTAGACGATGCACGGTGTGGATACAAGACTTTACGCTGACTCAAATGATGGCTCATACGGGCTCAGCCAGGCACTTGTTGCCTGACTCCGCACACGCCAGCCCAATTCCGCTAAATCACTTCAAGATAATCCCGGTCCGGCAGAACGGGGAAGGGCGCGTGGGGCTCCGTTTGATACCAATAGGCGGTGGAGGCGATGTCGTCTTGCAGCGCCAGGTAGCGCCACTCTTCAAAGGGCGCTTCGTGCAGCGACCCGTTGCGCCAGCCGAGCGCCTGAATGGTGACGCGCAGATCTTCTTCAAAGCGGATCGGGTCTTGGATATGCCAGCGGTAGAGGCCGAAGCGCTGCTGGCTCTGATAGAAGCCATCGGGTTTGATGACTTGGGGTAGTCCCAGGTAGGGCGTCGAGAAGACGCTGTATTCGCCGTCCTGATTGCCAAAACACCAGGCGCCACCGAAATAGTCTTCGGTGCCGGTGCCGCATATCGTAGGGAATTCGGTATCGCCGTCCATGAAAAACTTGATCTCGCCCTCGCCCCACCAACCGCGATTGTTGCTGCCCCAAGCCATGTAGGTACCAACGTAGTGTCCCATGCCCTTGACGCCATCGAGGATCGTATGCACTTGCTTGTAAGGCAGAGGGTTGTTGCGGCGCCACTGAGCGTGCAGGTAGCCGACGTCTTCCGGCACATCAGTCAGGGTGTAAGTGAACTGGTAGAAGAGCGGGCGCACAGGTTTGTCGAGCAGGTTCTCGATGGTGACGCGGGCGCTCTTACGGAAGGGCATTTCCCAATAGCTGTTAAAGGCGGTGTGGGGATTGGCTGAGATCGGCAGCGAGTTGACATGGCAGTACTCTGTCCAGCCATTACAGAAGAAGTCGCCCATTGGCACTTCGATCGAGGGCGTCTCTTCGTCATCCCAGTAGAAGCGCAGGATAAGGGAGCGCAAGAACTGCGAATACGTGGTGATCCAGATATGTTGGATCGCGCCGGGACCTTCGATTTCCGCGAGGGTGGTGACGCTGTTGGCTTCGAGATTGATGCAGGGGGAGACCTTCCAGCCCTGCCCCAAGTCTTGTGCCGCCGACCAGGAGACGCCATCGGTGGACACGCCACCCGCGCCTTTCTCGCCCTTGAAGTTCTCCGCGCTTATGGAGCGGGTCTTCGCCTTGGACAAGCGCGAGATATTGCCCATATTCAAGTGCAAACCATTGAAATATTCCACTTTAGCACCTCGACATTTCTTTATGATGACAAATGTTGACGCGTACTCAGCCGGTCACGGTCTCCCGACTTTGGGCGGCCGCTTCCGGGTCAAAGTCAATCGGCTTATAGCAGAGCGCCTGCCGTTCGTCGGCGATTTGCACCATCGGCGGTACGGTGGTCTCGCAGATCGGCTGGGCGTATTTGCAGCGCCGGGCGAATTTGCAGGCTTGCGCTTGATATTCTTTCAGTTCGATATCGGGCAGCTTGACATCGCGCTCCCAGCGGTGGTCGACGGTAGGGACGGAGTCGAGCAGCAACTCGGTATAGGGATGGGCGGAATCGGTCAGGATTTGCTCGGAGGGACCGTATTCGACCACGCTGCCGCGGTACATGATGGCGATATAGTCGCTGACGTAGTAGGCGGTGGAGAGGTCGTGTGTGATATAAACAAAGCTGACTTTGTACTTCTCTTTCAATTCCAGGAAAAGATTGACGATATTCATGCGGAGGGACGCATCGATCATGCTGACAGGTTCATCGGCGACGATGAGTTTGGGGCGGGGGATGAGGCTGCGGGCGACGGAGATGCGCTGCAGCTCGCCACCGGAGAATTGGTTGGCGTATTTGCCTTCGATGCGCGATAGATCCAAGCCGACAGATTCCAGCACTTCGGCGACGATCGCACGCGCTTCCTTTCTCTTGGACGCGATGCCAAGGCGCAGCGCCGTATCGTAAAGATAGCGATCGACTGTTTTGCGGGCGCTGAAAGATTCAAAGGGGTTCTGGAAGATGGGCTGGACCGCGCGATAATAGTCCCTCCCCTTCAGTCCGTCGCCACCCGATGCAAAGAGAGGGTGTCCGTCAATCAGCACATTGCCGGAAGTAGGATGTTCCAATTCCAGGATGATGCGCGCGAGTGTGGTTTTCCCGCTGCCGGATTCGCCAACGATACTGAGAATCGAAGGCTCCGCCGCCGGCAAGCTGAGGTTGACATTGTCGACAGCGACCAGGCGCGTCCCCAGGATCAAGCCGCCGATACGGAAGACTTTCGTTACGTTACGCAGTTCAAGCAGATAATCGTTCAAGATGCACACTCAGTAGAGATGACAGGAAACAAAATGTTCGGGCTCGACTTGCAGCAGGGCTGGTTCTTGATGGGCGCAATGGTCCATGACCTTGGGGCAGCGGGCGGAAAAGCGACAACCGGCCGGCGGGTCAATCAGATTAGGCGGACGGCCCGAGATGCCGACGCGCTGGCTGCGATCGCCGACGCGGGGCAAGGACTGTATCAGCATCTGTGTATAGGGGTGCAAGGGATTGTTGAATATGGCGGCCGTCGGACCGTATTCCACCAGCTTGCCGGCGTACATAATCGCCAGCCGGTCGCTGATCTGATAGTGCACACCCATATCGTGCGAGACAACGACCAGCGTGTTTTCCATCTGCTGCTGTAATTCGGTCAGCATCAGCAAGATGCCCTTTTGGACCACGACATCCAGCGCGGTCGTCGGTTCATCGGCCAGCACGATTTGTGGATGCAAGAAGGTGCCGAGGGCGACCAGAACCCGCTGCTTCATACCGCCGCTCAGCTGATGGGGATAAGATCTCATGACCTCAACTGGCAGATCCAATTCTTTCAGATAAGCCGCGACTCGCTCTCGGATATTTTTCTTGCCTTTCAAGCTGTTGCTTTTGGGCACTGCGTCGAAGAATTGACTCTCGATGCGAATCACCGGGTTAAGCACACTCATGGAACCTTGGGGGATGTAGGAGATGTATTCCCACCAATGCTTGCGTATTTCGCCCGGTCCTAACGTTTTCATGCTGCCGTTGCCATCGGGGAAATCCGCTTCGTAGCTGCCGGAGACGATTTGCAGGGGCGGCTGCAGGTAATCGTAGAGCACTTTCAGCAGGGTGGATTTGCCACAGCCCGATTCGCCGGCGATGCCCAAGACTTCGTTGGGGAGAACCTCGAAGGTTACGCCATCAACCGCCCGCACGACGCCACGGGGAGTATGGTAGTAGCACTTAAGTTCCCTGAGCCTAAGCATCGCCGTGCCCCCGTCTTTCAGCCGAAAGACTGGAAATGGCGGTGGAAACCAGGAACAATCCGATGAAGAGCAGGATGATAGCGAACACGGGTGAGCCGATCCACCACCAACGACGGCCGAGAACCGCCTGATGCTGCAATGCCCAATAGATGGTGGTGCCGAGTGTGGCTTCTTCCAAACTTGACAATCCGATAACCGCCAAGCCGGATTCGATGGCGATGGCGACCAGGACGGTGTTGACGAAATTCGCCATCGCCCAGCTAAAAATATGGGGCACGATCTCTTCCGCGAGTATGGTGAAGGTGCCAGACCCGGAGAAGCGCGCGGTGTAAATAAACTGCCGTTCGCGCATCGTCAAGGCGATGGAGCGCATCTGGCGGGCGGGCCAGGGCCAATTGAAGAAAATCAAGATGACGCTGATCAGAACCAAGGACGCACGCCCTTGAAGCAGCGATGACATCAGGATGAGGATTGGCAACGATGGCACGACGATGAAGACATCCGCCAGCAAGGTAATTGCTCGGTCGGTGATGCCACCGATGAAGCCGGCTGCGAGACCGGCGAAGACGCCAATAAGCGTGGCGAAGAAAGCCACGAATACGCCAATAAAGAGCGAGTTCTGTGTGGCGTAGGACAGGAGCCAAAAGGTATCTTGTCCCAGGTTGGTTGTGCCCAGCAGATGCTCGGCGCTCGGCGGCAAGTTGCGTGGATGCGTAATCCAAGAGCGGGGATCTTCCGGCGAAAAGAAGGGCAGGATACCGCCCAGAATGATGAATGCGGCTAAGATAGCCAAACCAATCTTCAGCCGGGGACTCGTTCTGCGCATCGCTACCTCTGCCTGATACGCGGATCAAATGCGGGATAGAGCAGATCGATGATCAGGGTGGAGGTAGCGACGGCGATGATCGAGATTGTAATTGTGCCCATCAGCAGGTTGTAATCGGCTTGCAGGACGGCGGAATAGGTCATCGTGCCCAGGCCGGGATAACCAAAGAGGATCTCGGCGATGAGCGCGCCGTTGAAGATAGCGCCGATTTGCAGCGCCAAGACCGTGACCTGCGGCAGGATGGCGTTGCGCATGACATAGGCGGTCATGATCCGCCCTTCGCCGGCGCCCTTCAGCTTGGCGAAGTAGACAAAGTCTTCTTCAGAGATACTCGCCGACAGCGCCTTCATGCTCAAGACCCACCAGCCGAAGCTGACAATCACTATCGATAGTGCCGGCAGAAACGAGTTGTAGATGGCGCTGGAAATGAATTGCCAGGAAAAAGCCGGGCCGCGGACCGAGAAGGAGAGCGGGAAAATCGGATTGATATGGATAAATAGGATAATCAGGATGAGCGCGGTGATGTAATAGGGTATGGGATAGACAATTATGGCGAATATTTCGAGAATGCGGGAGGAGATCCAGCGGCTCCTGTAGCCCGCAAGCAAGCCAATGGCATTGCCGACGATAAAGGCGATGATAGTTGATGTCAGCAAGAGCGCGAGTGTCCAAGGCAGGGCTCTTCCGATCAATTCGTTCACGGGCGTCGGGAACATGGACAGCGAAGGACCGAAATCGCGCGTGAGAAAGGTGCGGTGGAAGAAGCCGAAATACTGTTCCGCGAGCGTGCCTTCCAAGCCGAATGATTGCGTCAAGGTCGCGCGCATCGCTTCTACCTGTTCCGGTTCCATGTAGGCGCCACGGGTCATGATTCGGCCGAGCATGGACTCTACGGGATCCGAAGGCAGAAAGCGTGGCACAAAGAAGACGACGGTGATGCCGATCCAGATCACCAGAATATAAGCGATGATCCGCGTTACCACGAACTTGGAAAATTGCATACGAGAGCCTCTACATCTCTAGGCAGGATCAATCGGGTGCGCCCCTAAGAGTACACCCAATCAATCCAACGGAGTACCGCTTCAGCCTAGCCGTCTGCCTTTGGCTGGATGAATGGCATGTGATACTTGAATAGCGACCACCACCACCAGGGTCCTTCGTAGAAATTGTCGGCGGTGGGCAAGCCGTCCCAGTAAGTCGTGATGACAGGCACAAACTTCGAAGTGCCGAACATCGGCAGCCAGGGCCGCTCCACGACAAACTGCTTCTCGAATTCCGTCAACAATGGAATCGTATCCGGATGGTCGCTCGGCAGCGGCGCGATCTGATCGAGGATACCGCTTAGCGCGTCGCTGTCGTAGCGCATGGCGTTGCCGGGCGCCGGCTGGCCGATGGGAACGATATGGCGCTTGTGCCAAAAGGCATCCAGGAGATCCCAGCTATCGGGCAAGGCGCCACAGCCAGGCCAATAGGAGCCGGCGTCAAAGGTGCCGTTGTTGTAATTGCTCCAGAATGTACCAGAGTCCATCTGCTGCACCGTGGCATCAATGCCGAAGGCGCGCCAATTGTCGGCGACGGCGAAAGCCAGCCGCTGCGACTGCACCTCAAAATTGGAGGGCGAGTTGATGGTGATTTGCCAGGGAGAGCCATCCGGTTTGTGCCAGGCGCCGTTTTCCAGCGTGAAGCCTTCGGCTCGTAGCATTTCCGTGGCTTTGTCCGGATCGTGCTTCCACCAGCCGACGCCGAAGAGATCCACCAGGGCGTCTTCGTCGGCGGGCAAGCCTTCGACGCCTTGGTCAGCAAGGATCGCAGCGATGTCCACAGCATAATTGGGATCGAAAGGCTGGTAGCCGTCTTCGAACGAAAATTCCGTCATCCACTCGCGCATCGGCTTATGGAAGGCGTCATGAATGACTTGCACCGGCGGGACGGCCAGCGGTGATACGCGCAAGATGCCGGCGAATGTGGCCAGACCGACGCTCTTGATATCGGTCGCCAGCGCCATCGCCCAGCGGACATTCTGGTTTTCCCAGGGTTCCTGCGTGTTCGAGAAGACGATACCGCGCTCGCAGGGATCATCGAAGTTCGCCCAGGGGAAGTGATCGTGCCAGGCGCGCGCGTTCGGGTTGGCATCGCGCAGGATGTCCCAGGCTTCCGGCGAGATATCGGTGAAGATATCGAGCTGGTCTTGGATGCCGGCGATGATGCGCCGCTCTTCAGTGCCGTAGAAGCGGAAGAGCACGTATTCCGGACCGGGCTCGCCGAAGATCTGGCCCACATCGGTATGCTGCCAGTCGTCGCGCTTGGTATAAAGGAACCAATTGCCATGCGGGTCAACATCCGTCATGGTGTAGGGTCCGCTGGCCACCGGCGGGTAATTCTGGAAGGTAGCGGGATCTTCGTTTTCCCAGATATGCTTAGGCACCATGCGGAAGTTGTCGCCCCAGATGTGGACGCCGAGTGTATAGGCCAGGCGCGGCTCCGAGCGCTTCAAGTTGAGAATCATGGTGAGCTCATCAACCACTTCGTAGTTGTCCACTACCTGCGACAAGAAGCCACTATAGGGGAACTCCGGCGTGTTCAAAACCATGTCGATGGTGAATGCCATATCGGCAGTCGTGAGTGGTTCGCCATCGCTCCAGCGCAAATCGGGACGCAGCGTGATGCGGAAGCTGGTGAAATCGTCGTTGAGCGCCTCAGGCATCTCGGCCGCCAAAGCCGGGAATTGCTCGCCAGTGGCGGTGTTGATCTCCCACATAACCGAGTAAATCAACTGGTGCAAGCCCGCACTCATGTGGGTACCCGCCTGAAAGGGGTTGGTCTGCGTGGGATTGTCGATACGGCCGCCAAGCTGGTCGACAATCAGCGTCGTTGCCCGTGGCGTGCCAACCTCAGTTTGTTCCTGCGCGGAGACAAGCGCGGTGGAGAGCAAAACAAAGAGCGACAAGAGCAGGATCAAGATAACAAGCTTAGTGTATTTTCTGTACACGACATTTCTCCTTGAATCTAATTTCGATGAACACTTTTGCTGACGCAGCGAAACTATCCGATGACATTTTCCTTTCTCTCGGCCTTGCTTCTCCCTTTCTGTAAAAGCTACGACATTGGCAACAGCCAGCATCCATTATACAATATCGTAGCCTGAACATCAAGAAATGCATCGCACGGGAGTGTCTAGTTCTGTGGACACAAATTGCCTGGTCGGACGCTCAAATTCCTTGTCAAGCTCCCCTCTCCAATGCTTTGGGGAGGTGCCAGGGGGTGGGGTTAGAAAGAGCAATATCCATCAAATTAGACACTCCCATCGCACAGAGCAGAGGCCCTGCGCAGCGGCGAATTTGCACCAAGCACGAAATATGCAGTCATATACCCGACGGAATGCGGCTACAAGCTATTCTAGAACGCCTCGATATATGACGCAGCTACATCCTCGGGCGGGTTTGTGTAGCGCAGAATATAATGTTGCAACTGATGTCCTAAACGATGCTCCAGCTCGTAACCGTCCGCCCCGATGACTTTTGCCATTTGAAAGGAGAAGGTATGACGCAAATCATGAGGACGCCGCGGAGAAATATTATGACGTGACTAGCTGTGGCGGACGCACATCACCTATGTACTGGATAACGGCACGCCTCTGCGCGAGCATATGGAAACACGAAGAGTCCATTCTTAGCGCACCAAGAAGTCGCTCGATTCAGTGAGAAACACTTCTCAGTCGAATTTCAACTGGCTCATGTAACCACCGTCTACCAACAGAGAAGTCCCAGTGACAAACCGACTTTCATCCGTTGCGAAGAACAGTGCGGCGCTCGCCACATCCTCGCCGCGTCCAGGAGAACCAAGCGGAATACTGCGCGCGAGACCGCTCGCTAGTGGTTCAGTATCAAAAAGCTGAGCATTGCGATCCACCCTAATCGGGCCGGGAGCCAGCATATTCACCGTGATGCCGTAACGGGCTAGATCCACCGCCATGCCACATGTCAGCAAGCGGATGCCGCCCTTGCTCGCCACGTAGGGCAACGCTTCAGGTTCAGCGCCGAACGAATTCACAGAGCCAACATTGATGATGCGACCGCCTATGTCATTGTCTACCATATGCCGCGCCACTGCTTGCCCGGCGAGAAATGCGCCGGTGAGATTTACATCAATAAAAGCTTGCCATTCCTCCAGGGAAACATCAAGGAAGTTGCCGCTGCTGCCGGTCTTGCCCGCGTTGTTGACGAGGATGTCAATCCGGCCGAATCTGTCGATCGCGCGAGACACCATATGATTTATCTGTTTCGCTGAGCGAAGATCGCATGAGATGAAAAGCGACTCCCCGTTTGTCAACCCAGCCGCCGGTTCGATGATATCGGCAATTGCCACAAGCGCGCCCTCCGCAAGAAATCGCCCGGCGATAGACCAGCCGATACCTCCCGCCCCGCCGGTGACAATTGCCACCTTGCCGGCCAGCCGATCTGTCATGGCAGTGCCTTCTCCTCTACCACACAGGTCGCCCAATCGCCCGCCTGTACGCTGCGCAAATGGCGCACCCCCATGACGATGCCATCGTGTTGGGCTCTGATTGTCTCCAGGGGGTGACCGAATTCATTGAGAATCATTGCGACAAGTTCGCCTTTGTTTATTGCCTGCCCCAAGTCGACATGCGTTTGCACATAGCCGCTCGTCGTAGCGAGCTGCCAATCGCCGCTCAAATAGCTGAGATGCTCGGAGCGCGCTAGCGGCTCCCCCGGCAGCACATGATGCAGTTTCAGGATATTTTCAATGGCCACTTCGTACCGCTGCACATCGTCTGGCAAACAGCCGCCGGCGCCACCAACTTCGCATCCCATCGCCGGAATGCCGCGCTTAATCGCTTCACAGCTCAACACACCCGCCCGCGCTGGCAAGAGCCAAATCCGCGCCAAGCCAGTGGCTTTCGCCATTTTGATGGACGCAAGGGCTGGCGACTCGTCAATGTCATGGCTCGGCTGATAAAAGCCGGCGACGGGCATAAAAATCGTATTGACGCCACCACTATGACAATCCACCAGGAAGTCCGCGCGCATAAGCAGTTTGTAAAAAAGATAGTGTGCCAGACGATAAGTATAGCTACCGTCAGGCGACCCCGGGAAAACTCGCGCCAGGTTGATGCCGTCAAGCGGCGTAGCGCGTGCGCCTGCCCGCCATGCTGCTCTGTTGGCGACAGGAACAATTATCAGGCGCCCGTTTATCATATTCGGCTTCACTTTTTGCATGATGCGAAAGAGCGCGGCGGGACCTTCGTATTCGTCACCGTGAACCCCCGCAACGATCAGCGCTGTGGGCCCGGCCGACTCTCCGACGATCACCATGAGTGGAACTGAAAGGCGATTCTCGCCGGCGCTGTGCTCGAAGACCCACTCTACCTGCACAGCTCTACCTGATGGAACTGCGAGCGGGTCGAAATCGCTAACTCTTTCGATCACGAAGGCGTATCCTTATTTTTTACGCGGTGATCGATACGTGCGATATCCGGCATGCTCTTGAAGTCGCGAGCCACGTTTATGAGGCGCTCAATCGTCGCCTCGATCATCTCTTTGCCTTTCTCGGCTGATGCGAAGGACGGCGTGCCGGAGACGCCCGAATCGTTCATGCGACTCCAATAGTTCATGAAATGCACCCACTTGCTGCCCTGAAGACCGGGATACAGCCATCGCGGTCCGCCGCGATCGGCAGGAATCTCGTCCACTATCTTGTCATGTTGTACCAGCGCCGGCTTCAAATAGAGATATTCCGATGTCTCCCATTCACAGGCGTGGTCCGCCGCATAGGGCCCGCCTTCGAGCTGAGACACGATGACATCCCAGGCGAGCTCCCAATGATTGATGCTGCCAGCCAGCGCATCGGTCTCGATGGTTAATCGGCGGGCGATGAGATCGCACAAGGGACCATTACTGCCATGAGCATTAACCAGAAAAATTCGCCGAAACCCATGATAGGCGAGGCTTGCGCCAACATCAAAACAATAGTCGATAAAATGTTGCATCTTGATCGATATCGTTCCGGGGAAATCCATATTGTGGTCGTTAAAGCCATAATGAATCGTCGGCAAGGTGACGAGCAAGTCGGGCGCGCGGGCGGCGGCACGCTCACAAATCTCGGTCCCGATCACGTTATCGGTATCGACCGGGAGATGCGGCCCATGCTGTTCTATCGCCCCAACCGGAATCAACGCGACCCTGCCCGCAGCAATCGTTTCATTGACTTCGTGCCAGGTCATCGTTGCAAATAAGTGTTTTGTAGTCATTATTGTTTCCCTTCGCTTTGAGGTGTGCATATCGCCAATTCTGTCTCGGCGTCAAATAAATAGATATCATCGGGTGAAAAGTCAAATTGGATGCTCTGGCCCCGCTGCAACTGTGGATCGTCCTCGAGCTGAATGGCGAAGAGTTTTCCGCCAACTGTGACGTGTAACAGCGCGGACGAGCCAAAATTCTCTACCACTTCCACGCTAGCTGGAATCCCGCCGGCTTCAACCAGCGCAAGGTCTTCCGGTCGGATGCCTAGCAATACGCTCTCGCCAACCCGTAGTTGTCCGGCGCAGCGTTGCGGCGGCGCCATCGTTTTGCTCTTGAACTTTATCAGTTGATCATCCAAGACGGTTACTTCGGCGAAATTCATGGGAGGGCTGCCCACGAAGCGGGCGACAAATGCATTTGCCGGCGAACGATAGATGCGCATGGGCGTATCAAATTGCTGCAGGACACCGTGATTGAATATGGCGATTTTGTCGCTCATTGTCATCGCTTCGGCTTGATCATGGGTCACATAGATGGCTGTCGCCTGCAAGCGAGAAAACAGGATCTTCAACTCGGCGCGCATCTGCGTCCGCAAGACGGCATCAAGGTTGCTCAGCGGCTCATCGAGCAGGAACACTTTGGGATCGCGCACGATAGCTCGGCCGAGCGCCACCCGCTGCCGCTGCCCGCCTGAAAGCTGCCGGGGATAACGATCTAACAGGTTGACAATGCCAAGAATCTCTGCCGCTGCCCGCACCTGTTTCTCCCGCTCGTTGGGATCGACTTTCCTTATTTTCAGGGCGAATCCCAAGTTATCGCGGACGCGCATATGGGGGTAGAGCGCATAATTCTGGAAGACCATGGCGATGTCGCGTTTGGCGGCTGGCACATGGGTGACCGGGCGACCGTCGATCAGAATGTCGCCGCCGGTGGGCTTCTCCAAGCCCGCGATCATATTGAGGGTGGTCGTTTTCCCACATCCCGAGGGACCCAGCAGGGTGACAAATTCCTTGTCTTGGATCGACAAACTGAGATCCTCAACAGCGGTGACGCTGCGGAACTGCTTGCTCAGGTTACGTAGTTCAATAGTCGCCATAGCAATCGCTACCCTTTCACAGCGCCTAGGGTCAGGCCGCGAACGAGGTATCGTTGCACGAAGAGCGCGAAAACCATCACCGGAATAACGATGATGCTGCTCATGGCCGACATGGGACCCCACAAGATGCCCTTATCGGTAATGAAGGCCGAAATACGCACCGGCAGCGTCTTGGCATCCTTCGGCGCGATGACCGCAGCCATCAGAAACTCATTCCAGGACAAGAGCGCCGTCAGGATGGCAGCCGTCGCCAAAGCGGGACCGGTTAAAGGCAGCACGATCAGCGTGAATCGCTTCCACGGACCGCAGCCGTCTAGCATCGCTGACCGTTCCAATTCTTTCGGCAACTCGTCGAAAAATGTCAACATCAGCCAGACGACGAAAGGCAAGGTCAGGCTCACATGGGCAATGATGACAGCGAGATGCGTATCCAAGAGCTTGAGATCCTTCATGAGTATGAAATAGGGCAGCGCCACGGTTATTTTTGGATAAAAGCGGACCACCAGGAATGAGAAGGCGATAATCGGACTGAGGTGAAACGGTAACTCCAGGCGGGAAAGACTGTAAGCCGCCAGGGAGCCAATGAAAACGCTGATGACGGTCGTTCCCGCTGTGATGATCAAGGAGTTGGTCAAAAACTGAACAGTATCTTCATTGTGATCGAAGACGGACCGATAATGTTCCCAAGTGACCTCGCTAGGAATCACCTGTATCGGGATTGAAAGAAATTCATTCGGTGGTTTGACGCTGTTCAAGAAGAGGAAGACAAAGGGCGTCGAGATGGCGATGATGCTGATGAATACCGTCACCGCCCGCAGCGCGTTCCAAAGCAATGATGCGACACTATCAACGCGCGGATCATAGCGCCGTTTCAGTTTGCCTTCCGCGTTGACCGCTATTCCTGCCATCGAGTCAATCGCCTCCTGAGAATTAACAGAACAACGGCGATCAACAGGCAGGTGATCAGGAATATCCAGGACGTGGCCGCGGCGTAACTGATATTGAAATAGCGTAAGCCCTGCTGATATATCCAGAAGCTTACGGTATGCGTCCGGAATCCTGGACCGCCGAAAGTCGTGGTCACGACGATATCCAAAGTTAGCAGCGCATCAATGAAGCGGAACATGAGGATGAGCAGCGTCACCGGCAGCAAAAGGGGCAAGGTGATATGACGGAATATCTGCCAGCGTGAAGCGCCATCAACTGCGGCGGCCCGAAATGGCTCAGCCGGCAGTGATGTGATGGCGGCGGCGTAGATGATCATCACAAAGGGCGACCATTGCCAAACATCGACGATGATCAAAGCGACCAGGGCGACCGAAGGATTACCCAACCAATCAGGACCGTTGATCCCGACAAGTTCCAGCAGGTGGTTGAGTAGCCCGGCGCGCGCGCTAAACATCATCCGCCACATGGTGCCAACCGCCACCGGTGCGATGACCATGGGCATCAAGAGAATCGTCCGGCTGACCTGCACCAAAAACCGCTCGCCCACCGTCAGATATGCCAGCAAGAAACCAATCAGCAATTCGAACACCGTGGCGGAGACGGCGAATACAGTGGTCGTCGCCACCGCTTGCATAAAGACATGATCGTTGAAGGCTCTGCTATAGTTTTGAAACCAGATGAAAGCGCCCGGCTGTGGCGAACGCGCCAGCGTCCAGTCAAACAACGAAAAATAGGCGGAATACAGCAACGGGTAGACCTGAGTCACAATGAGCACCGAGACAGCCGGCACCATAAACAGGAACACGACGCCTTTCTCACTCAATTGCGCTCGGATGATTTCCCAGCGCGAGGGTGAATAGCTACCTTCAACCGTGTAGATTGCGGTCTCCCCGGATGACTATACGAGCCTGTCTTCAGCAGTGAAGGGCTGTTCGGCAAGCCGCAGCCCACCGAACAGCAGACTTAGAACCGTCCTCAGCTTATTCGGCGCGGAAACCAGCCAGGGTCGCCGCGTCCAAGAGAGAGGATGGCACCGGAATCATCGCCCACGTTTCGTTCACACGAGCGATTCCGTCCGCGGCAGAGACTTGCCCGGTGGCAATCTCAACCAGGGTATTGGTCAAGAAATCTTGTGATTCGCCACTCAGCGGCGGATTCTTGGCACGCGAGAAATCGTTGAGCATAGCGGGCCATTGATGCGCATGCTGCGCTGCCAAGTCGTCGTCTTCGTACGTGTTCAGCCAGACGGAATTAATGCCGTAGGTATTGTAGTGATTGGTGCCATTGCCTTCGCCAGCAAATGCCTGGATGAACTGCCAAGCCGCCTCTTTGTTTTCAGTGGTTTTGGGAATGAACATCTGCCAAAGGCTCAGCCAGGGGAACCCTTGCCCCGGGAAAGCTGCCTGGCTCCAGTTGTCGGCGATGCCGCTGTCCGGATTATCCAGCGTGGTGGACACGAAGCTGGGCCAAGTGATAAGCATAGCGACCTGTCCGTCAATGAAAATCTGATTGGCTTCATCAAAGGTCAACGCGGCGCCATCCGGGGGCAAATGCGCCCACAGATCGGGCAGGATCGCCGCTGCCGCGACGGCCTTGTCCGCTTCCAGTTCAAAACCGCCATCGGCATTAATGTAGGTCCCATCATAACCGCTGAAGAAGAAGGCGCCGATCTGCTCCGGATTGCCGGTTGAATGGCTGAAGCAATTCACGCCTTCCAGGCTGGATTCTATTTGCCCGCACGCCGCGAGGAAGTCCGCCCAGGTGGCGAATTCCGGGGTCACCATCGCTTCTTCCAGCAGTGCCGTATTGACGATCAAGCCGTAAGAATCGATACCGTAGGGTACGCCGATCTGGTCGCCTTCAAACCACTCGGAACTCCCGGGATTCATCAAACCCGGGATCATGCCCTCCGCGTAGTTCGAGGCTTCTATATATGAAGTCAGCGGTTCGAAATAGGTGAATACATCGGCGAGATAGTAGCCGCCGCTCATCACATCGTACCCGCCCGCGCCGGTCAGCAGATCCGTGGTGTTGTTCTGGCGGAGTACCGCCCAAGGGAAGGCGACAATATCAACGGCGACGCCAGTTTCCTCGGCAAATGGACCCGCCAACGCCTCCGCAGCGACATCATAGGTACCCGATTCCATGAATGAGGCTGTGATCCCGCCATCCTGAGCTGATGCAAATCCCGAAAGGAAAACGCTGGTGATAGCAAGAACTATCAAAAACAAAAATCGGACTCTTAACATGATATTCTCCTTTTTTCGCTACGCAATTGAGTAGCAAAAGCGACTGTTAATTGGATGGATTAATCACGCGCTCTACATAAACTCCTCCTTCCCCTTCTACCACATGGTCATCATATGTCGCTGATGCCTTTATGATGTGTTGCCGCATCAGTTTATATGCCAGGTCTTCGTCACGCCGCTTGAGAATTTCGAATATCTCGCGATGCTCCTCTAGCTCCTGCCGCGCAAAATTGGGGATCCGGCTCACCTTCCGGCCCCCCTGCTTAAGGATTTCCAAGATCGATTCCATGAAACTTATTACATCTCGATTGCGCGCGGCCCTCGCCACCAGCACATGAAATTCCGCCGCATGTTCATTGATCGGCTCGCCCGTCGTCAACGCCCTCTCATGCTTCATCAGTAAATCTTCTATCTTGGCAAAATCAGCTTGTGTGCCGCGCAAGCAAGCCAATCTTGCACTCGACGGCTCGAGCATTTCCCGCGCTTCCAATAATTCGGCGGCCATTGACTTACCGATCAAGACACCGATGAGATCCGCTCGAAATACATCGGATGGTTGTAGCTCCTTTACCACGGCGCCGCTTCCTGGCGTTACATGGATGACGTTTAGCGTCGACAAAATCTGCAGCGCTTCTCGCACGGAAGAGCGGCCAACGGCAAGTCTTTCCACGAGTTCGCGTTCGGGAGGGATTTGATCGCCTGGCAGGAGGCTACCTTCGCGGATCATATCCAGGAGCTGATTGGCGACAGATTTCGAGATTGATACCCGTCTAACGGGTTTAAGTTGCATTCTGTTCCTCATGTTCGAGTATCTAGTGAAAGAATCACTTATTGAAAAGTCGTTTTGTCTGCTGGTCTGACCAATCGTATGTATACGATACTGTTGATATGCCCGTCTGTCAAATAACGCCCGCCCTGTCCGTCCACCGCCGCTAAACGGTCAGAGTAGGTTGTGGCGTCCGGAACGGGCGGATGGTGCACAAACTCAATGTTTGAATATATCATTAACGTACATTTTGACCCGCCTTTTCAAACGCAGTAAGTTGCAAACCTTCAGATGGCCTCCTGACCGTCAATTTGGGCGAATCAGCTCAAGACAGTGCCCTATGGCGCTCGCTGTGCGGTTTCTTCTTCTCGGAGGGTACACCTTATACCTGCGGCACTCAAGAACACGACATGCGCTGACGCGCGCCGCCAGGTGTGTCAAAGCTGAAAACTCGTGAGCCTGGCAAAGAACAGCATGGTGTGCGGAGCACCCGGGAATTGGTCCGAGACGGTCGTAGCAGATGTTGCCAACTCTAATTGATGCTTCGCTCTCACTGAGACAGCAATCTATGTGCTGGGTTCGCCTGTTCATCCCGGCACCAGCGCAAGAGGAGAGTTTCATATCTCAGGCAAACGATAATTTGATTTTCTCGCGGTGCCTGCGAGCGTCTGAAGCTTGCGCATAGCGCAGCCATGACGAAACATGACTAATCCCGCTTCAGCATCGACATCGGACCAGCGCAGCATCACCGGCTCCGAGCGGCGCAATCCTGTGTATGCCAGCAGGCGGATCATGGCGTTGTACGTACACTTTTGACGCTTCGCTCATTGCGCAGGACATCGAGCAGGCGTGTGAATTCGTGTGGCTCCAAAGCACGTTTCACCCGTCCCGGGCGCTCAGATGTGAATTGAGAACGAAATTGCCAAGACAAGCTTTTATCGTAGCGCGTTCGGGCCCCGGTAAGGCGCGGCAAAATTTGCGCATCGGTCAATATACGAGGTAAGATATTTCTGGTAAAGATTATAGGTTTAAGAGGAGATTCGATACGATGATTAATAAACACATTTGTACGTTAATGCATAGGCTGACGCTTATCGTCCTGATGGTGCTCCTGTTGGGCGTGCTTGGCCTGAACTTGATAGTCGCACAAGACGCAACCGATATACTCGTCTGGAGCCTGGGATACAGCGGCGACTACAATGACGTCCTGGTCGAACGATTCAACGAAGCGAACGATGAGGTCAACATCGTCTACGAAGACATCTTGACCGGCACATTCACCGAGAACAACCAGAAGGTGCGCGTCGCCATGGAAAACGAAGCCGGTCCCGATGTTTTGGGCGGCGTCGACACGGGCGCTAACCTGCGGGCGCTGGTTTCGACCGGACAAGTCAGGGACCTGACGGAGTTTTATCGCGCGTCCGGTTTGATCGAGCGCATACCGGAAAATCTGATTGCACAGGTCTCGGTTGAAGGCCGCATTTACGCCATCCCACAGAACATGGAATCTGTCGGCATCTTCTACAACAAAGATGTGTTCGCCGAATTGGAGCTGGAAGTGCCCGGCACTTACGAGGAATACATCGGCGTTTTGGAAGCGGTCAAAGACGCGGACTACTACGGTTATGCCTTAGGGCTTGCTGGTGGCTGGCCGTCCGCGCTGATGGCGTCTATGTTTATGTACAGCAGCGCCGGCTCGGAGTACATTGACGTACTCAGCGGCACCCAGCCCTGGACCGACTGTGACAACTGCCTCGACGGATTGAATGCATTCTACGGCATGGTCGCCAACGAATACGCCAATCCGGATGGCTTGGGCATTGACTACAATCAGGCGATTGACCTGTTCTATCAGGGTAAGACCCTCATGGTGCTCAACGGACCCTGGTTCATTGACGATGCGATGTCGGCGAATCCCGATTTCGAGATCGGCTTCTTCTACTTGCCGTCAGTCAATCCTGCTACCGACATCAAGACACTCGGCGGCATCGGCAGCGCGCTGATCATCGCCGAGTACGCGCCGATAGAAGCCGCATTCAAAGTAGTTGAGTGGTTAACCTCGGAAGAGTTAGCCGTTCAAGCGCTCCGTGAAGTCGCTGAGCTGCCGGCCTTCGCCATTGACGTGCCGGAGGATCTGCCCCCGCTCTTCTACCAGATCGCTACTGAAACGGCCGCCAACGTCGGATTGATCGGTTTCTGGCCCGTTACTTATTTGCCGCCCAAGGTCTTCGGTGACATGAATCAGATCGTACAGGGCATGATTGGCGGGATGCTCACGCCGGAAGAGCTCCTTAGCGAAATGCAGGAGACACACAGCGACTATCTGGCGGAAAACTAACAGCGTTTAGCATCTCGACAGGTGCAGGCGCGACGGCAAAAAAGCCTGTCGTCTCGCCTGCTGCCTCGACGTCCTCCTCATCCTGGGCACCAACAGCTGTGACCCGGAAGGACGCGCATATATGGCGCAACAATCGACCAGCTTCAACCCGAAATGGATAGCGCATTCCAAGCCGCGGTTCCGTCTGGACCTCGTACCCTATCTGTTTATCCTGCCCGCCGTCGCCCTCTACGTCGTTTTCAACCTCGGCCCGGTGCTCGCGTCCTTCATTTTCAGTTTTTTTGAGTGGGACTTGCTTAGGCCAACGGCGGAATTTGCCGGTCTGGATCACTACAACTATATCCTCAATGATAACCGCTTCTGGAGTGCGCTCAGTCACAACTTCATCTTTCTGGGCTTGGCCGTCATCATTCCAGTTTGGATCGGTTTGCTGCTGGCAGTCTTCATCTACGAGATTCGTCGCGGCCGCGTATTTTTTCGCGCCGCTCTATTCCTGCCCGCTATTTTCTCCGGCGTGGTAATCGCCTTCGTCTGGAAGTGGATCTACCATCCATTCGCCGGCGTCCTGAACCCGATCCTGGAGACGATTGGTCTTGGCGCTTTCACTCAATCCTGGCTGGGCGATCCCAAAATCGCGCTCTATTCGACCTTTATCGCCTACGCCTGGGCGACCTTCGGCTATTCAATGGTCATCTTCCTCGCTGGATTGCAAGATATCCCGACCGACATATTTGACGCTGCGCGCGTCGATGGCGCCAACTTCCGGCAAAAACTCTTCCAGATCATCATACCGAGTTTGTACGACGTCTTCACTTTTGTTATTACCCTGCGCATCTTCACTGCTATGGGCATCTTTGGCGTCGTCTTCATTCTGACGGGCGGTGGACCCTTTTACACGTCCGACGTCATCGACATCTATGTCTTTCGGATGATTGGCAACTTTGAGATGGGCTGGGCGACAGCTGCGGCGACCGTCAACACAGTCATAGTCGTTTGCATCTCGACCGGGTTTATCAAGTGGCGGGAACGGCGCTCATGGAGCTCGTAAATAGCGGCCTGCAGCGTCGGCTGCGCAGCGCCCCCTTCTACGTCGTACTGGTGGTCGTAACCGTGATCACGCTGGTGCCCATTGTCTGGGTCTTCACCAGCGCGCTCAAATCCAATAAGGAAATCCGCGAGAATGCCCTGGCTCTGCCACAAGAATGGCGCTTTCAGAATTATATCGACGCCTGGGTCGGCGCCAGCTTCGATCAGTACTTTTTCAACAGTATCTTCGTCAGCGTGATATCGGTGTCCCTCGTGCTGATACTCAGCTCATTAGCGGCATATGCCTTCGCAAAGATGCGTTTCCCGGGCAACCAAATGATCTTCTTCATCTTTTTGTTTGGGATGGCTTTCCCGCTTTCCGCAAAGCTTGGACCGCTGCTCTCGCTAATGTACGAACTGGAACTGGCGAACAGCCGCGTGGGATTGATTCTGGTCTATACAGCGGGCAGTTTGCCTTTTTCCATCCTGATGCTGCGCGCCTTCTTCCGGGGCTTCCCGCCGGAGTTGGAGGATTCCGCCGCCCTCGACGGCTGCGGCCGCTTCCAGTTTTATTGGCGGATTCTGCTACCGCTCTCCAAGCCGTCGTTGATGGCGCTCGGCATATTTGTTTTCATGGGTACCTGGAATGAGTTTTTCCAGGCGCTCCTGCTGATCAACGAAGACAGCAAACGGACGCTGCCGCTGGGATTGACCGCTTTCCAGGATGAGTATTTCACCGACTTCGCTCTTTCATTTGCCGGGATCAACATCACCGCGCTTCCCGTGATCGTCGTCTACATCATTTTTCAGCGCAACCTCATTGAAGGCATCACCGTCGGTTCAATCAAGTAGTCGAGAGCGACTCTCGTATCGGATCATTAGAGGACCTTAACCAGCATGGCAAGTTCAAAACCAAATATCGTCTTCATCATCACCGATCACCAAGCCTTCTATGGGCATGACCGCGAAGGCGAGTACGAATATAAGTGGCAGAACTTCGAGCGTTTCGCCGCCGAGGGCCTGCGCCTCGACCGCGCTTATTCCGTTTGCCCACTCTGCTCGCCGGCGCGCAGCAGCATGATGACCGGTGTGTATCCCAGCTCGCACGGCATCATCCACAACACCGAGGCGCTCCATTACGGAAATAATGCTGATCTCGACTCGGGCCAATTACTTTACAGCCACTATCTGTCTCGGGCAGGCTATCGCAACGCCTATGTCGGCAAGTGGCACTGCGGCAGCGAGCGTCTGCCGATCGATTACGGCATAGAAGGCTGGAGCCTGCCGGACTACGGCAAGATTTACATGTCGGACGCCTACCGCAACTATGCCGAAGAACGAGGCTTTGGCGATGCCCGCGCCCAGATAGAATACAACATCAATTATCCGGAGTGGCGCGGTCAGGAAGTGGTCCTGCACGACCCGTCACCTTGGAAATTCATGAACGGTTCGGGCGTGCTTACAGGTCCGCCGGAGGCGCATGAAGAACAATTCGTTGCCCACCTGGCTTCCGAGAAGCTGCGCGAGTTTGCCGCGGACGATCAGCCATTCAGCCTGATTGTCAGTCTCTGGGGACCGCATCAGCCCTATTACCCGTCGGCCGAATACGCCGACATGGTTGACCCGACCGCAATCCCCGAGTATCCCAGCTTCCGCGACGATCTTAGTGGGCGTCCGCTGCGTTACCAGATGCACAAAGAGATGTCACACCTCAGCGCCGCCGCCTGGCCCGAGTGGTCCACTTGGCAAGAGATCCTCGCCCGCTGCTACGCACAGGGTTTGCAAACCGACGCTGCCATCGGGACCGTACTGGATACGCTCGATGAATTGTCGCTCACGGAGAACACGCTGGTAATCTGGCTGGCTGATCACGGCGATGCAGTCGCCAGTCATGGCGGCTTATGGGACAAGTCATCTTCCTTTATCGAAGAGGTCGCTCGCGTGCCGATGGCAATCCGCTGGCCAGCCGCCATACCGGCAGGTCAACGGAGCGAGCGCCAGGTTTCAAATATGGATGCAACCGCCACGATACTGGACGCTGCCGGAATTACGCCGCCTGATTACATGCACAGTCGCAGCGTATTGCCCCTCTGCCAGGAGGCGGGAGAGGCAGAATGGGCGGATGAATTGATCTGTGAGCACAATGGACATGGGCATCATTTCCCGCAACGGATGATAATGCTCGACCGCTATAAATACGTATTTTCGCTGCACGATTTGAACGAGCTGTACGATTTGCAGGAAGACCCCTTTGAAATGAACAATTTAGTTCACGTACCGCAATATGCAGAACTCATAGCCGATATGCAGCAGCGCCTGGTCAAGCATCTCGAGGGATCAAGCATGCGTGATCAAAGATTGAAGCGACTATTCCTCCTAGCCTTGGAGAACGACCTATAGCCTGTAGGCCAACGCCAGTTTGCAAGCATGCGTGCCAATAGATGATTGCTGCAAGACGGGGTCATCCGCAGTTTCGAGGTGAATGGCGAAGTGGTCAATCGAATGGACCCGGCGCTAACCGCACAGTACCCGCAGGTCACCTGGAGTGACTTCGCTGGCTTGCGCGATATCTTGGTTTACCAGTACCACAAAGTACGGCTTGGCTCGGTGTGGGATTTCGCTCAGGAGAATCTGCTGGCCCTTAAAGATGCAGTGATGGCCCTGCTGACGGATTTGGAGGATGCCGGAGTGCTTTGAAGAAATTGAAGATATTTCTCTGTTATCTAATTTGACACCGGTGAAGAAGAAACCTGACTTCGAGACTGACGCAGTTGCCAAGGTTTGTAGAGGCAATTTCTTGCCACTACTTCAAGCAAAAGTGGGCTGAAGCCAGAAATGCTGGACATTTGCGACACAGGTGATCCGCTAAGGAGAGACGAGCATGGAGTATCGTGTATTAGGTCGTACCGGTGTCAAAGTATCCCCACTAGGGCTGGGAACCGGCAATTTCGCCGATCCTACCCCGGAAGATGAGGCTATCCGCATCATCAAGCGAGCCATCGATGCTGGTATCAATCTCATTGATACAGCCAACTCGTATACAGATGGAGAAAGTGAACGGTTCATTGGACGTGCTTGGGCCAAGGGGACTCGTCGTCATGAGGTCATCTTAGCGACCAAAGCATTCTATAAGGTTGGTCCAGGACCTAATGATGAGGGCTTGTCGCGTCTCCATCTCATTCGTGCCTGTGAAGACTCCCTAAGGAGATTGCAGACGGAATACATCGACCTCTATCAAGTGCATCGGCCATCGCCGCTTATTCCGCTTGACGAAACCTTGGGTGCGCTGACTGATTTGGTGCAGCAAGGTAAGGTGCGTTATATTGGCAGTTCAGTGCATCCGTCCTGGAAAATCATGGAAGCCATTATGGTGAGTGAGTTGAAAGGCTATGCACGTTTCGTCTGCGAACAACCGCCTTACAATTTGCTGGACCGGCGTATTGAAAACGAAATTGTCCCCATGTGCCAAGCGCATGGGCTGGGACTAATCACATGGTCACCATTGGCGCAGGGTGTTCTGGCCGGACGTTATGCCAGTGCGACTGAATTGCCCGCTGATTCACGAGGCGCGCTTCGTGGAGGCATTTATTCCGAACGGATAACACCGCAAGGCATTGAGATAGGCAACAAAATGATCGATCTAGCTAGGGAGCACAGTATTGCCCCGGCCCAACTAGCTACACTCTGGGTGAAAGATCAGCCAGGCATTACTGCGCCCCTCATTGGTCCTCGCACCCTAGAACAACTTGAGCATTTGCTGCCTGTTCTGGATATGACGTTGAGTGATGAACTGGCAGAGGCATGTAACAGATTGGTTCCGCCTGGTGGTGCGGTTGCCAGTTTCTATAATAGCGCCACCTGGATGAAACGGCGGGTGATCTAGGCGGTATCTACTATCATCGCTGAAGCGGAAAAACAAGACCGACACTCTCACGACCTGCGAATCCACAATTGACAGCAACGAGACGGCCGGCAGGCAGTTTGCGGCGCAGACCGACCTATTGCGCGGAGCAGGCGAAGGTGGGTTTGTAGTGGCTCGGTCCCCCCGCTCAACGAGGGGCGGACTTCCCAAAATTCGGGTTTCTCGACCAGGCTGAACTTGCGAGCGCGGTGGGTTTCAGCCTAGAAGAACCCGCGCCGCTGAAAGCGCTCTTCTTTCCAAAAGTCGCCATCGTTGTGATAACCACCCTGTTCCCAAAAACCTGGTTTATCAGCCGGGGTGAATTCCAGCGCCCGCAGAAACTTGGCGCTCTTCCAGAAGTAGCGCTTGGGCACGACCGTTCGTAGTGGTCCACCATGTTCGATCAACTCGGGATCTTTCAGCCAGCCGCCGTCGAATTTGTAAGCCAGCATCACATCATCGTCCAGCATGGTCTCGAGCGGCAAATTGGTGGTGTAACCAAAATCACAATGGGCGATGACATAACGCGCGCTCGGCAATATCTTGATCTCGCGCATAAAATCGCGAAACATGATACCTTCCCAGGTCGTATCAAACTTGCTCCAGCGTGTGACACAGTGGATATCCACGGTGATCTTTCCCGGCGGCAGTCGCAGGAATTCGTCCCAGGTCCAGCGTTTCTCCGCTTCAACTTCGCCAAAAACGCGCAAATCCCAGGTCGCGGGATCGAAATTGGGCGTTGGCCCATAAGTCAAAACCGGGAACTTCTCCGTCAGCGATTGTCCATCCGGCAGCCGTCCCGCCGTCCGCATCTCTCTTTCTTTTTCGCGCCTGCTCAAAAAGCTCATTTCCGCTCCGCCAATTCTACGGGATCAATTGCGTACTTTCCCGTGTCGTCCTCTGCGAGCTGCCCATTGCTGTGGATACGCTCCCCCTCCCTGATGCCTCCTTGGGACAGGACAGGATTCGCTTCCGCCCCGCGCATCAGCTAGCGACCGTCAGCAATTCCTGCATAAAACCGCGTCCATATAGTCGCCGCGTCCCCGGCAAATGATGATACGCTCGGCTTTATGGGAATCTTATCGCTTTCCTCCATGTCTTACTCGCAACCGACAGGCTCTCGCCGGATCGCTATCCAATTTGGCGAAATCCTGCTCTATATCAATACTGTATCGATAGATCATCGCCATTTTTCATCCTTTTCTCGTCTTTTCCCGTCCTTTTCCACATCGCGTTCCACCTCAAAACCTGTCCCGTCCTCAGGATGCCTCGGGCAGGCGGTTGGGGGGAGGGGTTGATCCGCCATCAAACCGCCAATTGCAATATCGTGCGCAAAAGCACATTGGCACCCACTTCGACATGATGCCACTCGGTGAATTCCTTGGGATTATGACTGATGCCATCCACCGACGGCAAGAAGATCATGCCGGCCGGCACCATCTGATTCATGATTTGCGCGTTGTGCCCGGAATAACTTGCGACGGGCATATAGCGCACTTTTTCCAAGCGGCAAGCTTGTTCGAAATGATGCACGAACTCGGGCGACATTCGCTCCGGCTCGCGCTGCAAAACGCGGTCTGTGGCTACCGACAGTCCATAATTCTTGGCACACTCCTGCGTCAGGCGGACCAAACGCGCATCCATTTCCTTCAAGGTGGTCGCATCCGGGTGACGGAATTCCACCCGCAGCGAAGCCTGCGCCGGCACTACATTGAAGGTATCAGGCTTGACACTGACATGCCCGCAATTGATGACACCTTCCGGGTATGCCTCGGCGATCAAGTCGTGCGCAGAAATAATAAACGCCGCTGCCCCTTGCAAGGCATCACGGCGTTCGTCCGCGGTGGTGGTCCCGGCATGTGCCGCTTCACCAAAAAAGGTCACCATATACGTGCTGCGGCCCACAATCCTGTCCACGATTCCCAATTCAATACCGCTTTCGTGCAAGCGTTTGCCCTGTTCGATATGTACTTCCAGGAATCCGACGATTGTCAGCGGATCACGTTGGGCGCGGTGAATCTCCTCCGCGCGAATTCCCGCTCTATATAATGCCGCGCGGAAGGGTCCATTCGCCTGCAGTGAATCGTTTATGTCATCGGCCGAGATCTTGCCAACCACGCCGTTGCTGCCAAATAGGGATTTCCAGGTGCCTTCTTCGTCCGTGAAGTTGATAGCCTCGAGATGGATTTTCGGCTTTATCCCGGCCTCTTTGACGCGCCGCAAACATTCCAGCGCGATCAATACACCAATCGCGCCATCGAAGCGGCCACCATTGGGAACCGTATCCAAATGCGAGCCCATTATCAAGGTTTTGGCTGTCGTATCCTCGCTGCATAAGACGCCACTCAGATTGCCAACTTCATCGTCCTTGACCTGTAATCCGGCTGATTCAATCCGATCCGCGAACCAGGAACGCGCGGCCAAATCTTCATTGGAAAGCGCCAACCGTGACACCCCGCCACCCATGGTCGCGCCGATCTCTGCCAGCGCCTCGAAATCCGCCAAGAGCCGCTTGCTATCTATTCTCAGGTTAAAGTGAGTAGAGACCACGTAAGCATCCTGTCATACGTTCGACAAAGGTATGTGAATTATAAAGCCTTACGCCAATCCGACAACTAATTGCCATTTGAGTTTTGGAATCCTGGCGCAGACAATCTGTCTCCCACCGCAGGGTGTCACTTGTTATGATTAAGCTTTGCGCTACCATACTCGCGTTACATTCAAATCACCGTTATGGAACAAACGTGATCAAGACCAGGATGGATCAAAGCCAACGCCAAAGCTCAAGTTACCGCTGGGTGATCCTGGCCTTGGTGACGGTTTCCGGCTTCATCGCCATGGGCTTTCCCACCACCGGCTTGTCGGCGCTCTTCAGCGAAATAGCTGATTCACTCGACCTCGACTTGATAGACATTGGTGTGATTTGGGGCGTTGGCACCGTGATGGGCATCTTCACCAGTTTAATGGGTGGCGCCTTCATCGATTATTTCGGCACGCGCCGCACCTTGGTAGCGCTCTGTCTGGCCACCGGAATATTCGGTGCCATGCGCGGTTTTGCCTTCGATTTCTGGTCGCTGTTCTTGACCTCATTTCTCTTTGGTATGGTGCAGCCTATCTTGCCGATGAACTTCGTCAAGCTCAATAGAGAATGGTTTGCTTCGGGCCAACTGGGCTTGGCGAGCGGCGTCATGTCTGCCGGATTCGCCACCGGTCTCATGCTCGGTTCACGGTTGTCTGCTACCGTTCTATCGCCTTTGCTGGGGGGATGGCGCGCTGTGCTGCTGTTCCTCGGCATCTGCGCCATCATCTTGGCCATTGTCTGGGCGGTCCTGCATCCGCCGATGGAGAGTGGCAGTGCGAAGCGTCCCGATCTCAAGCAGATCATCGCCAATCTGCGCCTTGTCGCGGGATATCGCGAACTGTGGGTCATCGCATTGGCTGTCTTTGGCGTGCTGGGGTTGATGCGCGGCTTGGTTGGCTACGTGCCAACTTACCTGCGCGAAATAGGCTGGGAGGCCGTAAATGCCGATACCGCCCTTACCATCTTCTTCCTCGCCAGTTTGATCGGAGTGGTGCCGATATCCCATCTTTCAGATCGGCTGGGCAATCGCCGCTTAGTCATGGCATTTGGTACAACCACAATGGCTATCGGTACTTGTCTGATGTTTTTTGCCGGGGATTCTTTCTGGATGGTGATGCTGGCGATGGCGATCGCCGGATTCTGTTTCGATAGTTTTATGGCACTGAAAGGCGCGTCAATCACCGAGGTCGAAGGCCTGAACATGGCCATGGTCGGCAGCGCGCTGGGTTTCGGCGGCGTCTGGCAGAATCTCGGATCGACCATTACGCCGCCTATCGGCAATACGCTTTCCACATTGGGGCTAAATGTGCCTTTCTTGCTCTGGGCTGCTTCTGGTTTGTTCGCAACCTTAATCTTGCTCAGTTACCGCAAGCGCAAGGCGAAGTGACTCTGTCAAACGTCAAGATGCCGCATCTGTGAATTCGACTCCGCTAAACGCTCACCACTTATTCCAAATTGCAAATGTCGTAACAATGTTGGTGCGACCTGTCGGACACTGTGGAAAAACTGGGTTCAAAATGCATGAATTGCTGGGAATTGCAGCGCAAAAGAATCAATGCCTTGGGCAAGATACCTTGCCAAGCGCTTCAGATTGACCGCTGTTGCGGTGAATGCCGCTTGTAATTGAATCTTGTTTTGACCGCGATAACGACTTCGCCTCAATGCATGTTTCCGCGCCAGCTCACAAATTGTGCTTTCAATCCGAGCGAGGGCGTGCGTTTCCTTGGCAAAAGCGGCGACCGCCTGCTCTCGTCGGCGTCTCTTCAACTGCTCATGATACGGCGAAAGCTCCAGGCTGCGACCGCGTTTCTCGCTGGTGCGCAAGCGATTGAATTGGCAGTCTTGAAATTGCTTGCCAAAGCGGACATTCCAGCCGACATCGGGCTGTGACATTGGCGTTTGTCAATGCGCCTAAGGCCAAACGCAACGTCTCCCATACCAATTCCAAGCGACTGATACGATACACCGCTCCCAATACATGCGTCGCATCTGTCCGCTGACGCATTGACTTAAGAAAACCCATCTCCTGCAGATACTTCAGTACCTGCTCGAACATCACATATTCCTGATCATTGGCATACAGCCGTTTGCGAAAATTGCGGAGACTTGAATAGTCGAAGCCCTTCCAATTGAGCGCCTGTCGTAACGCATACTTCCAGTCCATGCGCATCCTTGCCATCTCTGCTGCCTCGCGATCAGGCAGCTTTTCCAAAAACTGCAGGATCAGCACAAAACATAGCAGCACCGGGTTGATCCCGCCGCGACCGGTCTGATGATACATCCTCGCCAAGGCGCTCTCATCGAAAATCTCCTCGGCTTTGTCACCGAGCAAGCGACATACACTATCGGCTGGCAATAAAGCGTCGACTACCTCACGGGTTATCGTGGGAATCTCGCCAGGAAAGGGCTGTTTCAATGACGTTTCACACTTACTTGTGATTGAGCTATAATCTTATTGTATCTCAATCAAGTTCTTCAACAGTGTCCACCGGGTCGCCCGCTTCGATTCGTAGCCATAATTGTTTGCCACCTACAGACAGGTGACGATGTCGAGGATATCGTCGCCATCGCGGCCGTCGCGGCGATGGATGCGCATGCTTGGGGGCACGACATCGGGTCTACTCCTTCCCCGGCCCTACCCCATATCAATGGGGCAGGGTGACGCGTCCGAGCCTGCGGCTAGCCCCTACAGCGTTGGGGCTTAGCTTGTGCTTTGCCGGGGAATGGGATCGGAACCAGAGCGCGGATGACTGGCAATAATGTGCTATTCTGGCAATCATGCGCTATACTGGCAACAATGCGCTAAAATGAAAAAGTTCTTATAATTAAGGAGAATTAGCCATGCGATACATTTTGCTAACCCTTGTTTTGCTCCTATGCTTCGCGCCAACACTGGCGACCGACTACACGCTGGATGAGGACTGCGGCCTGGGCGATGCCCTTAGAGCCGCCAACGCCGACTTAGAGCGCCGCGCCTGCCCAGCCGGCGACGGCGCCGACCTCATCACGCTTACCGCCGACATCACCCTGACCGGAGAACTGCCGCGTGTCCTCACCGACATCACCATCGACGGCGCGGGCTATACCATCAGCGGGGACGACGAGTTCCGCATCTTTTATGTCGATATGGGCGGCTCGCTTACCCTGCAAAACATCCATCTGACGGAGGGGTGGTCCCACCGCACTGTCACCTTCATCAGCGTCTGGGGCTCGACCGACTATAGCGAGAGCGGCGGCGCCATCATCGTCAACCGCGGCAGCCGGCTGGAACTGGTTAACAGCCGTTTCACCGACAATACGGCGGCGGACTTTGGCGGCGTGCTGGATAGCTGGGATAGCGAAGTTATTGTCAGCGACAGCGAATTCAGCGGCAATAGGGCGGAGGATGGCGGCGCGATAGCTTCGGCCTTAAGCGTGGTCACCATCAGCAATAGCAGCTTCGACGGCAACAGAGTGAGGGACAACGGCGGCGCGCTGCAGGTGTTTAACAGCACGGCGCATGTCACCGATTCGCAGTTCACTGGCAATAAAGCGCATGAAGGCGGGGCGATCAGCGTCTATAGGGGCACGGTGGAACGAAGCGGCAATACCTTCAGCGACAACGTAGGCGGTGACTGTTTCGGCTGCGAATAAGCGCGCCACTTTGCCTAAATCTTGCTAAGCCAATGTAGACCAATGTAGCCCCGCCTTCAGGCGGGGCTTTTGCCTGTCTGCTACAACGACGGTGTGCAATCAGCATTCGGCGCTTAGACTATTCCTTCGAACCCACTTTTGTGTGCTTAATGTCTTTGTGCTTAACTTAGACTAACAACCGACTGCCACAACCCGAACCGACAGGCGCAACGTATGGCATACTCCCACGAGTACGGCCACTCCCACGAGCACGACCACCACCACAGCGACAACATCCTGGTCAAGCTCGCCATGGCGCTGCACCTGCCCGGTTTCATCCATGACCACAGTCACAGCGACCTGGCCTACCTAACACCGGCAGAATTTGAAGAGGACTGGAACAAATGTCCTCCCTAAGATTCTGCGATTCCGTGTCCAGTTTTGTCTAACCACTACAACAATCCATTCCCCGGCCCTACCGCATATCAATGGGGCAGGGTGACGCGTCCGAGCTTGCGGCTAGCCCCTACTAGCGTTGGAGCATAGGTTGTGCTTTGCCGGGGAATGGGGTCGGAACCAAAGCGCGGATGACTGGCAATAATGTGCTATACTGGCAACAATTCCCTAAAATGAAAAGTTCTTATAATTAAGGAGAATTAGCCATGAGATACATCTTAATAGCCCTTGTTTTGCTCCTATGCGTCGCGCCAGCACTAGCGACCGACTACACGCTGGATGAGGACTGCACCCTCGCCGATGCCATCAGAGCCGCCAACGCCGACGAAGAGCGCGGCGCCTGCCCAGCCGGCGACGGCGCCGACCTCATCACGCTTAGCGCCGACATCACCCTGACAGGAGAACTGCCGCGTGTCCTCTCCGCCATCACCATTGATGGCGCGGACCATAGTATCAGCGGGGACGAGCAGTTCCGCATCTTTTATGTCGATATGGGCGGCGCGCTTACCCTGCAAAACGTCCATCTGACGGGTGGGCTCGCCCACAACCAGGTCAGCTTCACCTTCGTCGATGGCGTTACCGGCAGGAGCGAGAGCGCCGGCGCCATCATGGTCAACCGCGGCAGCCGGCTGGAACTGGTTAACAGCCGTTTCACGAACAATGTGGCGGCGGCCTTCGGCGGCGTACTGGATAGCTGGGATAGCGAAATTATTATCGTCGACAGCGAATTCAGCGGCAATATGGCGGCGAGTGGCGGCGCGATTGGTTCGGCCTTCAGTGTGGTCACCGTGAGCAATAGCAGCTTCGACGGCAACGTTGCGGCGGAAGGCGGCGGCGCGCTGCAGGTGTTTAACGGCACGGCGCATGTCAGCGATTCGCAGTTCAGTGGCAATACAGCGGCTGAAGACGGAGGCGGGGCGATCACCGTCTTTGCCGGCACGGTGGAACAGAGCGGCAATAGCTTCAGCGACAACGAAGGCGGTGACTGTGTCGGCTGTTGATCAGCGCGCCACATTGCCTAAATCTCGCTAAGCCAATGTAGACCAATGTAGCCCCGCCTTCAGGTGGGGCTTTTGCTTGTCTGCTACAACGACGGCGTGCACTCAGCATTCGGCGCTTAGACTATTCCTTCGAACCCACTTCTGTGTGCTTTGTGTCTTTGTGGTTAACTTAGGCTAACAACCGACTGCCACAACCCGAACCGACAGGCGCAACGTATGGCATACTCCCACGAGTACGGCCACTCCCACGAGCACGACCACCACCACAGCGACAACATCCTGGTCAAGCTCGCCATGGCGCTGCACCTGCCCGGATTCACCCACGACCACAGCTACAGCGACCTGGCCTACCTAACGCCGGTAGAATTTGAAGAGGAATGGAACAAATGTCCTCCCTAAGATTCTGCGATTCCGTGTCCAGTTTTGTCGAACCACTACAACAACCCCTTCCCCGGCCCAACGCCATATCAATGGGGCAGGGTTGCTCGTCCGAGCTTGCGGCTAGCCCCTACTAGCGTTGGAGCATAGGTTGTGCTTTGCCGGGGAATGGGGTCGGAACCAAAGCGCGGATGACTGGCAATAATGTGCTATACTGGCAACAATGCCCTAAAATGAAAAGTTCTTATAATTAAGGAGAATTAGCCATGAGATACATCTTAATAGCCTTTGTTTTGCTCCTATGCGTCGCGCCAGCACTGGCGACCGACTACACGCTGGATGAGGACTGCACCCTCGGCGATGCCCTTAGAGCCGCCAATGCCGACCTAGAGCGCCGCGCCTGCCCAGCCGGCGAAGGCGCCGACCTCATCACGCTTACCGCCGACATCACCCTGACCGGAGAACTGCCGCGTATCATCTCCGCCATCACCATCGACGGCGCGGGCCATACCATCAGCGGGGACGACGAGTTCCGCATCTTTTATGTCGATATGGGCGGCGCGCTTACCCTGCAAAACATCCATCTGACGGAGGGGCGGGCCCGCCGCGAGGCTTTCTTCATCAGCGTCTGGGGCTCGACCGACTATAGCGTGAGCGGCGGCGCCATCAGTGTCAACCGCGGCAGCCGGCTGGAACTGGTTAACAGCCGTTTCACGGACAATACGGCGACGGACTTTGGCGGCGTACTGGATAGCTGGGATAGCGAAGTTATTGTCATCGACAGCGTATTCAGCGGCAATAGGGCGGAGGATGGCGGCGCGATATCGTCGGCCTTGGGCGTGGTCACCGTGAGCAATAGCAGCTTCGACGGCAACAGAGTGAGGGACGGCGGCGGCGCGCTGCGGGTGTTTAACGGCACGGCGCATGTCAGCGATTCGCAGTTCACTGGCAATAGAGCGTATGAAGGCGGGGCGATCTTAGTCATACGGAGCACGCTGGAACAAAGCGGCAATAGCTTCAGCGACAACGTAGGCGGTGACTGTGTCGGCTGTTGATCAGCGCGCCACATTGCCTAAATCTCGCTAAGCCAATGTAGACCAATGTAGCCCCGCCTTCAGGTGGGGCTTTTGCTTGTCTGCTACAACGACGGCGTGCACTCAGCATTCGGCGCTTAGACTATTCCTTCGAACCCACTTTTGTGTGCTTTGTGTCTTTGTGCTTAACTTAGACTAACAACCGACTGCCACAACCCGAACCGACAGGCGCAACGTATGGCATACTCCCACGAGTATGGCCACTCCCACGAGCACGACCACCACCACAGCAACAACATCCTGGTCAAGCTCGCCATGGCGCTGCACCTGCCCGGATTCACCCACGACCACAGCCACAGCGACCTGGCCGGCGACACTGCCTTCCTGGATAACCAACTCGCCATCCGCACCGTCTGGATCGCGCTGATCGCACTCGGCTTGACCACCGCGCTGCAAGTGGTCATCTACATCGCCAGCGGCAGCGTGGCACTGCTGGCCGATACCGTGCACAACCCGGGCGATGCGCGCAACTCAATTCCGCTGCTCTTCGCAGTTTATATCGCGCGCCGGGTCGCCAATCGCCGCTTACCTACGGCTATGGCCGCCTGGAAGATATCGCCGGCATCTTTACCGTCATTTCCATCGGCTTCTGTCGGGTCACCCGTATTTGGTGTATCTCGCCTTCCCTCGTATCGCCCTGAACGTGCCCCGTTGAAGCGGCGTGCACAGGGCCAGGGGATGGGGGAAGATTATCTACGTCCGCCGAACAAGCGCAGCATGAACAAGAAGAGATTGATAAAGTCCAGATAAAGCGTCAATGCCGCCATGACGCTGAACTTCATCGTGTCGTCGGGATTCAACTGCAGGCGCGGATCCGCCGCCATATTGGCGATGCGCTGTGTATCGTATGCTGTCAACGCAGTGAAAAGTAGTACGCCAAAGATGCTGATCACATAGTCGATCAAGGCGCTGCCCAGGAAAAAGTTTACGACCATCGCGATGATCAAGCCGATCAGCCCCATCATGAAATAGCTGCTGTACTGGCTTAGATCTGTCTTGGTCGTCATTCCCACCACTGTCATTGCCCCGAAAACACCGGCCGTACTGAGGAAGGCCGCCGCTATCGAGCCAATGGGATAGATCAGGAAAATGATGGAAAATGTGACGCCTGTCAGCGCCGAATAGGTGAAGAACAGCAGACCGGCATTAGTCGGCGAGAGCCTGTGCATCATTCGGCTCAGCCCGATTACCAGCCCGAACTGCGCAATGATCACAACGAAGAACATGATTTGCGAGGGGAAAAAGCCGGTGGCGCTAAGCAAGAGCGAGATGAAGGCTGTAATGCCCAGACCCATCGTCATCCAGCCGTACACATTACGCATTACCGCGTTTAGCTGAACGCCGTCCAGCGGGCGCTTCGCCTTAGCGGGCATGTCCATTGTCTGCATATGGGGTTGAAAGTTCACAACTTTCCTCCTTGAATTTTCACGTCGGTTGCGGACGTATATCGCAATTGTACTAGATATTATAACGGTTTATCCACCTCTTTGATGCGGTGGCCTTCCCGGATTTTACATGGTTCTTACGCTTTTGCCGCTAATGCTAAGGAAACTGTCGGCGCGCGTTCTGGAATAACCCTGCTATAATCGGCGGCGATTCTACCCTTGCGAAAGCGAATCTCATGCGCCTGATTCTCGCATCCTCATCGCCGCGCCGACAACAGCTTCTGTCAGGAATGGGCATTGAATTCGAGGTTATCAAGCCGCAAATCGACGAATCCCGTCACCAAGGCGAAGCGCTGCTGACTTACGCAAGGCGCCTGAGCAAAGAGAAAGCAGAAGCCGTTGCCGACACACTCGATCAATCGCCGTTTCTGATTTTGTCTGCCGACACCATTGTCGTGCTCGCCGCGGATACCATTGGCATTTACGATACTGGCGATTTACTGGGCAAACCGCGCGATGCCGCTGATGCCCGACGCATGCTGAAGACACTCCGAGATCGTGCCCATGGGGTCGTCACCGCCTTCACGCTCTACCGCAATGTTGCGCAGGTACGCGTCATCACCCGGCATGTTCGCACCATCGTATATATGCGCGATTATCGAGATGACGAAATCGAGGCATATATCCGCAGCGGCGACCCTTTCGACAAAGCCGGCGCCTATGCCATCCAAAACAAGGACTTTCACCCGGTCGCACGAATCGAAGGCAGCTACTGCAACGTGGTGGGATTGCCCATCGACGAAGTCAAAACGGCAATGACCGAGATAGGGTTCTCACTGCCACAAAATGTGATGAACCGTTAAAAGAGCGCTGAAAGGTCTTGCAGGAAGCGTTCGCAACTGCCAGAATAGCCGCGTTTGCCCAACACTTAGCTTACGGAGACCAGATTACCAGTATGAGCACCTATGAGATTGCAAACCAGCTTGTAGCTTACGGCAAGGGCATCATGGCGGCGGACCGTCCCTCGTTCGCTTTCAACAGCATGATGAAAAACGAAGGCATTCGCGTGGACGAGCACGCTTATCGAAATTGGTCCGAGCTGCTATTCACCACGCCGAATCTGAACGAATATGTCAGCGGCATCATCATGACCGACGAGCAGGTACGGCTGCAAAATGACGCCGGGGAATCGCTGCTGGAAAATGTCATTGAACAAGGCATCATCCCCGGCATTTCACCCTTTACCGGCATGGTCGTATTGGCGGGCAGCCAAGGCGAAACTGTCGGCGGCGGCCTGGATGGCTTGCGCGAGCGGCTTGCCGAGTATGCCGCAATGGGCGTCGGTTTTACCAAGTGGCGCGCTGCCCTTCGCATCGGCCCCGGCACTCCTAGCAATTACGCCATCGAAGCCAATGCCTATGTCATGGCTCAGGTGGCCGCGCTGTCTCAAGAAGCCGGCATCGTACCCATCGTCGAACCCGAGGTTGAACTCGTGGGCGATCACACAATCGAGCGCTGCTTCGAGATCACCGAACGGGTGCTAAGACGCGCCTTTGAGGCGCTTTATCTGCATCGCGTCGACTTGGAAAGCACTCTTGTCAAAGCCAGCATGGCGCTGTCCGGCAACGAATGCCCAATCCAGGCCGATGTCGCCACCGTCGCCGAGCAAACGGTCAAGGTCTTTCGCCGCCAGATTCCCGCCGCCATCCCCGGCATCGTCTTTCTCTCCGGCGGCCAATCCGATTACCACGCCACCGCCCACCTCAACGCCATGAACGCCAACTACGACATGCCCTGGGCATTGAGTTTCTCCTACGCCCGTGCCTTGCAGCGCCTGCCCATGGAACTTTGGGGCAATCGCGCGGAAAACGTGCCCGCCGCCCAAGCCGCGCTCTATCACCGCGCCAAGATGAATGGCCTGGCCGCCATCGGCCAATGGTCAGAAGAAATGGAGAAAGAAGCCGCTGCGATCTAATCGCGGCGGCTTTTGCTGCCTCCGCCATCTTTTTGACAGACCGAACCTCCCGCGCTTGAGTCGGTGCCGATTAGACTAGTGAACGTTTTCGCACTGGCGTAGCGCTACAATTGGAAGTCGTTCTGACATGCCTCAGCAAAGGCCCCTCGGAAAAGGACCGATCACGTGCTCGATGGACAAAGCGAGGAAAATCTACTGCGCCAGCGCACCACAGGCAGCATGTTCGTCATCATGCAACATCCCTTCTTCGCCGAAATTATCACCTATAGACCGGCTTTGGACGCGCTGGCAAGATTGGGTTATCCGCAGCCGACATTTTCCGACGGTTATATCATCAGCAAGCCAGCGCATAGCCCGCGACTGTTTTGGCATTATGACTGGTTCGCCTGGGAGGAAGAGCGCAATTACCAACCCGAGCCGCCGCAAGTTTTCCTCATGATTTACCTGCACGATACTCAGCGCGAAAATGGCTGCCTGCGCGTGATTCCCGGTTCTCATTGCAACCACAATCCGCTGCATGACGTGATTGATGAGCCGCACTCACCCGACCTGCAAGCGGGCGCCGACTTGAGTGCCGACGAGTTTGGCGACCGGCCCGACGAGATCGATGTGCCGATCAATGCCGGCGATCTGCTCATCGGCGATTCACGCCTGATACATGCCACCCATGCCAACGCCAGCGATCAACGAAGAACAGTGCTCACGCTCTGGTATCAGACCGATCTGCCATCGCTGCCCCAGAAGATTCAGACGCAAATGGTCGCCAAGACGCAGGAGATTCCCGCTGATTGGGATGACGAGACCCGCGCCAGAGTCCAAGCCATCATGCCGCGCTACGAGGGCAGCGCTGTAGCGCACGAGAGACAGCTATACCGACCTAAAGCATGAAGACCTGTGAACCGGGAAGCAAGCAAAAAATGAATCAGCGGGCAATCCTCTTGAAGCTGCAACCTTGCTGACTCCTCTGGGACACCTGAATAAGAGAGTAACGCCTCGACCACAGGCTGCCCCCAAAAGTTACCAATTAGATTGAAGTTGTAGGGGCGACGCATTGGACACTGTTGAAAAACTGGATTCAAAATGCATGAATTGCTGGGAATTGCAGCGCAAAAGAATCAATGCCTTGGGCAAGATACCTTGCCAAGCGCTTCAGATTGACCGCTGTTGCGGTGAATGCCGCTTGTAATTGAATCTTGTTTTGACCGCGATAACGACTTCGCCTCAATGCATGTTTCCGCGCCAGTTCACAAATTGTGCTTTCAATCCGAGCGCGGGCGTGCATTTCTTTGACAAAAGCAGCGTCCGCCTGCTCTCGTCGGCGTCTTGTCAAGTGTTGATGATAAGGCGAAATTTCCAGGCTGCGACCGCGTTTCTCGCTGGTGCACAAGCGATTGAATTGGCAGTCTTGGCATTGCTTGCCAAAGCGGACATTCCAGCCGACATCGGGCTGTGACGAGGGATTAAAAGTGGAGGCCGTCTTGCCCGCCGGACAGTGCGCTCGCCGCTTCTCCAGATCAATGTCAAAATCTTCCAGACGAAAGCCCACCGGCTTGCGCGAATTGCTGCCTATAAATCCGCGCAGATCAAGCCCCTTTCGCTCACTGTCTTGCAGCGTTTTGCCGTTGCAGTAGGCCTGATCCACATACTGTTTTTCCGGCAACAAGCCGCGCTGCCCCAAGCGCCTTTGAATCGCTCCCAGCGCCAAGCCATCTGCTTCAATGGCGCTATGAATCCCTATGTCGGTGATGATCGGCAAGTCGCCATCCACCGTCTCCGTCACCTGCGCTTTGTAGCCAGTCCATTCCGTCACTTTATTCTTTCGACTATAGCGGACTGCACTGTCATGTGGCGAGCTAATCACATCGCCTTTAACATCGATATTGGCTTTCGTTTTCACTCCCGAACTGCCGTCACCATCGCCGTCATCAAACTGCTGCTCCAGCACCTGACGAAGCGAGACAATCTCAGGCAAATCTTGCCATTCCGCTGAACCGAAACGCTCAATTTGCGACAGCAACCAGAAACCATCTCCTCCCGCATCCACCATCGCTTGCTCGGCTTGTGCTTTGCTCAAACGATAATCCCCGCGCTTTTGACTGTAGTGACTTACAAAAGCCGATGGCAATTGCCCGATTACCCATTTGGCATTGGCGTTTATCAATGCGCCTAAGGCCAAACGCAGCGTCTCCCATACCAATTCCAAGCGACTGATGCGCTCCACCGCTCCCAATACATGCGTCGCATCTGTCCGCTGACGCTTTGACTTAAGAAAACCCATCTCCTGCAGATACTTCAGTACCTGCTCGAACATCACATATTCCTGATCATGGGCATGCAGCCGTTTGCGAAAATTGCAGAGACTTGAATAGTCGAAGCCTTTCCAATTGAGCGCCTGTCGTAGCGCATACTTCCAGTCCATGCGCATCCTTGCCATCTCTGCTGCCTCGCGATCAGGCAGCTTTTCCAAAAATTGCAGGATCAGCACAAAACATAGCAGTACCGGGTTGATCCCGCCGCGACCGGTCTGATGATACATCCTCGCCAAGGCGCTCTCATCGAAAATCTCCTCGGCTTTGTCACCGAGCAAGCGACATACACTATCGGCTGGCAATAAAGCGTCGACTACCTCACGGGTTGTGGTGGGAATCTCGCCTGGAAAGGACTGTTTCAATGACATTTCACACTTACTTGTGATTGAGCTATAATCTTATTATATCTCAATCAAGTTTTTCAACATTGTCCAGTGGGTCGCCCAAAAACATGCCACTAAACAGTAAAAGGGTTTAGGGTGAAGGCAGCGTCCGCGAATGCTCAGTTGCCCAGCCCGCCTTCCAGCTCTTCCATGAAGCGGCGGGCGGTCAGCGAGAACACGATCATCAGCGGCACGTTCGTGATGATGTAACTGGCATAGGTGACGCCATATTCCGGGCTAAGAAATTCTGTGTAGAAGGCGAGAACGGTGACGGCAACCGGCAGCCGTTTGTAGTCCACGGTGACCACCAGCGGCCAGGTCAGGTCATTCCAGGTGAATATCAAGTCCGGGATGGCCGGGTAGCAAGCGCCCTCTGCGAGACCGCCGAGCGGCGGCCTATTGAGTTGTTGAATTGACGGTGACAAAGAAGGCCTGAGCTGAGAATTGCTGCCGGTACGCTCAGATGTAAAGCACGACGAAGTCCTCTTCGACCTCAACCGGATACGTTTCCACAGAGGGATCTTCTTCCGCCATCTGTTCGACGGCGACATCGTAGGTCTTGACCCGCATTCGATGCGGATTGAAGACTGACCGGCCCGTTGTAATATCGAATTCCCAGCCATGCCAGGGGCAGCGCACAATTTCGCCATCACGGCTAATGCTCATCTGAAGGGGCGCATCACTTCCGACCAGACCAGTGATTATGCCGCGGCACAAAGGCGCGCCTTTGTGGGGGCAGGTATTCCGCAGCGCATAATACACGCCCTGGATATTGAAGACTCCGATGCTGCGCTTTTCCACTTCGACGATTTTGACTTCGCCGACCCGCAAAGCGTCGGACCGGCAAATGACGTGGCGTCCCATGCGATCAATCCGGCGGCTGCAGTTTGTGGAAAGTCTCTAACGCGCTCTCAGCAAAGATTCGCCGACGCAACTTGTCCGGCAGCCGCGTCAGGGTTTGGCGCGGATCATCAAAGTCAAAATGGGGGTAATCGCTACCGAAGAGCAGGGTTTTGTCGCCGTGCATCCACTCAATGATCTTTTCCAGATCGCGCTCATTGTCTGGCTCGTCAATCGGCTGCGTATTGACGCGTACGTGATCCTTGACGTATTCGCTGGGCGGGCGCTTGACCCAAGGCGCTTGGTGACGCAAACCCTTCCAATCCGAGTCCATTCGCCACAAATACCAGGGCATCCAGGCGAATCCGCATTCGACATTGACGACCTTCAAGCCCGGGAATTTCTCAAAAGTGCCTTCGAAAATGTAACTCGCCATATGCGCCGCGTAGACGCTAACGCGCATCATTCGCGCTTCGAGGTAATGGCTAGGCCAGCCGGCCGCCGTGGGCGGGCCGTTAATGCCGACGCCTTCGCCGTTAAAGTGAATCATCACAGCCAATCGGTTGCGCTCACAGGCTTCATACATGGGGTCATAAACGCGGTTGCCGTAGGGTTTGGTTGCGCCACCGGGCATGATGATCGCGACTACCGCCGGATGCGAGCCGATGCGGTCGATTTCCTTCGCCATGCCCAGCGGATCTTGAGTGTTAACCGCCATCGCGACACGAAAGCGATCATCGCTCGCGACCCAGGTATCCAGCGTAAAATCATTAAAGGCACGGCAAATCGCCGAGCCGAAATCGGCGTCCGGCAAGCCGCTAGCGCCGTAAACCGAAGAACCCGTCAAGATAGCAATGTCTATTTCACAATCGTCCAGCAATTGGCGGCGTGTACTTTCTATCGAATCTTTCATGTCGAGAAAATCGGCACGTGTCCCGCGCATGCCGCCATTGTGCCAATACTGGCTCGAGGGTCCACCACCGCCATGATCGCGCAGACGTTCGGCATACACTTGAGGCAGGTAAGGAAAAAGGTCAGACCAGCTTTTAATGCCGTGATGCACATCGGTATCGACGATGTACAGATCTTGCGCCTTCTGCTGGCGTCGCGACAGCGTTTTTTCTAATTGCATTTTTTGTGTCCCAACTCACTAATGGCCGTATTTGGCAATAACCGGACGGCTCATGACTGATTTCAGTTTAGCCGAGCCGCCCCGTCGGTGTATTCGTCTAAGCGTCGTCCACCCAGGTCTGTGTTAACAGCCAGCCGGAACTGGGCGTCAAGGTGATGTCCTGTACGCGCTCGCGCGCAGCGCCGATGACAGGAATATTGCCCACCCAAACATAGGGCGCCTCTTGCAACTGAATCTTTACTAAATCCAACCATGCCTGGGCACGGACAGCTTGATCCAGCGTTGTACGCGATGCCTCGATTCGACTCCAGGCTTCTTCACTAGTGTAGTCCGCGAAATTGACGATCCCGCCGGGCTGGAAGAACATGGCCTTGCCATCCGGATCGCCGGGTGTGACACCATTCTGGAAGCCTGCCATCTGGCCCTCGGTGTTTTCGCCGGCGCCAACCAGCCAGATATCAAGCCAACTGGTGCGTTCCAGCGCCAGAATCTCGATACTTATGCCAACTTGCGCCAGCATCGCCTGAACGATTTGCGCCATTTGTGCATCAACTGTCCGGTTGATGTGGGTATACACCACTTCCAGACCATCGGGATATCCGGCCTCCGCCAGCAGCTGACGCGCCAGATCCGGGTCATACGTTTGCCGCGGCTGCTCGACCCAGTACCAGGCATCTAGCGGGAAGGGGAAGTTGGCATAATAACCGACACCTTCGCTAAGGTTTTCAATCAAGGCGTCGGGCTGGAGCGCAGCCTGCACGGCAAGCCGAAGGCGCGCATCATCAAAGGGCGGCTGGCTGGTATTAAATGTCACTGTGTATGCTGTGGCACTGACAGTTTCGATCACCTTTAGATCGCTATCACTTTCGATTGTCGGTACATCACGGGGCAATACACGCTCGTTGAGATCAAATTCGCCACTCTGCAGGTTGAGCAGGCGCACGGTGTTGTCTTCAATGCCGGTCAGTACAATACCATCGAGGTAGGGAAGTGGCTCGCCATCAGCGCCGGTTTCCCAATAGTTCTCGTTGCGTTCCAGCACCGCCTCATCGCCGGGCGTCCAGGATACCAGTTTGAATGGACCGGAGCCGACGGCATTAAAGCGATAGTCGTCACCATATTCTGCGACAGCGGCCGGTGAGACGATGGTCGATGCCCCGGCAAGCGTGGAAAGGAAGGGCGCATTGAAGCCGCTCAGAACGATTTCTACCGTCTGGTCGTCTACCGCATTAACAGCTTCTATCGCGGTCAATTGCCCGGCAACGGGCGATTCGGACGCAGGATCGCGCATACGATCAATGCTGAATGTGACCGCTTCGGCATCAAGAGCCGTGCCATCGTGGAACATCACACCACTGCGAATATGGAAAGTGTAGGTCAGGCCGTCATCGCTAACGTCCCATGATTCGGCGATCTCCGGCAAGATTTCGCCGGCGGTGTTGATACGAATCAGTTGGTTATAGAGGGCGTCATAGGCGACCCTGTCACAGACACCTAACTGCGTACTCTGCGGGTCGAGACTGGTGAGCGCAGCCACACATACCCCGCGCACAGCACCGCCGCGTTGCGGTATCTCGGATTGAGCGAGGATGGTGAAACTGGAAAGGGCGAGAACAAGTACAATAGCAATGAACAAAACTCTTCACATTATCATATCTCCATTAGAATCATTTTGATTCGTCAATTGTAACCACGTCTTAGTTTAGGGTCAAGCACATCACGCAAGCCATCACCCAGGAAGTTCAAGCCAAGCGTAGTAACGGCGATGGCCATTCCCGGAAACATACTCAGCCAAATCGCGGTGCTAAGGTAGGGGTAGCCGGTCTGCAACATGCCGCCCCAGCTGGGTGTCGGCGGTCTGGCGCCCAGCCCGACGAAACTCAACGATGCTTCGGTGAGGATTGCGCCGGCACCGCTGACCGCGGCAGCAACGATGATGGGCGCGATTCCATTCGGCAGCACATGTCGAAAGATGATATGAATACTGCTGGCGCCCAGGGCGCGCGCCGACATAACGTAGTCTGTCTGTTTGATTTGCAGTGTCTGTCCGCGCATCAGCCGCGCGAAGCCTGGGATGCTGACTATGCCGATGGCGATCATCGCGTTGGTCAAACCCGAGCCGAGTACCGAGGCGATGACAATCGCCAGCAGAACGGCGGGGAAAGCCTGCAAGCCGTCCATGATGCGCATCGTCACACTGTCGATACGTTCACCGTAGAAGCCGGCGATCAAGCCAAGCGGCACACCAAATGTCAGGCCGATTCCTACCGCCAGGATCGCGACTTGCAGGGACACGCGTCCTCCATAGGCGATGCGCGAGAACTGATCGCGCCCTAATTCATCAGTGCCAAAGATCGCCTCGGATGACGGCGGCACAAGATCATTCATCAAGTCCAGGGCGGCCGGGTTTTTGGCAATGATTGGCGCTGACAACGCCAGAAGCGCAAAGATCCCTACGCAGACCAGCCCGATGATCATTTGGCGATTGTGATGTATTCGGAACCAGATGCTCGGTCGGCTGGTAGATATCGCCGCCAAACGCGAAGAAGCGCCTGCCAATTCGCTGGGTTTATTGGTACCGGATGCGGGGATCAAGGACGGCAAAGAGCAGATCCACTCCCAAATTAATCAAGATGACGAAGAGCGCCAGTATCATCGCGCCAGCCTGGATGACGGGAAAATCGCGGTGGAAGATCGCGGTGACCAGCAAGCTGCCGACACCGGGCACCAGAAATATGCTCACTACGATGAGGGACCCGCCCATCAGCCCGCCCAAGGTGAGCCCCATGACGGTAACGACAGGGATGAGTTAGTTCTTCAGGGCGTGGCGTAACAAGACGCGGCGCTCCTGCAGCCCTTTTGCGCGCGCGGTGCGGATGTAGTCATCGCGCAATACTTCAAGCAGGCTGGAGCGCACGTGCCGCATCAGCCCGGCAGAGGCACCCGCTCCCAACGGAAGAGCCGGCATGATCATGTGACGCAAGCCCGCGACCGGATCCTCGAACAAGCTGGTGTAGCCCGATGCCGGCAACCATTTCAACTGGACGGCAAAGAGCCAGATCATCAAGATGCCTAGCCAAAAATTAGGTAGTGCCAAACCGATAACGCTGAGCAGGCTGGCGGTTAGATCCCAGCCGGAATTGACACGAGTGGCGGCCAGGATACCCAGTGGCACGGCAATCGCCGCAGCGATAATGATGGACACAAATGCCAATTCTATCGATACAGGCAGGCGCTGTATCAAGGTTTCCGATACCGGTTGTTTATTGCGCGTCGAACGCCCCAGATCGCCTCGGAGTGCCTTGGCCAGCCAGTTGACGTATTGGATCGGCAACGGTTGGTCGAGACCCAGTTTCTTGCGTGCCACCTCGATCGATTCCATCGTGCGGGCGGTATCCGGGCCGAGAATGGCGACTACCGGATCGCCCGGGATGAGGAAGGTCAAGCCAAAGACGATGACGCTCATGATGCAGATAACAGGTGTTGTCTGCAACAGACGGCGTAAAATGTATTTTGACATCGTATTATCTGTATTATGTTAAGCGCAGCAGGGCAATGCCAAATTCCTTATGCAAGAGCCGATAAGCCATCATCTGATTATCCACTATTGGCGATTAGCAAGCAAGCGCGCCCGGAGCGAGCCAGTGGTGAGAATCGCCGATATCGCCCCCTGTCGAGCGCTCTGCAAACGTCTTCACGCTGGTCACAGCCGCTCTTCGGCAGCGTAAGGCGCGTGGACGTAGCCCGTCGACACAGACCGGCGGCGGAGCTTTGCAGGGGGATTGGCCATAGTTGTATCCGAAACGCTCCCCGCTATGTTACAAAAATTGTCAATATTTCGATTACCAGTACAAGGGTTTAGGGTGGGGGACGCGTCCACGAATGCTCAGTTGCCCAGCCCGCCTTCCAGCCCTTCCATGAAGCGGCGGGCGGTCAGCGCGAACACGATCGCCAGCGGCACGATGCTGATGATAAAGCCGGCATAGGTGACGCCATATTCTGGGCTAAGAAACTCGGCATCGAAGGCGAGGACGGGCGACGGCAACCGGCAGCCGCTCGTAATCCACCGTGACCACCAGCGGCCAGATCAGATCATTCCAGGTGAATAGCAAGTCAAGAATGGCCAGGGTAGCAAGCGCGGGCAGTGCCAGCGGAAGGGCGATACGCGTGAAGAGGGAGAGCTCGCTTGCGCCATCCAGCCGCGCCGCTTCAAAGAATTCCGCGGGCAGCGTTTCGAAGAAAACCCGCATCAGGAAGGTGCCAATTACAATCTGACCCGCGGTCCAGGGCAGCACAATGCCGTGCACGGTATTTATCCAGCCCCAAGAGGCGATCTGCACGAAGAGCGGTAGCAGCGTGAGCGCGCCCGGCAGCATCATTAGCGCCAGGATGGCGGTGAAGAGCAGTTCTTTCCGCGGAAAGTGATAACGGGCAAAAGCGTAACCCGCCAGCCCGGAAACGACCACGACCAGCGCAAGATTGGGGATGGAATAGACCGCGCTCCACTTGATGGCGCGGCTCATGATGGTCCAGGCGCGCTCGTAATTCTCCGGGTGGAGCGGCAGTTCGGGCAGCCAGATATTGGTGAAGAATTGCGCGTTGGTCTTGAATGAGGTAATGAGCGTGAAGGCAAGCGGGATATAGGTGACGATCGCCAGGACGATGAGTGGCGCTCGGAGCAGCCAGTCGCGCCGCGTATTGCCTTTGCCTATGCGAGAGCTTCGCCTAGACGGCGACATCGTGGGCTCCTTTGTAGCGCGTGCGCAGGATCACCACGCTCAAGCTCAAGGTAAGCAGCATAAGCACTACCCCGGCCGCGGTAGCCCGAAAATCGCTCCGCACAAAAATGCGTTACAATACAGCGAATCAGATTCAGGAGATGAGCGGACGATGAATCAGAAAGCCGTACTTGATATCCTGCCCGACCACATCGATGGCGAACGCGACTTCAAGATTTTCGGTCATTTCCTCGAGCACTTCCATCGGCAAATCTACGGTGGCGTCTACGATCCGGGCAGCCACCTGTCGGACGAAAACGGATTCCGCATGGATGTCATCGAAGCGCTGCGGCGGATCAAGACGCCGGTCATCCGTTGGCCGGGCGGTTGCTTCGTCTCGGCTTATCCCTGGAAAAAAGGCGTCGGCAAGCGCATCCCCTATTACGACAAAGCCTGGCGCGTCGAGGAGCCCAACAGCTTCGGCACCGATGAGTTCATCGCCTTTTGTCACGAGGTTGGGGCTGAGCCGTTTATCTGCACCAACGCCGGCACCGGCACGCCGGAAGACATGTCCGATTGGGTCGAGTATTGCAATCTCGATATCGGCGAGTGGGCGGCGCTGCGCCGAGCCAACGGACATGACAAGCCCTTCAAGGTGCCCTACTGGAGCATCGGCAACGAAAACTGGGGACGCGGGGAGATGGGCGCCAAGACGGCCGACGAATGGGCGCGATACGTTCACGAATCGGCCAAGATGATGAAACGCGCTGACCCCGATATCGAACTGTCGATAGCGTCGATCCCCGATCTCGATTGGAATACCAAGGTGCTGCGCGAGGCCGGCGATCTGCTTGACTGGGTCTCTATTCACGGCTATTGGTCCTTCGCAAGCGACGACGGCGTGTTCGAGACGGGCTACGACAATATCGTCGCGCGCGCCTTCGAGCCGGAAGAGCGCATCGTCACCACCAAGCATATCCTGGGTGCGCTGGGTTACCTGGGCAAGATTCGCATCGCCTTCGACGAATGGAATCTGCGCGGCTGGTGCCATCCCAATTTGATGATGTTCGGGTCAGCCGATCACGCCATGATGGACAAAAACGATATCAACAGCAACTACAATATGGCTGATGCCGTTTTCACCGCCTGCTTCCTCAATAGCTGCCTGCGTCACTGCGATGTGGTGGGCATGGCCAACTTCTCGCCGGTCGTCAATACGGTCGGCGCGATCTTCACCCACGCCGATGGCATCGTCCTGCGCCCGTCCTACCATGTCTTCGATCTCTTCACCAACTATACGCACGAAGCAATCGTTCATTCGGCGTTGACATCGCCGTCGTTCGAGGTGGTAGCGGATGATGGCGCTTCGAAGTCGGTTCAGCAATTGGACGCTGTCGTGACGCGGAATCCATTGACGGGAGATTACGGCATTGTCCTGGTCAATCTGCACGGAGAAGAAGCCATCACCTGCAACATTCGTGGATTGCCTCGCAGCAGTTCAAACAGCGTGCAACTGCGAACGCTGGCGGGCGATTCGGTTGATGCCCACAACGATATCGATCGCCCCGATGCTGTGGCTATCGCAGAGCGGCTATTGCAGGATGTGGATGTCAGCAATTTGAGCATCGAATGCCCGGCGCACTCAATTACCTTGCTCAATGTTTCATAGTGGCAAGCGTATCCTGAGCAAGCAGGGTGGGGCGTTTACATCTTGGCGAGCATCGTCTCAAACGAGCGCCGCCAGCCGGGCGAAAGCGCCTCAATCCGCAGCGCGCGCTCGACCGATGCCCGGTCGCCTTTGTCGAGGTAAAGCGCCGCATTGACCTCGGCTACGCTCATGCCCATGGCGTCCCGCTGCAACAGCCTTATGTTATCATCCGCTTCCACGCCGCCTTCTTCCAAAACCCGCGCATAAAAGCCGCTGCGGTTCGCCCGCAAGAAGGTCTTGGCGAAATCGGGAATGCCCAGCTTGTCCGCCAGTTTGTAGCAGGGCACACGCGGCTGCGTCAGCTGAATCACGGCTTGGCCGATCTCGTAAATATCTCCAATGCAGACCTGGTTTTCCAGCAAACCCTTCGTGGTCAGATTCTCGCCAAACTGGCCATATTGAAAATCGCCGCGCTGCAATTCCTTGTGCCAATAGCAGTAGTTTTCGTGTGGATAGCAATACACCGCGCGGTTTGGGCCGCCATGAGCGTCAAGATCGGCTTGCCCATCCCCATCGAGATTCAGCCTACCCAACCAGATGCGCCCCTTTATCGCCTGCTTGTAAATGCCAGTGCGATAATCATGTCCATCAAACTCGACCGGCTTGGGCTGCGAGACATTTACCGACTGCAATTTCATAGATTTCAATCTCCATTCAAGCGCGCGAGTGCGGCCGAGCGCCGAAGGTAATCTACTCGAGGGAGTGGTGAAAATCGTGGATGCGAAGCCCTCGCAAAACCCCCGAAAAACCCTCGGAAAACCCTCTCAAAGCCCTCGCAAAAGCCCCAAAAGTCCCTCTTATATTCCCATTCAAATTGCCCTGATCGCAGTGCCCAAGAATCGCGGGTCGACATCAGGGTATAGCGCGAAACCCTTGTATCTGCTTGCTTGCAGGAGATTCAGCAGGCAGACGCGATAGCGGCGAGGGAAATTTTTGTGTCGTTTTTGTGACGAAAAAAGCTTTTTGCGATATACGAACCTGAGCCAAGGATTGCTGGTGCTTGCGATTGTTAATCCGTACTGGACAGAGCTTACCATAAAAGGGTTTACAAGGGTGAGCAAAAGTTCGCAGTTTGAAACATCGCAAGCCGGCTGCACTGAGGCGGTATGAGGCGTATCTCCGATATTCAACACTCCCCCACTCGACATAAGCCTTACGGGTTGTCGTTGTCGCCGGGTCGGTCATCGCCTTGCAGGCGTTGTCGTCGCGCCTTGATCTGATCAAGAATCTCTTCCGCTGTCGTACTCTTGTCGAGGTATTCACTGCGCGCCTGATCCACGGCGCTGAGGCGCTCTTGCGCGGCCATTTCGTAATCGGAAGCCTCCTCGCCGTCCGCGCTTTCCCCGGCAACTTCTTCCGTTGCGCCGGATGATTCAGCGATTTCGTCTTCCATCGCCGCCGGCTTATCGCGCCCCTGCAGCACGATCTTGTAAAAAGCGATCACGCCGACAGCCAAAATCGCCAGCGGAACGATCATCTGAAACAAGGTTGAAACGATGCTCAGCACGCCCAGGATCAATATGACACCGAGTACCAGCAAGACCATCTGCCGAATGCGTTTGTCGTTCATGTTTTGTTCCGTCGGGAAATTCTCTATTTCGCTAGCTGCTAGTATAACGCAGGTAAGCGCACAACGATGCAGAAGGCGCAAACGCGAGCCAGGGCCATTACAAAGCCGATGATGATTCGTTTCATGAATCGGCTACTGCCCGCGGAAGAGATCAAACTCTGTGCTTTCTGCGTCCTCGCTGCTGAAAAATTGATTACCACGCAGCGCAAAGTGCTCGCGCAGGCTCCAGCCGGCTACGGTAGCGAATGACAGGGCATAAATCAGTAGATAAAGGCACAACTCTGGTTGTATCTGCCAGGCCAAAGCGACCGCCCACAAGGCGTAACACATCAACAGCAATTCCAGCGCAATCGCGAAACCGCCGCGCACTGCGTATGCGTTGGTCGTTCCTTCCCGGGCGAATTTCGGCGTGCGCCGAAAGCCGATCTTGATGCCCAGGGCGGCCGCCAAAACCGCCAGGCTGTTGTTCAGTGATATGCCGGTGCCGATGAATAGCAAGGCGGGGAAAGCCTTGAGCCCGCTCAGCCAGTCATCATATAAGCGGATTTGACTGCTCAAATACATCAGCGGCGGCGCCAAGCCAACCAGGCCCAATGGCGCCAAGGGCAGATCCGTCAGAGAATTTACCAGCAGAAGCGGCGGCGTGAGTAAGAGCAGGATCAGCATCAAGGGTTGCGGAAGATACTGGCAGAGATGTTGAATCGCCATAACCTTCTGCGAAAGCGTCAATTGCGCCGTCAAGATCGGCCGCGCCAATTTGATCAAACATTGCGTATTGCCCATCGCCCAGCGCGCCTGCTGCTGCTTGTACGCGGCCAGCTGAGGTGGGATCTCGCCCGGCACCTCGATTTCGGGCAGGAATAGCGACTTCCAACCTTCAACCTGCGCCCGATAGCTCAGGTCCAGATCTTCGGTTAGCGTATCCGCGGACCAGCCTGCTGCCGATTCAATACAACTGCGCCGCCAAACACCACCGGAGCCGTTGAAAGGGATCAGCCAGCCGCTGCGGTTGCGCGCCGTCTGTTCGACGACAAAATGCGTATCGATCGAGAGCTTTTGCGCGCGTGTCAAGCCATTGGCATCGGCATTCAAATGCCCCCAACGGCTTTGCACAATGCCGACCTTGGGATCGGCCAGCAAATGTGGCAGGGTCAAAAGCAGGAAATCGGGCGGCGGTACGAAATCCGCATCAAAGATGGCGATGTAGTCGCTCTGGCAATGAGCCAAGCCAAATGCCAGTGCGCCAGCTTTATATCCCGTGCGTCTTGTGCGGCGCAGGTGTTGTACACGAAAACCCCGCCCCTCCAGCCATTCCAGCTCGCGAGAGACAATCTGTACCGTGTCGTCGCTGGAATCATCCAAAACCTGGATCAGCAATTTTCGCGCGGGTACTCAAAGCGCGCCACCGCATTGATCAACCGCGCCGCAACATAGCGTTCGTTGTAAAGCGGTAACTGAACAGTGACTTCCGGCAAGTCGCCCAAGACCGGCGTCGGCAGCTTCGCGCGGCGCGTACGCCAATAGCTAAAGAGCAGAACTGCTTGACCCAGCGTATAGAGCGCCAGCAGCATCGCGCAGCATGCGTAAATAATCGTAAGCATGTAGGTCATTGGGCAAATTCTAATGCGCCCCCTGTCGGCTGACAAGGTGTATGTGCCCGCCATTCGATATTGAACAGGGTAGCTGTTGCGCAGGGCAAGCGGCGGCCTGACATAAAGGCAAACCTGCCGCAAAGGTATACGCTAATGCACAGCTTAGGCGTACCCGAAGGAAGGACGGTTTTCCTCATGCAACTCTACTTTGTGCGTTATATGCTCTTGCTCTTCGCCTGCGTATTTGTTTTGCGTATGCTTTCAGCCTGAGCATCACAGTTGCAGGATTCATACACCGACCCTGCTCTGTCGAGTAGACGTTTTATGACTTTGCGTGAGCGCAGCAGACTTATTCGCTGCCGCAGGTCAGTGTCTACACGACCGCCGCGCGGCTTTTCCTATGCCACGACTCCGCTATAATTGCAAAAAGCGAGCCTGCCACTATTGTTTGGCTCTGTTTACATTGCCGGGCCAGGAAGAAAGGCGAAACATGTCCGAACGCGGCGTAGCTGTTTTCGAAATCAAGCGTTATATGGTTATCTGGCGTCAATTGGAAGAACGTGAATTCGCCGGTGTCACGGCGCGCATCCGCGGTTTAGTGCGCTGTTCCGGCGTTGGTTCGGCGGATCAGGAAAACTACCGCCTCGATGTCTATTTTCTAGCCGATGATAGCGCGGTGCCCGATCCGCAAGTCGATATCGCCAATCAACGTGGTGCGATTTTCATGCCCATCAACGATATCCATGCCTTTGTCGATATCCTGCGCAACGAAAAGCCGATCTTCGGCCACCTGCGCGGCGACAACCCACAATGGACCAGCGTGACCACCACTAACGAACCTGTTGGCACTGGCGACGAAGATCACCGCTCGGCCGAGGACTAGCTGCCGATGGTCGCAAGGTAAAGCAAATGACCGAGCCTATACGCGTTTTGCATTTTGCCGATGTGCATATTGGCATGGAGAACTACGGCAAGACCGATCCGGAGACGGGCGTCAGCAGCCGCGTTCTTGATTTTCTGCAGCGCATGGACGAGATGATCGCCTACGCCGATGAGCACGATGTAGATTTGGTCATTTTCGCAGGAGATTCCTTCCGCAGCCGCAGCCCTAATCCGACACATCTGCGCGAATTCGCCCAGCGTATCCGCCAGCTTTCTCAGTTGGCGCCGACCATCCTCTTGGTGGGCAATCACGATTTGCCAGTCAACGCCGCCAAAGCTTCAACTATCGAGATTTTTGCCACACTCGATGTGCCCAATGTCACGGTGGCGCAGGATTATACGGTTAAGCGCGTTAAAACCAAGCGCGGAGATGTCATTGTAGGCACGGCACCCTATCCGATCCGATCGCGAATGCTGCAAGATGTTATGACTCGCGGCATGACTATCGCCGAAATTGATGCCGAATTGCAGCGTGTTTTGCACAGCACACTTGCGGTACTTTCCCAAGATGCCGAGGCGCTGGCAGATGAATCGATCCCGCGCCTTCTGACCGGGCACTTCAGCGTCAGCGGCGCCGCCTGGGGCAGCGAACGCAGTGTCATGCTGGGCCGCGATGTCATCGTCGACCTCGAAGCGTTGACGCATTCGGGTTGGGATTATGTCGCGCTGGGACATATCCACAAGCATCAATACCTGACTCACGATCGGCCGGATCTGCCGCCGGTGGTCTATTGCGGCAGCCTGGAGCGTATCGATTTCGGTGAAGAAGGTGATATCAAAGGCTTCTGTTGGCTTGAGCTAATGCGTGGACGTGCGGAATGGCGCTTTGTGCCTACAAATGCCCGCAAGCTACTGACGATGCACATCGATTGCCGCCAAACCAGCAACCCGACGCGCCAGGTGCTCGACGCGATCAGGCAAGAGCAAATCAGCGATGCGGTCGTGCGACTGGTCATCCAGCTGACGCCGGAAGGCGAGACCCTGCTCAAAGATTCCGCCATCGTTGACGAACTCAAGCGGGCTGGCGTCTTCCATATCGCCGGCATTCGCAAAGAGGTTGAACGCGGCAAGCGCCTGCGCCTCAATGTCAGTCCTGACGGATTGACGCCGCTGCAACTACTGGAGCGCTATTTCGAAAGTCGGGATGTATCTGCCGTCCGGCGAGAAGAACTGCTGGAGCTGGCGCGGAGCATGATGGACGTGGAGTAGGAACGGAAAAGTGACTATAGTGTAAAATATCTGTATAATCTGCTGAAAACGTGACCGAATCGTCACCTTCCAATGTTCCGTTTACGTATATAAAGTAAAGTTGTGTTACTCGCAAGAGCACGGAAAGAAATCACTTCTATGTCGTTTCCTGAAACCGAACGAGTCATTTACAGAAGAAATCCTCTCAAAAGCGTGACTTGCCAGCTTCGGTTTCCACTTGACTTGCGGATAGATATCACGATGCCAGCGGAATTCCAACAGAAGATCCAAAACATATTTCCAAATGCTCAAGAAGCGACAGACGCGAATGACATTTCCGTCCCAAAAGATGTTTCCCAGCACTTCCCGACGGAGGTGATAGATGCGCTTTCAGCTAGGATTAACCGTAGGTTTCAATTTCAGACCAGAGATAGGTCGTGGACCATAACGTTAACGAACGATTTTGTGGCGCTCGAAACAAGCGGCTACGTTCGCTGGGAAGAATTCCGCGAGAAAATTGAGTTGGTGCTTTCAGCAGTTTGTGAAACATACAAGCCGTCATTCTTTACTAGGCTTGGATTGCGCTATCAAAATGTTGTGGACAAAAATGCACTAGGCCTCAAAGACGTGGCTTGGAATGAACTTTTGTCGGAATTCGTTCTCGGACCTTTAGCCGTACCCGAATACGTCGAATTAGCTCAGGAACATAACGGAACTTTTTTGATTCAACTTGACAATTTCCAGGATGTGGTACGTGTCCAATACGGATTAGTTACGGAGAAATCGGGAGATCCGGCAAACATCTTGTTTATGTTGGATCAAGATTTCTTTACAAAGAACAATGTGGAAACGGAGGCAAGCGATGTCTTCAAAAGACTCGACGTTTATAATTCTTCGAACCGAAGACTCTTCCGAAGTTGCATCAAAGACAGATTACACGCCATTCTGGAACCAGAATCTACTCTCGACTGATACTAGATTGTCATCTTCGGTACAAACGCGGCTGTCGATATGTTATCTTGCGCTTTTTGAGCTTCCTGAAGAGGCACTGTCCGACATAAGAGAAGAGGTACTTTACAAGATTCGGTGGTACAAAGAACTTGCTGAATATGAAGCAAATAAGAAACCAGCCATAAGTCCACCTAGAGTTACGGTAACTGTGAGAGAAACCAAGACACGTCCGCCTTTCTACTTGCCCTACGACGAAGAATAGAGGTGGAGCGCCGTTTTGGGTAATCCGCAAAACATGTTCTTTGCTTCACCAAAAGGAATAAATGGTGCACTGAGGCAAGGAGAAATTCTGTCGAGTGTTTTTGAGTTACAGATTGTGCTTGAGGATACTTTGGGGAAGGCAGAAAGATGCAACTATGAAGCCGACGCCATAGAGCACCCGTTCGCGATTATTGTGTCTCAAGATTGTGACTTGGAGCAAGATTTCAATTACCGATTTCACAGCCGCGGAAAGGAGAGACACCAGATACCAAGTGTATTCTTTTGTCAGGCGATGGATGCTGATGATTTCAGAAAAGGGGATCAGCATAAGCACCTTTTCAATAGCAGCACGTTTGAGAATAATTTCAAGCACAATGACGACTTTCGATTTCATTTTGTTCAAAAGATTCCACCAGAATACGACGCTTTAAATATGGGCTTGCCCGAGCTTGCGATGGAATTCAAACGTTACTTCAGTATGCCTACGGCAGAAGTTTACCACCGCGTAAAGTTGTCGCACACGTGGCGCCGCTGCCACTTGAAAAGCCCGTATTTGGAACACTTTTGCGACCGATTCCACTACTTCAATAACCGCATTGCATTGCCCGAAGAATACGAAAGCGTATAGCCTGCAAGCGTTCTTTCAAGCTACTCAAAGTCCCGCTCCACCGGTGGGCCTTAGGACAGGACAGGTTTCGCTCCCGCCCCGCGCATCAGCTAGCGACCATCAGCAATTCCTGCATAAAACCGCGTCCATATAGTCGCCGCGTCCCCGGCAAATGATGATACGCTCGGCTCCTTGGGAATCTTATCGCTTTCCTCCATGTCTTACTTGCAACTGACACGCTCTCGCCGGATCGCTATCCAATTTGGCGAAATCTGACGCTGTATGCATACTGTATGGATAGGTAGTCGACATTATTGGCCCTTTTGTAGTCCTATTGTCGTCCTTTCTCGTCCTTTTGTCGCCCTTTCTCAGCCTTTTCCACATCACAATCCACCTCAAAACCTGTCTTCTCCTCAGACCGGTGGGCAGGGTAGCACCTGTTTCGTTACCATTTCGCCAAGCTCATAACGCGGCATTCGTATCGTGGTCCGTGTCGGCAACAAGCCCACACCGAACCGTTCGTCCTTTTGTCGTTACACCGTTACAATCTGAGACGAAACATCTAATTGCAAAGAGGAGCCCGCACATGCCCGGCTATGCAAATTGGAAAGACCTATACACGCTCGAATACTTGCAGCTTTACGAAGAAGGCTATCCGGTTGGAGATTCGACCGAACCAGACTTTTCAGCGTCGTACTTGCCTGACGCTGTACGAGAAGCCTCTGACCCGTCTTCCTTGACCGAAGCCGACTGGGCTGATGCTTATAAGTGCTTGTGGGCTATCCGCGATCAAGGCATCCGTTCCGATTTTCCTTTTGTAGAGCCAGATGACTTCGATTCGATCATCGCCGATGCCGACGATATTCCAAACCTGCAGCCCCTGAGCGATGATGAGTACGCCGAACGTATAAAGGGCGCTTGGTACGGTCGCATTGGTGGCGTCATACTGGGCAAGCCCTTGGAAATCCGTGTCGACCGGCAGTTCATCAAGACCTATTTGCAGAGTCTCGATGCCTACCCGCTTAATGATTGGGTGCCCTATCATTCACCATCCCTGAACAAGACCTTGCGCAGCAAACCCTCCACGCTCGGCAATGTTCAATACGCCGAACCGGATGATGATATTCATTATACGATTTTGGCCATGATGTTACTCGAAGAGCAAGGATTCAATTTCAGCAAGCTGGATGTCGCGAACAATCATCTGCGGAATATCCCTTATCACTGGCTTTGGTCGTGCACCCGTCAGTCCTATTATCACATGGTCAACCTCAGCGCCGATCGACCTGTGGAAGAGCAATTAGATGAGTTTCCCACCAAGATTAACCCCTGGCGCGAAGGTATCAATACCGCTATCCGCGCGGACTTCTGGGGCTATATCGCCCCGGCCGACCCGCGGCGGGCTGCGCGCATCGCTTATCGCGAAGTGACACTGAACGCGGTCAAGAACGGGGTCTACAGTTCTATGTTCGTTGCCGGTGCCCTCAGTGCCGCCTTAAGCAAAAACCCGACGATTGATTTAATTCTTGGTGGTGGACTGTCGGTGATTCCTCAGCGTTCACGTCTGGCACAGATCGTGCGCGAAGTCAGCGATTGGTACATAACGGACAAGGACTGGGTGGCAGTCTGTGATCGCATTTACGCGAAATACGGACACCTGCCCTTCTTAAATGCTTTGCACAATATGGCATTTGTAGTGCTGTCGCTGATACACGGACAGCTTGATTACAGCCTTACCATTACCACGGCAACCATGTGCGGCATGGATACAGATTGCACGGCCGGCACTGCCGCCAGCATTGTCGGCGCTGCCGTCGGCTACGAGGGCTTGGACAAACGCTGGATTGATCCATTGAACGATCACGTCAAGACGGTCGTTGCCGGTTTCGGGCATGGCTCGATTTCCGGACTGGTCAAGCGCAACATTGACCTGTGGCACAAGCTGCGTAACGAACCCGTTCCCTGAACGCTTGCAAATGTGCCAACAATCAACGCTCATGCTACACCGAATCCCGCGCCACCAACGGTCACGGTAACACCTTACGCACCGGCTCGGGCGACCCACCCCGCTTCTATATCAGATTCCCCACCGCCGCTTAGACAAACTCGGCAAGCTGTATTATCCCGAACAATTTGTTATCGTTGCCCTACTTGCCTTGCCAAAAAAAGTAGATGGGGAAACGCATTATGGTTGCTGACCAAAGCTTGACATTCAACGGAGACTTCCAACGTCCTCGCTATCACTTCCTGCCCGCCGCCAACTGGATGAACGATCCCAACGGCGTCATACACTGGCAAGGACGGTATCATCTGTTCTTTCAGTACAATCCCGATGGCGCGTATCACGCCAACATGCATTGGGGTCACGCGGTCAGCGACGATCTGGTGCATTGGCAGGAATTGCCCATCGCCATTGCGCCGACCCCCAACTCGCCTGATCAGGGTGGCATTTTTTCCGGCTGTATGGTCAATGACAAGGGAAGGCCGGTCGCCGTGTACACCGGCGTCAACGATGACTATACAATGCAGGTACAATGTCTGGCGAAGGGCAATACAGACCTGACACAATGGCATAAACACCCCGGCAATCCTGTGCTCAAGGACGTGCCAGAACACTTGGGCCAAACACAGGATTTTCGCGACCCCTTCGTCTGGCAGGGGGATAGCTGCTGGTACATGTTGCTCGCCGCTAATATCGTCGGTGTTGGCGGAGCAGTTCTGCTTTATCGTTCTTCAAACTTGATCGACTGGGACTATCTCAATCCGCTCTACATCGGCGACCGCGCACGCAACGGCTTCAATTTTGAATGTCCGAATCTGTTCAGGCTCGGCGATAAGTGGGTGCTGATTGTCTCCTCGCAGCCCGAAGCCCATGTAGCCGGCGCGACTCTCTACTGGGTGGGTCGCTTCGAGAACGAGCGCTTCATACCCGAGCATGAAGGCGTATATGACGCGGGCTACAGTTATGCCAGCTTGGTACATGAGGATGACGCGCGCCGCCACCTGGTCTATTCCTGGATCCGCGAAGGACGCAGCGTGGATGAGCAGCGAAAGGCCGGTTGGAGCGGCGTTCAGGCGATCCCACGCATTCTTTACCTCGATGGCAAAAGCCGGCTTTGCAGCCAACCCGTGCCGGAATTCGAGACGCTGCGCGGCAAACATTACCACTTTGACGCGCACGATATTGATGACGCGCCCTTGCCGGTCAGCGGACTCTCGCTTGATATCGAAGCTGAATTCGATGTCACCGCTGCTGAAACTTGCGGCATCAAAGTAGCGCTGGCGCCGGATGGTGGCGAACATGCGGCGATCGTCTATGAAAGCAGCACACAAACGTTGCAAATCCAAAGGCGATACAGCCAAGACAATCCGGACATCGACAGTTATACGCAAGGATTGGCGCACATACTGGACCTCGGCGAGACGCTAAAGCTGCGCATCTTGCTTGATGGTTCCGTGCTGGAAGTCATCGCCAATGGCCGCGCCAGCATTATCAGCCGCATGTATCCGTCCAGCGCGGAAAATCAAGCTGTCGGTGTCATCGGGTCGGCAGCGCTGATTAGCCTGGATATTTGGGAGTTGTCATCAATCTGGTAGATTTTCCAGGCTGAGCGGAGCCGGACGAGCAGGGCAGGTGCTGCCCGAATCCACATGACGACTAGAAGGAATTCTTCACCGGCGCCGTGGCGGCAGGACTCTTCCCCGATTTGCAATCGTTCCTGGCGGGCTTTGATTATGGCGAAAGCCGTTTGCGCGCTGCGCCGGCTCTTGAGGCAGGCTACGCGCAGCTACGCAAGCTATAAGTATTGGGCGGAGCGCAACACCGGTCGCTGTCCTGCCTTAGGGTGGTCCCAACTGCTCCAACTGATAACCCTCGGGATAGCTGCGATGCTTTTGCTCTGTCAGAAGGTATGGTTGGCGGCGGGGTGGCAGGAAGCGTATGATTTTCGCCGCTAGCAGCAATCCGCCCTCTATCGTCCACTTTATCAAGGGCGCTGCTTTGGGATAACCAAAAGCGCAGCGCAAGGGTTCATCAAGCAGGGCATAGACCACCTGCCGGACCAGCGGATGCAAGAAGCGCGGATTCCAAGCCAGGATCACATCAATGGTGGCATCGGCAACGCGGCGGTTGGCTGAATCGAAACGGAAATTGTCGCGTTCATAATCACGCTTGAATTCCGCGAATGCCTCGATGGTACCAGGGATATCGCGAATGGCCATGCGTTTGCCAATTTCCCGCCAAAAGAAAAAACTGGCCAGCTGTTCGTGGCGCGTTGGCGGACGCCAACCATACCTTTTGGTCCAGTTTATCGGCTCGAAGAGAAAAGTAGACAGCACGTATAACATCTCCTCATTGCCAATGCCAAACTTGCCGTGCATCCGGTTGATTATCTTGATGGCTTGGCGGCCTCGCGGACTGTCAAAACCGTTCTCCAGGATCTCTGCCATGAGCAGGGCGGTGTCGTCATATCGGCGTTGACCATGATCGCGAAACTGACCGGTCTGATCCAAAACACTACTGATCTGCGGCACGCCATAGCTGCGAAATAAGGCGAATTCGAGCGATTTACGGATCAACCAGGGATTTTCATAAGTACCCACCAGCAAGACGATCTGCTGGCAATCGGCTTGCGGATCCAGCTGCTGAATACGCCGGAATATATCGAATCGTCCGATCATGTTCCTTCACTTTTCTCGACCGGAATCCATTTCCGCCAGCCGCGCGCTCATGACATTCTCCTGCAAAGCGACGGGCAGGTCCGATCCAGGTCTAATGTGGAGTGTGGTGCCAGACGTCCAGATTCCCGCCGACCTGGCCGGGCTGAACCGGACATGCCGTCCGCCCTTGATGATGGTGAATTGCTGCCCCGCCAATTCGAAGTCGGCGGTCATGGTATCGCTCGGACTGCCCATGCCAGCTTCGTTGTAGCGGGCGATACTCAATTTTCTTGAATCGGGTAAGAGCGAGCTATAGAGTTCCTGCGATTTTTCGACGCATCCGTCAAACCAAAGGTTGGTGACAATCTTCTGCACGGTTCAACTCTTCTCGGTCATATCGACGGCATACGATGTTATCGGTTTGATTTTCTTGCCAGCCGCGTTGCTAAATCGGACGACATCGCAGAAGGCGTAGGAGCGGCCCGCCGCAGTGGTGATCAAGCCATTGATGGCGCCTTCGGCTCCCTGCGTGATGATGCTCTCGACGACCAATTCGCGCGTATCGACATCCTTCATGTATTGCAGGGCGGAGCGCACTTCATCTAGGCCGCGCATCTCGAATTCGCAGCGAATCCGCCAGACGATGTCGTCGCTCAAGTTTTCCAGGATGGCATCAATGTCCGCGCGGGCGAAGGCGATGTTGAGGTCCAGGAGGATTTGTTTTTTGGGCGCTTTGCCGCAGTCAGCGTTGACGGTAATCTTGGTCATAGGCCGGCCCTGCACAAGTCAGACCAGTAAATTATTCCTGCAAGTTTGCCGGCCCGAAACCATGGGGCAGCAGATCGGCCAGCGTCACACGCTGATGCACCTTCCCGTCCAGATCGGCCATGATCACCCGCATCCCCGGCGAGAATTCGAAGAGCAGTTGCCGGCAGACACCGCAAGGAGATCCGCCATCGCGCGTCACTACAGCCACCGCTGCAAACTCGCGATGCCCCTCGCTGATCGCCTTAACCAGGGCAGTCCGTTCAGCGCAGATGGTCGGTGTATAACTGGCGCTTTCCACATTACAGCCGCTGAAGACTTCGCCGTCTACGGTGAGTAGCGCCGCGCCAACCGCGTACTGGCTATAGGGGATATAGGCGTGCTCGCTGGCGATAATCGCGGCTTGGATTAATTCATGATCGGCTGGATGGGACATGTTGGTTTATCGGCTCCATGTTAATCTTCGCGGGACTTTCGCCATTGGCGGGTTCGGGCACGATCTTGCGCACGGCTACTTTACGAATGCGGTGCCCATCGATGGATTTGATCGACATGCTGAGAATGTCGGTCGTGATCGTTTCGTTGGCCTTGGGAACGCGTCCCAATGCCAGGTAGATATATCCACCCAACGTATCGGCATGGCTGGTGTCGATGGAACAATCCAACAAGTCATTGACATCATCAAGGTCCATGCTGGCATCAATCAGGTACGAGCCATCGCCGACTTCGACGAACTCTTCTTCTTCGCCAAAATCATATTCATCGCGAATGTCGCCAATGATCTCTTCGATCAGATTCTCGATGGTGATCAAGCCGGAAGTACCCCCGTACTCATCCACCACGATCGCCAAATGCAGATTCTTGGCTTGCATTTCTTTCAGCAACGCATCGGCGCGTTTTGTTTCCGGCACGAAATAACTGGGGCGGATTAAATCGCGAATTGCCTGGCTTTGCAAATCATTGCGATTCTTCAGCACGGTCAGGATGTCTTTGGCGAAGAGCAAGCCGATCACGTTGTCGATACTGTCTTCATAAACGGGTACGCGCGAGAAACCCGATTCAACAAAAGCCGAAAGCGCTTCCATTATCGTATTGTTGACCTCGAGCGCGACGATGTCGATACGCGGCGTCATCAACTCTCTGGCGCTGCTTTCGCCCAATTGCAAAACCGAATAGATCATATCCTTTTCTTCTTCTTCAATGGCGCCGCCACTGTGTCCGGCATCAACTAGAGTCATGATTTCTTCTTCTGTCACCAGGTAGACCAATGGCGTACTGCCGAAGAGGCGCGCGATCAAGCGGCTGAGCAGCAAGACCAAGGCTGTCAAAGGCGACATCAGCGTCACTAGCACCTGCATCGGAGTGAGCGCCAGGCGGACCAGGACTCCCGCGTAGGTAGCGCCAAGCGCTTCTGGCACCAGATCGCCCAGGATCAGCGTGACTGTGGCACCCAGCACCACGGTTGCGGCGGCTGTCAGCAAGCGTGCTGCGCCATCGCTTTCAGTGATCGTATCGAATAGCAGCAAGACCAAAACGGTCGCGATAGCAAAACGCGTCAATATATGTGCCAGGCTAACCGTCATACCCAACTGAAGCGTGCGCTCGGTCAAGTCGAGGATGCGGCGGGCGCTCTTATCGCCCTCGTCGGCCCGCTCACGCAATGTTGAGCGAGACGCGTGATGCAGGGCAGCGTTCAACAAGCTGATGGCGCCGTGAACGCAGATCAAAATAAACAAAAGAAACAGCAGCGCTGTCATGTATTTCCTTCCAGGTTGTCGCTCGCGGGGAACACAAAAATCGCCGGACATAATTTGTCATGATCGGCTCGGTACTCATTCACTATGTGCTTGGGACTCCGTGAGGGAGGCTCGCTTGGGTCGTCCACTAGCTTTTCAGAACTCGATAAACAGAGTGACTTTAGTGTACCACAGCGATTTCGACTGATGCAAGTCCGCCGCGCTATGCGAGTGGTGAATGTGATGGATGTGTTGATTCGTCTTGGTCCTGCTAAGATTCTTTGTGTCCTCTGTGTCCTCGGTGGTTGGAAAATCCTGCGAAATAGCCGGCGGGAACGTAACTTCTGGATATTCACCACTCCGGCGTTTCTGCGGATCATAACTCGCTGCGATCCCAGTCATATCTTGCTGTCCAGCCGAGCAGACGCTCCGCCTTGCTGCAATCGACCGGACTGACAGCGCCACGCAGTTCTTCCGCGACCGGATATTCCCCGGGGAAATGCCGAGCCAGCAGATCTTGCACAGGTTCCGGGCGCCAGGTTTTGGGCGCGCAGATGAAAAATGCCTCGTGCCCGGTCTTTGCATATTCCAGCGACAAGCGGCAGGCAGCCGCGGCGTCACGAACATCGACAAAAGTCCAGAAGGCGCCATAGCGTTCATCGTCGCGGGTTGGTGAGCGACGGGCTTCATTCAGCCATGCCTGGTCACTGTCATCGATTACAGCCGTGAAGCGCAGGCTGACCAACGACATGTCCGGTATGCGGCGCAGGAATCCCTCGGCTAATTCTTCACCGATCATCTTGGACAAGCCGTAGCAATCTTGCGCCAGCAAAGGGTGCGCCTCGTCAATAGGCATGTACAAGGGATCGAAGCGACGATGGCAATAACCGTAACCCAATGCCGTGATGCTGCTCGCTATGACCACGTTCTTGATACCGAGAATGGTGGCGGCTTCCAACACGTTAAATGTCGATACGACATTGTTGCGGAAGACGACCTCTGCCGTATGCGCGATGGGCGATGGTATGGCAGCCAGGTGAATTACGGCATCGTGACCCTGCATGACGCCGATGACCTGTCCCAAGTCCTGGAAATCGACGATTTGCGTATTCCACGCTTGCGTCCGCTGGCGATCGGCAGGGGTTACAGCATAATCATGTTCCCTGAGTTCGTTCACCGTAACGCTGCCGATTTTGCCGTCCGATCCACTAACGAGCACCTTTGCTTTGGTCATTCGCGCTGCCCTTTCTCATTCAGTCGTATTGCGCCGCAAATGCGCTAAACTATAGACGAGAATCGCTGTTTCTTAAATGTGAGGAGTCTTGCCGTGACGGATGTGATGCGGGTGGCGCTGGGGCAATATTACGCGGCGACCGACGAATACCTGACCTTTGCCAAACAGCTGGGTGTGCCGGGTGTTCAGCTCAATATGATCCTAAACGAATCGCCGGATCTACCGGACGACAAGGGCTACTGGGAATCGGCTGATCTGAAGCGGCTTAAGCAGAAGGTCAACGACTATGGACTGGCGCTGGAAGCGATAGAGAATGTGCCGCGCCACTTTTACCTGGAGGCCATGCTCAATCTTTCGCGCCGTGATCAACAGATCGCCAACTATCAGCGTCTCGTGCGCAATATGGGCGAAGCGGGCATTCCCATCCTTGGGCTGAACTGGATGCCCAATTTGGTCTGGCGTACTCCCGCCGCCATCGGGCGAGGAGGCGTCAAGGTGACCGCCTTTGATATGGAGCAGGCCCTGGCCGGTGAAGTCGTGATCGGCATCACGCATATCGCAGAAGCCGAGGGACGCGTTTACAGCGAAGAGGAAATCTTTGCCAATTATGTCTACTTCATGGAGCGTGTTATCCCGGTCGCGGAAGCAGCCGGTGTCAAGATCGCCTTGCATCCCGACGATCCACCGGTGCCAAGCCTGGGCGGGATCGCGCGTGTATTTTACAAGCCGGAGAATTTCAAGCGCGCGCTGGAGGCCGTGCCCAGCCCCAACCACGGCCTGGACTTTTGCATGGGCTGTTTTTCGGAAATGGCATATAGCGATCAAAGCAACAACGACGGCGTTCTGGATGCCATCCGTTATTTTGGCGAGCGTGACAAGATCTTTTATGTGCACTTCCGCGATGTGCAGGGTTGTGTGCCGCGCTTCCAGGAATGTTTTCCCGGCGAAGGCAACGTCGATGTAGTGGCGGCCATCCGGACCCTAAAGGAAGTGGGATTCACGGGCTTCCTAATCGATGACCACGTGCCGGAAATGCTGGACGACAGCGAGTGGCGACATCGTGGCCATGCCTACGCTACCGGCTATATCATGGCGCTGGTGGAAGCGGTCAACAAGTTGGCCTAAGAATTTACCTTGCTCACAAACCCTTATGTCGCTCTTGCCAGGGGACGCCGTAAATCACACCAGAGGATCGTCTCGTGCAAGACGAAGGTGATCAGCGCGATGATCAAAATGAATTGCGGGATGATCTCCAGGCCGAGCGATTCCGCCAGGACGCCAGCCAGCCAGGGCAAAATCGCCATGCCGAGGCTCGCGCCGGTGAATTGGAAACCGATGGCGTTCGCCACGTGGTGAGTTCCCACGCGGGTTGGCGTATCCGATGTCAAGATCGGCGCAAAAGGCGCAATGCAAAAGCCAATCAGCGCCAAACCCAGGAATGTGCTCACATCGCTGAAACCTGACCAAAGTAAGCCGGCACCGAGCATGACGCCGATCATATTCAAGCGCACAAACATGCCGTTGCCGATGCGCGTGATGATGATACCGACCAAAAAGCGGCTAAGCGTCAGGCTTGCCCAATACATGCTGACCCAGGTACCGGCTACTTTGGCATCAATCAGGCGCGCTTCGATCAAGAAGTTGTTGGAGAACTGCCCGGCCACCAATTCGGTGCCAGTGGCCACCATGAAAGTTCCCACCATCAGCCAGACAATTGGCAGGCGCAAAGTATGCCGCAGTGTGGCGTGGGCGCGTTGACCGACCTTGTTTTTTGCTTCGCCGATGGTCCACTCGTGTCGCGTCAGAAAAAATAAAATCACAAAGATGATACGCGTCAGAGCAAAAAAGACATAAGCCCAACGCCATGTCAGCCCGAGATCGATGACGATGGTAGTCACGATCAGGGGTCCGATGGTTGAACCGATACCGAAGCTGCCGTGCAGCCAGTTCATGTGCCGGGCAGAAAAATTGACCGCGGCGAAGGCGTTGATTCCCGCAGCCATAACACCGGAGCCCACGCCGCTCAAGAGTCCTGCGAATAACGCGATAATCCACAGTGGCGCTGCCGCAAATATGAGCAAGCTAAGCGTGGTGATGCTGATGCCGGTGATCAGCACCCAGGCGATGCCAAAGCGATTAATCAGCGGGCCACTGGCGAAGCTGGTGAAGAGACGGCCGATAGTGGCTGCGGTGACCAGAGTGCCCAAGCCGCTCAAGGTCAGCCCAAAATCGGCTTGTACATAAATCCAGATGACACCGATGGCGCCGCCGTGCAAGCCTCCTACGGCGAAGATGGCACAGGATAGCAGGAACAGTTTGTTCGAGCTGGTCTGGCGGAGATTGTCCATCTGGGCGTTCTTTCGCGAGGTCTGTAGCTGAGTGTGAAATCGTTCGAGTATGCGGGGAGTGTAACTGAGATTGCCGCCCTGCGCGATATGGCTTTCGACGAATCTTTGACCGGCAGTTTATCCGCGCAAGCGCCGTTGCAAGAGTGTCCATAACCAAGCCAACTCGTCGATTCTCAGCAACCGCGCTACCAGCAAGAAAATGCCACCATAAAGCGACGCGGAAGCGATGACCAGCAGCGCCTCATTAAGCACAGAGGCCGCGCCTATAAGCTCGCTGAGCGCCGGCAAAGTGGCCAATGCCGCCAGTGCCATGATCAACGACGCCAAGAACGTCTTGATGAAAGTAATAAGCAGTCGCTGCGAACCAAAACCTTCCAGCCGACGCCACAATAAGACTGCTGATATCGCCGCATGTACCAGGTGTTTGATGCTGTCGGCGATCATCAAGCTGTACAGGCCGTAAGTTTCAAACAATAGCAAAGCCGCTCCCATATAGCAGATCAAACTGACGACGCCGATAAGCGCCGGTGTCAGCGTATCCTTGCGGGCATAAAAGGCGTAGACCAACAGCAGGTCGATGGCGGCGAAGGGCAAACCGATCAAATAGAGACGCAAGGCCTGTGCAGTTATCTCGGTATCTGCGGCGACAAAAGCGCCATGTTGGAAGAGCAGGGCAATGATCGGCACGGCCAACACGAACAAACCGGCCGCCGCAGGCAGAATCAGCGTGGTGGTCAGGCGCAAGCCCAGCCCCAAAGTGTCCTTGAAGGCACGGCGAGCCGCATCGGTCATTTCTGCAGATTGACGGGCGATGGTGGGCAAGATGGCGATGCTGATGGCTGTAGCGACCAGGCCTTGGGGAAACTGGATCAATGTGGTCGCCCAATTCATATAGGCGATGCCGCCGGCGCCGGTCTGGCTGGCGAGATTGTAGCTGAAGGGGCGGATGATCAAGGTGTCCATGATCAAGGAAAACATCACGGGCGTGTAGAGCAGGGCGATGCTCACCAGGGCCGGATGCCGCCAGTTGATGCGCAATCGCAGTCGCCGCAAGTGTACGCCCGGAAGCTGCATAATCATCTGGGCAATGGCGCCAACCAACCAGCCCAGCGCGACCACCAGTATGCCATTAGCCGGCCGTGCCAGCAGAAAGGGAAATGGCGATATAATAACCTGCAGATTGGATTGCAGCGTCAATGACGGCACCAGGGCCAGCGTGATCACCACGGTGCAGGCGTTAAAGATCACTCCGGCAAAGGCAGGCAGCGTGAATGAACGCATGGCGAAGAGTGTGCCGCTGAATACTGCGAAGAGGCTCATGAAGATCAGCGCCGGTGCGGTCATACGCAGCATTTCTGTGGCCAGGCGCGCCGTTTGGGCATCGGCTTCGCTGGCGACTGCCAAAACAATCTGTGGCGCGAACACTTCGATCAGCAGCACCAGCAGTGCCAGGGCGACCGTGACCAGGCTGAGCAATATCGAGACCACGCGCCACAATTCTTCTTTGCCGCGCAGGGTGATGATCTCACTAAGAACCGGCACGATTGCGCCGTTGATATGCCCGCCGATGAGCAGGTCATAGATGGCTTTGGGCACGATGATCGCCACTTGAAAGGCATCTACCGCGCCGCTGGCGCCAAATAGATAGGTCAAAACGGTTTCGCGCATCAGACCGAGAATGCGGCTGCAAATATTACCCAGCGCCAGGATTCCCGTCGCGCCGGCTACCTGCGCATCGGTGCGCGCTTGATCGGCGCCTGGTTGGTCATCCTCGGCAGGCAAACTATCGGCATTCGTCGTCGACGGACGGTCCGCTTTCATCAACTCGGCTTTCATTGCGAGCACTCGGCTCAATTGGGTCTTCCAATATACACCGCCCTTGATGATATGCTCAATCGGCAAATTCTTATGCGCCGCCAACCCTGAATCTCTCACAGGCCTAAAACAAAGCATGGGTTTAGACGCGAAAAGCAACATGGCGATCGGTAACTGAGTGGTGGGAATTCCGGCCATCGTAAAGACAGCACGGGGCGGCAAAAGGGCGGCAATTGGGCAACAGAGGACTGCAAATGGGCAACACTAGGGCAGCAGAGTGCGAATAAATGCCAAATACCTATTGATACAGTATGTATATAGGAGTAGGTTTTGCCGGATTAGTTAGTATTGTGAAAGGAGCTGGCGCGTCGCAATTCAGAGATGATGGGTTGCGATCTGAATTGTCATAGAGCCGAGCATATCATCATCTGCAGGGGACGCGGCGACCATTTGTACACATATTTAGCCGCTTCCAGAATCCTTCCCCGAAGCGTTAGGGTGAACGAGCCGGCGGATGGGGGCGAGTGTCATCTTAGCGAAATCGGCAAAGCATACTACAATCAAACTGAGTGGCCATAGCAGACTGCCGGACATGGAAGAACAAATCCAAGGCGCTATCCAACGCATCACTTACTACAACGATGAAAACGGCTACAGCGTAATCAAGATTCAGCCGGAAAAACGCCATCCGCGTGCACAGGCGCGTGACGGTACTGTGACGGTCGTCGGCATATTGCCGGAGTTGCAAGAAGGCGAATCGGCACAATTCAATGGCGAGTGGGTCAACGATGCCCGCTATGGCATGCAGTTTCGCGCGCGGCAAGCTTTTCCGCTAGCGCCGCAGACCGCCAAAGGCATCATCAACTATCTCAGCAGCGGCATCGTCAAAGGCATCGGACCGCGCACTGCCGAAAAGATTGTCGACCACTTTGGCAGCGAGACGGTCAAAATCCTCGACGATGAGCCACAGCGCATCTATAAAGTAGCGGGCTTGAAGACCAAACTGGCCGATAATCTGATCGACGCCTGGGCGAAAAACCGCGTCATGCGCCGTGTTTTGATCTACCTGCAAGGGCTGGGCATCAGCGCCAAAATCGCGCAGCGCATCTTCAACGAATATGGCGCGAATACGCAAAAGATTGTCGAACAGAACCCCTACCAATTGGCCGAGGATGTCTTTCTGATCGGCTTTCGCAAAGCGGACCAGATCGCCAAAAACATGGGTGTGGGTGCGGAGGACAAGTATCGGCTGCGGGCGGGATTGCACCACGCCCTGAATGAACTCGCGCGCGAAGGCAATACCTATGCGCCGCGCCCGGAGCTGATCGAGACGTCGAGCGACTTATTGGGCGTAGAAGACAAACAAGCCCTAAGCATTGCCCTGCATGGGCAAGTGGTTGCGGACAAGCTGAAAGAAGATCTGCTTCCCGATAACGAGAGCGGGGAAGTCATCGACGCGATTTATCTGCCGCGCTTCTACCATGCCGAAACGGCCGTGGCCACCAAGCTGCATTCCCTGGCGCAAAGCCCAAGCCTGATCAAGCGCGATCATCGCAAGACGAAATGGCAGCGCTTTCTGCGAAATCTCAGCGAACGCAATCAAGTGGATTTGTCCGCCGAGCAGCAGCAAGCGGTACAAGCGGCGCTCAGCAGCAAACTCAGCGTCTTGACCGGCGGACCCGGTACCGGCAAGACCACAACCGTGCAGATGCTGATCCATGCGCTGGGCGATGGCGATTATGCCTTTAAGCTGGCGTCACCGACCGGACGCGCCGCCAAACGACTGGCAGAAGCCACCGGCGTCGCGGCCAGTACTATTCATCGGCTGCTGGGCTTTTCAGCGGAAATCGGCGGCTTCGAACATGACGAAGACAATCCGCTGCCGATTGATATGCTGGTGATCGATGAAGCCTCGATGCTGGATCTCCACTTGTTTCACAGCCTGCTCAAAGCGCTGCAACCCAGCACCCACCTGCTGCTTGTCGGTGATGTCGATCAGTTGCCCTCTGTCGGCGCGGGCAATGTCTTGCGTGATGTCATAGACAGCGGCATCGCCTCGGTAACGCGGCTGCAACAGATCTTTCGACAAGATGACAGCAGTCACATCGTCAGCAACGCCCATCGCATTAATCAAGGTTTGCAGCCCTACACCGATAACGACAGCCGTGACTTCTTTTTCTTCAATATCAGCGAGCCGCAAGCGGCAGCCGATATGCTGGTTGATGTCGTCAAAACGCGGGTGCCGGAACGCTGGGGATTGGATCCGATGCGTGATATCCAGGTGATCGCGCCCATGTATCGCGGGGACATCGGCGTGCACAATCTCAACAGCCGCTTGCAATCCGAGCTCAACAGCGATCTTCGCATGGCGCATGTCAAGCTGGGCGGGCGAATATTCCGCGTCGGCGACAAAGTGATGCAGACGCGCAACAATTATGAGAAAGATGTTTTTAACGGCGATATCGGCTTCATCGACAGCATCGATGACGATGATAACTCACTGGAAGTCGTGATTGATGGTAATTTTGTCGCCTACGACTTCAGCGAGTTGGACGATCTGATGCATGCTTATTGCATCAGCACGCATCGCGCCCAAGGCTCGGAATATCCGGCGGTGGTGATGCCGGTGATGACGCAGCATTTCATCATGCTGCAGCGCAACCTGCTCTACACGGCGATCACGCGCGCCAAAAGACTGGTGGTGCTGGTGGGTACGCGGCAGGCGCTGTGGCTCGCGGTCAACAACAATAAAGTGGCGGAACGTCACAGCGGGTTGCTGGCACGTTTGCGGGTCTGACGATCCGTTTTTTGGATTACTGATTGGGCGACTTTGGAAGCCGTTTTGCGTGTGAAAAGATAGCATTGGGGGAAAGACAAATGGGAGGGAACGTGCATGGTTGTTGAAATGGCTGTCACGGGGACTGTAGTGCGTATCGAGCATCGGGTGGTAACTAACGGGTTTGGCGATGAGATGCATCGAGCGGACATGCTGTTAGTTTGCGAGTTGGAGTTTGGAGGGGACGGGCTAAAGAAGACAAGCGAGGGCCCAGAAGGGATGACGCTCAGCATACTTGGTGCGCGTGTGAGCGTTAATGATGATTGGGGACTGCCGGGGCTGAGAGAATTGAAGCTGGGCGATTTGGTGTTTGCGAGCGGAGGGTGGCATGCGCCGGGGTCGCATGATATGGAGCACGAAATGCGCTTTGTGGACGCGGCGCGGGACTGGTACAGGCTAGAAAGCTTTGACGCGGGTGAGGCTGGAAGGCTGGAAATTCGCGCACTAGAGATTAGTGGTTACGACGTGAGGCGATTTATCGTTCGGGAGGCGCGCTGGGAGCGGCTAACAGAGGAGTGGTGTAGTTGGCAAGATCCGACTCATGATGATGCGGGATGGAATGTGCATCGAAAATCGGTTGGCGGATGTTGGAGTGAAAGCGAGGCGTGGGATCGAGAAGCGGTGAACGCATTGGATCGAGAAGCTGCAAGCGGAAGGCTAAAGATGGACTTGCAGCGGGAAAAGGAATTGAATGAGAGGAAGCGAGTGGAGCGAAAAGCAAAGCGAGGGGTGTTGGCGGAAGTGGCGAAGGTGCCGGAGGTGGAAGCGCAGAAGGAAGCAGCGCGGCAGTTGGCAAAGAGAGGGCGGAACAAGAAGGGAGGAAAGCGTAAGCGGCGTAAGTGAGCGACTGGCACGGGATGGGGTTGGATTCACACCAAGTCAATCCGCACACCCTCGGTCTGCTCCGGACTGAAGGTCGCGGGATTGGCCGCGGTCTTAAAGCTAACGCACCAGGGAACGGGCCTGTTCTCATCGAGATGGGCTTGCAGCGGGCTGTTGGCCACATTCGGGGTCAGATACTCCAAAATATGCGCGCCGACTTTAAAGCGGACACCGCGCGCCTTCAACCCATCGTCTTGGATCGGCTCACCGTCCCCGCCCAAAACCGCCGACATGATAGCCGCGTGGCGGTCTAGCTCTGCCGTTGCCAAGCTTAGGCAATGGATACCGGTTACACCGTTGGCATGCTTCTTTTCCGCAGGCAGACGCACGACGCGCGCTGTGAGATCTTCGATGATAAAGGGAATGACACCCTGGTATCCGCCGCTGACCTTGTTGTTGATCCAAGCCACCTCAACGCCGTCGGGACGGCTGCGACCGCCTTTGGTCAGATCGCCCGCGCTGACGCCCTGCGCTCGAAATGCCGCCAGATCGCCGCGGATATCATCGGTCGCCATGCAGAAGTCGATCAAGCCGCCGCCACGCTGATGGAGCAGGTCCCACCAGGGATGCGCCGGGCTCTCTTCATAAAAGCCTAGCACTTCGATGTACGAGCCATCCTCGAAGCCGATCAGCGCGTTATGTGAGCCATAGGGATGTTTGCCGCCGACCACCACCGTGAAGCCCAGCGCGCGATAGCTGTCGATCGCTGAATCGAGTGCGTGGACCGCGATGACAATGTGATCGATGCTCTGGATCATATACCGTTTCCTTTCCCTGGATTTCGCTTAGAAGGCACTGCCTTCAACTTGGGTAACCAGGATGGGATCATCGCCATTGATGATAAGGGTGTGTTCATATTGTGCCGAGACGCTGCCATCGGTGGTGCGCAGTGTCCAACCATCGTCCTCGGTCTTGATGCGCCCGCGGCCGGTGTTGAGAAAGGGCTCCATTGTCACCACCATGCCATCCCGCAGCACCTCTTTGTTGCGTTTGTTGTAGTAGTTGGGGATAGAAGGCTTTTCGTGGATATGCCGTCCCACGCCATGCCCACCTAATTGGCGCAGGGTGCGGTAGCCTTGTTTGTGGGCAAATTTTTCCACCGCCCGGCCGATGGCGTTGGCACGCTGACCCGGACGCGCCATATCAATCGACAGATATAAAGCGCGGCGTGTAGCCTCACAGAGCCTTTCCAGGGTCGGCTGTGAGGGTGGTACGATCATTGTGGCGCCGGTATCGCCCCAATATCCTTCCAGCACGGCCGAGACATCAATATTGAGCAGATCGCCTGCGCAGATCAGGCGGTCTTTGCGCGGGATACCATGGGCCGCTTCGTCATTCAGGCTAATGCAGGTGTATCCAGGGAATTCGTAAGCAAGAATCGGCGCAGAAACGGCGCCTTCTTTGTTGAGAAAATCGCGGCCGATATCATCCAGGTCGCGGGTGCTCATGCCGGCTTCGGCGCTATCGAGCATCAAATTAAGCGTCAAGCCACAGATCTCGCCAATACGCGTGATGCCTTGCAGGTCTTTGTCATTTGAGATTTGCATGATGGCACCGGAATAGGAATCAGCAAAGCCGCTGATATGGCAACAGAAGGGCGAATAAATTGAAGGTCGAGGATAGTTTAGCTCGAGCTGAATTTCAACGGGAGACCTGCTCGCCGAGGCGACGTTCCGTGCCAGCCAGCAGACGTTGCACATTGCTGCGATGTCGCAGCAGCAGCATGACGCTGAGTGCCACGGCATAGAACAGCAGAATCGGCTTTTGGAATTCCGTGCCGACCAGCAGCAATAGCCAAAGAATGGCGACCGCGAAACCGATTAATACTCCGAGCGAGACATAGCGCGTGCGTGAGACGATAGCAATGGCAATCGCAGCAGCGACCAGACTCTGAAAGGGCTGAATCATCATCATGGCGCCAAAGGCAGTGGCCGCGCCCTTGCCGCCACGCACGATCAGCCGCAGCTTGCCTTCTTTGATTGATGCGGTCAACACGGTAGCGAATAGCGACCAGTTATGCCCGACCACGACGCTGGTCGCGGAAATGGATGTCGCCACGCCGATCTGCTCCGGCAAGATGAAATCTCGCGCCAGCCAAACGGCCAAAATACCTTTCGAGACATCCACCAGACCGGTGAAGATCGCCCAGCCCTTGCCTACCGCGCGGGCGACATTGGTGCCACCCATATTGCCGCTGCCGACCTCGAAGATATTGACCTTCTTCGCTTTGCCGACGAAATAGGCGGTGGGGAAAGAGCCGATCAAGTAGCTGGCGAAAATGCACAAGATAACTTGTGCGGCATTATCGGCGTTGATCATCTCATTCATTGGTCCAACTTCTTTTCACAGTTGTCTTTTACAACACTTTGTAGCGTCGAATGTTACTTGACTTGTGGAAAATTGACAATATTCGTTAAAAAGTTCAGGCGCTGTGGGTTTTAAAGCGGCGGCTTACCGATTAGCTGGATAGCCTAACATACGCTAGGATAACCGTCATTCGACATGCTTGGAGAAACCATGAACTCAAAACCAGTCATATCCATCGTCATGGGCGATCCAGCCGGCATCGGTCCCGAGATCATCGTTAAGCTGCTGGGTGACGCCAGCCTGAGCGAACGCTGCTGTCCCTTTCTCATCGGCGACCTGCAAGTCATGCGAAACACTGCCGCTGCGCTTGAGTCACGGCTGCGCTTCCGCGCGATAGATGAACTCAGAGATGCTAGCTACGTGCCGGGCATTCTCGATGTCTTGAATCCGCAGGGCTTTGAATTGGGCGCAGTGACGCCACCTGCTGTGCATGCCAAATTGGGCGAGGCGGCTGGACGCTATCTGGAGTTGGCGTACAGGCTGGCGCAAGCGGGGCAGGTCGATGGCGTGGTCATGGCGCCGATGAACAAAGAATCATTCCGGCTGGCGGGTTACGAATATTTCGACGAACTCGAGTTTCTCGCCGATGTCACCGGCTGTAGCGAGCCCTATATTCTGGGCGCGGCGGGTCCGATCTGGGCGGTAGCGGTGACCGAGCATATTCCCTTCAAAGACATAGCGGGTTTAATCAAACGAGAGCGCGTACTGCGTTACATCCAGCATTTGCATGGCGTTTTGGGCAAGTTGGGCGGGGAAGCGCCGCGCATCGCCGTGGCCGCGCTTAATCCCCATGCCGGTGAAGGAGGTCTCTTCGGTCACGAAGAGATCGACGAGATCGCGCCGGCTGTGCATGACGCGATCCGGGACGACATCAATGTCACGGGTCCGGTGCCAGCTGATATTGTCTTCAAGCGGGCGCTTGATGGCGAGTTCGACGGCGTGGTATTTATGTATCATGATCAGATGAATATTGCCCGCAAGCTACAGCCGCGCGAGCAAATCGCCACGCTTTGGATGGGATTGCCGGTCATTGGCGCGACAACGGCACACGGCACCGCCTATGATATCGCTGGCATGGGCATCGCCGATCCGGGCAGTTTGCGCGCGGCTATGGATCATGCCATCAAGTTGGCGCGCTAGAAATGGGCAGAGAACTGCGGGTGTAATTCTGTCTCCGGCCGGGCAGATAGCCTTTAGCCAAAGCTTTCCAGTAATTCAATCGTTGTACCCAGAGCGTCGTCGCTATCCAGATAGGTATACATTCCGCTGCCATCTGCAAATAGACCTTGCTGCACGACATCAATGCCATGCCGTGCAAAATATGCAGTGACCGCTGTTGTATCCTTTATCCGAAAGGCTATATGTTGAGCCCCTTCACCTTTCGCTTCAAGAAAGTCGCGCCATACACTGGGTTTCTCGTCCGGCTCAATGAGTTCGATTTGTACTTGACCCGTTTCAAAAAAGGCGAGTTTTGCCGTTGCTTCGGAGGGTGCGCCGCGATACATTGTTTTCGACACAGCATAACCCGGCGTTTCGATAATAGGCGGTTGGGGTAGTTGCAAAACTTCGCATACCCGTTGGGATGTCGCCACAATATCTTCGACAATTATGCCCACTTGGCAAATGACATCGGTGCCGATACCTGTCTTGCTATCAAAATCAGATCCTGTGGGCGATCGGCTGCCGTCAAAAACGTCGAGCAGTTCAATCACGATGCCTAAACCTTTGTCTGTATCGAGGTAGCTATACTTTCCGCTGGCTCCGGTGAACAAGCCTTGATGGATCACTTGAAAGCCGTGTTTTCTATAAGCTTGCAGCGCGGCTTCAGTTTCCGGCACAAAAAAGGCGATGTGATGTATGCCCTCGCCGCGTTGATCCAGGAAATCTTGCCAGGAACTGGGCGGCTCCAGCGGTTGCACAAGCTCGAATTGAATGCTGCCTATGCCACAACGCGCAATTTTCGCTCGCGCATCGGTTGGCTTTCCGTTGTGCGTTGCCAGGCTATGCTCATGTAAGCCGGTAATCTCATAATCGTCGGGGATTTCCCAAGCAAATATTTTGCGATAGCTATCGGCGCTTTTTTCGACATCTTCGACGATTATGCAGACTTGGGCGATGCTTCTGTCATCTGATTCATTCATTTCAGTATCCTCATATTCACTTAAATGTCTTGCTCGTGCACACCGAAGGGCTGGTTATTTTGTGTGAGCGCGGCAGATCTTGTCGCTGTCGCCGAAGGTCTAAACCTGCCTGCTTCTACGCTATGCTCTTTGTCAGGGATGATATCCAAATGGATTGCCTTCATCCGGGATATGTTTCATAGTCCCATCGCTGATGTTTGTCATTTCGTCCAGGATCGCAATATCGATGTCGATATCGAGAGCAGCGCAATTAGAATGCGCCTGGTCTTGATTTTTAGCGCTGACAAGCACTGAGCTCACGCCCGGCTGATGCAAGAGCCAACGCAGCGCGAGCTGGCTAAGTGAGACGCCGGTTCTCGTGGCGATGTCCTTAAGTTTTTCGGTCTGTCTATGCACAGGATCCCACACTCCATCGCGAAAGAGCGAAATGGTCCAGCGCTGATCGTCAGCGGCGAAGCGTAATTGTCTTGCAAATTTTCCGGACAAGATGCCATGTGCCATGGCACTGTACGCGACCACAGCAATCTGCTTGTGCTTGCAGTAGGGGATCAAGCTCGCCTCGGGAAAGCGCCATAAGAGATTGTATCCGAGCTGATGGGCGTCGATTGTCGCAACCTCGGATATCTGTTCCATCTGCTCGATAGAAAAGTTGCTGACACCTATCGCGCGAATCTTCCCTTGCAAACGGGCGGCTTCGAGCCCTTCCGCCAGAGGGCGCAAGTCTTTGCCCGTGCGCGGCCAATGAATGTAGTAGAGATCAATCACATCAGTTTGCAAGCGAGCGAGGCTGGCATCAATCGCTTCTTGCATGGCTTTTGCGGTGATGGTGTCCAAATTGGCTTTCGATGCCAGGAACATCCGGTCTCGATGGCTGCTATCCGCTGATAGGAACCTTCCGACCAGGCGTTCAGATTCGCCATCGCCATAGGCATCCGCCGTGTCAAAATGAGTAATCCCGTTTTCCAGTGACGCCGACATAGCAGCGAGAATCTCGTCTACTTGCGGACCATCCCACTGCGAGACACCGTAAAATGAACAACCCATGCCTATGGGCGCGTGCTTTTGGGTATTGCTACCGATCTGAACCGGCGAGAGTTGTGATTTCATATTCTTTTGAGTTCTCGATCTCGAATAGATTAACCGACTAAGTTGCACGCAATGTTAATGGCAATGTCGGATGCGCTACTTCTGTCGCCAGAGATCATCCCTTGAATGCGCCGGCAGTAAGTCCTTTGATGAACTGCTTTTGCAGCAGCAAGAATACTATCAAGATCGGTATGATCGCCAATAACAACCCGGCACTGAGCGCAGTGTAATCCGTTGAATAGCGACCAACAACTTGATACAAGGCAGGTTGAATGGTTTTCAGCTTTGGCGAAATGAGAAACGTGGTCGAGAACATGAATTCGTTCCACACGCCCATGAATTGGAAAATGACAACGGTGGCAATGCCTGGCCGCGCGAGCGGCAGGTAAATGAAGCGGAAGACGCCCCATTCCGTGCAGCCGTCAATCTTGCCCGAATCGCCCAACTCTCTGGGAAGTGTTTTGAAGAAGGCGCGCATCAAGAAGGTGGCAAAGGAAATTGCGCCTCCCGTCATGGACAATGCCAATCCGGTATGGGTGTTTAGCAGGTCAAGCAATTTCAGATATTGGAACATGGGGATCAAGATCGCTTGTCCCGGTATCATCATCGCCGCCAAAAACACATAAAATATCCAATCCCGCCCGGGGAACTCAAAGCGCGCAAAGGCATAGCCGGCAATTGTGGCGGTAACGACAACAATCGCTACGTTGACGCCAGCGACATACAGCGAATTACCCAAATGCGTTGGCAGATCCATCGCATTCCAAACGCGCTCAAAATTGGAGAAGTCAATTTGCCGCGGCAGAAAAGATGTAAAGACCTCGCGCTGCTGTTTTACCGAGGTCATAATTATCCAAAACAGCGGAAAGCTCATCACCACAGACAGCAGAATGAGAAATGTATAAGACACGAACTGTTGAAGAAACTGCAACCTGCGCGATAGAGTAAGCTCCATTACAATTCCACCTCATTCACATGCCCGACCCGTATTTGGATCACACTGAAAATCAGGCTAAACACCAGGATTACGATGGCAATGGCAGTGGCGTAACCGAGATGCGGATTGGAACTTCCGAGAGCGCCAAAGGCTGTCCGATACAAGTAGGTGCCCAGTGTGTCACTGGCATGGTTGGGGCCACCGGTGGTCATCACCCAAATCTGATCAAATGCTTTTATGCCGCCGATGGTGTTTAGGACAATGACCACAGTCATCGTGCTGCGTAACATAGGGATGGTGATGAAGCGAAATCGATGCCAGATATTCGCGCCGTCAATTGATGCGGACTCATAGAGATCTTGAGGAATGGCTTGCATAGCCGCGAAGAAGATCATCATGAAGAAGCCCATGGATTGCCAGACCGAAACGACAATGATGCAGGGCATGACCAGGTGCTTATCCGCCAACCACAATTGCGTCCAACTCTTAAGACCGAAACTTCTCAGCATTTCATTTATGACACCGAAGTTGGGTTCAAAGATCATTCGCCAAAGCAGGCCCGTAATCGTTAAGGAGATGATTACCGGAAGAAAGTACAAAAAGCGAAAGGCGGTACTGCCCCGTAAACCCGAGTTCAAAACATTGGCGATCAGGAGAGGTATGGAAGTCTGAAAAATGGTAGTCGCGATGGTGTAATAAACTACATTGCCCAATGATTGCCAGAAGACACGGTCCTCCAGCAAATTTTGGTAATTCTTGAAGCCGACCCATGTTGCAGGTTCAATCCCGTTCCAACGTTGAAAACCCAACAAGATCGCCTGAATCATGGGGATTGCGATAAAGGCTACCAAAAAAAATCCCGCCGGCAACAAGAACACCAGAGGCAGCCAGAGTCTTTTCAATTGCAAATGCAATGGAGATTCGATTCTGGTGTTAAGCGTTGTAGCAGCCATACGTTTATTCTCTTTTTTAACAAACCGCTATGCTCGAACGAGGAGTAGGTTTGATATTTTGTACGGGCGCGGCCGACCTTATCGCTGCCGCCGAGCGGCTGTTGTCTCGAAGGCATTTGGCTAGAAAGAGGGACAAGGTATGGAAAGAAAGGTTAGGCAGCCGTGCCTAAGCCTTTCCCTCCACAACTTCATATAGTGAACCAGTCTGCAAGGAAGAGACTGGATGTTACCAATGCCTAGCGTGCGCGCGCTGCCAAAACATCAGCCTGAATCTGGGCGGCGCCGTCTTCTGGCGAGATTGAACCGTCAAGGATACTGGCGCAAACACCGGAGATACCATCCCAGCTGCCCTGGCCAAACAGAATGTGATTCGAGCCATCCGTGGAAAGCCAGCTTGTCATTTCCCGAACAGTTACGTTCTCGATGAAGGCCAGACCCGCCTCACCAGACGGCATATTCTGTGTCTCTGTGACGGCTTGGGCATAGACTTCAGGACTCATCAAGTATTGGACAAGCTCCAATGCCAGCTCGGTGTTCGGCGTATTTGCCTTGGTGACCCAGCCTTCGCCACTGCCATTGCCGGACCAGTGAACGCCATCAGCCGTTAGCGCCGGGTTCTTGGCGACATAATACGATTCAACGAGTTCTTCCGGCGCTTCATCGCCAATTATGCCCGGATACCATGAGCCGCCATAGAACATGGCCGCACGACTCTGATACCATATTTGAGCGCCCTGCGCTTCGCTAACGCCATTGATGCCCGCCATGAAGACATTATTTTCTGCCAGCGACTGAAGTAAGGCGAGGGCATCGACAACAGCTTCAGAATCCCAGGAGACTTCCGGATCAGAAAGATCGTCCAGCGCGTATACATCACCACCGTATTGCGTGATAAGGGGCAGTACAAAGTCTGGACAAACGTTCATGGCAGAGTTGCCCCATGCCAGCGGGATATATCCGGCGTCGTTTATCGCTGGAGCCATGGCGATCAATTCGTCCCAGGTCTCCGGCGGCTCTAATCCAAGTTCATCCATGATGGTGGGATTGACAAAGATGCCAAACATCTGCGCTGTCCAGGGGATCGCATAGACATTGCCGTCAAATGTGAACTGGCGAGTAGGACCCGGGTAAAACTGACCCAGGAATTCTTCATCCATGATTTCACTGTAATTGACACCGAGACCGGCGCGACCCAATTCGGCGGCTTTCACATGACCGAAAAAAACATCCGGGAGTTCTTCACCCGCGATCATCGATTCCAATGTGGGCAGGTATTGGGGAAAGGGCACGAAATTGTTTTCAATCGTGACATTGGGGTGCATCGCGACGAATTCATCAAGCAGCGCATTCCACCAATCCGCCTCACTGCTCATTTGTGAAGACCAGTGCATGATGCGTAGTACAGTGTCATCCTGCGACATTACTGGTGATCCCAACGTGGCAAGCAATAATACAACCAAAATTACTTTGAGCATAGTTTTCATGACTCTTGTCCTTGTTTCAAAAATAACATTACGATGTGGAGCGCGAGCGGATTATTATAGAAAGCACCTCCTCAAAGAACTGACTTTGATAACGGGAAATCTCACTTCTTTCTTTACTACCTTCTTGATAGTTGTTACCTCTTGATTATATTTCGTGTGAGGAGAGTTTGCCATCAAACTCAAAACCAGGGTGGGGATTGTAAATTGACAGCCGCTCATTTGGCCGGAACAGGATCTATTTCCAAGGTTTTGATGGGGAAGAGCCTTTTGTAAGACGCCAGACGTGCGCTGAGCTTCGCGCGTTGCAGACCTGCCGATATTCAATCCAAGTCCACAGCATAAAGGCAAAGTCTTGTGAGAATGCAGCCGAGATCACCCTAGGTAGCGTGAACCGCAGCTTTGCTGGTGACGAAGGTTGCTCAGGGATTGTAGCATTGGATATTGGCGGCGTTTTCGCGGTGGCGCAAGCGTTCCATGCGCGGCAGGATGTTCTTCATGATCTCGCCCTTGTCGAGGGTCTTATGCTCCCGCTCTTGCATAATCACTTGCCCGTCGCAGATCACCGTACGCACATCGCCGGCACGGGCGTTGTATACCAGACTGGCCGTGACACTGTTCAGCGGCAGGTGATGCGTCCCGCCCAGATCAACCAGAATGAAATCGGCTAATTTGCCGGGAGCCAGGTCACCCAAATCGTCTGGCTGCCCGAATACGCGCGCGCTTTCGCCTGTAGCGATGCTCAAAGCTTGGGGAATGGTCAAGTTTTCCGCATTTGCGGTGAGTTGCTTCTGTCCCAGGGCGGTGAGGCGCAGGGCTTCCCAGAGATCGAGCGTATTGTTGCTGACGGCGCCATCCGTACCCAAGCCGACAGGGATGCCCATTTGGCGCAACTCCACAAGATTCGGATAACCCATCGCCAGCTTGGCATAAGTCTTCGGGCAATGGGCGATGCCGACGGGCTGGTCAAGCTCGGCGAGAATTTCCAGATCGCCCGGCAAGGCGCCGACAGCATGTGCCAGGATAGTGGGCAGATTGAAGATGCCGCAATTCTCCAGGACTTCGATTGGCGTTTTCCCGTGTTGTTCCAGGCTGGCTTGGGTTTGGGCAAGTGTCTCGGCGGCGTGGATGTGGATGCCACTGCCGATCTGTTCGGCTTTAATGGCGCTGGCGCGCAGAAAGTCGTCGTCACAGGTGTAAGGCGCGTGCGGCGCGAGGATTGTGCGGATCCGTCCGCCGGCTTGACCCTGCCACCGTTGTGCAAAAGCGGCGGTCTCGTCGATCTGCCCCAAGCCGTTGCTGCCGAACATGGCTTGGCCGAGCAAGGCGCGGGTGCCCGCTTTTTCCACTGCGCGCGCGGCATAATCCATATGCCAGTAATGATCGCTGACGGCGGTGATGCCCGCTTCGATCATCTCTAACAAGCCCAGTTGCATGCCCCAGTAGACATCTTCCGGCTCGAGGTTGGCTTCCAGGCGCCAGATATAATCGTTGAACCAGCTGTCAATGTTGACATCCTCACCCATGCCGCGCCAGAGCACCATCGCCACATGGGCATGCGTGTTGATGAAACCCGGCATCGCCAGCTGGCCTTTGGCATCGATGCTTGTTTTGGCATGTGAAGCATCAAGCCTGCCCGTCGGCCCCATCGCCTCGATGCGATTGCCCACTACCAGGATATCTTGCCCATAGAGAATGGTGGCAGTTGCGTCTATGAGTTGCAAGATGTTCGCATTGCGGATCAGCAGATCAACCATGCGTATTTCTCCCTAGTCCTTGCTGCCTGTCGTCGGGTCGGTTTCGAACAAGTTGACGACTCAATGAAGATACAAATGAAGGTTGAGCGCGGGGGACTCTTGCGCCTGGCAAAGCTGCTCTGACCCGCAATAGCGCCGAAATCCCTAACGTTACCCGTTTGGATCCAGCGAAGTGAAATACTCTCGCACGACATCGCGCAGCCCCAGCGGCACATAGTCACTTTCCAGGGCGCGGTTGGCGGCATTCTGATAATCGTTGAAGACGGTATCGTAACTGACGCGCGATTCCCCAAGCGGATTATCATCGAAATCGCCCTCGGCCAGGGTCTGATCACTGGCATCGGTGCGCAGTCGGATTTCCTCGCCGCCGCCGCCAGCGATGCCGCTGGGATTGTAGATGAATTCATATTGAATCTCACCGGCACCGGTAGTTCGGTTTCGCATATCTGCGCCCTGGTCCTCGCCGCCGCTGCCAGACAGACTGCGATTGTTGGCTTCGCCTTCACCGGCGCCGGAACCCGCGCTGCGGCTATCCGGATTGGCGCTTTGCGGCTCGCTTTGACCGGGACGGTTGCGCTCCCCTTGCTGATTGCCCGGATTGGGGCTTTGCTGCCCGTCGTCCGCTTGTAGATCGCTGGGCTGCCCACCGCGCTGTTCTCCCGTTTCCGATGCTTGGCTTGGGCCTTGCTCCGGGTCGCCAATTTGCTGCTGTGATTGCTCTTGGGCAATTTCTTCCGCGGAAGCTTCCGTCCGCTCGGATTGTTCTTGCATCATGGCTTGCGCGTTTTGATTCTGTTGCTGCTGCTGCTGTTCTTGCGTTAGCTGATCTTGCGCTTGATCAAGCAGCTCTTGCAAACGCTCGCTATCACCTTCTTGCAAGGCTTCCGCCATTTCGCGCAAGCGCTCTGCCAATTCGGGGTTGATTTCGGCCAATTGCTCGGCCGCCTCTTGCAGGGCTTCTGCCGCGGCTTGTGATTCTTCCTGGCTCATCTGCTGCGCGTCTTGCGCCAGCGCCTCCAATCCCTGAGACATTTCATCCAGATTGCTGGCCGCATCCTTTTGATCGCTGCGTTCTGCGATGTCGCCAGTTTTCTCGCCGGGCGGGAGGAAATCCTGCAAGGCTTCTGCAGCGGCTTGCAATGCCGATTGTTCTAGCTCGATGGTTTCTCCCAACTCGTTTTCGCTTTCCTCGAGCTTGGCGCTCAGTTGGCTCATGGCAGCGAAAGCCTCTTCTTCGCTGATATCTTCTTCTTGCAGCCGTTCCAGCGCGATTTCCAGCGCGTTTAGCAGTTCGCGGCGGTCGACATCGGACAGATCAGTATCTTTGGCAATGGCTTCGACAATCTCTCGCAGCTCTTCTTTTGCCGCTTCAATTGCCGGCGAGGGGGTATCCAGGCTGGGTAACTGTCCCGTGACCAAAGGCACCAGGATCGTCGCCGATAGCGCCATGAGCAAGATCAAAAGCAGGGCCATTTCACGTGGCCGAAAGTCCAGCGGGATGGCTTCGCGCGCGTTGATCCGCCGCGCATGCGCCAGGGCATCGGCAATCTGTGGCGCTTCGATTTCCGGATGCGTTTGAATGCGGCCCGACAGCAATTCCAGCGCAGTGGATATGCGCTCTCGCAAGCCGAATTCGATATCGAAGTAACGCGCCTGCAACTGCCGCGGACGCGGGAAGAGCAAGGTATTGACCAGGTTGAGCAAGAAACTGAGGCCGAGAATTGCCGCGTTTATCAGAGCAAGCTGTTCCGGACGCAAGCGAAAATGCAAGTAGCCGACGGCGCAAATAATCAGGCCGATCAGCGATGCGGCGATCAACGAGCGTGGCACCGTCTTGGTCAGCAGGCTTAATTCGTAGCGGTTTTCCCAGCGCTCAAGGATCAGATCGAGTTCTGCGCCTTTGCTTTTGTGCGGTGAAGAGAATGCCATCGTCAGACCAGTAGACCGTATTCTGTATGGATTCAGTGTATCAGCATAGATGGTCGAATTCCAGTTGGCTCGACGACTGCGCGCTGAGAAAGCGCTTCAAATGTAATGTGCAGGAGATCCGCCGAGTGAAAACAAACTACATTGGCGCAGCCGCTCAGCGTCCGCGAAAGTTTGCGTTATTATTGCACGTAATGCATACTCTCTGCGCTAGCTTTGTAAGAATAGATGCTTTACCTACCTAAGTCGGAGCATATAAATGAATGCCAGAATATTTGCAGTGGTGCTAGCGGTAATTCTTCTTTGCGGTGCGGCATCGGCACAGAATTATTCCATACGGGTAACTTACAACACCAATCTGAGGATCAGCAATAGCCTACAGAGCAACATTTTCGAAACCGTAGGATCAGGCTCAACCCTGGATGTCGTCGGCAACAATGGCAGATGGCTGCGGATCAACAGAATCGGAAACGAAGTCTGGATGGCGGGCTGGGTCAGCCACTCCCGCGTTGCGGAAACCGCCCCCACGCAACCGCAAACCACAACCAATATCGACAACTGCTGTTTCGTCGATCGGCAGTGCGCGACCGACCAAGAATGGGCCGACGGCTATTGGGCTTTCCAGAATGCCCAATGCGCCGCCCCCGTTCAAACGCAGACCCAGACGCAGACCTCAACGCAAACGACGTCTACTGCATCGCCTCAATTCAACAACTGCTGTTTCGTCGACAGAGATTGCACCACCGACCAGGAATGGAAGGACGGGCACGCTGCCTGGGTGCGCTCGGAATGCGACTTGGCAGTCGACAACTGCTGTCAAGTTGGCTGGGAATGCTACAGCGATGCGGACCGCCTAGCAGGCTTCAACGCCTGGCGGAACTTCGGATGTCCCGCTGGCAAGCCGCTGCAGACCCAGGTATCGACGCAACCCGTGACCACCACCGCGCCTGTCACCATCACCATACCCGCAGGTGTTGACAACTGCTGCCAAGTCAACCGGCAATGCCATAGCGATGACGATTGGGTGCGCGGCTTCCACGACTTTCAGGATAACCAATGCGCCGGAGTCGCGCCGACATCCTCAATCAGTCCGATCACCGGCCCCATACCCGAAGGCGTTGACAACTGCTGCTTCTTGAACCGGCAATGCCACAGTGAGCAGGATTACGTAATCGGCTATGAGCAATTCAAATACGGTGTCTGTCATGTGCCGGACATCGCCGGGGTTATCAATATCGCGGGATCCGGCGCCTTTGTCGGGAAGGCGAGGCAGGCCCTGAGATTGATGGTTGACCGGGCGCCAAAGTGGTATCGCTATGTGCAGAGCACCTTACGCGGTGTCAAAGAAATCCCGATGGGAGGAGACTCCGGTATCTTTCCCGAAGAAGCGGTCTACCGTTCCTGGCCCAACTTCCGATCTAACAGAACCGGCGAAGGCCACGTCATCTGGGTCGCCGGTCAGCTCGTGCATGAAGCCTGCCACGTCCATCGCTACAAAGCCGGCTTGGAGTCTGGCGGATACGCAGGCGAAAAGGCTTGCACAGAGATACAGATTCAAGCGCTCGACGACATTGACTCAGGCTATGATGTTGCTGCGTCACGTCGTAGAGCATTGGCAAGAATTGACGATCCGGCACACCAGTGGTGGAGATTCCATTAGTAGCGCCGCCACGCCCGAATGAAGCGTACAAATGGAAAGTCACCTACCCATGAATGGCAAACTGATTGCCACCTTGATAGCCCTGTTGCTGATGACCATTGTCACATCCGCGCAGAGCTATGCCATCCGCGTCACTTACAACACCAATTTGAGAGCCTCGGCCAGCCTCCAGGCCAGCATCATCGCAACGGCACCTGCGGGCACGACACTGAATGTCGTTGGTAGTTTCAACCGCTGGCTTCGCATCAACCGTGACGGCAGCGAAGTCTGGATGGCAGATTGGGTGGGCTACGAGCACGTTGAGGAAGTGGTGGAGACGACGCCGACGCAGCCGCAGACGACCACCAATATCGACAACTGCTGTTTCGTCGATCGTCTGTGCGCGACCGACGAAGAGTGGATGAACGGTTATTATGCCTATCAGGGCAACGAATGCACCGCGCCTGTACAGACTGAGACCACCACGCAGCCGGTGGCAAGCACAACGTCGCGAATCGACAACTGCTGTTTCGTGGATCGTCAATGCACGACCGACCAGGAATGGACGGACGGCTACTGGGCGTTCCAAAACAACCAATGCGGTGCGCCGACACAGAGTTCTTCGCCGCAGCCATCCGAACCGAATCGACCGCGCATCGAGGGACCACCGGCATTCGTGCGCTTCATTGAGGATACGCTTGACTTGCTCGAAGCGCGATCGACGCGTTGGTACGGCTACGTGATTGACCACATCGATCTCATTGCACCGACCCAAGCGGAAGATCCAGACGATTGCGGAGCGTATGCCTATTCGAGGGACAGGAAAATTACAGTGCAGTCGGACTGTCCGACTTTCATGACCCCCTACACGGCAAACTTAATCCAGATGGCTTCCATAATTGTTCATGAGGCTTGCCACATATACCACTACGAACAAGGCATTACCTATCCCGAAGGGCTGCCACGCGAGGAGTGGGAGTGTGGCAAACCTGGCACAGAAGCGATGAAAGCGCTCGATACGCGCCAGCAGTATTTCGTAGGCGTGACTCAATTGCCATTTGAATAGGTCCGACGCCTCTACGGCTGAAAGCAACTTATAGGCGGAAAGATAACCCAATAGAAAGGGAGCTATGCAGAATTATTTGGGATGGCGCGTGTCAGTGCGCTCAAACGCCAATCTATGATATACTTTGCTTTCACATAAGTACATAGATTCCTTTCCGTCGCGCACCAACTGACTGTCTCATCTCTCTTTCATCTGCCGCTAATGCTATAATTTGCGCCCTGCCTGCCTTGCCCTTGCCCACAGCAATGCGCCGCTATTCACGTTGACTCGCCAATTGTAATAAGCTAATCTATGATACATGGACTCGAACGATCCCCGTGCCGTGCGGTCACGCGAAGCGCTGACCGATGCCCTTATTGACCTGGCCCTGGAGCAAGGTTACGATAATCTCACCGTCCGCGCGGTGACGAAACACGCCAAGGTCGGCTATGCGACCTTTTTCCGTCAGTTCAAGAGCCTGGACGAACTGCTGGCGCACATCCTGCACACCGCCTTCTATGAAGTTGATGAGAGTATGTCACGGCAACAGACTCTCTACGACGAAGCCCTGGTGCTGTATAGCAATGTCCGGGAACATCCACATCTCTATCGTCTCTACTTGAACCTGCCTCTGTCGCATCCGGTGCGCCGGCCCCTCATGGCCAAATCGCAAGATCTCATTCGCGCTCGATTGCAAAGGCGCCCCCACACCCATGCGCCGCTGGCATTGTCGGTCGATCACATCCTCCAGACTACCAACCGGCTAGTTGCCTGGTATCTCGACCACCTCAGCGAATACACCCCCGATCAGCTTGCCGCCATCCACTACGACTTCATCATCGCCGGAACTCAGTCCGCGGTGTCCATCCGGCCCGGCCGAAAGAAGATGGCGCCTGCCAGTTCCTAGCGCCTCAACGCCACCTAAACACCTAACGTTCATATTGACGAAATGTGTTTCACAGACTAAGCTGGGACACATGAATGCCAGCGACCCCCGAGCACGGCGCAGCCGCAAGGCGATGTATACATCACTGATTATGCTGGCGCTGCAGAAAGGCTACGGCAAGTTCACCATACGTGACCTCACGCGACACGCCAATGTGGGCTATGCCACCTTTTTTCGCCACTGCAAAAGCCTCGATGAAATGCTGACTCACATCTTCCTGTGCGCTTATCAAGACCTAGCGAATCGCATCGCAGAACAAGAGAATCTCTTCGATCAAGCCGTGGAGCTCTACAGCTTCGTCAGCGAGCATTCAGATCTCTACCGCGTCTACTTTCAACTGTCGCCAAACCACCCGGTACGCGCCTACTTCACCGGCGAATCGAAAAAGCTCATCCTCCAATTCTGGGACACAGATATCCACAGCCATGTGCCACTGCCACTGTCCCTAGACTACCTGCTGCAATGCTCCGACCTGTTGATGGGCTGGTATCTGAAACGCCTCGATGAATACACGCCCGAGGAGATTGCCACCATGCACTTCGACCTCATCATCAAAGGGCCTCGCCACGTCCCGCTTGCCGCGAGTTCTTGACTGTTAAATCGGTTTCGATATATCTCTGACGCATCTTATCTTGGCCGCCTAGCACTTCCGAGAAACAAAAAAGGGGTGACCCACCTGGTCGCCCCTTACGTGATGCCCAGATCAACAGAGCCTAGCCTGCCACATTTGCCTCGTATATGTCGGACGAATCGCCAGGCGCCTCTCCTTGATAACGGGCACGGACAAGCACTTTGTAGCGCTCACCTGCCTGTAGGCCGGAAATTGTGTAGGACGGGCTGGTAGGGAAGGCGTTGACATTGTCTACGTGCTTAGTCGTAGAGGTTTTTCTCGAACAGTATGCAAAGCCGGTAATTCTCAAGCGATCCTTCGCAATGTGAGAGGCCGATGGCACTATGAATAATTTCCGGAGGATTAGGCGCGACAACGCTTCCCATCTCGTTTTCCAATTGGATGCAGGCCAGTTCTTCCTTTATTTTGGTATAGGGTCCGTATTCAAATCCGGCTTCATAACGATGGATATGACATGCCTCATGAACCAGGCCAGACACCACCCTCAAAACGTTTACTTCATGATTAAAAACTGTGATGTGACGACCGTAGGGTGCTGACAGCACTAACCGCTGTGAGGGCACAGCTGCCATAGAGTAATGGTTTTCGTCTTCAAGGATCCGGTCGGTGCCGCTGATAACGTAGTCATACCACTTCCGAGATCTCGATCGCAGCAGATCTAACGCTTCCGAAATGAGGTTAACAAAGAGGTGCGACCCTTCTATGTTCACTGCGTGTCCTGCGACTTCAGGCGACGATGTTTGCTGCCGGGATTGCGTGGGCGCGGCGCATTCATTCTCTTGGAAAGCCCAATAGCCGTCCCTCCATTCCTGGTCGGTGCTGCATTGCCGATCCACGAAACAGCAATTGTCGATATTGCTGGCGGTCTGGGGTTGCGTCGGTGTGGTCTCCACCAAGTCCTCGACGCGGGTGTAACTGACCCAATCCGCCATCCAGACCTGGTTGCCGTTCCTGTCGATTTTCAGCCAGCGATTGAATCTGCCGACGACTTGCAGGGTTGTACCGGCCAGCACCTTTTCAACGGTTGCGCTCTCTTCGCTGTAATAGGCGCGCAAACGAGTGGGCCAAGTCACACGGATGGAATATGTCTCTGCCGAAGCAACGCCAATAGTCGCCAGCCAAATCATGGTGACCAGCAGGCGTCTTGACCATTGCGTGAGTTCATTCATAATTTTACTCCCTTATCGAAAGAATCATGGCGGCTGCGCCATGACACGCAGCTGCTCCACTAGCATGGCAAAGGACCGCTGACTTAATTCTGTGTCAGCGACCCGCCTTCGCGGGTGTGGAAGTCGCCGTCCGTGTTGTTGCTCAGGGTCGAGCCGCTGATCGTCACGCTGCCGTGTTATACCCTGCGCGCCAGACGAATCACCGCTTGCATTTTCGCCGTATGGTGCCTATCGTGGCAGCCTGTTTGATGCGAGGTGACCCATGCCGCAAACTTATGTCGTGACCGGCGCTGCCGGTTTCATCGGCTCGCATATCGCCGAGCGTCTTCTGCGCGATGGACAGCGTGTACGCGTCATCGATTTATCCGCCTTGACTGCTTTGCGCCAACTGATGCATTCCAGGCGAAAACGCGAGCCGGAATTGTAGCAATATTGCGGTGTTATTCTTGTCAATCGGTTTCAAAAACATACTCGACGGAGTTTCTCGTTTCATCCGCTGTATATACTGAATGTAGAAGTCTCAGGAACTTAACCCAAGTTCCTATTGAATGCCTCGTGTTTTCGCCTTTGACTATCCCGGCGTGTGGTACACCCGATTCGTGCAGACGGACAAAATCTTCGTCCTCAGTACATAGAGTTCGTCGCATGGCACTTGCACGCTCAAGATGCTGCAAATCGCTATCAGTAAGCGGACCTCGAATAATGTCGATGCCGTGCATGTTCAATTGCGTGACAATTTCAGGAGACAGATTTTCGTCGAGATAGAAGCGTATTTCGTCGTGAGCCATACTGTGCTTCCGCCAATTGCTCGTGGCCGCTTATTTGCAGCTGTATATCCGTATCGATATACTGGGTATTCGCCGCGTAATAGTTCAATGCATCCGTCACCTGTGACAGCTCAATCTCATAATATTTCGCGATTTCGGCCGGTCCCATCTGCTGATACTGCTTTAGCTTCACAATATCCGTCACCCGCAATCCCGTTCCCGCAATGCACGGTCTTCCGCTTCGAATCAAGGGATGAGTGGTGATACCAGGTGCCAATTGCCTGTGCGAAATCTTGTTTTCGTCATTCCCAAGCTTTGATTGAGCGTCCTCCAGCGCGCTGGCACGTTTGCTCGTAGACATCGCGCGGCCCTCCAAAATACCGTAACCAAACCAGTTACTTGCCTAAATTGTAATCCGAACCGCCGCTGATTCACAGTATCGTGTTCTACCCTGCGCGCCAGCCGAATCACCGCTTGCATTTTCGCCGTATCATGCCTATCGTGGCAGCCTGTTTGATGCGAGGTGACCCATGCCGCAATGCTATGTAGTGACTGGTGGCGCCGGTTTCATCGGCTCGCATATCGCCGAATGTCTTCTGCGCGATGGACAGCGTGTACGTGTCATCGACAACTTGCTGACGGGCGATCCCGCGCACCTGGATCTGCTCAAGTCGCTGGACGGCGATCTCTCCGTCACCATCGACAGCATCACCGACATATCAACCATGCAAAAGCTGTGCCAGGGCGCCGACTATGTGCTGCATCAAGCGGCGCTGCCATCGGTGCCGCGTAGCCTGGCCGATCCGCTGGAAACCCACAAACACTGTGTCGATGGCACGCTAAATGTCTTGATCGCCGCCCGCGATCAGCAGGTCAAACGCGTCATCTACGCCGCATCGTCCTCCGCTTATGGCGATCAAGCGGGAGACGCCAAGATCGAGACTATGCGCCCGGCACCGATCTCGCCCTACGGCGTGGCCAAGCTGGCAGGCGAGTATTATGCCAACGCGTTTTACCACAGCTTTGGATTGGAGACCGTCGCCTTGCGCTACTTCAACGTCTTCGGTCCGCGGCAAGATCCCAACTCGACCTACGCGGCGGTCATCCCCAAATTCATCAAGAGGATGCTGCGTGGCGACGCTCCGCCGATTTATGGCGATGGTAGGCAAAGTCGCGACTTCACATATATTGACAATGTGGTGCAGGGCAATCTGCTGGCTTGTACAGCAGCGCCTGCTGCCGGGGAGACGATCAATCTGGCGCAAGGCGGTCGGGTGGTGCTGAACGACCTGGTTGAAAAGCTGAATGCGCTTCTGGGTACAGATCTGCCGCCGCAATATGGAGCGGAACGCGCGGGTGATATCCTGCATTCACGCGCCGATATCGGCAAAGCCGGCGACCTGCTGGGCTTTGAGCCGATTGTCGATTTCGACGAGGGGTTGCGTCGTACGGTCGAGTGGTATAGGCGACGCGAAACATAACCCCCATATTTGGTAAACGGCTTTAACATAGCTATAATTCCCGCAGTAAGTAACACTTGCCGGAGGGCGGTCATGTACACCGATATCGACAGCGAAGAATTTCGGCAACAATTCGCCAGCGGAGACAGTGGCGCCTACCAATTTATCGATGTGCGCGAGGAAGAGGAATATGCCGCGGCGCATATCCCCGGCGCCATCAACATCCCCTTGAGCGAATTTGCGGCACGGATTGACGAGATCAGCGAAGACAGCCCGGTATTGTTGGTCTGCAATACAGGAGTGCGTTCGTCGCAAGCGGCGCTGTTCATGGCGAGCATGGGATACGATGAGCTATATAATCTGGAAGACGGCACCAAAGGCTGGATGAAGAAGGGATACAGCGTCGACAGCGAGGCGGTGGAATAGCCGGTGGAATCGCATCCACTGCGAAGATTACTTTTAATGGGACAAATGTTGTAAGGAGATTGTTACGATGGTTTTACGCTCAATGGTAGGGGCAAGCGTCAAGCGCAAGGAAGACCCGGGCTTGATCACCGGCGCGGGCAAATATGTCGGTGACATCAAGTTGCCCGGCATGCACCATGTGGCATTTGTACGCAGCCCTTATGCGCATGCCAATATTCTCAGCATCGATACGAGTTCAGCCGCGGCGCGCGAAGGCGTCTTGGCTGTGGTGACCGGCGAGGACCTGCGCGGTCAATATGAGCCGGTGCCGATGGCCGGCGGCGAGAAAGCCATCGCCGAATACAGCCACCTGGCTCTATCCGTCGAACGCGTAAGGCATGTTGGCGAAGCCGTTGCGGCAGTCATTGCGGTATCCGCCGATATCGCCGCGGATGCCATTGATGATGTCCAGGTCGATTGGGAAGAATTGCCCGCCGCAGCAGATCTGCTAAGCGCTTACAGTGGTGACGCGCCGCCCATCTTCGATAGCATGGATGACAATATCCCCGATAGCGGAGAGAAAAAGACCGATGATGTCGAAGAGGTCTTCGCTAATGCGCCGCATGTTTTGAGCCAACGCATGTTGAGCCAGCGCTTGTCCGGCGTGCCTATGGAAGTACGAGCGGTCGCGGTCGCGCCCGATGCGGTCACAGGCGGCCTCACCATGTGGACGAGCACGCAGATTCCCCATGGTGTGCGCTCGGCTTTAGCGACAGCGCTGCGTCTACCGGAAAACATGCTGCGTGTAATCGCGCCCAATGTCGGTGGCGGCTTTGGCGTCAAGAATGCGCTTTATCCCGAAGAACTGGCCCTGGCCAAGCTGTCGCAGATTTATCAGATGCCGTTGAAGTGGGCTGGTACACGCGTGGAACATTTTCAGACGACAACGCAGGGACGCTCGCAAGTGGCGGATATATCGGTTGCCTTTGATGACGAGGGCAAGATCCTCGGCTTGCGCATGCATGTCATCGCCGAATTGGGAATCTATCCGCCATTTTATGATATCGCGCACCTGACCGGGCTGATGGCGACCGGAAATTATGATATCCAGACGGTCGATTTCAAAGCCAGCAATGTCTTCACCAATACCATCGCGGTCGCGGCTTATCGCGGCGCGGGACGGCCGGAAGCCATTTATTATGTCGAAAGAGCGATAGAGCTGATCGCTGCCCAACTGGGCATAGATTCGGTACAGGTACGGCGGGTGAATTATATTCAGCCGCAACAATTCCCCTACAAGACACCAACAGGTTCAACTTACGACAGCGGAGATTATGGCGCCAACTTGAGCAAGGCGCTTGAGGTGTCCAACTACTCGGCTCTGCGTGAGGAACAGGCAAAAAGACGCGCCGACAATACCGACAAGCTGCTGGGCATCGGCATCGCCACTTATGTCGAGATGTGCGGCTTTGGTCCCTACGAAAGTGGCGTGGTGCGCGTGGAACCGACCGGCACGGTCACGGTATACACCGGCACATCGCCGCACGGTCAAGGACTGCAAACCACCTTCTCGCAGATCGTGGCGGATCAGATCGGCGCGAGCTTTGATGACATCATAGTGAAACATGGCGATACCAACGCGCAACCGATGGGTGTCGGCACCTTCGGCAGCCGCAGCTTGGCTATTGGCGGCTCGTCGATCGTGCGCGCTTCCGAGAAAGTGCGCGATAAAGCCGTCAAAATTGCCGCGCACATGCTGGAGGCATCGCCCGGAGATATCGAATTCGCCGATGGGCAGTACCGCGTCAAAGGCGTGCCGAGCCGCAGCCTGAGCCTGTCGGATATAGCCGCGCGCGCCTATTCTGACCGCTTGCCAGATGATATCGATACCGGTCTGGAAGCCACCGACTTTTTCCGTCCGGCCGATTTCATTTATCCCTTCGGCAATCACATTGCCGTTGTCGAGATCGAGCGCGAGACCGGCCTCATCAACCTGCGCGAGTATTACTCGGTTGACGATTGCGGCCCGCGCATCAGTCCGCTGCTGGTAGAGGGGCAGATTCACGGCGGGTTGGCACAAGGCATTGGGCAGGCTCTGCTGGAAGAGATCATCTTCGACGATCAGGGCCAGCTCTTGACCGGAACGATGATGGATTATGCTATGCCGCGCGCCGATAACTTCCCGCATTTTACCATCAGCAAGACAGTGACCGAGACGACCTTGAATCCGCTGGGAGCAAAGGGTATTGGGGAAGCCGCCACCATCGGCTCGACACCGGCAGTGGTCAACGCCGTGATGGATGCGCTGGCGCCCTTCGGTATTCGTCATCTCGATATGCCCTTGACGCCGCGCAAGATTTGGGAAGCGATTCACGCCAGTTGATAAGCGCAGTGGCTTCAAGGTTTGCACACTCGACTGATCTGCCTACTTCAAATGTTTATCACTTGATAATCCGCAACGGAGTCTCTTGATGAATGCCAGGAAATTTGCGGTCGTGTTAGGCCTGTTTGCACTGTGCATCGTGGCATCGGCACAGAATTACAACATTCGTACAAGCTTCGACACCAATTTGAGGAATACCTATAGCCTTCAGGGCAGTGTCGTTGAAACCGTACCATCAGGCACAACCCTGCTTGTCGTCGGCAATCAAAGCAGATGGCTGCGCATCAGCAGGAACGGTGTCGACGTCTGGATGGCGAATTGGGTGCGTCATACCCGCGTTGCCGGCGGTGAACAGACACAATCTCAGCCACAATCCTCAGCGCAAATTGACAATTGCTGTTTCGTCGATCGGCTATGCACTTCCGACCAGGAATGGAATAACGGCTACTTTGCCTATCAGAACGGTCAATGCGCTGCGCCGACACAAACACAAACACAGACACAAACTTCAACGCAGACTACCAGTACCGGACCGTCTCTAATTGATAACTGCTGTTATGTTGATCGTCAATGCAATACCGACGAACAGTGGACAAGCGGCTATTTTGCCTATCAGAATGGCCAATGCAGCGCGCCTTCACAATCGCAATCACCAGCACCATCACAACCAGTGAGCACTGGCCCAGCTCAAATTGACAACTGTTGTTTCGCCGGTTGGCAATGCAATACGGATGAGCAATGGAGTAACGGTTATCAAGCCTATCAAGATAACCAGTGCAATGCGCCTTCACAATCATCACCACTGCCCGCAGTGGATCTTGCTAGTGTGGATAATTGCTGCCGGGTCAATCAGCAATGCACGACCGATGAGGACTGGGAGCAAGGGTGGGTGGCTTACAAGTACTTTCAATGCAATTTTGACGTGCCCATAACAATTGTGGGGGGAGGGGGCTTTCGCTCACAGATCAAAGACTCTCTGCTGATGCTAAAGCGCACATCTCCGCATTGGTATGATTACACGATCCGCGGACTAAAAAGGGTCGTACAGACAGGTTCTTACCGTGATACCTATGTCGATACAGATTCAAAGATATTCTATTTGCATTATGACGATGCGCCGCCGTCAGGGTTCACTTACCATGAGCATATAGTTTTTACTGCCGGCATTCTCGCTCATGAGGCCTGCCATGTACACCGAGATAGGGCTGGGTTGCAGTCTGGAGGCTTGGAAGGAGAAAGAGCTTGCACGGAAGTACAGCTTCAAGCACATATAGCAATTGATCCTCACGATGGTCGTATTCAGGAGCATCGAGAAGTTCTCGCCAATATCGATGATCCGTCGAACTGGTGGTGGAACTAGTGCCGCCGCGCTAACCAAGCGGGCGATCCGAGCGGCTGAACGGCTGAAAAATGTCATCGAACTACAGCATGGAACGGGACCTGAGCGAATTGCTCGAAATGTGCGACAAGCTGCGCGAGTATCTCCTCGGTCATGCCTTGTACATGCCCATCGGCGGCGGATTCTTCCGCGCCAGCAGCACGCCACAATTGACCACCGGTGCCTTTTTACTGCGGCGGCGGCGACTTTTGCTGCTGCGGAACGATCTCGACCAGGCGCAGCAAGCGCAGTTGGATGGAGCCTTGAGGGAGCATGATTTACTGCAGCGCGAATGGAGATTGCATTACAAAAAAAAGCTGCAACGCGAAATCGACTCGCGGCTGAAGATGATGCTCGCGTTTTTCCGCGAATGTGCCGAAAGCCCACGCGAATGTGCCGCGGCGTACCCGGTCGAAGCAATGCGGCGGACTCTGGCGCAAGAGATATTATTGGCGATGGATGAATTCGCTTATGATAGTTCCGAGGCGACGACGAAGGTGCGGCGGACGGACCATGCCTTGCGCCGCTACGTGCAATCGGGCGAGTTTATCTGGTCGCCGGTGTTGGAGCCGTTGTACCCACGCGAGACATTCTGGTGGCTTTATGGAAGTCCGGCCGCTGGTTAGCATCTGCAATTTAGAAGCGCGATGAAAAACTTGCATTTTGATCTCAAGGTGTGCATACTCTGTATAGTTGTCCTTGCAAAAGTATTACTATCCATACCTAAAAGGAAGCTATCAGTGAAAACCAGATTGTTTGCCTCAATGATCGCAGTCTTTTTCCTGGCCAGTATGGCAGCTGCGCAGAATTACAACATTCGTACAAGCTTCAACACCAATTTGAGGAATACCTATAGCCTACAGGGCAATGTAGTTGAAACCGTACCATCAGGCACAACTCTGCTTGTCGTCGGCAACCAAAGCAGATGGTTGCGCATCAGCAGAAACGGAGTCGAAGTCTGGATGGCGAATTGGGTGCGTTTTACCCGCGTTGCCGGCGGCGAACAGACACAATCTCCGACACAAACATCATCAAACATTGACAATTGCTGCTTCGTGGATCGGCTATGCAGTAGCGACTCGGAATGGACAGACGGCTACTGGGCTTTCCAGAATGGCCAATGCACTGCGCCTCCACAAACACAAACACAGACACAAACTTCAACGCAGACTACCAGTACCGGACCATCTCTAATTGATAACTGCTGTTATGTTGATCGTCAATGCAACAGCGACTCGGATTGGACAAGCGGCTACTGGGCATATCAAAACAACCAGTGCGCCGCGCCTGCACAATCTCAATCACCAACCTCATCGCAGCCCGTGAGTACCGATCCTTCTAACGTTAACAATTGTTGCTTCCTCGGTTGGCAGTGCAATAACGACCAGGATTGGCAAAGCGGATTCCATGCCTATCAGACCAATCAATGCAAACATCCCGGCATCGCATTGGAAGGGTCACCTGGCTTTGTGTCGCAGATGGAAGACGCGCTTGATATGCTGAATAGCAGGGCGCCGCAATGGTACACCTACACGATTCGCGGACTGGACAGGATCGTACAGGACCTATCGAGCGATGTGCCGGGCGTACACGTGGGGGGTAGGGTATTTCATTTAGATTATTCCAATGATCCTCCGGCTGGATACAGTTTTGACGCGCACACAACTCATAACGCCGGCATGCTTGCTCATGAGGCTTGTCATGTGCACCGACATGAAGCGGGGTTGGAGGCCGGGGGTCTGCCCGGGGAAAGGGCCTGCCTACAAACACAGCTTGATGTAACCCTGGAAATCAATCCTTCCAGTGGATGGATTAGTTCATATCGAAGGTCTCTCGCCAATATCGAGAGACCGGAATGTCAATGGTGGTGGGGCGAGTATGTGTCCTGTGGATGAGTCATAGTGCCGCCACGTGTGCCAGGCGGCTGAGCCGAGCGGCTGTGGTGAATAAATCGTGTGTGGTTCTCGACAAAGGGGATACCGGAAATATTCACCACTCCCCGTTCAACGAATCTGGCAGTTGATTTCCAGCGCGAATGAGCCTCTTCATCTCGGGCGCGGCGCGTGCCTCGCTGGCGCCGCTTGTTGAGTGCCAATGGCAACGCTGTATAATCTGATTGAAGTTGGGCCAGCAGGAGTACGGCAATGAAGAACTTCACAATAGAATCCGCGATGAGCAACTTTGAGGAAATGATGGAACAGGCTCAACAGGGGCTGACCGTAATCATAAAGGGCAGCGACGATCGCGACGATGTATTGGCTCTCAAGCCCTTGGTAGGCAACGGACCACGTGAAGCGGGCAACCTTCGCGGCAAAATCAAAATAGCGGATGATTTTGATGCGCCTTTGCCCGAATTTACACCCAATGCTGTATGAGCTATTTGTTGGAAACGAAGTCCTCTTAATTTAGTCGCTTTGCTGTCACAGGAATCGATTGCCAATTCAACGAAGTTTGTCGCGGTTTGAGCAAGTGCTCTCAAGCCGGTCCAAATGAACGTCTCTAAGCTATTTGTGTTAACCATGGATTGCGATATTAATGCCGTTAGTACGGTTCATTGATTTGTATTGAAATCGCGGTAAAATGTTGTTAGAGGGGATGAGTTGGGAGAACGTCGATGAAGTCATACACCGTGGAGAACGCAACAAGTCAATTGGTGACCTTAGTCAACGACGCGCTGCAAGGCGAGACGGTCGTGATTCGTAACGCTAACGGTCTTGAAGTGCTGTTAGTCCCCAATGAAAAAGTCACGCTAAAGCCGCTTAAGGCTGGTAGCGCGCGCGGCAAATTCAAGATGGCAGATGACTTTGATGCCCCCCTGCCCGAGTTTGCACCATATACTGAATGAACTATCTGCTTGATACCTGTACTTTGCTGTGGTTTATCGATGATAACTTTCGGCTAAGCAATCGAGCTAAATCGATCATAGAAAGTCCTGATAGTCTAATATATTTGAGCTTGGCGTGCATTTGGGAACTGGCCATAAAGTCCGGATCAGGGAAGTTGGAGCTTGTGGAGCCGCCATTTTCCCGATTTGTTACGGAGGAGCTTGGCGCTTATCGCTTCAAGTACTTACAAATAGAATTCTCGCACCTCTTGCAAGTTGCGGAGCTTCCGAGCCATCACCGAGACCCTTTTGATCGGCTCATTATCGCTCAATCACTTGTGGAAAACATTCCAATTATCACGACTGATGAGAAGTTCGACGATTACCAAGTTCGACGAGTTTGGTAACTAACTTCAGCCTCGAATGAGCCTCTTTGTCGTTTTTATCTTTGGTGCGGTGCTGCTAGGCGCGGGAACGATGCTTTCGCCCGCCTGGCGAACAGCGCAACCTCGCGTGGCCCTGGCTGCGACGCTTTGTTTGGCTTTGGTCGTCGGCGGCTCGGTCTTTTATGCCGAGGTTTTTGCCTGGGACACGCTTGTGGTGGATTATCTGCTCTTCGCCCTGCTTTCCGGTGTGGTGTTGGGCGGAACGCTGTCGACGGCCCAAGCCCGCGCCGAGGCAAGAGGCGGACGCCTGGCGGACCGCGATCAAGGCTGGCCCGGACCGCAAGACTTGGCATTCTTGGGGCTGGTGGCGCTGATCATTCTGATACCATTGCTGCATTTTCCGGCGGCCTTGGGCACACAAGGGCAGATCGTCGGCTTTCACAGCCTGAGCCTGCGTGACGGCCAATCTTTTGCTTCTCTGGCACCGTACTATCCACCGGGCCGTGTCATCATATCGCCTGGTTTTCACGCGCTTTCCGCATATTTGAGCCAACAGCTCAAGCAATCGATCCCGCAGATTCAACTGAGTATCGCGGCAGTGGTCGCCTTTCTCTCGATATGGCTAGCTTATGATTTTGGCGCAGAATTGCGCGACAAACGACTGGGACGCGCCCTGGCAATCGCGACCTTGCTCTGCGGCGGCCTATATCTAAGCTTTCTCGATGGACACTTCGCCGAGCTGATGGCCTTGCCCTTCTTGCAGGCGTTCCTTCTATATGCGCTGCGACTCTTGCGCCGCTTCAGCCTGGCGGATCTGGTGGCCGGCGGCTTGATGATGGGCGCGGTCTGCCTTACCAGCTTGACGATGAGTATCGTCATGTTATTGGGATTCGTGAGCTTGTGTCTGATTGTCTGGACCAAGGCTGAGCAAGGCATCTCGCGCAGATCGCGCTGGGCGCTGCTGCTGGGTATTCCATTGGTCGCGCTGGCTGGACTTGCGCCCTGGCTGATCAACAATCTGCCGCTTATCTTTCCAATCAGGCACTCCCCCTATGCCGCTGATATCTCCTTGTTGGCAAACCTGCTGCTCGATCATGGCATTCTGATCGTGCCGCTGGCGCTTTGGGGCATAGTGATCGCCCTGCGTGAACGCGCTGAAAATCTGCTGGTTACGAAGTTGATGCTGCTCTGGTTGCTGCTGGCGCTGGATCTGGCGCTCTTTGGCATCATCGGCAGCCTATTACCGCCCCTGGGCGCGCTAGTCAATGCGCCGAATCTGGCACGGCACGGTACGATTTTGCCTTTCAGCTGGTTCGCTGGCATCGCGCTTCTGCACCTCTGGGAAACGCGCTTAACCGCGCAAGTTAAACAGCGCTTGCGACTGGCTGCCACTCCCCTGATGGTTGCGACTGCAGTTCTGATTGTTACGCTGGGAACGACCTTTCCATCTCTACTGAATACACTGCGACCAATCCTGGAATTGCCCATGCAGACGGTAACGCGTAACGATATCGCGGCCATGACCTGGCTGCGCGAGAATGCCGAGCAAGATGCCATGTTGTTGGCGGCGGACGGGCAGGGTTGGCTGCCGGTTTTTGCCGAGCGGCGAGCGTTGGACTTTCGTGCCGTAGCCTTCTTTGAGTGGGATGAGCTTCGCGAGAGTGGTGATGGTCAAGACGTCGACTACGTCTTTCAGTCAGAGGGCAGCGACTTCTCAGCGGATGAGCGGTGGCAACTTGTGTTTGAGCAGGGGGATACGCGGGTGTATGAGGTGCTTCCGGGTTAAGGTTGAAAATCTGAACTAGCGGATTCCCGGGCAGATTCCGATCGCGGCCCTATGATGCGGTCTTTGGCAAACTGACTGACGAAGATACCGGCCACGCTCGCTGCCGCGACCAGCAACGAGGCAATACCTCCACCGTCGTGACCCAAATGTATCATGGTGAATCCACCTGCAATAATTCCGATTACGACGAAAAACGCAAACCATTGTCCCTTTCTAACTTCGTCGGCACTGTTCTTAAGCTCAGTATTGGTTAGCGCCACACTATCTTTGTGTCGTTGGTTTTCATTTTCTCTTTCCTGCCGAGCTGTTTCCTCAAAAACAGTGAGGATACGATCATTCGCCGCCATTCTCGTGAGTTGTTGCTGCTCGTACAAATCAAAACTGCGTTCCGCAGATCCTTGAACCAACTCATTCCAGACAGCCGCTTCACTAGCGGGCTGAAGTGGCCCCGAATAGTGCTTCTCCGTCCTGACTTGCAGGAGAAACTGGCTAAATTCTTCTCGTTTGTCTTCGGGTATGCCTTCAAGGATCTCGAGCGGTAATGAGATTTCGTCAGACGGTTCAAGTCTCTCGTCTGGCAATTCCGGTGGAGAATTGTCATCATTACTCATTGATTATTGACATCTCCACCGGCCTTTTCGTATTGAATCATGGCCGAATAGAGGCTCTTACCAACTTTCCGCCAAGCGGAGCGCACTATGTCGCTGTCTCGTTGTCGGAATTCTTCTTGCAGGTTTGCCAGCAATTGCTCGCTCTTACCGTGATTCAATACCCCAAACATATCGAATGCGCTTGCCATGCCATGCAAGAAAGGGCGTTCGGGCAACAGGTACTTCCTGGCGATTTCCTTTTCGTAGTCCTTCATCGGCAACAACCTTTGCGATAGACTATCAATGTACAGTCATTTTATACATTGGCATATAACTATGTCAACAACTGCAATGGTACACAGCCGTTTGCTTCACAAATGCAAATGTCCGACCGTCGCACTATACTGCAGCAATTTCACATTACCCTAGGAGAACCCAACATGAGCCGTAGAAAAGTCGTTGTCACCGGCGCTTGTGGCACCATCGCTGGCGTACTGCTGCCCGCCTTGCGCGAGCGTTATGACCTGACCTTGCTCGACACACGCACAACCAACAAAGACGGCAACGCCATCAAAGGCGCGCAAGTCGTGAATTTGCTCGATCCGGACCGCGACAGCTACCGGTATCACTTTAGCGGCGCCGATGCGCTGGTGCATTGCGCTTATTATCGCGTAAATGATCAGGGCGATGACGCTTACTTTTCCTCTGAACTGGAAAACCTGCAAATGACTTACAACGTCTATCAAGTGGCCTGGGAGGAGCGCGTGCGACGCCTGGTGGCAGCGAGCACGAACCACGCGGCCGACTTTTATGAGAATTACGCGCTGGATGGCGAGGCAAGCATGGTGACGCCGGATATGAACGCTTCTGACAATTGGTATGGTTGGGCGAAGATCGCTTTTGAGCAGATCGGCCAGGTCTTCGCCAGCGGGGTCACGCACGGTGGCCGACCTCTGGAGAATGTGCAAATTCGCATCGGTGGTCCGCGCGAGACCGATGTGGCTAATGCGCCACTGGGAGATTTGCGCCGCATGCGCCGCGCTCTCGCTGTTTACATCAGCCAGCGTGATATGTCGCAGCTATTCATCAAAAGCATCGAGATCGAGGACATCCGCAATTCATTCGGCGTGCCCTTTCAGATCTTTTATGGCATTGGTACCAACTCACACGCCATTTGGAGCATAGCCAACGCGCGTCAAGTCATCGGTTACGCGCCACAGGACAACTCGGAAGAGCGCTTCTTTGATTTGATCCAGGCGCATATGAAGGCGGCGGGTATCAGCCGGTGAGCAGGCGCGGCGCGGCTTCGCTGATGTAGGGCTTCAAGCTATGTATTGCCCCCTCGATGGCATCAAGCGCGAACTCAATGTCGGTCTCTTGCATCGGCGTCGAGATGCTGAACATGGTGCGAGTGCTGGCGTGTATGCCTCGATTTAGCAATTCCAGGTGGAACAGCCCGGGCAGCCTGCCGATATCTCGCCCGGCCCGGCGCGTATCGCTCAGTGTGACGATGGGCTGATCGGTCCATTGGATCTGCTGCAGTGAGCCATAGCCGAGACATTGCCCGCGCATACCCGTCGACGCAAATATCTGGTTGATCCCGCTATTGAGCCTTTCTCCCATGCCATTAATCCGCTCGATCGCCGCTTGATCGAGTTGGCGCATGGCTGCCAGACCGGCTGTCATGGAGATATTATTGCCGTTAAAGGTGCCGCTATGATGCAAAAAATCGGTATGGCGAGCCGGGTCGAATTGCTGCATGATCGCTCTTTTGCCGCCAAATGCCCCGACCGGGAAACCACCGCCGATGATCTTGGCCAGCGAGGTCAGATCGGGTAGCACATTTTCGATCTCTTGCATGCCGCCACTGCTCAAGCGCAAGGTCACGATTTCGTCAAATAGCAGCAATACATCATAAGCATCGGCCAGCTCCCGCAATCCGCGCAGATAACCCGGCGCCGACGGCACCATCCCGCCGGAATTAGGCATCGGCTCGACAATAATGGCGGCGATCTGCCGATGATGCTGCTGCAAAAGCGCGTTCATTGCGGCAAGATCGTTGAAAGGAACCACCATAACCGCGTTCAATACCGCAGTTGGAATGCCGCGTCCTTCCAGCTTTGCCGTCGGCTGATCGTTGTTTTCCAAATCGGCGCTGACGTTTACGTTGACATAATCGTGCGAGCCATGATACCCGCCATCGATTTTGACAATGATCTCACGTCCGGTGTAGGCGCGTGCCGCCCGCATCATCATCATGGTAGCTTCAGTGCCGGAGTTGGTGAAACGCAGCAATTCCATACCGGGAATGCGGGAGATGAGCAATTTGGCAAGCTCAACTTGTGGCTGCGCGGCGGCGCCAAATACGCTGCCCCGCGTGAGTTGATCAGCCGCCTCTTCGACCATTTGCGGCTGCGCGTGTCCGTGAATCAGCGAGGTGTAGTTGTTGAGCAGATCGAGATAAGCGTTGCCCTCGCCATCACTAAGCCAGGCGCCCTCGCCCTTTACCATATAGGTGGGGTATGGAGAGTAGTAGGTGGAAATGCGTGTATCTCCAGCCGGTAAATAGTTTTGCGCCTCCTGATGGGCGGCTCGTGAGGCGCGCGTGCGCCGCCGGTATCGCTCCAAAATGTCGTTTTCCACATCCAGTGCGCTGCGTTGCTTGATCATGCTGCACTCCTCGCTACCATCATGACCTCAAAATGACAAGCTCACAGATTGTAATCCCTGCACGGCGCAAAAGGCAAAGCCCATCCTGCCCAAATCAACCGCGTTTGACCTGCCCGGACGCGCCATAGGACCTTCATTACAGTCTACCCTACGTTTCCCGTACTCGTGCAAGTCGCTCATCACTTCATACATAGCCAGATGCTTTTCTCTGCTCTATAATCGCGCCGTTGTTCAGACGAAGACTACGGAGAAAACATGCGACATTTAACTTGGATATGCCTCGCCATTCTTTGGATTTCGACTGTTAGCCTGGCGCAGTCCGAAGAATTAATGCTGGATTGGGATCCAACGCTGAATACGGTTACCGGGTCGGTCGAGCTGACGGGCACGGCCAACGTCTCCGATCAGCAGATGTTTTATGTAGAAGCGGCACACTACGACCCGGCCATGACGGAAACTGACCTGTGGACGCCGATTATTCTGCCGCCGACCGCGACGTTGCTGGACGGCGCTATCGGGACCTGGCATACCAGCATATTCCCCGATGGTTTTTATCAACTGCGGCTGCACGCCATCAATAACGCGGGGGAAGACTTTGTTTATGTTCTGGCGCCGATCGCCATCAACAACGATGGCACCGTGAGCAACAGTGAACAGGTGCAAGTCATCAAGATGACCTTGGCCGAGGAAGATAGCGCCCATGATATGGCGGAATCGTCCGGCGCAGCCGAAGAAACGGTGCCGTCTCTGCAAGCGGGAATCAGTTTGCCGATTCCCACCGGCGGGCATGTATTGCACTTCGACGAGACGACAAAAGAGCTGATGACCGCAGCAGGAATGACCTGGGTCAAATGGCAGATTCCCTATTTCGAGGGTAGCGACTTGTCGGTGGCGCAGCATCGCATCAGTGTTTCACATGAAGCGGGTTTCCAGGTTCTCTTGAGCATCACAGGTGAAAAGCATGCCTTGGCCTCGGGTGGCGATGCCTATCTGGATGAATACGCGGCCTTTCTGGGCGAGGTTGCTGGCTTGGGCGCGGATGCCATCGAGGTCTGGAATGAGATGAACATCGACCGCGAATGGCCCACCGGGCAGATTGACCCGCGGCGTTACAAGGTGATGCTGGAAAAGGCTTACACCGCTATCAAAGCCGCCAACCCGGATACCAAGGTGATCACGGGCGCGCTGGCGCCAACCGGTGCCGAAGGCGCTTTTGGCCTGGCCGCGGTTTGGAATGACGATCGTTATTATCTGGGCATGGCCAACGCCGGCGTGGCCGAGTTTGCCGATTGTATTGGTGTGCACTACAACGAGGGTATTCTGCCACCCACCTCACAAGGTGGTGACCCGCGCGATGAATATCCGACGCGTTACCTGCCGCTCATGCTGCAGCGCGTGGCCTTTCCCTTCCGTTTGAGCGATATCCCGATGTGCATGACCGAGATGGGTTATCTTTCGCCTGAGGGTTTTGGTCCCTTGTCGGACGCGTTTAACTGGGCGCAATACACTTCTGTGGCCGAGCAAGCACAGTGGCTGGCGCATGCGATTCAGATTTCGTCCAACTTCCAATCCATGCCGGTCGAGATGATCATCATCTGGAACATCGATTTTGACACCTACGACAACGACCCTCAAGCCGGCTACGCCATCATCCGGCCTGATGGCAGCTGCCCGGCTTGCGAGACTATAGCTGCCATACGATCCTAGCTTCCGAAAAAACGTGCAAAATCTCCCTCAACTCCCTCTCCGCCCACCGTGACGGGGAGGGGAATATCTAACCAAAGCGTTTCCCGGGATTATTATGCGCGTCTATGAGCGTCTGTTGTCAAATGCGCGGGCTTCGTTATAAGATTGTCCCCTGAATAGACGAGCAAAGTTTAGGTTATGCGACGCTTCTTACGTTCCTTGATTCCGGGATTGGTCATCGGCACGCTAATCGGGCTGTATTTGGGTTGGGTGGAGTTTCCCCTGGAAGCTTACCGCAGCGACATGTCCGAAATGGCGCCGTCTTTTCGTGATGATTACCTGATCATGATCGCAGCGGGTTATGCCGTGGATGGGGATATCCAGGGCGCAGTTGAGCGTTTGCATCCGCTTGGTGTCGCTGATGTCGCTGGCTATGTGCAGCATCAGACAGAGCGGATAATTGATACGGCTGCACGTAATATCCGAGACACCCGACTGCTGGTTGGCCTGGCGCGCGGCTTGGGGCGGCTCACACCGGTTATGGAGCCCTTCCTGGACCTGGCCGGGGGATCATCTTGATGAGACAGGTTCTTCCACCTTCCGCTCAAATGCCGCCGGTCGAAGCCAACGAGACGCGCCAGCCGTCAACCTTTTCGCCCTGGATCATCGCTGTCGGGTTGATCGCTGGTCTACTGCTGGGTCTGATATTCAGTTGGGCGCAGGGACCGCTGCCGGAAAGCAATACCGAACCGCACCAACTGCGCGCGCAATACCGTAATCTTTATATGGTAGCGATCGCGCTGGAATATCAGCAAAGTGGTGATCTGCAGCGAGCGCTGAACAAGCTGATTGCGCTGCGCCCTGTGCAAGACCCGTTCCTGACGCTGGCGGACGCGGCTTGTGACTTGGCCAAAAGCGGTTATCTGCAGAGCGCTAGCGGTATCCGCGCCTTGCGCTTGGTGACCGATTTCGTAAGTTCGCAGGGTCGCAGTGGCTGTGCCGAGCAGCTTCTACCGCCCGCGGCGGCAGGGGACAGCGCAGCGCCCGAACAGAGTCCGGCAGCGGATCTGCCCTCGACGATTGCCTTGCCGACAAAAACACCGCCGAGCCGCCCCCTGCAGCCAACAGCGACCTTGAGAGTGGTCGCGACTGCGCTGCCGCGCAGGCAATTCGTCCCACGTCCGGCCAGCACCTTTTGCGATCCCGATCATCCAGCGCTGATTGAGGTGTATGTGGTGGATTACCTGGGTCGTGGCATTCCCGGGCAAAGAATTCGCGTGCGCTGGGGCAGAAACGAGAGTATTTTTGTCAGCGGCTTGAAACTGGATCGTGGCGAGGCCTATGCCGATTTTCAAATGCACGAAGGAATCAGCTACGCGGTTGACATGCTCGCTGCTTCTGATGCCTTGGGCGCGGAGTTGAAAACGGCAAGTTGTTTCGCGCCCAACGGACGGGAATCGCTAAAATCATATCGCGTGACCTTTGTTGATGAGGGTTAGGCGATGTGACGCTGCGAGTGATGGGCGGACGCCGCCAGGAATTGTTTATCTGGCTTTACAACTTGCGCGACCGATAACACGTATATGTATTGACGGACGATGGAAGATTTGAGAAGAGGTAAGTACGTGGAAGAGAAGGCATCACAGATTGGAACAGGTGTATTTTTTGTCGGGCTGGGTTTTCTATTTTTCACGGGCTGGTGGTGGCCGGGTATCATGTTTGTGATCGCTGCCTCGATCATCGCGCGGACGGTTACATATGGGCAGCCCTGGCAATCGGCAACCGGCGCGTTTTGGCTGATCGGTATTGGCGTCGTTTTCGGCGTGCCGGGTTTGATCGGTGATATCGCGTCTTCGTTTTGGCAGATGTTTCCGCTGATCTTGATCGGCATCGGTCTGTTCATGCTCTTCGGTGGGCGTTGTCGCCCCAACATCAGCGGCAAGCGCAAGAATGACGACGATATCCACCACGTGTAGCGCTCAGGCTTTTCGACAGAATTCGCTCATGCGGCTACAGCAAGCAGGCCAGTATCGCTCCCATAAGCGTTGGCCTTGAAAGTTCTAATGTGTCGTGGATTGCGACGCTGGTTGACTTCGCCTGACTACAGAAAAAACTCTATGATCTCTTTCTTAACAAACCGCTATGCTCGCAGGGGCAGAAGGTTTGATATTTTGTGAGAGCGCGACAGACCTTATCGCTGCCGCCGAGCGGTTGTGTCGAACTCGGCAAGCGCCGTAACGCCTTGAGATTTAGCGCGCCCGGATTTTCCAGCACAAACGTCTTGCTGAAAACGCGGTATACTTGTCTCCGCGGCGGGATGGTGGAATGGCAGACACGGGTGCCTTAAAAGCACCTGCCCGAAAGGGCGTGAGGGTTCGAGCCCCTCTCCCGCTACTTGACTCTATCTGCGGCTAATGCTGCAATTGCAACTGATACAGCTTGGCGTAATCTCCTCCGCAACTGATCAACTCATCATGACTGCCCTGTTCGGCAACTGCGCCGTCCTTCAAGACGACGATGCGGTCGGCATTGCGGATCGTCGACAAGCGATGGGCGATAACCAGGGTGGTGCGGTTGTGCATGAGCCGCTCGATCGATTCTTTAACCGCGCGTTCGCTTTCATTGTCGAGCGCGCTGGTCGCTTCATCGAGGATGATCAAAGGCGGATCCTTGAGGAAAACGCGCGCGATGCTGATGCGTTGCCGTTGCCCGGCGGATAGTTTGATGCCGCGCTGCCCGATATCGGTCTGATAGCTCTCCGGCAATTCCATGATAAAAGCGTGCGCGTTGGCTTTTTTGGCGGCACTCTCGATCTCGTCCTGCGTGGCCTCGATTTTGCCATAGCGGATATTCTCGCCGACCGTGCTGCCAAAGAGATACACATCCTGCTGCACGATGCCGATGTTGCGCCGCAGCGACGACAAACTAATCTGACGGATGTCGATGCCATCGAGGCAGATGCGTCCGCTGCTGACATCATAAAAGCGTGGAATCAAGGCGCTGAGCGTTGTCTTGCCCACACCCGAGACGCCGACCAATGCCAAATACTCGCCCACTTTGATCCGCAACGACAGGCGTTGCAGGACATCGCCGATATGGGCTTGGTAGCGAAAGCAGACATCCTGCAATTCCAGTTCGCCATGCACATGTTTCAACTCCAAAGCATCGGCGCTATCCTGGATTGCCGGCTGTAGCTCCAGCAGATCCATGAAGCGATGAAAGCCGGTGACGCCTTCCTGAAACCAACGCGCGAAATTGACCAGGCGCTGAATTGGCTCGATCAATATGCCCACATAAAGCAGGAAAGTGATCAAGTCGGAAAGATCGAGCGTGGCTTGTGTGATGAAAATCGCGCCAATGATGACCACCACAACAGTCATAAGCTGCGTAAACGCGAACATGCCGCCATAAAAGTAGGCTTCGTTAATGTATTCCAGTCGGCGGCTTTCCACAAAGCGCTCGTTTGTGATAGCGAACTTGGCTTGTTCCTGCTCTTCATTGGCGAATGATTGCACCACGCGGATACCGGACAAGGTATCCTCGACTTGAGCATTGATCTCGGCGATGCGTTGTTTGCTGCGTAGCAGGGCACGGTGCATTTTTCGGTTGAAAAAGAGAGCGAAGAGGAACATCACCGGCATGAAGAGAAATATGACGATGCTCAGTTGGGCATTTACGCTGAGTGTGATGAGGAAGACACCGCCAAACTTCAGGATGCCGATGGCAATGTCTTCGGGACCATGGTGAAAAAGCTCGGACAGAGCGAAGAGATCACTGGTAATGCGCGACATAAGCTGCCCGGTCTTTTGCTCGTCATAAAAGCTGAATGACAGCTTCTGATAATGCGCGAACAATTCGCGACGCATATCCCGTTCCATCAAGGCGCCCATCATATGACCTTGATAATCCACAAAGAGATTGCACAAGGTGTGCACCGCGACCAAGGCAAGCATCAAGCAGGCGATGAACGCGAGATCCACGCCGGGTTGGGGTGAGCCTCCCTGAACGAGAACCTCGGTGATATAGCGGACGCAAAGGGGCAAGATCAGCGTGATCGCCGATATCACGAAGGCGCAAAACAAATCTGCCGAAAGCAGTGCCAAATACGGTCGATAAAAGGAGAGAAATTTCAAGCCGCGATTTTTCACAGTGTCGCTCCAGTGTTCGTCATGTGTAGATTATAACGGGTCGCGATGCTGCCAAATAGCTGCGCCCGCGACGAGTAATGAATGTCAAGGCGCTTGCCATTTCCAACCCTACGCCGATGCTTCCCATGGACAGAATAGCTTCCGCGCCCGACCCGCGCCTCAGTTGGCAACCATCAACCATTCCTGCCTTAAACCGCGTCCATATAGTCGCCGCGTCCTCTGCGGATGATGATACGCTCAGCGCTATGCTAATCAGATTGCAAAGCTCCGTCTTTGAACGGAAACGTCTTCAGCCGCTGTGCCGGCACGATCAGGCGGCATGTTTATCTGCCTGAGCACGGCCGTACTTTTCGCTGACGAAGGTCAGTGTCCACGCGCCAGGCGCGGTCGCCGAGCGAATGACCAGCTCCCTTCACATTGTCAGGCAATCTGGCAAATTCCTCTCATGTATCGATACTGTGCCGATATACAACTGTCGCCTTTGCACACTTTGCTGCCCTGGCGTTGCCCCTTTGCCGTCCTATCCCGCCCCCATGCTGCCCTTTTTCCGCCTCTTGCTGCATTCTCCGACTTCGTTGCCTTCGCAACGAGCGATATTCCCTCCACGCAGCGGCCAATCGCAACATAACATTCCGCCTCCTTACCTGTCCTATCCTCAGCCGATACTTCAGGCAGGCGAGCTGTATTGCGAATTCTTGAGGCAAGGCGGCTGTATTATGTGCTCGAAGACTAGCACTTGCGTCCGCGCCCTGCGCTATTATGTAAGGAGAAATGTGTTATAAATAACTTTCAATACCGATATATTTTCAGGAGTTGCCCAACGTGATCACACGCCTCTTTCTGCTGCTTTTCTTCAGCCTGAGTCTGGTCGCTTGTCAGGCTATGGTTGATCGCGCAGCGGACGACATCGCGCAGCAAGTCAGCGATCAAGTTAGCGAACAACTCAGCACGGTTGTGGCGGAACAGGTGGGCACGGCCATTGCCGGGCGGGATGACATTGTCATCGCGGATACCAATGCAGACGCGGTTTCCGCTGCTCCTGCGCCAATAACCTACAGTTGTGAACGCAAAAGATGTACTGAGATGACAACCTGCCTGGAAGCCCTTTTTCAGCTTAATTTTTGCGGTCATGTCCAACTTGACATTGATAAGGATGGCATTCCCTGCGAATCAATCTGCAGCCGCAGCGATGTAGATTCCTTGGCAGCAGGCGCTGATGCTCCAGAGCAGACAGCGGCAGTCGCGATTGATAAAGTGGAAACGGGACCGGTCACGCGCGTGATTGATGGCGATACGATTGATGTGCTGATTGATGGCAAGAACACGCGAATTCGTTACTTGCAGATTAACACGCCCGAGCGTGACGAACCCTGCTACCGCGAGGCGACACAGGCAAATGCAAATTTGGTCGCCGGCAAGACCGTGCGTCTGGTGGCGGACAGGGAAAATGCGGATCGCTATGACCGGCTCTTGCGTTTTGTTTACGTGGATGAGGTGCTGGTGAATCGCGCGTTGGTGGAAGACGGCTATGCCGAAGTGGTTTTGTATCCGCCTAATGACGCGCGCTTTGAGGAATTCCGCAGCCTGGAAGCGGAAGCGGCACAAGCGGGTCGCGGCTGCCATCCAACCGGGATCTTCGACGATGGCTCGCAAACGCGCTGACTAACTGCAATTCCTGGGCTGATTATGCTAAAGTAGCCCCAACGAATGGCATTGCGCGAGTAAGCACATGGCGGTGAAAAAGCTGCTCTATTATCCGGATGATGAAGCGCGACTGCGGGCGGTTTCCAAAGCTGTCCCCAGAATCAAGAACAAAAAACTCCAGCAACTGATGCAAGACTTGAAAGACACCTTGGAAACGCAACCCGGTGCAGCTATCGCCGCGCCGCAGATCGGTGTCTTGAAACGGGTTGCCGTGGTGAAATTCGGGCAGAATGATGATGATGACGAGCAACCGATGCTCGCCTTGCTCAATCCGGAGATTATCGCAGCAGGTGATCCGGAAACCGGTTTCGATGGCTGCTTGAGCATCCCCAATATTTATAGTTGGGATACAGCGCGCCCGGCCTGGATTCGCTTCCGAGCCTGGGGAGAAGATGGCAAGCGGATCGAGGGCCGTGTTACCGGCATGGATGCGCGTGTGCTGCATCACGAGATTGATCATCTGGATGGCGTTTTGTTCCTCGATCGCCTGCGCAATCCCGACGAGCTTTACACTCCCGTCAAAGGCGCGGATGGCGAGACAACAATGGTTCGGCTGGTCGATTTGCCCCACATCACTTGAATACGAACTGGCGGACCTTTGTCATGTCAAAACGGATTTCCAACAAGGCCACATCAGACAACATTCAACGCGCGTTGGCGATGCTCAAGAGTGTTCCCGATCACTTGGAGAACATTGGCAAACAATTGCCGCGGGCAGCGCCAGACCCCCATCTGGCAATGGACGCGCGGCATGGCGACTCACGAAAGCGAACACCTGGCGGATATCGTGAACAAGCTGCATTTGTAGCGGGCGCCGCTATACTAGGGGAAGAATTTGATTGTCGTCGCTTGCCCGGGCAAGAGCAACGGCAAGCGACATTGGGCTACCTAAGCCCGGCACAATTTGAGCACGCTGCCAATTAGGCAGAATCACTGTCCAGCAAAACGGGGCAACTTCAGACTTTGACAAATTAAATGGATCTAGCAGGTTTATTCTTTGCCCACTTCCTTTGGCAACAAATCATAAGTCAAAGACGAGCGCGGATACAGAATGCGGCTCGAAGACTTGCACGTGCTCTTTGCCCGAAGCGACGAACTTCGACTCGCTCACCGAAACTTGATCCGGCGTTTCGAAAGAGTTCTCCGCCTTGATATGTGGACCGTTAACCACGGATGCTCTCACAGGCCCGGCAAACTCGCCTGAGTCTAACGTGAGGGTCGTTTCGATCGCATCCGTTTGACTGCGATTCACGACGAATACGCTTAGCTGCTTTCCTGCGCTATCAATGGTCGCGGTCACATCGAGAGTGCGGATACCGCTGTAATCGCCGCCGGAGAAGGTATCGCCCTTCCAGAAGACATCCAGCGCGATATCGCCACAGTTGCTCGCGTAGAGTTCGAATGGATGGAAGATCGTCTGCAAGAACAAGCCGTTTTCATTCGTGAAAATTGGCGCGATGACGTTGACGATCTGCGCGATATTCGCCATCTGCACCGAGCGGCAATGGCGGATGAAAGCGTTGAAGTGCATGGCTACCACCAGCGCATCTTCCAGGTTGTAGCGTTCCTCCAGATTGTTGCGCTCTTCCCGTGTGCTGCCGCGCGCCCGATACCAGACATTCCACTCGTCGACGGCAATGGAGATGGGACGCTTGATGCCCATGGTGTGCTTCATAGCCGCGATCACACCTTCGAAGGCGGTAAGGCGTTCGTCAAAGAACTCGGAGAGCGCCATGTACTTGGCAAAGTCATCATCAAGGTTGTTGACGTACCAGTGAACCGACAGATAATCGAGAAAGTCCGGCGCTTGCTCAAAAAGCAGCTGCGTGCGTTCCACCGGCTGATAGCGCCAACCAGATGTGACCGCGGCAATCAACTTGATGGATGGATCCACCAAACGCATGACTTTGGCAAATTCTTTGTAGGTGCGCGCGTACTCTTCCGGCGTCTTGTGCCCGATCTGCCATTGACCGTCGACCTCGTTACCGATGCCCCAGTATTTGATATTGTGCGGCGCATCGTGTCCGTTGGCACGGCGCATGTTGGCCAGGGCGCTATCGGTTGCGCTGTTGCAATACTCCACCCAATCACGCGCTTCGCGCATATCGCCATCGCCCGCGTTGACGACCAGGTAGGGTTCAGTGCCCAACGCGCGGCACCAGGTTACGAATTCGTCTGTGCCAAAGTGGTTGCTTTCGATATCTTGCCAGGCCAACTCGACCCGCGCCGGTCGCTCGGCTTTGGGTCCGACACCATCGCGCCAGCGATAGCCGGAAACGAAGTTGCCGCCCGGGTAGCGGATGACGGGCATGCGCAATCTTCGCACCGCCGCCAGTACATCGGTACGAAAGCCGTTTTCATCCGATAGTGGAGAGCCAGGTTCGTAAATGCCGCCATATATGTGGCGGCCCAAATGCTCGGCGAATCCGCCGAAGATGTCCGGGTTGATGCTGCCAATTTGTCGTTCGGGATCTATCTTAATCTGATTCATAAGACGTCTTTACTCAAATCTCATTGTTTAATCATTAAAGGGGTGCAGATTCAGCGGCGAATTGTAACCCAATCGAGCACAACAAACAACAGAAACCTGATGAGTTTTTTGTTGAGGTCGTGCGATAGGGTTCGGCAGCTGATTTGTAAGTCGAATGGGATTGCGTTTAGAGGTAATTCTTGTTCTGCACTTGCCGCAGCAGCTTGGGGTTGATCTTGCCATCGCGATTGGTGACGGTCTGGTAACGCAAAACGCGCTGCCGGTTAACCTCCGGCGAACCAAAACGGGCGCTGTTGACGCCACTTACGGTGCCGGGCCGCGCCGTGGTGATCAACCACTCCAGCAGATTCGCCCGCAATTCGTGTGCCTTGTCTTGATGTGCCGCATCAAAGTAAAGGTTTTTCATCTCCCAGGGATCAGTCTCGAGATCGTACAACTCGCCGAAGCCATCGGGATGCTCGTTGGGGAAAAACGCCCGCGGATAATGAACTAGGCGGTAGTTTCCCTTACGTATGCTCTTGCTCCAGGCGAATTCGGTGACGCCGACCCGTTGCGCGTCGCCTTTTTCGCCAGATAACTGCGGCGAAATGTCGCTACCGTCGCTCGTTTCCATCAGATCAATACCCGCCAGCGGGCAAAGCGTGTTGGAGATATCGACCAGCTCGACGATCTCATGGCAGACACCACCTGCCGGAATTCGCGCGGGCGACCAAAAGATCAACGGTACGCGTGTGATGGCATCGCTGCAGATACCCGGCGCCTTTTCCATGATGCCATGTTCCGTCGCGTAATCGCCGTGGTCGGATGTATAAACGACGATGGTATCGCGCGCCAAATCCATGCGCCGGAGGTGATCCAGCAGTTTGCCAACGGCCGCGTCCACTTGACTGACCGCGCCCAGATAGCCATGCAACTTGCGCCGGCGTCCGGCAGCAAATGTCCTGGGTTCGACGAGCTGCCATTCGCTCTCGCGCCACTGCTTGGCCATCGCCTGAAAATGTGGCGCTTTGCCGGCCGCTTGCAGATCATAATCGGCATTCGGCGGACTGCTCAATTGCTCGCTATCATATAAGTCCCAAAACTCTTGACAGGGTGTGGTGCATTGATGTGGCCGCGGGAAACTCACATGCAGCAGAAAAGGCTTTTCCGCATCCGCGGCAGCTTGCATGGTCTCGATTGCTGTATCCGCCAGCCAGCCTTCTTGTGATTCCGCAAAGGCGAGCGGACTGGGTCGGCTATCGACACTCTGCCGTCCTCGCTCTCCAAACTCCGGCAACAAGATATGATCTTCCAGGTGCTCGATATCGCGATCGCGAAGAAAGCCGGTATAGGCAGGCGAACGCCCCACAACGCTGCCCGCGCGGAAGGAATTGCTTTCGAGGAAGACATCACAGTCGTCTTCCACCCAGTACTCGGGGCAGTGAATCTTGCCCATAGCTGCCGTAAAGTAACCGGCCGAGCGAAAATGCCCAAAGATATTTGGCAGCCCACCGGGATTGCGCCCGCTCAGGCTGTAATAACCGTGGTTGTGCGGATATTGCCCGCTGAGGAAAGAAACTCGGCTGGGGGTGCAAATAGGATTCTGAGTGATGGCATTTTCAAAGCGACAACCCTCAAGCGCCATGCGGTCCAGATGCGGCGTTTGTACATCAGGATGCCCTTTATGCCCCAGCACTTTGGCATTGTGTTGGTCGGCGACGATGAAGAGGATATTGGGTTGGGTCATAAAAACCCCCATCCCCAACCCCTTCCCCCAAAATGAGGGAAGGTGAAGGGGAGTATGTTTTATTGGGGTTGAAGTCCCTCCCTCTTTATGGGGGAGGGATTTAGGGTGGGGGTATTCCTACCCACCGTACTGCGCGTCGTAGGCGGCTTGATAGATTTCGACCATGCGGTTGATGCCCAGAGCCTCAACCGTGGCGACAAAGTTATCCCATCCAGCATCGATATCCGTGCGACCAAGCGCGAATTCGGCGGTCATCTGTGCGATGTAGTCACTGATGCCAAGCCGCAGCTCGGTGACTTCGGCGGCTTGTGCGGTGGTGAAGGCCAGCGGCGGAATCACATCGGAAATATCGCGAGCGTAGGGCTCATAATTGGCTTTGGTCTGTTCGTAGAGCACGATCTCCAGACCGGCGGCATCATCGCGGCGGACTTCGCCCAAACGCAGGTGGTTGGGACGATAGCTGGGACCACGTTGCGCCCAGTGTACGTTCTGCAGCGTGCCAAAGGTGGACAGCCGGCGCCAGATAGATTCAAACTCGGGGCCGAGCGCGGGCTCGCCGGGTTCCGCCCAGCGCCATTGACCGTCGTCTCCCGCCGCTTCGGCTTCCCACTGCGGAACGCCGAAGACCGAGCGCAAGGTCGTTTCGCGATCATACAATCCATCGCACCATTTGACGGCTGCTTCCGGATGTTCCGTCTGAGCATTGATGACACATTGCCCGGAGCCGACGCCCCATGGGTTGAATGGCGCCTGGCGAACGCCCATTGGGCCTTCCAGGGACGGGATTGCCACATAGCGATTCCAACGGTCGCCACCGATATTGGAAAATACCGAATGCGCTCCGGCGAGTACTACGCCGATAGACGACGCATCGCCACCTTCGACCTGTTGCTTGACTTGATCGGCCGGCTGCGTGAAGCTTTCTTCGCCGAACAACCCGGCGCTATAAAGCGTATTCAAATAGCGCAATCCTTCATGGAATCCTTCGCTGGTAGCGGTGGTCGAGATGACGCCGTCGTTCATTTCGAAGTATTGATTGTCGCCTTTGAACTCGGTGAACACGAAGGGGTTCATCAGGAAGCCGTCGATATTGGTATTCCAGCTGGTGGTTGCGCCTGCCAGGGGAATCTCGTCGTTGGGATCGCCATTGCCATTGGCATCCTGCTCTTTGAAGGCGGTCAAAACATCAATGAGTTGATCCGTTGTTTGCGGCACACCCATGCCAACATTGTCCAACCAATCCTGATTGATCCAGGCACGTTGGGCGTAGAAGCAATGGTAGCATTCATTGACCTGTGGCAAGCCATAGATCTCGCCGTCCGGTGACGTAATCAGCGGCCGGACTTGTGGCGACCCTGCAAAGACATCATTGATGTAGTAGCCGTGTTCCTCAATGAGATCGCTGAGCGGCAGGAAGAGCCCTTGCGGACCAAAGAGCGCCAGAGTCGAGGGATTGACTGTGAAGCCGACGATGATATCCGGCAGTTGGCCACCGGCGATGGTCAGATTAAGCACCTCATTGCCCTCGTTGGGTGGCGCGGTAGAAAAGTCGAGATTGATGCCGGTGCGCTCGCTATACCATTCGGTGAAGGTATTCGTCGAGAAATCTTCCACGATGGCATGGCCAAGCATAAGGATATCCAGGGTGATCGGTTCTTCGACGATGGGGAATTCTCCCGGCGCCGATACCGCGCTGTCTTGCCCGAAAACGGTAAAGGGCAAGGTCAAAAGCAAAAATAGTACGAGTAGTCTTGTTGACATATGACGTCCTTTCTCGGTTAGCAAAATGATAGAAAGAGTATGCGGATTTGACCGATACACTTGCTCCTTTCCTTGGCTCCAGAAGTGTTTATTTCACCGAGCCGATCATCATACCCTTGATAAAGTAACGACTAAGGAAGGGGTAGAGAATCAGAATCGGCACACTGGCAACCACAATCAGCGAATACTTGAGCAACTCGCGCAGTCCTTCACGCACAATCAGATCCTCTATATCGACCAGCATGGAAGCATCAATCGAGTTTTGGATCAAGATTTCGCGCAAGACGATTTGCAGCGGGAATAGTTGTTGATCCTTCAGGTAAATCAGGGCTTGGAAATATGAGTTCCAGTGATTGACCGCATAGAAGATTGCCAGCACAGCGATGATGGGACGTGACAGCGGAACGATAACGCTCCAAAAGGTGCGAAAATCATTAGCGCCATCAATGCGCGCCGCTTCGATCAGTTCCGGTGGAATGGTGGTACGGAAGAAGGTGATGGTTATTAGCAGATTGAAAACACCGATACCGGTTGGCAAGATCATCGCCAGCCGCGTATTCAGTAATCCCAGATCGCGCACCACCATGAACGTTGGGATCAAGCCACCGCTGAAGAGCATGGTAAAAATGAATGCTATGGTGATGACGCGACGCCCGACCAGGTCTTGGCGCGAAAGGGGATAAGCTGCGATGATGGTCATCACCACGTTAAAGAGCGTGCCAAAGACGGTATAAAAGATCGAATTGGCAAAACCATCCCAGACTTTCTTGTGTTCGAAAATGGTGGTGTATCCTTGCAAACTGAAGTCCACGGGCCAGAGACTGACTTTGCCGGCGATCACCGCCTCGGACGAACTGAACGAAGCGCTGACGATGAAGATCAAAGGAAGAAGTACAACGACCGTCATCAGCAACAGAAATGTTAAGTTCGCGGCCATGAAGATACGATCAAAGCCGGATTCGTTGACCCTGTTGAAATTGCTGTCGTAGTTTTGCATCAGCGATACCCTACCAAACGCTGTTGTTTGTCATACGCCGCGCGGCGTAGTTTACTGATATCAGCAGCACAAGGCCCACAATTCCTTTCAGCAATCCGATCGCCGTCGAATACGAGAAATCCAGGATCGGAGACAATAAGCCAACTTTGTAGACATAGGTATTGATCACTTCAGCCACACCGAGGTTAAGCGGGCTTTGCATCAGATAGACCTTCTCGAAGGCGACTTCCAACACGCGCCCGGTGGAAAGCACCAACAGAACCATCGCAGTAGGCAGCAGACCGGGGATATCAATGTAGCGAATGCGCTGCAGTCGATTCGCGCCATCTACCACCGCTGCCTCGTGCAGTGCCGGATCGATAGTAGAGAGTACCGCCAGGTAGATGATCGAGGCGAAACCGGTCTCTTGCCAGACGCCTGACCAGACAAAGATATGGCGAAAGGCGTCGGGATTGCCCATCCAGTTTGGCGCATCCAGGCCTAGTGAAGCCGCTACGACAGCGGTGAACCCGACGCGTGGATGTAAGAACTGAAATAGCATGCCGACGATCACAACCGTCGAGATGAAGTGCGGCGCATAGGTGATCATCTGTACACTGCTGCGGAAGAAGCGCGTTTTGACCTGATTCAAGCTCAATGCCAAGGCAATTGGGATGGGAAAGCCGGCGATCAAGGCATAGAAACTTATGATCAGGGTATTGATGATGACAGGTTCAAATTTTGGCGAATTGAAGAAGCGTTCAAAATTGGCGAAACCTACCCAGGGGCTGCCGGCGATGCCGAAGGCGGGCGAATACTGTTTGAAAGCGATCTGCGCGCCGTACATAGGCAAATAGCGGAAAATGATGAGCCAAACCACCGGTAAAAAGAGCAAGACGTAAAGCTGCCAGTTGCGGCGCACTGGCAAGGCGCGCAGCCACAGATAAGCCAATCGCTTGCGCCACACGGCCGGCACCGAGCGTAGCCACAGGTCCTCAATACGCTCCCTCCAATTCGTGGGGGCGGCAGCCTTTCTCTTGGGTCCTGCTAGCATGCAAACTCCTGATTTGATGTCTGCGCTAAACGCCAGGAGTATAGCACGGAGGCAGGACGATAACAGCGCTTGGATTCTTGCCTGGCGATTTCAGGCGGCGGATGTAGCGGGCTTGGTCTCGAACAAGCGAAAACCGGCAATCACGATGCAGACGCCAATGACGCACATCAGAGCGCACAAGGCAAAAAATGCTCCGGCTCCTAGATGGTCAAATGTCCAGCCAAATAGCGAACCCGTCAGCAACAAGGCGATACTCGGCATGGTGACTTGCAAGATCGCCTGATTGGTGGCGACATTGCGAGGATGGCTGATGGCGTTTACTAGTGTAAAGGAAGACAGGTAGAAGCCTGGCCAGACCAATCCGCGTACTACCAGCAGTATAGCCAACACCGGCAAGCTCGGCGCCACGCCCACGGCGAAAGTAAACAAGGCGATGCCCGACACACTGACGATATAGGCGATGCGAATGCGGAATCTGGGCAAGATGGCATCCATCAAGAAGAAGAAGGGTATTTCGACCGCGCCCAATAGCGCTGCCCACAAGCCGATATCCGCGGACGAAATAGCCAGATTCTGGTTGAAATGAATGAACATGAAACTGTATGCGTTGTAGGTGCCCATCGAGACGAAGAACTGGCTGGCGGCGAGAACATAAAAGCCGCGGTTGCGCGGTCGTTTATCACCGGCTTCGGCTTTTACTTTGTCTTTCGGTTTGGCGGGAAAGACCGTTGACATCATTATGCTGAGCAGAGCAAACACCGCGCCAACCCAGAAAAGCAGAGAATAACCGCCGAAGACATAGAGCTGGCCCGCGAGCAGACTCGCCAGGGCAAAACCTAATGAGGCGAAGGAGCGGATCTGGCCCAGGATAGCTTTGCCGCTGCGAATCAGATGAGACATCGTCAGCTGCATGGCCAAAGTCAGGCTCGGGCTGACAGTGAGCCGAAACATCAGCACCGCCAGAATGATCATCAATCGGATTTCTGAGGTGGCGAAGATAATGCAAGAGAGCGCAAACCCGACCAGATAGAACATGAGTAAACGCCGATGCAGCATGAGCCGGTCGGCAATCTGGTTAAGCAGGGGTGTAAGCACAAGTGAAAGCAAAGCGCCGCCGCTGCCCAGTGTACCAATGAGCGTGCCGGAAAAATCCAGCTCGGTCAGGTAAACGTTGACATAAGGCCAAACAACCCCGACTCCTGCTAAGCTGAGAAACTGCAGCGCCACCAAACGAATCGAGCCTGAATGTTTCCGTAAACTTATCAGTCTTATCATGTGTTGGCGGAACCCCGAAACGGCGCGTGCCGGCGCTTGCGACGATTCTCATTAGACGCATCGGGCAGCGCCTTTCGTACCCGCAACTTGGACGAAATTGAATTGATTGGACTTGGGAACGATGCTACCCTAGCGCGAATCGAGGCAACTCGAGCGATTACGGGGGAAAAGCAGCTTATGGTCATGGCTAACGAAGGTGAAACCGCATTTGACGGCTTCGACTTTTACCAAGTCGATATGCACTTCAACGACAAGCAGAAGGCATTGCGCCAGGAAGTGCGCGATTTTGTCGAGGGCGTGGTCTTGCCCAAGATCAATCCCTATTGGGAGAAGGCGGAATTCCCTTGGGAAATCGCCCGCGAGATGGTCAATCTGCCGATTATGGGCGGCGCGATCTTTGAACACGGCGCGGCCGGACTGGATTTCGTCGAGATGGGCCTGGTGATGTACGAGCTGGGCAAGGGAGATGGCAGCGTCAGTACCTTTTATGGTGTGCATTCCGGCTTGGCCATGGGCTCGATCGGTTTGCTCGGTGATGAAGAGCAGAAGGCGCGGTGGCTGCCTGATATGGTCAAATTGGAGAAAATCGGCGCATTCGGCTTGACCGAGCCCGAAGTCGGCTCCAACGCTGCGCAGGTTAAGACCAGCGCGCGCAAGACCGAAAAAGGTCATATCCTCAACGGCGCCAAACGCTGGATCGGCAATGCATCCATTTCGGATATATTGATCATCTGGGCGCGCGACGAAGACAGTGGCGATTTTGGAGGTTATGTTATCGAGAACCCACAGGAGACCGATGGCCTGACGATCAATGATATTTGGGGCAAAGTAGGCAAGCGCGCCGTGCTCAATGCCGATATTATTCTGGAAGATGTCTTTGTTCCCAAGGAAAACCGCTTGGCCTATGTAAACCGTTTTCGCGATATGGCGCGTGTGTTGGGTATCGGGCGCTATGGTGTGGCTTGGGAGGCAGCGGGTGTAGCCGCCGGAGCCTTCGAATTGGCATTGAAGTACACCAAGGCGCGTGAACAATTTGGCAAACCCATCGCAAGTTTCCAGTTGATTCAGCAGAAGCTGGTCGAGATGGCGACAGAAGTTACCTTGATGCAGACGCTCTGCTTGCAACTCTCACATCTGATCAGTCGCGGATTGCTCAATGCCGGCACGGCATCAATGGCAAAGTACAACAATGCCCGCAAGGCGCGTTATGTGACACAGCTGGCGCGTGAATGCCTGGGTGGCAACGGGATCGTTATCGATAACCACATCGCCCGGCTCATGCTGGACGCCGAGATCATCTACACCTACGAGGGTACCAACGAGGTCAACCTCTTGCTGGTTGGCCGAGAATTGACCGGCATAAACGCATTCGTGTAGCGGCGAAATGTCGGCGGCAGCGTGTAGCTGGGACTCCGTAGAAAGGATTAACGCCAGTGGGGTCACACGACTTCATAGAATTTCCGCCGGATCTCGCATATCTGTCTGCCAGGACCTGGCTGCTTTTGGGCGAAATCCAAGCCACCGCTCAGATTGTACGGGCCTCGCCTGTATTGCCTGCACATGCGTACGAGCTGGATCTGCAATACCTGGCAAAAGGTGTTCACGGTACAACTGCGATAGAGGGCAATACCTTCTCGGAGGAAGAAGTCGAAAAGATCATCCGGGGAGATATGCCGGTGCATCCGTCGCAGACGGCGGAGTTGCGGCAGATCAAGAACATGGTCGAGGTTCTCAACAAAGTCGCGCGCGACGAGTTATTTGGTGAGACACCGACTTTTTCCCTCGAGTTGTTCAATCAATATCATCGTCAAGTGCTGCAGGATTCGCCACAGGGAATCGACCAACAAGTATGTGTAGGAGAATTGCGCCAGCATGGCATGGAAGTTGGGCGTTATGTTGCGCCACCGCCGCAAGATTGCGAAGGCCTAATTCGGCAACTTTGCGCTTGGCTAAATGAAGAACGCGAAACTTCCCGAGAACTCGATGGCTATGATATCGCCTGGTGCGTCGTCAAAGCGTTGGTCGCCCATGTCTATTTTGCCTGGATACAGCCGTACGGCGATGGAAACGGGCGCATGGCGCGGCTAATCGAACATGCCATTTTGTTGCGCGCGGGCTTGCCAGAAGTGTGTACACACCTCTTAAGCTATTTCTACTGCAAAACACGCCGTCAGTATTTTGTCGAATTGCAACTGTCACATGGCGAGTTGCGTGAAGGCGCCTATCCGGAAGACGGCGATCTGCGCCGCTTTATCGAATATGCGCTGGAAGGCTTCATGGACGAACTCACTGAACAGATTCTCGTCATCGGCAGTATGCAGGTGCAAGCCATCTGGCGCGATCACATTCACGGCTGTTTCCCGACCAAAATGACGCCGGCACAGCAGCGGCAGCAGCGTCTCGCGCTGGATCTGACCGATCGCCGCGTGGACCAGCCCGCAAATATACGTGAAATTCGAAAAGTATCTTCTGCCATTCATTTGACATACGTCGACCAGAGCGACGCAATTCTCGAGCGAGACTTACAGGCTTTGCTGAAAAAAGGTCTGCTAATTCAGGATCCCCGTGGCTACCAGCCCAACCCGGAAATCATGATGAGCTTGTTTGGCAACTCGGCTGTTAATACCAACAAATAGTCCTGCGAGTAACAGGTTCTCGATATCCGCGCCCTTTTGACGCGGACCTAAGTTCTGTCGGCGTCGCCAGTGCTTTGAACATTGCCGATTTCATTCTCGATTGCGAATCCGTCCAATTTCGCTAATCCGCGAATCAAGAAGATCTTCTGCTCGCGGCCATGTGCAGGCCGATTCGGAATAATTTTTACATCTCGTAGATATGCTATTCGACTCAAGAATTGTTGTAGATTGCTGTTTGTCTTGATCCGTCTAGTTGATCTTCAGATGGATTATAGAATGACCCTTGACTTCTCAAAACAATGTATACTATACTTTGGTCAAGAAGTTAGTCAAACTCTTGGTCAATATTGAAGTCAAGAATATAAAGGAGAGGCGTCAAGATGAAATCACATGATTTCATTAAGTTTCCGCCCAATTTAAAGAACATTCGGTCAAGAGAGTGGCTGCTATTGGGAGAAATACAAGCCAGAATTGACCACATCAAGCTACTTCCGATTCCACCAGATGATAGCAATATGTTGCGCCGCGTGTATCTGACAAAAGGTGTTCACAGTACAACCGCAATAGAGGGCAACTCGTTTTCCGAAGAGGAAGTTGCAAAAATCATCAACAAAGAAATGGAAGTTCCTCTGTCTCGCGAGTATCAAGAAAAGCAGATCGACAACATGGTCACGGCATTTAGTAATGTAGGCAGAAATCTAATGGGAGGCGAAAGCACTGAGTTTTCGGTCGATCTTCTGCACAGTTACCACAAGTTGGTGTTGGAAAGTCTGGAAGAGTCATTGTCCAATGAGGTAAACATAGGCGAATTTCGTCGTCACCGCGTTGAAGTAGGGCGGTATTTGGCAGCTCCACCAGAAGACATTGCTCGACTGATGGAACAGTTTTGTGATTGGTTGAATGACAAACCGACGGGACCGAAAGGTTATGAAGTTGCAGAGCAAATTGTCAAAGCAATCGTTGCTCATGTTTATTTCGCGTGGATTCATCCTTATGGCGATGGCAACGGACGCATTTCGCGACTAGTGGAATTCGCGATACTATTGAGGGTGGGCGTTCCAGATATTGCTGCCCATCTGCCAAGCAACTTCTACAACGATACGCGCGACAAGTACTACAAGGAGCTTCAGGATTCCCACGGAGAGTTTAATGAAGGTTCATACCCTAAAGAAGCGGACCTTCACGGTTTTCTAGAATATGCGCTTCAGGGATTCAAGGATGAACTCGATAAGCAATTCAAGAGAATTCACGGGCTGCAGATTCTAACTATATGGCATGATGTGATTCATGCGGAATTCCGCAAGAGATTCTCAGAGAATCTCAGCAAAACTCGGCAAAGGCAAAAGCGTCTAGTCCTAGATCTCACCGATCACCGATTCGAAAAACCCGTTCCGAAAAGTGAAATTGCAGATGTTACTGCTGCACTGGCAAGGGCATACCATGACAAAACAGAACGCACAATTCAACGTGATTTGAACGAACTGGTAAAGATGGGAATGTTGAAGCGTGTGGAAAAAGGCTATAAGCCCAACACCGATATCCTTATGGCCTTCTTCGCCAACTCTCGCGACAATACCGAATGAGTGCCACAACTGGGAAGGGCGCAGCACTCTGCTACGCTCTATCCGTATTCAAGACCTGAATCTTATTCCTCGGATTCCATATCCGCGTCCATCATCGTCCACTCTGCCAGGTTCTCGCCCATAAGAATCTCCGCTCGCGCGACAACACTCATGCGGCCATTGATGCGCATAGGATCATTCGGCAGCCAGTCCGCCAGGTGTTCCGCGACAAATGACGCCGCTATATTGTTTGCAGCCAAGGCACTTTCCTCCGACCCAAAAACGCTCAGCCCAACCACGTGGTCGTCGCCATCATTCATCGACACATAACTGAATACGCCGGCCTCCTGCAGCGAGGGCACCAGGATCGTCTCCACCAACTCATTCGCATCGTCCAGACGAGACATGTCGTAATTGTCATAAATGCGCAGTGCGCCGTACAGCGGCCCTATGAGATCGTCAGGATCGTGTACCTTGATCAACATCTGTGTGCTCACATCCACCCTACCCTCAATGATCAACGGCACGTTGGGAAGCAAGGGCACCATGAATTCGGCAACGAATTCGCGCGCAGCCTCGGCCGATGCCGATGCCTGTTCCGCTGTCTCGAACAAGCTGATTGCTGCTAGCACATCCCCGGCCTGAAGCAGAAAATATCCGACAAAGCCGTCGCTCTCGCGCATGATCGGCAGGAAGCCTTCATCTGCCAGGCGTACGATCTCGTCCCGATCGGACGCGTCAACCCCGTCGTAGACGCGGATGCTGGCAAAGGCGCGGTCCTCGTCCATCATGTCGTCGATCAGGTTTGCGCCATCGTGCAAGCCGGCCAGCGCGGCCACACCCAAACGGCCATTGGTAATGAAGGGGTCTTCCGGCAGCCACTCGGCCATGTACTCGGCCAGGAAATCGGCCACTTTTTCATTGACAGCCAAGGCATTCTCCTCGCTGTCGTAAATGCTGAAGCCTGCGACAGTATCGACGCCGTCGTTCATGGCAATGTAACCGAAAAATCCTTCGGCTTCCTGTTGTATCGGCACGAGCATGCTTTCGATCAATTCGTTGGCCTGGTCGATGTACGCCAAATCGAAATTGTTATAGATGCGTAAGGCAGCATAAAGTGAGGTGACGCCGTCATCCGTCATGTCGCCCATATCGTTGTCATCGCCATCGTCGTCATGCGCGTCCTCGTCCATCGTGTCGTGCGTCTCATCATCCATATCAGATAACATCTCCACGACCATGATATCGACGGATCCTTCCACAATTAGCGGCGGATTGGTCAGATAAGGCGCCAGGAATTCGGCCACAAAATCTCGTGCGGCCTCATTTGATGCCGTAGCCTGCTCTTCGGTCTCGAACAAGCTGATCGCGACGTACACGTCTTCTCCCGGCAGTATGAAATAACCGATAAACCCCTCACTCATGCGCATAATTGGCAAAAAGCCCTCGTCAATCAAGCGCGTGGTTTCAGCCATATCGTCGCGATCGACGCCCGGATAGCGGCGGATACTTATGAAAATGCTATCCTCATCCATTTCGTCATCGGCGCTTGCGGTGAAGGGCAAGGAAAAGAGCATGATCAGGATCAGAGTGAAAACGATGCTCAATTGTCGTTTAAGCTTGCGAACAATACTCGGCACGGCAATCCTCCTTTAGGTGAAATCAGAGATGCTCGTTGTCAACTCGTATTTGAAAACTCAAGCTGACCGGCATCTACATTTCAGTCTAAAACAATAATTGGCGAAACTCAATCAGAGGGCTTATTGTGAATGTTAACTAACGCGAAACAATTCTGATGACAAAACAATTCTATTAGGGCACGCTACGGCCGCGCCCAGTTTGGAAGTTGCGAATCCAGTTCACGCAGTTCCGCCGCCGTAATCGGGCGAATATCGGTATCATTCAAGTGCGTATCGCGGTTTTCGACGATCAGAAAGGCGACATCGCGCGTCGCCACCAGGTTATGCCAGATACCCATCGGAACGTTGTAGATCTTGCCTTTTTCCATCTCGACAGCATGCAGCGCTTGATCATCACGCCGGGTGAAGATCAGCCCTTGCCCGCGCAGTAAAACAAAGACTTCATCCGTGTGGATGTGCCGTTCAATCTCGTCCAGATTTTCGCGATCAAAGAGTGGTTCCCAGTTCAATAGGGCGGCTTGCCATTTGTCGGTGAACACCAACGGCTCGAATCCCTGCCCCGCCCAATCGTAGATTTCCAGCATAATATAAGCTCGCGAAATTGAATTTAGGAAAGGTTGCGTATGACATAATACTCGGCGGTATGCTGCAGCACGCGGGCGATCGTACCCATCACAGCGGCGCGCGTGCCAAGTTTTGAAAGGCGGATATCCGGTCGATGCGGGATTGTCCCCTCCATACGCTCACGAATAGGGTCGATCAAAATTTCTGCCGCCTGCGCAACGCCGCCACCGATGACGATGATTTCGGGATCCAGCAATACGCTGATATTTGCGATGCACATCGTCAGGTAATCGACCGCTTCCTCGAGTAAATGCTTCGCCCAGTCTTCGCCAGCTTGGGCAGCAGAGATCACATCTTCCGCCATCAGATTAGTGGCAACATTGCTTGATCCGGAATAAGCCGCGCGGCCACGCTCGGCAATTCCTCGTCCCGAAGCGACATCCTCCAGTGCGCCGAATGTATCGTAGCGTTTGCCCAGGAATTGCCTGCCCAGTAAGAAATGTCCAATCTCGCCGGATGCCTCCCAGGCGCCGCGATATAGCGTACCATCCACTATGATTCCGGCGCCGATGCCGGTCCCGATTGTCACCAGCACCATGTCCTTAACCGTTTCCTCGATGCCAAACCACAACTCGCCCAATGCCGCGAGATTAACGTCATTGTCGACGATAACAGGATAATCGTAGTGGCCGGCCAGCCGATCCAGGAGCGGGAAATCCCGCCAATTCAAGCTCGGCGCCCAGCGTACGATTCCCTGCTTATGCGAGGTTATGCCAGGCGCGCCGATTCCGATCCCGCGTATGGCGGTATTAGGTGGAACAGCGCCGATGAGAGCGTCCAACAGGTCGACCAATCGTTTATAAGCTGCTTCTCCGCTGCTGCCATGAGCAGCGATGTTCTTTTCATAAAGTATGTCACCGCCCAGGGTCGTAACCGCGCCATACATCTTGGTGCCGCCCAAATCAACGCCAATGACCACATAACCCGAATCGTGGAATTGCAGCATTTCTCGCCGTCTGCCACCGCCGCTCGCTTGCATGGCGCCGGTGGGTATGACCAGCTTGTCGGCGATCAAGTCTTCAACGATGCGCATGACCGTTGGCAAGCTGATTTGCAATCGATCAGCTATTTTCGTCCGCGATATCGGGCTATCGGTACGCAAAAGCTCCAATACCGCCGACCGATTGATATGGCGCTTGACACTGGCGTTAATAGTTTTTGGAAAGGTCAAAGCGGCTCCCTGTTACTCCGTCGAGATAAGCGCATGTTACTTTTTTACTGTAAGTAAGTTTTGCGGATTATAGCCGCGCTGTGGTGCCAGCGTCAACTTTTTTGGCGAGGCAGCGTGGGGAATAGCCCAGGTTCGCCATCAATTGATCGTGACGACTGCCCCGCTTTCGCTGCTGCGCAGGGCGGCATCCACGATTCTCATGTTGACCAATCCCTCGCTTGCGCCGGGCGCCGGTGCGATGTCATGTCGGATACAATGAACGAAGTTTGACATTTGCAGGTCGTACATGATATCTGGACAATGCGGGTCGCGCTCTGCCGTGTAGCCGGAATCAATCCGTTTTACGGTTTTGGCAGCTCTATTGGGGATTTCCAACAGAGTGGGGAAGATTCGCCCGAAACCGTCCTTGCCATATACTTGTGTACTCGCCTCCGGTCCATCGCCATGGGGCCACCACCAGCCCGATTCCACCAGGGAAGTGGCGCCATTATCCCAGTTGATCAAAATCGTGCCGCTATCATCAACATCGTAGTCGGTGTAATCGGTGGAAATCCTGGCGTAGACACTGATTGGCAGGGGATCGCCGAGCAGGAAGCGCGCGGTATCAATAGCGTGGATGCCCATATCCGCGAGCGCGCCACCACCGGCATAACGCGCCTCGACAAACCAACTTTCCGGTCCCCAATTCACATGCACACCATATCCCTTGGTACGCAAGATTTTGCCTAATCTGCCGGCGTCGATCTGCTGCTTCAGCCAGAGCACTTCTTCGTCAAAACGCCAACAATGCGCGACCATCAGCTTGGCTCCCGATGCCCGGCTGGCGGCCTGCATGTGCTCCGCTTCCGCCGCATTCATCGCCATCGGTTTTTCCACTATGACGTGAACACCGGCATTGAGCGCGGCAATGGCTTGCGGAGCATGAAGATAATTGGGTGTATTGATACTGATCGCATCCACTTCTCCATCCGCCAGCAGCGCCTCAATGCTTTGATATTGGCGACCGATAGCGAATTGCGCGGCATATTGCGCTCGAGAGTCTTGACGATGGTTGACCACAGCGACCAATTCCACATCGTTCAGCTTTTGCGCGGCCTGCGCATGTACCCGTGATATATGACCGGTGCCGGCAAAGGCTATTCTTAGCGTCATTCTTGCTTCTCCATTTGCAAAAGCCGATTTGCTAACGCGAGTAGATGAGCTTATTATCTTATACGAATATTACGCGCACGGCAGATAATTTCGCAGTTGCCGAACGGCTGCTCCTGTTGGCAAAGCGCTAATCCAAATATTGCCATGCCAAGTATTTGACAAATCACTTGCACAGTGATTATGCTATGAACCAAACTTTCTTACACAAAGTAAGTGACTTCTATACTTCGGTTGATAAACTCAGGTGATCGCGGGAGCGCCGTCGCAAGACAATAATGATTTCAATTCGATTCTTGCGGACCTTGTTAGACGAAGGATAACACATGCCAGACAGCGCAGGATTCACAACGGTATTCGGACGCAATCTGATCGGCGAATTGCCTAACTTTGTGCATCGCCCTTATCTCGTGGTCACGATGGATGACTTGTGGGACATTTTTGCCCACAATTTTGACGACAATCTCGCCGGGCCTTACTTGGTAAAAACGATCGACGGGGATGAGCTGAGAGACGAGGTCGCCAATTTGCCCGATGCCAAATGCATTATCGGTTTGGGTGGCGGGCAAGCGCTTGATGTCGCCAAATACTTCGCCTGGTCCTTGCAATTGCCCTTGTTTCAGGTACCTACTTCAATGTCGGTAAACGCCGCTTTCGGGCATCGCACCGGTCTCCGTTTTAGTGGCAATGTACGCTATGTCTGCTGGACAGTGCCGGAAGCGGTCTATGTCGATTTTGATGTGATACAAGCCGCGCCACCGGTGGTCAATCGCTCGGGAATCTGTGAGATCCTGTGCTATCACACTGCCCATGCCGATTGGCGCTTTGCCGATGCGGCCGGCAAATGCGAGAGCAAGTGGCCCTATGATCAAGATTTGGTTGATGAAGCGCAAGGGGTGATGGCGACGGTGATGAACGCGCTGGACGACATCCGCGAGGTAAACGAAAAAGGCATCCGCACGCTGATGTTGGCCAATCGCTATGGTGGGGCGGCATTCCATAATGCGGGCTGGAATCCGCGGCACATTGAAGGCGCGGATCACTTCTTGTTTTATGCCTTGGAATATTACACCGGCAAGAAATTCATCCATGGCCAGCCGGTTTGCCTGGGCATTTATGTCGGCTCGCTGCTGCATGACGACAAGCCGGCTGAGATGCTGGCTGCAATCTTGCGCGCCGGTGTGGATATTCGTCCCCAAGCCATGGATATCAGCTGGGACGATGTGACTCACGCACTGGTGAATATGCGCGATTTCGTACGGCAGGCAGGATTGTGGTACGGCATATATCATGAGGCCGAAATCGATGAAGCCTTTGCAAGGCAAGTACGTACCAATGTAGAAACTGCTTATGCAGGAGTGTCGCTATAGCATAATTTGGCGGAATCACACTGACAATGTCAGTTTGTTTTTGATTACACAGTCTTAAGGAGTATGTCATGAAGAGGATAGTTGCAGTTTTGTGTTTGTTGTTGATCCTGCTCTTGATGCCAACTGTGCAGGCGCAATACTTAGATTGGACGCAGTTCGCCGGCAGCGAGATCACCTTGCTCATGCCCGAACATCCGGTGCTGGACGGCATGCGCAGCGTTCTTGATGATTTCGAGGCGGAAACCGGCATTACCGTCAATATCGAAGCGCTGGCAGAGAACTTGTATTTTGACCGCATGGAAATCGCTTTGCGCGCTGACACGGGCCTGATGGATGTTTACATGGTGCCAATGGATTCCACCGCATTTACGCAATGGTCCAATGGCTTGATCCATCCGCTCAGCCCCTATATCGATGATGCCAGCTTGACATCAGCGGATTATAACTTTGCCGATTTCCCAGGCGGTTTCACGCAGGCGACACAATATCCTCCCGGCAGCATGGACGCGGAAGATTTTGCTATTCCGGTTTCCTTCGAGGCGTATACTCTTTTCTACAATCAAGATTTGGTGGACGAATATCTGGACGGTGAGATCCCGGCCACGATGAGCGAGTTGATTGAGGCCGCGAAAGGCATTACCGAAGCTAGCGGCGGCACTGTCGCCGGCGCTGTAATGCGGGGCATCCGTTCACACACCATCATGGATACGGTAACCGGCATGGTCTTTAACAATTGGGGCGAAGCAGAAATGTCCTTGCCTTACAACGTCTGGTTTGATGGCGATTGGTCGGTGCCGGCTTTGACCGATGAGCGTGTCACCGCGGGGTTGTCACATTACGCGGGCATGATGTCCGCCGGTCCCATCAACGTACAGTCGTTGGATTGGCCGGATGCCAGTTTGCTGTTCCAGCAAGGTCGTGCCGCATTCTTCATTGATGCCAGCCTATTCGGTCCCGGCTTTGAAGATCCGGACGCATCAGCCGTTGCCGGCAAAACGGGTTACGCCTTGATGCCACCGGTCGAGGCAGACGGAGCTTCCTGGACCGGGCACTGGATGTGGGGTGTTGGCATACCAGCCAACGCGCAGAATCCTGAAGCTGCCTGGTATTTCATACAGTGGATGACCAGCGCCGACGTGGAACCGGTAATCGGGGCTTTTCATGGTGGCGCGGCGCGTGTATCCACCTGGGACAAAGCCGAGTACGTCGATTCGCTGAATGCACAATATGTCGACACCGTGCTGGCTGCCATGCAGACCTCACGTTCCACGGTCGTTTTCCGTGAAGGTTGGAGCGAATACGCCTTGGTGATCGTGGATGCCATCCAGGATATGTATGCTGGGATGTCGCCGGCAGAGGCCACGGCCAGAGCGCAACAACGCATCATCGACATGGACAGCTAGTGGATTTTGTGCCTTTTCCCCCGGCCCCCGTGCCCCCTCGATCCCCCGTCCGATGGGGGGTCGTTTCCCAAAATGCGGGAAGGGGAGAAAAGTCCCTCCCTCATTTTGGGGGAGTGATTTAGGGTGGGGGAAGGCTCCCCCAAATGACCGCACGCCGAAGCAAGTATTTTGCTTATATTATGATCGCGCCCGCGGTCCTCATCCTTGCCGTCACTTCGCTGTATCCGGCAATCTACTCCTTCGTGCTCAGCTTCTTCAATTGGAACTGGGGTGTGCAATTCGATTTCATCGGCTTGCGAAACTACCTGGACTTATTCAAGAGCGCCGAGTTTTGGCAGGTGCTGTATCAGACTTTCCTCTTCGCCATCGTGGCTACCGCTTTGGAGCTGATTTTGGGATTAGGATTGGCGGTGGCAGTCGATCGGCTTAAGTTCGGCGCCGGCATCATCCGTACATTGTTGCTCACGCCATTGATGGTCTCCGGCATCATCGTGGCGCTGATGTCGAAGATCCTGCTTGATCCCATGCTGGGTCTGGTCAATTATGTGCTGGTTGGCCTGGGTCTACCTTTGTCTCCGTTTTTCGGCGCCACCTCCACTGCTATGGGAACCGTCATCATGGTTGACGCCTGGTGGCAAACTGCGTTCGTCTTTATTATCGTTCTTGCCGGCTTGCAGAGTCTGCCGCAAGAGCCGATTGAAGCGGCGCGTGTCGATGGCGCCAACGGTATCCAAACGTTTTTCCGCGTCAAATTGCCGATGTTGCGCACCGTGCTTTTGACGGTGTTGATCTTCCGCACCATCGATACGCTCAAGGTCTTTGATCTCATCTTTGGCACAACCGGCGGTGGCCCGCAAATCTCGACCGAAGTCATGCAGACCATGGCCTACCGCAAGGCATTTAGCTTTTTGCAGATGAGCGAATCGATGACAATCATGGTGATATTTTCCCTGATCGTTTTTGTGATCAGCCTCGTGTATATGCGCTTGGATGCGCGCATGGAGGACGATTAGCCATGGGCAAGAGCAGGTCCGCACAATTGGAACGCCTGCTGGCATATTCGATTTCGCTGTTGGCGATCCTGGTTACGCTTTTTCCCATCGTCTGGCTAATGACAATTTCCTTCAAAAAGCAGCGCGATGCATTTGCCACGCCGCCGAAATTCATCTTCGAGCCAATCTGGGATCATTATCTTTCGCTGCTGGAAAAACCGGGTTTTGTCGAAGCCTTCTTGAACACGGTTTATGTCACCGCGCTGGGCGTCAGTATCGCTATCGTGATCGCCATATTCGCATCCTACAGCATTCATCGCTTTCGCTTTCGCGGCAAGAAGCTGTTCGGTGTTTGGCTGTTGCTGGCTTATATGCTGCCGGAGTTTTTGTTTGTTATCCCTATGTACGTGCTTTACCAGAAGATTGGCTGGTACGATACGCATATCGGCTTGGCGCTGGTTTATCAGGTGCATTCGCTACCCTTTGCTGTCTGGCTGATCCGTAGCTTTTACAAGGAAGTTCCGACGGAACTTGACGATGCCTCGCGCATAGATGGCTGCAATCACCTGGGCACACTGCGTCACGTCTATATCCCGCTGGCTGCGCCCGGCATTGCTGCTACTGCCATTCTCACGGCCATCTGGATTTGGAACGAGTTGACCATCGCCTTGTCCCTGTCATTCAGCGAAGCGCAGACCATCACCGTTGCCGTGGCTTCGTTCCGCGGATACACGTCCATGAGCTGGGGTCCAATGTCTGCGGCTTCTATCGTCGCGATTGCGCCCATGTTGATCTTTTCTATTTTTGCGCAGAAGTTTATCGTCAAGGGTCTGACGCTAGGGTCACTAAAGGGGTAGGGGCTGCACCGCCGCCGCAAAATCACTGTCCACCAAAGCGGGGCAAGTTCAATGGGCGTACGATCAGGATGAATTGAAACGACTCGCCGAGTCGCGACTGCTCGTTTACAATCGGTCACAGCAGGAGTATTTGAGGATCACTCATATGGTTAAACTTGCCATCCAGGGCGGACCGTCCGCCAAGAGCAAACCCTTCCCGATCTGGCCCATCTATGACGAACTTGAGCGCGAGGCGCTGAACGAGGTGCTGGAAAGTCGCGTCTGGTGGCGTACGCCTGGCACCAAGACGCTCGAATTTGAGCAACGCTTTGCAGACTATCATCAAGCCAAACACGGCATTGCCGTCACCAACGGCACGCACGCCATTGAAGTCGCGCTGGCGGCGATGGGCGTCGGACCCGGCGATGAAGTCATCGTGCCAAACGCGACCTTTGTAGCGACGGCCAGTGCGGTACTCTTTGCCGGCGCGCTGCCGGTGTTGGTCGATGTCAGCGCCGACAACTATTGTATCGACCCGGAGCTGGCGGAAGCGGCGATCAACGAGAATACCAAGGCTATCATCGCGGTGCACATGGGCGGACGTCCTGCCGATCTCGATCAGTTGACGGCTGTAGCCGAAAAACACGATATCGCCCTGCTGGAAGACAGCGCACATGCCCACGGTAGCGAATGGCGCGGCCGCAAAGTCGGCACTTTTGGCATTGGCGGAACATTCAGTTTTCAAGCCAGCAAAACCATGACCGCCGGTGAAGGTGGCATGATCGTCAGCAATGATGACGAATTTGAACTACTGGCGCGCGCCACGCATGATTGCGGACGTATGCCCGGTGAGTGGTTCTACAGCCATTATATTTATGGCTCGAATTACCGCTTGAGCGAGTGGCAAGGTGCTGTGTTGCTGGCGCAATTGACGCGTCTAGACGATCAGACCGCGCGCAGACATGAGAACGGACGCCTGCTAGATCGGCTCTTGGTGGAGATTCCCGGCGTCCGGCCACAGACCCACGACCGGCGTATCACGCGCAACGGCCATTACGCCTATATATTCGAAATCGACAGTCGTGCTTTTGCTGGCATTTCCAGCGGGAAATTTGTCGAGGCACTGGAGGCGGAGGGCATACCCACGCAAGCAGCCTATCCGCCCCTTCATCAGCTGGATGTCTTCACAAGCGGCGTGTACAGGGGACGGCTCAGCGGGTCGCAGGCTACACAAGAGCACGGCTTCCTGGCTGGCCCCTTCCCCAACTCGGCGCGCGGGGCGGAAACGGTATGGATCACGCAGAACGCGCTCTTGGGCGATGAAGAGGATATGCAGGAGATAAGCGTCGCCATCCGCAAAATCCAGGAGAATGCCAAGGATCTGCGCTGATCGAGCAAACACATATATCTTGCCGAGAAAGTGCTGACAATTAGTTGGCAGACAGGTGTTTACGCGGTAATCTTAATTGAGTTACCTTCCTATTGTCGGAAAGTGTCTTCGGTCCAATGCTTATTTATTAAGACTAAGTTGAAAGGTAGTTAGTAATGAGAGTTAGACTTGTAGTTGTGTTTTTAGTTGTAGCGCTTGCGCTGTCGAGCTTCACCGCGCTGGCGCAAGATCCAGTAGAAGAATGGGCTGCCGGCATTAAAGATCAATACGGCGGCACGTCCATTACCGTGGCTGTAGCTTCTCACCCTTCGGTTGAAGCCTTCAAGCAGATGATTCCGCGCTTCGAAGAATTGACCGGCATCTCGGTTGTGCTCGACGAAATGGAAGAGGGCCAACTGGGGCAACGCATGCTGCTGGAAGTCTCAGCCGAATCGGCGAGTTACGATGCCATGATGACGGCCATTGAATGGAGCCCGCTGGTGGCATCGAGCGGTTATGGCACGCCGCTGGAACCCTGGATCGTATCCGATATCACGCCGGACTGGTTTAATTACGAAGATATCTTGCAGGCGTATCGCGATATGTTCCTTTGGGAAGATGGCATGCACTATGGCATCCCCTATGCCGGCGAGACGGTTTTCATGTTCTACCGGCAAGACCTCTTCGAAGAGCACGGCATTGATGTGCCGACCACCTTTGACGAAGTGCTGACAGCCGCGCAATACTTCAGCGAGAACGTCGACGGAGTTGACGGCATTTCTTATCGCGCGCGCCTGGGCTGGGAATTCACCTATATGTGGTCGATCTTCCTGGCGCCATTTGGCGGTATGATGGTTGATCCGGCAACGGGTGATGTGGCGCTGGATGCGCCGGGCACAGCTGCATCGCTGGAATACATCCGCGAACTCTGGCAATACGGACCGGTCGGCGTCGAATCCTTCTCCTTCCCCGAAGCCTGGGATGCCTTTATGCTGGGGCGTGCCGCCATCATGATCGAAGCCTCCGCCGCCGCTCCGGAAGTAGAGAATCCGGACAAATCACTGGTCGCTGGCATGACCGGCTACAGCCCGCTGCCGGCCGGACCCAACGGCGCCTTTTCTGGAGTTTGGGGTTGGTCCTTCGCCATGATGGATGATTCCATGAGCAAGGAAGCCACCTGGGCTTTCATCGCTTATCTGACCAGTGAGGGAATGCAAGCTGAATACCTGGCCAATGGTGGCATCGTCTCGCGCGCATCCGCCTTGGGCAACCCGGACCTGCAAATGGCAAACCCCTACTATCAAGCCACCCTGGATACCTTGGAACAAGCAGCCGCACTCGGCGAACTCGGTTTGAGTGTCGTGCTGCCGACACCAAAATGGAGCCAGGTCAGCGAGATCATGGGCATTGAAGGGGCACGCGCTTTCATTGGCGAAATCAGCGTCGCAGAAGCCATCGCCAGCATGCAAGCGCAAGTATCCGAGGTCCTTGCGGACTAGGCAACTCAATCGGTGGCAAGCCTGTCTGAACGTGGCTTGCCACTCTGGAATCGTTCATGACCCGTACAAAGTTATCGCAGAGGCAGCGGCCGTCGTGGTTGGTGCCCGCGATTCTCATCGTGCCGGCTTTTCTGGTGGTCTTCACGCTGGCCGCCTACAGCGCCATCTGGCTGCTGCAACTTAGCATGGTCGACTTGACCTTTGGCGAGCCTTTCCGCAATGCCGAGTGGGTCGGCCTGGAGAATTATCAGTGGCTGCTGAGCAACAAACATAGCACCTTCTGGGCATCGGTACGCGTCACGCTCTCCTATCTGCTGGGCACACTGATCCCCGAGCTGCTGATCGGTTTTTCCATCGCGCTGCTGCTCAACCGTAAAATGCGCGGACAATCGCTCTTCACCGCCGTGCTCGTCATTCCCATTGTTTTGATGCCCTCGATGGTCGGCATGGTTGGGCGTCTTTACTTTTCCTACGATGGTTTGGTCAACTTTTTCTTCGAAAGCCTGACCGGCGTCCGTCACAATTGGTACGGCATTGATCTGGCGCTTTGGGCGGTGGTTATCGTCGATATCTGGGAGTGGACGCCGTTTTTCATCTTGATCCTGCTGGCTGGATTGCAGACTTTGCCCGTCGAACCCTTCGAGGCGGCGCGGGTGGATGGCGCCTCGCGTTGGCAGTCATTTGCTCATCTCACGCTGCCAATGATGCTGCCGCTGATTCTGACCACGCTCATCCTGCGTTTTATGGATGTGTTGCGTATATTCGATGTGATATTTGTCATGTTCGGCGGCGGACCCGGCACCACAACGACGACCCTGCCGCTCTTTGTCTATCGCACCACCTTGGTGGCCCGCAACGTCGGGCGGGGTTCGGCGGCGAGCGTGATGCTGATTGTCATCATTGTGACCTTGACCGTGCTGCTGATCAAGCTGCGCGAACGTATAAAATTCGAGGCCTGAAGAAACGACTATGAGGAATCCGCGCGCGTTTTTCGGCTCCCGCTTTCTCGACCTGCTGACCTTGTTTGTCGTGGCGGCGTTTCTCTTTCCCTACCTGTTTATGGTCAGCAGCAGCTTCAAATCGCGGCTGGAGACTTTCGCTTATCCGCCGATTTGGTTGTTTAGGCCGACGCTGGAGCACTACCACAATATTTTTGACGATATGAACATCTTGTTTTATATGAAAAACAGCACAATTATCGCTGTTTGCAGCACCTTGCTCACCATTCTTATCGCCATCCCGGCCACGTACAGTTTCGCTCGCTTTCGTTTTCGCTACAAAGAAGGCATCGCCTACGGATTCCTTTTTTTGCAGATGGTACCGGGCATCTCGATCGTCTTCGCGCTCTTCTTCATCGCGCGGGCGCTCGACCTCTTTGATACGCATATTTTCTTGATCGTGGTTTATTTGCTGTGGAACATACCCTATGCCATCTGGATGATGCGCGGCTTCGTGGAAGGTATCCCGGTTGAGCTGGAAGAATCGGCCATGGTTGATGGGGCTTCGCGCTTCAAAGCCTTCCGCTTGATCACATTGCCGCTGATGGCGGGTGGTGTGGCCGCCACCGCGATCCTGATTTTCATCGGTGTCTGGAACGAATTCAGCCTGGCTTTCTTCTTGACCTCGACCGAGGCGCGCACCATGCCCACCACTATCGCCTTTTTTATGACCCATTCCGGCATCAAATGGGGTCCCATGTTCGCCACAGCCACTATCGGGACTTTGCCTGTGGTGGTCTTCGCGCTGATCGTACGGCGTTATTTCATCTCTGCCCTGACCTTTGGCGCGGTGAAAGGATAAAAAGCAATGTCATACGACAGAATCGACAAAGCCATAGAAAAGCATCGTCAGGATGCACTGGAATTGCTGCAAGAATTGGTGCGCATTCCCTCGCTGGAAGGCGAAGAAAAACCTTGTATGGATGTGCTGGAGCGTCAATTGCGGGCGATAGGTCTGGATGTTGACCGCTGGAGCCCGGACGATGACGAACTCGCCGCACATCCAGCCTTTGTGCCCACCGGCTTCTCATACGCCGAACGACCCAATGTCGTTGGCATATACCGGGGCAGTGGCGGCGGAAGATCGCTCAAGTTTAACGGACATACCGATGTCGTACCGATTGGTCCGGCCGAGCTCTGGCAGTACGGACCCTGGAGCGGAAAATATGTCGATGGCAAGGTTTGGGGGCGTGGCAGCGCCGATATGAAAGGTGGCGTGGTCAGCAATGTATTATGTGTGATGGCCTTGCAATCCGCCGGCCTGAAATTGGCTGGCGATGTGATTGTGGAATGCGTCGTCGATGAAGAAGCGGGCGGCAATGGTACCCTGGCATCGGTCATGCGCGGCTATAATGCCGATGCCTGCATATTCACGGAACCGACCGGCTTGGACAAACTGGCGGTCTCCAACCGCGGCGCGCAATTCTTCCGCATTACCGTTCCCGGTGAAGAAGGCGGCATCGAATATAAGCATGAGCTGACCAACCCCATCAGCAAAGCGTTTGAAGTATTCCACGCTGTCGAAGCCTACTCCATCATGCGCGAATCGGTGGTTGCGCATCCGCTCTATGACGAGATCTACAATACCAAAGTTCCCACCGGCATCTGCAAAATTGTCGCAGGTGAATGGCCTTCGACAATCGCCTCGCAAGCCATTATGGAAGGCTCGATAGAATGTTTGCCGGGCGAGGATATTCACAAGATCAAAGCGGATTTCAAAGAATACATCATGGAATGGTCCGCCAAAGACGCCTGGTTCAGCGCGCATCCGCTCCGGATCGAATGGTTCGGCTTGTGGTTCGATGCGGCGCAGATTGATCCCAATCATCCCATGGTCGGGGCATTGAGCCGGGCGGCGAGCTCGGTGACCGGGCGCGAGGTAAAGGTGGGTGGTTCCGGCGGCTGTGATTTGCGTTTACCGGTATTGTATGGCAATACACCGGCCGTGCTTTTTGGTCCCTCCGGCGCCATGATCCACAGCACCGACGAATACATAGAATTTGAGCAAGTCATCGATTGCGCTCGTGTTTTGGCGCGCATGGCAGTCGATTGGTGCGGCGTGGCATCGTAAGGAGGGGCATTCATGGCAAACTGGTGGGACCGACAACTGCGTGCCGTCACGCTGGAATTCCCCGCAGCGGACGTGGCGACTATAGATGTCAAAGGCATCGTCGATGAGACGCATCGCGGACATGTGAATACCTTGGTGGTCTTTTCAACCGGCTACTATCCGGGCGGAACCGCCTTCTATCAGAGCCAAACCGCGCCGCATTATCCCGGCCTGGGCGAGCGAGATTTGCTGGCGGACGCCATCTCCGCCGGCCATGCCAACGGTCAAAAGGTGGTGGCTTATCTGGCATCAATCTGGGGCAATCGGGAGCTGTACTTTGCGCATCCGGATTGGGCGCAACGCAAGGCGGACGGTCGCGTAACGACCTGGGATGACGAGTACAACTCGGTCGCCATGGATCCGCTCAGCCCTTATCGCGCTTACTTCGCCTCGATTGTGCGCGAGATCGCCGACAAGTACGCCGTCGATGGCTTCTATTTTGATGAACCGAGCTTTCAGAGTTGGTCGGCCAGCACAGCCTGCTGCCGCGCCTTCGCAGCAGAATTCGGCGTCCCGCTGCCTACAGAAGAGAAATGGGACGATCCAGTTTTCCAAACATTCTTATCCTGGCGCTATGATCAGATCGCGGCGTGGCGACAGTCTCTATATCAGTTGGCAAAGCGCGATGAGCGCTGTGTCTTTTTTCAGGGAGCCTTTCCGCTGGCGACCTTGAGTGGCGAGGCGAATCGCTTTTCGGGCGCGCCACCACAGTATTCTTATTATCGCGAGCGCTTTGGCGCCTCTTGGCACGTGCCGATGGCGCACGCGGATGATATGGCACGCACCGCGCAAACCGGCGACATAGTACACATGGAGCTGTATCGCGCCAGCGTGGACGAACCGCTCTGGTGGTATGGCGTGGCGCTGCGCTTCGTGCAAGCCATCGCAATAGACAAGCAGATTCTGGTCTTGAGCATGATGGCGCAATCGCCCTTTGATCTCTATGGTTTGGGCGAGGTGGAATTGCGCTTGTCTACGGCGGAATTGTTGGCGAACAATGCCGCGCTGCTCTTCGCCCGCTATTATCCCGATCAGGTTGATCAGGAGGCTTGGAATCAGGTCTATCAGCGCTTTGCCGAAGCGGAAGCCCTCGCGCCTTATTTGTGCGATAGGCGCAGCATCCCCTTCGCCGCGCTGCTATATTCGCCGACCACTGTAGAGCGCTTTGACCATCGCGATGACAAGCCTTCGCAATTGGGCGAACTCAAAGGCTTCGCCAAAGCACTGCTTCAAGAGAAGATTCTCTTTGATGTCATCACAGAAGCCGACCTGGGCGAGCGTCTCGATGATTATCAAGTGCTGATATTGCCTAACGCCAGTTGCCTTTCAGCGGAGAGCAAAGCGGCGATCCGTCGCTTCGTCGCTGCTGGTGGCGGGTTGATCGGCTCTTACGAGTCCGGAATGTACGATAGCAGCGGAAAACGCTCGCCGAATGATGATCTTGCGGAAGCGTTCGGTGTGCAATATACGGACGAGTCCCTGCCTTTTCAGTTTGATGTCTATATGCAAATGACGGATGAGCACGAGCTGCCAACGGAAATTCCTGCCGGCAAACGCCTGCCGACCATGGGCATGCAAGTGGTTGTGGAGGCCATTGAGGCGATTACCGTGGCGGCGCTACGCGGTGCATCAGTGGTGCACTATGGTCCGCTCAGCGACGATATCGGCCCACCGGTTGTTTTGCAGAAGGAGGCATCGGGCAGGGGTCGGACAGTGCTTTTCACAGTGCCCGTCGGCGTGCGCTATCTGGAGTTTGGTATCCGCGATTTTCGCAACCTTATCGCCGCGGCGATCAATTGGACGGCACGATCAGTGCAAGCGATTCGCCTGCGAAACGCGAGCGATACGCTCGCTATGACCGCTTTCAAGCAGGAGGAGCGTACTCTTATCCATCTGGTCAATAGCGTCCGCGACGAAACGCGCCTGCCTATCAACGAGACGATCGTCAGCCGTGATGTCGTAGTCGAAGTTGATGTGGATCGGAAACCGCAGACCGTGACGACCTTGGGTGACGAGGCCGACCTGTTATGGGATGTGGATGATGGTAGGCTGCGCATTCGCATATCTGAGGTGAAATATCACGTTTTGCTGGTGATCGAATAACGAGAATATGAGCGCAACTTTCGGCTGCCCTTATACGTAGTGCCATTGCAGACGACAGAGTGGAGTGACCATTTACAAAACAAGATCTGAATACAAAGGAAATGAGCCAAAAGTGTGATAATATATCGTGGCTCAATCGTGAACAATATCGGCGCTTGAATTGTTTCATTAGTAACATCTCTAGCCAATTGACAGCTTTTGTGAATTGTGTTTATGATGAGTTATAGTTGGTCACATGATTTCAGTCTTGGAAGCTTTTTTTCCAGTTTGCAGAGGAGACGGCCATGAATCGATATGACATTAGAGTCCCAAAGTCATATTTTGTTTTCCATCAAGACGCGTGGTTCAGCGGTATTGATATGTCCATGAAAATGTTGGGGTCAGCTCATTTGGTGACTTCCGACGACTTGATCAGGGAGCAAAATGCTGCTATCCGGGATTGTTGGATAGAAACCGGCAATCACGTAAGGCAGGCTATGCTTGCGCTTTCCGATACTACGAACATTTATCCTGAAGACCTGAAGGACGACGCCATATGCCGGAAGATGCTGACGGACAAAAACGTCGTACCGTAGTTAGTAGCAAACTTGAAGCATACTTCTCGGATATTTTTCCGCATCCGTCGATTATTCAAGGCTACCAAGACGCCGTACCTGACGGTGGAAAAGAAGTCATATCCATTGTCAAGCGACAGCAGCTTTTCACGTTTATCATTAACGTATTAACCCTGTTGACTAACAATTTCATTCCAATCATTCTGATCCTCCCGACAATTATCGCAATAGCTTCCGGCGCAATTATTGAAATTACGGTGATATCGAGCATACCGATTGGCTTCTTTACGGCCGGAAGTGCAATCGGCAGAGTTGTCACGACATGGCGTGGCAGCAGTGCCGAGGAACGAATACGGTTGCAGGAGGATTCATCCGCGCCTCCTGGGCAACAGCAACTGCCTCCAGAATCGGGTGGCTCACAGTCTTAAGCAGACAGCACCTTCTTGCTGCCGTGGTGAAAGATAATATTGTTCTTAGCGCCGCAAAGTCAGGCCGCCTGACAGTCGTTGCAGCTAGAGTTTCTATCCCGTTGCAACCACCGTATCCATCTCCTGCAGATGCTCCTCGTTGGCTTCCAGCCATTGGATCGCGGACATGGCGGCCGATGTGCCTTGGCCGACTGAGGTCGCGACCTGGCGCCAGATTTCGTCTTGAATCTCGCCGGCAGCAAATACGCCTTCGACATTAGTGCGATAACGTTGATCGGTGATGATGTAGCCATTTTCGTTCAGCGCGATCTGATCGCCAAAGACCGAGTTGTTGGGATCGTGGCCGATGAAAATGAAGACACCCTCCGTCGGATGAATCGTCTCTTCACCGGTGACGCGGTTGTGCAAGCGCACGGCGCTAACACCATCACCGTCGCTGCCCAGGATCTCCTCGATCACTGAATTCCAGGTGAAGCTGATCTTCTCGTTGTTGAAGGCGCGCTGCTGCAGCTGAATGCCCGCGCGCAGCTCGTCACGGCGATGAATGATATTGACGCTGGTGGCGAAGCGCGTCAGGAATAAGGCTTCTTCCAAAGCCGAATCGCCGCCACCCACCACCACGATATCCTTGCCGCGGAAGAAGAAACCATCACATGTACCGCAATAGCTGACACCGGCGCCGATATAGTCCTCTTCTCCGGGGACACCCAGCTTGCGCGGATCGGCACCGATGGTGACGATGACCGAATCGGCCAGATATTCTTCTCCGTAGGTCTTGATATGGAACGGCGAACCCCTGCTGAAATCGACACTTTCCACCAGATCAAATTCGACCTTGGCACCGAAGTTCTCGGCGTGTTCCTGCATACGTTCGACCAGCTCTGGCCCGCTCAAACCATCGGGAAAACCAGGGTAATTTTCTATCTCATGGGTAATGGCGACTTGCCCACCCAGTTGATTGCCCGCGATAACCACCGGTGCCAACTGTGCGCGCGCCGTATATAGCGCGGCGGTCAAGCCAGCCGGACCGGAACCAATGATGACAACGCGTTCCTTCTTCATTTATCGCACCTCGTTTGCGTCTATAGGATTCTGATTCGATACGAATACTGTCGCAGCATACGACTACCGGCGTTTTGCATCGACGCCATTGCCAAGGTTGCGGCTGTCACGCAGATTACAGTTGCAAATCTTGCCAGCTTTGCGGGGAGGGCAGGTCGACGCCTTCCAGCGCCATTTCCCGTTGGATCACAGCAACTAGTGCCTCGAATTCCTCTCGGCAATCACCCCAGTACGCCATGAATTTCTGCATCTCTGGCAGAACTACACTGAGTTCGGCGCCATTGGCAACTTGTTCGGCCAGGCGGGCGATCTTCTCGCAGCAGTCGTTGCAATCCATATTGATCAAGGTTTCATCAGCGGGGGCGTTATCGATAAAATCGAACAGCTTCCCCAATTGATTGCCATCAAGCTCTTGTGACATGATGGTTGCTCCTGATTGTGTTCCTTCACCCTATGGACGAGCGACCGCATCGGAATCTTACACGGGGCAGATTAGGAGGCAAGTGCGGCGCAATTCAAATTCTTTTGTCATCTTTGTATACCGATAGTTGCAGGGCTGCACCCGTGGATCATGCAACAGTTGAGAGACTGTTAAGAAGGCAAGGACGTGAAGAAGCCAACGATCGGTTAATCATATACCCGATTGCCAAGCCGCCGTCCCAAATTTTCTTTTGCCTGTGTGCTGAGGTGTGTCGGGCTTTGTTCCGGATAGAGATACGGCCATAATCTTCGGGGAATCTTCAATCTTTACTTCCTGTTAGGGCGGTCTGCCAACCGACTGTTCTGATTAGTAATCGTTGTGTACAAGGTTGTTTTCGGGCGTCGAAATCTGGGAGATGGCAAGCCTCTGCCTAAGAAACTATACTTGCTCGCGAGCAAGTATAGTTTCTTAGGCTGTCGATGTCAAATTCAATCGTGTACAATAATTATATAGGAAGCGAAATGACGAAGCTCTTTTGATGCGTCTTAGTCCCTGCAAATTACGTATTCTATGTAGTACTTGTGCGAGTGCAATCCAATAACTGACAGGATACCCTCGCTTGCCATCAAAGCCCAGCGAACCGAATTTGGCATTCTCTTGTGTCATTCGTTGTGTTATAGATACAATCTGCGATGTTGGAACGTATACTGAAAGAGAAGAAAGGACGCGAAATGAGCGTACGGAGAATTGAGCCGGCAGAAGTCTTGCCAAGTAAGCCGTTTTCCTATGGCATGATGACTGCATTTGATATCTACGGGGTGTCCGGTCTCAAGATGCACGTACGGATTCGAGAATACTGGCGTAGCATTTTGGATCAGCCACGAAAATCTTCTGAGAAAGCTCTTCGAGAAGATATCGCTCTAGTCAAGAGTGAATACCAGACTTTGCTTAAGGAGCATGAAGATTAATGCGACCTGAGCAAAGCATACATAGCGGTGATTCTGGAGACGGTGACGATTCACATATTCACAGGCGGGTTACGTCTTTAGAGTTTGATGAACGTCTGCTACCCACGTTCGAAGAACGGCAACGTCACGCAATGGACATGGAAAAGCAGCGACAAGATGATGACTCGCGAACAGTTCAATCACTTATTAAAGAAAGTGCGAGCATCGCGAAACGAGGTCAGTTCTTCGGTTGGACCATTGCGCTTGGTGGACTAATTGGTGGCGTTTATCTGATCAGTATTGGAGAGCAGTTTTTAGGCGGATTTTTGCTATTCGGAGATGGTGCATTTGTAGCCGCCAATACGCTACAGGGTTTTCGCAAGAACGATGAGTAATTGGTTTCTCTCAGAGTCAGTTACTTAATGGTTAGCCGTCCGCCATATAGTCAAAGCTCGTACTTTGTCCCTCAGCATAGAGGCGGGTCTTGTGCTTTCAAGTATGTAAATACTAGCGCGGTAGAGTCGTTTGGCGCTTCCTTGCCTGTGCCTCAGCCAGGATATCCCCCGCAGATTGACGGCCCGCGGCTCCTGAGGTCCCCAGCATTTCGGCCAATTCGCCGATGCGTTCGTTTTCATCCGTCAGGGCAGACACCTCTGTAGCGACCTGCGAATCGCCCGTTGTTTTGCGGGCGCGAAAATGTCTATCGGCGAAACTCGCCAACTGCGGCAAATGCGTCACGCAGAGCACTTGATGCTCACGCGAGAGCGCCCAGAGTTTTTCGCCAACGACAGCCCCAATACGTCCGCCGATACCTTGATCGACTTCATCAAAGATCAGAATTGGCGTCTGATCCGCTGCGGTCAGCACACGCTTCAGCGCCAGCATAATGCGCGCTGCTTCCCCGCCCGATGCCACTTTTGCCAGCGGCAACAAGGGTTGCCCGGGATTCGCGCTCATCATGAACTCGACATCGTCCATGCCCTTTGCGTCAAACTTGTAACGTTTGTCCGCGACGATGCAGCCAGCGGGATGTTCCGCTTGCGCCAAGCGCACATCAAAGCGGGTACGTTCCATGCGCAGGTCTTGTAGCTCGCGTATGATGGCCGTGCTCATTGCCTTGCCGGCCTTCTTTCGCGCCCGGCTCAAGCGTTGACTGATATCGCCGATCTGGGCAAGCAGGCGCCGCTCTCGCAGTCGCAATTCCAGGAGCCGCTCTTCGCTGTGATCTATGCCAGAAAGCTCGCCCGCCGCCGCGGTCGCATATTTCAGGATCTCGGTGATGCTGGACACGTGAAAACGCCGCTTGAGTGACCTGATCAATTCCAGTCGTTCTTCCAGCTCATCCAGGCGCGCCGGATCATATTCGGCAGCACCGGCATAGCGCGTCATCGTCAGCGCCAATTCCTGCGCTTGCTGTACCAGGCTCTCCGCGAGCTCATGTTCGTCTTTCATGTCAGGATCAATCTGCGCCAGCTTCGCCAGAGCCGCAGCCGTTTGCATCAAGGCATCCACCACCGGCACCTGCCCGCCTCTATCATCGCCATCGAGTATCTGCGCGGATTCTTGCGCCAAGGTCGCTAATTGCTCGCTATTCGCGAGGCGATTTCGTTCCGCCAGCAAGCCCGCTTCTTCATCGGACTCGAGCGCGGCCGCGTCAATTTCTTCGACTTCGTGACGCAACAATTCAGCCCGGCGTTTCATGGCATCGCTATCGTCAATCAAGCGGCGTATCTCGCCTTGTACCTGCGTCAGTTCTTGCACCAGCGTGGCTAGTCCGGCGCGGATTTCCAGCAGATCAGCGTAACGATCCAGCAAGTCGATATGGAAGCGAGGCCTCAATAGCGAGAGATGTTCGCTTTGCCCGTGAATGTCAAAGAGCGATTCGCCGATCTCTTTGAGGAGTGCGCTATTCACGGCAATGCCATTGATACGCGCGGACGAGCGCCCACGGCTGCGTATCTCGCGCACCATGGTCAGGTAGTGCGGATCTTCGGCATCAGCCAGGTCTTCTCGCTCCAGTAAGGCTAGGACAGCGTCACGGTTGCGCGGATCCAATGAGATGATCCCTTCGATGATGCTGCGATCACTTCCGGCACGCACGAAGGCGGGATCGGCCTTGCCACCAAGCAGTAGCTCCACCGCATCAATCAATATGGATTTACCGGCGCCCGTCTCGCCCGTGATCACATTAAATCCAGCGCCGAAAGACAATTCCAAATCGTCGATCACCGCGAAATTTCGTACGCGCAATTCTTCTAACATTTTCGGATGGTTACCGCATCTTTTTTTGGACAAACCACCAAGCTCGTGAGAGCAGAATGTTTGATAATTTGAGTGAGCGCGATAAAACTTGCCGCTGACACAGTGCGGCTGTTTTATATCGAAATCTTGAAGCGCGCGTAAGCAGCGGATGTGGCCAGCGCCAGGTAGATGAAGGTGAAAATGCCCAAGCCAGCAAACAGGAAGCCCGCCAGCAATCCACCAGTCAGCACACCCGCCGTGCAGACGTATCCACTATATCGTCCGCGCCGGCGTCCAGTCAGTTGCAACGCGAGCTGCGCCGTCATTCCACCCATAGCCGGAGCAATGATAATGCCCAAAAGCAAGAACCCGCCGGTCAAGAAGCTGACGAATGAAGCGATCGCGCCACCAACCACTGCCACGGTCGCTACCACCGCATAATCGATTGTTGTGCCTTCGTAGAATTTGTCTTCGTGACCACGAACACAATCGTGGCAGGTATAACCGACCGGGGTTCTCTTGGCGCATTCGATGCACATAAAGCGCTCACAGCGGTTGCAGCGCAATTCGGTGTCGCGCTTCGGATGCACGGCACAGTAGTGCACTTCGTCTTCGATTGTCGTGCATGGCGATGGGTTCGGGATGCCTTCTGTCATGTCAGCCTCGATCGTTGAAGGACTATTCATCGAATGTCATCCGCCGCGGACCGTGCCGATTGATGCGCGGCTCCATGCGGTCGAGCAAGGATCGATAAAAGTAGTTTCGTTCGCGCAAGCGCACAAACAAGCTCTCGGGCTCGGCAGAGGTTATGCATACATGCTGATTGTCGTCTAGCTCTGCGACTACCCGGCCATCGACGGTCAGCACCACCTGGTGCCGATTCTCATGCGTCGGCTCAATATCGACCACGGCTCCTTTTGCCAAAACAATCGGGCGATCCATGCTCAAATGCGGCGCCATGGGCACCATCAGAATATTGCGCAGTTCCGGCGGCAAGATCGGTCCGCCCGTGGCCAGGGCATAGGCAGTGCTACCGGTGGGAGTTGAGATAATCAGGGCGTCCGCGTTATAAGTGGTGGCCCAGTGTTTGTCGATGTAACAGCTGATCTGTATCATGCGCCCGATTACGCTGCCGCTGATCACCACATCGTTAAGCGCGCTAAAACAGCCAAGGATCGTCTGCTTGTTTTCCAGCAGAGTGGCTTTGAGCATCATGCGCTTTTCGATCCAATACTTGCCACTAAGCATTAGGTCCACGCCTTGCTGCCAATCGTCGGGTCCCTCGATTTCGGTCAAGAAACCCAGCCAACCCATATTGACGCCCAGGACCGGTACTTTGTGCTCTGCACAGACCCGCCCGGCGCGCAGCATGGCTCCATCGCCGCCGATTGCCATCACGATATCGGCACGCGCCACATCATCCTGAACGCTGTCTTCGTCCCAGTAGGTATGCACCCAATTGTCGATGCAGCGTTTGCTCAAGCTAGACGCAATATCTTCTGCTACCGGGTGCGTGTCCGGCCGCGACGGATGCGCCAGAATACCGATTTGCTTGATATCGCTCAAGTCTTACCTCGCTTTATGCGCCAGCGTTTACTCGCATCATTATGACGCAGTTTCAGGTGCAATCCTATATCAAAACACGAGCGGCGCCCAAGTCGCTGTGGCGGAAAGGCGACGCTAGCACGAGCGTTTCTCGAAGCATGCCTAGCCTTATGTTCTGGCGTTTGAAGACGGTATCATTGCGCGCTGAAGTAATCAGCAATGGTCGCTACAAGTGCTAATTTGGGCTCAGCCACGGAATTTCTGGAACGTAACGCTGTTTAGGCACTTGTCCTCGCGACCGGTCTTACCGTTGCGGCTGCATTGCTCGACATTATGACAATTGCGGAAGAGCTCAATCTGCCGATTCTCCATGTTAATGCTAATTTGGTCTACTAGGGCTCAATCATTGGCGCTGGTCTCAGTTGCTAATATGAGGGCGTTGATGGCTCCCGCAGGTTGATTGTTAACTTCAGTGACGAAATTGACATCGCAACAGTCGCCGTCACCAGATAACCAAACATGACCATCGCGCCAAATCTGGATACGGCGAAGGCACAGGGAAGCGAAACACAATCCGATTTGCTAGCACTAGTGAACGATGCACTTGAGAATCGGGAAAGCAAGGAAAAAGATGCGGAATCGCCGGAAATGACATGGCGGCTGATGCAGCATTCCGAGAGGGCCTGCAATGCACACCCGAGATGATTGCCGAAAAGCAGGCGGAATTGGACGCTGCGGAAAAATCAGCTAATTCAAGATCGGCCGGCAATCGAAACATGGGGGCGATTCGTAACCGATCGCCCTCTTTGCGCTACGAGACAGTTGCTGATAATATGAAATATATAAAGATACTATAACGGTGAAACCTAATGTTCAGATTGATGTTTCTTGTAATGAGCTTGGTTTTGTTCCTAATCGCACCTGCGGCAATGGCAATTGATGTGAAGCCGACCATTGCGATTTTGCGTTTTGGAGCGATACCTTCGTTCGCCGCCGCAGAATCCGGTATCTTGGATGTTCTTGAGGCATACGGTGTCATCAATGAAAACGAACGTGCTAGGCTGGGCTGACGGCAAGATCTTGAAGGCGAAAACGTCGATATCCGTTGGGGTGATGCACAATTCGATATGGCGGCCGCACACTCGTTGATAGTCGACGCGCTGGATACAGGTGTGGACGTCTTGCTGACGCTTACAACACCGATGACAGAGATTGCCGCAATTCTTACAAGCGAAATGGATCATCCGCCGGTTTTGCTGTTTGGCGTGGTAAGCGATCCTTATGTCGCTCAGATCGCGCATAGCTCCTGCATCAAGCCGAAGCACATTACGGGTTCCCAAGCGCTGCCTCCTCATGAGTCTATTGTCCCCTTGATTCTGCTGCAGGACCCGAATATCGAAACTATCGGTACATTGTACAACCCGGATGAAGTGAATGGATTGACTAGCGCAAAAGCGATTGCTGAATCTGCGGAGTCGCTTGGCTTGGGTGTCGAATCATTCACGGTCGCTAGCAGTGCTGATCCGGTAATAGCCGCGGAACAACTAGCGAAAAAAGGTGTACAGGCATTTGTCCTCCCGACTGATTTTACCGTTGTGGATGCATTACCCGATATCATGGCGGTCGCGGTAGCGTACAATCTTCCGATTCTCTATGTTGATGCGAGTTTGGTCTATTCCGGCGTAACCATAGGCGCCGGTCTCAATTACTATCATGAGGGTGTTAATGTTGGGCGTATTTTGATAGCTCACTTAAATGATCAGATTGACATCGCGACGACCGCTATCATCAGGCAGCCAACGATGACCATCGCGCTGAATCTGGACACGGCAAAGGCACAGGGCATCGAAGTAACACCGGAGTTGCACGCGCTAGCAGACTTCGTGCTTGAGAATGGTGAAAGCAGCGAAGCAGTAGCGCAATTGCCGGCAATGACAAGGGAAGACCGACAGGTGGCTGACACGGCATTCCTCGAAAGCCTGCGCTGCACAGCGGAGATGATTGCCGAGCAGCAAGCAGTACTGGACGCGGCGTCAAAGTAACACACTTTGGACAGCGCAATGAAAAGAGGGCGGTCACAGGATCGCCCTCTGCTGTTTTGATACGACTCCCCGATTCACCCTAGCCGAAGCGCCCAGCTATATAATCCGCTGTTTCTTGGAGAGCCGGACTTTCGAAAACTTTGTTGGTGTCGTTATATTCGACGAGCTCACCCCAACGAGTCTCGTGGCCGTTTTCCAAGGTCTTACGGATGTTGTAGAAGGCGGTGAAATCGGAGGCGCGTTGCGCCTGCTGCATATTGTGGGTCACGATCACGATGGTGTATTCGCGCTGCAGCTCCCACATCAGTTCCTCGATGCGTTGCGTGGCGATGGGATCTAAAGCCGAGCAGGGCTCGTCCATCAAGATCACGTCCGGTTCGACGGCGATGGTGCGCGCGATGCACAGGCGCTGCTGCTGACCGCCGGATAGCGCCAGTCCCGATTTGTTCAGATCGCCACTGACCTCGTCCCAAAGCGAAGCGCCGCGCAAGCTGCGTTCGACGATCTCGTCCAGGATGCTCTTCTTTTTGACGCCCAAGAGCCGCGGACCGTAGGCTACGTTGGCGTAAATGCTTTTGGGAAAGGGGTTGGGCTTTTGAAAGACGATGCCGATGCGCCGCCGCACTTCCACCGGATCCACGTGCGCATCGTAGAGATTCCTGCCACGGTAGATAATCTCGCCTTCTACACGAGCGCCGGGCACCAGATCCAGCATACGGTTGATCCCGCGCAAGACGGTACTCTTGCCGCAACCGGAGGGACCGATGAAGGCGGTGGTTTTGTTGCGATAAATTGGCAGGCTGACATCGGCGACGGCACGAAAACTGCCGTAGAAGAAGCTGCAATCGCGCAGCTGCATCAGCATCTCCTTATCGGTATCAACTTGCTCCAGGATTGTCATAATCTAATACCTTATCGAATAGCGATTGCGGAGGAAAATGGCCACGGCGTTTAGAGTCAGCATCAGCACCAAAAGCACGATGATGGCCGCAGCCGCGATATCAGCGAATTGTCCCTGTGGACGCGCGGTCCACTGGAAAATCTGAATGGGCATGGCTGTGAATTGCGAGAATGGGCTTGTAGGATCGGTCAGCAAAAATGTCGCCGCGCCCACCACAATCAGCGGCGCTGTCTCGCCAACTGCGCGCGACACCGACAAGATCGTTCCCGTCATGATTCCCGGCAAGGCAGCCGGCAGAACCTGATTCCAGACTGTCTGCCAGCGTGTTGCACCCAGTCCATATGACGCTTCTCGGATGGTATAAGGCACGGCGCGGATGGCTTCTTGCGCGTTGATTATGATGATGGGCAAAATCAACAATACCAACGTCAATCCGGCGGAAACCAGCGTCCGCCCGTTGGGCGCGAAATTGTTAATTCGTATCAAGTTGGACATCAGCTGATCATATATTGCATCGGGCAGGCTCGCGTCCGCGGCCACATCAAAGCGATAATAGGCGCCCCGAACTACAATATCATAGTCGTCATCGGAGCGTACCGGCACGACATCCACTACGATTTCCAGTGCTTCCGCCAATGAATCGGACATGTCGCGAAGGTCGGAGTTGCCCTGCATGGTCAGGCTAGGGGTTCCATAATACAGGAAGGTGTCGACAATTCTTCGCGCTGTCGGTACATCTATCCGGTCGGATTTACTGCTGATGTCGTTGCCAGCAAAACTGATGTCGCCATCGAAAACGGGAGCGATGCGTTCGATCACCGCCTCGACGTCGGGTACATCAATATTGAAATGGAAGATCATTCCGCTGGAAAACGGCGCCAGTGCCCGCACAAATATGGCCAGGCCCAGCATGCCGTAGATGATCGACGGCACGCCGGCCAGGTTACGAACGTTGGTCTCGATCAAGCGATTGACAAATCCGTGCTGCGCATATTCTTCCAGATAGATTGCAGCGCCGACTCCGATTGGCAGCGCCACCAGCACCACCACGGCCATCAGACCTATGGAACCCATTAAGGCCGTGCGCACACCCGCCAAAGCAGGCGTGCTCGACATCGGCGTGGTGATGAACTCTTTATCCAGCCAGCTGTAGAAGCGGATCACGGTTACATTGGCTTCGTCATTGCGCTGGCTCTTCTGATATTCTTCCAGGATCGGTCCTTCGATCTCGGCTTTGACCGCGTCGAATCTAAAAATCGTATCAGAAAGCGTGAAACTGGCGATGATGTGTTGTTCGACCACTTCTTCCAGCACCAGGCTTTGCAATATCGATTTGTCGGCGTAACGCGCCAGTAATCCCGCCTGCTCTTGCTTGCTGATATTCTTAAGCAGCTCATTGGCTATCGCCCTGCCGACATTTGGATCTGCCACGATTTCTGCTACCGTTACCTTGGTAAAGTCAGCGACAGGCACCTGGCTAATGGTATCGCGGATGAGCACACGCAGGCGCCCGCCAACGTTTTCCGCCAGGATTGTCGCCAATTCCTGATTGTTTAGCGCTTCCAAAGGACGGCCATCGGTCAGTGAATCCGGCTCGATGGTGTTCACGACGCCCACTGTGCCGAAGGCTTCGTTGGCGACATTCATTAACAAGGCGACCAGCGCCAGGCCGGCGACCGAGACCGAGAAAAAGTTGAAGAGACGTCCAAAATTGCCACGCCGGTGCCGCGCTTTCAAGCGCCGGAAAAACTCCGTTTCGTCCGGCATATAGTGCTTGCTGTTTGATGCGCTTTCTGGGTTCTCCGAATGAGCGGGAGAATCTATGTTTTCGCGGGAATGCGGCGGGTATCCGCGGTCAGGGGAATCAGCCATTAGTATGCCTCCCGGAAACGACTGATGATGACGCGGCTTAGCACATTGAGCAGGAAGGTCATCAAGAACAAGGTGAGGCCAATTGCGAAGATGCTGTTGTAATCGATCGAGTCGTAACTCAGGTCGCCGCCGCTGATGCGCGCGATATGGCCGGTCATTGTTTCCGCGGAATCAAAGGGATTAAAAGTGAAGTTGGGTCCGGCGCCGGCCGCAATCGCCACGATCATGGTCTCGCCAATGGCCCGAGAGATCGCCACAATAAATGCCGCCAATATGCCAGATAACGCCGCAGGTATCACTACCTTGACGACCGTTTCCAGTTTGGTCGCGCCCAAGCCGTAAGAGGCTTCGCGCAAGGCAGTGGGCACGGCATGCAGCGCATCTTCACTCATGGAACTGATGAGCGGGATGATCAAGATGCCAACCACCACACCTGCCGAGCCGGTATTATAGATATTGACCACATCGGCACCAAACAGGCCGCGCAGCAATGGCGTCATGAAAGTCAAAGCGAAATAGCCATAAACCACCGTGGGGATACCCGCCAGGATCTCCAACACCGGCTTTAGGGTATTGCGCACGCGTGGCGCGGCATATTCGCTCAGATAAATCGCCGCGCCAATGCCCAGCGGCAATGCCACCAGCATGGCAATCGTGCTGGTCATCAGCGTGGCGTTGATGAGCGGGATCACGCCAAATTCGCCGATTGCCGGGATCCAACTGGTATTGGTGAAAAACTCGATGAGAGTGGGGCGGTCGTTATATTCGACAGCCACGCCGGCACTGTGCGGCGCGATAGTATTTACGCCACGAACGCCGCGTTTGACCTCGAAGCGCGGCAGGTAGCCTTCCTCCACGAACATATCTCCCAAGCGCTCGGTCACGGGAAAAACTGTCGAGCCGCCGGCGACCGTGATCTCGCCAGTGGTCAGCGATGGATCAACTTGGCGCAGGTCCGCCGTTCCGGTCGCTCGTTTCCACTCGCTGCTAGCTTTAGCCAGCGCTATCGCTGAGGCTGGAAAATATCCAACATCAAGAATCACTTCGTTGACATGCATGAGATAGTAGCTGATAAAATCGGCGACCTGCGGATGATCGCGCATGATTTTGGCATCGCTAAAGATGAAGAGCGGACGCGACAAGGCGTAAGTGTCAGTTTCAACTGTCTCGGCCGAAGGTGTAACACCATCAAGCGCCACGATTTGCAAATCATCGGCATTTGCCAGATAGTAGGCGTAACCGAAGAAGCCGATGCTGTAGGGGTTGCGGCTGATGCTGCCAACCAATTGATTGTCGTTCTGCGACATGATGGGATGCTTGGCCAACATCGCCGCCGGGTCGCCAGCGAAAACCTCTTCCACAAAGAAATCGAAGGTGCCGCTATCTTCGCCCGGGATGACGAGAACTATCGGCTCATCGGGCCATTCTGCTCGCACCTGTGACCAGGTTTCCGCTTCGCCAAAAATCTTATTCAATTCGGCGAAACTTAGCCCGTTGATAAAGTCGTTTTCGGCGCTGACAGTGATCGCCAATGCGTCCGTGCCGACGCGAAAGGCGACAGGTGTGATGCCCACGCCAGCACACTTGTCGATCTCGGCATCATTGACCGGCCGACTCGCGTTAACCAGGAAAGGCCGCTTTTCTTCTTTTGCCGCCAAGGCGTCGTCACTGGCGCACCAGCGAGCAAAGCCGCCACCCGTGCCCAAGACTTCAATGTCGATTCGGTTGTACTTGAAGTCGACAACTTCCATAACCTCTTGACCGACGCGGATGATGCCGCTTTCGACGATGGACTCCAGGGCCTTGCCCGGCTCAACGGTGAAAGCAGTGGTACTGTCGTCCATATTGCTCAAGATGGCTCGATTGGTATTCACCCACTGATCACGCGTGAAAAATGATATCGATTCGTTGCCCAAAACGAGAATGATGCCGAGGGTAGTAAAAATGGATAGCACGCCACAAGCAAATAAGCTGACTTGAATCGCCAGCTCATGGAGCTTGAACTTGTGTTTTAGATCGAGCGGTCCGGTACTTTTCTGCACGAGATGCCGAGTCAGATCAGAATGGTGTTTATCGTTCATTTAATTCGCTACTTCAATACGCCAAGATTCTCGCGCAGGCGGGATAGCTTGATGCTTTGCCTGGGCGCGGCAGACCTGATTGCTGCTGCCGAGCGGCGTTCTAGCAAAGCGCAAGGGATACGGAAGAATACGATGTTCCCGTATCCCTAGGATTGTAGCAAAAATTGTTTTACTACATATCCGCTGTGGCGTCCAAGAAGGCTTGCTTGGCGCCATTCAACGCTGTTTCCGATGCCGGGAAGTAACCCACATCGACGACCTCGTCATTGACGTGGGACAGGTAGAAGTTGATGAAGGCGGCAACCTGCGACTTTTCCGCCATGATGCGTGCATCGCTATAGATGAAGAGCGGTCGCGCCAGCGGATAACTGCCATCATCGCTGGTCTCTGCATTGGCTTTGATGCCTTCAATACTAAGGATATGCAGGATGTCTCGATTTTCAACATAGTAGGCGTAACCGAAGAATCCAATGGCAAAGGGACTGCCGGCGATGCCTTGAACCAGGACGTTGTCGTCCTCGGAAAGCTGCGGATTCGCGCTAAGGATCGGTTCTTCATCTTCATCGAAAACTTCTTCCACGAAGTAATCGAAGGTGCCGCTGTCGGTGCCCGGGATGAAGCGCTGGATCACTTGGTTTGGCCATTCGGCGCGCACATCGGACCAGGTGTCGGCGGAGCCGAAGATCAGCGCCAGTTCTTCCAGCGTGACATCGGTGACGAAGTCGTTCGCTGCGGAAACAGTGACAGCCAGGGCATCAGTGCCGACGCGGAATTCGATCGGTGTACGGCCAATGGCCGCGCAAGATTCGATTTCGCTGTCTTTGATCGGGCGGGACGCGTTATTGATATCGGTTTCGCCTTCGACACAGAAGCGTTCGAAACCGGCGCCGGAGCCGATGGAAGCGATGGAGGGAGCCACGCCACCGGCATCGGTCCAAAGCTCTGCCATGCGTTCGCTCAGCGGAAATACGGTGGAGCTGCCGGCGGTGATGATGTCACCTTCGGGAAATTCTAGCGGGTCGACATCGGGCAAGCCGGATTCCGTGGCGAAAACTCCGGTCAGGACCAGGGTGAAAACCAGGAGCAAGGATGCGAGACGTATTTTTTGCATGCTTAGATACACTCTCTTCAAGCCCTAAACTAAAATCGTAGAAAGTTGTACAAGCAACCAAATCCAGCTTATCGGAACTCTGTTAACGCCGGCAGTCGGCAAATTAATGTGCAATTATGTTGAAGTTAATTTCTTCCTTGAGATTCTTTATGGACCTATAATATACCCAGAGCAGGCGGCACTTTTCCTGACGACGAACGTCCAAACAATCCGGCGACTTTTTCGCATCACGTTTCTCGTATGCCGTCATCCGATTCCCGGCGCGTCAAGCCACAAATATGCGCCGTCGCCGCCGATACTTGTGATTTCGCCATCTGACGATAGAATCAAATTATACAATACTCAAAGACAATCCTACCGATGTTCAAGTATTTGCGGCGTCGCATTTTGCAAGCCATCCCAACCTTCTTTGGCGTTACCATTCTTTCATATCTGGTCATCCTGTCTGCGCCGGGCGATCCGGTGGCGATGATCACATTTTCGCCGAGGTCCGATAAAGCCACGATCGACTTGATGCGTCGACAGCTAGGACTTGATAAACCGCCACTTCTCCAATACGCCTATTGGCTAATCGGTAATGACTGGACTTTGATCGATTATGATGGCGATGGCATCGGCGAAACGCCCGGTGACCGGCGCGGCTTGCTGCGCGGCGATCTCGGCAGATCGATCAAGAATAGACGACCGGTGATGGATCAGATAGCGCACCGTATTCCGGCGACCTTGAGGCTGGGTGTGGCCGCGTTAATTCTGGGCTATCTGGTCGGAGTGTTATTAGGTGTGTTGGCGGCTGTCTTTCACCGGACCTGGATCGATCAAGTGATCCGCATCATCTCCGTCGTCGGCAATGCGGTGCCCGCGTTCTGGCTCGGCCTGCTGCTGATTATCATCTTCGGCGTGCAATTAGATCTCTTGCCGATCAGCGGGATGCAAAACATAACACGCCGCGGCGGCTTCGATCTGGGCGACACCCTGCGCCACATGATCCTTCCGGTATCTGTGCTCTCGCTGAACACCATCGCCTTCATCTCCCGATTCACGCGCACGCAAACCCTCGAGGTCTTGCAGCAGGATTATGTCCGTACTGCCCACGCCAAGGGATTGCAGCCGAGGGTCGTCTGGCTGCGTCATGCCCTGCGCAACGGTTTGCTGCCCGTGGCCACATTTCTCGGTCCCTCCATCGGCACCGTGCTGGCGGGTTCGGTAATTATTGAGCAGGTCTTCCAATGGCCGGGCATGGGAAAGCTGATCATCGACGCTGTCTTCCAGCGCGATTACCCGGTGGTGATGGGTTCGGTGGTGGTCGCCTCGCTCATGTTCATCGCCGGGGTACTGCTTTCCGATATCATGTACGTCGTACTCGACCCGCGCATTCGGCTGGATTAGGATTGGACTTGATGGATCAGGATTCCAAGTTAGCCCGGTTGGGAAACAACGAAGCGAGGCGTCATTCACGCTCGTTCTGGCGCGATGCTTTGGCTTTCATCCTGCGCGATCGGCTGACCATCTTTGCCGTCACCGTGCTGGTCATCTTCACGTTCATCGGCGTCGGCGCGCCCTTTGTCGTGGAAACGTTGCTGGACCTGGATGTAAACAATATCGACGTGCCCAATCGCTTCATGCAACCTGGACAATCAGGATTTGTGCTGGGCACCGACCAACTGGGGCGCGATCAATTCTTGCGTCTTGTCTATGGCGGTCGCGTCTCCTTAACCATCGCCTATCTCGCAAGTGTGCTGACTGTGTTCATCGGCATCACGCTTGGTTTGCTCGCCGGATACTACGGAAGGAAGATCGACGACCTGATCTCCTGGGGCATCAATACCCTCAGCGCCATCCCGCCGCTCTTCTTGCTATTGATTGCCTCGGCCATTTGGGAACCCTCCACTGAAGTGCTGATTATGGTGCTTGCTGCGCTGGGCTGGGTCGGCACGAGCCGTCTGGTGCGAGGCGAGGTACTTTCATTGAAGGAACGCGATTATGTTCTGGCTGCGCGCGCCTTGGGCGCATCGGATCTGCGCATTCTGATCTCGCATATCTTGCCCAACGTCTTTTCAATTGTCATGGTAACCATGACCATCATCGCCGGTAACTTGATCTTGATCGAATCCGGCTTGAGTTACCTGGGTGTTGGCATCCAGCCGCCCACCCCGACCTGGGGCAATATGCTGACCGATTCGCGGAGTTACTTTGTGACCGGCGTCCACCTCGTCTTCACGCCGGGGATTTTGATCATGATCACCGTGCTCTGCTTCTATCTGGTGGGCGATGGTTTGCGCGACGCGCTGGATCCGCGGCGGTATCAGAAGTGATTCTAGCATTCTATAGCAGGGAACTCGGAGTCATAGACTATCTTGAATTTCCCTTTTCGGTGTTCGTGCTCTTCTATGCGAACCTGGCGGTGTCTGTCGTTGAAGTGCTGTTGCAATAGCTCAAACACTTCGCATTTGTACTGCGTATCTTCGTTCTTGAGGTGATTGCCTTTGGTCTCAAACATGCCGAAATGCCGATCGGCAAAGGTTACAAAATCAGGATAAATTCTTTCGCGCCGCCACCCAAGCAAGTAGTATTCCCGCTGTACTCTGTGCCACCATTGAAGCGGCTGCTTCTCCAAATGAAAGGCGAAGTCCTTTTCCAAATCCGAGTCAAATTGCTTCTCGAAAACTTTGTCAAATAGGCTAAGCTGCACTGGCTGGCCGCCACGTTCCAAGGTGTGGTCATTGTCTTCAATCAGAAGGGACATCTCGTCACACATTTCATGGCTCGGCTCAGCGCATAAATCAAAGCGAATTATCCCATCTTGAAGTTTCTTTTCGTATATTTTCTTGCATAGTCGGTGGCACTCTGAACGCAGATGCGTCTTCAACTGCTCGGCATACCCAGCACGATTATTGAATATGTCTGATTCTGACCGGCCGCTCTCCTTTAAGTTTTCGAGTAATTCAAATACAAATTGTGCCGCGCGCCACGGGTTTGGCACGACGTCGGAAAGCCGCCGCGTGAACCAGGATACGCGCAGCGTCTTGTCAATTTGCAACTCTTCCGAAGGAGAGTAAACGGGACGTTCGTTATCGACATCAACATCAGCTCGATGCATATACGGCGGTTCGTGCATATACGCTTGGACAGGCGGTAGACGAACTTCATCCCAATCGACTTCCGCCAAAACATCTTGAAGATGGTCTAGTTTTCGCCAACCGCTACGATCACGATGCAGCACTTTCGGAATGCTTATGGAAAAATCTCGAAATTCTTCACGCCTCTTGATGACAATCTGCCTTTGTCTGGGGTCGTACCCATCCGCGCTTTCGACTTGATCCATCAAGCCGCTAAGGCCTTCGTCTTTCAAGCCCTGCTTCACCTGGTCTACCGCTCGGAGTACATCGAGATTCCAGCAGTAGACATAGCAGCGATCCAATTCCGCGATCCCTGTGAGCCGGGCATGAGGCTGGCGCAGGATGCGGCCCACAAGTTGAGTCAGGGCGGTTTGCGAACGGGTATTATCGAGAAGCACAAGCAAATAGGCGAAAGGGCAGTCCCAGCCTTCCATCAGCGCCGCTTTGGTGATGATCCAGCGAACCGCGCTCGTTTCCGCCAGTAAATCCTCGCGCCCCAACTCATCATTTTCGGCGGATTTGACACGGATAGCCTCCGGCCGGACGCCCATATTTTGCGCCAAATAATCGCGGACATCCTCGGCGTGCACACGAGAACCGTCTCGCTGATCGCGCCCCGTCCGTTCCACCCGCACCACAGCGATAGGCCGAATGTAGCGATCTTCCTGTTGATGCAGAGACGTGGCGGCATCGTCGATTCTGCCTAGTTCTTCGGCAGCGGCGGACAAGGTGTCCTGCCAGTTGGATTTCATCTGGCTGACAACCTGCACGGGCATCTTGATCATTTCTTCGGCTTTGAGTTCCACTCCCGTGATATCCACCAGCAAATTGCTGATGTTCGGGTTGGGCGTGGCGGAAAACTCAAGTACCAGGCGCGGGTTCAGGCGATTGATCGAGTTGGCGAATTGCTTTGCCCGTTCCAAATTCGCTTTGCCATAAGCCTTGTGCGCTTCGTCCAGGATGATGACTGGCTGCTGCATTTTGATGACATTGAATAAGCTCTGTTTTACAGGTCCGTCTTTTCTGTCAAGGTCGGGATACTTCTGCAGCAAGCGAGCATCAAACAGCATGTCGTCACTATCAGGGAAGAAAGCGCTGTAACGCCCCGAATCGCGGAAGAAGCGCAGAAATTCTTTGCCGCGCTGGCGATTGGCGGCGGGAAACATCAAGAGCATGACGCAGAGATAATTGGCGATGTCGGCTGGCTGAAAACGGTCATCTTTCTCCAGCATCTTCACGCGCCCGCCGCTGGCTCGCTCAAGGCGCTGGCGGTAAGGATGCTCACGATTCCAAAGCGCGTCTTTGGTCTGTTAATATATCGCGCGCGTCGGCACGATCCATAAGACAAGTCCCCTTGGATATTGGATCCGCCCCAGCGCCTCGGCCGCGAGCAGGGTCTTGCCGCCGCCAGTCGGCACTTTGAAGCAGATATGCGGGATGGGGCGGCCGGCGTCATCGTGGCGGCCGACATATTTTGGAGCAGCAACCTTGCCTACTTCAGCCAGCTCTTTCCAAGTGTTTCGAGGAAAGTCAAGCGTATCTTCGGGCATGGGCAAGCCCGCTTGTTGATACTTGTTTGCCCGCTCTTGACCTTCCCGCTCGTTGCGTGTCAAAGCCTCAAAATAAGCGTCAAACGTTTCCAAAGCTTTGATTTGATAATCCTTGAGTTCCACGATCAGCCCCCGAAGCCCAACTCATAAGGCAGTTGGCAGAATGTGATTTGCCATTCGCTGAGCAAGTTCTGGCTAATATATTTTGCCGCCGCGAAGACCACCGCAGGCCGCCCTTTTTCGCGGATACGCTCCGCCCGCTCCAAGTTGAGAGCAGAATCGCCGCCGCGCAGGAACTCAATACTCGGCTCGTAAATGAGATAATAATCGCGGTTGTCAGAAGAGTAGAAACGACCGTCGGCATTGCTCGCATGCAAGTCACCCGGCGAAGCGGAAATGCCCGTCGCCGTATGCAGCAGGTAACTGGCGAGGTCGGTAAAGGCGGGCAGGTCGTCGCCTGTCAAAAGGCTATCAATATCTATGGGATCGCCTAGCGTGCAGTAGATAAAAGAGCCGCCCAGCCCCTCTTTAAGCGTCTTGTCTTTCGCGGTGGATACGCCCTGTATGACGCGGCGAACACGGTCTGCAGTACCAAGATCCGCGTAATCTTCACACTCTACTAGGACAAAGCGGCGGTTTGCACCATCCGTTTTGTTTAGGGAAAGCACGGCGTGCGCGCTCGTGCCGGACCCAGCAAATGAATCCAGAATGATGTCATTAGGTCCTGCGAGATACTCAATTACGCGTTCGACTAGAGATGTACGTTTCGGATTCTCGAGGTCTATGTTAAGTATCTTTTTCATTGCCGGAGACTCATTCACAGTGAAATCAGTCCACAGCGAACTCAGAATTCGTCTGTCAGATGGTGGCACGTAATGTTCCGGGCGACCGCTTGTAGAAAGACGAAGCAAGTCTGGCGTTTCCGGAGATTGAGCGAACCACCACTCGTCGATGGATTCTTGATCAACATCATCACCACATTCGTCAATCAGTCTTTCATAGTTAACAATAGCTGTCATGCTGCGTACTTCGCTCCAGCGCCATTGGCCTCTCTCTGGGATAATCCCCATAAGTTCATACCGCATAGTTGGCCTGTTCGTACCGCGCCAGTGATTATTCCAGGTTCCGGCTCGCCTACTGTCGCGTTCTACCGTGAGATGTTTGAATTTCTTCTCAGGAGATTTGCTGTAAAACATCATGAATTCTGAACCTGTATTGAGTCTGTCAACATAATCAAACTGAGCTTGTACGTTTTTGACGCCCCTGCGGACCACAATCAAGTTTCGAAAGTTCTGTTCGCCAAAAATTTCGTCCATCAGCATTCTAAGATGGTGAACCTCGTTGTCGTCGATGCTGATGAAAATGGCTCCATCTTCTGAAAGTAGCTCCCTCAAAAGATGTAAACGCGGCCACATCATGCAGAGCCATTTTTCGTGGCGCTCCAGGTCTTCGCCATCCACCGGACTGTTCTTCTCAAACCAATCCTGCATCAGCGGGTTGTTGACGTTGTCGTTGTAGACCCAGCCTTCGTTGCCGGTGTTGTAGGGCGGGTCAATGTATATGCACTTCACGCGGCCGGCATACTGCGGCAGAAGGGCTTTCAGCGCGTGCAGGTTGTCACCGTGAATGACGAGATTTTGGTCGGTCAGCGGGATTGAATCTTCTTGCGTATCGGGAAGGATTGAGCGGTCTAAATCAAGCTGTAGCGGTCGGTACGGTACTGTTAGATGATGCGCATAGATATGACTCTTGCCTTTGAATTCTAGAGTAGGCATAGTGCTCTCCGCTGAAATGCGATGCTTGGTCGGATTTACGACCGGTAACTGCGAGCTATCCCTAAATAGTCCATGGAGTAAAGGGCGACTCACCGAGCCGCCCCACAGATCGTGCTATTTGCGCTTAGTTCCTAGCTCTCAAGCGTCCACTTATGGACGTCCGCGGTATAACCGTAGAACACCCAGAACGCCTTCGGCTCGAAGCCATTGACGCGCTTGTTGGCCGTCTGCCAGATATTTGGCACGAAGGTCCAGTCGTAGGCCACATCTTCGTGCGCGATACGCTGAATCTCTTTATAAATTTCGCCGCGTTCCGCGGGATCGCAGCCCGGTACCGTGCGCGCTTGATCGATCAAGGCATCAATCTCGGGATTGATATAGGAAGCCGGGTTGGAGCCACCGCTGCCAGTGGCGATATCCATCGGCCCATAGAGGTTGCCCATGAAGTCGTGCGGATCCGGCGCGCCACCCGTGCCCCCGCTGTTGCTCATCGAGGTGGCGTCCATGTACTGACCCCACAAGACTTCACTGAGATAGTTGGCCCATTCCACTTTTTCCAGCGTCACATCAAAGCCGATGTCGTTCAATTGATCCTGCGCGACCAAAACTGTGGTCTCGAACATCAAGAGAATATCGCTGTAGGAGATCTTGAATTCCAGGCGCTGACCGTCTTTCTCGCGTACGCCATCGCCATCGTCATCGACCCAACCGGCTTCTTCCAAAAGTGCCATGGCGGCTTCCGGATCAAAGGGGTAGGGGGCGATATCGTTGTTGTAGGCGAGACCGTGGGCTGGATTGACCGCGCCGACCAGGGGCGTTCCACCCTGGGCGCCGCCCATCGTCTCCAGAATATCCGCCTTGTTATAGCCCATGGCTACCGCTTTACGCACCTTGATATCGTTGAAGATGGGATGCGGTGGCTGCTCGATCGGGTTGCCGTCAGCATCAAAAGCCGGGCTGGGATTGTTGGGATCCGCCCAATTCAAGGCAAAGTACTTGACCGACATCTGCGGGAAAATCTCCCACTGCAAGTTGCTGGTATCGGTGAGCTGCGCGAAGAGATCGCCGTGCAGGTAGGTATAATCAATCTCGCCCGCCTGGATCGACGGCAATACCAAAGCCTGCTCCTTGATGTTGCGGTTGATCAAGTAGGGAATACCGACATCGCCGCCCCACCAATCGGGACTGGCATAAAAGCTCTGGTAGGCATCCGGTTCCCAAGAGTCCATAATATAGGGACCGCCGCTGATTTCGAGCGGATTGGTGCTGACTTCGTTAGTAGCAAAGTCGCTGAAATCCGCCTCAAAGCGATGTGACGGCAAGAAACGCGCGCCGCCCAAAGCGCTAAAGCCTGCACAATCGACTTTGCTGAAAACGACCTCGTAGGTCTTGTCATCGACGACCCTGACTTCGGAGACGAATTCGAGGTCCGACGCCATATAGGATGCAACTTGATCCGACTTGATCGCATCAATGACAAATTTCGCGTCGTGTGATGTAATCGGCATACCGTCCGACCAGTTGGCGTCTTCCAGAATGGTGAAGGTGTAGACCAGGCCATCATCGGAGACTTCCCAGCTTGTCAAACCGGGGATTGGCGCCAAGGTGTCTGGGTCAATCTCGTAAGGCTTGGGCCACAATAGGCTGTAGGCCTGGAAAGACGCGCCATCACTGCTGATCGCGTGATTGAAGGTGCTGATGTTGCCGAAGCCGCGGATGACGATGGTTTCCGAATCCTGTGCCATTACGGCAAAGGCTGACAGCAGCAATAATACTATCAAAAGACATCTGAAGACTCTCATGGAAGACTCCCTATTTAAAAGTCACTGGAACGAACGATTGGATTGTACATCCGCAACCACTATAGCACTTTTGCTGTCTGTTTGCGATTTCTTGAGCAACCCTGACAAAGTATTAAAAGCTTGATGCGAGCAGCGGTGGTCATCTGCAAGCGCCCCTGGCGATCTTGACCGGGCAGCGATTACAGTGCCCGAAGTCGGGAAGATCTGCCGGATCCCGCGTCAAGTCGTATAATGGGAGACGAGACCGGGGAAAAGGAGCCGATAGGCAGTGATGAAAATCGTGGATGCGAAGCCCTCGCAAAACCCTCATTAGACCCTCGCATAACCCTCGCATGACCCTCGCAAAAACCCCAAAAGTCCCTCTTATATCCCCGTTCAAATCGCCCTGAATACGGTGCTTTAGATCGCTGGACGACATCAGAGTATGGCGCGAAACCCCCGTATTTGCTTGCTTGCGGGATATTCAGCAGGCAGACTCGATAGCGACGAGGGTAGTTTTTGTGTCGTATTGGCGACGGAGAATGAACTTCTTGCGACATAAAGCGCTTTTGCGACATACGGACCTGGGCCAAGGGTTGCTGCTGCGTGCGATAGTTAGTCCGCGCTGGACTGAGAGTAGCATAAAAGGATTTAGCTGGGGTGAGCAAATGTTCACAGGTTGAGAGATCGCAAGCCGGCTGCACTCAGGCGCTATATGCCGTAGCTGCGATATTCATCACTAAGCGTCGATATATGCACTTGCGCCTATAGAACAAAAGTGCTATCCTTTGACGCATAGCATAATGCCAGTAAAGCCACTACACTTAGCCGGTACGAGAGATAAAGCGAGACCATAGCCATGGCAAAACGAAGAAGAACGGAAAAGGTTACCCAGGTCTTTGAAGATCGAGATGTCGAAGCAAAACGGCGGGCTCTCGATGCCACCCTGACGGACATCACCAAGCGCTATGGCGATGGCACCATTTTTAATCTGGGAGACGGTAACAACCTGCAAGTCGATACAATTCCCACCGGTTCGCTGGGCATCGATATTTCGCTGGGCGTAGGCGGCGTTCCGCGCGGGCGCATCACCGAAATCTATGGCCCGGAAAGCTCGGGCAAGACCACCCTCGGCCTGCACGTGGTGGCAGAGGCACAAAAGACCGGCGGCATCAGCGCCTTCATCGATATGGAACATGCGCTGGATCCGCTCTATGCCGAGAAGATCGGTGTTAATACGCAGCAGCTTTATGTCTCGCAGCCTGATACCGGTGAACAAGCGCTGGAAATCACCGAGCATCTGGTGCGTTCCGGCGCGCTTGATGTCATCGTCATTGACAGTGTAGCGGCGCTGGTGCCGCGCGCAGAAATCGAAGGCGAGATGGGCGATTCGCATGTCGGCTTACAAGCGCGGCTCATGAGCCAGGCGCTGCGCAAGCTGGCGGGCGCCATCAAGCAATCCAACGTTTGCGTGATCTTCACCAATCAACTGCGCGAAAAAGTCGGCGTGATGTTCGGCAGTCCAGAGACGACACCGGGCGGACGCGCGTTGAAATTTTACGCCAGCGTACGCATTGATATCCGCCGCATCCAGCAGATCAAATACGAAAACGACATCGTCGGCAACCGCACCCGCGTCAAGATCAAGAAGAATAAAGTGGCCGCGCCCTTCAAAGAATGCGAATTCGATATCATGTTTAATCACGGCATCAGCAAAGCCGGCGAGATCATCGATATTGGCACCGAGTTGGAAATCATCGAGAAGCGCGGGGCCTTTTATCGCTACCAGGACGAGTTGGTAGGGCAGGGGCGCGAAAACGCCAAGCGATTCCTGCAAGATAACGCAAACATGTGCAATCAGATTGAGGACCAGATCCGCTCGAAATTCGGCTTGCCGTCTTTGTCTCAGGTGACGGAGGGTGAGGGGTAGGCGAGAATAACTGAGAATTGCGGCCAGCGCAGCGCTCAGGCTAGAATCGCCTGTCCAAAGTTCAGATTCGGTAAGAAACTCAATTCATAGAGATGGCACAAAAGAGGAGAGCGTACTCAATGCTCATTAGTCAGTGCGGTGTTCTCAACCCTCACGCTCGTCCTGCTGCGCCAGCCAATCGGCTTCGCTGACCAGCGCCCCATTGGTCACCTTGCTGTCGTTCATGCGTTTGTTCTTGTCGAAATAAATCTCGACTTCCGCCTGAAAGGGACAACGAGCGGCACTCGCAACCTTGCGTGTCCAGTATCCGTTGCCTTCGTCGCTGCGTGACAAATCGTTGAGCGGATCCACGCGAATCCTGAGAATCTCTTGACACATCTTGGGCTGCACATAAAAGTAAATGCCACGATCACTCGAGCGTGAACCGCCGCCAAACAGACTCTTGAGAATGTTCATGCTTGCATCCTTTCGCTCAAGCTGTCGATATCAACACTATTTATCTCTGCCCGGCAGCATCGGCCGCATCAGCGACATCAACAGCCATAGTCCCAGCAAGAGCGCGAATATCAGCGCCAATTGTCGCGTCTGCTCGCTGAAGGGTTCCACGGTGGGCAGCTCCGGCGTTTCGCCGCTCGGTTCCAGCCGCACAACGGTAAACTCATCGACGACTTCGGCCAAGGTGCTCAGGTCGGCGGCTTGCGCGGATGTCATGCGCGCGAAGAGCGACTCATATATCCAGGAGTTGCGGCTGAACATATACAGCGCGCGCAAGGCTTCCGCCGGATTTTCCACCGGCAGCGCTCGCGCATCCATCACATCATTGCCTAGCTGTATGGTGACGCGTGGGTTCTGCAAGACATTCTTGTACCAGTCCGTGCGCTTGCCCCATCCTGATACCGCGTAGAATTTGCTGCCATGCCGCCGGTATTCGACTACCACGTGCCGCGCTTCGCCGCTGCTACGGCCCTTGGTGGTCAAGACTAGCAGAGGAAGCCACTTCAATGCCGCTCCCCAGCCAAGTTGATACAGGTACAGCGGCAGCCGGAACACTGTTTTGGCGAGCGCTTGCGGATTTTGTTGTGATGCGTTGGAAAGAGACATGATCATGCTGTTTTCCGGATAATAGTGTGGCGTAAGTGTACTCAAATACGGCGGTATTTCCAGACTTGCTCACCCTCCAAACCGCAGGGAACTAATTCCAATCGGCGCGACGTCCGCCACGATCGCGATAAGAATCATCGTTCTGCCCGCGAATGATTTGCCGGCGCGCCTTTTGTACATCGCTCTCGTGCTTTAGCAGGACGGTCAATGTCGTTTCCAAGGTCTTTTGATCAATGCTGTCGGCATTAAGCATGACCAACGCTTTCGCCCAATCGATGGTCTCAGATACACTGGGATTCTTCTTTAAGTCGAGGCGACGCAGTCCTTGCACCACATCCACGGTTTGCCTCGCCAACGTATCGTTCATCTCGGGTACGCGCATTTTGACGATACTAAGTTCGGCTTCGTGCGTCGGATAATCGATATAGAGATACAGACAGCGGCGCTTTAGTGCTTCGGATAACTCGCGCGTGTTATTGCTGGTCAAAACCACGCTGGGATGATGATTGGCGGTTATAGTGCCTAATTCCGGGATCGAAACCTGGAAATCGCTGAGGATCTCTAACAAGAATGCCTCGAACTCGGCATCAGCGCGGTCAATCTCGTCGATCAGCAGCACTACCGGCTCTTCGCTCAATAGGGCTGCCAGCAATGGACGCGCCAGCAAGAAGCGCTCGCTGAAGAAGACATCATCTTCCTCGCCAAGTCTGTCCGCGGCTTGGCGCAAGGTCTGGGCCGCCGCCAGGAGGTCGCTCAATTTGTCGCGCAGCAACTGCGTATAGAGCATTTGCTTGGCATATTCCCATTCGTAAAGCGCCTTGTTCTCGTCCAGCCCTTCATAACATTGCAAGCGGATTAAGGGCTTACTCGTTGCACATGACCAGGCTTTCGCCAATTCAGTTTTGCCTACACCGGCCGGACCCTCGGCCAGCATCGGCTTGCCTAACTTGTCGGCGAGGAATACCACGGTAGAGATTTCGTCGGTAGCGATGTACTGCTCATGGTTCAGGGCATCCGTGACTTGTGACACATCAGCGAACATAATTGGACAATCCATTCTGTGGCATGGTGGAAAAATCAGTAGACGTCTGCCTGGAGTGTAACCGACATATTCCAATCCTCGCAAGCATAGCTAGCAAGCAACCACTTGCGCTTGCCTGATGTTGACAAGTTTGTGTCTAACTGGTTTATTCTCTTGATGATGTTGATCATGAGAAGCGAAGGAGAGCGCGATGCCCGATATTCTATTGAAAGAGAACATTCCTTTGCCGCCCGAAAAGGCCTTCGACACCTTCGTAGCGGATATGGATGTGTGGTGGCCGCGACAAGGCGTATTTCCCTACAGCTTCGCGCCCAAAACTACCTTTCCGCGTCACATACGCTTCGAAGCGCAACTTGGTGGAAGATACTTCGAGACCTTTGCCGATGGCAGCGAGTATACAATCGGGCACATCACTGCCTGGGATCCTCCTGCAAGTTTGGAATACACCTGGCGTGATCCAACCTGGTCCGGCGTAACGTTGATCCGGGTGAGTTTTATTGCAGAGACGGGCAGAACGGCGGTCACTTATCAGCAAGATGGCTTTGCCGAGGCGGGTGTTGAGTGGCTTATCCCTTATTATCAAGTCGGCTGCGGGCAGACCCTGGCAGGCTATGTCGCGCATTGCCAGGCATTATTTGCGGTACAAGAATTAGGATTGCGGCTGGACTAGCACCGGATTGAACTGTTTAGCAAGAGGATCGCTGGGGAGGAGCTTGGGATGAACAACTGGTGTCCATCCCAATGAATATTCTGCTTGTTTCTGCCTGAGCTACTGAGCTGGGGTACCGACCATGCGGACGGCGCTAGCCTGCAGGCCTTTCTTGCCTTGAGTAATCTCGAATTCGACCGTAGCGCCCTCATCGAGGGTACGGTAGCCATCGCTTTGGATTTCCGAATAGTGTACGAAGAGATCGTCACCGTTTTCTTGTGAGATAAAGCCGAAGCCCTTCTCGCCGTTGAACCACTTTACAGTGCCTGTTGAACGTTCTGCCATTGTAGATTTCTCCTTATCAATGGGGTTTTGCTTTAACCTGCTTTGTCCGAATAATTCAGACAAATTGCGAGAATGCTTTTACGAACTGCGCCATACTGACCACATTGATAGGGTACGAGGATGTTAGCTGTTCCAATTGCGACCTTCTCATGAGGTTTTAGGTGCCTAACCAATGCACCGATGTGGGAGACGAAATTGTCTCTTTTGATCACATTGCCCTACTAGCATAACACAGTTCATCAATAAACAATATAGTCAAAATTCTCGTTTCCAAAGTAGCTACAGGTCATAAACGAAACAAAGAATTTCTAGTGTGAGCGCGGGGCGCAGTCTGCGCGAGTATTGTATTGGCTGGGTTTCCACTTGCATCAATCCAGCAAGCCGACGATGCGCTCGATGAGGTAAGCGCCGATACTGGCTTTGCTGGTTTTCTCGATCGTGTGCAAACCGCCATCCATATCCAGCACCAGCACGCGATTGTCATCAACAGCGAATCCGGTGTCGCTGGCAGTAATGTCATTGGCGATTAACAGATCCAGCCCTTTGCGCTGCAGTTTTCCTGCGGCGTTTTCCACCAGATTCTGGCTTTCCGCCGCGAAGCCGACCACGATCATTGGATAGCCCGTTTCCTCGCGTTGTTGCTTGACAGCCATCAAAATATCCGGCGTACGCGTCAAGGGCAGCGTCAACTCGTCAGCCGCTTTTTTGATTTTCTGCTGCGAAATATCGAGCGGCTGGTAATCTGCCACGGCGGCCGCCATGATCAGCGCAGCCGAATCGGCCACATGTTCCAGAACTGCGGCATGCATCGCTTCGGCGCTATCGACCGCGACCAGTTGGGCACCGACCGGGGCTTCCAGATGTTGCGCTGCCGAAATGAGGGCGACTTCTGCACCGGCATCCAGCGCGGCTTGTGCGATAGCGTATCCTTGTTTGCCAGAAGAGCGGTTGGTGATATAGCGCACGGGATCCAGGGCCTCGCGCGTGCCGCCAGCTGTGATGACCAGTTTCTGCCCGGCCAATTCACCGCCAGCGCCCAGAATTCGCCGAACTTGTCCAATCAATGTGGCTGTCTCGGGCAGGCGGCCCAAACCGACCATGCCGCTGGCAAAGCGTCCCATCTCCGGTTCCAGCAAATGCACTGAGCGCGCCCGCAAAGTTTCCAGGTTGTCACGCAGGGCGGGACTCTCGTACATGCCACCGTCCATGGCCGGCGCGATCGCGATAGGGCAACGCGCGGCCAGCGCAATCAGCGAGAGCAGATCGTCCGCCAAGCCATGCGCCAGTTTGCCAATCGTGTTGGCAGTGGCCGGCGCGATCAGCAGCAGATCGGCGGATTCGGCCAAGCCCACATGCGCGATGTGCGTGGGCAAGCCACCACCGGCGTCGGTCTCCCAGAGATCGCTATAAACCGGTCTTCCGCTAAGGGCTTGAAAGCTGACCGGGTTGACAAAGCGCTGCGCAGCGGCAGTCATCACCACATCTACCAAAGCGCCAGCTTGTGTCAGCTTGCTGGTTAGATCAACGGCTTTGTAGACCGCGATGCTCCCGCAGACTCCCAAGATGATGCGTTTGTTCTGCAATAACGCGATGTCTTCCATGGCTCGCCACCGCTTTCTGATCGCTATCTAATGTTACACCATGCGCTAGGGAAACAAAGGGAAAATGTCGCTTCCCTGCTGGACGAGACCTGGCGCAATAGGCCAATAGCAGGGCAAATCTACATCGCAATATGCTGCCCTATCTGCTAGAGTTGCAGCCATGTTAATGGCAATGCCAGCGGGAGAGTTCTTATGATTTTCGGCGCGGCAAGGAGCGCGAGACGACGGTCCCGCCTGTTGCTGGGCGCGTTTCTGCTCTTGATGAGCGGGTGCAGCCTTGGTGTGCCATCTTCAGAGGATTCAGCCCCCGCTTTCGCAGGCCCGCCACAAATTCAAATCGCCTTGCCGCTAGCTGACCAGACCTTCCTTGCCGGCAGCACGGTTATCGTGCAGGCGCGCATCGAAAACGCCGGCCCGGATCTGGCTCGGATCAGCATATTGCTAGACGGTTCAGTGCTTGGGGAGCAGCACTTTCCCAATTCTGGCGGAGCCGCCGTTGTGCCGCTGACCATGGATTGGCCCACCAGTAATGCCGGGCAATTCGAAATCGCCGTGGAAGCGGAACGCGCGGATGGCAACAGTGCCCGGGAAATCGTGCATATTTCCGTCATCCGCGAGGCGACTGCCGATCACACACCGGAGCCCGTCGAAGAGGTAGACGCTCCGGTGTCCGATGATCAACAGACGCAGCCTGACCAGGTGGCGCCGGAAAACACGCCAATCCCCGCGCCCACCAGCGCTAGCGAATCTGTGCCTCCATCGACTGACATTCCGCCTCCCGTCACCTTGGTGAGTGTCCGAGCCGTGATTAGCAAGCCGTCGAATCTTCGTTTGGGGCCCGGCACCAATTTCGATGTAGTAGGAAGCATCGCTGTCGAAGAAGAGGTGGAAATCGTCGCCGTCAACGCGGGCCGTGATTGGTATCGCATACGTTACAGCGAATTGGGCGATGCCTGGATTTATTTCGAGTTGCTTGATCCTCAAGGTGATGTCTCCGCCCTGGCGGTGGATGCCGGTCCCGCGCCGCAACAGCCGCCGAGTTCCGCTGCCGATGAAAACTGGGTCAATCTAGTGATCCAGGACATTATTGTCGAGCCGTTTCCTCTGATATGCAACCGACCGGGAACGCTGACTGTAACCGTACGTAACCAGGGTAATACAGGTACGACCACCGGCGGCTTTGTTGATTTTCAGATTGTCCACAAGAGAACGGGTGAAAGCTCGGGCGGCACCATAACTCCGCGGGTGTTTCCACAGGTGCCGGCGGGTGAGTTCGTCACCACTGCTCCGGCGGACGTGACTGTCAATGTCTTTTCTGACGAGACGCATCGAGTCACGGCCAGTATCATATTTGATGATCTCATCTCGGAATCAAATGTCGACGACAATACCTTCTCCAAAGAGTTCGAGCTGCAAAGAGGCGAATGCCCCTAGCGTTTCGCCGAACTCAGTCAATTAGCTCTTTCCGATCACACTGGCATTTCAGTCGCTTCTGACATAAATTGAGTGGTTTCTGTAAGCTCTTAGCCGAAAGGCCGCTCTCTGTGACATCCATCCTGGTGACCAATGATGACGGCTATACTGCGCCCGGGATCGCGGCGCTGGCGCAAGCCATGCGGGCGCTTGGCGATGTGCATGTGAGCGCGCCCACCAGCAATCAAAGCGGATCCGGCCACGCGATAACGCTATTCAAAGATATTCCCTACAGCCGCTGTCAAATTGGCAATGGCATTCCGGCGCTAGCTGTCGGTGGATCGCCGGCTGATTGCATTGCCGTTGCCATGCTGGGTTTGCTGGATCACAAACCGGATATTGTCGTCTCTGGCATTAATCGCGGTGGCAATATGGGGCAGGACCTCACCTACAGCGGCACTGTCGCGGCTGCGCTGGAAGCTGCGATGCATGGTCTGCCCGCCGTGGCGTTTTCGCTGTCGACCCCGCGCGCCGAACGTGTCGCGGACTATCGTGTGGCAGCGCAGATTGCGGTGCAGATTGTACAAAAGGTCATAAAAGAGGGCTTGCCGCCCTTCACAATTCTCAACGTGAACGTGCCCGCCGTCACGAATTTGCAGGAATTGCGCGGTATCCGCCTGACGCGGCAAGGTGTGCGCACTTATCGCGACCAGCTAAACGAGGCATCCGCCGGCGTTGTGCGTGTCGAAGGCCAACCTCCGATCGGCAATACCGACGAAATCGGCACTGATCTCTGGGCGGTGCACAATAACTTTGTTAGTGTGACGCCTGTGCATCTGGACATGACGGCGCACCAGTTCATGGCGAACCTGGAAGCGTGGGACTTGCGCCTGCCTCAACCCTAGCGTCGGGGACCTGGCTTGAGTCATGCATTTCTGACGATGAGGGCAACAAGATCAAACATCGAATTCCACACCTTGCGCCAGCGGCAGCTCGCTGGAATAGTTGATGGTATTGGTCTGCCGGCGCATGTAACCCTTCCAGGCATCTGAGCCGGATTCACGGCCACCGCCCGTCTGTTTTTCGCCGCCGAAGGCACCGCCGATCTCTGCTCCGCTGGTGCCGATATTGATGTTGGCGATGCCACAGTCCGAACCGGCATGCGCTAAGAAACCCTCCGCGGCTTGCAAGTCGCGCGTGAATATCGCGCTCGATAAACCCTGCGGCACGGAATTATGCATGGCAATCGCTTCGTCAAGTGTCTCATAATCCATGATGTAGAGGATGGGCGCAAATGTCTCTTCACAGACGAGCGGCGTCTGCGCTGGCATGCGAATGATGGTCGGTTGCACATAATTGTCGCCGATTTCCGGCAATCGGCCGCCACCGGTCAGCACTTTGCCGCCCTCAGCTTCGGCAGTTTCAATAGCTCCCATCATCGCGTTTACGGCTGCTTCGCTGACCAACGGTCCCAGCAGCACGCCTTCCTGCATAGGATCGCCGACGGGCACCGATTCATAGGCGCGCAAGAGGCGATCACAAAGATCATCGACAATCGAACGTTGTACGATCAAGCGGCGGGTGGAGGTGCAGCGTTGCCCGGCCGTGCCTACCGCGCCAAAGAGGATCGCGCGCGTCGCCATCTCGAGATCGGCATCGGCGGCGACGATGATGCCGTTGTTTCCGCCCAGCTCAAGGATGCAGCGTCCCAATCGGCTCGCTACCGCCCCCGCCACATGTCGTCCCACGCGGATCGAACCGGTGAAGCTGATCAGCGGCAGACGTTCATCGTGGATCATACTTTCGCCGATGCTATCATTCTCGCCGATGACCAGGTTGAAGACACCATCCACACCGTGCTTCGCCATTACCTTGTTGCAAATATGTTGCACGGCAATCGCAGTGAGCGGGGTGGTCGGCGAAGGTTTCCAGATCATGGTATCGCCACAGACGGCCGCGATGGCTGCATTCCATGACCAGACCGCCAGCGGAAAATTGAAAGCCGTAATGATGCCGATAGCTCCCAGTGGATGCCATTGCTCGTACATGCGGTGGCCGGGCCGCTCCGAGTGCATCGTCAAGCCATAAAGCTGCCGCGACAAGCCCACAGCGAAATCGCAGATATCGATCATCTCTTGCACTTCGCCCAAGCCCTCGGTGCGTATCTTGCCATTTTCCAGGCTCACCAATTCGCCAAGCGGCTCTTTGTATTCGCGCAAGGCATTGCCCAAATCACGGATCAGTTCGCCACGTTTGGGCGCGGGCATTTGTCGCCAATTCTTGAAGGCCGCCTGTGCCGATGCCACGGCCCGGTCGTAACTTTGCGCAGTGCCTTGAATGACCGTGGCGATGGTTTCATTGGTGGCGGGATTAATCGATGGCAATTCAGCGCCGTTTCCGTCGTGGATCCAACCGGCTATGCCACTGCAGACGCCGGCATTAACCGCCTCTATTCTCAGTTTCTGCAAGATGTCTTTCATGTTGCTCCTCACTTGTCAGGGCGATTTCAAGTAGACGGGCATCGCGGCTGCCGCTGGGAAAGCCAGCATTCCCTCATGGCGCAAGCGCTGCCAGGCGATTTCCGCCAGAAAACCGGCCCGCCGCAAACGCTGTGCTGCAGGCATCAAAGTGATTGGCCGTCCACTCTCGATTGCCGCCATCAGCTGCTGCAATCCCGCGCTGGTGATCTCCCCGGTCAGCGCGCAGGCTTGGCTACAATCAGCCAGCAACTCGTCCCAGCTTCCCAGCTTCGCCTCGTTCTGCGCCAGCAGGCGTCCGCCGTCGTCTTGATACAGCGCCCATATGACGCGATTGCGTCCAGCCGGTACGGTCACGATTGCGCGGGGACAGTCGATTGCGGCTGCGATCGTATCCAGGGTGGTCACCGGCAGCAGCGGCAAATCGCGCACGGCGGCTATGCCCTTGGCCATGGCCACTCCGATACGTAAACCCGTATACGATCCCGGACCAATTGACACGGCCAGCGCAGTCAAGTCGTCGGCGCAGACACCCACTTGCGCCAAAATCTGTTCGATTAATGGCGCCAGCATTTTGCCGTGATTCCGCTCAACCGTCAGCGTGCTTTCCGCTAACAGCGCGCAACCATCATGCAGCGCAATGCTTAAGAGGCGCGTGGCTGTGTCGATCGCCAATAACATCGGTTTCGCGTTTCCCAATTTATTTACGATTGTTCGCCTTATAGTTCCCGCAATCCCGCCAGCAATTGCCGGTGACGCTCGCCATGCGCCGCAAATGCCAGGAATCGCTGCTGCTCATCAGCAACGCTGATATCTACCCAAAGATGATCGGGCGGCAAAACCGACTCCAGGCGCTCTGGCCACTCCAAAATCACGGCAGCCTCGTCATCAAGTATCTCGTCGAAGCCTAGCGTATCGGCTTCTTTCGGCCCGCTGATGCGATACAGATCGATATGATAAAGCCGTCTATTGTCCCCGCGGCGATGCTCATGCACGAGATTGTAAGTCGGGCTGGTCAGCGGGATCAACGCGCCCCATCCTTCGCCTATACCCCTTGCGAAGACCGTTTTACCGGCGCCCAAATCCCCGCATAAGCAAATTACATCGCCCGCAGCTAATAGGCGGCCCAGTTGCCTGCCAAGACCGGCGGTAAGTTCCGGTCCGATGCTTGGGATCTCCAATGACTCTTGATGCGGGCCTGGCAAGACATGCTCCAAATAACTAGCAAAAGACTCACCGCGATTATACGATTCCGGCGATATTTTTGCGCTAGCGATTTCCAGACTGGCCGCGCCAGGTTTACCGTTGCGCCGGAAAAACATGATTGGATTTGTAGGTCCAACTTGCCGCGTACGCGACTTGAAAGCAGCATCGACTTTATTAGCCAGGCCGCCTCAATAAGCGTCCTATTCTGCAAGAGACTGGGAGACTGAAGGGGCGGGGACTGGAAGTGGGGAATCTTTTTGTCGCTTGCACGAATTCAAGCCAGTTTCAGGTGCGCAGTCCGTCCGCGGATGGTGACCCGCTTGCCTTTTTTCAGCACGGTATCAACATGCTCGGCCGGCACATCGACGTACGTGCGCTCCTGCTGAATCTCGATATAGCCGATGACATGCCCGGGGATATGCGCGCTGCTGGCGATTTTGTACACCACGTCTGCCGGGCGGATGCCGGTAGCCTTACCCATCGGCAGTATCAAGCGCACCATGCCCGCTTCTTTTTTGTCACGCCTGCGCCCGTTGCCTCGCCCATTGCTAGCGTCGCGCGTGTGTCGCCCGTTTCTGCGCTCGTGCCGAGCTTGTTGATGACCACGGATATCGCTGATCTCGCTAAGAGATTCTACAGCTTCCTGCTCTCGTAAAATGCCGATCAGCGCATTTGCCACCTGATCATGCATAAACCCCATATCTGCCAATTCTTGCAGAACATGGTCCTGCTCCTTTTCAGCGCTTTTTTCGATTTGCTCTATAAGCCGATCGCGGAATTGCTGATGCCGGATTTGCAGCACCTGTTCACGACTTGGCAACTTGCCACGCGGTATGGGATGCCCGACATAATTCTCGATCACCTTCAACGAGCGGCGCTGACGCGGTGTGATCAAAGTGATGGCCTCACCCGCGCGTCCGGCCCGTCCAGTCCGCCCAATACGATGCACATATTCGATGGCAAGTGGCGGAATATCGTAATTGACCACATGCGATACCGCCGGAATATCCACGCCACGCGCCATGACATCCGTCGCCACAAGGACATTAAATCGTTCTTGCCGAAAGCGCCCCAAAATTCGTTCGCGCTCCTGTTGCGACAGATCACCATGGATTGCCGCCCCGGCAAAACCCTGCTCGACAACTTGCTCCGCTAATTTGGCTGCGCCAACTTTGGTACGCGCAAAAATCAATACGCTCTGCGGCTGTTCGACTTCGAGAACGCGGCTGAGCGCGGCAATCTTGTCATTCTCGTTGACCACATAATGCCGCTGTCGCACATTGTCGGCAGTCAACTGTTCGGATTCGATCTGTATGTAGATTGGCTGACGCATATACTTTTCGGCAATAGCGCGGATCTGCTTGCCTACCGTGGCCGAAAACAATATGGTCTGGCGTTTGCTGGCATCGGTGGCGGCGATAATCTGCTCGATGTCGTCAATGAAACCCATCTTGAGCATTTCATCACCTTCATCGAGGATCAGGAAGCGTACCTTCTGCAGATCCAGCACACCTTGCCGGATCAAATCCAAGGTGCGGCCCGGTGTGCCAACCACCGCCTGCACGCCTTTCTTCAAGCGACGCACCTGTCGTTCATAGGATTGTCCGCCGTAAATCGGCAGTACCCGCAACCCCACTTGCTTGCCATAACGGTACATCGCCTCGGCATCTTGTATCGCCAATTCGCGGGTTGGCGTCAGGATCAGTACTTGCAAACTGTTGTCGTCAAGCTGCTGAATTGTCGGCAGCGAAAAGGCGGCGGTCTTACCGGTGCCGGTTTGCGCTTGCCCCATTACATCGCGCCCGGCCAGCAAATGCGGAATCGCTTCGCTTTGGATGGGAGTCGGCTCTTGATAGCCGATTTCGTTCAAGGTTTGCAGCAGAATGGGCGCTAATCCCAGCGCTGCGAATTTGTCGGACATGACTACTCCAAAATAAAACCCCACCATTATGGCAGGGTAGTTCTGTTACCGTACTATAATGGCGAAACACGCGCGCGACAATAGGGGCTTCGTCGTAGCGATGAAGATGTGGGCATCAGGTCGGCACTTGCGTCGGCAGATCGTCGTCCTGTGCGCTTGAGCCCGTGCCACAACTGGTTTATACTTTCGGAGTATTCATGTGGCTTTTTACTAAGTGAAGAGGACCGATGGCTGTTACGGATCGCAGCGATTCTCTTGATGCCACGTTGCGCCGGCTTTGTCTGGTGGTGGAAGAGATTAGCTCTTGCGTGGTTGTCGATGGCGATGGGTTTGTCTTGGCAGCCTATCCGGTCAATGACAAGAATATTGCGCCTCCAGCTATAGACGCCAGGGAGTTGGCGGCTCTGGCGGCCACATTGGCGGGCCTGGGCGAGCGGACCATGGAACGTCTGGCGCAAGGCAAGACCGGCCGCCTGGTACTGGAGGGCGAAGCCGGTACCCTGCTGACTTGCCCGGTCGGTTCTGCCGCCCTGGCCGTATTGGTAGCGGCTCACGCTAATTTGGCTCATGTGCTTTTCGCCGCACAGAAAGCCGCTGCCGAGATTGAATCTGTGCTCTTCCCCGCTTGACCGTCGCGCCGACTTGCAGGAGATCAACGCTGTCACGTATCTGTAGACCGCCACGGCTAACAATACCCGTGGACGTTATGCGCTGATTTGGCGAGACGCTTGATCACAAGCCGGTGAAGGCGCTGTGATACCGTACCCGCCCACGGACCGCGCCCAACAATTTTTCATCCAAAACACAAACCATGAAGTGCGCGTGCGGTCCGTCCTTCTTGACGTAATCCGAGCTGAAGCCGAGCGGCAGTGCCGGCTGAAAACCAAAGCGTGGATAATATTCGGGATGCCCGACCAGGAACAGCAGACCGAAACCGGCTTCCCGTACTGCAAAGATTCCCGCTTGTATCAGCGCCTTGCCGATTCCGCGCCTCTGCCGTGTCGGGGCAACCGCTATCGGTCCCAACGCGGGATACGAGCATTCGCCTGCAGTATCCCTCACGCTGACCATGCTATAAGCGGCATGACCGACGATCTCATCGCTTTCGACGGCCACATGCGACAGCCACAGTGCCGCTTCATCCCGCAGGCGATCGACAAGATCAGCTTCTTCGCGACGCGCAAACGCGGCGCTTTCGATGGCGTGGATTTTCTCGATGTCTTTGGCTTGTTCGGGCCGAATCATTGCCGGCATTGTATTTTCCTTTTTGGCTGGAACAACCGTCGTGAAATCATGATCACAGGAGCTGCCGTTTGAAGGTTGGTTGGAAACAGACGGTCAGACGCGTTCTGGCAGCTTATTCAGTTTGTGGGTATTGTTCAACCATGAACCCAAGCGAATATCTCTACCTGACCACCACCGGGCACAAATCCGGCAATCCGCACGAGATCGAGATCTGGTATATTGAACACGATGGCTGCTATTACCTGGTCGCGGAAAAGCGCGAAGCCACCCATTGGGTGCAGAACACTCGCGCCAATCCCGCGATTAGCTTTCGGCTAGGCGCAACTACCACGAACGGCCATGCGTCAATTCCGGCTAATGCGGCGCTTATCGCAGCTGTCAAGGCAAAAATGGACGACAAATATGGCTGGAGCGATGGCCTGGTTATCGCGCTTTGCGGCTGCTGAGACAAGTCAATTACTCGTGGAATACGTTATCGGTACCAGTCTAATCACGGCCTTGATCAGTTTCGCCGAGGACTGGCTCGACTATCTCAAGCCAACTCGCAGTTGCATCGCCATCGGGGATCCAACCTCGCGGTACCTCAAAGAGCGCCATACGCCACCAACGATGCGCCTCATCGCAGATCGGACCGCCAACCAGGTTAACGAGACTGCCGTTGTCGACAGAAAAAACACTCGACGCCGCCATATTGGGCACCGCATGCATCGGGATACTTTCGGCATCTGCCCGGGCAACGAGAGCCGAAGACCCCACTCGCAAATCTGTTTCCAGCAGGCCGGGGCAATCGGTGTCTATGGTGAATTGCAGCTTATCACTTGGCAGATATTCGCTCACGTAGATGATGCTGGCGGCGTAATTCCCATGGTCGGCACTGCCAACCCAAAGATCATAGCGTCCCGCCTGCGCGTTACTGAATCGTATGCTGGGATCCGTGCCAAAATGGTCGTCGTTGCAATACCAGTTGCCATCGACGGCGCTCACCAGCAAGGTCATGTTCGCCGGACTATGTACTGAAATCCAGATATTCTCAAAGTCTTGCTCCAGCGTGACGCTAAAGTCCGGCGCTTCCGCCACAAAACCGACACAGTCGTCAGCCTCGACAAACTCTGCGACATTATTGCGCCCACCACCGATAACCTGCCTGGAGAATGGGATCGGCCCGAAGCCGGGAGATAGTGTTATCTCTCCCCAGGTTGGAGACTGCATGATATCCGGTCCCGTCGAAGTGGTCGGCAGTGTCTCCGGGCCGGTTTCCGTGATCCAAAGTGTGCTGATATCAAAGGCGTCTTGCTCATAACTACCTATCCAGATTTTGTAGCGACCAGCCGAGGCTTCAGATATAACCACTGCCGGATTCAATCCATTGGTGTCGTCATTACAAGCCCAGCTGCCATTCGGCGTGTTGACGATCAGTGTCGTATCCAGTTTGCTGTCGGCAAGCACAGTGATGCGTTCAAACTCATCAGCAAGTTCCATGACAAAATCGGGATTAGTCGCAGCAAAGCCAAGGCAGTTTTCGCCCAGGTCAAACTTTGTCACATCGTTTTCGCCACCGCTTATCATCTCGATGCTGAAGGGCGACGGCGCGAAACCTCTTGCGAAAGTCCGTACGCCATAAGCCGGGTCAGCATCGACGTTCAGACCATGCTGTGCAGAGGTGACTGACACTGACAAAATCGTTGCAACTAGCCATACACATGCAAGCCAAGCTTTGAAATCACCAAGTATCATTGATTCTCCTCGAGAGACCGGGGTACGGAATGGCAATCTTTGTCAGCGACCTAATCTGCTTACTACGAGACATTACAGCCGCCAGTGCCGAAATGTAAGGGTCAAAAACTTGCTATCTTTCGAGGATTTGTGAGCGCCATTTCTGGCAGTCGTAAGGTTGGCGCACTGAAAGGTATGGGTATTAATATTGTCGACCAATCCCTCCCTACCAAGTCCCATCGTCTGTGCTGTATTGCCCGCTTTTCCGACGAATAAAAACAGCTCCCCCGAGTACAGGGGAACTGTTGAATAAGCCGCAGTCAGATATCTACCGGACTAGACGTCAGGTGAGATTGCCGAATCTACAGGCCCCGTAAGTGGTCACATAACGCGCGGCGATCCAGCCAAACATATCCTCGAAGCTGACGAAGAACCAGCTTTCTGTGCGTTGCGTCGATGTCATGGTCGTTTGATAGGCGATGACGGTCAAGATTGTATCTCCGCCGGGCGCGTTGCGCAGATTCAGGTTGTACATGGTGGTGACCTGGCAACGCGTTAGCTGGTTGGTCGGCTGTGGAGTAGCGGATGGCGTTACTGAAGCTGACGGCGCGACGGAAATGGCGATCTGTCGCTCGCCTGAGATCGACGAAAAACTTGCGCCAGCCTGAATAAACATTATTCAAGGCGGTTAAGTGATTTGCAAATCAGGTGAAAACGTACCAGTCAAACGGACTTTAGCCGCAAGTACTTGTATCTATGTGTGGCATGTGCTTAATGGGAGGATTCTTTTGCACTGAGAGTATTGTTATCTTTGAGTGCTAGTAGTGGCGCGCCTGCGGCGGATTCCGGGGGAAAACCGCCTTGGATAATCTTGGCTATCCAGGCAATTGCCGAGAGCGGATTGCAAATAAGGCGTTTACCCAGGAATCATGCCAAGCACCGCCGGTCAGACAGACGGTTGCCGTAGAGTTTGCGTCATGGAAGCATCCGCGAGCGGGCGTGACTTGGAGCCCGGTTGGATCACATGGTCAGGTTTGCCTCGCACTGCAAAATCGTCTACTATTGAAAACACCACTCCATCGCTGTCTGGTAGCGAGGTACGCCCTCATGCAGAAACGAATGGTCGAGTTTATCCGAGCGTTGCGGGCTGCGGGCGTCCGTATCTCGCTGGCGGAAAGCCAGGATGCCATGTTTGGTGTCGATGAGACCGGCGTCATGGACGTGGCGAAATTCAAGAACACCATGAAAGCCACCCTGGTCAAGGACCATCGTCATCAACCGGTCTTTGAATACTTCTTTCCGCTCTTTTTTTCCAATAACAAGCCGCCCTTGGAAAACATCCTCGAGCAACTCAGCGAAGAGCAGGAAGCGCAATTGGAGCAGGCAACTCAATCGCTAATGGGCAATCTTGATGCCCTGCGCGAGCTTTTGCAGCGCCTGTTGGAGGGGCGCGAATTCAGCGACGAAGAGTTGCAGGAAATCGGTGAGCGCTCCGGCTTGCCACAAGGTGACGAAATGTACATGCGCGGCTGGTTCGAACGGCGCATGAACCGGCAGGCTGGACTGACGCAATTGGAGCGGATGCTGGATGACTTGCTGGAAGAACTTGCGGCCCTGGGTATGAGCGATGAGGCGCTGGCCGAGCTGGAAGCGTTGCTGCGCGAGAATATGACCGGCTTATCCGAACAGATCTCGCAATATGCGGGCGCATCGCTGGCGGAACAAATGGCGGAGAAAGAATCGCGCGAAAAGCCCGACCTGCTTGATGTACCGTTGCAACGCTTGAGCAGCGGCGATATCGATGACGTTCGTGAAGAAGTGCGCCGTTTAGCCGCCCGCTTGCGCACCCGTGCCGCGTTAAGGCAAAAGCGCGCCAAATCCGGCCGGTTTGATCCACGCAAAACCATTCGCAAGAATATGCGTTACGGTGGTGTGCCGATGGAAGTGCAGTTTCGCAAACGGCACAAGAAACCCAGCCTGATCCTCATCTGCGATTTAAGCACCTCTATGCGCTATGCGGTGGAGTTTTTGCTAACGCTGGTCTACGAATTGAGCGACCAGGTACGCCGTACGCACAGCTTCATCTTCATCCATGACATGGTCGATGTCAGCACAACGCTCACAGAATTGCCGCCGCGTGAAGCTGTCGTCCGCATCATGGCGGAAAACCCGCCCGGCTATTACAGCACCGATCTGGGCAATAGCCTCGACACCTTTAAGCGTGATCACATGCACCTGATCGACAGCCGCACTACCATCCTCTTTCTTGGCGATGGACGCAACAATTACAACGATCCGCGCCTGGATATCACGCAAGATATTCAACGCAAAGGGCGTCGGCTGATCTGGTTCTGTCCGGAGCCGCGCCGCCAATGGGGTACAGGTGACAGCGACATGTGGGAATACAGCATGTACGCTGACAACGTCTTCATGGTCAACAACTTGCGTCAATTGGCGGATTCGGTCGATCGCATCTTGGCGGATGGCTAGTTTGCCCCCTCAATATGAGAAAGGCTAGCGTTGAGAATCGCTTGAGGCGTTTGCCTATCCATTCCGACAGCGATGATATTTCTGGCGCTGAATGTTATACTATGCGTGACAGGTCAAGAACTGAGGTTTGACATGGCGATCAATATCAGCCCCCGAATGAGCGTCGCAGAATATCTCGCGTGGGAAACGGGAAACGAACTCAAACACGAATACATAGACGGGGAAATCTACGATATGAGCGGCGGGACGCGCAATCATAGTCGAATCATGATCAATGCAACCATTGCAATCGGCCGTCAGTTGGATGACTCCAGCTGCAGGCTTCATAGCAGCGAAATGCGGGTGAAGATCAGCGAATCCCGTTACGTTTACCCAGACCTCAGCGCTATATGCGGAACAGAAAGCATGGAGGACGATAGCGAACTCACGCTGCTCAACCCTGTTCTTGTTGTCGAAGTGACCTCACCGTCCAGCATGATATACGACCGAGTCGACAAGCTCGATTTCTACTTTGATGTACCGTCAATTGAGGCGTATTTGGTCGTCGATCAGGATCGCGTCCGCGCCGATCTATACACCCGCGCCGAGGAAGGATGGCTCGTCCGAGTGTTCAACAGCCCAGACGATGTCATTCCCTTGACGACGCTCAATTGCGAACTTCCGCTCGCGCAGGTGTATCAGGGCATTGTATTCGAAGAGGCGTAATTGGTTACGCCGGCTGCCCTTCATTTAAGATCGCGGCGATGCCAATCGTCGCTGAATAGGTTGAAATCAGTCGCGCGCTGCGGGAATTCCGCGATGACATCCTCGTCGATTTCGACACCCAGCCCCGGCAACTCCGGCAGTGAGAAGTAACCGTCGACCACCTCGGGCATTCCTATGCCGACCGCCTTGACCGGTGGATCGGCGAAATCATTGAAGTATTCCTGAATCTTGAAGTTAGGCGTGGTCGCCGCTACCGCCAACGAAGCCATTGTGGAGCAAGGTCCGCCAACATTATGCGGCGCCACCATTACATAGTAAGTTTCCGCAGTGCCTGCCAGCTTTTTCATATTCATAATGCCGCCGAAATGCGTCGTGTCGGTTTGGATGATATCCGCCGCGCCCATCTCGAACAATTCGCGATATTCGTAAGGCGTGTGGATGCGTTCGCCCGTCGCAACGGGAATGCCCAGATTCAAGGCAACCTCGCGCACATCCCGCAAGGCGCGCATATTCTCCGGCGGAACCGGCTCCTCCACCCATGCCGGACGAAACTCGGCCAGATCGCGAATGATTTCCGCAGCGGTCACCGGGTTGAAGCGACCGTGCATCTCGATCAACAGCTCGACATCGGGACCCACGGCATCGTATACCGCTTCCACCAGCGATATCGAGAGCAGTTTCTCCTTGCGCGTAAATTCATAAAAGCCGCTGCCGAAGGGATCAAACTTCAGCGCAAGATAACCTTTGTCGGTGACCTCTTTCGCGGCCTCGTACCAAGCCTCGGGTGTCCGTTCCACACGATACCAGCCGTTGGCATAAGCCTTGATCTTGTCACGCACGGCGCCGCCGAGCAAACGATAAACCGGCTGGCCCAGCGCCTTGCCGACGATATCCCAACAGGCGATCTCCAGCAGGGCGATACCGGTCATGGCGATCTCGCCAGCGCGGCCGTAGGTTTCGCGCAGCATGCGGTAGGTCATGTCCTCGGTATTGAATGGATCACGACCCAAGGCATATTCCGGCACCATGTGTTCGAGATAGCCGATAACCGGGCCCACACCCGCCACGGGACGCGCCTCCGACCAACCCACCAAACCATCATCGGTCTCCACCTTGACGAACAAGAGATTGCGCCAAGGCGTTCCCATTACCATCGTGCTGACATTGCTGATTTTCATATCCAAACCTTTTCAATGATTGGTTGTAGGGGTGACTCAGTTAGTCACCCACCCGTTAATCCATTGTGTACATGGGCGACCCGATGAGTCGCCATACAGAATATGTCCTACAGGCGAATTAGGGAGACGGCAGCTACTTCACCGGAATCCCCAAATCGGCAGCGCCTACCGGGCCAGTCAGCGCATCGGGCGCATGTCGCTCAATGAGCTTTAATACCAGCGCCGTGCGATGCACCCGCTCCCGCGCCAGCTTGATGGCGGTATCTTCGATATGAATGCCGCTGGGATAAATATTCGGCGCATTGCGCAGTCCCAGCTTGACATACATCGGCGCCGCAACACGGATCATTTCCGGCACTTCATAATGGCGCACGAAGCCACCAAAATCATCCGGCGCTTCCACATAAATATCCAGCGGCAAATCGACAACGGCGCGGATCGCGGCCAGCTGTGGCAAGGTCAAATCTGTCGGCACATTATAGGTGCCCGCGCCCAGGTCCTCAAGCAGCTTGACCGAAATCGGATTGGCCGCGCCCATCTGCACCGAGATCTTCACCACCAAATCGGCTGGCAACTCGCCGGCTTTTTTCATCTGGTTGACCAGCCAAAGCTGCCCCTCATCGGCGACCAGGACCGAGCGCAATCCGAGTTCGCAACCACGGATGACATCTTCTGTGGCATACACGACTTCGTCCATTCCTCGCAGCCGCGCAGCCAGGTTCTTGCCGGCGCTGGCCCGCGCCTGCGCGCTGGTGCCCCAAGCCGCCCGCGGGCCCACAAACAAGCTGACTTCAATGCCGGCATCGGCGCCCAGCGTACACATCTCGCGGATCTCTTCGTCGCTCAGCATCCAGATACCGCTGCCCTGCGAGATGCGGTGTATGGTGACGCCAGAATCCTTCGCTTCTTGCAAAACCGCTGCCAAGGCGCGCGGTCCTTCCACGCTGGGGATTTCCACGCGATATTGCGCGCCATCGGGAAAGCGCTTCTGCGACGAGGGCAGATCATAAAGTTCGCCGCGCGGCAGGCTCTGCTTCTGCAAGAAATCACGTACTCGTTTCATGACTTTCCTTTGCGTTATCCATCAGATTCTATGGACACCGGCGAAAGTATACCGAATTCAGCGAGAATAACATATACGAGGCCAGGCTGCCCGAACGCAAATTGTTCACATATCGAACCGGCGCAGGCGACAACAAGAATAAATGCAGGCGAGTGTGCGGACGACGTACCCTACATTTCATCCTTGACCAGTGGTCCGCAGTTTGTGAATTTTCCCTTCATCTGGCACAATTGCTGCGGAATCAACATAAGGGAGAAGCGAACTGATGGCAGGTAAGAAGCGTCCCAATGTAATCGTGTTTTTCACCGACCAGCAACGCTGGGATACCACCGGCGTTCACGGCAACCCACTCGATCTGACACCCAATTTCGATCGTATGGCGCGTCAAGGAACCGATGTGCATTATGCCTTCACCTGTCAACCGGTTTGTGGCCCGGCCCGATCTTGTCTGCAAACCGGTTTGTACGCCACCGAAACCGGCTGTTACCGCAACAATATTGCCCTGCCGCAAGACAGCAGAACGCTTGCTCATTACTTCAACGGCGCCGGCTACGACACAGCCTATATCGGCAAATGGCATCTGGCGGACCAAGGTATGGGAGCGGTAGCGCCAGAGCAGCGCGGCGGTTATGAATATTGGCTGGCGTCGAACGTGCTGGAATTCACCTCTGATGCCTATGACCTGGTGATGTATGACAACGATCAGCAAGCGCAGAAACTGCCGGGCTATCGCGTCGACGCACAAACTGATGCCGCTATTCGATATATCGATGGGCATCAAGACAATCCCTTTTTCCTGTTTATGTCATTTTTAGAGCCGCATCATCAGAATCATCGTGACGATTATCCGGCGCCGGTCGGTTATGCCGAACGGTATCGCGGCCGCTGGGTGCCGCATGATTTGGCGGCATTGGGCGGATCGACTCATCAACACCTGGCCGGTTATCTGGGCATCGTCAAACGCCTGGATGAAGCGCTGGGTCGCTTGATGGATGCGCTGATCAGCCTGGATATGTTGGACAATACCATCATTCTCTTCACCACCGACCATGGCTGCCACTTCAAGACCCGCAACGATGAATACAAACGCTCTTGCCATGATGCATCGGTGCGCCTGCCTACGGCGCTCTTTGGCGGGCCATTCACGGGTGGCGGACGCCTGTCTCAGATGGTCAGCCTGATCGATTTGCCACCGACCCTGCTTGATGCGGCCGGGATTGATGTGCCGCCACAGATGCAAGGTCAATCGATCTTGCCGCTGCTCGATCGGGGAGATGTGGAATGGCCAGACGAGGTCTTCATTCAATTCAGCGAATCACATGTCGGCCGCGCCATCCGCAGCAAACGCTGGAAATACGCGGTGGCGGCGCCTAATAAAAATGGTTGGAATGATCCTGCCAGCGATACCTATGTCGAATCCGAGCTGTACGATCTACTCGCCGATCCCTTTGAGCTGAACAATCGCGCTGGAGTGGAATCGCATCGAGAGGTCAGTGAAGTGCTGCGCTCGCGCTTGATACGGCGCATGGTCGAAGCGGGTGAAGACGAGCCGACTATTGAGCCCGCCCCACAGTGGCAGCACCGGGGCCAGCTGAGTGTCAGCATTGAAGAAGGCTGGGACTAGCGTGTAGCGAATGCCGTCAACTTTCGGCAAGATAATCGCGCCGTAGTCTTTTTTGACAAACCGCTATGCTCCCACGAGCAGAAGGTTTGATATTTCGTGTGAGCGCGACAGACTTTATCGCTGCCGCCGAGCGGCTGTGAAAAGGACGCTTGGTGGCGTCAGGCAAGCGTAGGCTTGGCTTTGCCGAATCCGTGTATAATAAGTGAGTAGCTCGGCAAGGGCAGGGGTGCCGCAACATGAGACTCTTTCAATTCTTGCTCGTTTTCAGTCTTTTCAACTTGGGTATGCTGGCGCAGACGCAGGATGCAGCAGAGGCCTTGCCGTCGATATTTCGTATGAACACGCTAGGCAAGGAATATCAGGGTTGGAACAACTGTGGGCCCGCCACGTTGACCAACGCGCTGGTTCACTTCGGATATGAAGATGATCAAAACCGCGCTGCCAACTGGCTCAAGCCCAACGGCGAAGACAAGAACGTCAGCCCCTGGCAAATGGTCAAATTCGTCAATACACAGATCCCGGAAATGCCGATCTACGGTCTGCAGCGAAGCGGCGGTACTACCGATTTGCTCAAGACGCTGATGGTCAACGACTTTCCGGTCATCGTCGAAAAAGGCTACGAACCAGCCACTTATACCTGGATGGGCCACTATCTGCTGCTGACCGGTTATGACGAGTCACTGCAAGAATTCAACAGCATGGATAGCTTCCAGGGACCCAATACGCGCTATAGCTACGATGCCCTGACGAATTATTGGCAGCACTTCAATTACACCTACATCGTCCTTTACACGCTCAACCGCGAGGACGAGCTCATGGCGCTGCTGGGCGAAGATGGTGATGAGTGGCAGAACCAAATCCGCGCGCTGGAGATGGCGCGGGCAGAAGCCATCGCTGACCCCGATGATGCCTTCGCCTGGTTCAATATGGGCACCAACTTCGTCAACCTGGGCATGCACGATGTGGCGGCGCAAGCCTACGATCGGGCGATTTCGCTGGGCTTGCCCTGGCGTATGATGTGGTACCAATTTGGACCCTACGAAGCCTATTATGAGGCCGGGCGCTACGATGACATGATCGCCATCGCGCGGCAGAATCAGAACGATAACGGCGGCCACTTGGTCGAGGAGACCTGGTATTACCTGGGCATGGCGCGCGAGGGACGAGGCGAACTGGATAAGGCGCTGCAGAATTACCATACCGCCTACAACTTCAACCCCAATTTCACACCGGCGCAGGAAGCCAAAGAACGGCTCACGGCGCAGAATAGCTAGGTCGCCGGTATAGAGCTTTGGTATTTGGCAAGTATGAAAAATTCAGTCGGCGTGATCGCGGTCACTTTTGCTGCCAAGATCAACGGCACGGTGGAAAATCAAGTGTTCAAGGCTAACTGCACGATCACGTTGATAATCGTGACGATTAGCGCGACGGTGACGCCGATGCTCCAGCGCATCGACCTTAGCTCTGCACGCAAACTTTCGATATCAGCCTTTGTCGCCAAGCGCTGATATGAGCCCTCAAGCGCGGAAATCCGTCCTTCGTGGTTGAGCGTCTGTTCGCTTGCCCAGTTTTCATCCTTGCTCTGATTTGTGTAAGATACGGTACCCACATGTAACCGAGGTTTGGTCAAGATTTCAAATGCATTCCGGGAACTTGAGAAGGGTTGGCGATACGAATGCTACAGGTCGCTGCAGGATTACAATATGGCGCTCACCTTCAATCCCAATTTCAGCCCGGCGCGGGATCGCTTGCGGGCAGGGGATGACTAAGCAGGTGCGGTATTATCCGTGGCGGCTATTTCCCGCAGGTACTTGCCGGCGACGATGTGGCTTAGATAGGCGGCCAAGCCGTATTTGACAATGACGACAGTGAATAGGGCGGCTATCTCAGGACGATACTCCAGCGCGACAGACAAATGGGTGAGGTAGTAGTTGGCTGACATATATAGTATGACGAGGATGAGTGAGGCCGTCAGCATGGCAAAGCGATAGAAGGCGGGTCGGTGAATCTGACGAAAGAAAATGGCAGTCAGCATTAGCATTGCCAAGCCCAATCCCAGACCTGTCAAAACGCCTTCAACAGCAAGCCCCACCATATGCCCAGTGATTGTGCCAAAGTACAAGCCAGGGAACAACGATGGCGCAAGCAAGCCATAATAAAGAAAATAGCTTAGCGCCGTCAGCGCGGTACAGTAGCCAACCATTCGCGCTACCATTTTTAACAGCGGTTTCATTCGCCACATTTTTTGATCCCACCTCTCCATTGATTATATCTCAATGTCTTGTCCCCTATGCAAAGACCGGCTTGAGAAATGCCTCGTTCACCGCAAACAACTCATCCACCATCGACTGGATCTCCCGCAGCGAGCAGACCGCCGCCGATAGCGGAGAATAAGCCACGGCTTGATAGATCAGCCGTCGATCGCCCGTGAGGATGCCCTCGACAGCCATCTCCTCGATTTGCGAATAGAGGTTGGTCAGCGGCGCCACGGATTGCGGCAGCGCGCCCACCGCTACAGCTTCCAATCCATCGCGCGATGCCCAAACCGGCACCTCGACGCAGGCGTTGCCGGGCAGATTATCGACCAGTCCTTTGTTGGGCACATTGCCGTTGAATTTGAAGGGGCTGCCGCCTTCCATGGCATTGATGATATAGGCTGCGTATTCGTGGCCGCGCGCGAGATCAATTTCGTCTTGCTCGAACCACTCGTGGATATCGTCGCGCCAATCACTTTCGCGCCGGCGGTATTCTTTCAAGATATAAGCATGTTCGCCTGGATTCCAGTTGGTGCCATGCGTAGCGTATTTTTCGACCAGATCCGGCCGCTTGCGGAACCACCAATTATACTCCGAGTTGTGGCCGCTCGATTCGGTCACATAATAATCCAGCGCCAGGTACATTTCGTTGCGCACCTGTTCGGCGTTGTAAGTGTCCTCGTTTTCCCGGATTGCCTTTTGGATCAGCGGATAGGCGTCTTCGCCATTCCAGGTGTATTCGATAAACCAAGCTGTGTGGTTGATGCCGGCGCAGGTATAGTTGATCTCTTCATAAGGCGCGTCGATCCAATTCGCCAACATTTTCGAAGTGCCCTGTACGCTATGACAGAGCCCGGTAACGCGGATATCTGTTTCGATGTCCATGGCGCGGCAAAGCATCGCCATCGGATTGGTGTAATTCAGCATTAGCGCGTTGGGGCAGTAGCGTTCCATATCGCGGGCGATATCGACTAGAACCGGTATGGTGCGCAAAGAGCGGAAGATGCCGGCAACGCCGCGTGTATCTCCCACATTCATATCGACGCCATAATTCATGGGGATTTCGATATCGTGCCGCCAGACTTCGGTTGAGCCAACGAGAATTGTCACAACCACATAGTCTGCGCCTTTGAGCGCGGCGGCGCGATCCATGGTAGCGGTCACGGTGGCCGGATACTCGCCGGCGGTAACGATGCGAGAGATGGCGCGTTTGGCGAAATCCAGGCGTTCGGCGTTGATATCCATCAGCGCGATTTCCGCGCCTTCCAGCAGCGGGAAGGTTAATATGTCTTTTACAAGCTTACGGGTAAAGCCAAAGCTTCCCGCACCGACAAAGGTGATCTTGGGCATGATTTTTTTCTCCGACCGAGGTTGATTTCGGGGAATTGTAGCCTGCCTTTACGCAAACAGCAAAGCGTCTGCGTCTCTACGCAGGCCGAGGATCTTGCTGAACTGTGCGCGAGATAACGGGAATGGGAAGGGATTTAATTCGGCGACTCACTACTTTCGTGCATGTTTCCTTCGTTTTCCAGGAATTCCAGCGCATCGAAATAGACCCCGGCGCCATTGTCGTCGACATAGCCCACGCGACATTCGCGAAGCTTTTCCATTCCGAACCGTTCATTCGCGTCGCGCAAGTGGTTAAGGAACTCTTCCTTACAGGTCGACTCAACTCCAGCGCGTACGATATCTATGTATCGTCGCTCCACTAATTTGCCGTAGCTGTAACCGCTAACCTGCCGTCCGCCAGGCTCAAAGAGTACGTACTTTGAAACTCTCATGGGTCATCTCTGCTTTCGTACCAGTCTTGGACATACGACCAGAATCTCGTTGGTGAAAAGTACAACTCATAGATATCCTCCTTGTTACAGTATACACGATACAAATCTTCACTGGCGCGCTCCTCCGACACGGGGATAATGTCGATTCTTTCTACGTTTGTTCTGGCTTTGCTCGTGCTGTTCATTTCTTGCGGTCTGTCAAGTTTTAATCCATGGTCAATCCAATTCCGGATCGCCCTGGCAATACAGACTTGATCCCAGCCCAATACAGTCGCATGCACATTTCCAAGACGAGCAACCTTGGTAAAGCCATCCGCAAAACGATCAGCGCCCGTCACGCCTTCCCCAATCAATTCAAAAAGGTTGGAGACGATCAGCGTCAACGCCCATGCGTGGGCATCATCCGCCTCCCGGTACAACAGGTTGCCCGAGAAAACCGCCATGGCAATTGCCGTGTCTCGGTCAATTTGCGGTCGATTGGGTTGCATCTTCGCCTACTCTACCAATCCCTCCAGGCGATCCACCAGGCCTTCCAGCACCTTGAAAGTCTCCTCCACCGCTTGTGGGGTCGACATATCCACACCGGCCGCGCGCAGTACATTGATGGGATAATCGGCGCTGCCAGCGCGCAGGAATTCCCGATAGCGACCCACAGCATTGGGATCATCGCCCGCAAGTATGCCATTCGCCAGCGCATGTGCCGCGGAAATGCCGGTGGCATATTGGAAGGTGTAGAACGCTTCGTAGAGATGCCCGAATTGCGCCCAGGTGGAGCCGGTGCGGCGCGGATCGTCAGTCATGGTTTCGCCATAACCCTCGGCATAAAAGCCCGACATGATCTCGTTGAGCATATCCGGCGTCAGCGGCTCATCGTTTTCCATGCGGCTATGTACTTCAAACTCAAAGCGCGCCAAAGTGGGCATGATGAAGAAATAGCGGTGAATGTTATCCATCGCCTCTTGTATCAGCGCCAATTGGAAATCGCGATCGCCGTTATTGGCGAAGAGATGCGCTCGCACTAACGCTTGATTGAAGTTGGAGGCGACCTCAGCGGCAAACATCGAATAATCGCTGTAAACGAAGGGCTGATTCGCCCGTGTGTAATAGCTATGCATCGAATGGCCCAGCTCGTGCGCCAGGGTACCCATCGAACTCAAATTGCCGTCAAAACTCATCATGATGAAGGGATAGCTGTCGTAAGTGCCGAAAGAAAAGGCGCCCTCGGATTTGCCATCATTGATCGCATGATCCACCCAGCGCTCTTCCAGGCAGCCGCGCCGCAGTGTCGCAACGTAATCCTCGCCCAGTGGCGCCATCCCGCTTGCGATCATCTCGACGGCATCGGCAAAGGATAATTGGGGATCTTTCGTCGTCAGTGGCGCCCAGAGATCGTAGGGATGAATCGTGTCGTATCCCATTACGCGCCGCCGCACATCCCAATAGCGATGCCAGGTTGGAATATGTTTCTTACAGGTGTCGATCAGGTTGTGGAAGACTTCAACGGGGATGTTGTTGGGCACCAGTTTGGCATGCAATACGCTCTCGTAGCCACGCAGCCTCGCCTGCACAACGTTGCGCTTGACCGATGCCAGATAAGTCGCAGCCAGCGTATTGTTGAACTTGAGGAAGCTGTCGGCATAATTGTTCCATGCCGTCTTGCGCAGCTCGCGGTCGCCATCGGAAAGCAGCTTGTCTCGCGTACTTTGCACCAACGCCAACCCCGCTCCAGCGCCGTTGACGGCAGGCGCGAAAGTCATATCCATATCCGTTAGCGCGCTGCGGATGTCATCAACGCGCCCGAGCGGATCCGATAGCAAACCCAGCACCGCCTCAACCTCGGTCGAGAGCACGTGCTTCTTCGTGCGCAATAGATCATCAATATGCTGCTGATAGAGATTGAGAACTTCTTCGTCCTTGACCCAGGTCAGCAGTATATCTTCATCCATCGCCAGCAGTTCGGGGTAATCGAAGGACGAAGCCGCCATGAATTGCCCAGCCAGGCCTTGCGCTTGCCCCAGCATGCCCTTGATCTCTTCGTGATTGCCATCGCAGGCTTGCCACATCAAAGGGTACATGTACAGCGTCCAGACGCGGCGGGCGACTGAAGCGCGATACTCGAACCACTCGGCAAGTCTGCCGGGACTCTGTGACAGCGTGTCCTGGTAGGCTGCGATATCGCCGACGGCAGCGATGGTGGCTTGATATTCCTCGCGCCAGGCAGCGAATGAGGGGAAGACGGATTCGTGGTTCCAGGTTGATTCGATAGGGACGTCTGCGCGTGCGGGAACTGATGTCATGGATGTTGTCCTTTGGGAAACGTAACTGAATGACGTTTGTAAAGTTCATCCAAGTTTGTCGGCCTAAATAAGTCCTCTATTAGAGCTTTTCTTAAGTCAGGTGATTCTTCATCGCGAAACCAGCCAGAAAGCTGTAGCCAGTTGCTGCCTTTGTAGATTCTTCCCAATGAAAACCGTAATATTGTGCCTGCGGGTATGCAATCAATTGTTTCTTTTAATACACCCTTGTACGGCACATCCAGTACCAAATCTTCGTCGTCGAGATCGCAACTCACATCTGCACTGCAATATGCGTATCTTGTACTGCCATATTCATTTTTGCATTTGTGCAACGCCTTGTCCAACCGCCAGAATCCTATGCTGTAACTAGGTAAATTATCACCTGACCAGATACGTGCACGTTTGAATTTATTGATTTTGATTCTCCCATCAAAGAGCTGTTTTGGTTTCACCGTTGCTGGTGAATAATTACGAGTAATGAGTTCCTCTAACTTTCTGGGCTCAACTTTCCCGACGAATTGCATTCCATGTACGCATACATCTTCGGTATGCGGGGGGATTATCTCGCTAGATAGACGTTCGCTTAATTCAATGTCCCAGATATCTCCCACTTTCATTGGAATGTTAGACGGCTGCGCATATCCATTTGGCTTCTGCAAACGAACGTTTCTTCCCGTCTCCAGCACCCGGCCCCCTATACAGTGCCCGTGATACATTTCTGTGCGTCCAAGAATCAAAACAAGTGTCATCTCAAACTCCTAATTCGCTTTTAAATGCTTGACTGGCTTAACTTCGTATCCTTTCTGTTTAAATTCGCTGCGAAATTTCTTATATGCTAGTGAACGGTGGCAGGCTTTCGCATTTCCTTCTACGCAAAACAGAACCATGTTTTGCGGCTGTGCACCAATGTATCCAGCGTTCGCTCGTGCTTGCGTCAAGAGTTGCAATACATGCAGCTTGTTTTCTTCTTTGCGTTTCCGATTCTTCAGGATTTCCTTTTTGTATGCTTTTTTGTAGGCCTCGCTCAATTCCGTCCGGTCTCGCTTGCGCACTCGAGCCGCTTCATCCACCTTGTGCTGCAAGGCGCGGATCTCGTCTGTCGGCGCGAGATCTTTCAGATGGACGTATTCAATGCCAATCTCGTTCAGCTTTTCATCCAGAGCAGTCTTATTGACGAAGCCATAATTTGACCAGCGCGACATTTTCCGCCGCGCCCGAATATCAACGAATAGGTCGATTTTCTTGTCTACGAGCGCGCCAAAAAACTCGTCTTCTGTATGGCCGTAGACGCCGATGGTGAAGATCTTTAGGGGCAGTTTTTCTTTCACTGGTGCGCCTCAAAATAGCGATTGCTGGGTCGGCTTCTCTTTTGCCTCTAACGTACGCTCCAACTCATTATGCGATATGAGACCTCCCGCTCTGTCTATATGAATTACAGTGAAGTTCTCATCTTTTGTCAAGGTTTTACTAATAACATAGTAGCGGTGGCAGCGTTCGGGGTCTAACTCACTACACATAATGACGACGCGTTGCTCACATGCCAATTCCTTTAAGAGTGCAATACCTTCCCGATACCATATTCGTTCTTCGCAACGTTCCGCATTCAGCTTGCCATCAATATAGCAGTCTGTATCACCTCGCGGTCGGCCACCCAAAAGGTTTTCCTTACTATACAAACGCGGGGTCGTTCTAGGGAACAGGTAATCAATACCTTCGCGATTAAGCGTATCATTCAATGCCTCTTGATTATATTTTTCCAAGTCACCATATTTTGCTCGTGTAGACGGATGCGAGCGCACATCCACTAACAGTTCAATCTCATATTTCCGTAGCAGGTCGAGAAATTCGCCAATCTTGCGATTTCCATAGCCAATCGTAAAAATCTCTCGCTGCTCCATCATTTCATCCGCCATTCGGACGGCATGATGCATTGTGCGCGATTTGTCAGCATCTCGATATTCTCGACCGCATACTTCGCCAGCGCCGCCGGATTCTTTTCCGCCAGCTGCACACCGATCGGCTTGCCTTTATCGCGCACCAGGACCGAAGGCGCCGTGTCCGGCAGTTTCGCCAATTCACGCGCTTTATCGATGGCGGATTGCAAGTTGCCGATCTCATCAACCAAGCCATTCTGCAGCGCTTGCTGGCCGGTCCAAACGCGACCGCCACCTATCGCATCAATCTCGGCAACGCTGCATTCCCGGCTATCCGCCACGCGATTGAGAAATTGCTGATAGATATGATCGATACTGTCACGGATCATCTCCCGTTGCGCATCGCTGAAAGGTTTCTCTCCAGCGATCAGATCGGCATTGTCACCGCGCAGGTAGGAAACGGCATTGAAACGCAGTTTCTTGAGCAAATCGCTATTGACCAGCTTGCCCATGATCACGCCGATGGAACCAGTGATGGTGCCGGCCTGCGCCACGATCCAATGGGCCGGCGTGGCGATATAATAGCCGCCGGATGCGGCGACGCCACCCATGTACACCACCAATGGACGTGATTTTGCGTATTCTTCCAAGGCGGAAGCCATCGATTCCGAAGCTGTTGCCGAGCCGCCGCCGCTGTCGATATACAGCACCAAGGCGCCACATTGAGGATCTTGCATCAGGTTGCGCACCTGTTGATTGAGCGTGACATCACCCAGGCGTTCGCCGCCGACAAAGGGGATTGGCAGCGGCATATCGCTGGGCGGTGTGGCGCTTTCGCCATCGACGATCATGCCGCCGGCATAAATCACGCCGACATAGCGCTTGCCGAAATCGCGCACGGGCAAGTAGAGCTGCTGATCCGCCTCTTCCCACATTGTGATCCTGGTGATGCCCAGATACTCGACCAGGGCCTCCTCGTTCATAATGCCGTCGATATAGCCTTTTTCCAGCGCATCATCGCAAAGGTGGATGGCGCCGTCGATCATCAATTTGACCTCGTTCGGCTTCAGCTTGCGCGTGGCGGCGATGCCGTCGACGATCATGTCGTAGATCGAATCGAGCAGCCAATTGGTCTGTTCACGTCCTTCGGGAGACGGCTCATTGCGGGTGAAGCGGTCAGCGGCGCCTTTGTAAGGCGAAATCGCTACCGAATCAAAAAGCAAGCCAGCCGCGGCCAAGCTCTCTTTAAGGAAGACCTGTTGGCTGAAAAGACCCGATGTTTCCAACATGCCACCGGGTGGCAGCAAGATCTCATCACAGGCGCTCGCCACAAAATAATCGAGTGTTCGATAGCCGGGCGCAAAACTGAGAGCGCGTTTGCCCTTGTCACGCAGGCGCGAGATCGCATCGCGAATCGTCTGCAAATCGGCTGTGCTGGCGGATAAACCGCGCAAATACAAAATCACGCCCAGCGGACGCGGGTCGTCGCCAATGCGATCCAACGCCGCCACGAATTCCAGCAAGCTCATCGGCGGCGCGCCCAGAATCTGCCGCTGCACGAAGTTGCGTTCGGCTGGCACCGGCGCGAATGACGATGGCACCTTGATCATGACATAATCTATCGCATGATGCCGCTGCCGCTGCATATTGAGCAGCTTGACGCTGAGTTGCTGGAATATGCGCATGGAATTGGACATGTTTCTTACCCTGTATTGGTCTCAATAAACTGGACACAAATATGTTGAATTTGAGGGAGCGTTTTGCTGCCACTACACCCCCCATCCCCGGCCCCTTACCCCCATAAAGAGGGAAGGGGAGTGATGCCAGCAGCTATTTGAAAAGTACGTATTCAATCGCGCCGATGTCGCAAGCTCCGCCTTGCGGTCGTTTCGTGCCGATTTGATCGGTCTCGCTGCAATACGCTGGATGAGCGGCGTCAATGGCGGGACTGCCGACCATTAGCGGGTAATAGGCCGGCGAGCCATCTTCGGGTATGACAATTGAGTCAAGCGCGGGACTGCCACCCTGTTTCGAGAAACAAGAGCCATCCTGGATTAAATTGCCAATATCCTGATTTAGCTTGCCGTGACAGTCAACGGGGTCATTCAGGGCCACAATGCTGTTCCGCAGGTTGACTGCTCTGTTGGCACCCAAGGGCGGAACATAGATGCCACCACCACGGACGAAGGCGGCATTGTGCACAACTGTAAGGTGTGTGAGCGTGTTCGCGGAATGACCCAAATGCAACCCACCACCGTTCTCTCGTGCTCGATTGTCAGTGAAGACGCTGTTTTTGATGGCTATCTCTCCACCGCTGTAGATCGCGCCACCATTAAGTCTTGCCCAATTGTCAGTGAAGGCGCTGCTCTCGATGCTTAGCTCTGCGGAGAAAAAAGCGTGGTAAATCGCGCCGCCGCTGCCCTTATCTCCCGCATTGCTGGCGGAATTATTGTTAAATGTGCTCTTGATAATGCTTAACTCTCTTTGGTTGAAGATCGCGCCGCCATCGGTTCTCGCTGAATTGTCAGTGAAGACGCTGTTGCTGATGCTTAATTCGCCGCTGTTATAGATAGCGCCACCTGCAACAGCGGAATTGTCAGAGAAAGCGCTGTTGCTGATGCTGACACTTCCTCTCTCGTTATTGATCGCGCCGCCCCAATCAGTAAAGCCCTTTGTAAGGGTCAGTTCATTCAGAGTCAGATTGCCGCCATCGATAAAAAATATGCGATATTTATCATTGCCGCTTATCGTAAAGCCAGCACCTTCAACTCTAATGACCGTCTTGATTTGCGGAAGCGGCGCATCAAGCGTAATATCCGCCGAGAGCGCAATCACATCCGCGCCATGCCCAGCGGGACAACCGCCCGTCACTGCGTCCGTGTTTGCCGCTTCAATCGCATCCGCCAGTCTGCAGTTCTCTTCCACCGTGATATCTGCGGCGTTTATGGGAACAGCAAAAGGCGCAGCGAGCAATATCGTTATTAGGATCCTACCGAACAACTTCAGAAGGTAAACCCTCCATTTTTGCTAGCGTTATTCTTTGTGTTCTCTATGTGCCTGTGCGGTTAGCCCAAATCAAATCCTGTCGCCCAGGCGCTGAATATGTTCGATAGTCTGAGCAATTCCGACCGCCAAGGGCGTCTTGTAGACCGCTACGAAATTCTCCTGCAGCGCGCTATCGTCAAAGCCTTCGGGGAAGGGCAGGGGATTGTCCGCTACACCAATCTGCGCCGACGGCAAGATGGCATCGGCGATCGCCACAAACTCCTCAACAGTCGATACCGATTGCCCCAGATTAAATCCGCACGCGCGATTCAAGGGATCCTCGGCAGCTAAAATGAATTGCCGCGCCACATCGGACGCAAACTGAAACTGCATCGTGCCACTAAAGGCGATTCTGTAGGGTTTTCCCTTGGCCGCCGCAACAAGCGCGTGCGTTGGCTCGCTGGTCATACCTTGATCGCGCCCGACGCCATAGACCGTGTAGGGACGCAAAGTTGTGCTGGAAATGCCGTAATCGTAGAAATACACTTGGGCAGTCTGTTCATTGCAGACCTTGTATGCGCCATAGAGTGTACGCGGATTCTTAGGCGCATCGTTGGGTACCAGACCGGGCGGAAAGTCCGAGGGCGGACCGTAGACGCCGATCGACGAAGCATATGCGACATGCCCGACGCCGTTTTCGCGCGCGGCTTCGAAGATGTTGACTGTGCCAGTCACATTCACTTGCGCGCCCAGAGCCGGATTAGCGCGGCAGAAGGGCACTTGCAGCGCCGCCAGGTGGATGACATGCGTGATCTCATGTTCGGCGAAGACCGCTTTGACCGCATCCGTAGCGCGCAGGTCGCCTTGCACGAAGCTGATTTGCGCCTGCTCCTCCGCGCTCATCAGCCAATCCAGCCGATGCCTGTCCGTGCTTTGGTCAAAGTTGACCGCCTTCTTGCCACTGTGCAACAAATGATAGAGCGTCCAGGCGCCGATACAACCCATGCCACCGCTAACGAGATAGGTATCCGCCATAATTATGCCTCGACCATCCGGTTGCTCAACTTGCCCAACCCTTCTACTTCCACGACATACTCGTCGCCTGGTTGCATCCACACACGCGGATCCATTCCCAGGATCACGCCTTCCGGCGTGCCGGTGCTGATGATATCGCCGGGGCTCAATGTCATGACTTTACTGGCATAGGCGATGACCTCGGCTACGCTAAAGATCATATCGCCGGTATGGCTATCCTGCCTCAACTCGCCATTCATCCAGCCTTTGACAGAAAGATTCTGCGGATCGGGAATCTCATCGGTCGTCACGACATAAGGACCGATGGGCAGGAATTTGTCCAGCGATTTGCCCAGCAGCCATTGTCCACTGCGCATCTGCAGGTCGCGCTCGCTAAGATCGTTCATGTTGCAATAGCCGAAGACGCAATCAAGCGCGTCCGCTTCAGAGACATTGCGCGCCGTCTTGCCAATTACCACGCCCAGTTCAGATTCATAATCGACGGTCTCCCAATCTGCTTGCATGGGGATGTCTTCATTGGGGGCGGCTATAGCGTTATTGAACTTGCTGAAGAGCACTGGATACTCGGGCGGCGCCATGCCAGACTCGGCCGCGTGCTTGCTGTAATTCAAACCGATGCACAAGATCTTGCCCGGGTTGGGCACTACCGGCGCGTAGGTCAAACTCGCTTCATCGAGGTAGAGCCCGGCGTCATCGGCTTGGCTCAGCAGTTCCGCAAGAGCCGGCAAGGCAGACGTTCCCTGCGAGAACGCGGCATCGGCACTGGCCGGGCAGTCCACGCCTGTCGCCGCTACCGCAGCTGCCACATCCAATATCCCGCACTCGGTTTTAATGCCAAGCTGAATGCCATCGCCTGATTGATAGGTTGTAAGAATCATCTCTGTCCTTCTTTGCTCAATTCGGATTCGCGCCTATTCTACCGCCATCGCATACGTCTGAGCAATTGCCGACTATGCTGCGCCAAAGAAACCGTGAGCAGGTTTATGCTGAAGGGGCGGTCCGCCAGGGCGCACGTTTCTCGTAGATGCCAAAAGGAGCGACTTGATGAATCGCCCCAATATGTGTGAAATCGTGAGATGTGTGCAAGCGACTTTGCGCGAGCTTCGTTGCTAAACCACCATTATTGCACTGATGCTAGTCGCCAACCGCCTCCGCTTGAAGACGCTCCATTTCTTCTTCATACCAGCTTTTGCGCTCGGCATCGAATTTAAGCACGCGGAAGTACTCGGCATATTCGACGCCGACCATCCTGCCGCCATCTCGATTACTCTGTATCATCCATTTCTTCGCGCCATTCTCGAAATCTTCGCCTGATCCGATCTGCGAAACATGGGCGCCGAGAGCTGACATTTTCGATTCGATGCTGCTGCTGATATCGTGGTAATGCGTCGCTTCCAAGGTCAGATTCAAATAAAGCTCGCCAATCTTATGCGGCTCGTAACCTTCCGCCAACAGCTCCGGGAAAATGGGACGGGTCTCTGCACTGGGAAAAGCCGCGTATAGTGTCGCCTCTCCGGCCGCACGATGATCAGGATGATTGATATAACTCGCCTGCACAAAAACTGTGGTGGGATCTTGGCAGACGACGCGGTAGGGCTTGGTCTCGCGGATGATGCGCGTGATATCACGCCGCAAGTCCAGGGTCGCTAGCAGGTGGCCGTCCGGATAGCCGAGGAAGCGCACATCGCTCACGCCCACGGCGGCAGCGGCTGCCATTTGCTCCTCATAGCGCAAGTCGACAATTTCCTGGCGCGTCAGATCGGGATCATTGCTGCCCGAACCGCCATCAGTGATGATGACATATGTCACGCTGGCGCCTTCATCGCGGATCCAGCGCGCCACGCTGCCGGCCACACCAAATTCGATATCATCATGATGCGCGGCAGTTACCACGATGTGATAGGGTTCATCCCGCTGCGGAATCGCTTGCATTTTGTCGTAATCAACAGCCATGTTTTGTCCTCGTCTGCCGGTTCACTGAGACAGTTATGCCCTTTGGCGCGCTATTGTATAATACTTGCAACATATTATAAGATCGTCTAGACTGCGTATACGTCAATGCGTGGCAGTTATTAAGGATCTGAAGGCGAATGCCAATGGGTAGCCAAGCACTTGAACCAAAAGCAACGGGAAAACAAAAATCAAACCAAGTTGCTGTTCAGCGCCACCATCCAGAGGCTGCGATCTCACCCCATACCTCGGGTGCAAACTACAGCGCGCCGTCAAAGAATGAAGTTCTGGATGGCATCGCGCGAGGCTATCAGCAGGCATTGGCGGGCGATCATAAGCCCATAGCGGAATTGCTTGATGATCTTGATGCATAAGTAGTCTTCAAATGCGCGTCGCGGTCAACTATACACCCGAGTTCAAAAAAGAAGTCAAAAAACTCAAGAAAAAATATCCTAGGGTGCGCGACGATATCAAGGGTCTGTTGGACGACTTTGAGACGCAAGGTATCCACGGCGATTTGGTACCAGACATCGGACGCACGGTGTACAAAGTTCGCTTAACAAATAAGTCCGCAAAAAAAGGTAAGAGCAGCGGCTTCCGCGCACTCTATGCTCTGGAAAAAATGAATACTATAATTCTCGTCCACATTTATTCCAAAACCGCCAAGAACGACGTAAGCCCCGGCGAAATCAGGAACAAGCTCAAGGATTTCTCGCAGGAGTCTTGACGGTTAGATCGTCCCTTCCTCTTCGAAAAGTCGCGCATAATCCACATTCTCAACTTGCCAACGTAACGTTATGATTGCCCCTTATCTTATCTGAGGCTATCACGATGCCGCGCAGTACACGCTTGTTGTGGTCGGTTTGTATCGGTCATTTGACCAACGATGTCTTTGCCTCAATGACACCGGTACTCTTGACCTTCCTGGCCGCGGGCATGCTGCCGATGAGCAATATTCAGATCGGCCTGGCTGTCAGCGGGGCACAACTGCTCGGCGCATTGACACAGCCGTTTTTCGGCATCCTGGCGGATCGCAGTGGCGGCCGCTGGATCGGCGCTTTGGGTCTGGCGTTTCATGTCTCGATGATAACGCTGTCGGTCACGCTGGCTGCGCTGACGCGGCAATACTGGTTGATGTTCATCCCCCTTGTGATTGGTACCATTGGCAGCGGGGCATTGCATCCGGTCGGAGCTTTGCACTCTGCGGAATCGAAGCCGGGCCGTTCCGCCTTCAATATGGCGCTCTTTTTCTTGATGGGGCAGATGGGCCTGGCGCTCGGTCCGGCCATCGCGGGCATTCTGCTCGACCTGGCGAATCCTGATCCACTGGGCAGTCTGGGGCAGGTTGTCGGCGCAAACTATTTCGGCATACAAGACAATGTGACACCGATCATCGTCATGGCGCTGGCGGCAATCCCCGGCTTCTTGCTGATGGCGATAAATATTCCCAAGCACCATGAACACCAGCAACAGCGTCTCAAACGCAATGAAGATGCCGCCAACGGCAAGAAAGATCATTTTCCCGTTTTGGCATTTGTCATCCTGGGCACGATCGTCTTGCTGCGCGGCTTGGGACAGCAGGGTTCTGTGGCTTTTGTGCCTGTACTCTTCGAGCAGAAAGGCTGGGATCCCGCGGCTTACGGCACCATCACCAGCTCGTACTGGATGGCCTCGGCTTTTTCCGGCTTGATTTTCGGACGCCTGGCGGATCGCTTTGATCGGCGCAAGGTGATGATGCTCAGCATGTTGAGTTCGGCGCCGGCCTTCTTCTTGCTTCCCGCATTTGATGGTCCGATCGCTTTCGTTTTCGCGATCGCAGCCGGGGGTTTGTCGGGCGGGGCACACAGCTTGATCGTTGTGCTGGCGCAAGACCTGATCCCGATGCGCAAGGGTTTCGCATCCGGCGCCATCCTGGGTTTTATCTTCGGTACCGGCGCCATCGGCACCTTGATTATCGGTATTATCTCCGACCAGATCGGCTTGGGGGCGACCTTCCAAATTGTGGCGGTCATCATCGCGGCGGCGGGTATACTGAGCATGTTTCTGCCGCGACAGACGAAGCATGCCTGAATTCCTGCAATCGGGCTAAACAGGATGACTATGCCCAAACTGCTCTATATCTCATTGATGCGCCTGCCAACGGAAAAAGCGCATGGACTGCAAATCATGCAGAATTGCGAGGCATTTGCCGCGGCCGGATACGAGGTGACCTTGTCGGTGGCGCGCCGCTGGAACACGCGCGAGATGCGCCAAGTTAGCGACCCCTTCGCCCATTACGGTGTAGACCGCAATTTCGAGATTCAACGCATCCCCTGCGTTGATCTCTTCCCGCTATTTCCGGAGGATAGCTTCGGTGCCAGGCTGGCATTCTATTTGCTGCAGCTAAGCTACGCGCTGATAATGATGCTCAAGCTTCTGTTCACCCGCGCCGATATTTATTACAGCCGCGATGAATTTTTGCTGGCGCTCTTGTCCTGGCTCAAAGCGAAGCCATCGCTGGCATACGAAGCGCATCTATTCCCGACATCAGGACGAGGGGCTGCCTTGCAAACCAAAGTCTGCAAGAGCGTCGGCAGCGTGATAGCCATCACGCCACAATTGCGCGATGATCTCATCCGAAGACGTGGCGCCGATCCCGCGCGTACCATCGTCGCTCACGATGGCATCCGCAAGGCGCGATTCGCCGAACTGACAGACCGTTTGACAGCGCGCCGGAAAATCGGCTGGGACGAGAATGCCTTCATTGTTGGTTATGTCGGACGTCTGCAAATGATCGGCATGGACAAAGGCGTCGGTACCTTGCTGGGGGCGCTGGCAAGCGTGGAAGATGCTCATCTGGCGCTGGTTGGGGACCCGGACCAGGGCGCGCAACGGCTAAGGCAACAGTGGGTCGAGCTGGGAATGGCAGAGTCACGCTTCCATTATGTCGGGCAAGTTCCTCCACAAGACGTTCCACGCTACCTCGCTGCCTTCGATATTTGTGCCATGCCACATCCTCGCACGACACAATTCTCGCGCTATACCTCGCCGCTCAAGCTATTTGAATACATGGCTTCATCAAGCGCGATTGTCGCCTCCGATCTGCCCGGCTGGTCCGATGTGGTCAGCGATGGCGAAACCGCCATGCTCGTGCCGCCCGCGGACGTTGCCGCCTGGGCAGAAGCAATCGAACGCCTGCGTGACAATCCAGAACTGCGTCAGCGACTGGGCACGGCCGCGCGCAATACGGTCATGGAAAACTTCACCTGGTCCACACGCGCCCGGAAGATCCTCTCACATATCGCATCGGCTTGAGTCGAAGGCTATTCACGTTTCTTCTCCTGATCTACGCACGGCCCTGCTGGTATCCAGGTCGAATAGATTTGTCATATTAGCCCTGCCATGAAAACCGCGTCGGCTATAAAATATATAGGTTTGCATCATAAAGGACAGAACAATTATGCGCTTGGGAATCATCGGACTGCCGAATAGCGGCAAAACTACCATATTCAATGCCTTGACTGGTGGCGATTATCAGACTGGCGCTACCTCCAGCGGTCAATTCGAGGTCTTCACTGCCACGTTACGTGTTCCGGATACGCGTATTGATCGACTCAGCACGATGTATCGGCCGCGAAAGACCACCTATACTCAGATCACCTATGACGATATTGGCGGTTTGGACAAGGGCATTGGCGAAGGCGGCCTGGCCGGGCAATTCCGCAACGAATTGGCGCAGGTCGATGGCTTCGTACACGTTCTGCGACACTTTCCCGATGAACGCGTGCCGCATCCCTACAAGCGCATAGATCCCGCAAGTGACCTGGAAACGATTGATAACGAGTTCCTCTTGCTGGACATGCTCAGTGTCGAGGCGAGGTTGGAGCGCATCGAACAGGAAATCCGCGTCAAAGGAAAAAAAGTCGACAAATCACTGGCCAACGAAAAGCCCCTTTTCCAAAAATTGAAAGCGCATCTGGACGGCGATCAACCCCTGCGCAATTTGCCATTGAGCGCTGTCGAACAGAAGCAGATTCGTGGATTCGGTTTCCTGACGCAGAAGCCGGTGCTGGTTGTCGTCAACATGGGCGATGAGCGCGCGAATCCGGCCAGCCTGGTTCAACTGCCCTATCAATTGGGGGCGCTGGTGGGCATTCAGGGCGCGCTTGAAGCCGAGATCGCTCAGCTCGATATCGAAGATGCCGAGCTGTTCATGGCGGAGTACGGCATCAACGAGCTATCCCGTTTCAAAGTCATTCGCTTGTCATACGACTTGATGGGCATTCAATCTTTTTTCACCGTCGGTTCGGACGAAGTCCGCGCCTGGAGTTTTCCATCCGGTGCAACGGCGCCACAGGCTGCCGGCGTGATTCATAGCGATTTGCAACGGGGATTCATCCGCGCCGAGGTTTTTTGTTATGAGGACCTGGTTGAGCTGGGCAGCGAGATCGCCATTAAAGGCGCGGGCAAGCATCGGCTTGAAGGCAAGGAATATCGCGTGCTTGATGGCGATATTCTCAACATCAGACATAATTCATGACGTCAGACCGGCTTGATCTGCTCGATTTGCGCAGCCGCGTCAGCGCCTTATATGCGCAGGTGCGTGCCGGTGGCGCCAACGACAGCACCTGGTCCCTTTGGCGCTCAAGACGCGATGGCCTCTTTGCCAAGCACCCGCAATCGGCGCTTGATGCAGCGCAACAGTCGACCTTCAGTGGACTAAACTACTTTGAATATGACCGCGCTTATGACGAAATTGGCGACTTCCAGCCTGCAGCGGAAATCCGCTCATTTCCGCTTGAATTCGGTGGCGCTAAAGCTATCCAACTTGAGCGAATCGGTGAAATGACCATCGTTTTGCCAGGCGGTGTGGCGAAGCTAAATGTCTATTGGATAAACGAATATGGCGGCGGCATCTTTATCCCGTTCCGCGATGCGAGCAATGGCGTTCACACCTACGGAGGCGGGCGCTATCTCTACGACAGCAGCAAGGGGGCGGATCTGGGCTCGCGTTATCAAAAGCTGATCATGAATTTCAATTATGCCTACAACCCGTCCTGCGCCTATAACCCGCGCTGGATATGTCCGCTGGCTCCGCTAGAGAACCGGCTCGATTTCGCGATCATGGCTGGCGAACGCAGCTTCGAGCCTTGACCAATCGACCTTCGATTGGCGACTTTCGAGCTGAACTCACTTTCTGCTATGCCGTCCTTGCAAATGCTTCAGCGCCTTTTCCGCTGTAAAACGATCAACCTCCGACACTTGCATCAAACGCTGCAAAGCGTCTTCATATCGATTCGACTGCAACATCGCGTCCAACTCCGCGATATCGACTTGCGAATCAAGCAGCAGCGAATGGCGCTTGCCTTTCTCGTCCACTTGCATGAACAAGTACACGCCGATCAGGAAGAAGCTCAGCATTAAGATGAGATTGAATCCGAGAAGGATGATTAGCTGCATGCGAACTCCTCTGGCAGGTTCAGTCTAGCAGGTGACGTCCTTGCCCTCCGTGCCGAATCTACCCAGCCGATGGGAACTATCGTCAAAGGGAGTGACGCTGGCGGGCCGATAATGGAATTGCAGGGCCCAACGGGTTTTATGCGAGCGGCTCGCTGGCGTGCCGTGATGCAGCAAGCAATGAAATAGCAAACAGCCGCCGGCGGGCAAAGGAACCGCAACACTGCGCCCGATCTGCACATCGGTATCGCAGATTTGCCAATCACGCCGCGTCCAATGCGGAACCGGGCCCTCGCGGTGCGTGCCCGGGATTATCATCATGCAGCCGTTTTCCGGCAGCGCCTCGTCCAGCGCAATCCAGGCACCGACGATCGCAGTGCCGCTGGGATAGTCGAAGTAGGCCATATCTTGATGCCAGGGCTTCTCGCGTCCAATGCGCGGTGGTTTCAGCATGGCCATATCCTGGGCCAGCGCCGGCGTCTCGCCGATGATGCCTTCCATCACCTGCAACAAAGCCTTGTCTTCGGCGACCGCACGCAAGCGAGCATCGAATCCGATCACTGGCATCAGCTTGCGCACACTATGCAGTCGCTGCTCATCTGGAAGCATAGCAAAGCGCTGGGCAGCTTGCGATTCGATCATGATATTGTCCAGATCGCGCCGCAGAATCAGCTCACGCAGCGCGGCGCGGGCCGATACAACGGTTGACGGATCAATTGCGTTGTGTACGACCAGGAAGCCCAACGCATGAAATTGCTCTATTTCGGCAGCGCCCACATTCTCGAAGCCACTTATGCCTTTTTTGATCTCGGCGCTATAATCGTAAAGTCCGGCCGGCGTTGCCCCGGCAACATGTGGATCAATTTTCATTCTTGCCCGCTTTTCTTGTTTTCCATCATGAAGCGGCCTTTCATTTCAACGAAACTGACGTTGCAGATGCTTCTCGATGCTATCGGCAACTTGCAGCCAATGATCGGTATCCAGCATGGCAACGTCCTCATCCGTCCAGAATGCGTAGGCGATATCTTGCGCTTTTGAGTCTTGTGGATGTGTGCGGACAAAGCTCCATAGTTCCATATTCTGCCCATAATAATGCTCGACCAGTTCCGCCATGATCGCGTTGCTGGTCGCGCTGACCAGGTAACCGATGCGCGGCGGCAGCGGACCTTGCTGCAGCGCGTGGGCCAGATCCGCCAGCGCCTTCATATAATTGGCCGCGCCGGGATACTCAAAGTCGCGCATCGCCTCCGGCGGCAATTTTGACGGTGCCGTGCCGGTATTGACCATCTGCATCAGGATCTGTCGTGCGAACCGGCTATCGGGATAATTATGTTCGAAGGTCGGCAGGTAGCTCTGCGCCCGCTCGATCACCACCGCCAGCGCCAGGTAAAAGTCCATCTCTATGAAGAGTGTCTTGAGCAGAAACTGACACTGTTCAGGATCACGGGCTTCGGCGGCTTGGCGCAGTTGCCCTAGCTTGTCCTGACCTGACATCCAGTTGCCGATCCCCGATTCAATCTGATGGCGCTAGAATAGCATATCCTTTCTGGAAAATAAAACCGGCGCATCGGACGCCGTACCGCTGTTTGGGACGAAAGCAAGATAGAATTCAAGACTGCTTCTGCTTACCGTAACCGTTCGGTAATCGTGTGGCCACTGACCTTCGGCGGCCAAGAGAACTCTCGCGCTCACACAAAATGACAGACCTTCTGCTCTCGCGAGCATTGCGGTTTGTCAAGAAAGAGAAAAGGGACGATTACTGTTATAATACGAATCAAGGAATCCATTTAGCATAAGGAAATGACGATGGCGGCAGCAAGCCCCGCGACGGCGGCCAGCAGAATCGCAGATTACCTAGGCGATGAAGCCGATTATCTGTTGAATCACCGCTCGACCACGATTCCCAAAGAAGACCTGGCGCTACCGGGATCGGACTTTGCCGAGCGCGTTTGGATGCACAGCGATCGCAGCCCTCAAGTGATCCGCAGCCTGCAGCAAATTTACGACAGCGGTCGCCTGGCAGGCACGGGTTATGTCTCGATCCTGCCCGTAGATCAGGGCATCGAGCACTCGGCTGGCGCGTCCTTCGCGCCCAACCCGGCCTACTTCGATCCCGCCAATATCATCAAGCTGGCGCTGGAAGGCGGCTGCAATGCCGTGGCCTCAACCTTTGGCGTGCTCGGCATGACGGCCCGCCGCTATGCCCATCGCATTCCCTACATCGTCAAGGTCAACCACAACGAGCTGGTCACCTGGCCCAATTCGCATGAACAGATCATGTTCGGCACGGTCAAGCAAGCTTGGGATATGGGCGCTGTTGCCGTGGGCGCTACCGTCTACTTCGGCTCGGAAGATGCTAACCGGCAGATGATTGAAGTGGCAGAAGCCTTCGCCTATGCCCACGAACTCGGCATGGCGACAATCTTGTGGTGTTATATGCGCAATTCGGCCTTCTCGGTGAACGGCGTCAACCACGAAACCAGCGCCGACCTGACCGGCCAAGCCAATCACCTGGGTGTTACCCTGGGCGCGGATATCGTCAAGCAGAAGCTGCCGACACAGACGGGTGGTTACAACGCGCTCAATAGCGGGGATTCGTCTTATGGCAAGCTCGATGAGCGCATTTACAGCCGGCTCAGCAGCGACCATCCGATTGATCTTACCCGCTATCAAGTGGCCAACGGCTACATGGGCAAGGTCGGCTTGATCAACTCTGGTGGTGCCAGCGGCGCCAACGACTTTGCCGAGGCGGTCAAAACCGCGGTCATCAACAAGCGCGCCGGTGGCATGGGTTTGATCAGCGGCCGCAAAGCCTTCCAGCGTCCCATGGCGGAAGGCGCGAGCCTGCTTAATGCGATCCAGGATGTCTATCTCAACGAGGATGTCACCATTGCCTAGAGTGGGAGTTGTGAATCTTAAGGCATTACGGAGTTTCCCGGGTTGCGGACAGTTGTTTCACCGCAGCCGCTCGGCGGCAGCGAAAAGGTTTGCCGCGCTCGCACAGAATATTAAGCCTTCCGCTCAAACGAGCATAATGGTTTATTAGTAAAGAGGACACAAAAGACTCAAAGAGATTCTCTCATGCCTGCCGGAGTCAAAATGTCCTAGATGTTCACCACGGCTGTCACAATTGATTGTTTGCGCGCTATTAGTCCAATATGGTATAATTTGTCAGGAGCAGTCCTATTGATGAGAATTATGACATGGCATTGGCGCAAGATCCTGGTGGGAACAAATCGCAACGAGTGACTTTGACTAGAGACGAGGAACGCATCGCAACGGCGGTTGCAACCGCTCTGACTCCGCATTATGACAATATAGGCAAGCGGCTTGATGGCATAGACGGCAAGCTAAACGCCATGGAGGCGCTGATTGTCGCTAACCACGAAGACATCATGACTGCGCGGGAAGAAAACGAAAGTTTGTGGCAGGCGAATGGGGATATATGGCGTAAAATGCATAGCGATGTTGAAGACTTGCTTGAGTCTCAAAACGCAGTGCTGAAGGTGTTGAAAAATCAAGGCATAGAAGTGGATTCTTCGGTTTTTGTGCGTCAACCGAAACGACAGTAAGAATTGAATCGCTAACGAATACAAGAGCGATCATACAACAGGACCATAACGCCCGCTAAGGCGTCCGCATGAGAGCGAGACTTGGAGGGGAGCTTAAGGACTCAGAATCGCCATCGCCTCAGCCAAAACGTCCGGCGCGATGCCGAAACACTCCGCCATTTGACCCGGCGCATCCACGCCCAGCGCGTGATTCCGCCGCTGTCCATTGACGAATTGCTGCAGATGCAGCGGCTTGTCGTCGCTATTGAAGCGCCAAATCTGATCATCAATCACCTTGTTTATGACAATCTCCTGCAAAAACTGCCCGCCATCGTGACGATAATCATGGCTGGTGATCTGGCGATAATGGCTATCGGAAACCGGTTCGTCTATCAGCGTGAAAGCGTGGCTGCGCGGATGTGGGTGACGCCAGACGTTGTAGTGATTATCGGCGAGCCTTTCCAGCTCATAATGAAAGAACGGGCTCTGCACCTCGATTTTGTCTTGGTCGGGCAGGGGGAGCAGCGCATAAATTGGCAAACCAACATCGACCATGACCTTTTGCCCATCAAGCCAGATGATGATGGCGCTGTGGCAGCCGATGGCCGTACCCATATCGTTGATGGTCAAATAGCCCTCGTAGCCCAGCCGGCGCAAAAAACTGAAAAAGGCATAATTGCTTTCGTAGCAGGTGCCGCCAGTGCCAAAATGCAGCGCGCTTTCCCAAAACGATTCGGCAAAGAGCGGGCAATCTTGCGCCGCTTGATGTCGCGCGCGGCGGACGATACGCGAGACACTCTCCCAGGGGACATGCCGCGTATAACACCCCAAAAGCGCGTTGAGGTTCGCTGCATTTGGGCGCAAATCCTGGCGCATGCCAAAGCGCCGCAATATCTGCCCGGTCACATTGCTGGCAAGTGCTCTTGCTTCCGACATAAGTACGGCCCGCTTCCGCTGCATTTTCTCGCATTATAACCGCAACGTTACCCAAAATTAGACGACAGTTCCGCCCTAATTCGGCAAACCAATTGTTGGCTACTGCGCCGCGATGTCCTAAAATCGTAGCTCCAAAGGCAGTCTACTATCAGGGCAAGACGCCATGCGCTACGCTGATGTCGCGCTACAAGTAGCGGTAAATTCGACCTTCACCTATCACATCCCGCCTGAGCTAGACGGCACACTGCAGTTGGGATCGCTGGTGCGGGTAGAATTCCGCGTGGCGATGGAACCGGGCGTGATCGTCGCTTTTCGTGATGAAAGCGACATCCCCAAGACCAAGCCGATCATCGAACTTCTCGATCCGCAGCCGGTGCTGCATTCGGACGCTCTTGCACTGGCAGGCTGGCTAAGCGAGACATATCTGGCTCCCATTGGTGTTTGCGTTTGGCTGCTGCTGCCGCCGGGATTCACCGGCAAATCCGATCGCCTGTATACATTTGAGCAGGACAAATCCAAGGCGGAGCGACCACAGCAGATGACCTTGCCCGGCGCAGCAATTCCAGCCGATCTGCCCTTGCCGCGCAGATTGCTCAGATATCTGCGAGACCGTGGCCCAAAGCGATTGCAACAAATCAAGCGGGCTTATCCCAAACAAGCTGTCGAGCGCGCGCTGGCGGAGTTGGAGAAGGCCGGCGAGTTGAGCAGCGAGTCGGTACTTGCGCCACCCGCCGCGAGGAAAAAGACAGCGCAGCGAATCTATCCCAATTACCGCCGCGAAGAGATCAATACCATCGTCAAACGATTTGGCAGGACGGTTAAACATGCCGACCTGCTGGAACTCATCGCGGAGCGCGATGAAGACGCGCTCGGTATCGAGGACGCGCTGGAACTGATCGGATCGCGGAATCGCGCACCGCTCAAGCGACTGCTCGACGAGGGACTGGTATTCGTCGAGCATACCGAGCGCGGCCAACAAGATCTGGTGTTTTTGGAAGCGACCTTGCCAGAAGTGGAATCGCTGCTGGAAACCTGGCGCGGCAATGCGACCGTCGAAAGTCTTCTGATTCATATCGTTGAATCGGATCCACCAGCGACGCTTTCAGAAATTCGCAAAGCCACCGGCACGTCACGAAAGCAGATAAACAAACTGGTGGAAGCCGGCGTCATCGAATTGCGCGAAGAACAGATCTGGCGGGATTCGCTGCGCGACTTCGACTTTGTGCCCGGCAGCGCTCCAAAACTTACAAAGGATCAACAATCGGTCTGGCAGGTGATCAAACCCACGCTGCGTAATTCAGCTGCTGACGGGGAGCAGCCGGCGCGCTTTCTGCTGCACGGCGTCACTGGCAGCGGCAAAACGGAAATCTACCTGCGTGCCATCGCCGAGGTATTGGATCAGGGTCGTAGCGCGATGTTTCTCGTGCCGGAGATCGCCTTGACGCCGCAAACGATCAGGCGTGTCTCCGAGCGTTTCCCCGGTCAAGTGGCTATCGTTCACGGCAGCTTGCCCATCGGCGAACGTTACGATAGCTGGCAGCGGGCGCGTCAGGGCGATATTCAAGTCATTGTCGGAACGCGCTCGGCGTTATTCACTTCATTGCCTGATCTCGGTTTGGTCATCCTCGACGAAGAGCATGATGCCAGCTATAAGCAGGGCGCCTGGATGAGCCAGCCGCATTATCACGCGCGGGAAACGGCTGAGTATCTGATGCGCCTCCGCGGTGGCGCGCTAATTCTGGGTAGCGCCACACCCGACCTTCAGTCTTATCATCGCGCGCAATCCGGTCAAATCACCTACTTGCGCTTGCCCAAACGAATCATGGGTCACCGTCAACGCATCCTGCAACAGGCGCGGCGCGCCGGGGTAGATGCCCGCTATCAGCCCGCTTTCGCCGATGCCTTGCATATCGAGTTGCCACCGGTCTCGGTGGTGGACATGCGCAAGGAATTACGTCTTGGCAACAGCAGCATGTTCAGCAACGAATTGCAGCAAAGCTTGAAAGAGGTGCTGGAGCGAGGCCAACAAGCGATGCTGCTGCTTAATCGGCGCGGACAATCCACCTATGTCTTTTGCCGAGATTGTGGTCACGTGCAGATTTGCAGCCGCTGCGACAGTCCGATGACCTGGCATCACAGTGATCGCTCGCTGCATTGTCATCATTGCGGCGCCCGGCAAGCGCAGCCACAACAATGCCCAACCTGCAGTTCGTCGCGCATCCGCTATTTCGGTGCCGGTACGCAACAAGTTGATCTAGCCTTGAAAGACCTCTTTCCCGAGGCGCGAAGTTTGCGCTGGGATACCGATACCGCCAGCACGCCGAGGATGCACTACGAAATACTGCAGCAATTCATTGATGGCGAGGCGGATGTCGTCATTGGCACACAAATGATCGCCAAAGGATTGGATCTGCCACTTGTGACCTTGGTCGGTGTCGTTAGCGCTGATCTTGGTTTGGCCTTGCCGGATTATCGCGCTGGCGAGCGGGTCTTTCAGCTGCTGACACAAGTGGCCGGTCGCGCCGGTCGCGGTGTTCTGGGCGGCAAGGTCGTGTTGCAGACCTATCAGCCGGAGCATTATGTTATCCAGGCGGCATCCCGTCACGATTATGATGCCTTCGTCGAGATTGAGTTGAATTATCGCCGCCAGCTAGGTTATCCGCCTTTCCGTCGCCTGGCGCGCATCGTCTTCAGTTATACTGATCCTCTCAAGGCGCAGCAGCAAGCTGAAAGCGTCGCCACGAGGCTGGGCGAAATCCTGCAACGGAAGAATATGTCTGGCACCAGCCTTATCGGCCCGGCACCCTGCTTTTTTACGCGGATAGACCGGCACTATCGTTGGCATCTTCTGCTTCGGGGACCCAACCCGCGCGCGGCGATCGAACTGTTAGAGGTAGAATCGGGCTGGCAAATCGATCTGGATCCGCTGGATTTGCTTTAGTCGATTCCAGATTTCTTGTCACTGCAAACAAAAGCGTTTACAATGGAATATAGACCGTAATTAAGGTATCTCCCATGTGGATTATTCAGATCTGTATTGCATCTTTTTGGTGGTACATTGCGGTACATCTCTTGTTTAGAGAGGCAAAAGTCTGGCGGACCGTAGAGCATATTGCATGGTTCAGCAAGAACTTCAGCAACTGCGCTTCCCTTCGTTGGGAGCGCTTTTGCCGCGATGCGGGTGTGCTCGCGCTGGTCACCGGTTGCCTGCTCTTTGTCAAATTGCCCTTTGGTGTGGGCGCGTTGGGCATAATCATCGCCTTGCCGCCAATTATTTTCTTGTTTTGATAAGTCCGCTTGTTTGCCACCTGACACGCGCTACGACTAGCAGATAGCTTAGCTTCGTGTTTCCAATAAACACGGCTTCCACTTGCGTACTGGCAAGAATAATTGTCCTCATTTATACTTCCGATATATTCTATATGAATATATGATTGCTGCGCGAATCCGAACTCAATCCCGCAACAGTTACCATTAAAGTATTGGAGTTCTAGCATTTCATTGATGAAACATTGGCTGTGGGCAGCACTCCTTGTTTTTGCCGTATACGTCTTGGCAATTAGCAGATTCGATGTCTATTATCACTATGTAGACGAATTCATGGGTATGTACGACGCGGGCTGGTTGCTCAACTATCCCTGGTCCCCAATTGAAATCATGGACTCGATTCACCTGAATTCATGGACGCATCTGCCGGTTTACTTCTTTCTGCTCAGTCTTTGGGGACAGTTTACAACCTACGATGTCGAAATTGCGCGACTCCTGACCTGCTTTACCGCTTTGCTTGCGATGGCAATGACTTATAGACTGGTACGCGATTTTGTCGCGCCGGCTGCCGGGTTCTTCGCTCTAGTTATCATCGCCAGTAACGCGTACTACAGTTGGCATATTTGGTTCGCCCGCATGTACCCATTGATGCTCTTTCAGGCAGCTCTCATTTTTTGGCTCTATTTGCGCATCATGTATTCCTTGCGCAATGCCAAACTCAGGCATTATCTCGCTCTGGCTATTCTCTTGTTCATACTTATCTACACGCATCTCTTTAACGGTATTTTCCTGCTTCTAATTGGCATTTACCACATTCTTTTTGCACCTAAGAACCGCCGCTGGCTGACCGTCGCGCTCGCTGCAATCATACCCCTGCTGCTTTTTGCGCCCTACTTCTCATATAGACTGCCGTACCTCCAAGGGGCGCAACTCATGAGACAAAGTCGCAGCGTCTGGTATCACGAAGCGCTTTCGGCCTGGTTTCTCACGACTACCAACGGCGCGCCCATCGTGATTCTGCCCTCGCTTCTGGCTCTGATTGTCGCATTCCGCAAACGAATGGCTCTCAAACCCCACCTCTTCATCTTTCCCTTTTTCCTAATACTGTTGACGCTGATGGCACGCTATACCACCTGGATAGCGCCCGTGGCGATGCGCTATTTTTTTGCCAGCTGGCTTTTTTTTGTTATTTTCCTTGCCGCCACACTGCACATTCTTTACAAAGTGCACCGGGCTGCCGGGCTACTGGTCCTACTCTATGTCTGCGCCGGCTTGCTTTTCGAAAACGGCGATCTTCCAAAATATAGAAATTTCGGCGGTATACACGATTATGGCCGTCCACCCATCCATGTCGTTTCACGACTAGCACTACGAGAACAGAATCCGCCCGTCGTTATCGGATTTCACTTTGACACCTTTCGTCTACAAAGGGAGCGGCGCCCCGGATTGTCGGAAGAAGATTATTACTTCAACAATCGAAACATCACATTGCGCTACGCTGATGATCCCGATCATGTGGCCAACCATCTCGAGGAATCGCACGCCAATAAGCTTCCCTATTGGCTGGTATATCAAACCTCCAAGACGACTGAGCAGGAATTGGAGAAGATCTTGTCAATTATAATTGAAAGAGGCTACCATCTGCAGGACACTGTTTCCGTCGGTATCGACACGGTAATCCTGCAGATGAAGGCCGAATAAGCGGTAAGCGTGCGCTAGTTATTGAGCCTGTTGTTTGGATTGAGCATAGGTGCTATTGTAGTCGCCTTGCTGGTCACTTTGTTTTCTCCTGTATACCGATCCTCTCAAGGCGCAGCAGCAAGCGGAAAGCGTCGCCTCCAGACTGCGCGAAATCCTGCAACGGAAGAATATGACCGGCACCAGCCTTATCGGTCCGGCACCCTGCTTTTTTACGCGGATAGACCGGCACTATCGTTGGCATCTTCTGCTTCGGGGACCCAACCCGCGCGCGGCGATCGAACTGTTAGAGGTAGAATCGGGCTGGCAAATCGATCTGGATCCGCTGGATTTGCTTTAGTCGATTCCAGATTTCTTGTCACTGCAAACAAAAGCGTTTACAATGGAATATAGACCGTAATTAAGGTATCTCCCATGTGGATTATTCAGATCTGTATTGCATCTTTTTGGTGGTACATTGCGGTACATCTCTTGTTTAGAGAGGCAAAAGTCTGGCGGACCGTAGAGCATATTGCATGGTTCAGCAAGAACTTCAGCAACTGCGCTTCCCTTCGTTGGGAACGCTTTTGCCGCGATGCGGGTGTGCTCGCGCTGGTCACCGGTTGCCTGCTCTTTGTCAAATTGCCCTTTGGTGTGGGCGCGTTGGGCATAATCATCGCCTTGCCGCCAATGATTTTCTTGTTTTGATAAGTCCGCCTCGCATTCCAGATAGTGAGCCTGGTCCGCCCGAAACTAGCCGAAAACGTCTCAAACAACAGGTAAGGGGATCGTTGTGCGCAAGATAATTAGCATGCTGATTGGTTTGAGCATCGGTGCTGCCTTGGGTGCCTTGCTGGTCACCTTCTTTTCTCCTGTTTCATCCTCAGAATTCCGCGAAAACTGGCAGGCGCATATTCAGCGATCAGTGGATTCAGGACATAAGGCAAGTGCGGAGCGCCGCGCCGAATTGGAAAAGGAATTGGATGAACTGCGTAACAAGTAATCAAAAGCATAATTGGTAAAGCTTTCGTGCCCGTGCTGGCGCGCGCGCCAAGTGGCGGATTTAGACGAGCTCTTCACACATGGCGCTACCAGAAATCTATGACAGCTAGCGCTCAACTTACGATTATTGAGCAGACAATTTTCCAAGGAAATCCTGTGACTGCGATTACGCCCTCTGAAGCCAAAGCGAGACGCTCTAGCACAACTGACTATTGGGTACTGTTCGCGACTATAACAGCCGCTAGCATGGCTTATGTCGCCAGCAACGCGCTCAGCGTCGCTCTTCCGTCCATTCAACGGGAACTGAATACACGAGGCGCAGATCTAATATGGATCGTAAACTCTTACGTCATCGTGCAAGCCTCCATACTGATTGTATGCGGGTCGGTGAGCGACCGTTATGGACGCAACCGCGTATGTTCAGTCGGCATTGTATTGTTTGGCATCGCATCGTTAATCTCTGGCTCGGCATCCTCAGCCGAAATGTTGATCCTTGGGCGTTTCGCGCAAGGCTTCGGCAGCGCTATGCTGGTAGTGAGCAGTTTGGCAATTGTATCGTCATATTTTAGTGATAACAGACATGGTTGGGCGATCGGCATGTGGTCGGCATTTACCATACTTACGAGCGGTCTGAGTCCTTTTGTAGGTGGCATACTGGCAGAATTGGGATTGTGGCGCTGGGCCTTTTATATCCCTATCCCCTTTGGCATTCTGGCAGTTTTGATTCTGTGGCGGTACGTGCCCGAATCCTACGACAAAGCCACACCGAAGAAGATTCGGTTATCAGGATCAATGTTGGTGATTTTGGGATTGCTGGGAATTACCTATGGGTTTGTCGAAGCGCCACAGTTAGGCATTGATCATCCGTCGATCGCGTTCGCGATCGTCTTTGGCATTCTGGCGCTCGTTATCTTCGTCTGGGGGGAACAACGTACGAAGTTTTCGATCATGCCGCTCAACCTGTTTAAGTCACGCACATTTAGCGGTGCCAACCTCACTAACACATTGGTGTATGTTTCCCTTGGTCCGTCAATACTGTACATACCGCTCTATATGATTCAAGTACAAGGTTATAGCGAAATTTTCGTAGGTCTGGGGATAGTACCCATGACACTCCTGATGCTGGTCATTTCTGCCTTTATCGGCGGGATGGTGGACAAGCATGGACCGCGGAAACCGATCGTGGCGGGAAGTATAGTGTCTGGCTTGGGATATTTCTTACTGACAACCGTCGGTATCACCGGTGGGCAAGAGGCCTACTTTTCCACTTTCTTTCTGCCGATATGCCTTATTGGTAGCGGGCTGGGACTTATCTTGGCACCGGTGACCACTGCGGTGATGGGTTCGGTCGAACAGAGTAAAGCCGGTATCGCATCGGGCATTAACAACACGTTGACTCGGGTAGGGCAGGTGCTATCGGTAGCAATTTTGGGCGGGCTTGTACTTTCAACATTTACTCAGACCTTATTGAGCAGTCCGACTGTGCAAGCTTTGCCGGAAGATGCCAGGGAGTTTCTGGCAATTGAGGCTGTTGATCTGGCAGAAACATCCATGCCAAGTGGCCTTACACAGCAACAACAACAAGGGGTTCACCAGGCGATTGATGATTCATTTGTCGCGGCATTTAATTTTCTGATGTGGATCGCTACGGCCGGGTGCCTGATCAACGCGGCGATATCCTGGTTCACGATCGACAACCGATTGCTCATTAGGGAAGAAGACCTGGCGTAAGCGGTCGCGGGTAGGTTGGTAATTACCCTTTGCAATCGGTCCCTGATGTGCAGTCCGATTGTTCCGGCACTACCGTGAGAGTGCGCGCGACTATCTGGCGGAGACAGCAATACCGGACTCTTTGACTGAACCTGGGCAAGCGGATAATGGCCGAGCGATTTGCGAATCCTTCGCCGGCACCATCAGCGTCATCAGGTCGAGCGCGGCTGGCTTGAGCCGCATGAGCGGGTTGTGGGCGGCCTGTCCCCGAATAAGTTTGCCGCCGAAGAGAGCTATTCGAGTTCCCGCTTGTCGGGCTCGTCCCTTGAGCTAGCCAGCCGCGCGGCGGCAACGCTTAGGTCTGTGGCGCTCACAGAATACGCTTAAGGCTTCCGCTCAAGCGAGCGTGGCGATTTATGAAATAACGTGAGCGGAGGTTCAATGTATTGTCGAAGCGATTTGCTCCGGGTTACCCTACTGTGATATACATTGTGGTACGATGTAAGATTATGTCTTATGAACTTGACCACTTTTAGGAATCTCTTTGGCTTTAGTTACAGGCAAGGCGGAAAGTAAAGACGTCGGATTCTGGGTGCTCTTTGCCACGATATCGGCATCAAGCATGGCATTTGTCGCCAGCACCTCGCTGACGGTTGCCTTACCGGCGATTCAACGAGAACTTGGAGCGCGCGGCGCCGATCTGATTTGGATTCCTAATTCTTATGTGCTGGTACAAGCCTCGCTCATCATTGTCAGTGGGTCATTGGGTGACCATTTTGGGCGCAACCGCATCTGCGTGACCGGTATATTGCTCTTCGCGCTGGCCTCACTCGTTTGCGGCGTATCGACATCGACTGGCATTCTGATTGCCGGACGTTTTGCGCAGGGCTTCGGCAGCGCCATGATCATCCCGAATAGCTTGGCTATCGTCTCGGCATATTTCAGTCAGCGCAGACACGCTTGGGCGATAGGCATTTGGACTGGCTTCACCGTCTTTTCGACCGGGCTCGCCCCGGTTTTGGGCGGTGTGCTGACGGACCTCGGGGCGTGGCGTTTGGTCTTCTTCATTCATATCCCGTTTGGCTTCGCCGCCGCCTATTTCCTGATCAGGAATGTGCCGGAAAGTTATAACAAAGCGGCACCCAAACGGATGAGCCTGGTCGGCGCGCTGCTGGTCAGCTGTGGCTTGGGCGGGATTACCTTCGGCTTTATCGAAAGCTCGACCTATGGCTTCGAAAGCCCCTTAATTATGGTCGCCATCGCCGGCGGCATTATGTTGCTCGTCAAGTTTCTGAACGACGAAAGGGAGAACAAGCACGCGATACTTCCCTTGAGGCTTTTCAAGTCGCGTACTTTCAGCGCTGCCAACTTCATAACCATTATGTTGAATGGCGTGTTGGGTCCGGCGATATTGTACCTGCCACTGAACTTGATACAGATACAAGGTTACAGCGCCACTTCCGCGGGAATCTCTCTGTTGCCCATGACCGTTTTGCTGATACTCACGTCGGCGATGGTGGGTGTCATTGTGGATCGGCGTGGTCCACGCTTTCCGCTAGCCATCGGCTTGGCGATAACCGCAATTGGATTTGTATCTTTTGCAACTGTTGGCACCACCAACGGACCCGATGAATATTTCACTACGTTTTTCTTGCCGATCTCGCTTTTTGGATTGGGCTTGGGTTTGTCTTTCGCCCCTTTGACGATAGCGGCATTGGCTTCGGCACCGGCAGACAACGCCGGGATCGCCTCCGGTATCAATAGTACCATGTCGCGCGCAGGGCAGGTGCTCATTATCGGCATTTTGGGTGGGCTGGCGATTTCCTGGTTTGCCCAACTGCTGCTGAATGATCCGGCTATCAAGGCACTGCCCGCCGAAGCGCAGAGTATGCTGGCAGCAGACGCCGGTGACATGGCAAATACTGCAATCCCGGACACACTGTCTGATGCCGAACAAGAAAGCGTCCGCCAAGTGCTACGCGAGGCTTTCGCCGCGACCTTCAGCATACTGATGTGGATCGGGGCGGCACTATGCCTGGTCAGCGCGCTAATAGCTTACTTTTTCATTGAAGACCATATTTTCATCCGGCAAGAGGATGTTGAAGACACGCCCGTGCCTGTGCCGGCCTAATGGGCTGCTGCACTTTCGCCGTATACCACCTCACGAATCCCTTTCAAGTAGCCGATGGCAAATAGGCGCCCGATCGAGGAATAGCCTGCGTTCTCATTGTCATCGCCGGCCATCGTCGGCACATGATCGGGCCGAAGAACGCCGCTAAAGCCGATATCGCGATAAGCGCGCATGCAAGCGACCATGTCGGTCTGGCCGGCATCGTGAAAAGTCTCCTGAAACTTTTCCGCTGTTCCCATGACATCACGCATGTGCACAAAGAAGATCTTGTCGGCAAATCTGCGAATCACCGCTGGCAGGTCATCAGTCATCAAGGTGAAATTGCCCTGGCAGAGCGCAATGCCGTTCATTTTGCTCGGTACAAGGTCCAACAAGCGTTGGAAGTTTTCCACGCTGCGCATGATGCGGCCCAAGCCGCGGATCGGCGAAAGTGGTGGATCGTCCGGATGCATCGCCAGCTTGACATTGGCAGCCTCCGACACTGGAAGCACTCTCTCCAGGAAATAGCGCAAGTTGTGCCAAAGCTGCGCCTCGCCCACTTCACCGTATTCGGTCAGCGGCGCAGCGCGCATTTGTTGGTTGTCGTAACCGGTAACGAGGGCGCCACCGCGCGAGCGAATCGTGGTTGAAGTGCGCAGCCAATTCATCACCGGCATCCATTCATAACACCAGACGCCGATGCCCAGTTTGCCCATGTTTTCTATCAGTTCGCAAACAGTTGCGATCTCTTCGTCTCGTCCTTCCAACCCGAGCTTTGCTTTGTCGAGCGGCGGCCGGCTCTCCAGCACCCTCAAAGTGAAGCCGCTATCCTCATAGGCGTTCTTGACGCGCAGAAGTGAAATGTATGCCCAAGGCGGCTCATTACCGTAGCGACCGTCGAAATCCATCCTGCCGACAACTTGCGTCACGCCACACTGCCGCACCATGTCCCAGAGTATTGAGTGGACAGGCGGCAAACACTCCGCGATTTCAATCATGATTTTTTCCCTTTTTGCTGATTTCTATGGTGAGAATAACCCAAACCTCAGACAAGTCAAAGTTTCCTGTGGCCAGCTCGGCTATTGTCCGCTCGACCCAGCGCGCTGCAACGCCCAAGTATTGTCGCGGTTGCCCTGAGCGGCATACGGTGATTCGACTCTCCGTTTTCCAGGGAATATCCTTGACGCTTAATCGTTGCTAGAATACGCCCGTATCTCGCTTCGGGTACAGATTTTGGCGCGGGCGGGATACACCGTTTTACGCAGGTATTCGTAGACATCACTAAGCAGTGCCACTGCATAAAGAGAAGGCGGCATGCAAAACGTCAAAGAAGCAACACTCGAACAGACTGGCGCGGAAGCTGATGCGATCACTGGGCTGAGCAGCGCTGATGTGCAGGCGCGCCGGCGACGTGGCGAGAGTAATGACTATGAAGCCCGGGTCGGCCGCAGCTATTGGCAGATTTTCCGTGAGAACGTCTTGAACCTGTTCAATATTGTCTTGGGCAGTTTGCTGATCGGCGTGGTGCTGCTGCAAGATTATGCCACCGCCATCTTCGCCGGTTTCAGCGTGGTCTCGAATACTTTCTTCGGCATGATCCAGGAGTTCAACGCCAAACGACAACTGGATCGGCTGGCGGCTTTGTCCGAACAGAATGTCGCTTGCCTGCGCGATGGCAAGTGGATCGATGTTCCGATGCGGCAGGTGGTGAAAGACGAGATCATCCGCATTGAACCCGGTGACCGTTTGGTAGTCGATGGCGAGATCGTGCGCAGCGACTCGCTGGAAATGGACGAATCGCTCTTGACGGGCGAATCCGATGCCATCAGCAAAGCGCCCGATGATGAAGTCTTTTCCGGTTCTTTTTGCACCGCCGGCACCGGCATCATGCGGGCAACGCTGGTCGGCGCCGCAAGTTATATCAATCGACTTTCCACCATCGCCAAACAATACAAAGTTGTCAAAACACCGACACAGGTCAAGATCGATATCACGGTCGAGGTCACGGTTTTGATCATGTTTGTCTTCGTGCCGATGATCTTCATCACCGGGTTTCTGATCGACAACGCGTTGTTGGAAATCGTGCGCAATGCGGTTGTCTTCACGACGAGCCTGGTGCCGCAGGGACTGGTGCTGGTTGCCATCTTGTCGCTGACCATCGGCGCGGTCAAGATCAGCCGGCAACAGACGTTGGTGCAGCGAGTCAACGCGGTGGAATCGCTGGCGAACGCGACCGTGCTTTGCTTCGACAAAACCGGCACGCTGACGCAGAACAAGCTGGCCGTGCGCGAAGTCATCGAGATTTCCGATGCGGTTGAGGGCGATTTCCATCTGCATCTCTATGTCTATTTGAAGAATCTGGCGCATCTCAACAATACCGCCAAAGCTATCGAGCGTTATATAGACCGCATCGTCAGCGACCGCGACTATCCGCAAAAGCTAAGCGAGATTCCCTTTTCATCCGGCCGAAAATGGGCGGCGATTCAACTGCCGGATCAAACCCTCTTGATGGGCGCGCCGGAACGACTGCTGCGTGTGGAAGATCCGCATTACTCGCGGGCGCAAGCCCTGTCGCGTGACGGCATGCGCGTGCTGGCGTTCGCTCGTATGAAGGGCGTACCGGCGAGTAACGCCATTGATGTTTCCGCCGATGTGCAGCCGCTGGCATTGATCGTCATGAGCGATCAGATCCGCGAGGATATTCAGGAAACCTTGCAAGCATTCCGCGACGAAGGGCTGAAGCTCAAGGTGATCTCCGGCGACAATCTGGAAACCGTGCGCGCCATCGCGCGACAATCGGGCATGGATGTCGGCCTGGCGTATATCGGTAGCGAATTGGATGCCATGGCTGAGGGCGAGTTTGCCAGTGCTGTGCAGGAATCCAATGTGTTTGCGCGAATCGAGCCGGATACCAAGCAGCGCATCGTCGAGTCGCTGCGGCAGCAAGGCGAATACGTCTCGATGGTCGGCGATGGCGTCAACGATGTGCCGGCGCTGAAAGCGGCCAATCTGGCTATCGTGATGAACGATGGCACCCAGATCAGCAAGGATGTCGCGGATATCGTGCTGCTGAACAATGCCATGTCTACACTGCCGCGGGCTTTCCGCGAAGGCAAGGAAATCACGCAAACTATCTTTGGCACCATGAAGATGTTCCTGGTGCGCAATTTCTACGGAATCGCCTTCTTTGTATTCGTTGCCTTCATGGCATTGCCCTTTCCGATCACGCCGGTGCAGATCAGTTGGGCGACCTTCGGGACGGTTAATCTGCCAGCGACCCTGATCGCTTTTGGTTGGCTGCGTCCACAATATATGGGGCGCTTCCGCCGCGATGTAATGGACTACATTTTCACTATGGGTTTCATCGGCGCGGTGATGATGACCCTGCTTTACCTGATCACCTGGTTCGGCACGGATGGCGACCTGGAGATGACGCGCTCCAACATCACCATCATGGTGGCGCTCTATGGCATGTTGATCACCTGGCAAATTCAAGGCATCGACTTTTTTCAGCCACGCAGCTACCTGCTGCATTGGCGTATCTTGTTGTTGAGCGCCCTGCTCACGGCAGTGACGATCATTACCATGTACATCTATCCCGCGCTCTTTGAATTCAAGCCACCTGTTTGGGACGGAGGCGACGGTTCGTTGTTGATTGTCGCAATCGCCGCCATCTTCCTGCTGACGATGGTGCTGCTGTCACATGGCATGAAGTTCCGCTACCTGCTCTATCGCTTCTGGGATTTGCTGAGCCCGGATCGGGAGTAAGCGAGATTCTCCGTAGCGGTACAGAGAACACGATTCACAAGTTAGAATTCGGTTGGAAATTCTGCGTAAGAATGCGTAGGTTGAGGATTTCTGTGTCCAGATGGCCACTTTGCCGCCGGAAAAAAACATTTTTCTGCCATCTGGCAATGATTTGTGGCCGAAGTTATTAGTATCTGATCTGAACTAGGAATAGATTGGTACGCTCATAACGCGAGTGGTGCAGGGGAAAGGAGTGGCGTGGCGACTATTTGTTCTCGGTTTCGGGTGGAGAGGCGCTTCGCATGGGATGAAGTACCGCTATCTGCTGAATTGCTTCGGGGATTTGCTTGCGCCGGATCGGGTGTAGAGGGTTGCGGCTGTAGAACTAGTGTGCTAAGTTTCTTGCATATAACGTCCATATTCATTCGAGGTCGTACTTGAAAGGTTATCACGAAGACTTCTTCGACGAAGACCGCCCTTGGTAGAAATTGAAAAACCGCATTTTAGGTTCATATATTGTCCCATATCTGGGTAAAGTAAGTTCTCGCCCCGAACGCATTGTGTTGGTTGACGCCTTTGCTGGGCCAGGAAAAATGGCGAACGACGACCCAGGATCTCCGCTGTTAATGTGTAGCGCCGCAGAAAAAAGGGCAAAGGGTAAGTACTCCGCAATTTTCGTAAACAATAACGAAGTACATCACCAAAAGCTTACGTCAATTCTAGATGCGGGCGGTTATTTAACGTCTGCCGACACGATATATGGGGATGCAATTGAACAACTAAGGCATATGACAGAATCTCTTCGCGACGAGACGTTATTTCTCTACATTGATCCTTTTGGACTGGATGTTGAGTTTGACGTTCTATTGCCTCTATTATATCGCGACGGAAAATATAGCACCGAAATCCTTATCAATCTCCATATGCCCATTATTCATCGACTAGCGGGCAGGAAGTCGTTTCTCGCGACGTACGATAGGGACCAGTTCAAAGCCAATCATGAGAAACTGACGCGGACTTTCGGCGGCGACTACTGGAAAGAAGCTCTGTTGGAAAATGACAACTCCGCCGCAAAAGATCGCGAAGGGCGGCTAGTCAAACTTTATCGCGAAAAGCTCTCTAGCACCGGTTATCTCACATTTACTGGAGGCTGCCCTGTAAGAGAACGTCTCGAAAGCCAAACTAAGTACTACATGGTGTTCGCATCACCGCATCCCGACGCGATTCTGCTCTTGAATGATACGATGTGTAAATCGTTTCAAGATTATATGCATGTCCAATGGGCGAAAGACACATTCTTTGCAGATTCCTCGTGGTCGGAGTGGCGCGATCCGACGAAGCTCCAGGACCTCGTGGTGGAATATGTAGATCGAAACAGGGGGAGTAACCGTAGGGAAATTTGGCAACGGATTGTCGAAGACCATTTCATGCTGATTACAAGCAGCGAATACAGGAGGGCTATGAAAGCAAATTGTGAGTCGAATCGAATTATTTGCGTCACACCTATAGAGAAAGATGGAATTAGACCGACAAAACGACTAAATGATAAATGTGTCTTCGAGAAGGTTAGTCAGCAAGGGCTTCTCTAAGCTGTTCCTGAGCAACTGGAAACGCGTCCTGCCACTTGTCATCCGCCCACTCCATGTTCCCCTTGAAAAAGACAGGCACATTTTGCCCATGCAACAGTTCCAGTAGCCTTTCTGTCCACGCCACTTCCGGCTGAAAAACTTTACGTCCATCGGTTGCCGCCCCGATGATCGCCCACTCGAACGGCAAGTCACCCTCTTCGGACAACCACTGCTCAAACACCGGCGCCACATCAAACCAGAGCGGCTCGATGCTCATGAAGCGCACGCGCGCCTCAATCTTCCGCATGTGACGCATATACGCCCCCAAGGCTCGTGCGCCACCGCTCTCACTCATCAGATGCCCGGCCGGCAAACTCACGCCGACCCATACATTGTCGGGATAGGGATTGAAATCTGGCAGGCGAATCGGGAACTTGCTGAGCGTCTGAAAGGTGTGCCATTCAGCTTTGCGCATAGTAATCAGCACCTGACAAATCTGCTCTTGCGGCACCCAATGTCCGAATAAATCCGCCATGCTGCCAACGAATATGCCAGCGGGATCACGCAACTTAAGCGGCTCATCCAAGTTGTGCGGACGCCAATAATGATGCTCAAAACCATGATTGTAAGAACGTGTAAAGCGCTCGGCGATGGTCTTGGCGTAACACTCGGTGATCGAGCCATCGGGCATCTGCCAGGTGCAACCATGAAAGCAGCCGCCGGTTGGATTCCAAGTGTAACCGGGCAGCGGCTCACCATCGTCGCCCGGGACACGCGTCCATTCGATGCCTTTAGGTGGTTTCTGTCGGTTCATCTGGACACCTCTACTGTGACGTTAGCATAGAACATATATTCGAATTGTGCAAGCGTTTTTCCTTTATAGCTACCCGCGCTGCCTCTCGCCAAGGCCTTGGCTACAGATACGACAGGATTCTTTATTGCGGTTGCGTCCAGGCAAACCCCATCCCCGGCCCTTCCCCAATGCATTGGTGAATGGTGACTCATAGCTGAAATGGGTAGATCAGTCCGGAGATTGCACCATTTGCTGCCAATGTCCGCCTTCTCCCGTCACGCTCCCCTTCCCTCATACTGCTGAGGACAGGACAGGTTTCGCTCCCGCCCCACGCATCAGCTAGCGACCATCAGCAATTCCTGCATAAAACCGCGTCCATATAGTCGCCGCGTCCCCGGCAAATGATGATACGCTCGGCTCTATGGGAATCTTATCGCTTTCCTCCATGTCTTACTTGCAACTGGCGCGTTCTCGCCGGATCGCTATCCAATTTGGCGAAATCCTGCTCTATATCAATACTGTATCGATAGGTAATCGTCATTTTTGACCCTTTTCCCATCCTTTTCCCGTCTTTCCTCATCCTTTTTCCATCCTTTTCCCGTCTTTTCCCGTCCTTTTCCACATCACGTTCCACCTCAAAACCTGTCCTGTCCTCAGCCTCATATTGAGAGATGGTGGCTGGACCGACCCCGCCACCTTGACGCGAGCCAGACTACTGCCAGCGCCGAAAACACGAAAAGCAGCGGATCCGTCGGTGAGCGATAGCGCGTCGAGGGATGAAAAAGCAGATACGCCGCGGTCTGGCTGATCTGCACGAAGACGAGCAGACTCAGTTCGCGCCACTCGCGCCGGCTTAGCCAGGCGCCCAGGATCGCCAGCAGCCACAAGCCGCCGAAATAGACGCTATGCACATTGCGCCCGACCACGTTAAACAAGCCGTCATCTTGATAGGAGGCATTGGCTGCGGTGACCCCGATATGAGAACCCTCGTCCCTGATCAGCAACAGTTCGTCTTCGTCGTTCAGCGCCAGCCGTTCGCCCACGCGCAAGTTGTTCAGCGGCGTCACTTGAGCGTTCCAATACACTTGAAACTTGACCAGCAGCAGCTCGGGTATCGCTCCAGGGTTCTCGCGCAGGTAACGCCAGCCGGCATCGGCCAGCGCATTATTGGTGGCGTAGCGGTCTTCATTCTCCGTCTTGGGCAGATCAGCTGGTCGGCTCGACCATTGCACATCGTAACCGGCGCGGAAGATGGGAATCGTCTGCGGGTTATTACCTTGAAAAAGATTTTCTCCACTGTTTAGCGCTACTGCCACGAATCCGCCGTGAATCTGATAGCCGCGCAATAGCCAGGGCAGCATCACCAACGCGCTCACAATCGCTACCGGCAGCAATCGATACAGAGTTTGCCGCCAACTGCGCCGGAACAAGAACCACGGCAGGACAAGGATCGCCAGCGGTGGCAGCAATGCCCGCGCCAATGCCGATATGCCCAGCACAAGACCGCCAGCCACAGCTAGCCCAAGTGTGTGCCGATCTTCGTCCTCTCGCTCGCGCAGCAGGATCATCAGCCAGACGAAGAGATGCAGCAGCAGGATCCACAGCGGCGTATCGATCAGGGTCAGATTCTGGAAAATCAGATAGGGATAAAGCGCGAAGAATAGCGCTGCCAAAGTACCGATCCACTCACAGAATGCGGCAAACGCGCCCTTCAAAAGCAGCCGGCGCGCGATGTCATAGAGCAAGGCGATGGAGACCAGATCGAAGAGGATATGAATCAGGCCGACGGCGATGTAGTCACGCCCGAAGATGCCATAGATGAGCGCGAGTATGTAGCTATAGAGCGGCGGCAGGATCGAATCCGCTACGCCCGCTTCGCGACCGTAGACACCGGTCTCCAGCAAGTTAAGCGCATACTGGTCATAAGCCTCGGAGCCGTGGATGGTTGCGCCGGGCTCGCTGAAGGCAAAGATCGAAGGAAAGGCGAATAGCACAACCAAGCGCGTAATCACCGCGATCGCGATCACCAGGCGCAATTTGTGATTCTCAATGCGCTGCCACATCAGCCATTCTCGATTTCAGATTTCTGCCTGTCGATAGAAACATGATTGAACGCGCCCAAAAAAAGAAAATCCCGTGTACACAATCGTATACACGGGAGTCGAGGTCACTCACCAGCGTGCTAGAAATAGCTCAGAAGGCCGGCCGCTTGTAATGTGCCGAAATCGAATCGATTTCATCCATCAATTGGTTAAACTGTTCAAGATTCAACTGTTGCTTGGCATCGGACATGGCGACATCCGGATTGGGATGCACCTCCACCATCAGGCCATCGGCGCCGCTGACCCGCGCCACTCTTCCCAGTGGATTGGCGATATCGCGGCGTCCCGCCGAATGAGAAATGTCGACGATCACCGGCAGATGCGTTTCTTGCTTGAGCAAGGGTACCGCGCTGATATCGAGCGTGTTGCGTGTCCACTCGCTGAAGGTGCGGATGCCACGTTCCATCAAGATCACCTGTTGGTTGCCGCTGGCCATAATATATTCGGCGGCATAGATATATTCTTTTAATGTCGCGCCGAAGCTGCGCTTAAGCAAGACTGGTTTGCTCTGTTTGCCCAGCGCCCGCAGCAGGAAACTGTTCTGCATATTGCGCGCGCCCACCCAGAAGGCATCGACATATTCGTCCATCATCGGGATCAGCGACATATCCAGCACTTCGCTGATCATCATCATGCCGTATTTGGTGGAGACTTGCCGGGCGATCTTCAAGCCTTCTTCGCCCATCCCTTGGAAATCATAAGGCGAGGTGCGCGGTTTGTAGCCCATGCCGCGGATCATCTTGACACCGCGCACGGCCAGGGCCGCCGCCACCTCGTCCATCTGCTCGTAGCTCTCAACGGCACAGGGTCCGGCGATAATCTCGAAGCTATCGTTACCCAGACGCAGGCCATTGCTAAATTCGATGACGGTGCGTTGATCGGGCTGTTTGCGTTGCACCAGGATCGTCTGCCGGGCGTCTTGCTCTTCCAGGTTTAGCGTGGCGCGGAAGATCTCGTTGAAGAGCTTGGATATCGTTTCGTTGCTGAAAGGTCCCTCGTTGGCATACTGGAGCGCGGTCAGCATTTCGGCTTCGCGTTGCGGGTCATATATGCGCGTACCCGACTCCTGCTGAATCTTGCCGATTTCCAAGGCAATCTCGGCGCGCTTGTTGAGCAATCCCAGGATCTGCAGGTTTATCGGGTCAATCTCGTCCCGCAGCTGCTTCAGTCGATTTGTTGGTGACACGGCTACCCTACTCCTAATATGTAATTTGAATTGCCGATATGCGATATTATACACAGGTATTCGCAAAAGCCACGGTTAGTTTTGCTTTGGCGCGTTGCGGAGGATTTACTGATACTGCCGGGGGCGGCAAACATGAGTGCTTTTCTCGCCGGGCTGGAATTGGCGCGTGAGTTTTATCGAGGGGCGGTCCAGCCCATTCTCGTCCGTTACTTCCCGCAGTTGCCACACAGCGCCGCGTTGATCGGCAGCGGATCGGAGGTCCTGGGTTACGACGACCCGATCTCGACCGATCATCATTGGGGTCCGCGCGTCATGCTCTTCCTAGGGCCACCGGACCACAAGCGCTACGCCAAAAGGATCAGCGCGATTCTACGTCAGAAGCTGCCGTATCGCTTCTTGGGCTATTCCACCCATTTCAGCGACCCGAAAGTGGGCGAAGGCGATAACGGTACGCAGATTCTGCAAAACATCACCACTGGCGAGGTCAACCACCGCGTCGAAATCTTGACCCTCGACGGCTATATGCTGACAACTTTGGGAATCGAATCCAGGCAGCAGATGAGCGCGGCGGATTGGCTGAGTATCCCTCAGCAAAAGCTATTGGCATTCACCTCCGGTCAACTCTTCCACGATGATCTTGACCTGGCTGCCGTTCGCGAGCGCTTGCGCTATTATCCGCGGGATGTCTGGCTTTACATGCTTGCTTGCGCCTGGTCGCGGATTGGCCAGGATGAGCATCTCGCGCCCAGGGCCGGTATCGTTGGTGACGAACTCGGCTCGGCTTTGATTGCCGCCAGATTAGTACGCTTGATCATGCAGCTGTGTTTTCTGATGGAGCGGCGCTACGCTCCCTATCCGAAATGGTTCGGCAGCGCCTTCACAAATCTGGCCTGCGCGGAAAGTCTCTCCCCGGAATTAACCGCCATCCTGCAAGCGAAAAATTATTCCAGCCGTGAATCGCACTTGCGCGGCGCCTATGAGCAGCTCAATCAGCAATTTAACAGCTTGCACTTGAGCGCAGCCATTCGACCTGCCACGCAGCCCTTCCATGGACGCGGATTTATGGTCAGCAATGCCTGGCGCTATGGCGAGGCCTTGACGGCGCTAATCGAAGATGAAGCGGTGCGAGCGATCGCGGCAAAATCAATGATCGGCAGCATCGATCAATTCAGTGACAGCAGCGATATGCGCGAGGCGGCGGATCTGCGCGCCAGGATTGCCCGCTTGTACCTGGATTAATTTTTGACGCCTTTAGCACGTTCCCGGGCAGCCACAAAAGCCGCTACCGAACGCTTTACATCACGTTCGGTTGTCGCCCAGGAACATACGCTGACGCGAATGACCGGCGCGCCGCGCCATTGCGATGCGCTGCACCAGCATTCGCCGCTTGTTTGGATTTCCTGCAAGGTGCGGGTGGTCAGCTCGGGCGTATCGCAAGCGACGAGCGCTTGATTGAATACCACATCGTTCAGAATGCGAAAGTCTTGGGTACAAAGTTCCGCCGCAAATTGGCGCGCCCGCTCACAGAGCCGGGCTACCAGCGCATCAATCCCGTCACGTCCCAAGGCTTTGATCAGCGCCCACAATTCAATGGCTCTTGCTCGCCGCGACATTTCCGGTGTGTACAACATTCCTTCACGCTCGTCAGCGAACTGCAAGTAATCGTCGCTAGCTTGCAGGGCACTGGCCAGCGCTCGACGATCCCGGCAGAGGATGATGCCGCAGTCGTAGGGGCTGTTGAGGGTCTTATGGGCGTCGACCGACCAGGAATTGGCAAGTTCGATGCCGTCCGTCAACGGCGCAGTGGAAGCGGAAGCACGCGCCCACAAGCCAAAGGCGCCGTCAATATGCACCCAGGACCCAGCTTGTTGCGCCGCTGTGCAGAGCGGTACAAAGGGATCAAAAGCGCCGCTGTTGACGTTGCCGGCCTGCAAGATCAGCAGCGTCTTGTCATCTAGTGGCGGAAGCTGAGCGGCGTCAAAACGTCCCTGATCGTCCTCAGGCGCAGCCTCGATTTGTGCCGAGCCAATGCCGAGAATGCCCAAAGCTTTGCCTACTGTGGCATGTGCCGCGGCACTAATGACCACCCGAATTGACGGTGCCCCGAACAAACCGCGCTTGCCGACATCCCAGCCTTGCCGCTGTAGAAGTGCATTGCGACCGGCTAGCAGACCGCAAAGCGTCGCGGTTGATGTGCCGCTGACCAAACCGGCTACGGTTCCGGCCGGCAACGCAAATAGATCAACTAACCAGGCTTCGCAGACTTGCTCCAGCTTGGCCGCAATTGGTGACATCACCTGTAAACCGGCGTTTTGATCCCAGACATCGGCCAGCAGCCTCGCTGCCAGCGCCACCGGAATCACGCCGCCATTGACAAAGCCAAAGTAGCGTCCGCCGCCCAAAGCTGTTGTCGCCGGGGAGCCGATCTCGTGCAGCATCTGCAGCACCTGTACGGCCGGGGCAGGCTGTGCGGGCAGCGCTTCGTCAAACCTTCCCAGCGCGTCGAGCGCCCGCGCGGACGGGAATGCTGGACCTTGCTCTCGTTTTCCGATATAGTCAGCGGCATAATCCATTGCCAGCCGGTAGATCGCCTGGTCGCGATTGTGTTGTTGCATGCTTTCCCACAAGTTGTTCATGTGAATCTCCAAGTTGCCCCTTATTTGCGGCGTTAGTGATGTTGCCTTTAGCACAAATGAGAATTCAACTTGTTTACGCGCCGTAATCTCAAGGCAATATATTTGTATTAAAAGTTGTACTATACTATAGGTATCCGATTCGATTGGGAGAGTGAAGAGGATTATGGAAACGATCAAAAAACAATCTTTGTGGCTGGCAGCGTTGGTAGGCGCTCTGCTCACAACGACAATCATGTCGCTTTTGTTCCTGGCAGATCAGATCGCCGGGCTACCGTTTATCCCCTTTGATGTCTTCGACTTTGTGTCGCGCAATCTACCGGGTCCGCTTTTGACATTCGGCATTGATACGATGGTGGAGATTATCATCGCTTTCAACTTGGGTGAAACCTCAGCTGCGGCGAAGACGGCGGAGCAATTGATGGGCTTGGGCGCGTTCCTGGCGCTGGGTACAGTCGCCATTGTGATCTTCTATGGTGTGCTGAACCGCAGCAAAGCCAGCGCCCGCAATCTGTATCCCGGTGTTGTGCTGGGACTGGGATTTGGCGCGGTGATGATGCTGATTTCCGTGCAAGTCAATCTGACAGCGACAGCGGCGGTACCTGTGCAGCTGATATGGGTCCTTTTGAGTTTCGCAGTTTGGGGCATCGCCGCAAACTGGATTTATAACGATCTAGCTCATGCCGAGGCAAAAACCAAGATCGACGAAGAGACTGGCGAAGCCATTACCGTCGCCGCGCTAGACCGCCGACAATTCATGGTACGCATTGGCGGTGCCAGTGCCCTTCTGACAGTGATCGGCGCCGGATTGGGTGCCTTTGTCGCCAATCGCCCCGGCTCTGGCCAGGTTGCCGGAGGCACGTCATCCGGTGGTGACGTCGGCGCGGGCGACAACTTGCCTAACGTTCAGGACAATATGGAACCAGCACCGGGCACGCGTCCCGAATACACGCCGCTTGATGATCACTATCGCATCGATATCAGTTCTCGCCCGCCGGTGATTGATTCCGGCGAATGGCGGCTTGATGTCACGGGCCTGGTGGACAATCCGATTAGCATGTCCTTGCAAGATCTGTACAGCCGTTTCGAACGTGTTGATCGCTTCATCACCCTGTCTTGCATCAGCAACCGCGTTGGCGGCACGCTGATCAGCACCACCAAATGGTCGGGTTTCCGCATGAACGACTATCTTGACCTGGTGCAGCCACAGGAAGACGCAGTCGCCCTCAAGATTACTGGCGCGGATGGATTCGATGAGTTTGTCATGCTCGATGTCATACGTGCAGACAACCGAATCATGTTCGCATTCGAATGGGATGATCAGCCCTTGAAGCAGAAACACGGCTTCCCGCTGCGCATCTATATCCCCGATCGCTATGGCATGAAGCAGCCAAAGTGGATCGAGAGCATCGAGTTTGTTGATGCCTGGCAAGAGGGTTACTGGGTGCGGCGCGGTTGGAGCGTGGAGGCGATGGTCAATCCGACTTCCGTTGTCGATACCGTGGCCACCGATGCCATTCTCAAGGACGACGAGGGCTATGTCGTGCCGATTGGCGGCATCGCCTACGCCGGCGCCAAACTCATCTCGCGTGTGGAAGTCAGCGTCAACGACGGCGAATGGCAAGCTGCGCGCTTGCGTCAACCGCTCTCCGAATTGACCTGGGTCATCTGGCGCTATGATTGGCGCTTCCAGGAAGGCGAGTTCCGCTTTGCCGTTCGCGCTTACGATGGTGAAGGCAACCTGCAAAGCCTGGACCAGCGCGGTATCCGTCCCGATGGCGCTACGGGAGTCCATTCCAAGAAAGAGAACATGCCGGCATTGGCAGATCTCGAAACCGCCGAAACTGAGGCTTGATCGACTGACGTCAAAACACGCCAAATCGAATGGCTGATAAAAGGCCCATCCCCCAATTTGCGGTGGGGATGGGCCAGTTTGCTTGACTATAGAGGGATGGTTGTCTACACTTGTTCTATCCTAGTGCTCAGCGAATAAGCGGTATGCGAAATGGGTGAGTGGACTCAAACGATTGCAACCATAGCATCGGTGTTGGCCGTTGCCGTTGCAGTTGTAACCTATTTGACTCGCCAATTTAACCGCATCAGCGACCAAATCGGTCGTCTTGATGTCCGTCTGCAGAATGTTGAACGACAGCAAGTCCGCTTTGAAGAGCGTTTTATCCACATCGACGAACGCTTTGACCAAGTGGATGCGCGCTTTGAACAGATGGAAGCGCGCTTTGCGCAGATGGATGCGCGCTTTGCGCAGATGGATGCGCGCTTTGAACAGATGGATGTGCGCTTTGACCGTATCGAGCAAGACATTCAGCAACTTAGAGTGGACTCGCACAATCTCAACGAAAACTTGCAGAATGTGGAGAAGGAGCAGGCGCGCATGCTCGGCTTCCTGGAAGGCCGGGGGATTACTGGCAAAGCGCCGGCAGGTGTAGAATAGGCGACTTGGACCGTCTTCTCTCCGATACTGGCTGAGACCCGTCGGTTGACGACAAGTTCAAACTCCATAGACTATCATCAAGGACGCGCAAAAATACCGGGAAAAGGGCGACGTTGTGAGTCGTCCTTTTTTTGCTTGGACGTTCTTGGCGAAGTAGCATTCACGATGTACGAAACTGATCGCCTGATAGTATCGTTCTTACATCGTCCGCCAGAATTACCAGGCTATCGCATGTGGTTTCGAAGCTGATCGCGCGCGCTGTGTCTTGCCTTCCTGTCGCTGGTTACGACCATTGCCTCCGTCATCCGCATCCAGGTGACGGGGCAAGTTCACTCTAAAGCGAAAAAACTCCCCTTGAAGTTGCCTCATTTTGGGGGAAGGGGCCGGGGGATGGGGGCATTTCGCAGTAAATCCCGCGCAAAAGCCAAATCCTTGACGATCAACTCGTCGGCGCGCTCTTCATCGCTATACTCCGCGGAAAAGCAAATCGGTCCACGGTAATCCAGCGCTTTCAGCTTGTTGATCACCTGCGCCCAGGATGCCCGTCCTTGCGCGCCGGAGGTAAAGTAAATCTTCCACTCGGCGACCTCAGCTTCGGGACCACTGATGCGCCGCCAATAGGCATTCTTCAGATTTACAACACATAGGTAGGGTGCCAGAACATCCAGGGCGTAGTCGCTATGCATGCCTTGCAATGCATTATGAGCCGGATCCCAGACCGCTGCGACATAGCGCGGATCGTAATCTTTGAGCAGATGATACGCGCCCATTTCGTTGACCGGTACAAATCTGCCGGAATGGTTCTGCACGCCGATCTGTACACCATATTGCTCGCAGAAGGGCAGGGCGCTGTCGAGCTTTCTTCGCGCCACCGCTTCAGCAGCCCAGTAATCCCGATCTTTTTGCCGGAACATGATCCTGTTCATGCTCACGCCGGCCGCCGCACATGCGCTGTACAAGCGCTCATCGTGCAGCGGCACGTCTGCCGTCACATTCAAAACGCGGATGCCATGTTCCCCGAGCAATTTGACTGCCGCGGGCAAGTCGCGCTCGATATTCTGAGGCTGGACGGGGAAACCCGGCCGCACCGGCAACTCGATCAGATCGAATCCCAGATTCTTGACATGCGTCGCCAGGTCGGGCAGAGCCAATGACTTCCAGGGTTTGACAAATATCGCCAGTTCGTTCATCGCTCGTCTCGCCTAATTCCTGGTCGGCGTCATGGAAACCAGATCGATATTGACGCGCGCCGGCAAGCTGGCAATGAAGACCACCGTAGCCGCAATATCTTCCGACTGTATCATTCTCATGCGCTCTTCTTGGCTGTGTTTTCGCGGTCGCCGGTCAATGATCGGCGTGTTGCCCGCGCCAGGATTAAAAAGGCAAGCGCGCACGCCAAATGGATTGCCCTCTTCGTTGGTGATCGTGTTCAGCGCTTCCATGCCGATCTTGGAAGCGCTGTAAGCCACGCCGGCGCCGGTGCTGGGGAACATGCCAGCGCGCGACGCGATATTGATAATCAGGCCATCGCCACGCGCTTTCATCTCCGGCAAGACAGCTTTGGTGAAGACAAAGGCGCTGGTCAGATTCACCTCCATCAGCTCGCGCCACTGCTCGGCGGAGGTCTCGGCGATGGAGCGCTCGGTATGATTGAAGCCGGCATTATTGACCAGCACGTCGACGGGTCCAAACGTTTCCCGCGTTTTTTCCAGCGCGGCGTGGATCTGCGTGTCATCGCTGACATCCGCCGGGCAGACCAAGGCTTGACCGCCTCTTTGGCGAGCTGTCTGCGCCACTGCTTCCAGGGCATCCACACGTCGCGCCAGCAAACTTACATTGGCGCCCTCGGCTGCGCAGGCGATTGCAATTGCCTCGCCAAATCCGCTGCTGGCGCCGGTCACGATGATCGTCTTGTCCTGCAACTGTCCCATGGTTTCTCCTGTTGGTGCTTATGCCATGGTCTCGAGCATAGCGCGGGAGACTTCGTAGCGCAAAGTGCCGTCAGACAAGAAACTGGTGATCTCCTCAGTGGCGAAGCGACCTTGCCGCCAGCGTGCCTGCCGGGTATGCGCTGCAATATGCGGCGTGATGATAACGTTGTCCAGGTCGCGGAACGGGCTATGGTCCGGCAATGGCTCTTGCTCGAATACATCAAGCGCGGCGGAGATACGCCCTGATTGCAGTTCAGCCAGGAGCGCCGTTTCGTCGATCACATGCGGCCGCGCGGTGTTGATGAAGATCGCGCCATCCTGCATCAGAGCGAACTGCTCCGCGTCGATCATGCGATAAGTTTCCGTAGTTGTCGGCGCATGCACACTGACGATCGGGCATTCACGCAGCAATCGATCCAAATCGACTTGCTGCGCCCCAAAGGCCGCCGCATCGTCCGCGCTCAGATAAGGATCATATAACCACAATTCAACGCCAAGCGTCCCTAGCCGCCGCATCGCCTCGCGCCCGGCATAACCGGCGCCGATGATGCCGATACGCTGACCTGCCAATTCGATTCCCGGCGAGAAGTCGCGCGCGGATTGCCAGCCGCCGTGCTTGAAAGCGCGGTCGATTTTGTGAAACTGCCGCAGACTCAACATGATAAGCAACAAGGTCGTTTCGCCTACCGGTGGCGCCAGCGCAGCCGAAACATGGCTTACGCGGATTCCTTGCTCAAAGACCGCCGGCGGTAACATAAGCTTGATGCTGCCCGCCGAATGGGCGATCAACTTGAGCTGAGCCGCCGCTGCCCGGACTTCGTCAGTGAATTCGGGCGTACCCCAGCCGGTGATGACGATGTCGTATCCAGGTATGTGCTGCTCCAACTGCGCTGAAGTCAGGTTTTCGTCTCCAACTGCGAAAGTTAACGTTGCCAAGTCGTGCAACCGCCGCTGCATCTCGTCGCTGAAGAGATCGTGGAAAAGCGCCGGTTGAATGGCAACCAGGATTTCGGGATTCTCGGGCATGTGTGTTTTCACCTAAAGTGCCGCGCGCAGCTTGTCGATCAATCCGGATTCCGGCTCAAAGGGAAACTCGACCACTTGACGATTCAACGCGCTGCTATAAAGCGCCAGTATCACATTGAAATCGCTAATGGCGTTTGCCAGGTTCAAGGGATGTACCGCCCTCTCATCCTCCAGCCAATCGATCATGGCTTCGGTCATCGCGGCTTGGCCCAGGATATCTTGCTCGTAGTATTGATGTTCGCCGGATTGATAAACACCATCGATCAAGGTCTCCCAACTGAACATCGTCCAATGGATGTAACCGCGCGTCCCATAAACGGCAACGCGCTTGTGCTTGTTGTTGGGATCCCCTGCCTTCACCCGCGGCGCGTTTTCGCCACAGCGCAAACTTGCTTGCACGCTGTTACTATATTCTATCGCCGCCAAACTCTGATCTGGCGCATAATGCTGCTTGACATTCTCTAGCAATCCGTGGCCGCCAGCGACTTGCCCAAAGACGGTTTTCGGTTGCCCATCAGGATTGAAGGCGCCAATCGCTTGCAAGGAATGCGTGCCTTGATAAGCCAGGTTCATGCCCGAGCTGGCATCAATCAGACGCAGATTGCCAATCGCGCCGTCCCGCACCAGATTCCGCAGTTGCTGCCGGCGCGGATGAAAGTGCAGCTGATGATTGATCGAGATCTTGACACGAGGCTTGCTCGCGGCGAAGGCGCGGATTTCCAAGAAATCTTCCGCTTGGATCGCCAGAGGCTTTTCGACGATCACCGCCGGTAAACCTGCCGCTTCAGCAGCTTTGAAAATCTCCAGTCGTACGTGCGGCGGCGTATTGACATGCACGATATCCGGCTTTTCTTTTTCGAACATCTCGCGGTAATCGGTATAACGCGACTTGATGCCATAGCGCTCGCCAAATGCATCCAGATTGTCGCGCTGCCGAGTGGAGATGGCGGCCAATTTTGCACGTTTAACATGCGCGTAAGCATCCGCCAATCCGCGCGCGCGCCAGCCGCTAACCGCTATGATCGCTGCCTTAAGCATTCTTCTCCTCCCAGGGCTGCAGAATGACTTTGCCACATTGACCCGAAAGCTGTGTCTCCCAAGCGCGCTGGATATCATCAATGGCGAAGCGATGCGTGATCAACTTGTCCAGTTGCGCCCCCAGCTCGCTAATCATCGCCATCATGCGCGGGGTATCGGCCATATTAAAATGCCAGGAACCGACCAGCGTCAATCCCTTGCGGATCATGTCCTGACTGATGCGCAGCGGTGTATCGTCGCCGCATTCACCGACAAAGGCCACTTTTCCGCGTCGCCTTGTCGCATCAATGCACAAACGGTGCGCCGCCACAACGCCGGAACAATCGACCGCCTTGTCGACCCCGCGTCCATCCGCGCTCAGGTCCAGCACCTGCTGCAGGGCATCGTCATCCATCGGGTTGACTACTGCAACAGCGCCGAGATCTCGCGCCATTGCCGCGCGATAAGCATTCGAATCTACACCGATCACCCGTGCCCCGCGATAAGCGCCGTTGATCACGCCGCCCAGCCCGACCGGACCCAAACCCGTGATCAATATCGTATCATAGCGATCCACCGCCATCCGTTGATAAGCGCCAAAGGTCGGTCCCAAGCCACAACAGGCCATCGAGGCGTGGTCGTAAGACATGCCATCGGGTATCGGCACCAGCACCCAATCTTGCTTCAGCAAATATTGCGACATGGTCGCGAAGCCATCGTTGCTGCCGTGTAGAGCGGCAAAATCGAAATTGTCCTGACAATGGATGTATTCTCCGGAAAGACAATAGCTGCATTCTCCACAAGGGCTTTGCGGCATCGCCACAACGCGATCACCGACTTTCACCTTGCCTTCCTGCGCTACTGCCACGACCTCGCCGGCCGCTTCGTGCCCGAAGGATCCGCGCTTCACACCGCCAGCGAAGGCCTTGTATTCGCTACACATCGGCGCTGCGTACACCCTGATAACTACCCAATCCGCTTTGGGCTGCGGCATGCCACCTGTTTTGATGCCGCCACGTTCTTTTCCCAATACCGCGACACGTTTCATCCGCGCTCCCGCATATCGCTCGTAGCTACCAATAAAGCGAAAAATTGTCCACCATGTGAGCGGCCGGACATCGCGGAGGACTATAGCATAGAGCCTGAAGGCGCGCAACGGATCGCAGTTGATGGCACAAGGCCGGAATCCGCCTCTCAGGTTCGGCAGACTGACAGCTTTCGCATGCTACGGATTTTGCCCGACTCGCGGTAAAATCTGCCAGGTTGGACAGCATGAAAACGGGTCAGGAGAGTCAAGTGACGCGACAAATCGATTCCCATCAGCATTTCTGGCGTTATCAGGCGGCCGAGTATCCCTGGATGAGTGAGAAGCAAGGCGCGCTCAAGGTCGATTATCTGCCGGACGATCTCATTTCACTCATGGATGCATCGGGCATCGACGGCACTGTGGCCGTACAGGCGCGACAGAATCCGCGCGAGACGGAATTCTTGCTGGATCTCGCTGATCGCCACGATTTCATTCGCGGTGTAGTCGGCTGGGTGGATTTGCGCTCGCAGAACGTCGCGGAGGATTTGGAACGTTTTGCCACGCATCCGCGCATGGTTGGTGTGCGGCATATCGTGCATGACGAAAGTGACGATCGCTTCATGCTCGGCGGTAACTTTTTGCAAGGCTTGCATCAAATGCGCCAATACAACCTGACCTACGACCTGCTACTCTATCCCCGACATTTGTCCGTGGCCATTGATGTTGTCAAGCGCTTCCCGCAGCAGCCCTTCGTACTCGACCACATTGCCAAGCCTTTCATCAAAGATGGTATCATCGAGCCTTGGCAAACCGAAATCCGCCAACTGGCGTCTTATGAGAATGTCCTTTGCAAGGTCTCTGGCATGGTCACAGAAGCGGTATGGCAAGGCTGGACGCAAGATGATTTTGTGCCGTATCTGGATGTCGTTTTAGATTGCTTCGGCATTGATCGCTTGATGTTCGGCAGCGATTGGCCCGTTTGTACGCTTTCCGGCAGTTATGGCGAGGTTGTCAGTATCGCGCGCAAATACATCGAAGCCTTGTCTGCCGACGAAAAAACGAAGATCATGGGTGGCAATGCCAGCCGATTTTATCAGCTTTCATGAGCGAAACTTGGGCGAAGAAGGAACGGACACTTTGAAAGCCATTGTATTGGAACAACCCGGTCAACTTTCTGTGCAGGAAATCGAGACGCCCACGACGGCGGGAAGGGGCGAAGCGCTGGTGCGGGTCAAACGCGTCGGCATCTGCGGCACAGATCTGCATGCATTTGGCGGCAATCAGAACTTCTTCAGCTATCCGCGCATCATGGGGCACGAGTTGGCCGTGGAAGTGTTGGATATAGGCGCGACCGATCGCGAGTTGGATTATGCAATTGGCGACCAATGCTGTGTCATTCCTTATTTGAACTGCGGCAGCTGCATCGCTTGCCGAAGTGGCAAAAGCAACTGCTGTACACAGATGCAGGTACTCGGTGTGCATATTGATGGCGGCATGCGCGAGCAGTTCAGCTTGCCCGTCGACAAACTCTTAAGAGCGGATGGCATACCTGTGGAGCATTTGGCGCTGGTGGAAATGCTCTGCATCGGCGCGCATGCGGCCAAGCGCGCCCGCATCACTGGCGGCGAGAATACCCTGGTGATCGGCGCCGGTCCCATCGGGCTGTCCACCGCGCAGTTTGCCAAGATCGCCGCTGCCGATGTCATTATGATGGAAGTCAACCAGACGCGTCTCGATTTCTGCGCTGAAGTGCTCGGCATCGACAAGCTGGTCGACGCCAGGTCCGATCCACTGGGCCAGCTGGAGCAGATGCTGGGTGGCGAATTGCCGACTCTGGTCTTCGATTGCACCGGCAGCGCCGCTTCCATGCACAAGGCCTTCAATTATGTCGCGCACGGCGGCTCGCTGGTGCTGGTGGGGCATATCAAGGGCGATCTGACCTTCAGCGATCCACACTTTCACTCGCATGAATTGACACTGATGGCCAGCCGCAACGCGACGCCAGCAGATTTCAGCTGGGTCATCGACAGCCTGGGTTCCGGCGCCATCAAGCTTGATCCCTGGATCACGCATCGCGCCGCGCCGGAAACGATCGTTGATGCTTTCCCGACCTGGCTGGATCCGGCGACGGGCGTGGTCAAAGCCATGCTCAGCTTCGATTAGCCGACGAGCAGTGACATGCCGTCCGCCCATATATAATATAACCTAGGCAACCGGTTACCGATGGCGAAATACTGGAAACGGCGATGAGCAAAGACAAAAGCAAACAGCGCATCAAGTGGTATCGCTCGCCGCTAGAAGCGGCCGATCTGGCGCGGCTCAATCAACGCAGCGACCTGCGCGGACTGTTGCAATGCATTGGCTTTCTGGCGGTACTGGTCTGTAGCGGTGGCTTGGCTTGGTATGCCGTTGGCAGAACACATATCATCGTCGTGCTTGCGCTCATCTATTTGCACGGCGCGCTTTACGCTTTTTTGGTCAACGGATTCCACGAGCTCTGCCACAAATCCGTTTTCAAGACTCAGTCACTCAATATCCTCTTTCGCAATATCTACAGCTTCTTGGGATGGTACAACCATGTCTCGTTCTGGGCGAGCCATCAGGCGCATCACCGTTATACGCTGCACCCGCCCGATGATCTCGAGGTGGTGTTGCCGGTCAAACTGACGCTGCGATCCTATCTCCAGTTTGCCTTCATCAACCCGCGTGGCTTTTATCTGCGTATGAAATCGGTGCTACTCATGTGCTTCGGCATCATCAATAGCGAATGGGAGCAGGCGCTCTTCCCGCTCGATGCCGTCGAGCAACGCCGCGCGCTTTTCGATTGGGCACGCTTGCTGCTGCTCGGGCATCTGCTAATCGTTATCGTCTCGCTCTATTTGGGTTGGTGGATGCTGCCGATTCTGCTGACGCTGGCGCCGTTTTATGGGGGCGGATTTCAATATCTGCTCAACGAGGCGCAGCATATCGGCCTGACGGACAAGGTATCGGATTATCGTATCAATACGCGCACGATCCTGCTAAATCCGCTGTTGGGTTTCTTATACTGGCAGATGAATTATCACATCGAACATCACATGTATGCCGCGGTGCCCTTTTATCATCTGGCCGAGCTGCATGCGCTGGTCAAGGATGACCTGCCGCAGTGTCCGAGCGGCATAACGGGCGCCTGGGCGCAGATTGTTCCCATCCTGCGCCGTCAGAAACGCGAGCCGGGTTATCAGTTCGTGCCTGAGCTGCCTTGATTCAATTATGATTAGGGTAAGGGGAAATCTCCCAGCGGCAAGTCTGGTATCCTGCCAGCAAAGTAATCCTCTACTGTAAAGATTTGAATTACGGACCATTTCTCCAGGTATTTGCCCGCATTGACTGCCGCGTTCCGCATCCCGTTTGTTACCTTATCCTCAAAACAAGTGAACACTCCCAGTTCCGCCCGCGCTTGCCGCCGCGCTTCATTGAATGCCTGTACATGACCTGGGTTCGCATTGCCCGCTTTAACCTGCGATACCACATCGACGAAGAGACCCTTGCGTATAGGCAGCCGTCCCCGACCATCTATGCCTTTATCGCCGCGCTGGCGTTTATTGGCTTCCATGCCTGGCGTGAGAGATGCTGCCCAGCGCTCAAACTTGAATGGATCATAAGCCGCCAACGTCTTTGCATCTTCGACGGTCTTGGGCATGCCAACAAACTCAATGTCGTCCCATAGGCTGTCGAAGTGTCCCTCGATGCGCTTTTGGATGACTTTGCATGCGTTGACGCAAACATCAATGCCGATCCAGCGGCGCCCGAGATTCTGTGCCGCGTGAATTGTCGTCCCGCAACCGCAAAATGGATCAAAGACGATATCATCCGGATTGCTCGATGCGGATATGATGCGCTCTAATAGGGCTAACGGCTTCTCAGTAGGATAAAGCTGTTTGATGGGGGGCACTCGAGCTATTTCCCAAACATCATCCTGCCGAACACCTGCTGACTCTTCGTCTGCAACCTGTGATGGCAATCGACGACCTGTTTCATCATAACCAGACACTATCCGCTTCGTACCAAATCGCTTCCGGGTTGATTCAGTTCGAGGCATATAAAGCTGATTGAAGACTCGAGCACGTGTATCTGAACGAGAGTACAGCAACAATACATCGTGATTTCGCTGAAACGTGTATTTTCCAGTTGACCACTTTCGATAATGCCAAATGATCTCATTTTTGAAGTTATTCTTTTCAAACACAGCGTCCATGACCATGCGCAGCAGATAGCTCATAGTCGGGTCGCAATGCAGGTAGATGCTGCCCGTTGGTTTCAGTACGCGCCGGCATTCGCGCAGGCGGTTAGACATGTATGACAGGTATGCTAACTCCGCGCCTTCGCCCAATATCCTACGCAAACCTTCCATTGTTGGCGCAAGCCGCACATCAGCAGCTACAGCGTGGAAGTCCTCTATCGCTTCGTGCCAGCGCCAGGTATCGTCAAAAGCGACCCATTGCGCGCCGCCGATAAAGGCATTGTAAATCCGCTTGGAATTGAAGGGTGGGTCAAGATAAATCAGGTCGATGGATTCGCCAGAAATGTACTCTGCCATAATGTCCAAGCAATCGCCGAAATATAGTCGGTTGGAAGTTGCGTGGTTGGACATAGATGTCTCCTAATCCATCAGTCTGCCGGCATGATGAGGCAGGAATTGCACTTATGTTCTATTCTAGCGCGTTTTGATGGTAAAGGCACTGTGATTTACTGAACACTTGTGAACAAGCAAGCCCCTACGCATCATAACTGCCGGCCGTCACGTCGCCGCCTGTGCCCGTCCAATTAGTATGAAAATGCTCGCCGCGCGCGCGATCAACACGCTCGTAGGTGTGCGCGCCGAAGTAATCCCGCTGCGCCTGAAGTAGATTCGCCGGCAAGTTCGCCGACCGATAGCCATCATAAAATGCCAGCGCGCCACTCATGATCGGCAGTGGAATGCCGTGCTCGATGCCGGTCATCACAGTCTGCCGCCAAGCCGATTGCGCCTCGATCACGGCATTGCTGAAATAGCTGTCCAGCAAGGGATTCTCCAAAGCCGGATTCCTCGCATAAGCCTCTTGAATTTCGCCCAGGAATGCCGAGCGGATGATGCAGCCTTCGCGCCACATCAAGGCGACTCCGCCATAATTCAGCTCCCAATCGAAGCTCCGCGCCGCATCACGCATCAGCATATAACCTTGCGTGTAACTGATGATCTTGGCCGCGTAGACCGCCTGCTCGAGATTATCAATGAATTGCTTCCTGTCGCCGCTGAACTTGACCGAGGGTCCCGATAGCACTTTTGCTGCCGCGACCCGCTGCTCCTTGATGGCGGAGAGAAATCGCGCGAAGACCGCCTCGCCGATCAATGTCAGGGGCGTGCCTTCTTCCAGCGCGGTGACCGCCGTCCACTTGCCCGTGCCTTTTTGGCTGGCGACATCGAGGATCTTGCGCAGCAATGGCTGGCCGTCCTCGTCCAGATGCGCCAGGATCTTGCCGGTGATCTCGATCAAAAAGGATTCCAGGATGCCTTTATTCCAGCCGGTGAATACAGCGCTGATCTCGAGTTCGGTCAAGCCGAGTACCTGCGACAGCAAATGATACGCTTCGCAGATCAGTTGCATATCGCCATACTCGATACCGTTGTGCACCATTTTTACAAAATGCCCGGCGCCATCTTCGCCCACCCAATCGCAGCAGGGTGTGCCGTCGGCCACTTTGGCTGCCACCGATTGCAGAATCGGCTTGACCGCTTCCCAAGCCGCGGCCGAACCACCGGGCATGATTGACGGACCGTATCGCGCTCCTTCTTCGCCGCCACTGACCCCGGCACCGATGTACAACTTGCCCATCGCTTCTACTTCTTTGGCGCGGCGGATGGTATCCCGGAAGTTGGAATTGCCACCATCAATGATGATATCGCCATCATCCAGCAGCGGCGCCAGCTGCGCGATCGCCGTATCCACGGCATCGCCGGCTTTGATCATCAGAATCAGCTTGCGCGGGCGCTTCAGGCTTTTGACAAATTCTTCCGCGTTGTAGGCGCCGATAATGTCCGTGCCCTGGGCTTCGTTGTTGATAAAGCGCGTGACTTTCTCGACAGTGCGATTGAACACCGCCACGCGAAAGCCGTGATCGTTAATGTTCAGCGCCAGGTTCTGTCCCATCACCGCCAAGCCGATCAAGCCGATATCCGCTAGATATTCCATTGCCATCACCTTCTTCAAAGATTTCTTGGTCTGACATTCAGTGTGCGTGCAATTGTAGCAGAATCGAGGGGCGTTGAGATGCTCAAAGCCGGTCTGATGCGGTAGTCAAGTGGAGTATAATTAGTTGCCGGAAAACTGTGCTGGTCGCTTTTCGCGAAAAGACGCCAAGCCCTCTGCGCTATCATCACTATGCGCCGCCAAGGCACTGGCAATTCCTTCCAAAGCAGCGCCTGAACCCAAGTTGATCGCTTGTTTGGCAAGTTGAACCGCGATGGGCGCGTTTTCGGCGATCTGCCTTGCGAGTTCGTCCGCGCGCGTTTCCAATTGCTGCAATGGCATCACCTCGTTGACCAGACCCCAGCGTTCCGCGAGATCGGCGGAAATCGCGACCCCGGAAAAGATCATCTGCTTTGCGCGTCCGCTGCCGATAAGCGCCGGCAATCGTTTTGTGCCGCCCCAGCCCGGTAAAGTTGCAACCCGTACTTCGGGGAAACCCAATTGGGCCGCATCCGCTGCCAGACGGATATCCGCCGCTAACGCCAATTCCAGCCCACCACCGAGGGCATATCCATTCAGCTGAGCAATCACGGGTTGTCGTAAACCGGCAATCCGATCAAAAACGCTATGACCATCGCGAATCCAGCGTCGCCACATGTCCATTGCTGTCAGCGAACCCCAGTCTTTGATGTCCGCGCCGACAGAAAATGCCTTCGACCCGTTCGCCCGTATCAACACCACGCGAATCTCGTCACTGTGATCGATTTCGTTGGCGGCTACTGTCAATTGATCCAGCATCTCGGCATCAATCGCATTGAGTTTTTCCGGGCGATTGAGTGTGATCCGGGCGATTCTGCCATCCGCTTGATAGATGATTTTGCTCATGATGGCGAAGCTGCCTTTTCTGCCAGTCGCAATTGCATCGGTTCGGGAGAAAAGAGGCTTGCCGCCATCGGACGCAGGTCAGGGCTGACGCCCAGCGGAATATCCGCTTGATCCAATATATCTTCCTGCAGCCGGATGCCGGGCGCGATTTCCTTCACGACCAAGCCACCTTCCTGCAATTCCAAGACGCAGCGCTCGGTGACGTAGCTGATTTTCTGGCCGATATCCCTGGCGCGATGTCCGCTGAAGGTCACTTCTTCAATCTGTGGCACAAACTTCTTGAAACGTCCCTCTTGCACAATTTGCACATGTCCGTCAACAAGCGACAGCTGTAGGCCGCCGGTGGTAAAGTTGCCACTGAAGACAATATGCCTGGCCCGAGCGGTAATATCGATGAAGCCGCCGATGCCGGCTGTGACATGTGGCTTGGCGTTGAGGCGGGATACATTGACGCTGCCGGCGGCGTCCACCTGCATAAAGGACAACAGACTGCGATCGAATCCGCCACCCTGGAAATAGGTGAATTGATCGGGCGACGGCACAATCGCTTCCAGATTTGATGCACAGCCAAACTGGAAATCTTGCAGTGGCAAGCCGCCCACGGCACCTTGTTCAATGACCCAGGTCACCGCCAGGTGCAGACCTTCTTCCAGCAAGATATAAGGCACTAGCGCCGAAATTCCGAATCCCAAATTGACCGTCTCGCTTTGGCGCAGCGTCATGGCGGTGCGGCGCGCGATGACCTTGTTAATTCCCCATTCGACGGGCTGGAAACTGTCAAGCGGCCGAGAAAGCTCGCCGCTGATTGCCGGTTCGTATTTTGTCTGAGTAGTCTGCATTTGCTCAGGATCCAGCACAATATGATCGACCAGTGTGCCCGGTACCCGAACCGCTTGTGGCGACAGGCTGCCGGCGCGCGCCAGGCGTTTAACCTGTGCAATCACGATGCCATTGTTGCTACGAGCGGCCAGCGCCTGATCAAGGCAGCCCAGGTAGGCGCCTTCGTGCTCAAATGTCAGGTTGCCCCGTTCGTCGGCGCTGGTAGCGCGGATAATCGCGACATCAATCGGGATCGACTTGTAATACAGCCATTGCTCGCCATCAAATTCGACGCGTTTTACGATGTCATCTTTCGTGACGGCGTTCATCTTGCCACCGCGCTGACAAGGATCAACCACGGTATCCCAACCGACTTTTGTCAAGACACCCGGTCGCCGCGCCGCTGCCTCGCGGTGCATATGATAAATGATGCCGCTGGGTAAATTGTAAGCCTCGATTTCGTCATTATGAATCATTCGCCAGATAGCGGGCGTCTCTTTTGAAGACGGACCACTGGGGAAAGAGCCGGCAATGACCCGCTTCAGCAAACCGGTTTTCGCCAGATGATCGATACCATTGATACCATACATATCACCGGCAGCGATGGGATGAATAGTGGTCAGGTTTCGCGGAGATCCGGTCGCGTCAAAACGGCGGCCTATAGCGCGTAATGCGGCATCCGGGCAGCCCAATCCGCTGGAGGAACTCACGGAGACAACAGCGTTGTCCTGTATTAGCCGGGCAACTGCCTCCAGCGAAGCTACTTTTTCCGATGTCATCAACGATCCTCTTCAATCAATTTGTGTTAGACCAGATCAACAATCCCGCCCGGCAGCAGCGAAAAACGTGACTGTGCTTCCCTAACGAATCAAGCCCTGCTGCTCGCGCGAAAGAATCGGTGATTGTGAGGGCGACTGTGGAGATTCCTGTCATTGCACCAGTCTATGCCTGTCACGTCAAATGATTTTGATTCATGAAGTTAACCGATTTACTCACTATAATATTGATTACCTGCAGCTGTGTCAAGCTGAGGGGTTAAAGGGCGGCTGAAGCTAAGTCAACTGGTGGAATCATGTTTGCGCAACGGCGAAATGATACTTGAAGAAACCATGTCGGATCAGCGGCAAATTGAGCAGAAGTGCCAGCTAGTCTTTGCTACCGCCCAAGACAAGCTGCGCCATCTCGTCGCGACGTATCCGAATTATTTCCCGATGTATACGCAACTGGGAAAATGGAAACACAGTGGCGAAGCCTGGACCAATTGGTGCGAGGGATTTCTAGCCGGGCAGTTATGGTTGATTTACCTCTATTGCGGCGATGACTGGTGGCGACAGAAGGCGCAGCACTACAGCGAATTGCTTGAGGAGCGAAAAACGGATCGAGATGTGCATGATCTTGGTTTTCTCTTCTGGCATACTTGGAAGCGCTGGCACGATCTTGGTGGTGGCGCCGGATAGCTTGTTTATCGACATCATGATGCACATAACGCGATCCTGCATCCATCGAGCAAGATCGGCCGCATCGACATCGATCACGGCCAGCCTTGGTTCATCACGCAGATGATGGAGGACTTCGATGTCGATAACGCTCTGCACTCCGGCCTCTGCTGCGCCAAACGCGATACCGTAGCAAGCATCGTCATGTGCAGCGTTCGTACAATCACCAGGCATACCAACACCCTGCAACGGCACGGTCTCATCGCCCCAATTCGGCGCCGTACCCGTCGCCAACTACCCAGGCATCGCTCAGCGCCGGCGGGAAGATGACCTCGTTGATTAGGATGTCGATGATGCGGTTGCTGCGCTGGTTCTCCTGCAGCTCGATCTTGGTCTCCGTCGCTTTCAGGAATTGCATCGCGCCGTGAGCGATGATATCGACCCGGCGATTGCCATACTTCCCGCCGGCAGGGAGAATCGCCGCAATCCATCGTGCCCAGTGTGTTCGGATAGTCGTTCCATCATCGGATTGAATCCGCGCCGGGCGCAAAGGCACCAGTTTGTTCGTGAGCGGACCGCCACTGTTTTCCGGTGAGAAGCGTCTATCTTTGTTATTTACACGCAACACCAGTATCGACCCATCTGCTGTGAGTTGGTAGGGACGCTGCATCCCCACAAACCACTCGGCTAATAGAACACGCTGAGTAACATCATCGTGTTCCCCGCTAAAGTCCCCGTTGCGATCCCAATCGATCGCGATTGTCCAGCTTGTTGACATTTGTTCGTTCCTTTCTTCAATGAGGTGTTGAATACGATACTTCCCGCCTCTAAGTGATGTATGTGATACATGCTCCACAAACTACAACTGTTTCAATCTCCTTTCGCTTTGTAGGGCCTCCAACCCACCTTTATGGACATCTTTCTTGTTTGGACTTTTCGGACTTCTCAAGATGTGCCAATAGAGCTGGATGTACGTCAAAACCATCGAATCGTCGCAGCAACTCAAATGTCTCGGCATCCCACACGCGGATATCGCCGAATTGCCCAACGAGCGCAAACCGACTGCCGTCCGGGTGCCAATCTATCGAATTGATGTAAAAGTAGGGTGATCCTAGATTGGCTAATCCCCCAGGCATTTCCGCTACAACTTTGCCAGTTAGGCCGTCATAAACACGCGTGAGGCATCCTGTTAGGTTAGCTACAAAGTGACGAGAATCCGGCGACCATTCAACCGCCGCTGTCATGGTACGTGATACAGGATAGTTAAATTCACTACCTTGGACAAAGTCCCAAGTAAGTGAGGCAGTTTCAAGATCAAATAGTCGTCCGTCGACTGATAAGATCTGATTCTCACGATTGCAGTCGACATACCTGCTACCAATTGGTGCAGGACCGAATTCCTCCAATATATGCCCTTCGTCCACGTCTACAACAAAGATTCTCTGTGGAGATATTATGATCAATGCGTTTTCACTAAACCAGCATAACCCTAGCGTTTCGTGAATTAATCCGTCATTATGATACTCCGCCATGCTGTCAAAGTAGAATAGCTCTTCACCGGTTGCTGCGTTCCACATGCGTGTAATGCCAGTAAGTGTTCCGCTTACAATTTGATCTGCCGTCGGATGCCAGCGAACGGGGCCCCAAGGGTACGCGTCGCCTATTTCCGTAATGATCTGGAGCTTGCTAACATCAACAATGCTAATTGGGATTACGAGCGGACTTGAGTAGACCACATAATCGCCTGTGGCATTCCACGCCACGAATCTCTGCTGATTCACGGAATCCAGTTCGAAGTCAAGATTGCCTAGTTCATTGAATTCACTGTCGAAAAGCCAGAGCCCGGTTGTACTGGCAACTGCGATCGTTTCACCGTCTGGACTCCAGGCGATTGATGAAGCTGCACCTCGATCTTGCGCGTAGATGATCCCACATAGCACCATCGTCCAGATAGCCGCAAGGAACATAGTTCGTATGTGCACGTGTGTCTTCTCCCTCTTATCCACTTAGCAAACTTCTAAGCAGGATTGGAAATTGGTCCTTCGGTAGCATTGTATAGTATAGAATTCGGTAGTTCTCTTCCTCTACCCATTGTATAGGGCGATCGTCACAGTCCTCCTGACCTACTTGAACCCCGCACGTGTCGAACTCTCGTCCAACCAGGTTTCTAATTCGGCCATAAGTAGAAGAGTAGGCCGTCAGCGGTCCATCGATGATAGAATCCAACACCGCCGTCATGAATAGATCTGCCCAGAATTCCTGATTTAGATTCTGCTTGCCTTCAAACCCTACAATTCCATACTGCAGTATCGAATCATTTAGGACCAAGCCTGTCGTTTCATACCATTCATTCCAAGGACGACTGGTGAGGCTATACTCTTCCACAATGCTGCGACTTCTGCTGATGACATGCGCAAACTCATGTACGATGGTCGGGATATCAACGAGGCTTCCCAAGAATATTGAGTCCAGATTCTCTGTGGTGCTCTCGCGTAGTGGCACACGTCCAAGTACCGCGCCTCCAGTTACCTTGTCGTCGCCAAGAGACACTTTCAATTGGCCGTACTCAGATTCGCTAAAGTATTGCTTAAAGACCGAAAGCCCTGACCTATCGTCATCGTCCACAAATATATCTTCAAGATAATCGACAATGTGAACATTGGCTTTCGCAAGGTTTTGCAGCTGCCTGATTTTCGCTTCTGGGCTGTAGCCGTAATCCTTGTCGTTGAAATCTATCACATAGCCAAACACCGCATTCAGCATCTTTTCATAGCGTACCGCGTCATCACCATCAAATGTCTCTGTTGCCAAGTTGATCTCTGTAAACTGTCTCACATCATCAAGTGAAAACGTTTCCTCCACATCGCCTCTGCGAGATCCGCCATACCCTCCACCTTGCCAGAGACGCCGAGCAAAGTCTATCACTGGACAACCATCGACATCTAATGGATCTGCATAGATGATTTCAAGCTTCTTCGACACGAAGGAAAGTGCTGGAAGATCGTGCTGTACGTAAATGGACGCCGTAGGCCATCTCCCATTACACCCAACGCGTCAGGCGAGCTGTCGCGATAGGCGCGGCCCATCAGACGCAAGTGATCAGCCATGTGATAAAGGTCAGTATAAGCTTCCCCTGCGGTAACATGTGGAAGCTCTGGCTCCTCACTCGGATAGTCTCCGGCCTCGGTGTCACCGATGTCGGGTGTTCCTTCGCCCTTATTCTGGTTCCCTTGCCCACTTGAATCTGGTTCTTGTCCGGCCGGCTGTCCCGTTGGCACCTTCGCTGGCCTGCTTGGCTGCGTGTAATCGGGCGCGGCAACAGGAGATGACCCTGTGCCAAAAGGCAATGGTTCCCACATAGGATTCGGTTCAGGAGCTGTTGACGGCATCGATGGCGGCGAAGATGGGTCTACGTATTCGAGATGAGGCGACTGCGGCGATGCAGCCGGCGGGTTAGGGTTTACATAAACGGAAATATACGATGGCAACCATGACTGCGATTCTGTAGCTTCTGGTTCTGGTTGCTGATCCTCATCTGGTTCTTGCGTATCGTCAGCATTTGGAAGCAAATAGTATGGAAATATTGTTTCTCTCTCCCTGTTACACATCATATCGATCTGTGAAAGGGGATGCGCAGCCTGCCCCGTCACAAGCCACTGCGCATCCCCCCTACCGTATCACGGCGATGCCGCAACTACGCTGATTAGACCGCGCCCCAATTCGGCGCTGTGCCCGTGGCCGGCTGCAGCGTGGCAGTGAACATCACCGCGCCTCCGGTCATGATCTGCGGACGGTAACTCCCGATTAGAAACTCACCGCTGTACTTGGGGTCGCTCGCCGCTGGCGCCGCGTTGTCCCCCACCTTCACCTCCAGCGTGACCTGGCTGCCGGCGGCGAAGGCGCCCTGGATGACCGTGTGCGTGCCGCCGGGACTCTCGGTCGTCAGATATCCCTGAATTGTGACCGGCGCCCGCAACTGCCCGTTGATATACTGATGCACCTCGTCACCGAAGCCATCGGGCGTTGAGCACGACCAGCCGCATTCGTCTGGTAGACTACGTCGACATGAAGCACGAAAGCATCGCCAATGACGCTCTAATCCGCAAACGAGAATGATCGAATTAGCTTGATCTCCTCTTCGACATAGGGCGTACCGTCGGCGTGGAGTATATCATGCTGCCAAGTGGCGTTGTCCGGCGTGTTCAATTCGCGGCGCCAGTCAAGATAGGTCTGCGTCCGTCCGGCCACCATGCCCCAGTTGTACCAGCCGATACGCTCGCGCGCGAAAATCGGCAATATCAACTCGACCGTCTGGCCGACCTGCCGCCGCAGCCATTCGGTACAAAGCACGGGACGGCCAAAAGATTGACAGCGCTGAATGATCTCTTCGACTCCTGTTTCGCCATAATGATGAAATGAGGTTACATCGGACAGCTCAAGAATGCGCTGAGACATGTGCTGATCATGCAATCGCCAGAGGGATGTCGTCAGGGGTTGCTGCGCGCCCGCCTCGCGTGCCCAGGCGAACGTCGCTTCCACAAGGGGCAGACTCTTGTCGCCCATTTCAGAAGCGCCAGGTTCGTTGTACAGGTCCCAAATCAGTACCCGTTCATCGTCGGCGAAGCTGCCGACGATATCTATCACATAGTCTTTGAGCTGAGGCCATACGGAATGGTCTGTAACACGCTGCAATCCGGGGCTGGGCGTCCAGCCGCTGTTGTGCACGTTTGGAATGGGATCATCCTGCTGACCCAGATACGGTTCCTTGCCGGCGAAGGCGCAATCATCGAATACGATGAACATCGCTTTTATGCCGCAGCCGCTGGCGATATCCAGGAACTGATCAATTCGTCCTTTCAGGCCGGCCGGGTCGTCAAGCCAGACAAGGAATTGCAGGAAAACACGTACACCGTTGAATCCCGCCGCACCCGCCCAGGCCAATTCCTCGGCCATGGTGTCGGGATCAAAAGACTCGGCTTGCCACATCTCGGTCGAATTCACCGCCGTGCGCGGCAAATAATTGCAGCCGCGGATGGGATCAATCGATGCGTACCAGCTATTGGCTTTTTCGGGCGTCCACTGTTCGATCATTTCAAATCTCCACAAGATTTCTAATCACGGTCATTTATTTTGACACTCGCAAGCGTGCCGGCGTGGGTTCTGTTCGCATCCAGAATATTCAAACGTACCAGGCGCGTACCATCTTTGACTCTTACCAGTGTATCGACATTTAGTACGCCCAGTGGTGTGACGGGTCCCAGGTCCACTTCGCTGAGGATGTCCTCCGACTCATTCAGGCATTCGAGTTCTGCGCGACCAGAAAAGAAACAGCCAAAAACGCCCTGGATTCGCGCCCAGCCTTCCCTGACATCGATCGATAGCGGCTGATGCACGCATCCGACATCCGCTACTGCGACAATGGGCGCCGGGCAATATGCCGCCGACCAGGTCACCTGCTGCATCGCGATCTGCAGCGGGTGCAGCGTGAGCAGCGGACTGAGGACTTCCGCCTCGAGAATATATCCGGGCGAGCGTATAGGTATCGGCGACGGCGCGCCCGGCGATTCGGTCCAGCATTCCACCGTCGCGCCGTTGTCGGGATATACGGCATCGGGCTGGTACGGAAATCGCATGCAAAGCACGAAGCCAGCGCGTCTGTCCGCAAAGGCGATCCAGCCCGCCGGGCTGTGCACGCCGATCTTGCCGACGATGCCTCGATACTGCACCGCCAGCAACCCGCTTGACGAATCCAGTTGATACTGCGGATTGTCATCACCGAACATGATCTCGTAGGGTCGCTCACGATTGGGATCCGTGGGGATATACAGCCAGTAGTCATCGTTCAGCTGCCCGTCAATCGACCTGCAAGCCAGTTGCGCGACATCCCAGATTGACCAGCGGATCGTGCGCTGCGAGATATTCTCGAATGACAGATCGAGATACAGTCGCGACGAACCTTGACCGACACTGATCTCGCGCCGAATGCGTAATCCGGAACGCTCATCCGGAGGGCTGGACATCAGGACGGACGCGCGATCATCGCCTTGGCTCGTTTCAAATTCGTATCGCCCGGAATCGAGCACGGGATCGGGCGGACCGGGCCATTGACCCTCGCCATCCCAGCCTTGCGGCGCGGGCCAGGTCTTGTCGCCGCCATAGTTCTTCCAGTTCACGAGCGCGCCATCGCCGGCATGTTCCTCGTAGCTGAAGCGCTTGCCCAGTAATTCCGGATTCATGAAGAGGTAGTCCTGCGGTCCCAGGCTGAATTGCATCAGACGTCCGCCGATTTCCGGCACGCAGACGGCCTTGATCAAGCCGTTGCTCAAATAAACACCGTCCCAGCCCTTGAACGGTACTTCCTCGACGAAAGGCAAATATCGCATTCGCTAGACTCGCGGCGACCTAGCCTTGCAGACCGGTGGTGGAGATACCACGCACGAAATAGCGCTGCAAGAGCAGGAAGAAGATCACGGCCGGTATCGTGGCCGCGGCCGCCGACGCCATGATGACGCCGAAGCGCATCGAAAGACCGCGCCCAACGAAGATCGCCAAGCCGACCGGCACGGTGCGGGTCGCGTCGGTGTTGCTGATGATGAGGGGCCAGAAAAAGTCGTTCCAGCTGCGGACGAAGGTGAAGATGGCGACGGTGGCGATAACCGGCTTGCTCAGCGGGATGAAGATGCGCCAGAGCAGACCCAAGCGGCTGCAGCCATCCAGTCGACCGGCTTCCTCCAATTCCACCGGGATGGTCAGGAAGAATTGCGTAATCAAAAAGACGCCAAAGGCGTTGGCCGCCGCCGGCACGGCGATGCTGAAATATGTATTTGCCAGCTTGAATTTTATCATGCCCAGGAAGAGCGGCACCAGCAATATCTCGCCCGGCAGCAGGAAGGTTGACAAGATGATCAGCAGCAGGATCTTGCGCCCGCGGAAACGCATCCTGGCCAGCGGGTATGCGGCCAAGATATTGGTGGCCAGGGTCAGCAGGGTGGTGATTGTTGCCACGATCAGGCTGTTGCGAAACCATGCCATCATGGGGAAAGACTCGAAGAGCCCCGTGTAGAACATGAGGGTCGGCTCGTCTGGCCACCAAGTGGGCGGATAGCGGAATATCTCGTTATCCGGCTTGATTGAGCTGACGAACATCCAGACGAAGGGCGCGCCCCAAATGATGGCGACGAAGATCATGATGGCATAGAGCGCCAGGCGCCCATAGTTGAGGGAGCCGTCGCGGTAGACGCTGTCGCTGCGCCAGGATTCGCTCATGTCATATCACTTTCATCCCGCGCAACTGAACGACGGTGAAGCTGAGGGTGATGAGCATGAGGATGACTCCGGCGGCCGATGCCAAACCCATGTTAAACCTCACGAAGGCGGTTTCATAAATGAATTGGGCGACGGTGAAGGTGCTGGCTTGCGGTCCGCCGCGGGTCATGACAAAAACCTGGCCGAAGACGCGCCAGCAAGCGATGACCGTCAGCGGAATGACGAAGGCGTTGACCGGCATCAGCATGGGGATGGTGACATAGCGCAGCTCTTGCCAGGCACCCGCGCCGTCAATCTTCGCCGCTTCGTACAAGTCAGCCGGGATATCTTGCAGGCCAGCCAGATAGATGATCATATTTCCGTTGACCGTCCACCAAATGGTGGTGATGGCGATGGCCGGCATGGCCGACTCGGGATCGCCCAGCCAGTTGATCGGCGGATTTACGCCTAATAGACCCAGATAATAGTTTAACAATCCCGAGCTGCGCTCCAGGATCCATTGAAAAATTATTCCCACCGCCGCGACACTGACAACATGCGGCAGGAAGACGATGGTGCGCGCGATATTGCGGCCCCTCAGCTTTTGATGTACCAGCAGCGCCAACAGAAAGCCCAGCACGATCAGCGGGATCGCCGCCAGAATAACGAAATAAAGCGTGTTCTGCAGCGACTCTATGAAGAGTTCGCTGTTTAACAGCTTGTTGTAGTTCTTAAACCCGATCCATTTAGGCTGGCCGATGATGCCCCATTTGGTGAAACTGGCGTAGACGCCGACCGCCGCCGGCAGGAGCAGGAAGACGATGAAGAGGACCAAATATGGCGTCATGAAAGCGTAGGCGATCAAGTCATTCTTGATGCTAATCCAGCTCGATGTCTTCTTTTTTGACATGCCCCCATCCCCCGGCCCCTTCCCCCACAAGGAGGGAAGGGGAGCTAGAGTAGGCAGAATCACGCCGATAATCCCCTTATCCCTTTATGGAGACGCCGAGTTAATGCGAAGATGCTGCTCCATATCATTCCCCCTCCCTCTTTATGGGGGAGGGGGTTAGGGGGTGGGGGTTCGATAGTCCTATTCGTCCAGCAGGAGCTCGTCGATGCCCGCTTTCATGTCGTTCAAGGCATCCTCGACGCTCTTGTCGCCAGCGAGAGCCGCTTCGAGATTCCGCAGCAGCGGTGACTGACCGCTAAAGGAGAAGACAGATGTGTACTTCTCGATGGCCGGCTCCATAATGGAGATCGACAGCGATTCGACGAAGGGCGCATAGTATTTGGCGTACTCGTGTTCGGTCCAGTAGGGGTCAGCCAGCGCTACCGGCAGTACCGGCACGATGCCGACTTTGATGCCCGGCTCGGCGTAGTTCTCCAGGAACCACTTGATAACTTTCATGCCGTTGAGGTAGTTAGCATCGCTGTCTTGCACCGTCAAAGCCAGGCAGTGGGTATTTGTCCAGGTGGCTGGGATATCGCCCATCGTTGGCATCACGGCTGTGCCAATGTTCATGCCGCGCGTGATGTACGAATTGACCATCCATGGTCCAGACAAGATCATGCCGCCGCGCCCGGCATCAAAAGCGCTGATGTCGCCGAAACCCGTGCCTCTGGTCGTCCAACCGGTTGCGTGCGCATCCACCAGCCACTGCAACGCCCTTTGTCCCGCTTCACTATTGACCACCGAAAGGCCGTCCTCGCCCAGGTAGTCGCCGCCAAATTGGTAGAGCAGAGTGTGGAAGAACCAGCGGCCCAAGCCGCCGCCATACGGCATGTCGAGGCCGTACTGCGTCACCACGCCGTTGTCATCGGTTAGCGTCATCGCTTCCGCCCAAGCCAGGAATTCTTCGCCCGTGGTAGGCGGGCTGTCCGGGTCCAAGCCAGCCGCTTCGACCAGGTCGACATTGAAATATAGGTTCATCGGATGCAGGTCGCCCGGCAGGCAGTAGAACTCGCCGTCGATTTTGCTCAGATCGATGATGTTCTGCGGTACACCGGTGAGGTCGATGCCGGCTACCGCCATCAGAGCATCCACCGGCAGCAGGACGCCTTTCCTGACGAACTCGGTCACTTCCGTGTTATGGAACATCACCACATCGGGCGGGTTGCCGGCGGCGGCGGTGAGCGTAAGCTGAGTGAACAGATCGTCCCAACCCAGCGCGGTCGGCTCGATGACCAGGCCGTCTTCGTTGTCCATATTGAAGCGGTCGAAGACGGTGTTCAGCATCTCGGTATTGTCCGCGCCGGTCCAGCCATGCATCAGCGTAACCGGGGTCTGCGCCAAGGCCGCGCCCGGTAGCAGAAGCAGGGTCACCAGGGTGACAACGATAATCTTCAAAAGCGAATGCTTAGTCATTTTTCTCTCCTTATGACTATAACTTGCTAATCGCAAATCGAACTATAATTGGCGGTCAACTCAGCAGGAGGCAGATTCTGTCCCCCTCACTACCTGAGCGAAGCTGACCATTCATTTTTTGAGTATCTCCAAATATACCCCCTTCCGACTCAGTTTACTAAGTTTGCGGCAAACTGCGCCGCAGCGACTTGACGATACAAGGTCGCGCCCAGATGATTGGGATCGCGCGCCAAGATGCCATCAAAATAGCGCGTTGCCTCCGTATGATTACCCAAGCCCAGATGCCCCAAGGCGATCAAATACAGACAGTGAATATGATTGCGCTGCGTAAGATCGTCCTCGAAGACGAGAAAATTCGGCAATGAGACCGCGAAATAATCCATCGTCACTTCATCATGCAGATGTTCTTCGCCGCATTCCACCAGGCGCTGGAAAATGGTTCGCGCCAATTCGCGCTGATCCAGCTTTTCGTGTGCCAAGCTCTGGTAAAAGATGCTTTCGGGCGGCTGATCGTTGTAGTATTTTGGCGATGCCGGCTCAAATGATCCCCGGGACGCCGCCTCGTAGTACTGCCGGGCAGTCGCCTCATCGCCACGCAGCTCGTGAGCCAGCCCCAGGTAATAGAAGACATCGTTTTCCGGCACGGTCAGTAATTTGCCTTCGCCCAGATTGTGCGGATAGCTGCGTGCGCGAGTCAGGCATACGATAGCTCGGTCATATTCTGCAAGTTGGAAATGTTGCCGCGCCATCTGTAGGAGGCTGGCGACGTATTGCCCGATGACTTTGCCTTCGCCGCCTTCCCAGGGATGGAAGACTCGGCTCATGATGATATCCAGGGCTTCCCGTGGACGTCCCAAAAGATTGTAAAGCTTCGCCACTTCGATGGTCAGATCGTCGCGTTGTTCCACACTGGACTGGTGCTGTTGCAAGAATGCCAAGCGTGCGGCCGGGGTCATCCCGATCTTGACATAAAGCTGATCCAGCTCGAACAAGATTCGCGCGTCTCTAGTGTCCAGGGCGAAAGCACGTTCATAATGTTGTAGAGCAAGCTCACTGTCACCGCGCTTGTTCATCAGAGCCAAGCCAAGGTTGCGATGCGCGGTCGGGTTGCCGTCGTCCAGTTCCAGCGCCTTTTCCCAGCAGTTGATGGCGTCGTCATATTGGCGCTTGGCGTACCAGAAGTTTCCGAGATAGTAAGGCGCGCACGCATCGCTTGGGTTCTCTCGCATCGCCGTTTCCAACGCCGCGACACACTCAATGCGGTTGGGGAAACAATAATCGCGCGGCATCTGCGCCGCTTGGCGGAACGTTTTCCGCGTTTGCTCTTCTTCTCCGTTTTGGTCGTAGCACCAGCCTTGATAGTACCTCAGCATCGGATCGTCAGCCGGCGACTCATTCAACAGATGGATCGCCTCTTCGAAGAGTCCGGCATGGGCGTAGTCCAAAGCGAGTTCAATGGCGCTGTGTGCATTCCCGCGCAGCAAAGACCGGTAGACGGGGTCATCGGAGAGAAGATAGCGTTCGTAGGCAGCGCCGAAATCCAGTCGGTCTAATCGCAGACTGTAGTCGGTCTCATCCAAGGCCTGCTGATGCAATCCCAGATGCCTCAGAAGCGCGATCTTGAGATGGCGAGCGCGGTGATGGTACGCATTCGCCGCCAGCGACTTTTCCGCCAAGTCAAGCGCATGGGTATAGCGTTTCCGCCGGCAATCCAGGCGTGAAAGCTCAAAATACGCTGCGCTCGCCCAACTGGCATTCCACACCGCCTTGAAGAAGGCTCCATATGCTTTTTGGAATTTACCTTGGAACTTGAGAGAAAGTCCCAAATTGTAGAAGGATTCGCCATCACAGGGATTGGGATTGCGCCGTGTCAAACTCTTGACGGCGGTCCTGAAGTAGGCTTCTGCTTCCGCGGATTTCCCACGGCGCAAGAGCAGCAAGCCCATCGCGTTGTTGCAGCGACTATCAGAGGGATCGCGCCGCAGCGCTTCGAGATAGTAGGGTTCGGGCTGGTAGGTGGCGTGGCGATATTGCTCCAAATGCAAACCGTTCAGATACAGTTCGTCGTTGGACGAGATTTCAGAGGGTGGCAACGCCTCAGACGCCGGTGCCGGAGTGGAAACCTGACCATCTCGTTCCGGTGTATACCTGATCAGCACTTCAGCGTCCGCGATCACGCTGAGCGTTAATTGATGTGGCACGAGCCCTGGCGGAATACTTACAATCTCGCAAAGCGTTCGGTCCGGCGAAAGTGTCGTCTTGCGTTCGAACAGCACGGCATCTTCCGTCGCCAGTTTTACCATCGCATCGCGGTGTGAGGTGAGGTAAACACCGACTGTCGCGCTATCGCCGTTGACTTCGAGGTTGATCACGGCATCACGGCTGGCATTTTTGGCTGGACCGATATCTTTGTAGGGCATGAAGACCTGCTGAAAACGCTTTTCTTCACCAGGATGCATCCAACTGAAATCGGGTTGATTGTCCGTAAAGGCGCCACACATCAGTTCAATGTATGGTCCGTCTTCGTCTGTTAGCTGACGATCCCAAGCCTTGCCAAAATCGCCACTGCCCCAGGTCCATTGCTTCTTGCCCGGCACAAGATGGTGGTTGGCCACGTGCATCATGCCCGCGCGCCGACCATGATCGTAACTGCCGAGAAAGTCGTAATCCGAGTGATAGGCCATGTACGAGGTCGGAACATGGATATTCCTGTAGCGCGAGATATCGGTGCCTGGCGAATAGTCATATTTGTAGTAGTTGCCGGTGGCTACGGGGTAATCACTGACATCGCGTTTCCCGTGGTCCATAACGGCTTGCACATCGGGCGGGAAAACGGACTGATAGTCGTCATTGACATGTACCGCCGGATTGGCCCACCATAGGAATGTTTGCGGAAAGGGAGTCCGGTTGTAGAGTTGAACGTTGAGTTCAAGATAGGCGCGATCCGGATACACAGTGAAGCCAACCATACCCTTAGTGCGGAACATGCGCTCGATTTCGCTGAACCAGACTGTCTTACTGCCATCAGCGTTGTCGTCAATGCGATAATCGACAGGCTGTAAGGTACTTGGACGATGATGCTGCGGCCAGTTGAATTCGATGCCGCCTGATATCCATGGCCCGGTCAAGCCGACAAGCGCCGGCTTTATCACGCGATTGTAGTAAACAAAGTGAAAACCATTGGTCTTGTCGCGCGCCATCTGCACGCGGCCGCCCAGCTCCGGCAGCAGCATGATTTCGAGGTATTTGTTTTCCAGAAAAATCGCCGTATAGGTCTTGTCGGTCTTCTCGTCGGAGACACGTTCAACAATGGGATGGGGATAGATGACGCCACTGCTGCCTTGATACACCCGATTTTCCAAGAACATTGGGTTCTTATCGGGTTTGGCCGCGGCGTAGGTGGGGATAACCGTGTCTTCGACACGAACAAAGACATCAGCACTATCTTTTGACAAATCCAGGCTCCAAAAAGTATTTTTGTCTATTTCTTAACAGCCTAACACGCTGTGTTGCCGTGCCCAATAGAATATAGACGCGGTTAATGGACTATATTCTCATTCTGTGTCATAGTAGTTGCACAATTGCTGAACTTCCTGATGCTACTGGAACCTGATTATGCAATCTTTGCGATTGAAGGATGGCTTCCCGGGCGAAATCATGTATGTGGTGCCGCGCCCCGTCCTGGACAAGGCGCGTTCGCATCCGCTGGTCAGTCCGTTGACGCCAACCGACATTGGTTGGTTTCCATTTGCCCGCTATCACTATCGCGAACGTCCGTCAGGCGCCCCTGAACATATTCTGATTTTCTGTACCGAAGGCAATGGATGGTTCGAGATTGACGGTGTCAGATACAGCGTGACTGCCAATCAGGCATTTATCATACCAAGACAGCAACCCCACATTTATGGAGCGGTGAATGACGATCCTTGGTCGATTCACTGGGTGCATTTCGTGGGCACTTCCGGTGATTACTATGTCAGTCAACTCAAGAAAGGTACGTACACCTTATCAATCGACATCGATATGAAAACGTCATTGGAGGACCTGTTTGCCCTTTGCCGAGATTCCTTCGTGGCTAACTTTCTGTTGCGGCGCATGATATACGCCTCGCAGACGCTACATCATCTGCTTGGATACGTGTTTTTCAACAACCGCGCCTTCTCCCCGCTACTCGGTAGCAGCCACTTCCGCAGCATCGACAACACGCTTTCCTTCCTGCATGAAAATATGAGCGAGCAGCTTTCACTGAAGGACATGGTGCACCATTCGGGATTGTCAAAATCGCATTTTATCCGACTGTTCAAAGAACAGACCGGCCATTCGCCAATGGACTATTTTATCCAGCTCAAGATGCAGCATGCCTGCATGCTACTTGCCTATCGACAGGATAGTGTCAAGCTAATAGGCATAGAGTTGGGTTACGAAGACCAATACTATTTTTCGCGTGCATTTCGAAAAGTGATTGGTATGTCCCCCACGCAGTACCGGCGATCAACCTACAACTGAAAGTTGGCGGATAATTTGAAAGCTTGGGAAACGCCATCTTGCCTGCGAATCGAGTTCGACAACTTCATGCGAGCTAGTAACATCAGCAAGCCACTTAGACCCGCGTCCACCTGCAATCGTCGCGCATAGAAAAAGTTATTCGTCGTCTGCCTTTCGCTACAATGTTGCACTGATTGCTTCACTGAAGTGGGCTTTCATTAAGCAACCTGCCGCGCGTTTTCGCTGATCAAATATGACGTGACTAGCTGCGGCGGACGCACATCACCTTTGTACTGGATAACGGCACGCCTCTGCGCGAGCACATGAAAACACGAAGAGTCCATTCTTAGAGCACCAGGAAGTCGCTCGATTCAGTGAGAAACTCTTCTCAGTCGAATTTCAATTGGCTCATGTAACCACCGTCTACCAATAGAGAAGTCCCTGTGAAAAACCAACTTTCATCCGTTGCGAAGAACAGTGCGGCGCTCGCCACATCCTCGCCGCGTCCAGGCGAACCAAGCGGAATACTGCGCGCGAGACCGCTCGCTAGTGGTTCAATATCAAAAAGCTGAGCATTGCGACCCACCCTAATCGGGCCGGGCGCCAGCATATTCACCGTGATGCCGTAACGGGCTAGATCCACTGCCATGCCACATGTCAGCAGGCGGAAGCCATCGCTTGTTCGGAGATAGGCAGTACCCAAATCATTCTGCAAAACTGGAAAGGCGCCAAGAGCAAGCGAGCTGCTCTGATCGCTGTACTAGGTTCAATCCATGAATAGCCGGTTTATGTTCGCGCTGAGATCGGTCAAGGAATGGAAGAGATCGATTTTCGCAATCGGTTGATACAATTGCGTGAACAACGGGCTTACAGTCACATCGGCAGGTTTCACCTTGAGTCTCAAATTCATTGGATGACTTCTGCGCCAGCGGCCGCTCTCTAACAGGTTGTCGTCAAAAGCGATTGCATTCTGGCGGCTTGTAATACGCATCTGATTCATAGAGTAAGCTGATTCAGACCTGTGAAACGAAACCGCATTGACCAACGATTGGCCGGCAGCATCTCTCGTATCAATCGGACAGGCTGATTTATGTCGAAGGGTGGACCGTGTCCGGGGAATTGCTCCAACTCTGGAGTGTTTGTCCGCCATCTATTAGCAGGGAAGCGCCGGTGATGTGCCGCGCGTCATCGGAGGCGAGAAATGCCACTGTTGCGGCGACATCCCCTGGTTGACCAACCCGCCTCAGTGGAATGCGATCAGCGAAGCGCGAGAAAAACGCTTCCCATGCGGCGGGGTCGTCTGCCGCCTGACGAAAACTCAGTTGTGTTTGGATAATGCCAGGGCAGACTACGTTAACGCGAATACGATAGCGTGCCAACTCCAATGCGAGGTTGCGAGCCATCGCTTTGACGGCTTCCTTGCTTGTCATATATGGACCGGAACCGAGAATAGTATCCCAGCCACCTGTTGACGAGCCCATTAGCACGATTGACCCGCCATCGGCAGCAATCAATGCGGGAATGGCGGCTTTGCAGGTGAGCACCATTCCGCGCAGGTTTACAGCCATCACATGATCCCACTCTTCAATCGGCATGTCCACAAACTCGACTTTTTCCCCGCCGATCCCTGCATTGGCGAAGACCACATCCAGCTTGCCGAATGTGTCTTGAGCAGCCTGAACCATCGCTTCGCAGTCTTCAGTGTTTGTCACATCTGCTGCGATAGCGACGGCACTCGACCCAATCTCCTCTGCAACCGCCCGAGCGGCATTCCGATCAATATCCGCGATAACCACCTGTGCCCCTTCCTGCACAAAACGCAAGACACTGGCCCGACCCAAGGCGCCGCCACCGCCGGTCACCAAGGCAACTTTGCCGGCAAAGCGGTTCATGAGTCTGCCCCCAATTGACGCTTAGCCGGGGGCGTATTGCGACTTTTGCGAACGACGAGCTCGCCGTCGATGATCACGCCGGAAATCCCCGGTGTATCGCCGATTCTGAGTGTTTCCAGCGCATCACTGGCAACGGAGCCAACCGGAGCGTCCATGAAAACAAGATCGGCTTCCATGCCAGGAGCAATACGGCCCGCTGCGAGCTTGTAGATGCGTGCAGTAGTGCCGGTCGCCATCGCGATCGCCAGATCAGGAGGGATATCTCCCAAAGCGCTGACCCAGGCCACTGTCCGCAATATGCCTAAGGGAATCACGCCGGTGCCAGAAGGCATATCGGTGCCGATGATGACTCGATGGAGAGCATCGTGTTGACGAGCAAGATCAAGAATGTGGGGGATGATTGCCACATTGCCACACTGAACAATTTCGAGAGCGGCATCGGTCTCGCCGATGATCCGCTCGATATCCGAAAGTGATGGGGCGGTTGGTCCACCGTTGAGATGTGAAGCTACATGGGGATTCACCTTGATAGCATGTTCAGCGGTGATTGCATCACTGCCCGGAATGGATGCCCCGCCGATATGCATCATGACAGTCATGCCACAGCGTTTTGCCCAGCGTACCATTTCCGCTACTTGGTCCCAATCGTGGTAGCCGCCGAGACCCACTTCGCCGAGGTGCTTGACGCCTTCGCTTGCCATCTCCTCAAAGTCGGCTTCGGTGAGACCTGCTTGCAAGAGCAGCCCGCCCCCTTGTACTTTCACGCCACTCGGGCGGTAATTGTTCCACGCCTTTGCGCCAACAATCGCCATCGCTTTCGTGCCGATGGCGCCGGTTGGGCGACCGGGCATGTGAACCTCGCCCGCTGAAATCATCCGGGTCACGCCACCATGTACACAACTGGCGATGAAGTCGACGGCATTTTGCCGCGGCGTGTAATCCCCAATGACCGGATGGACATGAGAATCGATGAGACCGGGGATTACAGTTGCGCCCTTTGCGTTGATGCTGGTCGCTTCCTCACCAACAACGAGTCCATTTCCCGCCTCCACTATTTCGCCATCTCTGATTAGGATCGAGTCTCCTTCAAGAAGCGGGGCTTCGAAATCGCCGGATACAATCTGGCCGATGTGGTGAATGAGCATCGTTGACATCAGATCGTATCCTTATTCTCACCCAGCGCGGTCAGCAAGTTATCGAGGTTGGTCACATCACCAAAGTGGGTGTCGATATCGTAGAGCGTGACTTCTTGTGCCTGCGGGCTAGTCGCCATCACAAGATCGTCGGGTACCAGGACCCGGTAACGCAAGAAAAAGGCATCGTGAACCGTGGAACGTACACAGATATTCGTGACGACGCCGGTAACAATGACGGTATTAATGCCCTTTTCGCGCAGGGTGAGGTCCAGCGTGGTCTGGAAAAAGCCGCTGTAACGCCGCTTGGGAATGACGATGTCGCTTTCCTCCACTGAGAGCGCGTCAACGACTTGCGCGCCCCACGTTCCCGCCAGGCAATGGACCGTGCGCATTTCGAAGAGGCTGTCACCGGCAGGGAGAGATTGGTTAAGCCAGAGTACGGGCATATCCGCAGCCCGCGCCGATGACAAGAGTCTCTGGTGCGGCTCATAGAGAATTTCCCCACCTTTAAGTACCATCGCGCCGCCACCGACAAAGAAGTCATTGAGCATGTCCACTACGAGGATCGCAGTGGTCGCCGGATCAAATTCAGCGATTTCATGCCTAACCTGATCAGATTGCTTTTCTGAGAACGAGTTTTTGATCGTCATAACTTGTTTATCTTTCTGCTCACTCCGCTTGCGGCACAACGGTCTCGCTTTCGTTCGATTTACGCTAATAGCTGCAGCCCGAGGTGTCCCCTCAAGTCAGACCGTCTTTAACTTTGATGTCGCGCAATTGCAGTCCACCGACGCGCGCGTGGGGCCTGCCACCGTCTGTCACGGCGACAATGACAATGATCTCGTCCGGCGCCGGAGCATCGTTGATACGAAACTCCATCGCGTCAAAATGGGAACGCACTTTCATCGCGTCCTTTTGGTGTAGCGGCACATCGATAATCGTTCCCGGTCCTCCCATTTTCTTGGCGGAAGGGATGATCGCCAGCCCGCCGTCGACTGCTTCGCGGAGCGGGGCACCCAGACGTGGGTGCATCAATGCGGCGGCGTGTTCAAGTTCGCCGTTCATACCCACGATGGCCGCCTTGCCGTAGCTGTGCGGGTCCCCGCCAAGTTGCGCGACCGCGCGTTCCCCAAGCAGTTTTCCCAGTTCCGCGCCGGCCTCGAAAAGCTCGCTAAGGTCTTCGATGTAGCGCCCGGCACAGGGATTCTTGATGACAGCCCCGGCAGCAACCTTGTACAATGGAGTCGCCAATGGGCGGAAGCCCTCCTCATAGATTACATCCACGATGGTCCGGATCCGTACTAACTCCATTCGTAATCCTCCCATGAGTATGCTGATTCAAAACCGAGGATGGACTTGGCTTTGGCGGTGTTGATCAGCGATTGATTACCGCTGATGTCCGCTCTAAAAGCGGCTTCCGGATAGAACTTCTGAACCAGTGAAGCAGTTTCTCGCTTTATGAAAGTGTTCTTCGCGCTGATGAAGAAGGCTTCGTGCCCCGTGATATTCGCAGTGAGGATGAAGAAGGCTTCGTGCCCCGTGATATTCGCAGTGAGGCTGGACAAAGTAGCCCCGGCAACATCTCGTGTGTCAATGTAACTCCAGAGATTTGCTGCGCCCCCTGCTGGATCATCCCAAAAAGGGACTAGCTGGGCTTTGAAAGTCTCGGGCGTGTGAATCCAGGTGAAACGCAAGCTCACAACAGATAACTTGCTCGCAGTACGCCTAACGAATGCTGCCGCAATATCCTCTCCCAGAGTTTTCGAGAGGGCATAAGCATCCTGTGGCGCTTTAGGGTGCATTTCATCAATGGGGACGTACTCGAGGGTAATCGGTGTGTATGAGAAGGGCAGCCCCAACACGGACACGCTGCTGACATATACAACACGTTTAATTGCCAAGGCAGCCGCCACCTCAAATACATTGAAAGTCGCCATTATGTTGGTGCGGAAAACTTGTTCCGGTGTATGAAAAATCGGGCGCGGGATGGCGGCCAGATGCACGATTGCCTCGACACCGACGCAGGCCCCGTAAACTTGCCCCAAGTCTTCACAATCTACGAGACGGTATTCGGTGACAGGTTCCGGCAATGGTACACGGTCGATACTGACAACATCATGTCCGTTTGATAGCAGATGCTGGACGACGGCGTATCCAGCCAGGCCACTACCCCCGGTGACTGCGACTCGCATTTTCCCTCGCCTTAATCTTGAGTGACCGGCTCCATCCAATTGGGACCACCGACAGTCGTGATACTAAGATGTGTCATGTTCTGGCCCGCGACGGCGCCGTGCCAATGTTTTTCACCGGGCGGGAAGTGGATAACGTCACCGGTTTTGGCGACTCCCCGTTCGCCCGCTTCATTGCCGAAGCGGCATTCACCTTCGGTCACAAGCAGAACTTGCTCACCGGGATGGGTATGCCAAAACGTGAGCGCGCCGTCCTCAAAATGCACCAGCGCCAGCCGCACGCCCTCTTCCGTTTGTGCGGACATGAGTCGTTCGAGCTGCGCCTTGCCTCCTGAAACCGATTCGTTGGCGTGAAGTTCACGCTCTTCTTTACGGACGTGCTTCATCTGTCACTCTCCTTATTTGTCGTCTAAGCTGCGCGCAGCAGTGCCCAGCGCAGATATATGATGCCAGCTACAAATAGAATAGCGCTTAGTCCTATCAGCAGATACGATTTGCGCGGTGCATCTTTGAATTCGCCTGAAGCCAGGCCCCAAATATATGTCCACAACTGTGAAGTTGTACCTAAAGGCCAGGAGACAGCAGCGGTAAGTGTACCTGTTGCGAATGCGTTGATGATATTGCCTCCATAATGCGCGCCTGCTGCCATGACCGAATACCGTTGTACAGTCCACTTCGCTCGAAACAAGATAGGCCATTGGCGACGTACAGTCAGAACAGTCCCAGACGTCAGCAAGACGCTGAGCAACGAGCCAGTAACCAATATGACGATATAAGGAAGTGGCGTTAACCCGAATTCGCGGCTCGGCGTTCGCAACGAAAAAGATAATCCCAGCGGGTACGATGTGATAATCACAGAAGACAAGCCAGCTAGCAAGATATTCCGCAGGAGCAGGGACTTGCTGCTCTTTGCTCTTCCCGGTCTTTCTCGCATTGCAGCTGTTTCAGTTCCGGCATCGTCGCGGATGAGACTAGCCCAGATAGTTGTCAATGAGGCGGCGAAGAAGAAGATACAGACAATAGAGAGATCCAGCATAGAAATGGCAACCGGCAAGCCGCCCAGCAAGACAGCGAGTGAAGTCCCCAGTATCAGGTTCATGAATGACTGTATCGGTGCGGTCACTGCCAGGCCGATAGAGTCGAATACCGTCAGCGTGATTCGCACACCGATTACAAAGGTTGCCCCGGCAACCAGCGCGACAACGATTGCCGCGGGCCGTTCCCGCCAAACTTGAGCGAACTCCCTGAATAATTCCTCCCCGAGCGCGATCAAGGCAATACTCCATACGAGCAAGAACGAACTGATGTACAAAACAACAAAAAACGCGTCCAGTGGGTAACCATCAAGCTTTTTGAGAAATACAGCCCATGAACCCCAGAGGAAGGCGTTGAAAAGCCCTCCCAACAATGCAACTTCCTGAGTCATTAGACCCGTATGGCGCGGATCATCTCGACAGCCAGCTCGATATCCGCATTTGCATCAGCGCCTGTTGTACGTACTTCCAGATCTTGCTGAATGCACTCGTAGAAATGCAGCCACTCCAGCCTGAATGGCTCTTCATGAGACGCCGGTATTTCTTTGCGCACGGGGACACCCTCGTTATTCTCCAGAATTGTTACTGCTGTGGGCGCATATTTGACGTAGGGATTGGGAAAGGTAATGCTGATGGTCTCCTTCTTGCCGTAAGCCGTCAGTTGTTCGTCCCACCAAAGGTAATCCGGCCAGACGCCGGCTTCAAAAACACAGCGTCTTTGATCACCGTAATCCAGTACGGACAATATTTCGGACGGTGAGATGGCATCGCTGAAGAGTACGCCTTCCGGCGCCCCAAATGCCCCACGCAGTATGGCCAAGTCGTGGCTCGATAACATCAGCAGCATGTTGTACAGACCGGTTAAGTGCGCGTGACTTTTTCCAAGCGCTGCCGCCGATTTGGCGGTAATGTTTGCCGCGCCCTCGTCGAGCAGATTTTGAGGAATATCATCGCCGGTCACCAAGGTATAAAGCGGCTCATGCACGGCGAAATCGCCAGCGAAATCGTGCACGCGGATCAGCCGTACATCCTCCATCGCCCGCATTCGTTCCATGCCATACTCATAACCGGGATCATAACGTTTCATGTAGCCAACCATGAGTTTGACGCCGTTGCGCTCGACCGCGCTCAAGATGCGATAACCTTCCGCCGGATCAAAACAGAATGGCTTTTCGACGAGCAGGTGCTTGCCAGCTTCGGCCGCCGCCTCGGCGATATCACCGTGATCCATCGTTAGAATCGCGACTATGTCGAGATCAGACTGGGCAATTAACTCTCGATAATCGACATAACGCTTTTTCACTCCATACCACTCGCCGACCGTGTTCACGACTTTGGCCGAGATATCACAAACTGCGCCAATCTCAAATTGCGGCAATTCCTGAAGATAGGGCAGATGCATAATCTGGGCGATCTGACCACAGCCAACGATGCCAACTCGTAATTTCTTCAACTTGGGCTCCCTTCCCAATTAGGTCGCTGTTCTCAACTCTTGACGGCGCCCGCGGTTAGTCCTTCGATGAACCAGCGCTGCATACCGACGTAAAGAATAATGACTGGCACTGTGACCATGGTGAGCGCCGCAAAGTACAGCGTCCAATCTGCCTGATAACGATAGAAGAAGTTCACCAGACCCAAGGGAATCGTCTGCATTTCTTGTTTGCGAATGAAGATGAATGCCAGAAAAAACTCGTTCCAGATGAACATGCCTTGAAATATAGCGACAGTTGCCAAACCGGGTCGCGCCAATGGCAGCACCATATACCAGAAAACTTGCAGGCGATTGGCGCCATCAACCAGCGCTGCATCTTCCAGTTCTATTGGAATCGCCAGGAAGAACCCACGCAGTAAAAAAACGCTGAAGGCCATCGATGTCCCGGCATAAACGAAAATGAGGCCGAATCGACTGTTCAATATGCCCAGCGTTCTGACCACGATGAAGAGTGGAATAACGGTGACTTCCGGCGGAATCATCATCGTTGCCAAAATCAGGAGGAAGATCGCTTGCCGGCCGGGAAACTGCAAACGAGCCAGGGCATAAGCCGCGATCGACGACACGATCAAGAGGAGCGTCAAGCTGAGTACGGTGACAATGATACTGTTGCCGATGCGAGCGCCGAGATCCGCAATGCGCCAGGCATCGAGGTAGTTTTGCCAGATTATGAGTCGGGGTGGTCCCCAGACATTGTTAAACAGATCCGAATCAGATTTCAGCGAGCCAAAGATCATCCAGATCAGCGGATAGATTGTTTGAATCGTGGCAAAGATTAATATCGCATAAACCAGGAAGACCTTGAGGCGATCCGTTAGAAACAACGAAAGCGCATCACCAAATAAGTTGGACCTGCGGTTAGTTGAAGCGGCTGCCATTTTTCCCCTTCGATCAGAAATTGTAGGTCCCGCTACGGCCTATCCGAATGTAAATAAAGGCAATGACGCCAACAACGGCGAATAGCGCGAAGCCCATCGCCGACGCATAGCCCAGCTTGCCGAAGCGGAAGGCCTGCGTGACCAGATGCGTTAACACAACCTCCGTCGCATTATTGGGTCCGCCATCCGTCATCACGAATACCAATTCGAAGTTGCGGACGAAAGCCCCGTTGAGAGAAAGGAGTACGTTAATGAAGGTCACCGGGGCGAGCAATGGTAGTGTAATGCGCAAGAGCCGGGTCCAGGCGCCGGCGCCATCAATGATCGCCACTTCATACAGATCTTTCGGGATTGATTGCAGCCCGGCCAAATAGAGCACCATATGAAAGCCGGTCCACTTCCAGACGTCGACGGTGATGATGGCGCCGAGCGCGGTTGTCGGGTCGCTCAGCCATGGTCGTACCAGATTGTCCAGTCCCAGCAGCTCCAAGCCGGCGTTGAGCAGACCGAAGGCGGGATTGTATATCCAGGACCAGAGCAAGCCGATGACTACAAATGACAGGGTTACCGGCAGAAACAGAGCCGTACGAAAGAAAATAATGCCGCGCAGTTTCTGATTAACGAGCAATGCCAAAAAAAGCCCCAGCACATTTTTGGCGAGCACGACAGAAATGGCGAAGATGATGGTATTCTTGACCGCCTTCAAGAAGATGTCGTCGCGTTCAACCAGCTTGACATAGTTCCGCATGCCGATGAAGACGGGCGAATTGAAACCGTCCCAACGATGGAAGCTCAAGTAAAAGCCATAACCAATGGGGATTAAGACAAAGACAACCAAAAGGACGATGGCTGGCAGCAGCATCAGGTAGGCGCTGAGGTGTCGGTACACCCGAGGGTACTGTCGCCGCCGCGCCAATGAGCCGTCCGGTGTTTTGGATCGAGCCTTCGTTGAGACGTTCTGGGGAGTCTTAATGGTCTCTTTTCCGAAAAGTTGTCTTCCGAAACAGTCGTAGAACTGATGGAACTAAAAATGGCTGAAAGAGCCTGTGTCTCAATTGATGTTAAGCTTGAGACCCAAGTCCTCTACAATATAGGCAATGCTTTCCTGGCAACTCTGCTCGGCTGTTTTGTGCGATGCGTCAAGTTCAATGACGGCCAGCCCGTCATAATCGTTTTCCAGCATGATGTCGACCATAGCGGGAAAATCAACCACGCCAGCGCCCAGTTCACAGAACGAAAGATAGCGCGCGTAGCCTTCCAGTCCGTCAAAGTCCTTCGCGTCCTTAAAGTGAATGTAGTCAATGTGATCAATATAGGTCCGCATAATGTCAACGGGATCACTATATTTGATAACAAGGTGGGCGGGGTCTATACAAAGTCCGACCAAGTCGGTGTCCACGATTGCCATGAATCGGTCAAGCTGCTCGCGAGTCTCAATAAAGCAGTCCAGGTGCGGATGATAGACCGTTCTGATACCGAGCTTGTTGCTGAAGGCGCCTAATTCTTCCAGTGCATTGGCAAAACGCTTGAAGTCGTCATCCGTTTGCGGCTTTCTGCCGACCGGGGGACCGCCACCACAAACCAGTATCTCGGAACCACAGCCCTTGAGGAAGCGCGTTACCACCATAATCGCATCGCGCTCGTAGGGCCATAGCTCCGGATTGGTGTATTCGGCGCTGGCGTATAGCGAAGCCAGTCGCAAGCCATGATCTTCTTGCGCCTTATTGAATAGATGCAGACGGCACAGGAAATCCGTATCCGATAATTCAATCGGCGGACCCATTTCTTGAAGTGTCATGAAGCGACGGGCAAAATAGTCACTCAGCGTATTAGATATCAATGCCTCGTACCAGCGGAAACCAACCTCAGCCAGGAAGGGAAATCCTTCTTCGGGTCGGCCTTCGAAATCCCAGGTATTAAGGTGATAGCCAATCTCAAATTTCTGCTCTTTGGGCATGAATAATTGTCCTTCTTGCTGGCATATGAATATAAAACAGTTGGTGGGCCTCACCCGTAAATTGGGATAGACCCACCGTTTCTATAGCCCAAGCGACTGACTATGGACTCACTTAGTCGTCGTAGGAATAGCCATCGAAGACGAGATCGTCGTAAACTGCCTGAACTTGAGCCATGCCTTCTTCCGCGGTAATCGTGCCGCCGACCATACCCTGGATGGCGCCCTGGAAGGCATCGTTGATTTCGGTGGGCCAAATCCAGTCCAGGAAGCGCACGGTATTGGGGAAGTGATTGGAACGCAAATCGTCGGCTATTTCTGATTCGATTGCGGTGACACCTTTGATAGATGCTGCCAAAGGCTGAGCAATGCCTAAGTGCTTTTCGGCTATTTCTGGCCTCGAGACATATTCGAGGAATGCGACAGCATGCGGCAGTATATCGTCGGGTATCCCGCTATAAATGCAAAAGCCATCGTCGGGACCGCCGCCGTGCCCGCGCGTACCGGGCACATCGGGAAGTTGCGGAAACTCGAATACGCCCCACTCGAAGTCGGTCACGTTTTCTTCGAGCCAGGGAAGCTCCCAGGTGCCGCCATAATAGATCGCCGATTGCTGGCTGGCGAATGCGCTGCGCATGCCATCCCAATCTACAGAGAGCGAGTCCCGATCCAAAATGCCGTCGTCTACAAATTGGCCGATCCGCGCCAAAGCTTCCACATCTTCGGGATCGGTGAAACTGGCCTCACCACGCAAGTTAGACACGGTCTTGGTGATTGGATCACCCATAGTCTGTGCCGCGGTCTCAAAGTACCACATGGGCCACATCCATACTGTTTTGCCTTGGTGCAAAACTGGAATATATCCAGCACCATCCAGTGCCGCAGCTACCTCGATTAATTCTTCGTAGGAATCCGGTTCTGCCAAGCCCAGCTGGTTGAACACATCTGTATTATAGAAAAATGACGATGTGGACAGCGTTGAAACAGGAATACCATACGCTCTACCGCCAACTGTATAGGCATCAAGTGATGCAGGCTCGAACCGATCAACCCAGGGTTGTATGTCATCGGTGATATCACGCACAACACCACGCCGCACATAGGCGCCGTTCGTAGGATTAGCGGCACAGGCAATGACATCCATACGCTCACCGGCCAAGTGCGCGGTCATGACTCGAGTGGTGCCACCTTCAATGGGACCTTGCGCGTCCCATAAGACTTCCGATACTCCGGGATTTTCAGCCAGGAATCCGTCGAGGACTTCCTGTTGCACTTCCTCTTGCAAATCAGTTGGCGCAAATGTACCGAGGGTATCGATGGCTGCCGGACCAAACACGTGGAGGACAACAACATCTTGAGCGAGAACACCGCCAACCGCCAGCAGTGTCACAACAACTAGAAGTGAAAAAATGATAAGTCTTTTCGACATTTCCCAAACGCCTTTCAACTAAGAACACTTTATCGGAAATCTCATTACACAGCAAATATAACATGCTGAAATCCGCGATGCAAACTTCTGTACCACGTGACCCGCTTTTCTGCATAGCAGTAAAGACAGGCCTTTCGCCTTTGCTGAGCTCCGCGGCAATCGAGGGAGCGGACAGGTCGCGCTACAACCAAGATGATAATAAGCTCTGCGTAGATCTTGCGCCAGTGTCTTCGCTGCTGAGAGATAGCAGGTTCAGCCTGCGAAAATCTGTAATCCGCATAGGGCAGAAATATCAGCCCTAAAACCGGAGTTGAATATTGCCATGATTTCAGCTTGGAGTTCGCTCGTAGTGCATTAGCGGCATCCTATAACCGTATTTCTAACTTATTGAGATTGATCTTCCCCCGAATTTGTGGACACAAGGATTGTCCAATATGATAGGGACTGGAGGGGAAGATGGTGGACATGAAGAAATATCCGGATGAGTTCAAGCGCGAAGCATTGAAGTTGGCTGCACAACCTGGAATGAAAGTGGGCCAGGTCGAGCGTGATCTGGGCATCACGCCGGGAATGATCTACAAGTGGCGTCAACGATTTCGTGTAGATGAAAATAGCGATGAATTGAAACCGAGTGCGGAGCGTGAGGCGGATGCCGAGATTCATCGTTTAAAGCATGAACTGTCAATTGCTCGAGAGGAGCGAGATATTTTAAAAAAAAGCTATCCAAGTGTTCTCGCAGGATCGACCTCGATGAAGTTTCGATTTATTGAGAGTCACCAAAGGCAATTCAGTGTACGGCGGATGTGCCGGGTGCTGGAAGTATCAAGCAGTGGCTTCTATGCCTGGTTGAAGCGGGCTGTCAGCCAGCGAGAGCGGGACAATGAACTATTGTTGCGGCAGATTCGCGACATCTTCGAGCGCAGTCGCCAGCGCTACGGCAGCCCACGGATCCACGCGGAGTTATGGTCAGCGGGTTGGCGAGTCAGCCGTAAGCGGGTAGCGAGTTTGATGCGGCTGGATGGCATCCGCGCGCGGCGCAAACAAGGCTAGGGTCGATTTGCACGCAAAGGCTTCTCAGGCCCTTGAACACGGCAGCAAAGCGTATTTCATCGCCAATAGCGGCCTCAGCGCGGACATATTTCTGGCACTGCGGAGTAACCAGAGAAAGGAAGCGAGGACACCCGCAAGCAGTAGGGACATATAGAACGCCACAGCGCCCGGAGTCCGCACACCGAGCGCTGCAAAAAGTGATGTCAGTTTGTAGTAGCCGACGTCACTGGAAAGAAAGCACGGAATGATAGATAAGTCAACGCGATCCGCTGCAGCACAGACTAAAGACCAAGACAAAAGACTTTTCTTTCGTGAACTCTTTGCGAACAAAGTTAGCCTTATCACCTGCAATCCATCAAAGTGCCCAACCAAAGACTGGACGCCCGCCACACTCAAGCAATTTCTCGCGCATGATGAGCATCGGCATCATTCTCTCTGCCGCAGAGCAAACGGATGATCCGGACTTGTTTGAGATTGCCCGCCTACATGGCATCTGCCCCAATGACTCCATGGAGCGCAACATAATCCGGCCCTACGAGAGTGCGGCAGCAGCAATTACAGCATCAGCCCTGCACGATCTTGCCGATCAGGTATCCGTTCCGCTGCGTCGCAAGCTGTATCGTGACTACGCCACTAAGATCATGTACTCGCTGAGAGGACCGGATTTCCTGGCAAACGCTGATCCTGAATGGGAAGGCGTGCTCAAACATGGCTCCTATCACGAACGCAAAGGACTCGGTGTTGACGAAAGTGTCATGTGGGGCGATCATTTTTTCCTGGAAGCCGCAGCCTAACTCTTGCAGCTTGTCTGATGTTTGGCGCTAATAGAAGCGAAATCACGTTGACGAATTAGCTCTAATGTTACGGGTTCCGCGGACTGCGCTCCTAAAGTTGAACTCAATAGACTAATTGATAGCTGGGTTGAAGGCATACGATGCAGCACGATCCACCATTACGAAGTCAAAAGGTCACTTTGCAGGATGTTGCCGATGAAGCAAAGGTGTCCAAGGCGACCGTTTCGCTGGCCTTGCGTCGCAACCCGCGCATTTCCGAACCGACGCGGCAACGGGTGTTGGCCGCGGCTGAGTCGCTCGGTTATATATATAACCAGCGCGCCGCTAGCCTGCGAACGCAGCGTTCCTTAACCATCGGTCTGATCATCGGCAGCTTTACAAATCCCTTTTATGCTGAATTCATCGCCGGTGTAGAGGCTCATCTGGCGGAGAACGAATTCAGCCTGTTACTCGGCACTAACGGCGCGGACGAACTGGATCGGCAATCGCGCGCGTTACGGGTGATGCTCGAGCACGATGTCGATGGTGTGATCCTGGTGCCGGCGGCAGGAACCAGCGCCGAGTCATTAAGAAAAATAATCCGCTATTGCCCGCTGGTATTAGTGACTCGTTATGTGCCGGAGTTAGCGGTGGATTATGTAGGCATTGACAATGAAGCGGGAGCTTGCAGCGCGATGGAACTGCTCATTGAGCTGGGACATCAACGCATTGCTTTCATCGGAGGGCTGGATGATTCGTCGGCTTGGCGAGATCGTTTGCGCGGTTACCAAACGACATTGGAAAAGCACCACATCCCCTTTGATCCCGATCTGTGCAGGCCAAGTTATGTATCGCGTCGCGGCGGTTACGATGCGATTCAGTCCGTTCTCGCCGTGGTCAATCCCCCGTCAGCCGCCATCTGTTACAATGATGTGGTTGCTTTCGGAGCGATGCTTGGATTGCGCGCCGCCGGCATTGAACCGGGTTCGCGGTTTGGTGTCATTGGTTTCGATGATGTAGCAGAGGCGTCGATGTGGCAGCCGAGTTTGACAACTGTCGCCACTGGTCGCGTCAATATTGGCGAACTGGTAGCACAACTCATGCTAAAGCGCATAGCCAATCCCGACATGCCCATCGAGCAGGTTATCATTCCACCAAGGCTCATTCAGCGGGACTCTACTGTACTGCTGGTCTAATCCACCCTGGGATGGGGCGGGGGCCGCCGGTCGGTCTTCCTTTGCATCTCGTATTGCTTCGCAGGGAAGTCGCTGAAGATCTCGCCACTTTTCATCAGCCACTTGTATCCAACATCATTGCTATTGCCGCATTCAACGATCTCGGGATTGCTCATCACGCCGGCGATGGCAATTCGACCCTTTTCGCTGGTATTCGGCGGGCTGTAGTGCCAGGCGCTGCTGTGCCAGCAAACCATGCTACCCGGCTGCAATTCGACATGCTCAATGCCATAGGTATCGATCATCTCTTCGACGCGCTCTTTAGGCAGCTCGGCGTGGATGCTGTCCTCGTACAAGACATGCGGGACGATCTCTGTCCTATAGCTGCCCGGGATCATCTGCAAGCAGCCGTTTTCGATAGTAGCGGGGTCCAGCGCCATCCAAAAGTTGAAGGGTTCCGTATCGCCATCGCGCCAGAGCCCGTTGTCCTGATGCCAGGGCGTGGCACTGCCGGAACGCGCCGGTTTCAAGAAACAGCTATCGTACTTGAGCAGGATGTCATCGCCCAGGAAATAACGCGCGATATCAAGTACCGGTTCGCCACAGTGCGCGTTGTGCCAAATCAGGGGATTCCTCTGATTGAACTTGCTTAGCTTGCGGAAGCGGACCTTCCGCGCCTCGGGCGTATCGTCATTCATCGGGTCCATGGGGTCGGCATCCGCCGTCATGTCTCCGGTCTCCGGCGTAAGGATGGCGTTCTTGATCACGCCCAGCATTTCGGCGGCAGTTTGTCGCGGCACCACATTCTCGACGGTGAAATAACCGCGTTCTTCGTACTGCCGCTTTTGTCCGGCATTTGGTTGCCAACCCATTTCAATTTGCCTTTCTCTTTCCAGTTCCACGGTCCTTTATTTGGCTTATTTCAATTCAATACTGCCCATGTTCTCCGAAGCGGGCAAGCCTCCTGGCTCAATCGCCAATGGTGGATTGACGCGATGCACAATTGTATCCACGGTTAATGCCAGAGCGGCCCCGCCGATGCCCTTGCGAACGGCGGAAATCAGAGCTCCCGCCGAGTCCATGACGCCATTTGTCTGCATATCCACCAGTTCTTCGCTAAGCAAATCGTATCCAGCGCCATTTTGACGGCGCAAGACCTCTTCCACCACCACACCTGGCGCTACGCGTCCCGCATTTGCCAATAGTTTCCGGCAAGGCGCTTCCGCCGCGGTCATCAGAATTTGAAAAGCGGCGCGTTCGTGCATGTCGCTGCTCGCGTCGTGCATTTCTTGCAGCGGCTTGATGCAGCGCAGCAGCGCCGTGCCACCGCCGGGCAATGTCCCCTGCAGCAGGGCGTTGCGCATAGTCTCAATCGTGCGTTGTATCAGTTCCCGCTGATAGCCCATTTCGCTCTCGCTGCTACCACCGCAATAAACTACTGCGGACCCGCCACGCAATCGACCAATTCGCTGGCGTGCAATTGTCCCTGCGCGTTCATCAGCGCTGTCGCTGAAACGCCGCTCCAGGCTGGCGATTTCTTTTTCAACTTGGTCTTCATCCCCGGCGCTGGCGATGATGCCAAAGCGATTGCGATCCAGCCACGCCAGTTCAGATTTGCCCAACATATCAAGCGTAATCCTTTCAAACTGCTGCCCGGCAATCGCCCGCAATACTTGGCCACTTGTGATCAATGCCAAGTCGTCTAGCGCCGCGTCTTGCTCATCGACCAAACCAGTCGTCTCCAGGTAGACCAGCTTGAAATCTTCCATGCGGCTATTGGCGCCCTGCGCGGCGATGACTTGTTCGGAAAATGACTTTGCGACGATCACCAGCGATGAGAACCCCGCCTGATAAGCATCCGTCACCAGCTTGACCAACGCCTGCAGATCATCCAGTTCAAAGTCGCTTATTAGCCAGGCAGTTTCCGTTAGTTCGATACGTTCGCCCGCGTGTCCTTCAAACACAATAGAGGACGGCACCTTGCTCTCCCAATACGAACCAAGAAAGAACTCATGATGTAAGTCGCGCCCGCCATCACGCACTTCAATCGGGTGGTGCGGACCAAGGACCTCAAAGATATCAGCCAGAGCTGCGGCGATTTCACGATCACCGCAAATTGACAGAGCGAGGCGTTCAAATGCTGCAGAATCGCTTATCATGTGGATTTGCTCGCGTAAAGCCTCAAGTATCACCTTGATGCCCAGCTCCATTTGCTTTCGCAAAAGCATGGCATTCCCGTCCGCGCTGATGAAACGATAACCCTGCGCCATCACGGTCTGATAGAGAACGGCGGTGGTAGCGGTGGCATCGCCAAAACGCTGCCTCTGCTGCCACAAGGTTTCGCGCAACAACATCGCGCCGACGTCCGCCCCGCGATCGGGCAATTGCAAAATACGCCGCGCGATCGCGCCGCCGTCATCCAGCAATTCCGGCGAACCCTTGCGCGTAGAATCTTCCAGCGCCACCGGCCCGGTCAGCGGTCCCAGGGTGGGCGTTACCGCGCCCGCCATTGCATCGATACCGGATTTCAGCGCTTCTCGCGTTTGTGGCTGAAACAGCACTCGGGTCATGTGGCTAACCCTTGAGCCCGGTCAGCGTGATGCCCTCAATGAACGAGCGCTGGGCGAAGAAAAAGAAGATCACCATCGGTATGGTGAACATGGCAGCCGCTGCCATCAGCAGGCCCCATTCGGCGCCGTATTGGGTGAAAAACAAGCGTAGCCCAATCGAAAGCGTGTACTTGGTGGGATGTCGCAAATAGACCAGTGGACCGATGAAGTCGTGCCAAGTGTGGATAATTTCGAAAATGGCGACCGTCAAGATGGCCGGTTTGGAAAGCGGCACCGCGATCCGCCAAAAGATGCCCCATTCGCTGGCGCCATCGATGCGCGCGGCATCGTCCAGCTCGCGCGGCAGCGTCATCATGAATTGGCGCATCAAGAATATGTAGAAGGCATTGCCGAAGAAGTTCGGTACGATTAGCGGCAGGAAGGTGTTCAGCCAGCCGAGTTTAGCGAACAAGATATAGAGCGGAATCATGCGCACCTGGAAGGGCAGCATCATGGTGGCGATCACAATAATGAAGAGTACGTTGCGCCCCCGCCAGCGCACGCGCGCAAAACCGTAGGCGATAAATGTGTTGGATAGCACCGAGCCTATTGTTGCGAAAATCGTGTAGTAGGTTGAATTCCACAAATATTGCCAAAAGGGGATGGCTTCGGTGGCTTCAATGTAATTCTCGGGGCGATAGGTCTTGGGTATCAATCGCACCGGCAACTCGAAGATATCGATATTCGGCTTAAGCGAACTGCTGATCATCCAAACGAAAGGCAGCATGAAAGCAATGCCGAAGAGGATCAAGATGGTATGCGCGCTGAGTGATTTCAGCCGCCGTACCAGAAAATATCTGCGCTCTTCATTGCTGACCGCGCGACGATTGGCAGCGACCGGCTGCAAGACGGCCATTTTAGCGCCTGCTCCTATCGTTCATAGATGACTCGCCTACTCAGGAACTTAAAAATGATTAGCGTCAAAGCCAATATTAGGAGGAACATGATCCAGGCCAAGGCTGAGGCATAACCCATGGCGTAATCACGGAAAGCCCGGTTATACAAATTGACGGCGTAGAGCAAGGTCGAATTTGCTGGACCGCCACCTGTCATGATGTAGACTTCGGAGAATGACTGCAAGGAAAAAATGATGAGGGTCACGACATTGAAAAAAATCTGCGGAGATAGCAATGGCAGGGTGATCTTGCGGAATTTCTGCAGGCCGGAAGCGCCATCTATATCCGCCGCTTCGTACAGTTGCCGTGGTATGTCATTGAAGCCGGAAAGATAAACAATCACCGCGCGGCCGCTGCCCCAGACCGCAATAAAGATCAGCGAATACATCGCCGTCCGCGGGGATGCCAGCCAATTCGGTCCCTTCACGCCTATCAGATCAAGCAAGCCGTTCATCAGGCCGAAGCGCGGATTCAAGATCCAGACCCAGGTCAGACTCGCCGCCACCACCGGCACCAGCACCGGGAAAAAGAATATTGTGCGGTATATGGCTAAAAATCTGACCTTCAAGCTCAACAAGTAGGCGATAAATATGTCAAATATAGTAGCGCTGACAACCAGCAGTGCGGCGTATGTAATCGAGTTGCGCAATGATGTCCAGAAGAGCGGATCCGCGCTGAAAAGCTCAGCGTAGTTGTCCAGCCCAACCCACCTTGGCGAGAAGTTGATGATATTGAAGTTGGTAAAGCTGAAATACAGGGAGGCAAAGAAGGGATAAACGGTGAACGCCAGGAAGCCGATGATCCAGGGCGTGACAAAGAACAAGCCCCAGGCTGGGAGATTGTCCGTGCGCCAACTGTTTGCTTTTTTCTTGTCGTCGGTCTTGAGCTCAAGCGCCATTCAGAATCTCGACCTAAGTTGGACCTTGAATTCACTGTGCGGTTACTTGTCCATGTCCGCGTAGTTAATCAGGCCAATAGCATGCCACACCAGCCATCTTGACCAGCATGGCATACTTGTACGCGATACTGTCTTAGCCCCTCAGGCGTTCAACCTCGCGCCGTGAGCGGTCAACGGCGTCCGCCAGCACGGTGGCTGGGTCGGCGTCGTTGAACATGACATTGTCGATCGCTTCGTTCAGCGCGCCACCGAAGAATTGCGCGCCACCGAAGCTCGGCGCTTGCAGCGCATTCGGCAGGATTTCGTCGCGGGCCAGGATCGTCCAGCCGCCTTCGCGTTCCTCGACTTCCGGCAAGGTCGCCAGACTCTGGCGCGATGGCATCACGCTATCGACCAGCGCCTTGTTGACCGCCACCCAAGGCGATTCAGTCATAAAGTTGGCAAAGGCGAAACCGCCATCCGGGTTGGCGCAATTGGCCGGTACGAAGTACATATTGGCATTCGAGGTGCCCGGTGTGGCGTCATCAGCGCCCGCCAGCGTCGGCATCGGCGCGACGCCGAAATCGACATCCGGTCCGTATTCACCCATATCGTTATATGCCCAGCTGCCGCGGACCCAGTAAGTGATCAAACCGGTGTAGTAGATGCCTTGCGGCGTGTTGCGCCCGAAGGCATTGCCGCCATAGGTGCTGGCGTAGGCTTGCAGATTCTCGGCGCCCAAACTATGGGCGTAGGACTTGTACCACTCCAGCAAGGCGATCATGGCTTCCGAGTCGACGGCGATATTGCTCTCGCCCTCGTCCCAGTATTGACTGCCGAAAGCAGCGCCCCAGTCCCAGGTTTGCTTGGCCGGCACGGTCGGCCCAAAGCCCAGCCGCAAGATTTCGCCATCGTCGCCGATTTCATTGAGCGCCGCGCCTTGCTCGTCCAATTCGGCGATGGTTGTCGGCGGGCTGTCCGGATCCAGACCTGCCTCTCTCATGCGGTCCTTGTTGTAGTACAAGAATTGCACAATTGTGGAGATGCTCATGGCGTGCACATCGCCTTGGTATTTCATCTGGTTGCGCGTGGCGGGCCAAAAGTCCATCAGGTCGACATTCGCAGCTTCGACATAGGGCTGCAAGTTGGTCAGCGCTCCGATGGCTGCGTCACCGACAATCCAGGACCAGCCGCGATAAGAATCGGGCGGTGAACCAGCGGCCGTGGCGGCGATCACGCGATCATGGATATCGCCCCAAGGCACAACGATGTGCTCGGCGACGAATTCCGACTGCGACATATTGAATTGCTCTAGCGAGCCGGTTAAGGCGTCAGCCATGCGGTCCTGACCGAAACCGGTCCAGACTTCGACTTTGCTTTGTGCAGCAGCTGGCATACCTTGCAACAATGCAGCCGCGGCGCCACTGAATCCGGCCACCTTCGCCAGGCTCATGCCAGCAGCGCTACCGCCCAACATCTTCAGCATATCGCGCCGACTCAGCTGCTTCCCTTGTACTTCGTTTCTATCTTGATCCGACATCATTTTCTCCTTCAAAAAAGTGAACATTCAGCAAAGCAACTCGTATTTTTGCTTGCACCTCCTCGCTCACTATCTGGCGGCAAACTCGACCAGTCAACGTGGACAAACCACGTCACAGAGTTAACCGATTCACACATTGACGAAAGTATATCTTTGCTTCTAACTCAAGTCAACAACATTAATAGAACTGCCGCGCTAAAGCATGTATGCGAAACTTTAACACAAAATGCGCATTCTGGAAAAATCAATTCAAATTGCGATCATGATTTCATAGATGCGATCAGCCTCAGCTCGAAGGTCTTCCGCGGACATCAGACGGACTCCAAGCGGACTTTCTGGCTTTGATCTACTGGCAATTGCAGCCAAGTGTCGCTATTCTCCTCTAAACATTTCGCAAAAAAGCCGCTCGGCGGCAGCGATAAGCTCTGCGAAGCTCACAAAGAATAACAAACCATCTGCTGTTGCGAGCATAGTGGTCTATAAGAGGAGAGGAATATATGCCCAGGATGACCGGTGCCAAATTGTTGGCGGATACCGTACATGGCTATGGCGTCTGCCACGTCTTTTTCATGCCCTATATCACGCCGCGCGCGCTGATGGAAATGGAGAAACTGGGTATCAAGCGAGTGCAAACGCATGGGGAAAAAGCCGCAGCCTACATGGCGGATGCCTATGCCCGTGTCAAACGCGCGCCGGCTTTGTGTATGGCGCAGTCAGTTGGCGCAGTCAATCTGGCGGCCGGCTTGCAAGATGCCTGGCTATCTTGTTCACCGGTGGTCGCCATCACCGGGCGCGAGCATCAGCATCATCAGCATCGTCACGCTTATCAAGAAGTCGACCACCGGGCGCCCTTTTCCGCCGTGACCAAATACAGCGCCTACGTCTCCCGTCCGGAAGAATTGTCATTGCATCTGCGTCAGGCCTTTCGCTCTGCCACCGCCGGCACACCGGGCCCTACCCATCTCGATCTTCAAGGCATCGATGGCAGCAGGGTAGTCGATGTCGAAGCGGACTTGCAGGTCGATGTCGATGCGCTGTTTGCCAGCATACCGCCCTTTCGACCGACAGCCGATCAAGCATCAATCGACTCCGCGCTCAAGCTGCTGCTGCAAGCGCAGCGCCCCGTGATCGTGGCAGGCGGCGGCGTGACCGCGTCCGATGCCCGTGCCGAATTGATCGCGCTGGCGGAAATGCTTTCGCTTCCCGTCGCCACGGCACTGAATGCCAAAGCGATGTTCCCGGCTGATCATCCGCTGGCTGTAGGCGTACCCGGTTCTTATTCAAGAGCCTCATCCAATCAGATTCTTTGTCAAGCCGATCTGGTCTTTTATATCGGCAGCCATAGCGGTGGGCAAGTCACCAATAACTATACTATCCCGCCGGCCGGCGCCGCGGTCATTCAGCTCGATATCAATGCTGAAGAGATCGGCCGCAATTATCCGGTCGCGGTCGGACTGCAAGGCGATGTCAGAAATACCTTGCGCAGCTTGATCGCCAGCGCTGAACCCGCTGACGCCCGGCCGGGCTGGATCGAAAACGTGCAAGAATTGGTCGCGACCTGGAAGCAACAGATGAGCGGGCATGTTAACTCGGATACGCTGCCGATGCGCCCGGAACGGCTCTGTCGTGAGCTGAGCGACAACCTGCCTGCCGATGCCATCCTGGTTTCCGACACCGGCCACTCGGGAATCTGGACCGGCACCATGCTCGATTTTCAGCATCCGCAGCAATCATATATTCGCTGTTCCGGTTCGCTCGGTTGGGGGCTGCCGGCGGCGATGGGCGCAAAATGCGCCGCGCCCGAACGTCCCGTGCTTTGCTTCACCGGCGATGGCGGCATCTGGTATCACTTGGCGGAGCTGGAAACGGCAGTGCGCTGCGGCATCAACACAGTCACGGTCGTCAACAATAACCACTCGCTGAACCAGGAACGCGATGGCGTCGAAGCAATTTACGGCGGGACGAGCCGCGGGTCCGATGAATTGTGGCTATTCGAGGATACCGACTTTGCGCGCATCGCCGAATCGATGGGTTGCCTGGGTTTGACTGTGCGCGAGCCCAGCCAAATCGCGGGCGCGCTGGAGCAAGCCTTTGCGGCTGATGTACCGGTACTAATCGATGTGAAAACGGATATCGAAGGGATCGCGCCTCGGGCTTGGACGCCAAACTGAGGTCAAAGTTGGTTGTAGGCACGGCAGGATTCGAACCTGCAACCAATTGATTAAAAGTCAACTGCGCTGCCATTGCGCCACGTGCCCGAACAGCAACGCAGTATAGTAAAACTCGCGCGCAGAATCAAGCCACAGCTTGCCGCGCGCATCGCGACACAGCGCATCATTCGCGTCGGAAAGCGGCGCTGTCAAATTGTCCTAATTTGGCTGTCAATGCTATACTTGTCTTTGATTTACTCGTCGACGTGGAATTTCATACCCTGGGGGATACATGGCAGAGCTTAAACCCCTTGAAGCTGCCGTATCAGCGATGTCGGATTTACCCTTGCGCCGCTTTGGACGGCCGGTCGGGCGCGATGACCTGTTGCGGGCGCTCCTGCTACGTTTGCGCCAGAGCCAACCCTTGGTATTACACGGAGCATCGGGTATCGGCAAAACCACCATCGCCGCCACGATCGCCAATGTCTATGTGCAACAAGCTCAGCAGTCCGTGCTTTGGCTGCCGGTGGAACAAGCCAGCCTCGCCGAATTGCTGGTGCGCATCGGACGCGCCTATGGCGCAACCGGCATTAGTAACGCCGCCAATCCACTCAAGCAGCTATCAGCTGTTGCCGGCCTGCTACGTCAAAATAAGCCACTGCTCGTGCTCGACGGCGAAATCGACGAAAGCGTCTTGACGCAGTTTTATGACCGCTGTGCCCAAGATATCCCCTTGGTGGTCACCAGCGCCAAGGCATTGCCCGGTGGCGATTGGCGCAATCAAGCAATAGGCAACTTGGCCGAAGATGATGCCCTGCAGCTTTTCAAACAGAAAGCCGGCCTTAAAGACGATCAATTTGATAGTGATGCCGCATCAATAGCCACGAAATATAACAATGAGGCTTTTCCTCTGGTTTTGGCCGCAAGAAGCATGATCATCACCCGGCAATCGCCAGATGAGTATGACGCGGCCTTGGACTCGCTGCTTGAAGCGGCCGGTAATAATGATGGTGTCACTGCTGCTTTGACCGCCAGCATCGGCGCGCTAAATCCGCGCTTGAGTGACTTGCTGGAATCGCTCGCTGCTACCGCTCGCGGAGAAGCGTCTATTGCCTTTATGAGCATGCTGTTTGACATGACGGCATCCGCAGTCGACCAGTCAATGACGATTCTATCGCGCCTCTTTCTCGTCGAACGCTATCAACGCAACGAAGAAGCATGTTACCGATTGCACCCGCTCACGCAAGAGTATTTGCAGAATCGTTCGCGCGAGAATGACAAGCTTGCCACACTGCAAAATCGTGTCAAAAGCACGGTACTCGCCTATCTGGATGCCCACGCCTCAGCCGACGATGCCACAGCGCGCCTGATGATCGAAATGGATAATTTTGTTGCGATCGCGTCATGTGCGGCGGATGATGATGATCATGAACTGGCAGGCACCATTGCTGCAGCCCTGTCGGAAAACGAAGAAATGATTGAAGGCGCCGGTTACGCCTACGAATTGGCGCTCTTGCAAGCTATAAGCGAGGGCAGGACGCTCGATTTCGCAGAAGAAGACGATGAAGATGAAGCTGCCGATGCGACAGAAATCGACGATGTCACTGGGGAAGCGCAAGCGGCAGACCCGGATGAAGCCGACGACACGGAGTCCGCTGATGAAGACGACCCGCAGACCCCCTCGGCCGACGACTCGACCTTTATCCCCATCGCTGACGAAGAATTGCAATCCGTCAATATCGATCAACTGCGAACCGCGCTCAATGTAGCCAGCGAAAACAACGAAACCGCGCGCCAGTTGCAGATCCTCAAAGCTATCGCCAAGGTGCAGGTCAATCAGGGGCGGGAACCCGAAGCCGTCGCGACTTATGGCCAGGTGCTGGAGATTTATGAAAGTGGCGCCGATAAAGATGGCGTTCTGGAAACCCTGGATATGCTGGCTGGCTTGTTGATCAGCAGCGAAGGTACGCCGGCTGCCATCGAGCAAGTGAACCTGCGCACCGCGCTTACGCTGGCACGGCAACACGAAGATACACCGCGTGTCCTGGAGATTCTCAACGCGATCGGGAAGATTCAGATTGATCAGAATCGCGCGCAGGATGCAGTGGCCACCTATGGTGAAGTGCTGGAAATCCACGATGCCAAGGAAAACAAAGCCGGCATCCTGGAAACCCTGGATATGCTGGCGGGCTTATTGGTCCGCAGCGGCGCTGCCGTGACCGCCCTGCATCATATCCAGCGCGCCTTGCATCTGACTGCAGAACTGAACGATCAGGACTCTGAAATGTTCCTGCGGATCAGCCTTGGCGATGCCCATCGCGCCTTGGGCGAATCCGTTACCGCGGTCGAGGCTTACGAATTGGCTTTGACCATCGCTCGCCATCGTGACGATCAACAAAACGAGGCACAGATCCTGTTCAAGCTAGGGCTGGCCCAGTTGGATGCCGGCGATGGCCGCCAAGCCATTGAAATGCTGGAGAGCGCCAACGAGCTATTCAAATCGCAATCCAATCGCGCTATGGAAGGGCAAGTATTGCAAGGTCTGGGCGCGGTAAATGTCAATCTGGAGCGATGGAGCGAAGCCGTCAACTTCCATAGTTCGGCTCTTTATATCGCGCGCGAAGTCCAGGATAGGAACGAAGAGGCGCAGCAGTTGCGTGTTTTGGGCAAGGTCTTGATTAAAGCCAATCGTTTGCCCGAGGCGCTGACCCGATACCGTCAGGCGTTGCACGTCGCCTACGAAGAAGGCAAGACGAATGACATCGTGTTGGTAATCGCGGACTTAGTCAATCTGATGATGCGCAACCTGTTCTTGGCCTCGATCGCCGAATTGCTGATTAATGACGGCTTGACCTACGATGACGATGACCGCGAACTGCTGCGGCTAAAGGGCGAGGTTAACACGGCAAAAGAACAAGCCGCGGCGAAGGGCGTCACGCTGGCAGTGGTCGCCGGCACAGCCAAAGAATATGCTGCCAACGCCTACAACTACAATTGACGCCGAGGCCCGCGATCGGCTGCCCATGTCCTGAAAACAAAAAAGGGCGCCACGTCTGTGACACCCTTGCCAATTGCAATCGCTTTTCGCGTCAGCTAATTCTGTGACGCCTTGTGCGCTACCTGGTCGGGAATATGCTTGAACAGCCATGTCAGCGATGTGTGATGATCAAGATGGTCGCCGATGATATCAAAAGGCGATGTTTTGTTCTTCTCACCAAAAGCGATCATCCAGCGATCCTCTGCGCTCTTCACCCACTCGCCGCCATAGTTGCGTCGGATTGATTCGCCCAGGAAGGCGCCGAATTTCTCCTGTAATACCCGCTTGTCCACATCATCCAACTCGGCGCGATGCTCGTCAATATAAGTGTCCAGCCAGGAAACCGATTCGGCTGAAAAATCCAGCTGAATATCTTCCTTTTCGCGGAGTACTTCAATCACCAACTGCGCGTCTTCCCGTATTTCGGTGGTTCTGCCAACGGTATTCAAGTGTATCTCTCCTCTAGGGTCAATTTGCTCGCGGATAGAAACCAAATTGGCAGCCCGGATCCCAGCCACAATTTATCAGACAAGCTAACAACGACAATTCTTACCGAAGTGGAGCGGAAATCTCCCAAACAAAAAACCAATGCCTGACATTGGTTTCGCAGAGCGGGTAACGGGATTCGAACCCGTGACCTTTTCCTTGGCAAGGAAATGTTCTACCGCTGAACTATACCCGCAAAGTGACCCACAGTATAACGAAGCACCGTGCCTTTGGCAAGCGTACTTTTGTTAATCGCCTGGCAAGTTACCTGCCGTGCTTATCGGCTTGTCACGAGCATGCTATCATTACTGAGAGGAATACGCCCTGCATTGCGACCACAGGTCACGTCTCTTTGAGACACTCCGGAGCGGGAAAGGTTGGGGCAAATAAGGGCTGCTTCTAGGCAATTGTAGAGCAAACTATGGGCGAAAACTCGCAGTATAAATTCTTGTTTAATCCATATCAGAAAGACGTGATCCTGTCCATCGACGGTGGTGGCATGCGCGGCATTATTGCCCTGGCGATTTTGTGCTGGCTGGAAGAGCAGACCGGCAGACCGGCTTATGAATTGTTTAAACTCGTCGGTGGTACCAGCACCGGGGCTTTGATTTGTGCCGGTTTGGCAGTAGGTATGAGCGCCCGCGAAATGATGGAAGATGTTTACAAATCACGCTTGCCACGCGCATTCGCCAAAGTAAAGCGCTTTCGCTGGCTGCGGTTTCTGCTTACAGGCACGCGCCACATGTATTATTACAAGCCCTTTTTGAATGCCCTGGGTCCTTTTGCCGAAGGCAAACTCGTGTCCGATATCGAGTGGCCGGCAATCTTGCTCACTACCAAAGACCTGCGCACAAGCAATACTTACTACATTACCAATCAAGGACCGGGCGCCGCGATGTTCGCGCACTGGCCATTGGTGGGCGCTGTGGCTACCAGTGTGGCCGCGCCCCTGTTATTCCCGCCGGTGCAGGGCAATTTTGTGGATGGCGGCGTCGGTTCATTTGGGAATCCTTGTCTGGCCGTGTCCATCGAAGCGGTGCAATACCTTGGCATGAAACCGGAAAACCTGATGCACCTCTCTTTAGGCAACGGCTTGGTCTCGAGCACGCAAGGCGAAGGGGAGGGGGGCAAATTCTGGCTAAAATCATGGGTCGAATATCTAATCTTCGAAGGCATGGATGATGCTGCCTTGCAACAGGTCTTTATGGCGCGGGCCATTTACCCGAAGATGGATTTCCGCCGTTACAATCCGGCGCTGACGAAAGAAAACCTCGAATACAACCTGGAGATTGATTGCGGAGAGGTCAACCCAGGCACGCTGGGTTTGGATAGCAATGCCAAGGCGGAAGTGGATCTGTTGGAGCGGATTGGTTATGCTTATGCGGCGCGCATCGATTGGATGAAAGAACGGGCGCTGCCCTGGAATACCGTCGGTGGCCGCGCCGCGCCTGGCTTCAGTGACACGGACTGGGCCAATTCACCTTTCGCTGCCCAGTCGTTTTAGGGATTCACTTGCGTAGTTCAATTGACTTGATGAAAACTGGTAAAAGAGTAATTTGCGGTCGCAGATTCCTATAGCAGCTTCGGCTGGACTGTAGTGTTTGACATATCTACTGTGTCACCCATAAGAATGCGGTTGTACAGACTCTGCACCTCGCCCTGCGTTGTGTCTGCGTCTACAAATCTAAAAGCCGAACTTGCAGTGTATTTCAAGTCCTTTTCAATCGAAATCCATCTTCGCCGCTCGTTTTCAGCAACCATGCCGGTCGTATTGGAACCGGAAAAAATATCGACAACCAAGTCATTTGGATCCGTAAGAAAACGAATAAAGAACTGAGGAAGTTTGGCAGGAAACCTCGCAGGATGTGCCTTGAGTCCGACTTTCCGACAGCATTTCAAGTAATGACTGCTAGACTCGGAGTTGGGAATTTGAAGGAGATTTGACGGTATTGCGCCTCCGTTGTCTTTTCCAAAGTTACTGCTGATCTTGTGTCCAGAAGGTCGATCTTTGGGCTGATAGTACTTTTCGGGATCCTTTAGAAGTTTCTTCATGCGATCACTATATGCTGTGAGTACTTGGCTAACGTCCGCTTTTGGATACTCCGATTTGCTGAACCACCAGACCGTGTTGACGCTGTCTTTTGCTCGAATTTTGCGTTTGTTCACCCATTCAATCGGCGAGGGCAACTTTGACGGGTTATACCAGTAAAAGTCTTCTGCAAGGTGAAAGCCGAGTTCGTCGCACATGCGAATGAGCAACCGAAAGTTGTATAAACTTCGTACAGGACTTCCCCGTCTATATGCTCCTCCAAGGTCTAGCACGAAACTTCCATCTTCACGGAGGCACGAATGAACCAATGCTGCAAATTGCAGCAACCAGTCGTTGTACGTCTCTTGCGACTTATTGCCATATTCCTTTTGTCGCTGCAGAGCGAACGGTGGGCTGGTAAATACAAGATTAATCGAGTTCTTGGGTAAATCCCTCAAGACTTTTAAAGAGTCTGCGCAGTATGCCTCGCCAAGTGCTGTTATGGTACCTAGGTTGAATACAACTAGTCATTACAGTGATACTCATAATCTGTAGACGTATAGTCATAATAACAGTAATTTCGTGTCATGACAGAGCGAAGTAAAAAGTATCGTCGGATTTTCGCTACTAACCTGCGACGTATCCGGAACGAGCAAGGGTTGTCGCAAGAGGACTTGGCGTTGAAGTCAGGCCTACACAGGACGTATATCGGCTCAGTTGAAAGAATCGAGAGAAACATATCTATTGACAATATGGAGCTTCTCGCATCTTCGCTAAACATTAGTCTACTCGATCTCTTGAAAGACTGCGATGAAGCCACATAAGGATCGTGAGCAGCTAGAGAGATTGTTGCCTTTCATTCGTGAGTATCAGGCTCTTGCGACGAATCACGGTATCGATGATATATTCCAGGATAATGGAGGGAAACTTCTACAGGTTCTCTTGATAACAGGGCTGCGTATTCTTCGAGGAAGGCTTGGAAATGACGCTGTTGACGAAGATGGTGTTGAATACGAATTAAAGTCAGTTAATGCAGATCTGACAAGTAGCTTCTCCACTCATCACCATTTGAATCCCACTATCGGAGAAGTATCGAGAAACCGAGTGGATTTTTGCGATTTACCGCAATATCGAGTTAGTCTCCATATATCATTTGAGTCCAGAAGACCTAGAATTTCCTTATTTCAGCAGATGGGAAGAAAAATGGTATCCTACTCGACGAGACATCAATAATCCGGAAATCCCGTTGAGATTTGTCCAGCTACACGGCAATTTGATATACGAATCTTAAGACAAGAAGAGAACAGATTCTACATTGATAAAGCGAGGCCACCCGTTCTGGATGGCCTTTTCTGTTGCTTCAGCTAAAGTTCCCGAGGTTTCGACTAGATGCTGAAATACAACTCGAATTCGTAAGGATGGGGACGCATGGAGACGGCATCCTGATCCTCGACCTGCTTATAGGCGATGAAGTTCTCGATGAACTCTTCGCTGAAGACACCGCCTTCGAGCAAGAAGCCGTGATTGGCTTTGAGTTCTTTGAGGGCTTCGCCCAGGGTGCCGGGCATAACCGGTGTTTCATGCTCGCCTTCGTAGAGATCGGCAGATGCCGGATCTCCAGGATCAATCTGATTCCTGATGCCGTCTAAGCCCGCCATCAAAAGGGCCGGCATGGCCAGATAGGGGTTCGCCGCCGGATCGGGCCAGCGAGCCTCTATGCGCTTGGCTTTTGGACTGTTGCTGTACATGGGAATACGGATACCGGCCGAGCGATTGCGCGCCGAGTAAACCAGGTTGACCGGTGCTTCGTAACCCGGGACCAGGCGCCGATAGCTGTTGGTGATGGGATTGGTGAAAGCCGCACATGCCCCGGCATGTTTTATCAAACCCCCGATGTACCAAAGCGCCATCTGGCTCAAGCCGGCATACATATCGCCACCGAAGAGCGGAACGCCATCTTTCCACAATGATTGATGCACGTGCATGCCGGAGCCGTTCTCTTCAAAAAGCGGCTTGGGCATAAAGGTGGCGTGCAGGCCATTCTGCGCGGCGACATTTTTGACCACATGTTTGTAGGTGACCAACATATCGCACATCGTCAGCAAGCGGTTGTATTTGAGGTCGATCTCTGCTTGACCAGCGCCACCCACCTCATGGTGATGTACCTCAACCTCGAGGCCGACATCAAGCAAGGTCTGCACCATTTCGGCACGGACATCGTGCGTCTTGTCCAGTGGCGGCAGCGGGAAATAGCCCAACTTGATGCGATTCATGTGACCTTGCGCCGGATCTTCGTTACCGCTGTTCCAATCGCCTTCAATTGAGTCGACACGGTAGAAACTGCTGTTTTCCGATGTGCTGTATTGCACATTGTCGAACATGAAAAACTCGGCTTCTGGCCCGAAATAGGCGACATCGGCAATATCGGAGCCAGCCAGATACGCCTCTGCCCGTTTGGCAACGCCGCGCCCATCCAGCGCGTAGGGTTCACGGCTGATCGGTTCATGAGCATCGCAGTACATCGTCAGCGTTTTGTAGCTGAAGAAGGGATCCACGTAAGCAGTGCTCAGGTCTGCCAACAGGATCATATCCGATTCGTGAATCGCCTGAAAACCTTGTATGCTCGAACCATCAAAGCCGAAACCGTCTTCGAATGAGCCTTCATCAACTGAACCGATGGGCATGCTAAAGTGCTGTGGCACTCCACGAATATCAACAAAACGCATATCAATCTCGACGATGTCATTTTCGTTTGCCCACGCCAACAAGGCGGCCGGTGATTCCATCGCGGATCCGGGAGGGACTAGGCTTGCCATAACCATTCATCCTTTTGCTAGAAGCGTCTAAATTTGCGAACAGCGCCATTGTATTGGACGTTTCTTACAACATACAGAGTGAAAGTCATGGAAATTGTCGCAAATTTTATGTCAGAACTGACCAAAAACGTACTACTCCCGTCCACTATATCTGCCGGCAGCGCGGATTGTTCCTCCATTGCCTGCCGCGCAAATCCGGTCTGGTAGATCAAGTTGCCCGCCTGCTAGCATAAATGCACAGGATGACTGATCGGAAAACACCTGTGATTTCCAAATTGATTCGCCACACTTTTTTCTTACTCGTCGTTTGGGTCTTGCTTCTGCCGTTGAAGGCTCAGTCTCCTCAAGTGCCCATCTTGGTGCCGGAAGTGCTGCACGTTTATCCGCATGACGATCAGGCTTTCACGCAAGGCTTGCTCTGGCACGATGGCGTCTTGTTCGAATCGACCGGACTTTGGGGACAATCGACCTTGCGCCAGGTCGATATAGAAAGCGGCGAGCCGCTGGAGCTGATCGCGCTGGACGACGCCTATTTCGCCGAGGGATTGGAACGCGTCGGCGACCGACTCATACAGCTAACTTGGCAAGTAGGCTTGGCATTTGTCTACGACTTCGCCACGCTGGAGCATGTCGACACCCTGGAATACGAGGGTGAAGGCTGGGGGCTCTGCAGCGACGGCCGTTATCTGTTCATGAGCGATAGCAGCTCTTATCTTTCCATTCGCGATGTCAGTAGTTTCGAACTGATTGTCCGTGCCGCAGTCACCTTGAACGGGCAGATTGTCCCGCCACAGCTGCTCAATGAATTGGAATGCGTGGATGAACACATTTATGCCAACGCCTGGAATACCGATTATATTTTCCGCATCGACAAATTCACCGGAGACGTCACCGCGCTAATTGATGCCGCGGCATTGTTGACGGATGCGGAAAAGACCGATTTGCAAGCGGGCAGCGTGCTCAACGGCATCGCCTACAACAGCGAAACCGAGACCTTTTTCATAACCGGCAAGAACTGGCCCAAGCTGTTCGAGGTCGTGTTCACCGAATCGTAAAAGACGATTCCAGGCCGTTCGTTCGGCAGAACCAAACTGACTTCTAATATTTCTCTTATGGACAAGCCGCAAAATGCGTGTATGATTCATATATGGATAATTCATGCATGAACAAAGGCGAAATGCCATTCATGGGAGAAAACGGGTCCTTTGAGCAGCGCTTCTTTCTTCTGTTTGTTCGCATCTACCGGCTCTTGCGGCTGCATGGCGATCAAAATATGACTGCCAATGACCTTTCGCCAGCACAAGCCTGGTTTCTCGGCCGCCTCGCTGATGCAGGCGCTCCGCAGCCGATCAGCTATTTCGCTGATGGTGTCTTCTCCAATCGTTCCAACGCTACGCAGATGATTGATCGCCTGGAAGCCGAGGGGCTGGTCCGTCGAATTAGGAATCCCAAGGATCGCCGGAGTGTGCTGGTGGAGTTACAGGATTCAGGATTAAAGCGCTTGCTGGAAGGGCTTGAACGCCGTGAAATCTTGCTCAGGGCACTGCTCAAACCCTTGAACGATGCTGAACGCGATGCAACGCTCCAAGTATTTGAACGCTTGCTGAGCTTGCTGGAACATAATCAGGATCACCTGGATCAAGAGTTGTCAAATAAACCTTCGTGCTTACGCGATTCGATTCACATAGACCATCAATAATCCAAAACAGGAGGAACGTTCTATGCAGAGTTACAGTGCTATCGTCGCAGAAAATGTCTACAAGCACTTTGGAGATGTCAAAGCGCTCGACGGTGTGTCTATTGCTGCGGAATCGGGCAAGGTCCTCGGTCTGCTCGGCCCCAACGGCGCCGGCAAAACCACCCTGGTGCGCATCCTGGCCACCTTGCTTAAGCCCGACAAAGGCATCGTCAGAGTTGGCGGAATTGATGTCCTGCGGCAAAAGCAGCGTGTGCGCGAGATCATTGGCTTGGCTGGCCAAAATGCCGCCGTTGATGAAATCCTCACCGGGCGCGAGAATCTGGTCATGGTCGGGGAACTCTATCATATGTCGCGCGCGCAAGCCAAACAGCGAGCGGCGGAATTGCTCGATCAGTTCGCGCTGACCGACGCTGCCGACCGTTCAACAAAAACCTATTCAGGCGGTATGCGCCGCCGGCTCGATCTGGCGGCGAGCATCGTGGCGCGTCCCAACATTCTTTTCCTCGATGAGCCGACCACCGGCCTGGACGCGCGGGGGCGCATCGCCATGTGGGATACCATCCGCAACCTCGTCTCCGTCGGGACGACCTTGCTGCTGACCACCCAATACCTGGAAGAAGCCGATGAACTGGCGGATCAAATCGTCGTCATTGACCACGGCCGTGTCATCGCCGAGGGTACCGCTAACGAACTTAAAGCCAACATGGCAGCAGACTTCATCGACATCACCGTTGCCGATCCTCTGCAGACCGCTCACGCATCATCCCTGCTGAAATCGTTATCGACCGAGACACCGCAATCCGACGACCAGCGCGGCCATCTCGTCCTGGCGGTGGAGAATGGCGCGCAATCCGTCGCCGAAGTCGTGCGCCTGCTTGATGGCGAGAACATCCACATCGCCGAGCTGAATGTGCGCCAACCGACACTCAACGATGTATTCTTGAGCATCACAGGCGAGGAGATCGTGGAAGAAAAAACCAAGCCCAAACGCCGTGGTTTCGGTCGCCGCAGCGCGTAACCCTGCCGTCAGATTGCATAAACTAGAAGGACAAAAGCAAGCATGACTCAAAACGCATTAAAACCACTCGCATCATCTGCATCGCTGATTCCCCTATCGAGCGATGTGGGACCGCTGCGTCGCTTCCTCTGGAATTTCAAAGACACCTTTGTAGTGATGCGCCGTAATCTCACCCAGCTTTTCCGTCAGCCGCAACTGCTAGTCTTCGCCACCATTCAGCCGGTGATGTTTCTGCTGCTCTTCACCTATGTATTCGGTGGGGCAATCAGCTTTTCCACCGGCGGCGATTACATTGGTTTCCTGCTTCCTGGCATCATCATCCAGACGAGCATCTTCGCTTCCACAAACACCACTGTCGGCTTGTCGGTTGACCTTTCGCGCGGCATGATTGACCGCTTCCGCTCACTGCCGATGTCGCGGGCAGGGGTGCTGGCCGGGCGTACCTCCGCCGATACCGTTCGCGGCGCCTTCACCATCACCATCATGATGATCGCCGGTTTCGTTATCGGCTTCCGCTTCGAGAACTGGGTCAGCGGCCTGGCGGGCATCTTGCTTGCTATCGCTTTCGCCCATGCCTTCACCTGGATTGGCGCGACCATAGGCCTCTACGTCAAAGACCCTGAGGCGGCGCAGGTGGCGGGCTTCATCTGGATGTTCCCCTTGACCTTCGCCAGCTCAATCTTCGTACCAACGCAGACCATGCCTGACTGGCTGCGCGCTTTCGCCGAAAACCAACCGGTAAGCGTGGTTGCCAATGCCGTCCGCGATCTGATGACGGGCACGGTCAATCCAGACGATATCGCGATCGCGCTAATCTGGATCATCGGTATCATCGCGGTTTTCATGCCGCTCGCTGTTTGGCAATACGCCAAGGTGGCATCGCGTTAGGCATTCGCATTCTACAACTCCATAATCATTGAGAATGCAGGGGCGACTCCAAAGGTCGCCCACTTCATTTGGCGCGTTGCCCCTGTGGAAAACCCTCACTTCACGCACTGCACCAGCCGCGCGCCAGTCGATCCGACTCGAAAAGGACTGACGTAAGCGAGAATACCTCGTATAGATCGCCAACTTTCATCACCGGCAAGAACGGCCGAAACTCTTCGAAGTGGTATTCACTTTGGTTTAGATCTGAGCAATTGAACTGCAACAAGCCGTGTTCCAGACAATATTACACAATCCTTGCATTTTCAGTTTGGACGCTTGAGAAAAAACTGTTGTGCTTCAAATATGAATATTACGGAGATGAAGCAAAATTGATAGCAAAGAGATTGGCGGGTCAGTACGCTGCCGTGGACGAAATCCTCACCGGCCGCGAAAATATTGTCATGGTCGGGCGGCTCTATCACATGCCGCGGAATCAGGCGAAACAGCGCGCGGGTGAACTACTTCAACAGTTTTCGCTGACCGATGCCGCCGATCGCTCAGTCAAGACCTATTCCGGTGGCATGCGCCGCCGCCTCGATCTGGCGGCGAGCATTGTGGCGCGGCCCAGTATTCTCTACCTTGATGAGCCCACCACCGGTTTGGATCCACGTACACGCATCGCTATGTGGGATACGATTCGCACACTCGTTTCCGACGGCGCGACGCTCCTGCTCACCACCCAGTATTTGGAAGAGGCTGATGAACTTGCTGACAAGATCGTCGTCATCGATCACGGCAATGTCATCGCTGAAGGCACCGCCGATGAACTCAAAGCCAACATGGCTGCCGATTACATTGATATCACCGTCGCCGATCCAATTCACGTGTCCAAAGCATCAGAATTGCTGTTGCCCTTGTCAACGGAAGCACCGAAGACGGATGAAGCGCACGGTCTCGTTGTTGTCGCGGTAAAATATGGCACGAAGAGCATAGCCGACGTGGTTCACATCTTGGAAAGCGCGGAAATAGAGATCGATGAACTCAATTTGCGTCGGCCCTCGCTCAACGATGTCTTCCTGAGCATTACCGGCAAGGCAATCGCTGAAGAAGCAATCTAATCGCAAAGCCGTGGTTTTGACCGCCGCCGCAGCAAACAAGAATTGTCTATCGCCAGTCTAGTCAGTTTGCCAAACAAGGACACTAATAATATGACACAGCAATCCTCGAATTCCGTACCAACAGCCACTTTTCCGCACAATTCTAACGGTCCCGGAATGCTGCAGCGAGCGTGGTGGGTTGTGGAAGACAGCTATGTTTTGATGCAGCGCAACCTGCTGCATTTCGTGCGCGAACCGCAACTACTTATCTTTGCCACCATCCAGCCGGTGATATTCTTGCTGCTATTTGTCTACGTATTTGGTGGTGCAACCCGCTTCGCCATCGGCGGTGACTACATCGATTTTCTGGTCCCGGGCATCATCATCCAGTCCATCGTCTTTTCCGCCAGTAATACCACTGTCGGATTGTCAGTCGATCTCTCTCGCGGCATGATCGATCGCTTCCGCTCTTTGCCTATGTCACGCGCTGCTGTTCTCGCTGGACGCACCACCGCCGATACGGTTCGCGGCACCTTGACCATCTTTTTCATGGTTTTCACTGGAATGGTCATCGGGTTTCGCTTCGCAGATTGGAGCAGTGGCATTGCCGGCTTCTTGTTGGCAGTCGCCTTTGGCCACTCCTTCACCTGGATGTCCGCCACCCTCGGTCTCTACCTAAAAGATCCGGAAACGGCGCAGGTGGCTGGATGGGTCTGGGTCCTTCCTTTGACCTTCGCCAGTTCAATCTTCGTGCCCACCGTGACTATGCCGGATTGGCTGCGCCCCTTTGCTGAGAATCAGCCGGTCAGCGTGGTCGCCAATACCGTGCGCGATCTGATGACCGGCACGGTCAATCCGGACGAGATCACACGCTCGCTACTGTGGATCATCGGCATCTTTCTGGTCTTCATGCCGCTGTCAGTGTGGAAATACGCCAAGGTAGCCTCGCGCTAGAGGTCATGACATTTGTTGTCGCCAAACGTTCTGGACAGTTGAGTTGTTGCTCATGGCACTGCAAACAACCCCGCTTGTCAACTGACGGGGTTGCTGCAAAAACTCATCTGATCCCCTTTAACTGGAGCCGGGAATCCATGTTGCTATGCGAGCGTACCTCGGCGGCAGTCTGGAAGATGTCTCAAATATCCAAGCGGCTGTAACATCGGACAAGACGATAGACAAATCGTCTCGCCGATCCAAGACAAACTCTTGCGGTTCTACGACCGGCGTGTTCTGTACGAATGCATGTTCCACAATCAGCGTCTGAGTTTCACGAATATCGTTAGAGATGAGAATCTCTGGCGCCGTATCAGCGAGATCCAGACTTTGATAAAACTCGTCGTAAATCAAGTCACCCAGATTATCCAAGGCTTTAGGATTGACACGAATATAGATTGCCCGCTGATTACTTGCTGGCAAGTCGAACCGAATAAGCTCCACGGGACCTTGCATTTGACCCGAAGCCGGGTCTGTCAAGCGCAAAGGGATGGACAGTTCGTACTCAGCAAAGTTATCAGTTCCTTCGCTATGACACTGGACGAATTCCATGCCCTTGAAGTCACGACTCTTTCTGAAAACGCTGTTATATCTGTCTCGGTACTCGACACAATCTTCTTGCTCTGACCCCGATACTGGTAGGTGCAGTGAGATGTTGTTCGTGAAACTCTCATTCGGCGTTAACTCTTCTAAATCACCCAAATACAACTCGCCCGTCAAGCGCGCATTGCAAGCAACGGATAGAATTGCAACGACAAACAGAGAGATGAGCCTAAACAGTACCTTCAGATAACGTGTGCAGGAAGTGGGGTTCATTACTATTGGTCTCCTTAGATAGAGTGGTAATTAATGATACATTCTGGGCGATTATATCGCGTTATTGTGCCGACGCAAACGATTGGTTATCTATATGGTCTTTGCAAAGGGATAATATCTGGTGACTTTACCAGTCTGGGCTGCGGACAACTGTCGTCTATCGAAGATTCTTGCGCTACACTTGACCCACAATCATCATTCCGATCAGTAGAGGAATAGAAATGAGCGCGAATCTCGTCTATATCGCCAATTCCGGCGATGTCCCTTACGGAATCACGGTCGCTGAACTTGATTACACCAGCGGCAGTCTCAACATCGTCCAGCAGGTCAGCGAGATCAGCGAGTGCCACTATCTCAACCTGCATCCCAATGGCAAGTTCCTGGTCGCCACCACTATGGACGGCGCTGTCGAAGTAGTCTCATTCGCTATTGACGCGGAAAGCGGCTACGTCAGCAAGCTCAGTAGCCAACCGGCGGCAGGCACATCACCGGCGTACGTCATGGTAGACGCCAGCGAACGCAACGTGCTCTTGGTCAATTACGTCGTTGGCGATGCGCGCGGAAATGTCCGCGTTTATCCCATTGGCAGCGACGGAGTGATCGCTGCAAACAGCGAAATGATCGAACACGATGGCAATAGCGTCAATCCGGATCGTCAGGAAGTGTCGCATCCGCATATGATCGTGACCACGCCCGACAATCGTTTCGCCGTCGTGCCGGATCTGGGCACCGACAAAGTTTATCTCTATGCGCTGGATACGGCGCGGGGAAAACTAGGCTTGTCACAAACGCTCGATCTGCCTACCGGCGCCGGCCCACGCCATGTCGATTTTCATCCCGAATTGAGCTTGATGTACGTTATCAACGAGTTGGATTCCACGCTGGCCACATTCGAATATGACGCGAGTGATAATTGGACGCGGCGCAGCATCCTCTCGACGCTTCCTGTTAACTATGTGCAGCCCGTCGAGCGACCCAATAGCTGCGCGGATGTACACGTACATCCCAATGGCAGGCTGCTTTACGGTTCCAATCGCGGTCACGATTCCATCGCGATTTACGCGCTGGATGATGCCGGCATGCCCAGCCTGGTCGGACATCAATCGACCTTGGGAAAATGGCCGCGCGCTTTCATGATTGATCCTCGCGGCGAATACCTGGTGGTTGGCAATCGTCACAGCAACGACGCAGTGGTATTTGCCATTGACCAGCAGAGTGGTCTATTGAAACACAGCTCGACGCTGGAGATATGCGCGCCCATCGCCTTCAAGATGTTTGCTTAGGTAGATCATGCGCGTCTTGATAACCGGTGGCGCTGGACATGTTGGAAAACCGATCAGCGAGAAATTTGTTCTCAATGGCTGGGATGTGCGTGTTATCGGCATTGACGCGGACTGCGACATCGCTGGCATCAGCTACAGGCCATGCGACATTCTCGATTACCCGACATTGCTAGTGCAAGTGGATGGCTGCGATGCGATCGTGCATCTGGCTGCGATTCCCAGCACACTAACGCATCCTAACCATCGCTTATTCGAGATTAATGTCGCCGGCACCTACAACATCTTTGAGGCGGCTGCGCGTGCCGGTGTCAAGCGCATCGCCCAAGCCAGCTCGATCAATGCCCTTGGTGGTTACTGGGGCTGTGATGATCGGCAGTTTGAATACTTCCCGCTGGACGAAGCGCATCCGACCCATACCACCGATGCCTATTCGTTTTCCAAGCAGTTGGTAGAAGAAATCGCTGCTTATTATTGGCGCCGAGCCGGCATCAGCAGCGCTTCATTTCGCTTGCCCGCGGTCTGGTCTGACGAGGTGATCGCAAAGCGGGGCCTGCGCGAAAGTCTCGCCAACAAGCGCGAAAAGCTCGATGAATTCCGGCAATTGCCACTATCGGAGCAAAAGCAGCGTCTCGCCACTGCGCGTGCCGAGGTGCTGCGTTTGCGCGCCCGCCACAGCATGGAATCCGATGCGGAGCAAGCAGGTGAGCTTGATCGCGACACGGCGCAAGACGATTGGCTGTTCTCAATTTATTTCTTCGACCGCTACAACTACTGGACGTTCATCCACACTGATGATTCGACGCAAGCATTCGAGCGCGCCATCATTGCAGACTTTGAAGGCACGCATCCACTATTTGTCAATAGCGACCGAAATTATCTCGATTACGATTCGCAAGCGCTGCTGTCGATTTTCTTTACCGATGTACAAGGTCGTAGCAAGCCGATAGCGGGCGCTGATACGCTGGTCTCTTTCGACCGCGCTCGGGATCTGCTCGGTTTTGAACCGACTGTTAGCGGGCTAGGGTAGGGTGCAGGCGCGGGATAGTTAAATGTGATAGCAGCGCATCACTCATCCGCGTACTCGTCCGAGCTGAATACCACCACATAATTCACGATATCACCGTATATGTCCGGTTCCGCCTCTGCCATCCACTCGTAAATCCAGCGCGCGTCGCTGATGCTCAAATTGACACAGCCGTGGCTGCGCCGGTATCCGAAATCGTCGTGCCAATAGGTGCCGTGCAGGCTGATGCTGCCATCAAAGTACATAGTCCAGGGCACATCTTGCAGGGCATAGGCATCCGGCGCGCCGGTAGCACCGCTCATGGAATCTCGATCAAGCCGCGCCCAGATTTGAAAGATACCCTCATTTGTCGACCAATCCGGCAATCCGCTCGAAACCAGAGTGGCGTATACCGGCACTTCATCTTGATAGGCGATCAGCGTTTGCTCGAATAGATCAATCGCTACCCAGCGGCCGCTGACCTCTTTGGGTTGCTCGGCAGGCGCGAACTTTGCTACGAATTCCTGCCGAATCCATTGCCGCGGGCCGATCATATACCAGAGGTTGCCCTCAACGTCTTCTTCCTGTGCATAGATGTGAACCAGGTCATAGCGCCGTGTCACATAGCCGCTATCCGCGTTGCCTTTGATTCCCGGTTGCGTGGAGGCATAAATGCCGGTCTGATCCAGGATTATGGCAAAGGGGTGTTGCCAGTCTTCAGGCAGCAGCATGCCCTTGAAGGTTGAGGCGCGTACAAATTCGGCGTCATCGCGATTGATCCACTCGCCGCCCACCCGCTGTATCCACCCCTCAACACTGGTATCTATCGCGTGTACGAAGTTAAAGCCGGCTGGCATTTGCCCGATAACCTGACCGACCGGCGCGTCGTGTAGATTAACGTCTTCCGGACCTACACGCCAAAAGCTATAGTTGCTCAGCGTGAAGCGATCCTCGCGGATTCTGTCCATCGCCGGCTGCGGGTGCGAAGCCATCATCGCGAGGCAGGTTGCGCTTTCCGCGGCATCGTGCCAGCAGACTGAAGGATCGTAGGCTATCTCGGCAACGGAGTCTTGCGCAAATGCCATAAAGTTGGCGATAAACACAAGGAAGATGATAAGCAGAATGCGGACGGGCATAGAGCCTCCAACGGGAACTCTCGCGACATGGTCAGCGGCAATGTACAACTTCATTTCGCCATCTTATCACAGCTTGATCGCGATCTTTCTCAACGCTTGCCCTTCGCTCAGGGCAATCGCATCAAAATCATTGTTTGTCAAATCCGACAATATCAAACTAAAATCTAACCACAGAGGGCATAGAGGACACAGAGAAAACCGCCTTTTCAAGAAATTTATCCCTTGAAAAAGGTTTAGACGGATGGCAAGAAACGCAAAATGCTCTTATTCTTTTCTCTCGGTGCTCTCGGTGTACTCGGTGGTAAAAAATCCTGTGGAATGGTCGCGAATATTCCATTTGATGCGATTGCCCTGGACGCTTACCCTTCGCTTGCGCAAGATCGTTGTATAATCAGGCAGCATGCTCATCCAGCGCCGGTTGACTCCATGACCCGAACCATTCGCATTGGCACACGCAGTTCCAGGCTGTCTTTATGGCAAACCAATTACATCGCCGGTCTGATCCGTGCCCATCATGGCGATGTCGCTATTGAGCTAAAGACCTATCAGACCCGTGGCGACCAGCAGCTTGACCTGCCACTTCCCAGCATCGGTGGCAAGGGCTTATTTACGCTCGAACTGGAAAGCGCTATGCAGCGTGGAGAAATCGATTGCGCGGTGCATAGCCTCAAAGACCTGCCCACAGAAGAAAGTGCCGAGATCGTGATCGCAGCGATTCCCCAGCGCGGCGACCATCGCGACGCCCTTGTTAGCCGGGATGGACTGACGCTTGAACAGCTCCCGCCGGGCTCTTGCGTGGGTAGCAGCAGCCTCCGTCGTCAAGCGCAATTGCTGCGTCTGCGCCCCGATTTGGAACTCGTCGATATCCGCGGCAATGTGCCGACGCGCATTCAGAAACTAATGTCGGATGACAGCGCTTATGATGCTATCGTCTTGGCCGTAGCAGGTCTGGAGCGCTTGGGGTTGGCGCAGCATATTAGCGCATCATTCGACATCGACCGCATGACGAGCGCCGCCGGGCAGGGCGCATTGGCGGTGCAGTGCCCCCGGGATAGTGATTTACCGGCATTGCTGATGCCGCTGAACCACCGGCCTACCGAACATGCCACCGAAGCCGAGCGCGCATTCCTCGGGGCTTTGGCGGGTGGCTGTTCCACGCCCGTCGGCGCTTACGCCCATGTTGTTGCGGGGACGCTCAGGCTGCAAGCGCGCGTGGTAGCGACGGACGGCACGCAGCAGATCGATGTTAGCGGCGAAACCAAAGCATTTGACGGTCCCAAAGGCAAGGATTTGGCGCGCCAGCTAGGCGAACGTTTGGCGGAGCAGTCGCTGAAACAAGGCGCTCGGTTGCTTTTGCAGAACTCAAGCTCCGACACCGACGACAGGTGATTCTTTCAATGTCAGCCAGCGGCGCGCTCAAGGGCAAACGCGTTGTGGTCACCCGTTCCGCGCATCAAGCTGCCAGCCTGCATCGGCTCTTGCAAGATCGGCTAGCCATACCCGTCGCCTTCCCCAGCCTCGCCATCGAGCCGCTGCATGATTCTTCGCTACTGGACGCTCATCTAAAGAATCTGCATGAGTTTGACGTTTTGCTGCTGACAAGCGGCAACACTGTGGCGGCGTTGGCACAGCGGATGAACGCACTGAACTTGCAGCCGGATTGGGCGCGATTGCGGGTTGCCAGCTTGGGTCCGGCGACGGACGAATCGCTGCGGCGGCTTATGCATACCACATCGGATTTCATTCCAGAGCTTTTCTCGGCAGAATGCCTGGCGCGGACGCTGCCCATTGCGGACCGTGACCGCATCTTGCTGCCACAATCCACCTTGGCGGACGAAAAGACGGCAGGCATCTTGCGCTCGCGTGGCGCATTCGTTAAAGCGACCTTTGCCTATCGCGCCGTAATCGGCAGCGGCGGCGCAAATGTGCCGATGATGATCGCCAAGAACGAAATAGATGCGCTAAGTTTCGCCAGCCCATCGGCTTTGGAATACTTCAAGGTGCGCTGCCCGGATCCCGCAAGTCTCGCATTGCCGGCCGCTTGTTTGGGACCTGCAACCGCAACTGTGGCGACAAAACTCGGCTTTCAGGCCGTGCTCCGCCCGCCCATCCCCAGCCTGATAGGCATGATCAATGCCTTGGACGCGTATTTTGAAACTGGCGATAGCACTGACGCGCGCTAAGCTCAAGTCCGTCCGCAGTGGGCCAAACTCGCTAATTTCAGCTTGATAGTTGCGAAGGAACAGGCGTATTGCCGCGAAATAACGCTAATTTTGTTTTCGCCAATACATTTTCGACTATAATGAAATTACAGGTGTTACAGCAATGATACTTGCGGTAGCTCACGGGGAAAATATTGTCGAGGCGATAACAGCCGACGGAAAGCATAGAGCAATTTATCGTATTTGTGACTTTTTAGGGTGCCGTTATGTAATCCTGCAGTAATGGGGGCATGGTATCATGGAGTTGGGTCACACCATTTACACGCACGAGAAATTCACCGAGCAAGACCAATACTGGTGCCCGGAATCGGAAGAATATGCCGCAGCCAGCCAGTTGATCTCCGCCTTGCGTGCCGGCTGGACATTTGCCTTACCCCGCATCAGCGCCAGACAAATTTGGAATAGTGGCAGTCGTCCACGCACGATTTACGATTTCACCTTAATGCGCGGCACACAGATCATGCTCATGCCCGTGCTGAGCAACCCTTTTATCGAGCGCTATATCGTGCAAAACCGCATACGCGTCAGTTACGATAACACCCCCGATCATATCGTTATTCCGGAGTAGGCCGGCAAGCTCCGGCTTTGGCGCGTCGGAGAAAACAACAATTTCGCATTTGCGCCGGCCTCCTCTCATAACAAACTGTAAAAATCGCTTTAAGTATCTAATGGCGCGGTTGTAGCGGGATTCCGCTCGATTTATAATATCGCGCAGCAACTACCGACCCCTTGTCAGCAAACCGCTGTACCCGCACGGGGAGAATGCTTGTTATATTGTGAAAGCGTGGCAAACCTTTTCGCTGTCGAAGGGCAGCGTCTGCGCGCCCTACGCGACAGCCGAGCGGCTGGGGAGACGATCAGCAAGATGAATCGGAAAGAGCAAGATCTTCACATTCTGTATCAGGATATCACCTCGCAGCACTGGAGTTACTCCTCGGAGCGCTTTGCCGGGGGTGATAATTTGCTGACGGCGATCGCCCGAGGTTGGGAGCTGGACAAGAAAGTCACGCTGCGGCGTCATTGGTTTGCCGGTATGCGCTGCATCGAGATCTTCCACTTCACTATCCGCCGCGATGATGTAGTCGCCGATATGGCGGTGGTCGGCAATCCCTACGTCTATCGCTACCTGGCTACGAATACCCACGATGTCGAGGAGGCGGATGCGACGGTGGTTTAGGGGGCTGTCCCAACATCTTCTTACCTATCCCGGCTAGCTGTCAAACATACCTTATCGATATGGTCCCGCTTTCCATTCCAGGTCGTATAATATCGGAAACAGCAACTCACAAATTGTATTCCACATCCCATTCTGCATTGCTTGACAAAAAGTGTCATACGTTAGGTCATTAAGCGTAGGGAAATCCAACAATATATCATTCATTATTCGGTCACTGCTGTTCTTAGAAAGTTTAATTCTGTCTCGGTGGGCTATCTTGTCCCTTAAAGATTTGATCAATGTACCCCAGTTTGAAGGAGAAGTAATGATGATCTCTTTCTCCGTACCGAAGATTTTGGTCTTGAAATAATGTTCTACTTTCGTTGACTTGACGCGCGGGCTGCAGGGCTCCGCTTTTGCCAACCTGTTGTAGAAAGTTTTTGTTGACATTGATCCCTCATGACCTGTTCTCAAGAAATGAGCAATGTACAGCATCGTGAAATCCAAGTAAGAACGACCTTGAAACAGAAACTGTTCAAGTAGAAACGATTGGAGAAACACTTCATTGTTAGTCAAGTCGAGTGTAGATATTGAATTCCTGATAATCTCATGCAAATTCTCTACTACTTTAGCATCGCGGATTGTCCAAAGTTGTTCGAGACTAAAATTCGCCAACTGAAATTTGTAGAGGAAAGCATCAAGAAAATATTGCAGCGTTGCGATCTCATCATCCTCATAAATACCTCGATTGTTAGCAAGATATGTCTCTTGAGCCGCTTTCGTCTTCAGTACAGTCGGCTCCATGTTTTTTTGAGCTAACTTAACAAGACTCATTAACTCTCTGTAACAATCTGTTCGTGGTTCAAGCATTACGTCCCTCTTTATTTTGTTTTGGAGAGTTCTAAAGCAAGTCCCGCTGCGACTCTCCATCGACACCGACTCTGTCCGATTTGTGAAATCTGGCGCGTTTGAAGTCCGTATACCCACCGGGCATGTCGATGACCGTCCCTTCAAGCAATTCACTTATGGTGAGGATCTGTATCGTACGATATCGCATTCCCTTGCGGCCCAGTGATTCGTAATAGCCGGCAGCCAGCGCTTCTTTCAGCATATCCCGCGTCGGTTTCTCCAACGTGATGAAGACGCCGATGGCCGCTTCCTCACGGGCAATCGTGCCTTTCAAATCGCGGATATCACGGGATGTGACCTTTCCCGATTTGACTTGCACCACGACAGTAACCGCTATGGGTTTGCCACTCGCGTCTTCTTCAAAGAAGTTGATGATGCCATCAATGCCTCTGTCCGCTCCTTTTTTCCCTTTGCGCGAGCCCGATTGACCATTTGTCGGCTTCGCCCCGATCAGCGACAGCGCCCACCACTCAAACTGATAGCGACCTTCGTTGTCAGGATCGTGCGCCAATGCGTGCGCCGCATCCACTGTCACCGGTTCGCCGATGACGTCGAAGTCGCTGCCGGAAACCAACTCGAATTGGTTCTGCAGCCGATACTTCTGGAGAGCGATGCTCAAATGAGTGATATCGATCCCTATCCAGCGGCGGTTTAGCTTTTGGGCGGCGGCTATCGTCGTGCCGCAGCCGCAGAAGGGATCGAGAACAATATCGCCCTCGTTGCTACTAGCGCGAATAATTCGCTCCAAGAGGGCTTCTGGTTTCTGAGTCGGATAGCTGAGCTTTTCGGCAGAATCTCCCTGCAGCGGCGGAATATCCGTCCAAATGTCGCCTAGCGGTTTCCCCTTTTGTTCGTCAAGGTAGCGTTTTTGTCGGGGTACATTACCGGGTTTGGTTTGAACAACGATTCCATCTTCATAGGCTTTTTGCATTCTCTCTTTTGTCCAACGCCAAACACGATTTATTCCCAAAAACTCATACGTCAAATTTGGTCTATCCCGATTTGGGTTTACCAAACTTGTCAAGCTATACCGTCTTCCATCGTCATCAATATGTGAGTATTGTTCTAAAGTTTTTTCATACAGATTTTCCATATCATAGGGAACGAACATCTCATCCGCATTCCACAATGCTTGTTGCGTCTTCTGATAAGCGAGGATGACATCATGATTTGTGGGCAGACGCCGACTTGCCAATCCTTTTGATGGCGCTCGTTGCCAGACGATCTCGTTGCGATAATTCTCCACACCAAGAATCGCATCCAGCAGAATCTTCAAATAGTGGCTCGCGGTCGGGTCACAATGCAGGTAAAGGCTGCCGGTCGGCTTCAGGACGCGCTCTAATTCAACCAGTCGCGCCGCCATCATGACCAGGTAGGCCATCATCTGATTGTGGCCGATCAAGCTCTTCAGCGCTTTAATTGCCGTCGCTACCGTTGCCGGTCCCTGTTGAACCAGGTCGAAGTAAGTTGAAAGGGCAGTTTCGCTCCAATGCCAGGTATCCTCAAACGCCGTTATTTGCGCCTCGCTATCTGCGCCGCTTTCCGCTTTGAACAGCACATTGTAATTGCGGTTGCTGTTGAAAGGCGGGTCAAGATATATCAGATCGACAAATTCATTGGGAAAATATTCCGGATTTCGCAAGATCTCCAGATTGTCGCCATAGTAAAGTATGTTCTGCATATTGCAAGCCTCGTGGAAACGAAATTGCATCCTCAGTATAACATTCTATGTTCTTGTCAAACAGGACTTCACAAGTCTGAGAGTGGAAAAAACTGAGGATATACTGGCTTGGCGTTATTAGGTCAAAATCCTCTGTGCTCTCTGTGTCCTCGGTGGTCAAAAACCTGCGCAGTCTACGGCAGCGTCGCAACTCTGCGAAATTGACCAATCACGCAACGTGCAGCAATTTCCCCACATTCCAACCTCCTGTATAATTAACAGCGAGCCACCAGCCCAAAGCACGGGAAACCAGCTATGCCCGACGATCCGGACAAACGGCCAGCCGACGACCAGGATGCGGACGACTCCGCCGCGCCTGAATCACTCTCGCCCGAAGAGATGATGCAGCAGATGCTGCACGGGCAGACGCAGGACGAGCCAATCGCGCCGCCGGAAGATTTCCTCGATTCCCCAGGCGATGCGCCGGAACCGCCAGCCACAAAACCCGAAGACCTTGAACCGGCCGCGGAGGAAACGCTGCCGCCCATGCCGCCACAGCTTGATCCGCGCATCCGCGAGGTCGCCGAGCGCTTTATCAAGATGCAGAATCAAGCCGCCACACTGGTAGACATGCTCAATAACGAAGAGATCATCTTCGATGATTATCAACGCCTGCTCTACGACAGCATGGTGCAAGACGAAGATAGCATCTGGTGGATGATCGATGCGGAAAACGAGCAATGGTACCGGCATGATCCCGGTAGCAACCAATGGGTAGTGGATTACCCGGCAGCACTGCGAGAATGGGAGCGCGTCCGTGGCGCGCTTGCGGAACAGCGACCTGGCGACGATCAGCTCTCGCAAACCGAAACCGTCTACGATCTGCCACCGGCTTACCGCGGATCCACAGAGCCGCAAGCCGGCGATCCCATCGTTGATGACATGGGCATAGAGATAGGCAAGGTGCCGCCGACGAAAGACGATCTCTATACCATCCCCAGCACGGCTGCCTTTTCCGACGAATTGCCCGGCCAGCAGCCGACGGTCAAATCGGATCCGCATACTGCCGGCACTCAGCAATCGCAAGCCCGCATCGACCACGACGCCGTCATACCCCGCGCCATTGATAGTGATTACGATAACGAGCCATCGCCCATTGTGCGCGAGCTGCTGGCTAGCCAACGCAAACGGAACTTGCGCGCGTTGCTAATGGTCACAATCGTAATCGCCATGATCGCGCTTGTCGGTTTGATCGTTGGCGCAGGTGGCATCATGTTTTGGTATCGCGATAAGGTGACGCCATTTCAGGACGCGATCGCGCGCTTGGCGGATTACACGCCGGAACATCAGACGGCGCGCATCTATGATGCCGATGGCCGGTTGATCGCCGCTCTCAACAGCCGGGAAACCGGAGCCCGCACCATGGTCCCATTGGAGCGAATCAGCCCGTATATGATTCACGCTATTGTCGCGCAAGAAAACAAGCGTTACTACGATGATCCCGGTTTTGATCCCATCGCCATCGTCCGCGCCTTCTTGCAAAACCTCGGCGGCGGCGGCATCGAATCCGGCGCCAGCACCATCACCCAGCAGATCGCCCGCAATCTGGTGCTGCGTGATCGTGCAGTCAGCGTGGAGCGCAAGATCAACGAGATCGTAGTGGCCTTGGAAATCGCCAGCAATTACGACAAGAATTTCATCCTCGAGCTTTACTTGAACGAGATCTTCTTTGCCAATCAGAATTATGGCGTCGAAGCTGCCGCGCAATTCTATTTCGGCCATAGCGCTGCCGAACTCAACTTCGCTGAAGCGGCGCTCTTGGCGAGCATCGTACCTTCACCGGTGCAGAACGACCCGGTTACCAACCGCCCGCGAGCCATTCAAGGCATGCGTTCCACCATGGGCAAAATGCTGGATATCGGCTGCCTGCAATTTCAGCATGGTGATTGGCTCAGCCGAGGGCCCTTCTGCATCGCAGATGGTCGCGAAATGGACATAGATGGCAACCCAACTGTGCTCGTTCGCACCAACGTTGCCGGCATCAACGGTGGTTTGGCGCTTGTGCAGATCGCCGAAATCGAAACGACAGAATTCGCGCCTTTGACGCTAAACTTGCGCTTTCCGCACTTCGTCACCTACGTTCAGGCGCAGCTGGAAGAAGAGTTTGGCGCCGAGGCGCTTTTCCGTCGCGGCTTGAACATATACACCACGCTGAACCCGGCGCTGCAGGAAGTGGCACAGGCTGCTCTGCGCGAGCAAGTCAACAATCTTGTTGGGGCCGCCACCGGCGTCAATACCGGTGCGGTGATGGTCACAGATCCCGCCACCGGCGCCATAAGGGCCATGGTCGGCAGTCATAACTTTGATGACGAACGGGCCGGTCAGGTCAACAATGCCCTGACCTGGCAGCAACCGGGTTCCGCTATCAAGCCGATTGTCTATGCCGCCGCGCTCATCAACGAGCAAGGCAGCTATCTGACACCGGCCTCGATCGTCTGGGACGTACCCGTAAGTTACGATACCGGCGCCGCCGGCATCTATGCGCCGAGCAACTTTGATGGCAAATTCCATGGACCGGTGTCGTTACGCACAGCGCTGCAAAATAGCTATAACGTCGCTGCGGTCAAAGTGTACGAATCAGTTGGCAATATCCGCTTCAGCGAAATAACCCTTAACTTCGGCTTGCAATTCCCGCAGGATTCATTGGTGAGCATCTCCAGCGCATTGGGCGCCAACGAGGTCACGCTCTACGATATGATGGGAGCGTACGGCATATTTGCCAACGACGGCCAACGCATCCCGCTCTACGCCATTGAACGCATCACCGAAACGGTAGCCGGCGAAGAAAAGGAGATACCGCGCGAACGTGGGTCGGCACTACAAGTCATCTCGCCGGCGCTCGCTTACTTGATGCAGAATATTCTCAGCGATGACAGCGCCCGTTTTCCCAGCATTCGCCCTGCTTCACAGTTGACATTGGAGCATATCGGCATTCCCACGCAAAATGTCGTGGCGGCCAAGACTGGTACCACCAACGGCGCGCGGGACTTGTGGACGATGGGCTTCACCGGCAACGCTGTCGTCGGCGTCTGGCTTGGCACCAGCGATAATTCGCCTACCTATAATACCGGCGGGCTGGAAAGCGCAGCGCCGGTATGGCACGCGGTTATGACCGCCGCCGCACTGCAACACGCGCCGCAGCCCTTTGCCAATCCCGGTGGGGTGGTCGCGCGCGAAATTTGTCGCACGACTGGCACGCTCAATTATCCCGGTTGTCCCGATCCCAGCACTGGCCTTTTCATTCACGAACAATACCCGCCATCCCCGTCAGAGAGTTTCATCCAGCAGGTCTCCGTCGATAGCTGGTCCGGTTTACGCGCCAATGAATTCTGCAACGTCACTGTCATCGAAAAGACCTTCGTCGCGCTGGACGACGCTGCGGCGATTGAGTGGCTCAATGGCACTTTAGAGGGTCGAAACTTTGCCGAGCGAATCGGTATTACCCTGCCGGTACAGCCAGTTCCGCAAGCGGCCTGCAGCCAGGGCCAAACCTTGCCGCTGATTCATATCAGCGCGCCGAATGATGGCGCCGTTGTTCGCGGACCGGTGGAAATACGCGGGCAAGTACAAGCCCCCGATTTTGACCGCTACGAATTGCATTACGCTTTGCAAGACGATCCGGAAACCTTCTTGCCAATCAGCGCCTCGCTGGTAGAAATGCCCAATTATGGCGCGCTGCTGGGAACCTGGGATCTGGCTGCGCAAGGGGTACCTGATGGCAAGGTCACATTGCGGCTGGCGGCAAGATCCACCAGCGGCGGAGCCATCAACGAAGACATCACCCTGATCGTGGAGAAACCGATTCCGACGCCAATTCCTTTGCCAACCGAGGGACCTGGTACCGACGATGCGGTCTTTGTACCAACCATCGTCAATATTCCCTTGCCGACCCCTACACCTTGACACGGCCAAGCGCCGTTCCAGAGCTGCATCGAGGTTGCGCACTGTCGAATTGGCCACCCATCGCAGCTACTTTTATTGACAAATCCGTATGCGTCTACGAGCAGATGGCTGGTCAGTTTGTGTGAATGCGACTGTCCTTTTCGCCAACGCCGAGCGGCTGTAGCTCATATATTCTGGTACAATCAAGGGAAGTTATTTGCCCGATGAGGTACGGCATGAAGGGACACCCGCTCACCGACGGTATGAATCCGCAGCAAGTGGCAGCCATTACAACCGGAGGCGGTCCGGTATTGGTATTGGCAGGTCCCGGCAGCGGAAAAACCAGCGTGCTCACACGGCGCATCGCTTTCCTGATCCTCGAAGGGCGCGTGCCGCACCACCGCATCATGGCGGTCACCTTCACCAATAAGGCGGCCGGTGAAATGCGCGGTCGTGTCGAGGCGCTCTTGGGCGATCGCTTGCGCGGCCTGCAGATCGGCACCTTTCACGCCACCTGCGCCCGCTTCTTGCGTCGGGACGCGGAGTTGCTGGGTTATGGAGAAAACTGGGTGATTTATGATCGTGACGATTCCTTGGCGATGATCAAGCGCGTTATGAAGCTTCTGGATATCGACATCGAGGAATACAGGCCGCGCGACATCATGGATTGCATAGCCATCGCCAAGTGCGAGCTGATCGCGGCGACAGCTTTCGACGCCAGCGACTGTTTTCGCGAAATCGTGCGCCAAGTCTACGTCGCCTATCAGCATTCCCTAGTTGCCGCCAATGCCATGGATTTTGGCGATCTATTATTGAACATGACGCTGCTACTGCGTGAACGAGAACAGTTGCGCCGCGAGTATCAACATCGCTTCGAGCACGTTCTGGTCGACGAGTTCCAGGATACCAACCACGTCCAGAATGAACTGGTCAAATTGCTGGCTGCGCCCAAGAATAATCTGTTCACCGTCGGCGACGAAGACCAATCGATATACGCCTTTCGCGGTGCCGATTTACGCAATATGTTGGGCTTTCGCAATGAATATCCAGACGCGCAGGAATACCTGCTAGAACAGAATTACCGTAGCACTCAGTATATTCTCAGTTTCGCTCGCTGCGTTATAGACCAAAACCCCTATCGCACGCCACGAGCACTATTCTCCGATCTCGGCCTCGGCGAGCGCGTGCGCCTGACCGAAGAATATGACGTCGATACGCAGGCGGAATATGTGCTGGAACAGATCAATACCTTGTGCCGTCAAGAAGGCTTGACATTTGACGATATCGCAGTGATGTATCGTACCAACTGGCATTCGCGCGCTATCGAACAGCAGCTCATGCGTAATGACGTACCCTATGTGATGCTCGGTGGACAGCCCTTTTATGAGCGCCGCGAAGTTAAAGACATGCTCGCCTACCTTCGATTGGTGCATAATCCAGATGACCAGGTTAGTTTCAATCGCGTTGTCAACACACCGCGCCGCGGCATCGGCAACAGATCGCTCGCCGCCTTCCATTCGTGGGTCACGCATTCTGATATGACGCTGGCTGAGGCGCTTGACCGAATCGTTGCGTATGCGCCAGCTGCGATGACTTCAGTTGCGTACATGCGGATCCGTGCGTTTGCGATTCTGCTTAACGACTGGCGAAAGCATGCGGCACAGGGCGATTTAGTAAAGTTGCTCGACGCTATTGTTGCTCTGACGGATTACCAGGATCATTTGAAGAGAACAAGTAAGAGTGAGGAAGAATACGTCGAGCGCTGGAGTAACGCAGAAGAAATCATGAGGATGCTGCAGCGTGCGGAGGACCTGGGGCAATCGCTGGCGGACTTCGTCATCGAACAGACGCTCTATACTGACGCACAAGTCTCCGATGGCGACGTCGGTCGAGTTTCGCTAACCACGTTGCACAGCTCCAAGGGGCTTGAATTCTCTGCTGTGTTCATTATCTGCGTTGAGAAGGGCACGTTGCCGCACCCGATGGCCCACCACGCGATTTGTAATCCGAGACCAGGTGGGGAGGAAGAGGAGCGCCGTCTCTTTTACGTTGGCATCACGCGCGCTAAACGCCGGCTTTACCTCAGCTATACATTTGGGCGTGGTCTCTCGCCCTTCTTGTACGATACTCCGCCGATACTGCTGGATGCGCCGCCGCTCGTGCTCGACTCAGTGAACCGCGCCCAAAGCATTGAAGCACAGACGCAGTCGGCGATCTCGCCACATCCGCCCAACCGTCTTGACAGCGATATGAAGTAATTCGCAGCCTCCAGCGCGGGAAGCAAAGTAATCAAGTGGAATAACGCGTATGACTTACCACCCGCTCACCGAAGGTATGAATCCGCAGCAAGTGTCAGCCATTACAACCGGAGGCGGTCCGGTATTGGTATTGGCAGGTCCCGGTAGCGGAAAAACCAGTGTGCTCACACGGCGCATTGCTTTCCTGATCCTCGAAGGGGGCGTGCCGCATCACCGCATCATGGCGGTCACCTTCACGAATAAGGCGGCCGGTGAAATGCGCGGTCGTGTCGAGGCGCTCTTGGGCGATCGCTTGCGCGGCCTGCAGATCGGCACCTTTCACGCCACCTGCGCCCGCTTCCTGCGGCGGGAAGCCGAACTGCTTGGCTATCGGCGCGATTATGTCATCTATGACGGCGACGATCAGTTAGCGCTGATAAAACAAGTTGTCAAGCTCGTCGGCGTCGATCCCAAGCGTTACAATCCGCGGGCTATTTTGTCCAAGATCTCCAGCGCAAAAAATGAAATGATCTTGCCGGAACAATTCCGATCACTGGATTATTTTGGCGAAATCGTCAAGCAGGTTTATGTACGTTATCAGCAGGAGCTGCGAAACGCCAACGCCATGGACTTCGACGACCTGCTGCTCAATATGGTATTGCTGCTGCAGCAAAATGACCCGCTGCGAGAAAGTTATCAGCAACGTTTTGAGTTTGTGCTGGTTGATGAATTTCAAGACACCAATAAAGTGCAATATGAGTTGGTGAAAATCATGGCGGCGCCACAGAACAATGTCTTCGTCGTAGGGGACGAAGACCAAGCGATCTACGCCTTTCGCGGCGCCGATTATCGCAATGTCTTGCGCTTCCGTGATAGCTACGCAGACCCGACCGTGATCCTGCTGGAGCAAAATTATCGCAGCACGCAGAACATCCTCGATACCGCCCGCGCTGTCATCGACAATAATCGCAATCGTACGCCCAAGGCACTGCACACTGATCTGGGACGCGGGCATCGGGTTAAGGTATTCGAGGCATTTGACGAGCGCTACGAAGCGGAATATGTTTTGGAACAGATCCAGCAAATGCGTTTGCAAGATGGCTTGGATTATCGAGACTTCGCCATCATGTATCGCACAAACGCGCAGTCACGGGCTATGGAACAAGCTTTTGTCGGCGCTGCCGTACCCTATGTATTGGTCGGCGGTGTTGGCTTCTACAAACGGCGCGAAGTCAAGGACATGCTGTCCTATCTACGCTTGATCCACAATCCTGATGATCGCGTCAGTTTCGAGAGAATTATCAATGTTCCGGCTCGCGGCATCGGCAAAAAGTCGCTGGCCGTATTCCTGGATTGGTTGAACGGTGCCGGGATGACTATCGGCGACGGGCTGAATCGTCTGCTTGATGATAAGCCTGTGCCTCTTTCGACCGGCGCTCGCAAGAAATTCCTCGATTTTGCCAATCTGCTCGCCGGCTGGCAAGAGATGGCCAAGGTCGGCGACCTGTTAGCCATGTTCGACAACATCACGGCTCAAGTCCGCTATTTCCTGCATCTTGACGAGACCAGCAAGCTCCCGGAAGAGGCGGCCGATCGCGCGGACAATGTGCGAGAGTTGCGGGGTCTGCTGCAATATGCGGTCGAATACGAGCAGCCCCTGCACGAGTTTCTGGCCGAGCAATCGCTGGTGGCGGATGTCGATAGCTTGAAAGACGATGCCGATGCCGTCACATTGATGACCTTGCACTCTGCCAAAGGACTGGAATATCCGGTTGTGTTCATCACCGGTCTGGAAACCGGCATCCTGCCCCATTTCCGCTCCTTTGAAGAGATTGATGGGCTGGAAGAGGAACGTCGCCTTTTCTACGTAGGTGTGACCCGCGCCAAACAAACCCTCTACCTGAGTTACGCTTTTCGTCGCGCGCTATACAATGGCAGCGGCGGCAGCGCCAACAGCCCGTCGGAGTTTCTGGCAGAATTGCCGGCGCATCTGCTTGACGGGTCGTCCACCACATTGGCTAGCCTGCGCCGGGCACAGAGTTACCAATCGCAAGTTCAATGGGATCCCGGTCCCAGTTCACCTAGCCGGATCGAACGCGACCTGCGCGAAGAAAAAGTATCGCCCGCCAAGCGTAAGATCCGCAGCAAAATTATCCCCTTTCCCGGCGCGATGGCGAAACCAGGCGATGCGTCAAAATTTAAAGTCGGCGCTGATGTGAACCACCCTAGCTTTGGCAAGGGCAAGGTCATTGGCGTGGAAAGCAATGGCGAGATCGTGAGCGTTCTCTTCGACGATCATGGGCTCAAGAAAATATTCGCCGACGCGGACGGATTCAAGCCGATTGACAAATAACGCCATCTTCCAGCAACTTGTCGATTTCTGCAGCGCTAAATCCACAATCTTGCAAGACGGCCCGCGTATGCTCGCCATATTGCGGGGCGGCGCTGATGTCTATGGCATCGTCGCTCAGGCGAACGGGACTGCGCATCCAGGGCAGGCCATCTTGGCTAATGCCTACCATGCCGCGAGCCTGCCAATGCGGTTCTCCAAGCAAATGTTCCGGCATCGTCACGCGGGAAAAGCAACAGTCAGCGTCTTCCAGCAGATCAGCCCATTCCTCCGCCTTCTTCGTATTGAATAGAGCCGCCACCTCTTCAATCAGCTCCGGCAGACGCTCTGGCAGGGTATGCTGCTCGATCCACTGTGGTTTCCCCATTGCGTTACAGAAATTCGCCCAGAATTTCGCTTCAATGGCGCCCAAAACCACAGGTTCACCATCGGCGGCAGAATAGACGCGATAACAGGCGCTGCGACCGCTCAGGCTCAAGACAGAATCTGCGGCACTCGGCAGGATGGATTCCATCCAGGCGGTCAAGGCAAAAGGCATGGCTGCTTCGGCCAGCGAGACATCAATATATTCACCTGTGCCAGTCTGCGTGCGATTGAGCAGCGCCGCCAGAATGCCCATAACGGCGACATACGATCCCGCCACATCCGCTACTTGGGACGACGGCGTTCGCGGATTCTGCTCCGCGCCCAAGACGCCGTTGCGGGCGATATAATTCAGATCGTGCCCGCTGACGCTCTTTAGCGGTCCGTTCTGCCCCCAGCCCGAAAGCGAACAATAAACCAGTTGCGGGTTGATAGCCTGCAGCGTGTCGTAGTCGGCCGCCAGACGCGTTGTCACGCCAGGACGAAAGCCCTCGATCAGCACATCGGCTTGCTTTACCAGATGATGCAGAACGGCTTGCCCGGCGGGGTCTTTCAAGTTGAGGATGACGCTCTTTTTGCCGCGGTTGCTGCTGCGGAAAAAGGCGCCCATGCCATCAATCAGCGGAGGCATCCAGCGGGCGTAATCGCCTTGTTGCGGGTCTTCGATCTTGATGATTTCCGCGCCCAAATCGTGCAGCATCATGGTGCAGAGCGCGCCGGGTAGAAGGCGCGTTAGGTCGAGGATGCGAGTGGCGTGCAGGGGTTTCATGCCGTTTATTCGTTGATAATAACAACCAATTGCTTGGCTAACTTGTCTATCACGTTTTCAGCTATGATTTCGAATTCGATTGTTATGCTGGTTTTGGCGGACGCGTTTTCCGGTTCGTCAACTATCAGGTACAATTCATCAAGATCTATTGTCTTATTGTGATTCAATTTCGAAAGATAACAACGGACAAGATACCCATCTGACACATCATTATCTTCGACATTCCAGAGGTCAGATTCAATTCCTAGTACGTTTACCCTATTAGAGTTGAACTCAGTCCTACCGCCAATCATGTAGCTGGAAAGACTACTTGACATAATAGGGACGGGAGATGGGTACATCGGTGCCTGTGGATAGTCGAATTGTGCAGGTGAGCCCGGGAGGACGACTCTCGCGTCCTTGATCTTTAGCAAGATTTCGATACCTTGTGCGGGAAAACTGCCAGAGTTCTCTAAATATAAGGGGACTTTGACTGCTGAAATGCGAAAGACTCGAAACAGCGAATTCTGATAAACATAACTTCGATAAGAACCTGCAAGATACTCCCTCACCTGTTCACGGTAAACATCGACTTGCTCTTTTGATACTCCCAGCGTGTCATAGTCCAATGCAAAAATGCCAGTTTTCGACCCTGTGCGTTTCCGAGGGTACTTTAGTTCATTCTGCTTATCTTTGATCTTTTGGTTAAGTTGGCTTTCGCTGATTAGATTTTCTTCGAAATGAACAGACGAATGCAGGTGCTTTACGACCTTTCCATCAGCTTCGAGAAATCCGAGCCGAAGCTTCGGCTGAGTATTTTGAAGTCTAAAATTCTCATTGCGCAGTTCTCGGTTTTCCTTTACAAGTGGATCAGGTTCATGTTCCAACCGATAGTCCCTAGATAGCTTTGGCACCGCAAGATTGTAGCCGTCAGCCTTGAGACGAACCGCCCTATCTTCTGACAGAACCGCAACATTCGCTGTCTTGTTCTGATTTTCGAATTCGATTGCTTTGGCAATTAGAACATCGTCGGCGACATATGGCGATAAATTGTTGTCGTCAAACGTGTCGCGTTTTGGCTCAGCAAGGTCGCGGCGAAGCGTTACGTTTGGACTTATTTCAGTGTAAGATTCTCTATTAAGGTTCTCGATGAAAACTAACGCCTTTTGTGCTCGCTTTCTCAGACGATTACTATTTCCACGTTTGTGTTCGTCCAATTCTCGCACAACGACTGATGTTATGATCAAGCATACTTTGGTTGTGCTCAACTCTTTTAGCCACTTAATTTCCGTCATTGGCTTGAATTCAAGGAAAATGTTGGTATCGAGAAAGCAGTAGAGCATATGTTACTCCCCTAGGCTACAACGTTATATTGTCGCAAAATCCGGTATGAAACACAAGTTCTAATCTGCCGCGATGAGCAGCCACGTACAATATTACAGGCTGAACAATCTATTGATCATCCTGACGAATTGCGCATGCCATATGATGCCGGCGATATAGTGGTTCCGCGGTTCCATCTGTTGCCAACAGGTGACGTTTGCCGTGTTGACGTTAAGGCATCTTCAACGTAGCGAATGCGTCTGTTTTGTGTTACATTCACGGCATCCGTCGATGTAGTCCATCTACGCAAAGACCGTCGAGATGACATCCCTATCATTTGACGTAGATCACCGCAAACCCGTATATGCACGTTCCGGCTGGGAAGTCCCGCAGGTGGAGTTCAGCTATTACACACAACATCAGCAATGGCAAACAGAATTCTATGTGCGAAATCGCACTGCTTCACTTTTGCGAGCGATGGAACGACGAAACAAGAGAAATCTAAGCGTTCGTTCCGTTTCTCCACATATGTACAATTGCGTCGGAATGATTTTCTCAAGTCGGCGGTCTTGGATAGAAACAGATTACCTGCATGAGCTTCTGGCGCACGATGGTTATCATCGAATCAGACATAACGATCTTGTTCCGGGTGACCTCGTGGTTTATTTCAGCGGCGCGAAACCTACGCACGTTGGGATGATAACGTATGTTCAGAAAACTGGTTTTGAAATCCGGAACGTAATTGTACTGAGCAAATGGGGAAAAGAAGCCGAGATTTTGCATCAGATAGACGTTGTCCCTGAACTTTATGGAACGCCAACAGAGTATTGGAGCGAAAGTGTCTGAAATGCCCATGGATAAGTACTTCAGCGAAATTGAAACGATTGAATTCCAAGTTCAGTATTCGATTTTCAGCGGGTTCAACCTTGTGCTTTCGGCAATGTCCGAGGATACAACCTTAGCTCAGTTGATCGGCGAGATGGTTGATGACGAGGGTCAGAACAAGGTCGCGGCACTCTATGAGCGCATAGAGTATCTGCTAGGAAATTGCATGATGGACACCGAAATGTCCTATGATGAGAGTGTGGCTGCATATCTGTACTGCCTCACAAAAGCGGACTTTTCGATAGCGGAAAAGGCGAGCCAACGTATCCTCGAAACCGGCGGACTATGGTGGTCGGTACAGCTCGCACTCCACGTGATCGAGACTGTAGATACGGAAGTAGCCTGACAGGCCACAAAAAAGCGAGCCCACCCGGTAAACCCGCTCCCCTCGATCTAAAGTCCCGTCAATACTACGCCCCTGTCACAGCGCCATCGTCCGCTTGGGACACCAGCTTCGCGTACTTCGCCATGACGCCTTTGGCGTAATTCGGTGTGGGCGCCTGCCACTTCGCGCGGCGCGCCTCAAGCTCGGCGTCGCTGAGATCGACTTGGATCAGCCGCTGTGAGACATCTATGGTGATCATATCGCCTTCTTGCAGCAGCGCGATGGGACCGCCGACCGCCGCTTCTGGCGCGCAATGCCCGACCATCAGGCCGCGCGTGCCGCCGGAGAAGCGCCCATCGGTGATCAAGCCGACTTTGCTGCCCAAGCCTTGACCAAAGAGCGCCGCCGTGATCTGCAGCATCTCGCGCATGCCGGGTCCTCCGACCGGGCCCTCGTAGCGGATGATGAGCACATCGCCTTCGACGATCTGCCGATTCGAGACCGCTTCAAAGGCAGCTTCCTCAGTATCGAAGACGCGCGCCGGACCTGTCAGCGGGGCGGGTGTGTCCTTGAGCTTGACCACGGCGCCATCCGGTGCCAGATTGCCTTTGAGGATCACCAATCCGCCGCTGTCGCTGATGGCATTGTCGAGGTTGCGCACGACGTCTTGGCCTGCGGTTTCCGCGGCATCGGCACAAGCCTGCGCCAGGGTCTGCCCGGTGACGGTGGGCGTATCGCCGTTCATATAACCGCCTTCGATCAGGCGATTGACCAAAATAGGCACGCCGCCGGCTTGGTAGAGATCGAGCGCGACGTACTTGCCGGTCGGGCGCATATCGCCGATGATCGGCGTGCGGCGGCTGATCTGCTCGATATCATCCAGCGTGAGATCGATGCCGGCTTCGCGGGCGAAAGCCAGGCAATGCAAGATACTGTTGGTGCTGCCAGCGGTTGAGGCGGAAGCAGCCAGCGAGTTTTCCAGCGAGACCCGCGTCACCAGATCCGACGGCCGCACATCGCGTTCCAGGATATCCAGCATCATTTCACCGGCGCGGTAGGAGACATTCTCCTTATCCGGATCTTCGGCCGGCACATCGCCCATGCCCATGGGACAAATGCCGATAATCTCGCTGATCATCGCCATGGTATTGGCGGTGAATTGACCGCCGCAGGCGCCGGGACCCGGACAAGCCACGTTTTCGACTTCCATCAGCTCGTCATAGCTGATCTGCCCGGCCTGGAATTGTCCCAGTGCTTCAAAGACACTGACCAGGTCGATATCGCGACCATTGAGCTTGCCGGGATAGATAGTGCCGCCATAAAGCATCAGCGAGGGCAGGTTCAGACGGATCAGTGCCATGATCGTGCCCGGGATGGTCTTGTCGCAGGAGGAAAGCGCCACCACGCCATCAAGCATATTCGACATCGCCACCAGTTCGATGCTGTCGGCGATAACCTCGCGGCTGATCAGCGAGCCTTTCATGCCCTCGGTGCCCATGGTGATGCCGTCCGAGATGCTGATGGTGTTGAACTCGAAGGGCGTGCCGCCGGCCGCGCGGATGCCGCGTTTGACATCGACCGCCAGCTTGCGCAGGTGGAAGTTGCAGGGCCCGATTTCAGTCCAGGTATTGGCGACGCCGATCAGTGGCTTGGCCAGGTCGTCATCGCTGTAGCCGACCGCTTTGAGCATGGCGCGCGCTCCGGCTCGTTCGGCACCGTGCACGAGGGTGCGGCTGCGTTGGTTGAGGGCGGCGCGGACTCCGTTTGTGGACATGGGGGTTTCTCCTTTTTGTGGGAATCGCTTGATGGGGAGTATTGTAGCGCAAGACGGGAGATTTGTTGCCATATGGCCGATAGTTCAGGAAAAATGTTTTTCGGCCATCTGGCCATCTGGCAAGAGGACGGATGGCCTGATGGAGTTGTTAAGCGGCGGATTGTGGACAGAGTAGCATGGGTTGGTGGGCGAGGGGCGAGTGTATGGTCGCGGTCTCGGCCATGTGGCTTCCGAGATGCTTCAGAAAATCGTGGCCCAGAGCTTGTGAAAAGTGCCAACTTACCTTGTTACGAATAGTAATACTTGCGGATTACATTAAAACGCGGTAAATTCTTATTGAGCCATTCGTGGCTTCTTATGGGTGTTTCCTGTGGCAGTGGTTGGATGCCATTGATCTGCCACAGGAAACGGCAAAACATCGAAAACCCGAAGGTCTTCGATTGCAGTATACCCCATCAAGAATCCGCTTGGAACGCTTCCGCGCTTCGGGTAACGGCTCTGGCAACTTTTCTAATCTTTATCGGGTTCGTTTCTCATCAGGCTTCAAGGCCTGCAGAACTCAAGCGGATTGCCATGCTTGTATCGAGGATTTTCGCGCGTGTCGGCATTGTAGCGCTGTTTCTCGTCGCCGTGATGATTGGTGTCGCCGGGGCGATCCTCTTGCAGCGCTATAGCGACTCGCTGACTGATACTGAAGTAATAGTCGAGGTCGTCGCGAGTCCGGAAGTAACGCCAAGCGCCACTCCTTCTCTACCAACGGCAATGCCTACGGCGATGATTCTGACGCCCACGCCTGCCGATCCGGTATGCGATGTTAGACGGTATGAGCGGGGCGCTCGCGGGCATATTCTCTGCAGCAGTGTTCCGTTTGATTTGAAGCCGGTGGCTACCGGGCATTGCTTGTATCGGCATTTGGATGATCGCGATGGGGATGGGTTGGTGTGTGAGTAGGTATTCATCAAGCCCACCACCGGCCCCTCCCCAATGCATTGGGGAGAGGAGCTTAACCAAGTATTTGTGAATCCATGCGTGCAGTCTATGTCTTCAAAATCAAGACTCCCGGCGGCCTTGGCTGAGTGCGGCGCGGACGCCGTTTGTGGACATGGGAGTTTCTCCTATTTTGTGGTTGGCGAGTGATGGAGCGTATTGTAGCGTAAGTGAGGCGGAGATTCACCACAGAGGCCGCGTAGACACTGACCGCCTACAAAGAGGGCACAGAGGTTTTTTTCTTTCACCACAAAGAGACGAAGGGCACGAAGGGCGGCGGTCTGTGGACAGGATAGCGTGGGTTGGGCGGGGTGAGTGGATGGTCGCTCGTTTGATTTTGCCACAGAGGCACAGAGGCACAGATGTTTTTCACGACAAAGTCACAGAGGTCACGAAGGACGGCGGGTTATAGCGTTGTTGAGAGACAATCTGTGGGCAGGGTGACGTGGGATGGTGAGGAGTGGGTGAGCGGATGGCCGCTGGTTACAAAGCACGGTAAACAATTTACCCTGACTTAGCAGTTTCGCTTCACGATATGTTAGAATCAACGCGCAATTGGTGCGAAAGGTGGCGAATGTGGAAGTAACTTCGATTGGCTGGATCTGTGGCGGACTGATCGTGGCTGCAATGTTATTTGGTGCAATTTCTTCTATTTTCAGCGGAGAATCGGATGTAGGGGAGGGCGTTGCAACCGGATGCTTAGGTGGCCCGGGATGCCTTATAGTTGTCGTTTTGTACTTGCTGTGGGCTCACCCTGATAACCCGTTTATCCGGCTGGCGCAAGCGCCTCCGCCGCAGGCCGTATCCGCGCCAGCAGCAAATGAAAGCAAAGTCTCCCGACCTGACTACTTGCTCTCACCTCCGAAAAACCTTGAGCTAGATTACAATTATGATGACGGTAGTGGAAGAATTTCGTGGGATGCCTCGCGCTGGATGCCTACGAAGCCGTCATTTGATAGCAGAATCGAATACGAGATCTTTGTGGATTATCCCGACAATAGGATGGGGCCATATACGACAGACAAGAACTCATTTCACTTCGACTACCTAAACGCCGACAATACCGGCGGAGTTCGTATTGAAGTAAAGGCTGTAGGTACCATTCGCGACGGAAACAACGAGTTTCGCTACCCGGGTGGCATAGTGAAGACGACATGGACGCCGACAGAGGATTAAGCGCCGAGTCCAATATAGGCGTTGAGAATATAGAACTCGTAACAGCGTTTTTGGTGTTTTGATGGGGAGGAGTTCAGTGTCTGTTGAACTTGATGCGAATATCAACATTGGAAACTTTGATTCAGCCACATACAAAGATGTGTGGTTCATACACTATCGTCCGCAAATACAGATTCTGATGTCTGGTTCGTCCGACAATCACGTAGCGGCGCTGCTTCTCATCATCGCCTGTATGGACAGAGTATATGTCCTTGCTAATTCAGACAAGAGTGATAAGCGAGGTTATACGCGCGACATGCTAAAGTTTTTCTTCCCGAAGCCAGAAGATCAAGATGAAAGAGAATATGAACCACGGATGAAGACGCTGACAGAAGACTTCGTGAATGCCTTAAAGCACGATTCGTTTGTGAGAGAAAACGTCATGCTTAGCGATAGGGTCGGATTGGTCCAAACAGGTGGTTTCGACGATCAAGCAATTGAGGTAGTGGTACAGGGACACCGCCGCATTGCAGTAACTTACGAAGATGACGGAAAGCTCACGATTGCTGCAACCGCGTTCTGGAGTTACATTCGAGATTTCATAGATAGATTCTATTCTCAGACTTCGATAAAACACAAGTAGAAGTTGAGCTTGCTTAACTAACCCGGCGGATTATTCAGCACCTGCACCACAATCCCGACAACGATCCCCGTGATAGCAATCGCAGCAGGGATGGCAACGCCAATGATCCACTTCATCGTAGTAAACTCACCGCGCAGCCCTTCTATCTTGGTGTCCAGTCTAGCCTCGAGTGCGGCGAGTTCCGCCTTGGTCGCCAGGTGAGCGATCTGGCCTTCTAAGTATGCGATTAGTTGACCTTCACTTCTCGTTTGTGTTGCCATTGACGCTCCATGCGATACAGATTTTCGGCTGCTGCGTTCGCAAGCTTTGCTAGTATATACCTTTGGAGAATATTTGTACTCTATAATACATCAGCGGCTTGGCTAAAGTCAACTAACTCGCAGAAATCGTAGCACGATGTTTTCATTTCACATTGTGCGCATTGCGTAAATCAGGATAACTCTGACTAGCATGTGGTTGAATTCGCTGAATCTCGATCCGCGATACTCCAATTCAAAGCGCCAATCCCGCACAAGCGACCTATATTCATGCAATTCACCATGCCCGACCTGCGCGTCACCCCTCCATGAAGCCTCCTGAGGACAGGACAGGTTTCGCTCCCGCCCCGCGCATCAGCTAGCGACCATCAGCAATTCCTGCATAAAACCGCGTCCATATAGTCGCCGCGTCCCCGGCAAATGATGATACGCTCGGTTCTATGGGAATCTTATCGCTTTCCTCCATGTCTTACTTGCAACTGGCGCGTTCTCGCCGGATTGCTATCCAATTTGGCGAAATCCTGCTCTATATCCATACTGTATCGATAGGTAACCGCTATTTTTGACCCTTTTCCCATCCTATTCCCATCCTTTTCCATCCTATCCCCGTCTTTTCCCATCCTTTTCCCATCCTTTTCCCGTCCTTTTCCACCTCAAAACCTGTCCTCAGATGAAGCCTCGGGGAGGGGCCGGGGGTGGGGTTGTAAAAAGGACATCCACAGGAGATCCGAACATTTCAAGAGGGGCGTCGTCTGCCAAGCAGTGAAACCGCTCAAGGAAAACAGCGATATCAACTCCGACATGATCGCGCCGCTGGCAATCGCGGTACGACCTATTTGATGCCAGAACCCATGAAACTGCTGGTAAATTGCTTCTGCACGACGGCGATCAATACGACTATGGGCGTGACCACAATTATCGTGCCTGCCGCCAGTTGATCCCACTGTGCCCCGATTTCCGATGTAGCGGTTAATAAGGCAAGTCCAACCGTAAGCGGACGGACCTCGAAACTGCTGGTGATCAACAAGGGCCACAAGAATTCGTTCCAGTGATAAGTAATCGACACGATGCTGAAAGCCAGCAATGTGGCGCGGGTGACGGGCAGGAAGACATGCCACAAGACTTGCAACCAACTAGCGCCATCGCTGCGGGCAGCTTCTTCCAGTTCTTTCGGCACCTGCTTGAAGGCCTGACGCATCAAAAAGGTGCCAAAGGCCGAGGCGATGTAGGGCGCCATCAAACCCTGATAGGTATCCAACCAGCGCAGTTTGGCGAGGGTCTGGTAATTTGGCAGGATCAGAATCGAGGCGGGCACCATCAGTTGTGTGAGAAATAAGAAAAATATCTGGTTCTTGCCCCGAAAATCCATCCGTGCCAAAGTAAATCCCGCCAGCGAGATAGTCACAAGCTGGATTGCCAGCAAGCCGAATACGAATATGAACGTATTCAAATAATAGCGTGAAAACGGTGCAACCTGCCACGCGTCTTCAAAAGCACCCAGATGCAAACTCTGCAGCCAGACCAGAGGCGAGTCATTCAATAGCTCGGTAGTCGGCACAAAGGCAGCCAGAAGCGTCCAGATCATCGGTACCATCCAGATCAGCCCGAAGATTGCCAGTGACAGAACCGGTAAAATTTCACGCCATTTGCGTGGTGTGCCTGTCATCGAATAACCAACCTTGGAACCGGCTCAATCATAATGTACACGGCGCTCCAGATAAACGTACTGCAAAATCGCCATTGTCATTAGCACGGCCAGCAAGATTACAGTCATAGCAGATGCGAGGCCGTTATTGAAATATTTGAAGCCTTGTTCGTAAACATAAAAGAGGGACATATTGGTGGCATTGTTGGGTCCACCGTTCGTCAAGACAAAAACATGATCGATCAGTTGCAGCGCGCCAAGCACAGCGATGGTTGATACAAAGTAAGTCGTTGGCGAAACTAGCGGCCAGATAATAAAGCGCAGCTTTTGCCAAGACGTGATGCCGTCCAGTTTAGCCGCTTCCAGTACGTCTACAGGCAGTGCCTGCAGAGCGGCCAGATAAAACAATGCGAAGTAACCAAGCTGCTTCCACAAATAAACCGTAAATAATGCGGGTAGTGCCAGCTCGCGTCCATTCAACCAGTTAGAAAGTGGCAGACCCAACCAACCCAGGATCTCGTTAAATAGACCCACACGTGGGCTATATAAGAACAGCCAGATCGAAGCGACACTGACCATTGGCAAGGCAATTGTCGCCAGAAAGGGAAAGCGAAAGAAGCCGATATTTCGTAGACCTTGATTCATTAGAATCGCCAGAAGCAAGCCACCAACAACGGCAAAGCCCACACCGGCGGTGACATAGAACAGCGTGTTTTTAAGCACTTGTTGGATAATCGGGTCGGAAAACAATCGCTCGTAATTCTGAAGAGCCACAAAAACCTGTTCGCGGCCTTGGCGTACCCGAAAGCTGGTCCAGATGACCGAGAGTATTGGCCAGAGCGTGAATACAACCAGGAAGACCAGCGATGGCAACAGAAATACGTAAGCGACTGCGCCACTATTATGAACTGCAGGGGGTAAGGTAAAGGAACGAGTTACCTTAACTCGTCCCTCACCTTGACTTCGTTTGACATAAAACTGATTCGGTGCTGATTTCAATGCTTAATCGTCCAATTCGCAACCACCTCGTACCAATAGCTCGTTAGAACGTTGCTGTGCCGATTGAAGAGCTTCTTCCGGTGTAAGTTGACCTGTATAGACAGCCTGAACAGCTTGCTGGGTGATCTGAGCTATCTCTGGACCGGCTATTGTCGCCGGGAATTCTTTGACGGCATATTCAAGTTGGAATCGGGCAGTTGAAGCTTGCGGCACCTCAGCAGCATAGCTCATCAAGGGGTCCGTTTCCCAAGCTGCTGCGCGCGGCGCGACGTAGCCGCTGTCGATTCCCCATTGCCCGATTTGCTCTGGGCGCACCATCCAGCTGATAAATGTCCAAGCAGCATCCTGTCGCTCTTCTCCAATATCTGCCATGATATAGAAGTTACCGCCGCCAACATTGGCACCGTAACCAGCCGAGCCACCGGGCAAAAAGCCTGTGCCAAGCTCGAAAGGCACATCAGCCAGCAGCGAACTGAGACTACCGGTAGAGTGTATGATCATGGCAGTTGCCCCGGCGATAAAGTCAGCCGGTAGCGTACGCCACGGCAGATCTCCATCAGGCATGATTTCATGCTCAACTTGCAGGCTGCGCAGGAATGTCAGCGCTTCTATTGCTTCCGGTGTATTCAAATACACAGCACATGGGTCGTCTCCCAACGAGCCGAGGTGCTGTCCAGCTTGAATAGCGAAGTTGGCATAAGTCCAGAACTGCGCTGCTGCTTCAAAGCCCCAGCGGGTCACCTTATCCCCATCGCGTAACATAAGCTGTTGGCCGAAATCAACCAATTCTTCCCATGTCGCCGGCGGTGTTTCCGGGTCCAAACCGACCTCGGCAAATGCGTCTTTATTGTAATACAGGATCGGGGTTGAACGCTGCCAGGGGATACCCCAGACCTGACCAGCGGAAGTCGAATTGGACATAAAGGCATCGAAGAAATCGTCAATATCCAGCGGTTCATCCGAGCTAATGTAATCATCCAGCGGGATCACACCTTCCATATCCACCAGGGTATATAGATCGGTGGAGAGTAGAATGGCAACATCAGGCGGCTGACCGGACATAATCGCGGCTTGCGCGCGGGCCATATTCTCCGTGTAATTGCCGGTAAAGATCGGCTTAACCTGAATGTCGTCATGAAGTGAATTGAACTCGGCAACGTAGCTGTCAATGGCTTGCGCCAGCGGGCCGGCAACACCGACCGGATAGAAGAATTGCAGCGTGATCGGTTCCTGAGCCGAAGCCCCGCCGATCATCATCAGAAAAGTGCATAACAACACGATCAATTGAAACATAGTTCGTTTGCGCAGCATAAGTTTCGCTCCTCTAGTATGGGAAAGTTTTTCCATTCACTCTCTTGATTTCCAGAATTGTTTCAATAGGCAAGCCTTTCTACTGCATTCAGATGGGGGGCGGAAAGGTCGTTACGCGTAGTTGGAGCATACACGTGCGAAACAGGCGCTAAATGATAACCCGACCATATTTTAGCATATCCATTTGTGGCGCATCTGTCAATGAAGCGAACTCGCGGTGAGTGGCGCTGAGCGTTGGCATTGCGCGTTTCTCCAATTGCCCGGCCCCTTCCCAGAGCATTAGAGAGGGTAGCCTTATCACGTAGTTGTGAGCCTGGGCAGGGAGTCTATGTCATGGAAGTCAAGACGGCCAGCTGAGTTGGCCGTGTGCGGCGCGGACGCCGTTTGTGGTCGACGAGGTGCGAAGCGATTCGCTAGAACGAGTGAATACGGAGTTGCGACACGCTTAGCGCATTTGCTTACGGTTCGGAAGATTAGCCTTTCGTAACTTGCTAAGTTTAAACTTACAAGATATGTTAATAGGCGAGCAAGTGGCGTCTTCTGATGTGGATTTCCTGTGGCAGGTTTCTTGGACCGGAACGCACTGCCACAGGAAACTGAAAATGTTTGAAAACCAAACGGTCTTCACTCATAGTATATCCCATCTCGGAAGCTCCGCAATGTGTTCGTTTTCCTCGATTCGGGGCTTATTTACCTGAGTAATCTATCGATAGCGAAAGATTACTTTTCCAAACAAAGCGAGTCAAACAATGAAAGCAAAGTTAGTTGCAATTATGTCTGTGCTGTTTCTATTGTGCGGAGTTGCATTTGCACAGAGTTATCAGATTCGTACCGACAGCACAATCAACTTGAGAAGTGGTTACAGTCTGAGTGACGATATTGTTGAGACCGTTCCTGCGGCTACGATTCTGCAAGTTGTCGGCAAGTTCAATAGATGGCTGAAGATCAATCGAAACGAAAGCGAAGTTTGGATGGCCGATTGGGTAGCTCATACGCGCGTCGAGGGTAGTCAGGAGGTTGGTTCAGCTCAACCGGTGACCGGCGGCCAATCCGAAGTAGACAATTGCTGTTTCGTCGATCGACAGTGCAGCACTGATGAGCAGTGGGTAAGCGGCTACTTTGCCTTCCAGGATAATCAATGCAACGTTCCGCCAACGCAGACTATGCAATCCCAGCCGCAGGTATCTTCACAGCCTGCCGAGATCGACAATCTTTGTTACACGGCCAGAACTTGCTACACCCCGCAAGATTGGCTTGATGGGTATCACGCATTCCAGGCGCAACAGGGCCAAGTGAGTTCTAGTTCCCAACAGCAAGCTAGTTCCCAACCGCAAGTAGCGACGCAGCCGCAGGTGACCTGGGTACAAAACTGCACACATGCGCGGGAGCTGGGAATCGCGCCCGTGTATAGTGACCATCCCGCCTACAGACCTGCGCTGGACAGGGACAATGACGGCATAGGCTGCGAATAGTTTGTCCAGATCGCGTAAGCATGTTGCGTTCGATTTGAGCATGATTTTCCTACGTTGCTAGGGATCCTGCAGATATGGCTACTCGCGTGAGCCAGAGCCAACTGTGTCAAGCGCGTCACTTCTATGCGGCAGTGCCTTCATGGTCCAAAGTCAGCCGTATTGGCGCAGAATGTCTCCCTCCATTGCAATGGGGGGAGACTATGAGGGTGCCCTGATCTTCGTCCACGCGCACACCTGCAGAACGATATCTCATCGATCTCTTTCATCCCGGCGCCTGATTCAGCACCTGCACCACAATGCCGGGAATGGCAATGCCGATAATCCAGCGGATCGCACTCAACTCCGCGCGTAGCGCTGCTATCTTTACATCCAGGTCAGCGCGAAGAGACTCTAACTTTGAATTCAGCGCGCCAATATCCGCCATTGACGCTCCCTGCGATCTTGAAATGCGGAAGAATGCCTTGCTAATATGTGCCTTTGGAGAATATTTGTAAATAATAATACTTCAGCGACTAGGCTTGTGTAAAAAAACCCGTTGGAATCGCACTGCGGCGTTTGAATTTCACTTTATGCTCGTTGCTGAATTCCGAAATGCTCTGACTAGCATTTGGTTGAATTCACTGAATCTCAATCCGCGAATTTCCAATTCATAGTGCCAATCCTGCGCAAGCGCACTATAATCATGCAATTCACCATGCCCGACCTGCGCGTCACCCCTCCATGAAGCCTCGGGGCGGTGCCGGGGGTGGGGTTGAAAAAAGGACATGCACATGAGATTCGAACCCATCAGAGGCGGTGTCGTTTGCCCGACAGTGACACCGCTCAAGGACAACGGCGACATCAATCCCGATATGATCAAGCTGCTGGTTGATTACCTGATCGACAAGGGCGTCAAGGGCATCTATCCCCTGGGCACGACGGGCGAAGGTCCGCTCTTGAACATCGTGGAACGCAAAGCCGTCGCCGAAGCCACGGTGGACGCGGTGGCGGGACGCGTGCCGGTCATCATCCATACGGGCGCCATCAGCACACGCGAGACACTGGAATTGACCCGCCACGCGCAAGCGATCGGCGCGGACGCCGCCTCGATCATCACGCCGTATTATTTCCGCCACAGCGACGAAGCCTTGGCAGCGCATTATCGAGCGATCCTGGCGGCGCTGCCGGACTTCCCGATTTACTTCTATAACCTGCCGAAATTCGCTGGCAACTCGTTGACGGCGGCGCTGGTGACGCGGCTGGTGCGCGAGCATGAGAATGCCGTTGGGCTCAAAGATAGCAGCGGCGACCTGTTGGCCATGTTCGCGGTTAATCACCTGCGCGAGGGGCGCTTCAATACCGCCATCGGACCCGACAATTTGATTCTGGCCGGTTTGGCGATGGGGCTGGATTGCAGCGTTTCCGGAAATAGCAACCATTTCCCCGAGATCGTGGTGGGTATTCACGATGCCTTCCACGCGGGCGATCTAAAAGCCGCGCAAGCCTTGCAGAAGCAGCTCAACAGCGCGAGCGAAGTGGTTGGCAGCGCTGGCTGGCTGACCGTTGTCAAGGGTATCATGAGGCATCGGGGCCTGCCGGTCGGCGGTGTGCGTCCGCCCATGCTGAGCGCCTCGGAAGAGACCGTCCGCGCTTGCCTGGCGCGGCTGCAAGCCCTGCGCGTGGACTTGACGCCGGTGTGATTCTCGCCACAGCCGCTCGGTGGCAGCGATAAGGTCTGTCGCGATTCCACAAAATAACAAGCTTCCTGCTCGTTCGAGCACTACAGTTTGTCAAGAACGAGGACACAAAGTGCTTTTCGTTTTTCTTCTGTTCATCACGAATTTGCCAATTGATTTGTACGCGATTGCCACGCGGCGACTTAATGCGTAACGAATAATCGCGATGAGCGCGAAAAACTGGAAACCGTAATGCAAAAGCGTGCTCTTGCAATGATTTTTTGTCTCTGTGCCTCTGTGCCTCTGTGGCAAATAAACTGCCCTGTGTAATTCCTGCCACAAAATCGGTACAATCCATGCTGGCAACCTGACCAGAAAGCTGGCCCATGCAAATCCAGGACATGCTGCACGATCTGCAATCCGCCCTTACGGCTGATCATGCCGTCGCCGATCAGATGACGCGCATCCTTTACAGCACTGATGCCAGCAATTATCAGATCATGCCGCTGGCGGTCACCTTTCCGCGTGACGCCGATGATGTGGTGGCGATTCATGAGACTGCGCGCAAATATGGCGTGCCGGTGTTGCCGCGCGGCGGTGGCAGCGCGCTAGCCGGTCAAGCCGTTGGCGAAGCGATCATCATGGATTTCACGCGGCATATGCGGCGTGTGCGTTCGGTAAATGCCGAAGCGCGCACGGTGGATGTCGAACCGGGCATGATCCTTGGCAGCCTCAACGGGCAGCTGGCCGGGCTGGATTTGATGTTTGGTCCCGATCCGGCCAGTGCCGAACGCGCGGCTATTGGCGGCATCATCGGCAATAATGCCACCGGCGCCCACAGCATCCGCTACGGCATGACCGCCGATCACGTGGCGCGTCTGCAAGTCGTGCTGGCCAATGGCGATCTGGTCTGGCTGGATGCCGCGAATGCCGAGTTGAATCGCATTCGTTCGGTCGTCAGTGACCTGGCCAGCGAGCATGCGGCACAGATCAAAGCGCGTTATCCAAAAACCTGGCGCACCGTGGCCGGTTATGCCCTGGACAAGATCGATGCCGAAGATGTGAATCTGAATTGGCTGCTCTGCGGCTCGGAAGGCACATTGGCGACAGTCGTGCGCGCCGAGCTACGTCTGGTGGATTGCCCGAAGATCGAGAACAAACGCCTGGCTCTGGTGCATTTTGCTAGCCTGCGCGCCTCATTGGAAGCGACACCGCGCATCCTGGAGCTGGAACCGGCGGCTATCGAGCTGATGGACAAGTTCCTGCTGGACAAGACCAGAGCGGCGGCCGGATATCGTGATCGTCTGACCTTCGTCGATGGCGATCCGGCTGCCATCCTGCTGGTGGAGTTTGTCGGCAGTGAGGCGGAACTTAGCGCCAAAATCCAGGACTTGAAAGCGCATCTGAATCGACTCGGTTATCGCGGCGTGGTGACTATCGCCGCCACAGCGGCCCAGCAGGCCGATGTTTGGACCGTGCGCAAAGCCGGACTGGGTCTGATGATGAGCGACCGCAGTGCCGCCAAGCCGGTTTCCTTCGTCGAGGATGCTGCAGTGCCGGTGGAAAACCTGGCCGACTATATCGCTGATGTCGAGCAGATCATTTATGACAACGACACCACCTACGCTATCTATGCCCATGCCAGCGCCGGCTGCCTGCATGTCCGGCCGCTGATTGACCTGCGGACGCTGAAGGGTCGCGATCAGTATCGCAATATCGCCGATGCCGTGGCGCAGACGGTCAAGAAGTATCAGGGCACCATTACCGGCGAGCATGGACAAGGCTTGGTACGCGGCGAATTCAGCGAGTACCTGTTCGGTGCCGATCTGATGGATGCCTTCCGCCAGGTCAAGCGCGCCTTTGACCCTGACAATATGATGAACCCGGGCAAGATCATTGATTCGCCGCCAATGGACAGCGCGGAGTTATTGCGCTATTCGCCCGATTATCAGGTGATTGACATACATACGCGTTTCGACTGGTCGGCCGATCAGGGCTTTGCCGGCGCGATCGAAATGTGCAACGGTGCCGGAGTATGTCGCAAGGAATCGGTCGGTACCATGTGCCCGTCTTATCAGGCGACGCTCGATGAAACACATTCGACGCGCGGACGCGCCAATGCCTTACGCGCCGCCATGAGCGGAAAGCTGCCGAACGACCTGGGCAATCCCGCCGTCAAGGACGTGCTCGAGCTCTGTTTGTCATGTAAAGCCTGTGCCAGTGAGTGCCCATCGTCCGTCGATGTCGCCAAGTTGAAATCGGAGTTTCTGGCGACCTGGCACGATAAGCACGGTATCCCGCTGGCCACGCAAGTCTTCGGCAATATCCATCGCATCAATCAGCTGGCGGGCAAATTTCCCAAATTGAGCAATGCCATGCTTAATAATCCGCTGGGCAAGGTCGCTGCCGATCTGCTGGGCATTCCCACGGGGCGACCGCTGCCAAATTACGCCGACCGTCCCTTTTCCGCCGAAAGTTATAGCCACCACGTCAATCCGGACGCCTTGTTAATCGTGGATACCTTCACCGAATGGAATCATCCGGAAATTGGCAAAGCGGTCATGCGCCTGGCGGATGTTCTGGGCTTGCGCGTCAATATTCGGCGTCTGCCCGAATCCGGCTGTTGCGGACGCCCGGCCATCAGCAAGGGCTTGCTGGATAGCGCCAAGACCATGGCACATGCCAATGTGCTCGGTTTGTACCGGGCCAACGGGGAAACACCCTATTTGTTCATCGAACCCAGTTGCCTGAGTGCTTTCACTGACGATTATCTCAGTCTGGTGGATCCGGGCCTTCAATCTGCTGCGCGCCAACTGGCAAAGCGCTGCCTGAGCGTAGAGGCGTATTTCGCTGACATTCTGGCCGCGCGCGCCGATGAGCTCGCTTGGCAAGCGGACGCGCCTCGGATATTATTGCACGGGCACTGCCACCAAAAGGCGCTCTGGGGCACAAGCGAGACCTTGAAGCTTTTGCGTGCTATTCCCGGCGCCGATGTCGAAGAAATGAATACTGGCTGTTGTGGCGTGGCGGGCAGCTTCGGGTATGAGCATTATGAACTGAGCATGAAAATCGCGGAAGATCGCCTTTTGCCGACCATTCGCGACAATGCCGATGCCATCATCGCAGCGCCAGGCACTTCCTGCCGCGCGCAAATTCACGATGCCGGTCACGCTGTTCAGCACCCGATTGAAGTTGTCCTGGCAGCGCTGGGCGAAGGCGAGTTGATGGAGCGGGGCGGTTGATGAACGAAATCAAGCTGGTCGAAATAAGAGCAATGCGTGAAATTCTTGCCTTGGGCCATATCCGCGTCAAGCCGGAACAGCGCCGCTTCACCAAAAATCTGTTTCTTACCTATTTGCAAACGCGTCACCCGGCAGTTACCACGTATCGCATTGATGTGGCGGAAGAATCCATCGGTTACGTGATGCTTATTCACGCCGAAAACCCGGTGCAGTGGATCATCGACCGCTTGGCCATCAGCGCGGAACATCAGCGTCAGGGCTACGGTCACGCGGTTGCCGATCAGCTGATCGACATGGTGCACGACTTCGACAACAGTGAAATGGTGATCGCCCGTTATGCGCCAAAAAACGACGATGCGCGCCGCCTCTTTGGCAGGCTGAATTTTGTGGAACAGGAAAAGATGTTCCGCGGCCGGCATATCGCCGTGCTGGAATTCGAGTTTGAAGAGGTCGAAGAGGTCGAAGAGGTCGACAAGCATGATGATGATGACGATAGCGCCGATGATATTGAAGACGATGACGAAGTAGAAGACGATGAAAACGATGAGGACTCGGACGACGATATCGAAGAAGAGGACTAATCCAGCCATAAGTCACAAGCGACTAATAGCCTAGGACAAAAAGCGTAGACGCATGTCCCAACAATCGCAGAACAATCAATTGCTGCTGCCAGAATCGGTTCGCCGCCGCCTCGAGCCCTTGATGCTCTCCGCCTCAAAAGTGCGGGTCGGTGCGATCAAAGGTGACCGTCGCTCCATCAAGCGCGGCAACAGCATTGAATTTGCCGATTACCGCAATTACGCGCCCGGCGACGATCTGCGTCAGCTCGATTGGAATATCTACGCCCGTTTGGAACGCCCCTATATCAAACTGCTGGAAGATGAAGAAGATCTGACGGTTCACTTGATCCTGGATGCTTCCGCCAGCATGGATTTCCCGCCCGAAGGCGAGGTCGATCAAAAGAAACTGCTCTTTGCCAAACGCATTTTTGCCGGGCTGGCCTATGTCTCCCTGACCAGCAACGATCGCTTGATCCTGACTGCCATCAACGACAGTGGCAGCGCGACTTTCGGTCCGGTGCGCGGACAGGGACGGGGCATGGCCATGCTGCGTTTCATCCAGGATATCGCTGCGACCGGCATCACCGATTTGAATATCATGCTGGAAGATTATGCGCGTCGCTCACGGCGGCCGGGCATGACGCTGATCATCAGCGATATGTTTTCGCCGAGCGGTTATCTTGATGGATTGAACACACTTTTGAGCCGCGGTCACGAGGTGGCTTTTATACATGTGCTTGCGCCAGAGGAAATCACACCGCCGCTGGCCGGCGATTTGCGGCTGATTGATGTGGAATCCGGAGTTGCCCAAGAGGTGACGGTGGATGCGGCGATGCGCAACATCTATGAGCAGCGTCTGGCCGCCTGGCGCAATGAAATTCGCGATGAATGCCTGCGCCGCGCCGTGCATTATTTTCCGCTGCGGACGGATACGCCTTGGGAACGGGTGATACTGTCCGATATGCGGCGGGTGGGGTTGGTCAAGTAGAGGTGGCTTGGCGCAGCGGCGCTGTCTCCGGGCGTTCCTTAGGTGTAATGTATAGACCCGAAACCATAGCGGTTATGTCAATTCCTTCGTCTATTTCTTCCCAGTACACGCTACAGCCATACAATTGATAATCTTGTCGCTGTGCCTCGTTGGCCCCTTGCAACCAGGGAAAGAAGTATAGCGGCATACCGAGAATACGGCCGTCTGTCAGGCCGATCATCACATATTCATCTGTAAACTCGACTGCAACTGGAGTGTTGCGTGTCGGATGAACCACGGGTTCCAAGGTCATCTCTACTGCTCCTTGCATTAGCTGTCTTGGTCGACACTACCGTGATTCCGCTTCCACTCCGCGCGAAGCAAATCGGAATATCTGTCCAGCAATCCTATAATCCGTCTAGGGTCTTGATTTGCGAATCCATAGTTTTCTCGGATGTGCATAGTGTCCAGATTGACCATGAGCTCTTTCCCGCCTTTGAGGACATGTACATGTGCAGGGAAGTGATCGTCAGTATGAATCCAAACATCGTATCCATGTCGTCTTCTGCGCGGAATCGTGACCATACTTTTGACAGCACTCAGCCTCAATGTAGAATCCAACGTAGGGAACGCGTCAATATTAGAACGTTTACGTGATACCCTCAGTTTTGTTTGATGGCAAGGTGTTGTCAACGCAGTCCGATTCGGTGCGTCAAATTGCCACCAGGCCGCCATCCAGCACCAAGGCATGCCCGGTCACAAATGAGGACGCATCCGAGCAAAGCCAGACGACCGCGTCCGCGATTTCGCTGGGCTGACCCAAGCGGCCCATCGGTATCGCACGTTGCATGATACTGCCCATGACAGGCTGCGCAGTGATGGCGTCTTGCACCATGGGTGTATCGGTATAGGCCGGGCAGACGGCATTGATGCGGATGCCTTGCCTGGCATAATCAAGAGCGGCTGATTTGGTGATGCCGACCACGGCGTGTTTGCTGGCGGTATAGGCTGCGGCTTTTGGCGCGCCGATCAAGCCGGCCACGGACGCGATATTGACGATGTTGCCCTGGCCTTGTGGCAGCATCTGTTCAAGTTCAGCTTTCATGCACAGCCAGACCCCGCGCAGGTTGATATCGATGACTTGCGTAAAGACATGGTCGTCGGCCTCGTGCAGCCGGCGATCAAATGACCCGGCGATACCCGCGTTGTTGACCGCCGCATCCAATCTTCCATAAGCGCTACAGGTCGCTTCGACCATGGCCCGCACATCGTCAGACTGTGTCACATCGCAGTGAACGAAAAGGGCGTTCCCGCCGCTCTCGATGATCTGCCGGGCGGTCTCTTCGCCGCCTTCGTTGTTGATATCGGAAACACATATGGCGGCGCCTTCTCGTGCCAGGGCTATCGCGCTCGCGCGGCCGATGCCCGAGGCTGCGCCGGTCACCAGAGCGACCTTGTTTTCCATCGTTCCCATCGCCTAATCCTCCCCATCTAGCTGACGATTGCCGGAAGTATGGTACACCATCGCCTGGTCAAAGGCAGGCATGAGCTGGAGATTGCCCTTTCCTTGAGATTAACTCCACAATTCGTGGGCTGTCCCTGTTATGATGCCTGGGCCGAGTGGGCCGCTAGCGGGAATTATGGCACGACAATATGCTATAATCTTGTGGAAAATGGCTTCACGGAGTATGTCCTATGATTCAGGATCCCATCTTGCTCAACGATTGGCATGCTGTGCTTCCTGTCGAGGAATTGGATGCTCAGAACAACGTGACCGGCGCGCGCCTACTGGGTGAGGATATCGTCATTTGGCGATCTGGCGATCAGATTCGCGCCTGGAAAGATCTCTGTGTGCATCGCGGTACGCGGCTCTCGCTGGGCAAGGTTTTGCCGGATGACACGCTGCAATGCCCCTATCACGGCTGGACCTACAACGCTGATGGCCAATGCATCAGAATGCCGGCACATCCCGAACAGAAACCGTCCGCCAAAGCCCGAACATTCACCTATCAGGCCGCCATCGCCTACGACATGGTCTGGGTCTGCCTGGGCGAACCTGAGCACGATATTCCCCAATTCGAAGAATGGTACGATGGCGGCTATCGCAAGATTCTCTGCGGCGCTTATGAATTCCAAGCGGCGGGACCGCGCATGGTCGAAAATTTTCTTGATGTCGCGCATTTCCCCTTCGTGCACGAGAATATACTTGGCACACAAGAACGGCCGGAAATCCCCGAATACGAGGTAATCACTGACGAGAAGGGTATCACGGCCACCGATATTCGTATCTTCCAGCCCAATCCCGATGGCACGCACATTCCCAATTGGGTGACCTATACCTACAAGGTATATCGACCGCTGGTCGCCTATTTCCGCAAAGAAGCCGAGGAGAAGTTTGCCATTCTGCTGATGGTCACGCCGATCGAAGAAGTCAAGTCGCTAATGTGGATGTGGATGGTGATGACGCACGGCGATGGCACAGACGAGACCTTGCGCGCGTTTCAAGATGAAATCGCCTACCAGGACCTGCCTATCGTGCAGTCGCAACGGCCCGAACTGTTGCCGCTGGATTTACAAGCCGAGCTGCACTTGCGCAGCGACAGAACCGCCATCGCGTACCGGCGTTGGCTCAACGATCTTGGCCTGACATTCGGCACCAGTTGAGCGCAACTAGCAGCCAGTTTCTGCGTAGTCTTAAGCAATAGACAAGTGACTTCAGCGATCTAATTCTCGGACCTCCCTCTCGTCTCATATAATGTAACGAGACTTGGCTTCATGCTTGACCGGCAACTGTGCGCGGCGGGCACGGGCGAGCGCCTGCCCCAACCAGCTGCTGTTGCGCTGAAAAGAAAGTTTTTTTCGGAGATATATATGCCACTTAATGTGGGAGACAGCATCGCCGGATATACGATTGTGGCACAGGTCGGATCCGGTGGCATGGCGACGGTTTATCAGGCCTATCAAGAACGGCTGGACCGTCACGTCGCCATCAAGGTACTTCACGATACATTCGTGCAAGATGACAGCTTTCTTGAACGCTTTTCTCGTGAAGCGCGCATCGTCGCGCGTTTGGAACACCCTCACATCGTTCCCATTTATGATTATGCAGAATATGAGGGTCAGCCTTACTTCGTGATGAAATTCATCGACGGGGGCACGCTCAAGCGGCGCTTGATAAAGCGCGGAATCACCCTCGACGAGATAATGCGCATGTTGCCCATGTTGGCTGAAGCTTTGACTTATGCGCACGAAAAAGGCGTTTTGCACCGCGATATCAAACCTTCCAATATCTTGATTGATGAACGTGACCTGCCTTACGTCAGTGACTTCGGTTTGGCGCGCATCGCCCAAGTCAGCGATTCCACCATCAGTCACGATTTGATGATCGGAACGCCGCATTATATCTCGCCTGAGCAAGCAAAAGGCGAACGCGAGTTGACACCGGCCACCGATGTTTATTCTTTTGGTATCATCTTATACGAATTGCTCTTGGGGCGGTTGCCATTCACGGCCGATACGCCTTATGCCATCGTGCACGAACACATTTACAACGCGCCAACGCCACCGAGCCAGATCAATAGGGAATTGAGCGCGGCCGTGGATGCGGTATTGTTGAAGGCATTAAGCAAGTTGCCGGCGGAACGTTATCAGACGGCGACCGCGCTGATGGACGATTTCCGACTGGCGCTGGCGGAGTCCGGCTTGAGGCAATTGCCGCCGGATCGCAGTCAGGTCGGCCGGGCGCCACCGCCCGTACATCACAATTATCAGCCGCAGCTCGCCGAAAAGCGCATTGATCGCAGCCCACAAGAGCGCCATCGCGACGAAAGTGACCCGAGCGAGATCGACAGACTTCAGCATCCTGCTTTTCCCTTCGACCTGGATGAGATCAAAGGAAAGACCGAGAGTGGCGGACGCAAAAGAAAGGGCAAGAACCGCCAAGAGCGAGAATCGGCTATTCGCCAGCGCGTAGAAAAGAAGATGCGGGCGCGCCGCGCCATCATCGTGCATCTTGTCATTTACAGCTTGCTCATCGGCGTGAGCGGACTGAGCATCATTTTGCAGGGACGAGTGGGCGCGCTGCAGGATCTTTTCATGTTCGCCGGCTTGTGGGGCATTTTCCCTTCGCTGCAGGGGATCCGTTATTACTACAAACATGGGCGTGGTGCCGAAAACCGCGAGGAAGAAACCGAGCGTGTCATCACGAGCGAGCTGGAAGCTTACGGATTGAACGGCGACGAGGAATGGCAGATCCGCAAGCGGGTCGAAAAGAAATACGCCTCCCGCCGCGGCATCGCCTATTTCGCCGCGCTCTTTGCCCTCATCAATAGCAGTTGGCTACTGAACATGATTTTTGTGCCCGGATACTGGCGCTGGGGATCGAGCCATATTCCGAGCGCGGCCTTTTGGGGCGCGATGCTTGCGCTGCTTTGCCTTCGCTACTATTTCAAGCATGGTAGCGGCGCGGAAAGGCAGGCGGCGGAGATCGAAGGCGAGATCACGCGGCAACTGCGCGTTTCCGAAATGCGTGAGCAAGAGCGTCAGACCCGCCTTTATGACGAAGCCGTCGAGGATTACGAGCTGGACGGAATGACGGCCACGGTGCGGCTCAACGACGATGGCGAGCTCTCGGACAGCTTTATCGGCGAAACGGAGCAGCGGCGGGCGAAGCGGGGACAAGCATGACATGGAACGCGGGTGATGCCGTCGCCGGTTATCAGATTGAGGCGCGAATCGGCGCAGGTGGTATGGCGACCGTATATCAGGCCTATCACGCGCGGCTCGATCGGCATGTTGCCATCAAGATTCTGCACGATACCTTTGTTCACGACGACAGTTTTCTGGAACGCTTCGAACGCGAGGCGCGGATCGTTGCCCGTCTTGAACACCCCTCCATCGTGCCCATCTATGATTATGCCGAATTCGATGGGCAGCCCTTCTTCGTCATGAAATTTATCGAAGGCGGCACGCTCAAGCGGCGGCTGATCAAGCAGGGCGTCTCGCTCGACGAGATCACGCGCATGATGACGATGTTGGCCGATGCCTTGACTTATGCTCACGAAAAAGGCGTGCTGCACCGCGACATAAAACCATCGAATATTCTCATCGACGAGCGGGATCTGCCTTATCTGACCGACTTCGGTCTGGCGCGAATCTTACAAGTCGGCGATTCAACCATCAGCCACGATATGATGCTGGGCACACCCTTTTACTTGTCTCCCGAACAAGCCAAAGGCGAACGAGATTTGACGCCGGCCACCGATGTTTATTCATTTGCGGTCATCTTGTATGAGTTGCTGGCGGGTCGCGTGCCCTTTATAGCGGATAGTCCTTACGCCATCGTGCACGAGCATATCTACACCACACCGACGCCACCAAGCCAGCTCAATCCCGATCTGGACGCGAGCATTGATGAGGTGCTGTTGAAGGCGATGGCGAAATCCCCGGCGCAGCGTTACCAAAGCGCAAGCGCATTGATGGACGATCTCAACCTGGCGCTTGCGCGATCCGGCCTGTCGCAGTTGCCGCCAAGACGACCAGTGAGCAAAAAGCCTCCGCCGGATGCAGGCGGGGACTTCGTCGGTTTCAACTGGAATGACATGGGCAATTGGATTGATCAGTCTATGCGCAAGGGTGCCAATGCTGTTTCACAAATCGCCGAACAGTTCGACATTGGAAAAAAGAAAAAAGCGCCAGATCCGACAGTGGAAGAACTGATACGCCGCCGCGTGCACAAGAAACTGAAAGCCCGCAGCGAGCTCATCCAGCATCTGACGGTTTATCTGGCGGTAAACGGTGTCATGTGGTCGATCTGGCTGTTCGGTCGCGGTGGATTCCCCTGGCCGCTTTTTGTCACCGTCTTTTGGGGCATCGGCATGGTCAATCACTACGTGGATTTCCATTACAAACACGGCCGCGGCGCCGTTTCGGGAGAAGAGGAAGTCGAGAGCGAGATCACCAGGCAGGCAAAGCGATCGCAGCGTTATCAAGACGACAGCCGCGGATTCGTGTATGATCAAGACGATGAGGGTTTCGACGGGCGCAAGGTACGCTTGAATGATGATGGAGAATTGACTGATAGTTTCCTGGGCGAATTCGAAAATGACTGGCGCATCAATGATGAAAACGAGACCAGAAGCTAGGGCATGCGGCCTCCGATAACTCGCCGCCACGACGTGCGCAAAATGCTGAGGTGAGGTTCCTTGTTGCCGCTGAATATTCGCCGGAGCCTGTATTGACAGCGACTGACGAAGAACTCATTCGACATCGTATCGAAAAGCGCCTGTCGGGCCGGCGCGATCTCATCCTGCACCTGCTGGTTTATCTGCTGGTAACGGCCTTGGTATGGATCAGTATGCCCTTGCGGGCGCGGGCGCTCTTTGGCGTCATGTGGGTGATCCCGCTGGCTTTGAATGCCCTGCGGTACTTCTATCAATACGGTCCCGGCCTCAGGAAACGCGCTGAAGCCATTGACCGCGAGCTTGACCGCTATTCCGAGCTCACGGCGCTGGATGAAGATGAAGAACTGCTGATCGAAGACCGCGTTATCAAGAAATTCACGGCTCGGCGGTTTATCGCTGGACATCTCATCGTCATGGTGGGCGTGCTTGGTGTCATCTGGGCGAATCGAATAGACTACGGTTCAGGCTTCTATTACACGCAGGATCTGGTCACCATGACCCAGATATGGGGCGGTGCTTTTCTCTTGCATTGGCAGCATTTCTTCTTCGTCCATGGGCTCGGACCGGCCGGGCGCGCCCTCAAGATCGAAAAGGAGGTCGAGCGTCAATGGCATCTGTCACGCGACCGCCGGCGCGAACGCCGAGAGATCTTCGACGCCGCCGATGATGAAATAGCTGCGACCGTAGACCTCGATCGCGTCCGGGAAGGGCAGTCGCTGGTAACGGACGATGGAGAGCTGATTGATGACCGCGTCCTGCTCGAAGCAGCCGGCTCAGCGCAGGCAGGCACAAGGGGAGACTCGCAATGAAATACAAAGCCAAACCCATCGAGAGAGCCGAGCTTCGCGAACGCGTCGAGAAGAAGTTCCGCGCGCGGGGCGTCGTGTTATTCCACGGCCTGGTCATTCTGCTCGGCACCGCGCTATTTCTGTGGAATCTGCCTGATTTCTGGCAGTCCCGATTTGTGCGCGATATGGGCTTCCGCGATGCGATCTTGCTCTACGGCCTCTTGACCGTGTCCTTCACGCTGCACTTCATCCATTACCATTTCAAACATGGCTCCGGCTACGAGCGGCACGAGGCGGAAACCGCAGCCCGCATCAACCGCGAATTGCGCCGCTCCGGCCTGGACGAAGCCGAAGAACGCGAGGCGTTGATCGAATTGGAGCAGGGTGGCAAATTGAAAAACCGCCGTCTGCTCTGGCAACATCTGTCGCTTTTCCTGGGACTCAATACCGCTATGATCCTGATGCGCTGGACGCAGGTGATCCGCAACAACTGGAATGACGAATTCGCGTTTTTGGGCGTGTTTTATGTGGTCGGCATTTGGTGCATCGCCATGGCCGCGCATGCGTTGCGTTACTACTTCGCCTATGGCTCCACCAGCGAAAAGCGCCAGGCGAATATCGACGCGGAAGTCGCGCATGAGATGGCTGCGCTGCGCTTGCGCCGAGGCGACGATAGCGACGCAATCTATAAAGAGCGCGCGCTGCGAAGCCGGCCGACCGAGGCAATCGACAGCGGAGCCCTTGACGAGATTGCGCAAAGGCAGCGCCAGTCCAGCGCCTGATCTAACATCGCCAGGCCGCGTGTTGTCAGGTTTTGCGCGACGATCACAGTTTGCGATCAGCGGCGTTATTGATGCTAAAATAGGCATGACGGCGCAAGCATGACTGTACATCTCCGCGAACTGTGGCACACTATCGGTTCGCAGGCCGCTGCGCAACAAGGTCCTTGCTGCGGCGTATAGACAAGTGACGCATATAGACGTGGACACGGTGAGACCATGATCCGCTTGAAACGACGCAACACCGCCTGGCTTATCGCGATGGGTCTGCTTATTGGTTTTGCCTTGCTGGCAGCGCCGGTTTCCGCTGCTGTGCAGATTTCACTGCTGGGCGCGTTTGCTGTCGCCGTGATCGCTTCCATGATCGAGTTGGGTCCGGACCGTGAAAGCCTGCTTGACGTATTGCATCGAGCCCCGGTCCGTCGACGCATCACGCCGCAAGCGCGGGAAGCGGCCGAGCGGGCAGCCACGCGTGCCGGCTTTTTCAATCGTAGCGGCATAGTCCTGCTTGATATCGGGCTGATCGCCATGCAAACCGGTGTAGACGGGCTGGCTATGCGCCGGACACGCAATATCTCTAAAGATGATGATGGCGTACGTCCCTTTATCACGCTTTTCGTCGATCATGAAGAAGCGGACCGTCAAGCGGTGGTCCGTTACGAGATTTATAATCACCTCGGCGAAGAACAATATGTGCACGAGATGAAAAGCTATCTGCGCGAAGGCGAATTGAAACTGTTGGCCGATCATCATCTGCCGCTGTCCGGTAATGCCAGTATTGACGGCAACGGCGATTGGGATTTGCGTGTTTATGTCGATAACAACCTGATCGGTATGCACAACTTGATGCTTTCGCCATCGGTAAACGATCGCCGCCGCCGCCTGAGTGGAGAAGCGGATTATCCAGAAGCGCAAACACAAACGGAGAAGAAGCGCAGCCGCAACCTGCGAGATGCGGTGATTATCGACGAAATGGAGCAGCCAGAAGCCACACAGCTCAAAGATTTGCTAGAGCAGCCCAGCTCATCCGGACGCCGTAGCCTTTCGCGCAATCGGAGATAGACGAAAGTATCGCAATGGACAACAATCGCAATACCTGGTTTCTAGCATTTATCTTGCTGGCTTTGGGCGCCGTAGCGTTGTTGGGCAACAGCTTCCCGGTGATTCTGGTATTGCTGGGGCTGCTTTTCCTCGTTCGGCAATTCGATAACGACGGCAGCAGTACCAATGTCAGCAACCAGGCCTACGAATACAACTATGAGTACGAGCAGCCTCAAGTAGATGAAGACGACGATTACGACGACTACGAGATTTTCCACCAGCAGCCAGCCAGTGCCGAACAGCGCGTTTATCGACACGCCCTGGAATCGGTAGAGCGGGCCGGCCTTGATCCTGACGAGGTGCAAGTGCTGGCAGTGGATATCGGTATGTTGACCACCAAAGAAGACGGAGAACCAGAGGTCTATCGCACCTGGTCATTGCCCGACGATATCGACTATATTCAGCCCTTTGTGCAATTGCGTGTACCGATGGAAGCCAATGGCAATATCCGCTTCGAGATCATCGATGCGGTCGGTGACCCGGTTTACATCCACGAAGACACCTATAAGCTCACGCGTGGCCGTAACTTCCTCACGCCCAATACGCGTATGCCCTTGCATGACCAGATGGAATTGGATGGTAAATGGGGCCTGCGCATCATCGCGGATGGGGTCACAATCGCCAATCACCGATTCGAATATTCGGAAGCAACCGGCGCCAATATCCGCCGTCACATCGGTGAAGATGGTGAAATCAATACCGAAATGCGCGCCGTCATGACCGAAAATCGCCTGCCCAAGATGTCGCTCGACGATCTGCTGGCGTATCAAGGCGAGGACGATGAAGGGCTTAGCCAGCAGTCCTGAGGTTTACTCGCTGCATCTCCTCGACGTTCAACTGTTTCGCCCCGTGAAAGCCCGCGCCTTTTCGACATAGTCACTCGCCGTGCGGCGAATTGAAGCGATTTCGTCCGCGTCAAGCTTACGAATCAGCCGCGCCGGACTGCCCAGGATCAAGCTGTTATCGGGGAAGGTTTTGTGCTGTGTCACCAAGGCGCCAGCGCCGACCATACAGTTGCTGCCGATTTGCGCGCCATTCATGATGATGGCGCCCATGCCAATCAGCGTATGATCTGCGATGCGCGCGCCATGTAAAATCGCGCCGTGGCCCACTGACACACCCTCGCCGATGATCAGCGGCAAGTCAGGATCGGCATGGCAGATAGCCCCGTCTTGAATATTGCTGTTGGCAGCGATGACCAGGGCTTCGCTTTCGCCACGCAGCACGGCGTTAAACCACACGCTTACATTCGCTGCCAGGGTGACATCGCCAACGACAACTGCTTCGGCGGCGATGAAGGCGCTCTTGGCAACTTTTTCCGGCTGGAATCGCGTTTGATACCTATACATGACAAGGGATATCTGTCGAATCAAGAGGGCTTGGTGGATGCGGCAAGGAGGGCATTTGTTCGCTCATCCGAAGCGCTCGGCCAACACCAGCACATAAGACCCCGCGGTATTGCCATTGCCTTCGCTGCCGAAGAAGCGCCGCGCCCGAATGAAGTACAGGCCGGAACGGGGGATGGTGTAATTGTCGATCAAGGCGTTCTGTCCATTGCCACCATCGTCATTGCTGAGGACTACCGATTGCGAGCCGTTCAATAACTCCATGAAGGCATCGAGATCGCCATCGACACGCGTCATGGTAACGGTGATGGTTTCCCCCTGCCGCGCGTAGAAGGCATACAGATCTTGATCATCATCATTGCTGATCTTGCCCGTGATGCTTGTGCCGTAGCTGATACTAACCGCATCGGAGGGAATAGTTTCGTAAGCATCATCGCGGGCATCCAGGCTGAGCAGAAAATCGCCGATGCTGCTGCCTTTGCTTCCCTCGAAACGCGCGGCGATGATATGGTACTTGCCATCGGCCGGGATCGGATAATCGGCGATCTTGGCGTTTTGCCCGACGCCACTGTCATCATCTTCGACAATGGTCACAAAATTGGCATCGGCCAGAACCAGGAAACTATCCAGTTCGCCAGTGCTTCCGCGTGACATGCTGATGGTCACCAGGTCGTTCCTGCTGGCGTTGAAGGTATAAAAACGCTGGTATTGCCGATGGCTGATGGACGCGGATCTGCTTTCGCCATAGGCGATTGGCAGCGGTGCCAGCTGTGTGCTGCCCGTGCCACTGTATTGCGCTTCCTCTACCGTCATTACGAAGCTTCCGGCGCTATCGCCAGCTGCTTCGCGGTAACGTGTCGCCATGACGATATAGGTGCCGGTCCGGTCTATGATCAGCGCGTCAATGCGGGCGTTACGCGTTTCCGCCCCGGCCTGATCATCATTCTCGGCAATAACGTAGCGCTCTTCATTAACCACCTTCAAGTAGGGATCGAGGTCGCCGGAAGAACGGACCATGGCGATCGTCAGGATATCGCCTTGTTCCGCTTCGAAGGTGTAATAGACCTGCGGCTCGCTGTGGCTGATGGTGCCGATTACCGAATCGCCGAACCGCAACGCGCTGCCTTGTTCCGACAAGACACCGGCGCGCACCATCTTCAACTCAAAATCGCCCGCAGTGCTGCCCAGGCCATAACCGAAGCGCCCGACAACCACAAAATATCGGCCGGTCGCTTTCAGGGTCAAGTCGCGCTTGACGCCAAGCTCACCGGCACTGTCATCGCGAGCGAATTCCAGCACGCCGGTATTGTCAAACACGGCCAGCACCGGATCAAGGTTGCCATTCGTCGCGCGCAACTCAAACTGAATGACTTCACCGCGCAAACCATCAATGAAATATACTTCGCGTGGAGTAGCGTCATCCAAGGTTCCGCGGATAATACCGCCCGGCTCCGGGCGCGCCGCTTCGCCTGGCAATTCGCGATCTTGTGCCCAGGCGGTGCTCATTAGCAGCGCCAGTAGAATCAGTATGGTAGACCGTAGCGTTGGCATACCGATATTCTAGCGGATTTCCGCCAGCCGAGCAGTCGCAGTGGAATGCAATGACTTGAGCGTTATTCCGCCAGAGATGGGTCTCTTTTGTTACCAAGCGCTGAGCTGGCACGAGCAGAAGACTTGATATTCTGTGAGAACGCGGCAGACCTTATCACCGCCGCCGAGCGGATGCCTGCTAGCCTCGTCCGTATGCGCAAGGGCCGTGCAGGCACAACTCGATAGAAAAACAGGCGCCGATATGTTGCCGTGGTTGCAGATAAATGTGGCCACCATGCCGCTCCACAGATTGTTTGACGATTGCCAAGCCCAACCCGGAACCGGGCAGGGAACCCACGTTGGATGCGCGATGAAAGGCATCAAACAAAGATTCGGCATCTTCTGGCGGAATGCCAATGCCCTCGTCACTCAGGGTAATGCTCGCGCTATCTCCTGCTTGCTGCAGCAGGAACTCGACATTGCCGCCATCCGGTGAGTATTTGATGGCATTGTCGATCAAGTTGGTCAGGGCGCGGCGCAGCAGTTTCTTGTCAAAGGTAGCGATAATCGCGACATCAGGACACGAGAACCGGATAGCATGTGTGTGATGGTGGTTGATCTGAAATGATTCGACGATATTGCGGCAAAAGGTAATCAGATCGCAGCGTTCCGGATTGAAATCCACTTCACTGCGCTCGAGTTTGGTCAGGCACATAACATCGCCCAGCACTTCGTTGAGATGCTCTACCTGAACACGGATATTCTCCAGGTAAAGCAGGCGTTCGTCTTCTGTCGCCTGCTCGCCATATTGCGCCATCATATCGTAGGACAAGCGGATTGATGCCAGGGGTGTGCGCAATTCGTGCGACATCATCGACAGGAAGCGGTTTTTGACCTGCCGCAGTTCTTGCTCCTTTTGCAGCGCCATACGCATGCGCTCTTTTTCCAGCATTTCCGCTTCCATGCGCTTCAACTCGGTCATGTCCTGAACGATGACCGTGTACAAGTGACCCTTTTCGACTTGCATCCGGGTCAGATCAAAGTACATGGGGAATTCGCTACCGTCGCGGCGTTTGCCCACCAGCTCGCGGCCGTGCGCTCCATTGAGTTCGTGCAGATTCTCACTGCTGTAGCGCGAATCGCTCATCAGGCGCGTGATATCCATGCCAACCAGCTCGTTGCGCCTGAAGCCGAAAATCCGTTCCGAGGCCGGGTTGCAGGTTTCGATCGCCCCGTCCGGCGTCACTGTGAAAACCGCGTTGGAGATATGATCCAGAACCGATTGAATCTCTTGACGGCTTTCTGCCAGATCTACCTGCGCATGCTTGAGCTCTGTGATATCTTGATGCACGATAATCACGCGCTTCTCGCCCTGAACACGGAATCGGCTGACGCTCAATACATACCAGTATTGATCCGGGAAAATATTGCAGGGGTATTCCAGGTAGAATTCATCCCGCTTGCCCGAGATCACATCGCCAATCCCGGCCGCTATTTGCCAGGCATTCACAGGCTTAACCATCGATGTATGATCGCAGAAGGCTAGATACCTCAAGCCGATCCCGCTGTCCGCATGATCGAACTCGATTGCCCTTGCGAACTCTCGCCAGGCGACATTAACGCCAATAATTTCACCGGCGTCGTTAAGAATTGCTATATGGGCGGATAGGGCGTCGAGCGCGGATTGAACGAAATGTTCCGCCGCCGGGCCCGCCGGCCCAGTTTCGGAGTCCAAGCGTAAAAGCACACGTTCCCCCTTACACTCACCAATTAAACTATGGTTAATTATATTTTATCATAGTTGTGAACATAAATCACATATTGCGCAATAATTCGCTGAGATTTGAACAAAAACTAACAAAACTTAACACGATGTCCGGAGGTATTCGTGTTTTGTCTCGTGCTTGCGATGTTCCCCGTGTTTCAATTCTCGTCGGATCTCAAGTGTCACAAGATAGACGCATAGCGAAAACCACCAGTAATTGTCGTTATGGAAGCCGCAGCTATCCCTCCAGTTGGCTTTGCAGGCTGCAAGGCCTACGCTCCCTGTTGGATTCTGCCGCCCGTGCTATAATCCCAGCGCGAATCCCGCCCCGGCTTGACAGTACCAACTTGGAGCGAAACTTGCGACAGCTTTGGCTAATTCCACTCATCTGCATCAGCTACGTCATGCAGATGCAAGCGCAATCCGACGATAGCGATATTGTGCATGTAGTTGTGGCCGGGGAAAGCCTGTCATCAATATCGTTGGCATACGGCTTAACCGTTGAGAACATTGCCACAAACAATGGATTGGATCCCGAAGCTTTCCTGCAAGTTGGGCAGCGCCTGCGCATCATCTATTCCAAGGTGCCGGAAAGCGCGGAACCGGATCCCACAGCAAGCGCGCCCACCATTGCCGAAGATGAAGCCGAGCTTGAACCCAGCGTAGCATTGGGCAAATCAGTAGTCAACGACTCGCCGCCGGCTCCTGTGATTGCTGCCGCCGTGGATATGCAAGATCCAACTGAGCTTGATTCCTCCATTTGCTTCACCTTGTTTCTGGACGATAGTCTAAATGGCTATAAGGAGCCTGGCGAGTTTGCCTTGGCGGAAGGAGCGCTCCAGTTGAGCGATAGTACAGGCGAAAACCGTGTCAGTTATCAAGCAGAGGACAGCGCCGAATTTACCTGTATCGAAGACTTACGGCGGCAGGTTTATCTCGTCACTGCCACGGCGACGGAGGGTTACGAATTCACGGGACCGTCAAGATTGCGTGTCGATCTGCGCGATGGGTTGCCTGTTCGGCTCTATTTTGGCACTGCGGCGGAATCGGATATAGAAGAACCGCCTGCATTTAGTCCGCCACCTGCAAGCGCAGATGTAACTCCCGCAGAACCCACCAGCTTGCTAAGAGAGTTGAGCGGGTTGTTCGTATTGGCTTTGGCCGGGTTTGTGCTTGTCACCGGATTAGCGGCTGCGCTGATCGTGCGACTGCGCTAATTGCGAGCTCCCGATTATGGAATACGGAAAATGGACTTAAGAAGAATTCTGGCGCTCGTTTGTATCTTTCTGCTTGTTTCCAGCGGATTGTTGGCGCAAGACACCGGCCAGATTTGCATCATGAGCTTTGATGATCACAATGGCAACGGCCAGCAAGAAGACAACGAACCTCCATTTACCTATGGCATCGGCGTCAGTCTGCTAAGCGCGCTTGGTGTCACCCTCGAAACAAGCTTGCTGGAAAACTCCCCCACTGCATCAAGCGGGCTCTTGTGCTTTGAGGGTTTGTCCGCTGGCGACTATATGGTTTTGCTGACCAGCGCGCAGGTTGTGGCGACGACTGCGTCCTCTTTTAACGCCGTAGTAGTGCCGGGCGCGGCGCCTGCCCGTTTCGATTTCGGCGTCGCGACGATCCAGGTCGAATCGGAGCGTATGATAAACGATACCGGTTCACTGAGCGAGGAACAAGCGCGTGCCCTGCAAGGTATCGCAGTCGGATTGTTCGCCGCCGCGATTAGCGCCGGCTGCCTGTTTCTGATTGGATTACTGATCTACTTGAGAGTTTTCCGCCGCCGCTTAAAACAACTTCGGGCCGGGCGAATGGTACAGCAGCCCCGGCATCCGCTTCCCGCTGAACAAGCGCGTACTAATCCCTATCCCCAATCGGCGATTCCCGGCACTGAATCGGCGCAACCTGGGCAATATGCCGGCCCGCCGAATCCGCGTGATCCATCTCAAGGGTCGCCACTGCTTTTCGATGAGGACGACACGAGTCCGATGGCGTAGCTCGTTTTCCCGCCAGCATGCGGCCAATTAACTCAGTGTAAGCCTCGCGCGCGCTCTGATCACGGGAAGGGGCGCTGCGAACCAGCGACGAAAAAAGTCCCTTTCCGCTTGTTCTGCAGTTACGCGCAGCTGCCTTGCATCGTCACATAACCCGCGCTGATCCAACCATGTTTGCCCGCATAGTCGACTCTGAACCAGTCCGCTTTCCGTTCCAGCGCCTCGACTGACGTGTTTTGCGGCAAGAGCCCGATTCTGTTGCCGTTCGGAGTATTGCGGAAATTCAAAGCGTGGGTAGTTGTTACCGTGCAACCTCGTGAAACCGACATCGCCGCGCCATCCGCATCGATCAGAGCGGCTTCGAGCGTATATTGAGTTTCCAAGGGAGTTTGCGGAACAATTGGCGAAATGGCGATCACCGCCTTTGCCGCGCCTGGTAGCACATCGACCGTTATCTCTCCCGACCCTGTGAGTAGAGATCGACTGACTTGCAGGCCATCAGCAGTATCCTGTACGACTTGCACCCAGGTGCGTTGCGGCAGTCGGTTATCCGAGCGGATCCAGCCTTCCGCATTCCAGGCATCGTCAGAAATCTCGAAGCTGTCATGGAAACCGATCGCGTCTATGCGCAGATCATCGATTGCCATGCCGCGATAAGACGTAAACTTAAAGGTTAATACCTCAAAGCGGAGCAAGATCGGCCAGTGCACATAGCTGCTCAAGTCGATACGCTCTTGCACCCAACCATTAGAGTTGCCGGTATATCCTGCGCCAAAAGAGCGACTGTTGGAGAATTGATCCGTCGTGTGTTCGCTCTGCAAGATATCCCAGTTTTCGCCGCCATCGTAGCTGACCTGGATATAGCCATAATCCCAGAATTCTTCCAGATCGTACCAGACACGGAATTCTAACCACGCGCGGCGAAACCGGCGCAAGTCGAAACGGCGGGTAAGCCGGCTATCACCGACATCGGTGGTGACGGCGTAATAGAAAAAATCGCCTTCGTAGGGCGTGGTCTCTATCAAATGTGATTCGGGTGCCTGGGTCAGCCGAAGCCTGAGCTGGTCAGCCCCCCGCACATCGACGGAATAGTAGTCACTGCTGTATTGAGGGATGCTGCTGGTATGCAATGCTGGAAAAGCATTAAAGGTCGTAACCGGCTGCGGAGGTCTCAAAACTTGTGCCAGCGTGCGGTATCCGTAATCACGTTCCGCATCCTGGAAATAATTCGCCAGCACCCAGTCGGCGAAGACTTCATCGGCGGATACGCCTAAACTGTCCCAAAGCACTTTCTGGACGCTCGGCCAACTGCTTTTACTTTCTGCATGCAACAGTCGCAGGATCTCGATGCCATATTGTTCGGCGACATAAATGACAAATAGCGCGCCGGCACCGTACTTTGCCAGATTGTCGTCACCCCAACTCCAGTGCGTCAAGCCCGTGCCAGGCGCATCCAAGAAGGACTGCGGACGATCGTAGAAGTTATCGAAACCCAAATGATGCTCGGTATAAGTAGAATATGCCTCACCTAGCCACCGCGACTCTCGCGAATCTCGATGATGTTGCAGAATATGCTGAAATTCGTGCGCGATGGATTGCTTTACGTTTTGATCGCTTAATGCCCGATCTTGGTAGTGCGCCAGATTCACTACCATCATTTCTCGCTGATTGCTCTTTGCGTAAAGTGAGCGTGGTAGAGTACTACCGGGCGGGAAGTAGGCTGCCCAGGGTTGGTCCTGCAGTCGAATCATCACGATATAAAACCGCGGGTCGCCATCAATGCCGGGCGGTTCGCTGTAACCCCACAATTGCTGAACCTCGTCCAGGACGCTGCTGCTGATTTCCTCGGCGAAGGCCTGTATCTCGGCATCGGCAAAAGCCTCTGACTCTTGTACCCACAATAGCAGTTTGTCCGTCTTGCCACGGAGCACCGTCTGAACTGGCGCTTGGCCCCCTGTTTGGTCTATCCACACATTGAAGGACAATGTATCGCCGATTTCATATTTCGGGGACGCGAGAGGCGCTCGGTAATTCGATTCTATTCCCCTCAATCGCCGCGCCAGGTCAGCGTAGTCATAGGCGGGAATATCCAGTTCCGCCAATGCATCAAGTGTGGGAAAGTCGCTATCCTGTGCCTGTACCGGCCAACAGACTAACAATAGCAAAATGAATATTCTTCTGCTAAATCGCATGAGTCTCCTCAACATGGGAAACCGCCTGACGCATATAGTAGCAGGTCAAGTCAGGCCGTATGGAAACCGTAGGCAGAGCGTCAAACTTGGATTCCAAGTCTCGATTGCTCCAGCCCCTTGCTCTACAATGAGCACAAACCGACCGAAGTGAAGGCAAAGACTCTCGATGCGATCCGCAGTGCCAGGTGGCGGTCTGTACTTTTCCGCGGAACAGCTGCAACTTGCGCGTGCCAATCGCGATCAAGAACCTATCCGCAGCGCCGCGCCTTTGTTAACCCGCCAATTTGAAGATCCACTCTGCACAGCCCATCTAGCTGCCCTGCGTTATCTGTTTGATGACGACAAGGAATCGGTTGCCAGCGCGACCGCATTGCTGCTTGAAGCCGATTTGGCGACGCAAAATTGCGATGACCTTGCGGGCTGCAAGCGTATTTTGGGCTGGCTTTCCGTTGCCGCCATGTTGCGTGCATTGCCCGCCTGGCAAGCGATCCGCGATAGTTTGCGAGCTGTCGATGCCCAAGTGCGGGACATGCAAGAGGCGACGGATCCGCTCGTTCAAATCTGGCAGGGCTGTCTGCAGTTGGCAGCTGGCATCGTGCTGGACCATGAAACCCTGCGTGAGCTGGGCGCGGACAAATACCGGTGGGCGGTAGAGGAAATCATCCATCCCGAAGGTTTTCTCAAGGGCATCGTGGATGTGCCAGACAAAAAGGATGGTTACGCGGCGCAAGTATCGGGAACTTGTGCGCTGGTGCTGATGGCGGAGATGGCAGAGCAGGTCGGCATGGCGCTCTGGTCCAATGATAACCGAGGTGTCACGCCGGTTACAGCAACCGTCTATTCGCTTTATTACTATTTTTATCCGGAGAAGTGGAAGTGGAATGACGGACTCACCATGCAGCAGGCCGGAGCAGCCATGCACAACGGGGGCGCGTTTATCGAAATCGTGAATCGCCGCCATCCCTTGCGCGCCGTTGATCATCTGTTTGAGGAAATGCGGCCCTTTTTTGATCCGCTGGCTGGCGGCTTGACCACTCTAACACACGGCACGGCAGCGCCAAAAAAACGGCGCTGGCGCTTGTTGTAAGCCGGCAACGCCACTATACTCGCAAATGACCCCTTGCAAGAGCGCCGCGCCAAAGCGTCTTCCAACCCGTCAGATCCGGCAGCTAAAGCGGTTTGTCAGAAGTAGAGGAAATGTTTCCTATGTCCATGTTTGACTATCCGCTCAATTTGCGCTTTAAGCTGATTGCACTGGCGCCGCGCATTATTATCACCGACAACAAGGTTAAAGAAGTGCTCTTCGTCAGTCAAAAAGTGTTTAAGCTGCGTGAAGACATCCGCATCTTCAATAATCAGGATCAAGAACGCGAGCTCTTTAATATCCAGGCGGAGCAGATTCTCGATTTCAACTCCCGCTATAACTTCTTCCACAGCGAATCGCAAGATCATATCGGCAGCGTAAAAGCCAAGGGCTGGCGTTCGATTTGGAGCGCGACCTATATCATCGATGACGCCGCGCAGAATCAGATGTTGTTCATCAAAGAGGACAATCCCTGGGTCAAGATCGCGGACTCACTGATCAACGACCTGCCGGTCATTGGCTGGCTTTCCGGCTTTGTCTTTCATCCCTCGTATACGGCTTTTCGCGGCGATAACCTGGAAGACCGGTCACAGCCGGTCATGCAGATCACCAAACAAGGCGCCTTCTTCGAGAATCAATTCAGCATTGACTTGCTCGATCAGGAAATCGAACGCGATGAAGAAGTCAGCACCCTGCTTAGCTTCCTGCTGATGGTGCAATTCATGCGTCGCCGTGGTTAGGCCTACTGACTCATTGCTTGCGCAATACAACATAAAACGAATCTTCTGCCTCTATCTCGGAGTATCGTTTGCTGTCGAGCACTTCATAGTCTGCGCCGACCATTGCCGTTAACTGAACTTCGTTGTAATACTCAAAATGCAAACCCTGATGATCGCCTTCCCCGTCTCCCCACCAGAACGAATGAAGCATAATGCCATCCGTTTTCAGTGCATGCGCTTGGTTTCCCAAAGAGATCTTAAGCTCCTCTCGTCTCAAGTGATAAAGCACCTTGTTGGAGTAAATGCCGTCATAGCGCTCCTCTATTGTCATTGTAATGGCATCCAAATGGCGGACATCGATGTCGGGATGCAGCCGTTTGAAGCGCTCAACGAAAATGCGGGACGAATCTGAACCACTAACTTGATAATATTCCTTGAGCAGCAACAAGTCTTTACCAACTCCCATCCCCAATTCCAATACTTTAGACCCTTCCGGCAAATGCTTCCTGAGCACGTCTATGAGCAATGTTCCATCGTAACCAGCCGCCATTCGAATATATTGATCGACATTCTCCTCGATATCATAATATTCCACGCTCGCTTCTCCTTTTTGTTCTTAAGAAGGGAGGCTGCTCATCCGGTCCGGCAACATTCCTGGTGACAGGATAAGCCCGGTCTTATGATTCGAATAGAGCAATCTGAACCAATCTGCGTTAAGCCCTTGACAAATGTTTTAAGTTGGGTTAAAAATAGTCTTAATTACACTAAAAGAGCCTTCGCGGAGGATCCATTGTGATCAAGAAGTACCTGGCACTGCTTTGCCTCCTGTTTATTCCCGCGCTTGTCAGCGCTCCGATATCTGCGGCGGAAGATACCCTGCGGATCGTGACCACCACCACCCAGGCCGCGGATTTGCTGCGTATTTTGAGCGAGGATGTCGATGGGATCACTATTACGCCGCTCATGGGCGCCGGAGTCGATCCGCATTTATATCAGCCTACTGAATCCGATGTTTCCGCGATGAACAGCGCCGAAGTTGTAATCTATAGCGGATTGCACCTCGAAGGCCAATTCGACACGGTCTTCGCCGCGCTTGGCGAGCAAGGCATCAAGACTTACCGTTTGAGCGATGCAGTCAAAGACGCCGGTTTCATCGTCGGCGGCTTTAAGCTTTCCGACAAATACACCAATGTGGACGATCCACATTTCTGGTTCGACCCACGCAATTGGGAAGTCACGGTGCAAGATTTTGCCGATAAACTGGCCAAACTGGATATCCCAAATGCGGCGGTTTACCGAGCAAACGCGGCAGCTTATATCGAGCAGCTGCAACTCTTATACCAGTGGGCGAATACAGGCCTGCGCTCAATTGATCCGGCTCAGCGCTACCTCGTCACCTCGCACGATGCCTTCCAATATTTCGGCGCCGCCTTTGGCTGGAAGATGCAAGCGATACAAGGGCTAAGCACCGAGGACGAAGCTGGCGTTGGCGATATACAAGCGACGGTCGATTTTGTCATCGACAACCAGATACCGGTGCTTTTCGTCGAGAGCAGCATCCCGCCCGATACCATTGACGCCGTGATCGAAGCTGTAAGGGCGCAAGACAAGGCAGTGCGCGTGGGTGTGCGTGAACTTTTTGGCGATGCCATGGGCGAAATTGATACTTTCGGCGGCACCTACATTGGCATGTTGGCGCAAAACGCCCTGACGATCATGCAATCCTACCTATGCATGGGTATCGATGTCGATATCCTAGCATGGCATGAAGACTTGCAGCCGCAGCCGCCCGATGAGCTATGGCAGGTCGACTGTGACGCCTGAGGCCAGCTATGAAATCTAGCGCTCCCATCGCATTGTCGGTTGACGACTTAACCGTCGCCTATCACAGCAAACCCGCCATTTGGGATATCGATCTCGATGTGCCGGAAGGTGTCTTGATGGCGATCGTGGGACCCAACGGCGCCGGCAAAAGCACCTTAATCAAAGCCGTGCTGAATCTTGTTCCGCGAGCTGCCGGCACAGTCAGCTTTTATGGCAAGCGTTATGAAGCGGCGCGTTCGCTGGTCGGTTATGTGCCGCAGCGTGGCAGCGTCGATTGGGATTTCCCCACCTCGGTGCTGGATGTGGTCACCATGGGCTTGTATGGCAAGTTGGGCTGGTTTCGCCGTCCGGGCAGCCACGAGCGCGAATTGGCGCTGCATGCTTTGGAGCAAGTCGGCTTGGTTGACCTGGGCGAACGACAGATCAGTCAGCTTTCCGGCGGGCAGCAGCAGCGTACCTTTCTCGCTCGCGCCTTGGTGCAAGACGCACAAATCTACTTCATGGATGAACCCTTCGCCGCCGTCGATGCCATCACCGAACGCGCCATTGTCAACATCCTGCAGCAATTGAAAGAGCGCGGCAGAACGGTCATCGTCGTGCATCACGATCTGCAGACAGTTGAAGATTATTTTGATTGGGTGACCCTGCTCAATGTCGAAATCATCGCATCCGGCCCTACCTTTGATGTGTTCACGCCGGGCAACCTGCAACGGACCTATGGCGGTCGCGTGTCCTATTTACACGAGGGCAAGCTGATCGCTACAGGAGATTAGGCATGCGTGGACCAGCCGTTTACAGCGAAGACCGGCGCATTTGGCTGACCATCGGCCTGATCGTGCTCCTGGGCCTGATCTTCCTGCCTCTCAGTCAGATTGTCTTTGGCGTGCGTTACACCTATACCGTTAGGGTGGTCGCCCTGGGTGGATCAATCCTGGGCGTGATCAGCGCTGTGCTGGGATGTTTTGCTGTATTGCGTCGAGAAAGCCTGATGGGCGATGCCTTGTCCCATGCGGCGCTGCCGGGTGTGGCGCTGGCATTTCTGCTCTTCGGGCGCGATCTGAGTGTGCTGCTTATCGGCGCTGGTATCGCCAGTTGGGTCGCTCTGCGCTTTGTTTCGGCCTTGTTAAGTACCACCCGCATCAAACAGGACGCCGCGCTTGGTATCGCACTGGCGAGTTGGTTCGCTGCCGGTATCGCCTTGCTGGCGTATATTCAATCGATTCCCGATGCCAGCCAAGCCGGCCTGGATCAGTTCATCTTCGGGCAAGCTGCCGCGATCGTGGAAAGCGATGTGCTGCTCGTCAGCGCGGTCGGTGCCGTAGTTTTGTTGGTACTCGCGCTCTTCTGGAAAGAATTCAAACTGGTCACTTTTGATGCCGAGTTTGCCGGCGCCAACGGATTCCGCATCGGCTTCATTAACACCTTGCTGTCAACATTGATCGTGGTAGCGATTGTGCTGGGATTGCAATTGGCCGGCGTCATTCTCATGGTCGGCATGTTGATCGCCCCGGCTATCGCCGCCCGACAATGGACGCACAAACTTAATCAGATGGTCGTTCTGGCTGCTGTATTCGGCGCGTTTTCCGGTGGTGTCGGCGCGGTGATCAGCGCCTTCGACAGCGATATTCCTACCGGACCCATGATCATTGTCGTTGCTTTCGCGCTAGTGCTGGTTTCGATCGCAGTGGCGCCGGGAAGAGGCCTGGTCTGGAGCAGTTGGCGGCAGCGCGTGGATAGCCGCCGCTTTGCCACCGAGAACGCGCTGCGCGATCTCTACCGCTATGCTATGGCGCACGGAGGTCCTGCGTCGCCGGTGCCGAATGAGTTCGTCCGCGGTATCGGCGATCTAAGCGCCGCATTGGGTTTGAAACGTCTGCGACAGGCTGGTCATGTCGTATACAGCTCTGGCAACTGGACCCTAACAGGCAGTGGCATCGGTGTGGCAGCGCAGGCCGCAGATAACCTGAGACTTTGGGAGATGTACCGGTTTCATGCCCGGGAACTTGGTCTGCCGTTGCTACATGAAGATCGCCAGCAGAATATTCGCCTGCTGCTGCCTCCGGCCGACATTGATCTGCTGCAGCGCAAGCTGGAAGATCGGCAATTGCCATGATGGTGTTGGAACGTCTGCTGATCGACTTTCTGCTCAACATCGTCGCGCGTGACGAGTTGAACGCCTTCCTGCGTTCGCCACAAAATACCGCGACGCTCATCGGCTGCTTGATCGCCATCAGTGGCGCTTTGCTGGGCAGCTTCTTGCTGCTGCGCGGCATGTCGTTGACCAGCGATGCCATTAGCCATACCGTCTTGCTGGGCATCGTTGTCGCATTCTTGCTCATGACCGATGTCTTTGGCATGGAGGGGGATACCTCGTCGCCCTGGCTTATTCTGGGTGCCTCGCTGGCTGGTGTGGGTACCGTCGTACTCACGGAACTGCTCTATCGCTCCGGCCTGGTGCGTCAAGATGCGGCGCTGGGCCTGGCTTTCCCGCTGCTTTTTGCCATCGCCGTCATCCTGGTCTCGCGCTTTGCCGATGATGTGCACCTCGATGAGGATGCCGTTCTCGTCGGTGAAATCGGGCTGGCTTGGGCCAATACCAACAGTCACTGCTACCAAAACTGTACCACCGTCACTATCACGCCCGATGACCCGGCGGCCAGGATGACGCGTCAGTGCAGCAACTGCCGCGAGCTCGGTATAAGCCCACGCGACGAGGGGGCCGAATTCGTCGAGATTTGCAGCAACTGTGGCAGCTACTCGCCTGCACAAGCCTGGCAAGCCGGCCTTTTGCCAAACGAGCCGCTGCTGGTCTTCTTCCCAAAATCGATCACGGTGACCCTGGTGATGACGCTGTTAACCTTGATCTTTGTAACGATCTTCTACAAAGAGCTCAAGCTTTCGACCTTTGATGCCGCGCTGGCGAAGGCGCTCGGCTTCCGCCCGGGCGTGATGCATTACGCCCTGATGATCCTTGTGAGTTTGGTGGCGGTGGGCGCATTTGACGCTGTAGGCTCGATTCTGGTGATTGCTTTCTTTATTATTCCGCCCGCGGCGGCCTATCTGCTCACGGATCGGCTTTCGCTGATGCTGCTGCTCAGCCCGGCCATCGGCGCGGCCGGCGCATTTTTCGGTTATGATCTCGCGCGTGGTCGCTTCTTCGGGCTTTGGGACATCGGCGCGGGCATCGTTTTGATCAATGATCGCTTCGATTTGGAATTGCCGCCGCAATGGGATTCGTCAATCAGCGCCTCGATGGTGCTGATGATTTTTGTGTTTTTCCTTTTCGCCTGGGTGTTGTCGCCGCGCTACGGATTGGTCTCGACCATGATACGCCGGGCCAACCAAAACCGCCGTTTCGAAGATCAGGTCGTGCTGGCGCATATCCACAATCATCAATATACCGAAGGACGAACGGTCGAATTGCGCGTTGATACGCTGCATGTGCATTTCCGTTGGACTCCGCGCAAGATAGGGCGAGTGCTGACGCGGTTGCGTACTATGGGACTTGTTCAGATCGTGGATCAAATCGCGGAATTGACCGCGCGGGGAGATGCGCACGCGCATGAGTTTCGCAAGGTCATGCTGGCGACGCACAATATTCCCGATCTTGATTAAGATCTAGGTTGAGATTCTGTTGGATTTGACTAGCTTAGAAGGGCGATTACATCGGGTGCCGAAGCAGCCAGGGCAAGCAGCACAAGTACCATTAACCACCTGATCTGCCCACTTAGCCGTTCGTAATTGATGTCGATCTTGCCTTCGAGCCGCTCGAGACCAGTATCGACCTTGCCTTCAAGCCGCTCGAGACCGGCGTCAATTTTTCCATCAATTCGGTTGATGTCCGCTTTGGTGGCAACATGTTTCAAAGAGGCTTCAATTGCGGCAATGCGTTCAAGATGTTTCATTGCGTCTACATCGGTGGCCACGATGCGATTCTCCATTGGTTCAGATAATATATGTACCTAATCATAACGTGTTTCATCCTGTTAATCAAGACATTGAGCTGGCGTATCCATGCATAAGCATAGGCGGAAGCAAGTATGATTGAGGGCAGCGGATTCTTGGCATTCTTCATTCGGCCTGCTGTGGCGAATCAGCCCTTTAGCGGCACAGCATTTGCCGCTAGCATGGCGGGCATCGGATAGGCAGGGAGTCGGCGCGTCCATCGCCACCCGAACTTCGAGAAGGCATAAGCCATGAGGCAGCGCAATGATTAGCCTGATCGCGACCGTCCTCAACGAGGGTGACAATATCCATCACCTCTTCAACTCGATTCTCGCGCAGACGCGGCTCCCTGACGAGATTGTAATCGTCGATGGTGGCAGCATCGATGATACACTTGCCACTATGGAAAGCTACCGCGATCAGCTCCCCTTGCGTCTGCTGCAGCAACCGGGCTGCAATATCAGCCAGGGACGCAATCAGGCTATCAGAGCTGCACAAGGTGCAATCATTGCAGTCACCGATGCCGGCGTGCGCTTGAACGAGACCTGGCTGGAAAAGATCACGGCGCCGCTGTTCCAGGATAGCGATTTGGATGTAGTGGCGGGATTCTTCCATGCTGATCCACAGACCAGCTTCGAAATGGCATTGGGCGCGACAACCTTGCCGGCAGCGCGCGAAATCGACCCGGCCAGCTTCTTGCCCAGCAGCCGCAGCATTGCCTTTCGCAAATCGGCGGCGGAAGAAACAGGTCTCTATCCCGAATGGCTGGATTATTGCGAAGATCTCATTTTCGACCTTCGCCTCAAGGCGCAAGGCGCAAACTTCGCTTTCGTGCCCGACGCAAAGGTTTACTTTCGTCCGCGATCATCGCTGCGCAAGTACCTCAGACAGTATTATTTGTATGCCCGAGGCGATGGCAAAGCGAATTTGTGGCTCAAGCGGCACCTCATCCGTTATGCGACATATCTAATTCTCATGCCGATGATTTTCCTGTTGGGCGCGATACACAGCCCGCTTTGGTGGATATGTTTCATCTTGGGCGGATCCATCTATTTGTATCAGCCCTATCGCCGCTTGCCCGCGCTTTTGCGATCTACATCCGAAAACAGCCTTCTAACCTGGCTATACTGTATTCTCACGATTCCCTTTTTTCGCCTGCTGGGTGATCTGGCCAAGATGAGCGGATATCCGCCCGGGCGGCTCTGGCGGCTGCTCCATCGTCCGCCGGACTGGCGTTCCTAACAGCAGCTATCGACTTTTGCCGTCTTAAAGCCTGGTGTATACTAGGCGAATCTGTATCAATTTGAATAATCGTTAATATAACAATGACGAAAAGCGAAAATAGCGAATGGGTCAGCCTGCGTAAAGCCGCCGAACTCCTCGGCGTACATCCCGCGACAGTACGCAATTGGGCGGAAAGTGGCAAGCTGCCCTTCCGCCGCACCGCTGGCAAGCATCGCCGTTTCAATGTGCAAGATCTGCAGTACCACGCCCAATCTCAAGGTGATATCCAGCCTTTGGAATTACAAGTCATTATCCAAAATGCGCTAGGTCAAACGCGGATGCAGGTGGGCAGCGCGCAATTGGAAGAAGCGCCCTGGTATATTGCTATGAGCCCGGCAAGTAAACAACACTTGCGCCAACAGGGGCGGCGCGTCCTGGAAGCGATACGCGATTATGTCGCCGCCGGCGCGACGGATACCGAGTTGGCAAAGGCAATTGGGCTAGGCAAAGATTATGCCAAACATCTCATTGCCGATGGCTTGTCTTTACCGCAGGCGCTGCGGGGTTTCTTTTATTTTGGCGAGTTCGTGCTTAATTCTATTTTGACCTTGACCGAAGTCGCGCAACCCAACAATTCCAGTGAATGGTCTTTGCTTTTGCGCCAGGTCAACACCTACATGAATACAATGCTGCTTTCCATCGTCGAATATTATGAAGCCGACTGACAACGATGCCAAGGCGAGCTGGGTGGCGTTGAGCCTTTCACCACATATCGGCGCCAAGACATTTTCCAACCTGCTTAAACATTTTGATGACGATCTAGCCGCCATTCTCGCGGCTAGCCCCGGGGAACTGAAGAAAGTTTCGGGCATCGGCGCCAGGATCGCCCACGATATCAATAGCATTGATCGCCCGGCAATCTGCCAGGAGCTCCTGGCCTGGGAAGGGCAGGGCATTCGAATTCTGCCACATGCAGACGCCTCCTACCCGCAGCAGCTTCTGTCGACAAGCGATTACCCACCCACGCTCTTTGTTCGCGGCTGCTCGCAACCGCAGTCCTGGCAGCAGACAATAGCGATAGTTGGCACGCGCTATCCCTCGCAGGTGGCGAAGATCCTCACATTGCAGCTGGCGATGAAGCTGGCTCGGTCTGGCTGCACTATTGTCAGCGGTCTGGCATTGGGTATCGATGCCTCCGCGCATGCCAGCGCCCTGGCGGCAGGCGGTAAGACTGTCGCTGTTTTGGGCAGCGGCGTACTCAATGTCTATCCGCCCGAGAATCGCAAGATCGCCGATGGTATCATGCGATCCGACGCGCTGGTCAGTGAGGTGCATCCGCGCCTGGCACCAAACGCGCAGCGGCTGGTTGCGCGGAACCGCATCATCAGCGGCTTAAGCCAAAAGGTGATCCTTGTCGAATCCGCTGCTGATGGCGGCGCCATGCACACGGCGCGTTTTGCCGTCGAACAAGGCCGCAAAGTTTATACTTTTCGTTTGCCATCAAGCGGCAACGAGAAGCTGATGCGGGAAGGCGCCGCGGTCCTGCCAAGTGACTTGGACAAGGCACTGCAATACCTAATGCCTTAAGCGATTTACTGACTGCCGACAGCCCGTCGGCGCAAATCGCCCGTCCGCCGCTGATAGTGAAGTCCGGCGACATCGTGCTTCCATCATTTCGCTCTCTTTTGCACATTAGTCACACAATAAGCGTATAGAACATTTGACATACAAACATATGTTCGTGTATACTGTAGCAAAGTGCGCGATGAAGCGTTCGTAACGGCTTGCCGATGCGAGCGTTCAGCGCCAAAAAGGGAATCGCAAGGGATCACCTATGAAAGAATTTACCAGACTATCCAAACGGCAACAGAACATGTTGCACTTTCTTCACCATTACACGCAAGATCGAGGCTATCCGCCTTCAATCCGTGAGATCGGCGAGCATTGTGATATCGCCTCGACATCCGTGGTCAATTACAACTTAAACAAGCTGGTTGACGCCGGCTACCTGCAGCGTTCGGGCAAAGTATCTCGTGGGTTGCGTATCATAGCTGCCATTCCCGGTGTTTCGTCGGCCGGGCGAATGATGCGCCAAACCGACATGTACCGTGTGGCGCTTGTCGGGCGTATCGCCGCCGGAGAACCGATCTCGCTGCCGGAAGATATCGCGCATCATATTGATGACGACGATGTCATCGAAGTGCCATCGGAATTCCTGCGGGGTCACGATGAATCCGAAGTATTTGCGCTGACGGTGCGCGGCGATTCCATGATTGATTCGATGATTCAAGACGGCGATATCGTCATCTTGCGTAGACAGAATACGGCGGAAAACGGCGAAATGGTGGCGGCTTGGCTGCCGGAAGACAACGAAACGACGCTAAAGCACTTTTTTCGCGATGCCGATGCGATTCGCTTGCAACCGGCCAACGCCGCCTATAGCCCGATTTATGTACATCCAGCCAATTGCGAGATCAAAGGCAAGGTGCTGTCAGTCATGCGCAGTTACGCCTAGGCGACCTCAAGAGGAGGACGAAGTAGTTGCCGGGTCAGACCGCTGCAATTCGCCAAGCGCGCTGTTGCATAAGCGCCCGCCGCCCGCCTCCAGCCACAAATCCAGAGTCGCGCTCGATGACCTGCCCGCGGCGGCATCGCTATAAATCCCCACACCCCAGCGATAATATTTTTGTGTCTCATGGGACCAGTTTTCGCGTGGCTGGTTGATCACACTCGGGCCACCGTTATAGCAAGCTAAGGTCAAGCCGATAACCTCGTCCGCTGTCTCATGGCAATACTTCAGGAAGCTCGCGCCGCGCCGCGCGTTGGTATCGGGATCGAGCATATCTTCGTCTTCGGCAAAGTGAAAGGGCATGACCTGGAATAGTCCACGAGCGCCAGCCCCGCTGACAACCGTGGGATGCCCGCAAGATTCGATCTGCATCACCGTCGCCAGGAGGTCTCGATCCACTCCATGATTATCCGCCCATTCATCAATTTTGGCAGACCAATAGTGGACCGGCGGGCTGAAGAAATCCGCCATATCGCCCGTTACTCGTCGATTCATCCATTCAACCGCCGTAGAGGACATGCGGCCGACCACGTGAGCAATATCGCCCCAAATTACCGTTGATGCCAGCAAAAGCGCCAGCGCTATTGGTAGCCACAACGGGATATAATAGACTTCGCCTCGCTTGAATAGCAGGGGGCTGCGGCGAAACTGCTGCCGGCACAACTTGAGGAAACGCCATAGCCGGTCGAGGGCTTGACGCCCGTATTGCCTGGTGAGTTGCCGAACTCGACTGGCGTTTGACACTGTCTTTTCCTCTCCATTCCCTGGCAATGGTAGACTAGCCGCAGGATGCCTGTCAATCCCGCCACAGACTTCGCCGAAGCCAAGGCATTAGAAGGGCCAGCGCTTTTCTGCTACACTTGCGGCGTTGCCTTTTTCACAAACCGCAGTGCCCGTACGAGCAGAAGGCTTGTTATTTTGTGTGAGCGCGGCAGACCTTATCGCTGCCGAAGTTCTAAGTCTTCGCGACCGCCGAGTGGCTGCAATTGATACGAAAGATCCGAAGAAAACATGAACAAATTGCCCTTTCATGAACGCCTGAGACAATCGATGCCGCTGCTCGCTGATGGCGCGATGGGCACGATGCTGCACGAAGAATCCCAAGTACGCGCCGATGCCTGCTTTGATGCGATGAATGTCGAAGCGCCGCAAGCCGTACTCGCGGTGCACAAGGCTTACATTGCCGCCGGGGCCGACTTGATCGAAACAAATACCTTTGGCGCAAACAGCTACAAATTGGCCAGGGCCGGTCGCGAACGGAATGTAGAGTTATATAATCGCAGCGCTGTCGAATTGGCGCGGCAAGCTATTGCAGAAAGCGCACGGGATGATATTTACATCGCTGGCTCGCTGGGTCCGCTTGGAGTGGGCGTTTATCCCTACGGGCGACTTTCGCAAGAAGACGCGAGACGGGCTTATGCCCAACAATTGGCAGCCCTGATTGAAGCCAATGTCGATGTCATCGCCTTCGAGACCTTTAGCGAACATCGCGAATTGCTGTTAGCGGTTAATGTCTTGCGCGACATCGATTGCGACATTCCCGTCATCGCCCAGGCAACCTTTTATCACGAAAATCTCAGCTATTCCGGTTACCCACCGGCGCGCGTGGCCAACGATCTCTACAAGGCGCAAGTGGATGTCATCGGTGTCAATTGTGGTAGCGGCCCGGCCGGCATTGCCGAAGTGCTCAGGCAAATGTCCTTTGCCATTCCCGAAGCCTATTTCTCCGCCATGCCCAATGCCGGATTCCCCGAAGTGACCGGCGGACGCATTCTTTACCCGGCGACAGCGGAATATTTTGGCGATTACGCCACGACTTTTGTCAGCATCGGCGCTGCCATTATCGGCGGCTGCTGCGGAACCCGACCAGCGCACATCGCGGCCATGCGAGCGGCCCTTGATCAACCAGCGCAGCCCGCCACCGAGCTCAGCGTAAGCGAAATCCGCAGTGACGAAGAGAGCGCCATTCCAGATCCGCCAACGGGTTTGTCCGACAGGCTGAGCAAAGGCAGTTTCACCGTCACTGTGGAGATGGCCCCGCCTCGCAGCTACCACACCGAAACCCTCATGCGCGAGGCGCGCCGATTGCGCAGGTCCGGCACCGACTTGATCAATGTCGCAGATACACCCGCTGCCCGAATGAAAATGAGCGCCTGGGCGGTCGCGCATCTGCTGCAAGCGCAGATCGGCATCGAAACCGTCGTGCACTTTCCCACTCGCGGACGCAACATGCTGCGCGTGCAGGGCGACTTGCTCGCTTCTCACGCCCTCGGCTTGCGCAATCTTTTCGTGGTGATGGGCGATCCCACGCGCATCGGCGATTATCCCGATGCCAGTGATGTCTACGACGTGGCTCCCTCCCGCTTGATCGAGGTCATCAAACAAGGCATGAATCAAGGCGTCGATATGGCCGGGCATAGCATCGGCAAACCGAGCAGTTTCACCGTCGGTTGCGCGCTTAACATGGCGGCGGACGACATTGACCGCGAAATCCGTGTCTTGAAAAGAAAAATGGAAGCCGGCGCAGATTTCGCCTTGGGACAAGCCGTTTTCCAGCCGCAGCGGATTCAGCGCTTCCATGATCGCTATGCCGAAGTCACCGGCGATGCATTGGATCTGCCCGTGCTGATGGCTGTTATGCCCTTGCAAAGCCTTCGGCAAGCACGCTTCCTGCATAATGAGGTACCCGGCATAGTGATTCCCGATTCCATCATGCAGCGCATCGCCGCCGCGGGTGATGAGGCGCCACAAACGGGTGTGCATATCGCGCAGGAATTGCTGGATCAAATGACAGGCATGATTCAAGGCGCCTATATCATCCCTTCCTTCGGCAATTATGATCAGGCTGCGGATGTGGTGGCATACCTGAAGAGAAACCAGGATAAGTCCAGTTGACGCGCAAGCGACGGTGGACGTCCCAATAGCGGGAAGCTCGATCAAACTTTTCTAACGAAGCAGCGACAAGCGCCATGAGCGGAATCGGAAAACTGAGCGCCAAAGTCGCGATCGTGGAAAGCGACCGTTACGCCTTTTACGCCATCAACGCGTATCTCGCCTGGGATCGGCGCACGAATGTCAAGATCAAGGTAGATTCGCTCGAAGATTATTGGACGGAATTGGCTGTCTTGGCGGAGTGGGAACAACCGGATGTCCTGACATTGGACGCAAACCATGTCGGCGGCGCACACGCGCTTTCACGGGCCATCCACAACCTGCGCAGTGCCATGCCGGGAGTGATGATAATCTGCCTGGCGCAATTTGCCGATCTGGATCTGCTTCATGCCGCTGCCGATGCCTCTGCCCGCGCCTTTCTGCTCAAGCAGGATGTTGGCATGCAAATCGGCTGGGCGATCTACCGCTTATACACGCTGGATCGGCGCAAATTTGTCATTAGCGCAAGTGCTGCGGACGCCAGCGGAAAACTGAACCACAACAGCCTGCGCCGCGCAATTGTTTTGCCGGGTCCGCGGCAGTTTCCCGACCTGACCGATCGCAAGCGCCAGGCGATTATTCTTTATGCCATCGAGGGCATGCCGGTGCGTCTGGTCGCCGATGAAATGGGCGTCAGTACCGCCACCGTGCGCGGCTATATCAAGTTAGCTTACCGCATCCTGGAAACCTGCGACGAGTGCGAGTATCCCGCGGATATGAGCCAGCAAGAACTCGCCTTTATGCGTCTCACTGCGCTAGAGCCGTGGGAAGACGGACACGACGAGCGTACCCGCAAGCAAATGTCGCAGTTTCCCAATTGAGCCCAAATCATCAGCTAAGGGTTGATCAAGGATGGCGAATTTTCAGGTGATCTGTGAATCCGCTTCCGAGAGATCCTGATTCTCCGCCGGCTTCTGCTTCTCCTTGGCAGCTTGCGTAGAGCGCGCGACTTCATCGCGGGTCAATAACAGTGATTCGTCGTTTTCGCTTGCCAGCGCGTCCGGCACCTGCGCATTTTCTTCTTCCAAATAGCTTTTGATCGCGCCACTGAAGGATTTGACCGGCGCTTCATCACCATACTGATGCCGCAGATCCAGCAGATTGTTCATCAGCCACAAGAATAGATCGCCCTCTGTGCGCGCCGCCTTCTTGCCTTTGCCTAGCTCCAGCACTTTGTACTTGCGGATCAGCCCGACAGCCGGCTCATACAGGTGGTGATACCAGTCTGCCGTTACCGCTTCTGTGGTCTGGGCTTGTCCCTCCACCTTCTCCAATATGCGCTCGTGCAAGAAGATGTATCCCATCAGCTCATGGTAACGCGCCGGAACGGTCAGCTCAATTGATTCGTGATCGGGTACCGCCCTTGACAAGCCGGTCTCTTCCAGGAAGTTGGCATAAGCTTCTGCCGCCTCGAATTCCTGGTCGCTCATGCCCGGGCGCAGCGGCACGGTCGTAGGCATTTCGATTACGTGGGCCTGTATGGTTTTGCTACCTAACTCGTGCGCCACCGAAACCCGATGATTGCCATCGCGAACAAAATAAGTATCGCCGACCTTGTACAACTCGATCGGCGGGGGACCTTCCTGGCTGTTCGCCAAGGCATAGACTCGGCTCCAGCGTTCCTTCATGTTGCTGTTTTTGGGCAAGAATGTCGAGGTGAAGTCTTTGTAGCGACCTACGCTGCCGACGATCTGTTCCAGCGGTACATCATGAACGCCTTGATAATGCTCTTCGTGCAGATGCAAACGACTGCGCACCTCATCAAAGTTCAACAACTCATTTTGTCTGCCAGTGAATTGGTGCAGTATTTCTTGCCAGAACGCCTTGTTGCGCACTGACTGAAACTTGCTCACACCTTCCCGATAGCTGCTGCGAAATGTGATCTCGTTTGCCAATTTGTCCTCTTTCAGAAACACTGTTGCCTCCTTGTTGCGGCTTCTGCCGACTTTAATGTCGAGATTTCTGAAATCCTTGCCGGCATCGTCACGGTTGACTCTGCTTTACATCACCGACTAGAGAAAAAACCACATTAATAAGCGCTAAGGCAACAACTCTACAACTCAATCACACTATAACATATCTTAGCCTGTCAGACGCAAATAACCTGCCAGGCGGCTTTATAAGGACTTGGATGTATCCATAACTATCAAGGAAAGCAAAATAGAGGAAATAGATTTTACCGATGCTATCATGTAGACACAGCGATGAAAGTATTTCTTACCAGGAAATCTGCCGATGAATCACGAAACCCGGCATTATCTGAACCGGATCAACCGCGACTTCTATGCCACAATCGCCGTCGAATTTGCTGCGACGCGTGGGAGCGCCTGGGCCGGCTGGATTCGCTTGCTGCAACACATCAATCTGCCCATTGAATCGTTACTTGATATCGGCTGTGGCAATGGCCGCTTCGCCGATTATCTTGCCAAACAACAACGACAGTCCTTTGCCTACTACGGTATAGACAACAACCGCCAACTACTGTTGCTGGCGCGGGAAAAGCTGTCACGGCATCCGCAACTCATTACACGCTTGATCGAGCGTGATCTGGTCCTTGAAGGCTTGCCTGAATCACAGGTGCAGTTGACAGTGATGTTCGGTATCTTGCACCATGTGCCTGGTTTCAAGGAACGGAAAACGCTGATATCGCAAGCGGCGGATTGCCTGATGCCCGGCGGTTATCTGGTCTTTGCGGCTTGGCGCTTTTATGAACAAGAAAGATTTCGCCAGCGGATCGTGCCATGGCCCGCCGATATCGAGGTCGAGAAAAACGACTTCTTGCTGGATTGGCGGCGCGGCCAACCTGCCTTGCGTTATTGCCACTACATTGACGATGGGGAACATGCAGCCTTGATAGCGGCAAGCGGCTTATCCCTGATTGCTGATTTCCGGGCAGATGGCGCTACGGGGGAACTGAACCGATATGCGGTATTGCGAAGAATGTGAGTGGAGCAAGACGAATCTCGCTCCACTCGCGATGACCTGACTTAGCATTTGCCTCGCTGTAGCACATAAGGTACTTCGGCGTGATGGTTGTTGGATTCGTTGGTTTCCGCCACCTGATGATTGACGTCGAGATACAGGTTAATATGGTGGGTTTCATTGTAGAACTGATTTGTCGTTAGATGCCCGAACACAGTCTGTGATGCGCCCGCTGCCAGTGGTCCAAAAGCGATGTGGGTGGATTGCCGACCGGAACCATCTGCTTCACGCGTATCTCTTACCTCAATCAAACCGCCGGATGACGAATTGCCATTTCCTGCATTCCGCACCGTCACCGTTATCTTGTATGCTTTATTGCATGTCGCCGGGTGCGGCTCGATCTTCGAACCGCCGAATACCAGGTCTGCGCCGGTTTGTGGCTGCTGTACCGCTGGCGCAGCCACCACCACCGGGGGCGGGATCGGCGTTGGTGGAAGTGGCGGCGGATTGATCAATCTCAGTCCGCCCACATCGCCTTCGGTGCGCACGATATTCGGATGGATGAATCCCCTACTTCCATTGACCAGATGAACGAAGAACCAGCCCGAGCCACGGCTGCTGACGCCGCGAATCTCCGCGGATTCTCCTTCCAGCAAGAAGCCAACGATTTGGTAATTCGTAGAGTCCCCGGCGCGAACGTTGCTATCGACAAGGCTAACAACGCGCGGCGTATCATCGACAGGCTCGGGCGTTGGCTCTGGTATTTCTACTGGTTTCGATTCTTCGGCCGGTTGCACCTCGACTTGCATGGCTTGTACCACAAAGGCCGGTGGATTGTTCTCGACTCGTATCGGACTGAGGCGTACATATTCCGGTCCGCTGTTCGTATGGACGGTCATACGCAGCTCATAGAGTCCATCGCGTGCGGTCAGCGTATTCCAGGTGCCCAGAATATCATCAACCACCGCGCTTCTCTGTGGCAATGTCGCCGGGAACCATGGCGCTTCTTCCTGGTCTTCTTCCATATCGCTCAGGTCAAGCGGTCGGAATTCGACAAGATAGTTGTTCATATTCGGTATATTCACCGTTCCGCGAATATCGATGCTATCGCGCACCAGGTATACCGGTGGCGGGAAACTGATGTTGGCATCGGGATTTACCATTGTATCGTCTAGAGGTTCGATCACGCTGGCGCCGTCTTGACCTAGCGTCAAGGGAATCAGCAGCATCAGCGTCAACATGACTAAACCCAAAAATCGCTTTCCCATTGTTTTGCCTCCTGAATACGTGCATAACATCATGCAAACCAGCCCGCGCGCTTCGCGACAAGACCTTATCTGCACCACCCGATGACTCCTAGCCAGCGCATCTGCGAGCAACGAGGCGCATCCGTCCGTAGTCAACTGGTGGTTCACTTCACACTCTATCATAGACCAAAACGATTTTGTCTGCCCGTTGCACAGCCGACGATTCAGCGATGCCCATGCTGCGATATGCAAGAATAATAGCGCGGCTACGCCATGATCTAGCCCGCGCTTTGCACATTCTTGTTCAAGACAACTTTATTGATAGACTGCGGCGCTCGGACAAGCAAAAGGCTTGAGCTTTTATGCGAGCGCGGCCGTCCTTTACGCTGCCGCCGAGCGGCCGTATTTATCTGCTAGAATAAAGGGTGTCCGACATGGGGGAAAGTACCTATGGAAACTGCCGCCATTGTGCAGATCCACAATCTCAAGAAAAGCTATATGGAAGGTGGCCGGCAGCGACCTGTCCTGGATGATGTCAATGCCCGGATCGCCCAAGGCGAATTCTTTGTCATGCTGGGGAAAAGCGGCAGCGGCAAAAGCACCTTGTTGAATATGATCAGCGGCATTGATACACCCGATGCCGGTCGCGTGCTTGTTGATGGCACGGAAATCACTGCGCTAAGTGATACCGGGCAGACGCTGTTTCGCCGCGACAATATCGGTATCATTTTTCAATTCTTCAACCTCATCCCGACGCTGACGGTGCTGGAAAACATCACCTTGCCACAAGAACTGCGCGGCAAAAGACTCAAGCTCAGCGAGACCCGTGCGCGTCAGCTTCTCAAGCGCGTTGGGCTGGAAAACCGCGCCGACTCCTTCCCGGACAAGCTCAGCGGTGGCGAGCAGCAGCGGGTTGCCATCGCCAGAGCCCTCGTGCACGAACCCAAGCTGCTCCTGGCCGATGAACCTACCGGTAACCTGGATGCCGATACCGGCCAGCAGATACTGCAGTTGTTGCTTGAACTCACGCGAGAAGCCGGAAAAACCTTGATCATGGCGACGCACAATCCGGAAATCGTACCCTTTGCCGATCGTGTCTGCCGTATTCACGAAGGACGCTTATACATCAGCGATAGCCACGCATTTTGCGACACGCAAGGTCAGGTCGCTGCAGCCGCTCCAAGAAATAATCCCGGATGACAATCGTCGATCGTTTTGTACTTATTGACGAATTTCAAAGAAAGAAATAATGTGCGATCTGCAAAAGCTTGGGTAAAATAAAGATATGGGGCATATCGCCTTTCGTCTGACATGACCTGTTTCGCAGGTTGGGGTGACGTAAAGATCCCTGCCCAGGCGCAGATGCCTTGGTATAAGTTTCAGATTTGTCGATTGAAAGGACCTTCACTAACTCGAAAATCGGCTTTTGCCGAATAGGGTTTGCCAACCCACATGACGTACCAGATTGTTTTTGAAAGTCGATGATTTCCCGGGCAAAGATTCAGCAAAACAGGCGAAAGGCTAGCGCCAATGGTCGACCCTGAAAATCCCAATATAGTTAGCAATATCATCTCCGAGTTGCGCGACGTCAACAAAGACAAACGACGCACGGCTGTCATGAAGCTGGGAATGGCCGGCGGTGATCAGGCGCTAAAAGCGCTCATCGCTATCGTGGCCAACCGTCAAGAAGATCTCATCGCCCGCGGACGGGCGGCGCTCATGCTGGGAAAACTGAGGGACGATCGCGCTGTCTCTGCGCTCATCAGGGCCCTGGACGCGCCCGGCTTTCAGACGCCTCATCACGCCGCCGTCGCCTTAGGCAAAATTGGCGATCCGCGCGCGATCACCGCCTTGATTAACCTGGCCGACAACAGCAGCGACAAAACGCGAGAAGCGGCCCTGCAAGCTCTGCGTGATCTGGGTCATGAGTTAGAAAGTGTCGTATTTGTAGAGCCACAGCCGGAATTGTGAAATTCAGCGTAGCACTCGGTCCATCAGATACATTCTAAGAGAGTGATAGAGGCGAACCAAGGCGTTCGCTTTTCACATTTTTGGGGCAGGCAATATTGCAAAACAGGCTTGCGGATCCATCCTTTCGTTTAGTCCTGATCATGCTGATCGCCTATATCTTGCGCGTTCTGCTCATCGTCAATGGTGGGCAATTGTATCATCCGGACGAATTGCGTTACTATCGCTCGATTGAAGCCACCAAACATATCTTCAATGGTGATGTCAAGAATACCGCCAAGGTTCTACTGAAATACGAATTCCACCAAGGCATCGCGACCGCAAAACTGGTACCTGCGCTATTTCATCGATTTATCCACAACCTGAACCATGACGACAACTTGCTGTGGAAAGATCTCTGGCACACGCCACCACAGAATTTCCGGCTGCCAGCGCTAATCTTTGCCCTGCCATCCGTATTGTCAATTGGCATGATTTATGCGATCCAACGCCGAGCAGGCGCCGATGAAGCGGAAGCGTTATTAGGCGCATTTCTGATGGCGGCCTCCCACTCATTCTTTTTCTTCGCTAAACATCTCCTTCCTTTTGATATCTCTCTGCTGATCGGGCTGGTCGCCATCTACTTTGCGGTCCGGCAGCCCGTCAGGCGCATCTTCAACGCCGTATGGATCGGATGGCTGATTTTTCTCGCCTTCTGGATTTATAACGGCTATGCGTCCTTTGTCATTATCATCAGCCTGCTTTATTGCGTGTTTCTGGCGAAGGGAGTTCGAGAGACGCTGCATAGATCTCTGGGAATGGCTGCCGGCGCCTTGCTGTTCTTCCTACCGATTTTCGCCATGAATTTGGTCCTCTTGGAAGAAAACATCATCGTGCAGATGCGCGCGTTTTCCGAAACGATAAATCATGGAACATTTTCCGAAGGCATTATTTTCCCTTTCATTTATTTCTCCAATATCGAAGGCGCGATCAGTGTCATCTGGCTCGTCGGGCTTGTGATGGCTGGCTGGAGAATTTGGCGGCAGCCGCCCTCGCTCCATCGGCATCGCGCAACCCAGTGGTTCGTTTGTCTTATTGGCTTGTATCTGTTTATGTCACTGCTGTCCACGGGATTGCAGCAGTTTGTTGTATACGGACGTGTCGCTCGCTCGCTTTTGCCATTTGTTGTCATGATTTGCGCCTTCGCATTCTCCCCTTTTCTGCAACGTTACGGGCGTCGGGCTTCGGCAGTATTTGTTGCTGCAATAAGCTTTCTCGCGATGACAAACTTTGTTCCGGCGATTCAACAACAATATCCTTTGGAGATCGCCTGGCAGGTATATCAAGAGTACGACGATGTCTCCTTCGAGGCGACGGTCGCGACCACGGCCAACCCCCCATTCCCATGGTGGCGCCTGCAGCCTGAGCTTCCTAATGCCCGTTACCGATTGCTCAATGCCGCACATTATTACCCGATCACCGGCATCAGCAGTGACCTGCCCGCGGGCAAGGTAATTCTGGAAATCCCGCATCCGCTGCATTACAAACCTTGGCAATACGAAGGCTTGACGCCAGAGGAGCGCGAGTTGGTCAATCGCAGTGATTTCAAAATCTGGCTTATCGATACGCAGAAGGCAGCAGAATAGAACGGCAGGCATTCTTTAATAGTATTGCGCGTGAGAGGAGCACAATCAGAATGAACGAAATCGTAATTGTAGATGCCATCCGCACGCCCTTGGGCAAACGTAAGGGCTGGCTGCGCGAACATCATCCAGTCGCGCTAGGGTCGCATGTTGTAAAAGCCCTCTTGCAGCGCAGCGGTTTAGACAAGCTTCATGTCGACCACGTCATCTTCGGCTGCGTCAGTCAAGTTGGCGAGCAGACTATGAATATCGCCCGCAATGTCTTGCTCGATGCAGAATTGCCCGTAGATGTCCCGGCAACCGCGGTCGATTTCCAATGTGGCAGCAGCCAGCAGGCCGTTCATCTGGCGGCGGCCCTTGTCAGCTCGGCACAAGCGGATATTGTCGTCGCCGGCGGTGTCGAAAGCATGACCCGCGTGCCCATGGGATCAAGCCTGGGCGCGGGCGGCGTCTCCCCATTCACGGACAATATCATGGAAGCCTACAACATGATTCCGCAGGGCGTCGCCTCGGATGAAATCGCCGCAAAATGGGGCATCACTCGCCGCGCCCTGGACGAGCTCAGCTTGCGCAGTCACCGGCGCGCCTGGAAGGCGACAGAAAACGGAATCTTGCAAAAAGAAATAGCGCCGATTCAAGGCCTGGATGACGCAGGCAACTTGTTCCTGGTCGATCGCGACCAAGGCATTCGTCCCAACACGTCGCTGGAAAAAATGGCGCAGCTAAACCCCGTCTTTACAACCAACGGCGTCACTACCGCCGGCAATAGCAGCCAGATCAGCGATGGCGCCTCGGCCGTATTAGTGATGACCGCCGCCAAAGCTGCCGAATTGGGTTTGCAGCCGCGGGCGCGCATCATCGCGATGACTACGGTCGGCAGCGACCCGCATTTGATGCTCACCGGTCCCATAGCGGCAACCCGGAAAGTTCTCCAGCGCGCCGCATTAAGCTTGTCGGAAATCGACTTGTTCGAGGTTAATGAAGCCTTCGCCTCGGTACCGCGCATCTGGGAACAAGATACGGGTGCCGATCTGGATAGAGTCAATATTCACGGGGGCGCAATCGCGCTAGGACACCCGCTCGGTGGCTCCGGCGCGCGTCTGATGACCACCTTGCTCAATGCCCTGGAAGTCACGGGCACCCGCTACGGCCTGCAGACGATGTGCTGCGGCGGCGGCATGGCAACGGGGACAATCATCGAGCGCATTAGCCACTGATCCGCGTACAACTTGGCGGGAAGGGTTGTGATGTGTAATGCCTAGCGCTGGCAAAAGTCTCGGGTATCTTCCTGTTCAGCGTCCAAATTCTGCGCAAGACGCAATAGACTGTTGTGGATAAATACAACCGGGGGACAGGTCATCGAGAGATTGCATGTCACTCTGGCAGGCGCCTGCAGTGAAGGGGAAACACAAGCAGGCACCCGCGAGTCTATTGGTTCGATGGGGATCCCCGGCGCAAAATGGCGCTGCATCCTCACCGGCTGCCTGATCGGATCAGACCACCAACGGCACAATTTTGACAAACTTTGGCCGGCCAAATATCAGCGCGTCATGAGTAGCAAATGAGAAAGCGCTGATAAATTTTACCCTCACCCGTTTTGCCCGACCGGTACTGGGCTGGGACGCCGGGCTACGCCCACCGGTTGCTCGCTAGTGCTTGCCGCAGCCGGGCCCGCCTGATTCGTCGGCGCAATCGGGCAGGCCGCAAGAGCGTTGTCTCGTTTCGCTGTCACAGTACCGCGAAGAATGTTACTGCGGGTCGGGTTAAGATTCAGGGCCGCCTCGTATTGGTCCCTTGCCAGGCAATGATCACCTTGAACGGCAATGGCATCGCCATAGTTGCGGAGCGCTTCCTGCAATTCCCTAAGAACCTGACCGTTGCCGTAATCCCCATGACCCAACTGGTAAACCACGATATTAAACAGTCGCACCGATTCGCCCGGGTTTGCTGCCTTGAGCCGCAGTCCTTTCAGGTAGGTCTCCGCCACATGACGCTCATAATTCAACCCGCCGACATCGCCAAGAGATTCTGCGCGCGCGGTCATGACGATGGCTTCGGATAATTTGCCGGTGCGGAACAATATCTCGGCTTCTGCGGTCAGCGCGGCAAAAAAGAGCGAACTGACGTGATCGCGCTGGAAATTCACGTCGATACCGATGATGGCGTCCAGCGTATCGATCGCGCTCCGATAATCTTGCAATCCGATATCCCGTTGCGCCTCGCTCAACAAGGCATCGAGATCATATTCAATCGCGCTGGAAACCGTTGCGACATCTGTGGCTCTGATCTCTGGAGAATCAGCGCCAGTTGCGATGGCGCGCCAGGTCGAAGTCGGCTCGATTGTCGCGCTCGGTATAGACTGCAAAGATAGCGCCGTCGCTGCGGGCAGCAGATCGTTCAAACAGGGTGGGGCAGGCGTCTGCAATTGCAAATACTCGATGCGCGCCTGTGAAAGTTGCGAATCGCCTCTTTCCACATCAAGCCTCAGCCGATCACACTGCTGGACCACAGCCGCGGCGCTCGTCGCCGCGGGCAGCAGATCGTTCAAACAGGGTGGGGCAGGCGTCTGCGTTTGCAAATACTCGATGCGCCTCTGTGAAAGTGGCAAATCGCCTCTTTCCACATCAAGCCTCAGCAGATCACACTGCTGGACCACAGCCGCGGCAGCGGTACTCGTGGCATTTTCACGCGCGATGCCCGCGCCTGATTTCCAGCCGGCATAAGCTGCGCCAATCACCACCAAGGCTGCCAGGCCGAGGCAGAGCATAAACACAAATGTCCAGATCAAGCATCCTGCCCGCTCCCTGCCGGCACGTTTCCTGCCTGGATCGGCGCCTGCTCCCGTTGGCACGTTGAAGGCCGGCTGACCGTATGGGTTGCCCACTTCTCTGTTACCGGATGGCTGCACTTTTGGCACTTTCTGTTCTGAAAAGCGGCGCGTATTATAGCCGACTTCAACTGGGCATTCCAGCCAGCGCAGACCTATGCTCTGCCCGCGTGATTCACTGCTTGACGCTTCACTTCACTGCATGTTACACTCTTGTCATGATTACTTTAAGCGCAGGCTTTCCATTGATGTCCATGCCGTCGGCATATTTCGACAGACGGCCGTTTGTGCTTGCCTAGGCAATATCAAGCTGTAAACAAATACCGTCTGTCATCGACAGGCGGTTTTTTTATTGTCAGACCCTGCAAGGAAGGAAGCATTATGTCAGCACAATATATTCATGTATCGGTGGCTTGGCCGTACGCCAATGGCGACCTGCATATCGGGCACCTGGCCGGCGCTTATCTGCCTGCCGATATCTTCGCCCGTTATCACCGGCTGCGCGGCAATCATGTGCTGATGGTCAGCGGCTCCGATAGCCACGGTACGCCTATATCGGTCGAAGCCGACAGACGCGGCATAACACCGCTTGAAGTCTTTCAACACTATCATCAACGCTTCCTGCAGACGCAGCAAATACTAGGCATCAGCTATGATCTCTTCACCCATACCGATACCGAGAATCATCATCGTGTGGCACAGGATATCTTCACGACATTGCTGGAACGCGGCTTTCTCTACAAAGAAACGCAGACCCTGCTCTACAGCGAAAGCGAGAGGCGCTTCTTGCCCGACCGCTACGTGGAAGGCACTTGTTATGTTTGCCATTACCCGGGCGCCCGCGGCGACCAATGTGATAATTGCGGCAACCTGATGGATGCCGTGCAACTGATTGACCCGCACAGCCGCAACAATCCGGAAGACAAGCTCATCCGGCGTGAGTCCGAACATTATTTCCTGGATCTGGGAAAATTCGCCGACCAGATCTTGGTTTATCTGGCGGAACACGAGCATCATTGGCGGCCGAACGTCAGCAAATTCAGCCAGAATTTCGTCAAAGACGGATTGCATGGCCGTCCCATTACCCGCGACATCGATTGGGGCGTCCGCGTTCCATTGGAAGGCTGGGAGGATAAGCGACTTTATGTCTGGTTCGATGCCGTCATGGGTTATTTCACTGCCAGCATCGAATGGGCGCTCAACATTGGCAAACCCAATGAATGGAAGAAGTGGTGGTATAACCCTGATGCCAGGATCTATAACTTCATCGGCAAGGACAATATCCCCTTTCACACCATCATCTGGCAAGCGGAGCTCTTCGGCATTGATGGCATCTATAACGAAGATGACCCGATTTACGGCGATATCCCGCTGCAATTGCCCTACGATGTGCCGGCGAACGAGTTCATGAATATCGAGGGTGAGCAATTCTCGACATCGCGCAATTGGGCGGTCTGGCTGCCTGATCTGCTGGAGCGCTATCAAGCCGATGCCGTGCGCTTCTATGTGGCGCGCAGCTTCCCGGAACGGCAGGATAGCGAGTTCTCCTGGGAGGGTTTTCTGGCGCGGGTCAACAACGAATTGCTGGCGGCTTGGGGCAATCTGGTCAATCGCATGTTAGGTTTCGCCTTTAAGCGCTTTGACGGGATCGTGCCCAGCGCGGACGATTTGACCGACGCGGACCAAGCCATCCTCGCCAAAACCGAAGCCGGCTTCGAGACAGTCGGCGCTTTGCTGGAGCAAGTGCGGCCCAAAGAAGCGCTGGAAGCGACGCTGGCATTGGCGCGCGAGGTCAATGGCTGGCTCAACGAACGCGAACCCTGGAAAGTCATCAAAGCGGATCGGGCCGATGCGGCTCGCTCGGTTTATACAGCGCTGCGCTGTATCGACAACCTGAAAATCCTTTTCGCGCCCTTCACGCCCTTCAGCTCACAGCAAGTGCACGAGATGCTCGGATTCGATGGGCAGCTTTTTGGCGAGTTGGACATTGAATCGTTCGCGGAAGAAACGCGCGATCATCTGGCGCTGGTCTACGATGGCAGCGCGGCGATCGGCAAATGGGAGATTAGCGACTTGCAGCCGGGTCAGGCGCTGCGACAGCCCTCGCCGCTATTCGTCAAGCTCGATCCCGAGATCGTCGAGCAAGAGCGCCAATATCTGGGTCAGCAGCGAGTGGAGAATGAGATTACATAACAGCACGGTCAATGTAGGGGCGACCCTTGGGTCGCCCACCCTGTCACCATACCGCTTTCGGGTGACTCACAGAGTCGCCCCTACAGACTCACCCGGGGTGGGGGCTAAAGGCCCCGAGATCGTCGAGCTACAGCGGCAGTATCTGGGTCAGCCGCGGGTGGACGATGAGATTAGCTAGTGTTCTAAACAGTCGGTGTGTGGGCGACCCTTCGGTCGACCAGTGAATCTATCTAATCCCGGCTGTTGAGCACGATCGACCCTACATCTTTTGGTACCCGATTCTTGCCAAGTATCGCAATAATCAAGACGTTTGCACTGCCCTACCGAGCTTTGATCCTAAGTCGCGCTTGCAAGTATTGAAGATGTGATATCTCTGCATTATGGTTGAAGTTAACGCCTCTTCGGAGAGCGCCTTCTCCACCTCGCCAGGACCCCACTCCTTGCTTCCCTTCAATTGCTGTATACCGATTATGGTTTCGATCAAGGCCTGTTCGAACCACTGCCGAACGACATCCGCCACGACTGATCGCAATTCAATGCGTTGCCCTACAGCCCTGTCTTTCACAAGCCGGCTGATCATGTCGTCGTACACACGGAAGTCTGCATTAATCAACAACGTATTCTGATTAGCCAAGTATTTGGCTGCCTTGTCCTCCATGTCGTTTTCCGTACGTGTACCGTCCTTTGCGTTCACCCACCTTACAATTGGAAACGGGTCAGTCTGAGTTCGTTCACTCCGTGCCCCATTATCCTTTTTCTCGAAAAGGTGATATACGTTCCCGACCTCTGAATCGCTTTTCCCCCGAGAAGTTGACCCAAAGGAACTATTGCTTCCGCCGCCGCCTCTCAGTGTTTTATTGGATGAGTGTGCAGAATTTGTTACAGGTACGAACGTATCGGGATCGGACAAATAAACTCCTTGGGGTGCAGGCCTATAGCGACTGACTCGATATAGATCCATGATACCTTTAAGCCGATCCTTAATCGACTTTACGTGATCTTTTTCTGTCGATGCCAAGGCCTTATCTTGGACAAATCTCGACAGGGCCTCTGGCATACGCTGGCGAAACTCGTATGCAAGTTCTGTCCACGGCAGTTTCTCGCCGTTCAACAACAACGTTGTACGCGCGGTGTTCGTTGTCAACAGAGAGTGGCTGTCAACGATTGGCTCAACGTAGAGAACCACATACTGACTCCCGAAGAGTATTCCAAACTGCTGCAGCAGTGCGGTCCCGGCACGTGCGGTAGCTCGGTCATACAGTTCGTTTTGATAAAGTGCAGCTACATGCCCAGAGGATTCTATGTAGCCACTGTTATTTGTTCGCGCCGGTTCGTCCTTCAGAATCCACCAGTGGACATGCGCTAAACTCAGTTTGTGTACGCCAGAATCCGTGCAATGTCCGTCTAGATATACCTTCTGCCCCGTAATTGTTCGAAGAACATTGCGATCCCTGTCATCTCTCGGCGAATCCCAGCCCTCGCGAGCTTTCACGACCAAGCCGTTAGGGAAGCGGAAGTATCTGGTGTTAAGGTATTTCGAGATCCACCTGGAGGGAGCAGGTGCTCCCTCCGGTGGACTAATAGTGTTGTCGTCGACATTCTTGCCGAACAGGATGACTTTCGTGCCATGTTCGTCGATGATTTCCGGCTTTACGTCGTCTTCTAGGGGAAAGACATGTGAATAGCTTCCGTCCGACAACTCCCACTGCCTAAGTCCGTACTCCCCTGTTACTGGGTTTTTCTCCAGCTGGATCATACACCCCTGACCATCTTTCCAGGATTGGTAAACTACACCCGCTGGGTTTTTGGTAGCTGCAGCGATTTTCGCGCCTACACCATAGTTTGAGGAAAAGGACTGCTCTGCGCCCGATGAAGAAAGCTGGTTGATGAACTGGCACAATTCGTCACCAGTCATACCGTCGCCAGTATCGATGATGCAAAGTCTCATCGGTTCACCCACGAGATCGTATTGGATCCAATCCACATCCCAGACGATCACGCCGTCCTGGCCCTTGCGTTCGACAGCCTCTATTCCGTTCTGAGTAAGTTCGCGCAGAAATTGAAGGGGCGAGCAGTCTTGACCAAGGCGGTCAAGCAAGAACGCTACATTGTGCACTGTCATGGGCAGCGGTTTGCCCAAGCCTTCAGAGGGGACAGACATTGGTTTGCCTCCAATCAAATCGATGGCCGTAGCGACCAATCCAATACAGAATTCCTGACTTGGCTGCGCCTTCCGGTGGGCGACATTATATCGGCGACCAGGATCGCTACGAAATCAGAACATATTTTCATTTTATCATAGGTAATAAGGACTCTGCAATTGTTGTGAGTGACTTAAACCCAAGTCGGCACATGCGTGAACACATCTGTTTGTTTGAAATTTGAGGGAATTTGTTCTATGCCTCCTTCATCCCCATGCTATACTCCCGCATGTCCTGACCCACATCGCAATTCCATACCCTCAAACCCACCATCAAGCCGCGACCATAAGGTCGCCGCATCCCCTGCAAATGATGATACGCTCGGCGCTATGGCAATCAGACCGCTTACCTCCATTTCATACCTGCATCCTTTTCAACACAAAGCTGTACTCGCGCGAGCAGCAGACTTGTTACTCTGCCTGCCCGCCCGTTTCGCGAACGCCGCGCGGCTGACCAACTCCCTTCATACCGACATCCATTTTAGCGAAAAACGCTCCTGTATCGATACTGTACTGATAAATACCTGCCATTTCTCGTCTTTTATGGCCCCATTGCCGTCCTCTATTGCCCCTTTTGCCGTCCTTTCTTAACCTTTTCTCGTCTTTTGCTGCCGATCATCACTTCACCTTCCGCCGCAACACCTGCCCTCAAAATCGAGGGAAGATCATACCCAAAGATGAGGGTCGCCAAAAATTTCCCTCCCTCTTGATGTCGGATTTAAGGTGAGCTTGGATTCGCCCCTTTTTCGCCATATCCCTACCGCCGTGCTATACTCTCCGATTATCTCCACCCGCACGGAAACACTGCATGTCCTGGCTCGAAGCTCACTTCAACACCCGCAAACCCATCATCGCTATGTGCCACTTGGGGGCGCTACCCGGCGACCCTCGGTACGATGCTTGCAGAGGCATGGACTGGATCGTCGAGCAGGCCCGCGCCGACCTGCTGGCGCTGCAAGCCGGCGGCGTCGATGCCATCATGTTCTCCAACGAAGCCAGCCTGCCTTACCTCACACAAGTCGAACCCATCACATTCGCTTGCATGTCCCGCGTCATCGCCGAACTGAAACCTGATATCGACCGTCCTTTTGGTGTCAATGTACTCTGGGATCCCAAAGCGTCCATTGATGTGGCTGTGGCCACCGGCGCCAGTTTCGTGCGCGAGATCTTCACCGGCGTTTATGCCAGCGACTTCGGACTTTGGAATACCAATTGCGGCGAAATCATCCGTCATCAACATGCCGTCAACGGGCAGCATATCAGGCTGCTCTTCAACATCGTGCCCGAATCTGCCGTCTACCTTTCCAATCGAAATGTCGTCGAGATCGCCAAGTCGACCGTCTTTGTGGCGGGTCCGGATGCGCTCTGTGTCTCTGGCTTGACCGCCGGCGCTGCAACATCTGGTGAAACGCTGAAGCGCGTCAAGGAAGCCGTGCCCGATGTGCCGCTATTCGCCAATACCGGTGTCAATAGCGGCAACTTGGCCGCCACCCTCGCCATCGCCGATGGCACCATCACCGGCACTGCCTTCAAGCGTGATGGTTATATCTGGAATGAAGTAGATGTCGCGCGTGTACGAGACTTCATGCGCGTTGCCAAAACGGCGCGCGGAGATTGATGACATGGATGCGCGCTGGAAAGCTCTTGCCGAAGTCCTGGTGCATTATTCCACCGCTGTGCAGCCGCGCGAGCGCGTCATGATCGCCATGGGCGAAGTGCAGAGCTTCCCGCTGGCACATGCGGTTTATGAGGCTTGCGTCAAAGCCGGCGCCTTTCCGCAGATTCAGTTGCTCTCGGAAAAGCTGCGCCACAGCTTGCTGAAATACGGTGATGCGCAGCAGCACAGTTGGCTGCCGGAAATCGAAGCCTATGGCATGTCTTGGGCGGATGTTTATTTCGGGCTGCGCGGCGCCCACAATCTGCACGAGCTAAACGATGTCCCGGCAACAGCATTAGCAGCCAACCAGCAGGCCATGGGCAAAGTCTCGAGCTTGCGCTGGCAAGAGACCCGCTGGTGCTTGGTTCGCGTGCCCAACGAAGCCTTGGCACAACAAGCTGAGACCGATTTGCAATCGCTGGAAGAGATGTTTTTTACCGCCTGTCTAATGGATTACCAATCCGCCGGCGCTCGCTGGCAGCAGCAGACGCAGCGCTTGACTGGCAGCGAAAGCGTACGCATAATCGCCGGTGACGAGACCGATCTAGCTTTCTCCGTTCGCGGACGAAAATGGTGCGTATTTGATGGCAAGATCAACATGCCTGATGGCGAAATCTACACCGCGCCTGTCAACAAGACGCTCAACGGCAGGATCCACTTTGAACTGCCCGGCGTTCTGGGCGGCCAGCTAGTGCGCGATATCCGCCTGCAATGGGAGAAGGGCGAGCTGGTGAAGGCAAGCGCGGCATCCAATGAAGACTTCCTCTGGCAGATCCTGGAAACCGACGCTGGCTCCAGCCGTTTAGGCGAGTTCGCATTTGGTTTGAATCCCTACGTCAACCGTTTCTGCAAGGATATTCTTCTCGATGAAAAGATTGGCGGGACGATTCATCTGGCGCTGGGCCGAGCCTATCCCGAATGCGGCGGCGTCAATCAGTCGAGCATTCATTGGGATCTGATCAAGGATCTGCGGCAAAACGGCATGGTGACGATTGACGATGTCACCGTATTTGCCGATGGCGAGTTATTGATCTAAAGATGCAAGGGGGTGATTATCGCAAAATCAGATAACTGCAGGTTTAGTCACTTAGTACATGCATAAGAAGGAGTTTCAAAATGTCCAAGAAAAATCTGAGTCGTCGCGATTTCCTGCGTGTGAGTGGCGCTGCCGGTGCCGCTGTTGCTGGTTTCTCGCCATTGGCTAATCTTGCCCGAAGCGCCGCCCAAACCGATACCACCATCAACGTCCTGACCGTCGGCGATCCCTGGGATCTGGCGCTGCAAAGCGTCGTCAATCAATTCACCGAGATGACCGGCATCGGCGTGAATATCGAGTCGCTGGGTTACACCGCCCTGCAAGCTCGTCTGGTTAACGCCTTCCTGACGCAAAGCGCGGATGCAGATGTCATCGCCGTCGATCAAATGTGGATCAGCCAATATGCTGACAACGGCTGGATTCGCTCGCTTGATGATTTCATCTCCGCCGATTCCGATTCCGGCATTGATGACTTTGTGCCGGAATGCCTTTATTCACTGAGCACCTGGCGCAATCATGTCTGGACGCTGCCGATCGCTTCCTATGCCCAAGGCATCATGTATCGCACCGATCTTTTCGAAGCCGCCGGGCTGGATCCGCTGCCCGCTTCAGTGGCGGACGCCGGCGACTGGACCTGGGAAGATTACTTCGGCATCCTGGACCAGATCAACGGGGTGGATCTGGATGGCACATCAATGTACGGCACCACCGTTATCGGCGCGCAGCCGGTGCCTGTGGTACACATGTACAGCCAACTCTCCGCCAGTTATGGCACGCGTTGGTTCACACAATTCCCCGAATCCCCCTGGGACTTTACGCCGACTATCAATAGCGATGCCAATGTCGCGGCCTTGCACGATTGGAATCGTCTCTATGCCGCTTCGCCGCCTGAATCAATCAACTACCTTTGGTTCGATGCCGGCACACGCTTCTCGCAAGGTGATATCGGCATGTTCTATCACTGGACGCCCTACTTCTATCTGGTCAACAACGACGGTTATCTGACCGGTACACCATCGCCAGTAGTCGATAAATTCGAGACGGCAGTGCTGCCGACCCGGACCGCCGGTGGTGACCAGGTCGTTAGCCTGGGCGGTTGGTCGCTGGGTATGCCATCGACATCCGCCAATCAGGATGCTGCCTGGCAATTCATCAAATGGGCGACTGGCTCCGATGGTCAGAAAGCGATGGGCGAGGTCAATGTCGCCGGAAATCAATTCGCCGATTTCAGCCGCAAGTCGAATTACCAGGATGCCGGATTGAATGAGCTTTATCCCTTCCTGCCCACGCAGCTGGAAATGATGCATCTGGGTGATGGCAAGGTAGTTCGTCCGCCGGCGCCGATTTACACCTCGCTGGAAGGTGTCTATGGCTTGCAGATTAATCAGGCGATGACCGGTACTGTCACGCCGGAACAAGCGCTGGAGACCACGCAGACGCTCTTCCAGAATATCTTGAGCGGCAATCAGATGATCCCGTACAGCGTAGCGAGTTTCGACGACACGCTGGATAACACCAAGGCGCTGATCGCCAGCCTGGCATCGATGTAGATCGTAACGGATCAAGCAGAGCGTGTGCAATTTTTCTTGCTGGTCTCACCGTCTATCCCTTGACAATCTAACAGGGGCGGTCCATTGGATCGCCCGACGATGAGACTGGACTACAATGTGGGCGACTCACCGAGTCGCCCCTGCCAGTTCATGATGCTCACGTGGGTGGGGCATCCAGGGAGTAATCAGTGAGATTCAATCGACGTCTGCCATACCTGTTATTGGCGCCATCAATCATCATATTGCTGGCGCTGATTCTGTACCCGCTGGGTTTTGCCCTGCGCAACAGTTTCTGGTTCTGGACCCTGCAAACCAGCACATCGCCGCTCTATTATTCCGGCCTGGACAATTACCGCATGGTATTCCAGGTCACGCCTTTCACCGAAGCGCTCAAGAACACGGTGCTTCTGGCGGGTTTGGGTACATTTGCGCAATTCTGGCTGGGCATGGGCATAGCCTTGCTGCTGTATACGCATCTGCGCGGCATGAACCTGTTCCGCGCCCTGCTCATCATGCCCACCACTCTGGCTCCGGTGGTGGCGGGTTTCCTTTTCCGATATTTGCTGGAGCCTAACGGTGGCTTGCTGCCCTGGCTGCTGGAAGGCATCGGCTTTCCCGTGCCGCCGCAGGGCTTTCTGGGTAGTGCCACCACATCGCTTTTTACTATCGGCCTCGTCGATACCTGGCAGTGGACACCCTTCTTCGCCATCGTGCTTTATGCCGGTCTGCTCTCGATTTCCGAAGAGGTCAGGGAGGCCGCGCAAGTCGATGGCGCAACCCCCTGGCATCTGTTTTGGTCCATCACCCTGCCGCTTTTGCGCCCCATCGCCGCCTTTCTGGTGATGATTCGCTTCATGCAGTTGTTCAACAGCTTCGACCTGGTCTATGTCTTGACAGGTGGCGGACCCGGCACCTCGTCGCGCACGCTCAGCTTCAACCTTTATCGCGAAGGCCTGGTCAATTACAACATCGGCCTGACCGCCGCCATGACCTGGCTGGTGGTGATCGTCGTCACTGTCATCATCAATCTGTACATATATTTCATCTTTCGCAAGCGTGAATGGTAGGCTGATGCGCTCGTTAGGCATGCGACACAAGATCATCATTTACGCGCTCATGGCGCTGGTCATGATCTTCTTTGTCGGACCTATCCTCTGGTTCATTCTGCTGGCCTTTCGCCATCCCAGCGACGCCTATACCCTCCCGCCGCAAATAATTTTCCAACCGACCTTGCAATCCTTCGAAAGGACATTTGTCGACCCCGGTAACAACGCGCCGCAGTTCGTCAACAGCGTGATCGTCAGCACAGGCGCCACTTTGCTCAGCCTGCCTTTTGCGCTTGCCGCCGCTTATGCCTTGTCACGCTTTGCCATGCGCGGCAAGGAATTTATCATGAACTGGTATATCAGCCTATTGATTGCGCCGCCAATTGTCTTTGTCATCCCTTATTTCATCCTGATGTCCTGGATCGGTTGGGCGGGCACCTATCAGGCGATGATTCTCACTTTACAGACTTTGGCGATACCCTTTTCCGTTTGGCTGCTTAAGAGTTTCATGGACGAAGTGCCGATCGATTTGGAAGAAGCGGCCTGGGTGGACGGCGCCAACCGCTTCTCGGCGTTTTTCCGCATCATCATTCCGCTGGCATTGCCCGGCATCATCGTCACGTCCATGTTTACCTTCGTCTTCAGCTGGAACAATGTGCTTTTCCCGCTCATTCTCAGCAAACAGAGCACGACTACCCTGCCGGTAGGCACGATCAGCTTTTTCGCCTCGACCGGTGTCTATTGGAATCAGATCGCTGCGACAGCTGTAGTGGCGATGCTGCCGCCGATGATTATCTTCTTGCTGCTGGGGCGTTACGTCGTCCGTGGGTTGACCTTTGGCGCGGTGAAAGGATAGACTGCACGGTGAAAAAATCTGGTCATTTGCCACAAAATGGATGAATGGGAATAATAGTCAGGGTCTCTATCTCTATAAGAGAAGAAGCTAAACAGAAATTATACCGATGTTTACAAGCGTGGATACAAAAGTGGAAATACCAACTAATAGCAACGCAAGAATACTTGCGCCACCGGTGATCTACATACGCCAGTTGCGCTCTTTCTTGATCTTATTACTTAACGTTTCTATCTTGTCCCCGATATCTTTTGTCTGCTTGTCAATTTTCGTATCAATGGCTTTTATGGCTTCATTAACTTCTTTTCGGACGAACTCTTTAGTAGCCAGCGACTCTAATGTGCCTTCGATTCTCCCGATGCTTCGTTCGTGCTGGTTTACTTTATCTTCCCAATTCATGCCATTTCCTTTGACAAATGGGCCTATGAATGTACTGTAAATATATCGTATGTATTTCTAGAACTCAAGTTGATTGCGCAAAAGCCCGAAACTACTCGTCCCATAAGAGGATACCCAAAGTTCACTTCGTGCGTATTCGCCAGATAAGGAGTTGAAATGACAAAAACAGGATTCGGCGTGATCGGCACCGGCATTGTCGGTGGCGCCTGGCACGCCCACGTCTATCATCATATGCCAAAGTCGGCGTTGGTCGCCGTCTGCGACCTGAACGGCGAGCGTGCCCGCGAAATCGCCAACCGATACGGCGTTCAGCATGTCTACACGGATTACCGCGAATTGCTGGCGCGTGACGATATCGCCGCTGTTTCCATTGCCACACCGGACTTCGCCCATCGCGATATCGCCGTGGCAGCTGCCAGAGCCGGCAAGCATATTCTGGTGGAAAAACCACTGGCGACCACTGTCGATGATGCCGAGGCGATATTGGCTGCAGTCGACGAAGCCGGTGTCAAGCTAATGGTCGACTTTCATAATCGCGTCAATCCTGCTTTTGTTACGGCTCGGCAAAGCATTCTCGATGGCGAACTCGGCGACATCAAGTACATTTACGCCCGCCTTAGCAACACGACTTTCGTGCCGACGCAAATGCTGCCTTGGGCGAGTAAAAGCTCGGCGCTCTGGTTCCTGGCGAGTCATACCTGCGATCTTTCGCATTGGCTGCTAAACGACAAGGCCGTCCGTGTCTACGCTGTCAGCCGTTCCGGCGTCTTGAAGGAGAAGGGGATCGATACGCAGGATTTCCATGTCGCCATCATCGAGTTCGCGGGTGGCGCGGTGGTCACGCTGGAAAACAGTTGGATTTTGCCGGAAAGCGAGCCCAACGTCTTTAACATGAAGATGGAGATACTGGGCAGCGAAGGCGCGCTTTACGTCAATACCTCCGACAATCGCACGGTCGAAAAATATACGGCCGGTTCTGTGAGCTTGCCAGATACGCTCGGTTTCACGCTCGATGCCAATTCGGCGCGGCTGAGCGGTTTCGTATTGGAAGCGATCGCCCGTTTCGTCGATGCTGTAACCGATGACCAACCTGTTCTGGCGACCGGTGCCGAAGCGGCTCTTGTCACGCGCGTACTGACCGCGATAGAAACATCAGCCCGTACCGGACAGCCCGTCGATTTGGAATAATGGGTCAAAGACGATGATCGACGATCAGCTTTTGCTGGGAATCGATATCGGCACTTCAAGCTCGAAAGGGGTGCTGGTAGCTCTTGACGGGTGTGTCATTGCCGAGCAGACCGTCCCACACAGTTTTGAAATCCCCCGCCCGGGCTGGGCAGAGCAAGATGCTGATGCCATCTGGTGGCAGGATTTCTGCGATATTTCACTCGGCTTGATCAAAAGCGCGGCGATTGATCCCGCGCGCATCGCCGGGGTCGCTTGCAGCGCCATCGCACCTGCCATGTTGCCACTCGATGCCAATTACCGGCCTTTGCGCCCGGCCATCCTATATGGCATTGATACCCGCGCTGGCCAGGAAATCGCCGACCTGAATGCTGAACTGGGCGAGGACGAGATATTCGAGCGATGCGGGCATTCGCTCTCGGCACAGTCGGTCGGCCCCAAGGTGCTCTGGTACCGCCGTAATCAGCCGGATATCTTCCAGCGCACGCGCAAAATCGTCACCGCCGCTAGCTACCTCGTTTTTCGTTTAACCGGCCGCTTTGTCGTCGATAACTACGTCGCGCCCTATTTCACGCCCTTCTTTGATGTACAGGAGATGGCCTGGCACAAAGACTGGGTCGAGCGGGTTTGCCCTCTGGATTGGCTGCCCGAGACCTTGTGGTCGACGGAGCAAGCTGGAGTCGTCACCGCACATGCGGCGCAAGAGACAGGCATTCCCCTAGGAACGCCAATCGCGGTCGGCACTGCCGATGCCTTGGCAGAAGCTCTGGCTGCCGGTGCCATCGAAAAGGGCGATATGATGGTCATGTATGGCACCACGCTCTTTCTCATCCAAACCACAAGGCAATATCGTCCGCATCGCGATCTGTGGGCCTCGGTCCATCTGCGGCCGGGTCAGGCGATTCTGGCAGCGGGCATGTCGACATCGGGCGCGCTGCTAAGCTGGTTCCGCGATGAGTTGGCGCATGAGGAACGCCAAATCGAAGCGCAAAGCGGCGTCAATGCCTTCGAGCAGTTATCGTCGAGCGCCGCGCCGATCGAGCCAGGCAGCGAGGGCTTGATCACCTTGCCTTATTTCAGCGGTGAGCGCACACCGATCAACGATGTGAATGCCAAAGGGCTGATCTTCGGCTTGAGCCTCAGCCACAGCCGCGCCCATCTCTACCGCAGTTGTCTTGAGGGAATCGGCTTTGGTCTGCGCCACAATATCGAAGCCATGGCTGATGTTGATGCGTTGCCGCAACGCCTGGTCGCCATCGGTGGCGGCGTGCAAGACGCGCTTTGGCTGCAGATCTGCAGCGATATCACCGGCTTGCCGCAGGATGTGCCACGGCAAGCGATCGGTGCTGCTTATGGCGATGCCTACCTGGCGGGTATGGCGGCGGGCATCTTCAGCGATTGGCGGCACTTGCGCGAGCAATGGGTCAAGATCAAGCGGCGTGTGCAGCCGAACAATGAGGCGAAGCGTGTTTATGATCAGCTCTATCCGATTTACCTCGACCTCTATCGCGATACTCGCCGGCATATGGGCAGGCTGGCGGACGCCTTAAGCTAGTTACTGCATTTGGCTTCTACTGCGCGCGCAGTGAATTCCAGTTGCTCAACGATCTGCCATACTGTGCGCGGTATGGTGACAATGACGCCTTATCCTGGGAGCAACTATTTTTTGACAAACTGCTATGCTCGCACGAGCAGAAAGTTTGATATTTTGTGTGAGGGCGACAGACCTTATCGCTGCCGCCGAGCGGCTGCGGCGGACAGCATGAAGGTGACATAGAATATCAGCTGTCCCCAGTCTATGCTCTTGATCGGTCTGTCAACTTTGCCTTCAAGGAATAGGGATTCCGCAAGTGGCGACAACTTGACTGATGAAGTATCTTCCCTGCGTTGTTGTTTCGAAAAATATCTTACTTTTTGGAATTGAGTAAAGTAAGGAATCGAATATGTCAACAAAGAGAGCAAAGAAGAATGCCGACAACGAGTCCGCAGTTCTCGAGAAGATCGCCGCGTGGCCCGAACCCTACAACGCCATGGGCGAACGGCTCCATGAAATCATCACGAAGACCGTGCCGGATCTCAAGCCGAGATTGTGGTATGGCATGCCCGGGTACGCGAAAGATGGTCCAGTCCTCTGCTTTTTCCGTGCGGATGCTTATGCGACCTTCGGTCTCACCGAAAAGGCGAATTTCACTCTCGAGGAGGGCGCGACTGATCAGCTTATGGGATGCGCGTGGTTCTTTTCCGCGCTGGACGCTGCGACCGAGGCTAAGATCGCGGACATAGTGAGCAAGGCTGCGAGCTGAGGGTGCCCTGTCTGGCTTGGTGTGCAGGTCACGATTGACTACAGCGACAACCGACGGCACACGCGCCGGCTGTCGCAACTGTCAATGCGAATGAAGCGCTAAGGCAGGTACTCGGTCGCCGTCAGCATGAAGGTGTCGTAGAAGATCGGCTGTCCCCATTCGATAGACACGATGGGACTGTCAACAATCGTCTCAAGATCGAGGCTGTCGAGGTAGCGCAAGTCGTCTTCGTCTAGCTTTTCGTAGACCGTGAAGTTGTATATGGCGAATTCAATGCGGTAGTCGCCCCGCAACACCGCCGGTTGACCATAAAAGGGATCATAGACAATTTGGCGAATGTCCGGCAGGTTTGCGCCAAGACGTCGCCCACCCAATAGCTGTCCGCTTGAATTGCTGTCGATCGCCGGCTGCCATGAAGTCCCATATACATAACAGTTGGCGCCACAGACGATTAGACCAAGCAGTTCCATTTCGTAGGGAAAGGTGTAGACCGAAAGCTCCTGGCGCTCTTCAGTACCGAAATGAGCATAAAAATTGACATCCGGGTTATGGTCAATCGCTAAGTGCACGGCACATGTTTCCTGTAAGGGTGGGGCGCATGCTTCCTCATCGCGCCAATCCCCTATCATTGCCGGCTCGGCTTTGACAAATATCAAGACCCGTTCGTTCGGCGATGACAGCGCATTGGCAATTGGCTCTTGCGTCCGGCTGTCAAACAGCTGCCAGCTGGCGGGGCTGCCATAACGTATGTAACGCCCACGCCGCGAGATTTCCAACAAAGGCCCGGCGTCAGCACCCTCGGATGCAGCGACCGGCATAGGCTCCGCCTCTTCATATAGATTCCAACGCCAGATGCCCGTTTCGTCTTGCCAGGCGATTGTGCTGCTGTCCGAACTCCACTTGACGATTGCCGATTGACTATTCTTGAGCTGCAAATCAGCACGCGCTATCGGTTCGAGTGTCATTCCCGCGCCATACCCGCCTTGGTCACCTTTCCCTTCGTTGTGGAACATATAAAGGGAGAGATGGGCAGCATCCCATACCGCTACCATATTGCTATCGTTGCTGAAGCGCGCCTCTTGGCCCGGCTGTTGGATGAGACGGTCGATGACTTCGTCAGTATAGCCTTTGTCCCAGATGTAGTAGAAGCCGAGCGTATGGTCATCAGCCCGCAGTACAACATGAGCGCCGTCCGGCGAGATCGCAATCGGCTCGTGCGCTTCAAGCGGACGCACACTTCGGTCGGGATTGACTCGGTAGCGCGTGCCGGCGACCGTCTTGATTTCCAAGTATCGCATCAATGGATAGCTCATTTCGCTGTAGCGTGGTCGATCTTCGACTGTCGGTGCGATCGCTTCTTCGCGTTCCCCAGCTTCAAGCAAGAGCGCTACAAACTCGTCTTCTGAAAAAGTCTTTACCGCGTAGTCTTGCGCCGCACCTTGTTGGTGGCTTATCTGTCCATCCCTTAGATAGAAGTGAGCCGAGCCGTGATATGCATCGGTGTAAGTCCCGAATAGGTTTTGGCTAAGGGCAAAGTAACCGTCAGTTCCCTTGCGCCATCTGTGTCCCTCGCCGGCATACAAACAGCCTGTATCGTAGCTACGCACTGAGCGTCCGGTTTGCAATCCAACATTGTAGCGGGCGATAGTCAGAAGTTGAGGACCGTCGCCCTTGTAATATTCTTCCACCTTGATGATCGCGCTGAAACCTCGGTCATCAGCATCGATAACAGAAGCACGAACCAGCAGTTCCATTTCCGGCAGGTTGTCCAAGCTGAAATATGGCCCCCCGGTGCAAGCCATAGTTAGCGTTGTCGACAATGCTGTAAATGGCAGCAGAATACCCAGCAATAGAATCAGTCGTCTGAACATCATTAGAATCCTCTCAGAATTTGAACCTGTCTCAGCCTACATCGCTTTTTCTGTCGGATCACATGTCGTTGCCTTGCAGTAGGCAAAAGCGTCGGTCTTGGCCCCTGATGGAAGCCACAATAGACATTCCCGCACTTCTGCAGCAAAATAGACGGCGTTTTGTGCCGGATGGCACTTCAACGGAGAGCTCATGGCTTTTCAGCCCAATATGTACGACTCGCACATGCACACACCCCTCTGCAAGCACGCCCGCGGCAATCCGGCGGACTATGCCAAGCAAGCAGAAGACAAGGGTCTGCGTGGCATCACTTTCACCTGCCACAGTCCCATGCCCTTTGGCTGGAACCCCAGTGTGCGCATGACGGTGCATCAGTTGCCGCAATATGTGGACATGATAAGTGAAGCGCGTGATGAATTTGCCGGGCGTGTTGATGTGCGGTTGGGCATGGAAAGCGATTATTTGCCTGGCATGGAAAACTGGCTTGAGGATCTGCATAATAAAGCCGATTTCAGTTATATTCTCGGCTCAGTGCATCCACAGACCGAAGAGTACAAATCAATCTATCTCAAAGACTCGGCACGTCTGGAATACGAAAGCAGCTACTTCAAGAATCTGGCTAATGCCGCGGAATCCGGCTTATTCGATTGCCTGAGCCATCCCGATATTGTCAAGATCGTGCATCCAAAGCAATACCAAGTGGCCGATCATCAGGATACCATCAAGCTGGCATTGGATCGCATCGCCCGAACAGGCGTCGCAATGGAACTCAATACCAGCGGTGTCAACAAATCGTATCGCGAGATGAACCCCGGTATGGTCATCCTGGCGGAAATGGCGAAGCGGGATATTCCAGTTGTTTTGGGTTCGGATTCTCATGATCCCTGGCGTGTCGCTGCCGATTTCGACAAAGCGCTGGATAAACTGCTCTCGGGCGGCTATCAGCGCGTCAGCTATTTTCTGGATCGCCAGCGCCATGAATTGAATATCACCGAGGTGCTTTTGCCAGATCTTCAGCCGCGTCTGGTGTGAGTGCCGGAATTAGGCCAACCCCAATTTGTTACAAACACCTTGAATTCGCGAACGGCCGTAAGATCTGCTTCTGTGCAGAATCCGCTCTACAGTTAATGCGCAAATATGCTTGGGAGATGGGCCGGCAACAAAGCAATAGTGCCACCATGCCGCGCGTGTTTCCAGGAATAGAGGAGCCCGATCAATAGCTCGGCGCGTTAGCCGATCGCTGCTCGAGTTGAGCTCGCATCACTTGCCGCGCCTCTCTTAGCGTTTCGACGAAATGAACATTGTGCAGCACCCTCTGGTTGAACCTGCCGGCAGTATCGACGATCGTGCGCAAAAGCCCGCTCATGCCTACAATTGCGAGCGGACCCTTGTCTTCGCCATTGCTGCTTACGTTAAGGAGTTGTTTGAATTGGTTCAGCGCGTCCAGATTGAAGATCGTTCCACCCGGCAAGTTCGTACCCTCGCGGAAATCGAGAATTGCTCCGATCAGCTGCCGACGTTCCGAGTTGATGCGCTGTGTCACCTGCAAGACCGCGTCCAAGTCGTCCCAGGTCCATTCGGCCTTGAATTCCAGCAAGAATACTTTCTGTTCCCTGCCATCCCAGAATAGATCTATCGCCATATCACAGCCCTCGACCCTCTAGTTTATGATACGGGCTACGGCAACTTCTGGCAAGTCGGCCAGAATCTCTACAACGCGCGTCATTGTTCGCGTCTGTTCAGGATAATGATCCTTCCCGATACCAATCGTCGCGCCGAAGCGGCAGATGTTCATAAGCGCCTTCGCCGTCGACCGATCTGTATAACAGGGCTTGATGGATAGAGTTATAGCCGGATTCAAAGACCCAACGCGCGCCGGCCAGGTAAATCCGCCACTGCCGATAACCCGTCGGTCCCATCATATCAAGGATGGTTTGCTCGTGTGCCTCGTAGCGCTGCAGCCAGTGCTTTAGCGTCAAGGCATAGTGCTCGCGCAGGCTTTCCACATCGCGAACCTCAAAATTGACTTTGGCGGCCTCCTCGAGAACAAAGGCGATCGGTTGGCTGTCCCCATCGGGGAAAACGTATTGCTGCACAAACGAATCTTTAGCATCGTAAAGCGCCTCAAAAGGCGCGTTGAGCAAGGTAATGCCATGATTCAAGAATACGCCGCCCGGCTTCAAAAGGTTGTAAGCCTTTTGAAAATAGATTTCGAGGTTTTCTCGCCCGACATGTTCCACCATGCCAACGCTAACGATTTTGTCAAAAGGTTGCGATTCATCCACATGTCGATAATCTTGCAATTCGGCGCGGCAGCGATCCGACAAGCCCGCCTCGGCGATCCGCTCGTTCGCCAGCGCCAGCTGCTTCTCGCTCAATGTGATGCCCAGCGCCTCGACGCCGTAATGCTCCGCCGCATGCACGATCAGCGCGCCCCAGCCACAGCCAATATCCAACAAGCGTTGGCCGGGCTGCAATCGCAATTTGCGGCAGACATAATCGAGCTTGCGCCGCTGCGCCATGTCGATGCTTTCGTCCGGATCGGCAAAATAGGCGCAGGAATATACCATCTTTTCATCAAGCCACAACTGATAGAACTCGTTTGATACATCATAGTGATATTGAATGGCTTGTTTGTCGCGCTTGAGGGAATGCTTGTGACCGGACACATTGGCAATCTGCCCGTTGGAATCATTTGAGACCGCCGGCAGTCGTAGCAGCTTCGGCGCAAAGCGCAAGGTGTCGCGCCAGGTCCAGCCCTCCCACAAATAGCGTGCCAGATCTATCGCCTCGTACATATTGCCTTCGATTTCGAATTCGCCAAACATATACGCCTCGCCCAGACGGCGTTCTGTAGGCGGAAAAAACATCTTTCGCAGTGCCGAAGCGTGATTGAGCACAATCGTAAAGCGGTGTTCCTGTGAGCCTTGTGGTTCCCAAATCGTCCCGTCCCACAAGCGCACCGCAAAATCACGACCGGGGTAATCGGCAAACACAGCATGCAAAAGATCTACTGTGGGCGCCACGTAACTATCTTGCACCGTGAAATGTGCCTCAACCATTGCCTACCTCCTCCTCCATTAATGCGGCGGGCAAGCTTCTTGATCAGGCGAATTTGTTTGCCCGTGACTGCCATTATAACAAGCAAATGTGCGGCTGGCGAAAACATTTTTGTCGGTTAAGGATCTGCGATGTTAAATCAATTGCCGTCGCCCTGGGAAAACCAGCAGGCTTATGATGCGATTCCAATGACAGCTCTGCTAAGATAAGTGCCATGTCTCCCCAATCGTTTCACCTGTCCGCATTACAACTGCTGGTGATCGCCGATAATTTGTTGGCCCGCGCCGGATTAACGGCTTTGCTGCAAGAGCGTGGCTGTCATGTGTTGGCGCAGACCGATGCTTCGGGCCTGCAGCAAATAGTCGAAAGTGTGCAGCCGGATATATTGGTGGTTGATCTCGCTTGGCAAGGCGAATCCATTGTCGAACAACTCGTACAACTTGAGGGCGAATTGCCCGTTCTGGCGCTGACTGTGGGGGATGAAAGGGACGAAGCTTTAACGGTGCTTTGGCAGCAACTGTCTCAGTTTCCCGGTTTCGCATTGCTCCCTCGCGATAGCGATCCCGAAACCCTTGTGGCCGCTCTGCAGGCGCTGGACCTGGGTCTGATCGTGCTTGATCCGAGCTTCAATCACCTAACCGACATCGCGCCACTGCCACAGCCTTCGGCACCGGCAACGCCGCTCACTCTGAGAGAAAACGAAGTCTTGCAGTTGCTGGCGCAAGGCATGACCAACAAAGCCATCGCTCTTGCCCTGGGCATCACACAGCATACCGTCAAATTTCACGTTAATGCCATCATGAGCAAGCTGCATGCGCAAAGTCGCACCGAAGCCGTGTTCCGCGCCACGCAACTGGGTCTGATCGTTCTTTAACGGGCGCGAGAAAGCTGCTCGCTCTAACAAAACTGCGAATCGTTGCTTTTCTTCTATTCGCGGCTAGGATAGAAAGCGGCAATACTGGTTGGAATCTCGCAGCAAGGCCTTGACGAGGCAAAGGGACTCTATGGAAATCCTGCTTACCGGTGCTACTGGCTTCGTTGGATCGCATCTCGCGCGCAAGCTCGCTGAAGCTGGTCATTCCCTGCGCGTTCTGTATCGCTCGCCGTCCAAGCTGGCTGTGCTCGAGGGATTGCGCTACCAAGCGATACAAGGCGATTTGAATGACAGGCAAGCCCTGGAGCGCGCCTGCGCCGGCTGCGATATTTTGTTTCACGTTGCTGCCAAAGCCGATTACTGGAAAGATGACGACAAAGACGCCCTGTGGCGGATCAATGTCGATGGCACGCATAATGTATTGGCTGCTGCCCAGGCCGCCCATATTAAGCGCGTCATTTTCACCAGCAGCGCCTCAACCATTGGCATACGTTCCGGTGAAGAGCTTGCGACTGAAAGCGACCGCTTTGATCTTCCTTCCCACCGCTTCTGGTACGCCTACACCAAGGTCAAGGCGGAAGAAGTTGTCGCCAAGTTTGTCGATTCTGGCCTGGATGTCGTTACGCTGAATCCAAGCGTCATTATCGGGCCGGGCGATCTCAATGCCATCTCCGGCACCTTCATTATTCAGACCGCCCGTTTCCAGTGGGCGCTGCCCATTTCATCGGGAGGCGTGGCGGTCATTGATGTTCGCGATGTGGCGCAGGCGCATGTGAATGCCATCGAACGCGGCAAGAGCGGCGAGCGCTACCTCCTTAATACCGCCAACTACCCCTATTCAGAGTGGTTCAAGCTGATTGCCAAGGCTTGCGGTGTGCGTCCGCCAATCTTCACGACACCCGACTTCATGCTGGAAAGCACCGCGCGCTTGATTGATCTGCTGCGGCGTATGGGCATCGAGACGCCGTTGGATGCCAATCAAGCGCGGCTAGGCAGCAGCTTCGTCTACTTCAATGGCAGCAAAGCGCATCGAGACTTGTTCACACCGCAAATCAATATCGAAACCAGTTTGCAAGACACCTGGCAGTGGTACCTGGAAAACGGATACATCAGACAGGACATCTTGACCCGCTTGATCGGCCTCATATAGCGTCGCGTGGCAAGAGGGGCGGGGAAATACACTGGTTAGAGGCCTGCGGCCGCGCGCCGGATCAGATCGACAAACAGCATCGACCCTGCTTCCACCATGCGCTCTGGATGAAACTGCACGCCGATGATCCGCCCGTCATCGGATTCGATCGCTTCAATCGTGCCATCCGACGCCCACGCCGATACGCGTAAACCCGTGCCGGGACGAGCAATCGCCTGGATGTGATGTGAATTGGTCAAGAGTTTGTCGGCCGGTAAGATCGATCCTAGATAGGTGGCTGGCATGACGCGAATCTCGTGCTCGCTCCCGCCACGTTCGGCACTGTGGCAATCGGCATCGGCCTGCACCTGCACATCGCCAAAGATCGTACCATCGGCCATGGCATTGACAAATTGCATCCCGTAACAGATACCCAGCAGGGGGCGTTTTGACATTGCCTCATAGATCAGCTTGTCGCTGCGATCGCGCTGCGTATCCACCGCTGGCAAGTCTGACGGCAAATCGCCGATCAATCCGCGTGTGATGCCGGGACCGCCGGTGATGACCAGGCCGTCGAGCAGCGATGCAATGTCGCGCGCAGTAGTTTCGTCCTGCAATAGCGGCACGATGATGGGTATGCCACCGGCTGCTTCCACGGCGCGAATGTAACGAACATCAACGCGCTGCTGCTGGTCCTGAAAACCGGTGGTGATGCCAATTCGCGCTCGCCGCATCAGTCTTATCCGCTAGCCGGGGATGTAGGGCGCCTCATACTGCCGGCCGACAAACTGCGGCAAGTCACGGTGCCCCAGCATTTGCCTTATTGCATGCGCCTCGCCCAGATGAAACCAGTAATGATAAATGGTGCGATGCATCATAGTGCCGATCGTCTCTTGCAGCGGCTCACCTTTCCATTCAAGGTGACCCTGCAGCGCTTCGCTCGTCAGCGTGTCCAGATAGACATCAGCATTAGCCGTCACTTCGTGCCATGCCGCCCACATATCATCCAGCTTCGGCGCTGATGGCGGGCTGCCAAATCCGCAGGTCTTGCGCAAGCCGGGCAGAATCACCTTATCCTGCGCCAGGAATACGAAGAATTGATTCTCTTGCGCGGCCAGATGCCCGATGATCCAGCTGATACAGTTCATCTGGCCATGCCGCACATACGCGTCTTGCAAGCCTAGGCCTTCCAGGCAGCGTACAAACTCACTGCGCGCGAATCGCAACTGTTGCACCATAGGATGCGCCATAGTCTGTTCCCCGTCTCCATTTGTGATGTCTTAGGCTGATGATAGTCTTGCGCTTGTCGTCAGGCAAGCGCCACTTGCAACGCGTGCGCCTTCCTGGACGAAATCCGCAAGGTTTCCATCTATTGGGGTGGGGTAAACGGTGACGATCGAGGCATCCGAGCGACAGGCTAAGATGGCATTATCAATTGCGGATCACAGCAAGACGCTACTAGCGGAATCTCGTCAATTGACAATAGCGCTAGCGTCGCGTCATCCGTCGTCACAGCGCAACATTCCGCCTCGCCAGCGAAATCGGAATTGCAGACGCCTGTCTCAGGCAGATTAAGTTGCACATCACGCGCCGCTTGCCAATCGCCTGCCATTGACGCCACCACCGAACGCACCTGCTCATAACCGGTTGCCAGCAAAAAGGTCGGCGCTCGGCCGTAGCTTTTCATGCCAACGATGTAGAAGTTGGGTTCCGGTTGGCGCAATTCCGCTTCGCCATGCGGTCGTACCGTGCCACAACTATGCTGGTTCGGGTCAATCAGCGGCGCCAGTGCCCGGCTGCTTTCCACGGCCGGATCGAGATCAAGCCGCAACTCACCCAGCATGTCCAGCTCCGGTCGCGCCCCGGTGCAAACGATGACCTCGTCGGCCGACAACCGGTATGGCATGCCATCCAAATCGCCGCTCACCTGCAATACGTCGGCCTTCTCTTCAATACGCATGATCTGAAAAGGCGCGACCATCTCGACCGCGCCGGCAGTCACTGCTTGTCTCATGGTGCTGCCCAACTGCCCACGCGCTTTCAGTGCATCACCATCGCCACCGCCATAGACCTTTTGCAGATTAGCGTTACGCATCGCCCAGACAATTAAGGTATTGGGCCGCTTCGCTTTGAGCCGCACCAGATCCAGCAAGGCATTGATCGCGGAATGGCCGCTGCCCACTACCAGCACTCGCTTGTCAGCAAAACGCTCGCGCTCGCCCAATTTGATGTCGGGGATGCCATAGCTAATTCGCTGCTGCAGACGGGCCTCGCCCAGCGCCGACAATCCGTTTGCGCCCAGCGGATTAGGATTATGCCAGGTGCCCGATGCATCAATCACAGCCCACGCTTCAATCAAGGCTTCGCTGCCGTCGTCGTAGGAGACTTGTAATTGAAAGGCGGCGGATTCACGCCCGGCATCTTTCATTTTGTCGATATTCCGCCGGCTGATGGCTTTCACCCGCGCGCCAGTATGGACCTTTTCGCGCAATGCCGGCAGCTCTGCCAATGGTCGCAAGTAACGCCGATAAAGTTCTGTGCCGGTCGGCAATTTATCCAAGGGCGGCGCGACCCATTCAGTCGCTTCCAGTAGACGCACACAAGCGGCGTCCATGTTGAATTCCCAAGAGGAAAACATGCGTACATGGCCCCATGCCAAGACGTTGTTGCCAATATTCGCACCCGCTTCGAAAATGATGGGCTCTTCGCCACGCTCCAGCAAATGCGCCGCAGCCGCCAATCCCACCGGTCCAGCGCCGATAATCGCCACCGGTAACTCGTTCATATTGCCCACTTTCGCGCTCGCAGGACTCAATCTGCGGGTAACCAAGTAGCATCTTGACGGCATCTATTCAGCCATTCTTACGGGCTGCGAGAAGACAATTCGACGACCCGCCCCGTTGTCAATAACCTAGTTTCAACGCCACCTCTTCCAGGCTCTGCGCCGAACCGATCAAGGTGATTTCGTCGCCAAGGTGCAAGTTGGTGTAACCATGCGGGACAAGGTTATGTCCACGGCGCACGATGGCCATCACCAGCACATCATCCGGCAAGATCAATTCGCGCAGATGCAGGCCATCCACATTCGGGTCGGTGATGGTGATCTGGCTGACATCATGATCAGGATCATCCTCAAAGACCATCGTGGCCAGCTGCGGTGCCCGCACGAAGTTGTCCAATAGATGCACCATCGCGCTAGCCGGATCCAGTACATGCACACCCAGCTCACGAAATTCTTCGATCAAATTGAAGGCGTCGAGACGGGCAATCTGCCGTGTGATGCCGAAATCCTCATAAAAGATCTGGCATAGTTGCAGACATTCGACATCGTCATGCAACAATGTCACCGCCACTTCCGTCTTGGGTTCGAGGATGCGCCTCAAGGCCTCTGCGGAAATCTCGGGCAGCCAGTGTTCCTGTTTCGGTTGACCGGTTTGCTCGCCATTGTCCGAGACATGTGAGGCCACGGTATCGACCAGCTTGACACGCCAGCCATGAGCCACCAGCCGGTCGGCCAGCGCCCGCGATTGATTCTCTATGCCGACGATGACCACATCAAGAATCTCGTCGTCTTTGATGTCTTGGGGACGATGCGATTCGCCAACCAGACGCACGGCAAACTTGAAGAAGGGCGGACCCACCAGTTGGCTTAATACGATCACAGCTACCATCAAGGTAGTGAAATCGTTGCCAAACTGCGGGAATTCGATCGCCACCTCTTTTGCCAAGCCCAAGCCGACACCCGCCTGTGTGATGTAAGCCATCCAGGTCAAACGGTTTAACTGTGGCGGATCACCCGCGAGCGTACCGCCGAGATAGCCGCCTATGAAGAGCGCAACCAGCCTGGCCGCAAAGATCAGCACAGTGACGGGAAGTATCGTCGCTACAATGCCTATGTCCAGGGATTCGCCAATCAGCGTAAAGAAAATGACAAAGATTGGTATCTCCACGCGATGCAACAAATGACGCAATTCATCGCGATAAGTTGTCCGATTGGCCAGCCAAAAGCTCGCCGCTATGCAGATAAGCAGTGGCTCGAATGATAGTTCAAATGGCATTTGCTCGAGGCTAAAATGGCGTAATTCTCTCGAGAGGACAAACACCAGCAAACCGATTAGCAAGATCAAGGGTATCTTGAGCCACTCTTCCCAATGCGTGCGCAAGACCTGTATCAGCAATTTGCCCACCAAAATACCGAGCAAAATAGAACCGAGTATCTCGACACTCACAAGTGCCACAAAGGCCAGATCGAAACGCTGCCCGGTCAATAGCGTGCTAACGATAGCGGTACAGAGCGCGAAGAGGACGACGATAATCACATCAATGGTCAGCGTGACCCCGAGTGCCGTTTTCGTGAAGGGACCGCGCGCTCGCATTTCGTTGATAATCGCAATCGCTGAAGAGGGCGATCTGGTCGCTAGGATCGTGCCTCCCAATAGCGCTGCCGCCAGCTTGCCCGCCATCGACAGCTCTCGCATGAACGGGATGAATTCAGCAAGCAGAAGGATCGCCGCACCGGTCACGATATAGATCGTCACTATCAGTGTAAAGGTAGTCCAGCCGATGCTGCGGTAACGGCCGCGCAATTCGTCCAGCGCCATCTCTCCGCCGGCGACAAAGGCGATGAAGGCCAGGGACATTTCGTCCAGGAAGCGCAGCACGTCGACGTCCGGCGTCGACATAAAGCGCAAAACGAATGGGCCAGCTAAAATGCCCGCGAGCAAGTAGCCGCTTATGAGCGGCAAGTGCAAATGAGTAGCCAGGCGTCCAACCTGGTACGCAGCTAATACGATAAAAGCAAAACTGGCTAGCGAGGCCGCCAGAAATCCGATATCCAAAGTCTGATCCTTAAGTCAAAAGTGAAAGATCTTTGCTGTCAGCAAAGTGCGGGTATTTTATCAACTTACGGCTGACTGTACAGGCTGTACAGATGCAGCGACGGGCTGCCAACTATTATGCCGAGGCAGCGACTCTGTGCTGCCTCTCCAAATCCGCTGCCAGCCGACCCATCAGGGTAACGGTTTGCCGCAAATCGGATGGCGTGGTGCGCGGATTGTTCGTGACCATGCGCATGATCGGCCTCCCTAGCAGCTTGGAAGTCGAAGCGAAGGCGAATCCATTCGCGGCCATGGCGCCCGGCAACGCATCCGTCACCGCATCGGCGAGCCCACCATCGCCGTCGCTCGGCTTGTAACGAAAGGTGACAATCGCCATTTGCGCCGGCGTGACGATCTCCCAGCGCTTAGAATCTCGCAAAATTTTTTCGCCATTTCAGCTAGTTCAAATCCCCGTTCAATCGCTTGTCGCATCGCAGCAACGCCAAATACTTTCAAGCTCATCCAGAATTTCAAGGCGCGGAAACAACGCGTCAACTGAATGCCTTGATACATGAAATTCATCTCTTCGCCAACCTCTTCTTTGCTATGTGATTCAGCATCAACGAGGAAATGCGCCGTCTCCTTAAACGTATCACCAAGCCAATGGCGATCCCGCACCAGCAGAACACTGCATTCAACTGGCTGAAACATCCATTTGCGCGCGTCCCAGATCAGTGAATGCGCGCGCTCAATGCCAGCCAACACCTGCTTTCTATGCTCGGTCAGGCAGGCAGACGCGCCATAAGCGTCATCGACATGCAGCCAAAGACCCTCACGCTCGCACAGATCCGCCCAGTCATTGAGCGGGTCCACCGCGCCCGTATTGGTCGTGCCCGCTGTCGCGACAACGTAGAACGGACGTTTGCCCGCCGCTCTGTCCTCTGCAATCGCCTGTTCGAGATCAGCCACTGGAAGCCGGAAATCCTCGTCGGCGTGGATTTCGCGCAGTTGTTCCGGCGCAAAACCAAGAATGCGCAGTCCGCGGGAGATGACGAAGTGCGCCTGGTCCGAGCAGTAAGCGATGGCATCGCGCATATCGCCCCCCAGTTGGACCTGCCGCGCCACCGCCAGCCCCGTCAGATTCGCCACGGCGCCCCCGCTAACAAACAAGCCGCCCGCCTCTTCCGGCATGCCGCAGAGCTGGCGCAGCCAACTTATAGCCACCCTTTCGACTATCGCAGCGCCTGTCCCTAGTGGATATAAGGCGTTGAAGATGTTGTAGCCCGAAGCCAGCGTATCTGCCATGGCGCCGACGAAGTTGCTGGAAGATGGAATATAAGCGAAGAAGCGCGGATGGTCCAGGTGGTCAATCGTCGTCAGCACCTGCCGCTCGAATTGTTCCAACACATCTTCCCAATCCGACCCCGCTTCCGGCAGTGGCTCGTCCAAGATTTCCTCGAAGGTCGCGTGATCCAGGGCTCGCGTTACCGGGAATTGGGCTTGCGCCCCAGTATAATCCACCAGCATGTCGATGATGCGGTAACCCATTTGGCGCATCTGTTCCGGGCTGAGTTTTACTTGGTCTCTGGGGCTCATTCGGGACATATCAGTTCTTTCAAGTAATGGATTTAGCGAAGGCGATCACCGCCCGGTCGCCTAGGGCTAAAAGGTCTAATAGCGACAAGGAAATTGGCTTGCGAAAACGCCAGAAGCTCGATATTTTAGTCTAGTCCCCAATAGGAACAGAAAACGGTAGTACTGTAAGCAATGGGCCCCGATTCTAGCAACATACGGCTAACTGTATAGATCCTATAATTTCATGCTTATTTATTCATGTTACTCATATGCCGACATGTATCTAAGCCGCTTTTCCGAATCCGCCGCCAGCTGCCCCATGAGCGCGACGGTTTGGCGTAGATCATCTGGAGTTGTGCGCGGATTGTTGGTGCACATTCGCAAGGCAGATTTGCCGCGCAGCTTCGTGCTGGAAGCGAACGCAAACCCGTCCCTTGCCAATGCCATAACCAGCGAATTCGTTACCTCATTGGCCAGCGATTCATCACCGTCGCGCGGGATATAACGAAAAGTCACGATAGCCATTTGTGCCGGGGTTATGATCTCCCAGTTTCCGGAGTCTCTTAGGTATGACTCCGCCAATTCCGCCAATTCAAATCCGCGATCAATGGCCCGCCGCATGGCCTTGACGCCAAAGATTTTGAGGCTCATCCACAATTTCAGGGCGCGGAATTGTCGTGTCAACTGTATGCCCAGATACATATAGTTCAATTCTTCGCCTTCTTGCTCGACATCTTTCAAGAGTTCAGGCGCTTCCTTGAAGGTTTGGCTAAGCCAGCGACGGTTCCGCACCAATACACAACCGCACTCTATCGGCTGAAACAGCCATTTATGCGCATCCATGGCCAGCGAATGGGCTCGCTCCATGCAAGCCAGCGCCTTCTTCCCACGCTCTGTCAAACAAGCTGCTGCGCCATAGGCGCCATCGACATGTAGCCAAAGATCCTCTTGCTGACACAGATCCGCCAGCTCTGCCAACGGATCCACCGCGCCTGTATTGGTCGTCCCAGCCGTGGCAACGATACAGAAAGGACGTTTGCCCGCCGCTTTGTCAGTGGCGATGGTCCGCTCAAGATCTGTTAAAGGCAGGCGAAAGTCCTCATTGCTCGCTATCGTACATAATTGATGCGGCGCAAATCCCAGGATTCGCATCGCGCGTGAAATAACGAAGTGCATCTGATCCGAACAATCGGCAACCGCGTCGCTCATATCGCCAGCCAATTGCACCAGTCTGGCCACCGCCAAGGCAGACAAATTCGCTACCGATCCGCCGCTCACAAAGACGCCCCCAGCTTCTATTGGCATGCCGAATATATCCCGCAGCCAATCGACGGTGATGCGTTCTATTTCTGATACAGTTTCGCCCATCTTATAGGCCGCGTTGAAGACGTTATAACCGGATGTCAGCGTATCCGCCATGACGCCGACATAGTTGCCGGCTAGCGGAATAAACGCAAAGTTACGTGGATGATCGACATGGGAGAGCGTCGAAATCACCTGTCGGTCAAATTGCTCCAACTCTTGTGGCCATGGTAGCCCGTCTTGTGGCATGGTTTCGCTCGATATTGCTTTAACCGCGTCCGCATCCACCAAATTCGTCGCCCGCGTAGTCGATTGCGTGTGAAAATAATCGACCAATGCATCGATAACCTGGTATCCCATCTGCTGCATCTCATCGCGACTCAATTGCAGCTTTTCTTTAAGGCTCAAATCGTCCAAACTGGATCCTTTCCTATTTAGAATATCGTCCTCTAATCGACAATAAGATGTACACGCATGGGTACACAGTAGAGCAGTAGCGACGAAGCCGGCATAGGAAAACGCAAGAAAACCAGTTTCCTAACTTTAGCCCACCAGATAATCGGAATCCGGCCGTACTGCCGGAAAGTGGACCTATTCTTGAAAATTGCGGCTAGTTTTACAAACTTTACACACATCATGGCGCGCAGCCACTTACTCCGAGGCCGGCATGTCATTGAGCCGCGCTTCCAATTCTGTCGCCAGCTGAGCCATAAGCGCGACGGTCTGCCGTAGATCGTCTGGAGTCGTGCGGGGATTATTGGTACACATTCGCATGACCGTCTTTTCGCGCAGCTGCGTGCCCGAGGCAAAAGCTAATCCATTTTCCAGCATCCGTCCAACCAGGTCGTGTGTCACACGGTTGGCGAGTATCTCATCGCCATCGGTCGGCTTGTAACGAAACGTGACAATAGCCATCTGAGCCGGCGTGACGATCTCCCAGCAGCCAGCTTCGCGCAGCAATCGCTCAGCCAATTCCGCATTCTCAAAGCCCGCCGCGATTGCCTCGCTTATGGCGTTCAGACCAAAGACCTTGAAACTCATCCACAACTTCAATGCCCGAAACTGTCGCGTGAGTTGCACTCCTTGATACATGAGATTGATTTCTTCGCCTGCCAGCTGCACATCTTTCAGCACTTCCGATGTCTCCTTGAAGGTTTGGCTAAGCCAGCGCTGATCTCGCACCAACACACAGCCACACTCGATCGGCTGGAATAGCCACTTATGTGCATCCAAAGCCAGCGAATCGACGCGTTTCAGACCCTTCAGCGCGCGCTTGCCTCGCTCGGTTAACATCGTCGGCGCGCCATATGCGCCATCAACATGCAGCCACAGATTCTCTTGCTCACAAAGTTCGGCGAGCGCGTCCAAGGGATCAACCGCGCCCGTATTGGTCGTTCCGGCCGATGCAACAACACAGAACGGAAGCTTGCCATCCGCGCGATCTGCCGCAATCGCCTCGCGCAGACTGGGAACGGGCAGTCGGAAGTTTCCATCGCTGGGAATCTTTCGCAATTGCTCTGGCTTGAATCCCAATATGCGCATACCGCGCGACACGGCGAAGTGGACCTGGTCAGAGCAGTAAGCCACTGCGCCGTCCATGTCGTCTCCCAGGCGTATCCGCCGCGCCACTGCCAGCGCCGTCAGATTGGCTACCGAGCCACCACTGACGAAGGTGCCGCCCGCTTCTGCCGGAAAACCGAAGATCTGCCGCAGCCAATCCACCGTCAGCCGTTCTATCTGCGCCGCTCCCGGCCCCTGCAGCCAGACCGCGTTGAAGACGTTGTAACCGGCCGCCAGTGCATCCGCCATCACACCGACGAAGTTGTTGGCGAGCGGAATATATGCGAAAAAGCGCGGATGATCGACATGATTAGTCGGTTTGACCACCTGACGCTCGAATTGCTCCAAGACATCGCGCCAAGGCATACCTGTCCGCGGCAGCGGTTCGCAAAGTATCGCATCAAGTTCTTCGTAATCCAGCTTCCCCGCCACAGGTCTTTCGGCGCGCGTTTCGTAGTAGTCGATCAAGGTTTCTATGACATGGTAACCCAACTTCCGCATGTCTTCGGAGCTTAAGTCCAGTATTCCGCATCCACGTTGTTCTACCATGCCTGCTCCTTCCTCGACTAGAATATCGCGTTTAAGGCGATCACCACCAGCACCGCCAGCGCCACGCGATTGAGCAACGGCTTGCTGAAGCGATTGCCAATACGCACGCCGATCGTAGTTCCCAAATAGATAATTGGCGACAAAATCAAAGCAATCATGACCACATCGATACTCATGCTTTGCGAAAGGAAAAGCAAGAGCAATACATGCACTGGCGCGTTTAGCAGGAAGAGTATCATTGTGAAAGCGCGCGCCTCATGCGCCCGGAAGTTGCGAGTGGTCATCCACAACACCAACGGGGGGCCTCCCATTGCAATCAAGCCCTGCAATATCCCGCTTATCGCAAAGGTGGCAATCGACAAAACTCGTGGCAGATCACGTGAAACCTGTCCCGAGGCTAAAGCGCGGATGGCGACGCCCAGCAGCACACCCATGCCCACCAGTGGCTTAAGCTCGGCGCTATTTACATCTTCGACGACCAGCAATATCAGTACGCCAAATGGCACCGTGGCGAAACGTACAATTGCTGCCAGCTTGACATCGTCCCAAGGGATATATTCACGTAGCTGATGCACGCCGAACACCACCTGGATTCCGATCGAAAGCGTGGTCAATGCTACAGCTTGCGACAAACTGAAGCCGGCGTCCACCAGCAAAGGCACCGCAATCATGCCGAGGGCGAAGCCAATTGCGCCTTGCACAATGCTGCCAAGAAAAAGGATGAAACCCGCTAGAATCAGAGGCATCCGCCAACCCGCAACCGAAGAAGTAAAACGCAGTCAGTGTCACACAGTCTCTTTTGATACACAAGTCCTCGTAGACAGAGGCTTCCGGCACCCACAAAAGTTGGCAAGGAGCGACTTTGTACAAAATATACAAAGACTGCGACTACACTCATCCGTGCGCGTATAAGCAGAAACAAGCAATGAGCAATGCGCAAAAATCAACAGAGTGTAAGTATTCGGCGATTCAGATGCAATTTCTCTTATTCGTAGTTACAATTAAAGTATGGGAAACCTGCAGAAACAGAGCGAACGGATTCATATGGTGTACCCAGCTGGTACCAGCAAGCACTCGCGCGTACTTCAGCAATTTATCTGAAAGGAGTGGGGCGAATTAGCCAAATCCCGGCTATTTTGCCGAGCAAACATGGACAATCGCAGTATCAATGAACTGACGGTAAGCGAGTTGGAAGAGATCATCAAGCGCTCCGTGAAGAAGTCTGTGGCAAAAGTAATGATCGAATTCGCGATGGAAGCAGATATTGAAGCGCAAATCGCCTACGAGGCGGAGCTAAACGACATGCTGCGCAACGAAATGCAGTCGTATGGAAAGATTCATCACAGCGATATGGGCAGATTGCCCAAAGCCGATGATTAGACGGGGAGAGTCTCAGCGAGGCATTTGACCCAATAAATGTCGTCGGAAAGGAATGATATGAAGGTTTGGGACGCGGTACAGAGCAAACGAGCAATTCGCCAATTCAAAGATCAGGCACTGCAACCTGCGGAAGTGGAGAGGATCCTCCACGCCGGCAGACGGTCCCAAAGCTCGAAAAACAGCCAGCCTTGGCATTTTATCGCCGTGCAAGATCGGGATCGCTTGCAGCAAGTAGCGAAGCTGGGCGCCGGCATGGGACATGTGGCCGGCGCCGCGCTCTGCGTCATAATCGTGGTGCCGACCGAAAACGAACGTACATTATGGCACTTTTTTGATTCGGGCCAAAGCGCTGCCTATATGCAATTGGTGGCAACGGAGATAGGCATTGGGTCTTGCCTGGGGACGATATACCAGCCGGAAGATGCGCAAAAGCTACTGGGTATCCCGGAAGGTTTTCAAACTCGTCTGGTGATATCCTTTGGCTATCCGGTGGATGCCGCCACCGCTGCGCAACCCCTGCAAGCCGGCGGCCGTCGCACTATGGATGATGTGGTGCATTGGGAATTGTGGTAAACTGGCGGCGCCATTGACGAGCGAGTTTTCATGCTGAAGGAACTAGTCAGACTAGAGAACCTGAAAAATCGTCCGCGTCGCTTGCGTCTTTCAGCCAATATGCGACGCCTGGCCCGCGAGACGCAACTATCTCCGGCCGATTTCATTTTCCCGCTTTTCGTACGCCACGGCGAAGATCAGAGACTACCAATAGCTTCAATGCCCGGGCAGTTTCAACTGAGCATCGACCGCTTGCCGGACGAAATAGCAGAGATCGCCGCCTTGGAAATCCCGGCTGTAATCCTGTTTGGAATTCCTCAAGACAAAGACTGGTGTGGTAGCGACAATTTTGACACAGAGGGTATCGTGCCGCGAGCGATCCGTGCCATCAAAGACGTCGCGCCTGATCTACTGGTAATCTCCGATATGTGCTTTTGCGAATACACCGATCACGGACACTGCGGGATCATCAATTCACCGCAAAATCACCATTTCGACGCAAACCTGCCGCTTGATTACCTGCTCAATGATCCGACTCTGGAAAATCTGGAACGCGCATCAGTCGTCCATGCAGAAGCTGGCGCCGATGTCATTGCGCCATCGGGCATGATTGATGGCATGGTGGGTGCCATACGCGCTGCATTGGATGGCAACGGATTTCAGCATGTTGCACTGATGAGCTACGCCGCAAAATTCGCCAGCTCTTTTTATGGTCCCTTCCGCGACGCTGCCGAAAGTCCACCGAGCTTTGGTGACCGTAGCCAATATCAGTTGGATCCAGCCAACTCTCGCGAGGCGCTCAAAGAAGTCGCGCTTGATATAAAAGAAGGTGCCGATATCGTGATGGTAAAACCAGCTTTGCCCAGTCTCGATATCTTGAATCAACTACGACAAACTGTACATCTTCCGCTCGCAGCCTACCAAGTCAGTGGCGAGTATGCCATGATTCACGCCGCGGCGCAACGTGGCTGGCTGGATTTGCAGCGGGTTGCTCTTGAGAGCTTGATCTGCATTAAACGCGCTGGTGCCGATATGATCATCAGTTACTTCGCCAAAGAGGCTGTGAATTGGCTGAAACGCCCTTGAATCTGCCTCATTTGTAAAACTGATTTGGCATGCTTATGCTTTCTGGCGGGTTTAATAAACCTAAGACCGGATGTTGCGTAGATTGAACGCTATCCATACGCCGCTTGCTACGCTAATCTGGACATCAGACACACGCGTCAGAAGTGAATGTAGAATCTCAACAGATAGAATCTAGGCCAACCTAGGTCACTTACGGGTTACCTTTGCACATGTCCAGGATTTTCACCTCGCTGCGTAACCATCTGCATTTCATCGTGATCGTCACGGCTGTGATCATCGCCATGACCTATCCGACGATTCGTTATGTTTTCGATACCGATGTCTTCTGGTTGCCAACCAAAGTCTTTGATGTGTGGACCAACTTCTGGAACGCCTGGTACGGCAAGCTATTATTGGGGGGCGGGGCGGATTTCTATTACACCGAATTGATGTTCTATCCCCAGGGCGTTTCGCTGGATTTCCACAATTTCGCCATTCCGCATATGCTCTTGCTCAATGGCTTGGATGTTTTCCTGCCGGTCTCAAATGCCTACAACCTGGCTTATCTTCTGATAATATTTGCCACAACACTCTCCGCCTACGTCTATTTGCTCTATCTCTTCCGCCACCGATGGATCAGCTTATTTGGCGCCATAATTTTCGGCTGCAGCATCTATGTCACCGGGCGGCCGTCGCAACCGCTCGTGACCATGATCTTTTCCATTCCGCTGACACTTTATGCCTTTCATCGTTCGGTGTTGGAAAAACGTTGGCGGCTGGCGGCGATTTCGGGCTTTTGGGCAGGAATCACAGCTTTTACCGGTTACTATACTTACATTGTCATCCTGATCGCGCTCGGTTTTTGCATTCTCTATTTTTCGCTTGACCGCTGGCGAAAGCCTGGTTACTGGCTGCGCGTCATGGTATTGCTTGCTGTCGCCGGATCTTTCGGATTCGCCCGCGCCTATCCTATGCTCAGCAATTCTGAAGTTCTGTCACAAGCGTTGACCAAGGGTGGCGGTCAGGAACTCAATAACGATCTCATTCAGAGTTTCGTCAACTTTGATCATCCGGTTCTCACGCCCATATTCGAGGAATTATTTGATGTACGAATTGATATACGTTGGAATACGTCGTATCTGGGGTATTTGCCGCTATTGCTAATTCTCTTGGGATTTGCGCGGCCGACGTATCGCCGAAAAATGCTCTTCTGGCTCTATCTGATGATCCCCTTTTTGCTATTGCGGCTCGGCTCAGTGCTCACTATAAATGGTCAGGAATTCAGCAATATCATTTTGCCAAAACATCTACTGAATCAGCTGATTCCGGCTGTATTTGAAGCATTTTATTCGACAGACTATTTCCATTGCGGCATACTGCTGCCCCTGGCTGTGCTTTCCAGTTATGGATTGATGACACTGCTGCACGGAATACGCTCGAAGTATCGCTTGTATCTCATTATGTTGCTGATCGCGATTCTGACCTTCGAATACTACAGCGGCAGGAATCAGTTGATCATGCCAGAGCAGCAAACCGCCTTTCTTGAATGGTTGGCCAGCGAAGATGAACAGGAGTCGATTCGCCTGATCAACGTGCCGATGGGACGATTTAATGCCAAGCTCTATGATTTCTATCAGACCTTGTCTGGCTATCCGCACGTTGAGGGCATCGCCGGGCGCACGCCGTTCAACGCTTACGACTATATCAACAAGAATCTTATCGTCGCCGCTTGGAACGAAGGGAGAAGCCTTCGCTGCAATCTTGCCAACCAAGACGATTATCTGCATGCTTTGGATAGCTTGGCCGCTGATGGCTTTACGCATGTGATCAGGCATCGTATGCTGTGGAATTCATCTGGCGTATCCGATAGCTTCATCTACGCCGATGCCGCATTCAAGAACAAGTTTTCCGAGGTCTATCGCCTGTCACAGTTGCGCGAAAGCTGTCCTGGACATATGTCCGGTAACGACTGGGCGACGCATCTGCAACGGTTTCTTACGCGGCCGGAATCTGTGCCCAAAAGCAACGAGACGCTCCTGAGCCTTCATCCCGTCGAGGCGCCGAACGAGAACCTTGTGCGCTTCTACGCTGGGGAAACGGCGGGCTGGAAAGGGCTCATTCATGTTCTGGACACTGGCTCCAGTGGCATCATCGTCCAAAGTTCTGATCCCGATTATTCGACGATAGCTGATATCGCTTCGAGAAACAGTATTGTCTGGCTGATCTACAATCCGCAACAGACGGCTTTGTCGACGATGGGTGAATTCGCGGATCAGTTTGCCCACTACTACAATACTTGCCAGCGTCTGGAGCTAGGCGGCGACACGGTGTTCGAGTATGCCATCAGCAAAGATTTCCCATGTGAATTGGTTGATCTCCGCAGTTCGCTCGCGGTAACTTACGAGAGTCGCATTCAGCTGGCCGAACGGTTGATCCGCGACGATCCCGAAAAGTTAGACATTTATCTTTGGTGGTCGGGTCCGCGCGACGGCAAAAACGCATACTCTCTGCAAGTGTTCAATGAACATAGCCAAAAAGTAAGCCAAAGTGATCATGTCATCCTTGCTGATCCGCTGCAACTGCACAGCATCGATAAGGTAGGGTTCGCTTCGGGACGCTACTCGGTGAGACTCATCGTCTACGACTACGTCACCAAGCAAAGCCAGCCAGGCACCATTCTCGGCAATCAAGAGACTTTCCGACGCGAGCTGGAAATCGCGCGCTTCACGGTCACGCCATAAATTTGTCAATCACTTTGCTGTCCGAGCTCGCCAAGTCAATAGCTTTTAGACATTATTGTACATTGCCATAGAGATTCTTTGAGACAATACTCGTATTTATTATGCCAACGGTTCGTTTTATTCCAGCTCTGAGAAGCGCCATGCGGAAGCAGCTGCACTTCATCGTGGTCGTGTCTGTACTACTCGTCGTGATGACCTGGCCAACCATCGTACACGTCTTCGATACCGACACGTTTTGGTTGCCGACAACGAATCGCGATGTTTGGATGAAACTGTGGGATGCGATGCACTGGAAATCGGTGCTTGCTGGCAAGGCGGACTATTTCTATTCAGATGAAATTTTCTATCCGAATGGCGTGTCGCTGGCCTTCCATAGCCTAAGTCTGCCTCATGTGCTTGTATTTGGCGGTTTACAAGCGTTGATGCCGGTGTCAAACGCTTACAATTTGGCCTATCTGGTGATTGTTTTCTCATCGACATTGGCAGCCTATATTTATCTCTTATTCCTTTTCAACGACAAATGGCTGGCATTGTTTGGGGCTGTCGTGTTTGGCTTCAGCCAACACATAATCAGCCACAGTCACCAGCCCGACATTAACTTTGTCGCGACATTGCCACTCGCCTTGTATTTCTTCCATCGCGGAATGTCTGAACATCGTAAGAAGTTAATCATCATTTCGGGCTTACTCATCGGAATTACAGCATACGTGAGTATTTATACATTAATTTGCTTGTTACTAACTCTCGGCATGGTCGTGCTCTGGATGACGATTTCGCGTTGGAGGCAACCAACTTATTGGTTGGGAATCACCATTCTGATTTGCATCGCAGTTGCGACAAGCTTCCCACGCATCGCGCCGCTGCTAGCGGACAGCCATGATCTGGCGAGCGCACTCAACAAAGCCAATGGAGTTGAACGAGCCACGGATCTGCTTGCCTCGTTTGTGAATTACCGCCATCCTTTCTTGACGCCGCTTTTGCTTCACGCATTTGATGTTTCAGAGAATCCGTACTTGCTTCAAGGCATTAGCAAATTTAACGGCTGGAGGCATACCAGTTATCTGGGTTTCTTGCCCGTTGTTCTAATCCTATTGGCGGTATTCCGAACAAAATCACGCAGAATCCTTTTGCCGTGGCTACTCGTGTTTATGGTCTTTTTTGCCTTGCGTCTGGGTTCGGTGCTACGAATCAACGACCAAGTATTTGAAAACGTTCTATTGCCAAAATACTATCTCAACCAACTGTTCCCCGTGGTTTTTCAAGCTTTTCACGTGACTGACCATTTTCAGATGGGAATGCTTATACCCCTAGCGGTTTTGTCATGTTATGGGCTCAACGCGATCATTAGTTTTACCAAACCGAAATACCGCTCGGGTCTGGTTCTCTTGTGCATTGCACTTGTCTCCTTCGAGTACTTTGCTCCACCAGATCAGAGAGTTGTACACGATATGCAACTCGCATACATATCCTGGTTGCAAGCGCAGGAAGATCACGACTCTATTCGTTTGATAAATCTGCCAATGGGTCGAAATACTTCCAAACTCTACAACTTTTACCAGTCAGTCGCCGGTTTTCCCCAAGTTGAAGGAATGATTTCGCGCACACCCGCTTCTGCCTACGATTACATTGAACGCAACCGCTTGCTTAACTCATGGCGCCAACACCAGACTTATCGATGTCAAGTCGAAAATTTCGACGAATATCTCCGCGCCGCGGATGACTTGCTGAAGGATGGATATTCACATGCAGTGCTACACCTGAGAGAAAATGGTGCGCAGCAAGTTCGTGACAGCTTCGCCGATGTACGACCTGCCTACCAAGACAGATATGTAGACATTTACCGAATACAAGATCTGCGGGACGTATGTGCCGATTCCATAATCTTCTGGCAGAATTCGCGTAAACATCTAAATCAATTCCGAGATTCCCCGGCGAACGAGCCGCGTCCCAACGAAGTGCTGCTCAATTTTGACGTTGCCACAAGGATCAGTAAAGACTCGCTTCGATATTTCGCAATCGAATTGTCCGGTTGGCGCGATCTGATCAATATTCTCATAGACGAGCAGGGCAGGTCGGCTGTCGTAATCGTGAATTCGCAAGGCCATGATCTGGAAAGTATCGCATTCACCGACCGCATTTTCTGGATGATTTACAACCCGCAACAAGTGGACCTGACCGCAAGTAAGGTCTATGCGGACTTTTTCTCTCGACGTCTCAAGTTTTGTGAGCGAATTCAAGAAGATGAAGAACATGTCGTTGAACGTCACATCGATATTGCGTATCCCTGTGAGTTGATCACGAGCGACGAGCCGTTTGTTGTAGAGTTCGACAACGGCATCCAATTATCCGATGCAGTGGTCGAGCATTACAGCGACAAGCTACAACTATTCCTTTGGTGGACGGTCCCGGAGATCGATAGACATGCCTATTCAATTCAGGTCTTTGATGCATAGGGAGAAAGGCTCCAGCAGCTCGATGACGTAATCGATAACCAACCGCTCTCGCGGCAACAGATCGACATATCCGCTCTGACACCTGGCGAATACCTAGTGAATCTAATTGTCTACGACTACGTCACCAAGCAGAGCCAGCCAGGCACCATTCTCGGCAATCAAGAGACTTTCCGACGCGAGCTGGAAATCGCGCGCTTCTCAGTCATGCCATAGGATTGCCACGTACTTACCTGCCTGAGATTTCCAAGTCGATAGCTTTTGGAAACTTTTGCACATTGCCATAGAGATTGTTTGAGACGAAACTCGTATTAATGCTGCCAACAGTTCGTTTTATTCTAGCTCTGAGAAGCGCTATGCGGAAACATGTTCACTTCATCGTGGTCGTGTCTGTACTGCTCGTTGTGATGACATGGCCGACCATCGTACACGTCTTCGATACCGACACCTTCTGGTTACCATCAAGCAATCGCGATCGCGATGTCTGGATGAAACTGTGGGACGCGATGCACTGGAAATCGGTGCTTGCTGGCAAGGCGGACTATTTCTATTCAGATGAAATTTTCTATCCGAATGGCGTGTCGCTGGCCTTCCATAGCCTAAGTCTGCCTCATGTGCTTGTATTTGGCGGTTTGCAAACGTTGATGCCGGTGTCAAACGCTTACAGTTTGGCTTATCTGCTGATTGTTTTCTCATCGACATTGGCTGCCTATATCTATCTCGTATTCCTTTTCAAAGACAAATGGCTAGCTTTGTTTGGGGCGGTTGTGTTTGGCTTCAGCCAACACATAATCAGACACGGTCAGCATCCCGACATCAACTTCATCGTGACATTGCCGCTCGCCCTGTATTTCTTCCATCGCGCAATCTCTGAACAGCGTAGGAAGTTCTATTTCATTTCGGGCTTCCTCACCGGAATCACCGCGTACGTAAGCATTTATATCCTGGCGTGCCTAGCGATTACCCTAGGCATGTTCATGTTTTGGTTTGCTATTTCGCGCTGGAGACAGCCGGCGTTTTGGCTGGGTATTGCACTTTTGCTTTGCGTTGCTGTTGCAACGAGTTTCCCTCGCGTCCAGCCGCTTCTAACTAACAAAGGAAACCTGGATCAAGCGTTGGCCAAGGTAGCTGGCAGAGAGTCTGGCAATGATTTGATTGCTTCTTTCGTCAATTATCGGCATCCACTCACTACGCCGGTTCTTTATTCGCTATTTGTTGAGAAGCATTCCGAGCTATTGGAGGTCGGTAAGCATTCTATAAAAGGTTGGACCCATACTAGTTACCTGGGTTTTTTGCCTTTGATCTTTATTGGTTTGGGATTAACCAAAGCGCAAACTCGCAGAAGGATGTTGCCTTGGCTACTCGTGTTTATGACTTTTTTTGTCTTGCGTTTAGGTTCGGTGCTTCGAATCAACGATCAGGTATTTGAGAACGTTCTTTTGCCCAAATACTATCTCGATCAGCTGTTCCCCGCGGTATTTGAAGCTTTTCACGCGACTGACCATTTTCAGATGGGAATGCTTGTACCCCTAGCCGTTTTGTCATGCTATGGGCTGAACGCGATCATTAGTGCGGACAAACCGAAAATACCGCTCAGGCCTGGTTCTCTTGTGCATTGCACTTGTCTCCTTTGAGTACTTTGCCTTAAATGAACAGAGAGTTGTACACGATACGCAACTCGCATTCATATTTTGGTTGCGAGCGCAGGACGATCAAGACTCTATTCGTTTGATAAATCTGCCAATGGGACGGACATCTTCGAAACTCTATAACTTTTACCAGTCAATCGCTGGTTTTCCCCAAGTTGAGGGGGTGATCGGCCGCACACCCGCATCTGCCTATGATTACATTGAAAGCAACACCTTGCTTAACTCGTGGCGTGACTGGCAGCGCTATCGATGCAACGTCCGCAACTCTACTATGTATCAGTCCGCCGCGGATGACCTTCTAAGTGTTGGATTTTCACATGTGGTGCTACACCTCAGAGAAAATGGCGCGCAGCAAGTTCGTGACAGCTTCGCCCTTATACCGCCCGCCTACCAGGACCGATATGTGGAAATTTACCGCGTACAAGACCTGCGCGACACCTGTGCCAATCGCGTTGCATACTACCAGAACGGCCCCGGGCATCTTAAGCGTTTCCTGCTTTCCTCACTGAATGTTCCGCGTCCCAACGAATCGCTGCTCAGTTTTCACTCTGGCGCCGGCGTCAGCGAGGGAATGCTTAGCTATTTCGGACTTGAATTCTCCGATTGGAAGGAATTGATCAATATCTTTGCAGACGAGCAGGGCGGGACGACTGTTCCTAGCGCAAACTCGCAGGGTATGGACCTGAATAATATCGCGACCGACGACCGCATTTTCTGGTTGATTTCAAGTCCTGAACAAGCGAAGCTACTCCAAAGCGGCGACATCAAAACCTTCTTATCTCGTCGTCTCGAATTCTGCGAGCGTGTGCAAGAAGATGTAGACCTTGTCGTTGACCGTCACATCGATATCGCGTATCCCTGTGAGTTGATCACGAACGACGAGCCGTTTCTTGTGGAGTTCGACAATGGTATCCTGTTATCCAATGCAATGGTCGAGCATTACAGCGACAAGCTACAGCTCTTCCTATGGTGGACGGTCCCGGAGATCGATAGACATGCCTATTCAATTCAGCTCTTTGACGCAAAGGGAGAAAGGCTCCGGCAGCTCGACGATGTGATAGACAACGAACCGCTCTCGCGGCAACAGATCGACATTTCCGCTTTGCCGATTGGTGATTACCTGGTGAATCTCATTGTCTACGATTTCGTCACCAAGCAAAGCCAGCCAGGCACCATACTCGGCAATCAAGAGACTTTCCGACGCGAGCTGGAAATCGCGCGCTTCACGGTCGAGGCTTGACCGTCAGCAAGAAAATTTCTAGCGATAAAGGAGCACCGTCTCCTTGCGGAGCGTGGCTGCCTGTATTACCAAGGCATCGAATACCGCTTGTTGTGTCGGATCTTGCTCGGCGGTCACTTCCGGGTGCCACTGGACCGCGACCAGCCAGGGATGCCCGGGCATCTCGAGCGCTTCGATAATACCGTCCTCCGCAACAGCAACTACGCGTAATCCCGCGCCGATTTCTTTCACTGCCTGGTGGTGGCCGGAAGACGTGCGCAGCGATGTCGTTCCCATTACCTCTGCGAGCAAGCTGCCCCCATCCACTTCAACATCTTGCATCGCCCACAGACCCGCCTCGTCACGATGGATATCGTCATCGTGGATATCCGGAATATGCTCGTGCAAGCTACCACCCGCCGCTACGTTCAAGACTTGCAATCCACGGCAAATGCATAGTACGGGCTTTTCCTGATCTTCCAATAGCCGCCGCACCAGAGTCAATTCGCTGCGGTCCCGTTCGCCATCAACCGGATGCAGATGGACATTGTCAGAGTCACCGTCATATTCAGCCGGGGCGATATCTGTACCACCGGTCACTACAAGACCATCCAGCAGCGGCAGTATCTCGTCCCAGGCTTCGCCGCCCGGTGGCAGCAGAACAGCAATAGCTCCGGCCCGACGCACCGCATCCACATAAAGTGCCGGCGTGCTATAAAAGGCATCATAATGCCGCGATTGAATATATCCCTCATTGCGTCCACCGGTCGTGATGCCGATCACGGGCTTTCTCATGTCTGTGTCCTTGCATTAAGCTGGTCGGCCAGGTAATCCTGAGATGGGGCGGCGCGATTGTCGTTTTATGCGTCTTCATGCATAACGGCATGTGCAGTCATCCTTAATTCAACTATAAACGACAAGGCCGATCTCGGACAACGGCCATTCTTGCAACGCTAATGTATCAGAAGCGTAAGATACAGCAGGTTGCAACCGAAAATCCTACGCGCCAAGCATGATCTAGTAAGCTTGGCGTTATGCCCTAAAATGGCGGAAACCGCATTTAGGACCATGCAATGATTTCACGCTTTAGGTTTTATTTGATGTACGCCTTGCGCAATATCCAGCGCGGCGGTCGTTGGACGACGCTCGCCATCCTGTGCATTACCGCCGGTGTCGCAACCGTGGTCGCGCTGCGTTCGCTAGGTTTGGCCATTGGCGATACCTTGGTCAACAACGTACGCATCGAAACCAAAGGTGACCTGCTGGTCCGCAATGACGGATTGTTCGCCAGCTTCGGCAGCAATGATCCAAAGGCATTGTCCGCAGCGCAACTTGAAATTTTGCTCAATTGGGCTGATGACAAAGGCGCCAGCACAGCTGCATTTATGGTTGGGAGAAACCTGCAGATTTCCAAAACTGACAAAGAGCAATTCGGACGGCCAAGTTTCATTGGCAGCACTTTTATCGACCCGAAAACCTATCCGCCGACTCACTCCATTCTTGCGCTTGATCCTCCCGATGTGCCTTTGGGCCAGTTGTTCACTGGCGGAAACGATGTTGTAATCAGCGAAAACCTGGCACAGCAAAGTGAGATAGAGGTTGGTGATTTGGTCCGTGTGACTGGCACCGAGGACTTGTATACCGTGCGTGGCATCGTATCTGCGATGGAAGAAAGTGGCATCACCAATTTTTTGAACGCCTTTTTTGGCTTCGCCTATTTCGACCTGGCCAATGCCGCCCAGATGATCAATGAAGATTACGCGCCCAACCGCATCGGCATAGTCTTCCCGGAAAGCCCGGATGAAAGGCAAATCGCTCAATACTCCGAGGAACTTGCGCAGATTGCACCCGATACGCGAATTACTTCCACCAACGATTTCCTGCAGCGCTACGAAGACATCGCGCAGTATCTGGGCGATTTTGTAGTTGTGATGGGTCTCGGCTCCCTGTTGATCGGGGGTGTCGGCATCATGAATACCATGTTGGTCCTGGTACGGCGCCGCACCAACGAAATCGCTGCTGTCAAGACTTTCGGCGTGAATGCGCGGCAAGTCGCTGCCCTTTTTCTCACGGAAGGCTTGATGCTTGGAACCTTGGGCAGCCTGCTCGGAGTCGTCGTTGGCATAGGCCTGAGTATCATTGTTAACGAATATGGCTCAGTTGCCTTGCGCCAACCATTGATCTGGCGCATCTACCCCGAGGCGTTGCTCTTTGGCTTCACTCTGGGTATTGTGGTAACCGCGATCTTTGGTGTCGTGCCTATCTTGACGGCCGTGCGCGTGCGTCCCAACATCATCCTGCGTCCCAATGAAAACCATCTGGCTGCGCTTGGCATTTTGCAATCAATCGCCTTGCTGATCTTCGTCACTATCAGCCTGGGACTGGTGGTTGGGCACATTGTGCGCCCCTCGTTTGAGTTGACCGTTGCTCGCATAGCGAATCCGCCCACCGAAGCTCGATTCTCGCGACAAGCGGACGGTGCTTCCGCTGTCGACGCTGCGCCCGAAAGCGAAACCCCGCTAACGGAAACGGACGACATTGAGTTTGAAGACAGGGATGATTTGCCATCTGGCGTCCGCTCCGGAGCCATCGATCTGGTTTTGCCTTCCCCATACCTGGCGGGTGTGATTGGCGTTGCAGCTACCTTTGTCATCTTCGGGTTGATGATCGCGCTCCTTTGGCTGATCGTGTATCTGATCGGCAAAGCGCCGACTTTTGGTATGGTCACGCTGCGGCTTGCCTTGCGAAATTTGTCTACCAGCCGTTTGCGTACTGCTACCACTTTGCTGGCGCTGAGCGCCGGTATGTTTGCCTTGAGCAGTATCACCTTTGTGGGCGAAGGCACGCGGGAACTGCTTAACTTTCAACTCAGCCGCAGCTTTGGCGGCAATGTGCTGGTCTTTCCTTTTCCCGGATTGCCACAATCTATGATTGAAAACGCCCTCGATTCCGCTTTGCACGACATAGATTTGCAATATCGCAGTACCATCGCCACCTATGATGCCACCATCACCGCCATCGGCAGCCACGCCATAAACCAGCACAATAATCTCGGGTTATCCGTCTGGGATTCTGATAAGCCGGATATCTACAGCGGGCAGGGTATACCTGTCGCCGGCCGCATGTTGAGCTTGGACGATCGCGGACAGCCACTGATTGTGCTGCCTCTGGAATCGGCAAGCCAGCTCGAGATTCAAGTTGGTCAGCTCATCGATATGAAGATCGAAGATAGCCGCGCAATTAAATTTGAAGTGGTCGGCATCATTGATTCCGCCACAGCATTTGCTACCGACTCCGGCGCCGGCGCACTCGTCCCTCCGGATACTTTGCCAGCTACGATTAAGCCGGATTCCAAGTTCTATACTTATCAGGTGCCCCCGGCCGAACTTAACCGAGCCCTAGCAGAATTGTCGGCAGTCATCTTCGCGTTCGCCATTGATGTGCAGTTTATCGACGGACTCATCGGCCGCTTGATAGATCAATTTGCCGCCATCCCGACCATCGTCGGCTTGCTTTCCCTTTTCGCCGCGGCAGTCATCATGGCCAATACCGTCGCTCTGTCCACGCTGGAACGGCGCCGTCAAATTGGAATCTTGAAGGCGATCGGACTAAAGTCTGGGCGTGTCCTGCGTGTGATGTTGATCGAATCGAGCCTGGTCGGGCTGCTCAGTGCCGTGATCGGTATCGGCCTGAGCGCGTTGATTATCAGCCTTCTGTCGGCAGCCGGCGGCATCGTCATTCCGTTACCTGAAGACGCCCGCATCACGGCCGTGGCACTGCTAATTGCGTCCATTATTATAGGATGGACCGCCACCTTCCTCAGCGCGCGAGTCGCAATTAAGGAACGCGTTATGAATGTATTGCGATATGAATAAGCAGGGTGATAGCCTTCATCGTTCCTTCGAGCGCCGCCATGCAGGACATTCAAACTCGCGCGATATTCCTGGACGACGATCAGCAGATTGCTGCCAGCTATGTTTTATAACTTCTGATTTTGACAGATAAAATTTGAACTTTGGCGGCAATTCCTTCGGCGCTGTTTTGAATATGCTAGAGCGAGTCCGAGAGCGCGCTGCAATCCGCCGAGAATCGCAGATACGTCCGCAAATAGATCGATTGCACATAGAATTTGATCGGCTACAATGACAAAGCGTTTATTGCTCCTCCATTATTATCCATTGCGCCAACTTCATTGGAGAACTTGTCATGAAACACCGACCTGGAAGTGAACAAGGTCAAGGGTTAGTTGAATATGCCTTGATCCTGGTATTGGTTGCAGTCGTCATAATTGTTGTCCTGGCCTTGCTTGGACCATCGCTGGAAAACATCTTCGCCAACGTGCTGGATATTGCCGGCCAGCAGTGATACAAAGGCGGTACGATAGCCGGCTTTGTGTTGTAGCGCCGCCCCAAATCTTACCCTGACCTGATTGCCAATTATCTCAAGCTATGATATATTGAAATTGCGCGGACTTTCGTTCGAAGTTTACAACATTGCTTGGGTCGCAGGAGTCGTATCATGCTATTTAAACCACATAACGACGAAGGGCAGGGTTTGGTCGAATACGCCTTGATTCTTGTATTGGTCGCCGTGGTTGTCATCGTCATCCTGGCGTTGCTGGGTCCCGCGATTGGCAATATTTTCTCCAACATCATCAGCAGCTTGAATAACACTTCCTGAGCAAATCGGATGAAACGCGACTGGAAGCCTTTGAGCGATCGCTTGACTCCCGGTTAAGCGCCGACATCCGCAAAACTCATTCGAATCTCATCTTGCAAGTTTGCTGCCTTTCGCAATAGTTTCTGTCGGCCGGGCGACTTGCACTATTCTTGACAAACCCTTACGCTCGGACCAGCAGAACGTTTGAAACTTTTCTTTGAGCGTGGCTGACTTTTTCGCAGCCGCCGAGCGGCTTACCTCTGCAGGGTTTATCCGCTATACTGTTTGGACGCGCTTTGAAAATAGCTGCGCGTGGATCCGATTTTGTGACAGCTCGGGGCGCTGATTCGTCCCCGCAGCGCATGAAGGATGCGGAATGATACTCCAAGAACTCTCAAACGCCATTGGTGTCAGCGGTGAAGAAGATGAGATACGCGAGATCGTGATCGGGGCCATAAAGGACCATGTGACCGATCTCGAAGTAGACGCAATAGGCAACGTCACGGCGCGACAGCAAGGTACGCGGCATCCTGAATACGCAGTGATGATTGCCGCGCACATGGACGAAATCGGAATGATGGTCACCGCTATCGAGTCCAACGGCCTAATTCAATTCACCAATGTCGGCGGCATCGATGCGCGCATCTTGCCTGGTTCGCGTGTCAAGGTCGGTGAAGAGCGGACGCCGGGTGTCGTCTTATGGAAGCCCATCCACATGTGGCGCGAAATGAAAACCGTGCCAATCGATAAGCTGCGCATTGATGTCGGCGCCACGGACAAACACGCCGCGGAACCTGGCGATCGCATCGCTTTCGATAGCCACTATGCTAAACTCAGCGACAAAATGGTGCGTGGCAAAGCCTTAGATGATCGTGTTGGTTGTTCGATATTAGTGGATATTTTAAAGGGCGGTCCTTACGCCGTTACGATTGTTGCTGCGTTCACTACGCAAGAAGAGATCGGCTTGCGTGGCGCACAGGTCGCCGCACAGCGGCTGAAACCGGACGCCGCAATCGTGCTGGAGGGCACACCCGCCTATGATGTGCCCGATCCAAACCGCGAGACCGATGCCGAGGATTTGCCTCGTAATCCGGGTACCAAACTAGGCGACGGCGCGGTACTTACTCTGGTGGATGGCCGCATGATCTCGGATCCGCGCGTCACGCGTTTCTTGCAACAGACCGCGGAGGAAAATGAGATTCCTTATCAATTTAAGACGGTTGGCGGGGGTGGTACCGATGGTGGCGCAATTCATACCGCGCACACAGGCATACCCACAATGACCTTGTCTACGCCCTGTCGTTATATTCACACGCCGACAGCGCTTTTGAACCTCGATGACTACGACCATGTGCTGCAGCTTTCGCAGGCGGTGCTGAACACGATCACTCCGGCGACTTTTCAGCGCGAGTAGACGGTCGGCCAATCGCTGTCTTCTGCTACGACTGTGACTTATTCCGCTACCGTGCCGTCTTCGGCAGGTATCAGCAAGGTTTGTCCCACATTGAGCTGACTCGAGTCCGCCAATTCGTTGGCGCTGATAATGGTTTCCGGAGTTAGGCCATAGCGCAGCGCGATGCTGGCCAGGGTCTCGCCGGCCGATACCACATGCATCCGCGGTTCGCTTATGACTTCTTCTTGCGCAATGTCGTCTTCATCGGGTATCCGCAGTTCCTGCCCCACATCAAGCTGATCGGGATTAGCCAATTCGTTGGCGGCTATAATCGCCTCTGGCGTTAAACCGTAGCGCAGCGCAATGCTGACTAGCGTCTCGCCGGCCGATACCACATGGATGCGCGGTCCATCGATTAACAATGGTGTGGGTTCAGCAGACGTCTCCGTCTCGGCGCTATCGGCGGTGGCAATCGTAAGGGGACCCTCCTGCGTAACAGATTCAGGTGTCGCCTCTTCAGTAGCTTCTACTTCAATGCTTTCTTCGGTCACGCTGGATTCGCAACCAGGGACCAACAGCAGTTGACCGATCTGTAGGGCATCGGTTTCCAATTGATTGAGATTGAAGAAGTCGTCTATGGTCGTGCCAAAGGCGATGGCGAGACGGTACAGATTGTCGCCCGGTAGCACACTGTAGACGCATTCATTGCTGGGATCCAGCGACTCTTCAAAGGAAAGCGTGGGTGTCGGCAATACAAAGCTGCGCGCGGTCGCTTCGGCCGGGATCGTTGCCACCACAATGATGGCTATCGTGGGCAAGACGACCGTAGGTTGCTCGATCTGTCCGGGAGGCGGCTCTGGCGTGATGAAGCGGCTGGTTGCCAAGGGCTGAACCCCAACAGTATTTCCGCTCCCATTGTCCGGGCTTGCCACTGCTCCGCCAGAGGACTCAGCCGGGTTTAGCACGGTAATCGGCGCGCTCGTCGGCTGAGTTTCGCTACTGTTAACCTGTTGAATTGGTTCTTCCGCCTGACGATAGCAGCCCGCGAGGAAAAATACACAGATCATCAGTGGCAAGAGCAATCTACGCTTCATTTGGTATTACCCTCTCGTTCCACAACCATACTCGTTGAGGATGTTGCATCGCAGCAATAGCAGAGCGCTTGGCAAGCGCGCGAACCAATCCGCGCAAACATTGTACGCTTGACTGACTCAATTATAGCCGCATCGCTAGTTGCGGGCTAGCAGCGCGGATGCGCAATCCACTATCCGCATGATCGCCACGCACGTCGATTTTGACGGCAACTCCATGCTATCCTGCCTAACCTATCTGTGGCAAGTCTTGCATGGCTCGGTCAATCTCTTCCTGAGGGTATGCATAATTGCTCAGTTCCCCGGCCAGATAGGCATCATACGCACTCATATCAAAATGCCCGTGTCCACACAGGTTGAAAAGAATGACGCGTTCTTCGCCGGCTTCTTTTGCCGCCATGGCTTCGCGAATGGCACCGGCGACTCCGTGTGCCGCTTCCGGAGCTGCCACGATTCCTTCTGCCTTGGCAAAGGTGATGGCCGCGCCAAAGGTTTCCATCTGCTGGATCGCATGCATTTCCAGCAAGTCCTGATCCCACAATTCGCAGATGATCGACGCCATGCCGTGATAGCGCAATCCGCCGGCATGCAAGGGTGGCGGCACAAAACCATGACCCAAGGTATACATTTTGACCAAGGGCGTCATGCCGATCGTATCGCCAAAGTCATAGGCGTATTTGCCACGTGTCAAGCTGGGGCAAGCGGCCGGCTCCACGCCCAGCAGCCGGGTCTGCTTGCCTGCGGTCAGGTTCTGATGCAAGAAGGGCAGGGCGATGCCGGCGAAATTGCTGCCGCCGCCTGTGGGTCCCACAACAACATCTGGATATTCGCCAGCCAACTCCATTTGCTGCAATGCTTCTTGCCCGATGATGGTTTGGTGCATCAAGACATGATTCAAGACGCTGCCCAAGGCATATTTGTATTTGCCGCCGCTCTTTGCCGCGACCTCGACCGCCTCGCTGATTGCGATACCCAGGGATCCCGGGCTGTCGGGATCTTGTGCCAGGATAGCGTTGCCGGAATCGGTGGTAGCGCTAGGGCTGGGTGTGACGCTCGCGCCAAAACTTTGCATGATAGCGCGGCGGTAGGGCTTCTGCTCATACGAGATGCGCACCATGTAGACGATACATTCCATATCGAAAAAGCTGCAAGCTTGCGCAAGCGCCGTGCCCCATTGCCCCGCGCCCGTCTCGGTGGTCAGGCAGTTGATGCCTTCCTGCTTGTTGTAATAGGCCTGCGCCGTGGCTGTGTTCAATTTGTGGCTGCCCGAGGGAGAGACCCCTTCATATTTGTAATAAATATGCGCCGGCGTGTCCAGCGCTTTCTCCAGCCGCCGCGCACGCAGCAAGGGCGTCGGTCGCCACAGCTTGTATATCTCGCGGACTTCGTCCGGGATATCGACCCAGCGATCCTGGCTGACCTCTTGCATTATCAGCCCCATGGGGAATAGCGGCGCCAGATCAGCCGGCCCCACCGGTTGCTGCGTGCCGGGATGCAGCACAGGCGGCAGTGGACGCGGCAGATCCGCCTGCACGTTATACCATTGAGTCGGGATGGCGCTTTGTGGAATATCAAAACGGATGGTGTCAGACATAGTACCGTTCTCCCTGTAAATAATACCGACTCTATTATGTCTGAGGTGGCAACGCGACGCAAATTTGCTGCCGACTGGCGCAATACTTGGGGTAAAGCACTCTTGCGTCCGTGAGTTAATTGAAGGCAAAAGGGCGCAGTCGACGGGGGCGCGCAGAGCGAGGATGCGGAGGCCCAAGCCGCCGCGCTACAGGCTGGCTGCGATTGTCAAAGTCCCTCGCAAAACCCTCGTTAGACCCTCGCAAAACCCTCGCTAGACCCTCGCGAGACCCGCTCGATTCCCCCAGAGATTGCCTGTATTCCGGGGGCTTGAAGTAGCGGACCTGGGTCAAGACATTGCCTGAAAGCCTTGTGTACACTCGCTTGCGAAGCACCTGGCAGACTGACTCTTTAGCATGGCGGCTGTTGAATATCCATTTTTGTTGCCGGGAAACGTTGTTTCTATATTAGCTTCAATCTTCGAGGTGGCGGCCGTAACTATTATGCCAGGCAGGATCCAAAGCATAGCAGAAAAGGGTTTACGCGGGGTGAAGAAATGGTCGCGGTTTGCGTAGTTGCAATCAGCGTGTGCCGGGGGCTGCATTTTCGATTTTCACCACTGCGCGCCCGGGAGCCATCTTGACTGACTTGGCCAGAAATATTATACTTCTGCAGGATTGTGCTGGCTCGTGATGATGAGTCGGGCCCCTTGCGGCAGAAAATTCCGAACCGTGTCAGGGCTTAACGGCAGCAGCACTAAGGAATACCTCTGGGTGTCTTGTGGATTCCTGACTCATCTTCCCGGGCCAGCACTTTATGTTTGTTATCGCTGCTGATGATCAGCGCAGGCTGACGCGAATCTTGCCCTCATAGCCGCCGTTGGCATGGCTGACCATAAGCGTGTATTCGCCATCTTGCGGCAATTCATAATCGGCGATCAGCGCATCCTTTTGGCCGCCGCCGTCATCGTTGCCCAGCACAGGTAAGCCCTGCACATCCAGCAAGACCAGCAGGGGATCCACACCGCTGCCCAGATGATCGCGCGCGCTGATTGATACCACTTGTACGGATTCGCCCTGGAAGCGCAGCCGCGCCACCAGACCGTGATCCATTTCGATCATCACGCTGTCATTGAGGGCCAATTGCTCGGCGATGGATTCGCGCTCGATTAGCAGCAAGCGTTGATAAAAGTCGGGGGCCGCCAATTCCAGTTGCCCAAGCCGTGAATAGATAAAACCGCGCGCCAAATGATATTCTTGCATCTCCGGCTGTAGATCCATCGCGACATTGATATCAGCCAGCGCGCTCTGCCAGCTTTCCTTGCTGGTCCAAAAATGGGCACGATTGAAATAGGCAAAAGCCAATTGCATGGGCCGCGAACCGCGCTCAAATCGCCCTATCGCCTCGTCCAGGATTGTGATGGCGCGATTGCTGTTGCCTTGCGCATGGGCGCTCGCTGCCTCGACGATGCTTTGGTATAGATCGCGCAGCGTCTTGTCGCGATCGCGCTCGTGTAAGCGGACCAGGCTGCTGTAGGTCTGTGCCGAACGCGGATTCCATTGCAGGCTTTGCTGATAATCAGCCAGCGCCTGGCGCGGATCACTGTTGCGCAGTTGAGTTTCGCCGCGCAAGCGCCAAATCTGAGCATCGTACGGGCGGATAGCCAGGGCCGCAGCATAGTCGGCGATGGCGTCATGCCAATCTTCTTGTCGCCTGTGCGCAAAAGCGCGATAGTAATAGGCTTCCCAGCGCTGCTCGTCCGCTTGCAGAATCTCGCCGGCAAGCTCGATGGCTTTCTTGTATTCGCTCTCTTGCAAAAGAGCCAGCAGTTTTTCCAGCGCCGCATCGACGTCCAGCGCTTCGTCAACCTGCGGCGTCGGTGTCACCTTGTCGATGGCGAAGCTGGCAGACGGGTTGACGAGTTGCGCCATGATTAGCGTCAGGCTCAAAGACAGGAGGAGAATCAAGACAGGCTTTTGCATAGTATTCCGTCTTCCGCGTGGCGCGTAGTGATTGGGGCGTAGGCAGGAAAGTGCCGGCAGGGTATCACATTGCCCGAAGTGTTTCAAATGTCCCGCGTTGCGCCGATTGCGACAGCGAAAAGGTGATCTGTGTGATTCTACGTCCATGCCCCGGCCCCTTTCCCCCATCCCCTGGCCCCTCTCCTCATCTCTATGAGGAGCATCCCCAAAATGAGGGAAGGGGAACCGACAGTTTTTCGTGGGACAAGATGTCGTTTGCAAGGCGGTACATTATGTGCATATTTGTGGGCGACGCGGTGGGCCGCCGCTAGATTGCAAAATGCGGGAAGGCGGTGCTGTTCGGGATTCAGTATCGCGGCGCGAATGCAGTCAGTGCTGTGCTCATCGAGGCAAGAGATAAAGAGGCGTTAAAAGCTTTTGACGTGGAGAAGAGGACAGAAGCTGCCAGTGTCTTTGGAGATGACGCCGCAGCAACTCAGGGGCTGCCACGGCGTGGATTTTCAGTCATGCGGACCGTCGGCGAGATTGGTCGCGATCAGGCATAAGCGAGCGCAATGGAATCCGGCCGGTCAAGGCGCAAGCGCGGGTATCACGGGGTCTACCACAAGATGAGTCCGAAGCATCTGCACCGGTACATCTCAGAGTTCGCCGGGCGGCACAACAAGCGGCAGCTCAATACGGCGGATCAGATGGCAGAGGTCGTTAAGGGGCGGATGGCAAGCGGCTCAGGTACGCGGACTTGGGTGCTGGCTAGTCTGGCGGCGGCCATAGCCCAGCGAACTTTAGCGCTCGCAGGAGTGTCCAACCGGGCACAGTGTGCCATCCTTGCGAAGCTGAATATGTGTCAGGTATATCAATGTATCGGTGACAAAGAAATAAACACGGAAACCTCCGCTCTTTCCACGGCTTGAAGAACTGTCTTTCATGGAAGCAGTCCAAAGCGGCGCCTCCTCAGCACCTGAGACCCGTTTCCAGTTTTCACGAGACGCCTCCAGATTCACGACGAAGTCTCTATAGTCTGATGCCAACTCACGGCGATTCTTCCGCAGCTTCTTCAGCTGACGATCAAAATCGGTTAAAGTAAGGACCTCCTTAGTCAATAGTGGTCGCTCGCTGCAATTCGTCGACCAGCTCAAGTGCCGGCCGACCTCCGCCTGCTACGATCTCAGAGAAGCCCCGCTGAAAGCTCTCTTCTTGTGCCTTATCATCCGAGTAGTCCTGAACGATGCTGTTCTGTCTTTGGTCAGGGTACAGATGATAGACTGCTCGCACGAGCTCATTAAACGACATACTCGTCACCCACCCAACTATTTGCCTGACACCCGATTCCAGATCTTCCGACAAACCAGACAAGACCGTTGTGACGTTAGGCCCCAAGCGATAAAAGGGGCTGCTAGCCTTGCCGGTGAAAACTTCTACCATCGGCCCATCACTCAATCTCTCTATGTCCATATAGACATCTTGCGCAAAGGGTCCGTAAAAGCACGGCCTAAATTGATAGAAATTCGCTGGTAGCTTCCCATCGAACTCCTCACCCACCAAAAACACTGACTTTTGCAACTGCAATCGATCGAGACCATCGTCTCCAGCAGCCGCCACAATGGCTAGCAGTACATCACTTCTGCTAACCTCGGTTCTATTCATGTCAGTCTCCCCATGAAAACATTACAAGTCAAGTTGAGTATAACACACAACATATTGGGTGTATGTTTGCAGACAGACAGCAGATTCTAAGAAAGGACAAGCCATGAGCAAAACAGAACAACGCCGCGAATACCATTGCCGTTGTGGGAATGAGCTGATAACCGTGCCCATGACGATGCCGCAGGTAAAGACAAGCGCCGCCCCGCGCATCAGCTAGCGACCATCAGCAATTCCTGCATAAAACCGCGTCCATATAGTCGCCGCGTCCCCGGCAAATGATGATACGCTCGGCTCTATGGGAATCTTATCGCTTTCCTCCATGTCTTACTTGCAACTGACACGTTCTGGCCGCATCGCTATCCAATTAGGCAAAATCCTCTTCTATATCGATACTGTATAGATGAGTGATCGTCATTATTTGCCCTTCTGTCGTCCTATTGTCGTCCTTTCTGGCCCTTTTGTTGCCCTTTCTCAGCCTTTTCCCGTCCTTTTCCACATTACGTTCCAGCTAAAAACCTGTCCTGTCCTCAGCCACAAGCAGGGAAGGGGAACCGACAGTTTTTCCTGGGGCGAGATGTTGTTTGCAAGGCGGTACATACTGTGCATATTTGTGGGCGACGCGGTGGGTCGCCGCCAGACTGCAAATTGAGGCAAGGCGGCGCTGACCGGGAACAAGGATCGCGGCGCGAATGTGGTCCGTGCTGTGGTCATTGAGGCAGCTGATAGAGAGGCGTTAAAAGTTCTTGACGTGGAGAAGAGGACAGAAGCTGCCAGAGCTTTTAGAAATGACGCCGCAGCAACTCAGGGGCTGCCACGGCGTGGTTTTTCAGTCAAGCAGGCTATCGGCGAAACTGGTCGCGATCAGTCGAAACCATGCGCGATGGAATCCGGCCGGTCATTGCGCAAGCGCCTATAGACCGGATTCGCCGCAAGGTCAGTAGCAAATATTTGCAGCGAGCGGATACGACAAACTGACCTATCCATTTGGGTCTGTCATCGTTGGCGTTGGCAGAAAACCTCTCGTTCTATCATGTGTGAAGTGGAATTTGAGAGTGGTATCCCATGTTCCGGCCTCATTCTCATATCTGCAAGTATGTTCATAGCGAACAATCTCGCTATCCGTGTCTCCCTCTGTCATCTTTCTTGCTGTGCATGTTGCACTGGCAGGAGCAGCGATCAAAGGCGGTATCGTCACTGGCGTGTCCGAAGAGTTGGTACGGACGCCTTCGAGGTAAGTTTTCACACCGCCATCTAACAGACGCGTACACGGGGAGTTGGCACAGTTTTCGTCTGGCTCATCGACGCCGTGGGTCGCTGTCAGATTCCAAGAAACATTTCTGATTCTGCCTTCTCCCCTGTATCTCCGGTTAATTTTAATCTTCCATTGTCGAGCCACGACATCGTCTTCGTCAATGTTGCCGCTGATGCATTCAAAGTCATCATCATCTTCATCACCAGCTCCATCAGTGTCAAAGAAGTCTCTGACGTTAAATACACTCGACTTGATAAAATCAGTCGTAGCCGGGTCCGCATTGTGCCAGAATTGGCAGGTAACATCAGGGTCGGATACCCGGTCAAATCTGAAATTGCCGATCAGAGTTCCTTGTCCTTCAGGGGTGCCAGTCCACAGTTGTGCAGGCGGAACATATAGAGTAGCAGGCGTGGTGCCATCCCGTCCCAGCAATTTCTCGGCATCAGCTTTTTCAAGCGTTACCCAAATCTCCTCGACCACTGTTTCTACGATTCGGGTCACTTGAATTTCTACGGGCGTTAATGTGCCTTCCGGCGTCGCGCTTTCGGCAAGTAGTTGCGCCTCCAGCAGCCCGGCGTCCCATTGCTCTCTTGTCGAGCAGAGCCGATCCGCTTTACATGGATTCTCATGAAATACGATGTCAAGGTTCCTGCCATCGTGTTCCCAGGTGTCGTAGCGATCAAAAGCCCAATATCCAGCTTGCCAAAGGAGATGATCGGTTCCCTCCTGACAGGGGCGGAATAAAGTGGTGTTGCAGAGATTATCAAAAACGACCGGATAGATACCGGTTGGGTTATCAATAACTGGCACCGCAGCGCCGCTTGTGTCACGCCGAACCAAATCCGAGCGGATCCAGGATTCGACATTCGAGGGCGTTCTGGCGTAATACCAGGTCCAGGGCGGGTCAGAGGTCGCATCGACTTCCAATATTGTTAGAATGTGTCCCGAATTGGCATAATGCTGCACGACAAAGGTCGGGCCGGGACCCCAACGCATCCGCGCGACTTGCGCGACCACCTGGACTTGAAATGGTACATTCTGCGCGAATGTCATTGTGGACACGAGGAATAAAACTGCGGCCATTAACAATTTGAAGTTTACACGAATCGACACAATACCCTCCTTTCGGGCAAGTATCTACGAGATTAGCACAGATTCCACCTTCGCGCAAAACAGATTGTGCTCTGGATTACAGGAGAATGCGCATGTCAGAGAAACAGAAAATTGTGAAACTTGCAAAGGGAAAATAGCCGCTGGGCAAACCAGTCAAGATGATAGTGAAAACCGCGGCCAGGCCAAGGAATACTGCCAAGTCACGCTGCGGAATCAGGTCTGACAAAGCAAAGAAGGTGAAACGGGTCTAGTTCCGCTGTTGAGCGCTTGCCACTATTAGCCACACCAACAAGAAACTGTTGCGCCGGCGCGGACGGCGGTTTGCCAGGCAAGTGACTGATCGCTTTGCCGGGGTTTCTCTTGCGGAGCTTGCCGACTCGCGCAGAATCAGCGGAAGCGCGCGCTGGTGATTGCCGTATCAAATTGCAGGCAGTAGACCACCACCGATCGGTAGATGCCTAAATCGTGATTGTCCGGCAAGACATAATTCTGATTACCGATATTGCCCTTGAGCCTGCCCAACTTGAGGTGGTCACTGCCCAGTTCAAGCGCATTGCGCGGTTGTGGATCGCGCGATAAATAGACGCGAACATCACCCCCACGCGCCGAAGAGAAGTCTTGAAAACGCAGGATACGCTGGTTGGACAATTCATAGATGGTCGCGGTTCCCGCGCCCCAGTGCAGGGCATCGATCCTGGTGAATTCGCCGGATGCCAGGACGCGGGCGGCTGCGGCCTCGCCAAAGTCTTGTTCGCTCTCGGGCGCCCGGTCGGGTTCGCCAACGGCAACGAGAACCATGCCCAGCGCCGATTGCGGGCTTGTCAAGCGCATCTCCAGCAGCGCCTGACGTTGGTCGGCGGGCAAAGCGAGGAAGTCATCTTGCAAATCCATCTCCAGGCCCGGGAATGCCTCAAACAATAGCCGGTCGCGCAAATAGCCTCGCCAGGTGGGAAAGGTCCAGACGGCCAAAGCGACTAAACCTACCAGTGAAATCAACATTAGTCGAAATCTAAATTCCATAGCCGCGCATCCATCTTTGGTGAGGCTTCAGCGTCATTGTTGCACAGGCCGCTTTTGGCAGCAAGCACCATTCAAGGCCGGGCCGGCTGCTGGCGTGCCCGTGAATAAGCCAACACCTTCAGGAGCGTCGCCAAGGCGCGTCAAACAGTGACCATCAAGGCATGACAAGCTGAAGCCGGTCAAGAATCGACTATAATCGTTTGAGCAAGCTAACTGGAGGAAAAGAATTTATGCCCTTTCGCTTTGAATGGAGAGACGAAAGTCGACGCGTCATCTGTTATATCGCGGAGGGTGACTGGAATTGGAAGGATTATCACCAGGCAGTGCGTGCCTCAACTTTCACACTCTCCGCGGTGGAGCATCTTGTGGAGTGCCTTGTTGATCTGCGTTTGAGCAGCCGCGAAACCATGCCGGCGGGACTGTCCGCGCACCTGCGCAGCTTCGGCCGCAAAGCACAAGCCTGCCTGAGCGGCCGCGCCATCGTCATCGGCATGGGCAAAGACGATCTCGATGCTCTGCGCCTCAATGCGGATAAGACACTGCCTACGGCCGATGGCTTTGTGCAATTTGTGGATAACCTGGACGAACTCGAGCGGACTTTGCGCGACTGGCAAGGCGATCAGTCGGCCGGTTAGATGTCTTCGTGGCGAGCCTTGGGAGACGCGGGCAAGGTCATGATCACGGGAAGTGACAGCAGCGAAATCAGCGCCGCAACGATAAATGCCGAGTGCAGTCCCAGCGCGTCGCCGAGCAATCCGGCGATCAGCACGTTGACTGCCCGGATACCAAAGGCGAAGAAAATAAACATGCCGCTGGCTGTCGCGCGAATGTCGGGCAATTGATCCTGCACCAGCGCTTGAATGACCGGCGTTACCGAAAGCGCTGTAAAGCCCATGGCCAGCAGCACGGGAATCAGCAGTACGCCTTCCACATGTACAAAAATGATCATGAAAATCGCCGACGTAACCGCCGCCAGCGCGACCAATCGCCGGCGCCCGAATCGGTCACTTAGCGTACCCCCGGCCAAAGCGCCGCCGACGCCCGCCAATTCATACAGGGCCAAGGCAGCGGTCGCCAGCGTCAATTCATAGCCGCGGATATCCACCAGGTATACCACCATGAAGACACCCAGGCTGCTCACCGACATATTGCGCAGCATCATCACGCCAAAGAGCGGCGCAAATACGCGCGCGAAGCGCTTCAACAAGGGCTTGGCTTTGGATTTCCGCGAATCACGTTTGGCCGAGACATCGCGCAAGCGCAGATAAAGCACAACTGTCGCCAGCCAGCCAAAGAACATCACACGCCATAAACCCTCGATTCCCCAGTGCGCCACGCCGAATCCCACCAGCAAGGGACCGATTGTGCGACCTAATTCGCCGCCGGCCATGAAGAAGCTCATGCCCCGCCCGACCTTGTTGCCCGAGATATGCGCGATCATGGCCGGGGCCGGCGCATGAAATGCCATCATGCTCACGCCAGCGGTAAAAAGCAGAATCGCCGCCGTGCCATAGCTGGGCATAAAACCGATAAAGGTGGTTAGAGTGCCGGTGATAGCGGGCGCGAAGATCACCAGGTAACGCACGGTAAAGCGATCGGCCAGATAGCCAATCAAGGGACTGAGCAAGGAAGGCAGTTGCCCGAATACCGAGAGCGAGCCCGCTTGAAAGAGCGATAAACCGAGTTTGTCAATCAGCAGTGGCAGCAGAGGCGCGATGAAGGCGGTAAACATATCATGCACAAAGTGTCCACCGCAAATCAGCACAATGCGCTTTGATTGGAACTCTTCTTCGGTTATTGGCTTGCTCTTAATTGCCGGAGCTGATGACGCCATGCTCTCGTCCGATAGCTATTGCCAGACCAAGCCGCGATTATAACGCGAGTCTTGTCATGCTGCACTGGTTGCAGCCGCCCAGACTTGGTCCGCGGCTACGGCATTTAAGCGTGGAACTGCCAGACCCGACGCCAAGTCGACAGCGAATTGGCAGAGCATGGCCTGGATATCCGGCATCTCGAAGACCGGATTCTCAACGAACGGGGAGATAATCCGAAATTGAACTAGACATGCTCATGCCGAAATGCAGGCGCAGCCGGCAGGGTCATGATCAAAGGCAAGGAAGCCAGAGTAATGAGCGCGATGACGACGAATGCCATCTGCAAGCCCAGCGCATCGCCCAGAAAGCCCGCGATCAGGGCATTGCTGGCGCGTACAGTATAGACGAACAATATGTATACGCCGCTTGCCGTGGCGCGGTTGTCCGGCATCTGATCTTGCACCAGCGCCTGGAACACCGGCCCCACAGCCAATGAGGTTGCGCCCAGCCCCAGCAATACCGGGATCAAAAGCGGGCCGTCGACTTGTACAAAAGCCAGCATGAATAGCGCGGAAATTATCGTCCCCAGCGCCACCGTCTTGCGGCGGCCAAAGCGATCGCTGAGCGTGCCGCCCGCTAGCGCCCCGATCACGCCGGCCAGTTGGTATAGCGCCAGCGCGCCCGTCGCCAGTATCAGTCCGTAGCCGCGGATATCCACCAGATAAACGACCATGAAGACCATAAGGCTGTTGGTTATCATATCGCGGAATGCCATCACGCCAAATAAGGGCGCAAAGACGCGCAGGAATCTCTTGATCGGCGTTTTGGAAATCGACTTGCTGCGATCACGCTTGGCAGATACATCGCGCAATCGGAAGTAGAGTATTAGAGTTGCCAGCCAGCCGAAAAACATCAAGCGCCACAAGCCTTCGATGCCCCATTGCGCCACGCCGAAGCCCACCATCAGTGGCCCCAGCGTTCGTCCCAATTCGCCGCCGGCCATGAAGAAACTCAAGCCTCGGCCGATCTTATTGCCGGAAATATGCGCGATCATGGCCGGGGCCGGGGCATGAAAGCACATCACGCTTACGCCTGCCGCGAAGAGCAGCAGCGTTGTCGTTGCATAACTTGGCATGAAGCCGATCAAGGTAGCCAGGGTTGCTGTTACAGCCGGCGCGAAGATCACCAGATAACGCGCTGTGAAGCGATCCGCCGCGTAACCAATCAGCGGACTCAGAAATGAGGGCAACTGCAAAAAAGCCGAAAGCGAACCGGCCAAAACCAGCGTCAGTCCCAATTTGTCGATCAAGAGCGGCAGCAGCGGCGCGATGAAGGCGGTGAAGGTATCGTGCACAAAATGTCCGCTGCTGATCAGGATGATGCGATTTGCCTGAAATTCTTTGCGCTTTAGGGCTTTGTTTTCGATTGGCGCGGCTGTTGTTGTCATTTGAATTCTCGAGGTTCTCCGGTTGGCGAATCCGTCAGATTGACGCAGTTTTCGGCGTGTTGACGTTACCGTGTTATCCGTGAGTGGCGAAAAACGAAATGACGGCGCTTGTTAAAGTCTGGCATTGCCCGGCACTACGATTATCGATCGCCACGATTTGAAGGACTTAGATATTAAATTTTCTTTAAGAACCTTAACATTAACGCAATACTTCGCGAGTGGCAAGCGACCATTGTAAAGTGAATGGTGAAGAACTTGGTTAGGGCGCTTTGTGAAAGTTGTGTATTGCCTGGCGCTGCGATTTCACATTAGGGCAAGATTAGGGTCTCGTGGCTGCGTTAGGGCGGAGGCAGTGGCAAACTGACCAGGATAGTCGTTATATCTGCCCGGGCACTCCATTGCCGCGGAAGTCCGCCGCCAGTCGAATGGGGCCGGGGGGACAGGGCCGGGAGTTGACCAAGTCTACGATTGACACCAACCTTGTGCTACCATGCTCCCCATGAAAAACGCTACCCGGCACTTCAGCAACCGGCGTTACCTGGACGCCATCGATGACCACATCGTCATCTTTGACGGCGCTATGGGTACCAGCATCCAGAGTTTCGATCTCAGGCCGGAGGACTTCGGCGGCGAGCAATATCAGGACTGCCTCGATTATCTGGTCATCAGCCGTCCCGATGTCATACGGTCGATTCACGAGTCATTCCTGCGCGTCGGCTCGGAAGTAGTCGAGACCAACACCTTTCGCGCCAATCGCCTGACTTTGTCCGAACACGGGCTAGGCGAACGCACTCTGGAAATCAACCGCGCAGCTGCCCGCATTGCCCGCGCAGCCTGCGATGAGAGTGAAGCCGAAACAGGCATGACGCGTTTCGTCGCCGGTAGCATGGGGCCCAGCGGCAAGCTGCCCTCCGGCGATGATCCCGATCTCAGTGATATCAGCTTTGATGAGCTGGCCGATCTTTTTGCCGAACAGGCGCAGGGACTCGTCGAAGGCGGCGCCGATCTGCTGCTGCTGGAAACGAGCCAGGACATCCTTGAGGTCAAAGCGGCTGTTCATGGCATTAATCGCTATTTTACCGAGAGCGGCAGGCGCATTCCCCTGCAGGCGCAAATCACTCTCGATGTCAGCGGACGCATGCTCTTCGGTACTGATATCGCCGGCGCGCTCGCTACATTGGAAGCGCTGCCGGTCGATGTGGTGGGCTTGAATTGTTCCACCGGCCCGGAGTATATGCGCCAGCCCATCCAATATCTGGTAGAACGATCGCCCTTTCCCATCAGCATATTGCCCAACGCCGGGCTGCCAATCAATGTCGATGGCGAAGCAGTTTATCCCATGCTGCCGGACCCTTTCAGCGATATGGTCAGCGAATTCACCCGCTGGGGTGTCAATGTCGTCGGCGGCTGCTGTGGCACTACGCCCGAGCATCTGGCCAAGCTCTACCATAAGGTGCACGGGCATTGCTACGCAGATCATCTCAAGGAAAACAAAAGGCGCCAAAGCCCGCTGCAACGTAAGGTCATTCAGGAAGCGCAAGCCTCCAGCGGCATGACTGCCACGCTCATGATGCAGAATCCCGGTCCCACCTTGATCGGTGAGCGTGTCAACAGCCAGGGCAGCCGCAAGGTCAAACGGCTCTTGCTCGACGACGATTACGATAGCATCGTACAGATCGCCGTGGGACAAGTCGAAGGCGGCGCCCACATGCTTGATGTCGCGGTTGCCTTGACCGAACGCGATGATGAATTGGAACAAATGCAGCAACTGGTCAAAAAGCTGTCGATGGCGGTGGAAGTGCCGCTGATCATCGATACGACGGAAGCTGATGTGGCGGAAGCCGCGTTGGCTATGTATCCCGGCCGCGGCGTCATCAATGGCAATAACCTGGAAAACGGGCGCGTCCGGATCGACAGTATCCTGCCGATCGCCTGCAAGCATGGCGCTGCCGTGCTCTCGATGACCATCGATGAAAAGGGCATGGCGCATACGCGAGACAAGAAACTCGCCATCGCCCAACGCATCACCAATATCGCGCTAGAGGATTATGGCATGTCGCCCGAAGATCTGATCTTCGATGACCTGACCTTTCCGCTTACCACCGGGCAGGAAGAGCTGCGCAACGATGCCGTAGAAACTATCGAAGGTCTCCGATTGATCAAGCAGCGCATCCCCGGTGTGATGACAGCGCTTGGGATCAGCAATGTGAGCTTTGGGGTTGGGCCGGCCGCGCGCGGCGTGCTCAACAGCGTCTTTCTCTTTCATGCGGTCAAAGCCGGTTTGGATATGGCCATCGTTAATCCGGCCCACATCACGCCGTATGCAGAAATCCCGCCAGAGCAGCGCAAAGTGGCGGAAGACCTGATCTTCAACAGCGATGAAGATGCGCTGCCACGTTTCATCCAATATTTTGAAGACAATGACGTACAGCTCGATTCCGGCGATATTGTTGACCCGACCGCCGATATGTCCAGCGAAGAAGCCTTGCATTGGCAAATCGTGCATCGCAAGAAAGACGGTGTGGAAGCCCTCATTGATGATGTCTTGACGCGAATGGATGCCGTTCGCGCGCTCAACACTGTGTTGCTGCCGGCTATGAAAGAGGTCGGCGATAAATTCGGCGCTGGCGAACTTATCTTGCCTTTCGTGCTGCAATCGGCCGAGGTTATGAAAAAAGCCGTGGCTTACCTTGAGCAATTCATGGACAAGATTGAAGGCGTCAGCAAAGGTACAGTGGTTCTTGCTACTGTTTTCGGCGATGTGCACGATATCGGCAAAAACCTGGTCAAAACCATCCTGAGCAACAACGGTTATACCGTTCACGATCTGGGCAAGCAGGTCCCGGCCAATACTATCATCGAAAAGGCGCTGGAATATGGTGCCGATGCTATCGGGCTTTCCGCGCTGCTGGTCAGCACATCAAAGCAGATGCCCTTGATTGTCAACGAGCTGGCGCGCCGCGGCCTGCGCATTCCCGTGCTCGTCGGTGGCGCGGCCATCAATCGTCGCTTTGGCCGGCGCATCCTCTTCCTTGATGACAGCAAAGAGCCATATGATGCCGGCGTCTTCTATTGCAAAGATGCCTTCGAAGGGCTGGCAGTGGTTGATCAATTGCTTGATATCGAACGCCACGATCAATTCGTTGAAGAAGTCTTTACAGAGGCTTATGCCGAGGTCAACCGTCCGCCACGCCGTCGTCGTTCCCGCGGCGGACAGGTTCGCAAAACGGTGAAAGACGCCCCAACCATCCCAACACCGCCATTTTGGGGCAGCCGCGTCATCACGGATATGCCGTTGCCCATCGTCCTGCAACATCTGCATAAACCCGAGCTATTCCGCCTTTCCTGGGGCGCGAAGAACACCCAGGGCGCGGAATGGCAGCGTTTATCGGCTGAATTCGAAGATCGCCTGCTGAGCATGTCGAAAGACGCGCAGCAACGTGGAACGCTACAACCGCAAGCCGTTTACGCCTACCTGCCCGTCAATAGCAGCGGTGACGATCTGATTGTTTGGGATGCCGACGCCTTCGCCAATAGCGGGGAATACCTCGAACGCGCACGCTTTACCTTCCCGCGCCAAAGCGATGGCGAATACCTCTGCATCAGCGATTATTTCGCCGAAAGTGACAGCGGCAAGGTCGATGTCATGGTTTTGCAGACGGTGACTATCGGCGCTGTCGCGACTGAAGAGTTTGATCGCCTGCAAGCCGCCAACGAATACAGCGAAGCTTATTTCTTCCACGGCTTGGCGGTGCAAGCGGCGGAAGCGACCGCCAACTACCTGACCAAGTTGGTACAGGCGCAGCTTGGCATCGCAGCGGGGCAGGGCAAGCGCTACAGCTGGGGCTACCCGGCTTGCCCGGAGTTGGCAGACCATGAAGTTGTGTGGCAGCTTTTGCCGCAGTTGGAAAGCGAACTTGGCATGTCCTTGACCGAATCGTGGCAGTGGGTGCCGGAACAGAGCACCGCCGCTCTCTTCGCTCACCATCCCGCCGCCAAGTATTACAGCGTTGGCAATCTGGATCGCGCCGCGCAGATTCTGACGTGATTTTCTAGCTTCGTTTGCTCTTTGACCTGCTGATGTGCTGCGCGCGCCAAAGTCGCGAGACCATCACGATAGTGTGGCGCTGATACTTGCTCGTCTACAATGTTTGATATAATAGCTACTTGGCTGTCGCCTTAAAATTGACCTAGGGCGGCGAAATTGATATCCCTGTTCCCTCGAAAAATCAAGCGTTTTGCAGGTGCGAGCACAGGGCAATGTGAAAAGCGAAGACCTTACAGACTTCCATTGGAGAAGCTGTCATGACCGATTATCCATATATCAGAACTACAGGAAAGCTCAAAGAATTCTTGCAAAAGATTCCTTCAATGGGCGAACCTATGTCTGTATCCACGAGGTGGCTACCCAAAGTTGGATTCAAATCCGCCAACCATCGACCTATAGTAAGAATTCTCGACTTCATAGGCTTTGTCAGTTCCAACATGCCTACGGATAGATGGCGAGCATACTGCGTGAAGCGTGAATCTCGGCGTGTATTGGCAGAAGGCATAAGCGAAGGATATGCAGAACTCTTCCGATTGTACCCGGATGCTCAGCAACGCTCGGACACCGAACTCAAAGACTTTTTTCAATCCCATTTGTCCGCGAGTGACCAAGTGATAACTGCGACCGTTGGCACTTTCAAGGCCTTGTGTTCTCTTGCAGATTTCAAGCGGACAGGTGGGAAAGATGCCGCCAATAAGACGCCATCAGTGCCACGTAAGCGTGAGCATGAGGCAAAATTCTCCATTGAACCGGTGACGGCTCCATCACCAACGCCACCGCAGGAAAATCCTAGTGTGCATATCGACCTTCAGATTCATATTCATCCCGATGCCGATGCGGACCAGATCAAAGAGATTTTCAAGAATATGGCAATATATCTGTACAATAAAGAGTTGGACTGACCGCCATGTACAATGATGCTACCCTGACATTGGAAAACGCCAAGCGCGCTCAGCGGGAAATGAACAGGCTGACAAAGCCACCCGCGGAAGGTACAAGACCGGCTTCAGACAGAATCATCGAAACTGCGCTGGTTAGGGGAGCGCCGGGCAACTTTGTCAGGATAGTCGATCAAATAAATGGCACCTACGAGCGCGGTTGGTACGATGCTTGCGCCGTCATGTTACGGCGATTGCTCGAGATGCTAATCATCGAAGCCTACGTCGCCAATGGCATGAAAGAGAAAATCAAAGGACAGAATGGAAGATTCCTGCGATTGAATGGGCTGATAAAGAGAGCCTGTAGCGAATCGTCCTGGGCGCTCGACGATAATGGCGACATTCTGCGCCGCCTCAATGCCATTGGAAATTGGTCCGCGCATAAGAGACGATTTATTGCCAATCGCCAAGACATTGATGTCTATGTACCGGAGATTCGGGTCGTTGTCCAGGAGTTGCTTTATCTGGCCAAGCTCAAGTAGCGAAGGGTACAATATAATTCGGGTGTCAATGTCTGCCTAGTTAATCTATTACGAGAATGCCAATTCTTAGGATCCGAAATTGATACGAGGATACTGTAAATGACCTACACACTCAAAAGCATCGGCTTCATCTCGGCCGTGAAAATCTCCGCTATCGTCTCGGCGGCGGTCGCCGTCGTGCCCATCGTCATCTTCTTGCTGCTGAATCACTTTTTCAAATTTTGGGATGTCGTCATCCCGCCAGATCTCGTCGGCGAATTGCTGGCCTCGGCCGCATTCTGGGCGGCGCTCACCGGCGGCATCTCGACCGGCATCGTGGTCGCCATCTACAATATCAGCGCCAGATTCTTTGGCGGCATCAGAATTGAGCTCAAAGCCCAACATCCGCCCCGCAAGGCAAAAGAAGAAGTCGAGATCAATTAGCTCAGCATGCAAGTATGAGCAATATGCGATATTAATCCTGCATGATTCTATACGCTGAACAGTGCCCGCAGTGAATTCTTTTGCCACCTGTAGAGACGTCTATATTTGTTGCCTAACCGTGAAAATTCTGTTAGTTTCTCCATTAGATAAACTGCGAAGCCAATCATGGAAGTCAGCATAATGGAAAAGCAACATGCCGAGCGAATCTCCGCCCTTGAGGCGTCATACCGGCATTTGGCAACCAAAGACGACATCAGCAGGCTGCGGCTAGGGCTTGAGAAAAGCGTCAACAAACTTCAAGCCAATATTGATGCTCTAAAATGGGTGATTACTTTGGCGATCGACGGCGCGGCGATTGTCTTAGCTGCAATTCAAGTCATCGTTGCTCTGGCCTTGAGAAGCTAAGGGCGGACACAAACCTCACCGAGATACTTCTTGGGAAGGATTCTCGCTAATCCACATTTAGAGCTAGATGCCTTGCCGGGCTTTCGGCCTCAGCTGCGCTTGACATTCACCGCAAAACATTTCATCATTCACTGCAACATTGATTATGTGTATCGCTGGACTATAGCGAATTATGTCCCTTTCGAGAGGCTGATCATGACCACCGCTTTGAGACAAGAATATGATGAACAAGGCTACACCATCGTGCGCAATGCCATCGATGCCGACCTGGCCCGTGAAACCGCAGAGCATGTGCACTGGCTGGCAAAACGACATCCCGATACGCGTCCCGAACAATTCCATCACAATATGCTGGTGACCGATCCTTTCATGCACCGGCTGGTTGGTGATGATCGCCTGCTTGATATCGTCGAACAATTCATCGGCAGCAATATCGCCATTTTCGCCGCCCATTACATCGCCAAGCCGCCCAAGCACGGTCAACGTGTTCTCTGGCATCAAGACGGCACCTACTGGCCCCTGGAACCGATGGAAGTGACTACGATCTGGCTGGCCGCCACCGAATCCAGGCGCGAAAACGGCTGTATGCGTGTCCTGCCCGGCACACAGAACAACAAACTGCTTTCCCGCGCGCAATTGCAAGATGTGCCTGATGGGGAAAATGTGCTGTCTTCCGGTATTCATCCCTCGCAGATTGATGATTCTCAGGTCGTCGATCTTGAGCTGAATCCCGGCGATGTTTCCATTCATAATCCCAGGATCATCCACGGTAGCGAATCCAATACTTCGGACCAATGGCGCATCGGGCTTACATTGCGTTATATCCCGGCCTCGACCTGGGTCAAGAACGAGGATCACGCCAGCATCTTCTTGCGCGGTAAAAAAGACGCAAGCGTAAGAAATCTCTATGCCGAACGTCCCAGCTACAATCCAGCGGAGCACATGCCTTTCCGTGGACAGGAAGCCTGGCTGCCTGTGTAGCTACAATCGCAAGACGTTGAAGGCCAAGGTTTTCGCTGGTTTCACTCAAAGGGCGTGATCGTGCCAAAACCAAATATCCTCTACATCCATTCACACGATAGCGGGCGTTGCCTGCAGCCCTACGGCCACGCTGTGCCCACGCCCAACTTGCAAGGCCTCGCCGAACAAGGCGTCTTGTTCCGCCGCGCCTATTGCGCCGCGCCCACCTGTTCACCCAGCCGCGCCGCGCTGCTGACCGGGCAATCTCCACATAACGCCGCAATGTTGGGCTTGGCAAACCGAAACTTTATCCTAAGCGATTTCAGCAAACACATCATCCACACGCTCAGGCCGAATGGTTATACTGCGGCGCTCGCGGGCATTCAGCATCTCGCTGGAAAAGCGATTCATCGCGGCGCCGAAGAAGTCGGATACGACAGCGTTTTGACGGCGGACCCCGGCGAAGCCCATTTGCGCGCCGTCGACTTCATCAATGACGCGCCACAGCAACCTTTCTTCCTGACTGTCGGCTTCTTCGAGACGCATCGCGAATACCCGCTGGAAAACGATGTCAATCCCGCCTACGTGCGTCCGCCATTGCCCCTGCCAGATACGCCACGTATCCGCCAGGACATGGCAAATTACATCGCTATGGCACAGATTCTTGATGACAAAATTGGACAGGTGCTGCGCGCTCTCGATGACAACAACTTGCGCGAAAACACGCTGGTCATCTACACCACCGATCACGGCCTCGCCTTTCCCGGTATGAAATGCAATCTGACCGATGCCGGCATCGGTGTTGCGCTGATCATGCAGGGCGCCGGCTTTTTCAGCGGGGGCAAAGTCGTCGATGCCATGGTCAGCCATATCGACATTTTCCCGACCCTGTGTGACCTGCTCGATATCGAACGACCCGAATGGCTGCAAGGCGTGTCGATCCTGCCCTTGCTGCGCGGGGAAACTGACTCAATCCGCGACGAGCTCTTCGCCGAGGTCAATTATCACGCCGCCTACGAACCCAAACGCGCCGTCCGCACCGATCGCTACAAATATATCCGGCGCTACGACAATCGCATTTCGCCCGTGCTTTCAAACATCGACGACGGCTTGACCAAAGATGATGTTCTCGACAATGGTTTCGCTGATCGCGCCCCGGGCAACGAACGACTCTACGATACCTACTTCGATCCGAGCGAGTGCAATAATCTCATTGACCAATCGCAATATGTATCGGTGTTGCAGGATATGCGCGCTCGCCTCGACCGTTGGATGCAAGCAACGGATGACCCTCTGCTGAAGGGGCCAGTTTCCGCTAGCGAAGGCACCATCGCCAATGATCCCGATGGCTTCTCGCCACGTGGCACCATGTATTCGCTAAAGAATGGACAGGTACAAAAATGACCGAGCTGCTGCAACACCAAATTGAGTATTATCGTGACCGCGCGCCAGAATACGATGAGTGGTTCTATCGCAAAGGACCCTACGATCATGGTGCCGAAGAGAAGCAGCGCTGGGAGCGTGAAGCGAAGGTCGTCCGTGATCAACTGCTCAATGCGCCAAAGTGCGAGCAAATTCTCGAAATTGCCCCCGGCACGGGCATCTGGACCCAGGAACTGATAAGAATCTCCGAGCGCGTCATCGCCGTCGATGCCTCTACCGAGATGATTAACATCAACCGCGCCAAGCTGCGATCGGACAAGGTCATATACCAACGCGCCGATATCTTCCAGTGGCAGCCCAAGACGCAATTCGACATGGTTTTCTTCGGATTTTGGTTAAGCCACGTTCCGGCAGATCGCCTGTCATCATTCTTGCAAACCGTGCACAATGCGCTTAAGCCAGACGGCAGACTCTTTATGGTCGATTCTCAAATGGCGGAAAAATCTCGCTCGGCCGAGCCTGATGTCGACAGCAAGGATGATCTGCAGAAGCGCATCCTCAGTGATGGTCGCGAATACGAAATTGTCAAAATCTATTACGATCCAGCTCAGCTTAGCGTCACCTTGCAACGGCATGGTTTTGATATTCAGGTGGAAGCAACACAGAGATACTTCATCTACGCCGATGGGGAAAAAACGCTATAAGTCTTATCGACAGCAACTTGCTACTCATTCGTGGCCAGAGCATCTTGATACAGGTCGATAACATGCCGAGCGACTTTGTCCCAAGTTTGCTCTTGCGCGCGCAAGCGCCCCGCCGCACCCATTTCCGCGGCACGCTGCGGATGCTGCAGCAATTGCAATAGCGCCTGCGGCAATTCCTGGCCGACATTCTGTTGCGATACAATCAGCCCGGTTAGGCCATGCTCAATAGCGTCAGCTACACCGCATGCGTCCGTGCCGACAACCGCCGTACCCGCCGCGCCCGCCTCGTACAAGACCAGACCAAAGCCTTCAAAATACCAGCCATCGTTGACCGCCGGCAATGCCAAGACATCCGCCGCGGCGAACCAGGCGCGTTTCACTTCATCATCGACGAAACCAAGGATGCGCACATTGTCTTGCAGCTCCAGACTCTCAATTTCTGCTTGCAGCCGCGTAGTATAGGCGCTGCCGTATTGCGGAGGTCCCATGATCAGGCACTGGATATCGGGAATCTGCTCGCGGACACGGGCGATCGCCTTGACCAATTGCAGCGTGCCCTTGCGCGGCTTGATACCACCTGCGGCGATGACAGTTGGAGCGGTTTTCCCGACCTCCATTTGCGGCGACGCTACATAATTGCTGATATCGACGCCGTTGCCGATCACGCGGATGTCGGCTTCCGGCAACAATGCCCGCGCAACCTTCGCCGTATAGCGACTGACGCAGATTAGCCGAGCGCGCCTGAATGCCCGCAGGTAAAGTTGATTGAGCGGAAAACTGCGGATTCGCGGCAGATTGACGTAGCTGCCATGTGCCGTCACAAAGAGTGGACGCCTGCCCGCCACACCCGCCGCCAATATCGCATAAGGCTCCACAGTGCTATGCACTATGTCGCAATCGCTCAGCAGGCGACGAACTGCCGCTGCCCGAAGCGCGCACTTGAGTAGGGTATGCCGTTCCGGGGGAGTCACCGTCGGCAAAAGGAGATAGGTCTCAAAGTCGACTTTTGGGCTGTTGCGGGAGCAGACAACCGTGGTTTTGACGCCCCGCGCGTGCAAGCCACGAATCAGGTTCAGGCTATAAGTCGCCCAGCCATTGTCTGTGCTTAAATCCGAAGTAATCAGTCCGATACGCATGAAAACGGGGCTGCTCTGCCGCTATCGTTTGCCGGCTAAGCCTCCTCCACTGTGGAGGCCTCACCGGAACTGTTGTTATCGCCACCCGCCGCTGATGCCAGACGCGCTCGCCAAGCCATCACCGCGCCGGATTGCTCAGCTGCTACATGATCGTGCGCATCTTCCATGGTCCCGATACGCATCACCGCTAGCAGCAACACTACGTTCAAGATGATGATTACTGCCATCACCGCGATCGCCATAACAAACCTCTCATTGCTCGCCGGCAAAATCCGTCTATATTATTGCCGACTATAGGTCAAAGGTCTAGGCTCACACGCGACGATTCGCGCCAGGATGTCAACAGAATCTTGAATGTGATGGATGTGCTGATACGTCTCGGTCTTGCCATAAACCTCTTCATTAACAAACCGCTACGCTCGTGCGAGCAGTAGGTTTGATATTTTGCGTGAGCGCGGCAGACCTTATCGCTGCCGTTGACCGGCTGTGCCCTCTGAGTACTCGACGAACAAGAGATCCTGGTAGGTTGCCGGCAGGGGCGTATCCCCTTGAGATTCATCACTCTGTACATCAATTGCGGCTAGGACAGACTTGCCATTTTTAGTATTATGTTACTGGCGAGTTCAGCGCGCTCAGGACGTGTCAATGACATAGAGACCGCGATTCGCGTAATACCTTTCGCAATGTCTATTGTATATTTCAGGAGAATCCACCATGCAAGAACAGTTTAGTCGACGGTTTATGGCCATACTCGCCATTACCGCTTGTCTTTTCGCCTGACCGCATCCGTGGCGACGGCACAGATGGAAGTCTCGCGTGAGAAAACGCTGGTCATAGAGAATATCAGTGTGCGTGTCACCACACCGGAGAACTACAATCCGCTTGCCCGCGGCACACTCAGACATGCCGGCCTGCAGCAAGTTGGTTACGAGTCATTGTTCTATTACAACTACGAAACGGGCGAGATCGTACCCTGGTTGGCGGAAAGTTACCAATACAGTGACGACTTCTCCGTGCTCACCATCAATCTGCGCGATGGCGTCAAATGGAGCGATGGCGAGGTATTCGATGCTGACGATGTCGTTTTCACCCTGAACATGCTCATCGAGCGCTCGCCGGAACTGAATTATTCCAACGACCACGAAAATTTCGTTAGCAGCGTGGAAAAGTTAAGCGATCTTTCGGTCAAGATCACCTTGAAAGGTCCAAACCCGCGTTACCTGCTGAATCTTTTCGCCGTGCGTATCTACGGCGCCACCTACATCGTGCCGGAGCACATTTTCTCCATGGTCGATGATCCTTCTACATTCAATAACTTTGACCTGGAAATGGGCTACCCGGTTGCGACTGGTCCTTACAAATTGGTTATTTCCAACCAAACCGAGACCGTATGGGATCGGCGTGACGACTGGTGGGCGGCTGAGACTGGATTCCAGGACTTGCCAGCACCAGAACGTGTCGTCTTCCTTTCGGCAGGTAGCGAAGAGCGCCGCGCCGCTATGGCCATCAATAACGAGTTGGATACCATGTGGCTGATGGGACGCAGCACCTTCGAAACCGTTGTCGCGCAGAATCCTTCCGTGACCGGTTGGTACCCAGAGCCACCCTATGCCTATCTCGATCCCTGCCCGCGCTACCTGGTTGTCAACAACGCTGTGGCACCCTTCGACAATGCGGATCTGCGCTGGGCGATTAGCTACGCCATTGACCGCGCCGCGCTGGTCGATATCGCCTGGGAAGGCTTGACCGCCATCAATGCATGGCTGATGCCGGCTTATGCGCCATTGCAGGTATACATGGATAACAACGCCGATCTATTCGAGACCTATCCAACCCTGGAACAAAACCTGGACAAGGTCGACGAACTCATGACCGCCAATGGCTTCAGCAAAGACGGTGATGGCCTTTGGGTCGACGGCGACGGCGAACGAGTTGTGATGGATTTGGTTATCCGTCAGGGCGAAGTCTTCCAGGTCAAGATGGCGCCGGTTATCGCGGAATTGCTGCAGCGCGCCGGTTTTGACGCCACCTTCAAACTGCAAGATACGGCGGCATTCGGCGAGACGCTGACGTCGGGCAAGGTCAATGCCTGGATTGATGTTTCCTGCGGCAGTGTGCGCGATCCCTATGGCACACTGGATATCTTCCACGGTCGCCACGCCAAACCAATCGGCGAGACTGCGACCGGCTCTCGCACCCGTTACGCCAACGCGGAATACGATGCGATAGTCGATGAGATGGCGATCACCGGTTCGGATGATCCCAAGATGCAAGACCTCTTCCGTTCCGCCATGGAAATCTGGTTGGCTGACTTGCCGGCTATGCCGCTGACAGAAGCATCATTGCTGACCCCGTTCAATGAGCACTATTGGACGAACTGGCCGACCGTGGACAACAATTACGTGCATCCCGGTTTCTGGTGGATGACAGCGCTGTTGATGATCACGGAAATTGAACCCGCGCAATAGGTTGAACCATTAAGGATTGTGCCTGGAGCTGACCTGCTCCGGGCACATCTTTTCGTATTGGCGGGAGGTGAACTCGGTGAAAGTCCCGTATCTTGTGCGTCGCCTGTTGATGTTTTTTGTGGTTATTGTTTTTGCCGCGACGCTCAACTTCATTATTCCACGATTGGCGCCTGGGGACCCGATTGCTTCTGTGCTGGAAGAACTGCGCGCGCGAGGGGCGAGTACCACCGGTGAGGACAAAATCGTCGCCGCCTATCGCGAAAAATTCGGCTTGGATGCGCCGATGCATGAACAGTACTTACGTTATTTGTATAATACTTTGCGCTTTGATTTGGGTCATTCGATCAGTTATTATCCGCAGAAGGTCGAGACTGCGTTATTTTATGCGCTTCCCTGGACGATCGGCTTGCTGGCAGTTTCGACAGTGATGGCCTTTGTGCTGGGTTCCCTGCTCGGCGCGCTGCTGGCTTGGCCCCGCGCCCCAAGCTTTGTGGAGCGCTTGATCCCGTTTATCATGTTGTTGTCCGCTGTGCCCTATTATCTTCTTGGACTGATCCTCTTGTATCTGTTGGCATTTGTCGCCAAGGTCCTGCCCTTTGGCGGGGCTTATACATCCGCCACCGTTCCGCAGTTCACGCTGGACTTCATGCTTGATGTTATCAGACACGGCGCCTTGCCGGCACTATCGATTGTATTGGCTGGCCTGGGTTTCTGGGCTTTGGGCATGCGCGGCACCATGGTAACGGTGCTGGGTGAAGATTATCTGACCCTGGCCGAAGCCAAGGGCTTGACTGATCGCCGTATATTCCTTGGCTATGCCGTACGCAATGCGCTCTTGCCGCAGGTTACATCACTGGCGATTGCCCTCGGCACGGTCGCATCCGGCTCGGTTCTGGTGGAGGTGGTCTTCAATTATCCCGGAGTGGGCTGGCTGCTTTACAATGCCTTGCGCAGCTCGGACTATTACTTGATCCAGGGGGTATCATTCTTCCTGGTGCTGACCGTTGCCATTTCTGTGTTGGTGGTTGATCTGATCTATCCCCTGCTCGATCCACGTATTGATCGCTAAGACGGATATTAAGAGAGAGTTGTTTATGGGCCAAATCGTCTTCCGCCGCAGCTTGGCCGCCTTGGCATATGTGCTGCGGACACCAAAGCTTTTACTAGGGCTCTTTCTATTGTTGTCGCTGCTTCTGGTTGGGCTGGTCGGGCCGGTTCTCGTGGATATCGAAAAAGCTCGCCCGATCTCGGTGCCGACCAATCAACCGCCTTCTGCTGAGTATCCTCTTGGTACGGACAGCGGCGGCCGGGATGTATTGGCCGCCATCATTGTTGGCACTCCTCAGACCTTAAAAATGGGCCTTCTTGCCGGATTAGTTGGCGTTTTGATTGGCACATCGCTCGGCTTGATCGCCGGCTACTTTGGCGGCATGATCGATATGGTAATCAGCACCGCAATCGATACCATGTTGACCATACCGCCCCTGGCAGTACTGTTGGTGGTGGCGGCGTCGGTACGATCAATGAGCGTGGAGAATATGGCGATCATTATCGCCGCGCTAAGCTGGATGTTCCCGGCCCGCACCATTCGCGCTCAGGTGCTTTCATTGCGCGAACAGCCATATATTCATATGGCTCGCCTGGCAGGCTTGAGCGATATGCGCATCGTCTTTGAAGAGATTTTGCCCAATGTATTGCCGCTCGCCGCCGCCAGCTTCGTCGGCGCGACATCGGGAGCTATTCTGGCGGGAATCGGCCTGGAAGTATTGGGCTTGGGTCCGCAACGCACGCCGACCCTGGGCATGACCATTTACTGGGCGCAACTCTATTCGGCGATGATTCGCGGCCTATGGTGGTGGTGGCTACCACCCATCATCGTGCTGGTTGTCTTGTTCGTCGGGCTCTTCCTCACCAGCGCCGCGCTCGACGAGTTTGTCAATCCCCGCCTGAGGAAAACCGGATGAGGCAAGACATCGCCCTGCAGGTCAACAACCTGAAAGTACACTATAAGACCGGCGATCAAGTCGTCAAGGCGGTCGACGATGTCAGCTTCTCGCTGTATGCAGGCGAACGCCTTGGCATCGTTGGCGAATCCGGCTCCGGCAAGACGACCTTGGCGCTGGCCTTGATGCGCCTGCACAAGCCTCCCGCGTCCATCGAAGGCGGTGAAATCTTGCTGGATGGCTACAACATATTGAGGCTGGAACGCGAACCGATGCGGCAGCTGCGTTGGAGCGAAATCTCGCTGATCCCGCAAGGTTCGATGAATTCGCTCAATCCGGTTATCAGAATCAAGCACCAAATGGCCGATGCCATTCGAGCGCATCAACGCGGTCATTCCAAAAAACGTATCGCCGGTCGCATTGCCGATCTGCTGGGTCGTGTTGGCTTGCCCAATAGCGTGGCGGAAATGTATCCGCACGAACTCAGCGGCGGCATGAAGCAACGCGTTTGCATCGCGATGGCGATCATCCTCGAACCAAGCGTGATCGTCGCCGATGAACCGACTAGCGCCCTGGATGTCGTCGTGCAGCGCGTTGTCATGCAAACCTTGAACGATGTGCAAGAACAGCTCAACGCCGCCATGATTATTATCGGGCACGATATGGGGCTGATGGCGCAGTCTGCTGACCGACTAGCCGTCATGTACGCCGGCAAAATGGTCGAAGTCTCGCCCATCTCACCATTTTTTCACGATCCGCAGCATCCTTATAGCAGACTGCTCATCAGTTCTTTACCCTCGCCGGAAGAAAAACGCGAGTTGACAGGCATTCCGGGCAGTCAGCCGTCGCTGCTGGATTTGCCGACCGGTTGCGCCTTTCATCCGCGCTGCCCGTTTGCGGAGGACCGCTGCCGGGAGGTTATTCCCGAGCTACGTCATATCAGCAGTGATCGAAGAGTCGCCTGTCACCTGGTAGAAGATAAGGTCACATGAAAGAGCCCACGCTCCTGGAATTTGACAATGTCACCATGTCTTTCGGTGGGAAATCCCGCAAATCCACCGGCGTGGTCGCGCTTGAAGGCCTGGATCTCGTCATCCGCTCGGAACAGCCCTCGATTATCGCCATCGCCGGCGAAAGCGGCAGTGGCAAGACGACCTTGGCTCGGCTCGGCTTGGGCATGATCAAGCCAACTAGTGGTCGTGTTGTTTATCAGGGGCAGGATCTCTGGGCGATGTCCAATCGGCAAAGAAAAGACTATCGGCGCGATGTGCAAGCCATCTTTCAAGACCCGTTCGCGGTATACAATCCCTTTTACACCGTCGATCGCCTGCTGCGCACACCGATACGCACCTTCAAGCTAGCCAGTGACCGCAAGCTAGCGCAAGCCATGATCGAAGACGCTCTGAAAAAGGTCGGTTTGCGGGCGGACGAAGTGCTCGGTCGCTATCCGCACCAGCTCAGCGGCGGACAACGCCAACGCATTGTGGTGGCACGTAGCCTGCTGCTGCAACCCAAACTCATCGTGGCCGATGAACCGGTATCGATGATCGATGCCTCGTTGCGCGCCAACATCTTGACCAAGTTGAAAGAGTTGCGAGATGAATTCGGCATCTCGGTGCTGTATATCACGCATGATCTAGCGACCGCACACCAAATAAGCGACAAAATCTTCATCCTTTATCGTGGACGGGTGGTTGAAGTGGGTGATGCCAGCAGCGTGATTCAGCATCCGCAGCATCCCTACACGCAATTGCTGGTTAGCTCTATCCCGCGGCCAGATCCGGACAAGCGCTGGCAAGGCAGGGTGGAGATACCTATAGAGGAACTCTCACCCGGCACAGATCGCTCGGGCTGCCTCTTCCGCCATCGCTGTCCTCACGTTATGCCCGAATGTGAAACGACACCCCCTCACTATGTCGGTGGCTACGGACAATCGGTCGCCTGCTATCTATACCGTGAAAACGGGAAAACCCAAGCCAGAGCTTGACATCTTCAGATCATGTAACACATAGCTCGCAAGAGGTGAATCTTTTGCCTAATCCACTCAACCTTGCCGAAGATGCAGCCTGGAAGAAACGGTTTCGCGCGCCTGTTATCGCTTGGTCCAAAATCGCAACACAGAACCCGCAGCGCGGCATCGTCTGCAGCAATAAAGACGGCGTCATGCAACTTTATGCCTGGGACGTCTCTTCAAACGCGCTGAAACAATTGACCGACCAACCTGCCGGTGTCGTCAGCGGCGAAATCTCCGCCGATGGCAGCAATGTTTTTTACCTCCATGACAGCGGCGGCGACGAAATCGGCCATTATTTTCGCCTGCCCTTCGACGGGGGCGCGGCAGATGACTTGACTCCTGATTTGCCCGGCTATGCCTCCAACTTCATCAGTGAGAGCCATAGTGGCAAGGCGATCGGTTTCACGGCGGCCAATAAAGACGGTTTTCAGATTCGCATCTACGACAATCTCCCGTGCAAGAAACCGCTCTTCAGCATACGAAAACGAGCATTGTCCTACGGTCCCATGCTCTCGCCTGACGGTGAAATCGCCGTCATCGCCTCGACCGAAAAGACTGGCGTCTCCGAGTTTGCCCTCGAGGCTTATGATGTCAAAAGCGGCCAGCTCATCGGCGAAATCTGGGATGGCAAAGGCAGTGGCATACAAGCTAGCGGATTCTCTCCCCTGGCCGGAGACTTGCGCTTCGCCGGCTCTTCCAACATCAGCGGCTTTCATCGTCCTTTCATTTGGGATCCGCGGACCGGTCAGCGGCTTAATATCGAGTCCGACGTCTTCAGTGGCAATGTCAGCGTTTGGGCTTGGTCGCCGGATGGCGGACGTCTGTTGTTGCATCAAGTGCATCAAGCCCTGCACAGTCTTTATGTCTACCAGCTTGAGTCTGATCAGGTTACCGCCCTCAAGACACCGTCGGGTTCTTCGCGTGTCAGCGCTTATTTTGTCGAAAACGGCAATATCTTTCTACATTGGAGCAATTCAACGACTCCGACAAGTCTGCTGGAGATCGACAGCAAAAGCGGCGAAATCCTGCGCGAAGTGATCGATCTTGGCGCGGATGTTCCTGAAAGTGACGCTTGGCGCTCTGTCAACTACAATTCCGGTGATGGCACGCCGATTCAAGCTTGGCTGGCGACACCTGCCGGCGACGGTCCCTTTCCGACTATCGTGCATACGCATGGCGGCCCGACGGCCGTACAAACGGATTCCTGGTCGCCGGCAATTCAGGCTTGGCTGGATCACGGCTTTGCCGTTTTCAGCCCCAACTACCGTGGTTCCATAACCTTTGGCTACGAATTTCAACACGCCATTGATGGCAACCTGGGCGACCTGGAAGTGGAAGATATTGCGGTTGGCGTCGGTTGGCTGATAGAGCAGGGCATTTCCGATCCTGATGCAATTCTCAAGACCGGCGGCTCTTACGGCGGTTACTTAACCCTGCAATCGCTAGGCAAGAAGCCGGAACTTTGGGCGGGCGGGATGGCTGTGGTGGCTATCGCCGATTGGACGCTGATGTACGAAGATCAAGCCGAAACCTTGCGCGCCTATCAACGCAGCCTCTTCGGTGGTACACCGCAAGACAATCCGCAAGCTCACCGCAAGGCATCGCCGATCACCTATGCCGAAAACATAAAGGCAGATATTCTGGTGCTGCAAGGCGCCAACGATACGCGCTGTCCCGCACGGCAAATGCAAGCCTACGAGCAAAAGCTTAAAGACCTGAATAAGTCAATTGAGGTGCATTGGTTTGAGGCCGGGCATGGCTCCCGCGCCGTGGAACAAAGCATCGAACATCAAGCGCTGATGCTGCGCTTCGCCTACCGTGTGCTCGGATAATATCGAACTCCGTTTGAGGTGATTGCGTCAGAAGTCAATTTGCCACGCGCCGGCTATGCACGGACTCTAGGAGCGGAAATTTGCAGCGACTCCAGTTACAATGCCCAGCGCGTTTTCGCCATAAGGAATGACCATGTCGGATTCTCCCACACAACCATTTGAAAGCATCCACGGTGTTTTGACCGTGCCTCTGCAAGCCTTCGGCGACGATCGTGGCCGCTTTATGGAGACTTTCCGCAAAGAGTGGTTTCCGCAAATAAATTGGGATCGCTTGCAAAGCAATCGCAGCGATAGCAATGCCGGCGTTCTGCGCGGCCTGCATTATCATTTTAAGCAAATCGATTACTGGTATACAACAAGCGGAAATATTCGTATCGGGCTAGTCGACTTGCGCAAGTCCTCAACCACATACCTGCAATCGGCAGCCATCAACATGGGAGAAGACAATCCTATCGGTTTATTCATTCCTCAAGGTGTAGCGCATGGTTTCGCCGCACTGACCGATTGCACGCTAATCTACATCGTCAACAACTACTACGACGGCGGCAAAGACGAATATGGTATCGCCTGGAACGACCCGCAAGCCAATATTGATTGGGGCATTAGCGCTCCGTCGTTGTCACAACGGGATCAAGACAATCCACGGATTAGTGATATCCCGGTAGACGCCCAGCCGAACTAGGCAAATGAATCCGCATAGCGCCCGGCCAGCCCAATTCTATACTTGTATCCGTCGCTGCCTTGCCACAGTCAGTTCGCGCATCCTCTCGAAAACATCGACACCGATCTGATGGTAAACATGCAACAGATGCACCAGCCCCCAATTCTCGCGGATCATGCTGGTGTTTGCTTTTGCCTCGTCCGGGCCGACAGACAGGTTAGCCGTCTTACTCCTGGGCTGACCTGCTGCTGGCTCCATTCGGGCAGGCTCGCAGCGCCAGAAATCGAGGCTGCGCATTGTCAATTTCTGATTCGCGGGCGCGATCCCCAGCCAGCCATCGCCGCTGACCATCATATGCATACACGGCCAAGCAGTAAAACCAACATAATCCCCATCGCCAAACATGATGCCTTTGTCCAAATACGCCCCGCGGTCCGGCAGCGCCTTCAAAAAGGGTATCTGATGCCAATGGCGGAAACCCGAAATCCGTCGCATCGAACCGATGCCCGCCGGTCCATACCACATCATCTTGGGATGCCAATAACGATCCAAATCCATCGCCTCCAAGCCCTGGGGCGAGCGCTGCAAGGCGACAAGCATATCGAGTACCAGCTTCAAACTCGCCTGCGACTTCTCTTGGTCGTAAGGGCTGGTGATGATGCCGTCCGACGTCGCCGGGCCCGGCACCGCCCATTCGGCAGCCAGACTCGACGAGAGCGGCCACGCCTGGGCTGCCATCATCACCTGCGGGATATCCCTGAGCGCCTGCATCTCGACGATCTTGCCCTCAACGACATGGAAAAACTCGTGATAGCGCATCGCCATCAAATGCTGAGTCGGCGGGATATCCAGCCAGGGCTGCTCGAAGACGCCGATATAATGCCCGGCACAACCGACCCATTCCGGCGAGGTCACATTGCTGAAGGTCATGCGATGGAGTCCCAGCTAAATTGCCGCCAGCAAAAGCAGCACCATCAGAGCCAACATGATGACGACACTAGGAGCCACAAAGATTTAGAAACGTTTCCTTTCCATAATCAGGAACTTTCATCCAGGCTCTATTGAATTCGCGCGCCCCAGAGGACCTTGCGTTCTTTGTCAGCGGGGCAAGCCTACTTTTCACCCCCGACCAGCCAATCGCTCGCGCTGATCGCTCCCTGCTGCCGGAACTGATGCCGCATTCGTCCAAAGACATCCACACCCATCTGCAGCAATACATGCGGGACATCAATGGGTATCCAGTTTTCTACGATGGTCTCATCATCGCAGCGGTAAAAGTCCATCACGCGCATTTTGATCCGCTTGCCGGTCGGTGGCACACCAAAGAGCTCAGCGCCCGTATGGGTCGCCCGCAGATATCCCCAGCCACCGGTCACCGCAAAATAACCATCGCCGATGCGGATGAAATGTCCCTGTGGCGAACCCGCCCGGTCCGGGAATGCAACCAGGAAAGGAATTTGATGATAATCTTCATAGCCCTTTAAGCCGCGCGTCGTGCCGATGCCCGCCGGTCCATACCACATAAAGTTGGGATGCCAATGCTCCGCTTGCTGCATCTCGTCCAGCGCCGCGCGCGTCGGCGGCTCGCTACTGTAATAGCCCAAGGCGGCGTGCATCTTCAATATCGTTGATATGGTGCGCTTCGAGCGCTGCTCATCTTGTGCGCTCAAAATCACGCCGTCCAGCGTTCGTGGCGGCATCCAGCGCATCTCCCGGCCCAGGCTGGGGGCAATCGGGAAATATCCCGCTTGTCGCATCAAATCGAGAAAGTCGATGAAAACATAACTGGTCACGATCTTGCCATCGCGCAGTTCGTGCCCCTCACAATAGCGTAAGTTGACCACGCCACGGGTCGCTGGAATGCCCAGCAAATCGCGCTCGAAGCTGCCCATGAAATGCCCCATGCAGGCAATCCAGTTGGAATCCCGGTAGCGCCCACCGGCCACGAAATTGTCACGACGCTCCATATCCGGCAGCGCCCGCCGCAACGGTAGCCACAATTGCGCCAGTCCCGCAGCGATCCCGCTCAACTCGTTGATGGGGTGGGTGACATTGATGGCGATATCGTCCGCGAAGCTGTCCCTGGCTAGCGCAGGCAGCTCCGCGACCGGCGCCTCCGTCAGCGCCTGCATGATGTCGATCACGCGCCGCTTGTTGGTGATGTTCTGCGCCTGATCAACCGGCGTGTAGGTAAATGATGCCGTAAAGTATTTGTCGTCTTGTTCGCTCATGGTTGCGCTTTTCATTCACTTTCAGCGATATCCGCAATTGCAGAATCAGCAACTTCATTCTGTGGGCGCCACCACTCGATAAGCCAGAGGAGTAGTTTGTAGTGGTCTCAAAAAGCTGGACACAAAAATGTTGAATTTGAGGGCGTTTTTTGCTGCCACTGCGCCTCGAATTCTGCCGGCGTAAGGTAGCCTAATGCACTGTGTATTCGTTTGTGTTGATAGACCACATCGATGAAGTGCGCGATCTCTTCTCGTGCCTGCGCCATATTTTGATAGTCGCTCAGGTACACTTCCTCTTCTTTGATGGTGCGAATCACCCGTTCTGCTTATCCGTTTTCGCTCGGTTCGCCAACGCTAGCCATGCTGATCTGCATGCCGGCGTCTTGCAACTGCTTGATATAGCAAGTTGCAGCATATGCGAGAGAAAGTGTTTCAACTCTCGTGCGTTGGACATGATTCAACGCTTGCCACAGCTTCCAGACCAGCGCTTTGTTCCGTTGCTGAACCGACACGCTTTACCCTTCCGCGTATCAGCAAACGAGATGGCCAAAGGGGCAAGGAAAACGCATTGCCCCTTCCGTCACTTATGGTTTATCAGCGTTATCCGCTGATGTAACCGTTCGCTGTTGCGTTTTCGATATAAAGTGCTGTGGCCATATCCAGCGCCTCTTGAATCGTCGCTTCGCCAGTTGCAACCATCGACCGGGTTTGGTCCAAAGCTACATTGGCGACCTGAACCGCAGCAGAATCAATACCAGGTCCACCTTCTATAATCGTTAGTAGTGCGGCAGCCGAGTAAAGCGGCGCGGCTGGCCCTGCGCTCATGCGCGGTACCAAACCGTATCCAGCAGCGACAATCTGCGAATCGGAATCAGCTGCTTCCATCGTGATGCGGAGAAGCAGATCCGTGTCGACCGGGCTGTTCGCCGGAATCGCCAGCAAATCCGACCAGGGGATAATCGTACGCGCAGTGTGTTCGGCGTTAGGATGCAGTGCCGCCGCAAACTCGATAGCACCGACCACCGATAACATCTCTTCTACGCAACTATCTGCTTCAGCAGCGCGAACTCGTCAAAAATCGTCCATTCACTCTGCACGCGACCGTCTTTGATCAGATGATGGCTGACACCGATGATGCGAATCGGATTGCCCGTCGGATCACCATACATGCCAAAGCCACTATGGGTGCCACGCATCGTCCAACGTGTGGCGGTTCGATATCCCGCCTGCTCGTCCCCGACATAGCAGAAGTGATCGGCGGTGAGTGCCAGGTCAGGGAAAGGCGACAACAGAGACAATACAAAAGCCTGAAAATCATTGATCCCCTTGAAAGAGCGACGCGTCGGACCTTGAAACACAAAATTCTCTTGGTAATAAGCGCGAGCCTTGTTCAACAGGCGCCAATTCCAAATCTCATGCAGCAGGCACTTAACAAAATGCTCGGGATCAAAGCGTTCGCTCTTCGGCTCGGGAAGTTTCGCCGGCGGCAATTGACCGATCCCGCGTTCGATATCGCCGGCAATCTGCAACTGCAAGTCGCTGTCTTTCTCGCGGTCTACCAGCTTTTTTGCTGTCTCTACCGGATCCAATCCCAGCTGCGTAACCAGCGTCAATTCGTCGCGGCAGATCCATTCCTCGATGACCATATTTTGCTTGAAAAAGCAATCGGCTACCGACCAGTAACTCATGCGTTTGCCGGTTGGCGGACCGTATTGCGTCCAGCCGCGATTCGTCCCCTCATGTCGCAAGCGATGCGAGGAGTAAAAGCCATCGACATCGTTGCCACCCCAGATCACCTCATCGCCATAAAGACGCCGATCAGGATAAGCGGCCAGCGCTGCGATGGTCGCGGCGAATACCGCCTCACGGCCGTAAACCGTGCCGCTCGAGGTATGCAGATGGATGGTGTTGGCATAATAGTCGTAGAGCTTGCCAATGCCTTTTTCTTCCCATATCTCGTGCGTGATCCCGATGATGTAATCGACGAAGTCCTTGTAACGTGGATTGAAACCCCGCATCGATTGTGCGTGACTTCCATTCGCGTCTTCCATAAACTGTATGTCCAGCTTTTTTGGCAGCGTGATCTGCGATTTTTCGTCGCTAGCCACCGCTTTGCCCCGCGTATCCTTCGCCTGCTTTTCCGCTGCCATGATGTCAAATCTACTTTCTCTTGTCCGAGTGTACTTGGATTAACCATTAGATTTTCGCGCGATAGTGGACGCATCGTGTCAAACGCTATTTCACGTAAATCTGCCGCAACAGCGCAAATTCGTCAAAGATGGACCACTCGTTCTCCACGCGCCCGTCTTTGATAATGTGATGCGTGGCGCCGATGATGCGTATGGGATTGCCTGTTGGCTCGCCATACATGCCGAAACCCGTGTGTGTACCGCGCATAGTCCAGCGCGTGGCCGCCCGATAACCCGCTTGCTCATCGCCCACAAAGCAGAAGTGATCGACATTGATCGCAAGATCGGGGATGGGCGAAAGCAGCGAAAGCACGTATGTCTGGTAATCGTTGACCCCGGTGAACTGGCGCATCGTCGGCCCGACGAAGACGAAATTCTCCTGATAATAATCATACGCTTTGTTCAGCAGCCGCCAATTCCAGATCTCGTGGATCAAGCGGCGCACAAAATACTCGGGATCGAAACGCTCGCTCTTCGGCTCCGGAAGTTTTGCCGGCGGCAATTGACCAATGCCGCGTTCGATGTCGCCGGCAATCACTAGCTGCAAATCATTATCGCCTTCCTGCGCAACCATCTTCTTGGCAGTTTCAACAGGATCAAGGCCCAGCTGCAGTACCAGCGACAGTTCGTCGCGGCAAAGCCATTCTTCGATCACCCTATTCCGCTTAATGAAGCAATCCGCCAACGCCCAATAACTGACCCGCTTGCCCGTCGGCGGTCCATACAGCGTCCAGCCGCGATTGGTGCCCTCATGCCGCAGCCGATGCGACGAATAGAATCCATCGATATCGTTGCCACCCCAGATTACATCGTCACCGTAGAGCCGTCGATCCGGGTAAGCCGCCAGCGCCTCCAGGGTCGCAGCGAATACTGCCTCCCGGCCGTATATCGTGCCATTCGATGTATGCAGGTGAACGGTGTTGGCATAATAGTCGTAAAGCTTGCCAATGCCTTTTTCTTCCCAGATCTCGTGGGTATGGCCGATGACGTGATCGACAATGTCCTTATAACGTGGATTGAAGCCCTGCATCGACTGTCTGCGCTGGCCGCCCGCGTCTTCTATGAACTGGATGTCCAGCATATTCGGCAGCGTGATCTGCGATTTTTCGTCGCTAGCCACCGCTTTGCCCCGTGTATCCTTCGCCTGCTTTTCCGCTGTCATGACGTCAAATAGACTTTCTCTTAACCGAGTTTACCTGGATTTGCGCGCGATTGTGGACGCATCGCGTCAATCGCTATTTCACGTAAATTTGCCGCAACAGCGCAAGTTCGTCAAAGATGGACCATTCGTTCTCCACGCGCCCGTCTTTGATAATGTGATGCGTGGTGCCGATGATGCGAATCGGATTGCCGGTCGGCTCGCCATACATGCCGTAACCCGTGTGTGTACCGCGCATAGTCCAACGCGTGGCCGCCCGATAGCCCGCCTGCTCATCACCCACATAGCAGAAGTGATCGACATTGATCGCAAGATCGGGGAAGGGCGACAGCAGTGACAGCACGAAGGTTTGATAATCGTTGACCCCGGTGAACTCGCGCATCGTCGGCCCGACGAAGACGAAATTCTCCTGATAATACTCATAGGCTTTGTTCAGCAGCCGCCAATTCCAGATCTCGTGGATCAAGCGGCGCACAAAATACTCGGGATCAAAACGCTCGCTCTTCGGCTCTGGGAATTTCTGCGGCGGATATTGACCGATTCCGCGCTCGATATCGCCCGCGATATGCAGCTGCAGACCGTTTTCGCTATGCGCTTCCTGGGCATTCATCTTCCTGGCCGTTTCAACCGGATCCAGTCCCAGCTGCAGCACGATCGCCAATTCGTCGCGGCATACCCATTCCTCGACCACCATGTTCTGCCGGCACAGGCAATTGGCCATCGACCAGTTTTTGACGCGCTTGCCAGTTGGCGGCCCGTAATGCGACCAGCCGCGATTAGTCGCCTCGGCATACACCCGATGCGATGAATACAAGCCATCGACATCATTGCCGCCCCAGATCACATCATCGCCGTAAATGCGCCTGTCTGGAAAAGCCGCCAAGCCTTCAATGGTCTTGAGGAAAACTTTCTCGCGCCCGTAAATCGTGCCGCTCGATGTATGAAAGTGAATCGTATTGGCATAATAGTCATAAAGCTTGCCAATGCCTTTTTCCTCCCATATCTCGTGGGTGATGCCGATGATGTAATCGATGAAGTCCTTGTAACGCGGAGTGAATCCCCGCATCGAATGCGCATGCTTTCCGTCCGCGTCTTCCATGAATTGAATGTCCAGCTTGTTCGGCATCGTGATCTGTGATTTTTCGTCGTTGCTTGCCGCTTTGGCGGGAGGATCCTTGGCTTGCCTTTTATTTTCCGACATGCTGCCACCTCTACATTCTCGTATCAATTTTTTCAGATAATGTAGCGAAAGAATCCTTATTCAGTAATCATTCGTTCGCCCTTAACTTGTAGCGCTCTCGTCGTATCGTCTATACTAAGTCGGCACAATGCTTAGCGTATCCGAAAACGTTTTCGTTTAGCAGCACAGCCTAACATAAGCGACACGCAAATGCAAAATCAGCAACGCCACCGAATCTCGACAAACAGAAACCGAAATTGACCAGAAAATTTGTCAATGGCATTGTCAATAGGAGTCCGGCCGTGAATCAAATCCACGCCAACAACAAACTACGAGTCTATGACTATCTGCGCGCGATTGCATCCGCTGACCAGTCGTGCGAAGCCGTATCCGGATTTTTCAGCGACGACTTCGTCTGGCACGGCTGCGCGCCCTTTGAAACGCAAATCGGCATCAGCGCCCTCTGGCAATCCTATTGGCAACCACTATTCGAAAGCTTTGGCGGCATCCGACGCCGCATTGATATCCTGCTGGCCGGCGAATGCGAAGGTGAAGAATGGGTCGCTAGTACCGGATACATCATCGGCAACTTCCAGCGCGATTGGCTGGGAATCCCCGCCACTGGCAACGAGACTTTCATCCGCTATGGCGAATTCTATCAGCTCGTAAGCGGCAAGATCGTCAAGGCATACGTCATCAACGATCTTATAGAAGTCATGCAGCAAGCCGACTGCGATCCGTTGCCAGCGAGTCTGGGCTTGGCGGGTTTCGTACCGCCGCCACGCACCGCCGATGGTGTCCTGCTCGATGCGCAAGCGCAGCAGCAGTCACGGCAGACTTTTGATCTGGCATACAATATGATTTTTCATGGCTTGAATGATTTTGATCAGCAAAAAAAGCAGAGCATGAAACAAGCAAAATTCTGGCACGACAATATGCACTGGTACGGTCCCGCCGGCATCGGCACCACTCGCGACTTGACAGAATTTGAAGATAATCATCAATTGCCCTGGTTGCATGCCTTTCCCGATCGCGCAGTCCTTTGGGAATCGCCCATGTTCGGCGAAGGACATTATGCCGCGACGGCAGGCTGGCGAGAGGTCATCGCTACTCACCTCGGCAATTATCTTGGGCATCCCACCACCGGCAAGCATATCGAGTGCCGGGTGATGGATTTCTGGCGTCGCCAGGGCGACTTGCTCAGCGAAAACTGGGTGCTCATTGACCTGGTCGATATGTTTCGGCAATTCGGCAGGGATTTGCTGGCAGATATATCCCAGCAGAGCCGCCAATGACCAGCCACTTTGACGCCATTGTCATCGGTATTGGCGCTATGGGTAGCGCTACCCTGTATCAATTGGCGAAGCGCGGTTGGAATGTGCTCGGCATTGAAAAATTCAGCATTCCGCACGAAATGGGTTCCTCGCACGGATTGACGCGCATCATTCGCCTCGCCTATTACGAAGACCCATCCTACGTACCGCTCTTGCGTCGCAGCTTTCAACTGTGGCATGAACTGGAACGCGCTTCCGGCCAAAAACTCTTTTATCAAACCGGCAGCATCGATATGGGTCCGCCAGACAGCGATGTTTTCGCCGGCAGCCTGCAAAGCTGCATCGAACATGATCTGGAATACCAGGTTCTCAACAGCAGACAATTGACGCAGCGCTTCCCGGGTTACCAAATGCCCGGCGAAACCATGGCGGTTTATCAGCCACAAGGCGGGCTGCTCGTTCCCGAAAGCTGTATCGCCGCGTATGCAAAAATGGCACAAGCACACGGCGCAAACCTGCACAGCAACGAACGCGTGCAAGGCTGGGAAATCCTGGCAGATGAACGCATAGCCATTCGAACAGACCGCGCCGCCTACACCGCCGACAAGCTTGTTATCTGCTCCGGCGCCTGGACTTTCAAGCTGGTCCCGTCGCTGACCGATATAGCCATCCCAGAACGTCAAGTTTTGATCTGGCTGCAAACCAAAGAACCGGAAATATTTACACTAGCGAATTTCCCGGTTTGGAATGGCGCGGTTGATGAAGGGCGCTTTTACGGCTTCCCCGAGTTTAATCCGGCTGGAAATACGCCGGGCATGAAGTTCGGACGCTGGCATCACCGCCACGAACGCTGTGATCCCGATACCCTGGACCGCAACGTCTATCCCGAAGATGAACAGGTCCTGCGCGGATTCGCCGAACGTTACTTCCCCGCCGGCGCCGGCGAAACGCTGCAGATGTCGACCTGTATGTTTACCAATACCGCCGACGAGCATTGGCTTATCTCAACCCTGCCCGATGCCCCACAGGTGGCTGTCGCCGCCGGATTCAGCGGGCACGGCTTCAAAATGGCCAGTGTCATTGGCGAGATCATGGCAGACCTCGCGCAACACGGTTCGACGGCGCATGATATCAGCCTGCATAGTTTTGGTCGCCTGCAAGCTGATGATTAGGCCCAGAGCAGTAGCATGAAAGAGACTGGCTCCACAGATGCGCTCCCCCTGCTTGATACGACTTATCTGCATGCGCTGCAGGGATAAACTGAGGATACTGCAGGGCTAATCAAAAAGACTGAGTTGCATGGTTCCTAAGTGCGCGCAGTCGCCGAAGGTTGTGGGCACCAAGTCTTGGAATTCTCTCTGCAAGACTTTGACATAGCGCCATTCTTGGCCGGTGAGTTTTGTTGCTTCTTCTGCCCAAACAATTGCTGAACGGTCTTTGTTGGCGACCTCGATGGTTTCTTGTCCCTTTGTTTCTACTACATAAGACACCCGATCTCGGTCGACGACCACAAAATCAGGGTAGTAGTGACGCAGGTTTCCACGCGTATCTGTGTAAGGAATCGTAAAACCGAATTGTATGGGCAATTTGCTGAAAAGGAGCACATCCGGCGCGTTGTCGAGAAATCTAGCGAATGCTTCCTCAAACTTGTTATCACAGGGTACCTTGTTGAAGACTGTCTTGCTGCACTCAGGCGCTTCCTGTGACCATGGGAAGGGATCAACCGATGACAACCAACGCCCTTCACTCTCTAATTCCGGGACCTGATCTTGGACGAGCGTGTGCCGGAGCCCGTCAATAAAGACTTTCAAAGTTACCACCCGCGTCAACGGCCGGCTAATGGCTTCCAGAATCTCGGGGCTATCCAGATCTACTTCTTGTCCAAATGCAATGCATTTCAGAAAATCTCGCACTTTGGGCGCAAGCGTAGCGAACTGACTTGGCAATTTCAGTTCCTGAGCAATCATTTGAGCATAATATGAGACGACTTCTTGCGATGTCTGCGGCGTCTTTAGCGTATATCGACGCTCGAAGAGTTTTTCCAAGGTCAGAATATCTTTGCCTTGATAGAGAAACGACCGCTCTTCTTGTTCACTGGGCCTAATTGGCAGCGGAGTTCCCGTGTACGTGCTGGCAATGTCGATCGCTTCAATTTCCTCGTGGAGAGATATAGCGCGAGCGATAATTGGGCTTAGGGTCGGCAAGGCTTTATCATAATCGGACTTATCCGGGTCTGGCTCGATAACGGTGATGACGAGCTTGTCTTCGCCAACTTTCCAAGTGTCAAAGGCGTAATCTTCCTCTTTCTCCAGCTCTTCAATAAAGTTAATGAAGCCCGGATTGCCGATAATGTCCACTCGCTCTTTATAGGAGTTTTTATCGTCGCGGAACATCAGACGTAAACCGCGCCCAATTGTCTGTTCGGGCAAAATGTTAGCTTTTGAGGTATATGGACGCAGGCCGACAATGACCGTTACGTTTTGGACATCCCAACCTTCGCGCAACATCAAGACACTGACGATGGCGTTGATCGGGCTGGTATCCTCATCCACTTCTTTTGCGGCGGCGCGCGCCTTTTGTAAATCCTTTGTGACAATGTTACCTTTGTCTTTTCCTCGCATCTTGACGTGAATAACAAGTGTTCGATCTCCGGCAAATTCGTCGGGATATTTGACACGCAAGTATTCACCTATGGAATCGGCCTCTTCGGTATTGTTCATCATCACGAAGAGCAGGGGCTTTTTGTTTAGTGGTTCAAGTGCTTGGCGATATTCGCGCCAGCGTTCGACACCGGCAACGATGAAAGGTTCATACTTTGCACTGGGGACAGAACTGCTTATTTCTCCAATGTCAGTAATGCCTTTGAGCGGTCGCTTTACGATTCCCTCCACAATCGCCTGCTTGAGTGTGTAATCACAGATGGTCCAGGCGAAAAGGGAGCCCTTGCTATATCGTGGAGTTGCAGAGAAGTCCAGTTGTGCCGACAAGCCGAGAGGGTGGTTTTCATTTAAACTGCGTATCGCCTCATTCCATTTTAGGTCAGGGTCATGCGTATGATGGGCTTCGTCATTGAGGACCATGACCGGAGACTCATCGCGCTCTAGCAGGCGGTCTCGAAAATCAACTTCTTCGTCCAGATTTGCAGGCGGCTTGTTGCCCAGAACTGCCGTCATGATCTCGGATTCATCGTCCGCTTGCCGGTTTTCGCGATCATAGAGCTGTTGAATATTAGTGAGATAGAGAGCGCCTTCGGATGATGCTCGTTCCGAATCGCCACGCATATAGAATTGCATATCCCAATAGATCCTGAATTCTTTGGGGATCACTGGGTCCTGCACGAAAATACGGCCACCGGCGAAATCTAGTCGAAGTCGTTCTAGCACAATGATGTTTGGCGCAATGATCAAGAATGCGCGGGCGTAATCGTCGTTGGCTTCAATCACGGCGTTGAAGTATTGCCAGGCGATTGCCAAGGACATGACCTTGGTCTTGCCGGTGCCAGTTGCCATTTTGGTACAGTAGCGGGCGAAGGGATCATAAGGTGGCAAACGAATCTCAGGCGCCAATTCTGCCGGAATGAATTGTTGGTAGAGCTGTCTCAAGTTGCGTGTTTTGGCGATCTCGAAAACATATATCAGGCTTTCCATTGCCGTCTGCTGCGCGGCAAAGTACTCGAACGGTTTGCCCGATGCCAATATGTGGTCCGTATGAAACCAATAGTTCAGGAGCGTTTTTGAAGTCTCTGTTGCGCCTTTGTAGCCATCGTCGCGCCATTCCTGTACGGCGCGACTGATCGCAGGCACGGCGGGCGCGGTTCGGCCATAGTTTTCCAAGAAACTGGTCTGGGCGGGGGATACTGTTTGCTTGCGCCTGGGCATCCTACACCACCTTTACCAGTTTCGTCGTGGTCGTATCATTGCCCAGAATGTCAATCACCTTGACTAATACCACGTAATCACCTGGCTTGTCATATGTATGATTCACGCGCAGCAGCAATGAGCGATTTTTCCGCGTGCGATAGCTCTGCCATTGATTGTGAAAAGTGTCGTCTCGATAATTGAAATCGACCGCCCAATAGTCGATCCATTCCGACCAATCGTGCACTGCCTTCACCACTTGATCAGGTACGTCGTAGAGCGGCACCGTGAAGTTGGTCAGGGCGATGCTGACATCGCGTACATTTTGGATTACATCTACGTCAAGCGCAGCTAACTCGAAAAACTTGATATCACCCTGCTCAACCGCTTTCTTTTCCAGCACCTCGCGCGGAATCCTCACGAAGCGCACGTTTATACCTGCTTCCTGGGCAATCTGCACGGCCGTTTCATTCATATCCAAGGCGAAATCCCAGCCCAGGATATCGACGCCTGCGACACCGGGAGCATTCTTGCCGGTGCCGATCGCGCGACGGAAATCAATCGCGATGTTTCGCACATCACCGACCGCGACCGGGCTATCCACCGAACCCACATGCACCATGCGCCGGCCTTTTTTGCCGTGCAGCCAGGTATAACCCTCAACCATTTCGGCATGATATAGGTCGAGAATGAACTTGCGATACGTATTGGTAATAAATGCGGCGTTGTCGCCAAACTCGGCTTTCTGCCAAACTTGGCGCTCGTATTTGCCAAGATTCTGCACGACAAAGGGACGCACATTCTCAATGCCCAGCAGACGCTTGCGCGTGGTGTGAATGGCAAAGCGCCCCAAGTCACACGCGATCCAGCGACGGTTAAGTTTCTCGGCCGCGGCGGCGGTTGTGCCTGAGCCGCAGAAACAGTCAAGGACGAGGTCGCCTTCGTTGGACGAAGCCTTAATTATACGATTTAGCAATTCTTCCGGCTTCTGTGTCGGATATTTGGTAGATTCGGGCTGGTTGCCCCTCAAAGCAGGAATGTCCCATACGTCCCTCATTCCCGCAATTGTGTAATATCCAAACTTGTCTTGATGGATTTCGATATTGGAAAAGCCGTATTTGTGCGAGAGATATGATTTTTCCGTTTGTGGATTGAAGGTGTATTTGTCAGATATTGAATAATACAGAACCGTGTCGTGCTTTCTGCCGAACCAGCGCTTACTAACACCGCCTGTCTTGTAGAGCCACACAAGTTCGTTTACTAAATTCTTTCCACCAAAAACTTCATCTAATACCAGCCTAACAAGTCCGACCATGTGCCAATCTATATGAACGTATAGACTACCGTTTCGACTAAGAAGTTCATGTAGCAGAGTAGCCGTTTTGTAGAACCACGAAACGTAGCTGTCGTGACCTCGACCCCAAGTATCGCGAAAAGCCTTCTGTTCTATGACACTTGCTTCTCTGCTAAACTCATCGCCGCCGACTTCTGCCCGAAACGAAAAACCGGCACCAGTCGCAAAGGGCGGATCAATGTAGATCAAGTCGACTTTTCCGGCAAACTCGTCCAACAACGATGGCAAGACATATTTCTTGTCTCCCCAAATCAATCGGTTGCGCCATTCCGGGTCGCGGCCCTGAAGCAAGGATTCGAGCGTCCGCTGGCGCTGCTGGGCGCTCTCGTTGACGGTCTCGACCGTTTGAAAGGGCAAGGCAACTTTCAAAGGCGCAACACGTTTGCCGTTGTCGTCGTATTTGCCGTCCCATATGAGTTCAACCACGTCGACATCCTTTTCTCAAAGTCGATAGCGCTGTTATTCTACCCACATCCCCCAGCCACTTCCACCCACCAGACACCGCCCTCGGTGCCATTCGCGGCCAGCGCCAGCTTGCTACCATCCGGTGACAATGTCGACCAGGCACGGGCTTCACGCGACAAGCGCAAAGGCAGGGCGGTGATCGTTGTCAATTCCCGCGTCGCCCGATCGAAGCATTGCAAACTCGGCACGCCAGCGACATCGCGAATGATGTAGATCAGCCGCCGGTCGCCCATCCGCGCTACAATCGGCGCTGGATAATTGTTGCCCGGCAGTTCAGCCTCGAATAGCAGCTCGCTGCCGCCATAAGCCCATTGCCAATAATAGCCTTGTAGATCGCCGTCAATCCGGCCGACAACCGCCGCCAGCCCATCGGCCGCGGGACCCGGTACCGTTAGCGACGGTGCCAGGTTTTCCAGCCGGCCCATCAGCACCTTGCCCTCGACATCGCCGCTGAAATAGTGAACCGATTCGCCGTGCGCACCAAAATAATAGGCAAGAAACACGCCCGGCTGTTGTGCCCACAAGAAACCGCGCAAACTATGCTGGTGCAAGGCATCATGGATCAGTCGCTTAAACGAGCCATCCGGCTCGGCCGACAAAATCGTATGCAAATCATTCTGATACACGATCCGCCGGGCATAAGGCGAAAATGTCATCTGCGAGCCATAATACAATTCAGGATTCTGCTCGCCCGATTGCGTGATCATCGCCGCGCCGCTGCGTTCGATCGCCTCGGCAGTTACGTAATGCGCATCGGGATGCTCGCCGCGAGATAGAGCATGATCCGGCACAACATACTGCCGCCACTCCAGCTCAGTGAAGACATCGCCGTCGCAACCCACGCCGTACAGCAGAGTCTGCTCATCAAGCCATTCCAGCGCGACCGCTTCGGCGTTAGCGATCTGTTGAACCGCATGCAGATCTAGCGCAGGAGGCGGCTCGAAAACCAGCGCATCGGCATCGACCCGAACTTGCACGCTCGTCACAGTGCCTTCAGCGAATTGCTCGAAGGGAACGTCATAGGCCTGCAATCGTTCCGGCGGCAGCACATAATCCAGCAGCGCAGTGCCGCAAGCATCGACCAGGAAACCAAAACCTTCGCCGATCAATTCCGCTTCCGCACCGTAAACATCCACATAGACGCGCACATTGGTATAGGCTTCAGCGCCATAATTGTAAAGATCACCGCGCACCACCGGCGTCTCGCCACCAAAGCCATCCGGCTGCGCGCCAATCTGCGTATTGGATAAGAGCAGCGCCGGCTTCTCCTGTGCCAGCAACGGTGTCGTCGTTGTCCAGGTAAAGGCCAAGGAAAATAGCATAAGGAAGCGGATCATCGCTTTTCTTTTCCCGATATCAAGTCACCAAAATCATAAGGCGCATAACGCCCGCGACTGGCACTGCGTGTTCAGCCGGCCTATAGCAATCATCAGGCGACTGTCTAATGTAGAAAGCAGTTTGCGGCACAACGGATTTCACGCAGCTGTATTCGGACTTTACAACAAAACACCCCTCCCAAATGCTTCGCGGGGAGGGGCCGTTGGTGGGGTAGACGTCAGGGTCTACCCTCAATCGATATAAAGATATTAGCGGACGCAATACTTGCTATTCGCTAGCGCCCGTCATGCCTTCCAGCAACTGCGGAAGGAACCAGATATCCAGCAAGCTCACCGATTCCATGTCGCTCGCCAGCTCGGTGCCATCCTGCAAGTTGAGCGGGCCGCGCCACAAGAAGATTTCACCAGCGCGCATCGGATCCGTTTGGAATGCTTTGATCTCAGCAGCAAATGCATTCAAGCTTTCGATCGTATCCATGCTCAATGCATCACCCAGCTTAAAGCCACCTACGCTGTAGTCCGAGTCAGTATAATATCCATCGTCATTGATCTCGTCCCACTTCGGCTCCAACCAACGCCATTCCTGCGACCAGGTGCCGTCCATCACACGTTGTATCACATCGAGATAGGCAGGTCCCCAGTTGTAATAGGCAGCACCTATGCAAGCATCCGGCGCCTCGGAACAGCCGTTTACGTTTCCGTAGGGGACACCGTAACTCGCATCACCTTCAGCCATATATTGGCCGGCAACAGTGATCGCCTCGGTAGTATCAATACCGGAGATAATCACATCAACGCCACCATCAAGGAAGCCAGTCGCAACCTCGGTCGGATCCAGAGTCACACCCGGAATATTGAACCAGAAGCCGATCCAAACGACCTCAAAGCTGATATCATCCGCCATCATATCGTCCCGATAATTTTCAGCACAATAGCGCGCGCCCAGATAGCTTGATGCGGCCAGACGGCGAGTTTCCGGGTTGATCAAGGCACCCAGATAACCGATGCTTCCCGATTCGCTGGTCAGTGCAGCGGCACAACCGGCGATCATACGCGGCAGCTCCATGTAAACGTTGAAATTACCAACATTGGCCGACGGCAATTCGGGAAGTTCGTGCATGATGGCGTGATCGCCCTCCGCGACCGAGCTGCCTGCAATGGCGTTGCTGCCGGTAATATTGATAAAGGTGACATCCGGGAAGGCCGCAGCGACCCCGTTGGTATCTTCTTCAAAACTGTCCGATGTAGTGAAGATGACCGAAGCCCCTTCATCAATCATGAACTCAACCACTTCCATCAACGTGGTTTCCGGTGAATCGGCCGGATTCAAGCTCTCGAAAGAGAGCATGGTCGTGCCCGGCATATTCTCCTCGACATAGAGCCCGGCTTCAAAATGCGAGGTGCTCCAACCCCGATCATCATTCGGACCCACCAATACAACACCAAATACGACTTCGTCCTGCGCTATGGCCGGGACAAGCAAAATCCCTACCAGCGCAAAAACCAATAACAATAATGGCAATTTGCGAGACATAGACCCCTCCAGGAATCGAATACTCAGGCAGTGAAAGCACGGCAAGAAACCGTAGCATAGAGTTTAACAAATTCTTGCAAGTCGGCAAGCGATTGATGCGAATTGGTCGCGGGATATGATTTTTCGGGCATAATGGGGACGAATCGACAGTGATTTCATAGAATCTAGGCATGCTGTATATCTCAAGTTGAAACAATCGCTACTACTGAAGGAGTTAGCTGAGCGTTAATGATAGCGCGCCCACGCGAAACTCGGCCCGGGATGCCCTTAGGCGCTCCTAAATCCGCTATCAACCGTCCGGCCGTCAAGGGGCGGAACCAAGGTGGCTGACGGTGGAAGCAGAGCGAAGGCCGGCGTAATTGTCGTATTTCCGCTAGCGCCTGCAATCGCGCCGATATCGCAATTACCTACACGAGCTTGCTAGTACTGCGATAGCGCGCGATCACCATCTCGCGACGGGTGCGGATGCTGAAGTCTTCGGTTTCGTCGGCGATGATGGCTTCCACTCTCTGCAGAACCGCTTCCGGCAATACGCTCTGCCGTAAGGAGGCGGCATATTCGAGCAGATCCGCCAGTGTGTCGAGCTCCGTCACTAGCTCAAAAGATTCCTGGTATTCTGCCCGTAACAGACCTTTGGCGATCTGGTCTTGCAGCGCGCGGTCCGCCGCGAGGTGATCTGGAATGGTAACTACCGAATCAATTTCACCCACATGCAAGCGCGCATACGACAACTCAATCTCTACAGTCCGATTCGATATCGCCGGACGCAGATCTATCAAGCTGCCGCCCATTTTGAGCACGCGATGAATCTCTTGCAGGGCATGAACCATGCCCGACTGTTCAATTCATCAAAAGGATAAGGCAAAAAGCACATGATCAAAACTGCCCGACCGGAAGGGCAGGTGAACGCCGCTCGCAGTCAAAAAACTCACATGCTTCGCCAGTCGCACCGGTCTTATCCGCATGCCCTCAGCCAAGGTGTCGGGCGTCACATCAATCCCCACCACCGCTTGCGCCAATTCTGCATATTTCCAAGTCAAACGCCCGTCGCCACAACCGATCTCCAGAATCAGGCAGCCCTCGACGGCCAGCATATCCAGCAGGTATTGCTTCTCGATTCCGGCCCCATCACTGCGTATCGCCATCTTTCACATCCATCAGGCATGTTTTGCCCTGATCTTAACGCCAAACGAGCATCGCGTCTAACCCTGCGGCAATCTCGCCAGCCCGGATACGATCTCCGCAACAAGAATCAAGTTATTCTACATAAGGCGTACTTTTGGCCTTGGCGATTGGTTATACATGGTATTAGAATTGGACTGCAAGCGGCGTTAAAGTCCAGCTAACGCGAATGCCGGGAGAAGCATATATGTCTGCCTCTGAACTCAAAATCGCACTCGAGCGTGAAAGTCAAGAACCCATCTATCGCCAACTGATCCGCCAGATAAGGTTGCAGGTGGATAGCGGCATGTTGCCCGCCGGAACGCGCCTGCCCGCCAGCCGTGACCTCGCGCGCCAACTCGGCATCAGCCGCATCAGCGTTGTCAACGCCTATACCGAGCTGCGCAGTGGCGGCGAGCTCAGCGCGCATGCCGGACGCGGCACCTTCGTCGCTCTCCAGCGCGATACCGTGCCCGATACCAGCAGCCCAGCCCGATTCCGGCAATCGGCATCACACCGCGCCGGATCCATTCGCGAGATGATGCGTCTTGCCCGCAAACCCGGCATCATCAACTTCAGCCACGGTTCGCCGCCCAAGGAATTCTTCCCAGTGCGTCACATGCAGGATGCCATCAATCATGTCATCGAGCGCGATGGCGCCGATGCGCTGTCGTATGAGGTGCCGGAAGGGTACCTGCCACTGCGCGTCGCCGTGCGCGATTATGTGCGCGCCATCGGCATCCAATGCCGTCACGAAGATGTGCTGATTACCGGTGGCGCCCAGCAAGCCATTGACCTCGTGCTGCAGTCCTTGATGAGCGATGGCGAGACCCTGGTCACAGCCGACCCGACTTATCTCGGCATCATGGATATTGCCCAGGCACGCCGCGTACACATCCAGGGCATCCCGATCGACGAAGAGGGCATCCGCATCGATGCGCTTGAACAGGTCCTTGACCAGGTACGCCCGCGCCTGATCTACGTCATGCCCAGCTTTCAGAATCCGACCGGGCATCTGATGCCCATGTACCGCCGACGCCAGCTTATCCGACTCGCCGAGCAACACCGCATCCCCATCCTCGAAGATGAGGTCTACCGCGAGTTCCGCTTTGATGGCGAGCCATTGCCGCCGCTCAAAGCGCTTGACGAAAGCGGCGTAGTCATCCACACCAATGCCTTCACCAAGATGTTGTTGCCCGGCATGCGCATCGGTTACCTGATCGCCGCCGGACCCTATTACGAGCGGCTGGTTCGCGTGAAACAAGCCGCCGATATCTCCACCTCCGGCTTGAATCAGCGTACCATCCACCTGCTGCTGGAACGCGGCATCCTCGCCAAACAGCTGGAACGCAACCGCCTGGAATTGCGCCGCCGCCGCGACGCCGCGCTGGCCGCCGCGCAACGCCATTTCCCACCAGGCAGCAGTTGGTATACGCCGCAAGGCGGCTTGTATCTGTGGGTGGAGCTGCCCGCCGATGGACCCAGCGCCGGCGAGACTTTCATCAGCGCCATCCAGCACGATGTCGCCTTTGCCATCGGCAGTATGTTCTATACCAGCGACGGCGGCTCTCACGCCATGCGCCTGAATTACGGCATTCACAAACCTGACGCTATCGTTGAGGGCTTCCGGCGCATCGGCAAGGCTTGGCGCTCGCTCGTGGCGGAGTACGGGAGCGTGGAGCGCTCGGCGGTGTTGTGATCGCATCGCGAACTTTGACAAATGCGAACCCTGATATACACATGATGCAAACGTATCAGTGTCTTTCGCGGAGGAAATCATGGCAACAACCGACATTCGATTCAATCGCATGGATAAGGATTACCGCAGCCTGCGCGAGACGCGGGGCGAACTCATGGACAAGGAAGACACATTCGAAGTCGGGCTTCTTGGTTTGACCGAAGCTGTCAATCGAAACACTGACATGCTCGAAGCCATCATCAAACACCTCGACGTGCCCTACAAGCCGCCGTTCGGCTTTAGCAAAGAGTCGACCGCCTGCCTTGCGTACACACCCGGTGCATCAAATGAATGATCTTTGTTTTGCCGAATCTCGTCATGACTTCGTGGACGAGATGCATACATTTGAAGCCAAATGCGAGAATATGTTGCAGATTCTCGATGAAACGCACGAATTATTGCTCGAATGCAACGCAATGCTTCTCGCCATCATCAAACACCTCGACGTGTCTTATGACAGAGCACCAATTGGTTTTACCAAAGAGTAATTCTGTGTCAGTTTTGGCCTCGACTTTCGCTATCTCGTAATTTGAGTGACCGTAGAATCCATATACGAATGCATGTAATCGCCCATCGGCGCGGCTGGCAGGCGCTCGTCGAGGAGTATTGGAGCGCTCCGTTGTGTAGTGATCGCGCCGCGGTAGACTTCAAGGGCGATCCTTCGAGACTACCCGAGTCTTACAATGTAGGTGAGGCAATGTGCAATATTGCGCTGCTGAATCAATCTAGAGTACACTTCAGCGACGCTTATGAACATCACACTTGTCCAGGCCGCAATTCGTTGGGAAGTTATGAATGAATCCGTTAGATAATCTGAAGATGGAATTGCTACAGTGTGCGTATGTAGAGGCAGTTGCAGCAACCGTAGGAAAGAGTTGTGAAGTTGCAACAAGAGATAAAGGTATTGATCTCCGCGTAGTGGACTGGATTCAGGAGGAAGACGGTGATTATAGTATCGACGACGGTGGTGTACTCTTCAATTGTCAACTGAAGGCTTCTACGCGAAGCGAAGTTGTAAACGGTGAGTTGGTATTCCCAATGAAAGTAAGGGATTTTAACAGGCTGGCTACATGGAAGGGCATCGGCATAAAAATATTAGTCGCTTTCAAGTTACCTAGAGACCCAGGGGAATGGTTTAGCCAAACTCAAGACATAATGTGCTTGAGACATTGCTGCTATTGGAGAGAACTCACTGGAGAGCAGCCGTCGCCGAATAAACCCGGTTCTACAAAACACGTTAGAATACCAACAGAAAGTGTTTTTGACTCACAAACTGTCATGGAGTTAACCGAGAGAGCGAGACGGGACTTACGCTCATGAGCAACGAATCTCAGAAATTATGCAAACTCCCACTTCATCACATAAGGTCGTATCTTGAACTGGAGGAGTGGTCTCTCGTTAACGAAAACGCTCGATGGCTAGTATATGAAAACAAGAATTCTGCAGAAATAGCCCTGCCAAAGAACACTAAAGCACCAGATTACCATGTATACGTGGGACATATACTCAAGAAGTTATCGCGAACGCAGGACAAGGATCCCGAATCCGTTGCCGATGACATTCTGTCCTACGATCTTGACATATTCGGTGTAATCGTGGACAGGACAGAGTACATATCTTCAATTCCTATGCGAAATGCGACAGTGGTGTTTTCGGAGCTAAGACAACTGATTTCATATTCCGCAACTTCTGATCTAAAGGCGGAACCGTACTTTAAGAATATTCCGGAAAAAGCTAGAAAAATGCTGGACCACTTTCAATTTGGTCACACCGTTCGCGGCAGTTTCGGTTACCGTATTGAGTCCAAGATAAAGATTGAGCCGCTGGTGCAGCTAAAGTTATTTGACCAGGAGCCTGAAACGGTTCGTACTCCCGAAAGGAGAGTAATGGAGAGAATCGTCAATGGCTTAGTAGCGACCGAAATGGCAGCCAAAACAGGAGATATTCGCCCGCTTACCGAAGGCTATTCCGAAGGTCTCAACGCAAATATGTGTACCGCACTCATTAGAATGACAGAGGAAGCGCGAGACGACCTAGAATATTGGGTGAAATGGTCGAAGAAAGTCAAAGTTTCACGTGAATTGCGGCATATCTCCAAAATCAGAATAGGTCGCACTCACAGAGAATATTTGGAGGAGGCAAGCGAACACCTTTATCGTCAGGATCCTGAATACGTTAGCATATTTGGTTATGTCACTGAATTGTCTCAAGTGGGTCCAGATCGTGACGTGTTGGGTGCTGGCGCAATTACGATTCAGCGGTTGACACCCGAAGGCCGCACTCAGAAGGTCCATGTTGTTGTTGATGAAAAAGCGCATTCGAAAGCCGTTGATGCATACAGAGAGGGTAGAACTGTCGGCGTAAACGGATATTTGGAGTACAAGAGTCAGAAATGGCGTTTAACGAATCCGGAGAAGTTTAGGATTGTTTCCTGATTGCAAATTACGTTAGTTGTGCTTCCGGTTTCCAGCGGCACCTTCTAGACAAGTCACCCGCACTCTCGAATCCATATCTAGTCATCAATCAGGCGGTACAACTTACGCACCGAGATGTAGAGTCTTGTAGCTACGGCGCTGCTGACAAGTATGAATCGTGGATATGAGCGTTGACCTTGTGGAACATCTGTGCTACACTACGACGCATCCCATCCACATCACCAACAGGACCGCACATGCCAAAAAAGCACCCGCAATCCCTGAAACTCGTAGCCCTCGAACTCCTCGAAATCTACGACAAAGTCAGCATCGTCCAGGGCTTGACCGAAATCGCCGCCAGCACTCTCTATCGTTGGCGCGACGAACAACGCGCACAGGATCCCGATCTTTCGAGAAGAAAAAGTTTCGATTCTCCCGCAAAATTCTCACAACATAGCCAATCTTCTCAATACCCTACCGATACGCCCGAAAATGACGTGGAAGTGCCCCAGCAAGACGTACAATCAGAACAGTATTCTCGATACCAGAGCGATTACACTGACCATTTGCAGGAGCAGGAAGCTGCAGAACGCGCAAAAGATCGCGATTATCGCGAGTGGCTCGCGGGTTCGGATGGACCGGATGCCCCACCTGCAGATACCAAACCTAAAGAAGAGCCTCTCGTCGGCATCCCCGGCAAAACCTATCCCTATCCGCTTGAAGAAGATGTAGACCCCAACGCCCGCTTTGAGGAATTCCGCGATCTCCGCGATATGCTCCTGAACCACGCCCGAACACTCGCCGCCGATCTCAAACCCGCCGATCCCGATATCAACCTGCGCACGCTGGCTCTCGCGCGCCTGCTTGACCGCGTCCAACAGCTCGAAAGAATGCTGCCCGATCTCAACCCCGAACGCGTTATTCGCTTTCAGCAGGTCTACTGCGGCTCTGTGCACGATGTGCCGCCCCGGGGAAGGCGTCATCAAAGACCAGGAGAAGTTCCGTGAGGAAAACGACGCATGATTATCGCGGAAGGCGTTAACTGAACAACAAATTCACCACGCCCATGCTGCCCAACATCCGCGCCGTCTCGCGCTCGACCAGAGCCACGTTATCGCTCCAATCCCGCAGCGAGCCATCCGTCTCGATGGCCTGCACCTGCGAAAATCCCATGCCCAGGATCTCGCTCAGCGCCGCCTGCGGATCATGCCCAAACGCCTGCAACGCGCCGGGATTGTACTCCATTATCAGCTGCAAGCCAGGCGATGACGCGATTGTGCGGCGCATCCCGCGCAAAGCGCCCAGCTCCGCACCTTCGATATCCATCTTGACGAAGTCAATCCGCTCAATATCCAGCTGGCGCAAGCAGCCATCGATGCTCACTGTATCCACATGGAATTTCCGCATTTCGAACTCGGCATGCCCGCGCGGCGCCACATCTTGCTCGCTCATCTGCGCCCGCTGCAAATCCGCCAGGGATTCGTCATAATGCAGCGATCCACTCGCCGACATCATCAGATAATCATAGAGTTCGGCGCTGCCGGCCTGCTCGGCAATTGCAACCTGCAGAGCAGTCACATTGGGCAAGGCGCGCGTATTTCGTTGCAGAACCTGATGCGTGCGCGGATGTGGTTCGAAGGCGATCACCCGTCCTGTCGGGCCGGCCAGTTGAGAAAGACGTCGCGAGTAGTAGCCGATATGCGCGCCGACGTCCAAAGCCACCATGCCCGGCTTGATCAGCGTTTTCAATTGCTGTGCCGTTTCCATTTCGTGGCGCCCGGTCAACAACTCCAGGCGAAACCAAAAGGGGTCTTCGGCGATGGTTTTGAAGTCGTTTCTGCGTTCCAAAAAGGGGATGAAGAACTGGTCCATCAACCGGTGCATCGCGATGTGCGCGGGTCGAATGCGTTTGACCGTTCTGCGATAAAGCGAAAGGCTGGATTCGAAAAGGCGCATAATGATACGGCTGCCGAGTGGCTCAGTTGATAAACCGACTTTGCTCGCGACAGCATACGGCTGGCTTTGGACGAACGCGGCGGGTCTGTTGTTTGCCACGGGTCAAGGTCGCAGGGCAACTTCCGATTACCCCGCGCGACCTTCGGGCGGCTAAGCGCATAGCCTAGCCGAGTGACGATACTTGGTCAATCCTGAAACGATACGGTGGCCGCCGCCTCGTTGATGCAAGCGGGATCGTTGTTGATCGCTGTCAGCCCTTGCTGAATGTTGCTGACGGTGTCGGCGAAGCCGGCCCGCGCCTCCGCGATCACGAGCGATTCTTGCAGCAGTGCCCATCCGGTCGTGCAATTGCCCGTGTAATAATGCGAGAGTCCCAACCTAAATCGGCAAGAAAGGTCGTAGACGCCATCGTCATGATCCAGACACTGCTGAAACAGATCTCGCGATTCCGCAAAGCGCCGCTCGCGATAATAGAGCAAAGCCAGGTGAAACAGCGCTTCGGCATCGCTCGGATCGTTGGCGACAGAATCCTCGCAAAATCCGAGCGCGCGGGCGAACTGCCCCACCTTGCGGAAGGCTAGGCATTGCCGCAGCATGGCACGCGCATTTCGCGAATCCAGCGCCAGAATGCGGTCGTAGAGGTCAATGGCGCGTTGGTCGTTATCGCGCGACAAATAAAGCGCGGCCAATTCGAAGTGTGGCGGCAGGTAGCCTGGGCGCAGGTCAATGGCGTGCTCCAATTGCTCCGCCGCTTCATCATAGGCGCCAACCGATTGCAGCGCATAGGCGTAGGCGCGAACCAGTTCGGCATCGTTAGAGTTGATGGCCAGGCCGCGTTCGCCCAAATCCAGGCCGTCTGCCCAACGCTGTGTATCAATATAACCACGGCTCAAGGTGGCGTATAGACTTGTGAAACGAGGATCGAGTTCCAATCCGGATAGCCCGATTGGGATAGCGACTGATGCGTCGCCATTCCAAACCAGCGCGGTGGCTTTCAGCGCGAAGCCGCGTATATCGCGCGCTTCCAGGTCGACGATCGTCTGTCCCAGCGCATAGGCCTCGTCATAGCGTCCCAGCTCGATTTGCACTTTACCATATTCATAAAGATAGGCGATATTCTCGGGGCGTTCAGCAACTGCTTGCGCCAGCAGGGCATCAGCCGCGGAGAAGTCGCCGCCTTGGGCGAGAAGCGCTGCACGGGTCGCCAACTGGCTGGGCAATGGCGTGGGCGTGGCCGGGATACCAATCAGCGAATCGACGACTTGCTCAACTGTCTGCCAGCGCGAGACAATTGCCAAGCCGAGCAGCAAGCCCAAAATGGCGGCTATCAAGGAGTTGCGCAGGCGATGTTGCTTCGGCTCGCGAAAAAAGGGCTGCGAATAATCACGCCTGATTTTCATCCCCTAGATGCCTCCGATGGGAGTGGACGGGATGGGCGTGGGCGGTATAGCTGTGGGCAGGGTCACACTTTCGTAACCCGGGCAATTTCGGCGCACGTTGGACAAGCCCAGATTGATGGCATCAATGATCTGGTCTTGCACGGCATAGTTGAGCGCATCTTGCAAGACCTCCCAGGCTTTATCGCAATGTCCGAGGATATAGTGTGCCCAACCCAGGATGTAATAGCACTCGATCTCGCTTGAGCCGTGCAGCAGACACTTGTCGAAGGATTCGATGGCTCCTTCATAGTTGCGCCGGTTGTATTGCAGCTGGCCCAGCATACGCCATGCAGAGGCGTAACTACTGTTTATCTCTAGCGCTGTTTCACAATATTTGCTGCCTTCCTGGAATTCGCCCACTTCGGCGTAGGTTTCACACAAACGCAGATAGGCCTTGGCGCTGCCAGGTTCGAAATCCAGCACGCGCCGATAAATGCCGACAGCCATTTCCTGGTAGTCGATTGCGCGGTATTGCGCGGCCAATTCGAAGTAGGGTCCCGGCAAATTGGGGTTGATCGATACCGCCTGCTCCAAAGCTTCGATGGCTTGCGAGTTGCGCCCGGTAAAAATCAGCGGGACAGAGTAGGCGCGATAAGCAAATGAATCGAGAGGATCCAACTCGATGGCACGCCTGCCACGTTGTAATGCATCGTCGTATCGCTGGATATTGTTGTAAGCCACAGCAAGCGCCGCGTGCAAGGGCGCGAATTCCGGATCTCTATCCAGCCCGGAAACTGCCACGGGAATTGCGTTGCCCGGGTCGCTCCACATCAGCGCACGGGCTTTCAGCGCATAACCCCGCACATCGTCGGGATCGGCCGCGATAGCTTGATCACCGATGGGTACGGCCATATCATATTCGTCCAGCTCGATCAAGATCCTGCCGTATTCGTAAAGATAATCAACTTTTTGCGGCTGCTGGGTCTTCGCTTCTTCAAATGCCAGCAGTGCCTCTCGCACTTTGCCTTCGTGATATAATGCGATTCCCCGTTGGGCGTGTTGGCTGGCATGAGGTGTGGGTGTCGAGGCAATACCCAGAAAGTCTTCGGCTGCGTATTGTATTTGGTCGCTGTTGATGAAGGCCAGCAATAGCAGAGCGAGGCTGGACGTGACAGTCAAGATGACCAATAGCAGAAAGGGCAGCCCGGTGAAGCCGCGCCGCTTTTGGCTGAAGAAGGGTTTATGATAGTCGCGCTTGATCTTTCTGTTGGGTTTCATCGCGAGTTACCTTGCGTTTGGCACTCTTGCCTTCCCATTATGACACATTAACCCTGTCGGGCTCAATATGCTCAGTTTCGCCAGGCTTTTGCCGAGGTGTGGTTGCCGCAGCGATTTGGCGAATCTCGCGGTGTATAATGGCGAGGTTAGTGAAACGACAAGGAGCGCCATGAACAGGCAAGTTGAGTGGGCGAAGCAGATCGCGGCCATCGCCGAAACAGGGTTGTATTATGCTCAAGATCCCTTTGATCAAGACCGATACAATCGCTTGACGGACATTGCCACCGAGATGCTGGCCGAACTTAGCGATCACGATTCGGCTGAGATGCGCTGTCTTTTGACCCACGATGAGGGATACATTACGCCGAAAGTCGCTGTGCGCGGTGCTGTGTTTCGTGAAAACAAGGTGCTACTGGTGCAAGAAGCGGTAGATGGATTGTGGTCATTGCCCGGCGGTTGGGCGGATGTCGGAGATACGCCTGCCCAAGCCACGGAACGCGAGATCAGAGAAGAAAGCGGATATACAGCCAAAGCGATCAAATTGATGGCATTGGAAGATCGCAAACTGCGTCATCCCGCTTCGGCATTCTAGGTGTATATTGTATTCTTCCTCTGCCAATTGACGGGTGGTGAAGCCAGAACCAGCAACGAAAGCACGGCAGTGGGCTGGTTTGCTCTAGACAAGTTGCCGCCACTATCTACGGGTCGCGTTACAGAAGAGCAGATACAGCGCTGGTACCTGCATTGGCAGCGTCCGGACTTGCCAACAGAATTTGACTAGCCAGGGGGCGAATACTGAAGTGATGATTCAGGCATTTGTGTTTCCGGCGGTAAGTTTTGGCTTGAGCGCGGCGGTGATACCGGGTCCGCTGATTGCCTATCTTGTCAACACCACGTTGACACAGGGATGGCGCAAGGCCTTGCTGGTAGTTCTGGCGCCACTGGTCACCGACGCGCCGATTATTATCTTGATGACTTTTATCCTGGGCCAATTGCCGAGCGAGATTCTCAGGCTGATTCAGGTCGGCGGCGGTCTGCTTTTGCTTAGCATTGCCTGGGGCGCGCGAACTCAGTATCAGTCGGCGGCGGCGCTGAATCTGGCGATGGAAAGCGACATGGCAGCATCCCATTGTTGGAGCCGCGTATTGCTCACCGGCGTCATGATGAATTTCCTCAGCCCGGGACCCTATTTGTTTTGGGCAAGTATCAATGGACCGTTGCTTGTAGAAGCGCTAGAGATATCATCAATGCACGCGTTTGCCTTTTTGCTCGCCTTTTACGGCACCTTCTTGAGCGGACTATGTGGCTGGGTTCTGGCTTTTCATTATGTGCGCCATATCAGCGTCAGGTATCTGCGTTTTGTTATTATGGCGACGGTGTTGCTGCTGCTGTGGTTCGCCATCGGTTTCATCACCGCCGCCTTTGCATTGGAGGCCTATCAGCCGCCTATTGTCGTAATCGTTCTAGGCGCAGTCCTCGCCAAGAGATTTTGGAGCTCTCGATAAAAGTCGGTTACATGCCGGTCAAGGCCAGAATCCGCGCCGGTCCACCCGATCCTTCCTGATATCTGGGAATGCCGCAGATGACCGTGGCATGGCTGTCCTTGATACTTGCCAGGTTCGCCACATTCTCGATCCCGAGTAAGCCGGCGCCCAGGATGATCAGGTGGGTATCGAAGGTCATCGAGGGGCCGTGATCGATGCTGAGTGTATCGACGCCAATACCATGGATCGACTTCTCTCCAACCAGCCACTCGGATGCCTCTGCGCCAAAGCCGGGGAAGTGCAAGCCACTTTCGTCTCCCAGGAAAGCCTGCGTGCCGATGAGTTCTTCCCAGCCGGAATACATCATCACAAAAGCGCCTTCCGGAATATCGCCATGTTCCATTTCCCATGATTTTAGATCGTCGACGGTCAACACCGTGTCGGCGTCGTTTTCGGCACGTGCGGAGATGTCGATCACGACGGCGGGGCCTATGAGCATCTCGACGGGCAAAGTGTCCACACGCAAGCCGTCAGCTATAAAGTGCCCAGGGAAATCCATATGTGTGCCGGTGTGCTCAGCAAAATTCCAACGCTGTATGTAGTAGCCATTCTCTTCCACCGTGACCAGCGTCTCGCGTTCAGCTTGCGGACCACCAGGAAAAACCGGGAAATCCGTGGTAAAGGCGTGCGTAAGATCGAAAACCTGCCGCTCATGCATATCCGCGCGCACTACTCTCGGTGCCAATGCCGCACCGGCTGCCAGCATGCTTCCCATTTTTAGAAAACTGCGACGGCTTACGCCAGGCAAGCCCTCATTCTTGATTCGCTCTCTTACGGTTCTTGCTACGTGAGCATTACACATAAACCACCTCCTGAACACAATACTTTCTTGAAAACGATTAATTGCCCTATTGACAGTGTAAACGGAAAGTTGCGCATGGCAACTCCTCCGATAGCAGTAGTTCACGGGAGGATACGATTGAATCTTGCCAGATCATTCGGAATCTACGTTGACAAGTATACAACTTCTGGCTACAATTTTAGCAATCGTGTAAGAATATTGCTAATGATACTTTATCTCAGTAGCTGGTGAACAAATGGCAGGTAAGCGTTATCAGATAGGCAACATGGACTGCGCTGGCTGCGCGCGTGAAGTGGAAACTGGTGTCTCGAAACTGCCAGGAGTCAACTACGCAGTAGTAGACTTCGCTAGTAATACTTTGCAACTGGAGGGTGATGTGCCTTTTGCTACGCTGAAGGCACGCGTGGAGGCGCTGGGCAAGACAATCGAAGCGCCGGATTTGATGCGAAACTACAAAATCGGCAATATGGATTGCGCGGGTTGCGCCCGTGAAGTCGAGACCGCGGTGAGGAAGCTTGACGGTGTGCATTTCGCCGAGGTAGATTTTCTCAGCAATAATTTGCAACTTATCGGCGATGTGCCGCGGGAAAGCTTGCAGGCGCAGGTGGAAGCATTGGGAAAGACACTTATCGCTAGTGAAAACGGTTCTGAGGCGAGATCAGCGCCTGCCGACAGAACAGGTGTGTTGGGTTTTTGGGACTATCTGCGCGAGCGACAATCTAGCCGAATGGCGATCTACGGCGGAATCTTACTGTTGCTTGCGATTGTAATAGATCTTCTAGCATTGGTACCGCTTGAAATCAGCCGCATGGTTTATGCGTTGGCGATGGCAGTTGCCATCAAACCGATAGCGGAAAGCGGCATCAATACGCTGCGGATCAACCGTGAATTCAATGTAAATCTGTTGATGACGATCGCTGCGGTCGGTGCCTTGGTTCTCGGTGAGTTTCTAGAAGCAGCCACGGTGATCTTCCTCTTCGCCATAGGCGAGGCACTGGAAGGATATACGGCGGATCGGGCGCGGGATAGTTTGCGCGGTCTGGTGGCGCTGAAGCCTTTGACCGCAAATCGCGTCACGGGAGCGCGCACGCAAGTCGTGCCGGTCGAGAATTTGCTGGTTGCGGATCACATACGTGTGTTGCCCGGCGAACGAATCCCGATGGATGGCGCGGTGATTTCCGGCAGTAGCGCGGTAAACCAGGCGCATATCACTGGCGAGAGCCTGCCGGTAGTAAAGGAACCGGGCGAAGACGTATTCGCGGGGTCAATCAATGGCGAGGCGGTATTGGATGTGCGTGTCAGCCGGCTTTCGGCGGACAACACGCTGAGCCGAATCATCGATCTGCTGCAGAATGCACAGGGGCGGCGGGCACCAAGCCAGCGCATGATTGATCGCTTTGCTCACTATTACACGCCTGCTGTAGCAGTCACCGCTCTGGCGGTGGCATTGATTCCACCGCTCTTTTTTGGTCAACCTTTTTGGGATAGCGGCGCAGGAAGCGGTTGGCTTTATCGCGCGCTTTCTATGTTGGTGATCGCTTGTCCTTGCGCGCTGGTGATCAGCACGCCGGTGACCGTGATCAGCGCTATCACTTCGGCTGCGCGGCGCGGGGTATTGATCAAAGGTGGCGCCCATCTGGAGGCGCTGGCAGGCGTGAGGGCGCTGGCATTTGACAAGACGGGAACTTTGACCCGAGGCGAACTGGATGTGGTGTCGACGCATACCAATGAATGCAGAGAGGAAGAGCCTTGCGAACCTTGTGTCGAGATGATTTCGCTGGCGGCTGCAGTTGAGGTACAGAGCACACATCCCTTCGCGGCGGCGATACGCTCGGCCGCCAACGCAAATGGTAACGATATTTCGCCCGCGTTCGAAGTCGAGAGTTTGATTGGGCAGGGAGTGCGCGGGAAGGTCGGGAATCGGCAAGTGACGATAGGCAGTCACAGGTTCTTCGATAACGAAATTGAGCACGATTCACAACTATGTGGGATTGCGCGGCAGATCGAAGCGGCGGGAAATAGCGCGGTAATGGTGCACGATGGAGAGCATGTGCTAGGCGTGATCGCACTTGCCGATAAACCACGAATCGAAAGCCGACGTGTGATAGCCGATTTGCAGGGCATGGGTATCACTTCGGTGATGTTGACGGGCGACAATCAAGTAGTTGCCGAGTCGATTGCCGGGCAGGTCGGTGTTGATCGCTTTCGCGCAAGCTTGTTGCCGCAGGATAAGGTGGATGCCGTCGAGAAACTGCGAGCAGAGTATCAGCAAGTGGCGATGGTAGGCGACGGCATCAACGATACGCCGGCGTTAGCTGTGGCAACAGTTGGCATTGCAATGGGCGCTGCTGGCAGCGCTCAGGCGATGGAGACCGCGGATATCGTTTTAATGACAGATAAGTTGGACTTGCTGCCGAAGACAATCCAGAGGGCGCGTTTTGCGCGGCGGCTGATTCGCGAGAACATTGTTCTGTCGATCGGGCTGAAGGTGGTCTTTCTGCTGCTGGCACTGACTGGCAATGTTACGATGCTGGTAGCGGTTTTCGCGGATGTGGGTATGTCGCTGGTGGTGACGCTGAACGGGATGCGGGCGTTGCGGGAGTAGTTAGCTGCCAGATCTGGTTTATGCTTCTGCGCAAGCAGAGGATTCCTTGTCGCTACCTTGGATTGGGATTCGGCTTCTATCCTATCCTGGCGGGTCCACAGGAATTGCGCACAACCAGTTCCGGCTTTATTAGAATGCGTTTTCGAAGTGTGGGTTCCTCAGGCGAGTCGATGAGAGCTAGCAACAAAAGTATCGCCTCGGAAGCGACCTTGTCGATGGGACGCCGAATGGTCGTTAGCTCTGGCTGAGAGGTGAATCCTGCCTCATTGCCGTCAAAACCAGTGACGGATACGTCATGGGGGACACGTAATCCCAGCTGTGCCGCACCCTTGAGCGCTCCCAAGCCGAAGCCGTCCGTGCCACAAACGATGGCAGTAGGTGGCTCCGGTCGTTGAAGCAAGGCTTTGGCATGTTCGATCGCTATTCGGTGCAGCTGCTCTGTGGCGACGATGTCCCCCGGTTGATAGGGATAGTTGTCCAAATCCGAGACATACTCAGTAGGAACGTTCAGTCTTTTGGCTGCCATATGCTCCCGAAATATTTGAAGCCTTTTCCGAACCAAAGGCCAAGCCAAGCTACCCATAAACGCGATTTTCGTATGTCCCATACCCGCCAAGTAATCAAGTATTAATCCGATCCCAAGTACTTCATCCGTGTGAACCATGGGGACCTCGATGTCGATACCAGCGGAAACAGAAACATATGGCTTGTTCATGATCTTCAATTTGCGCGCGACATCCCTATAGTTTGGCATATCGCCAAGCAGTAAGAATCCATCGAACAGTTGTCCCTGGAGAATGGTCATTTGGGCTTCGACGCTATCCGTTCTGTTCTTCATGGTGCCAACAAAAAGATCTATATCATGCTGCTGGGCGGCGAGCTGCACTTGCATGCCAAGCCGCCCCATAAATCCGCCGCCGGGATTTAGGTTCACTGCACCGATGATGCCGGTCCGGTTTGATCGCAAGGCGGATGCGAACGGATTGGGCTGATAGCCTAAACGCCGGGCAATTTCTGTAACCCGCTGGCGTGTTTCTGCACCGATGCGCACACCATCTGTCTTGTTGTTGAGTATCTTGGACACGGTGCCAATCGATACGCCGGCTTCGTCCGCGATATCCCGAATACCTACTGCTGATTTTCGCACCATCAATATGATCCTTTACGGCCTGCGGACCACAAGCCGGCGACGTGCGGGCGCGACATGTTGGAGACCCTCAGGAAAAGTCCAATGCACTAGTTTGTGTCGAGTTTCCATACAAGATTGATCAGAAATTGAAAAATCGTTTTCCGAAAACGTTTTTTCAGGTTATAATACTAGATATCAATTGGAGAAGCAACATCTCGTTGGCGCTGGGACCACCTTGACCTAGCTTCTCTGAGCGATATCCGTATCTATTCTACTTTAGTTCACAAATAGATGGAGGAAGAATAAATGAACAGCCTATTTTTTGGACGGCAATATTTGCGGTTCACCAGGGTATTCGCCATGTTAATGGTGATTTGCCTGTTGATATCCTGCTGGTTGATACCTGTATCGGCGCAAACGGAGCGCACGATCACTATCGGCCTAAATTCTGTCCTGGACTCACTGGATGTTCACGCCGCTATCGGTCCAAACGTTATTGGAACACGAATTTATGGTTTGTTCCACGACACATTGCTGCAAACCGGTCATTCAGGCGAGCTCGAGCCTATGCTGGCAATATCCTATGAAAATGACGGTCTCGAATGGCGTTTCAGCTTGCGTGAGGGGGTGGTCTTTCACGACGGCACAACCATGACAGCTGACGATGTCGTCTACAGTTTTGGGCGACTGATGGATCCCGCTAATGAATCATCCAATTTCGGGCAGGATTTGCGACGCTTCGTCAGTGGCGTAGAAGCCAAGGGTGATATGGGAGTGACGATCACGACACACAATCCGGACCCTTTGCTTCCGTTACGGGTCGCCAACTATTGGGCGAGTATCGTGCCGCGCGCCGGGACTGAAGCCATTGATGAAGCCACACGTATGTCGCAGCCACTGGGTGCGGGTCCCTACAGAATTGTGGAATTCGTTTCGGGTGATCGTTTGGTCCTGGAAAGCCACAACGATTATTGGGGAGGCACACCAGCGGCTAGCGAGATTGTCGTACGTTTTATCACCGAGGATGCTACGCGTATTGCTGCATTGCAATCCGGCGATGTGGATATAATTTCTCAGGTGCCGGTTGACCAGGTTAATGTCCTTCAATCTGCGGGCGGCTTTATCGTTGCAAGTGCCGAGACGAACCTTCACATGGCGGTCAATTTCAATACGGTGAAGGGTCCCACAGCCGATGTTGATGTACGTCGTGCGATGTCCCTGGCGATTGATCGCGAGCTGATTGTTGAGGCGCTTTGGGAGGGATTGACCACTGTTCCGCCCGATTACATGTTTTCTGGCGCCTTTGGGCATAACCCTGAGTATCCGGGCTTCGAATACGATCCCGTAAAGGCGCGCGAATTGGTTGCAGACAGCGGCTACGATGGTACACCGATCAACTTCCAGGCGACGGCCGGCTATTACGCCAATACCGATGTTATCATGCCTGTTATGACACAGATGTGGGAAGACGTCGGGCTGAATATCAATTACGAACCGATGGAGGGATCAGCGTTCTTGGATCTTTACTTCGCAGGCGACATCATGACTAACCTCCAGCAATTCAACGGTGCCGGGGATGGGCAACAGTTCTTCCAGACCTGGGCAGTGGAAAATATCTGGCGTCCCAACTATTATCAGCCGGCACCGGAATTCGATGAGCTATTCGCTTCCGTGGCACAGTCGGTTGATGTGGATGAACGCTACGCAGGGTTACAGAGCCTGAAGGCAATCTTCGATGCCGATGTGCCTGTCGTTCCAATCTACCGCAACATTGACATATACGCCTTCAGCGATACGCTTGACTGGCAACCGGGCCCAGGCTTTATCATGGATCTTCGGCCGGATAACCTGAGTATTGCTGGCTGATCCCGAAACCGGGGCCGGCTACTGTTAGGCTTGCTGCGGTATAACTATTGCATACCGCAGCAAGCTCTTGGGATCCATTGCCATGCGAGGACTCGTATATCGTATCGCGCGCACAATGCTTACATTGTGGGGTGTGGTATCTCTCACCTTTGTGCTTGGGCGATTGCAAGGCGACCCGGTGAAATTGTTACTCCCTTTGACAGCGCCCGCCGAAGACTTTCACAACATGCGCCTGGCTTTGGGTCTCGACCAGCCCCTTCCCTTGCAATACGTGACCTACCTGGGCAACATATTGCAGGGAAATATGGGCAATTCTATTGCATCCGGGCGTCCGGTAACCGATGTTATCGTTGAACGCATCCCTGCGACATTAGAATTGGGCATTCCTGCGTTTCTGTTGTCGCTGCTGCTCTCGGTCCCTCTGGGTATCGTGGCGGCGCTCAAGCGCAACAGGTTCCTTGACCGTGCGATTATGACGCTGAGCCTGATCGGTCACTCGCTGCCTGTCTTCATCATAGGCATTATGTTGATTTTCGTGTTCAGTGTTAACTTGCGAATGTTCCCAACTTTCGGGCGCGGCGATCTCGCTAATCTCGTGCTACCGACAATTTCGCTAACGGTTTATCCATTGACCATTCTTGTCCGTTTGACGCGTTCCTCCATGTTAGAGGTGCTAAGCGAAACATATATCCAAACGGCACACGCCAAAGGATTGCCGCCGTCCAGAGTGATTGTTGTTCATGTGCTGCGAAATGCACTTATCCCGATTGTAACCGTTGTCGGCCTGCAAATTGCCGGCATTATCAGTGGTTCGGCAATTGTTGAAACCGTATTTTCCTGGCCCGGAATCGGTTGGCTGGCGGTGCAATCCATCGGGAGCCGTGATTATCCGATTGTTCAGGGCATCGTAATCCTTTCGGCTTTTGCCTTTTCCACGATAAACCTGGCTGTTGACGCTCTCTATGTATTTCTTGACCCGCGTATCCGCGAGTAATTCCATGGTAGTGATATGAGAATTGCATTTATGTCTTCTATCGAACAGGAACAACAGGTTGATCGCATTAGCAATGTGAGCCGGTTTAGCTTGTGGTGGAAGCATAAGAGCAACTTTGCAGTTAATCTCAGCGTGGTTGTCTTGATCATCATCACCTTGATGAGTGCTTTTGCGGCTCATCTTTCGCCTCATGACCCACATGTCATTGATCTCCGCAGCCGCCTGCTACCTCCGGCCTGGGTGGAAGGGTCGGGGCGCTGGTCTCATCCATTCGGCACGGATCGACTCGGGCGCGATGTCTTTAGCCGGACGCTGCATGGCGGGCGTGTTTCACTCTCAATTGGCGTGTTGGCTTCGGTGGCAGGGCTTGTGGTCGGCACTACTTTGGGACTCATCAGCGGCTATATACGCGGTAGGCTTGATCACCTCATAATGTACTTGATTGATGTTCAACTGTCGCTACCATTTATTTTGCTGGCCATCGCTGTGGCGCTAATCCTCGGGAACTCCCTTATCGTACTGATTGGGATTGCGGCGCTCTCTGCCTGGCCATTTTATGCTCGTGTCGTGCGCGGTAACTTGCTCTCATTGCGAAATCGTGAATTTACCCTTGCTTCACAAGCCCTGGGCGCATCGCCCGTTCACATTATGCGAATGCATCTCCTGCCCAATGTGCTCTCGCCCATTCTGGTTATCGCTACACTCAGCCTCGCGCGAATAATATTGCTGGAGAGCGGGTTGAGTTTTCTCGGCATTGGTGTACCAGCAACGACCCCATCCTGGGGCAATATGATTAATGAGGGTCGAGGTAATTTGAACAATGCAGCCTGGATCGCGCTAGCACCGAGTACTTTTTTGATGTTGCTGACAATGGCTGTCGGAACAATCGGCGATTGGCTACGGGACGTCACAGACGTCACCATCGATAGATAGAAGGCAAAAGAATATGCCGCTTAATTGTACCCGGCCATGGATTATCGGCCATCGCGGTGTTCCAGATGAAGCACCGGAGAATACCTTGAAAAGCTTCGCGCTAGCCATCAGCCAGGGAACTGATCTGCTTGAAATGGATCTTCATCTTTCGGCTGACAAACAGCTAGTTGTAATCCACGACGACTCTGTAGACCGCACGACGAATGGCACGGGACGGGTCGATCAATTGTCGCTGAAAGAATTGCTGGCTTTAGATGCGGGTTGTTGGATGGGGCCGATGCATTGTGGAGAAAGACTCCCTACGCTGTCCAATGTGCTCGATTTGTCTGCCAATATAGTGGGACTCGTCGTTGAATTGAAACATGGTTCTGGTCGCTATCCTAACATCGAGCATTTACTTGTCCACGCACTTGAAACCTCAAAGCGTCTGGATGATGTTATTGTGATTTCCCGCAATCGCGCAGCAATTAAAACCATTAACACAATCAACCCGGACGTAATGACACTGGATTTCGGACATTTACCAATCGCTTCGTCAAAATGGGTGAACTGTAAACCGCTCTCGAGAAATGGGAAACATTTTCTATTCGCCAAAGCAACCGAGATTGATGTTGAACGTATCAAGCATCTACATGATCTGGGATTCCGCGTTTTATCCTCCTTGATCAAAGAAGAGATAAGTCATCAAGTTCTCAGAAAGTTTCTAGCCGCATCGATCGATGGGATTTTTATAGACCAAGTGCTGAAATTGAAACAGGCACTGAAACGTTGTTAAACCCTGCCCCAGTCTTGGTACCTCAGTTGGGAATCATTTACCCCGCGGATGCGTCACTCGCGTGAAATTGTCTCGGAAGTTGTGCATCTCACTTAGCTGGTCGTATAGCTGCAGACAGCGCTCGCGCGCACCGTTATCGAGTTGCACACGCATATCGAAAGCGTCTTCGTTGTCGCTGCGATAGTAGTTTCGTTTGCGGCCATGTTGGCTGAAGCCGTATTTGAGATAGAGGTTCTGCGCGACTTCGTTGCTAACCCGCACCTCCAGTACCAGATACTCTGCTTGCAGGAGCAGTGCCTTACGGAACATGCCTGCCAGCAAGATTTCGCCGAAACCGCATCCGCGATGATCGGGATGGGTCGCAATGGTGCTGATATGCGCTTCGCTATCGATTTTCCACAAGCCACCATAACCAAGAATTGCGCCGGTCTCGACAGCAGCCGGGGATCCATGGCGCAGCCATAGGCCGAAGCGCTGCCACCAGCCTTCCTCTTCAGCCGCTGCCACTGTCGTTGCGTTAAGTTGCTCTTCCAGCACGACCATGTGGCTGATCCGCGACTCCTTAATCTCGAAGGCGTACGAGTCTTTGGACCAGGGTGGCTCGAAACAAAGGCTATCGATATTGTTCACAAGCGGAATATCTTCCACGCGCATGTAACGCAGAATCAGGCTCATGCCATGGCAATCCGGTAAATCGCTAATGACGAACAGTTTAGCGATGAAATGCTTTCGTCACAAGTTAGGTATCGCAGATGTGCCCAAGGGCACAATCGACCCGGCCGCAGAAAAGAGAATGTCAGTTCACGATTGGTCGAAGAGTTGGGAGGTGAATCTGCTCAAAAATGAATGCTGTGGTAACGAATTAGGGGGGGATGTCGCGCTAGTGTTTTGCCTTAGCGCGACAACTGTTCCGCGAGAGAATTAACCCATTTGATAAATCTCAACGACGTCAATAGCGGCGACATCAACGTAGGGGCTGCTCTTTGCCATGTCGACTGCTGCGTCCATGCTTTCGGCTTCGACGATTGTCAAACCGGTCAAGCGTTCCTCTAGTGGTCCCGGCGCGACGCCGTCGGCGGTTACGCGGGTGGGCGGCCCCATAGGCATTCCAGGGTTTACCACTGCCGCGCCCAAGCTGCCAATCCATTCCATCCATTGCATTTGATGCGCTTTCGCATCGTCCTGTTCATCGTGTTTTGGTTCACCTACATAAAGAAGTGCGAATTGCGTCAAGATGTTTTCTCCCATGATTCGTCTATGAAAATACAATTTGCGCACTGCAGTCGTTGGATGCTGGCGCACAAAGGGAATTTTAGCGGCGCGAATCCAATAGGTCTATGCTGAGCTTTCAGCAATCGATGTCGTAATAGAAGCGGTCTATACCGGTGTGGCAGGTTCTAATGCGCCAATTGCCCTGTGGATCGAACACTCCAGAAGGCGCGGAACAGCGAATATCGATTGGTTCGCAGCTATCGACGGTCACGATCCATACGTTGCTGGCACGGGCACGCATGCGCAAATTGCTGTTGTGAAAATTCCAATTGACATCCGACCATTCCCCTCGGCTGCGTCCACCGTTGACGGCATGGAAGATTATTCTTGCGCCGCGTTTGGCAAGTTGATCGCTAAGGTGAGAATCGGGCATGGGGGTGCAAGTTGGGTTTGCCCATAGATCGTTGCAAATCAAGCCGGCAATCGTCAGATTTCTGTAGCTGAATGTGCGCAGGGGGTGGATGGCATAATGATTGATCTCGCCGACGGGTTCTTCGCCCAGGCTGCCGGTTGGCAAAGTTTTGCTGTGAAAGCCAAGATAGCTGCCGTCTGCGGTGTAAAAGCGAAGCTGATTGTAAATCTTCTCATCATTTGTTTCGAGAAAGCAGGTTCCAAGCGCAAGACCCAGATTGGCATGCGCCGCGGCTGTTGTGACCCTCGCCAATGCGGACTCGACCTGCTGGCTGTCGAACTCGTGTGTGTAGCCACTGAGTGAGCCTTCCGGTGTCAACAAGATGTCCGCGTTTTGTGCACTCGCCCATTGGATCGCCGCCAGAATATGCTGCAAGTTGGCTGCAACACTACCTGTGACTGGCATTTGGATTCCGGCGACGCGTATTGACATTGGCTAGCGCTTTTGGCTGGATAGGCGTGGATGAGAGGAGTGTAGACCCTGAAAACGGGATTCGCAAGCTGAGCCAAGTGAGTTGGGCAATTGCAGGCTTGATTGTAAACGTCAGCTTGTGCTAATTTGGCGGGTATGGCGGGGGATCATTGCTAAAGATCCTGAAATGTGTCGAGCATATAACAGGCTGCCCGCCTTGTTTCTAGATTTTGGACCGACAAAATGCTCACCATACGCGATTGTGAAATCTTGCGTGCAGCTTATGAACCTCATCATGCCTTGCCGCTAGAGCAAGCAATGCGGCAGATTGGCAATCCCTCCATTGAAGAACTGGTCGAATTCGCAGTAAGGCAGATGGCGAATCCCGATCGCAATGTCCGCGTGCTGATGCTTCGCTTGCTGGCTTATCAAAGCGGCGATGCTGCAAATCGCGCGGTTCTGGCCGGATTACGGGACGACAAGCGACGGGTCTGCGCGGTCGCCATTCAAGCATGTCCTAACTTTTTGGGATATGCCGAGATCGTGGATCAGTTGTTGCAGATCACAGGTGATAGCAGTCGCAAGCGGAAGCTGCGGCGGCGGGCGTTGAGCATGCTGACGGGCAACGAAGGTCGAATGCGTGGGGATCTGACAGCAGCCCAAGATTCCGCCATCAGATCATTGCTTCGTGGGACCGATTATCGCTTCACAATCCTGTTTGGCCTGGTGCGATTGGATCTGGCGCCGCGCATTGAGAAGCTGCTGGGTTACTTTGCCATGTCAAACAACGTGAACGAATCCGCTATGGCAAGACGGGCGCTTGGTGGAGAGCGGGTGATTCATATCGATGCCTTTGCGGAAAACACCGCGCTGCAACAAGAGATTATGGATCGCCGCGATATCGCGCACGGTCGGATGTATTATTGGCTGCCTCGCGCAAGACTGCCGCTCAGCATTGATTCAGAATAGCGGCACACCGGCTAAATTGCTGCGAACACGATAGAGTGTGGTGATGCCTGTCATATAGATGCCGCGCAAATCTTCATCGCCCCAGGTAAAGTTGGTGATCTGCATCGGCGTCTTTAGAAGACCGAGGAACTTACCATCTGGCTGGAATACGTGCAGACCGCCCTGGGCTGTGCAATAGAGATTTCCCTGGCTATCCATTTTCATGCCATCGGGCCGGCCTGGCCCATTACCCTGTGTCTGCGCAAATAGCTGCCGGTCACCGAGGCTGCCGTCCGCATTTACGGCAAAAACGTAGATTTTGGATTCGGGCGTGTCGTTAATATACAACAGCGATTCATCGAGCGAGAAACATATGCCATTGGGTCTGTTAAAGGTCGAATTCAGCAGAGTCAGCGAATCGTCGGCCGGGTCCCAACGATAGACACCATTGATGTCCAATTGACGTGGGCGCGGAATCCCCACTTTGGCTTCGCGGCCATAGGGCGGGTCGGTGAAATAGACGCAGCCATCGCTCTTGACGACGATGTCATTGGGGCTGTTTAGCTCCTTACCTTGATAATGCGAGGCGATGACAGTCATGGTGCTGTCGTCGTCCATGCGCGTCACACGGCTGCTGCCATGATGACAACTAAGCAGGCGCCCCTTACGGTCATAAGTATTGCCATTTGCCATATGGCTGTTGCGACGATAGATGCTCAAACCGTCAACAGATGACCACTGCAGGGTGGAGTTGCCCAGAATGTCGCTGAAGCGCAGGTGCTTCTCATAAGGATGCCAGACGGGCCCCTCGAGAAATTTGAGACCACTAGCGATGGTCTCGATATCACTGTCGTCGGAAAAAACGTCCCACAGTGCGCTATCGTGAATATCAAGCTCAATTGTCGGCATCGTGGAATTCCTTCTTATCCGGTCGTCTTCCGGTGCTTGGTGTGGCGCATATCTAATTTTACTTACTTTTCTTGTTTGGTTGGCTTGGCCTTTAAAGTTTTCACATAGGATAAACTTTGCTCTAGGTAAGGCAACAGCTTGTCGATGTCTTGTAGCAGGTATTCTGGCACTTCGACATATTCTTTCAAAATAGTGCCGTAACTCTCCAGCAGGTTGCTTTCATGCTCGGCGAGAAAGGCTTCCCGCTCGGCTTTTCCCATGCGCAAACCGACCTTGCCGGCTTTGGTCAATTGGCTGAACATGTTGCCCTGGTATGAGGTATAGGGCAGTTTCTTGCCGCCTTTCAATTCGATTTCCGGATGCGCATCAATCAAGGTTTTGTAAAGCGCCAACTTGTCATCCGGTACCTGAGTTGCCGTTTGGCTCATAGCTCGCCTCGCGCTTGTTTCCAGCATCATCATGCTTGATAAGTTTTGCGCTAGCAATGGTAGTTTCGACTTGGCTCCCTCGATTCAGATTCAGCAGGATCGATGCGGGATGAGCGATAAATGTTGAGTCTGTACACTGCGAATCAAGGCAGAGCCTGGCGGTTACGTTATCCGGCAATGGCAATATGAACTCCGCATCCACTGTGGTACAACTGCCCAAATCATGAAGGAGCGGTGAGGTGTCAGTATGAGCATATTTGATATTGCGGTGATCGGTAAGGGCTTGATGGGCAGTGCCGCGCTGCGCCATCTGACGCTTCGATTCCCATCATTGAAAGTGTGCATTATCGGACCTGATGAAGCGCAAGACCGCAAGAGCCATAAGGGCGTGTTCGCTAGCCACTACGATCAAGGTCGCATTACCCGCGTACTGGATCCGAGCCCGCTTTGGGGGCGGCTAGCGCGCGAATCCATCGCAGAGTATCCGCTGATCGAGGCGGCGAGCGGTGTGCGATTCCATCATCGTGTTGGCTGCTTGCGGGCGACTGATTTGCCCGACAGAACCTCCGAGATCGATGCTTGTGCCGCACTCTATCAGCCGCCGCATCAACGAATGGATGCCAGCGCATGCGGCGAAATGTATCCTTTCCTGGCCTTTTCAGACGAGTTCGTCGCCTGGGATGAGCGTGGCGAAGCCGGTTACGTCAATCCGCGTTCGTTGATTCAAGCACAGCTGACCGCTGCCGAGAAGACTGGCGCGGCGATCTCGCGTGAGATCGTGACGGAGCTAGCGAGCCAACGCGATTGCATTGAGATTAGAACACGCGAAGGAAATGTGCTGCAAGCGCGCAAAGTTCTTTTAGCAGCCGGCGGCTATAGCAATACTTTGCTAGGCAGAAAGCTCGAGATGAGGACCAAATCTCATACCATACTGCTGGCGCAGGTCGCCAAGGACGAGATTGAACGATTGCGAGATATGCCTTCGATCATTAGCACCTTTAACCACGAGCGTGTGGGCTCACTTTATATGCTGCCGCCCGTGCTCTATCCGGACGGGAAAACCTACATCAAACTCGGTCCCAGCGGACGGCCGCAGGAATTGCCCGCGCCTGAGCACTTCCTTGATGCCGCAAATGATGACCGTGAATTGCTGGATTGGTTTCACAGTGACGGACGCGACGATGTTGCAGATGCCATGAAAGTGGCGCTGCAGCGCATGATCCCAGGATTGCAGGTAGAGTCATATCATTCAGTGCCCTGTCTGATCAGCTACACCGCGCATGGCAATCCTTATGTCGATGTCTTGGACGGAGGCAAAACCTACGTGACGACCGGCGGCAATGGCATGGCGGCAAAATCGTCGGACGCGATCGGGAGACTTGGCGCCATGCTCTGCGCCACAGACGAATGGCATTCGAACTTGCGGCGCGATGACTTTCGGGTGGTTTATCAGGATGGTGGATAGAAGTAGGCGGCCGGATCGTTTTCGAAGGCTTTGGCGATGAGCATTCGGTGTGGCGGGTGCAAGTTGTGCGGCAGAGAATCTCGGGAGAAATAACGCGCATCCAGAGATTCATCGTCGTTCGGCTGCGGTAGCTTATCATCAAAGGGACGGCAGCAAAAACAAATATTCACCAGCGCAACCTGGTCGCCATTGGCATAAGTATAAAAATGGTCGGCGCCGCAAAGCACAGCTACGATGCGCTCCGGAATGACATCGATTCCTGTTTCTTCGTAAAGTTCGCGGATAACACATGAGGCGATATCTTCGCCCGGATCCAACTGGCCACCGGGGATCGCCCAAATCTGTAAGTCCTTACGCAGCTGTAACAACACCTCACGTCGTTCGTTAATGACGACGGCGCTGCTTCCTGTCAGTATCAGCAGGTCATTGCCAATCTTCGCGCGTATACCTTTTACATAGTCGGAAATCGGCATCTTGTAGTCCCTTCAATTACTACATTCACTTGCGCAACATACACGCTGTGATCGCAGAAACCCTACGTTTTGTTTTTCGGTCGCGGATGTAAGGCCGCGCAAGTTACGGCCTTGAAGTTTTCAGAAGACAGCGCTTAAGGCTCATTGAAGAAGGAGCGAGGATTATTTTCCAGTGCCCGCTTGATTAGCTTGCTGTGACGTTGGAGCATGTTTTCCGGCAGGGCATCGCAGGAAAAAAAACGGATTTCCAGTGATTCGTCGTCATTCACGCGAGGAAAGGCATCAGCGTGCGGGCGGCAGCGGAAGACGGTTGAAACTGTCGCGACCTGATCACCATTTGGATAGCTCCAAATAAATTCTTTTCCAGAGAGCACTGCGATGATGGCTTCGGGAGTCACCTCAATGCCAGTTTCCTCGCGGACTTCGCGGATTACACATTGGGCGAGGTTTTCGCCCGGCTCCAGGCCGCCGCTAGGTGGAGCCCAGGTCTTGGTATCGCGTCGCAATTGCAAGAGGACTTCGTCTCGGTCGTTGATAACCACAGCCGTAACGCCGGGTATCAGCAAGAGGTCGTTGCCGATCTTGGCGCGAATGTTCTTGATATAATCCGATATCGGCATTCGAATTATCCGCGCACTCGGCCAGGCGACATGGCTTTAGCCTACAGAAACCGACAAATCGACGGAGCCTTTGAGCGTGTTGGCAACGATGCAGGCGCGTTCTGACATTTTGACCAATTTCACCAGCGTTTCGCGATCTTCATAAGCCGATTTGACAACCATGTTGATCGAGGCGAAGCGGGCCGGGGCCTCTGCCAATTCTCCACTGACCACGATGGCAACATCACTGATATCCAGCTCACGGGCGCGGATGGCAGCCAGAAGATTGCTGTTGAAGCAGCCGCCTAGCGATGCCAGCAGCAATTCGCCGCCCATGGCGCCCTTGTCACGGCCGCCTTTGGCTGTGGGACGGTCGATATCGATAGCGTGTTGGCGGATTTTCGCGGCGGTGGTTGCGTCATCGACTTGATTGAGATTCACAGTTATCGTTGGCATGGTTTCTCTCGCTTTAGTTGTCGGAAAGTTTATGTCGAAGGGTCAGCCCTTGACGGCGCCCATAGTGAAGCCCTGAACCAGGCTATCCAGGAATAAGTTATAAGCAAGACCGACCGGGATGGCGATGATAAGCGCGGCGGCCAGCAAGGGCTGCCAAAAGTATACATCACCAAGAATGAGTTCAGTGGGCACGCCGACGCTCAGTGTACGCCGTGAGGTATTGGTGATAAAGACCAGAACATAGATGAACTCGTGCAAGGTCAGGGTGAAAGTGAAGACTACTGTGGAGATTATGCCGGGTAGAGACAGCGGCAAGACCACGCGCAGGAAGGCTTCGACCCGGTTATAGCCATCGACCAGGGCTGCCTCCTCCAATTCGGGCGGCACGGCCTTGAAGAAGCCTTGCAGCAGCCACATGCTGAAGGGCACTGTAAATGAGGGATACACCACGATCAGCGCCATCGGCGAATCTTTGAGACCGAGCATGACCACGATGCGAAACATGGGGATAAAGAGCAGGGTAGGCGGCACCAGATAGACAAGAAACATCAGGATACCGGCGCGTTCGCCCCAGCGCCCGGTCAGCCTCGCCAGCGCATAGGCCGCCGGCAAGGATAGAACGAGCGTGATGACAACCACAGCGATGCCTACCACAACAGAGTTGCGTATGAAATTGACGTAATCAGTGTTGCTAAAGAGTCCTTCGACATGCTCTAGCGTTGGTTCTTGCCGATATACAAATGGCTGCGGCCGACGATAAAGATCACCGTCGGTCTTGAAACTGTGCAGGAACATGATCAGAAAGGGCGCTACGGCGAAGAAACAGAAAACGAGAACCAGCAGATAAAATGGTGATCGTCGCAATATATATGATAGTTCGGCACGGGTAGCGCCGTATTTGCGAAGGCGATAGGCAATGCGCAGCGCGACCAATGCAACCAGGGAAACGACCAGCAGCGTCCAGAAATTCTGCAAAGTCCAGATGAGTATGCCCATCAGCGCACCTCCGCCCGGCTTGCCGCGCGCAGCATGACCATGGCCAGGGCGAGCAGGAGCGGGAATGCGAACAAGGCCATGGCTGCGCCTTGCGCCAGGTTGCCCCCTTCAATGCCGATCTGAAATGAATAAAGACCGAGGATGCGTGTGTAATCCACGGGGCCGCCTCGGGTCAGCACATAAACCACGGTCATATCGCCAAACATGGTGATCATGCTGAAGAGCAGGGCGATCAACATGATCGGCAGGATTAAGGGCAGCTTGATTTGCAGCAAGGTCCGCATAAAGCGTGAACCATCCACCTCCGCCTGATCTAGAATATCGGTTGGGATGGAAGACAAGCCTGCCATCAGGATAACGGTTGCCAGCGGGGTCATCCGCCAGACTTGCACAAAGATCACGCTGATTTGCGAAAGCGCAGGGTTAGCCAACCAGTAGAGATTGCGATTTGTGCTCAGGATGCCGCCGGGACCGAGAAAGCCGGTTTGCAACAGTAGATAATCAATCGGACTGTATTTGGTATCGAACATCCAGAGCCAGCCGATTGCCGCCAAAGATACCGGTGTCGCCCATGGCAGGATGAAGAGGAAGCGGGCGAACCATTTGCCGGTGAAATTTTGGGTAAAAATGACCGCCAGAATATTTGCGAAGATGAGAATAAAAAGCTGTGATACTAGGGTGAACATGACTGTGTTGCCAAAGACCTGCCGGAAGATATCATTCTCCCAGATGGCCTCGAAATTGCTAAAGCCCACGAAATTAAGCGCCGTGTTGCCGACGGTAACATCGGAGAAGGCGAAGGCGATCGCCAGCAATAAAGGGAAACCGACCAGCAATAAAATGTATATCAGCGCCGGAGCCAGAAAGATGATGCCGACGAAGCGGCGGTTATCCAGCAGATAAGCGCGGGTACCAGCGCTGGCGGAAGCGCTTGCCATCAGACGACTCCCTGCAGGCTCTGCTTCTCGATACGCTGACCGGATCCTTTATCAAAGAACTTGATATCGCTGTTGTGTACTGCAAACTCGTAATCGCTATCGATATCGAGCGAAACTCGCACGTTGGATGGCACTTTGGCGAGCGTCAGATCACTGTCGTGGCCATGCACATAACCGTACACCAACCGATCTGAACCGAGGTATTCCACGCGCTTGACATAATAGTGGAAGATACGCGCGTTTTCCGGACTATCGGCGAGGGTCTTTGGCAGGAAGTTTTCCGGTCGGAAGCCGAAGCTAAAAGCATCGCTACGCAACATATTCATGCTGGGTGAACCGAGGAAGGTGGCGACGAATTCGTTAGCGGGGTCATCGTAGATCAGCTGCGGTGTACCGACCTGCTGTATCTTGCCATCGGACATGACTACGATGCGATCGCCGAGGCCCATCGCTTCGATCTGATCGTGTGTGACAAAGACGGCGGTGATGTTGGACGAGCGCTGAAAATCTTTCAGTTCGTCACGGGCACTGGCGCGCAACTTGGCATCGAGATTGGAAAGCGGTTCATCAAGCAGCAGCACAGCCGGCTGGGTAATCATAGCGCGGGCTATTGCCACACGCTGACGTTGACCGCCGGATAGTTGCCGTGGCCGGCGATCAAGCAACATATCGATTTCCAGCAATGCGGCTGTGCTTTCCACTTTGTCGCGGATAGTTCGTTTATCGAACTTTTTCTGGCGGCTTTGCGCGCGCAGGGGAAAGGCGATGTTATTGAATACGTTCATATGCGGGTAAAGCGCATAACTTTGGAAGACCATGGAGACGCCGCGCTTGCGGGGTGGCAGCGCGGTGACATCACTGCCACCGATGAAAATCTGCCCGGCAGTCGGTTTTTCCAGTCCGGCGATCATGCGCATCATGGTCGTTTTGCCGCAGCCGGATGGCCCAAGAATGACCAGAAACTCGCCGTCTTCGATTTCCAGCTCGACCCCATCCACCGCGCGGACTTTGTCGAAGTATTTCTTTATCCCGCGCAGTTCAACAAGGCCCATTTGATTAATCAGTTCCTGGTCAGAGCGTTCCGCATTGGTTTGGAGCGCCAGCAGATGCCAAACCGATAAACACTATCGGGCGACCCGGCGGATCGCCCCTAGACAATTATCGCTGTTGCGGGCCAGCTCTCGGCTGACCCTTATTCTCGCCTGCAGTATGGGAGCTGTCGCCAGGTCCCTCCCGCTGGCGGGTCAAACTTTGGTCAAAGGGCGGAACGGCTACTCGCCACCGCCGACGAGACCCTTGGCACGCCACTCGCTGAAGATTTCTTCGACACGTTCGTGGGCCTGGGCTACTGCATCTTCCGCGCTTATTTCGCCCAAGGCAACCTTTGCCACCATGTTGGGAATGATACTTTCGGCGAAGACCTGGCTGACGGCCGGATTGGTGACGCCCGGGAAGCCAAGATGTACTGACCAGTCGTTGACCGTCTTCAACACTTCAAACTTGTTTGGAGGCTGCGAACCCCAGGGATCTGCTTCCAGCCAGCCATCGAGTTCGGGTACTGTGCTGGGATGGCAGGGAAAATTGTAAAGCTCACTGTGGTAGGTCACTTCGCTGTAATTCTCGCTGTGATCGAGAATAAACTGCTTGGCCGCTGCCAGTTTGTCACCTTCGACATATTTGGGAATGACGTAGATCTGCCAGACATGGGAAGAGGCGTAAGCGCCACCCGGACCAGCAAGCGCGCTGGAGAAGCCAATGTTGGCGGCGGCCGCCTCGTCGATCTTTTGCAGGCTGCGGTAGGCCGAATTGGAATTTAAGATGTAACTGACTTCACCGGCGATCAGCGCCTGATTGTTGCTGGCGGCGGTCCAGCCGAAGACCTCGTCAGTCATGGCCTCGTTTTGCAATTGCGCCAGGTATTTGACAGCGGCTATGGTCGCTTCGCTGTTCAGCACGACGTTTTCATTCTCGTCCTGAACGCTGCCGCCGAAGCTCCAAATGGCGGCACGGTTAGCCATGCGGCTGTCAAGCTCGGGGCTCATGCCGATGCCAACGGGAATACCTGTAGCTTCATATATGGCACGCCCACCCTCAAGCAAGTCATCGTATGTTTTGGGACCTTCGGGATAGCCGGCTTCGGTCCAGAGCGCGATGTCATAGTCGCCGGGGTCCGGTACGTAACCATGCGTATAAGCATGATAAGTATCGGCGACGGGCAAATAGGAGGCGGCTTGGCAAGTGCCGGCGCGGTTGCCGAACATTTCCGTAGCTTGCGCGTTGAGGTCGCCCAGATCATGCAAGCCCTCTATGAAGGCTGCGGGCGAGAACAAGACCTCGACAATGGTATGACCGTCGCCGGCGTCGATTTCCGACGCGAGAGTGGAGAACAACTCGGTGAAGTTGACATGATCAACCGTGACGCCGACACCGTTGGCTTCTCCCCATTCAGCAGCGTAGCCATCGAACCAGTCATCGTAGCGCGGTACGAAATGACTCTACTGCAGAAGGCTGATTTCGGTCCCCTCGGCGTATCCACTTTGTGCACCGGCAGCGATGGTCAAGGACGCCAGAACACTCAGAACAAGTAACAATCTAATCAAACGTTTCATCAGAATCTCTCCTCATATTTCTATGGTTTGCTCTTCGCAGCCATTCGGCCGAAAGACACAGTTATTTTAGCGAACAGCAATGCGCTTGGCAATAACTGCTGCTTCAAGATGTATCCAAGAACCCTTAATATCGCATTGGCAGGTCATTTTGTTGCCATTGCAGATAAATGTAGCTCCGCCCTGGTGCATCGGGAAGGGATCTTGCGGGAAAGGGTTGCTTCAGTCTCAAAAGAGCTTGAGTTGTCGGACGGGCTGCCTTCCGTCGAGCAGGATGTATTTGGCGAGCTTTTGCGTTGTTCGGATGCCGAGTTGCTTCAGATGAACGAGCTCAGTCAGTTTGCCGCGCCTGCGCGCGCGAATAATCGACTCGGCAGCGACTTTTCCTATGCCAGGAATGCGCATAAGCTGCTCGCGTTCCGCTTGCATGATTTCCACGGGATGATGAATCAGGTTTTCATCCGCCCAAGCTTTCTTGGGATCGACATCCGTGCGCAAATTACCGCTTTGCAGGAAGGGCAGGTCTTCCACGTCCCATTGATAATCGCGCAGGAGAAAGCTGGATTGATACAGGCGGAATTCGCGTATGGCTTCGGTTGTGGGCAGATTTTCGAAGGGTGTTCCGGGCACGGGAAAGAATGAGGAATAGTAAACTCGCGCCAAGCGTGCCTGACTGTAAAGCTTGTCGCTCATGGAGAGCAGTTCTAGATCGGTATCGCCAACGGCACCGACTACAAATTGTGTGACACTGCTTGCCAGCTTTTGCCGGGGATTGTCGCTGCGGATTTGTTGAGCCCATTGCAGCATCTGCACCAGTTCTTCGACGAAAACCTTCTTTGGCGCCAGCGCGGCCAAGCGTTCACTGGTCGGCGCTTCGAGATTGACAGAGATGCGATCGGCCAACTGCATCGACCGGTAGAGTTGATCGTATTCGATGCCGGGCATGATCTTGAGATGGATATAGCCTCGGTAACCTTGTTTGTTGCGGATGATATCGGCAGTGTCGATGATCTTGTCCTGAGTAGTGACAGAACCCTTGATGATGCCAGAGGAAAGGAACAAACCGTCAACCTTGCCTGCGCCTTGCAAGCTGTCGAAGGCGGATGCCATTTCGTCTGGCGAAAAGGTGACACGTTGGGTTTTCGCTCGTCCGGCGCGAAAAACGCAGTAGTGACAATTGCGTTCGCAAGCGGTTGTCATCATGGTTTTGAGTACCGGTTTGGGACCGCGTGGGGTGCTGAGATTGGCGATACAATCTCCGAGATTGAATTCTTGCTTGCGCGATTTACGGGCTCGTTCCTTTTGCGGGCTGTCACCGGCAGGTTCGTGTAGAGTGACATCGCCCATTTGGGAGAGTTTCGTCAGGGTTTGGGATACCAGTCGTCCAGCCATGCTGTCAGTATATAGAACATCAGTGCTAATGTCAAATGAATCGTAGAGGAAACCTAAAGTGGATTCCTGCGCGGAAAACTAGCTCTCTGATTCGCCACTGGGCCAAAGAAAAAGCAGCGGCGGTTGAATGTGCAGCCAGGCGGGACCGTGTTCTTTGAGCACGGCCAGGACCTTATCGAAGACTTCGGGGAACGTCGGATTGGCATCGATTGCGATGATCCGCTCTCCCTTGCCTCGCAATAGCGCGATACCTGCTTCATACTTTTTGGCACGTTCAGCGAGGTTGCTCTCAAAGAGTTCGCGGTCGGTTGGGCGATTGCGCAGGCGGGCGTAACAGTTGTGTGGGCTGACGCTGAGGAAAATCGTTAGGTCGGGCGGGCGGGCCCAGCGATTTAAACTATGGATTTCGTCCATGCTTAAACCACCCGTTGACTGGTAGACCAGCGAAGACAGCAGGTAGCGATCGCAGATGACGATGCGCTCGTCGCCGGCGGCGAGAAAAGGATTGATGACTTTGTCGAGGTGGTCAATGCGATTATGCGCGAAGGCGTAGGCAAGCGATAGCGGGCTGACCTTCTCGCGTTTGGCCAGGACATCGCGGATGTGCTGACCCGCTGCCGACGGATCATGTGGCTCGAAAGTGAAGGCGACGCTGTCCAGATGTGTCTGCGAGAGCGTAGCATGGAGCTGGCGGGCGATGCCGGATTTGCCGGCGCCGTCCATACCTTCGATCACGATAAAGATGCTCTCAGTTACCATTGCAATTGCCGGTCCATTGTTTAGCTGGCGCATGCTAGCATAACTGCAGGCTGTGGAGATGACAAGCGTACCGAACCGATCATGGGCGGCTTATGTCTAACTGGCGTGAGCATCAGCGGGAAGCGGGAAGTCCGATATACTGGGGATTAGCTTGTTGAAACAATTCCGCGAGGGAAATTGAAAGCGTATGCCTCGCCAAAGACACCTGAAGCGCCCTGAAATCAGTCGGCGGCAGATGCTGCGGCGGCTAGCTTTGATCGGTGCGACCGGCGGGTTAATCGGCGCGGGAGGTGTGGCTGCTGCTTTGCTATCCACGCGTCCGCAGGTGGTGGTGCTTCCTCATGGCGGTGACGGGCCGGGACTGAAAACGACAGTGACGCGCCCAGGTATAGTCAGCCGAGCCGATTGGGGCGCGCTGCCGGTTAATCACGCTGCTCGCAACGAATACGGTGATTATGTGAAAGGAAGCAATCCGGAAGGTTGGTATGTATATGCGAGTGATCTGCGCGAGAGTTATCAAACGCTGGTGATTCATCATAGCGCCTATTTCGAGCCGGACGGCCTGGAGACGCTGCTGGAAATCCAACGTTTGCATCGCGAAGACAGAGGCTGGGCGGATATTGGTTATCATTTTTTGCTGGATAAGCAGGGTACGATTTACGAGGGGCGCGATTTGCACGCGCGCGGGGCGCATACAGCTGGATATAATACCGGCAGCGCTGGCATCTGCCTGATGGGAGACTTCCGCTTTGTAGCGCCTTCCAGAGCACAATTGTATGCGGCGCAGGCCTTGATTCGCTGGTTGGTATATCGGCTGCATCCGACCCATTTGGCCGGTCATCAGGATTTCAATCAAACGACTGCTTGCCCGGGAACGTTTTTGATTGGTGAGCTGGAAGCCTTGGCGGCTGCGGTCGGTTTGGAACTGGGAATCGATGGCTTCCGACCGGTTGCCCTGAGCGCTGACCTCTGTGATTGCTGCGGTTGCGATGCGCAGCTGTAGAATTGGCGGGAAGACGAAAGGGCTGAACAAGTTGAGTTTCTAGCACTGTTAGTCTTATACGGTTGGGAAGAAAATCTGATTAAGTATGTGAATTGGGAGGGCAGGGAATGGCAACTGCATTGACCGAAGCTGAGATTATGTCTGGTTTGGCGAAACTCAATGGCTGGCAACGGGATGGCGATGAGCTGGTGAAAAGTTTCAAGTTCGATAGTTACCTGGCGGGCGTGGCATTTGCCTCGACGGTGGGGGTGATCGCGGAAGGCATGAATCATCATCCCGATATGAGCATCGGCTGGCGGCGCGTGAGCGTATCCTTCACCACACACGATGCCGGCAGCAAGCTCTCCGCCAAGGATTTCGACGCTGCCGCCGCGATTGATGCGGTGAGGTATCCCAAGTAAGAAGCGCCGGTGGAGAAAACGCGGGTCAAGGCATTTCTTCATGTTTCGCCGGCGTGGGACGACTCTGCTGCATGGCATCTTGGTCCAGAACTTGCGGGCGCCGGGCAAGCCGGTTTTGATATTCCGCGAGCGGAAGAAAGGCGACGGAGGTGCGCATTGCGTCTGCTGCTGTTTAATCTGGTCACCGATGCATCCGATCCGGTTTTGGGTTTCGGCTGCGTGTGGATTAGGGAGCTGGCCCGGCATTGCGATTTCATTGATGTACTCACTATGTATCAGGGCGAAACGGATTTCCCGGAGCATGTGCGGGTGTTTTCCGCCGGACGAGAACAGGGTTGGAGCAAGGCGAGACGGCTGGCGCAATTCTATTGTCTGCTGACTCAGTTGTTGGCGGCGCGGCGCTATGATGCTTGCTTCGCGCATATGATGCCGCTTTTCGCCGGCTTGGGCGGACCGCTGCTGCGGGCGCGTGGCATACCGTTGCTGCTGTGGTATGCGCATCGGCAGCCGACGAAGCAGTTGCGGCTGGGACTGGCGATGTCCTGGCGCGCGGTGACATCTGTTCGCAGTGCCTTTCCCTTCAAAAGCGACAAGCTGCGCGTGGTCGGGCAGGGCATCGACACGGGCTTTTATGCGCCGGAGGGCGTGGATACCCCCAGTCTGAATCCCTACCCCCATCAAGAGGGCGGGATTCATCCCCATAGCCCGGATCAACAGGCTTCCTCTCCTGTCCGCGGGGGGAATTCCGGGGACGCTGGCAGGGAATCAGATAAGCCGCTGGTGCTGCAAGTGGCGCGGCTGGCGGCGATCAAACATCAGACGACGACGATCAAAGCGCTGGCCGGAATGGATGCGCGACTGGCATTTGTGGGCGGAATCCAGGCGGGTTATCCGCCCGGTTATGGCATGCAGCTGCGGCATATGGCTGCGGAACTCCTTTTGCCAGATCACTACGTTTTCACGGGCGATTTGCCGCCGCATGAAGTCCGCGAGTGGTACCGGCGGGCAACTGTAGCTGTCAATACCAGCCCGGTCGGTTTGTTTGACAAGACAGCGCTGGAGAGCATGTCTTGCGCGGTGCCGACCATCGTCTGCAATCCGGCGTTTGCGCCGCTCTTGGGCGAGCATCACGATCTGCTGATGATCGATGGCCCCGATGATGTCGGTGGCTTGCGAGATCGCGTTCAGCAGTTGCTGGCCATGACGGATGATGAGCGCGGCGAAATTGGCGAGACATTAAGCGCCAGCATCATGCGTGAGCACAGCCTGAATCGATTGATCGCGAATCTGCTATCGGTGATGCAGACTGGCGAGTTGCCGCAGGTTTGATGCCTTAGCCGGCATAACTCCAGCCCAGTTCGGTCAGGGACAGCATATCTGGCGGCCCGGCTTCTTTAAACACTTCGGCATTGATGGCTTCGCCGACGATGATATCGTGATCGCCTCCGACATCGACGATTTGCGTGACGCGGCATTCGATATAGGCGGCTGCGCCTTCCAGCACGGGCACACCGGTTTGCGGCGCGGCGCTGTAGGCGGCGTCTTTCATCTTGTCGGGTTTTTTGGCGCGGCCGCTGGTGACAGGCATGATGGCGTCGGAATCGGCTTGCAGGAAAAGATTCAAGCCGAAGACTTGCCCGGCCGATACCACACCGTAAGAATAGCAGTGTTTTTGGATGCCGACTGCGATCAGGCGCGGTTCGTAGGACATCTGCGAGACCCAGTTAACGACCATGGCGTTGACATCGTCGCCGTTTTTGGTGGTGAACGAATAGAAGCCGTAGGGCATCATTTTCAGTGCGTCTTTGATTTTGTCGTCAGACATGAGGCGATTCTCCTTTGATTTGCAACCCCCATCCCCCGGCCCCTTACCCCCACGTAGAGGGAAGGGGAGCGCGCAGAACGGAGTTCGCGGTCAGTATAGCGAATTGCGGCGTTGATGTCATGCCTTGTCCAATTGCGCCGATAATTTCTCCAGCACGGCGACAAGGCGTTCTTCCGTGGTGGGTTCGGGATCTGGCTCCGGTTCAGGATCGGGCTCGGGTTCCGGCTCTGGCTCGGGTTCCGGTTCCGGCTCGGGTTCGGGCGCCGGTTCAGGCTCATCGCTGTCGAGCATGTCACCGATGTCATCGACGGCTTGATCCAGCCTATTGACAAATTTGATCAACAGGAAAATGGCGGCGGCGGTAATCAGAAAGTCGATCACGACATTGACGAAGTTGCCGATGTTGATGGTGGCGGCTTCCGTTGCGACTTCACGGCCGAAATTCAATAGATCGAGAGGGATGACCCATTGGGAAAAATCGAGCCCGCCGGCGAGTTGGCCGATGGGCGGCGTGACGACATCTTTGACAAGCGAGGTGGTGATGCCTTTGAAGGCGCTGCCGATGATGATACCGACGGCGAGGTCGACAACATTGCCGCGCATGATGAACGTTTTGAATTCTTGAAACATGGTAGGTCTCCTTTTCTCGGGGTGATGAGTCTATTTTAGCAGTGGGGCGGTGATTCACCACAGAGGCACAGAGAGCACAGAGGGACGAAAAGTGTTTGTTGCCAGATGGCCGATTGGGTGAATTGGCGCTGAAAGGGACGGGAAAGGACGGGAAAAGGATGGAAAAGGACGGGAAAGGGATGAGAAAGGGGCTGGAAAGGACGAGAAAACATGCAAAGATGGCGCCAGGCTATCAATACAGTATGGATATAGCAGTTGATTTTGGCAAAAAAGTTGGCGGAGTGAGGGTGTTTTTGCCGGGATCGGGTGATGCTTGTGCTCGGTCATGAGCTGAGGGTAGCAGGATTTGGGTGCGGGGTGGTGAGTTTATGGTCGCGGATTTTGGGATTCACCACAGAGGCACAGAGGGCACAGAGATTATTTTAATGTAGAGCAATTGTGATTCGATGACTAGAGATAGTCGGCTAGGAAATTCCTCACACCGTTTACCATAAGCTCGACGTCATCTCGATTAAATTCAGAAAACTCGCCATGCGCAGCGGAATTGCGAACTTGCGCCCACCCGCGAAGTTGCTGGGCTTTCAGCTTGTTGAATGCGTTCGCCTTCTGTAAGTCTTGGATTAGTGCATTGAGCGCTTTTGGCCGACCATTGGGCTTATCTGTCGGTACCTGCGGAGTCTGCCTGTCGCACAAGCGGCGTAGCGCATCCTCTAACACCGCGCCACACAAAACCGCGGCCGGAACATGGTCGTATTGACCAGGTTGCCCTTCATCAAGTAAACCTTCAACTTGTGTCATATAGTCAGCTGAGATATTAGCCGCAACTCTCGTTTCCAAATCGACCAAGAACCCATTTTCGTAGATGTCCTTTAGACCTTGTAAAGTTCCGCTAATGTCTTCGAGATCATACGGAGTTCGTGAATGATCTGTAAGTTGCTTTATTCGCGCTGTAACTTCGCGCCGCTGTTGCGACTCGCCTAACACTGTCTCTATGAGATTCAGAACCTTTACGACAACAGCTTGAAACTCGGATACATGCCCATAATTTGAGCCGTATCTGTTACGGTTCACCTCATTATGCACCCTCATCTTCGAAATTAACTCGCTTGCCTCGGCGATGGGCTCATCAAATCGATTGCGGACTTTCTGATCCAATGCTGGTGGTAATGGCAAAGTAGGCCTCCTTAACTATTTTCGCGATTTACGCTAGTGTACGAACGCAAAACTGTAAAACAACATCAAGATATTGAAAATTGTCAATTATTCCCTTGACAATAGATAGTTTGCCTGCCTATAGTTAGATAGCTTAAAGGTTGTTTGGAAAGGTAGCCCGCCTCCGGAATTAAACTCAGATCTCTACTATCAGTTTATACTGTTTTTCAAGAACAAATGGGATGAACAACAGTGAATTCTTCGCTAGTATGCTTTGCTGAACATGTGCGGAATACACCTGACGGCAAGCTGGATTTCTTGGGCGTGTTTGACTATATGGACGTGCCGGAATTTCCTGCACGTCCTGAGAACTTTAATCTTGTCATGCAGTTTGTCAAGAACGTTGCCGAAGGAAGAACTGAACATAAGATCAACGTCTCCATAGTTGGAGACAAAGATGAATGCTTGATTGAGGAAGAAGACATATTTTTCATGCCCGAGGGAAGCCTTGATCGTCCAAGCAAGGTTAGTCTGATCTGGCAAAATGAAAATATTATCTTCCCTAAGCCGTTTGTTTATAGTTTCAACATCCGAGTGGATGGTGGGGATTCATTGATGCGAACGCATCAATTGCTTGTAATGCTACGATAATTGTTAGAGGAGGACAACATGGAAAGAATTCAGGTCACTTCTGTTCGCACCGGGATCCTTGAGCCGCACACAATTGTGCATATCAAAACAGATATGTTACGTGAGAAAGCCTACATTTCTCAACGTACAATTGATCCCCCGAAAGGTAAGAATGTACCTGCCACCAAGAAGCATGTCAAAGCAGATAACCGATCTGCAAAGGAATAGAGATTAGCGTGGTCAATCCGGCGGCTCCGCAATCAACTCCACGCACCTAAGCCGTTTACCGTCCGCCCCTCGGACGATGGCCTGCATCTGGTCTTTCGTGTCGAGCGGGCGGATGTCGTTCCCCTCGTTCCAAGCCCTCGCGAGTTTAAAGATATAATTTCCCAATGCTTTGGGGGGACTGAGGGGAGGTTAGCCCCCCACCACAGCCACCTCATCCTCGCTCAACCCATACAGCCGATATACCAACTTATCAATCGCCGTATCCGTCGCCTCAATCTGCATTTCAGTCACCCTGCGCCCTTCACCTGTCATGTCTGGCAACTGACGGTGCAAGTCAAGCATTTCATTCACCAACTTGACCATTTCATCGTGCATCTGCACGTCATCAGGGTTGTCGAAGTCGATTTCGCGGATTGGGAGTTGGGACAAGAACTGTCTGTTGGCGGATAACCAGTTGCCACGAAATGGTGCGCTCACAAATGGGAAATACCATTTTAGAAATGTCGAATTAAGAAGCCCCAATATATACCTTGGTGTGATTGATGTAATACTTTCTTTGAGCATTATTCCGCAAACATCAACATTATCCAGAAATCTTTCACCCTTTTCATCATACGCCGCGTAGAGAAAGTCGACTAACCGTGGGATACAAAGTTTCGACTTTTGTTGACGTGTCATATTTTTGCGATAAATGTAGCCATACCAGCCACCGTGTTTCATCTTTCCCTTTTCTCTATTTTCCAACAGAGATTTGTTTTTCAATAAATATTGGGCAGTGCGTGGAGCTTTGGCTTTGATCTCTGAAAACTTTGCAATTTTTACGTCATCACCATCTACATCGTAAGGAAAGATGATATATTGTCGCTTCGGCAATTGGTGATAACGAACAACATCAGTGCCACTTACAATTGGATAAATGTATTCTTTCTCTAGTGTGACTTCTTCTTTAAGTATGTTTGAATATAGTCGCAAAAGGCCTTGGCCTTGATCCTCCCCGATTAAATCCATTATGTAGACTTTGTCGGCGCTCGTTTGTAATCCGACGAATATATCGGTCAATTCCCCAAGTTTGGGATAATTATCAGCGAGTCTGTAGAATAAGTTTGAACCGTTTCCAACTACGAAATTCCATTCGTCGCTTGATACGCGGCTGTTCGAGATGTTTCCGGAAAGACTGGTTTTCGATTCAATCCAAGCGTCTAAATCGTGTGCTTTAAGATATTCAAATTCAGATTGACTAGACTGTTTAAGAAACAACAGGCAGGTATAGGTTGTTGCTCCAGTAAATACTTGCTCTGCGCCAAAATGGACGATTTTCCTGAGATGTTGACCCTTTGCAATCAAGCCTCTCAATGGCTCGCCGTATTTCGCATTGAAAAATTTGTGCGGCAGAATGAAGCCTAGCAAGCCAAATTCACTTAGCAACTGCAAGCCTCGTTCGACGAAGACCACGTAGATATCGTAATTGCCTTTCGATGCGGAAACGTAGTTCTTCTTGTAGTAGGGTAAGGTTTCGGGCGCGGTCTCTTTCATGGTCTGAATGCGAATATAAGGCGGATTGCCAATCACAGCATCAAAGCCGCCGTTTGCCATGATGTCGCCGAAGCCAGTGGTCTTGCTCTTCCAATCGAAGGGCTTGACCTTGAGCACCTGCTCGTCGTCAAAGAGATCCATTTGCTTGCCGCTGTAGAAGTCGCTGCCAATGAGGGAATTGCCCCATTTAATATTGTCGCTGAGGTCGGGCAGGATGCGTCCGCCGGCGGCGAACATGATGGTTTGGCGGCCGGTGGCAGCGGACTCATCTTCGTTTTCCAGCATTTTCAGAAGCAGAGAGAGCTTGCTGACTTCGACGGCGTTCTGGTCGAGGTCGACACCGTAGATGTTGTTGCGCAGGATATCGCGCTTGTGCGCAGTGGTCAGGATCATGCCGGCGGGTGTCTCGCGGCGGTTGTTCCGGTAGCTGGTGGGATGCTCGCGGTAGTAGTTGAGATGCCAATCGAGAAGGTATTGATAGGCGCCGGTCAAGAAAGAGCCGCTGCCGCAAGCGGGATCGAGGATGCGGAGTTTGGCGGCTTCGTCAGGCGTTTTGCCTTCGAGCAATTTGCCGACGGTGTTTTGCACGATGTAGTCGACGATGTAGGTGGGGGTGTAATAGACGCCGCCGGCTTTGCGGACTTCGGGTTTTTCTTCGATTTTGGCCGCGCCGGTAGCGGTCAGCTCGATGACTTTGCCGAGGAAGCGTTCGTAGACCTGGCCGAGAATATCGGCGGGCAGAACGGAAAATTCGTAGGGGCTATTGGGATAATAGAGGTTGTCGATGAGGTCGCGCAGGGGCGGGTTGCTAAGATGGATGTTGAGCGAGAGTTGATCAGGATTGCTGCCGCGTTTATCGGCGGCATCAAAGTGGAATAAGCCGGAGTTGTATTTGTCGTCGGCTTCGTTGAATAGGCTTTTCAACTCCTGGTAGATTTGCTTGCCTTCGCTGGCAGCGCGTTGCAGGCGACCGTAGCTTTCGATATTGCGATCTTCGGCGATGCGCAGGAAAACGATGCGGTCGATGGTGCGCTGGACGACGTGATTGAGTTCGCGCTGATTCAAATGGCGGTTGTGCAGCGCCATGTCTTTGGCGAGGGATTCGCGCCAGGCTTCCATTTCGCGCAAGAAGGCCTGGTCGACGCCGAGGGCTCCGCGGGGTTTTTCGTCTTCGATCCATTTACGCAGCGCGCCATCCGCTACTGCTTCGCGACTGAATAATCCATACAGTTTGTCCCAATCGTCGACATAATCGGGATATCGATAATAGTTCAGGCGCGCCTTGCTGGCCGGCTCGAAACGATGCGGCTGCAGGCGGCAATCGTAGATGATGAATTCTTCGAAATCGCTCAGTATGCTGATGGGCAAGTTGCCGGACCAACCATAGCGGCGCAGTTGATAGGCCGGGCTGGGATCGTCTTTCAAGTTGAGCGAGGGTTTCTTGGTTTCAAGGTAGAAGTGGGTGGTACCGTCGATGCGGAATCCGTAGTCGGGCCGTTTGGGCTTGCCTTCGATGAGAACTCTTATTTCGTGGCTAACTTGAGTGTTATCGCGAACGTCCCATCCCAAAGCCTCAAAAAGCGGATTGACAAATTCGACGCGCAGCTGCGTCTCGTTGTAATCGGCGCGCTTATAGGTGCGTTCGCCGCTAGTAAACTTCTCGACGAGTTGGTAGACGCTGTCGGGTACGGTCAAAAAATTGCTCCTTACGATGCAGGGCATTCTACCATCGAGACGCTGGTCACGCACCTGCGCAAATAGCGCCCTGAGCGCGTTTCCCGTATTTCTGCCCTATGCTATACTGCCCACTATGAATGCACCGCCGGGGAGTTCGGACTGGATTGACAATTTAAAGCGACTCGTGGGAGCGCCAATCGCGTCGACGCTGCTTGATGTCATCGAGCCGGTTGCGCCGGTGCTGGCGCAGGGTTTGTGGGTGGCGCAGCCGCTGGCCGGTTTGTGGAATGGCGGCGATGCGTTGGGCGAATTGGCCGAGATGCTCGAGGAACCCGGCGGGGTTGAGCAGTTACGGCGACGCCTGTCCGATGACGAGGGGGAGTGAGGCAGGTGGACGATACCACTCTGCGCGTCTATAGCGTTTTGTTTGTAATCATTACCATAGTGTTGGTCTATACGGCGCGATTCTTTCATAGTCGGCGGTCGCGGCGTGTGACCGAGCAGCAACTGATTGGCTTTGAGCATATGCCGGCCTGGGTGGGTCAAGCGATCGACACAAGCCGCCCACTGCATCTTTCTTTTGGCAGTGCCGCGGTCGGCAGTGATGGCACGCCGGTGGCGCTGGCGGAGGCGGAGTTCTTTTACCAGATCATTCAAGCGACGGCTTCAAGCGACAGCGCGCCGCTGATCAGCGCGGCTTCTGCGGCGACGATACCGCTGGCGCAAGATACGGTGCGCCGGGCCTGGCAAGGTGGCGATCAATTGAAGCGGGTGCGCTGGTATCCAAGCGGAGATCGTTCCATCGCTTTTGCGGCGGCAGTCTCGGCCTTGATGCCGGTGGAAGAACCGCCTGCGCATATTCTGGCCGGCAGTTTTGGTCCGGAGCTGGCTTTGATTCTTGAAAGCGCGGAGCAGGCCGGGCAAGGCACGCTGGCGGTCAGCGATCAACTGGAAGGGCAGGCGGTGGCTTTTGCCATGGCGGATGAGGTGTTAATAGGCGAGCAAATGTTCGATGCGGCGGCTTACCTGGGGACGGATACGAGCGCGCATGCCGATGCGCGAGTTAAGGATATCTGGCGCGGCTTGCTGATTATGGGTTTGGCCGTGCTTTTGTTGCTGAATGTGACAAAGCAATTGCAAGTGGCGAACTGGTGGCTGATATTGCTGGCGGTGCTGGCACTGATCCTTATCGGCGCCATCCTGTTTCGCAGGAGATAAGCCATGGGCCGAAGCCAGCGGATGGGAATCGCGTTTTCGGCTTTTATCGCCTTCATCGTGGGCGTGACCATGCTGGTCAGTTTGCTGCTGGGCGATCATCCCGAGTTGTTTGGAAATATAAGCGGCGCGGCAACCTTTGCCAGTTTGCTGGCATTGCCGGCCTCGATTCTGATTCGCTTGGTGGCGATTGTTGTCGCGCTAACCATCATCATTGGCATTACCAATCTACTCTACGTTCATGTGGGTCGCGTGGTGAGCGGCGGGTATTACAGCATTATTCTGCTGGCGAGTTTCGCATTCACGATTTACTGGTACGTGACAAAGCAGGGCGATACATCCTTGTTGGAAGCGGTGCAGGTGCCGATCGAATCGGCATTGGCGGCATTGCTGTTTCTATCCATGCTGCGAGGTGGTACGCGGATATTGCAAAAGCGCGCGGACATCTGGGGGCTGCTATTCGTCACTGTGCTGGTGGTCGTACTGCTGGGCACGATCCCACTGGCAGCGCTGGAGCCGATCCGCGAGTGGAGCGACTGGGTAATGGAAATACCGGTCAGTGCCGGCGCCAGGGCGATATTGCTGGGAATCGCGCTGGGCACAGTGGTCACTGGTGTGCGGATTTTGCTCGGTCAAGACCGTTCCTACAGGGGATAGGTCATGAACGACGATATCAATTGGCTGGAGTATGATGAAGAGAGCGAGGCGCCGGTTGTCAGTGGCCGACGCGGACTCTCGCGCCTGGTGCCGCGATTTTTGCGCAGGGACAAAACGACATCATCCAGTGAGTCCGTTGAGACGAGCTCGCCGGGTCGTATGCGCAGATTGTTGGGTGTGGCGCCGCGATTGTTGCGCAGGCGTCGTGCCGGCAGTGAAGAAGTCTCGGCCGCGGAACTTGCTTTGCAGCGCGATGAGCGTCCGCTCGAGGAATTGGACGATCGCCTGCAAGCGTTGCGGCAGCGGGCCTCGTCACGCCCGCAAGCCAATGTTTCGGCTGGCCAAGCGTTATATGATGTCGACGAAGTATTGGTCACGCCGGAGATTATCCACAAGCCGGGCGGAGTAATCAGCCCGATAGCCTTATCCAAAGCGCAGCAGGAGCAGGTTGCTTTGCTGCGGGACATGGTCGGCACGTCCGCCCAAAATGCCGAGCCGGAAACTTCCAAGCGCCGCTTCGGGCGGTCGGCGCGGGTCTTTTCCTTGTCTGCCGTACCGCAATTGCTGGGCTCGCTGTTGATTTTGTTGATGATTTCCTTGCCCTTTGTATCGTCTGATTTCCGCGAGGGCGATTTGCCGCCGCCGGAGTTCGATGAGGACAGGCACGGCGCCACGACTGCTTACAACTTGCTGGACAATCTTAGCCAGGATGATTATGTGCTGGTGGCTTTTGAATATGGTCCGACCGCAGCCGGCGAATTGGATCCGTTGGCGGATGTGATTTTGCGTCATATTTTGGCTCAGGGCAGCAAGCCGGTTATTGTCAGCAGCAATCCGATTGCGATGGTGCACGCGCGCAACGTGATCGCCGAGATCAAGCGTTCGGTGGCGGTGGCGTTGATTGAATTGGAAGAGAACCGCGATTATTTCTTGCTGCGTTATTTGAGCGGCGGGGCGCTGGGACTGCGCGATTTGAGCAGGAACTTCGACAGTGTTGTGAGATTCTCGTCCAAAGGTATCGCGACCGAGCTCGAGTTCAGTTCTTTGGACGATATGACCTTGATGGTGCTGATCGCGGAGCGCGCTGAAGATATCCGCAATTGGGCGGAACAGATTGCGACGGAAACGGATACCTATTTCATTGCGGTCAGCGGTTATGCCGCGCAACCGCTGGCGCAGCCATATGTCGATGAATCCAGCGAAATCGTCGGCATGCTAGTGGGCATCCGCGATGTTTATACTTATGGAGAGAAGCTGGAAGCGATTTATGGCGATTTCCAGTCGCCCACGCCCGCCCCGGATACGCCAACGCCCACCGAAACGCCGACCGAAACGCCAATGCCCAGCCCAACGCCTGCGGCGACGGCTACGCCTTTGGCAAGTGACACACCAGTTCCGATAGTGATACCCACGGCAACAGAAGAACCGGAACCTGTTGTGGAACCGCTTGCCGTGGTCCCGCAGGTGACGGCGACTGCGACGCAGGCGCTTGTCTCGGTAATCGAGGTGACGGCGGGAGGTTTGGTGAACATCCGCAGGAGCCCGAACACAGCGAGTGACATCTTGGGTGTGGCCGCGGCAGGGGACATATTTGAAGTCACCGGCACAAACGGCGATGGGAGCTGGATTAACTTTCTGATGTCGGATGGCGTCGAAGCCTGGATCGCGGATTTCCTGGTCGAGCAGTATCAGATGACTGCTGCTGAGTTTGCGGCCGCTCAGCTGGATGATGCTGCCAGCATTGATGGAACGCGGACGGTGCTGCGCTTGAAGTTTTCGCTGCATCTGGGCAAGAATCGACCGCGCTTTTATCAGGCGAATCAGCCGGTGATAGGTGATCGGCCGGCCATCATTCAACTGCGCGATCGACGGCAAGAGGTGGCGAAACTGGATGCCATGACGATGGGCACGATCGCGGCCGTGTTGATTATCCTGGTGGGCAATGCGTTTTATGCCATGCGCGGCTTGATGGCGCGCAGGCGTCAAGCCAGAGTTGAGTAGCGGAGCTGCCCGATGGCAGAAGGAACCATTACATTAATCAGCTTTGTCGTAACATTGATGGTATTCAGTTACGTGCTTGGCGATTTACCGTTAATAGGCAGCTTGTATCGGACTGCGGTTTATGTTTTTGTCGGAATGAGCGCGGCTTTTACATTGGTTGTGACTTATGAAGGCGTCATATTGCCCTATCTGGCGGATATCCAGAATCCGGAAACGAGTTGGACTTCGATGGGCAATGGCGTTGATGTCGCAATCTTTTTCACGGCGCTTTTGTTTGGCTTGCTGCTGCTATTGAAGCCCTTTGCGAAACTGTCCTGGTTGACCAATAGCGTCTTCGCCGTGGTGATCGTGGTGAGCGCTGCGACTGCGGTGGTTGGCGCGCTCGGCGGCACGCTTTTCCCATTGTTGCATGCGCTAACCATCGTGCCGGAGAATGTCGCTACCGATTTTACCAGCTTGACCAATACCCTGGTGATCTTTCTGGGCACGATGACGGCACTTGCATATTTTCAGTTTCAGCTGAGACAAGACGACGATGGCGGTCGTATACGCAATTCCGTCGGCTATGCCATTCGTTCTTTGGGCAAAGTTTTTGTGGTGACGACACTTGGCGCGATTTATGCCATGACTATGCTGACGATGTTGACAATTCTGATTGAGCGGATTGGTTTCCTGATGCAGTTTGGAGGCTGAGCTGTGCCTGAAGCCGGTACCAATTCGATTCTCGCGGTGGAGATAGGCAGTGTTCATACACGAGCGCTGCTCTTTGATATTGTCGATGCGGAATATAGCCTGGTGGCCCGCGTACAGGGCAAGACCAGCATCGGCGCGCCTACGGATGACGTGACGGTGGGCTTGAAGCAGATCCTGCAAGAGATGGCGGCGAATACAGGTCGCCAGTTTTTCGATCAGCGGGGAATGCTGATCAAGCCCGAGCGCTCTGAGCGGGTTGGTGTGGACTATTGCATTACCACGGCAAGCGCCGGCAAAGCGATTCGCACGGTCATGGTTGGCTTGTTGGCGGATATCAGCATAAAGCCCGCCTTGCGCGCGGCAGCCCCGTTTTATCTGGATGCAGCTGCAGAAATCCACCTCGACGATGGCATGAATGATCGGGCTCGGCTAAATCGCATCGTGGATAGCCGTCCCGATCTGATCTTCGTCAGCGGCGGGACCGATGGCGGGGCCAAGGCTGCAATGCTGGACATGCTGAAGATTCTGCGGCAGGCGGTGATGGCGATACCTGCGGGCGTACGGCCGACAATTATCTACGCAGGCAACAACAGTCTGGCGCAGACGGCGCGCGAAATGCTAGGTCAAATGGTCGAGGTGATGATCGCGCCGAATATCCGCCCGACGCAGCAGCGACTGGCGCTGGAACCTGTGCGCGTGGCGCTGAGTCAGTATTATCACGAATTTCGCAAAACCCGTGGCAGCGCTTATCAGAACCTTTCCAGCATGAGTGATAGCGGAATCTTGGCCACGGCGCGCAGTTTCGAGACGATGACTTCCTTCTTCGCGCGGTCACTGGGCGTGGATGCGCTAGCGATTGATATTGGCAGCGCAAAGAGCCAGCTTTCACTAGCGGCAAAGGGACAAGTGCGTACGACCGTGCGCAACGATATCGGCATGGGACAAAGCGCCTCGAGCTTATTTGAGTTAGTCGGTGAGGATGCGGTAAGACTGTGGCTGCCATTTTATCCGCGTCGGGGTGAATTGGAGCAATACGCGCTGAAGAAGGGCTTGCGGTCGGCGAGTGTCGCGCTGGATATGCGAGAACGTTACATCGATTATGCATTTTTACGCGCGGGTATCCGATATATGTTGGCCGAATTGCGACGAAATAACAGCGAGAATTCGCAAAGTATTGACCTGTCGCGTTTGGGATTGGTGATTGTGGCTGGCACGACAATCACCGGCAGCGGTCAGGGCGCGCTGGATATGCTGCTGCTGGCGGATGCCTTGCAGATCAAAGGCGTGGTGCAGGTCAAGGCGGATCGTCAAGGCGCTTTACCGGCGCTGGGTGCCTTGGCCGCCATTGAACCCTCGGCAGTCGTGCAACTCTTGCAAGGCGGTTTGGTGGAACATGTCGGCAGTGTGATCCGCGCCAGTGGTCAGGCGGCGGCCGGCAAGCGGGCGCTAAAGCTGGGCATCTCGCTGCCAAATGGTGAAAAGATCACCCGTGAGATTGCGGTGGGCGATATTTGGCATTTGCCGCTGCCAGCAGGCAAGACAGTCGATATTCGTATACAGACCGGGCGCGGAGTACGCGTCGGAGACAAGGGGCGCTTGCGATTGCAATTGCGTGGCGGACGCGGCGGCTTGCTTTTTGATGCGCGCCTCACGGAATCAAAGGCGGACGAATCGATAACGGAACGCGCGGTGAATATGTTGCGCTGGTTCGCCGCGGTCACGGGAGAGTCGCAGCCAGTCATGATTCCCGAGAGTTGGCTGGCGGCGCCGGATGAAGAGGACGCTGCCGGCAAAGCGTGAGACAGCTTTTGTCTTGGGAGTGTCTAGATTGATGGATATTGCTCTTTCTAACCCCACCCCCTGGCCGCTCCCCAAAGCATTGGAGAGGGAAGCTTGACAAGGAATTTTAGCGCCCGACCAGTCAATTTGTGTCCACAGAACTAGACACTCCCTTTGTCTTACTCTATTTGACGGCGCCCATCGTCAAACCGCTGACCACGTTCTTGCGGATAAAGAGCGCCAGGAAAAAGATGGGTACCATGACCACCATGCCCGCCGATGCCATCTGTTCCCACAAAACACCGCGCATGCCGCTGGTCGTCATCAGGGCGACTTGCATGGTGCGCATCTCGCGCCCGATGATGAGCGCATAGAGAAACTCGTTCCAGGACATGATGAAGGTGAAGACGGACGCGACCAGAATCCCCGGTCGGATTAATGGGAGCGAAACGAAGAAAAGGACCTGGAAATCGTTAGCGCCGTCAACGTAGGCGGCTTCTTCAATTTCGCCGGGCAAGGCATCGACAAATCCCTTAATCATCCAAATGGCGTAGGGCAACACGATGGACATGTTGACGATGATCAAGCCCAATCGCGTCGCCAATAGCGGTTCGCCAAAGACGACGACCGTGCGAAAGAGCGTGAAAAAGGGGATCGCCACTACAATTGCCGGAATGAATTGCGTGGTAAGAATCCAAATCAACAGGGCGCGATTGCCAAAAAAGTTATAACGGCTGAACGCATAGGCCGCGATGGTTGCCAGAGGGATTGCGATCAACACGGTCGCGCCGGAGACCACCACGCTGTTGATTACATTGGGCACCATGTTGCGGCCGATTTCACCACGTTCCCGATCCGTGCCTTCATTAACGAGAACGGAGCCATCAGCAAAGATGATTTCATAGTTTTTCAGTGTCGGTGGAAAGATGACATCGGTGGTATAGGTTTTTTCAGGCGGCTTAAACGATGTCATCGCCAGCCAAAAGATGGGCAGCATGATGAAGGCAATAATTATCAGCAGCAGCAGCGTTTCCAGCAAGCGCGCGGCGTCTCGGCGAATTCTGCTGGTTGCGAGTTCTTTGGAGCGGTATTCAGCGATATTGGTCGCCATTATTCGCCTATTCCCGAACTCAATTGCGTTTCAGAACTTTCGATACGTACAGTGCCGCGAAAACAGTCAGAATCACCACCAGGATATAGGACATTGCCGAGGCGTAACCGATGTCCAGATTGCGCACGAAACCGACCTGATGGATATAATAATTGATCGTCTGCGTGGCGCGCACCGGACCGCCGCCGGTCATCGTCACAACCTGGTCGAACATCTTTAGCGAAAAGATGGCTTTTAGCATAGTTACGATCAAAATTACCGGCCGCAGCAAGGGCAATGTGACGCGCCAGAAAATCTGAAAATTGTTAGCGCCGTCAATGCGCGCCGCTTCAAAGATTTGCGTGTCGATGGATCCAAGCGCACCCACGAACATCAGGGCGATCAATGGCGCCCAACCCCAGGTCTCGCTCATCGCCAACATGAATAAGGCCCAAAACTTATCAGCCAGCCAGACGATGGTCTCGCTAATCGGGGTTATGTCAATGAACGGTAAACCGTTGACTATCTCAATCACAAAGTTGATTGGTTTGACGATCAGGCTATCAATCAGCAGGTCGTAAATCCCGTATTCTTCGTGAAGCATGTAGCGCCAGCTATAACCCTTGAGAGCGGGGCTGACTGCGAAGGGAAAGATCAAGAGGACCTTGGTCAGGGTTTGCAGCTTGCCGTTCTTTTGCACGACCACGGCGATGAAGAGGCCGATAACGACAGACAAAACAACGGAAATGACTGTGAACCAGAAAGTGACGTTCAGGCTGTTGATGAATCGGGAATCGCTGAATGCCCGCGTATAGTTATTGAGCGAGAGCAGGCTCCAATCAATCGAGATCAGCGGATCACCCAGTTGGCTGGCAAATTGTATCGCGAATTGCGGCGGCTTGCGCAGGTCATACTTTTGGAAGCTGTAATAGAAGGCTGCCAGCAAGGGGTAAACCGTTGTAGCAAACACGACAACAAGGGCTGGTCCTACCAATACCCAGGGGACCCAGCGTTTCTTGCGCATGTTATAGACACCCTCGCCCGGGGCCCTCCCATGAAGAGGGAGGGGTAAAGGGCTTGTAAAGTTTGAAGTGGGTAGAGCGGCGAGCTGGGCAAATTGATTGGGCAAAGGTTATGCGCTCGCAGATTTCTTCCCACTGGGATGACTGGCGAATTAGTCGTAGTAACCCGCCGCTTGCATAGTAAAGCGCGTATCTTCCGCCGCTAGATCCAGTACAGCCTGAATATCAGCGTTGGAATCGATGGCGATCTCGTTGATGGCTTCTGCCAGGAACGGAATGACCTCGGTGTATTGTGGGATCAACGGGATCGTGCGCGCATTGGCCAATACAGCGGAAGCGACGCCTTGCAGACCGCCGTGGGCTGCGTTCACTTCTTCATCCGCCAGTATGGAAAGACGAACGGCGACATTGGTATCCAATGCGGGATCTTCGGCGTCGAGCACGATGCGGCGCTCGGTGATCGGATGGGTGAGCCACTTCAAGTATTCGAGGGAAGCGTCAAGATTGTCGGATTGCGCCAGGATGCCGACCGGCCACAGGTAGCCGTAGGAGGCGGCGTTTCCGTCCGCCCAGCCCGGCGCGGGCGCGAAGCTGGCATTGTCGGCGACTTCCGGCAATTCGGAATTGATCATGCGGCTTGCCATCCACCACCAGCCGACAAACATGGCGGCGCGTCCGGTAACGAGTTCTTGATTCGCTTCCTGCTCGTTCCAGGCGACCGATGCTTCGGCTGAGTAGCCATCGCGCACGTAACTCACGTACTGCTCGGTTGCGGCCAGGCCGATTTCGTTGTTGAAAATCGGTTCCCAATTCTCGTCAAAGATATCAGTGCCGGCGCCCCAGAGGTGGCTATACCAGTTGAAGAGGTTCTGATCGACATTCAAGCCGTAATACATGGCGAGGGGCGCGATATCCATGCCGCTGTCCACGATGGCTTGTGAGACTTCGGAAAGTTCCTGCCAGGTCGTGGGCACATCCGCGCCGACCGCTTCCAGGACATCCGCGCGGTAGTGGAGCAGCAATGGGTGACCGCGGAAGGGCAAGCCGTAAATGGTATCGCTGTTGCCGGTCGATGCGCTTTGATAGGCTGGACCGTAATCGTCCCAGTCAATGCCGGCATCGACGACGAAATCGTTAAGTGGATGCAGATAATCGTAGATGTTGGTGCCCCAGGCATCAACATAGGCGACGATATCATACTCGGTGTTGGGATTAGAAGCTTCCAGGTAGAGCTGCTCCTGATAGGACCCAAAGGGTATATTGCCCCAGGTAACCGTGATACCGGTCATGGCGGTAAATTCATTGGCGCCCTTGACAGCGGCAGAGGCGAATTGCGGCGCAGTGTTGCAGCAGATCAGGAAATCAAGCTGCGCGCCGTCATAGGGCATGTCCGGGTTCAAGCCGAAGGTAGCCGGATCCATGATGTCCGCGTCTTGAGCGAAGATACCGCCAAGAGGCGTGATCAGGAACAAGGCGACCAGCAGCAAAGGGAAAAATTGACGCAATTTACGCATGATGAAACCTCACTTTTATATGTTTTGACTTGAGAATTGTAGCCCGCGTAAGCGAGCAGACACAACTCCACTTAGCATATCGAAGGCGAAGTTGAATGTCAAACACGTTAGGGAAGGCCGCCGCAGCTGGGCTATCAACGCGCAGGCAGCGCAGATTTGCCTTCGGTGATATTAAGACAGATGGTGGCAAGCGGCCAGCGCGTCATTTCACGTAGGTGTCCATCCAATCGACAAGCGCTTCATTTTGCGCATTTTGCACGTAGATTGGTCCATCGATAGAGGCCGTGTGTGACATGCCAGGGATGCGTATCATCTCGACGGTGCAGTCGTTGGCTTTCAAGTGGGCATAGAATTGTTCGGACTGTCCGGCCGGGCAGCGAAAATCGTCCAAGTTCTGAATCAGCAGGGTCGGGGTTTTGCAGCGATGGGCGTAGGTGATGGGGGAGCTGCGGCGATATATGTCCGGGACTTCATGCGGTTTGCCGCCAAACAAACTCTTTGCAGCCCAGATGCACATATCTGAAGTGCCGTATTCGCTGACTAGATCGATGACGGGATTCTCGGCGACGGCGGCTTTGAAACGCTGCGTCTGTCCGATCAAGAAAGTGGTCATATAACCGCCGTATGACAGTCCGAAGACGCCGAGGCGATCCGGATCGGCGAAACCCCGGTCGATGACATGGTCGACACCGGACAGAATGTCCTTGTGATCCAGTAGGCCCCATTTTCCGGAAAGCGCGGTGGCGAAATCATCACCATAGCCGGTGGATCCGCGCGGGTTGACAAAGAGTACGGCATAGCCCGCGCCGGCAAGCATCTGGAAATCGGTGCCATAAAGATTGCCATACCACCAGTGCGGCCCACCGTGGATATACAGGATGGTGGGATAAGGCGGTTCGCCATGATTGGGGAGCAAGAGCCAACCCTGGATCTCGGCGCCGTCTTCTGTTTGGTAGAGCAGATGTTCAATCTCGGGAAAGGCGATAGACTGGATTAGCTGCTGATTGAACGATGTAATGGGGCGCTCGTTGGCGCCGTCCAGATCGGCAATATGCAGCTCGCCGGGGTTGCTGAGATCGCTGGACAGGAAGAGCATCTGCGATTCATCAGCGTCTAGCAGTCCCATCGAGCGCTCGCCGCCGAGCAGCTTTTGCCAGGTCGGCTGTCCCGTCAGTGAGACCGCATAGATTTCCTTGCTGCCGCGATTAACGACATTGACCCAAGCGGTAGTTTCGGATTTCTGGGTTTTGGCGGTACTGAAGGCCGGGAACCATTGTACATCTACACCCAAGGGGAAATCGCGAGTACGGTTTTCGAGTATCTCGCCATTGCGATCGACGAGCCAAAGGTCATCTTTGGTTGCCGTTGGCTGATCGCCTGAGGATGCCATGACGATGATACGCTTGCCGTCGGACATCCAGTCGGCGCTCTTGGTGAAAGCCCAATCAAGTCCCAGAATCTCGTGGACATTGCCCTCGAGATTGACTGTACGCACCTTGGGCGTGAAAAGATCGGCGCGGTCGGGATCGTGTGCGGCGAGATAGAGAATCTCGCTTCCGTCCGGCGACCAGCGCAGCGCGCGATCCAGATGGGCGTCATCGGTGAGCTGTTGGGGGGCGCCACCAGCGATCGGCTGAACGAAAATATTCTGTACGGCATCATCGAGGTAACCGATACCGTCAAAGCGATAGATGGTTCGTGTGACGCGGTAGGGCGCCATCGGGTCCCTGGGTTCGCGATCTACAGCCGCGGTGTAAGCGATCAGTTTGCCGTCGGGAGACCACTCTGGTTGACTGGCCGCGCCCTGCTTGAGATCTGTGAATTGCATTGCTTCGCCGCCAGCGATCGGCAGCAGATAAACCTGCTGCGTTCCACTGCGGTCAGAGAGGAAGGCGATTTGAGTACCATCTGGAGACCACGACGGCAAGGTATTCATTTTCCGGTCGAATGTCAACTGTCGCGTTTCGCCGCTGATTAGGTCGATCAGCCAAAGTTCGCTGAAGGTGATGTTTTTGTCGAGATCGTAGCGCCTGACTTCGCAGACCACCGACTTGCCATGCGGTGAAATCCGTGAGGTGCCGATGCGCGCGTAACGCAGGTCATCCAAGAGATCGAAATTGCGCTTCTCGCTCTTGTCAGTCATATTGGTCTCCTGTAGATCTTAAGCAGTTCTTGGTCATACTTGTGCTGCAAATGAGGCTTTAGCGCAACTGTCACTTGATGTAGGTATCCATCCATTCGACAAGCGCTTCATTTTGAGCCTTTTGCACCGGGATAGGCCCGGTGATAGAAGCGGTATGCGAGACGCCGGGGATGCGTACCATCTCAACGATGCAGTCGTTGGCTTTCAAGTGCGCATAAAACTGTTCCGATTGCCCGACCGGGCAGCGATAGTCATGCTCGCACTGTATCAAGAGTGTGGGCGTGGTGCAATTGTGGGCGTAGGTAACGGGAGAGCCGCGGCGGTAGACATCGGGGATTTCGTGAGGCTTGCCACCCAGCTCGCTTAAAGATCCCCAGGGACCCATATCGGCAGTGCCGTAGCGGCTGACCAGATCCGTTATGGGATTCTCTGCGACGGCGGCTTTGAAGCGATTGGTCTGCCCAATTGTGTAGCAAGTCAAGTAACCGCCATAGGAGAGACCACAGATCCCCAGCCGATCCGGGTCGGCGAATCCCTTGTCAATCACGTGGTCAACGCCTGCCAGCAGGTCCTTGTGATCCAGGACTCCCCAGTTACCGGAAAGCGCTGTGGCGAATTCATCACCATAGCCGGTTGAGCCGCGCGGGTTAACAAAGAGCAGGGCATAACCGGCGCCGGCGAGCATTTGGAAGTCGCTGCCGTACTGGTTGCCGTACCAGCCATGCGGCCCGCCGTGGATGTAAAGAATAGTTGGATATGGCGGTTCGCCTTGATTCGGGATCAGCAACCAGCCCTGGATTTGCGCGCCGTCGTCAGTTTCGTAGGCCAGGTTTTCAATCTTTGGGAAGGCTATTGAATTGATCAGTTCTTGATTGAAATTGGTGATCTGTCTTTCTTGGGAGCCATCAAGCGCGGCGATATGCAAGTCGCCCGGATTGCTTAGATCACCGGACAGGAAGAGCATCCTGGTGGCATCGGCGTCTTGCAAGGTTAGGGTGCGGTCGCCGCCGAGCAACGGTTGTTGATTGCTTTCGCCAGATAACGCAACTGAATATATGCCTTTTGAGCCTCGCTCTGCAACGTTGACCAATGCGGATGTTCCCGATTTCAGCAATTTTCCGGAGCTGAAGACCGGGTACCACTGGACCTCGACACCCCGGTTGAAGTCGCGGGTGCGATTTTCGATGTTGCCGCCGTCGCGGTCGATAATCCAGAGGTCGTCTTTGGTCGCCATAGGCTGCGCGCCTGTAGATGCTGCAACGACAATTCGCTGGCCGTCCGGCATCCAGTCCGCTGATTTGATGAATCCCCAATCGAGTCCGAGTATCTCTTCTAGCACACCTTCCAGGTTCACCAGGTGTAATTTGGCAGAGAACAAATCGGCCCGGTCGGGATCATGCGAAGCAAGGTAGAGGATTTCGCTGCCATCAGGTGACCAGCGCAGCGTTCGATCCAGGTGGGCATCGTCCGTCAGTTGCTTGGGATCGCCACCTGCCAGCGATTGTACGTAGATATTCTGGACGGCATCGTCGAGGTAACCGATGCCATCAAAGCGATAGACAGATCGCGTGACGCGGTAAGGCGCCATAGGGTCTCTGGGTTCAGCGCTTAGCGGCGTGGTAAAGGCGATGGTTTTGCCGTCGGGTGACCAGACGGGCGCGCCGTCCACACCTTGCTCGAGGTCGGTAAATTGCCTTGCTTCTCCGCTTGCGGATGGCAGCAGGAATATCTGATTTTTGCCATTACGATCGGAAAGAAAGGCGATTTGCTTACCGTCGGGTGACCAGGCCGGGGACGCGCTGTTGAATGTGTCGGCGGTCAGCTGGCGCAGTTCGTTGGATTGCAGATCAATGCGCCAAAGCGATGTAGATGTTTTTTCATTTTCAAGATCGTTGCGTTTCAGGTCACAGACCACGGTTTGGCCGTTGGGCGCAATGCGGGCGCTGCCGATTCGCGCGTAACGAAGATCATCCAAGAGTCCAAAGTTGCGTTTGGTTTTCGATTGCGTCATGTTGGTCTCCTGCCAATTTAAGAGCTTTTGGTGACATATTCATTGCGTATCCATAGTTTGAGGACAGCGCCGGATTCATCAAGTTCAAATCGGGCTGTTTCATTTGACTGGCCCCGTTCCTGAATGATGAAGACGTGTTCGTCTTCTGTCGGTTCCAATATTGCGGGCGGTTCGTCCAGGTAATCCAAGGAAATGAGCTGCAATTGCCCGTTGCGCAGGACGACTTTGTCCGTGCCCCAATTGTGCAGGTAGTCTCCGAGGTATCGCGCCCACAGAGGATTCGCCTCAGCTGCCGCTGTGGACGTCGCCTTGATAAGTTCAGGTAAAACTGTCTTATAGCCTTGATTGATATATTCGGGCGGCGCGCTGCCAAGCGCATTGGTCAGCGCGATAACGGCAAAATCATGCTCGCGGCAGAGGGTGAAACCGGTCAGATAACCGGGGTAGCCGCCGGCGTGTCCGCTAATCTCCCAATCGTTAAGGCGGTAGAGCATACTGCCCAGGCCGTAACCTTCTTGCCATGACTCTTCGAGCCAATGCACGCGATGCATATCGCGCAGGCTGTGGCGAGAGAGGACGGGATTGTCGTCTTTACCAAGGTGGAAAGCGGCGTATTTCACCAGATTGTTGATCGATGAAGCGAAATTGGCGGAGGCTTCGAAACCGTTCATCAAGAAAAATGGCATGGGCTGGCGTTGATAATCGTCACCAAGCCGAGAGTAGCCTTTGGCGAGAAGCGGGTCGTCACTTTGCGGGATGGGGTAGGTTGCTGACATGTCCAGCAAATCGAGGATGTTCCGCTGCAAATAATCCGCCCAGGTTTGACCGGATACTTCGGCAATTATGCCACCCAGCAAAGAATAACCGACGTTACTGTATGCGAACTTGTCGTTGGGCGCGCGAGTAGGCGGACGCTTTCGCATCGCCTCGACAAAGTCGTCCCAAGTCGGGGCATCGCAATCGGTCCACATCGGTTTGTGGGAATCTCGGGGAAGGCCGGAGCTATGGCTTAGCAGATGGCGAATGGTTATCGGTGGCGCGCCAGCGAATTGCAGGTCGTACCAATCCAAATAAGTAGATACCGGGTCGTCCAGATTGAGCTTGCCGGCATCCCTCAATTGCAAGATGGCGATGGCGGTGAAGGTTTTTGTGATGCTGGCGATGCGGAAGCGGGTATCCAGGTTGACGGGTATCTTTGTATCGAGGTCGGCAAAACCGAAACCTTTGCCCCAGAGCAATTCACCGTTATGAACCAGGCCAATTGCCAAGCCGGGCTGGTGTTTTTTGTGCATGGTGTGCCGAATCCAGGCATCGTAGATATCAATTGCCGTTTTCAGATCCGGGTTGTCACGCAGCAATGCGTGTGCCATCAGATTCTCCTTTTCTCAATGAGTGCGTATAACGCGGATTTTTGGTTCTTGACGAATAATCGATTGTGCCGCGCCGGCAATGTAGACGCGTTGCCGCTGAAATCAGAATAAAGTTTGAAAGCATCACAAATCTCGCTTTTGGAGCGCAACTAGAGTGTGATGCCGGCGGATGAAGACGCGAAATCGACGGCTGCAAGTTGAATGAAGCGAGCAAGGGGCAGGTCGACGATCAGCAGCGGATATCGGCTCCCGTGCCTTCGACTGCTTCTGGCGGAGTTCCTGGCGCTTCTCCTACAATGCCCCTGACAAACCAATCCATATCGGTAAAGACGTAGCCGTCGGGGAATTTATCGCCTTTTGAAAGTAGCAGGTCACCGGCCTGAGAATAGATCGGTCCGTCCAGCGCGTCTTTGCGAGTTTCATCCCAGGTGATGCGCCACTTCATGGGCGGCGCTTCCATAATATGGGGAATCTGCTCATAGTCGTAAGGCGCCAGATCGATGATGCCACGGCCATAATTCTTGGTTGAAACCTTGCCAAAATAGGCTTTTGATGTCCACTCGTCCTCCAGCATGTCGTTGACGCGCCGCAGGTAATACCATCCCCATTGCCAGATAATACTTGTCATATTGGCAGTCGGGCCAAACTCGCGCATATCAAAGCCATAACCCATGGAGCGGACGCCTTTTTCTTCAGCGACTTTTTGCACTTCCGGATTGTAAGTGTGCTGCACCAGGACATCAGCGCCGAGGTCAATCAGCTCCAACGCGGCGGCGCGATCGGCTTCCGGATCGTTCCAGGAACCGGTCCAACGCACATGAACGGAGACATCTTCACAGGTTCTTACGAGCAGGGAAGACAGCGAGATGGCGTTGATATGCCGGATGACTTCGATCGTGGGTTCGGGAGCGATAAAGCCGATGATGCCGCTTACCGTCATCTCACCGGTATAGCCGCCGGCCACATAAAACATCTGGTACATAAGCCCATCGTAGGTGGAGACGTTGTCTGCCAGTTCATTGCCTTGCGCTACTTCAAAGAAAGTATCGGGAAAGTCTGCGGCTACTTTCAATACGGCATCGCTATATTCCGGGGCTGTGGCGAAAATCAGCTTGTGGCCTTCCTCGGCAAGTACGCGTAGAGTCTCTTCCGCGTCATCGACGGAGACATCCTCGACGAATTTGGTGCCAAGGTCCGGGAGTTTCTCATCAAGATATTGGCGCCCAATCTCGTGCAAACGGCTCCAATTGTATTCATCGATGTTTTCCCGGTAAATAAAGGCGACCTGGCTGGTCACTTCCACTATGGTGACGCTGCTGACAGTGGGCTTCGATTCGCTGCTGCGAGTGGGCTTCGATTCGCTGCAACCAGCGAATGCCAGCACAGAAGCGAAAAGGAAAACTAACAAAAGTAATTGCTTGTTCGAGGTTTTCATGAGCTGCCTCCAATTTTCTTGGCCATGCGCTGGCGCACTAGCTATTCTTGTCGAAGCCAACGAAATCACATTTACGACGAGTTCAAATAAGCGGCTGTGGCAAGACCAGCGCAAGCTTGCACGCCGACCAAGCTGCGAATGGGAATCGCACGGTAATCAAGTTCACTCTCTAATGCCGCGCCTTCGTCTCTTAGCTTGGCCAGGGCGATTTCCTTGACTTCCTGCAGGTCTGTATCCGCATTGCCTGCTTTGATTTCGTCTTCGAGCATGCGGGCGAACAATCCCAGATTGAGCAATTTGTAAAAGCGCCATGTGTAGAGACTGCTGAATAGCTCGGCTTGTGTGGCTGGCCGATCGGTTTCCTCAGCGGAAAGCGCCCACTGACGATCCGCGGCCTGGTAATTGGCGAAGCTGGCAATGAATTCCTCCAGGGCACGGCGCACAGGTGTATCCAAACGCAGCGCACCTTTGACTGTATCCATGTGCTCCATTATCCAGCTATCGATCGCTGCTCTCATGTCCAGGCTCCGCAGGATGGCATCGCGGCGGCGTACGTCGGTCAGGGAATTATCATTCACGCGCGGCTCGTCAAAATAGGGCATCTCGACGATCAAGAAGAACGAGCCGTAACGTTCGGCATATTGGGCGCTGGATGCCTTAAAGCCCAGCGAGGCTGCCGGATCCTCTACACCATTGCGTTCCAGATGGTCGTACATATCGGTGGAAGTCAGCATGCGGTAAACGGCCGGCGCATAGGGTTCGGCGATGGTCATCTCCGGTTCGCCGAGATCCAGCGCCAGATCAAACCATTCCGGCAACTGGTGAAATGTATCATAGAGTGGCGGACAAGCCTGGGACACATAATAGTAGACACCGCCAAATCCGGCATTATGCAATGAATAAAGTAATTTTGGTTGGGTTTCATCAATAACCTGCATGAGAGCTTTGGTTTCGGGCAGCGGCGCATTGAATTTCAATTTTTTGTAATCGATGGGGAAGGTCCACTCGACTTGCTCGTAGGCGGCGGGACGGTAAAAATGACGCGCATAATTGCTGGGTGTAAAGGGTCCAGCGAACCAGCCTTCATTGAGCCGCATGCCGTCGGCGTCGATGGACTTGATGAAGTGCCAGGTATAGCCGAGTTCTGCACGTAATGCCGCATCCGCGCAAAGCCGCTGTGAAAGGTATTCGATCGTCATGCAGCCGATGGGTTCGTTGGGATGCGGCCCACCGAAGACAAAGGCGTTTTCCTTGCCGCCGGCTATCGTCAAGAGTTCAATCGGGTCGCCCTGGCGTGTATTGCCGACTTGCTTGATGCTGGCCAGGTCTGGATATTGCTCTACGAGGCGATGGCTGGATGCATTGAGTTCGTCAACGGTAAGAAAAGCCTGGTAATCCGGGATATCTGCCGCAATTTTCTGCAGATCCATTGGACCTCCTGCTGATGGTTGAGCGGCGGAAATACGTGCAACTTCCGAGGCAACTGAAAGGGCACCCGGGCCAGGCTCTCGAGCCTGGCCGGATGCGAATCCTTTAGTGCTGGAAAAGACAGATATTACTTATCTGCCTATCTTTGGTCTTCTGCGATCCAGACGTTGTGGTCATCGGTTGCTATGTTCAATGTCCATTCACCGCCAAAGAAATCCTTAACGTAGTTGTTCTTGACAGTGAAAATGTTGAAGAAGCCAAAGGCGGGTTCCCAGTACAGTTCGGCGATGCGGCGGGTAACGGCTTGCAGCTGCCCTTCGCGCTCTTCCTCGTTTAGGTTGCTGGCAGCCATATCCAGCAAGTCAAAGACCTGGTCGTCTTTATAGCCCAAGGAATCAATCCAGCCGTTTCTGCCCCAGAGCGAATTGGTACCACCTTCGCCACACCAACCCTGGCCAAGATAGATTCCCCATTCGCCAGAAGTCCGCTTGGCGTTGTTGGTAGCGCCATCTGCGATTTGCGGGTCGATTGTCAGACCAACCTGCGCGGCTGCGTCTACCATGGCCGCGACATAATCAGGCGCAGGATCCGAATTCCAGGCGTGCATGGGAATGACCAAGTTTTCGCCTTCCCATTCACGCAGGCCGTCACCGTCGGAATCGACTATGCCGATTTCGTCCAGCAAGGACATGGCCAGATCGGGATCGTAAGAGTGGAATTCGTCGTAAAGCCCTTCCACGTATCCAGCCACACCGGGACCAGCCGTTCCAGCGCCCTTGACGTGCGTGGCACCGCGCAAGGCCGCGTTGATGGCGTTGCCGTCTTTCATGTGAGACAGCGCCTCGCGGAATCTGACATCATCAAAGGGCGCTTTATCCACCGACATGTACAAGCGGGTGGCCACCGGGCAGCCAAAGTTGATGACGGTCATATCTTCGTTATCCTGGAATCTGCCCACATCATCACCAGGCGTGACGGCACCCCACCAGTCGATGTCCCCGGCTTCCAGGGCGATCATAGCCGCCGGAACGTCCGGCAAGGCTTTGAAGATGACTTCGTCCAGGCAGGGGTCAATATAGTAGTCCTCATTGGCTCGCAGCACGACTTCTTCATCCGGCGCGTAGGAGACAAATTCGAACGGACCTGAACCCAAGGGATGCAGACCATATTCGTCGCCATAAAGCTCGACGGCTTCCCGGGGCACGATAGCGGTCCAGGTTAGACCACGCGCCTTGTCATAAATGATGGCATCGGGCGCGCTTAGGGTCAGCACTACGGTGTAATCGTCGGTCGCCTCTGCGGATACAAAGATGTTGCGCAAATCCGCCGCCATCATTGAGGCTGTATTGTCGTAGGAACGATAGAGCGTATATACGACATCATGAGCCGTCACTTCGCGGCTTTCGCCTTCGGCGAAGACTTCATTACCATCGTGCCACATCATGCCTTTGCGCAAATGCCAGGTGTAGACCGTGCCGCCCTCGGTAATATCCCAAGATTCCGCCAAGTCCCCGACAGGTTGACCGGATTCGATGCGGAACAACATGCTGTGGATATTGGTGATGATGTAGAAGGTCCAGTCAGATGCGGCGGTGTCCGGGTCCAGGGGCAAAATGTCGGTGATGCCGATGGTAAAGGTACCGCCATCTTGCGGGCAATGTCCGTCCGCTGCGACGGGAGCGATAGACAGTCCCACCACCAGGATCAAGATAAAGCTCAGTAAAATTCTGCTACACTTCATGATCAAACTCTCCCTTAAAGCTATTTACAATCGGTAAACTGATAGAAAATCTTCCTGCCTGTAGTATAGCTTATATTTGCCTCCTTTTTCCTCTTCGAGGGGCAAAAGTGCCGCAGGTATTTATGAAGAATAAAAACTTGTCTTTCTTGTGACCCGGTCGCGGCAGTTGCAATAAACCAGGGATCGCTGATGAGACGGTCTTCCCTCGAGCCCTGGCATTGCGGCAGATGCCCGATCTAATGACGCAGTGTTGGATCCAAGGCATCACGCAAGGCATCGCCGACAAAGTTGATGGCGAGCACTGTGATCATAATGGCGACACCCGGCGCGATGGACATGACCGGTAATATGCGCATCAGCTCCTTTGCATTACTTAGCATTGCCCCCCATTCGGCGAGCGGCGGCTGCGCGCCCAGGCCCAGATAACTCAGCGCGGCGGCGATAAGGATGACTTGACCGACGCTGAATGAGGCTTGCACCACTATTACCGGAAATACATTGGGCAAGATATGGCGAAAGATTATCGAGAAATTTTTCGCGCCCAGCGCTTGCGCAGCGACAATGTATTCAGTCTCGCGCAGTGAAAGCACCATGCTGCGGACCAGGCGGGTAGACCAAATCCAGGTAACAGAGATCAAGGCGATCATCATGTTTTGCAAACTGGGACCGATCACGGCTACCATGGCGATCGCGACAATAATGAAGGGGAAAGCCATCAAGACATCGACGATCCTCATGATGATCATATCAACGATGCCGCCAAAATAACCGGCAACCGCGCCCAAAGTCACACCGATCGACATCGACACAGCGACAACAATCACGCCGATTGCCAAGGAAATGCGTGTACCGTAAATCAGGCGGCTGAAGCCATCACGCCCCAATTTATCAGTGCCGATCAGATGTTCTGAACTCGGCGGTTGCTTCACGCTTGAATAATCAGTCTTGTAAGGATGAAAAGGCGCAATTTGTTCGGCAAAAATTGCAGCCAGAACGAGTATGGCCAGCACGAGCAAGCCGAGAATCGCTTTTTTGTTACTTATGAACTGTCGCCAGGCTTTGCTGGAAAAGGACTTGGGTTTGATCTGCTCCAAAATCTCTTTTTCAGGAAGCAGTTCAATAATGTGTTCAGCCATTGGAATTCACTTATTGAAATCGAATACGTGGATCTATAACCGAATACATGATGTCGGTCACAAGGTTGACAGCAATGACCATGAACGAGAATACCAGTACAGTGCCGGTGACGACCAGGTAATCTCTGCGAAAGACTGCGTTTAGCGCCAGCCTGCCGATACCGGGCCAACCAAACACTTGCTCTATTACGACAGCGCCCCCTAGCAAGCTGGCAAACTGACCAGAAATCACAGTAAGCACCGGGATTAGCGCATTGGGCAAGGCATGTCGCAGATTTACGCTGCGATTTCCTAATCCTTTGGCGTGCGCGGTTCGCACGTAGTCCAGGCTAAGTACTTCCAACATGCTGGAACGAACCATGCGTGTGACCAAGCCCAATAGAATCAGGCTCAAGGTCACTGAAGGCAAGATCAGAGATTGAGCAAATGCCAACGGTGTTTTGCCTTGTCCCACGGTCGGAAGCCAATCGAGATGGAGCCCGAAAATCAGCATCAGCATAATGCCAAACCAGAAGGCTGGAATGGATACTCCGAACAGCGCGATTGTCATTGCAACCGTATCGATCCAGGTGCCGCGCTTCAAAGCGGAAATTATCCCGACAGGAAGAGAAATGACTATGACCAGCAAAATGGAGGTGACAGTGAGGATAATTGTATCAGGAAGTCTTTGGATAATTTCATAGGTCACTTGGGAGCGTGTTGTAATGGAAATGCCCATGTCGCCTTTGAAGAGGTTGACTATGTAACGGACATATTGCACCGGCAGCGGATCGTTAAGCCCCAGAGATTCGGAGATACGCGCTTTTTCCTCCGCGGTCATTTGCCGTGATTCGCCGGCGATGATGTCAATGGGGTCGCCGGGAATCAAGTGGATTAAGACGAATGTGAGTGTTGCAACGGCAAAAACAAGAGGGATCATCAACAGAATTCTACGAATAACATATTTTCTCAAGGTACTCGCCTTTTATGAATTACGAAGACGTGGTCGCTACCCGGTAGTTGTTTGACGCTGCTACGTAAAATGAACAGAAGCGATCTACTGGATTCGTCAATAGTTGGCGCGGACAAGAGGATTATAGACATTCTGCATCAGGGTGTCAATTCCTGCGAATGCTTGGGCGTGGTGAAAATCGCGGAGTTCACTAATCTAACTCCCTCCGCAACCTTAGCGACCGCTTTGTCCCCGCCGAACGGGAGATGTATCCTTTAGCATTGGAGAATGGAGCCTGCTTGCGGGTTGGAGGAAGCGCCATTCTTGCGCTACCTGCTTGATATCCGCTACTTCCCTGGCGAAGCGCGTTTTTTGGATAATTCCCGGCGTCCAAGGCGTCGCGCGCCGGCGGCAAGGTATTGTTGACAACTTAAGAAATCGGCTGCCAGGTGAAGACATCGCCGCGCATGCTGACCCGCCCAAGACCGGGGAAGGGTAGATGATAGAACAAGGTCAGCAGGCCGGTATCGGCGCAGTGCTGCAGGATTTTGCGACGGGTGATAACCGCCAGCTCGCTATTGGAATCAAAGGAGAAATGCCAGTCGATGTTCGCGAACTGGAAAGGCTGATGCAGTAGGTCCACGACATGGAGCAACTGCTCACCTTTCGATTCGACCAGCAAGCCGGATTGGCCCAAGGTATGTCCCTCGAGGTTTACCACGGTCACGCCTGCGGCGATTTCGTCGCCATCAGCGCGGAAGCTGAATTTGTCGCGCAGCGCATTAAAGCGATCGAGCTGCAGTTGATCGTTGGCGGTATTGCCGGCTGCCCAGCGCCCCATCCACTCGTCCCATTCGGCAGTTGTGGTGACGTAGCGCGCATTGGGATAACTGGGGCTGCCGTCTGCATCGAAGAGGCCGGCGATGTGATCGCCGTGAAAGTGTGTAAGGAAGACGATATCGATGTCTGCCGCCGCCACGCCGATACTTTCAAGTGCCGTGCTCGTCTGCCCCATCATTGGGGGCCCGGCCGTGCCAAAACCGACGTCAGCCAGAATACGGGTCCCGCCACTGTTGATATAGAGCAGATTCAGGCTGCTTTGCGACTCGCCGGAGCCCAGGGCTGCTTCGATTTGGTCTTGGGTCGCGTTAGGGTAGCGGCCCGCCAATTCCGCGCTGGTCATGGTCACGCTGCCATCGCAGACTACAGCGCACTGGATTTTACCGATGGCAAGCTCATGTACATTTGTCATTTTGCTGTCCTCACTTTGTTTGATGAAATGAATAACCGATATCTATAATAAAGTGGGCTATATTCCCGTCAGCGCCATGGCGGTCAACAAAGCGATCAGACCGGCGCTAAGGCGCGCGATCAATACTGTTTGGCTGGAATCGGAAAAGACTTTGAGCAGGCTAAAGGCGAGGCAGCTAAACAGCGGGTACGCCAGTCCATACCAGATGCCTTCGTAAGCGTTTTGATAGGGCGCGTAATATACCAGGGCATGAAACAACACAAACAACAGGCAGGTCGTAATCAAGCCGCGCCAGGGACCGAGTGTCCAACGCAGCGCGGGCAGGATCACGGCTTGAAAGACCAGGGTCTCTGCCACTGGTTGCAGCAGGATCAAGAGCAGGGCAGCGACAATCGCGCCGGGCAGGCCAAGGAATTGAAAGCCATATATCTGGGGCACCGGCAAGAATTGTCCACTTGCCAGGCTGATGGTGAGGTCAATGGCGAGGGCGATGGCGACGCCGATCAGCAAGACCATTGGCAAGGGTAAACTGCCTTTTTGTAGTCGCAATGCCTGCCAGCTGCTGTCTCTGTTGCGGCGGCTGATGAGCACAAAGGCAGCGGTAGCCAGAAGTCCTATCGCCCAGCCTAGCATCAGCAAAAGGGGCTCGGCATCTTGTCTGCCGAGCAAGAGTGACGCCAATCCGGGTCCGATTAAGGTCATGCTGAAAAACATGGCGATGAGGCTCGATGCAGCGCCGAGAATGCCCAAGGGTGGGGCAGCTGCTTCGGGAACGGATAGCTTGGCCTTCAGGGTCATCTCGCGGCGATCTTGTTGCTGTTGGTTCATTAACCGGTCTCTCTAATTGATTTGACTCAGCCCCGCATAACGTCTTCGTAGACAGCGAGGGTCTCTTGCGCAGTTTTGCGCCAGGAATAACGGCTGGCCAGCGCCAAACCTTGATTGATCATGGCGTCGCGCAAGGGTTCTTGAATTAACAATGCGATAATTGCGCCCGCCATTGCGCGAGCATTATCCACCAGATAGACGGCATCTTCCAGCACCTCTTCAAAGACGATGGCATTGGAGGTGACGACGGGTGTGCCGGAAGCCAGCGCTTCCAGCGCCATCAAGCCGAAACCTTCATATATGCTGGGGAAGACAAATACATCTGCCAATCGGTAGAGCGAAGGCTTATCCGCTTCGTCGACGAAGCCGATCCAGCGGACATAGTCTTCGATATTTAGTTTCTTGGCATAATCGCGCAGGTTCGGAAAGAGTTGGTCGTCCCATTGCGGTTCGCGCCCGGCGATCACCAGCGGAAAGGTATCGCCATCGGCTTCGCCAACATAGGTATAGGCCAAGAGCAGGGTGTTTACCTGCTTGCGCCAATCAAAACCACCCAAATATAGCACAAAATTATCGGGCAGATCATACTTTTCGCGGACGGCATTGTCGCGTTCGCTGCCCAGGCGCTGATGGAAACGCTCGTCAGGGGCGAGGTAGGTGACGGTGACTTGCTCTTCGGGAATACGGAGTTGCTCCTCGATATCAAGTTTGGCGGTTTCGCTGATGGTGATGATATGACTGCTACCGCGGGCTGCGACACTTACTAGAGATGTATACAGGCTCGTCAGCGTACCACGATTGTAAACGGGGAAGAGCAAGGGAATGACATCGAGCACGGTGGTGACCAGCTTTATCGGGCAGGCAAGTGGCGGTCCCCAATAGGGCACATGGGCGATATCGGCGCCGGAACGTTCTGCCAGCCGCGGAAAGGTACGTTGCTCGAAGATGACTTTGCTCAGTTTGCTGCTGTGATGGCGACTGCCGGTTTCGATCACCCTGATGCCGGCGGGAAGATCTGTTGCTTTTCGGATGTGCGGAGGCAGAATTAGCGAAAGTTCGAGATCGGGCGCAACTTTGATCAAATTGAGCAGCAGATGCCGCAGGTATTGGCCGCTGCCGGTCGTTTCTTGACCCCAGAACCAGCCGTTAATTGCGATGTGCATATTGTTCCCCGAGTCGCCGTCACCGGTAAAGCATCAAAAGGGACAGGCCCCTATGAGGGGAACATCTCACCCTGATAGTAACCGATGATCTGGTCAATAGTCGTGTCGAGGGACGTGGTGGGTTTCCAGCCGATGACCTGGTGGATTTTTTCTACACTGGGTACGCGGCGGCGGAAATCTTCAAAACCAGGTTGCTTGTACGCTTGCTCGTAAGGAATCAATTCGATTTCTGATCCGCTATCGGCTCGGTCGCGGATGCGTTGCGCCAGCTGCAGGATGCTGATCTCTTCGTTGCTGCCGATATTATATAGCTCGCCCACGGTCGCCTGGCTCTCGGCCAAGCCATGAATGGCTTGTACAACATCGTAAACATTGCCGAAGCAACGTTGCTGCTGCCCATCGCCATAAACTTGAATGGTTTCGTTTGCCAGCGCCCAACGGACGAAACGTGGCACAACCATGCCGTATCGCCCGACCTGGCGGGGTCCGACGGTATTAAAGAGGCGGAACAAGGTAATCGGCAGATCAATTTCTGCATGATAGGCGAAAGCCAGAAACTCATCAATCGCCTTGGAAGCGGCGTAGCTCCAGCGGCTGCGCAAGGTTGGGCCGGAGAGGGTATCGTCATCTTCGTGGAAAGGAAAGCTGACGCCTTTGCCGTAGACCTCGGAGGTGGAAGCAATGAGAACGCGACGGCGGTAGCGCCCGGCGGTTTGCAAGATCATCTCGGTGCCGCCGATGTTGACCTCGATAGTGTTGATGGGTCTATCGATGATGTTCCTGACGCCAACTGCCGCTGCCAGGTGAAAGATGATATCGCATTCGCTGACGAGCCGGTCGATGACGTGAATATTGCGGATGTCTTCTATCGCATAGCGAAAGTTTGGATTGGCTGCCAGTTGTTCGATGTTTTGCAGCCTGCCAGTCGACAAGTTGTCGATAATTGTCACTTGGTAGCCACTTTTGAGCAATTGTTCGGACAAGTGGCTGCCAATGAAGCCGGCGCCGCCAGTGATTAAGGCACGAATCATGCAGATTCCTTTCCCGGACCTGGTTAGGGAGTTGTCTGGGAATTATACACATGAACAGCTAGGCATGCTTAGGCTGGGAAGCAGCAATCGAGGCGCGATCACAGACGACGCGCGAGATAGAGCAAGGCTACGGTCTCACGCAAGATTTTGCCGGCGAAGTACGTCTCGATCAGGTTTTCGATTTCCGCATATAACTGTCGAGCTAGCTCAGGCTGCAGGGTGCGATGGTCGGAGAAAGTATCGAGCAAGTCAGTGTAGGCTATGGCGCTGTACTCAGTCGCAAGATAATGCTTGCGGATTGATAATTCACCAAAATAGCCACTGGCTGGGATGATCTGCTCGTATTCGGTCGCTACGGCGTCGGGGTGGGGCGGCATTTGGAAGCGCTCTGCCAGCTCCGGCACGACACGCTCATACACTTGCTGCAGAGCGTGTATGTAGCGACTCGTGACTGCTGTCTGCGCAGGTCGCAGCCAAAACAGCGCGATCGCGCCACCCGGTTTTAGCAGCTCATGCGCCTTACGAAAGCGAATGTTGGGATCTATCCAGTGGAAGGCTGTCGCGGATATCAGCAGATCGTAGCTGGACGAAGGAAGCGATATTGTTTCGAAGTTGGCGCAAGTGACGCTGACCTGCGGGAAATCTTTCAGTTTGCTACTGGCCAGGGCTGCCAGCTGCGGGCCGAGCTCAATGCAGTCGATCGTGAAGCCGCGCCGCGCCAGTGGTAGAGTCGCTTGTCCGGTTCCGCAGCCGACTTCGAGAATCCGACTGGTGTTTTGCAAGTTGGAATAGGCAAGGATGTCGTCAAAGAGGGCGTCGGGATAGCTGGGCCGGGCTTTGTCATAGAGCAGCGCTATTTTGTCGAAAGTGTCGCGGGGAGAGTTGTCAGTCATAGGTCGGCTCAGAATCGATCTTGCATAGAGCCGGCGTAACCGGTCAGTTCGGCATAGCCGTAGCCGGTCACATCACCGCTTATGGCAACAGCGCCTTCCCAATACTTGATTCCGGCAGTGTGCAATTCCTGGTCGGGCTGCAAGGGTGTGACATCGAAGCGGAAGCCATCGGGGTCACGAATCTCGATATCCCAGCCGGCGGGATATTCCGCGTTGGTGTGCGGGCTGACCCAGATATCGGTGGCGATGATGGTGAAATCTCCGGCGCCGAGATAACGCGTGCTGCCGTCGGGATAAACCAGCAGACCACCGAAGGCCGGTTGCAGGCTGCCGTCCGTCTGACGGATCTGGCCGATCATTAGCTCGCTGTCGTTGTCGAATATCAAGCCAAACCAATCCCAACCTTGGGCATTTTCGCCCAGGGCGCTGGTACTGAATTCGTGATCCATCCAGGTGTGGCCCTTTACCTCAAATGTCTGATCGAGGATAGTGATGCTGCCTTGGGTGATTAGGCGGCTGAGGCTGTAATAATAGCTGGCGTTGCCTGGCTCCTGACTTTTTGGGCTGAGTCCCTGGTCGCCTTGCAGGGCCGGAGGCTTGACTTGCTCAAGTTGCAAATCCAATGCGAATCTGTCACTGGCGGCGCTGACGGCTTGCCGAGTGGCATCCTCAGTCAAGGCACCAATCTGCCAATCTTCCAGCCAGACTCGATAGCGCGGTTCCGCGGTAGCGCCAGCCAATCCGCCTCCGCCGCGGCTGTAACGGACATCATGGTGAAATTCTTGTTCCGCGATATCACTAATGGTGAAATGCGCCAGGTAAATGTCGTTGGTGCGAAATTCTGAATCGGACTTGATTTCCAGCGGAGAGATCGCGCGGCGGAAAATGGTGAATTGAAAGCCGAAACGTCGTCCGGCTTCGGTAGCGAGATTACCGGTGTAATACCACCATTCCGTTTGGAAAGCCGGGTGCGCAGCATGATCGCGCGGGAACTGCCAGTCCCAGGGGTTTATGGCACGGGCATAGGCGCTGAGGTCTTGCGCCGGCAGCGCTATATCGGTGAAGGCAGTGATTGGCGCGCCATCCGCGGGTTCGATCAGGCTTATGCCAAAGCCGACAACCGCCGCGATGACAAGCAGGATAACGAAAATGCGCCGGTTCACAATTTGCCGCCTCGAGAAATCCTGTCGGTCAACTATCGTCGGCGATTATGCTTAAGTTGCGCCTAATCAACAAGGTGCGGTGAATGAGGGGAATGGCGAATAACGCGAAGGTGGCGCTTTTTCTCCCCATCCCCCGGCCCCTGTGCCCCCTCGGTCCCCCGCCTCACGGGGGATGTTTCCCACAAGGAGGGAAGGGGAGCAATGCGGCACGTTGCGAGTCTCTCTCTTGATGCTGGCGGAACCTGGGCGGACGTGGTATTTCCACAAGATTAGCCATTCCCAAATGAGTACAGACGGAAAGTTAGCGCATACGGTATGATGTGCCAATGTAAATGATGCAGACAAGAGTTGCGGGAGGGGAAAGCCATGAGCGCATGCACAACCATTTATAAGCGGCCTGATGAATTGCTGCAGAATCTAATCCGCTTTGATACGACCAATCCGCCGGGCAACGAGGCGGCTTGTGTGGCATATATCGCCGAGCTCTGTCATAGCCTGGGAATACGCACACAGACATTTGCCAAAGACGCGAATCGACCCAATCTGCTGGCGCGGATCGCCGGCGCGGGACGGGCGGCGCCGCTGCTGCTTTATGGCCATGTCGATGTGGTGAGCACAGCCAACCAGGATTGGAGTCATCCGCCTTTTTCGGGCGCAATCGCCGATGGCATGATTTGGGGACGCGGCGCTCTGGATATGAAAGGCGGCGTGGCGATGATGACAGCGGCCTTCTTGCGGGCAAAAGCCGAGGGTGTAGAACTTCCTGGTGATGTGATTCTGTGCATTCTCAGCGACGAGGAAGCCGGTGGTGACAATGGCGCTGCCTTTATGGTCGAGAATCATGCCGAACTATTCGCGGACGTGAAGTATGCGATCGGCGAATTTGGAGGTTTTCCTACCTATATCGGCGGCAAGAAGTTCTTCGCCATACAGACTGCGGAAAAGAGCATCTGCTGGACGAAGGTCAAGTTTCGCGGTCCGGCCGGTCACGGGTCTATGCCGCGACGCAGCCATGACAACGCCACCTACAAATTGGCTAAGGCACTGGAAGCGCTTAATTCGCATCGACTGCCGGTGCATGTCACGCCGGCGGCAGAAAACATGATCAACGGAATCGCCGATGGATTGGGTGGCGATGCCGCGGAAGCGTTGCGTCAGTTGCTCAAACCGCAGAACACCGATGCCGTGCTGGATGAAATGGGCGACAAGGGGCGGCAATTTGATGCCATTCTGCATAATACCGCCAGCCCGAATATCGTGCGCGGCGGCGACAAGATCAATGTGATTCCCGGCCAGGTCGAAATCGAGATCGATGTGCGAATTGTGCCCGGTTTCGATCCGGGTGCGGCCATGCAAGAAATCCGCGATTTGGTCGGCGAGTGGGGCGAGGTGGAATTGATGCGGCACAGTGCCGGCACGGGTTATCTGGATATGGGATTGTACGACACCTTGGCGGAGATCTTGCTGGATGGGCAAGATAGCGCGGGAGCTGTGCCCTTGTTGGTCTCCGGTGGCACAGATGGCAGGCATTTCAGCAAGTTGAACATTCAGTCTTTCGGTTACCTGCCGATGGATTTACCGGAAGACTTCGATTTCATGAACACTGTGCATGCCGCCAACGAGCGCATTCCTGTAGATGCGTTGCACTTCGGCACGGATAAGATCTATCAGGTATTGAGGCGCTTTCACGATTAATGACTAGGAGGCGACGCCGGCGTAGTCCAATACGGCATGCAGCAGGACATTGCAAACGGCTTCGAGGTCATCCGGCTCTGCGCTTTCCGATTCGTGGTGACTGATACCATCTTTGCAGGGCGCGAACAACATCGTGGTTGGCACTCGGTTTGCCACGTAACAGGCATCATGCCCGGCGCCGGAGGTGATGTACTGATGCGTTACACCCTGTCGTTCGCAGGCGTTCTTAACGGCGGCGACGCAGCCTTCGTCGAAGGCAATCGGCGCGGTATAAGAAATCTGCTCAAGCGAAAGAGTCAAGCCAATATCGGCAGCGACCTCAGCGCAGACCTGGCGCAAGGCGGAATCCATGGCCGAGAGCGTAGCGGCCGAGGGATGGCGCAAATCGACGGTGAAATTGACTTTGCCCGGAATGATATTGCGTGATCCGGGCGCAACCTCGACTTGTCCGCCGACCGTGCCGCGCGCGAGCGGCGCGTGTTCGTGGGCGATGTCATAAACCGCCTGCACGATTTTCGCCATGCCGAGCAGGGCGTTGCGGCGCCCAACCATCGGTGTCGAGCCGGTATGTGATGCGAAACCTTCCAGGGCGATATCGTACCAGCGGAAGCCCTGCGCGGCGTTAACCACTCCGACGGCGATGCCTTGACTATCGAGGATGGGACCTTGTTCGATATGGCACTCGAAGAAGGCAGCGAAGCTATGATCGCGTGTCGGCAGATCGCCATGATAGCCGATGCGCTGCAATTCCTCGAGAAAAGTGGCGCCGCTATCCACTGCTGTGCGTGACTGTGCCCAATCCAGAGCGAATTCTCCGCCATAAACGCCGGACGCTAACATGGCCGGGGCAAAGCGCGCACCCTCCTCGTTGGTCCAGTTGACCACTTCAAGCGGCGTAACCGTCGTGATGCCATGGTCGTTCAAGGTGCGGATGACTTCCAAGGCGGCTAGCACACCGAAGACGCCATCGAATTTTCCGCCGAAGGGCTGGGTATCGAGGTGGCTGCCCATGCCGACGGGAGCTTTGGTGGCATCATTGCCTGCCCGGAGTGCAAACATATCGCCCATATCATCAATGGATATTGTCAGACCGGCGTCCTTGCACCATTGCGCGAACAAATCGCGTCCGGTTTTGTCTTCATCGCTTAGCGTCAAGCGATGACTGCCGCCTTTCTTGGTGGCGCCAATCTTGGCCATCTCCATGATGCTTTGCCAAAGGCGCGCGCCATCAGCGCGAATTTCGTTAATCATGACTGCCCTCCCGCAAACGATTAAAGACCCTCATTACGCAGCGATTCAGGGTCGTGTAACACGATCTCTTTCGATTCCAGCAGATGCTCGCGCGAATAAATGCTTTGGTCTGCCAAGGCCATCCCGCTAGCTACGGTGTGGATTTGCTGCGCGCTGCGCTCGAATGGCCGCCTGTCCACACGCGAGAACAATCCGACGAAGCTAGCGGGCCCTTGCCTCATTTGTCTTTCAATACCGGATCCTTGACGCGCGTTTGCCGATCTCTCAGACTCTTGTTCAAACCCATAATCACCGCATCATAATCGGCTTGGCCGACGAGATTGTTGAGTTCCCAAGGGTCTTCGCGCAGGTCGAAAAGCTGCCAGGTGACCGCGCCATCAAGCACGGACTTGATGAGCTTGAAGCGCTCATCCTTAATGCTGCGCTGATAAGGCCGTCCCAGCGGATTGCCAAAGACGCCTTGATAAGCCGAGAAGATCAAGCGGCGATGCTTATTGGTGAGTCCATCCAAAAGGGGATTCAGGCTATGGCCATCTTGGCCCGCGGGCACAGCGACACCGGCGCGTTCCAACAGGGTGGGGAACATATCGAGCAGGTAGACCAGCGCATCGCGGCGGACACCGGCGCTTATGCCCGGACCGCGCAAGATCATGGGTATGCGCATGCTGTGATCGTAGAGGTTTTGCTTGCCCATCAAGCCGTGCTGCCCTACGCCCAAGCCGTGATCGGCAGTATAGATGACAATGGTGTTTTCGCTTAAGCCTCGCTCGTCCAAGGTCGTCAAGATGCGACCGATGTCGGCATCCATGTGCGAGATCATGCCGTAATAATCTGCGATATGCTGGCGAACTTCCTGCTCGGTTCTGGGATAATCTGCCAAGACTTCGTCGCGGATATCGCGAATGCCGATATCGAATGGGTGCTCTGGCATGAAGTTTGGTGGCAATTCGATTTCGTCGGGATGGTACATTTTGTCGTAGGGCGGCGGCGCAGTACGCGGGTCGTGCGGCGAAGTGAAGGCGATGTAGGCGAAGAATGGATCGTCGTCAGCTTGACGTGTACTTAGGAATTCGATCATTTCATCGGTAAAGATGGTGGTGGAAAAGCCATCGGCGATGTAAGTCTCGTCGGGTGAATATTCGCCGGAGGGATCGAAATCGTTTACTGGCATGGCGTACTGATCGTCCATACCGCCGAAGAAGACTTTGCCACTGCTGTTAAAAGCGCGGGCGTAGCTGCCGCGGCGATTGTGCCATTTACCGGTCGCAAAGGCGGTATAGCCATTTTGCTGCAAGAGCTCCGGCAAGAGCGGCGCGTCATCGGGCAAGGGATCGGGCGTGGCGAAGAGATTGCGCCCGGTCATGAGCATGCCGCGACTGGGCATACAGACGGCGCCCGAAGTTGAGCCCATGATGTGGGCCTGGGTGAATGTCGTGCCCTCCGCCATCATCAGATCGAAGGTCGGAGTTTTGACCTTTTCGATACCCAGCGCGCCGATGGCGGAGTGACGGTGATCGTCGGCGATCATGAAGAGAATGTTGGGTCGGCTCATAGTGTGTGCCTTATTCAAGTTTCCTTTACATCGATAATACAATCTGTCGGCATTGCTCGCAAGGTCGCGCGCCGGGTGCTAACGCTCTGGTTCTGGACATCACGACAGAACAGATTGCGGTCTAGCGGCGGCATTCTGCCTTGGGCTTCCTTAGCCCGGCATAAATTGACCATGCCGCCAATTAGACAGAATCACTGTTGGCCAAAGCGGGGCAACTTCACTGACCTGCTTGACAGGGGAAGGTTTTCTTGTTACACATTCAGACGGCACTGAAGATTATTGATCTATACTTGTGTCGAAAATCTTAACTGGACGTTGATTAGCATGGAAATCCTACCCGCGACACGCGTACTCCGCCCCCCATTAATCCGAATATTGGCGTTTCGCTACGCTTTCAAAGGCCGTATCCCGGCGGCATTTTTCTGTCCTCGGCCAGGGAGGCGCGTATGAGATATTCTTGAAAGGCGATCTGCACTTGCAAAATAATTGATCTAAGGAGATTGGTGAAAATGAATAAGTTCAAATTGCTATTTGTGATTGTTCTGATGCTGGGCTTGCTGCTGGCGAGCGTCGGCGTTCAAGCTCAGGACGACGAGATGGTTAGCGAATTCGGTAGCGGCGGTACCGAGCTGCTCTTTTGGAATGGCTTGACGGGACCCGATGGCGAAACCATGGTGGACTTGGTAAAGGCGTTTGCCGAAGAAAACCCGAATATTTCGGTACGCATGGAGCGCCTGGACTGGACGCAGCAGTACTTCCCGAAATTGCTGGCTGGTTTGGCAGCGGGCAATCCGCCTGATATTTTCCTGATGCACGAATTCGAGATGACGCAATTCGCCACCATGGGCGTCTTGCGTGAGCTGAGCGACCTGTATTCGGACAACGGTGGTCCCATCCCGATTGACGATGTGTCGCCCGCCATCATCGACTCGCTGACCTTCGATGGCGAGATCATGGGCGTGCCGCTGGACTTCCACGGATACGGCGAATGGCATAATTGCGATCTTTTCGATGCGGCAGGCGTCCCGTGCGACTCACTGGCAACGAGCCGTGACGAATACCTGGAACTGGCGCAGAAGCTGACGCTGGACGCGAATGGCAACAATGCCTTATCGGCTGACTTTGATGCGGACAATATCGTACAGTACGGCACATCTATCTTCTGGTATCGGCCTGGTTTCCTGACCGCGTTGGCGCAGACTGGAAAGAGCTGGGGCGATATGGGCGAGGCTCTACTTGACGATCCGGATATCATCGACACGATGCAGTGGTTCCAGGATTTGGAATGCGTGCACAACGTGGTGCCACCACCGGCTGGATTCGATCGCTATCAGGCCTTGACCACTAATATGGCGATCTTCAACCATGGCAGCTGGGCCTGGAACTTCGTGAGCCAGAATGTGGAAAACTGGATGGCATTGCCTTATCCGGATTTGGGCGAAATGGGCAATAGCAGCGTTTGGGCTAGCTCTCATGTCTTCTATCTGCCCATTCAGGCAGAAGGCGAACGTTTGGAAGCCTCCAAGCGCTTCCTGGCGTACATGTCGGACCACGGTTTGGATTGGGCGCACTCCGGCATGCCACCGGCACGCATCTCGCAGATTCAAAACATGGATCCGGAAGTGTATCCGTCGGCAACCACATTTGGCGCTAACCTGCTGGAAAACGGTGTATTCGATCAACAGCATCGCAATTGGCTGGAAATCGAAGCCCAGTACAGCGACGCCATGGCGCGCGCCTTCGAGAGCGAATGCACGGTCTCGATGGCAGAAGTCTTCGCGGAAGCGGATGCACGCGTCCAGCGCATCATGGATCGCTACAAGTAATCGACAGTTATAAGCACTCTACTTGGGCCACAGAGCCTGAGTAGATGCAGCTTCAGGTCATGCAGGGCAACAATAGCACCTGCATGACCGTTGTTCGTCACCCCCAGGCTAGCGTGGGAGCAAGCGCATGATTAACAGCTTGCGGCAATCTCTACGATTAAAGAAAAAGAACGCGCCATCGGATTGGCGAACCTGGCGCTGGTATCTTGGCAACTATATCTTTGTGCTGCCATTTTTGATTTTGTTTTGCATATTTATCTTGCGTCCTATCCTCGCCAGCCTGCAGATGAGCTTTTTCCGCTGGGAGATTTTTGGTCCCAAGCCCTACATTGGCTTTGAAAACTATGACGAGCTCTTAAACGACGATCTGTGGTGGGTTGCTCTGCGCAATACGGCTTATTTCGCCTTTCTGACCAGCGCCTTGCTAACCGTGATCCCTATTTTCATAGCCATCGCATTGAACAAACCTTTTCGCGGTAGAAATATTTTTCGCACCTTATATTTTTTCCCTTATGTGCTTAGCGCATCGGTGGTTGGCCTCGTCATCAAATGGTTGTTAGGCGAGCAGTTCGGCATAGTAAATTATCTGCTCGACGGAATGGGGGTGGGCAAGATTCCCTTCTTATCCGACTCGGACCTGGTCATACCGTCATTAAGCGTGACGACGCTATGGTGGGGATTTGGTTTCCCGATGCTGATTTATCTGGCCGGGCTAAGCAACATTCCGCAAGACATCTATGAAGCAGCGCGCATTGATGGCGCCCGCGGTTGGCAGATGACACGTTATATCACTTTACCGTTGCTGCGGCCGACGATTCTTTTCGTGGCGGTCACCCAGCTCATCTCGCATTTTCAGGTGTTTGCGCAGCCCTACGTGATCACCAATGGCGGTCCCGGGCAAGCTTCTTTCACGGTGATCTTATATATGTTCCGCGCCGCCTGGACTTACTTCCGCATGGGCTTTGCCACTACGATGGCGGTTCTGCTGGCGGTGATCATCATGGCATTCACCTTACTGCAGTTCCGTTTGGGCGGACGCAGACTGGAATACTAGGGAGCGGCCATGCAAGCAGCAGCCCAACCTCCGCATTCGACGGATACAAACACCCAGATAGCGCGCCTGGCACTTTATGTTCTGCTGATTCTACTGGCGATAGCGGTGATATTCCCGTTTTACTGGATGGTGGCGACATCGCTGAAAACGAATCCGGAAGCATTCTATTTTCCGCCGGACTTCATTCCCCCGAATCCGACCTGGGAGCAATATCACGAAATCATGACGCGTGATGATATCAATGTGCCGCGCTGGGGATGGAACAGCCTATTTGTTGCCGTTGCCACGACGGCGCTCACTTTGTTTGTCACGAGCCTGGCGGCTTATGGCTTTGCCCGGCTGGATTTCCCCTTCAAGAATGTGATCTTTATCGCAGTCATATTCACACTGATGATACCTTCACAGATCTATATGGTGCCCAATTATTTGCTGATGCGGGATCTCAAATGGCTGGATACCTTTCATGCGCTGATTTGGCCGGCCGCGCCGAATGTCTTTGGTTTGTTCTTGTTGCGTCAGTTTTTCTCCACCTTCCCGCGCGAATTGGAAGAAGCCGCCTACGTTGACGGGGCGAGTCGCTTTCGTATCTATTGGCAATTGATGATACCGGTGAACCGCAACGCGCTAATTGCCTTGGGGATTTTCGTCTTTTTGCACTCCTGGAATGATCTCTTCTGGCCGCTGATTGTCTTAAGCCGGGTAGAGAATCGGACGTTGCCGGTGGGTTTGGCGGTACTGGCGGGAGCATACGGAGCTGGCGATGCCTTTACCGAACCCGCTCTGATCATGGCTGCCAGTTCCATGTCGAGCATTCCGGTGCTAATCGTCTACATGATTTTCCAGCGCAGAATCACGCAGAGTTTCATGCTGACCGGCATGGGCGGACGCTAAGCCAGCAAAGGAAGACGCGATGCTAAAGCCCATTCCCGAGGTCATGACCGTTCCCAAGTTTGAGGGGGAAGGCATCATCAGCTTCCACGAGAAGGCGGTGCCGGTGCCGGGACCTAGTCAGTTGCTGCTGCAAGTGGGCGCCAACGCCTTATGCGGTTCGGAACGGGGACAGTTCTATAAGGGCAGCGATGTGACACCGGGTCATGAAGGCGCTGGTTTCGTGGTCGCTGCCGGTCCGGATACAACGACAAAAGTCGGTACGCCGGGCGCTGTGTTTTTGATGGATTATTGCGGAACATGTCGCAGTTGCGCGCTCGGTTTCAGCAATCAATGCTTGCAGAAGCGCGGCGACTACGGTTTCAACCGGGATGGCGGTTTCGGCGCCTATGAGTTGGTCAACGAGAATGTCTTCTTCGCGGTCGATAGCGATATGACGCCGACGGAAGCGACCTTGCTGCTGGATATCATGGGCACGAATGGGCACGGCATCCGGCGCGCTCAACTTGTGCGCAAGGATATTGAGTCGGCCGTTGTCGCTGGTGCCGGACCCATCGGACTGGGCGCGCTGGCTATGTTGAAGGTCATGCTGGGCTTTGATCTGCCAGTCGTGATCACGGATGTGGTCCCTTATCGACTGGATTTGGCAGAGCAAATGGGTGGACTGCCGGTCAATGTGGCGGAACAGTCACTCGCTGAGGGCTTAAAGCGCTATGGCATGGACGGTGTCGATGCCGGCTTTGATACGAGCGGCCGGGGTGTCGCGCGACGAGCTAACCTGGATGCGCTTTCCAAGCGCGGCGTCTTGGTGTGTATCGGGCATGGTGAAGGGCTAGATTTGACGATTTCGCCGGATCTGATTTCGCCGGAACGCGCGGTGCTGGGCAGCGAATATTTCTGCTTTAATGAGTTGCCGGCAAATCTGGAATATCTGCGCGCGCACAAAGATTACTTGATGCAGATTATTACGCACCGGTTGACGGTCAGAGAGATTCAGCACGCGTTTGAGATTTTCTTCGAGGGCAATACCGGCAAGGTCATCATCGAGCAATGAACGAACTGGAACGCGTCAAAGTTGCCTTGGTGGGCGCCGGACGCTGGGGGTATCAGCATGCGCGTGTTTTCGCGGCGCGTGATGACGTGGATCTCTGCGCTGTTGTTGGGCGTACGGAAGCAAGGACGCAACAACGCGCCGCAGAATTCGGCATGCGCCCTTACCTCGATATCGAGCAAATGCTAGATACCGAGCAGCCCGACCTGGTGAGCATGAGCTTGCCGAATTTAGGACATTTCAAGCCGACGCTGGATGTGATTCGCGCCGGTTACCCTTTGCTAGTGGAAAAGCCGCTGGTCTTTGATCTTGAAGAAGCCAAGACCTTGTTGCGCGAGGCGAAGGCTCGGGAAATTTTCTTCGCCATAAACTTCAATCACCGCTATGCGCATCCTGTTCGTTTGGCAAAGGCGGCGATTGATGAGGGACGCTTGGGCAGGTTGATATTTGCGACCTGGCGCTTTGGTGGCGAAGGTAGCGGCGGCCATGCCCATGCCAACCTGATTGAAACGCAATGCCATGGCTTCGATATGCTGGAATTCCTTTGTGGACCAATCGCCTCCATACAAGCGGAAATGACCGATATCACTGACAAAGGCTTCAGTTCCATGGTGTTGTCGCTGAAATTCGCGAATGGCGCGGTCGGCAGCCTGGTTGGTTCATACGATTCTTCCTACGCGTACCCGGAGACGCATCGTGTCGAGATCAATGGCACGGCCGGGCGGATCGTGATCGATGATACGGTGAAGCGCTACACCTTGCATCGCGCCGGCGACGAAACTGGAGAAACCTGGGAAGCGGGTTATTTCAACGATCAGGCTCGCGAGTTCCATCGGACATTCGATGCCTACGCCGAAGCGCTGCTGAAGGCTTTCAAGAATGACGACGAGCCTCCGGTACATGCTCGCGCCGGTTATCGCGCATTGGCGCTGGCATATGCTGCGATCGAGTCGTATGAGAGCGGCCGCCGGGTTGATGTCCGCGATGCATATTTCCCCATCTCTTGAAGTCGACATGCAATCAAAAGGATCTTTCCATGTCTTTACCACGCCCAGAATACCCACGTCCAATGTTCGTCCGCGATGAGTGGCTCTGTCTCAACGGGAAATGGCAATTTGAAATTGATCAAGGCGATAGTGGCCTGGAACGCGGGCTGCTTGAACGCGATCTCAAGAGCGAAATAAAGGTGCCATTCTGTCCGGAATCGGAACTTTCCGGCGTTGGCAATCCTGACTTTCTCAATGCAGTCTGGTATCGCCGCGATGTTACTATCCCCGAAACCTGGGCTGATCGACGGGTCTTGCTGCACTTTCAGGCTGTAGATTATGAAACGACGGTCTGGGTTAACGGAAGCGAAGTCGGGCGGCATCGCGGTGGATTTTCTCCTTTCACATGCGACTTGGGCGGTATCGCAAAAGCAGGTGAATCGGTCACGCTGGTTGTACGCGCTCGCGATAATCGCTATCAAGCGCAGCCGCGCGGTAAACAAGCGCAGACCTACGGGCCTTGGGGCGCAATTTATGTGCGCACGACTGGCATTTGGCAATCGGTGTGGATGGAGCCGGTGCCGGATTGCGCTCTGCTGCGACCGCGAATCACGCCCGATGTCGGCAACAATATGATTCGACTGGAACAAGCGCTGAGCCGAAGCAAGCCCGGGCTGCGCCTGCGGGCGACATTGAGCGATACAAAAGGCGAGGTTGCAGTAGCTGAAGTGCCTGCCCATGCCGATTTCGCGCCGCGGATCGACCTGCCGATTTCGAGCGACCGTCGCCGCCTCTGGTCGATTGGTGATCCACACCTTTACGGCCTGCACATTGAGCTGCTTGATGAAGATGAAAATGTTATTGATCAAGCGCGAAGTTATGCCGGTTTACGCAGCATCACGATTGAGGGCAAAGCGGTCAAGATCAACAATGAGGTGATCTTTCAAAGGCTGGTGCTGGACCAGGGCTATTATCCTGATGGCATCATGACCGCGCCATCGGACGACGCCCTGCGCGAAGACATCGAATTAAGCATCGCGGCTGGCTTCAACGGAGCCCGCCTGCATCAGAAGGTCTTTGAGGAACGCTTTTTGTATCATGCCGATCGCCTGGGTTACATCGTCTGGGCCGAATTTGGCGATTGGGGGTCACGAAATTATGGACCGATTAGTGGAGAATATCAGCGCTTCCATCCCGATTACATCACGCAATGGTTAGAGGTACTGGAACGAGATTATTCCCACCCTAGCATCGTCGGCTGGTGCCCGCTTAACGAGACTTGGCAACCAATGCTCGACCAGGTCACACTGCTGGATGATGTGACGCGCGGCATGTTTCTAGCGACCAAAGCCATGGATACAACGCGCCCGGTATTGGATAGCAGCGGGTATTCGCATCGTGTGCCGGAGTCTGACATCTACGATTCGCACGATTATTCTCAGGATCCGATCAAATTCGCGCGGAACCAAGCCGGTCTCGCCGAGGGTAAACCCTTCGTGAATGACGGCAGACTGCGCGGGCTGCCGATTCGCTATGCTGGTACTTTCGTTTGGTCGATTCCCTATCGCGGGCAACCCTATTTTGTCAGCGAGTTCGGCGGGATCTGGTGGAATCCGGATGCGCAAGAAGGAGAGGACTCCTGGGGATATGGCGATCGCCCAAAATCGCAGGAGGAGTATTATCAGCGATTTGAACAGCTTTGCGCAGTCTTGCTTGACGATCCCAATATGTTCGCGTACTGCTATACTCAGTTGACGGATATCTATCAAGAACAGAACGGGATTTACAGATTTGACCGAAGCCTGAAGTTCGATTTGGAGCGTGTACGGCGAGCACAACAGCGTCCGGCTGCGATTGAAATTCAAAATCGCTAAATTTTCGGATTTTTCGGGCCGGGCCGAATACAGAGTAAACGCTATCAGATGTCTTTGGCTACATTACCGTAACCGCCACGACCCACGACGGCTTTAGAAACATATTCTGGTGTGAAGGCCGGTTATGCTTTTGGCTGTTTGGGCATCACGTGGGCTCGTTCGGCTTTGAATTGAGCGGCGTCATGCGCTCTCGTCATCAGAATGTAAGAATTCTGTGGTAAATTGAAGAAATAGGGCGTAGGCAGTCAAAAGAAGGTTGAGACCATGAAGAAACGGATGCCGGTACTGCTGGTAATTCTTGCGCTTATGTCGCCGATTTTGGCGCAGGCGCTTGATGCCGAGCTGGTGTTGGAGCACGGCGCGGGCGCGGTAACTGCGTCCTGGAACGCGGATGAAACGCGGATACTCAGCGCGTCACAAAACGGCTTGGCGCAGGTTTGGTCGGCGGAAGATGGCGAAATCTTACTTGCTATCGATCATGACGGCAAACCCTTGACGCATGCGCTTTGGATCAATGGTGGAGAGGCGATACTTTCCGCCGATGAAAGTGGCAGGGTATTATACAGCGCTGCGAATGATGGCGAGCTAATCAGAGATTGGCAATTGGACGGTATGCCCCTGCAGCTCGCGCCCAACGCGGCGGAAACGCAGGCGTTTGTCTTTTCGGCTGAGGGCAAGGGTTGGATATTGTCGCTGCATGACGGCGAAATAACCTTGGAGGTCGAGCGCTCGGGATCAATAAGCGGCGCCGGCTGGAGCGCTGATGAAACGAAAGTGCGCGCCTGGTCTGAAGATGGTCGGGTCGTAGTATGGGATGCCGAGACTGGCGCCGAAGTTGCGACATTTTCCATGCCGCATCGGGCGATGCTTCTGGGCTTGGAATGGAATAGCGATGATACGCGTGTGCTGGCTTGGTTCACTGACGGAAACGCGCACAATTACGAAACCGATGGTATAAGTGTCAGCCGGCGCTCGATCAGCAGTGTGCGGCACCGGAGCTTCGTGCGCCGCGCGATATGGTCCGCCGACGAATCCCTGGTGATGTCGTGGGCAGCAGATGACACCGTGCATATCTGGTCCGCCGCCGACGGGCGATCGCAACAAGTTTTCCGTCACGAAGATTGGGTCATTGGCGCGGGTTGGGATAGCGACGAGCAGCGGGTGCTGTCCTGGTCACATATCTACATTTACCTCTGGGATGACGAAGGCGTGGCAGTGCGCTTGCCGCACAGGAACTTGGTCCGTGGCGCGGTATGGAATGACGATGCCTCGCGCATCTTGTCCTGGTCCTGGGATGGCACGGTGCGAGTGTGGGTGGCGTAAAGCTCTATCTCGACCCTAGCCCTTGCCTGGCTGTCTCACGATTGACCAATCGCGCATATCTTTGGAAAGCGCATAGCATTCATCATTTATAGATTGTCGGTATTTGAGATCCGTATGTCGTGATACTCTAAGGCATATTCTGACACAGTTCAGTCTCTTCAAAGGGCAGCTTAATCAAATTGCTAAAGTTCGCAAGGAGATAATTAATGAGCGAGAAGGTCCGAGTTACTATTTGGCGGACACCCGAAGCCAGTGAGACAAAGCTTGAGAGCGCCCTACACGCCATTGGTATTGCTGACCATCTCGAGTTTGTGCTTGGGCATGAAACCCTGCCATTCATGATTCGCCTGTATTGGTATCAGCGGCGTCCTAAATCTTACTCTAAAAGGCGAGTCGCCATAGGCGATTTCGTCGAAACTAGGGGGTGGCAGCGGTCCGAGGTCTTTTACAACAGCTATCTGACTTTCGATAGCCAAGAATGCGCAGAAAACTTTGTCCAGTTGCTTAAAGAGAATGGCGCGTTGGTACAGCCTAACTCAATGTTCACCGACTGCGACTTAGATGGAAAGAATTTCAATATGCTAAGCGTTGCATCAAGGCAACGAGTTACAGAACGCCGCGACTATTGGCGGAGGTGTTGTGATAAACAGATTGATGGGTGGCACGACAATTCTGATGCACGCAGCCAATAGTGTTGCTCTTACAAACCGAAATGACCATGTGGGCGGCGATTAAATGTATCGCCACCCGCTTGTCAAAATAGAATGCCAAACTTTTCACTCACCTTTAACGGAGCGAGAGTTGGCGACGACGAGCCCCCTCGACAGTTAGGGAGGGTTGCACGGGGATTATCAAATGAAGTGGGGCAGCGCAGCGATCACAGCGAGTGGTGTGAGGGTACCGATAAGCGTACCGATCACGATCTGCACGGGCGTGTGGCGCTTTAGTACGAGCCGTGCCAGGATCACCAATAGCAGCAAAGGAATAAAATACAGGCTTTTCTGAAAACCGAACATGATGGTCGTGGCGGACATGACGCTGGTCATTGCCATGGCATGCAGACTGATGTGAATGAAGAAGGTGCCGATCAACATCAAGGTTAATTCGACGATGCTGACCAACGCTACGATAATCAGGATCGGATGGGCCCCAAATTGCAGGAAAACAAATTCTGTTGTCAGGCAGGCAAGAATCGCAATCGAATAGGGGATGTAGCGCTCCCGGCTATGGCGCATGTGCATGTCGCCGATTTTGCCCAACCTGACCATGGCTGCCACAAAGAGCATGGGCAGGGCGCAGACCAAAAATGCGAATACCGAAGCAAAGACAAATGCTTGCAAGCGATCCTGGCTAACATGCTGCGCTATCAGGTAAACCCAAATCGCCCATACGACCGGTGGGCTGAGCAGCAGCGAGACGAGATGCGCCCATGGCTTTTCTTCCGCCGGCACACGATGGCGGAGCATCGCGGGCATGGGAACTCGGATGTCCATTGACGATATCCTTTAGCGCTTGTCCACAATAATTATAACAGCCAATTGTGATGCTGTACTACGGAAGCACAAATGTCGCTTAGGCGCGGCATCAGGCATTCGCGCGTCAGCCGGTGTCACTGCTATCCAGCAAATCCAGGAGTCCATTGGGATACAAGGGCGGCGCAGAGTTGTCGCGAAAGCTGGCCAGCGACATCCAACGTGCCTCATACAAGATTTCGCCGCTATCTTTGCCGCTTATTCGCGCATCGCCTTGATTGTATTTTGGATCAGTGAAGCGACCATCGTAGATTAGGGCGATTTCGTGTCCGGCCGCGCCTTGATAGGTGAAGATATTTTCCAGCAATCCCAGGTAGCGGACATTCGTCACTTCGGCGCCGAGTTCTTCCTTGACCTCTCGGATGACGGTTTCGTGACCGCGCTCGCCAAATTCGATTCGACCGCCAATGGGACGGTAGAAGCTCTGATCAAGGTGAGAATCGTAACCGCGGGCGACAAAAATCTTGCCGTCACAGCGAAAGACGCAAAGCGCGAGCGGTCGGATACGTTGCTTTTTCTTTTTGCTCATTTCAAATTGGTGTTTGGCCGTGTCTATTCCATTTCGAAGCGTGTGCCCAGGGCTTTGGGTGGGTCGGAGCGCAAAAAGGCACGCAAGCGACGCTGCACAGCGCGAGGCATATATTGCAGCAAGCGTTCAGTGAATCCGCCGCTCACGATCAGCAAGGTCAAGATCATAAGCAGCCAGGGAAGGGCATTCAGCAGCACGAAGGGGAAGTTGATTTCTTGCCCGAAAATGAACAACCCGTTGGTCTGAATATTGGACGATACGGCGCGCAGGGCCGCGAAAAGCCAGGCACCCAGTACCACGCGGAAGGGATGCCAGCCGCCGAAAATCACGATTGCCAGCGCGATCCAGCCATCGCCTTGCATGGCAGGCGGGCTCGACCAACCTGGTTTGACGTTGAGCGAGTAGGCAACACCGGCCAATCCGACCAATGCGCCGCCGAGGAAAGTGTACCAATAGCGGAGGCGCTGGACCTTGGCGCCGCGAGCGTAGGCCGCTTCCGGGCGTTCCCCAATGGCGCGGAGATTCAGGCCGCCATTGGTGCGAAATAACCAGAACCAAATGACAAACATCAGGACATAGCTGAAATAGACCAGCACATTCTGCTGGAAGAAAACCGGACCGAGTACGGGAATGTCCGCTAACAGGGGAATGGAAAGGCGAGTGATTTGTGGTCCCGGGATGCGAGTGAAATCTGCACCCAGGAAGCGCGCCAAATCCGCAGCCAGCAGGGTCAGCACGAAGCCAACCGCCACTTGATCACGCCGCAGTTTGATGCTGGAAAAACCTATGAGCAGCGCAATCAAAGCGCCGACAAGCATGGCGACCACGATGCCCAGCGCAATCTGCATGGGCACATCGAGTACGCCGGCTTCCTGTGCCGTCCAGGCTGCGGCGAAACCGAGCACGGCTGCCAGCGTCAGGCTGCCATCAATGGACAGGTTGACGACTCCGGCGCGTTCCGTGATCGTCTCACCCAAACTGGCGATAACCAGGGGGGTTGCCGTGCCGATAATGCTGCCCAATGTGTTGAGAAATTCTTCGTTCATCCAGCTTAGTCTTTATTGTTGGATACTATTTTTTGATTTGCCCGGATTGTCATCGGCGAGTCCTTCGGCAACGTCTGCTGCCGTCTGTGGGAATAATACCTCTCGTACACCTTGAAAGAGAATCACAAACAGGACCAGCATCCCTTGCATCACACCGGCCAGTGAAGAATCCAGCTTTAGAGAGGGCGCAATCTGCAGCCGTGTGCTGCCGGTCAGGATCGCGGCGAATGCGAAGGTGATCAGCGGCACCCAGAGCAGGCGAATGCTCAAAAGCAAGACGACCAGCAAGCCTAGGAAGCCGATCCCGCCCGATGATAATGGGCGCAGATTGTCGAAGGTGAAAAGGACGCGGTAGGAGCCGCCTATGCCGGCTAGAGCGCCACAGACCAGGAAGGCGCTCATTGATGTGCGTTCTGTGGCCACGCCCAATAGCAGCGCCGAGCGCATATTTTTGCCGACCGCCTTCAGGTTCAGTCCCCAACGTGTGCCATTGAGCAAGACCAATACCAGGGCGAAGCAGGCGAATACCAAAAGAATCATGAAGATGTTTACAGGAAAGGCGCTGGAAAATTCGGGCAGCAGCGCGGCTTTGGGAAAGGGTTCTGTGCCTTGTGCCGAGCCGCCGATGCGTGGTTGCCAGGGGCCGGAAATCATATAAATGGAAATCACATTAACAAGCGCATTCAGCGCGACGCCGCCAAATATTTCGTTGACGCGCAGACGAATCTTTAACGCGCCGACCACAAAAGCCCAAAACATGCCACCGAGCGCGGCCAGCAAAAGCAGTGCCAGGTGGAGAAGCGGTGCCAGGCTCTCGTCCAGCGGGATGAATTGCGCGCCCCAACTGGCAAAAATCGCGCCCATCATCATTTGACCTTCGACGCCGATGTTCCACAAACCGGCGCGAAAGGTCACCACCAAGCCGATGCTGACCAGGGTGAGCGGGATCCAGAAGTTGACCACGCTACCGACCTTGCGCGAGTCTTTGAAAGCGCCTTTCCAGAGGGCATCAACCACTTCCAGCGGGTCGCGTCCCACGGCGTTTACCAGTAAGGCAGCCACGATCAGCGAGATGACCACCGGGATGAGGAGGAAGGTGATCTGGATGGCGAGTGTGCGTTGGTTTTTCATGGGGATTTGGGTTGCCGCAAAAGGCTGTCAATGTCTTCAGAGAATATTTTTTCGAATTCGCTCCACTTCATTCTGCTCGATTCCTGCTGCATACGGAAATTGGAATGCAAGCGAAGCACACGGTTGATACTCTCGATAACGAGGTCTTCGTCAATATCTTCGACACTCAGACTGGCGATTGTGTTAATTGCCTTCGAAAGTTGCGAAGGTGCAACTGCCAAGTGACGTGACATAACGTGAGTCATGATGTGGAAGCGGACGGAGCGCCTTTGTGCTGGGTCGAAGTCATCACATATTGCTTCATGTCTTAGCAGATCTTCAATTAGCTTATAGAATCGAGCGCAAAAAAAGTAAAACGCAGGATCGGTATCGTCATCAAAAACAGTGCGGTACTTCTCGTCGTCGCTTGCGCCCAAGTAGTCGGAAGGCCGACCTCTTGCATCGTCCGGTTTGCCAAGTCCAGTCGCAATAACGGTTTGCGCAAGTGTTCGCAAGTCTATGATGCTCTTCGCCGGCTTGCTTTGATTCTTGTAAAAGTTCTTTCTGCGGTCGTAGAAAAGCAGATACTCTTGCTGTGCCAAAAAATACTCTTCAATATTGCGGTGAACCCTGTCGAGGGAACGCAAGGCGTAAGTTGGAACAGCCGTCTGACTGTTTGTGGCGCGGATGATTGTCTCTCGATTCTCGTTGCCGTCCGCGATAACGATTATCCGCGTCAGCAGCCGCCGGTCATCGCTTGTTCCCGTCGGCTGTTCACGAAAGTGCTGCCAGATGGCGCGTGTTGTTTGCAAACCATTCACGATTTCAGGGTTTTCCAGCCGCAAGCTGTGTCCAGTTGGTATGAGCGATTTCACCAACATCGTCACACCATTGTTCAGCCACCAGAAATCGTTTGAATCCCTTTGCCGCAAAGACTCCTTAATCTGCTTGTTAACCTTGTTATTTCCTTGCCAATCGCGAACATTTGCCTCAAACAGACGCCAATGCAACTCACCATCGTCGGAAGTGATAAAATCAAAGTAACTGTCCAGGCAAACTAATGCTACATAGCTTCCACCAGCGGCATCTGCCGACAGTGGTTGACCTGCGGCAATTAACTCAAAGTGTTGTGGGAGTGTTGCGCGCGAAAGATCGAGCAGTTCAGTTGCACCAAGAAACTCAAATCTGCAATTGCAGCCGCTTATGAGGCGCTCTACTTTCTTTCGCAGTTGCTCTGCTTTCCTCCTCATAGGTTTGGAAGGTCCGCCAGCTTTGGTGGCATATGAGAAGATAACGTTTATTTCTGGAGCAGCAGTGATCCGAATTGCGCCATAAATGTCCCAGAACCACTCGAATGCTTGTAAGACTCCGGAATTGTACTGACCAACCAGATTATTAAGCTCGGCGTTCGGTTTGAGCAAGTCGTCCGCCATTACAGAAAATGTATTGACAACAACAGATTCCATGCGATTCTTGTCTTTTGCCTGAATTAAGTGAAGGTCAATCTTCACGCCTTCCTTCATGCTTTTGTAACGTTCCACATTCGTATCGTCGATGCGATCCCCATTCACGAATAAATGAATCGCATCAATTCCGCCGTCATATGGACCGCCGACGTTGCCCGCAAGCAGTTGGTCATCAGTCAAGTCACGTTCTTTCAAGATCTGTTCGGCGACGAAATGCTCGAAAAATCGCTCTGGTTTCATGTCAGGAAATCTATCAGCATGCATCCTGCTGATAATCTGTTCAAGCGTGATAATGTCGTGTTTCGGGGACATGTATTATCGCTCCATGTTGCTGACTAGCGTATATTAAAATATGCGTAGAATGTCACTTCTAGCCGTCGTTCTCGTGCTCGAAATCTATAAACTCGTCATACCAAGATTGGCCATCCCAGAATGTGTACTCATATAGCTCGTTCGTCTCTAGCACAACATATCTCGAACGAATCTCTACCTTGGCTAACTCTTCCAGAATCTCCCTGCGATCATATATCGGATATCGTTGTCGCGCATGATACCAATTGAAGTCGTCCAAGTTCAAGAGGAGTCGCCACGCACTGTCTCTCATATCTAGCCTTCCTATCACCAATCCGCTTACACGAAAAACATGATAGCAACGCAAGATGTGGCGCCAAGCCCCCGCTACTTCAACGTAATCTTCACCCGATGCCAGGCGTTATTAACATAGCCTTTGAAATTCCAGGTGCTGGCGATCGTCTCCGGCTGTGAATTTGCTGCCGTATCCCAAGCCCGCACCACCAGCTCGTGCTGGCCTTGTGGCAGATCAAACTCGGTACGCCACAATTGCCAGGTCCAGAGTTGCGGCTCGTTAAGAAATTCGGCTCGCTGCCAGGTCTCGCCGCCGTCTGCCGAGACGCTGACCCAGGTGATCTCGTGCTCGCCATCGCTCATGGCATAGCCTTCAACGCTGATCTTGCCTGCGGGCAAGAGACTGCGATCTTCCGGTCGCACGATGACGGAATTGACCGGAAGCTTGGTCAGTTGCATGCCATCGGCATAGTTGACGTTGTAGATATTGATGCTGGGCGGAAACAGCTTGTAGCCGACCTGCTGGAAGTAGTTTTCCGATGGCTCTTCTTGCACGGCAATTTCGCAGAGCCATTTGACGCTGCGCGCGCCGACATAGCCGGGCACAATCACACGCAACGGGCAGCCATGAACCAAGGGCAGATCCGCGCCGTTCATTTCGTAAGCCAGCAGCACTTCGCAGGATAGGGCTTTTTCGAGCGGAATGGAACAACCGTAGGGTGAGCGAGCGCCATCGTGCATGATGCCATCCAGGCCGAGAAAGGCGATATGCGCCGCCTTGTCGCTACAAATGCCGGCGGCTTTGAGAATATCGCCCAGCCGTACGCCGGACCATTGCGCGGTGCCGATCGCTTCGATTCCCCAAGCCAGGCCATCGTCGATTGGCTTGTAGCTGACCATTTCCTTGCGGCGGTTGCCGGCGCATTGCAGGGTCGCAGTCAAGGTTTGCCGCTCAAAGTTATTCTTGATGTCGGACAGGCTCAGCGAAAGCTCCTCAGTCACGAGGCCGTTCACGCGCAGCCGATAGTTATCCAGATCCAGGTCGGGAATGCTGGCGTGATTGCGAACGAAGAACAATTCGGTCGGCGTGACAAACTCCTGCGCCAATTGGTTGATGGGAGGGCCGGCATTAAGAATGTCGTCATAGGTCTTGGTGTCGTCATGTTTATGGCTGAGGGGCATCTGCGGCACTCCGATTTGGACAGCTAAATCCGCACTATAGCGAAACGACCTATTAGAACACTCCGCCGATGAGATGTCCCAGTTCGTCAATGCTGGTATGGTTGACATCTGGCACTTGATACACTCGCGCGGCATAGAAAACAAAGATGCGATCGCTGTAAGTCACGAGTTCCTCAAGATCCGCCGAGTTAAAGATGATAGCGCTGCCCCGTTGGCAGCGTTCCAGCAGTTGCGTCCAGATCCAGCGCGCCGAATCGACATCCAGCCCACGCGTTGGTTGTTCGAGGATCAAGAGCTGAGGATCATCGGGCAGAAGGCCGATTAAGACACGTTGCTGATTGCCGCCGGAAAGCTGCTCGACATAATGGCTGTCGCGGCCAACGACGCGATAGCGGTCGATTTGTGAATCTGTGCGCTTCTGCATGGATTTCCAGTCGATGCGCAAGTTTTCATCGGCCACCAGTGCGGTATGTTCTGTTAAGGTCAGGCCGGCGATCAAGCCTTCTTCCAGCCTGCCGGCGGCGCCAAAGACACATCCGCGATGGAAAAGCTGACGATAGTTGGCGTTGACAATGCTCTCATCATTCAAGCTCAAACTGCCGCTATTAATGCGCTGGAGGCGGGCACAAGCGCGCATGAACAACTCTTGTCCACTACCATCGAGACCCGCTAACCCAATCACTTCGCCCTTGTGCAGGGTCATGGAAATCGGCTGCATATCGAGCCGAAGATCGTTGACCACCAGTTGCCGCACGTCGAGGACAGGCGCGCCGAGGCCGATGCGCTGACGGTTTTGCGTTTCCAGTTCTTCGCCGAACATCAGTGTCACGAGCTGCTGTTTCGTTTTTGCGATGACAGCGCCGGTGAGGGTCTCATCGGCCGCCGGCATTTCCATCTCGCCGACCTGGAGACCCGCACGTAACACGACTACTTCATCACAAAGCTCGATGACATCTTCCAGCTTGTGCGAGACTAGCAAGATGATCATGCCTTCATCACGCGCCAGCTTGCGCAGTGCCTCGAAGAGTATGATTTTCTGTTCGGCGGAGATGCCAGTGGTGGGTTCGTCGAGGATGAGCGTTTTTACGCCGAGCCCCAAGAGCCTCACGATTTCCAATTGCTGGCGTTGGGCAATCAACAAATTGTCGATCGGTTGATGAGGATCCAATTCAAAGCCGAAGCGCCCCGTCAGCTCGCCCAGGATGCCTTCGGCTTGCTTTCGTTTTAGGGTGATTCCTTCGGCGCCGCCATAGATGAAATTTTCCAATACGGTGAATGCGCCGACATCTAGCGGATCCTGCTGCAACATACCGATGCCGTTGGCAATCGCCGCTGTGGGTCCGGTGTAGTCAATGACGCGTCCATCAATCAGGATTTCTCCCTGATCGGCTGGCTGAAAGCCGGAAAGGATTTTCATCAGGGTGGACTTGCCAGCGCCATTCTCGCCCAGGATGCCGACGATTCGTCCCTCGTGAAAGGTTACATTGATATCCTGATTGGCATGGACCGGGCCGAAGCGCTTGTCGATATGTCGTAATTCGATATCCATAGCGTATCTTGTCGCCGCGCAAACGGTGATGGACAGTAGCTTATTGTAGCGCAGAGTCGAAATTTGACCAATTCATCGCTGTCAAGCCTGCCGAAAAAAAAGCTAGCTGCGGGGAATGACCTGCAAGGTGATGATATGCTCATTGCTGGCGGTGCCGTTGGCGCGATAGGCAATGGCCCTAAAGCTATGCCAACCCAGTCCGCGGGCGTACCAATTCATGGTCACGCGGTATTTCGCTTCGGGGCCAGCATCGATTTCGCTGGATTTGAGCAAGATATCGTCGACGTAGAGGTCTACGCGCTGGATGCCTTTAGATGCGTCGGTGGCAAGAATGTCGAAATCGAAATCGGTTCCCTCGATGACGCGCTGGTTTGTCGGCGGGGCCAGAATCTCGATTTTAGGCAGATCCGGGGTTGGCAGCGGAGTGGGCGTTGCTTTGCTTAGATTGCAAGCGCTGGAAAGTGCGAGGCAGATGAGAAACACGACAAGATTTCGGTAAAGGTGGGCTCGTTCGCGCATGCCTTGGCCTGTCTTCGTGAGGCGCTTGCAGTTGCTGGCACCTAACACAAATTGTGCCCGATAAGGCTGTGATGTTTGACGATCAAGCGTTATCAGGCACAAGTTCTCAATCCAACTTCATTATGCGATTATCAGGCCAGCTTTGCAAGCTGAAACTGTGGCAAATCCATCGTTTCAGTAGTCAAGGCTAGTCTCAGTAGTTCCAAGTTAGTCGTGCGAAAAGGTGATCTGTGCGATTCTACCCCCCATCCCCGGCCCCTTCCCTCAAAATGAGCTGGGGAGCGGACAGGTTTCGCTACCGCCCGCGCATCAGCTAGCGACCATCAGCAATTCCTGTATGAAACCGCGTCCATATAGTCGCCGCGTCCCCTGCAGATGATGATACGCTCGGCTCCATGGGAATCTTATCGCTTTCCTCTATGTCATACTTGCAACTGACAGGCTCCCGCCGGATCGCTATCCAATTTGGCGAAATCCTCCCCTATTTCGATACTGTATCGATAGGTAATCGCTATATTTGCCCCTTTTGTCGTCCTATTGTCATCCTTTTCCCGTCCTTTTCCACATCACTTTCCACCTCAAAACCTGTCCCGTCCTCAGCCCAAAATGAGGGAATGGGGCGCTTTTGGCGGGATATGGATTACATCTGGAACTCTTGCTACAAATGAGGAGGCTTCGCATTATTTTATTGGAACTACTTCTTGAGGTAAGGTCATAATCTCGAGGTCATGAGGCGACGACATGTTCGTGGCGTTGTAAGGGCCAAAAGTGGCCTGCGAGTGCGGATCGGGTTTATAAATGCTCTTACGAGTTAGCCCACGGCGCGCTTGCCCGCATATCTTAGCTCTCCTAGAGAGTATTGAAATACTTGTTGGCTTTTGCCTTGGTGATGGTACAGGCTATTTCGGTGCCAGCGGTACACGCTGCCTCGATCACGGTTAACGCCAATTGCTCGCTAGCTGACGCAATCACTGCCGCCAGCACAGACGCTGCTTTACATATGTCAGAGCATGTTTGAAAGCATCGTTGTTCGCTCGACCAATTAACGATATTAGCTGTCGTCAAGTGGATACCAACGCCATTGACAAGCACCCGGCCTTGGCTACTGGCATGCTTGGCGCTGTCGAAGTGCTGGGATTTGTGGATCAAGGCGTGGAGGTTTGCGTCCGTACGACGGGAACGCTGGTCTTTCTGGATCCGATCACCTGGCCACCGTCGGTGATACCTATGCCTTCGTATAGCAATAGCGCTGGACTGACTTGCGGTCAAGTAGAGCGCGTCGGCACGGTTATGCTTGTGGCGACCGCGACCGAGTTTGATTCATTGATTCTCTTGACCGACTGTCGTGTTACCACCGCGCAGATCTTGCGCCTGCGAGAGGAAGTCGGTGGTGAGCGCATCATCGTGCTCGTACCTTATAATATAGAACTCACCGCTTCGGCGTGGATGGCAAATTGGTTTGCCGTCAGTTTCCTCGGCCATGACGTTTGGATCAGCGCGCAGAAGGTGCGCACGGGCGGCATTAGCGAATAATTCAGAAAATTGAGTAGCGTTTGAAATCCCCGGGAAATGCATTAATTTGCTTGCAGCTCGCTTGCGCAATTCTTTGATATCGCTATAATGCATGACTATGAAAATATCCTGGAACAATCTCATCCCCAGTGCGAACCGACCCCTGCCTGGTCTTAGACAACTTTTAACAGGGATTGGTGTTACCGTAACGCTGCTTCTGATTTTGTTGATTTCCCCGACTGCGTACGCCGCCGACATTAATGCCGACGGAGCGGCTTGTACTATGTACGATGCGATAACCGCCGCCAATACCGACACCGCAGTCGCGGGTTGCTCCGCAGGCAGCGGTGCCGATATCATTACGCTTGCGCGGAACATCACTTTGACTGCTGCCCTGCCTGATCTGACTACGGAGATAACCATAACAGGTGGCGACACTCACCGCACAATTTCTGGCGGTGACAGCTATCGGATTCTGAACATCAATAGCGGCGCAGTGACCTTAGAGAACCTGACTTTGACTGATGGTTTGACGGAGACCGCGGGTGGCGCTATCTATATCATTGATGGAACTTTGACACTGGAAAATAGCAAAATCCTTGATAGCAATTCCGATGACGCGGGGGCTGGCATCTATGCTAACGACAGCATCCTTACGCTGAATAATAGTGAAATCAGCCGCAACAATGTTAAGAGAAGCCATGGCGGCGGACTCTATTTCATCAGCGCGGACGGCACACATACTCTGAACATCACATCGAGCTACTTTCATGAAAACACGGCTACCCAGGACGGCGGCGCCATCTACATTTCCGGCGGCATTATGAATATCCTGAAGAGCAGCTTTTTTGACAATGAAGCTGATGAAGGCGGGGCGGTCGAAAGCAACAGCGCGACCATCACCATCACCAACAGCACCTTCGGGCGCAACTCCGCCAGAGAAGGCGGCGGCTTGAGCGCCTTTAACTCCGATGTCACGCTCATCCACACCACCTGGGCTTATAACTCGGCTTTGGAGCAGGGCGGCGGTGTCGCGCTTATCGGTTCGACCGGGACGCTTAAGATACGCAACACCATCATTTCCAACAGTCCCAGCGGCGGCGATTGTCACAGTGGACTCGAGCCGTCCCAGGTCATCGAGAACAGTTCGAATATCATCCAGGATGGGTCTTGTCCGTTGTTCACTTCGGGCAGCCAGGCAGTAGCTGTGGCTAATCAAGCTGTGCCGGATGTGGAGGCTGACGAGGCGCAGGCGCAAGACGACACTGCGGACGAACTGCGCGCACAGCAAGAAGAGGCAGAAGCTACGGCAACGCCGGTGAATATCGATCCCCTGCTCCTTGATCCGACCGGTTGGCCGCCGCATTATCCGCTCAATCGGAACAGCCCCGCCATGAATGCCGCGGACTCCTCCTTGTGCAATGAATTGGAACCTCTTGAAGATCAGCCCGGCACGACCCGTCCGATAGATACCGGTTGCGAAATTGGCGCCTGGGAAGCGCCTTTACCAACGCCAACGCCAATGCCAACACCAAGACCGACATCGACATTGCGCCCGACATTCACCCCAATACCAACCTCCACGGCGACCTTGGTGCCGACATCGACATCCACTTCAGGGCCAACATCCACGGCGACCTTGGCGCCATCAACAGTACCGCCGTCCGGCTGTGTGCATTTAGTCGTTGACGGCGATACGCTTTTCAGCCTGGCGCAGCATTACCGAACGCCGCTGGACGACCTTCTGGAACTTAATCAAATTGACCAGTTTGATCGCAATTCGCTATCCATCGGACAAGAGTTATTGGTACCCGGTAGTAGCTGCCAACCCACTGAGACTGTCTGTACCCCGAATCACCAAATCGTGGTGCGTGGAGACAACTTCCTTCAGTGCGCGATAGTTAATACGAATCGGCTCGACAAACATCCGGCACTTGCTGCGGGCATGCTCGCCGCTGTAGAGATTTGGGGTTTTGTCACATCGGGCACGGAAGTCTGCTTCAAGGATGCGGGCAATCTCGTTTTTCTCAATTCGGCAGCTTCCCCGCCAACCGTTCATACGCTTTCCGCGTACGACAAAGACGGCAACAACTGCGGGCAAATTGATAGCGCGGGCATCGTCGTGCTGGTTGCTTTGGAATTGCAAGATCAGGCGCAGCAATTGGCGGCTGTCGAGCAATTGCCTCAATTCAATGCAATTGCGTCGCTTGAAAATTGCCAAGTTACCACGACTCAAGTGTCTAGATTGTATACGAGTCCTGCAGGGGATGTCATCATCAGCTTGATTCCCTATAATGCAGCGCTAACTGCAACGGAAAGACAGTCCGACTGGTACAAAGTCAGTTTTCTTGAATCCGAGGGCTGGGTAAGTGCGGTTCATGTTTCGACCTTGGGTCAGTGTGAATAGAGGCCGATCCGATACAATGACGCCAGGAATTGGCAAAGGCTCACATTTTCAGTCAAACAAGCTCCATTGATTGTCTTCAAATGCTTTGATCGGGAATCCGTGCCAGCAGGTAATGGACTAGCGCTTCCACTTGCGGCTGGATTTCCGCGGTTGTCAGTTTGTCGGACTTGGGATCGCGACGCCAAAGCAAGGATTTGTGGATCAATTCTGCCCATTTAGGATATGTGGCTGCTGCCCAGGCTGCGGCTTTGATTTTGGATGTCGGAAATCCCATCTGCAAGGTATACAGCCCTCTTGCCGTAGTTAAAAGCACATAAGACAGATACGGTTTGCTTTCGCCGGTGTTTATGCGTTTCGGGTAGGCTTCAATGTGCTGACGGACAGCGAGCAGATACTCTGAAGCGGAAATGGGATCGACAAGCGTCTCGATTTCTGGTCCGCGCAGGGCGATGCCGTTTTCGCGCAAGGCATACCAGCTGATGAGCCAGTCCGCGCCGGCAATGATCTGATGAAATGGCTCACCGGGGCTGATGATGCCGATACGGCTTGTTTGCTTGCGGAAGCTCTTCAGGGTGTGGCGGGAGACGTAGGCCAATTCGAGTCTGTCCTCCCATGCTGGATAAGCGTTGACGACATTTTGATGCAACTTGTTCAGCAAGTGAAAGCGCTCGTCATCGAGGGGCTGGGTCATGATCACCACCAAATCCAGGTCGCTGATTGCGAGGTCGAAATCGCCGGTGACTAGCGAGCCATAGAGGTAGATGCCGATGAATTCGTCGCGCAGGATCTCTGAGACTCCATCGATCAGGAGATCGAGAACAGCATTGGCTTGTGGAAAGGCTGAGTACTGCATGACCAAATCTGGCGCTTGTTTCCGCGACTCTGAGAAAGGCGCTTTTGCGAATAATCTGGCTGTCGTTTTCGGCAAGGCAGTGACGAATTATTAGCGTAAATCAGCGTAGTTTCGACTACACTATAGCCTATTGAAGGCGTATAGGAAAGCGTAGCAGAATGAGGATTGAGCGGGTAGAAACTTTCGTCACCGAGCAGCGGTTAGAGACGCCCTTCTACTTTTCCCAATTTGGCTTTGACACGCGGCAGATCTGCCTGGTGAAGGTCGTTGCGGAAGACGGCAGCTATGGATGGGGCGAGGGTTATGGTCCGGCGACGGTGGTAAAGGCCGGAGTTGAATTCTTATCGCCGCTGGTTGTTGGTGAAGACGCCCTGCAAGTGGAGGCGATTTGGAACAAGATGCATTTGCGCTCGCTGGATTATGCGCGGCGGGGCGTACTGGTGGCGGCGCTCAGCGCTATCGATATCGCGATTTGGGACTTGCGCGGCAAAGTCTTGGGGCAGCCGGTATCGGTGCTTTTGGGCGGCAGGCGGCGTGAACAGGTCAAGGTATATGCCACGGGAATGTACTTCATCGACACCGATGACCTGGTTGGCAAGCTGGTAGACGAGGCGCAGACCTATGTCGGGCAAGGTTATAGAGCGCTGAAGATGAAAGTGGGCTTGGGTGTCGATAGCGATGTCCGGCATGTGCGGGCGGTGCGACGGGCGATTGGCGACGACATCGACCTGATGGTGGATGCCAACCACGCGTATTCCCGCAGTGAGGCGCTGTCATTGGCCCGGCAGATCGAGGAGTTGAATATCCGCTTTTTTGAGGAGCCGGTATCGCCGGAAGATTACGAGGGTTATCGCGAACTGCGGCAGCGGACATCGATTCCAATTGCCGGCGGCGAGTGCGAATATTTGTTGGCGGGCTTTCGTCATTTGTTGGGCAATCAGTGCGTGGATATCGCGCAGCCGGATATCTGCAGCGCCGGTGGTTTGAGCGAGACCAAGCGCATCGCGGCGCTGGCGACGGTTTTTCAGACAAATGTGATCCCGCACAGTTGGGGAACGGGCATCGCTTTCGCTGCCGGCTTGCACCTGGTCAGCACACTGGATGCGGTGCCGGGCAGATTGCGCATGCCGGACGCGCTGTTGGAAATGGATCGCTCAGAGAATTCCTTGCGTGACGAGATGACGATACCGCGTTTCAATGTTCAAGATGGTTATGTCGGGGTACCGACGGCTGCGGGGCTAGGCGTCGATGTGGATCCGGATATGCTGGCTCAGTTTTCGCGAAGCGGCTAAATGATCGCGCCGATTACACTGGGGGAAATCGAAGCGGCGGCAGCGCGAATCGCGGGTTCTGCTTTGCGGACGCCGCTGCTGCCTTTGCCGATCGACGATGCGCCGGCAGAAATCTATCTGAAGCTTGAGAATTTGCAGCCGATCGGCTCGTTCAAGCTGCGCGGCGCCGGCAACGCGATGGCGCTTGCACCTTCCGCCGAGTTGGCGAAGGGCGTAGTGACGGCGAGCGCCGGCAATATGGCGCAGGGCGTGGCGTGGAATGCACGGCGGCTGGGCATCGCTTGCCGCGTGGTGGTGCCGGATCATGCGCCGGAAACCAAAATGCGGGCAATACGCCGCTTGGGTGGCGAGATTGTCAAAGTGCCTTTTGATCGTTGGTGGCAGATCATCGTCAGCGGTGGCTATGACGAGTTGCCTGGTCACTTCATTCATCCGGTCTGCAACAGAGATGTGATCGCGGGCAATGGCACGATCGGCTTGGAAATCCTCGATGATCTGCCCGATGTCGATGCGCTGGTCATCCCCTACGGTGGCGGTGGATTGAGCAGTGGAATTGCCTCTGCGATACGCGCGCGAAAGCCAGGAACACGAATTTACGCGGTTGAAGTCGAGACGGCTGCGCCGTTGGCCGCGTCCTTGCGCGCTGGTCGGCCTGTGGAAGTGGATTATCAGGCCAGCTTCGTGGATGGCATAGGCGGCAAGAGCGTGCTGGCGGAAATGTGGGAGCTGGTAAGCGGCCTGCTTTATGATTCGCTGCTGGTATCGCTGGACGAGGTGAAACAGGCGATTCGTCTGTTGGCGGAGCGGCAGCGGGTGATCGCCGAGGGTGCCGGCGCGGCGGCGCTGGCTGCGGCGCTGGCGGGTCGGGCAGGCGGCGGCAAGGTCGTTTGCGTGGTATCGGGCGGGAATATCGATAGCGCGGTGCTGGCTGGGATTCTTGCAACCCCACCCCCGGCCCCTCCCCATAGCAATGGAGATGGCTGACTCGCAGGACGAGAGTCCGCCTCTCAACGGGTTGGTAAAGTAGTCGAAATCTTGGGCTAGTCGCTGGACGGGACGACGGCGAGAACAGGTAAGCCCGTTGCCAGTTCGACATCTTCGCGGCGGCGCACGATAGCGCTTTCCAGATATTCCAGCACGAAGACAAAAATACCGCCAATGAATAAGCCGGCGATGAGACCGACTGCCGTATTGACTGGCACGTTGGGGCTGGAACGGAACGGTTGCGGATTATCTTGCAGGTGGGCTTCGATGCGGTCTTCGCGGCGGGCCTGCTGATTGAGATCGTTGCGATATTCCAGCAGCAACTGTCCCCATTCCTGGGCGATGCGGGCGGCTTGGCCCGGGTCTTTGCTATCGGCATCGATCTGGATGAGCAAGCTATTTATATCGGGCGCGATGCGGACCTGGCCACGGAGTTGCAGCGGTGTCATATCTAATTGCAGGCGGTCGATGACTTCGGCGGCGCGCAGTGTGCTATAGAGATAGGCGACGTGGCTGTTGAGCGTCTGCTTGGCGGCTTGGGTGAGGCCGAAATCGCTGCGGCTGGGCACGATCAGCACCTTTTGCGTGGCGCGATAGACGGGCTCGAGCTGGCGGCTAAAGAAGAAGGCGGCGCCGGCGGTGATGATGGCGAGCAGCAGCATGATCCAGCCGCGGCGAATGAATATGCTTCCGTAGTTGATTAGGTTCATGGGGCTATTTTAGCATAGGGGCGCGCAGGGTACATGGTATTGTCTTTGGCATTTTGCCGCTACAACCCCCACCCCAAACCCCTCCCCCATAAAGAGGGAGGGGCTTTTATTGTCGCGATGGTCGGGAATTTTGTGGCGACTGGATGGTCGCTTTTTCAACCCCGCCCTAAATCCCTGCCCGAAGCTTAGTAGAGGGACTCTTTTCGTCGCGTGGATTGGGATTGTTGTGGCGATTGGAAGGTCGCTCGCGGGGCACCGGGGCAGGAGTATCAAAGGACGCGCAAACGAGGGGCGATCTTCAACCCGCCGCCAACATCTCACACAAGCGTTCGGAGAGGATGATTTGGCGGGTCAGGACTGCCTGACCAAGGTCCAATTCGCCGAATAGCTGTTCGAGTGTACGAGTTGATGCTGCTCTTGTTTCGTCGAGACTTTCGAATCCGACAGCGCTGGTTCTTATTGCGTCAGCCAAATTGGATGCCTCCAGCTTGGAACCGGGTATTTTGTTTCGCGTATCGGTCATCGACTTTATCAAGCTGCGTATTTCTGTTGCATCAAAGGTGGGTTCGCGACCGGCCGACAAAAGATAAAATCCCAAACCCTGATCTACATCCATCCACGATCGGTTCAGTTTGACAATTGGGTCGGCCATGTGGTTGGAAAAGTCGCGTAACACCGTCGCAAATTGCTCTACCACTTCACGCCGTCTACGTTCGTCGTCGTTTTGAGAAGGTAACGAGAACAAGCGGTCTAACGCATCGGAAGCTGCAGATTGTGCTCGCTTACCGAATTCTCTTGCCGCTTGCGCACAGTATTCAATCTGCTTGTCCGCGTTTTGAACAGCTTTTCCCGCAACTTCCTGCAGGCTTGCAGTATCGGGCAGCCTTGATTCCTTTACAGCCATGTCAAGCTCCTCTTTATGTCCTTGCCGGTGGTTCTGTGACGATTTTTCTTGAACTTCGCCTTACGAAGTCATCAATTATGTTGGAGAACATGTACTGGCCCGCATCTGACAGACGAAGCACCTCAAGCACCTGAGCCGAAAGCTCTGATCGCCGATCATCGTCCCGTTTGTATGAAATCACATTTTGCGACTTGATGTCAAAAGGCAGTTTTCCGTCAAGGTTCTGCGAGATCTGAATCGTTCTTTTGTTCAAGGTATGCGCGATGCCCAGTTCGTAGACGACATTGGGCTTGAAATTGGTGAGGTTGGCAAGAATGTAATCGACATCCCAAAGGTTCTGTATGATTTGGTCATAGATGTTCTGATGAACAATGCGACCGCCTTCGGGATCGTTCGCGCGACTGACGCTGTAACCGGCGGACTCCAAAGGCGTTTTGATCAGAGCGCGATATACTGTATCGAATTCGCCGTCAATGGGCATTATGACGAAGACGTTCATGATTTACCCAGCGCTGCAATGTGGTCGCTTGGTACTCTACAGATCCTTTGTTCTATAATCCAGTCCAATCAGGAATCCAGCAGAAATCAATCCAGGTTGCCATAGCGCAGGTTGCGGGCGGTGTGGCGGCTGGATGGACGCTTTTTCAACCCCACCCTAAGTCCCTCCCCGAAGCTTAATAGAGAGACTTTTTTCGTCGCGTGGAATGGGATTTTTAGGTTGCGCTGGGGTCAATGTAGCGTGGGATGGGTGGGATGTGGCCACTGTAAGGTCGCGGGATGTCCGAAATACCGCTATGAATTGGAGTCAGGCTTATGTACGTATGCAGTTGGCCTTTATGTGACGTGATCAGAATCAGGGTGCATTCGTCCGTGAACCTTGAACCACGTTCGAAACCCGTTGTCTTCGTTTGCTATCCAGGAAATTGAGCGGCCGTTTTCGTCAATGGAAGTGCCGTATGTGCCGGCCATTACGTCCGAAAACAACTCTTGGGTCACGAAGTGATCTGGAGAAAAGCTCAGAAGAATCCCGTCATCGCACTGGACTTGACACGACTTTTTGCTCCCATGTTGTCGTATCATAGTAGCCCTTGCTCGCAATTGCTTCCACTTCTCGACATGGGACACTTTGGTTATGTCAAGTTCTGATTTTAGCGTCTCCTTTAGTTCCGCATTGAACTGGCAGCGTCTCATGTACGTTTCGGCTTGCGCTTCCTCTACTGATAGAAACATTGGCGCGCCCATGCTATAGAGAGACAATCCTCGAAGCTCCAGCTCGGCTCGCAAGCCTGATATTTCGCGGCTGCTGAGCCTTAATTTGAAGACATTGCCGTTGCCGCGCTTTTTTAACCTAATGTCAAAAGGATTATATTTGCCTTTCACATAAAATTCATAGTCGGCACATGAATTCCAGAATAATACTGATTCCTGTTCTCGCAAAAAGTAGTCAGGCGCGTGTGTAGTGTCAATCACGTCGAAAGGAATGTCACCCGCAATAGCCCAGATAACAATCGCCTTTTCGTCGTCATCGGGTTCTCTGTGTGCTGTATGCCAAATTGCTACCCAAAAGTCCCGAGTGAAGTCTAGCATTTTTGTGGGAACTCCATGATGCTGCGCGTGGATTTCTGAATAGCTCTTGTCATGTCTCCACGGAATCTCGACGGATGTCAAATAGAGCAAGATATCAATGATAGACGGAGGGCTCACGCTTGGCTCAACGGTTAATAGTCTTGTTTTAGCAGCCAATTGCGCAAACTTGTAAACTAGTTCCTTCTCGAAATAGTATCGAAGTGCAAGTGCATACCTTCTAGTGAAGGATGATATGGACTCGTTTTTCCACATTAAATCTATGTATGTGGGATAAGTATGTAGTTGCTCATTAACAAATTTATCTATGTCGCTTCCTGTCGTGTCCGATCGATGTGCGGTTGGCCGCAAACACCAATCATGCGTTTGACCGCGAAACATCGCGTAAGAATGGTTCTCCGTGATCTCTCGCAATCTTGCGACGAGTGCACTGGCGGAGTCTAGGTCAATCTGCTCAATGCCATCTAGACGACTTTGCTTCTCGACCTCAGGATCGCAGTAGTTGCAATTCTTAGTCATAACTATCGACGTCGTGTGCTTGGATTTATCTGCTCCGCCCACGCTGAGGTATTTGTTGTCTCGCTTCATGATACTCGTCCATGGCCTGATAGAGTAATATAGCAAGCTGGGATTGGCTAAAACTGTCACCCCTCCATGTCAATCACAATCTTGACCGCGCCTTCGTCTTGCAGGCGATGCAGATCGTAGGCTTCCATGACATCGTCGAACTTGAAGGTGTGCGTGATCATGCGGCCGGTTGCGACTTTGCCGCTGTTGATCCAGTCCAGCGCTTGGCGGGTGCAGGAGTGATCGGGGTCGTTGATGGTGCCGACGCGAGATTTCAGTGTGAGCGATTTCCAGAAGGTTTCGAAGATGGGGAAATCCATGGTCTCGAAGCGGGGCACGCCGAAAATGAGCACAAAGCCGTCCGGTCGCGCGATTTCCACAGCCAGGCGGATGGAATCTTCTTCGCCGGCGGCTTCTATGACGACATCGGGCAGCTTGCCATCGTTGATCTGGCGCAGGGCATCGACGGGCGATTGCTCGGCATTGTGGATGGTGTGGGTGGCGCCGAAGTGGCGGCTGTAGTTCAAGCGGTAGGCTTTCAAATCCAGGGCGATGATTTTGGCGGCGCCGCGATCTTTCAGGGACGCGTTGAACCACAAGCCGGCTGAGCCTTGCCCGATGACGGCGACAGTCTTGCCGCGCAGATCGGGCAGGACCTGGGAAGCGTAGAGCACGGTGCCGAATTGCTGCGCTTGCACGGAATGTTCCAGCGGCGTAGCGGGGTCGAGAGGCAGCAAATGATTTATGGGCGCTTGGTAGTATTCCACCATGGCACGGTGGTCAGGCGCCAGGCAGAGCACGTGATCGCCGGCTTTGAAGCCGTTGGCATTGGAATCGATGGCTTCGATGACGCCGACCATTTCATGGCCGGTTTCGCCGTAGTGGGTGGGATAGCGATCATCGGGCAGGTAGTGTAAATGGCGGATATCGCTGCCGCAGAGCGACAGACGCAGCGTTTTGACCAAGGCGTGACCGGCTTGCAGGGCGGGCTTGGGCACATCGACAAACACTGGTTGGCTGCGGGCGATAATTTGGACAGCTTTCATTGGCTGGTTTCTCCGGGTAAGTTGGGCGCAATGGCGCTAATTATAGCATTGACGACGGAATCGGTTAGGTTGTGATTGTGGACTTGTTTAGCCCCTTCCCCCGCAAGGAGCTGAGGACAGGACAGGTTTCGCTCCCGCCCCGCGCATCAGCTAGCGACCATCAGCAATTCCTGCATGAAACCGCGTCCATATAGTCGCCGCGTCCCCGGCAAATGATGATACGCTCGGCTCTATGGGAATCTTATCGCTTTCATCCATGTCTTACTTGCAACTGGCACGTTCTCGCCGGATCGCTATCCAATTTGGCGAAATCCTGCTCTATATCCATACTGTATCAATAGGTAGTCGCTATTTTTGACCCTTTTCCCATCCTATTCCCATCCTTTTTCATCCTTTTTTCATCCTTTTCCCGTCTTTTCCCGTCCTTTTCCACATCACGTTCCACCTCAAAACCTGTCCTGTCCTCAGCCGCATGGAGGGAAGGGGAGCGCGCATCTCGAGAAGGCCAGTCGGGATGGATCTGCTTGAGATGTGTCCATCCAATATGATCTGACGCCGCAAGTTGCTCGATATGAAATCTCTTTTTTCTGTTTTTGCAGAGGCTTGTCCACTTGTCAACTGCGGCGCTGGTGGGCTCAATTGCGCTTTCCAGCGGAAGTTTTTATTTACTTCTTACACAGCTGTGCTAAAACAAAGGGGTTACTTCAGCGATTTACTAGGAACGGGGATGAAAGATGAGCGAAGAACGTACTTTTCAAGCGGAAACACAACAACTTCTAAATATTCTGATCCATTCGTTGTATACGGAAAAGGAGATCTTCTTGCGCGAGTTGATCTCGAATGCATCGGATGCTTTGAATCGGTTGCGCTTCGAGATGTTGACGAATAATGATGTGCAGGACGCGCAGGCTGATCTGGAGATACATATCGAGTTGGACGAAGAGAGCAATACGCTGAAGATCAGTGATACCGGCATTGGCATGGACCGCGACGAGATTATCGCTGGTTTGGGCACGATCGCCAAGTCGGGTGCCAAGGCCTTTTTGGAGGCGATGCAAGACAAGCCGGACAATGCCTCGGCATCGGATATCATCGGGCAATTTGGCGTCGGCTTTTATTCCGCTTTTATGGTGGCCAAGCAGGTTGATGTGGTGTCACGCTCTTACCGGCCTGAGGATGAAGCGGTCAGATGGTCGGCGACGGGTGGTACCAATTATTCGCTGGAAACGTCGGAAAAAGAGGTGCGCGGGACGGAGATCACCATCCATCTCAAAGATGATGAGAAAGAGTTCACGCGCGGCTTCCGCATTAAGGAAATTATCCGCCGGCATTCGGATTATGTGGCTTTTCCTATCTTTGTCGATGACGATGAAGAGCCAACCAACAAGCAGCAGGCGATCTGGCGGCGCAATCCATCGGAGGTGGAAGCGGAGGAATATGACAGCTTCTATAAGATGCTGACGATGGACTTCAATGGCGCGAATCACCATATTCACATGCGCGCCGATGTGCCGATGCAGTTTTATGCGCTGCTTTTTGTGCCCGGCAGCGGTCAGGCGAATATGTTCAGTCCGCGCAAGGAACAGGGCTTGAAGCTGTATGCGCGCAAAGTGCTGATCGAGGAATACAATCGCGATCTGCTGCCGGAATACCTGGGCTTTGTGCAGGGTGTGGTGGATAGCGAGGATCTGCCGCTCAGCGTCACGCGAGAGAGCATACAGGCGACTAGGGTGATGGCGACTTTGAAGAAGACGATCACGCGCCGGGTAATTTCCGAGTTAAAGCGCATGGCGAAAAACGACCGTGACAATTACTTGAAAATTTACGGTGAGTTTGGCTCCTACCTCAAGCAGGGGCTGGTGATCGAAAGTGAAGATCGATCGGATCTGGAGCCGCTGATGTTTTTCCAGACGACGCATGATGACGATCCGACGATGTTTTATTCGCTGGAGGATTATCTTGAGCGGATGTCGGAGAATCAGGACGATATCTATTATGTGGTGGCTGATGATTACAGCAGCGGAGCACGCAGCCCGCATCTTGATGTTTTTCGGCAGCGCGAGATCGAGGTGCTTTATTTCACGCATCCGGTGGACGCGATGCTGCCGATGGGCATGATCGATTTCAAGGGACATAAGCTAGTCAGCGTCGATTCCGCTGAGTTGGATTTGCAGGATGTCGGCAAACAGGATGACGCAGAAGCGGATAGCGCGGATGCCTTGGCAGATGAATCATTTGAATCCCTGGCAGGTCGGGTCAAGGCGACATTGGGCGGCCGCGTGAGTGATGTGCGGGAGAGCAAGACCCTGGTCGATAGCCCGGCGCGGCTAGTCAGCGAGGATGATAGCAGCAACCGTTATATGTTCCGCATCAATCGCTTGATGGACAAGGATTTTGAATTGCCGGTCAAGGCGCTGGAGTTGAATCCGCGGCATCCCTTGATGCACAATCTGAGCCAGCTAATCGCCGGCGAAGGTGATACGGGATTGATAGATGCGGTGGTGGAACAGGTCTTTGAGACGGCGCTGCTGCAAGATGGCATTCATCCCGACCCGTCAAGCATGGCGAATCGGCTGACATTGCTGATGCAAGCCGCAACCGGATCGGCAAATGAGGAGTTGCGCTTCGCCGATGTCAAGACGGTCATCAGTGAGCCGGTGGAGGGTGCCATGGATATGCCTGATTTCTCGATTGACATTGAAGATGCGGATTTTGAGCCAACTGAAGATGAATAAGCTCAATCCGCGAACGGGTTGAAGCTTGCGGGCGACTCACCGAGTCGCCCCTACCGCTTGTTGTAGTGGCGAAGGTCGCGTGGTAGCGACCTTGTAATTATGCCGACAAACGGTTATGGAGATAAACATATGACCGAACTGAAGACGAATCGAAATGATGGCGATGTGGGAGCCTATCTGGAGTCGGTGGAATACCAACAGCGCCGAGAAGATGCGCTGGTGTTGCTGGACGTCTTCGAATCTATCATGGATGAACCGGCCAAGATGTGGGGCAATAGCATTGTCGGCTTTGGAAGTTATCACTTCAAATATGATAGCGGACGCGAGGGTGACTGGTTTTTGACCGGTTTCGCGCCACGGAAGCAATCGTTGACGCTATATATCATGCCGGGTTTCGAGCATTATGAGCAATTGCTGGCGCGTTTGGGCAAGCACAAGATCGGCAGGTCTTGTCTGTACATCAACAAGCTGGCGGATGTGAATATGCAAGTGCTGCGGGAATTGATCGCGGAATCGGTCGCGCATATGCGGCGAAGCTACCCGGTCAGGCCTGGTTAGGTCGAAACAGAGTGCATGTATGTTGCGTACTGACAGATAGGACGTATCCGTAGCTGGGGCGAATCTGTGTATAATGGGCGCATAGGTCAGATGCAGATAGACGGTATAGATACAATGGACGGCTTGAAGTTACTCGGTCAAATCGGAAGAGGCATTGTCAAAACGATAGAAGTAGTTGGCAAGGGTATCGGGTTGACCGGCAGAGCGATTAACGACGGTTCAGTTGCAGTGAGGACAGCCATGCCAGTGACAGAATTAACATCGGTGTTTAACACGACTGATGAGACGATAAAATTCATCAACCAGGAGTCGCCGCGGGACAGCAAGGAAATTCTGCCGCAGAGCGCGGTATCGCTGAAGACGGAAAAGACCTCCGGTGCCTGGGTACCCTGGTTTCATCCGCCACGCTTCTCGCCTTTCAATCGCAAGCGCATGGAGATCGTGGTGGACGAGGTCGCGGTGATCTATATGTGGCAGCGCGATGACCATATCTTCTGGTGCAATCGGCTGGATAGTCAGGGCAATCCGGCCAAGGCATACGAGGTGCCCGGCATATCCCACGTCGGTGGAAAGCGCATGCTGGTGGTGCGCAATGATCCGGAAAACGGCTATAGCGCCTTCCTCAGCGAGAGCGTGGAGAATAAGTAGGGCACTTGCACGAGCTACAAGACGTGGAATTACGTGCTCGGTAGAGAACAAGAGTATTATCGGCTACGATATGGAATGTAGTTTCCTAATGCCTGAAAGATAGAGCGTAGTAGGAAGCGTTTTCTTACGTGCCATTCGTTTCCCTACAATCTCAACCTGTTCGCCAAAATGAGGTTGTACGACATCTTTCATCAGCGCCTCGGCTACAAAGATCGTCCACGTTTTGCCACTCTCATTGTCCTGTAACTTCACTTGCTTGTCCTCAGTCCTTCCGTCCGCAAACTGTAATTCACCACGTATGGTCAAGACGTCCTCTAATGCGGACAAGCCGTTGCTCGGTTGAAGCAAATCAGGTAACGGAACTTCAGCGTATTCTTCCTGCTGCCGAACGAGATTTACATGACGACGTTGACCTTCTACTATAGCGCCGAGATTTACATTAACTACTTCGTCACCGTCCGGCGCGATCTCTTTTGCAAGTGCTACAAAGTTGCAATAGTATTCATCGTCGGCAATGTGTTCTTGAAGCCGTCCAAACAGTCCATCATTAAGAAGACGGAAGTTTGTCATCACTCGACCGAATATGGTGTCAAATCCGCCCATGTTCGAAAATGTCATTTGCCCTGAGATCCCCAGCTTAAGCACGACGTCAAGGCTACCCGGTTCAAATGCGCTTACCCATAATGTATAAGTCTGGTCCTGCAGCCGTGCGCTGCTGCCGAACTCCATCCCGTTCCACTGGCGGATAGTGTTCCAGAATATTTTCTTGAGCTTGGAGATTCTGTGCGTAACAAGATCAACGGGGGCTAGCCCATTGAGTATGTCATTACCATCCAACTTCATGGAGAACTCTTGCTCGCTTAAGGTGACTTCTTTATCTTGCATCCGCAATTGAAAATAGATCTTGCGATTTAATCTTCGCAATTCGCCGATGATTTCGCCAGGTGGATTTCCTGACAAAGCTCTTGAAACTAGCCACTCTGCCTCACGATACTTCTTGCATTTGAACGCTAATGACGCCGCGCTGCGGTGAAGTACGGAACGTGTCGGCTCAGACTCCTCGCTTTGAATCATCAAAGCAGCCTTTTTTTCAAGCTCAAATGCGTTCTCCATGAATTCTACATATGCATCTTCATCTCTTTCTCGTCGAGCGGTTCGCGCTTTGTCTGCCCATTCTATTGCCTGCTCGTGCAAGGTAATTATGAGGTTCGGATCGCTAGTCATAGATCTGCCATCCTTTTCTCAATATAAACGACGGGACTACTGAATTCTACCACCACAATGTATGCTGGCGTTCCAGTGTCGTCCGATTTTTTCGAACGCTTAAGCTTGCTTTGTACTATATCTCTGATTGTACCTGTACTTGCTGACCGTCTCCCAGCTACCTCCAACCGGGCATCTCCTTTAAGGAAGTTTTCGGTTAGGTTGCCTACATTGGCGCTCTTGCTAAGCCAGTAATCCATTCCAGTCTTTTCATCAATGTCCATACGCCGTAGAATTGTATATTCTGTAAATGCTAGTATAACAAGAATGGCCAGCCCAGCTGCGCCCATTTCGGAAGCCTCTCGACGGTCATACCAAGTGTTTTTCATCTGCTGCGTTACAGCCGCATTCCACGTAAGACGCAGCATAGACCTTGTCTTATTCAGAGACTTCGTCTCGCAATTTACACCAGATGCATGTTTCTGCGAATCCAAGCAGACCATGGCAGCTATTCGATGGGAACCACCTGTGTCCTTGTCAAGTCCAGGATACCCGCGTTTGAGATCCTCTAAGACAATCGTAATGTCATCTGTTATATCCATAGTCCGCCCGTCTCGCGGAAAAGCGTAAGAGGCAAGAATATACACTAAGAATAGTAACTTTAGTATATAATAATCCAAGCAAACTTTGAGTCGTTGCTAGAAGAGAATAGAAAGCGTTCCCACAGGTGTCTCAAGATGATCACCACAATCGCAACGATTTCTGTCTTCGTCGAAGATCAGGATCGTGCCAAGACCTTTTACACGGAAAAGCTGGGCATGGAATTGGTCAACGATTCGGAGATGGTCCCGGGTGCGCCGATGCGCTGGATCACTGTCGCGCCAAAAGGATCGAAAACTGTACTCACGTTGTTTCCCATTGGCGAGCATTGGGAACATTACCGCGAGGCGATGGGCAAACCACAGTGCTTCACCTTGCATTGCGAGGACATCCACGAGACGTATCGCGAGCTCAAGGAAAAGGGTGTGCAGTTTTTGGGTGAGCCACAGACGTAAAGCTGGGGCAGCTTCGTTTTACTGGTTGATTCGGAAGGCAACCAAATCGTCCTCGGGCAACAAGACTAGCTGAAGCAATCTGACATTTGCAACATTCGAGTTAGGCTGGAACAGACGGCAGCGGTAGCGCGATCCGGTGCAGCGACCGTCTCGAGGTTCCTATTGCAGCCTGTGTGGCCGGATATATACTCTTTGCAGCGATAATCATGGGAGAAAAGCAACGATGATAACGAGAGTAGGTACTGTTTCGATATTTGTTGAGGATCAAGATCGAGCGAAAGCCTTCTATACCGAGAAGCTGGGCATGCAGTTGATATCTGATGACGAATTGTGGCCGGGCGCCGACTCGAGGTGGCTTTCGGTAGCGCCTGCCGGTGCCGAGACGCTGATCACGCTCTACAAGTTTGATGAACACTGGGAACACTATCGCGAGACATTTGGGAAATCGCAGTCGCTGACGTTGCAATGCGACGATATTGACGAGACTTATCGCACTTATAAGGAGCGCGGTGTGCAGTTTCTGAGTGAGCCGGAGACGCAATCTTGGGGACGTTTCGTGATGTTTTTAGATTCTGAAGGCAATATGCTGATATTGGTTCAGGTATAGCTGCTATGAACTTGGTCGGGCTGTCGCAGCAGGTAGGCGCCGCATTAAGTGGAAGAGGACTAACCGTGTGCGCGGCGGAGTCTTGCACCGGCGGTTTGATTCTGAGCACGCTAACCGATGTGGCGGGCAGTTCTGCTTATGTCGAAGGCGGCTTGGTCACCTATTCCGATGACGCCAAGATGCGCATGTTGGGTGTCCATGAAGAAACGCTGATTGCGCATGGCGCGGTCAGCGAGGCCACAGCCGGCGAGATGGCTAAAGGCGTACGCCGCATATTCGAGACTGATTATGCCGTGAGTGTGACGGGCATCGCCGGACCCGGCGGCGGCAGCGATGAAAAGCCGGTCGGCTTGACATTTATCGGTCTGGCCGGTTTCGGCGATTTGCTTATCGTGAAACGTTACCTTTGGGATGGCGAGCGCATCGCGAACAAAGTTGCGAGTGTCGAGGCGGCGCTGAAGCTGCTGCTACGGGTGGCGGGTGGCTAAGCCTCTTCGATTGCGATGCCGCGATAGACTTGCGCTAGTGGCAGGTTGCAGTTGAGCATCGTCAGCGGAATCTCATCATCTAAATCCGAAGACACTTGCAACAGCCAACCGGCGTTGGCGCGCGTGTACAATTCCGCGTAGATACGGTGTTGGTCGATGACGAGGTAAGCTTGAATCGAGGCAACTTCTCGATAGAAATCTCGCTTGGTGACACGATCGTAATCAATCGAAGTTGGCGAGGTGACTTCTACCACAAGAATCGGATTGAGCAGGGTCAATTCGCTGTCATCTTGGAAGACTTCCGCTCCACGGACAACGCTTAGATCTGGATAGATGTAGCGGGTGCCGCTGACTCCAATACGCATGTCGCTACTGTGAAGGGCATACTCCGAGTGATCAAGTTTGCTATCGATGGCCTGGATCGTGTTAGTGGTGATGCGACTATGTTTTCCGGTTCCACCGGTCATGGCGTAGATTTCCCCGTCAATGTATTCGTGTTTGATTTCGCTTTCCGCGTCAAAGATGAAGTATTCTTCGACGCTCAAGCGGGGTCTGGCGTTGATTGCCATGAGTTTCCTCTTAGCTTGAGAAGCTCGTGCTTAGTATAGCAGCCATCTAAGGCCATTACAGTTGTTTTGCAGGAAGGGCTTGCTTGTGAGCGTCAAGATGGGCGACCTGATCGCGAACAAAGTTGCAAGCGTCGAGGCGGCGCTGAAGCTGCTGTTACGTGTGGCGGTTGGCTAAGCCTCTTGAATTGCGATGCCGCGATAGACTTGCGAGAGTGGCAGGTTGCAGTTGAGCATCGTCAGCGGAATCTCATCATCTAAATCCGAAGACACTTGCAGCATCCAACCGGCGTTGGCGCGTGTGTACAATTCCGCGTAGATACGGTGTTGGTCGATGACGAGGTAAGCTTGAATCGAGGCAACTTCTCGATAAAAGTCCCGCTTGGTGACACGATCGTATTCAATCGAAGTTGGCGAGGTGACTTCTACCACAAGAATCGGATTGAGCAGGGTTGATTCGTTGTCCTCAAGCCTCGGCGATCCACAAACCGCGCTCAGATCTGGATAAACGAAGCGCGTTCTGTTGATTCTTACACGCATATCGCTGCTAAGTAGTATGCAATCCGAGCGGTTCGAGTGTTGACCGATCGCCATTCCTGTATTCATGATAATGGCACTATGCTTGAGCGTTCCACCGGTCATGGCGTAGATTTCCCCGTCAATGTATTCGTGTTTGATTTCGCTTTCCGCGTCAAAGACGAAGTATTCTTCGACGCTCAAGCGGGGTCTGGCGATGATTGCCATGAATGGCCTCGCGTTTGCTAGTGTCAGAAACAGTATAACAGCCATCAATTGAATTGACAGCAAGTGATGGCTTGCAGACCGCTTGTTGTATGCGAAAACTTACCACAAATTCAGAGTGCCGCGCAGGATACCAAACTCGCCGATATGGTAAGAATTGTGTGTGGAAATGATGAGTATTTCGCGCAGGATGTTGTGCCCGGGTTGACCATGGGCAATCTGCGCGCAAAGATCGCTCGACGGATCGGTCACGATGTCTACGAGCGTGGAGCGATCCCTCCGGAATTTTGAAATTGTCTCATTCCATTCGGCTGTATTTGCTTCGCTTTCCGGCTGCGGCCAATACTGGTCGGGAAACTGCCGATATTGGTAATCGGGATTGACGATATAGTCAAGAATGTCCCATTGAGTCATACGCATGTGCTCGAGCAGCTGCCAAAAACTGTATGGCACATTTGCCGGATGTGTGTTGTAATGCGCTTCTGGAAACCCTTTTGCGACAGTTTCAAACAATTGATGCGATTGGCGTTTTTCCAAGGCGTTCACGAGTTGTTGGCGCAAGATTTGATCGTTCATTGTAGTTCCCCTGCATAATAAAAGTTGACTTGAACAGGGATACCCTTTCGAGACCGCAGATTTGCAGCGTCCCGCGGCGGGCACCCGTAGCCTAATGATAGCGCTTTGTTACCAGGTCTTGGCAAGCGACTAGCTGATTTTCCGGCAAATGTGCCCTGCGACTGGCGATGGGCGGCATTGCTTGGCAAAAGCTGGTGGACGCGTTAAAATGATTATGCAGCCTCTTAGCGCGGGAAGCAGACTATGAACGGATCCCCTCACAAACGCAAGCGGACTCAAAGCCGGTTCGTGATATTGCTTGAGAGCCTGGTAGTCATATTGGCGGTATTGCTGACACTGGCTTTCCTGGAAGACGGACCGCTTATGCGTGACGTCAGCGATGCCAAGCAGAATGGCGCGCCGAAACCTTCAACGCCGACGGAAGCACAGGTTGCTAGTGAATCTGTAGATCTCGAATTGGTCAAATCGCTGGCTTGGCAGGGGGTTGCGTCGGAGAATTATCGGGCTGCCCTGGCGCAATACAATTTGATACTGGCGGTTGATCCGGCTTATGCGCAGGTGTGGATGGAGCGGGGTATTGCCCGGGCGCGATCCGGCGACCATGCAGGAGCGCTGGACGACTACAGCATTGCCATCGAATCTGCGCTGCTCAATGCGCTTGCTTATTACAATCGCGGCATCTCATATGATGCGCTGGGGATGACTGCAGAAGCAATCTCGGATTACACGCGAGCGATCGAACACGATTCAACTTATGTAAACGCCTGGAACAATCGTGGATATGTTTACGCCAATGAGGGGGATTGGGAGTTGGCAATCGCCGACTTTAGCAAAGCAATCGAGCTGGACCCGTATTATGCGTCGGCTTGGAACAGTCGCGGCGCGGCACATGCGGAACTTGGCAATCTGGAAGCGGCGCGCAAAGATTATGAACGGGCAATCGAGCTTGACCCAAATTTGACCAATGCTTATTACAACTATGGTATTTTGCTGTACCGTGCTGGAGATTATCAAGCGTCATTGAATGCTTTCGATTCGGTAGTGCAATCGGATGTCGAAAAGACGTCGGAAATGTGGAACAACCACGGCTCGGTTTTACATATGTCAGGGCAATATGGTCGTGCCATTGAAAGCTATAGTGAAGCGCTGCGGCTGGATGAGAGCTACGAATTGGCGCGAATCAATCGTGCCTTCGCTTATCGTGATCTAGGCGCGTACGAAGCAGCTGTGCGCGATTTCAGTGTCTTGCTGGATAATAAACCGGGCTGGGCAGAATTGTATCTGCTGCGCGGCAATGTCTTGGAGAGAATCGATAGCGGCAGTACGCTAGCTGGAGAGAGTTACCTACAATTTATGACGCGTGCTGGCACAGTTCTTAAAGGCAAGCGGGCGATCGCCGATCACGCGCATCAGCAAACCCTGGATTTGCGCGGCAACCAGTTTCAGCTCTTTTATGTTTATGTTCGTGACGGTGACAAATTGGACTTTTCGGTGAAAAGCGTGGGTAGCGAAGATGTGGATCCGTTGATCGCCCTGACGCTAAACGGCGTGCCGGTAGCAGGCAACGATGATAGTGATCAGACGCTCAATGCAGCCTTGTTTGACATCGGTTTCGCCACATCAGGCTGGGTCGAAGTAGTGATTGGCTTGTCGGGTGGCGATTCTCAACAGGGACAGCTGCTTTTCAGCGTGCAACCTGCAGGTTAGTTCCGCATCAATGAAAGGATTGGCGAAATTCGCCAATTAGAAACGGGCATGATTTGTCGATAATTTGCATGACTTGCAGCGTTCGCCCGGTTGTATTGAAGGAAATTACATCGTGGTACAGGGCAAGGTAAAGCGTTGGCTAAGCGTAGAGTAGTTTTTGGTGATTTCGCGATACTTTGGGTTACAATAACTGTGTAGCGATTGGTGAGGACCTGATGTACGACAGTTATCCCGAATATGATGTGCCGCAAAACAACATCATACAGCGCTTTTTCGGGCAACGCTGGAGCGCGATTGTCATAGAGATTCTGATGACGATTGTGATCAGTGTGGCGGCGGGACGCGCCTTTGAGTTCTTTGGTCCGCTGGCTGCTTCCGCCGAGACAACTATAGACAGTCATGTTGCAGAAACAGTTCCGCAGGACACGCTGAAGACGAAGGCCGGCATTCCGCTGGGGCAGATCTTGGTAACGGCGATAGATTATCTTGATAATCGGCAATACGCTGAAGCTGCAGCGATGTTTGATCTGCTGATCGCTGCCGAACCTGCACAGGGATTGTTTTATTTGAACCGAGCTTCCGCTAATTCGCAATTGGGTTTCTTTGCGGACGCTTATCGCGATACTTCGATAGCGCTGGAGTTGGAACCGCAGCTTGGAAGCGCCAATATCTCCTTATGTTGGTATGCCGGAGAGTTGGGCGAGTATGAAATAGCGCTGGAGCACTGCAATGCGGTCATGGAGTTGCCATTAGACCGATACCAAATACTCGCTGCAATTGAGAACCGATGCTGGGTCTATGTGGAGATGGGTAAATACGACGCTGCCCTAGCTGATTGCAATCATGTACTGAGTGAGTATCCCGATTGCAGTGTAGATTTGTGCGCGCTGGCGCATTATAACCTGGGACGAATCATGGCAGCGCGGGGAGAAATTGGTAAAGCCCTGAGTCATTTTGAACTCGCTTTTGAGCACGGTCCCGCTTTCAATTATGTATATCCAGAAATGTATTTGGAAATGGCGAAGTTTTACGATAGACTTGATTTTCAAAGTTTGGCGTTGCGCAATTATCGGCAATATGTTGGATATGTTGGCGAAAGCGCAGATCCTGCGGCACAATCCAGGATAAGTGTTTTGCAGGGTGCTGGTTAAAACGGTAGTAAGCTGACGAAATAGCTTGACTGCTATACCGTCAGATGTGTTATACTAAGGTTCAGGTGAGTGAACCTCAATGTCGAAAGTTGATAAAGCGAGGGCATTACTTATGACGAAACAGTATCCGGAATACGATGTTCCTAAACGTTCCATAAAAGCAAGAATATTTGGTCAGCGCCCAAGCGCTCTAATTATTGAGGGCTTGCTGGTGCTGGTGGCCGTTGTGGTAACGATAGGATTCTTGTCTCCGACAGCGCCCGTGGATGATAACCGCGATGAGCTGATTGCGGAGTTGGAAGCCAGGGTTGCCGCCCAGGAATCTGCCTTGGCGCAAGCCGCTGAAACGGTTGAAGCGGCCGAAACTGCTTCCGTTCCAGGTGGTTTGCTTAGTCTAAGCGCTGTGAAGAATCTGGCATGGTCGAATCTGTCGAACGAAGATTACCGTGCGGCGATTTCCTTGTACAGCATCCTCATTGCCGAAGGTGAGGCAGATGCCAACACCTACTCGGCCCGCGGATATGCCTACAGTATGATTGACGAGCATGCGCTGGCCGCGCAAGATTACAGCATCGTATTGCAAATGGATCCGGGTAACCTGGGTGCATTGAATAACCGTTGCTGGGCCTTCAGCGAAATTGGCCAACACGACCAGGCGCTTGCCGATTGTAACCAACTCATGTCGCTGGTTCCGGACGCAGATTATCCCTATTTGAATCGTGGCATAGTCTACGAAAAGATGGGCGATATGGAAAACTCGCTGCCGGACTATGTCGAATGGACCAAGCGCAAGAAGCAGAGAGTCATTCGCAATGACAACCTGGCATGGAGCGGCAGTCTGGAAGTTCCTATGGCCGAAGGTGCAGTGTACTTCTTCCCCTTCAGCGCCAGTGCCGGTCAAGATGTAGTGGTAACCGCCATTAGCAGCCAACGCGATGTTGATGCTGATCCGCTGGTGTTGATTGTAGATCCGCAAGGTCAAGCCTTGACGGCTAACGATGATACCGGCGACTGGTGGGACAGCTATGTCAGGTTCACTGTGCCGACATCAGGCGAGTATGCGGTCGTTTTGACGCACGCCGGTGGCAGCACCGAGGGCATAATCGAGGTGTCACTGGATATTTCCGGCGAGATCACGATTGGTAACGATATCGCAGCCTATAAGAGTGTTGCTTACCGCGCCTTGATGTCCGGTGATTATGCGACTGCCTTGGACAGCTTCCGTCAAGCGCTGAACTTGAACAGCCAGGATGCCGAAGCGATGAACTGGATGGGTGTTACGTATCGCTACATGGGCGAATACGAAAACTCCCTCAACTACATCAGTATGGCGATGCGCCTGGATGACAGCTATTCGCTACCCTATCTGTCGCGTGGAGTTACCTATGAAATGATGGGCGAGGCCGCGGCCAGTGCAACGGATTACTATCGTTATGCGCTGCTAAACCGCAGCCGCACCTTCTTCCACAGCGAATTGCAAGGGGACAGCAAGTTCCAATTGCCAATGCGCGAAGGCTGGGTCTATAGCATCCCCTTTAACGCAACGGCAGGGCAGACGGTTGATATCGAAGTCGATACCAGCGAACCGGGCTTTGTTGATCCCTTGATCGTCTTGGTAGGACCGGAAAACCGTCCGCTAATTGGTGACGATGACATTTCTCGCACCGAGTATGATGCCAGCATTGATGGCTTCAAGCTGCCGGTAGATGGACAGTATGTGCTAGTTGTTAGCCATGCCGAAGGTGGATCCAATGGCAATATCAGTGTCGATATTGACCTGCACGATCCGGTACTCATGTCGACTCCAATCGACTTTGGCATGGGCTGCGGAGGCGGCCACTAGAGCCGACTGAAATTCACTAGAAAACAGGGGCAGGTCGAAAGACTTGCCCTTTTCTTTTTTTCAGCGTGTTTCGTTAGTTAGTTAAAATCATGGCATAAGATTAACTGGTTTGCACTGTCAGTTGACGCGCAGCCGCCTTATGCCTGTCACTCTCCGCTGACGGATGTCACGTTACGGAAGATATGCCGAAGCCGCCTGATCAGCGGATCCGCCAGGGTCGGCCCTTGCAGCGCCGCGATATTGTCCATGAGGTGCTGTTCCTTGCTGGTGCCGGAAAGCACGACGTGTACGCCGGCTTCGTCGCGGCAAAATCGGTAAGCGGCATCGGGTATGCTGCGCGCGTTGCTTTCGGCGAGTAAGAATCCCAGCGGATTGTCGAGGTCGATGTCGCGCGCATCAAGCTCGCCGGTCTCAATCAAGCTCCGCACTACCTGCCGCAATTTATCCATTTGGCTGAGGGCACGGCGAATGGCGAACATGATTAGTACGCCGATATCCTGCTCCTGAGCTACCGTGAACACGGTGCTGCGCGCGGTCTGATTGAGCAGGTTGAAGCCGACCATGAAAACATCCCAAACATCATCTTGCAGTGCCCGCTGCAGCATCATGTGCTGGAGATCGCGGTTCCAGCTTTCGGTGACGCCGATGAAACGAATCTTGCCTTGTGACCGCAGGTCTTGCATGACGGGTATGATTTCATTGTAGTAATAGTCGTAGTGTTCGTGGCGCAAGCCGTGCAGGTGATAGATATCAATGTAATCGCTGCGCAAGCGACACAGGCTGGCATCGAGGCTTGTGCGAAGTTGTTCCGCGGTGATTTTTTCGCCGCCCAAGCTCTTTTTGCTGGATATGACAATAGCCTGACGGTCGCGGTTGGCGATGGCCTTGCCGACGATGTATTCGGTGCGGTAGGCTTCGGCAGTGTCGATGAAGTTAATGCCGGCGTCGAGACCTTTTTGTACCAGCGCGACCGATTCGGCTTCGCTCTTGCGGTTGTCGTGTTGCCCGAGACGGCTGGGACCACCGGCGCCGATACCCATGACCGAAACTTTGAGTCCTGTGCGGCCTAAGCGGCGATATTCCATGCGGACTTCCTTTTCGATTGCCCAGTAATTTGCGGGCAATTGTGGCGGAAGATCTGCGGTAATGCGATAGCGGGCTCGGTTAGCGCGCCGGTAAAACCTGCTATAATCCACGCTTCAGTGACAGGAAGAAGCGAAAATGGATATTAACACTTTTTCAATCGTGGCATATTCAGCGGACGAAGATTCATGGGGCGTTGCGGTCGCGAGCAAGTTTCCGGCGGTGGGCGCGGTGGTGCCTTGGGCGCGAGCGGGTGTCGGCGCTGTTGCAACACAAGCACATACGAAGATGAGTTTTGGGCCGGATGGTTTGGCTTTGATGGAAGGCGGCAGTAGTGCCGACGCGACGCTGAAGACATTACTGGACAGTGTCGATACGATTGACCGTCGACAAGTAGCGCTGGTAGATGCGCGGGGTAGGGCGGCGGCGCATACCGGCAGCGATTGTAGCAGCTGGGCCGGACAGAAGACTTCAGCCGGCTTTACAGTACAAGGCAATTTGCTGGCGGGTCCCGAGGTGATCGAGGCGATGGCGACAGGATTCTTAAAGGCAAGGGGCGAATTGGCTGATCGCCTGGTGGCGGCGCTGGTTGCCGGTGAAGACGCTGGTGGAGACCGACGTGGCAAGCAGTCCGCTGCGGTGCTGGTGGTACGAGAGAATGCCGGTTACGGCAAGGACAATGATCGATATTTGGATTTGCGTGTGGATGATGCCGAGGATCCAGTCCAAGACCTGGTGGCTTTGGTGCGGATGCATCACCTGTATTTTCAGCAGGCCAAAGCGGAAGACATTCTAGCTATCGATGAAGGCATTGCCCGAGAATTTCAGTCGATGTTGATCAAGCAGGGGTACATTACCGGTCAAGTCAGTGGAGATTGGGACGAGGACTGTCAGATAGCCTTTGAGCTGCTGATTGGTAGTGAAAACCTGGAGATGCGCTGGACACTGGAGCGGAATCGTAATTCTATTGATCGGGTCGCTTTGGATTACCTGCGGGAGCGCTACTGCTGACCAACCTCTTCAACGCTATCTTGACTGACAGTCGATGGCGGAACCTCTCTGCGCGTCTCCTGGTTATGTTGCTTGCATGCACTCTGCAATTCAATCAGCTCGGGCGCGATCAGCGCTTCCATCCCGATGAAGCCCATTTCATGACTTTTGCGCGTGACGCCGCGGTCAAGGGCGAGTGGCTCTTACCGGGCGCATTGGATAAGCCGCCGCTGTCAATATACTTGAGCGCCCTGAGCATGGTTGGGGTCGGTGTGACCACTGATAGTGATGGCGTGCTGCAGCTCAATCCGCTGATGGGCGAGTTCGCGGGTCGACTGCCGAATGTCATGTTAGCGGTCCTGCTGGTCGCTTTGCTGATGAGGCTGGCGGGCCTGATTACCGGCGACGATTCGCCAGCGATTTTGGCGGGATTGCTGGCAGCGTACTCACCCTATCTGCTGGCATTTGGCGCTACTGCCTTCACCGATATGAGCCTGTTGTTTTGCCTCGTGCTGGCACTGCTATCTGTGCAGTCACGCCAGTTCGGCAAGGCGGGTCTGGCGCTGGGTCTGGCGTTTTTCTGCAAGCAACAGGCCTTGTTATTGCTGCCGCTTTTTGCTCTTTTGCTGTATCGCAATGGGGCGCGGAGGTCGGGTTGGCTGCGCTGCGCGAGCATGTTCCTGGGTATGGCGCTGTTGCTGTTGCTGTGGGACGTTTTGCGTCCCGAGACGAGCCTGTTTTTATTGGGCGCGGCGAATAATGCGCCGGAGACCTGGATTGCCCAATCGGTAGATTGGTTGCCACGCTTGGCGGAATGGGCGCGTTCGGCATTATGGTTGGTGGCCGCGCCGGTTGTGACGTTGCTGCTTATGGCCGTAGCCGCGATTGGAGGGTTTCGCGCCGGTGGCATTGCACGAGCGCCGCGCGCGCGGAGACATACAGAAACGATCTTCCTGATTTACATCGTCGCCTACATCGCTGGACATACTGTTTTCACTTTCAATCAGTACGATCGCTACTTGCTGCCACTCCTGCCTATGGTCGTCATTGTACTGTCGGCTCGACTCTCGCGCGTTTTTCGTCGATTGTGGCAGGGCAAGCGATTTGCTTTGACCATGGTATTGGTCTTGATTTCGTCCGCATTTTGGTCTGTATCTTTCGGTCTGCCAATAGGAGGCGATGGTGGAGGGTACGCTGGCATCGACGAATTGGCACAATACCTGGAAAGCAAGCCGGTGGCGACGGTGATTTACGATCCCTGGCTGGGTTGGGAATTGGGATATTACCTGGATGTCTGGCATAACAAGCGGCGAGTGCATTTTCCGAGCCCGCAAGAATTGGTTCGCGGTGCCCTGGATCTGGACGAGATCGGCGACCGCTACCTGGTGGCGCCTGGCGATTTGCGGCACGATGAGTGGCTGCAAGCTTTGACGGCAGCCGGATTTGCCGTTAAGCTGGATTATGAGCGTGATCCCTTCGTTGTCTACCGCTTGTCGCCGGATTTGGCCGTCTCTGACTGAGTCCCCCATAAATTGGGGGGAATATTCTCCGGTTTCCGTTCTATACTGTTACTAAGTAGTGGTTATGCAGGCGGACGTGGGTCTGATAATCGCTGCTTCGGATTAGAGGGGGCATAATGGACTTTCTGCAAGATCCCAATGTGGTTTATTTGTTGTTGATGGCCGGTCTGTGGGTGAGTGCCACGGGAACTTACATTCCGGGCACGGGTTTGGCAGAAATAGGCGGCGCGGCTTTGATCATCGGGACGCTATACTTGCTCGGTTTGCTGGCGACGAATTGGATAGCTGTGATAGCGCTGGTCGTCGGCACGAGCCTGTTCTTTTTGCTGCCGCTGCTGAAGTCGGAATGGGAGCACTTTGCCATTGCTGGATTGGCCTTGCAAGCGCTGGCGAGTTTATTCTTGTTTACCGATGCCGCGGTATCCCCTGTGCTGATCGCGCTGGCCGTGCTCTTGGCTTGGCTGTATCACCGGGGCATATTGCTTTCGATCCTGCGTATGCAGCGGGAGCTTTCGTCGACGCAGAAAGACGAATTCCTGGTTGGGGCACGCGGCCGAGTGATGGGCGCTATTGAAGATCGGGGCACCGTGCAGGTCAATGGTGAGCTGTGGACGGCGCGCAGTCGCTCACGCCTGGAGAGTGGTACCGAGATTGTCGTCACGCAGCAAGACGGACTGGAACTACGGGTCGAGAAAGCCAAGCGTGAAGCTGCGGAATAAAGCCTTGGCGAGCAACAAACCTTTCGCAAATAGAAAAATATAAGGAGTAGGTCGATGAATAGTGACAGTTTGGCACAAGCAATCGGGACAGGTGGGCAAGCAATTCTGCTGGTCGTGGTCCTGCTGGTGATTTTTGGTGTCTTGCGCGGGGCGATCCGCGCGGTCAAGGAATACGAGCGGCTGGTTATCTTCTTTATCGGGCGCTTTCGGGCGGTGCGCGGCCCAGGGCTGACCTTCGTCATACCCTTTGTCGAGCATGCATATACGGTCGATATGCGCGAGACAATTATCGACATCGACAAGCAAACAGCGATTACCAAGGACAACGCATCAATCGGTATCGATTTTCTGGTGTACTTCCGCATCGTGGATCCGGAACTATCCAAGACGAAAGTCGCGAATCCGATTGACGCAACGGGCAAAATCGCTACAACGACACTGCGGGCGGTGATCGGTGATATCGTGCTGGATGATGTTTTGTCGAAACGCGAGCAGATCAACGATGTTTTGCGGGTCAAATTGGACGAGACCACTGAACGCTGGGGTGTGAAGATCACCACGGTGGAAATCCGCGAGATTGATCCGCCGCGCGCGATTCAGGAATCGATGAATCGTCAGATGAGTGCCGAGCGCGATCGCCGTGCCGAGGTCATTACCGCTGAAGGCGAGCGTGAGGCGGCGATTACACGTGCGCAAGGCAATAAGGAATCGGCGGTCTTGGAAGCTGAAGGGAAAAAGCAATCGCAGATCTTAGAGGCACAAGGTGAAAGGCAAGCGCAATTGTTGCGGGCGGAAGGGTATGCCTCAGCTTTGAAAGCGATTCATGAACAGGCGCGCGATGTCGACGGTAATACAATGGCGCTGCAATATATGAAAACGCTGGAAAACGTGGGTAGCAGCCCGTCGACCAAGTTCGTGCTGCCGATGGAATTGACCGGCATGGTGCAAAATCTGGCGAATACGCTGACTTCGGGTGGCGGGATGTCCAGATCTAACGGCAGCGGCGGCAATGGTTCGGACGTTGAAGAGGCTGAGAATGCGCAGGAGATCGCGAAGGCGTGATGACTCACCTGCGCAATCGAGTGGGCGAGTGGAGATCATAACAAAACTCCGGCGCCCACCTTGTTTTGTGTTGGCCGCGTTTGTGGCCAGGAATCCCTCCCAATCCACGGTGGAGGGATTTTCTTTTGGGAATCGAATCGTTAGTCCAGGGTGATGCGCCAGGCGGACACGCCAACAAGCACGCCGCCGTCTTTGACAAAAATGCCCGGAAGCGCTTGATCATCGGGGGCGTTGAAGGGAATACCGGCGCCGATCTGCGCATCGTTGTAATAGGCGTAGGCGAATCCGTTCGTGGTATCAAGATCCAGGCGCAGTCGGACGATCACAGCGTTCACAGACCGTTGACTGACGAAATCTGCTTCGCCGTTTTGATAGCGGGCCAGATTGATTACGTTTGGTCCTACAGCCTGGATTTGAATGCCGGCGTTTTGGCTGCCGGATGCGCTTTGAAAAAGGATGCCAAAATAAATGTCTTCACCTGATACCACCGCCGGGTTAGACGCGCGCAAGGTCAAACTGGCTTCGATGCTTCTGATGCGCTCGGGCGCGTTGTTGCCGTAGCTGCGATCGAGCAACTCTGCCGACGGGAACAGGAAAATTGTGTCGCCCTCTGTTTCGCTACTGACGCCGATTCGCCAGGTACCGCTTTGCAGCTTGAATTGACCTTCATTCCAGAAGGGCGCCGTCAAGGCGTTGCGGTAGAGTTCAAGCAGGTTTTGTTGACCTTTCAATCCACCTGCGGGAAACGCCGGTGTGGCAGTCAAGACTGGTGCCGGCAGGTCGGTTGCGGTCAAGGTGGGCAGATCGGTCGCGGTCGGTTTAGGAGTTTCCGTTGCTTTTGGCGGGTCGGTAGCGGTCGGCTCGTCATCTTCGCTTTTGGCGGCTGCCTCTTCTAATTCAGCCGTTGATGCTTCAGGCTTTGACATGTCGAGTTCAGATTTCGCCGGGTCCTGGCTCGCCTGGCTGGATTCGCTGATTTCAAGTGCCGCCGGCGCTGTGGATGGGGCTTCAGTTGCGGCTACTGCGCTTGGGCTGGGGTTCTGCCCGGCTCCTGAAAGCATCCTGCCAATGTCACCATCAGCGGCTAACGAGAGTAATCCGCCAACGACCAGTATCAGGCCGATCAATGCCGCCGTGTTGAAAAGCAGGCGGTTGAACCGGGAGCGTTCGATCTTTTCTGCAGACACACTGTATTCGCCGATAAGTTGAGCGTCAGCAGGCGATTCCGGCGTTTCTTCCGGATCACTTTCCTTTTGCGAATCGTCAGCTGGTATTGCGACATCGGGCGCGCTGTCGACAACGCGATACCAATGGCGGAATAGCGGGTAGGCGGGATTGCGTTCGATGAGCAAGGCCTTGAAAAGCTCGTTCATATCTTCGAGCTTCTGGCTCTTTCGCAAATCAGAGCTGTAAGTCGCCAGGAATTGCTCGTAGGTATCACGCCAAAGGACCAGCATTTGCGCATGCGCCGATCCCAGCAGCGTTTCGGTCATATCGGCTTGTAGATGGAAGGTATCACGGATAGTCGCTTGCGGCTCGTCCGGCTGGCGGTCGATGTCTTGCATCATGGAACGACGTTTGACGCCAAGCTCCGCCAGCGCGGCTTGCAAATCGTTCATCCAGGAACGAAAACTCTCAAGCGAGATATTGGCATTGGACTCGGTTTCTGTGATGGCGCGCAAGACTTGATCGGTCTTGCTGCCGGCCGCGCGAAACTCGGCGCCTGCCCAGTCTTGAACCGCTGCTTCCAGGTTGCGCAGGCTGTGCACAGCCGGTGCCAACAAGCGCGCTTGTGTGTTATTTTCCAGTTGTCGGACGAGCTCGTCGATGCTGCCAAGTGACTGTTTGCCATTTATACTGTTGAGCAGGCTCTGCGCGCGCAGCAAGGCATGCCGTTTGTCGATGAAGTCGTCGAGTTTGCGCAAGGCGATGTGAGTGTCTCCGGAATCAGGCAGGGCGCGGATAGCAGCGGCGCGCCAAAAGCGGGCATCATCCAACATGCCATCGTGACCGTCTAGCACGCCAGACAAAATATACTGCGCGAAGAGAATGCGCAGGGAGGCGGTATTGCTATTGCCGAAGGCTTGCACCAATCCCTGCCCCATTGCTTTCAGGTAGGTTTCGGTGCTGGGCATCTGGCTGGAAAATGCGGCGATGGCCGCGTCTTCATCTTCGGAAAAGAGGCCTTCGATTTCGAGCAAAGATTGCTGCGTACGGCTTTCGCTTTCGACGCCGTTGCGTTCCACCCATTCCCGCAGGTAACGTGAAAGCTTCCACAAGCGATTCGCGATTGCGGCTTCATTATCGCTACGAGCGATTTCCAGTGCTTGCTGGCCGAGGCGTTCGGCGTCTGCTAACTGTCCCTTGTCAAATGCAGACCAGCCGTCGGTGAGGGTACGTCCGAGATGACCGGGCACGGAATGCCGTTCTACGTAATCGGCACCGTCAACGATCGTGCACAGTTGCTCGAACCAGCTGGAGAGCGTGGGGCTAAGCGTGGCGATGCTACTGGCGGCGTTTCCCAAGACATTGGCAGCTGCGGTTTTGTTGCCGGCCACGACCACATCGCGGTAACTTGCCCAAGCTTGCTCGGTTGCCTTTAGGCTTTCCAGCATATCGGCAAGCATCTCGTCAAAGAGTTGTTGCGAGAAGGGTTCAAGTTCAGTATGTTTCGCTTGCAGCCATTTGGTCAGATCGGAGCCATCTACGGCTGGCACGTAGGTTTGACTGGCTTGCAAGATTTCGTACAAAAGACTGAGGAAATCCTCGATCTGATCCCAAAGCGGATTGGGCGGATCGATCACGCGGCTGGCGTCGAGAGCGGCCAAGGCATCGCGAGGGTTGTTGGCGGCCTGCTTGCCGATGACGTGCATGTTGTCTGCCAAGGCCATGGCCGCGTTCAAGGCGCGCGTCAGGGTGTTGAGTGGAAGCCGGCGTTCGGAGAATTCATGCTGCAGGCTCAGCGTTTGCAACTTGGCGTTTAGGGAGCTGATGCTTTCGACAACTTCGCCGTAAGTATCGCGTAGCAAGGTAGCGCTTGGCGTTTCCATGCGCGCGGTACGATCGAGCGCACGGTTGATGCCTTGCAAGACGGCGATCGCTTCGTCGACGGGAATGCCATCGGCGCCCAATTGCCTGACGGCGTTCTCCAAGCGATAGAGATTAGGACGCAGCAGCAGGATTTCCGAAAAATGAGAACTGATGCGTTCCGCGAGGCGCCATTGCAGGATCCGTATTTCGCCGGAGCCCGGTTCGTCAAGCAGCAGCGCATTGGCTGCTTTATCTGGCTTATAGTCGAAGAGTTGAGTCATGGATTCGCGGATGGCGTTTGGCGTGGCCTCGAGTTGAGCATCAATCAGAAGCAGGCACCAATCGAGCAGCAAATGCACGGTGCCGGCTGTCTTGCTGCCGGCGCGATCGCGCAGGTCGTTGAGCAGATCGCCCGCGCGCGACCAATTCTCATTTCGCATATAGATGATAACCGCATCCAAATCGGCAGAGACTTCCAGGTCGCGTTGGCGATCGACGATTTCCTTGTGCGTATTACGAGCGACGGGATAGGCCGGGTTTTGTTCCAGCGCCGATTCCAATTGGGTCTTCAGGGTCAACAGCTCATTGCGGCTGAGGTTGGGATTCTTCAATCTGTTGATGGTGCGCGAAACGATGGCGTTGCGCACGTGCTCAAGGGGAGAGCGATAGCGCGACAAATCGGCAGTTAAGGCTTTCAGCGACGAATAGCGAAAGCGTATATTGGGGTGTACGGCTTTGCTTATTATTTCGCGCAGGCGCGGATCGACATCGTTCTCGTCTTGATGGAATTCTACCCGGAAATCCTCACCGGCATCGCGCGGAACATCGACGCGGTAGCCACCGGACAAGATGAAGTATAGAAGTTCGCCGATCTGGTAGATATCGGTCTGGCGGCTGATTCCTTGCAGAGTGACTTCGTCGCCTTCAAGGAAAACTGCGTTTCCCCAATCAATAACCTTGAGATTGTAATTTTCACGATTCCAAAACAGATGTTTGGCGTCCACATCGTTGTAGACGATGTCTTTATCGTGCGCGGACTGCAGCAAGTTAATCAGTCGATCGACGATTTCCAGCATTTCCAGCTCGGAAAGTCGCTGATTCTGCGCGGCCAGGCGGACCACTTCGTCCGCGACAATTATGCCTTCGGCGCGCTCCATGACGATGTATTGGTGCGGGATGCCGCCAACAAAAAACTGCCCGGTACCGAGTAGCTCGGTCAGGATCGGGTGGCCGGCGAGGCGCAACAATGCCTCGCGCTCATTGACAATACTAACTTCCTGGCCAGCGCGGATAGGCGGGGCGTCGTTAGGCGCGGGACGCTTGATGACAACAGGTTGATCGTCCGACAAGGTATCGACAGCGCGCAGCGTTTCGCCCGAGCGACCGCGAGGATAGATATAATTATAACGGTAGCGGTTGTCGAAAAGGCTGTCCGCCATGGTATTCGTCCGCCGGGATTACAAAAATACAGAAGCCTGGATCACTCGGATTCAAGGGTACGGGCGCAGGGATGATTGCTTGACTGTCAAGGAATGCGTGTTTCCGCGATTTTTTGCCAGTTGCAGCCGAGCGAACATTTATCATTGTATATCGATTCCAAGGGCGCGCAAGGGATATACGGACGATTTTTTGGGATATAATGACAGGAACTTGGGATATTTGAAGATTCGATCTCGCCTGAAACTATGGCTTGAGACACTTTGTCTGTATTGCTCGCGGGAGCGGCGCGCATGTGAACGGGTTGTGACGCGGTAGACTTGTGGGTTGCGGTTGCACTGCTGTGTATATTAGCTTGTCGATAGCGGATAGCGCTGCAAGTCTGAATGCCGGTGGCATTTGCGTATGTTTATTGACGAACCGCTATGCTCGCGCTACAAGAGTGTTTGAAATTTTGTGTTAGCGCGACAAACCTTATCGCTGGCGCCGCGCGGCTGTGGCTAGCAAGCAAATGGGGAGAATCCAAACAGACTGATGAATATGCCTGTGCGCCGGCGCATTCCGCCCGATCTGGTTTTGGTATTCTTCTTGCTGGTCTTTCCGCTGGCGATGTTCCATCAGCAGACCTTGGGCGATCGCACGCTATTGCCGACCGAGAATCTTTTTCAATACCTGCCGCACTCGGTATACCGTGAGGTGGCGGGTGCGCCTGCCGTACCGCACAATCATCTGGTCTCCGATCTGATATTGCAAAATTATCAGTGGAAATCGTTTTTGCGGGATCAGATATCCCAAGGCGAAATACCCCTGTGGAATCCGCATATCTTTTCCGGTGTGTCGTTCTTTGCTGCCGGGCAAAACTCGGCATTGTATCCCCTGAGCTTCATTTATTATTTGTTGCCGTTGCCATCGGCGTACGGCTGGTTTCTGTTGGTGAGCTTGTGGTTGGGCGGCTTATTCATGGCCGGTTATTTGCGCACACTGGGAGTAAACCGTTATGGAGCCGGTCTGGCGGGGCTGGTGTATCAATTGTCGGGATCTATGATCGCCAGCGCTGTATTCCCGATGATCGTATCCGCTACGGTTTGGGTGCCGTTGGTCTTGTGGATGATCGAGAATATCCTGCGCGGTCGTACCTTGTGGATATTCCGTGGCACGACGATTCCCTGGGTTGGTGTTGGCGCGCTGGCGATCGCCTGCAATATCCTGTCAGGCCATGTCGAATTCTCAATATATATGCTGTTGATCGCCACCTATTACGCTACCTTCCGTCTGATCTGGGAGTGTGTGAGTCGCTGGCGGGCGGCCGGTCGTTTTCCCTGGCGTTGGACGGTAGTCAGCTCATTTTGGCTGTCAGTGTTGCTGCTCCTAGGTTTAGGATTGGCGTCGCTGCAACTCTTTCCCATGTACGAATTTGTCCAGAGCAACTGGCGAGCAGAGCGGTCAAGTTTGCAGACGGTGCTGGGTTATGCGCATCCGTCCCGCGATTTTCTGCAATTCTTGCTACCTAACTTTTATGGCAATCCGTCTCATCACAGCTATATCGATATCTTTAGTTGGGAGCGCATAAGCGAGCTGCGCAATGCCGCCGGTGAGACGATCAATTATATCGAATGGGGTATCAAGAATTACATAGAAGGTGCGCTCTATCTTGGTATTTTACCGCTGGCATTGTCGATGTTCGCGCTGATAGTCGGCATTTTTCGGCGCGCCCGCGGAGCTGGTTTCGCGGCAGCGCTCATTGCTCTGGCCGGCTTGGCCCTTTTGAGTTTGTCTTTCATGTTCGGTTCGCAGACATATGCGCTGATTTTCAGTTTGCCGGGCATGAACCAGTTAAATTCGCCATTTCGCTGGGTCGGTGGGCTGACGCTGGCTGTGGCGGCCATGGCGGGGATCGGCCTTCATCTGATATCTGATCAGCGCGAACAAGGGCGTTGGTCGGGGACCTGGCGCAAGGTCTTTGCGCTCTGTCTCTTGCTTTCGGGGATAGCGCTTTTGCTGGGCGCGAGTTTCACCTATTTCAACTTTGATCAGTTTTCATCGGGTTTTGACAGTATTGTGACCAACCTGGCAAAAGCGGATTCGGCTTTCGCTGACGGCCGCATGTTCTACAGTTACCAGTGGCCACAGGTGGTTTCGCTGGCTGTCTTGCTGATTCTGAGCGGGATCGTCTTCCTGATGGCGGCACGGCGTCGATCAGGACGCTGGATGGTATTGGCGTTGACCGTGACAGGAGCCGATTTGTTGCTGGCAAGCTATGGCTTCAATCCGGCCAGCGATCCGCTGCTGCTGGATTTCACGCCGCCGGCCGTGGAATATTTGCAGGGTCAACCCGGGCACTTCCGTTTTACCAGCCTGGAATCCGATCCGGGACGTCCGGCCATTCTTCAACCGAACATGGCCTGGAGCTACGGATTGGACGATGTACGTGGCTACGACAGCATTATCCCGCAAAGTTATGTGGCGACGATGCGCGCCTTGCATCCGCAGAATTTTCTGGACCTCAATCGAATTTCGTCAGTTTATACCTTGGCAGACTGGAATTACGCCGGCGGTTATGAGCAAGTATTGTGGGCCGATCTGTTTAACCTGCTGAATATCAAGTATGTGCTAACGCCGCGCGATTGGCTAAGTACACCGGCCGGATTTGAAGCCGTTTATGTCGACGAAGCTGTGACGATTTGGGAAAACCTGTCAGTTTTTCCGCGCGCGTTTGCTGTCGACAAAGCGGATTGGGATGAGCGCTGGCTGGCCGAGGAGGGCGGTGGTTTTCATTTCGCCGATTTCGTAACGCCGTCAGATGCTTTACATGTGCCGCGCTACACAGTTGGCGCCATTTCACGTGATACCGCGCGCGAGAAGTTTGTCGATATTAGCGTGGAGCGCAACAGTTGGCTGGTTATCAGTGAAACGTATATGCCAGGCTGGCGCGCCTTTGTACGTCCCTGGGGTAGTGGCGAAGAGGCGGAATTCGGTTCGGCTGTGCGCTTGGTGTTGGCGAATTTCCAAGGTGTGGAATTACCCGCGGGCAATTGGACGGTGCGTCTTGTTTATAGCCCGGCGAGTGTGCATTTGGGCATGTTTGGATCGACGATCAGCGTGATCGCGATTGTGCTCCTTTTAGGGAGCTGGTTCTGGCGTGCCTATGTCGGCATGAACAGTGACGATTCTTCCGGTGTGGCGAAGGTGGCGCGCAATAGTCTGGCGCCGATCATCCTCAACCTGTTCAATCGCGGCATTGATATGGCCTTCGCCATGGTCATGTACCGTGTATTGTCGCAGGAAGCTGTCGGGATCTACAACTTTGCCATCGTGTTGTTCATCGCGTTCGATATTTTCACGAATTTCGGCCTGGATCTGTTTCTGATTCGGGAAGCCTCGCAACAACGACGCCGCGCCGGCCACTATCTCTATAACAGCTCGTTTTTCCGCCTGGTATTGAGCTTGGCGGGAGTGCCGCTATTGGCAGGCGCTTTGCTGCTTTGGCAGAGCTCGGGTGTCGAAGCGATCAGCGCGGATGGCATGCTGGCGATCGGTCTGCTCTATTTGGGATTGTTCCCGGCCAGCCTTTCCAAGGGCATGACCTCGCTGTTTTATGCCAATGAACAGGCGGAGCGTCCCGCGGCCATCGCGACAATTACGACGCTGAACAAAGCCGTTTTTGGCGTGATTGTCTTACTGCTGGGTCATGGCATTGTTGGCTTGGCGGCGGTGAGCATCGTGAACAACCTGCTGACCTTGGCTGTGCTAGTTTGGGCGGGCAGGCGGCTGATCGGGCGGATCTATAATCTGCGGCCGGACGGCAAGCTGATCAGGAAAATGGTCGGCGAGAGTTTCCCGCTCATGCTTAATCACTTCCTGGCGACAGTTTTTTTCCAGATCGATATCGTGATTTTGCAGGCGATCAAAGGCGCAGCGACCGTCGCACAATACAGCACTGCTTACAAGTGGTTGCTGGCGATTAATATCGTGCCGGCTTTTTTCACGCAGGCGCTCTTCCCGGTGATGTCACGGCAAGCGAAAGATGATCTGCCGGCTTTGCGGCGCAGTTACACCTTTGGCATTAAGCTGCTCTTCGCCATAACCTTGCCGTTGGCACTTCTGTTGACGGCTTTGGCAGAACCGTTGACACTGATTCTGGGAGGATCGCGATATTTGCCGCAAGGTGCCATGGCCTTGCAGTTGATGATCTGGAGTATCCCGCTGGGTTGGATGAACAGTCTGACGCAATATCTGCTCATTGCGCTCGGTCGTCAGCGTCTGATCACGCGCGCATTTGCCCTGGCGGTAGCTTTTAATATCGTCGCCAACATTGTCTTTATTCCGCAGTATGGATTCCGAGCGGCGGCCCTCACGACAATCGCCTCTGAACTGGTCTTGTTCCTACCCTTCATGATCTTGGTACGCGGTAGCTTGCCGGGCATCAATGTGCCGCGCTTGCTGTGGCGCCCTTTGCTGGCCTTTGCTGTGATGCTTCTGATATTCTTGTTGCTGGGGCCGGCAGTCACGGCGTTGATTGTGGCTGTCCTGGTCTATGGCTCGGTACTGCTGCTGCTGCGTCCGCTGGACGAAGCGGAAGGCTCGGCGCTGATGAGTCTGCTGCCGCCAAGTCTGCGGGAATGGCGGTTGGTGCGCTGGTTTGGCGAGGCTTAAGCCACTGGCGCAACTAGCCGGAATCGCTTTCGGTCGCGTCCATTTTCATACCCGCATGATCGGCGTCCCCCGATTCAGCTGCATTGGCTGGACGCGCCCAGAGCTGGCTGAAAACCAGATCGCCTGATTCTAGCGTTGGTGAGTCCCCGTTCATCAGCATATCCATAATTGGGACCTCGACCTCGAACACCTGGCCGGATTCTGCCTGCAAATGCAGGGATACATTTGTGCCCGGAACCAAGTCCGCTGTCAATTGCTGCAACATGATGTGCGTTCCGCCTGGTCGCAACGATAGGGATTCACCGGCCGGAATGATGAGTGCATCAAACTGCTCCATTCGGGCGATATCGTTTTCGACGATGGTCTGGTGAAACTCGACAAGATTCGCCGCGGCGGTGAAGGCGTTGCGAATGGCGATGTCTGCGTTGCCCCTGTTTTCAATTTGTAGGTAAATGGCGCTGGACTCGCCTTGCATATCGCTGTGATCCATGCTCGTCGTCGAGTCGTCACTGGCTTCGTTCAAGATCTCGTACTTGAAAGTCTGCGTGACAATCTCGCCGGATTCGAATGTCAAACTGGCTTCCACGATCCAGCCGCCCGCCATCGTCCATTCAAATGGCAATGTGAAGACGCCGCTGAGCGAGTTCTCCGTTTCGGCGAAAACCGGCAGCATACCGGCGTGGTTCATATCGGCGCGGACCGTGATCGAGCCGGGCTTTTCAATTAGTTTTCCGGCGCGATCGCGAACGCGCACCAGCAGGGTTGTTTCGCCGACGAGCAGATCGCCGGCCGAGACATCGAGCTTGACATCGCTTGACTGTAGCTGTTGCTGGCGGCAGCCGGCCGCGATCAAGATCAGGGCAAGTATGAACAGGGCCCGGAGGCCGATCAAATAGCGCACGCCAGCTTCCTGTTCTCTGTCAGAATGATTGATTTGACAGAATGGGCGGGTGCGCGAGCAGGCTCAATCCGTAGCCGACAGCGCCAGCCAGCACCGGCGCGCCCAGCCACATATGTATCTCCCACCACAAGCCGCCACGACCCCAGGCCGTGGTGCCCAAGACATGCAAAACGAGCAGCGCGCCCAAACTATAAGCGAAGGGCATCGTGAAGGCAAAGATCCGCAGGTTGGCGGCCGCTCCTTTTGTAAGGACACGCAACAGCAGATCGCCGAGCAAACCAGCGAAAGCTGCGCTCACCACCAACAAGAATTCGGCATTTGCGCCCAGGTGCAGCCAGACCATCAATAGCGCGTTGCTGGCGTAGATGAAGGTGATGGCGCCAAAGGGCAGCTGCCAGCGCCGTCTGATAAAGAGAATGACGCCGAGCAGAATATTGCTGTGTACGACTAACGCTTGTACACCGTATTGATCGGTAAGGTTGGAGTTCTGCGGTCGCAGTCCTGTCAAGAGGCTGGTTTTGCCAGTAACAGCGGCAAAGGCCATGAAAAAGGTAAAGACGGAAGTGATTGCCGCAATAGCGAGGATAGCCGGAAACAAGCTACGCCAATTGGCATCGCTGTGCCTCTGCCAGAGCGCCCGTACGGGACCGCTGTTGATCAGCAAGCCCGCCGAGGCAAGGATCAGGTGGGTCGGGCTTAGCAAAGCCTCAAGATTCTCCTCAAAGCCAAAAGCCCCATGCCACAACATATCACCCATACCGGCGACAGCGAAGATAAAAGCCCCAAGCAGCGCGGTCATATAACCCGTAGGCAAGGCGCGGTTCCAGCGATAGCCTTTGCTGACATTACGAAAATGCATTACCAGCAAACTGATTGCGGAGAGCGCATATGCGCTGTATAAAATGGCATGCCAGGGCGTGAAAAATGTGTTGTCTACGCGGCCATGATTATGCGCCCAGCCGTCGATGAAGAGGCCAAAAATCATCACACAGGTGACGATTGCCATCCACCAATCAAAGATGACGTTATCCGCTGGCTTGTCCGACAATTGCGGTCTTGCGCTGGCCCCCGCCATTTTGTTCTTCGCTACAGGTATCGCTGACATTGTGATTTGCCTGCCCACGAATTCCGGATGCAATTATCTGATATTACTTTGATGCAGTTTGGAATTCGTATGGAAACGAGTATTGGTAGCTTTAAGCGCTATCTGCATCGTGCGCAGTGTAGCACAAATCACATCTTGATGTACAATCAATTTAGCCCTTGAAACGAACGATAAACGGCTGATGGCATACGACTTGGAAGCCTTGGTTGGTCATCTCTATGTTATTGGTGGCCGACCGATAAATGTAAATCCACCTGGCGCTATGGTAGTGGTAGCACCGGCTACCGCTGCGCGTGAACGAGCCGGCGATACCTTTTTCACTTTGATCGTACCCTCTGGTTCGGTCGCGCCAACTACATTCTATGAGCAGTTGGCGGTTTTGGCGGCCGAACGATATTTCAGCATGGGCGGAAGCGTCACGATCGCCCTGCGCACAATGTTTCAAGTGCTGAACCGCAACTTGTACGATCATAATCAAGAACACAGCGAATACGAGACACAGCAATTTGAAGCGAGTGTTATTGTCGCCGTTTTACATGGTGATGATATGTATGTTGGCCGTGTTGGACCGGTGATTTCGGTGTTGCAGACGGCCGGCTTGACATTGACATTTCCCGATGATTTGTCGGATGAAGAGCCGCTGTTCAGTACGCCGCTGGGCATCTTGCCGGAACCTGATATTGCCATGGTGCGCTACGGTGTAAATTCTGGCACGCGTCTGGTGTTGGGCGATGCCAACCTCGTTGATATTGCTGCCGAACAGATGAGCAGCATCTTGCTGGAAAATGATATCGAGCAAGTGCTGGACTATCTGCGCGAGGCCATCAAGGTTCAGGGTCAGTTAATGCTGATTGAATTAGTCCCGCCTGAGGTAGAAAGCCCGGTCTTGGCGGCGCCCGGAGAATCGTCGGCAGAAGTGAATGCCAGGCTGGGTGAGGCACGCACTCTGGTGCAGCAAGAGGGACAAACTCTGACGCAACCGCGTCGACGCGGTTTGGGTGCTGTACTCCGCTGGGGACTGACACGGCTGGCGCGGCGTGTTGGCGGGGGGATAGAAGCGGTCAGCCGTGTGTTTCAGCGCTTTTTGCCTTTGCCGGACGCCAATTCCGAATCGGGTAGCTCCAGTGGTTCACTGACTCTGGTAGGCTTGGTAATCCCGCTGGTTCTGGCGGTTGTAGTGGTCCTATCCTGGGTATCGCATCTTGGAGAATCGGAATTCGAATTGTGTTTGAGCCGTTTGCAGCAGACGGCTAATCTGGCGCGCTCAATGGATAGCAGCAATCGACGCAACGTGACCTCGGCCTGGAACGCGGCTCTTCAAGTTGTTGAAGTTTGCGAAAACATGCGACCGGGTGACCCGGTGATCGCAACAATGCGACAGGAAGCGCAAGACATAGTCGATACGCTTAACGATGTAAAACGGCGCATTGCCATTCCACTGACGAATTTCGAGAACGCCGTTATTACACGGTTGCGGCTGATGGGCGCCGACATGTATGCTCTGGATGACGAAAATCAATTGGTCTACCGCATCAAGATTTCCGATGATGGTTCGGAGGTGTTGCGGCAGGAACCGGTGGCGAATATGCGGCGTGGCGCAACTGTGGACGGTCTGAGCATCGGGACGATCGTCGACATCGCCTTTGATGATGTATCCAACGAGTTGGCGCTGATAGACGAGAACGGCACGTTGGTACGTTGTTTGCCGCAGTTTATTATGATCTGTAGTGCGCAACGCGTGCCGGGCGCGGACAACTGGAAACGGCCCTTGGCCTTGACGGTCTGGGGCCGGCGGTTATACCTTTTGGATACCGAAGGCGACCAGATCTGGCGTTACGATGATTCTGGTGGCAGTTATGTCAGTGTGCCACGGGAATACTTCTCCCAAGAGGCGCGTCCCAATCTGCGCAATGTGGTCGATTTCACCATCAGCCTGAACGGCAACGTTTTCGTTCTCTACGGCGACGGTGTGATGAAACAGTACTTCCAAGGTGAAGAGAAATCTTTTGCCTTCAGCGGATTTAATGAAGGCAGCGAATTAAGCACGCACATGACAGAGGGTTTCTACCTCAATGACAGCCCCTTTGCTCCGGCCTTTTTCGTGATTAGCCGCGGCGCTCGCGCGGTTTTCGAGACGACGACAGCCGGGACGTTCATGGATAGTTATCAAGCTTTTGATCAGGACAAGTTTGAACTCGTATCGGCCGTAGTGGCTTATCCGATCCACGACATTGTTTATGTCGCCTCGGGCAATACGATCTTCCGAATGTACAAGACCGATTAGAGTTTGCGCATCCGAGTGAAGCAATTGCGGCTATTTTTTTCTCCCGCGGCGCACGAGTCTGTTTCGGGCGTATCTGTATAATCGTGTAGATAGACGTTATAGTTGGGCGACCGGGTTAATGTTAGGGAAGAGGAGCGAAAATGAGCAAGAAGGTGTTGATTGTATATGGCGGATGGCAAGGGCACGACCCGAAAGAGACTTCGCATTTATTCGCGGGTCTGCTGGAATCCGCGGGTGTGCAGGTAAAGCTTTCCGAATCTTTGGATAGTTTTCTCGATAGTGAATTGATGGCATCGCTAGATATGGTTGTGCCGATCTATACCATGAGCACAATCACGCGCGAGCAAGAAGCGGGCTTGCTTGATGCGGTGCGCGATGGCGGCGTCAATTTGGGCGGCTGGCATGGCGGCATGGCCGATGCCTTCCGCGACAACACGGAATACCAGTTCATGGTCGGCGGACAATGGGTGGCGCATCCGGGCAACATCATCGACTATCGCGTCAATGTGACGGACGGTGAACATCCGATAACGGCCGGCATTGCGGACTTTGCCATGCACTCAGAGCAGTACTATTTGCATACTGATCCTTCGAATCAGGTATTGGCGACGACTACTTTTAATGGCGATCATGCCCACTGGATTGATGGCACGGTGATGCCGGTGGTTTGGACGCGGCGCTATGGCAAGGGCAAGGTCTTCTACTGTTCGCTGGGCCACGTGATCGGCGATTTTGATGTGCCGGAAGCCCGCGAGATTGTGCGGCGCGGTTTGCTCTGGGCGGTGGATTGCCTGTAAGCGCCGCAGACATCAGTCCGAACGGGCTGTTGCGCGACGCTGCGAAGGATTCAAGCGTCGGTGGCGAAACTTGATCTGAAAGACACGCAGCGCCGCTTCGAATGCAATGGATGTGGACATCTTTGAGGTCCCGCGCAGGCGATCGGGGAAGTGAATGGGGATTTCCTTGATGCGGAAACCGAGCATGTAGGCCACGAAAATCATCTCGACCATGAATACATAGCCGTTTGACCGGACCTGATCGATATTCATTCCAATCAAGGTATCGCGGTGAAAAAGACGAAAACCGCCGGTCACATCCCTGATCGGTGTATTAAGAATGGTGGGAGAATAGACAACATTTGCCCACCAACTGAGAAGTTTGCGCAAGGGACCCCAACTTTCATCGACACTGCCGCCTCGAGTGTAACGCGAGCCAACAACGAGATCATGATCTCGCGCATGTTCTATCATTTGCGGGATATATTTGGGCTGATGTGAGAAATCTGCATCCATTTGGATCAGCAAGTCGGCACCCATATTCAGCGCCTCTTTGAAGCCGTGACGATAGGCCGGGCCCAAGCCTTGCTTCTCTGGGCGGTGCAGCACGGCAATTCTGCCGTTCACTGCTGCTAATTCCTCAGCTACATCCCCGGTGCCGTCCGGCGAGTTGTCGTCTACGATCAAAAGTTTGAAGTTCGGGATACCGAGTTCGAATAAGGCGGTGGCCATCTCGCGGATATTTTCGCGCTCGTTGTAGGTTGGCAGGATGACCACGATTTTGGGCGCTACCGAGGACATTACACCTCGCATTCTAATAGAAGCATGCGGCAAGTATCTTAGCGCAGCAGTGCGGCATAATCAATGAATCCTCTTGTGGGATGCAAACAGGCAATTTGCTACCTGGCGAAGCGATCTGCGCGAGAGCTTCTTTATGAGACCTTAAGGTAGCCACCGCAGCATGACTTGCCAGCCATTTGGTAGCTGAGAAGGCTCAGTCGTCCAACAGGGAATTCACCGCTTCTGCCACGTGGCCGGGCGTAAGCCCAAGGGCTTCATAAATCTTGGTATAGGGCGCGCTGGCACCAAAGCGATCGACACCTATTGCAATTCCGGCTGTGCCAAGATATCGGGACCAGCCCAGTGTTACGCCTGCTTCGATACTGACGCGGCGCGTGACATCGGCCGGCAGGACACTTTCCCTATAAGCGTCGTCTTGCCGCTCAAACAGCTCCCAGCAGGGCATAGAAACGACGCGTACGCGGATATCCGCTTCTTCAAGCAGATCAGCCGCTGCCAGCGCAATACTTACCTCGCTGCCACTAGCCATGACAATCGCATCGATATCGCCCGATTCGTGTTCGGAAAGCACGTAAGCACCTTTAGAAACCCCTTCATAGATTCCGGCGTCGTTGTTGGCCAGTACCGGCAGGTTCTGTCGACTGAGCACGATGGCGGCCGGATGATCCAGCAGGGCAATTGTCGCCCAGGCTCCGACGGTTTCAGTGGCGTCGGCAGGACGGAAGACATAGAGATTGGGCATGGCGCGCAAGGCCATCAGATGTTCTACGGGTTGGTGCGTGGGGCCATCTTCGCCCAAACCAATGCTATCGTGGGTAAAGACATAGACCGTGGGAAGGTCCATCAAAGCGCCGAGGCGAATTGCCGGGCGCATATAATCACTGAAGGTGAAGAAAGTGGCGCTATAAGGTTTGACAATGCCACCGTGCAGTGCCAAGCCGTTGACGATAGCGCCCATGCCATGTTCGCGCACACCGAAACGCAGGTTGCGCTCGGCGGCTTGACCGCGACCGGTGTTGTCCGCGCCTTCAATCAGTGTTTTTGTACTGCCGGCAAGGTCTGCATCGCCGCCGATCATCGTGGGCGCAAATCGAGCCAGGACATTGAGGGCGTTGCCGCCGGCGCTGCGCGTTGCGACGTGTTGCCCGGTTTGCCAACTCGGCATTTCGGCACGCCAGCCCGCGGCAAATTTGCCGGCTTGCGCACAGTCCCATTCTCTGGCAAGGTCGGGATGCGCGCTGCGCCAGGCCGAGTAACTCGCCTTCCATTCGGCTTCGGCTGCGGCGCCGCGATCAATCGCGCTGCGGAAGTGCTCCAGTGCCTGGCCAGGGATGTAGAACGTGTCCTCGGCATCCCATCCCAGCGTCGCTTTCGCCAGAGCAACTTCGGCTTCGCCAAGCGGACTGCCATGTGCCCCGCTGGTGCCTTGCTTATTGGGGCTGCCGTAGCCGATGATTGTGCGAATGGCAATCAAACTGGGTTTGTCCGTGATAGTTTTTGCGCCTCCAATTGCGCGGCTAATGGCGCTGACGTCATTGCCATCGGACACACGGTCGACGTGCCAACCCATCGCCTGATAGCGCAGTGCGATATTTTCGCTGAAAGTCATGTCCGTATCGCCATCGAGCGTGATTTGATTGTCATCGTAGAGGTAGACAAGTTTGCCCAACCCCCAATGGCCGGCGAGCGCCGATGCCTCAATGCAAACGCCTTCCATCAGATCACCGTCACTGACCAGAACATAGGTGTGATGATCGACAATGTCAAAGCCATCTCGGTTGAAGCAATTCGCTAGATACGTTTCCGCCAGCGCCATACCCACAGCTGTTGCCGCACCTTGACCCAGAGGACCGGTGGTCGTCTCGACACCGGCGGTATCACCGTATTCGGGATGGCCCGGAGTGTTGCTGCCAAATTGTCGAAAGTTTTTCAGATCATCCAGCGAGACATCAAAACCGGTTAGATGCAGAAGCGAATAGAGCAGCATGGAACCGTGACCGGCGCTGAGAACAAAGCGATCACGGTTTGGCCAATGGGGATTGCGCGGATTGTATCGCTGGTGCTGCATCCACAAGGCGTAGGCCATCGGTGCTGCGCCCATTGGCAAGCCGGGATGCCCGCTATTGGCCTTTTGAACCGCATCCATCGACAGCGTGCGGATGGTGTTAATCGCGAGGTTTGCCAGATCTGTCACGGCATTGCTCCCAGATTATGCTCAATCCAATAATCGAGAGCATTATAACACCGCTTGCAATCAGATTGTTCAGCAAGTTTTCGGGAAATCGCCGCGACGAAGAGCGTACGACGGGTCGCCTTAAGCAGGTCTCGGATTAAGAAAGGAGAAAACAATAGATCAGATATCGCGAATCAACACGCTTTGGTTCTTGTGCCTAAGAATACCTAAGGGAGTAGAAGACGGCTAAATCAGGGCCGGGGCTCTACAAGGAAGCGGACCGCCGTTCGTTCTTGACCGTCGATATCCACTTCGGTAAAGTAGGGAGTACTGACGATGTCCATTTCGTCGCGCTCCAAATATCCTCGGGCGATTGCGAGTGCCTTTACCGCTTGGTTGACGGCACCAGCGCCGATCGCCTGTACTTCCGCGCAATTGTGCTGGCGCATGACACCGGCAATTGCGCCAGCTACTGCTGTGGAGCGAGAACGAGCGGAGACTTTGATTATATCGGGTTTGCCTACCGCGAATGCGCCAACGTCTTCCGAATGCGAAGGATCGGTCAGGGGTGCTTGGCTATCATGCTCGGACATTAATCCCCCTTAATCGTGTGAGTCAAATTTTGGATAACAGTCAACGCATATAAGTAAATTCTACAACCTAATTTGAATCTAGTCCACTAAATGTCAAGAATTGTGCCAAAATGTGGGTGATTCATTGTAGATTAGAGATGAATAGGTGTGAACAAATTGCAAATCGAGCAGATGTACGCGAATGCGAAGCCTTGAATCGAATAATTTGCAAACTGTGCGGAAGTTAACTTACAGAAAAGTGTGCAGCTATTACCGGATCAGCGATATCCCAAATTCAAGAGGAAATCTTGAATGTTATGGGAAAACTTTGGAAAGATTAACGAGCCGATTTTGCTAGAACAAAGTTTTCGCAGTGCCGCTTTTTCTCTATTTGATGCAACTGCAGCAGTCTTATTATGGGCGACTGCGGCGATTCGGGGCACGATAGCGGGTTTTGTCCGCCGCGTTTGCCAGACCTGCGCAAGCGGCTGATATCCCAAAATTGCGTCGCTCTTTATCCCAAGCTTAAAATTTCGTTTTCACTCCATCAGTTGCTTGAGCGCCCGCCAGCTATAGGCTATACTAAAGCAACCTACGTCTTTCAAGAACACCCCTGTAGGTGAGTTTGTCAGATCTGGTTTTCACAAGTAGTCGGCGAACACCCCAGTCGACTGCTTCACCAGATGGCAGGCGTACCCAAATCAATTCAATCTGCGTCAGAAGCCTTAGCGGGATTTCCATCCTGAATGTTCAATGCGCCCTAATGCCGTAGCGCTGGTGGGTTGGCGCTTCGCGTGACAGAACCGGAGAAATGAATCGTGGCAATAGATGCCCTGGATGCCTGGAACGAAGCCACAAATTTGCTCGAGCTGCGCTGGGATCGTGCGAACTACGAGACTTGGTTGCGCCCGACCGAGTTTTTGCAGGTCGAAGCGGGCCGATATGTCATTGGCGTTCCCAACAGCACTGTCGGCGAGATGCTGAGCCAACGGCTTTGCGATGATGTGCATCAAGCACTGAGCGAAGTTGTCAAAAAGGAAGTCGCCGTCGAGTTTCGTGTGCAGGGTCGGCGACGGGTGCAGTTAGCCGACGATGAAGACATGCCGTTGTTCCGCCTGCTTTCTCGACAGGAGGAGCCAGAAGCGTCTGCATCGGGCCGCTCTTTCCAAGAGGCGCTGCGCATGCCAGCGACCTCCACGTTGCCGGAGAGCGCCATCAATCCGCAAATGGTTTTCGAGCGATTTATCGTAAACGAATCGAATCAATTGGCGGCGGAAGCGGCGCGGGCGGTAGCCGAGTATCCGGCAACTGTTTACAATCCATTCCTGGTATACGGGGGCGTGGGCATTGGCAAGACGCATCTCTTGCAGGCGATTGCCAATGCCTGCCATGGACGCGGCATGAAGGCGCTCTATGTGTCTTCCGAAGCGTTTACCAACGATCTGGTGCAGGCTATTCGCAACCGAAAGACAGCGATGTTCCGCGAAAAATACCGGTCGGTGGATGTCTTGCTGGTGGACGACATACAATTCATCCGTGGCAAAGACAGTACCCAGGAAGAGTTTTTCCATACCTTCAATTCACTTGTGAACTTCAACAAACAGATAGTCTTGGCATCGGATCGGCATCCGCGAGAGCTAAAGACGCTGGAAGATCGATTGCGCTCGCGTTTTCAGGGTGGTTTGGTCGCGGATATCGCGCCGCCAGAATACGAGACTCGGCTGGCGATAATGGAATTGTGGGCGCATGAGCGTGATCTGCAGGTGCCAATGGATATGCTACAGATGATCGCCCAGCGCTCATCGAGTTGTGTGCGCGAATTACATGGCTTGTTTAATCAGATCGCCGCTCGTGTACGCATACGTGGCGCAGAAGCTTTGAGCATGCGCCGTGCCGAGGCGAGTCTGGATCGCTATGAGAGACCAGCCGAAGATATCACGGTGTCGCATGTCATCGAGGTGATTGCCGACTCGTTCAATCTGGATAGCGATCTCATCAAGGGCAAGAAACGGGTGGCGCGGATCAATCAAGCGCGGCAATTGGCGATGTTTTTGGCGCGGGAGATGACCGAGTCGTCGCTGCCCCAGATTGGCGAACTTTTTGGCCGCAGCCATACTACGATCTTACATGGCTGCAACAAGATCGAGGCGGAGATTAAGATCGACGCCATGTTGGCGAACCGCGTGCAGCATCTGCGTAATCAGATCTTGCGGGTTTGACACTTTCAGTGAAGCACCGCCATATCGGATTTGCCCCAGTTTTCGGGGATTGCCACTAGGAATCAGCGTCTACATCGGCTTCGCATTTGTCAGTCCAATCGCCGGAGGAGCCGTTGTAACGGGCGCGCAACTTCACTTTGTAGCGTTGACCTTCATCTAATCCCGTAATCGTGTAAGAAGCACTCGTCGGGAAAGCGTTGCCGCTAAGGTCGGTCCAAGTCAGGAAACTCTCGCCAACCCTCGCCCAGGAAACTCGGTAATCTGTTGGTGTCTCTGAGGGCGCGTCCCAAGATACTTCGAGCACGCCAGGCTGATTGTTTATCAGGCGAACCGAAGCGATCTCGCGGCTGTTGCTGGTGGCGGCACTGCTGTGTCTGTTGGCGGCACGGGTGTGTTGGTCGGCATTGGCAGGTCAAGGCGGAAAAATTCGACCGTCCGCTGGGTATACCATGTTGAAAATGGGACAAGTAGTGTGAGAAATAAGAATATTCTCTCCAAAAAGCTGTGTGAGGGAGGAGTTTCAAGCATTCTTACCAGCATAACTAAATTGCATATATGATATTTGTTACGTGTAATTCTATCTGTTCGAAGCGCATTCGTCGAAAACCGCATTGCTTGGTTTTCAATGCTTTGAGTGCGCCGCGATCACCCTGTAAAGAGCAATGGCTCGGCGTTACAATCTATAGCAAGTAATCACATCCGCTATTGCGCCAATCTATCGAATTGGAACCGCGATGCAATTCACCACTCCATTTGCCGGCCTGATCTTGATCATTGCGCTGCCGGTCATCTGGTATGTTGGATTCCCTAGACATGCCTTTCGCCGCCGGCGCGATATCAGCAGCTTGATATTGCGGACGGTGATCGTATTGCTGCTGGTGCTGGCGCTGGCGGGTTTGCAGACAGTGCAAGCGGTTAATCGGCTGGCTGTTGTTTTCCTGGTCGATGTTTCCGACAGCATGGGCGGGTTCAGCGAAGATCTTCAACAGGAGTACATTCGCTCTGCGATTGCCAGTAAACCAGTGGATGATGAGTGGGCGGTCGTGCTCTTTGGCGACAATGCCGTGCCGGAAAGCGATTTCAGCCTGGTAGGGGAGCTAGAAGGATTTGGCTCGATCCCTCTGACGACGCATACGAATATCGCCAACGCCATCCAGACCGCCTTGTCGATGTTCCCGCCCGATGCCTCGCGCCGAATAGTTGTGCTCAGTGATGGGCAAGCCACGCAAGGGGATGCCATCGCGCGCGCGCAGCGTGCAACGGCTTCCGGCGTAGAAATAAGCTATGTGCCATTTTTCCGCGAGCAGGCGCCCGATGTCCGTATAACCTCCGTGGACGCGCCCAGCCGCGTGGCGGAAGATCAGACGTTTGATATCTCGGTCAGTATCCATGCCGAGGCGGCTACGCCGGCCACGCTGCTAATTTTTTCCGGCGGCAGCCTTATCCATGAAGAAGAGCTGAACCTGCAAAGCGGCGATACGCGATATGCCCTGACGCAGACTAGCGAACAAAGTGGTTTCCTCGATTTTACTGCACAGATTATCGTGCCCGGCGAGGGCGATAACTTCACACAGAACAACCAATTGTCAGCTTTCAGCCAGGTAATTGGTCCGGCAAGAGTTCTACTGGTGAGCGAGGACGAGAGCGAGACGCAGCATTTGCGGCCGGCCCTGGAGCAAGCTGGCGTGCTGGTCGATGTGGCGCCGCCGCAGGGTTTGCCGGTCAATATGGCGGGTCTGGCAAGTTACAAAAGCGTGATCGTGGCAAACGTGCCGGCGACTTCGCTCAGCAAAGCGCAGATGAGCCTGCTAGACCTGTACGTCAGCGATATCGGTGGCGGTCTGGTGATGATCGGTGGACCCGAGAGTTATGCACCGGGCGGATATTATCAAACGCCATTGGAGCGCACCTTGCCCGTGGAAATGCAGATCAAGGATCAGCGGCGCTTGCCACAGTTGACCATTGCCTACCTGATCGACCGTTCCGGCAGTATGGGACAGATCGGCCGCAGCGGCGTGCCCAACCTGGAATTGGCCAAGCGCGCCATCGTGCTCTCCCTGCAATTGCTGCAGCCGAGCGACCGCGTCGCTATCGGGACATTCGATACGGGTGGAGCCTGGGTGGTGCCCTTTCAGCAGGTTAACGACTCGCATGCGCTGATCGCGATGACCAACACCATCCGATCCGGTGGCGGCACCGATATTCTGGCTGGCTTGCGTCTGGTGGAGCGCGACATTATCAGCGAACCGTCGCAGCTCAAGCACTTGATCTTGTTGACCGACGGCGGCGCCAGTCCGACCGGTTTGGTTGAGTTAACCGAATTGCTGCACGATCAGTTTGATGTCAGTTTGTCGGCAATCGCAATCGGCCGCAATCCTGGTGGATTTCTCGAGCGCATGGCTGAAGTGGGCCAGGGGAACCATTATCAAGTCGAGAATGTCGAACAGATTCCCTTGATCTTCGCCCAGGAGACGGTTTTGGCATCACGCTCGTACATTGTTGAAGAAACGATCAACCCACGTGTGACCGGCAGCAGCGCGATCCTGGATGGCATCGAGAATCTGCCCGCCTTGCGCGGATACGTGGCAACCACGCCGAAAACCGCCGCGCAACGCATCCTCAGCGGTCCTGAACCGTATTCAGACCCGATCCTGGCCTCATGGCAATACGGATTGGGCCGTGCGGTTGCCTGGACATCCGATGCCAGCGCGCGTTGGGCAAACGAATGGGTAGCCTGGGACGACTTCTCGCGTTTTTGGGCGCAGATCGTTAACTGGAGCATCAACGCGGGCGCCAACAGCAACCTGGAAACGCGAATCGTAGTGGAAAACGAACGCGCGCGGATTGTCGTGGATGCCCGCGATGATAGCGGTCAGTTTCTCGATGGCTTGCTGTTGACCAGCGCCTTGCTGGATCCGGATGGAGAGAGCCGCCGTATACCTTTGCAACAGACAGCACCGGGACGATATGAGTCGATCTTCGAGCCACGCAGCGAAGGCGCGTATTTCCTGACTATCAACGGTAGCGCAGAGCTAGCAGATGAAACGGTGGCGCTGGCGGATCTCAAGGGCTGGGTATTGTCGTATTCGCCGGAATACATCCCGAGGGAACAGGACGACAAACTGCTGGCGAAAATTGCGGAGATTACCGGAGGCAGCAATTTGGCGGAGCAGCCGGCCGATGTCTTCGCGCACAATCTCGGCGAGCGTCAGGCCGCGACTGCTATATGGCAGAATTTGATTCTGCTGGCGTTGATCTTGCTGCCCATTGATATCGCCATCCGCCGCTTGATCATCACGCGCAGTGACCTGCAGCGATTGCGCGCCCATTTGACCGGTCGCCGCAGCGAGGAAGACTTGCGCTCTGAACGGGTTGCAACATTGCTCAATGCGCGCGGCCGCAGCCGGCAATCGACGGGTTATGGAGAATCGTACACAATTGATCCCGAGCCGAGCGGGGGTGATGCGCCAACCGGAGCGGGGGACACGCCCGGGCCTTTGGTCCCGCAGGCGCCTGTGGGTGAGGCTAACCTGGGCACGCGCTTGCTGCGCAACCGTCAGCGGCGGCGCGAGGATGACGAATAAGCTCAATCTCGCCTTAATGGCTGGCCCGGCAATCCCGCTCTGGCAGGATGTCGCTCTCATCCACAAAGATGACTTACTGCATTCCTGGTCGCTTAACAGCCGTCTCCGGCACGCAAGACGGTATACCTCGGGACCTCATCGCTGCCATTTCGTCGCAGCTCATTGCTGCTGGCGACGATATGGGACCCTAGTAGCATTTGAATACCATGATTGGAATTGTCTATCACGATATTGTTATGCACTTCCGCTTCGGAGTGGAAATCTATCAGAATGCCGTTGCCGAATCGATTTCCGCCGCCCTTCGACTCAGCCACAGTGTTTCTGACCACATTGCCGCAGATTGAAGCCATCGACATATCAAAAACGTAGATGCCGTTTTCAGCGTTTCGATCAACGATGTTATCGGCGACCAAGGCGTGAGACATTTCGTCGATTGAAATGCCGTGCTGCTGATTGTCGGTAACGATGTTGCCTTCGATATAGATCATGCCGGTCATATTGGTGACGATCCCGCTGAGCGCATTGCCAGACACCGTGTTGCCGATGATGTAGGATGCAGGCCATTGCGTGGTATTGGTGATGTGTATGCCTCTGCCATAAGGCGCGTTTACATCTCGAATGGTATTGTTGCGAATATCGGCCGCGGCCAGTCGCACCTTGATGCCCGTCAGACGACTCCCGATGATAATATTGTCTAGAATCGTCACCTGTTGGCTGCGCGTCACGTAAATCCCAAACTTGCCACCGCTGATGCTCAAGTTTTCGATGAGCACATTTTCTGTGTCCGCAATCTGAATAACCGGTTCGTCATCCGAGCCGGACAATAGCACGGCATCGCCATCTTTAGCGCGCAAGCTGAGCGGGCGTTCAATGACAAGCGATTCCCGGTAGGTCCCCTCCGCAACCTCAATGATCGCATCGTCGCTTGCGTTTTCCAGCGCCGCGCCAATGGTCTCGTAATCAGCGGGTACATGGATTATGAGCCCATCCTCCGCGTGAACGGAAGTTGCAAGCAGCAGCGCGACAAAGGTATGCAATACCATACGCCGGGCAAGACCCAATGGTTGTTTCCCCAATCGAGCGAATGACATTGTTCGATTGAGTATCTGGCGAGGAAAACAACGGGAAAGTGTCATGTCATCCACCTTTATCAACCCTTCACTGCCCCGGCCGTGACACCATGCACGAAATATCGCTGCAATGAGAAAAAGATCAACAAGGGCACGATCATCGATACAAAAGTACCGGCAGCCAGCAGGTTCCACTGGGATCCGTATTGACCCAGCAATTCGCGTATCCCGGCGCTTAAGGGAAACATCTTGGAATTTTGCAGGAATATCAAGGCGTTCAACAGGTCATTCCAGACCCAAATAAACTGGAAAATTGCCAGCGATGCCAGCGCAGGTGTCGACAGCGGCAACACGATGCGGAAGAAAATCATTAATTCGGACGCGCCGTCTACACGAGCGGAATCAAAAATTTCACCCGGTAAATCGGCAAAGAAATTGTAAAGCAGAAAAATAGCGAAAGGCGTACCGTAGGCGGTATGCGCCAGCCAGATTCCGGGCCAGGTCCCCGCCAATCCGAAGATATTGTAAAGTCGTAACACCGGCACCCAGGTCGTCTGGAGCGGGATGATTAGCAGCGCGATGACCGACAAATACAGCGTGTTGCGAAAGGGAAAGCGCATCCAGGCGAAGCCATAGGCAGCCAGTGAGGCGAAGAAAATCGGGATTATGGTTGATGGAATCGTGATAATCAGGGTATTCACGAAATTCTGGGCGATACCCGGTGGCGCTAGCCGACTGTTGCGCAAGACTTCGCCATAGTTGTCCAGATTCAGGCTACCCAGCTCATCAAAAACTGTCCACCAGCCGGAAGTGGCAATTTCGGACGGCGTGCGGAAGGAGGTAATGAGTATGCCTAAAGACGGTGTCAGCCAAACTATAGCTAGGGAAATCAACAAGAAGTGAACCGTACCGCGACGGGTCAAGAGGACGAGCGTTTGGCTCCAGGATAGCTGGGACACATATTTGGAAGTCGCTTGTCGGTGTTTTGGCTGATCTGAAGTCATGACAAACCAGCGCGAACTTGACGAATTTGATAAACGATGGCTGGAATCACCAGAATAAAGAGAATGACCGCCACTGCGCTGCCATACCCCACGCGATTGTTGCCGAATATCTCCCGCCAGACCGTATAACCGATCACTCGTGTTGCGCCGCGAGGTCCGCCGTCTGTCATAACCAGCACCAGGTCAACCATCTTAAGGGTATTTATCGTTAACATAATGGTTACAAATGTCACCGGCCGTATCATCATAGGCAGGCTCACGCGCCAGAAGATCTGCCAGGCGGTGCCACCGTCAACGCGGGCGGCTTCCAGGATCTCACGTGGCAAGCCCTTGTAAGCCGCCGACAGCACCACGGTTGGTAGCCCGGCGGAGATCCAGGTCGCGGCAAAGATGATTGCGAGGTTCGCCAATTCCTTTCTGCCCAACCAGGTAATCGGCTCCAGATTGGGAAAGATGGTTGTCAGTGTGGCATTTAGCACACCTTTGGTGAGGTCTGGGCTGTAGACAAATACGAAAATCACCGAGGCGGCGGTTGAGGAAATCACCATCGGTAGAAAAATGATCGACTTGATGGTTGATTCGTAGCGAACTCGGTCGGACAAAATGGCGATGAGCATGCCAATGAAAACCGTCATCGCCGGAAATATGAGAACCCATAGCGCAGTGGTTGGCAGCACGCCGCTTGGGGGCCAACTATTCAATCGCAAAAAGGTATTGTCCGTTGTCAGTAGCCGTTGATAATTCGCCAAGCCAACGAATTCCCGACCCGGATTCAAAATGGTGCCTTTAGTAAAACTCAACAAGATAGTTTGAATTGTTGGGTACACCAGGAAGACAAAGAGTATGCACAGCGCAGGACCTACAAATAGCCAGGGCAGCCATTTGTTGTGTCTACCAGTTGTTACCACCTTCGCCTCCTTGTTAATAACACCATGAGATTACGACCCTTTATGGCGTCTGTGGCTTTGCTAACTTCGCGATGATTGCGCTAAGCGATCACATAGCTATATTTTGGCGCTGCAGCCAGTATGATGACGTTTTTCATTGGATGACAAATTTAGATAAAGCCGGCAATTGACCCGGGATCGCAAGCCTGAATGGGGAATAAGTCCCTGCCTTCGCCTTGGGCAGTCCCGCGACAGACCTTTGTAAGAGAATGCCCCTTACGGGTCAGAGTCGCTATCATGAAGCGCGCCGACCTACAAACGCAGCCATGGTTAAGACAAGACGCGGACAAGCAACATGGCTTATCCGCGTCGGTAACTGTCAGATCGTGCTAATAGGCGGCATCGGCAGCGTTTTCCAGCGATTCCAGGATATCCATCATGCTATCGGGATCGGCCAGGTAGTCTTGCAAGGCGACAAACATAGCATCGCCGCCGACGGCTCCCGGCGCTAAATCCGAACCATCAAAAACGAACACATCGGTAGCGCCAATCTGTTGCGCCTCTTTTGCTTTACAAGCGTCATACGAATCAAGTGGCACACTGGTATTGGGCGAAAGAATAGCACCCTCTGCGGCGGTAGCCCAAATCGTTGCCGATTCAGGACTGGCAAGCCAGTTCATCATCGCGCGTACCTCAGGCCTATCGTTAAACATCATGATCACATCACCGCCACCCATCAAGGTGTCGCCGTGCATGTCGCCTGGTTCGGGGAAATCGAACCAATCGAAATCCTCACCACAGACCAGGTCGGGGAAGGTTTCGCTGATGATGCCACCGACGAAACTACCAGACAAGAACATCTCGGCAGCCGGATCTTCCGGACGGAAGGAAGCATCTATACCTGTCCGCAAGTCAGTTGCAAGAGCGCCATCCACACCGCCACCGATTCTTTCATCGGCTGGATCAAAGATCCGGCGGAAGGTCTCCAGCGTCTCGACAACGGTCGGATCCGTCCACTCGACTTCATGAGTAACAAATAATCCTTGATACATCTCAGGTCCAGCGATGCTGACATACAAGGTTTCGAACCAATCCGTCAGCACCCAGGCCGAACCAGCCGTAACCATGAAGGGAACTTGTCCGTTGGCAACAAAAGCATCGCCAAGCGCCACAAGCTCATCGTAGGTGGTCGGGACTGCCGCGCCCAGCGCATCCAGAGAGGCCGGCCTGTACCAGAAGGTGCCCTTTGAAGAAACTTTCACCATAAAGCCGTAAAGTTCCCCATCAATAGTACCAATTTCGAGCAAACTGGCAGGCGTGTGCGCCAGCGATTCCGCCGACAAAACAGGATCATCGCCGCTACTTAGCGGTATCAGCGCGCCGTCACGCGCGAAACTTGCCGTCACGCCCGGGCGCGGCATTTGCGCGAGATCCGGAGCGTTCCCAGCCGCAACCAGCGGACCAAGATCGACCTCAATGCTTGACAAGCTGAGAATCTCGTAAGCAATCCCCGAGCCTTCCAGTACTTCTACGAATGCCGCCAGCTCAGCGCCACCCCATCCGGTCGCAATTTTAACCGGTTGAGCGTCTTGAGCGCCGGCGGGCACCACTAGCAGCGCCACCATCATGAATATCAGAACGAGTCGCAACAGTTGTTTTGACCTAAGCATGTTTCTGTCTCCTTAAAAGACCAATAGACCTTTTCTTTCTAGCAAAACGTATTCACAGTAGAGGTTGCGGTGGAAATCGCTCACGGGCAAGCCAACAAGAGCCGCCCGATTTGCTATGGATGGTGAAGGACAACCCATCCTGTGATGCGCCTTCATGTGAAGTATAGCGTAGATTCTGTGCCACGTAAACAGTAGCCGGTCCGGAGGTTCAAGAGCCTCAGAAAGTGGAGCAAGGGCGGGTTATGCTGGGTCTGATGGTGAAAGACGGTGGCACGCTCAGGAATCTGACAGAAAGGCGGTGAAATCCAAATCTCCTGGAGAATGACTGAAGCCAGTCAGCAGGGCGGCGCATTCGCTACGATGCTGGGTACCGTGATTGACGACATGAAAGAGGCAGTGCCAAAGTACGCGATGCCGCATCTCGCCATCGACTTCATAGCTGAAAGTTGACAGCAATTCGTCGTCCCTCAAGCCCTCGAGATATGCCCATAATTCGGGGTTTTCCACATCCCAACGAGCGCGAATCGCATTCACATCGGGGAAGTCTTCCGGGCTCAGTGCGTCGACAAACAGGCTATCTTTGAGCAGGTTCCGCCAAAAGTACTCGGCATCGAGCAGGTGGACCAGCGCCCCACGCAGGTTGCCCCAGCCGAAGTCATTGGGCAAGGTCAACTGCTCAAGCGTAACTTTCTCGGCCGAGGCGAGAATCCGCTTGTTTGCCCAGTCGTTGTATTGGAAGAGAAGTTGAATGTCCCTGGTTTTCATGATGTCTCCTTGCTATCGCATAGGGCAAAACGCTCAGTTGTTTTGGCTGCCGAGAAACACGATCAGATCCAGATCCCCCGGTGAGTGGCCGAAGCCGGTCAGGAGCGCCGCGCATTCGCTGCGATGCTGCGTGCCATGATTGACGACGTGTGCCAGGCAATTCCATACAACCCAGCGGTATTCCTTTCCGCCGCGTTTTCTGCTGACTTCCGCTGTCAGATCATCATCCCTAAGGGAGTTCAAATAAGCCCAGAGCGCCCGGTTTTCTATTTGCCAGCGTGCCCGAAGCGCCGCGACATTGGGGAAGTTTTCCGCTTCCAGGCCATTGATTCGCTCTTGCTTGGCGAGGAAAGTTCGCCAACCGACTTCGGCAGACAGAATATGCAGCAAGGCGCCACTCAAGCTGCCCCATCCAAAATCGTTGTGCGCGATAAACTGCTCTTCGCTAACTTTCTCGGCCACCGTGAGAATGCGCTTATTCGCCCAATCGTTATATTTGTAGAGAAGTTGCATGTCGCTGGAATTCATGACAGGTCCTTTGCGCGATCTAGCGTCTTGGTCTAAAGCAGAAAACGACGATGGTATAATTCTCGTATTGTAAGCAGACCCGGATTTTACAGTGAGTCTGTGACGATGACGATTGTCAACTATGATCGTGCCGTGGCCTTTTACGATCAGACGCGATCTTATCGGTCCGGCCTGGCCTAACTATACCGAGATGCGGTTTGCGCTTAAGGCGAAAACAGCGCGGAATCGCCGATTCTCGAGCAGGACTGTCTGTGTCCAGACAATGTGGTTGGGCAGCAGATGACCTTCCGAGCAATAACGGCGCGCTGGAAGGATTAAGCCATCCAGCCGGCGAGTGCTATTGACCGCGGAGTCTTCTGATGGTTTGATGAAAGGGAAGCGAGAAGGGATTGGCTGTGCTGGAAGTGCTGCTTAGCTTGGGGCTGATATTGCTGTCGGTGTATATCTTGTCGGTGATCACCGAGGGCTTTTTTATCGTCAGTCTGGATCAGATTTCGCGACGGCTGAAATTGTCGGACGAGGTGGCGGGCGCTTCGCTTATGGCGATGGGATCGTCCGCGCCGGAATTGGCCATTGCGCTGATGGCGCTGTTCACCAGTGGTGGGGCACATAGCGATGTCGGCATCGGCACAATCGTGGGCTCGGCTGTCTTCAATATCCTGGTCATCACCGGCATATCCGCTGTGGCTGCCGGTGGATTACGTATTCACATTTTTGCCGTGCGTCGCGACACAATCTATTATCTGCTTTCCATCGGCTACCTGGCCTTCATCTTTCTCGATGGCGAAGTGTTGCTTTGGGAAGCGGGTTTGGGTTTGGCGGCTTATGTCGGATATGTATTGATCTTGATCTTCTTTAAGGCGCCAAGGGCTGCGGGCGAGGTTGCAGAAACTACGGAACGTGCGGCCAAATCTGCAGCGCCACATGGACAAGGATTCTTGCATCAGTTGGAAACGCCAATTGTGCGGCTGTTGCGTTTGTTCACCGGCGCGCCGGAACGAAACTATTTGTGGACCTTTGCCGTTTCCATCGCCTTGATCATCGGCTTGAGTTATCTGTTGGTGGAAGCGACGATCGTGTTTTCTGCCGGCATCGGTATTCCGCCGGTCATCGTCGCGCTGACCTTGCTGGCAGCGGGTACCTCGACGCCGGATTTGATCTCGTCGATTGATGTCGCGCGTGATGGCCGTGGAGGCATGGCAGTCGCCAATGCCATCGGCTCGAACATCTTTGATATCCTCATCGGCTTGGGCTTTCCCTGGCTGGTGGCGATCTTGTTTCTAAACATGAGCTCAATTCAGGTCGGCAGCGACGGTTTGTGGGTGTCGATCGGCATCCTGGTGGCGACCACAGTGATCTTGTATTTTCTGCTGCAGAGCAAGCGCCGCCTCAGCCGTTTCGAAGGCATGCTTCTGCTTGGCCTGTATCTTGTTTATGTCATCTACACCCTGATATCGGGGACGGCGGTATAAAGGAGCTTGTCGTGAGCGCGAGCGAAATCCGGCGGGGACCAACAGAATCACTAGGCTACGATGTCTTGCGATTCCCCTTGCTGGGGCGCTTGCTGCGCTGGCGTTATGGCCGGTTGATTCTGCAAGCGATGCTGACGGTCGTGGCCCTAACCCTGATCATTGATGGTTTCACCGGGCCGCAGGTGGCTTCACGAAACCTGGCGACGGTTGCGCCCTGGTTGCATTATCGCGGCATCGTAGTACTGGTTTTGCTGCTGGCGGGCAATCTGTTCTGCATGGGCTGCCCCTTTACCCTTCCTCGCACCCTAGCAAAACGATTGTCATTGTCCGGGCAGCGCTTTCCAAAACGCTTGCGCAACAAATGGATCGCCATAGGCAGCTTGTTCACGTTGTTTTTCCTCTATGAATACCTTGATGTTTGGGCGAGCCCCTGGCTGACAGCCTGGATAGTTGTCGGTTATTTCCTGGCGTCATTTGTCATGGAGGCGCTCTTCCAGGAATCGGCTTTCTGCAAATATGTCTGTCCGCTGGGCAGCTTCAATTACGTCTATTCGACACTTTCGCCGACACAGATTGCGGTCAAGTCGCATGATATCTGCGCGAGCTGCGTTGGCAAAGAATGCGTCAACGGCAGCTACGCCCCGCAGCCCATGGTTCGCCTGGATGAAATCGCCATTGCCGGAACGAATGAAGCGCGCGTGATCGAGGTGAAACACGGACCGGATGGCACATTGGGTTGTGGCACCGAGTTATTTGCGCCGCAGATCCAGAGCAATCTGGATTGCACGATGTGCCTGGATTGTGTGCGCGCTTGCCCGCACGACAACGTCAGCCTGTTTACACGTCAACCGGCGCGCGAACTGAGCCGCCCGGATATTTGGCCGCGCCGCTGGGATGTGTCGCTGCTGGTGATCGCGCTGGCTTTCATGGGGCTCGCCAACGCCTTTGGCATGGTGCCGCCCTATTTTGACTTGCAACGGTGGTTGGCGCTTAATCTGCGCATCACAAACGAGTTTTCCGTGCTGCTGCTGATATTCGCCTTCATCAATCTGCTTCTGCCGCTCATGACTTCTGTCAGCGCGGCCTTTCTGGCGACACGATTGACCGGAACATACCAGCGCGATTCTTTACGCGACACAGTGGCAGCTTTCGCGCCGGCCTTTGTGCCGGTCGGATTCGGCATCTGGTTCGCGCATTACATCTTCCATCTGCTGGTGGGTCCGGGTCTGATCGTGCCGGTAATCCAGGAATTCTTGGGCGCGATTGGAAACTGGCAGAGCTGGAGTTTCAGCGTGGATATCACGGTCATCGGCATGGTTCAGTTGCTGGTATTGCTGGGCGGCTTCTTGTGGAGCTTGCGCTTAGCGCAAAGGTCAGCGTTGCGGCTTTATCGTCGCAAGGCGCTCCCTGGCTTGCTGCCTTGGGCATTGGTGTTCTTGCTGATGATTCTGGTCGCCTGGCAGATCTTCACGCTGCCGATGGAAATGCGCGGCACTCTCGAGCTTTTCGGCTAGGATGCGGCCGCTGAATAGCCCGGTTGCCTGCGTTTTCCGCCTTGCAAGACCGCTTCGGCGCGCTGCCACAATCGCTTGCCATCTTTTGACATGATCGGTTCGGCGGAATATTGCGCCAGATAGCTGCGGCGATAGTCATCCGTGCTATTGGGTCCGCTGCGGTGGAAGGTGCGGCTGCTGAAGACGCAAATGCTGCCGGCTGGCACGATGGCTGGGTCGCCCGGATCATCGCCGTGGTAACCGACTTTGTCATTGCTGCCCTGTTCCACATCATGATTGATGATTTCGTCGCTGCTATTGCGTCCGTCGCGTTGGTAGGGCAGCACGTAGATGGTGCCGTTGGCAATGCTCATATCGTCAAGCGCGCACCAACAGGACAAATAGGCACGGTGATAATGCCCGACGTAGCCGGAATCCTGGTGCCAGGCGAATTTGCTATCGGTATCGGCGGCCTTAACCACATATTGTTCGTTGAAGAGGTAGGCATCTTCACCCAGGGTCGCGCGGCAGATTTCCGCCATCAGATCGCTAAAGAGGAATTCGGTCATGATCGGGCTGCTGGCGCTGCGATTGCTGATGAAATAGCGCTTCTTGTAATGGTTGATTCCCTCTGATTTGCTTCCCCTGGAGAGCATTTCTTTTTCGAATTCTTCGACATAGCGCATGCATTCCTGGCGCAGGGCATCCAGAGCAGCGTCCGGAATAACGGATTCCAGAATAAACACACCATCTCGTTGATATTGTTCGATCTGTTGCGCGGAAACTAAAGGCATTATCGCTCTCCTATATGGCAGAATCTGGCATCATTATACGCCAGCGAGTCGCGTCTGCAAAATAACAGATGGAGCGAAAAGCCGCGCCCCAGCGCAATGGCGGGTTATGAAAAGGCAAGCGATACGATACACTGTGGCCTGCTTATCTTCACAGTTGCGGAGACTGCGAATGCGCAATCGACCTAATATAGTCTTGTTCTTGACCGACGATCATGGCGCCTGGGCGAATGGTTGCTATGGCAACAGTGAAGTACATACGCCGACCCTGGATGCCCTGGCGGAGAACGGTGTCCGATTTGAAAATGCTTACACGCCAGCGCCGGTTTGTTCTCCGGCGCGCGCCTGCCTCTTGACCGGCAAAACGGCATCGCAGGTGGGCATACATGACTGGTTGGAAGAAGCGATCCCCGAAATCGGCGAGCGCGACTGGCTGCGCGGAACCAAGACCTTGTTTGAATACTTGTCGGCGGCGGGATACGTCACGGGATTGAGCGGAAAATGGCATCTGGGACAGTCTAACCTTGGGCCGAGCGGAGCTGACTATCACTTCGGATTGCCGGGCTGGCAAGGCGAGCACAACGGCGCGTATACCTATGCCTATTATGGCGAGATGATCGAACGGATTGGCAACAAATCAAGCTTGATCACCGATCATGCCATCGAGTTTTTGGATGGCGTACCGGATGACAAACCATTTTTTCTCAATGTCGGCTATATCGCCACGCACTCGCCTTATCGGCAGCAGACGCATGATCCTCGGCAGACTGCGCGCTATCAGGATTGTCGCTTTGACGAAATACCCCCTTATGCGCCGCATCCCTGGGTCAAGAACGAAGGCGGCAGCAACGACCTGTCCCAACAAGAGTTGCTGGATCGCCACATTGGTTATTACGCCGCCGTCAGCGAAATTGACGACAATGTTGCCCGCGTCATCGCCGCCCTGAAAAAGCGCGGTATGTGGGAGAATACGATCATCATCTATACCTCGGATCATGGCTGCGCCATCGGACACAAGGGATTTTTTGGCAAAGGCAATAGCACACGGCCCTTGAACATGTATGAGATTTCTCTGCGCGTTCCACTGATTATTACCGGGCCGGGATTAGAGACGGGCGTTTATCCACAATACGTAGATCACTACGATACCTTTCACACCATCTGTGAGTTTGCCGGAGTTTTGTTACCGAATGATCAGCGGTTTGCCGGCACTTCCTATGCGCCGCTTTTGCGTGGCGACGCCGTCCGCTGGGACAACACGCTTTATGGCGAGTATGGCGATCTGCGCATGATCCGTGATGACCGCTGGAAGCTGGTGATTCGTTATCCGTCTGGACCGCACGATCTCTTTGATCTGGCCTCGGATCCACAAGAATGCGTTAATCTTTACGATAAGCGGCCGGAGGTCGTCGAGGCAATGGAGAACCGGCTTGACGACTTCTATAGCCAGCGCGATGTTGCCGAGTATTCAGGTTTGCGCGTGAAAGAGCAGCCGCTGCATAACGGAAAAAACGAGGCCTGGCGCGACGGGCGTCGCGAGGCGCGTGGCTTGCAAGTCTATTAGCCAACGCGCCGGGTGAACGTTATCAATGGGCGGTGGGTGGACGATTTAACCACGCCGTCGATTCGGCTGGCTTAAGGACGTTCCAGCGAGACCGCCATCGAGATCCCATCGTCAAAACCAAACTTCTCCAGCGTGACGACAACGCGTCCACCCATCGGCATGACAAAAGCCAGGGGCAAGCGTTCCGGCACGCCCATGGTGCTGTAGGACATCACTTCCATGCCCTCCACCGTTGCCGTGACATACAGGTCTTCCACATCACCCGCGAGTTTGTCCAACTGCAGGATCAGCAACTCGTCTTCAGCGGCATCAAATACCACCAGATCGCGAATGGCTTTGTCATTGAGCCGAATGACAATCTCGCCGTCTTCCAAGTCATGCACCGGATTGCGAGTGATGGTAAGCGCACCGCTGCCAGTTGCGTTGCCATCAAATGCAGACACCGTCAACACATAGGTCGCCGCGCGATCAAATACCAGGTTGCCCAACTCGGCATCAAAGCCGGAGCCGCTGTCATCGTCAAAAGCAAATTCGAAGCCATCGGGCGCGAGCACTTGCATCAGCGTATCGAGGCTGCCACCGCTATCGATAGACAAGCTCAGGCTGTCCCCCGTGTTAACCGGCATTTCATAATAAAGCGCCGGCGCATCGGGACTCAGTGAGAAATTTATCGTGCTGTTGAAGTCAAGCGTTGCAACGGATACCGTTTCGATGGTCGTGACAAAGTCGCCGTCGCTTATGCGAGCAGAGGCCATGCTTGCCGATGGGAATACTTCGAGTTCGTAGCTGCCACTATAAGGCAATTTTAGCGGTCCGATGACGGCGCTTCTGCGTCCGCGGCTGTCATCGTTGTAGGCAATTTCGAAATCGTCACGGCTAAGCAAAAACGCGGCCGGATCAAAGTCTTCGGAGGAGACAGTGACAAGCAAATACTGACCCTGCTCACCTTCGATATCAATTGTGGCGCTGCCGGCCTCAAGTTTGCCATCAATCACATCTGCATCTCCGCCGGAAACGACCGTAAGGGATGCTGCTGCTTCCAGCGTAGCGGTTAAGATTACCGACGGCTGATTTCCCGATTCACGCAGAACGGAAACAGTGTAGTCGCCGGGTTCATCACCATCGCTGGTGACCAATTCCAACAGCGCAGTGCCTGAATTATCGGCGGTCTTTTCCGTGCTGTAGACCGTATCTCCAGCGAAAGTCACATCAAAAGTTACCGTTTCGCCGGCATCAAGGTCACGAACCGTGATCAGGTGAATTGAGCCGATGCTAGCCGATTGCGGCTCGATGCTGGCGATGGCGCCCTCTATGGTCAATGATGCTGTCGCCAGATCGCCAGACGGCACCACCGCGCTGACAGCGTATTCGCCAGGTATGTTGCGATCGCTAGAGGTGAATTCGAATGCCGCGTTTCCACGAGCGTCGATGGTGACCACGCTGCTATCCGCCATCATCCCGTCGGCACGGGCGCGTATGACTACGCCGATGCGTTCTCCGGCCGGCATACCACTGAGCGTGACGCTGTGCGTAGTGCCGATTTCTGCCGCTGGCGGATTTACAACGATAACGGGCGCGCTGCTCTCGCTTATGGTCTCAACTGCTGTTGCTTCAATTGACAACGGCAGGACTTCCAGCCTTGCCTCAGTCAATAGCACTCCGCTCGTTTCGTCACGGAGTTCCACCGAATATTCGCCAATGTCATCGTCTTCAGTGCTGCTGATAGTCAGACTAAATTGGCCCTCAGCGTCGGCAGAACGAACCGTACTGTATTCTTCCTCTCCAGCCGGATCAATGATCGTCAGCCTATATTGAAGGTTGGCCTCTAAGCCGCTTGCCAGAATCCGATGTTCGGAGCCTAAAGCGGCGGCGGCCGGCTCAACTATGAGCGCGGCATCGCTTACGCCCTCGGCAGCTTCGCCGATGGTCAGGGTAGCGCCGGCAAGTCCTTCGCCTTCGACGAAGATTTCGATATCGTAACTGCCATTCGCCATATCGGCGGCTGCAACAAAGGTTAGCGCTGCTTCCCCTGCGCTGGATGCGCGTGCCAACAGGCTGTCGATCAGCACGTCGTCGGCGCTCTTGATCTGCGCGCTGACGCTGTCAAAAGGCGCGAGCCCGCTGACCTTTATTTCGGCCGTGCGACCGGCTTCTATGACAGCTGGGCTCACCTCCACCACCAGGCTGCGTTCCGGTGGCGCGTCAATGCTGAACTCGCCTTCGGCAATCAACTCGCCTTCGCTATCGTAGACCGCGATCGCTTGATGGCCGGGAGTATCGCCTGCTTCGGCGAAAATTTCAATCTCGATGACGCCTTCATTATCGCTGGTATGGTTGCGGCGGTAGCCAACTTGCTGTGATTCACTGGCAGTAATCTCGACAGTATATTGAGTCCGCGCATCTAGCTCGGCAATACGCAGCGTGTGAACTGTGCCAATTGGCCCCTCCGCTGGAGATACACTGACATCACCGAGCATGTCGTCTTCACCGTCGGCAGTCAATTCGAAATCCGCATTGGCAATGATCTCGTCTTCAAAGACCACTTGCACGGTGTAGATGCCGGGCAGATCGCCTTCGGTGCTGCTAACGGGATAGCTGATTGACCCCTGATCATCGCTGGTTTCATCACTCGCGAAGACGATTTCATTGTCAAAGACGAATTCGATGGTATAGGTCGCATTTGCTTGCAGCCCGGTTATCTCGACCGTCATCAGCGCGACCTCGACCTGGCCCGAATCCGGCGATATGGTGATGATGGGCGCGTCCTGAGCCGCTGCCGTCAAAAAGGGCAGAGTCAACAGCACACAGAGGTAAAGTAATCGCAGAACCGCTTTGCTGAACTGGCTGGGTTTTACGCGCGAATTTCGAGATGAGAACAGGGATAACATATCAATATCCTTGGCGTGTTTCATGTGGCAATCGGCAAACATGGCAAATCCATTGTATTAAGCGGCTCTGAACAATAACAGGGTTAGCGTTGCCTGCGCCGGCACAGCGCAAGCTTGGTACTGATTTCGTTTTGGGCCTGCGCGCCTGCCCGAGACATGCTTTGGTTGCCGCGCCAGGGAAGGTATAATGCTCGCATGAATCAAGCATACTCCTACAAACACAATTGGCAAATCATAGGGCATGACTGGGCAGTAGATTTCCTGCGGCGCGGATTGCTAAACGGTCGCAGCCGGCATGCCTATCTGGTGAGCGGCAGTTCGTCGCTGGGCAAGATGAAGTTGGCGCAGACATTTGCCATGGCGCTAAATTGTGAAGATGACGCGGTCGAGCGGCGTCCCTGCTTGCTCTGCCGTTCTTGTATCAGCATCGGCAAGGGCAGCGACCCCGATCTAATTCTGGCGCGAGCCGATGAAAATGGCAGGATCAGGATTGACTCCATCAGACAAATCATGCGATTGCTGGCGCTCAAACCTTATGCGGCGCGCTATCGGGTGGCGATACTGGATGACTTCGATCAGGTGCTGCCACAAGCGCAAGACGCCTTGCTAAAGACCCTGGAAGAGCCGGCTTCATTCGCCGTTTTGATCTTGCTGGCGCAAGAGACCGATCGCGTCCTACCCACGATTCGCAGTCGCGCTCAACTGATTCCCTTGCGCCCCTTGCCATTGGAGACGATTCGCTCGCAGCTGATCGAACGTGGCGCGGAAGAAGAACGTGCCGATCTTGTTGCTCGCTTGAGTAGCGGACGCCTGGGATGGGCGCTTGCCGCTCTGGAAGATGAGGAAGTGCTAAACTTCCGCGCGGAAATGCTTGATCGGCTGCGGGATATCGTGGCCGGAGGGCGATTGCAACGTCTCAAACTCGCGGATCAACTGAGCCGCAATGTCGGGCGAGACAAGCCGCAAATGCGCAATGTCCTGGAAATCTGGCAAAGCTTCTGGCGTGATGTCCTGCTGGAATGGTACCAGACGCCGGTCAAACCCTGCAATAGCGATCGCAAGGAAGAAATACGCGCTCTGGCGCTGCGCATCAATGCTGAAGACGCCCTGCGCGCGCTGAATGCCACGCGGCGCGCCTTTCGTACATTGGATACCAATGCCAATGTGCGCCTGGCGCTGGATGTGCTTTTCCTTGATTATCCCGGCCTGGATTGATCGCGTCGACTACTCTATTGGAATCCAGTTTGCGGGTTTCCTGGCTGCCTCGAGGACTGAATCCGGCACCAGGATTATCTTGCCGAAGCCGGGATCGCGCTCCATTTTTGCATGTGCCTGGCGCGCTTGGCTGAGAGGCATGACTTCGTCAAACACGGTCCGATAACGACCCTTCGCCACCGCCTGCAGGATCGATTCGAGGTCCTTCGCCTTGATACTGTCGTAGGAGCCGAGAACCCTGAGGCTCTTCAAATAAACATCCATGAGGTTTAGCTTGCTATCGCTTCGCGGTTGCATACTGGCGATGACCAGGCGACCCTTGAAATCAAGCATATCAATGGACTGCGCCACCTTGTCCACATCGGCGCTATGCAGCACCAGGGTTGCGCCACGCTCGTCGGTGGCGACTTTGACCTGCCGCACTAAGTCGGTACCTGCGTCCTCCAAGACTATATCGGCGCCGACCTCTCGCAATTGCGCGGCGAATTGGCCCTGACTTATGGCGATAACCTGCGCCCCTCTGGCATGAACGATCTGCACAGCGGCTGTGCCGATGCAGCTGGCAGCATTGTGCACGACCACGCGGTCGGCCTTTTTTATCCCGCCGGTGCTGATCAGAGCCAACCAGGCCGCGGCAAACGAAGCGCCTGCCGCCACCGCAGCCTGATAATCCAGGTCATCAGGCAGCTTTACCAGCTGATCGGCGGGTACGCTGCAGAATTCGGCATACCCGCCATCGCGTTGGCTTCCCAATTGCTCGAAGCATGCGGCCACGTGGTCGCCGATTGACCAATCGCTGACATCTTCCGCGATTTGAACGATTTCCCCGGCGAGATCCCCACCTAGAATATGTGGCATGGGCTTGCGGATGATGAGTTTGCCGCTGCGGTAGAGCAGGTCTTGCGGGTTTACCGATGTGGCGTGGACTTTAACCAGCGCCTCGCCTGCGGCTGGTTGCGGACGCGTGACCCGCAGCGATTTTAGCGCGCGGGCTTTGCCGATATTTTCGATAATCGTGGCGCGCATGCTTGCGCCAGATTCGGCCATAGTCCAACCCCTAACGATTGCCTCCGATTTGGCTAGAGTCTAAACGATGAGACCTTTGCTGTAAACGGCGCTTCAAATGCCGAAGCGTTTGGCATTACGGATGCGTGCTTTGGCGATCTCGGCGGCCCGATCACGGGGCGGCAGTTTGCAGGGTGTTGAGCAGGCGCGCTGTCGCCGCAGCGATATCATTGGCGGCACGCTCGAAAGCGTCCTGGTTGCTCGCTGATGGTTTGCGGAATCCGCTGACCTTGCGCACGTATTGCAATGCCGCCGCTTCAATATCGGCTTCTGTGCTGGGCGGATCATAATTGTAAAGAGTGCGAATGTTCCGGCACATTGTCACTTCCCTTGCCTGCCACTGCCAGATTCTGAGATTCTAGCATGTTTCATTCCGTCAGTCGCGATAAAGTGTGGCATCCAGATCGAGGTACTCTGGCGGCAGATATTCGCTAACATCGTCCAAGTGGCGAAATCGCTCCAACAGTTCGAAGCTGTCCGGCTGATCCGGAAAGTGATTCTGCTTCCAAACGATAAAGGGATGCACCTGCAGTCTGGCAGTGCGAAACTCGTCCTGGATCAGGCAGGCTGTGACACCACCTTTTTCCGGGAAACGCTGCCGCTCGAATTCCTCATAAATGGACGCATAGTCAAATAGGACGCGGCGGTGCTGCTCAAGTTTCCAACCGTGTTGGTCGCCTTGCAGGATCATATAGCTGGCGCTTCGCTCACCATCCAATGGCACACCCGCCGAGCCCGGATTAAAGATATGCCAGCGCCCCAGATGCCGTTCCATGGGGATGTGGCTGTGGGCGCAAATGACCGTGTCTTCCGGTACGTCTTTCAGCCAGTTTTCGATCTCGCTTGCAGCGGAAAGCGGATGCATCGATATCCAGGGATTGTCCGGTATGCCGTGGAAAACGCGCACGGGCGGCGCATCGGCAAAGCGCAGCGAAAGCGTATCCGGCTGGCTGGCGACAATCTTTAGCCAGGTTTCGCCAAGCTGTTCGCGCAGAATTGTCGGCAGAGTGAACGACGACCAACGTGCTGGCGCGCGGCTCGTCGCGTAATCCAGGGCATAATAGGCATTGTTGCCGCGAATGACCGCCCATTTGCGGGCAGTGACAATCTCCAGCACCGCGCGCGAAAACGGCCCCCAATTGACACTGTCGCCGGCCACAACCACGTGATCAACCTTGAACCCCGACATATCGTCTATGACTGCATTTAGGGCCGGCAGATTGCCGTGGATATCGGCTAGAATTGCGATTCGGGTCATATCTTCATCTCCCTTAACTTGGGGAGATACAAAGCGACTCGGCTTTTTCATCACTCAGGTTTCATATCCGTGCGGATGCCTGCGATGCCAATTCCAGGCCGTTTGAATGATGCGTTCCAAATCATTGTATTGTGTTTCCCAACCCAATTCGCGCCCGATTTTGTCGCTATCGGCGACGAGAACCGGCAGATCACCCGCGCGGCGTGCTGCCTCAATGGCGGGAATCGCATGCTGGGTGACGCGGCGGGCGGCTTCGATGACCTCGCGCACAGAATAACCGCTACCGCTGCCCAGGTTGTAGACGCGGCTTCGTCCGTCTTGCAGCGCCTCCAGCGCCAGAATATGCGCGCGCGCCAGATCCTGAACATGCACATAATCGCGGATGCAGGTGCCATCGGACGTATCATAGTCGCTTCCGTAGATATGTATGGCGTCACGCTGCTCCAGCGCCACCTGCAGCACTAGCGGGATCAAGTGAGATTCCGGCTCATGCGCTTCGCCGATATGTCCGTCGGGATGGGCGCCGCAGGCATTGAAATAGCGCAGGCAACAATATTTGATGCCATAAAGGCGATCCATCCAAGCCAGCAGACGCTCCGCCATATATTTTGTTTCACCATAAATGCTGCCCGGGATCAGCGCTTCGCTTTCGTCAATCGGGATGCGCTTAGGTTGGTCGAAGAGGTTGGCGGTGGAAGAAAAGATAATGCGCTTGACATCGTGTCGGCCGGCTTGTTCCAGTAAGTTGATAAAGGTGTAGAGGTTTTCACGCAAGTAGGCAAAGGGCTGATTCATGCTTTCGCCGACCAGGATATGCGAGGCAAAATGAAAGATGCCAGCGAACTGATGTGACGCGAATAGCGACTCTAGCTTCTTGATATCGTGCAAATCGCCTACTATCAGACGGGCATCGGGATGTACGGCTTGTCGATTGCCCTTGACCAGATTGTCATAAACGACGACCTCGTAACTGCGCTCGACAAGCATTTGCACGACATGACTGCCGATATATCCGGCGCCACCGGTGACCAATACTTTCATTGAATCTCTTCCTCCCTTGCCGAGGCAACAGACGCTATTATAGCTATTCTGTCGAGGCAAACAAAACATATTGCCTGAACAGCAGGCTGTTTTTGGCTTGTAGAAATGAGCGTCTTTTGAGAATGGTTGCCTTACGCATACGGGCAATGGAGTATATTATTCTCTGTGAGCGAAGCCGGAGAATCCGCTGACCCATACGACCGCTGTCAAATCATTGAGCAATGCTTCGGCGATTGAAAAACTTATGACAAGAAAAAACGACGGAGATGATGGTTGGAGCAAGGCCGAGCGCGAATCGCTGCGCAAGCTGCTTCGTATGGGCCTGATTTTGCTTCTGGCCATCATTATTGCCGGCACTATCGCCGCATTATTGAGTTCGTCGCCAAGTGCCGTCTGAGCCGCTGGTCTCAGCGATACTAAAGGACCAATTGCCAATGCAGCAACAACTACAACTGATCGCCACTACGCCGCGGCAGCGTCTCGACAAATTTGTTTTGCAGCATTTGCCAGAGCTTTCGCGGACCCAGGTGCAAGGTCTGATCCGCGAGGGTCAGGTACTGGTCGATGGCCAGGTGGAAAAGACGGGCTATAAGTTCAAAGGCGGCGAACGAATCGAAGTGACGGTTCCGCTGCCGGAAGAAACATCCATTGAGCCGGAAAATATAGCGCTGGACATCGTCTATGAAGACAGTGATCTGGCCGTGATCAATAAGGCGGCCGGCATGGTGGTGCATCCGGGCGCGGGCAACGCCACTGGTACCTTGGTCAATGCGCTGCTGGCGCGATTTCCCGAGCTGGCGGAGTTGATGGACGATGAAGCGACGCAGGAAAGGCTGGGCATCGTGCATCGGCTGGATCGCGGCACCAGTGGATTGATGGTGGTGGCGCGCAACAAGCTGACCTTGCTGGCCTTGATGCGACAGTTCCAGGAGCGCAGCGTCGACAAGGTCTATCTGGCGCTTTTGGAGAAACGTCCGGAATCCAGCACCGGTCTGATCGACGTACCGATCATGCGTGATCCGCGGCAGCGCAAACGCATGGGCGTGAATCGCGCTGGCAAGCCGGCGCAAACCGAATTCACCCTGCTGGATGACCACTTTCAAGGCAACCGTGCCTTAGTGCGTTTGAAGCTGCTGACCGGTCGCACACATCAAATTCGTGTGCACATGGCCTTCATCAGCTGCCCGGTGGTGGGGGATACTGTCTACGGCTCGCGCAAGCAGCGGCTCAAGCTCAAGCGTCAGTTTTTGCATGCGCACGAATTGGCGTTTGACCATCCGGCCACGGGAGAGCGGCTGGAGTTCGTGTGCGAGTTGCCAGTGGGGTTGCGGGCTGTGATGGAGAAGTTGCGGTAGGGTTGAAGCGCAGAGGCGCAGAGGCAATAGATTACAACTGGTGTTTCCGCAAGTATCGATTCAATAGGCGGGGATCATTTCTGAAGTCATCAATGGAACGCTGTTCCTTCGTCTTCTGGTCAATAAAGAACCAGAAATTGGTCCATCCTCTGTTCGATTGTCTAACACCACCTGTCTGACCACCTTGTTTCTTCTTGATGTGACGCATCACCATTTTTGCCGATTTTGAGACGCTGAAGTATCCCACGTCTGAGTCTGACTCAAATAGTGGGTCATGCCATGTCACGTTGAGACGAATTACTCTGTCGCCTCTCCGCGGGTATTTGCGTTTCAACACAAATTTCGCCCAGATTCTTTCGCCTCTGTAATCTGCGAAGACGCGGATCAGGACAGGATCTGTAATTCTATAATGTGCTTTGCTGCCAAAGGTTCCAGGTTGACCGAGTTCGGTCGTACTCTCTTCTTCTGACTTGACAGTGTCAGACATTATGAACGACTCAAACTCGGCTGCAGACTTGGGAATCAGGCGACCCGAACGGACTTCGCTAAAGTACACTTGAACAATGCTGTCCGAAGGTGGCTTAGCCATCGCCCTAATATGATTTAAGATTATCGCTACCGAGGCAGTTTTCTTTAGGTCGAACTCGGACTTTGTAAACGCACGGAGCGCGGTGACCTGCCAATCATACAGAAGCTCCAATTGAATGTCCAAGAAAGGTATTGGGTCCATGGTGTTGGAATTCGAGAGATCTGAATACAACTCAAACTTGATACCATCGGTGAGGACTGCAAATCTGACGTCGTGTCGATTCTCAAAATAACCAGCAAGCTGCTTCCTGTGGTTGCGTAATTGGGTTCCAACTTGCTTCACCTCTACAACGATTATCTCCTTCCCAGCCCATTTGAGCATGTAGTCCGCTCTCGTTCTATCTCTTTCAGCATCAGATTTGTTGTGTTCTCGTTCAGCATCTTCCGGTTCTGTAGGGTCGTAGCCCAACACATAGAAAAAAGGTTGAACCCAATAGTCGATTGTCTTTGCTTCGTCTGTAGCATGCTTCCGACTGCGAGGGATGTCATCAGCTAGCTCGCGTAATCTCGCGTCTAAATCCATCGTTACATTTCTACTTATCTACTAAGCATCATATGCACGGGCGATCTTATATTAACATATCCACCTCATACAGTTTCTCAACGTGTCCTCTGTGCCTATGCGCCGAAATCCGCTATACTCCCCACCATGCAAGCAACCACCTACCAACCCACCGCCTTCCACCTGATGACCAAGCCGCGAGGCGCAATCTGCAACCTCGATTGCAAGTACTGCTATTTCCTCTCCAAAGAAGCGCTCTATCCCAACAGCAAATTCCGCATGTCGGACAATCTGCTCGAGGAATACATCCGCCAATACATCGACGCGCAGAGCGTCAACGAGATCAACTTTGCCTGGCAGGGCGGCGAACCCACCTTGATGGGCGTGGAGTTCTTCCGGCAGGCGGTGCGCTACCAGCAGAAGCACAAGCGTCCCGGCATGCGCATCAGCAACGCGCTGCAGACCAACGCCGTGACCCTCGATGATGAATGGTGTCAGTTTTTCGCCGAAAATGGCTTCTTGCTCGGTGTCAGCCTCGATGGGCCGGAGGACGTGCACGATTTCTACCGCGTCGACAAAGGCGGCAACCCGACCTTCCGCCGCGTCATGGCCGGCATCGAATTGCTGCAAAAGCATGGCGCTGAATACAATATCCTGACCACCGTGCACGCCGCCAACGAAGGGCAGGGGGCGCGAGTTTATAAATTCTTGCGTGACGAGATCGGCACCAAGTATATGCAATTTATTCCCATCGTCGAGCGCGACAACGACACCGGATATCAAGAAGGCGACCAGGTCACTGATCGTTCCATCACGGCGGCGGGTTACGGACAGTTCCTGATCGATATGTACGAAGAATGGCTGCGCCGCGATGTCGGCCGGGTCTACGTACAGATCTTTGATATCGCGCTGGCAGCCTGGACCGGCGCTCCGCCGGGTCTGTGCATCTTTGATGAGACCTGCGGCCTGGCGATGGCGATGGAGCATAACGGCGATGTCTATTCTTGCGATCATTATGTCGAGCCGGATTTCAAGCTGGGCAATATCCTGGATATTCCGCTCAACGAGATCGTCGTCATGGACAAACAGCGTGAATTCGGGCAAGCCAAGCGCGATACGCTGCCGCAATACTGCCTCGATTGTGAGGTGAAATTCGTCTGCAACGGCGGTTGCCCCAAGAACCGCTTCATTGACACGCCCGATGGCGAGCCGGGATTGAATTACCTCTGCGCCGGATATCGCGCCTTTTTCAATCATGTGCGTCCGACGATGAACTTCATGGCGAGCGAGTTATCGCAGCAGCGTCCGCCGGCCAATATCATGGTGGAGATGGCGCGTCATGATGCCGAGCTAGGGCGAGCATTCGCCAAGGCCGGGCGCAATGATACCTGCCCTTGTGGCAGCGGGCTGAAGTTCAAGCGCTGTCATGGCAGGCGGGGGAATTTAAAGTCTAGTTTGGATTCCGGCCTGAAAGAACCGCCTCGCGATTGATGTGAGAGTAATTGAAACCATATAGCGGGCCCAGCATCCGGTACAATAGAGACAAGAAGTTGGAAGTCTGACGCGTATGAACCAGTCTACGATTGAATTGGAAATCCCCAGTGCAGTCTATGAGCGAGCTCTAGAAATTGCCAGTGAAAGCAATCGCTCTGTGGAATCCGTATTGTTGGACGGGCTAACGTTGCTCTTTGGATCATTGCCCGATATGCAGACTATGCCCGACGCGCTTAAGGATTATGACGACCAGAAACTGTGGGCGGTAGTGCATCAGCGACTTGCTTGGCCGCAAGATACCCGTTTGCGTGAATTGATCGGTCTGGGAAAACAGGGTCAAATCACGGATGAGGAACTGGCAGAAATGGAAAGGCTCATTTCTCTGGTCGATCATCAGATGTTTTTGCGTTCCGAAGCGTTACTGCTCTTAAAACAACGTGGACATGACATCGAGATGCAACTCAAACTTGGGGCCTAGTACATGGTACGCATCCCGATACGATTGCGAGAGCAGATTATTGAACGTGCGCTTGGACGATGTGAATACTGCCAAACTCAACAGACTATCGTGGTCTCTATGGAGATAGATCACATCGTTCCGGAATCTGCCGAAGGCAAAACTGTACCGGAGAATCTATGTCTCGCTTGTGTGGGTTGTAACGGCTTCAAGCAACATTTCCAGGTCGGGACTGATCCGGAGACTGCAGTCGAAACATCACTATTCAACCCTCGCAATCAAGACTGGAACGGTCATTTCCGTTGGAGCAACGACAAAACACAAGTTATTGGATTGACCGCAGTTGGCCGAGCTACAATCGTGCGCCTGCGCATGAACCGCGATCTAGTCGTCAAATCCAGGCGGCGTTGGCTGGTAGCAGGTTGGCATCCTCCATCAGAAACAATTTAAACACTTTCCTCTGTTTTCATGTCTATGTTTGCGGCTAGAATAGGTCTCGAAAATCGACTGCTTATGAAGGATTAACTCATGCCAAAGCAAGTTATCTCGACAGAAAACGCACCGGGCGCGGTCGGCGCTTATTCGCAAGGCATCATCGCCAACGGATTCGTCTTTACCGCCGGCCAAGTCCCGCTGATTCCCGGCAGCTCGAATCTTGCGCAGGGTGGGATTCAAGGCCAGACCCGGCAAGTGATGAACAATATCACGGGTGTATTGCAAGCGGCCGGCAGCAGCATGGCGAATGTGATCAAGACCACGGTCTTCCTGGCCGATATCAACGATTTTACCGAATTCAACGCAATCTATGGCGAGTACTTCCCGCAGAATCCGCCGGCGCGCACTACCGTGCAAGCTGGTGCCTTGCCCCTGGGCGCATTGATCGAAGTTGAAGCGGTGGCGCTTTTGGAATCGTAACCGGCGCAGTCCCTTTTAGCCTGCGAATTCGCTTGATCACGCGCTCATCCGGGTTGATGAGCCATTGCCGATGCCTGGGCGCGACTGACCTGTTCGCTACCGCGCTGCGGCTGCTATACTAGCGCTATGTTGATTGCACTAGCGGAAACCGAGGGAAATCCAAAGAATGATTGATGTGAATCAGTTGCGTAAAGGCACGACCTTTACCGAAAGTAGTAATTTGTATCGCGTGATGGAATACCGCCATCACAAGCCCGGCCGCGGCAAGGCAACTATCCGCATTACCGTGCGCGATCTGCGCAGCGGCTCTACCACCGAAATGACTTTCAACTCCGGCGAGCGCGTCGAAGATATTCGCGTTGAGGCCAACAAAGTGGAATATCTGTACGCCGATGAAGATTTTGTCACCTTTATGAACACCGAGACTTATGAGCAGCCTCAGCTCAATCGGGCTATATTTGGCGACGATCTCCGTTTCATCAAAGATAGTATGGAGATCAAGCTAATGACTTACGAAGGCGAGATTATCGACTACGAATTGCCCAAGACCATGGAATACCAGGTGATCGAAGTCGAAGCCGCGGTCGCCGGCGATACCGCCAACAGCCCGACCAAGAAAATCAAGCTGGAAAGCGGCTTCGAGGTCAGCGCGCCCATGTTTATCAATGTGGGTGATGTTGTGAAGGTCAATCTCGAAGAAGAAACTTACGTCACGCGTGTCAGCAAGTAGCCGCGCCCTCAATAGTGCTTTTATGGGGCGAGATTCGGCACAATGACGCGGAACAGCAAATAGACATCAAGCGCCACCATGCACAGCATCGCCAGCACAGTAAACCAGCGCGATGCCTCCCAGCGCGAAAGCAATCGCTGTCGCCAATATTCAAGTCCGTAGACCAGGGCGCAGGCAATAGGAATTAGCGCCGGGAACAAATAGCGCCCCTGCCACTGCAGAAACTCGATGTTGTAATAGATATACGCTAACGCGACCAACAGCACAGTGGCGGCGAAAACCAGAAAAATCTGCCGCTCGGCAGCGCGCGCTTCGCCGGTAGAAACGCGGCGGCCAGATCCCCGCGTGACTAGCAGGCCCGACAATCCGGCCAGGCTGAGAATGGCGAATCCCCGATAAACCCAGCCGCCCAAGACAGCGTCCAAGGGCAACGCCATCCAGCCGAACTGTGCCCAAAAGCTCTTGAATGTCACGCTCAGCATCTGCGAAAGGTAGCGCGCAAAGCCTTGCTGCTGAATATAATCCGCGCTGCGCAGTTGATCGACGACCACCGCGTCATGCGCTCCTAGTCCCAGGAAATCCGGGAATCCGTATACGCTGATATTTCGCAACCACCAGCCGCCGCCGATCACCAGCGCCACCAAAGCGAAATCTGCCAGCTCGCGCATCACTATGACGACCGGCTCGCTTTTCCTGCGGCATTGCAGCACGATCGCCAGCGCAAAGAGCGGCACCACAAAATAAATCGTGATCTTACACAGCAGCGCCAGCCCCGCGATGATCCCCATTTGCCAGATTGGCAGATCATCACCCTGCAAATGACGCACAATCCAGAAGAGCCCAAGCGCGACGATTGCTTCCGCCAGGGCATCGTTGTTGACCGCGCTCATTATCGCCAGATGCTGCGGCAAAAAAGCGACCAAGGCCATAGTGCCCAAGGCAATCTGTGGCTGCCGTGGAAAAACGCGTCTGCCGATAAAGAAGCTGAGCACGACGGTAAGGGCTCCCAGAAGCACGGAAAACAAGCGCAGCGCCGTCAAATCGCCCTTGCTCAGTTTGTACACCGGTGAAGCGAGCAAATAATAGAGGGGCGGATGATGATCTTCGTATTGAATTGTGTCGATACGGTCCAGAAACTCCGGCGCGAATTTGACGGTGGTCAACTGCTGCTGATAATCCCCCTGCCAATCGCCCAATTCAATGCGCGGACAGCAACCAGTCTCCGCCACTTGCCGAATGTAATTGTAGTGCGCGGGTTCGTCCGGCGCTTGCCAAGGCGGCGTATTAACGGCGAAAAGGGCACCCGCGATCAGGTATGCTAGAAGAATAGTAACGAACAGCGGTTTCTCGATGCGCGAGCGCGTCATAGCGAGGTCATTTCGGACTTCTGCATATCTTGGGTATGATGGCATAAAACCATGATTTTGCCACGCCGTTTTGTCTTGACATTGTTGTTGACATTCCGTCGCCGCTAAACATATGATGTGTCGGTTTTCGGGTTATACTAGTGCAATATTGACGCGGCAGAGTTGAGGCGGTTATGGGCAAAGACGGCATGAATGTGGTATCCATCGGTGGTGGTTTGGGTGCAGTGCAGGTTATGGCTGGTTTGAAGAGCCACACCGATAATCTGACCGGAATTATCGCCGTGACCGATACCGGCCGCAGCACCGGAATCGTGCGCGAATTTGCTCAAATCCCGGCACCTGGCGATGTCCGCAACGCTTTGGCCACGCTCAGCGGCGATAGCGAATCGCTGCTCGCGCGAGTCATGCAACACCGGATCGTGGCGCCGGGCGATCCCAACCTCGAAGGAATGGCATTTGGCAATCTCTTCATCGCCGCGCTGACGCAAATGTCGGGTAGCTTTGTCAAAGCGATCCTGCAGATCAGCGAATTCCTCGATGTGCAGGCAAATATCTATCCGGTCACCGAAGAAAACACACATATCTGTGCCGAGCTGATGGATGGCACCATCGTCGAGCAAGAAATCAAAGTCCGGCAGTTGGACAAAGCCGCTATCAAGCGCATCTTTGTGCAGAATCCGGAGGCGACGGCGTACCCGCCTTGTATTGATGCGCTGCGCGATGCCGACTTGATCACTATCGGACCGGGCAGCCTGTTCACCACGGTTATCGCTTGCCTCGCCTTTAAGGAAATCGCCCAAGCCATTCGCGATTCCAGCGCATTAAAGGTATACGTCTGCAATACCACTACACAACCCGGGCAAACTGACGATTACTCCTTGTCGGATCATGTGCAACAGGTGGTCTCGTATCTGGGTTTGGGTATTCTCGATTATGTGGTGCTCAATTCCACGCAACCGAGCTCAGAACTCATGGATTTGTACGCGCGTGAGAAGGTCAACGTGCTGCTGCCGACCGAGCAAGAGATTCATAAAATCAAGACGATGAATGTCGTGCCTGTTCTGGCTGATGTGGCGGATACGCAATCTGGCAAACGGGCGCTCTGGCAGAAGCAGGATACCATCCGCCACAATCCGGAATTGATCGCGTCAACCTTGGTGGAGCTAATGCGCGAGCGGTCCGCGCTGCAGTCTGGCGACTAGACGGCAGATCCGGGCAATTGCGGAAGCTTATCGTCATCTGCCTGTAAAAGCTCACTCGTTTCAATCATCGCGTCGATCCTGTCAAATCTTCGATCCAACTGGCGAACGCGCGTACCGGTAAGTTCTCGGAATTTCCTTTCCAAGGTAGAGAAGTTCTTTTCCATACCGTCCATATGCTCCGTATACCTGGCCCATTCTTGACGAATGTCATTAATGATTGTGAAAATCTCGCGCGATCGTTGCTCTAGCGCGAAGCTCTCCGCCGCCTGCCGAATAACGGCCAACACAATGTACAAAGTCATCGGTGAACAAAGGATTACTTTGTTGCGCAACGCCGTGTCAATTACGGAACTGCCTTGCTCGTTGATGAAACGGTAGATTTGTTCGTTCGGGATGAAGATTAAAACACAGTCCACCGTTTGCGAGTTGATGTAGTCTCGCTTGGTGACGTCCGTGACGTGCTTCTCGACATTGCGCAAGAAACTCTTGCTGTATTCCACTCTTTCACTGTCGTTCTCGGCGTCAACATACTTGAGGTAATTATCAATGGGAAATTTGCAGTCCATGTTCAGCGACAACTGATTGGGAAGCAAGAAGGTAAAATCAGGTCTTTCTCCCGATGGAGTTGGACGTTGCAGTACATAACTAAAGCCTTCTCTCAGACCCAGGTACTCGAGAATCTGCTCGGCAATGCGTTCGCCCCATTTGCCCCGTGCCTGATTGTCCGCAAGCGCCCTCTGCAATGAGCTCGTCGTCTGTGTCAAATTCTTTAGCTGGTCGTCGAGCGCGCCGAGTTTGCTTTCACGTGCCTTTTCGAACTCGTGTATCAGTTTTTCGACTTTGCCGAGCTTGTTGTCCATTTCGCCCAGGCGCCGGTTGATCTGCAGTTCCTTCTCATCGAGCTTGGCAATGTGCTCCTTGGTCTGCGTGTCCGACTTTGCTTGCAACTGCGTCAAATGCACCTTATTCGACTCATCAAGGCTTTTCGCGGATTTCTCTATGACCTCGCTAACTTTGCTCTGATTCTTTTCCAATTCGGTCGGCACTGTTTTGAGTGTGTCCGACATTGACTTCGACATTTCTTGCAGTTGCGTGTCGATTAACTCTTTTTTGGATTCCAGCTCGCTGCTATGGCGTTCCGTCTGGTTGTCGAACTTATCGTTCGCCAAGTTGAGGAAACTCTCCTGATTGCTCTTAAGCGCTCCGGCCGAAAGGCTGTCAAAGGCGGCCTTCAATTCTTTCGTTGCCCCTTCAAACGTCGTCTGTTGATCGTCCAGGGCTTGTTGAAACGTTTTTTTCATGCTGAAGCGTGTTAACATGACAAAGCCAACGCCAACCAGCAGACCGATCACCAAACCGACGAACAGGCTCAAGCCGTCCAAATCGGTTATCAAAGCAGTGAGATCATCCATATTCAGGTTCTCCCTCGGGTATCGCGGCAATGCGGAAGTGCCGCGCTTGTTCCGGTTCAGCTTATGCAAGGTTTAAAGCTCTGTCAACACGACGTTAATGTGCGGCCTTACGCTCACCTTTGCGCGCATTATTGACCGTGTTATAATACGCGGCGTTCTTTGAATTGCCGAACATAAGCACTATGCGGTATTGTCGAAACGCTGTGATGAGAAAGGGTGTCCCTTGACTTCTCTTGTCTTGACTGTCAGAGAGACCTTGCGTTACCGAGGCGCTATCGGTCAATGGAGTTGGGTCTTGCATCGCCTGACCGGTGTTGGTGTGGTGCTGTTCCTGGCGCTGCATGTGATCGATACCTCCTGGGCTGTCTTTTATCCCGACCTCTATGTGAAAGCCATCGCCGCCTATCAATCACCGATTTTCACGCTGGGCGAATTCGGACTGGTCTTCGCAGTGGTTTATCATGCCTTTAATGGCTTGCGCATCATCATATTCGATTACAAGCCGGAGCTGTGGCGATATCAATCGCAGGCGGCAATTGCTGTGCTGATAATTACCCTGCTGGTGATTACTCCGGTATTCCTGGGTATGGCTGGGCACGTGGTGGATTTCTATATCACGGAACAGGCCATCGCTGGCGACAAGATAATGGATGTGGTGGTCTTCTCGATTCTCGAGCAATTGCCATTTATCGCCGGCTTTGTAGCCGCGCTGGCGGCAGCGGTTGTTTTGGCTGCGCTCTTTGGCATGATCCGCGGCGATGGCTCGGCTTCACGCGGAAAGTATCCGCAGGCGAGCCCGGTCGAACGCTTCTGGTGGGCTTTCATGCGTGTCAGCGGCATCCTCATCGTGCCGCTGGTTTTCGGTCACCTGGCGCTGATGCATGTTGTGCAAGGTGTTTTTGACATAACTGCCGCGCAGCAAGTAGTGGGAACGCTGCAAGATAACGGCACGATAGGCGTAGTGCCGACAGCCGTGGAGTTCGTTTATCATCGCTGGTCCTATACAGCTTTGGGCCTCTATTTCTGGCGTGTCTATGACCTTTTCTTGCTAGTGCTGGTGGTATTGCACGGCTTCAATGGCTTGCGATACGTTTTGACTGATTATACCAGCGGTAACGGCTTCGTTCGCCGAATATCAACTGCGCTGTGCACGGTGATCGCCGCAGTATTGCTGGCGGTAGGCGCTGCCTCTTTGCTGTTGCCAATTGAAAAAGACATTATCAACGAGGCGATGGCGGCCACGGCCGAGATTTACGAGTTGCGCGGCGAAGAATTACCGGCGCAACTGCAAGCCTACTTAAATGGATCGACGGCAGGCGCAGCCGATGACTAGCAGCAGGACCATTTAACAGGTGCAGATGCGACCCTGTCCGCTGCGATTTGGACGCGGGGTAAGTCATACAGAAGTGGGGAATGAATGAAAATCCATAAACACGATGCGATTATTGTTGGGGCAGGCGGCGCGGGATTGATGGCAGCCCTCTATGCGAGCAAAGCCGGCGCGGATGTGGCGGTGGTTAGCAAGTTATACCCCACGCGCAGCCATACCGGCGCGGCGCAAGGCGGCATCGGCGCGGCGCTTGGCAACCTTGATGAAGACAAGCCGATCTACCACACCTACGATACGGTCAAAGGTGGCGATTATCTGACCGATCAGGCGGCGGCTAAGATCCTGGCGGAAAACGCTGTCGATTCCGTGATCGAATTGGAGCATATGGGCTTGCCTTTTGATCGCACTTCGGAAAAGCGCATCAGTCAGCGTCGCTTTGGCGGCCATACGCGCAACTTCGGCGAGGAATTGGTGCGGCGCGCTTGTCACGCGGCCGACCGCACCGGTCACATGATTTTGCAAACACTTTATCAGCAATGCATCCGCAACGAAGTCACCTTCTTCGACGAATTCCAGGTCGTTGACATGATCGTTGTTGATGGCGCGGTCGCTGGTGTGATCGCGATTGAGTTAGGTACGGGCGAGTACCACGTTTTCCATGGCAAGGCAAGTTTCTTCGCCACAGGCGGATGGGGGCGCTGCTGGTCGGTTACGAGTAACGCGCATTCGCTGACCGGCGATGGCGCGGCTATTGCCTTACGTCGCGGTGTACCCCTGCAAGACATGGAGTTCTTTCAGTTCCATCCTACCGGCATTTTCAGAATGGGTATTCTGATCACCGAGGGTGTTCGCGGCGAAGGCGGTGTCCTGATCAACAGTGTCGGCGAGCGCTTCATGGAACGGTATGCGCCCAGTGCCAAAGATTTGGCCAGCCGCGATGTGGTTAGCCGCGCGATCTATCTGGAAACACGTGCTGGCCGCAGCATCAAGAATCGTGGTTATGTGCACCTGGATATTCGGCCCCAGACGGTTAACCGATATTTCGCTGAAGAGGGGCGCGACAAGAGTGAATTCATTGACAAAACTGATATTGAGCGCAAACTGCCCGATATCCTGGATTTCTGCCGTACCTATCTCGGGGTTGATCCGGTCAAGGAGCCGATGCCGGTACAGCCGACAGCGCATTACGCAATGGGCGGAATCCCCACAAATGTCGATGCCCAGGTAGTCGTTGATGCCCGGGGTACGGTCATGCCTGGCCTGTATGCGGCGGGCGAATCGGCTTGCGTGAGCGTTCATGGCGCCAACAGGCTGGGTACCAATTCGCTGGTGGATCTGATTGTATTCGGACGACGGGGCGGCATGCACATGGCGGATTATGTCAAACGCGCCGATTGGGCCGCCTTGCCCGCAAACCCGCAGGCCGAGATAAGCGCCGAGTTTGATCGCATTCGCAATTCAACGGGCCAATCGCGCCCGGGTGAATTGCGCGCCAGGATGCAAGAGACGATGATGCAAAATATCGGTGTCTTCCGCACTGAAGAAAACATGCAGCAGGGCATTGATGATCTGGCGGAATTGCGCCAGCGCTTCTACGGCGACATCAGGATCGACGACAAGGCGCGTGTGTTTAATACTGACTTGATGGAAGCCTGGGAGTTTGGCGCAATGCTTGACCTGGCAGATGTGACCGCGCGCGCAGCCATTGAACGCAAGGAAAGCCGCGGCGCGCATAGCCGTGAGGATTTCAAAGCGCGCGATGACGAAAACTGGATGGTGCATTCGCTGGTATCTCAGGATGGCAAGTGGGATAATCCAGCTTACGAAATCGGCTTCGACAAGCCGGTAGATTTGTCTTTGTGGGAAGCGGAGCAAGAACAAGGCGTACCGGAAGAGCAGCAGAAGTTCCGCCCGAAAGAGCGGGTTTACTAATCTGCGCTTGAGACAATCTCGGTTGAGGAAGGAAGCAATGAATGAACGAGCGAACATGCGCCAATTGCAGGAAGAGCAAACGGGTTAGCGAATTCGAAGGCGTACCGAACAAGCCACCCGACCTTTGCTATTCATGCTGGCAACGGCTAGTACAGGAAAGAAAGTCTCGTGCAGGGTATTCCTCACATAGCGAATCCAACGAACGGTTCTTTGGCGTGGACACAAAGACATTACTTTTGGCGATTCTCGTTGTTGTTGTAATAGTAGGTGGTGTGCTCATTCATTTTGCAAACCCCTGTAATAGCCTTCCGCCTGCCGATCATAAAGTTATGGAGTATGTTGGGAGTAAAGCTATTTCTATGGAAGCACTAGCGAAGTCGACGGGGCTTTCGTTGAGGACAGTCCTTGCTTCAACGCAAAGGTTGGAGGAATGTGGGAAAGTCAAAAGTGCATAGATATAGATAGATAGGTGGTCATTACATGGACGTGACTTTCAAGATTAGACGGCAGAATCCCGAAGTGCCTGGCAAAGAAAAACCATATTGGCAGGAGTTTCTGCTCCAAGACGTCGATCCCACCGATCGCGTCTTGGAGATGCTGCATCGCATCAAGTGGGAGCAAGACGGAACACTATCGCTGCGGCGTTCCTGCGCTCATGGCATTTGTGGCTCGGATGCCATGCGCATCAACGGGGTCAATCGCCTGGCCTGCAAAATTCTGGTTCAGGATGTCGGCGAACGGATTCAGGTCGAGCCTATTCTGGGCATGCCCGTGGTCAAAGATCTCATAGTCGACATGGAGCCGTTTTTCGATCACTATAAGCAGGTGATGCCATTTTTCGTCAATGATGATCCGCTACCCGAAGACGGGCGCGAACGCCTGCAAACGCAAGCCGACCGAGAACTATTTGATGATTCCACAAAGTGCATACTCTGTGCCTGCTGTACCACTTCCTGCCCGAGCTTTTGGGCCAATGGTCATTATGTAGGACCGGCCGCGATTGTGCAGGCGCATCGGTTCATCTTCGATACGCGCGATCAGGCGGGAAAAGAACGCCTCGATATCCTCAGCGAGCCCAACGGTGTGTGGCGCTGCCGCACGATCTTCAATTGTACGCCGGCCTGCCCGCGCGATATTGAGGTCACCAAGGCGATTGGCGAGGTAAAATTGGCGATTCGCAAAGGCAAAACGGAGGGCATCATACAGCCGGGGGCGAATTACTAGCGAAAGATTATAGAGTTGGGTAGAATGATGGGTAGCTGGCCCCGTAAGAATAGATCTTTATTTGGAGGTCGACATGAAGGAGAAACAGCCCGTAGCAAGAAAGTCCCATTTTTGGTCAAGGCTACTAGGTCTGCTGATCACTTTTGCCATCATCATCGTGATGGTGTTTGGCGGTGTAAAGAACTTGCTTGTTGAGTTGTCCGCGGTGCATGAAGCGTTGGCTGCCAGTCAATATGAGCTGGGTATGACGCAGAATGAGCTCGACACCACGGCACGTGAGCTTGCCGCGACGCAAAATGAACTCTCAGGCAAGTCCCACGCATTGCAGCAGAACACGCGGCAGCTTGACGACGCCGGCAACCTGATTGTGGCGCTGGCCAGTGAACGGGAGCACCTGAAGCGCAGATGGGGTCAATCCCAAAGCGCGTTGGCGCAACGCAATCAGCAGCTCATGGCGACTGACGAGAAGTTGCGCGCAGCCGAAGCCGAGCTCGAGCGGCACAGTCAACAGCCGCAGTGGAGCATGATCGTGACGACCGAGCGGCAGCTCAACCTGAGTCATCGGGAGTGGTACGGCGCGTCGCAAGTGCGCATGGCGATCGCAAGTGACGCCGGTGCCATGTATTATGAAGGCTGGGAAGCGCAGCATGAGATAGAAAAGCGCCTTTCTTATGCGGAGCGGACTCAGGTCGTTTGGACAAAAACAGCGCCCGGTCAGGATGTGCTGACTTGTCTCGAGGATGAGTCCAGAGGTTGCGCGACGATCGTTGGCGCCCGTGTTTACGCTGCGCGCATGGAAGCCTATTCTTATCAGTCGCAATACAGCAGCATGCAATTGGCACTAATGGAATAAGTTAAGGCGTTGAATCGGCAGCGACTGCAAGACCTTTGATATATCTTGCCTCGCTCGTTGATCTTGTCTTCAATCTTCTATAGGCAGTCTGAAGCGGAGGTTTCCTGCTAAGGGAGCTTCCGCTCATCGCTTGGCCACAAGCAGAGGCTTACGGCGAGGCCAGACTGGCGATCCGCAAAGGCGAAACCGAGGGTATCGTACAGCCACAATAGTTCGGCCGGTTTAGTACGACCTGCTTGTCTTCTCACGGATTTCGATATATAGAGTTCTTAATTGTGGGCGACCTTGCGGGTCGCCCCTGTAGTTTTAGACGGTTGAATGGTGTGTTTGCAGGAATCTGATATGAAAACTAAGGGAATTATATACTAGAGTAGCCAAGACTTATTACGAGGGGGATTATTCCCTGATACAGATGGAGATGATACCGACACGCTGCTATGTGCCTAGATTACACGCAAATGATGCCAAGATCAAACATCGTGTAGATGATGATGCGAAACAACAAAAGGCATAAGTAGGCATTTTTAATGTGGAGCATTTTGTCCTCCTTTCTGACTAATTGGACATCCCTAAGACCCAACCGTCGGAAATTTGGCAAAATGTGTCCGCATCACCTCCGACTGCATTATATGGAACTATTGCTTATTACGACATGGTGAAATTGGTGGCAAATCTTGTCAAATTGCCCTTGACAAGCCCTGCAATATCGGCTATTCTAGTTCATATAATCAGTAGTCGAGGAATAGAGATGGCACAGAACGCACCAGGGCAACACTACCGCAAGGGCATATCAATCATCGAGCTATTCAAGCAATTCCCAGATGACGCTACGGCGGAAAAGTGGTTCGAGGATGCTCGCTGGTCAGACGGTGTTCGTTGCGCTCATTGCGAGAGCGATAAGGTAAGCGAAGTCAAGCACCCGACTATGCCTTACCGGTGCCGCGATTGCCGTAAGCACTTCTCGGCGAAAAGAAACTCGCTAATGCACAATTCGCCAATCGGCTACCAGAAGTGGGTTATCGCAATCTATCTGATTACCACAAACCTAAAGGGCATTAGCTCGATGAAGTTGCACCGTGAATTGGACATTACGCAGAAGTCCGCTTGGCACATGATGCACCGCATACGCGAGACATACTGCGATAACGCCGACAAGTTCTACGGAGAAGTTGAAGTAGACGAAACCTACATCGGTGGAAAAGAAGGCAACAAACACGCCAACAAGAAGCTACACGCTGGACGCGGTACTGTCGGCAAGACGGCGGTAGTCGGTGTACTAGACAGAGACTCCGGCAACGTACAGGCGGAAGTAGTAGAAGCGACAGACCGCCTTACCTTGCACGGCGTAGTAGAGGACAACACAACAGATAGCGCGATTGTGTACACAGACGAGGCGCGGGCTTACAAAGGAATGCGGCGCAAGCACAAAGCCGTAAGCCACTCAGTCGGCGAATATGTAAATGGCGAGATACATACGAACGGGCTAGAATCGTTTTGGAGTATGCTCAAGCGCGGCTATGTAGGAACGTACCACCAGATGAGCCACAAGCACCTACACCGCTACGTAAATGAGTTCGCAGGGCGTCACAACAGCCGCCCACTGGATACACGGCAACAGATGGCAAGTGTCGTAAGGAACGCAGTAAACAAACGGCTAAAGTACCAAGACCTGATTAGAGGGTAGATATGAGTGATCCAAACTGGGTAGACCAGACAATATGGACGGGCGACAACCTCGGCATTATGCGTGGAATGAACTCGGAAAGTGTTGACCTGATTTACCTCGACCCACCGTTCAATAGCAATGCCAACTATGCCGCTCCGATTGGTTCAGCGGCGGCCGGCGCTGAGTTCAAGGATACGTGGTCATTGTCTGATATTGATACAGAGTGGATTAACTTGATCGCGCACAAGCATCTGGGCTTGCACCGTGTATTGCTGGCGGCGATTACGGATAGCGATAAGTCATATTTGGCATATATGGCGGCACGGTTATTGGAGATGCGCCGCATCCTGAAGCAAGCAGGGAGCATCTATCTTCACTGCGACCCCACGATGAGCCATTACTTGAAGATCGTTATGGATGCAATATTTGGAAGAAAGAATTTTCGGAATGAAATTATATGGTCTTATGGCAAGTCAGCACGCGGGGCAAAGGGGATAGCAAGCCAGTTTGCTAGAAACAACGATGTGATTTTGTATTACTCTAAATCTGACCAATGGCTGTTCAATGCCCCGATGGGAGAGAAAATACTGTCACATAAAGAAGCTAAGAAGGCTGGGTTTATGCAGGATTCTCGCGGGTGGTTCAAGACTGCCCCACGGGGAGATTACACTGATGCTTCAATAGAAAAGTTGGAGTCAGAGGGGAGAATATACAGGACAAGGAATGACACGATACGCATTCGCTACCCTCTGGTAGAACGTCGGGGGAGCGTGGTAGAAGCGTATCGCTACGGCACAAATTGGGATGATATACCCGATATGATGCACACCAAAAAGTCTGAGAGAACGGGATACCCTACGCAAAAGCCGACCCCCTTACTCCGTCGTATTATCGAAGCGAGTAGCAATGAGGGCGATACGGTACTTGACCCGTTTTGCGGCTGTGCCACGACTTGCATAGCGGCGCAAGAATTGATGCGTCAATGGGTAGGTATAGACATATCCCCCAAGGCTATAGACCTCGTACAAATGCGACTACGCAATGAACTTGGGTTGTTCTCCCAACCGGTTCACCGCACAGATATACCGCAACGCACTGACTTGGGTAAGCTACCACCATACAATAGCCCAGAGAATAAACGTCTTCTTTACGGTGAGCAGGGCGGTCATTGCGCAGGATGTAATACGCATTTTGAATCAAGACACCTTGAAGTAGATCACATTGTCGCACAGGCGAATGGTGGTACAGAACATATTAGCAACTTGCAGTTGCTATGTGGGTCGTGTAACCGCATTAAAGGCAATCGCGGCATGGAATACTTGAGAGTTAAACTACAGCTTGAATTGAAGGGGTAAATGATGACAGACAATGAGCCAGATAACCCTAAACGCCGTAGGGGGAGGCCGCCACTAGATTTCCCTGAGCCGATAGATGACACGCCGGAGAACATCGCTAGGATGATTATGATGGGCAAACCTAAGAAGAAGCACGAATGGCGGTACTGGCAAGAACACCTAGACAAGCGAAAGAAATAAGCCTGAAAAGGTTTGGCTATTCTAGTATATAATTCCCAAAACTAAAGATGGTAAGTACGATTTGACCGGATTGCCCGGCAGCGTTGCCGTTATTGGCGCGGGCACGATGGGATTGGGTATCGCCGAATATTTCGCCTTGGCCGGCATCAAAGTCATATTGCTGGATGCGAACGCGGACATGTCGCGCTTGGCGCTGGAAAAACTCGCGTTGCGCGTGAAGGGCCACGTGGAAGCCGGTCTACTCGATGCAACCGCCTTGGACTTCTTGGCGGATGTCAGAATCGCTGAGGATTTTGCAAGTGCCGTCGCTGATGTGGGCTTGGTCGTCGAAGCCGTGCCGGAACGCATCGAGATCAAGCGCGATGTGCTGGCTGCCTGTGATGCGCACGCGCCTGCGCAAACGATCATCGCCTCCAATACCTCATCGTTCCCGATAGACGAGCTGGCAGCATTTGTAGTGAGCAAATCGCGATTTCTGGGGATGCACTGGTTCAATCCGCCGGAATGGACGCCGGGTGTGGAAGTCATTCCCTCAGCGCACACTGACCCGGCAGTCATCGAGCGGACACGCGCCTTCCTGTTGGCGATTGGCAAACGACCGGCGACTGTCGGTAGCGGACCTGGATTCGTGGCGAATCGCATACAATTTGCTTTGTTTCGCGAGGCTGTAGCCTGCGTTGCCGAAGGATTGGCGACGCCTCAGGAAGTGGATGAGGTTGTGCGCAGTAGTTTCGGATTCCGCTTGCCATTTTATGGACCGTTTCAGATCGCCGATATGGCAGGCCTGGATGTCTATGCCAGCATTTGTGACGTGTTGGCGCAAGGCTTGGGCGAAGACTGGCAAGCGCCGAATATGCTGCGGGAAATCGTCGCCGAAGGTCGGCTTGGCAGCAAGACCTTGACCGGGTTTTATGACTATGATGAAAAGCAACGTGACGAGATGCTTTTGCAACGTGACCGGCGATACGCGGCTTTGAACGAGCTACTGAACCAAATGCGGTCGCAGATTTCCGAAAGAAAAGGCAGCAAAAGTGACTAGGATCAAGCGCGTCTCGGTTGTCGGCGCGGGTACAATGGGCCGGCAGATTTCATTGCAGATAGCGCGGCACGGCTTTCCGGTAAAACTGTATGATCTGGACGCGGCGGTACTGGCGGCCGCGCGCGCGGCACAAGCGGCCATCGTGACGGATTGGGTAGCTTCGGGTCGTGCGTCAGCCGAGTTGGAAGAGGTGAGCTTGGCGCGAATCGGATACGAAACCGATCTGCAAGTGGCGCTGCGCGATGCCGATCTTGCCATCGAGGCGGTGCCGGAAAAGCTGGAATTGAAACGCCTGGTATTTGCTCAGATTGACCGCTATTTGCCGGAAAACGCCATCATCGCCAGCAACAGTTCCTCGATTCGCGTCAGCTTGATAGAAGACGCGACCGAGCGCGCCGAGCAGGTGGCGAATCTGCACTTTTATTTGCCGGTCTGGGACAGCCCGATGGTAGAAGTCGGCGCGGGAAGCGTTACACGCTCCGATGTTCTGGATGCCTTGTGCGAATTTGCCAGCGCAATCGGCATTCTGCCGCTGCGCGTTCGGCGGGAAAGCACTGGATTCATCTTTAACCGTGTCTGGCGTGCGGTCAAAAAGGAAGTCATGAAGGTAGCGGACAGTGGCGTAGCAAGCATTGAAGATATAGACCGCGCCTGGATGATAAAATTCGGCAGCGAGATGTTGCCGCCCTTCGCGCAGATGGACCGAATCGGCTTGGATGTTATCCGTGATATTGAGTTACGTTACGCAGCGGAAAGCGGCGATCGTTCCGACTTGCCGCTGCCGATATTGACGGAAAAAGTTGGTCGAGGCGAGCTGGGTGTTAAAAGCGGTCGCGGATTTTATGAGTATCCCGATCCTGCGTTTGCCGCCGCCGATTTTCTCCTTCCGGATGAAGCGCCAGAAGACGGGTGAATGCGGATTGCCTTGACAGCGCCTATGGCCCGTCGTACAATACGCGGCGTTGCCTACCACGGGAAAAGCAACCTTGAGGTGGTTTTGCCGGCGTGGTACACTTTTGCAGCGGTTTCGCAATAGATGCTCTGTGAATCCGGGAGCCCATATTGGTTCCGCCAGGCAGGTGCCACCATAGCTCAATTGGCAGAGCACCTGTTTTGTAAACAGGATGTTCTGGGTTCGAGTCCCAGTGGTGGCTACGGTTTAACAACCAGATCAGTAGGGGTCGGTGCCCGAGTGGCTAAAGGGGGCGGACTGTAAATTCGCTGGCGAGAGCCTACACTGGTTCGAATCCAGTCCGGCCCAATTGTTGGTAGACCGCTTTGTTCGCGCCTTCGGCATGTTTGCGAGACTGCGTGAACGCGGACGGCTTGTTGGCCGTCATTGAGCGGAAGAGTGCCTCCGTAGCTCAGGGGTAGAGCGCTCCCTTGGTAAGGGCGAGGTCATGAGTTCAAATCTCATCGGAGGCTCTGATCTTGGTAAATGGGAAGCGCCAAACATAATAAGGCGAAGGTGAAGGCATGGCGAAAAAAGGACAGCGCATTGTCGTAAAGATGCGTAGCACCGAGAGCGGTCATATCTACATTACCGAAAAGAGCCGTCGGAATACACAAGGACGCTTGGAATTGCGAAAGTACGACCCATATTTGCGTCGGCATGTGATCTATCGGGAAACCAAGTGATTCGCGCTGCGTATTCATAATGTAGTGCATTGCAGCAATTATCAGGACGAGAAGATCTTATAGGGGTATAGCTCAGTTGGTAGAGCGACGGTCTCCAAAACCGTAGGTCGAGAGTTCGAGTCTTTCTGCCCCTGAAGCGAAATCTGTAAGCACCGTCCGCAATGGCGGTGCTTATCTATCAGGAAAAGCTGTACCGAGGAGCGAGGAGCAAAGTGCTATGGTCGCGGAAGACACTGCTGAAGAGCAGGACGACAGCGCGATAACCGGAAAAAAAGGCTTGGCAACACCAGGTCGTCGGACGCGTAAGGCAAAAAAGACAAAAAACGAGCCGCAGGGCAATACAATCACGCGGCCGCTGTTTCAGGTATTGGAGTATTTTAGCAATGTCCGCTCCGAGTTGAATAAGGTGGCTTGGCCGACCAGAGCAGACACACGTCGCTTGACCATTCTGTGCATCAATGTCACGATCGCCTCTGCGATATTCTTGGGCATACTGGCTGTACTTTGGTCGGAGTTTATGCGTATTGGGCTTAATCCGGGTTATGCCTGGATGCTGATTGCCGTGATCATCGTTATGGTCGCCGGCGCATTCGCGATGATACGCCGTGGCACGATCTAAAGTGTTTGAACGCCACTTCTGTCAATCGAATAGACGACAAATATGAGTGAACAATCGAAAGACGAGCAGCAATTGACCGACTACGATCCTAATCCGGTCTATCTCGATGATGCCGAGCCGCAAGAGGATGAAGTCGAGGGCTTGAATATCTCCCTGGACGAGGTGGCTGGCGAAGACGAATTAGAACGCTATTGGTTCTTCATCCATTGCTATTCCGGCTATGAAAAGAAAGTCGAACATGCTCTGCGACAGCGTATCGAGAGCATGGGCATGCAAGATCAGATCTATGATGTGCTGATCCCCACCGAAGACGAGATCGAAGTCAAGGATGGCAAGCGCCGCACGGTCGAGAAGCGGGTTTTCCCGGGTTATGTCATGGTTCAGATGCGCTGGGACCCCGACGAAGGGGAACTGGACAAGGACGCTTGGTATACGGTGCGCAATACGCCGGGTGTGGTCGGTTTTGTCGGTGGCGAAAATCAGCCGACGCCGCTGCGTACAGAAGAAGTTAAGCGCATCATGGACCGCATGGATTCCGAAGACACGGTGGTCAAGGTCGACTTCAAGATCGGCGAGCGGGTGCGCATCGTTGGTGGTCCCTTCAACGATTTCCCGGGTACGGTGGCTACAATCGATTCCGGACGTGAGAAAGTGCGCGTCATGGTGGATTTCTTCGGTCGCGAAACGGCCGTGGTGCTCAGCTTTATGGAAGTGGAACGCATGTAAATGCCGCCCAGCGCCGGCCAAGGTGGCGGGCCAGAGGTAAGTAGACGAGACTGTTCTGATTCTGACGAGGAAAGCAAATGGCAAAGAAAGTTAAAGCGATAGTTAAACTGCAGATTCCCGCCGGCAAAGCAAATCCGGCGCCGCCGATCGGTCCGGCGTTAGCGCAGCATGGTATCAACCTCATGCAATTCTGCAAGGAATATAATGGACGCACATCCAGTCGTATGGGTGAAATTGTGCCGGCCGAGATTACCGTTTTTGCGGATGGATCCTTCAGGTTTGCGCTGAAGAGCCCACCGACCTCGTTCTTGATCAAGAAAGCGGCCGGTATCCCAAAGGCAGCGTCCAACCCGGCCACAGAAATTGTCGGGACCCTGAGCAGTGATCAAGTGCGAGAAATCGCGCAGGTTAAGATGACTGACATGAACGCTATAAATATTGAAGGCGCAATGCGTCAAGTCGAAGGTACAGCGCGGCAAATGGGCATCAAGGTTGCCGACTAGACCGGAACCGCGTTGCGCAACAATTGTATCAATGGCGAATTGTGGGAGGGCGTGCCTGCCCGTTTACCACCAGGAGAAGAAACGATGGGAAAACGTTACAAAACAGCTTTCGCGTCCTTTGATCGGCAGACGCTTTATCCAATGGATGAGGCGCTGAAAATTGTGCATGGCAACGCGACAGCCAAGTTTGATGAGACGATTGAAGTGCATTTTCGCTTGGGCATTGATCCGCGTCACAGTGATCAGCAAGTGCGTTCCACGGTCATGCTGCCTCACGGCACTGGTAAGAGCGTGCGTATCCTTGCTTTTGTGGACGAAAGCCAGGCGGATGCAACTTTGGCGGCGGGAGCCGACATTATCGGCACTGATGAAGTCATCAACCAGATTCGCAACGAGGGCTGGCTGGAATTTGACGTGACAATTGCCACACCACCGATGATGCGCAAGGTTGGGCAGATCGCCCGGATTCTGGGTCCGCGTGGTCTGATGCCGAATCCTAAAGCCGGTACGGTTGTGCCACCGGACGACTTGCCGCGCGTCATCAACGAATTGAAAGCCGGGCGCGTGGAGTTCCGCAATGACAAGACCGGAAACGTGCATGTGCCGGTGGGTAAAGCCAGTTTTACTTACGAGAATTTATCCGAAAATCTCAAAACAGTGGTAGATACGATACGGGCTTCCAAGCCCGAATCGCAGAAAGGCGCCTACGTTCGGCGTATGGTCTTGACATCCTCGATGGGGCCGGGCGTGCGCGTCGAAGGCATGACTTAGACGCCAACTCAATCCGCATTATGATAAGAAGCACAGTCCGATGGCTGTGCTTTTTTTGACCCGCAACTGGCCGCCTAATGCTTGAGACGCTCGAAATACTTCTTCCGGAATTTGGCGACCTTGGGAGCGATGACGTAGGAGCAATAGCCCTGCGTCGGATTGGTAGCAAAGTAATCTTGATGGTCATCCTCGGCGACCCAAAATGTGCTGGCTGGCGAGACCTCGGTCACGATCCTGTTGGCATAGAGTTGTTGCTCGTCAAGCCTTTTGACAGTCTCGCGGACGATGCGCTCTTGCTCTGGGGAATGATACCAAATGCCGGAACGATATTGGGGTCCGCGGTCGTTGCCCTGCCGATTCAAGGTGGTGGGATCATGCGTGGCGAAGAATATGTTTAAGACGTCCTCAAAGCTCAAGACCTCATTATCGAATGTCACGTTAACGACCTCGGCGTGGCCAGTAGTCTTGGCGCAGACTTGTTGGTAACTTGGGTTCTGCACATGACCGCCCATATAGCCGGATATCGCTGATTCAACTCCGGTCAGTTGAGTGAAGACCGCTTCCACGCACCAAAAGCAGCCGCCGCCTAGTGTTGCTACTTCCTTGCCCATAATGTGCATCCTTCCTTTTCTGTTCTTTGATATGCCGCTTTGCTCGCGTATACAGAGGGCTTGAAATCTCGTGCGAATGCGGCAGATCTGTTCGCTGCCGCCGAGCGGCTTTCTTGAACATAGTATGTCTGTAGAATCTTGCCAATTTGCTACGGCAACATAAATCTTGCGTCAGAATATATCGTTTGATTCGGCGATGGAACGTGTCAGACGCGCCCACTCTTGCAGTGTCAACGTTTCCGCACGTCGCTGCGGATCGATGTCTGCAGTTTGCAACAGATTGCTCGCCATTGCGGATTTTATGTGCAGGCCACCGGACAGCGCATTCTTCAGCTGCTTGCGTTTCATGCTGAATCCAGCTCTGACGACGCGGAAGAAGGCATTGGCCGAAGGTACATCAACGGGCGTGCTGGCGTGGGTTTCGATGTGCACAACGGCGCTATAGATATTAGGGCGAGGCCAGAATACAGCCGGGCTTAGTTTTCCGACGATGCGTGGCACGCCGTAATATTGCAAGGCGACCGCCAAAATGTTCATTGATCCGTCTTGTGCGATGATGCGTTCGGCAACTTCGTATTGCATGGTCAGCACCATCCTCAGCGGTCGCTGCTTCGCTTCCAGGAAGTGCCAGAGAATGGCGCTGCTGATGTAATAAGGCACATTCGCCACCACTATAAAGGCTTGGTTGCCAAGCAAAACCCGGATATCGGTTTTGAGAATATCCTTGTAGACCAAATACACATTGGATACCTCATCAAAACGATCATTGAGGATGGGTTGCAGGCGTTTGTCCATTTCGATGGCGAATACTTCGCCGGCGCATTCAGCCAGTTTTGCTGTCAAGGCACCGGTACCGGCGCCGACCTCGACCACGGTGTCATCGGGCGTTAGCCGTGCACAGGCGACAATTTTGTCCAGGGCTTGGGGATCGTGCATGAAGTTTTGTCCCAAGCTTCTTTTGGGGAAGAGTTCGTAACTGTCGAGCAATGCCTTGGGACTGGAGAACATCGCGCACCTGGGCTATGAATGGGCATCGGGCTGAACGGTCAGTAAGTTGACCATAGCGTCAGCGCTTTGAGTAGGGTTAGTGCCTTAGGCGATTGCCGATTATGCTGCGGCAGAAGCGGCGCCAGCGTTTTGCCGAGGTTTGGCATTTCTGTGGTTAGTGACGCGTGGCAACTGCAGCGCTTAACTCTCTTCAAGCGCCATGTTGACAAAATAGGTAGGAAAACTCAGCAGGCGATGGATCGGACATTTGCCGGCGATATCGTAGAGCCGCCGCCGCTGTTTGTCATCCAGGTCACCGTGGAAAACCAATGCTTTGCGGACTTCATGCACGAATAGCTCGTCACCCTCATGCTGCGGGTAATCGGAGCCCTTGAAGCGCTCGTAGTCGACCTTGATCTCAACCGCTTGCAGATCCCAACCCTTGCGTTCGGCATAGAGCCGGCAAGTGATGGCCATGCAAGAGCCGAGCGCGCCGAGCATCATCTCACCCGGTGTCGGGGCGGTGTCAGTGCCACCGGCTTCCGCTGGTTCATCGATGTGCCATTCGTGCTGGCGGATTTTGATCGTGGTCCGTGTACCATCGCGCAGAGTGACATCAACGGGCATGGGACCCTCCCCTAGAGGCTGTAACCGGTAGGCGGGACAGCCAGGACAAACATGACGGACAGCGCGGCGATCAGCAGCGGCAAAAGCAGAACTACCGCCAGGATGCGCTTCTCGTGTTTCAGGTGCATGTAAAACCAGATGACCAGGCTGGACTTGATTACGGCAAGCGACAGCAGCAGTATCGCCTTGATCGCTTGCAAAGTGGTGGCGGCATCCGGCGTATCATGTATGGCTCCTTTGAGGAACTCGGCACTGAGCACTTCGACTGCCGTCAGGATCGCCAAACCAGCAAAGACGACCGTGTATATCCCGCCTTCAACCGTGATTTCGCGGCCGAGCAGGCGTACCGTATTGCTATGGTGTCCGTGACCATCTTGTGCTAGCCCATGCGTTGCTTCTGCCATCTTCGCGCTCCTAAACGAGGTAAATCAAAGTGAAAAGCATGATCCAGACCACATCAACAAAGTGCCAATACAAGCCAAACATCTCGATGCCGATTGGATTGTGGTCGTAGCGCCCTTTGGCGCCACGCCGCATGACTTCCAATGCCCAGATCACGCCAACCAGGACATGCGCGCCGTGGAAGAAAGTCGGCGCATAGAAACGCATGCCGAACGAACTCCATTGCGATGCGGTATCGAAACCTAGCGCGATTCCCAAGTGTGCCAATTCGGAATATTCGATGTATTGACCGCAGAGAAATACCGCGCCACCGAGCGCAGTCGCTCCGATCCAGCGCAGCATGCCTTGGCGATTGCCATTCTGCATGGCGCGCAAACCCATCACCATAAAGAAGCTGCTGGCGAGCAATATGAAAGTATTTGCCGTAACCAGGCCGATACCCAACTGCTCATGCGCCAGCGCCACAACATCCGCGCGATTAATGCGGAAGATCACATAACCGACGATCATGATGGAAAAGATCACAATCTCGGATGCCAGATACAGCCACATACCGAGCTTCATATTCTCATTATGTTCTTCTGCGCTCATGTGCCCGTGGTCGTCGTGTGCTACGGCGTTTAGCTGATCCGCAGTTAATTCTGCCATGTTTTGTCTCTCACTCTTATTTTGTGGACCACTATGCTCGCAGGAGCAAAAGGTCCGCTATTTTGTGTGAGCGTTGCGGACCCTGTCGCTGCCGCCGAGCGACGTATTTGCTTAGCCGCTTCGCTCACGTCAACGCAGCAATCCATAAATTTGTATAACCGCGGCAGGCATACTCGTGTATGGCGAGCGCTCATTTCTGATAACCGATGGCGCGGGGAATCGCCCGGATGATACCGGCGACACCTCCGGCAACCTTGCCCATTTCACGGATTGGCAAAATCTGCGTGCGCTCGCGATCTGTCGGTTGGATTTCAGTCACTTCTTTGACGCCGCGATGCGCCAGATAAAAGAATACCGCCATGCCTCCGGCGGCAACGGCCAGGGAGATAAAGATGACAAATATGAAACCCAGCAAAATGGCGAATTGGCTGGTGCCTGCAATAGTTTGGTTGGCAAAGTCATCGGGCGGCAAAACCAGACCCAGGATATCTTGTACCGGTATAATAAAGTCACCAAATCCATTGGCCGCGGCATCGGCATTTGGCTCGGTGGCTATTTGCAAGCGCAAGCCGAGCGGCAATAGCGCAAAGGCAAAGAGGATGATCATGCCGACCACGGACAAGGTCAAGACCAAAAACAATTGTCCGGCATAAAACACGATGGTCTGCCAGATACAGGAAATGCTCATCAGGATCGCGCCCAATGTGCCAGGTATACCAGCGACCGAAACTAATATAACCCTCCAGCCGAACCAAAAGACGATTGCCCAGATGACAACCCAGACAACATTAATAATCCATCTAACTAGCAAGACGCCGAAATCAATGTAGGGGAAGCGCATCGGTTTGAGCGTATCATTGATGATTCGCCAGGCTAGATCCCAGAGCCATTTGCCCAAGCGAAAGACCGGACCACCGGTATTGAATGCGAACTCGCTTTCGGCGGCGGTTTCTTCTTCCTCGTGGGCATGCTCGCCATGTTCGCTCATTTTGGGGTCGAATGCGCCGACGCCCCACATGAAGGCAAACATCGAAGCGAAGACCGCCAGGACCAAACCGACCTGCGCGCCTTCGCTGGTTTCGGCGTTCATCCAGACTGGATCCATGTCCTGTATGGTGCGTAAGCCATAGACTAGCGCCAGCGACAAAACAAAGATCGCGATCATAAACGGGATTGCCCGCGAGAGTCCGGGTTTGTCCATGAATTGCTACTCCCTAAAGCCGGTGGCCGGTCGCCAACGCGACGCGCCAACGAGTATACCACCCCAGTTCGAAAGTTAAAGTTTCACGCGGGTCAGTTCCCGGCGCAATTCAGCGAATCCAATAGAGCACGACGTAAAACAGCAACCAGGCGAAAGTCACGAAATACCAAAGCTTTGCCGCGCCTTCTACCGCCCAGGAATTGTATTCATCACCGCTGTAGCTTCCCGCGCCGCCTTGCTGATAGACGCGAATCATGATCGCCAATATCGCCAGAGCGTGAACGAAATGAAAGCCGGTCATCAGGCGGAAGGTTACGCCATATTGCGTGGCCATTGCCGCTTCGGACACGCCCAAAAACTCATAAATGATGATCCCCATGAAGATAAGGCCGAGCCCAACCGAAGAACGCCATTGCGTGAGAAACATGGTGATGCTTCCTGCGCGCAAGGTCTTCAAGCCGCGCTGCACCAGCAGCGAACTTAACAGCAGTGACAAGGTCGCGATGCTGGGCAGAAGCGGGTCGAAAGCCGTGACACCAACAGGCGGCCACTGCGCATAGCTGAAGCGCAGCTGCCAGTTGACCACGATCATGGCCACGAAGGCCATAATCCAACTGACCTGAAAAATATTCATACCGAGCCGGTTATTTTTCAGACGAATCTCTGCGGCGCGGCGCTCCTGGACTTTTTGTTTTTGCTGTCGCTCGACATAGGTAGCCATGATCAGCTCATCAAACTTACGTCATTATCAAGCGCATCTTGCGCCTAGTCGGCACCGGAAGATGCAGGTCTCTGCGGGTCAAATGCCACATCCAGCGCTTCCAGATAGGCGCTGGCGGCTTCGGTGCCATAGCCATAAGGATCTTCGTAGGGAATGGGATCATCATCGAAGTTGGTCGGCGGCGGCGGCGAGGTGGTCGCCCATTCAAGGGTCAAGGCGCGCCAGGGATTGGCGCCGGCGATCGGACCATGAGAATAACTTCTGATGATGTTATAGATCGCGATAAAGGTGGAGCAACCCAAGACGAAGCCCGCGAAACTAATCAGCCGGTTGAAGTCGGTAAAAGCCGGGTCGTAAACGGCCACACGCCGCGGCATACCAAGCATGCCCACGATGTGCATGGGAAAGAATGTGAACAGGAAACCGAAGTAGGTAAAGACAAAGTGGATCCTGCCCAGCGTCTCGTTCATCATGCGGCCGGTGATTTTGGGATACCAGTGATAGAGCGCCGCATAAATGGCGAAGACACTGCCACCGAATAGCACGAAATGGAAATGACTGACGACAAAGTAGGTGTCGTGTACATGAATATCAAAGGGCAGCGCAGCCAGCATCACGCCGGTTATCCCGCCGATGACGAACATCGACATGAAGCCCAGCGCGAAGAGCATGGCGCTGGTGAAGCGAATCTTGCCACCCCAGATCGTGCCCAGCCAACTAAACATCTTTATACCGGTTGGCACCGCGATAATCATGGTAGTAATCATAAAGGGGATGCGCAATTCCGGCTGCAGGCTGGTAAACATGTGATGCGCCCAGACCGTGAAGCCGACAATCGCGATCGCCATGCTCGACAAGCCCACCATGCGATAACCAAAAACGGGCTTGCGGCTGTGGACCGATAGCACTTCGGAAAGTACACCCATACCCGGCAGAACCATGATATAAACGGCAGGATGGCTATAGAACCAGAAGATATTTTGCCAAAGCAGCACATCGCCACCGCCAGAGGCATCGAAGAAGGTCGTTCCGGCCATGCGATCGAGCAGAAGAAGTGTCAAAGCGCCAGCCAGGAAAGGCGTCGCCATCACAGCGATGATGCTGGTTGCCAATACCGCCCAGCAGAGCAGGGGCATACGCCAGATAGTCATTTCCGCCGGACGCATATTGAGAATAGTAACGATAAAATTGATCGAGCCAAAAATCGAAGACAGACCGAGAAGATGTGCGCCCAAGGCCCAAAGCGTTTGACCGTCGCCGCTGAAGAGCGTGGAAAGCGGTGGATAAGAGGTCCAGCCGGCTTCAGCCGGGCTAACGAAGTATCCCAGCAACATGACCACGCCCGCGGGCGGGATCAGCCAGAAGGCAAAAGCATTCAGCCAGGGAAACGCCATGTCTTTGGCACCGAGCTGCAAGGGCACGACATAATTGCCGTAAGCCGCCCACATCGGGATGATAAAGAGAAAGATCATGATCGTGCCGTGCATGGTAAACATGCTGTTGTAGGCCGCGCCCGACACCATCAGGTCCAACTCCGGCGTCCACAGCTCCAGGCGGATGCCCATCGCCAGCGTTCCGCCCACGATGAAGAAGAACAAGGCGGTTATTCCATATTGGACGCCGATGATCTTGTGATCGACGCTCCAGCGCAAGTACTCGCTGAGCGCGGGACGCCGAACGGCGTCAACCTCTTGTCTTTGCTGTTGTCCCCCCAATGGGACGGCGATTGTTGCCATGTTTTGCCTTTTCTTCCCAGTGCCTGTCAGTTCTCAATCGGGCTGCGCCATGCCTCTCGACCTCAGCCTAGGATTGTTCTTGCTCGGTTGATTCGTCGGAGTTTTCCACAGTTTCGTCGTCACCTTGCCCGAAGGTGATATCAACTTCCATGCCGTAGACCGATTCGATGGCGGCCGGGATGGCTATGGTATTGTTCTCGTTATCACAATCGGATTGCTCACCTTGCGTACACAAGAAGGCGACGATGGCGTAGAGTTCCTCGGCGCTCATGTGGTCCATTCCGTCTTGATCCGGACCAAACTGCGCCATCTGGTCGGTATAACCGGGCACGAGATAAGCGGAGGCATCCCAGACCGATGTCACGATATATTCTTCAGCGGATTGACCGGGCACACGTTCGCCGGCACGATCGGCAATGCCGTTCATTGCAGGACCGGTTCGGCTCTCCCAACCGAGACTATCCAGAATATGACAGCTATTGCAGATATATTCTTGAATGACGATCTCGCCCCGCAGCACCGGATCGGCGGGTGGATTGAGAATGGCGTGAATTGCGGGTTCATAGAATTGCTCAAGGAACTGCGTTTCGTCTTCATATACAACAACTGTGCCACGCATGCGCCCATGGCCATCACCACAAAGCTCGGCACAGACGATGGGATACCGGGCCGGGTAGGTTTCGTTATCCACAAGAACCGGCGTGAAGCGCAATTCGGTTGGGCGTCCACCCTGTGCCGGATTGCCAGGCAACAGATCTTGCTTGACCCGCATGGCCGGCACCCAATAGGAGTGGATCGTATCTGAGGTTTGCAAGGTCAAGTCGACATTCTGGCCGAGATAGGTGTGAAGCGTCTCGCCGCTGTTGATAACAATCGGGTCGCCATCGGGCGTGCTTCGACCGGTCTCGTAGGTATGCGTCCAGGCATAACGCGCGCCGATGACGTTGATCGGGATCGTCGCGCCGTTAACCATATTGATATTGGCTTTGGGCTGCGAGTTTTGGCTCCAGACGTTGAAGCTGATAACGGCCAGGAAAGTAACCACCATAGCCGGTATGATTGTCCAGACGATTTCCAGGATCATATTGCCATGATAGGTGGGGCCATCGCCGACATCACCCGGGCGAGCGCGAAAAGCTATCACGGAGATCAGCAACATGCCCTGTATGAGAAAGAACACTATGCCGCCGACTATGACTAGAACGACAAAGAGTTCATCAACACTCTTCGATTCGGCAGAAGCTTGCGGCGGGAAAATGCCCGGCACAAAGGTGGTAAACCAGTTTATGCCTATGACGCTAACCAGCAGGTAAACCGCCGCGACGACTATCGCTGTTGGGCTTATCGACGGTCGGTTGTTGTAGTTGTTTTCCATAGCGGGCTTCCACCTGAAATTTCCAACCCGCTCCATAGAGAAACGCGGGTGTGTGATTCGCCATTTTTCTGTCTGGCACCGCGAGACAACGGCCCTAAAGCGACGCCTGATATCTGCGGCGACCTGCGCTTGTTAAATTTGTCACAAGTGTACCGAAAACGTCCTGGCTTTACAAGTATGTTCAACACGGTTTGAGGCGCATGATTTTCGGCTGTTGGGGTAAACTGCCGGTAGCTTCGCGCAGCACGAAATGGACGAATCGCGAGACTTGGCGTATTGCGATTGTCGTCGCTTGGGTTTCTGCCACTCATTGATGTATTATAGTAGGATCGGGCAGTGAGGTCACGGCATCATTACCAAGTCCCCAACAAAGACAAAGCGTTCCTTGCGCTTCATTGTTTCTTGCTTGATTAATTTGATTCTGCTGCTAGTGGTGCTTGCATTGGGGATGCTCACGTTTTTCGCGCTACTGGAGCTGGTGCTGACTTTCGCCGCCCCGATCATCATCAACAGCATCAACAGCACTGTGCGGCAACATTACGCCTTGGTCACCGTTCGCAATTTGTGGTTGCTGGGCGGTGGAACCATTTTACTGGGATTTTCCGTTGCTTGTATTCATCATTTTACAACGCATTTGGGCGAACGACGATCGCGACGCTTGCTGTTGCGAATTATGTTGGCCGAGCTCGTCATCATCGGATTGCATCTTGTGCTTGCGGCTTGACCAATGGCTCCATCAAAAGGCGCGGAAAAAATAATATTCGAGGATGTTGCGCGTTAGTGGCGCGGCCACTGCCGATCCTTCACCGGCGTTTTCAATCATAGTCACGATAGCGATTTGCGGGTCATTTGCAGGCGCAAAAGCCAGGAACCAGCTATGCGGCAGTTCGTCATCGCCTGGTGCCTGTGCCGTGCCGGTCTTGCCACATACGCCGACATCCAGCAATGGCGAATACAGGAATTGGAAGGCGGCGGTACCGCTGCGGCTGCCAACGACATCGCACATGCCGCGCTGAATGATGGCGAGGTTGGCGGGTTCAAATTGTGTATCGCGCATGACATCTCGTCCAGAGACCTGCGTGCGCTGGTTAAGCAGACCCCGTTCCCGCACGAGTTGCGGGCGCAGCAGGAAGCCTCCGTTGGCGACGGCGGCATACATGCGCACCATTTGCAGCGGAGTAATCTGCACCTCACCTTGACCAATGGAGAGGTTGACGGCGAAGGCGTAAGACCAGGGCAGACCAGTTGTTCGCAATATATTGTCCGGATTGGGGATATTGCCAGCCACTTCCGGTACCGAGTTGATGCCTGTAAGCTCACCCAAACCCAGCTGCCGGGCATAGGACGGCAGCAAGTAGGGGTCCTCCGCGTTCAAGCGAAAACCGACCTCGTAGAAAAAGGGATTGCAACTGTTGGTGATACCGGTTTGCACCGACATGCTGCCGTGGCCACCGGGCAGCCAGTCATATCGCGTATCGTAGCCGTGAGTCCAAATTCCCGTGCAAACATAGCGCGTCGTATCGTCATATACGCCGCTTTCCAGCGCGGCCACCGCGCTCAGCACCTTCATAACCGAGCCTGTAGCATATTGGCCTTGTGTCGGGCGATTGATTAGTGCCTTGCGCTCGTCAATGGCAAGTTTTCCCAATATTTTATTGGCAGATTCGCGCCCGACAGAAGGAAAAGGATTCAGCGCATTGCCCTCATAGGACGGATAGCTGACCATAGCCAGAATCTCACCATTGTTAACGTCCATGACGACAACCGAAGCGCCGAAGGAAACTCGGCCCCAGGCGTTGGTCCGATAGGCTTCGTCGAGGACGCGGACGATATTCTCTTGCAAATCTTTGTCAATTGTCAGCCAGATACTCTCGGGAACTTGCGAACCGACCTCGCCCAATACGCGCAGGCGCGCGCCATTGGAAGAAATCAATGAGAGACGCCCTCCAGGTCGCCCGGCCAAGGTATCGTTCCAGCTAGCTTCGACCCCGCTTTTGCCAATGATAGTCCCGGCATTGTGACCGATGGCCTCCAGCTCCGGGATTTGATCGCTATCCGGATAGCCGACATGGCCGAGGATGTGTGGCATTAGGGATCCATGGACATAGCGGCGCGTACTCTGTTGGCGGAAATTGGCATTGCACGCTTCCTGCAGGCGGTCGCTGGACTTGACATAAGCCTGCGGTTCCATTATGCCCGCGTCAACCTGCCAGTCGGCCCGGGATCGCACATCGAATAGCTCCGTAATCTCTTCAACTGATTTGTTGACCGACTGGGCAAGCTCCTGGAAGCATTTGCTCCGGTCCGGTATATCGGCATTGTTGACCAGTACGCGAACAACACGGCCAGATTGATCGGCCAGCGCTTCGCCATCGCGGTCATAGATATTGGCGCGACCGGGGATTTGAGGTTCGAAGATCAGTCGTGCCCCATAGCCCATCTCGCTGAAAATATCTGACAATGACCAGGCGATACGCCAGCGACCGACCTGCGGATCAATGACCAGATGCAGTCGCCGTTCCGGGTCGGAAAAGCTGCCGAGTATACGAGTGTGAAAGGTCATCTCGTACTGGAAAACCAGGACGCGGCCATCAGCGGCAAAGAGGGTCTCCGCTTTGTATTCCAAGCTCTCCAGGGAAATGGTGTTTTGCGCGCGTAGATATGTCGCGCGAAAATCGTCCAAAGCCGTGGTTTCTTGATTGCGCTGTGTTAGGAGGCGATGCATTTGATTGAAGTTTTGTTGTTGCCAGGCATTGAGGAAGCGCTGGGCAATCTGCGCTGCCGATTCCAAATCGGGCGCGGAGGTGGGATTGGCGGCCAGGGTAGGCAGGGACGCAGCAGAGTCATTGACCTGCTGTTGGCAACCAGCCAGAACCAGGATCACTAGAATGAGAGAAAAGGCATATCGCTGCACAATGACCCGCTTTTCTGGCACGAACACGATTCATATAGTATACGTGAAAAGCAATTGGCACGATGACGGCGCTGGGCCGAAGCTGTTGAGTCACATGGGGATGTGGTCATGGCATCGCTGTAAGCCGACTGCCGCTGCCGTCTGCTGCGGTCTGCCCTTGCCCGCTAGAGTGGTCATAGTTTCCGCCGACCGGGGCAAAAGTGCCGGGTGAAAGCTCATTTGGCATTTGCAAAATGAAGTCGCCTTAAATCAGCGTTCGTCCTAAAGCTGAACACTATCTGCTCTTACGAGCATGGAATCTCGGAGTATCAAGTACAAAGGTTATGCGCAGCGAAACTAGACTTCCTCATCCGATACCAACCTGAAGCAGCGCCGATCGCCGAATCACTACCTTGCTGCTGCCAAACCAACTTCAAGGGCGGCGCGAAAAGCCGTAACACTTCATCCGGCGTCCAGCCCATCGTCGAATCCGGCCGCGGATGGCTGGCGTAGAGCATGAAAGTTCCTCCGCAACTTAGTCTTGTGGCGACTGCCCGGGCATATGCCGTCGCCGAACTCCTGTCGATGCCGTGGCCACAGCCAATATCGATAATGAGATCATATTGTGGGCGCAATCCGGGAAAAGTATCCAGTTCCGTAACATCGTGGCAGAACAATCGGTGGCTGTCGTCAGGAAAGCATTGGAGTTTGGCTTCGGCGAGATCAATCGCAGCTTGCACAAAATCGACGCCATCGGCTTGCCAGCCTTTGAGCAGCAGATCGCGCATCAAAGTGCCGGTGCCACATCCCAGATCAAGCGCATTGCCGGCCGGCAATTCGGCAAGTACAGCGAAAATCTCGGGCGGGGTGATGCCGCTATCCCATGGCGTATCCCCCTGCGCATAGCGGTCGCTGAACATCGAATGTCGATAATCGCTCACGGCAAGGCCATTGGGACTAAGTAATCGGGACCATGTGTATCACGGTGACACCGGCGCCACCTTCGTTATTTTGCCCTTGCGTGACTTTGCTAACCAGGGCGTGTCCGCGCAGGAATTGCCGCACCGCCTGCCGTAAGCGCCCGGTACCCTTGCCGTGCACGATCCTGCCGAAGGGCAAGCCGGAGGTGTAGGCCGCGTCGATATAGCGGTCGAGTATTTCCAGGGCTTCTTCCACGCGTTTGCCGCGGATGTCCAGCTCTATGCCGGGCGATTTCACGGCGGGTGGCAAGGTATCCACTGGCACGAACTGCCGCACGTGCCCGCGTTCCACTGCCCGTTTTTCGCTGCGGCTGCGCCTTCTCATATCCCTGTATTGGGCGCGCACCCGCAAGCTGCCGACTTGCACTTGCGCCACTTTTTCATCCAATTCCACGATGACGCCCTCGGCATTAAGCGTATCGAGAAATACGGTGTCTCCCGCTCGCGGGAGCCAATCAATGTCCTCGAACTGCTGCACCTCTTCCGCATCATCGAGTGGCGCCTTGGTCCAGCCTGCCATCTTTTCCGCGGCGGCTTGCAGCGCGTTTATCGTGGCCGCGGGCATACCAGCCGAGCGCAATTCGTTGCGCATCTTGCGCAATTCCTTATTGAATTCAGCCAGGTCTTCTTCGGCATGGCGGCGGGCCGCGCGGATAACATCGCGCCGCTCGTCTTCGATATTGTCGAGTCGTGCCTGCAAATCGTCGCGTTGACCAGAGAGCTGGCCTCGCAAGCGGTCGATTTCCTCATGTTGCCCGCGGATTTCTGCGCGGGTGCGTTGAATCTCGTCGAGAAGGTCATCGGCTGCCAGGTCTTCGGTGGCGACCATGCTACGCGCATCGGCGATTATCTCCCGCATGAGACCGAGACGTTCGGCAATGGCCAGAGCATTGGAACGTCCGGGTACGCCAACGATCAAGCGGTAGGTGGGCCGCAAGGTCTCCAGATCAAATTCGACGCTGGCATTGCGTACGCCCGGGGTCTCGACGCCGTACAGCTTGAGCTCGGGATGGTGCGTAGTGACAAGGGTCGTGACACTCTTGTTCTTCAGGCAGTTGAGCAGAGCGCGCGCCAGGGCGGATCCTTCTGTCGGGTCGGTGCCGGCACCCGCCTCATCCAGGATGACCAGCGAACGATGGTCACAATGGTCGAGTATGTCGATGATGTTGGTCATGTGAGAGGAAAAAGTGGACAGCGACTGCTCGATGCTTTGTTCATCGCCGATATCCGCAAATATGCCGCGGAAAACCGATATCGTCGCTTCTTCTGCCGGGATGTGTAATCCACATTGCGCCATCATTATCATCAGGCCAACGGTCTTGAGCGCAACGGTTTTGCCACCGGTATTGGGTCCGGTAACCACCAGCACCCAGCTATGCTCGTCCATCGTGAGATCTAGCGGCACCACATGCCCGGCCAGCAAAGGATGGCGCGCCTGCTTTAGATGTATCCTGGTTCCCGGATGAATTGTGCCGGGTTGCTGCTGCTTGATTGGGAAAACTTTGGGCTGAACGCAACTGTGGTCCAGCGCATAACGGGCTTTGGCAAATGTCAGATCGAGATAACCGAGCAGTTGGACTGTGCGCACGATGAGTTCACTTTCGCCCGCCACTTCGTCGGTCAAGTCAGCCAGTATCCGCCTGATTTCCTTGTCTTCTTCGATCTGCAATTCGCGCCATTTGTTGTTGAGTTCGACGGTATCGAGCGGCTCGATGAAAAGCGTGGCGCCCGAAGCAGAAGAATCCTGCACGATGCCCTTAATTTTGCCTTTGTGTTCCGCCTTGATTGGGATGACGTAACGCCCGTTGCGCATGGTGACGATGGCTTCTTGCAATTTGTCTTGATTCGACTTGTTGGCGACGATGCGATTAAGTTTGTTCTGCAGGCGCTCGAAGGCGACTTTCTGGTCGCGCCGAATGATCGCGAGTCGAGCGCTGGCCGTGTCCTTGATCTCGGCATTGTCATCAACCGACTTTTCGATCGATCTTTGCAACTCGCTGCACTCTTCGATCTCGTTTGCCAAATCGGAAAGCAACGGAAACATCGCTTTCATGCGCCCCAGAGTGCGTTTGAGTGTCGAGCCGCGCCGCAAGGTATAGCGGATATCGAGCAGGATGCTCGGTTCGATGATGACGCCGCGCTGTGACCGTATGACAGGCTCGCGGACATCGCGCGCGCCTTGCACGGTGATATTGGATTGCTCTTCCAGTAAAACAATTGCTTCAGCGGTTTCGCGCTGCCAGATTTGTACCTCTTCAACTTCGGTTGAAGGATATAATTCCAGGGCGAATTCTTCTCCGGCGGCGAAGGTGGTGTGGCGCGAAAGGTCTTGCAGGATTTTATGCAATTCCAGTGTGACGATGGTCTTTTCGTTTATCATCTTTGTCGTCTGTATGATGCTTGCTTTAACGGTGATGTGTCACCGCGGAAAGGCGAATGCCATTGTATGGCAGGGGTTGGCTGATGTCAATGAATGGCGGAATCAAGTCTTGCGAAGGTTAGCCGCATAAGAAATGTTCTCAGGCCAGGTTGATGCCTTGCTGGCGCAGAAGATCCATGGCGGCCATCAAATATTGCGCCTCGTGAAATCGCGGCGCGGTTCCATAGTTCAAGCTCGGCGGGAAGCCCTCATCGATTGCCGGCGCCGGATGCGCCACGATCTCAACCGTGCCAGACAAAGCGGCGACACGTTGGGCGAAGTCCCGAACCGGTCGCTTCATCCAAGCTTGAATCGCTGCGACGTAATTTGGCATGTAAAAGCGTTCATTTGGCGGTTGATGCTGCTCATGTGGCAGAAGTACATGAGGATTCATCGTTGCGCGAAAGTCGTGTCCACGCACCCAGGCGACCTGATAATCGGCGGCCAATTCGTAGACGATCTTGCGCAAATTGGGCAGGGAGTGAAAGTGGTGATGGGTCGAGATATGTTGTGGTCGCAAACCTGCAGCAGTGAAACGAGCGAGCTGTGCATCAAGCTCTTGCCGGATCCAGACAATCGTATCTCTGCTAAAGAAAAGCGCGCGCAGGTACAAGCTGAATTTGTCGCGAAAACTGCGATCGTCCCTGAGCAGGTGCGAATGATGAGGACCGCGGGTGCTGACGGGCATGCCATCGGTAAGTGTCAGATGCGCGCCGACATCCAAATCCGGGCAATCACGAAAGATATCAAGCGCGTGCTCGTGCGCCGGGAAATTGGTCATCACGCTGGCGGCGTTGAGATAGCCTTGCCGGTGCAAGTCTAGTGTGGCGTAGTTGATAGCTTCGGACAATCCGCAATCATCGGCAGTGACGATCAGCCATGGCGCATTCATCAGTTGCGTCGGTCCTGCCAAAGGCGCTCAAATTCGTCTAGAACCGCGCGTTGGCTGGCAGTCAAGTGGATGAATGGGCGCACAGCTTTGATGCGCTGCAAGGCCTCCGTCGCGCTCATTCCCGTCGATATCAGGTAGGCGGCTGTCAGTGTTGGCGCCCGTCCCACACCCACACTACAATGGATGTAAACCATTCCGCCACTTGCGATTTCCTCATGCGCAAATTCGACACCGCGCATTAGATCAGCCAGGGACGGCGGCGTATTGTCCGTCGTCGCCAAATGCAAATGTCGCGCGCCGGCGATGCCGGCTTCCACGTCACTGAATCTGGTCTCGCGTAGATTTACGATGGCGCTGATGCCATGATCTTGCATGGCGGCATATCCCCGGCGATAGTGTTGACCGCCGAGCGACAGTTGTGGCGTGACAGCACTTAAGCGCCATAGCGGCACACCGCTAAGTTTCCGATAGGTTTGATCGAGGAAGCGCAGCAGAATTGACATGGGTCCCGTTTTCGCCAGGCTACGGACGCGTGACATGGGATGCGGGGGATTGGTCATGGTGTCCATGCTGGCATTCTAACATAGCCAAAGGCATAGGCGAGGTAAAATGTTTGCTGGAGCAAGGTTGAGCGCGAGTACAACTGCTTGAGGCGCGGGCGGGCATGTGGCTATTGCATGGATCGCAGCTTTGCCTGCGCGACGGGAGCTGTGAATATCGGCGATACGGCACCTACCACCGCAATGCAGCCGGCTTGCGATGTCTCAAACTGCGAACATTTGCTCACCCCTGGTAAACCCTTGTATGCTACTCTCAGTCCGGCGCGTATTAACAATCGCAAGCAGCAGCAATCCTTGGCACAGGTTCGTATGTCGCAAAAAGTTCTTTCTTCGTCACAAAATCGACACAAGAATTACTCTCGCCGCTATCGAGCCTGCCAGCTGAATCTCCCGCAAGCAAGCAGATACAAGGGTTTCGCGCTATACTCTGATTTCTTCCCGCGATTCTAGGCACTGCGATCAAGGCAATTTGGATGGGGATATAAGAGGGTCTTTTGGGGTTTTTGCGAGGGTCTTGCGAGGGTTTTGCGAGGGCTTCGCATCCACGATCGTTAAACTCCCGCCACTTGTTTATGACTAGTTCACTACCTGCCTTTGTGTTAATTTACTGAGTACCCATTTACAAGGACTAAACATGACCCTTATCGAGCAGTTCGCGCGGCGTGCAGATCCGCTGCTCAGCTCACCCTACATCCTGCGCACGCGCCGCAATCATGGTTTGGAACATGCCACAATCCACATCTTGAGCCGCAACCAATACAAGTTGTCCGGGCGCAGCAGCGATAAAGGTTTCATCCTGATGGGCGATGTGCCCAGCGAGCAAGTAGAAGCTGCCGTGCGAGAAGCGCTGCAACGCATGAAAGCCGGCGAACACAAGTTGGCGGTGCATCCCAATTGCGGCACGAATCTGGTGACAGCGGGCTTCTTGGCCACCGTAGTTGCCTTGCTGGGATTCGCAGGCCGAGGCTGGCGAAGCGGCTGGGCGCGTTTCCCAAATATGATGATCGTCATGATGGCGGTTGTCTTGTTATCCACGCCGCTGGGCTTGAGCTTGCAAAAGCATTTCACCACCGAAGGAGATCCCGGCGATATGCAACTGGTCAGTGTTCAGCGCGATACGCTGTCACTGCCCTTTAACGTTCCGGCATTGATAATTCATCGCGTAAAGACGCAGCAGAGTTAGCCCGCCCATGACGGCCACTCCATCGTTCTACATCTTTCACGGCGACGACAGCATCAGCCTGGAGCAGGCGCTGGCCAAGCTGCGCGCCTCGATGGGTGATGATGGCGATCTTAACCGCAGCGAATTCGACGGCAGCGAAAGGTCGGTGCCCGAGGTCTTGGCGGCGGTCAAGTCTTATCCTTTTTTGGCGGATAAGCGGCTCGTGATCGTCAAGGGATTGATCAGCCATATCACGCGCCGTGGATTCGGCAAAACCGCGGTTCAACGCTTGATCGATGAGCTGCCAACTTTGCCGGATTATGCCCGTCTGGTGTTGGTCGAAGGGGACACACTTCGGGAAAACAACGTTGTTCTCAAAGCGGCGCGCAAGATGAGCAACGGCTACATTGGCACCTTTAGGGCGCCAGAGAACTTGACCAACTGGATAATCAAGCGCGCCAAAGAAGAATACCAAGCCGAGATCACAGCGCAGGCAGCAGGGGCGATTGCGTCTGTCGTCAATGATGATATGCGCCTGGCAGCCAACGAATTACACAAACTGGTTTGCTACGTCGATGACGACCAAGCTATCAACGAAGAGGATGTGGCGGCGTTGACGCCATATGTAGCGGAAGCCAACATATTTGAGATGGTTGATTCCCTTGCCAATGGCGATGGCGCGCGCGCTCTGCAGCAGATCCATCAGTCGCTGCGTGACAACCCCGGTGACCCGGGATTCCGGCTTTTCACCATGATCGTGCGCCAGTTTCGGCTTCTGCTAATGGCAAAAGATCATCTGGAAGGCGGCGGTGGCTCGCAATCGTCGGTGGTGGCGAAGGCTTTGAGTGTACATCCTTTTGTGGCGGGCAAAGTGTCGCGACAATCTCGGGACTTCACGGCTGGGCAATTGGATGCGATATTGAAGCGCTTGCAACGCTATGATCAGGATATGAAAACCGGAAGAATCGAGCCGCGTCTGGCACTGGATCTGTTGGTATCAAGCCTGGCGCGAGCGTAAATTATTTGTTTTGGAAGGGACGAGGATTGCAAAATGCCAGAAGTGCATATTCCCAACATTGACGAAATGATGAACCCCACACTGCAAGCTATTCAAAACCTGGGCGGCTCGGCAATGAATGAAGAGATCTATGATGAAGTTGTTTCGATTCTCGATCTGTCTGACGAACAGCTTGCTATTCAGCACAAGCCCGCTTCGGGTACACAGACTGAAGTTGCGTTCCGTGTATCTTATGCTAGAACGTATCTAAGGAGATATGGCATCCTTGAAAATCCTAGTCGCAAAGTCTGGACATTGACGGAGAGAGGTATCGAAACAAAAAATGTAGATCCGAATGAAGTCAAACGGGTCGCAAATGCAGTGGCCAAGAAAGAAAAGGAATCGAATATGAATGAGACTTATAGTGAAATCGAAAGTACCGAGGTTGGTGTCAACGATTTGGTCGCGAGCCTGCTAGGTTGGCGCGAGGCGCTATCCGGCCTGCTGGAGCAGCTTACTGCGGAATCGTTCGAGCGCTTGTTTCTCCGCTTATTGGGCGAAGATGGCATCCACGACATTGAGTTGACCGGGCCAAACGATGCCATTGAGGGCATCGGCACAGTGGGTGGCGGCGGCTTTTTCTCGTTCAGGGTTTCCTTCAAGTGCATACGCGGGGGCGGCCGCGTCAGTTCGGGCGAGATAGAAGATTTTCGCCGGGCGGTGATGGTAGGGCGGGCGGACAGAGGGCTCTTGATAACGACCGGCAAATTCACGCAGGAAGCGATGCTGAAAGCGGCCAGTGATCGCGCGCCGGAAATCAAGCTGATTGATGTCGACGAGTTCGTTGACAAGTTGAAGGAACTGAAACTGGGTGTGAGGTCGGAGAAAGTTGTTGTCGAGCGTGTCGTGATCGATGAAGAGTGGTTTCGGGGGATTTAACAGACTTGGGCGTTGGGACGAGCCAAATTTCCAATTCTGTCAGAAAAACATATGACTCAAGTTATTATTCCCACTTTTGACAAAATGATGAACCCAGTATTGCAAGTTCTGCGCAATCTTGGTGGTTCAGGAACTATCAAAGAAATTGACGACGAAGTCGCGTCTTTACTCCAGCTTTGCGACGATCAGCTAGAATTGCTTCACAATCCTGACAAGAGCAGCCAAACAGAATTTGCCTATCGTTTAGCTTGGACAAGAACTTACCTTAAGAAAGTTGGACTCCTGGAAAACTCAAAACGCGGGGTATGGGCGCTCACTGCGGTAGGAAGAGACACAAGGCAAGTGGATCCTGTCGATGTAAGCCGAACTGTGCGACAAGAACTTTCAACTAGGGTCAAGACTAGGAAGAAACAAGACGCCATTTCCGCTGCTGAAGGACAAGATGAAGCCATACTCGGTATCGAAAGTCTTGATGAAACACAGTCATGGCGAGAGGAATTGTTCGAGATTCTTCATCAGATGCCCCCTGCGGCATTTGAACGGCTCTCTCAGCAAATATTGCGTGAGGACGGTTTCACTCAAGTTGATGTAACAGGTCGAAGTGGAGACGGCGGGATAGACGGCGTCGGAATCGTTCGCATTGGCGGGTTTCTGTCTTTCCGGGTACTTTTTCAGTGTAAACGATATAAGGGCTCAATCGGAGCAGGTGTCGTGCGCGATTTTCGAGGTGCAATGGTTGGGCGCACTGACAAAGGGCTGATTGTCAGCACCGGATACTTCACGCAAGCGGCTATCAGGGAGGCCACACGTGATGGCGCTCCCGAGATTGACCTTTTGGATGGCGAGCAATTGATAGACAAGCTAAAAGAACTGGAATTAGGTGTCGAAACTGAGAAAGTTGTTACGGAGCAAGTGACGGTCTATTCTGACTTTTTTAGCGGGATTTAGCCACCCTCACTTCAACTTCCAGGGCAAACCTGCCACCAGAAGCAGCACCACATCCGCGCGCTCGGCAATGCGCTGGTTGACGTGCCCCAGCACATCTCGAAACAATCACCCCATCTTGCTCCGCAGAAACGGCAGTGTATGAACCGCCACCATTTTGCTACACTTTTTGCTAGATTTGCTGGAGTCAGGAGTGCTCGCATGCCAATCATCATTTCTCTCCTGCGGGGAATCAATGTCGGGGGCCACAAGAAGATCAAGATGGCCGATCTGCGCGAGCTTTATGAGTCCCTGGGATTGCGCTCCACACGCACCATCCTGCAGAGCGGCAACGCGGTAACCGTTACTAATGATCAAGATCTATCAGCAATCGCTGCCACGATTGAAGATGCAATACAGGATACGTTTGGATTTGAGGTAAAAGTCATATTGAGAAGGGCGCAGGAATTTCGGGCGATTTTCGAATATCCGCCCTTTGACGAAGCGGAAATCGGCCAAGCCTCCAAACTCGCCATTGTTTACTTGGCGCAATTGCCGGCGGCGGACGCGCTCGCCAATCTGAAAACGCGCATTTCAGGGCCGGAAGTAATCCGCGCCCGCGGTAAAGAATTGTTTATCACCTACCCGGAGGGTATGGCGAGATCTAAACTGACCAACCAATTCATTGAAAGGCGTCTCGGTATTGCTGCAACAGCAAGGAATTGGAATACCAGCCAGAAAATATTAGGCTTGCTCGCGGAATTTGAAGACTAGCGAAGCTGCGTGACGTAGGCTTCCGCGTTCCTGCGCAACTGATCCCAATCACGGTCAGCAACTGCGGAATTGTTGATCAGAGACGAGCCGACCCCCACAGCGAACGCGCCATTATCGAGGAATTCTCGCAAGTTACTTGCGCTAACGCCGCCGGTGGGCATCAGCCGCAGATGCGGCAATGGCGCCATCACGTCCTTTATATAGCGCTTGCCCAGATGGTTGGCTGGAAAGACTTTGACGACGCTCGCGCCCCATTCCCAAGCCTGCTGAATCTCGCTCGGGGTAAAGGCACCCGGCATAGCCGGCAGATCGTGCTCACAGCAGGCCGCGATTACATCTTCTTTGCTGACCGGCGAAACTACAAATTGGGCGCCAGCCGCGGCAACGGCATGAACCTGCTCGACTGTCACCACCGAACCGGCTCCTATGGCAACCGAAGAAGCTACCGACCGCCGTATATCGGATATGGTCGCTATGGCATCAGGATTGGTCAAGGTAAATTCGATGACGCGGATTCCACCGTCGATAAGCGCTGCCGCGATTTGTGCTGCCGTGGAGAGATCGTCAAGCCGAACTATGGCGACGATTTTGTGTTTTTCAAGTGTATCCAGAATGCTCATCCATAACCCCCGTCTCGTCGTGCTGCTGTGACATTATAGCGGAAAGGATAATCTATTTCTGGATCAAATTGATACTGTTGGCTGCCCAGGCAGCTAATTAATAAGAGGGTGGTGACCTGCCATGTCTGCGACTCCAGCGCGTTGATTGCGCAGGGAATGCAGACCATTCGCGGCAACGCGCGTTATGGCTCCCAATCCCAGAAACAAGGCGCCCGCATTAAACACAAAGCCAACAACTGGAAGTGCGGATAAACATGCGATTACGAAAACGCCAACTATTAGCGAGGCGACCTGCGTTCTTCTTGCGATATCATTGCCGAAACCGAGGCGCAAGATTAACCGGCCCAAGCCAAATGCGACAACTGCGCGAGCCAGAAAGATCGCCGTAAAATAGAACAAGCCAACAGAAACAATATCGACCAGCGCCAAGAGGCTGCCGAGCACCAGCAAAACGCCATCAAGCTGGAGCAGCGCTAACAAAAGCATGACGAGAGTAGTCAACAAGAGCAAAATCAAGGTGATGGGAAACGAAAAGATGAAGAGCAACATACCAATGACGAAACTCGGAACCGGTCGCCAGCGCAATGGATCTAGTGGAAGTTGAAACTGCTTGGCTGCAAATGCCAGGGCCAACATCCCGACCGTTAGCAGCACCATGGTTTCGCGCAAGAACCGAGCGGAGAAAGTGTTGACCGCGCCTTCTTCTGGCACATTCTGCACGATAGCGGGTCGGGTAGAGTGGTATTCAATTGCCCCGGAAACTTTGCCTTCGATTTCCGCCTTCGCGGGTCCTTGGTAAGTCAAATTGCCGTCAATCGCCGCGCTGCCGCCCATCGTCAAGCCCGGGTTGACAGTCTCCAACGCGATATCCAGCGGCAGCAACAAGGTCGCCAGGTCCGATGCATCGGATTCCGGATTGCCGACGGTGGCATGGACATCACCTATGATGGAATTGTTGATTTGCAGCGCCCAGCCCCAATAATTGATCTCGCCCAGTATGGCGCCGTCGACGATGAATTGATAACCGAGGCCAGTTGCAGCACCCTGGTGATAAGCGCTTCTAGCGAGACTGGTCGAAAGCGTCGCGAATACAAGCTGTCCTTCTACAGGTTCCTTTTGCTCGGCGCCCAACGATTGCGAGTTCAGCGCCAGCCCGGCGTAATGCAGGTCACCCAGGATCGTGCCATCCAGATCCAATTGCAGTCCGGCCAGATATACGTTGCCTCCGACCTCCCCCGTAATACTTGCTCGCAGCGCGATTCCAAGAACATTTCCTTCCACTCGACCCGCAATATGCAGCTACTGGCAGAGCGTGAACAGCGATCCTTCGATTACGCGATCTGCGGCGATTTCGCAGGTTTCACCCTGAATCAAGTCGCGTGCAAGCACCACGCCGGTACAAAGCAAACAACCCATTGTTACTACTAGAATAAAACGAAGACCCTTGTGCATAGATTTCCAGTTCCAAGTATCAGCTTATTTGAGTCATTATCGCGCAAGCGCATTGCGGCAGGAGCCGATCCAAAACTGTCCAACTTCGACAATTCGCTAGCTTCGCATTAAGATACCTGGCAATACTCATGTAACGGCAAGCTGCGCCAGCCTTGGAATACTTGGCATATGCGTCTCATTTGCATACTGCGATCACCAATGAAATTAATGATCATGAACCTGGCCATTGTCACAGTTGTCAGTGGTCTGTATCTATTCGCGCCAGCGTTGCCAGACGATCTAAGCCTGCCGCATCATGCCATCCTTTCGACAACAGCCCATACTCTTCGGCTGGATTCGGCGCGAACTGCACTGCCTTATCCAGTTGTCGCGCATCATTGGTCGCCGGACTATTTTCGTAAAGTTGCTCTAGCCAGCGACCAGATCGTGCTGATGGCGTATGACTCTGGCCTGGTTTTCCCGCGTGATTATCCGGGCTGGATCACTTGGATCACTTATCAGGCGGAGACGAGCAAAAAAGCGCTGAACGGCCTTCCTGGCGAGCTGATCATCGGATTGCCTAGCTCGGAAGAATGGACTGTTTCGCATCAAACCCAGGCGGAGACACTGCAGATTGCCTTGGCCGGCCTGAGGACCGGGATGGGCGAGCGTACTGATGGCATTGCCATTTATCCGTTCTGGGAAACAGACGATGCCGAATGGCGATTGATCGAAATCAGCCTCGGACGCTAGCGGCTAGCGGCCTGGCTGAACGAGCAGATTGCAAATTACAGAGGTTTTACAATTCCAGGCACAATCTTAAAATCTTCTGAACAGGCTTTTCCTACTATGACATTGAATCACATCGATTCAATCGACCAACTATGTTAGGAGAAGCAAAATGTTTGTCAAACGATTCGCGCTTTTCAGTCTGATCATCGGTCTGCTTGGCGCAATGGTAATTGCCGCAAATGCGGATGACGACTTGCGCAAGGGTTTCGGAAAGGGAATGCGCGGTTTTGGCATTTCTGACACAATCGTGGAAGCGACCGGCTTGGAACATGATGCCCTGCTGGAAGCGTTGAAAGGCGGTTCGACACTGGCTGAACTTATACAAGCCAATGGCGCTGATGTCGACACGCTTATCGCCACATTAGTCGCGGAAGCCAGCGCGGCGATCAATGAGAGGACTCAAGCGATGCTCGATGGCTTGGAGCCTCGCATCAGTCAGCAAGTCAATAGCAGCCGGCAGCGTCGGGCATTTGGCAGAGGCAATATGTCAGGCAGAATCTTCGGTGATAGCGCTATCTTGGAAGAAGCCACCGGCCTTGATCAAGAAGCCATGCACGGGGCGCTGAAGGACGGTACGACTCTGGCGGAACTGATCGAAGCCAATGGCGGCGATGTCGACGCCATTGCCGCCGCGCTGGCCACCCAGGCCACCGAGCTTGCCCAGCAAAAGCTACAGACTATGCTGGAAGGCTTGGAGTCCCGCATAGGCGGGAGGCTAGATGGGTCAGGGCAAAGACCTGGATTCCGCGGTTTCGCAATGAAAGGCGGAATGTACGGCGATAGCGCCATTCTGGAAGAAGCCACAGGTTTGGATAGTGATGGTCTGCGCGCGGCTTTGATTAGCGGTTCGACGATTGCCGAGCTTGTAGAAGCCAGGGGCGGCGATGTCGATGCCCTAATCGATTCATTAGTCGCCGAGGCGACGGCGAAGATCAAGGAAAAGTCGCAAACAATACTTGACAACCTGGAATCCAGCATTGGCGAACGGGTCAATGACAGCTGGGAGGCTCCAGACGGCAAGCGCAGACGCCGGGGCCTGCGCAGACCAGGTCGCTAGCTCAATTTGTCCCAATCGCAATACCTTGAAGCGCGGGCTTAATCGGCCAGCGCTTCTTGGTTTTCCTTGGAAGCTGCAGCCGGGTCGTAGTCCGGGTGCATCGGTGACCAGATAGGGTAAAAGTCCTCAGAAGGAGGTGTTTCGTTGGCTGGTCTTAAGGCAATGATCTGGCCGCCGGTCAAGCTGATATAGATCCAGCCTTTGTTGTTGACGGTCACCGCCAAAGGCTGTTGTGGATAGATGCCCCAACCCAGCTCGTTGAGCGTGATATATTGCCGAAAGAAGAATCCCTCGCCGTCGTAGGGAACATAAGCCTGCCTGCCGCTTTCGATGCGATAGGGTAACAAGAGCGTGGCGCCCAGGGGTTGGTTAAACGCATCGAAGTTGAGCATCACGATTTTGTATCCGACCAGATCAACTTGTGTCGGTTCGCCACTGAGAACAACAATCAGCGTGTCGGCGGTACCGGTCAGCGTATCATATGGATAGGCGGCCAATGACATCGGAACGGCGCCGGCGCCAAACAGTACGCTTGGCGCGATGCTCTCGCCACAATCAACGTTGTCGGCATCGAGATGGCGCTGATCGTTTCCCAGGCAAAAGGGAAACCCATACAAGCCACCTTCTTCCACCAGATTGAGTTCATCCAATGCTCCATGTCGATAATTGCGGGGCGCGCTATCCAGCGTCCACAGCCGACCACGATAGAACTCGACATCAGCCGGTAGTCGGAAGCCTGAGGCGACGACTCGACGGTCACTGCCATCAAGACGCATGCTGAGGATGGCAGCGCGTTCTCGGTCGACATATTCACAATGGTCGCATGGCGCGCCGATGGCGACGTAGAGGCGATTGTCCTCGCCAATGACAAGACCGCGGGTCGGGTAACCGGTTCCACTGGGCAGATCGCTCACGATGATACTAACTTCGCCCTCAGTAGAAACACGGTAAATCCGGGAGCCACCGGCGACGTAGAGATCGTCCCCGCGATACGCCAAGCCGTTGGGCAGAGTCAAGCCTTCGGCAAAGGTAGTCATGGCATCGGGCAGGCCGTTACCATCGCTGTCGCGGATGACCATAACTTTTCCGCTGAGGGGACGCGTCGCATAAATCGAACCATCGGGGGCGGTTTCCAGCGCTGTGAATGAGAGCGGTTCAATTTCACTATTGTCAATGACTGTTTCCACACACCAGCGCAGGTAATCCACGAAGAGCGCGCCGGTGATCACATGCGGCCGTTCGGAGCATTTGCCCAATTCGCGTTGCTGGGCTTGAATCGTGCCAACAGCAGCCAAAGCCAGGACAAAGAAAGTGAAAAGCAACGCGGTGGATTTCCGCCTCAGTAACGCAGCGACAAGCATGTCAAGCCACCGTCCATCTTGCGAAACTCGCTCATATCCACTGCGATAACCTGGTCATAGAATGCGCGCGCCGCATTATAGGCTGTGGGACAACCAGCTGCGACAAAGAGTGTTTCATTGACCGGCATGACATCGGCGGCGAAACCTTCTTCCGCCGGCAGCGTAATAACCCGCGCCCAGGACAGGTCGAAATCCGTTTTGAATGCGGGATCGTGAATCAGGACGCCTGCCGCCAATTCAGTCAAGCCGCTCTTGAGGTGCAAAACCCCGCTGAAGGGCACGGCTTCGACGCGGATTTCCGGCACGACAGTCTGCAATGCCCGCCGTAGCGCCGCCACACCTTCGAGATTGGTCCGATGTGACAATCCCACCAAAACGCGATCGGCGCAAATCAAGACATCGCCGCCATCGATAGTGGCGCCCGACGGTGTTTTGACGATGCTCAGGCCGCCAAGATAAGGCAAGAGCGACTCGCCCTCGCGCTCGCGTGACGGCGCTCCGGGGCGACAACAGAAAACCAGGTTGCGAAAGATCACAAGCGGATCTTCGACAAAGTGCCCATCCGGGAAGCGATCATCAGCTGGCAGTATCGTCAGCTCCAGGCCGCAATCGGACAAGGCCGCGAGATAGCTTTCATATTGATCCAGCGCCCGCCTAAAATCGGGGATGCCAAGCTGGGCGGAAGACGTGATGCCGGCGGCCAGGCTGCTGGCGGGACGGCGCAAGAGTGCGCGTGTAAACTGCGGTAAGAGATGCGGCATTGCTTTGGAAATCCTGAGTGAATAAAGCCTGTTGACATCTTAGCGCATAATCGCGATTCGTTAAGCGGCAGCATCGGCCCGGTCTCCGCCGCAGTTCCAACTCTTGGTTTAACTTTCGCTTATTCGCCATTAGAATGTGCCTACCGCAAGCCATCACGGACGCGTTATGCTCAGCAATCCCAAATACGACCTGGATGTCGAGGCGCATCGCCAACAGTTGCTTCCTCTATTAAAAGTGATCTTGGAGCATCCGCGGCGCTTGAGTTCTCGTGAGCACCAGCAATTGATGCGGCGCTATCCCAAACCACAAGGACAGGGCTTTTACAGCCTGGCCAACCTGGTGGATGCCTGGCGTGTTTTCGGCGGACAAGATGGTCTGCCAGATTTCGATGAGGCTTTGCTGTATAAACTGCGCCGCAAACCGATCCGCAGCATGTCCGGCGTGACACCGGTCACGCTATTAACCAAGCCCTTTCCCTGCCCGGGCACCTGCATCTTTTGCCCCAACGATGTGCGCATGCCCAAAAGCTATCTGGCCGATGAACCCGGCGCGCAACGCGCTGAGAAAAACGCCTTTGATCCTTATTTGCAGACCTATATTCGCTTGCAAACCTATCGTAATCTGGGACATCCCACTGACAAAATCGAGGTGATCATTCTCGGTGGCACCTGGTCATTTTATCCGGAGACTTATCAGATTTGGTTTGTCAAACGCATATTGGATGCCATGCACGATTTTGGCCAAGGCATTGACCGACGCCAGGCTGTTGTTGAAGCATTGCGAGAAAAGTCAATGTTTAGCGGCCACAACATCAGCAATGTGACCATTCAAGGCCTGGATATGCCGTCATCCTACAATGCTGTGGTGCAGGATTTGTACGCCGCGGAAATGTATCGATCGCGCGGCTTGGTGGGCGAGATTATTGCGGGGAGACGCGAACGCAGCATCGTCGATGAATATGCGACCTGGAAAGAACTGGAACTGGCACAGCATGAAAACGAAAGCGCAGCCTGCCGCGTTGTAGGTTTGGTGGTGGAAACGCGGCCCGATCATATCAGCGAAGACGAGGTCACCCGCATCCGGCGGCTTGGATGTACCAAGGTGCAGATCGGATTTCAGAGCTTGAACGACCGTGTCCTGGAGATGAACAAACGCGGCCACGATGTAGCGGCGACGCGGCGTGCGGTCACGCTCTTGCGCAAAGCCGGTTTCAAAATCCACGCCCATTGGATGCCCAATCTATATGGATCATCACCGGTGGACGATCTCGAGGACTATCGCAAGATCTTCGCCGATATCGATTTCCGACCCGACGAATTGAAGCTATATCCCTGTTCCTTGATCGAGAGCGCCGAACTGATGCAGCAATATCAGGCTGGCAGTTGGAGTCCTTACACGCAGGACGAGTTGCTGAGCCTGCTCGTGGATTGCTTCAAATTGACCCCCGAATATTGCCGTCTGACACGCGTCATCCGTGACATCCCGGGCACCGACATTGTCGATGGCAACAAAGTGACGAATTTCCGACAACTGGTCGAGAAAGAGTTGGCGCGCCAAGGCAGCAGCAGCAGTGATATTCGTGCCCGCGAAATCCGCAAGAAGCGTGTTACCGGCGCGGACTTGCATCTGGATCGCCTAAGTTATCAATCGAGCATAGGCGAAGAGATTTTCTTGCAATATATCACCGAAGAGCGGGAGATCGCCGCCTTCTTGCGCCTCTCCCTGCCAAACGAGAACGATAAGCCCTTGCTAGCGGAACTGTCTGATTGCGCCATGATCCGCGAAGTGCATGTCTACGGCCTTTCGCTGGGCATCGGCGCCGCGGTGGCCGGGCGAGCACAGCATCTCGGTTTGGGCAGCAACTTGATCGAGCTGGCGGTGTCCATTGCCGAATCGCGCGGCTACCGGAAACTGGCTGTCATATCCGCGATAGGCACGCGAGAGTATTATCGCAAGCGCGGTTTCCAGGACGGCGAGCTTTATCAGATCCGTGATCTATCGTTGGACGCAATGCAGAATCCACCTAATCGACTAGAATAAATCTGTAGTTTTCGGCACGGATTCGCCTCGCAGTGGTATGCATCCTTCGGACAGTAAATGAGAACGATCGACGTCATTCAAGGCAATAGCAACCGCAATCAGACCCTGCGCCTTTTGCTGCTGCTGATCATTGTCGGGACATTTCCCTTCTATTGTCTGGCTGTAATCATCATCGGCAGTGCACCCGTCGATGACGCGAAGCCCTTAGCGCAAATAACAGAGGTCAGTAACGCCACTTTCACTCCCCTGGGCAACGACAAAATCGATCCGCCGGTCATCAGCGCCAGTCCACTGCCTTTCGCGAGCATGACGCCGCTCAGTATCTTACGTCCCACGCCGCGGCAATACCTGCCGCCGACAGCGATCCCGACCGATCATTTCGTGGCGCAAACCGTCGTCATCCCCTCGCCGGCGCTGGAGGAACCAACAGCTACAAGAAAGCCGGTAGCCACGGCGCAATTCGCCGATCTTGATGGAGACGGTGTCCGCGATGAAGACGATACCTGTCCGGACCGATACGGCTATGCCGATAATGGCGGCTGCCCTTATCCCGATGATCCCGATCTCGACGGTTTACGCAGCGATGTCGATGTTTGTCCTAACGAATTTGCGCCGGAAAGCCCGCGTGGTTGCCGCGATTTCGATGATGACGGGCTTGATAGCTCCGAAGATAATTGTCCCGATCAGGCAGGTCCCAGTTCCAATCATGGCTGCCCACTCGATGATGCGACCGCAGGTGGGTGAGAATGACCGCCAGCTTGATTGCGAGCTTATAGCTGCAAGACAGATCCCTATGCTTCAGATGAAGCTGCAACTAGCGGCAAGAAACAGTTTCGCTCCAGATCGCCGGTGGAAAGCGCAATCTTCGGCAAGATTGCAAGCATTCGCTACAATCATCACTACCTCCGTATAAACATTGTTAGGCCATAGGAATGGACACAATTCGGGTAGCTGTGGCGCAGGTGGCATCGGTATTCGCTGACAAAGACGCGTCAATAGCTAAAGCCATAGATGTGATCAGAGAAGCGAGCCAGGAAGGCGCTGATTTGATCGTCTTGCCGGAGGCGATGATCCCGGGTTACCCGCGCGGCTTTACTTATGGCGCATATGTGGGCAATCGGACGGCTGCCGGACGAAAAGACTTCGAGCGCTATTGGAAGGCGTCAATGTCGCTCTGCCCGGAGGAGACGCGTCCTTTGCAGCGGGCGGCAAAGGACGCCGGCGCTTATGTCGTGCTCGGCATTTCCGAGCGCAGCGATACGGGCAACCGCGGTACCCTCTTTAACACGCTGCTCTACCTCGGACCCAATGGCGATATCTTAGGCAAGCACCGCAAATTGATGCCGACTGCTTCCGAGCGTTTGATTTGGGGCAATGGTGATGGCAGCACTTTGATCACGGTCGATTCTCCTTTTGGTCGCATCGGCGGCTTGATTTGCTGGGAGAATTATATGCCTCTGGCGAGGATGGCCATGTATGCCAAGGGCGTGAGTATTTATTTGGCGCCGACCGCCGATCATCGTGAATCCTGGCAAGCGACCCTGCGGCATATTGCCTGTGAAGGGCGCTGCTTTGTATTGGGCTGCAATCAATATTTCACCAAGTCAATGTATCCCAAAGACCTCGCGCTTTATGATGAATTGCAGAATCTGCCGGAGGAACTCTGCCACGGAGGCAGCGCGATTGTAGATCCCTTTGGAGACTATGTCCGCGAGCCGCTTTATGGCAGCGAAGGCATTCTTTATGCCGAGCTCGATCTCAACAAGATTCATCAGGGACATCTCGACTTTGATGTCGTCGGGCATTACAGCAGGCCGGATGTCTTCAAATTTTCCATCAACGAAGCGCCCGATCGCGCGCCAGAGTAACTACCGGCCATATTCCCGACAGCCGTCATCTGCGGTATGATCGTTAAGCATTCATATGGAGATATGGGGATGATCACATGACAGTCCTGGAAAAAGCAACACAGATGGAAAAGCAATTGGTGGCCTGGAGGCGTGAGATTCACAAGCATCCGGAGCTCGGCTTTGAAGAACAACGCACCTCACGGCTAGTCGCGGATATATTGCGCGAAATGGGCATAGAAGTTGAGGTCGGTGTGGCGGAGACTGGCGTAGTGGCGCGTATCGGTGAAGGCAGGCCCGCAGTCGGCATCCGCGCCGATATGGATGCATTGCCAATCGACGAAGCAAATGATGTGCCCTACAAGTCGCAGACGCCGGGCTTGATGCATGCCTGCGGTCACGATGCGCATACATCAATGCTGCTGGGGGTCGCGAATCTGCTGAACAATATGCCCGATCGGCCGGCGGGGGAGATACGTCTGCTGTTTCAGCCAAGCGAAGAAAAATGGCGGCCCACAGATGGGCATAGCGGCGGCAGCCTGATGGTGGAAGAGCATGCCCTTGATGGCCTGGATGCGGTCATCGCCTGTCATGTCGCAAGTGGAATGCCCGTCGGCGAAGTGCAAGTGACTGACGGATTCTCGCTGGCTGCGCCGGATACTTTCGAAGCCAAAATCATCGGCGAAGGCACACACGGCGCAACACCGCATAACGGTCTGGACCCGATTTGGTTACAGGCGCAAGTGGTCAACGCCCTGCAGGCGATTCGTTCGCGCCGCCGCGACCCGACCGAACGCTCGGTGGTCACAATTGGATCCATCCACGCCGGCGTTGCACCCAACGTCATCCCCAACGAAGTCTTGATGACCGGCACAATCCGCACCTTTGAAGAAGAAGCGCGCCGCGAGATTCATCGCCTGGTCGAAGAAGCTTTTGCCCTGGTGCGGCACTTTGGCGGCGATTATGAACTGAGTATCTCTACCGGTTATCCGGCGCTGTATAACGACCCCGCTGTGTCGGAGTTGATCCGAGTGGTTGGCAAGGACTTGCTCGGTGAAGCCATGTCCGGCGAGGGCGCGCCCATCATGGCGGGCGAAGATTTTGCCTTCATGACGCAGAAAGCACCGGGCGCGATGCTGCGTCTGGGCGCCCAACTGGATGAGCTTAACCGGCCGCATCACAGCCCCATCTTTGATATTCATGAGGGCTGCCTGCCTGTTGGTGTCGCCGTAATGGCAGAAAGCGCCTTGCGCCTGCTACGCCAGCACGGCGGTTGATACTACCAAACGCGGCCCTATACTTATTTCAGTATTTTCTTGCCAGCTCAGACACTGGGTATCTATTCGGTTTGAGTCAAGTTAATTAGGTTGCCACAGGTATCGTTGAAGACGGCCACTGTGACCATGCCCATTTCGGTCGGCGGCATAGTGAACTCGACACCTAAAGCTGTCAAACGTGCATACTCGGCTTGAATATCGTTCACATAGAAAAGTGTTGACGGTATGCCCTGCGCAAAAATCGCCTGTTGAAAGGTTGATGCAACAGGATTGCCGTTAGGTTCAAGCAACAGTTCAGCACCGTCCGGGTTTTCTGGCGAAACTACTGTGAGCCAACGGTCTTTTTCGTCCACTGGAATGTCATTTTTCAACAGGAATCCCAATACATCTGTATAGAATGTCAATGCTTTGCTTTGGTCCTCGACAAAAATGCTGGCGCCACCGATTATCATGCTGATCAGCCTCTCTTCTGCTCTCGTATGTTTGTTGGATGCAAAACTATAACAGGATATGCCGCTGGTTGCCAGCAAGCTTAGGGCTACGAAATCGCCCTGGAATTCTTGCATCCGGCGTTGGCGATTGCGCTTTGCTATGGTCTACGTTCGCACCGACCCAATGCAGAGCGAATGGGCCGCGCTTATGCTATAATTCTTTATGAGAACATGTTGAAAAATGGCTGGCGGAACACATTATGAAACTGAATCAGGAAGCGAAAAACATGATCGCGATTTTGGCGTTGGTGGCCGCGCTGGTTCTGACGGTGAATGATGTTGCGCTTGCCGGCGGAGGCAGGCATTTGCTTCCCTGGTCGGCGGGATTGCTTCTGGTTTCGATCTTTTTTTGGATCTGGATGCGTCGCGATGCCTTGGCCGAAAAACGCGACGATGCGGTCAATGCGGCAGAAGAAAGCGCGCAAAGGGCCGAGGCACTGGCACGGCGGACTACAGAAAAGACCAGAGAAGAGCGCCAATCGAGCAAGACGGCCACCGGTGAAGTGATAGCTGCAGACCCGTCGGCGGATACACCTTCCGCGACAGCTGACGATCTGACCCGGATCTCCGGCATTGGCAAGGTTTTCCAGGGTGTCTTGCAAGAAGCCGGCATTTCTCGCTACGAACAGCTGGCGAACATCTCGCTGCAAGATCTGATAGAGATCATTAGCGCGACAAATTATATTAGTCCGCCGAGTATAAAGACCTGGCCGAAGCAGGCGGCTTACGTTGCGCGCGCTGACTGGGACGGCTTGCGTGAGTATCAGCAGAGTCTTCAGGCGTCTTCGTAACGTCAATCGCGAAAACACAGACGAATTGACAGGCTGCCACGTTAGAGTGACAAAAATACCGTCTATTCTATTGGTCAGTGCGGCGAATTCAACGAGACAACAGATGCCTCGGTCCCAGCCGTCGAACGAAGGATAGCGAATGCCCTCAGTCGCTTACATTATCCGTCGCCGTCGATCGCGTAAAGCGCTAAAACAATCGCGCCGACGCCGTTCAGGATTGTGGGTTTTTCTGATTGTTGTACTGCCGACCATACTTGCGCTCACCCCCGTCGTTCTTGCCTTGGCGCTCGCGCTCTGGCTGTACGCGCAAGCAGCAAACACTTTTCCGACCGACCCACAAGCATTGAGTCTTAGCCCGAAGCACGGATCGACGCAGTTCTATGACCGGAGTGGGAGTGTTCCCATTTACACCTTGCAAGACCCTCTGGGCGATCAAAGGCGCTGGATCAGTTTCGAAGAATTGCCAGGTTACCTGGTTGACGCGACGCTTGTGGCGGAAGATCGTGACTTCCTCCGACGTGAGTCGTTTGATCCGCTAAACAGCCTTCTGCAGATTTGGCGTTACATGCTGGGACTACCGTCCGCCGAGGAGACGGGCATCACGGCGACTTTGGTGCGAGAAACTCTCTTGCCATTGGCTCGCTCTAGCGGCCTGGATGAACGACTGCTGCAAGCAACACTGCTGGCTGAAAGTCGTCGCCGATATCGGGCTGAGGAATTGCTCGAGTGGCATTTGAACAGCAACTATTATGGCCATGACGCCTTTGGCATCGAGGCAGCCGCTCAAGTATATTTGGGGAAATCAGCCGCGCAACTCAACCTTGCCGACGCGGCGCTTCTCGCGGCCGTCGCTACCGCGCCCCGGCAGAATCCCTTCGATGACGAAAGAGCCGCCCGGCAAGGGCAGGCCGATCTTTTGTTCGAGATGTTCAACGTCGGCGTCATTGATCAAGCCGGATATGACGAAGCATCAGTGCTTGTTAGCAAGCTGCGCGGAGACGCTGTTGGGAGTCCCGCTTTAGCAAAGGATTTTGTTCTGTATGCACGGCAGCAGGCGCAGCGCATACTTGACGAGACGGGCCACGATGGCGCGCGCATGATGGCAGGCGGTGGCTTAAGGATTACCACCAGCCTCGACCTGGATCTCTATTTTCAATCCGAATGCCTGGTTCGTTCTCATTTGGAACGACTGCGCGGCGGAACCGGAGAAATGGTCGCGTTGGATGGCTCGTCTTGTGCCGCGGCGAACGAGTTGGCTGAGCCCGCTATCGCCGATGCCTCCACAATGCCGGATCAGGTATCGCTGGCACTGCTTGATGTTGGAAGCGGCGAAATTCTCAGTATGGTGGGCGCAGCCCGCAGTCAGGAACACCAACCGGCTGATGTCTTGCAGCCCTTCGTTTATATCGAAGGCTTTCTGCGTCGTACAGTCACCCCGGCATCTATGGTATATGATGTCCCAAGTGTCTATCCCGGTTCCGCGGACGGCTTAATCTATGCGCCGGCCAATCCTGATGGTCAGTTTCGCGGACCGATGAATCTGCGTGATGCCATGGCAGCCGGGCTCTTGCCACCAGCCGTGCAGGTGGCAAATAAAAGCGGAATGGCGCCGATCATTCGTACCGCGCATCGCCTCGGCTTCAATAGCCTGGACGAAAACCGCCTCGATCTGCAGGTGTTGGAGCGTGGAGGCGGTGTATCAGTACTTGATACCAGCTATGCCTATAGCGTTTTGGCGTCCCTGGGTAAGATGCACGGGCTTGCCAAGCGACCGATCGCGGCCGGTTATCGGGGACGCGATCCGGTAGCGATCTTGCGAATTGCCGATGCTGCGGGTAAGACCCTGTGGGCGTACAATAGAGACGATCTAGCTAACGAGACAGTTATTGTTCAACCGAGCCTGGCTTTTATGGTCAACGACATTCTGGCAGATGGTTCTGCGCGGCAGAGCGTACTGAAGAGTCAAGATGAGCTGCTGCGTTCGTCGCACGCGGCGGCGGTCGTTGATGGCCATAGCGCGGACAAGCGCGATAGTTGGACGGTCGGTTATACGCCGGCAATCGTACTGGCTGTTCACGGCGAGCGCGTGGATGGCGCTGCGATGAGCCTCGGCCCTTACGAACGGGTGGCCACTGCACCGATTTGGCGGACGCTAATAGACTACCTGCATCATAGGGGAAATCTTCCGCAGTCAGGTTGGCCGGTGCCAGTAGATATCGAAGAATTCCTGGTTTGTGAAATCTCTGGCATGTTGCCCGCAGCCACCGATCATTGTCCGACGCGACGTGAGATAGTGCCTTCCGGAACGCCTCTGCGCCGAGACACGCTTTGGCAGCGCTTCGAGCTTAATCCGGTTACCGGTCTCCTGGCTACCGTGACCACTCCCGACAACCTGCGCGAGGAAGTCGTATTTTTTGTCCCGCCTGATGATGTTCTGGCTTGGTGGACTACTAACGGCAAGCCTCTGCCACCCACTTCCTACGATAGCGAAAATCGCGGCGAAATTGCGCGGGCGGTGCGGCTGACTCTGCCGCGGGAATATGCCTATGTTGGTGGTGTCGTGGAGATAGCCGGCAGTATCAATGAAGCGGACGCGGATCGATTTCTGCTGCAATACGGTGAGGGTGTAAACCCGCATTCCTGGGCAGAAATTGCAGCGGGAAATAATATCAAATCGCCACTCGAATTTGAAGACCGGTGGGATACAGCCGGATTGCACGGTGTATATACCCTAAGGCTGACATCTCAATCCGCGGATGGGCAGCGATTTCTGGATACGGTACAGGTGACATTGGACAATACGGCTCCCGTTGTAGAATTGTTGACAAGTGATGGGCATACGACGATCAGCGATTCAACACAAGGCGTGATTTCACTTTTGGCGGACGCTCGGGACAATTTGACAATCGAGCGCGTTGAGTTTTACCGGAATGAAGAGCTTCTTGGCATTGATAGCGAATGGCCCTACGGCTTCGAATACGAATTTGTGGGCATTGGAACGCTCAACTTTGCGGCTCAAGTATTTGATCAGGTTGGTAATAGCGCCCGTTCAGAATTGATATTGCTCGTGGTTAGTGATTCCTAGATATGGTAGCACCAAGCGTAATGTTCGAATCACAAGGTTTTACGTGCTCTGCGATCTTGGCATTATACTTGCATCTCGATAATCGCTCTGACGACGATAAGCCTGCTCGCGGCTGGGTAAGTTCAGAATATAAGTGTACGGTAGACTAAGCTTCTTGTTTCGTTCCGCGCTGACTGTCTGGGCGTTCCTGCCACTGGCATTATTTGTGTACCTCGGGCAGTTCAGCCGTTTCATTTCTGACGATTACCGAAACATCGCCGCTGGTATTGAAATGGGTGCTTGGGGCGGGATGCTCCATTGGCTAAACAATTGGCTGGCCTCTTATACGAGCAGCTTCGTCATGAGTTTGTTGGCGCCACTTGACACCTGGGCGCCGCGCATTATGCCTGCGCTCTTCAGCGCAATCTGGCTGGCAGGGCTGGTTTGGCTGGTATATCAGGGGCTACAGGCACTGCAGGTTCACCAGTCCCGCCTGATGCTATCGATCGCGGTTAGCGCGCTGGCGCTGGCGGCAATCATTAACGCCTTTTATTCGCCACAATCATTTTATTGGTTTACCTCGATCAACCGCTACGGCGTCGGTGTGGCGCTGTTTACAATATTCGTCGCCTTGGCGATATGGGCGGGCGGACCAGCGCGTAGCAAGCGCGAAATGCGCTGGGCCGTGCTCGGTAGCGCACTGATATGTTTCTTATCCGTAGGCATCTCGGAAATGCACGGCGTGGCGCAATTGGTTTTCTTATCGCTGTGCAATTTGTTGATAATGTTTATGTGGCCCAAGGCGAGCCGCCGCGGCTATCAGGCAGCATTTGGTGCTGGTTGGCTGGTGACTGTTTGCGGTCTCTTGATCCAGCTGAGCTTGCCAAGCGTGGCACTGCGCAGTCAAGCGAATCTGGATATTCACGGCGCGCCCCTGCGAGAACTACCCTCGCTAATGTCCGAAACTATACGAGACACTTCGCGTTTTTTGGGTAACGCGGAAGCCTACGACGGCTATTTGCTTATGCTGGCTCTGGGCTTGCTCTTGATGCTGCATTTTCAGCCGCGACGGGATGCAGTGAGCTTGCGATCAGCGGGCGTTGCGACATCTTCCCTGTTGATCGGCTTGCTCGTGCAATTGCTACTGATTCCGTATATTTGGTCTCATATCAGCGATGCGCCCGTGATCTTTGGGCGCTATAGCCGGACTTACCTGTTGGTTATTGCATCCAATGCTGCTTTGTTCGCCGTATTCGCCGGTCTGCTTTGGCAGCGCGATCGGATCAATCGCCGTCTGCGGCAAATCGATAGCGGCACAATTCTGGCGTATTATGCCCTCGGGTACCTGCTATGCACGGCCTTGCTGGTAGTCATCATGCATTTTTCTCATGTAGAGGTTCGCGCCCGCATTTATTTTGTTGTCAGCGGTCTTGCGGCGCTCGCGATCTTGCTCAGGCAGACGATCAACCTGTATCAAGAAGGGCCTGCGCTTCGCCTTGCAAGGCTGGCACTTTTTATGCCGGCATCCGCCCTAATCTGCCTTGTTGCACTGGTTTCCGTTGCGCTCTTTGGTCAGGGATTCGTGCCAACGCGTATTCTTGAGCCAATCGCTGTATTGCTGGTTCTGTCTGGTCTGGTTTGCGGAGCTTTTTTGGGTTACGCCCTCACGGATAGTCCGCCTGCTGATTCCACCGGGCGTGCAGCGTTGGCCTTGCAGAAAACTGTGTGTGCAGCTTTACTTCTTGTAGTAACAAGTAGCATTCTTGTCGGTCATGTATCGCTTGTACCCGAGCTTCGCATATACGCGCGCGACTGGGACGAGCGCCACCGGGAGATTATCGTAAAGCGAGATAGTGGCCAGACGGTAATCGAAATCTCGCCCTTGGCCGTGAGCCTTGATCGCCATGTGGGTAAAGGACCTTTGGGCATAGAACCAACTACGAGCTGGGCGGAATGGTATTATGGTGTGGAAAAGATAATTGTGCGGGCTACCAACTAAACCTGTGAACAGCAAGTTACGGCGCGGAGATACTGTATGATCGACGACGACGCTCGCCGGCAACAGATTGTCACTTGGCTGGGCACTGCGGTGGCATTGCTTTCACTACTGCTTTTTGCCTATCTGGGTCATTTCAGTCGCTTGATGTCTGATGACTATTGTACGCTCGCCGTTGGCAGTGATCGGGGTCCATGGCATGGCATGGTTTTCTGGTTCAGCAATTGGTCCGGCAGTTATGCAAATTTTTTCTTCAAGAGTGCGATTGCTCCGCTGGATACGCTAGTGCCGGCCCTGACGCCGCCTTTGATTATTATCGTCTGGTGCATCGGATTGTATTGGCTAGTGTTTCAAGGGCTTTCGAAATTAGACCCAATCAACAGTTGGCGTTTGATCGCGCTTACGGTTGCTGCCTTGGTTGTCGCGGTGAGTATCCATGCGCTCCATTCGATGCAGTCGTTCTTTTGGCAAAGTGCAAGTACAGATTATCTCTTTCCGCTTGCCGTGTTGACAAACAGTTTTGCTTTTCCGGTTTGGCATACCAGGCGTTATGGCGGAGTCAAGAACTCTTACCTCGCCGGATTCCTTGCAGCCGTGCTGTGTTTCCTTACTGCCGGCATGTCGGAAATGTTCTTGGTGTTTCAACTGGTCTTTCTCACGCTCATGATAATATCGTCCTGGCTTACACTAGCGGGCCCTTGGCGACATCGTTTCGTCGTTGCATTGGGGCTGAGCTGGTTGGCGTCCATCGTCAGTCTTTTGATTCAACTCAATTCGCCGGGAATCGCGATTCGGTCTGCCAACATAATTCAGGCATACGGTGTCCCCAATCGATCTGCACTCTTTCTTGCCACGGAAACGATTAGTCGTACTTACGCATATATCGTCACCCCGCAGGTCCTCGGTGGATTCCTAATGCTGCTTTGTTTGGGATTGCTGGTCACGCTGTTGGCCCTCAAACCAGAACGAGTAGCCAGTCACTCTCGGCGCGTGAAAGGGGTAATGCCCGGCATGTGGCTCTTGCTGTTGACGCAACTCGTGCTGGCGCCGCTGCTGTGGACACAGAGTAGCAATGATCCGCAGGTTCTTGGGCGCTATAGCCTCGCATTCTCATCGGTGATTGTGATCAACCTTGGGCTGATTACATCTGCCGTGCTGGCACTTCGTCTGCGCCTCCGGTTGAGGGCCAAACTTGGCGAGATGAATGAGCGCGTGCGGCTGATATGCCTGGTCATCAGTTTCGTGGCCTCTTTTGCATCACTAGCACTAATGACACAAGTGCACAGTATCGACATACTCGCGGAATTCTATTTGTTGGCGACATTGTTCACAATCCCGTTACTGATCACGCAGCAACTTGTAGCGGCCGCACCGACTTCGGCAGTGCGCAGCGTGGGATGGCTGGCGATTCTCTATTGTGCATCTGCCGTCCTTTGCACCGCGGCATTAGTAGTCGTGGCGTTATATGGCCGCGGATTCGTGGCAGCGCGAGTACTGGCGCCCGCGTCTTGCGCATTAGTATTTTCGGGGTTGCTATGGGGTACCTTTTTGGGCTATTTGATAAAGAGCAGTGCCTCGTCGGCTGGCGTGGGAAAGTCGTCGCTTCGGATTTCGACGGTGCTATGCTTTGTAGTCATCTTGGCAATCGGCGGAGATGTGATCGTCCATTTCGCGAAGTTGATTCCTGATTTTCGCCAATATGCCCAGGAATGGGATATGCGACATAACGAGATAATTCGGCAAAGGGATGCTGGTAATCAGCACGTTGAAGTACAGCCACTGTCCTTTGACTTTGCTGCGTTCATATATTCGTCAGTCTTGGATGAACCCCCAAGCGATCGCTGCGCCACACAATACTATGGTGTGGACTCGATCACTGTCATTGATCCGCATGCCGAGTAAACTTAGATATGAAATCTAACGTTTTCTATGGAAATGCGATTGACGAGTGCGCTTGATACCAGAAAGCGAAAGTCAAGACGATTTGACCTTACGACCTGCGCATACAGTGCGCTGGATTGTTTTGGCGCTGCCGGCGCTGCAATTGCTGTTGTTTGTCTATCTCGGCCAATTCAGTCGCTTGATGTCTGATGACTACTGTGCCATCGCAGTGGGACAAGAACTGGGTGCATGGCAAGGCATGGTTTACTGGTTCAGCAACTGGGCCGGCAGTTATACGAATTTTTTCTTCAAGAGCGCGATTGCTCCGCTAGATACGCTAGTACCGGCCCTGACGCCGGCGCTTATTGTTGGGCTTTGGTGGTTGGCTGGGTCCTGGCTCGTCGCGCAGATTTTGGCGCAATTGCAAATCACCTCATCGCGCAATGGGTTGGCCGTCTTGATAGCAGCGGGCCTGGTTGCCGCGAGCATCAACGCCTTCTACTCTCCGCAGTCGTTCTATTGGTTTGCGGCCAGCACCCATTACACTTTGCCTTTGACACTCTTGACGGCGTTTATCGGTATGATCGTTTGGACAGCGCGAAGCCATACACCGGCGCGGACCGTGTCAATAGGGTTGGCGGGCGCGACATTGTGTTTTGTCAGTGCGGGTGCGTCCGAAATCTTTGTGGCTTTCCAATTGAGCTTCTTGACGCTGTGCCTGCCGCTATTGCTGGCATTTAGACGAATTGGACATTGGCATAAACTGGCCTGGCTAATCGGCGCGAGTTGGCTCGCGACGCTTAGCGCTTTACTAGTGCAGTTGAGCTCCCCAGGGCTGGCAATTCGTGCCATTGAAGACGCCGCGCTTTTCGGGCGCGCGCTGAGATCACCCGGGCAATTGTTCTCTACCACTCGCGATGCAACGCTTGAGTTTCTCGGCCATCCGGAAGCATTTGCCGGATTCATGATGCTTTTTGGTCTCGGATTCTTGTCGACGCGATTTCATAATCGAGCGCAGTTCCCAGATCGCGAAGCGCCCTCGCAGCTTATCACAGTGCGGCCTCTGTTATTTGGGTTGGCATTTCAAATATTTTGGATCCCGCTGCTCTGGACGCATACAAGTATTCAAGCGCAGTTTCTGGGACGGTTCAGCATCGCGTTCTTATCAGTTGTGGCGGTCAATTTACTGCTGGTCATTGCAATTCTGCTGCTAATTTTGCAGCGCGACCGCATCACTCGGGTCTTGAGCCGTCGTTCGGATAGCATGGCCATCATAGTCGCTACAACTTTAGTTTGTCTTGTCGCGTGTTTCGCTTTGACGCAGATTCGCAACATCAACTATCGCGCCACCGCCTATTTGTTCACAACAGCCATATCGTTTCTTGCGCTCTTGTCAATGCTGCCGGCCGCGGCGGATGAGCAGCCTTTGGCTAGACGAGTGAAATGGTTATCGCTGTATTCTCTACTCGTTGCGCTTGTCTCACTGGCGGCGATCGTCTTCGCAGCGCTTTTCGGGCGCGGATTTGTCGACGGTCGGATTCTGGCGCCCGCTTCTTTTCTCTTAGTGGCGCCAGGCCTGCTTTGGGGCATCTACTTGGGTATCTCGGTCGGGTCTTTACCGGGCTCTGGATCGGCCAAAACGCGCTTGCTGGAAACAATCCTGGCCGCTTTGACCATAGCGGTCACTATCGGAATGTTTAAGGGTCATGCGTCACTTATACCCGATTTCCAAGCATATTCGCGCGACTGGGACGACCGTCATCAAGAGATTTTGTTTCAGCGTGAGAACGTAAAAAGCGCAATAGTCGTGAGTCCGCTGCGCTTTGATATGGCGGAGTATGTAAATGTCACCACGCTGGCGCATGACCCGGCAAATCGTTGCGCAATGCGCTACTACGGCGTTGACTCCATAAGCGTGATTGATCCCCAAGCATAGTACGAGCGCGGTCAATCAGCACTGCAATTCATTTCGTGCTCTGGTAATATTGCCGTGCTAAGAGCAATGGTCTGCAGGTACCGATTTGCTGCTCCTCCTGAATGTAAACGAGCGTTTTTCCGGAATTTATCGGCAAATCGCCAATAGCTGGCTGTCCGCGGCGCTGGTCCTCTTTATCGCCTTCGCCTTCGTGACCCGCCTGCTGGATGACTTCCCGATTCAGCCTGATGGTTTGCGCTCTATCGCCACTGTCGGATATTTCGATGAATCACCGGATCTTTCCAGTCTGTTTGATCGGCTGTCTACGGTCAGCCAGCAGCACGTGCCTGGCTACTTCCTGGCGCTCTACGCCTGGGTCCAGTTTGTTGAGTGGGAGCCGCTGCTCCTGCGTCTCTTTTCCGTCTATTTCGGCATAGTCAGTCTGGCGCTGATGTATCGGCTCGGGCGCGATCTCGTTTCTCGAGAAGCCGGGCTGGTCGGGCTGGTTATGCTGTCATCGCTGGCGTTTTACAACTATTGGTACCTGCCTATTCGCATGTACACGATGTTTGTGGCCGCGGAGCTTTTGCTGCTTTGGATATACTTTAGAGTGATCTCGCGGCATAGCAATGCCCCACGCGCCTATATTGCGCTGCTGCTCGCCTGTCTAACGTTCCTCAATACGCAAATCTTCAGCCTCGCGATTGCCTGCGGGTTGGCGATCTTCCACTTGCTATTTGTGCCTAAAACACGTCAGTGGCTTGCGCTAACTACTGTGGGGCTGATCGCCGGCATCATCTTCCTCCCCTGGTTGAATGTCTTGCTGACCGGCACGGCAGAAATCGCGGCAGGCGAATTTGGCGATATCGACGTGCTCAGCCCAATTGACTTGGTCACGACGATCTTCAGCTTGGGCGCGAATGCCAGCATATTCTTTCTCGGCATTCTGGTCCTTTCATTCAGGCAAGTTATTGAAGGAGATCGCGTGACGATCGCGCTTTGGCTGATCACCATCGTTGCGATCGTATTCTATCTTGCGGTCAATCTGCTGACAGAAGGTATAGATCTGCATCGCGCGCGTTACTTTGTCGTCCTCTTTCCGCCTATCATTTTGCTATTGAACAAGGGGCTGACGAACCTGGCGCGCTGGAAAACCGTCAGCATTTTTATTCTGCTCTTTTGGCTGGCAAGCGGACTTCTTTACCAGCGACGCGTAGGCTCCGATTATTTTGTGCGTTCTTTCAACACCATTCCCATCCATCTGATCGAGCGCCACCTACGTGGCGATCTGCGCGATGGCGACCTAGTCACCGGTTGGACTGACGGGCTAAATTTTGATTATCGCATCGAGGAGTACGGTAGCATAACCGACTTTTATTTCGCCGATCACGCCGTTGATATCGCCTTCCAGCACAATTACCCCTTAGGTCGGCTTGATGACGCTCAGATTCTCTCACTGTTATCCGATGAGATTGGCGATCATGAGCGTGTCTGGTTGACCTTCGAGCTGGACAATGTCCTACGCTATCGAGACTTGTATAAACAAGTGCTGGAGAAAGCTTATGACCTGTGCGAAAAGGACACTAGCGTTGTCGGCGTCGTGCTTGAGTTGTATCAAAGCAATGGATGTGGCTAAACAAAGAGTATGCGCCTAAGTGGATTGCATAATTGGCCCTATATGATTGTTCACCCCATGAAGAACGTTGAAAGCCTTTACACACGGATGGCTAACAGCTGGTTGGCTGCGGCGCTGGTAATCTTTATCGCTTTTGCGGCAACGTCGTTGCTGCTGGATGATTTTCCGATTTATGTAGATGGTTTGTTCTCGCTGGCGACCGCAGGCTATGACGACCCGGTCGCGGATCCGACTCTGGTGTTGGAGCGCCTGCTTGTTAAGAGTCAGCAGCATGTGCCCGGATACTTTCTGACCTTGTTTGTTTGGGGCAACCTGCTTGAATGGTCGCCTTTGGCAATGCGGCTGCTTTCAGTGTTTTTCGGCATTTTGAGTCTGGCGCTGATGTACCGGCTGGGCCGGAGTTTGATGGGCAAGCAAGCCGGCCTGATCGCACTGGTCATGCTGGCATCGCTGGCATTTTACAATATTTGGTACTTGCCGATCCGCATGTATACCATGTTTGTCGCGGCCGAGTTGCTGCTGCTTTGGCTGTATTTCCGCGCCATCCGCTGCCAGCGATCCTCGCTGATCCAACTGGCGCTACTCTGCATTGCCATGGTTGTCTTCATATACACACATATTTTCAGCTTGGCAACTATTTTCGGCATCGGCATTTATCATCTGCTATTCGTGCCAAAATCGCGCAAATGGTTTTACATATCGGCAGCGTTTCTGGCGGCGGCACTGGTGTTTCTGCCTTGGCTGGGCGTGATGTTTCAGGGAACAGAGTATGCGGTCGGCAGAGCAGGGGAGGCGATCAACGCGCTTGGCACTAGCGAATTGCTAGTGACCCTGATTAGCCTTGGCACCAACGCCAGCGTGCTCTTCCTGCTCTTGCTGCTGCTGGCCGCGGTCCGAGCCGGGCGAGGCGACAAGGTAGCCATCGCCGTGTGGGTGATATTTCTTGCGACAATTGGCTTTTACCTCGCCGTTAATGCGCTCACGGGTGTCATCGATTATTGGCGTTCACGATACGCGCTGACCGTGTTTCCGCTGATGATATTGATGATGGTCAAAGGCTTGACGGTCATTGCGCGCTGGAAACTGTTCGCATTATGCATAGTGATATTTTGGCTGGCGAGCGGCATGCTCTACCACAGACGCGTTAATCCCGCGCAATTCGTGCGCTCGTACGACACCATTCCCGTCCATCAGATCGAGCGAAATCTGCGCAGCGAATTAGGCGAGGGAGATTTGCTCACGGGCTGGAGCCCTGGCTTGAATCTCTATTTTGAGTCTGTTGTCTATGGTGGCATCGCCGACTATTATTTTTCCGATCACAATATCGCAGTGGCGATTGAGCACCTTGAAGCATTGAAGAATATGGACGATCAGCAGATTATCGACCTGATCACGACCAAGCTAACGGAAAAGAATCGAGTATGGCTAACCTACGAGCTCGACAGTGTTGATCGATACCTGGAGCTTTGGCACGAGGCGTTGAATCAACGTTTCGAACGTTGCCGAAGCGACCAGAGCATCGCTAATGTGCGCATGGAATTGTATCAGGCAACGCCTTGCGCTTGATCGCCTGTCAACTGTGCCTGGAATCGCTTTTGCGCTTAACCGTGACAAATTATAAGAGTTTCATTTAAATTCTGGCAAGCGACCTCTATCATTGCTAAATACATTGACTAAACAATCCATTTATGCTAAATTATAGCTAAGTAATCTGGCACTCTGCACATGCGAGTGCCAAAGGTTAGCAAGAGGATACACTGTACTTCCCAAATGTATAGCAAGTTGTAGAGAGGACAAGAGAATGGCTGTCAATATCCGCCCACTTGGTGACCGCGTGTTGGTCGAACCTGTGGAATCCGAAGAGACATTCGCTGGTGGCGCATTCGTATTGCCGGAAACCGCTAAGGAAAAACCGCAACAAGGTTTGATCCGGGCGGCTGGTCCTGGAAAATACGATGAAGATGGCGACAAGCGCGTCCCCATGGATGTCAAAGAGGGTGATCGTGTGCTTTTCGCCAAGTACGCCGGTACCGAAGTCAAGCTTGATGGCACCAAGATGCTCATCATGAAGGAATCTGACATCCTCGGCATTGTCGAGGTTTAGTCGCGGGCGACGTAACTAGCGTTTGCTAGTATTTCACCGAGGCCAAATAACCGCTCAGCGGCAGAAAAAAGAGACTACCGAACCATTTCAAAATTGTAGACCTTCTGCCGGTTCGAGCAAAGTGACTTATCTGAAGAAATACGATTCTGGAGGAATCCATGGCAAAGCAACTCATTTTCAAAGAAGATGCACGCCGCAAACTTCAAGCGGGTGTGGACAAGGTCGCCAATGCAGTCAGCACGACCTTGGGTCCCAAGGGACGTAATGTGGCATTGGACAAAAAGTTTGGCGCGCCGACCGTCACACACGACGGCGTCACCGTCGCCAAAGAGATCGAATTGGAAGATCCGTATGAAAATATGGGTGCGCAGTTGCTCAAAGAAGCTGCCACCAAGACCAACGATATCGCCGGTGATGGCACCACGACCGCGACTGTCCTGGCACAAGCCATTGTTAGCGAAGGCCTGAAGAATGTGGCGGCCGGCGCCAACCCGATGCTCTTGAAGCGTGGCATCATCCACGCTGCGGACATCGTCGCGCGCAACATTCTCGAGCAATCGACACCAATCGACACCAAAGAAGAGATCGCCAATGTCGCCAGCGTTTCCGCGCAAGACAAGGAAATCGGCAATTTGATCGCCGAGGTGATGGACAAGGTCGGTAAAGACGGCGTGGTCACGGTCGAAGAGAGCCGCGGTCTGGAATTTGAAACCGAATACGTCGAAGGTATGCAATTTGACCGTGGTTACATCAGCCCCTACTTCGTCACCAATAGCGAAAACATGGAAGCCGACATCGAAGAACCCTATATCCTGATCCACGACAAAAAGGTCAGTGCGGCACAGGATATCATCCCGATCTTGGAAAAACTGCACCAGATTGGCAAGCGCGAGCTGGTCATCATCGCAGAGGATGTCGACGGTGAAGCCTTGGCGACTATGGTCGTGAACAAGCTGCGCGGCGCCATCAACGTTTTGAGTGTTAAGGCTCCTGGTTTTGGCGATCGCCGTAAAGCCATGCTGCGCGACATCGCTGTCTTGACCGGCGGTACGGTTATCAGCGAAGAAACCGGTCGCAAGCTGGACAGTGTATCCATACAAGATTTGGGACGGGCGGCCAAGGTTGTCAGTACCAAAGACGACACCGTCATCGTCGACGGCTCCGGTGAAGAGAGCGCTATCGTCGGCCGCATCGATGAAATCCGCCGCGAAATCGACAGCAGCACCAGCGATTACGACCGCGAAAAGCTGCAGGAACGCTTGGCGAAACTCAGCGGTGGCGTTGCTGTGATCCGCGTCGGCGCCGCGACCGAGACTGAGCTGAAAGAAAAGAAACACCGCGTGGAAGATGCGCTGAGCGCAACCCGCGCCGCTGTCGAAGAAGGCATCGTGCCGGGTGGCGGTGTGGCGCTTATCAATGCCGTAAGCGCGCTTGACGGCGTTTCCCTCGGCGTCAGCGATGAGACCACAGGTATCACCATCATGCGTCGTGCGCTGGAAATGCCCATGCGTAAGATCGCTGCCAACGCCGGTGAAGACGGTGCGGTCATCATTCAGAACGTGCGCCGCGCCCAAGCCGAACAAGGCAACCATCGCGTTGGTTTCAACGTGATGAACGGCGAGTATGGGGACATGATCGAAGCTGGCATCCCGGATCCCGCCAAGGTGACCCGTGGAGCCATCGAAAACTCCGCATCGATCGCAGCCATGATCTTGACCACCGAAGCGCTGATCACCGATATTCCGGAAGACGCGCCTCCGCCGATGCCCGGTGGTGGCATGGACGGCATGGGCGGCATGGGCGGCATGATGTAAGCCGGCTCAAAGCCGAAGTTCGTATATCACTCAAGGGGACTGTCAATTGACAGTCCCCTTTTTTGTGGCAGAGGCCGGTTTTGCGTTCCGCTCTTTATGCGCTACGCTAACGGTACAAACATCGGAGGAATCATTGATGCAAGAAGTTCTGGCACTCCGTCTCGAACAACTTGAGCGGTTAACAGGCGTCTTGGTTGATGGGCAGGCTGCAACGGTTCAGACATTGCAGCAATACGCCAACCGGCTTGAAGAAGTCTCCAACCGGGTGGAGGAAAACTCCAAGCGATTGGATACCTTGGAAAAACTGGTATTACGCGTATTGGAAGATCTGGCAGTTATCAGGAAAAAGCTCGATGTCCCAAGAATGGGACTCGCTCCTCAATCCGATGGCGAAGACTAATGAGGAATTGAAGTCCCCTACTCGGTAATCAGCATACTCGTGCAAGATCGGATCAAGACATTCCGTGGTCGACACAACACGGTACCAGTCGGGAGAAGTCAAACTCCTGAGACAATCGCGTTTTTATAGTGCCTACATGAATCGGAAGATTTCCACAATTAACGAAGGCTGGCGGACACAAGCCCTTGCCCTAAACCGGCGCTTCTAACTTGTTAGCGACTTCGTCGTCCTCGACGTTGCTCATCGAGATGCCACCGTCTTCGTCGACGTCTACGCGCACGACACTCGCCAAGCCAAACTCGCTAGACAAGATGCCATCCGACAGCCGGTCTTCAATTTCGTTTTGGATTAAGCGGCGCAGGGGACGCGCTCCAAACTCGGGATCGTAGCCGTTTTGCGCCAGCCATTCGATGGCGCCGTCGGTCGTTTCCAGCGTAATGGCATGTTCGAGCAAGCGCTCACGCACTTTGTTGAGCTCGAGATCGACAATCTGCTGGATCTCGTCACGCGTCAACGAGCGGAAGATTACCGTAGCATCAACGCGGTTGAGAAACTCGGGACGGAACATGCGCTGTAGCTGGTCCGTTACATTGCGGCTCATGTCATCATATGCTTCGTCATCGCGCTTGTCGTCATCGAATCGTGTATTGAATCCCAAGCCGGAATTTGGTTTGATCAGCTCGGCACCAACATTGCTCGTCATGACGATCATGGCATTTCGGAAATCGACCCGACGTCCGCGGGCATCGGTAAGCGTGCCTTCTTCCATCACTTGCAGCAGCATGTTAAAAGCTTCCGGATGCGCCTTTTCGACCTCATCAAAGACGATGATGCTGTAAGGACGGCGGCGCACAGCTTCGGTCAATTGGCCGGCATCTTCATAACCGACATATCCAGGAGGCGCTCCCACCAGGCGCGCAACCGAGTGCCGCTCCATAAACTCGCTCATATCCAAATGAATCAGAGCATCTTCGCTGCCAAAAAGAAATTGCGCCAGCGCTTTGGTCAATTCTGTTTTGCCGACACCGGTGGGCCCCAGGAACATAAAGGAGCCGATCGGGCGGCGCGGGTCCTTCAATCCGGCGCGTGCCCGGCGTACAGCCTTGCTGATGGAAACAATCGCTTCGTGCTGTCCGATTATACGCTCGTGCAGTTTCTCTTCCATCTCCATCAAGCGTTCGCTTTCTTCGTTGGCGATACGTGTGACGGGAATACCGGTCCACATCGCCGCCACCTCAGAGATATCTTCGCCGACCAGGCGCGGTTGCCCGGTCTCTTCATTCCAGTTCACCCGAATATCAGCCAATGTCACATCCAGCGATTCGCGCCGATTTTTCAGTGTTGCCGCCTCGTCGATATCGCCCGCGACTTCGGCCAATTCGATCTCGTCGCTCAATTCTTCAAGCTCGTCCATGACCCGGCGGACAGCGGCTGCCTCTGGGCTCTTATACATGCGCAAGCGCGCCGCAGCTTCGTCGATCAGGTCAATAGCTTTGTCAGGCAAAAACCGATCGGGGATGTAGCGTGCGGACAAATGCGCGGCTGTTTCGATGGCGTCATCGGTGATTTCGACATTGTGATGCTCTTGATAAGGAAATTTGATACCTTGAAGAATCTCGATGGTCTCTTCAATTGTGGGTTCATCAACCTGAATCTGCTGGAAACGCCGCTCAAGCGCCGCATCGCTCTCAATGTGCTTGCGGTACTCGTCCAGGGTGGTCGCTCCGATGCATTGCAATTCGCCACGTGCCAGCGCCGGCTTGAGAATATTGGCGGCATCCACGCTGCTGCCTGCTGATCCAGCGCCGACCAGCATGTGTACCTCGTCTATAAAGAGGATTGTATCCGACGATTTCAGCTCTTCGATGACGCGTTTCAGGCGCTCTTCGAATTGGCCACGATACATGGTGCCCGCAACCAGTGAACCCACATCCAGTTGCAAAACGCGTTTATTGAGCAACGGCTTAGGTGTGTCTCCCTCGACAATTCGCTGTGCCAACCCCTCGACTATGGCGGTCTTGCCCACTCCCGGCTCACCAATCAGCGCCGGATTGTTCTTGCGGCGGCGGCTCAGCACCTGGATGACCCGCTCGATTTCCATTTCACGACCGACCACCGGGTCCAGCTTGCCCGATTCAGCCAAGCTGGTCAAATCCGTCGCCAATTGATCAACCAGTGGTGTATTGTCTTTGCGCATGGATTTACCTTGCGCGCGATCCTGGGTTTTCTGCGCCGATTGCACCGGGCTTTCCTGCAAGACTTTGCTGGTTTGCCGGCGCACCTCTTCCGGGCTGACACCCAGACGTCGCAATACATCCAGGGCAATACCTTCCTGCTGCCGTACCAATCCCAACAACAGATGTTCGGTGCCAATATAGTGGTGTCCCATTCGGCGGGCTTCATCCACTGCCAATTCCAATACCTTTTTCGTGCCGGGAGAAAGATCTAACTGAGAACTTCCGGATTTACCTTCGGATTTGGATAGTCGCGTGACCAGTTCTTCGACGCGGCGCAGGTCCAAACCCAAATCCCGCAAGACCCGTCCAGCGACTCCGCCTTCTTCGCGCATCAAGCCCAGCAGCAGGTGTTCGGTCCCGATCTGATGATGCTGCAAGCGCTCCGCCTCGTCCTGAGCCAGGCTCAGTACACGCCGCGCCCGCTGAGTGAAGCGTTCCATTTTGTTTGGCACGGTTCATCCCTCCATCTCTTGCAGTGAGCAGTTGAATGCACTGCTCTAAACCTCTAGGTTCGCGAATGGGCAGATCGCCGCATTTGTTCAATGTCGCTCGCCCAACTACTCCGCCACGAGCGCATCGTAAAATCGTCAACTCCAAGTCGGAAGCGCCTGCCGATTGCGCTTACAGTCACGGTTCAGGTCACCTTAAACACGAGAGTAGCCACTCAGATTGTCAAGCATGTCGCTTATTATACCAGCAGATAACTATCCTTAGGTACACCTGTATCAGGACTTCGTTAGAAAGATGTCGCAATAAACAAGTGTCTTGCCGGATACCGTATCCTAGACGAGTCGGACAAAATAATCAACTTTAAACCGTCGACTTTCCCAAATGCCTAAGCTTATGGGGAAAGAGGTGAAGGGGATCCGGGCTTCAGAAAAAGCAAAGGAGACACCAGCCTTTCGTGTCTCCATAGCATTCGTCAAATCTGCGGAAGGTTTATTCTTCCGTTTGCTTTTCCGTCTCTTCACCGGATTCATCTGCCGCCTTGGAATCTTGTGACAACGTTGTTGATTCCTGAATCGCCATCTCCCAATCCAAGTCAAGGTACTCAGTGGAATTGACCGATTTTAGGCTCAAACCGAGTCGCCGTTCCTTGATATCGATCTTGACGATGCGCAGCACCAACTCGTCGCCGCGCTTGACCACTTCGCGCGGATGAGTAACGCGCTCGCCGGACAACTCCGAGATATGAATCAGCCCTTCTACAGCATCATTGTCTACCAAGCGCGCAAAAGCGCCAAACTTCGTAAGCTTGGTGACGCGGCCACGCACAAGCTGACCGCGACGCAGGGATGTAGCAATTTCGTCCCAGGGATCGTATAAGATGCGGCGCCGGCTCAATCCGATTCGTCTGGCATCCGGGTTGATACTGATGACTTCGACTTCCACCTCGTCTCCGATGTTGACGGCTTGATGCGGATGGGTAATGTGTCCCCATGCCAACTCGGAAAGGTGTATGAGGCCTTCCGCGCCGCCGATATCGACGAACGCGCCGAAATTTTCCAGGCTGACGACCGTGCCCTTGCGGATTTCGCCAATCTTGAGTTCTTCTATCAGCGATAGCTTGCGCCGTTGACGGACCTCGCGCATCGCCGCCCGTTCTGACAAAATCAGACGATTGCGATGACGATCGACTTCCATCACTTTTACGCCAACTGGTTGATTGACCATGGGGCCATAACGCTCTTCAGGTGTCTCACCCGTCATGCCGCGCACACGGTCTTCCGCCAATTGGCTTTGCGGCACGAATCCGCGCAAACGACCAAAGCGAACAATCAAGCCGCCCTTGTTATAGCCGCCGATCGACGCTTCATATACAGCTTTGGATTTGGAGAATTCCTTCGCTTTGCGCCAATCCAATTCTTCCAGCGCGTGATTGATCGACAAGACCGTCTCACCACGATGGTTGCGTGGATTCACTACATACACATCGACATTCGCGCCCAGAACAAGTGATTCGAGCATCTTGCGTGTCATCAATTCCAACTCGCGCCCAGGTACAACACCTTGGTCGCCATCACCCAAATCTACGAAAACCGCAGTCGGTGTAGTCTTGCTGATGACACCACTATATACCTGCCCGCGCCGGTATTTCGGGGGCTCGGCTTTTTCCGACGTGTCAGCTTGCTTTGCAGCGGCGGAATCTGATTCAGTCGCTCCGGGCTCGCTTGCGTCCGCTGGAATTGCATCTGATGACTCGGCCTTTTCGGCAACTGCGTCGGTTTCCGCGGACTCTATTGCAATGTCCGATTCGGCTTCGGCGGCAGCTGCACCTTCCTCGACTTCTTCTTCAGCGGTCGCATTGGCCATCACCTCGGGTTCGCTGTCACTCGCTTGCGCTTCGGTCTCAACAGCGGTATCTGCTGCATCTTGCGACTCAAGACCAGATTCGTCGCTAGCCTGATCAACAGTGCCGCCATCGCCACTTTCCATGGCAGTCTTTGCTTCTGCTGTCGACGAATCAAGAATTGACGCTGTCATATCCGATTGAGCCGGGTCAACCGCGCCTTCTTGCGACAACTCAGCAGAAGAAGCATCTTCCACGGTGTTTTTGTTCTTGCCTGGTTCTTCTGCACTCATGCCCACATCCGTTTCCAAAAGCTTAGGACACAATTATAGCCAGTGCACGAACATAGTCAAAGGACAAATTGTTATTTGGGCAAGATTTGCCGAGTCTCGAGGTCTTTTTGTTGTCGCTATTAATGCGGTTCAACAGTGTTGTAAGCCAAATGCCAACGATGAACGCTTGAATCGCCAATTTGCGGCCGCTAACTGTTGGGCGAAGCCAGACAGATAACCGGCGACAACTGTGGCGCCTCTCGATATCTGCAAACGCAATAGCCTGGAACCCACTGGGCCGTCTTCAACTGAGGAGCGATTATTGTCTTAGCCGTCGTCTTCCGCCGTTTGCGTAAGGAAATCTGGATAATCTTGTCCTTCGAAGCCTTCGTCATAGAGCTCGCCATCGCTGTGAACCGCCTTATCAAAAGGCGTATACTCGCCGTCGGCATCGACGAAATCACTCTTTTGGTCGACATGGCCGGAAAAACGAAGTTCACCTTGCAGTTCATCGATGACTACCAAATCTCCTTGGTCGTAGCTGCCCTTGAGCAGCTGCACACTCAGCGGGTTTTCGATATGGCGCTGGATAGCGCGGCGCAGCGGACGTGCTCCGAACTGCGGATCGAAACCTTGCTTGGCCAACCAGAAGCGCGCTGGCTCGGTCAAATGTATCGCCAAGCCGGATTCGTTCATGCGTTCGGCCAAGCCACGAATCTGCAAATCGACCATTTGCTCTACTGCTTTGAGCGTCAAGGGCTCAAAGATGATCACCTCGTCGATGCGGTTGAGAAACTCGGGCCGGAAGGTATCGCGCATGGCTTTGTCAATCTGACGATGATCGGCAATGGCGCGTTCGTCGTGCTGAACAAAACCCAAGGCGCCGCCTTGCTTGGCGAATTCTGTGCCCAGATTGCTGGTCATGATAAGCACAGTATTGCGGAAGTCGACGGTGTGCCCTTGGCCATCTGTCATGCGACCGTCTTCCAGAACCTGTAGCAAGGCGCTCCAAACATCGGGATGCGCCTTTTCAATCTCGTCAAAGAGCACCACGCGGTAGGGGCGTCGGCGCACGGCCTCTGTCAATTGGCCGCCGGCTTCGTAACCGACATAACCGGGTGGCGCGCCGAACAATCGACTAACGGTATGCTTCTCGCGGTATTCACTCATATCGACGCGCACCAAGGTGTCCTCGTCATCGAACATGAATTCGGCCAGCGCCTTCGCCAATTCGGTTTTGCCGACTCCACTTGATCCCAAAAAGATGAAGGAGCCGATCGGCCGCTTGGGATCTTTCAATCCACTGCGGGCGCGGCGAATGGCATCAGCCAAGGCAGCGACAGCCTTTTCTTGCCCGATAACGCGCTCGTTGACGACCTCCTCCATGCGCAGCAGTTTTTCCGACTCGGTTTCCAGCATACTCTGCACCGGAATGCCGGTCCATTGTTCTACCACCTGTGCCACATTGTCCGCCGTAACGAGCTCATCGAGGGTATTTTCCTGCCGCCAAAAATAACGTGCCTGTTCGAATTCTTCTTCCAACTGAATGCGCTGCATCTTGCAATCGGCGGCACGTTCATAATCGCGCGCCAGCCCGGCGGCATGTTCTTCTATCGCCAGTTGTCCTATTTCCTCGCGCATTTTCTTCAAGCGCGGCGGCATGGAAAAAAGCGCCACACGCAATTTTGCGGCGGCTTCATCCAGTAGGTCGATTGCCTTGTCAGGCAGCTTGCGTTCGGTCAGATAACGCGCCGATAACCGAGCGGACGCTTCAATGGCATCATCGGCTATCGTCACGTTATGATGCGCCTCGTAACGATCGCGAAGACCATACAGCATATCGATGGTGTCATCTATATTTGGTTCCTCGACGTAAATCGGGGCGAAACGGCGATCAAGGGCGCTGTCCTTCTCGATATGTTGGCGATACTCGTCCACCGTGGTGGCGCCTACCGTCTGCAATTCGCCTCGTGCCAGCGCAGGCTTCATCATGTTGCCTGCATCCATGGCGCCAGAGGCAGCGCCGGCACCCACAACCTGATGCAATTCATCAATGAACAAAATGATCTCACCATCAGAACGCTGGATTTCGTCGATTGTGGCTTTTAGGCGTTCTTCGAATTCTCCACGAAAGCGGCTGCCGGCCAGCATGCCGCTTAGATCAAGGCTGAGTACGCGCTTGCCCAAGAGCAGATCCGGCACGTCGCTAGTGGCGATCTTTTGCGCCAAGCCTTCTACGATGGCCGTCTTGCCCACGCCGGCTTCGCCGATTAACACCGGGTTGTTTTTGGTGCGACGGCTGAGGACTTGAATCACGCGCAGAATCTCGCCATCACGTCCGACTACCGGATCGAGCTTGCCTTCTTGCGCCATTCGCGTCAAGTCGCGGCTATACTTTTCCAGTGTGCGATAACGGCTTTCGGCTTGTGGATCGGTCACACGCTGGCCGCCGCGGATATCTTTGACGGCATCGGAAACGCGATCACGGGTTACATTTAATTCGGCGAGTATTTTCGTGACCGTCCCGTCGCGTTCCCCAAACAGCGCGAGGAATATATGCTCGGTGCTGATGTATTCGTCGCGCAGGCGGTTGGCTTCTTCATTGGCGCGGTCAATGACGCTCTTCAAGCGCGGTGTGATAAATACCTGGTTGGTACCTTGCCCATAAATTGCGGCTGTGCGCGGACTTTGACGCAGGATATCGTCCACCCGTGAGCGCACCGCCGCGACATCCACCGACAGACGTTCCAAAATCTGCTGCACGACACCCTCGTTTTGCTCCAAAAGCGCCAGAAAAATATGCTCGGTATCCACCTGCGTATGGCCGTATCGCTGCAAAATATCGTAGGCGCGATGGGCTGCGTCTTGTGCTCGTTCTGTAAATCGGTCGAATCTCAGCATTGATGCGTCCTTAGGGCTTAGGCGAGGTGTGCAGGTAATTGTAATCTGATTCTAGCGGAGAATTGTAGGCTTAACACGGGGATGGTCGACGTATCTTTCCAGCGCCGCGGTAACCAGAAGGTTGGAATCACATGGACCGAGACGTGAGAGTTAGGCTTGGTTGCTATCAGTCTGTGAGAACGTTGTTCTTCCGTTGATCGATGTTTCCACCAACATCAAGGGGCAAAACCGATACAATATGCAATAGTTTGGGCAATGAAATCCAATTGGTCGTTTGTAACTACACCCATCTTGGAGCGGAAACGTTTGGCTGACACAGATTTCACTTCGAATGCATTCGCCGCCGAATCTTTGGTCAACTTGTTTCCTGAGTTTTTAGCTAGTTTGATCATCCAGAAGTAGTCGTTTGTCGTATAGTAGTCTTTCCACCCTAGTATAGGCACCACGATGAGTAACTGTAATGGAAAATGCGAATCTACATTCATAACCACTGCAGGACGCGGTTTGTAAATCTCGTCGCCGCTTGTAGGAAGTTTGTGTTTTGGCGTACCGTCAGGTGGAGTTGGAGCCGTGATTGGCGAGTTGAAATTTACCCACCAAATTTCGCCTCGACTTGGTACGCTCGTCATGGTGAATGCTTCCGTCGTAGAAGTCCTCGTCGTCGTAGGCGTCGAATACCTCGAAATCATCTTCTGCAGCCAAGGCAAATGCACGTTCCATAACCGCTCGACGTTCATCTTCTGGCATCGCAAGCAGATCGCGAACGGTCAAATGTTCCGATTCAGTTTTTTCGGTAACGGGCACCAGGCTGTCGAGGCCGATTCTTGTTATGCGATCCGGACTCATAAGCCCTTCCGAAACCGCGCGGTGAGCCATTTGCTTGAGCTGGAGCGGCTCCTCATCACCCACATAGTCGACTGGTTCTTGTTTCCGCCACCTCCGCCGCCCGTATTCTTCGAACATCGCCGAATAGTGATGTTCGCTTATGATACCCAGGTCTCTGGCGCGTATGACCCAAGCAGCCATGCTCAAACCGTATTTCCGCTTGAGCAACTTCAGCTCTCCCCAATCCAGCCCGGCACGACGCCGTCCCAGTTCATGAAAAGCCTGTTTAGCGGACACGAGCAATGCCCCGGCGAATCGATGCGCCAGACGCTCCTCGTCCTTGGTGGATACATCGGAAGTGTCCATTACAAGATGCCCGATTTCGTGTGCCAGACTGAATCGGATTCGGTCGGTACTTCGATTAGAATTGATCACTGTCACGGGGTATGCCCCACATGTGCCCGATAGGCCATCAAATTTGCCGCTCTCATCATCCCAACTTATGACAATTAGGCTTCTGTCCTCAGCTGTCTGTACGAGATTGTCCAAGGGTCGATTTCCCAATTTCCACTTGTCGCGCAATCTATTTGCTACTTCCTCGGCTTCCGCAGGACTTTGCACGGGCGTGGGCTCAGGCAAATCAGGCTGTGAATTTGGATACAATAACGAATGCAGTTCAATGTGAAGTTCAGCGAGGTCCGCGGCGTATGCCTTTACCCCATCCTGTTTCTTCTTTCCGAATCTGCTTTGGCGTCTAAAAGACTTCCAGGAAATTGTCGTTGAGGGCTGGTGAGAAAAGTAAGTACTACGTACATTCATCTCAATGCTTGCGAGTAGCAGAAACTGAACTGGTGGGTAGCTCTTGCCTTTCTCATATTTTGAAATCACAGCTGGCGTCAAGATATAGCCGCGCTCTATCAGTCGGTTGGCAAGTTGCTTCTGTGTGAATCCCGCCAGTAGACGTGCCTGCTTGATGCGTGCCCCGATCATAACAATCCTCCCCTCGCCTTGTTGACAAGTTTAGTAGATTCGGGCAAAAAATCAACAGTAGTTAGCTCTCACTCGTTTTTGGGAGAATTAACAGGTACGTGCTGTTGATAGACCGCTTCCAGCTCCGCAGCAACCCGCTCCCAGCTATATTTCTCAACTACCAGCCGGCGCGCTCTGACTCCCATCTCCGCGCGCAACGCAATATCCGAAAGAAGAATTCGCAATTTTTCCGCAAAGTAATCCGCCCCGGCTTCAACCACGAATCCGGCACCGGCGGGCGCCACTTCCGGCATATTGCAGCCCGGCGAAAGCACGACCGGTATAGTGGCTGCCATGGCCTCCAGCACAGCCATCGAGAGACCTTCTCCGATCGCCGGCAAGGCAAAGATATCGCCCGCTGACAACGCAGCCAATCGCTCGTCGCCGCCCAAATAGCCAGTACAAATGATACGTGGGTCGCCTTCCGACAGCGCCTGAATCGTCGGCAGCATGCCTTCATCGGGTCCCACAATCAGCAATCGCGAATGCCTGACATCGGCGCGCTGAAATGCCTGCACCAGCACATCCACCCCCTTGCGCTGCTGCAGCCTTCCCAGGTACAGCACTGTCGGCGCGTCCTCTAATCCATAGCGTTGACGGATCGGGTCGGCGGATGGCAGCCTGGTAAAGTCTTCGGGCCAGATCCCGTTGGGCACAATATTGAAACGCGTCGGGGTGCTCCGGCGCCCGAACTGCCCCCACAAATCCTGAACTTCCGCCTTTTCGCTTTCGGTAAGGGCAACTACCTGTTCGATTCTTTGGGCGACTCCACTGCCAAGCAAGCGATCCCAGCCTCGTTTGAAACGGCCCCGACCCGTGGACCGGCTTATTGTGCCGTGAGGAGAAAGGACTATCGGTTTCTTCAGCGCAGCCGCGACTGGCGTGACAAGCAGGTTCTCCAGCGTCCGAAACTCATGCACATGCACGACGTCTATCGACGACATGATGGCTTCAGCGGTCTTTTTCATGCTGCGGGGTGTGGACAAGTTGAATTTGCCGCGCATCATGGGCGAGACATTTGCGCGTCGCAAAACTCGCACGCCATCCACTATCTCTTCCGCCGGACCGCTGTATCGTGCCGATTGATCTAGCGCGTCGGTAGTGAGAACCGTGATCTCGTGCCCGCGGGCGGCCAGGGATGTCGCCATCCCTTCTACTGCGCGTACCACGCCGCCATAGGCGTAGGCAGGCTTGTAATAGGGTGTCAGGTGCAGGATGTGCATAATCGGATGATCATCACCAATTCAATTTCACATCGCGCTTCCAAAAGCGCAAGACAAGTGATCCGCCAGGTAGTGCTGCGCTGAGCCGGTAGAGCAGGTCCAGGTCATCGTCCTTAAGTACACGTCCGTACAAGATTCCCAATACATAGACAGCCATGCCCAACAGCAGAGCAAGAATAAACTGCCAATCTCGCACTGCCAACATGATCAGTCCGGCCGGAACCGCAATTAGAATCAATCGCGATACACCTGCTTGCAGCCGATGGCGTTCCCAACCCGCAGCCTTGAACTTCCATAGCAGCAGAGCCAAAACTAGCGATTCGGCTATGATGGATGCGATCGCGGCGCCGCGCGGATCGCCCCAACTTGTCAATAGAATCGCGTTCATCAGCACATTTAGCGTCAAGCCGGCCGCGCGAAAGGCGAGCAGTGCCCGCTGTTGATTCTGGATCAACAGTCCTTTGCTGAAGACGTTGCCAACCATTGTGATGGCGGTATACCAGATCAGCAGGCTCAAGATGCCGGCGCTCGGCAAATACTCCGAGCCAAATAAAAAGGTGATAATATCGGGCGCAAAGATACTCAGGCAGAGCGCCATTGGCAGACTGACAATGACCATATAGAGCGCCAGCTTTTCGATCATGAAACCGAAAGCAGGGTTGCTACCGTCATCATAATAGCGCGACAGGAGCGGAAATGCCGCTACCAGGACAGTTGTGCTGAAAAGCTCGATCACTCCGAAATTGATGACAAAGGCGATGGTCAGATAACCGGTGGTTGTTGCGCCCAGGATGCCCGTGGTCATCAATTTGTCGGCGTGTTGGTATGCCAGAGAAAGAAAGGCAGAAAAAGCGATTGGCGCGCTATTATTCAGAAGCGCCATGCCAACGTCGCGGTCGAAAGGAAATTGTGGTCGCAGGCCGGCTCGCCAATTGAGAAGCATCAGCACCAGCGAGCGCAGGACGCCGGATGCAATAGCTGCCAGGTAAACACCTGATAATCCCCAGCCCAGGGTCAATGCGGTAATAGCCAACGCGATGCGCAACAAGATATGCGAGATTTCGACCAGCGAAGTCTTCAGCATCTCCTCGCGCGCCAGCAACAGATCGTGGCCCATATTGCCAAATAGATCGACAAAGAGATTGATGCCGGCCAGTGCAGTGAATGCGCGTAAAGTTTCGCTGTAACTGATCGCGAAGCCGTTCATTCCAACATACGCTAGCAGCGCCAGCAGCGTTTGCCAGAACAACATCGCAGACCAATATTTGCCGGCTTTTTCCGGCGCGCGGGCGACATCGCGGATGACGATCAGCCCCATGCCAAAGCTCGCCACTGAGCCGGCAATGGCGATCATACCGCCGACCGTCCCATAGATGCCGTAGAAATAGCTACCTATCCATGCCGGCAATACCAACTGCCAGATGAAGAGCGCGCCCTTGCTGACCAAACTGGCAGCCACCAGCGCGCTGACGTTGCGTGCGGCGCGTTTGGCATCACTGCTTGAGATAATTTCGAATTCGGTCATCGTGGCGGAGACGTGTTTGCAGTCAGGTTAAGTGAATTTAGCGCAAAGGCGGCCTTATACACAGGGTAAATGGCTCTTCTCATTCCGTGAGAGTAGTTCTTGCGGCGTAAGAGCACGGCTTAGACTTTCATGCAATACTTGTCATGAGCGCTGCCAGTCAATTGCGCAGCCCCGGCCCCTAGGGATGCCCGCCAACATTGGTTATGATTACCATGCACATCCGCCGATTTGGAAATCCTCGATGATTGAGACAATGGAAGCGGCACTTGAATATATCTTCCGCACTCGGCGGCGGCTGGATGCTGCACCACGTGGCCTCGATGAACATACACGCGATCCTGCCTCAACCCGCAGATTGCTGGAGCGCGCAGACCTTCCGCTGGCAATACGTGAATATGTCGTGGTTACCGGCAGCCGCGGCAAAGGCTCTGTCGTTTGCATTACGGCCAAGCTGCTGCAAGCGTTGGGTCATCGGGTCGGTACAATAACCAGTCCTCATCTGGTGTATTGGAATGAGCGGATTCGTGTAAACGGTCGCATGATCCCGGAAGAAGATTTCCTGCGCATCCTCAGCGAATTGCAAATCCATATCGATGCCATAACCGCAGAATTAGACGGGCTAGAATACCTTAGTCCACAAGGGATATTCCTTGCCATTGCGCTGCAATATTTTGACGAAGCTGGCGTGAATGTGGCAGTATTGGAGGTTGGACGCGGTGGACGCTTTGATGATATCGCGGTTGTTCCCCACAGGCTGGCACTCTTCGCGCCGATCATGCTGGAGCACAGGTCGCTCTTGGGTAATACACTGGAACGGATCGCTTGGCATAAAGCCGGAATCATCTCGCATGGCGGTATCGCGCTGAGTACCTCACAAGCGCTCGCGGTTGCGGAAGTTTTGCAGCGAGAAGCGGAATCGAAGCAAGCCACGTTGCGTACTTTCGACGAAAGGGAGCAAGCGCGCTGGCTGTCAAATGACAGGGAAGGGCAGATGATTCATCTTGAACCCTACGGTGAATTGCTGCTCCCAATGATGGGACGCTACCAAATCGAAAACGCATCTCTGGCGATTCGCGCAGTAGAGACGCTGCATCAGATATGGTCAACAAAGTCCGCGATCGACGAGGCAACAATTGATGCAATTCGCCGAGGATTGTCACAGGCCGCATGGCCGGGCCGGGTACAAAAACTGGCTGATTCGCCGGCGGTTTACCTGGATGGCGCGATCACCGCGCGCTCGGCTCAACTATTTATTGATAGCGTTGAACCGCACTTTCGCGAGCCTGTGGTCGCAATCGTCGGCATACCTCAAGACCGCGATTACGCCGCAGTCTATCAGGTGATGGCCCGTGTGACGCAAACGCTGATCATCACCGAGACGGATATCAATCCCAATACCCGCTTTCCTGATCGCCAGGCTGCTCTGCAAGTCGCGAAGCCGCTGGTCGAAACGGCGCATTTTGCGCCTAACCTGACGGAAGCGCTGTCGCAAGCGCGAGCAATCACGGGCGAGCGCGGAACTATCTTGTTGGCAGTTTCGCTGATGCTCGTCGGCGAATGTATGCTGATTTGGAATATTGACACATCCCAGATCTGAATGTAGTGCCCCCGCGCAAAGCCAGCCGTTCTGCCACTGATTGACAAACGAAAAGCTTTTCGATAGTCTTCAGCATACGGTTGCGATTCTAGACCCATTAATTTAGGGAGATCAAAACATGGAGCATCCCAAGCAAACACAAGAAAGCATGGCAGCGCGCGTCATGCGCTTTGAAGAACTGAAGCACAAGGGCATACCCATCATGTTCATCGATAGCATGTTGCCCGGCCATATGCGGATGAATTACGCGGTGATCGGCGATACAGCCTCGGAGAATCCTGACTACAGCATTCAGCGTGCCATAACCGAACCCCACGATTATCAGATTGGCATGGTTTGGGCGCCGCCCGGTTGCGGACCCGCTTGGCATACACACGACTATACCGAGTCATTCTTCCTCCTGACCGGTCCCTGGACTTTCTATTGGGGCAACGAAGATGATCCGGCCAAGGTCGAAGGCGAGTTTGTCTTGAACGCCTGGGATATGATCTCGTTGCCGCCGAGTATGTATCGTAGTTTTGAATACAGTGGCGACGAGATCGGCTGGATTTTTGCCGTGTTGGAATCGCACAAGGTTTTCGAGGGCAAGGATCCCTATTGGTCTCCGCAAATTGAGCAGCAGGCCAGTGACAATGGTTATGCTGCTGATGCCACCGGCAAGATGGTGCATCCGCCAAATTATGAATCACAGAAAGTGCAGCAAAACGACTTCTTGATACGTAAATTCCGTGAATTGGCCGGCGTCGATCTGGCAGACTTTCGACCGCCGGAATAAATTGGGAGTGGCTTTATGAACACCAGTACAGAACGGATTCTCACGACGCACGTGGGCAGTATGCCGCGCCCACAATATGTCGTTGATCAATTATTCGCGCAAGATCAGGGCGAAGCATACGATGAAGCGGAATTCGATCTCGTGATGCAGCGCGCTGTGAGCGAAGTCGCCAGCAAGCAGGTGGCGGCCGGCGTCGATATCATTAGCGATGGAGAGATGAGCAAGATAAGCTATGCCACCTATATCCGGCATCGCTTCACCGGTTTCGAAGTCGCCGAAGTGCCCAGGGCGACGCCCAAAGACCTGGACGACTTCCCCGCCTATAAGCAGCGCCTGGCAGATGCCGGCGGCACACCGAAATACCACCGGCCCGTGGTGCGCGGCGAGATTAAAATCAAAGATTTGGCGCCGTTGGAAAAAGACATCGCTAATCTTCTGGCTGCCAAGGAAGAATCAGGTGCCGAAGAGGCCTTTATGAATTCGGCATCGCCCGGCGTCATCGCCGTATTCCAGCCCAACGAATTCTATTCCAACGAAGAGCAATACCTGCAAGCCTTGGCGGAGGTGATGAAGGTCGAATACGAGAAGATCATCGATGCTGGCCTGATCTTGCAAGTTGATTGCCCGGATCTGGCAATGGGCAGGCATATCCGCTTTCGCGATGTTGACACTGCGACTTTTAAGAAGGCGGCGCAAGCGCAAGTTGAAGCATTGAATTACGCGCTGGAAAATGTGCCGGCGGATCGTGTGCGCATGCACCTCTGCTGGGGCAATTATGAAGGTCCGCATCATCATGATGTCGATCTAAACGAGGTCATTGATATTGTGCTCTCCGCCAAGCCCCAGGCGATTCAGTTTGAGGGCGCCAATCCCCGCCATCAGCACGAGTGGACAGACTGGGCGGCAGCCGACATTCCCGATGACAAAATCTTGATCCCCGGTACATTGGATACCACGACAAACTATGTGGAACACCCACAACTGGTCGCCCAAAGGATCGAACGCTTCAGTAAGATAGTCGGCAAAGAACGGGTCATCGCCGGTACCGATTGTGGCTTTGGTACATTCGCCGGTTTTGGCGCGATCCATCCCGATATTGCGTACGCCAAACTGGGATCGTTGGCCGAGGGCGCGCGGATCGCCAGTGAGCGGCTTTGGAAATAGAGCCGATGGAATAACGGATAAGCACGAGGGGAAATGCATGGCAATTCGATACATCAAGAAAGGCAAGACCGTCGAACAGAAGGCGGAAGCCGATGCCAAGGTGCAGGAGGTTGTTCGCGGCATACTGGCGGATATCCGTGAGCGCAGAGATGATGCTGTACGTGAGCTGTCGAAAAAATTCGACAATTGGAATCCAGCAGATTTCCGCCTCAGCGATGAGCAGATTCAAGAACGCATCAGTACCCTTCCACCGCAAGCGATCGCGGATATCAAGTTTGCCCAGGAGCAGGTGCGCAACTTCGCCAAGGTGCAACGCTCCGCCTTGCAGGATATCGAAGTCGAAACCATGCCCGGTGTCGTCCTGGGCCACAAGAATATACCGGTCAGTCGCGTCGGCTGTTATGTGCCCGGTGGACGCTACCCAATGGTGGCATCGGCGCATATGAGCGTCGTGACGGCCAGGACGGCCGGCGTCAAACGCATCGTCGCTTGCACACCGCCGATCAAAGGCGAGATTCCCGCAGCGACGATCGCCGCCATGCACTTTGGCGGTGCCGATGAGATCCATGTCCTGGGTGGCGTACAAGCTCTGGCGACGATGGCTTACGGCGCGCTCGGTATCAAACCGGTGGATATGATCGTCGGTCCCGGCAATGCCTATGTTGCTGAAGCCAAAAGACAACTCTTCGGCTTGGTAGGTATCGATCTTCTGGCGGGACCGACCGAAGTACTTTTGGTAGCGGATGAGTCCGCCGATGCCGAAATGTGCGCCACTGATCTGCTGGGACAAGCGGAGCATGGTCCGACATCACCGGCGGTCTTGCTGACGACAAGTCGGTCACTCGCGGAAAGCATTGAAGCCGAGATCGGGCGCCAACTTGAAAACTTGCCCACGGCTGACCTGGCTGGAGTCGCCTGGCGCGATTACGGCGAGGTGATTCTGGTGGATAACGACCAGGAGATGCTGCAAGTCGCCGACGAAATCGCCAGCGAACATGTGCAAGTCCTGACCCGTGATCCCGACTATTTCTTGCAAAACATGAGCAATTATGGCGCGCTCTTCCTCGGCCCAGAGACCAACGTGGCGTACGGTGACAAGATCATCGGCACCAATCACACCTTGCCGACAATGAAAGCGGGCCGCTACACCGGTGGCCTTTGGGTGGGCAAGTTCATCAAGACAGTCACCTATCAGCGCGTGACGGAAGAGGCGAGCGTGGTCATCGGCGAATACGGCAGCCGTTTATGTGACCTTGAGGGATTCATGGGACACAAGGAGCAGTGTGATCTGCGCTTGCGGCGCTATGGGCACAGAGGGCGGTAAAGTCGGACTTTTCATAAGATACTCAAGTACTCCAGTCGATTCTCCATATCGTCGAGCGAATAAAAGACATACACTGATCTAAGGTACTCCACCATGACACCTATGTCACGATATCTGCCAGGTACAAAAATTATTCCCGCATGCTCAATGCCCTGCTTGGCAAGTCCAATATAATCGCTATCATAGGTACAGAGTATGCGGCCTTGTTCGGTAGCGAATCGCAGTTGGCAATGGTCATTATTGCCAGGCATGTCGAGATCACGCACGGCAACCGTATCAATGCCCAACTGATTTAGCTGATTCGCAAGTTCAACGAGCATGTTTTCGTCGAGATAGAATCGAAGCGTCAGTTCGTTCACTCGCTTTTAGTTTTGACCGGGAATTCTAGTTGTTAGGCTATCATTTGTCTCCCGCAAAACACGGTGCAATTCTGGATTCTTTGAATCACTTGCTTTAGACATCGCCTTCTGTATCTCTGTCTTCTGCTGTGCAGTGACATTGTTGATAATCTCGCGAAGACTCGCCAAATTGTTCGGGGCCTTTGACATCGCTTTTTGAATCGCGGCTCTTTGATGTGCAGCGATTTCACCAAAAACCTCGCGAAGATAGTCCATATCATTCGGAGCTTCTGACATCGCCTTTTGTATCGCGGCTCTATGCTGTACCGAGATTTCATTGAGAACTTCACGAAGATATGCCGAATTCTCCGGCCTTCCCCAGCCTTCTTTGACCAGCTCCCTCCCAATCCTGATATCCTCGCGGATTTCCTCGTCGATTTCGTCCTTGTTCTCGTAATAATAAGCTAGCGCAGCGTGAATGTGCGCGATGGGAACTTGATAACTCGCGGCCATTTGCTCTGGACTGCGGTCAGCAAATTGCATGGACATCACCACATCCAGCACGCGCAATCCCGTAGCCGCAATACATGAACTTCCACCACGTACCTTCGGATTGCTGTAAATCAATTCCAAACTGTGTATGGTGTCCATATCAGCCTCCTCGTTTTCTGGCATTCTACGATCCTTTTGTCCCTTGCCGCTCATCCACAACAACCGTGCCCGCCATCTTGTCGTGCCAGCCCTGATTCTCTCGGTCGAAAACGGCCCAGATATATCCCAATAAGAATATTCCGCTGATGGTGTAACCAAATACATTGCGCAGCAGTGCATCAAGCCAGCTGATGCGGCGGCCGTTTTTCTTGACCACGCGCAATCCAAGCATGATTTTGCCCAAGGTCTGCCCGTTGAAGTAGGTCATGAAAAACACATTGTAGATTGCGCTCATCAGCAAATTGAGCACCAGCAGATCACTTTGGAATTGAGACATGGCTGCGGAAACGAGCGCTTCGTCCTGGGCAGTCAGAGCCGTTTCCAGATTCGCCGAAATGCCAGTTGCGCCGATGAGCATCAAGGTCGGGATAGCCACCACGATCCCGTCTATGAAAACCGCCAGCCAGCGCTTCCCGAATGATGCCAGCCGCGTTCGCGCGACCCCGGTATTCTCTACTACGGCACCCGTTGCTACGCCGCTGTCGACTACGGCGCTCTCTGCTACAGCGCGCTCTACCACCGGTCGCTCAACTTCAGCATTCTCAGCCGGAGCGCCAATTGTGGACTCGGTCTTGAGCGTCGGAAATATACCTGCCAGTTCGTCCAAGGCAGACTGGTATTCAGGATCATACTCCAGCGCCTTCTGCAGATATTCCACGCGTTGCCCGTGATTCAGCGCCGCTTGTGACGCCAGATAGTAAGCTGCCGCGCCGGGATTCTCGTCTAATTCCGCGCTGACGAGTTCCCGCGCGCGCTCCATCTGAAAACTGTCGATTGCCTGCTGGATTTCGGCTAATCTTTCTGGCATAGCTGCCCCCGCAACTGAACTAAGAATCTCTAACTATCATACCTGATAACAGGCTGATTGTGTTATGATCAGGCGGTTATGGTGGCGCGCAAAGATAGCGATGAGTTGAGATACGGGTACACAGTGCATGACAGAAAACGCCAAGCGGATCGCCGCGAGTAAAGCCGGACGGCGCTTGATCGCCCAAATGAATTTCTACAATGCCGGAGACTTCAAGCGCTTGCGCCAGTTCCTGCGGACTAGCTATTATGATCTGATTCTGATGGAAAACCCGGTAGAACGGCGCTTGATCGACTTGAAAGCGGCGCGAAAGCTACACGGACGCTTGAAGGTTGCCGAGATCCTGGCAGCCGATGAACATGCGGTAAAACTGATCATGGAAGGCGAAAAACGCCGGGCGCGCTTGCACCTGGACATGGTCGTCAGTGAGAGTTACCCGCATCAGGTCACCTATTTTTCGCTATCGCCAGTGAAGGATGCGTAAGGCAAAGGTTTCGCCATGGGATGTGATAGCTCGGCTCCGATCCTGAATCGGCTCAAGATCAATACTTCGCTGGCAACGCGCATATTGACCGGTTTTATCCGCGACAGCATCACAAAAGCCGGCATGTCACGGGCGGTGATTGGGCTTTCCGGGGGCATAGATTCGGCCGTGTCGGCATATTTGTGCGCGAAAGCATTGGGTGCCGACAAAGTGTTGGCAGTACGAATGCCCTACAAGACATCATCCGAAAACAGCCTAAACGATGCGGACCTGGTCGTAGAAGACTTGGGCTTGGCACATCTGACCTTGCCCATCACTGCTATGGTAGATCCGCTGATTGACCGCTTCCCCGATATGAGCAACTTGCGTCGCGGCAACATCATGGCTCGCGCGCGCATGATAACCCTCTATGATCAGTCTATGGCCTGGCGTGGTCTGGTGATGGGGACCAGCAACAAGACCGAATTCTTGTTGGGATATAGCACCATCTATGGCGATAGCGGCGTAGCCTTGCATCCCATTGCTGATCTTTACAAGTATCAAGTGCGCCAGCTTGCCCGGCATTTGCAGGTGCCCGATTCCATAATCGATAAGCCACCCTCTGCCGATCTCTGGGTGGGGCAGACCGATGAAGACGAGCTCGGCTTTAGCTATGATGCCGCCGATCAAGCGCTTTTTCTGCTGGTGGACGAGCGCTATACCGTTGACGAGGTGGCGGCGGAAGGCTTCGAACGCGACTTTGTCGTGCGCATTTGGGAACGTGTCAAAGCCAATCATTATAAGCGGACCATGCCCAATATCGCCAAAGTGAGCAAGCGCAGTATCGGGCATGATTTCCTCTATTTGCGTGACTATACCGGGCGCGCCGGCCAAGTCTGATAAAATTACGCCGTATTTACTTTGTTGGGCTGAATCTTGTAGATGACCCGCGTTTCCTCGCCTCTTCCACCAGGGTTGAAGGCATAATAGTCATCGTTTCCGGCGTATTGCCCCGACAGCTTGTTGATGTGCGCTATCGCGGCTTCTGATTCATCGAATTCGACAACTTCGCCACGAATCTCTACCCAATTAAAATCGTTTTCGGGATCGATGCAGAGAACCGTGACTTTGGGATTGGCGCGAACATTGCGGTCTTTGCGGCGTCCCACGGCCGAGTTTATCCAGACTTGATCGCCTTCCATGCTAGCCCATACCGGCGTAACTTGCGGTTGGCCATCGGGATTCGCTGTGGCAAAGGCAACCACGATCGGTCTTGCCAATAGGTCTCTGCCACTTTGGGGTATTGCTGCGGACATGATTTTCTTCTCCTTTAGATGAATTGATTGGTCTACCATGAACCTTTGTTGCCGAGAAATCCAGGTGTTATCGTCAGCCGGCGGTGTTAATGTTGGATTCGCGTCGCCGTTCATATCATATCACTTGCTCGACCAGTCGGATTTTCATCCGACGGGGGCGCAGCCTCTGGTTCGGCGACTGCCTGATGATGATAGAACAATCCGCCCAGGAGATGTGCCAATTCTTGCGGCAGTCTTGACTTAAATTCTCGGAAGGTTTCGCCGGGTAACATACCGTTCAGCGTATAGCTAAAGTGTTCCGGGATGCGACTACCCGAAAATAGAATCTCCGGCTCCCATTTATCAAGCAACTGCCATGCGTTGTTGCGGCATTGATATAGCTCAAAGACTATGCGTACTTCATTTTGAACGCCGTCAAAGCGCATATCCAAGGAGATTGGCAGCGCCCGGTTCTGCCCTTCTATGGCGCCGACGGCCGCTTTGCTGATGGTTCCGGCGATGGGCAGCAGTGCCTTATTGAGCTGCTGATTATCCATTTCGTCGGCTCGTCGAGCGAGTTTGTTGAGTTGCTTGATCACGCGCTGCGGCATAAAGACTGCGCTCCGATTGACGTGCCCGTACATGTCGTATTGAACTGCGCGTATTGCCTTGATGCTCCAGGATCCTAACAAGCGTCCCTGTGCATCTTGCAGGCGCTTGATCGCGGCCACCTGGTCGGGCAAACATTGCTCGAGGATCGCGCTATTTTTCGCGTGGAATTGCCAACTTTGTCGACGGCCCTGCGCCGAATCGGGATCGTGATATGAAGTGAAAGCGTAGGGGGCCTGCCAGCTATCAAAGGTGGGTGGACGGTGAAATAGCAGCCTAAGGATCAGGTTCAGTATCCAAAGCAAAAACAGAAGCAGCGCCAGCAAGACAAGGGCAAGCAGAATCTGTGCCAAAGAATAAATACTGTCATTGACCTTGATTCCGTCGGAGACAAAATCTATTCCTATGTCAAAAATCGGGATTACCAAATCATATGGGATGCGTGTATCAGTTAATGTCGGCGAGTCTTGCAACCCAGCAATCGCGGCACGCGCATCGGCGACATTGATGCGGAATAATTGACTATTGTTTCGGGCGATCGGGCTGCCAGCCAGCTCATATTGGTCGATGCCCACCTCTACTTTCAGGAAAATATCCGTCTCTGGATAATCCGCCAAGGGCAGTTCCGCGGAATAAGGATAGGTCTGATCGGCCAGAAGGATAGGCAGGTTCTCGCTCATCTCAACGCGGCCGGTGTCATTTTCGGCGATAGTGACCTGCGATTCTGCTTGTGCATCGCCGCCTTGATTGGTAATAGTGAAGCTGACAACGGCAATGGTTCCTTCCGCCGCGTAACTGACCAACGGGGTGGAAATCGCGTAGTCGCGGGGTTCAGTTTGGCCGGCAACCAACAGACTTTGCCAACACAGGCACAGCGCGATCAGGCCGACCGCCGTCTCCCTGAGTCGCCAGCAAGCAGTTTCCTTGCGCAATCTCCGGAGGAAATGCTGCTGCCTCCGCGCTGGCTTATACCATGCCATTTCGAGTGACCTCTTTCTCAATAAACCGCTATGCTCGCAACAGCAGAAGGCTGGTTATTTTGTGAGCGCGGCAGACCTTATCGCTGCCGCCGAGCGGCTTACGAAGAGAAGTTTATTGCTGAACCGCGTCGCCATACTATAATCCTGTTTTGTCTGTTTTCCAAGACGGGAAGCCCGCGCCCTGGCGCCGCTGCAGGAGCGAAGAAATACCTGGATTTCTCGTAGGAAAGACCGGCCTGTTTCGCAGCATCTTCCAGGATCATAGCGGCGCATTTCTCGCGGATTATAATACAAGGCGCATGGATATTGGCGTTGACAATGAAAGGCATGATGGAGGCATCCGCCACGCGCAAACCCCGCATAGCCTTGACCTCTGAGGACGGGACAGGTTTTGAGGTGGAACGTGCTGTGGAAAAGGACGGGAAAAGACGGGAAAAGGATGAGAAAGGACGGGAAAAGGATGAGAAAAGGGGCAAAAATAGCGACTAACTATCGATACAGTATGCATACAGCGGCAGATTTCGCCAAATTGGATAGCGATCCGGCGAGAACGTGTCAGCTGCAAGTAAGACCTGGAGGAAAGCGATAAGATTCCCATAGAGCCGAGCGTATCATCATTTGCCGGGGACGCGGCGACTATATGGACGCGGTTTTATGCAGGAATTGCTGATGGTCGCTAGCTGATGCGCGGGGCGGGAGCGAAACCTGTCCTGTCCCAAGCCCTTGACCTGGAGTCGGGCATCGACGACCGCCAGCGCATCCCTGCCCAACTTGCAAGTTCCTGTTGGATGGAAGATGTTATCTAGCTGCGCCCGAATATAGGCTTTGATTTCCCAGCGCTACGGACGCTATCACCGGGAAGATATTCTTCGGCGCGTCAGCGGTCCAAACCCGGCGCCGCGTGCATCTTCCTTGCCAATTTCGCACCGTCGTTCAACACGCGCATATCGGCTTCCTCCGCCTGATAATCCGGATCGATTCGCGGCGGCGCAAGAGGATCAGCGGACTGTAGTTGCAGCTGCCCGCGGCTGACCAAACCGGGGACGATCATGATCAGAATGCGCGTCCGGGCCGCCCGTTTCCGGCTGCAATACCCTGATGACTTCGCGCTCGGAAAGGCATGCGGAGACGACGCAACCGGCTCATTCGGTACCCATCACGATATAATCACAGGCCATGGTATTGCTTCGCTTTTCGTACCTGAATCAATAACGCCAAACAACTAAACTGAGATAATGATGAAATGGAACAGGCTTGCTCAAACGTTGAAATGAACACACCCAGCATTGACCAGATTGACGCGCTCATAGCAGCTTTGACCAGAGGCGAAACCGCCGCAGATGCCTTTAATGAATACGCGCGCGATCACGACAACAATGATCTGCGCCGTGCCAATCTGCGCTGTTATCTGCGCGCGATGGCGGAACGAATGCCGGATATCTTGCTGGTGATGGAGGCGCCGGGATATCGCGGCTGCCGGTTGACCGGGGTGCCTGTCACCAGCCGCAAGCTGTTGCTTGCTGGAGTGCCGGAATTGCATATCTTCGGCGGCGATTATGGCTACCGCGATGTCGATGAGCCTGGGTTCGAGGCCATTTATGGCGAACAGACGGCGACAATTGTCTGGGGCGCCTTGGCAAAGTTACGCGTTCTGCCCTTCATTTGGAATACTTTTCCCTATCATCCCCACAAGCCGGGCCAGCCTTTGACGAATCGAAAACCTCGCAAAGCGGAAAGAGAGCAAGGCGCCAATTTCTTGCAGCGGATTATAGAATTGTGGCAATTCAAACAGGTGATCGCCGTTGGCAATGTCGCTTACGATACTTTGCGCGAACGCAGCATAGATTGTGCGAAGGTCCGGCATCCGGCGCAGGGTGGCAAGCACGATTTTGTGGCGGGACTGACAGCGCTATTGGCTGACTGAATCCGCTTCGGCTTTTTCGTCTGGCGCGGTCGTAATCTCGTTTTCGATAGGCTCAGGTACGGGCGTACTGTTGCCCTCTTCTTCATAAACATCGGCAAAGAGCAGTTGCACGCTTCCGGCCGGCAACTGATCCAATTCCTTGCCGGCTTCTTGCCCGATTGCCGACATTAACGCTTCTTGTTGCGCCTGCGGCGATGCAAAATAGATCTCAAGAACGCGGTAGAATTGTGGTGTGCCTTGCGGGCTGCCGGTGATATGCACCACCTGGCGGCGCAAGATGTTGGGCATACGTTCGACCAGGGCCAAAAAATCTTGGAAGACACTCTCGAAGCTGTCAACGTCTGCGGGTTGATCGAAGACGATCATGAACTTGATCATTGTGCGCTCGCCATCCCTCCTGCGGCTTGGGAAGCATAAGATACGAGACAACGGAAGGTTATTCAAGCACGAATCGTTGGCCAAGACAGATAGCCAGCTCGGAACCTGAACTTGCTCTTATAATTGGCTTTGTCTGTGACCGACGGCTTGTGGTAAATTCTAGCTTGTTGCTTCGAAACTGAGATCAAGACTGTTTAGGCCACTTAGCGGTATACCAGATTAGGAAAATGTCATGCCAAACTTGAATGAAATCGGACGCTTGCCAGACCCAGCCGACAATTGTGCCATCGCCATCCGCGACCTGGCAGCCGGCACCTTTGTGCAAGACGGCAGCGCGGAATATTCGCTGTCGCATAAGATATTGGAAGGGCATCGCTTTGCAATTCGATCGATTGCCAAAGGCCAGGAATTGACATCCTGGGGCCAGCGCTTTGGCATCGCCTCGCGCGCTATTCATCCTGGCGAATATGTAATGAACGAAGGTGTGCAGATCGAGTTGGGTCGACGGCAGCTGGACTTTGAATTGCCGGAAGAGCCGAATTTCACAAACCAGATCGTCCCCTATCAATTCGATGAAGCGTCCTTCGTCCCTGACCAACCATTGCCCATTTATGAAGATATGCGTTTTTTCGAAGGGTATGAGCGCGCGGGTGGCCGGGGCATCGGCACACGCAATATGATCGTGGTTTTGGGCGCCTCGTCGCTGGTAGCGGGCTTTGTGCGCACCTTGACACAACTAACATCGGACATGGCGGACGGCTTCGACAATGTCGATGGCATCGTGCCGGTGGCGCATACCGAGGGCGGTCATCGTGACCCCAATAATCGTGAACTGCTCTTGCGCACACTGGCCGGTTTTGTCGTGCATCCCAATGTCGGCGCGGTGGTCGCGATGGATTATGGCAGCGAGGCGATAAGCAATGACGATCTGCGCGATTACCTGCTGGCAAATCATTATCCCTTGGACCAGGTGATTCATAGATTCTATTCGCTTTCGCAGAGTTTCGAAGCGAATGTCCTGTGGTTCAAAGAGTTGCTGGCGGATTGGCTGCCGCGCGTTAACAAAATTTCCCGCAGCCCGCAGCCGCTCAGCCGGCTCAAGATCGCCCTGCAATGCGGCGGATCGGATGCGTTTTCCGGCGTCAGCGGGAATCCGTTGGCGGCCTGGGTAGCCAAAGAGGTGATACGCTACGGTGGCTCGGCAAATCTGGCCGAGACTGACGAACTTATCGGCTCCGAGTCATATGTGTTGGACAAGGTCGAACGCATGGAATCGGTAGGCAAATTCCTGGCGATGGTCGAGCGCTTTAAGCAATGGGTCGGCTGGCACGGTCAGACCGCGGAAGGCAATCCCTCTGGCGGCAACAAATATCGCGGACTTTACAATATTTACCTGAAGTCGCTGGGCGCTGCTGCCAAGCGCCACCCCGATGTGCCCTTGCACGATGTGATTGATTACAGCCAGATCATGACAAGCGGCGGCTTTTATTTCATGGATAGCCCGGGTAACGACTTGGAAAGCATCGCCGGCCAAGTCGCCAGCGGCTGCAACATGATTTTCTTTGTCACGGGCAACGGATCTATCACCAATTTCCCCTTTGTGCCGACCATCAAAATCGTCACGACCACGGCCCGTCACGACTTGCTGAAATATGATATGGATGTCAACGCCGGCGAGTTCTTGGATGGAACACCGCTTGATGAGCTGGGCGCGCGGACACTCGACTTGACGGTGAACGTGGCGAGCGGACGGCGGTCTTTGGGCGAGAGAGCGGGACATTATCAAGTGCAAATCTGGCGCGATTGGCAACAAACGCGACCGGCCAATGTCTCAGTCTTGACTGTCAGGTCATATTCCGGTCAGCCAATTGAGATTGTTGACGATGTAGAAGTGCCGGAAGTTTCGATTCCGGTCATTGTTCACAACGGAAAAATGAGTTGCGAGCAAGTCGGCTTGGTGCTGCCGACGAGCTTATGCTCTGGGCAGATAGCTCGCATGACTACCGATACGCTGAATGCGCTGGGCATCGGCCAGGATGTCGGTCTCTCGCGCTTTGTTACCCTGGTGCACACTGAAGGCTGTGGCGGAACGGTCGTGCCGGAGTTCAAGGACACGCTGATCGGGTATCTGCAGCATCCCAAAGCGAGGCAGGTTCTGTTGCTGGAACATGGCTGCGAGATTACGCACAATAGTTACTTCCGGCAACTGATGGCGGAGCGTGGCTTGGACCCGGCTGATTATGGCTGGGCCAGTATACAGTTGGACGGCGGCATTGATGCCGTGATGCAAAAGATGGTGAACTGGTTTAGCGAGCGTATCCAAGCTGATGACTTGCCGCAGCGTGACATGGCGGGCATGGAAGCCATTCGCTTGGGCTTGCTGACACAAAGCAACCTGCCCCAGCTTGCCGCGCGAGAACTCGCCAGTTTATGCAAGACTATCGTCGCTGGCGGCGGTACAGTCTTGCTCTCGGATAAGGACGCTTTGCTGCAGCCCGCCTTTCTGGAGGAATTGGGACACGGCGAAACTCCCGCCGCGACTCTGGGTTACGGGCAGGTCTTATCGCAGGCCGGCTTCCACATCATGGCAAGTCCGCGCCAGCATTGGGGCGAAACACTTTCCGGCATGGGCGCCAGCGGTGTCGAGGTGATGATCGGCCTGGTAGATGGCTATGCGCTGGCAGGGCACCCGCTGGTGCCGGTATTGCAGTTGTCAACGGGCAAAGGCTCGGTCGATGACCTGGATGCCGTTTTTGCCGACGATGAGGCATTTGCCAGTGCGTTGCTCGAGCTGCTGGTCGCTACCTGTCACGGCGAGCATATCGCCAAACATCAGCAAACCGGCACCCACGATTTCCAGGTCACGCGCGGTCTTATGGGCGTGTCGTTTTAGACCTTCGCGACCATCAACCCCGCCGCAATGCCAGATCCCGCCAGAAATCGACGATGCTGTCGATCAGTTCGGATTCGCTGACATAGGTTGCGTCAAACTCGACAACATTGACGTATTCACGGATCTTCCATTCACGTTGCAATTCGCCGAGAGCCAACGAACGCTCTAGCGGATCATGATAACGCGCGCCCAGCGTGAGATGGATGCGCCGCAAGATAAAATTGAGCGTGGCTACCAGGCAGATCACCACACCGGTTCGCTGCAAGTCCAGCAAATGCCCGCCGTTGATCAGTGTGCTGCCGGAGACACGAATTAAAGCGCGCCGGTTCAACGCCACATCATCCATGATTTGTGTTTCGATGGCTTTGAGCCGTCGTTCACCATAGACCTCCCGAATGTTTTCGATGGGTTCGCCAACGTAATCTTCTATGCGCTGTTCGACATCAATCATCTCCATACCAAGCCGCTGCGCGAGCTGGCGCGAAATCCGCGGCCGATTGGGTTCAATATAGCCGGTTATGATGAGATTGAGATCGCGGTGGAGTGATAACTCAGTGGCCACGCCCTCGCCATTCCGGATACCAGCTATCCAAAATCGCCGGCAGTTCCGCCAAGGATCGCAACATCTTATGTGGCTTGCTCAAGTTGCCATTCAGACGGGCACCGGGATTGAACCGGCGCACCGCATGCATGCCGACGGCTTGCGCCCCGCCAACATCGGCTACGGGATTGTCGCCAATGAAGACGGTTTCCGCGGCCTCAGTATTCATCTTTGCCAACGCCATCCGGAAGATGCGCGGATGCGGTTTGAGATAACCGGCGTCCGCGCCAGAAATACGACAATCGGGAAAGTATTCGATCAAGCTATGCGCTCTTAATTCGGTGTCACGCATCCACATCGGCTGCGAGGCATTCGTGACAATACCGGTCTTGACGCCATGATCTCGTAGCATTTCCAGCGCCGGTGGCACATCGGGAAATACCTTTGTCCCCGGTACAACATTCCAATCATAAGCCTTGAGGATGGCCGGGACATCCAGAAATTCATTGTCGACGCCCAATTCGCGCAGCGTCGTCAAAAGCGTCTCTGGCATGTTCGGCGCGCGCAAGCTCACACGAGCTTGGGACCAGGCATCGCGAGTACGCTTCCAGTAGGCATCTACCAGATGATCGAGACGAATCGAGAATCCGGCGAGTTCATCGCTGAGGTAAACATGGACGCGCGACAAGCGCTGCGCCTCGATATCTCTCCAGCTAAGTGTGACGCCGCTCCAGTCAATTAGCGTATCGTCAAAGTCAAAGAGCACACCCTTAAGCTGGCTGGTCATCGCTGATTAGCCCCCGGCGCTCTTGGCAGCTCGTTTCGCTTTACGTTCGAGCGCCTTAAGGCGTCGTTCCTCGCGTTTGGCTTCATCTTCATTCCAAGGCGTGGGGCCGGCAGATGATGGCGCGGCAGCAGCTTTGACAGGCGCGGGCTTGTCCGCGACCGCTTCGGTTTTGGCTTGCGGTTTTTCTGCCACTGCCACCGATGCCGGCAGCGACTCGCCGCGTACCCGCGCCGCTATGGCGTCCGCAGCCTTGTCTTCATATTTGTTGTAATAGTCGTCCGCGTTTACGGCGTCCTTCATGCGCCAGACCATGGCTGTCGCGTCCAGGCCCGCTTCTGAGCTGGAATAGCGCGGGTTCCAGCCAAATCTTTCGCGGATTTCGCGGCTGTCCACGACGATCTCGCGCTTGAGCAGTTTGTCGCGCATCGTCTCGCGCCGCAACAGGGACATTACGCCGTTAGAGGCAAAGCCGGGCGCGCTCAGTCCGAGCGCCTCGCTGACGGCAACCGCAAAGGCGTTGGGGCTGATCGGCGTGTCATCGGCCAGGTTGATTATCTCGGACGCAGCGTTTGGCTCCGCTTCGATTAGCGTCATGATTGCCGCCGCCACATCAGCTTCATGGATCCAGCAAGCGAGCTGACCACCATCGGGTAGCGGGCGCGATCGTTTTATCGTCTCGGCGAGATCGCTTGTCGCGCGGCTGTTGCCGCCATAAATGTAACCGCTGCGGATCAGGTATCCCGGCAAGTTGCTGTCGAGCAGCGCGGCTTCGGCAGCCAACATGGCCGCGTAATCACCAGCATGAGCATCCTGCGATCCCTCGGCGGCTGCACCCTGTTGAGCATCATAAAGGTAGGCGAAACTGAGTGAAATGACCTGCTTAACGCCATGCTGTGCCGCGGCTTTCATCACGGCATGGGTAGAATCCCTGAGCCAATCGCCCTGCGCGTCAATCCTTGCGGCGGAATGGGGAATGCCACCAAGCAGCTGAGGCGCGCAATGCGCCACTACATCGGCTTTTGCAAATTGCAACGCGCTCAATACCTCGCTGGCACGGCAAAGATCAGGATACACTGGCAGCGCTCCCGCTTGACGAATCAACAAGGCGCCCGCCGCATCGCTCGCTGTCGCTATGACTCTGTATCCCTTTTGCAGCAGCGCTTTGACCGTCGATAAACCGGCACTTTCCGCACCGCCGCTGACAAAGACCTTAAGGGATTCTTTCGCTTCCGCCATTTCGTTCTCTCTTTAGGTGGAATTCACTGCTCGCAATTATGCCACAAAACCGACGGAATCGGCACATTGATTTTGGAGTATAATATTAATATATGGTAGCGTTCGAGAGGAAATTGCCATGTCTCGCAAACGCAAAGGGAATAAGCATCGCTGGCTGACCGTCTACAAGATTTTCGGCATTCACACCCTGCTTTTCATCGGTTCATTAGCTGTGCTGGCTGTCACGGGCCCCGTCGATTCTGGTAGCTTCGGCGGCAACCCCGCCTTTGGCTTTATTGAGCTGTTCATTTTGTGGATTTACGCATTTTACTTGCATATAGGTTTTGTCATTCTCATCACGCTCTACCGCTTGTTGCGCCGGCTGTTTTACGACCAGCCACAGCGGGAGCAGCTGCGTGATGAGAAGCTGGACAGGCTCTTAGGCGAAGTCGCCGAATTGCGTCAAGACCTGCTGCAGCGCGGCGCAATCCTGGAATATGCGCAATCCAAATCCGAAAGCCGAGCAGAACGGCTTAACGACAGACCGCGCAAGCCAAACGGCGAATGGGATTTGACGAAAGATGCGCAAGCCGAGGCTGAAATACACGCTTGAGCCAGCGGGAGTGTCTAGTTCTGTGGACACAAATTGCCTGGTCGGACTCTCAAATTCCTTGTCAAGCTTCAATGCTTTGGGGAGGGGCCAGGGGCTGGGGTTAGAAAGAGCAATATCCATCAAATTAGACACTCCCAGCCTGCCGCGCTATTGACAGCCCCTGCCATCGTCGCTACCATTGCCGCGTCACGGGCCTGTAGCTCAGTTGGGAGAGCGCCACAATGGCATTGTGGAAGTCAGGGGTTCGAGTCCCCTCAGGTCCACTGTACAGACTCGCGTCGATATAGCGAATTCTGACTACCCTGCGAAAGGTTGGTGCCGTGGCAAAGCACAAACGGAATGTTTGGGACGAGTTATTGGAAGTCGGCCGGCGGATACTGAAAGAGCTTGATGACTTTTTCGATCCCAAAGCGCGACAACCGCGTGAATCGGCTCGTGTGCCGGTGCCCGTCCGCAGGCCTAGTGAGGCTTACCGCAAGAAGTAGCGATTCACAAACTTATTGGTGACCTTAGTGCAGTCCGAAACGGCTGCGCTTTTTTTGTTCTTTTTTCAATTGACCTGGTCGCTCGCGAGAGCAGAGGGCTTGTAATTTTCTGTGGGCGCGGCAGACCTTATCGTTGCCGCCGAGCGGCCGTTTTTTCAATTGACCTGGTCGCTCGCGAGAGCAGAGGGCTTGTAATTATCTGTGAGCGCGGCAGACCTTATCGTTGCCGCCGTGCGGCCGTTTTTTCAATTGACCTGGTCGCTCGCGAGAGCAGAGGGCTTGTAATTTTCTGTGGGCGCGGCAGACCTTATCGTTGCCGCCGAGCGGCCGTTTTTTCAATTGACCTGGTCGCTCGCGAGAGCAGAGGGCTTGTAATTTTCTGTGGGCGCGGCAGACCTTATCGTTGCCGCCGTGCGGCCGTTTCGTCAATTGACCTGGTCGCTCGCGAGAGCAGAGGGCTTGTAATTTTCTGTGGGCGCGGCAGACCTTATCGTTGCCGCCGTGCGGCCGTTTCGTCAATTGACCTGGTCGCTCGCGAGAGCAGAGGGCTTGTAATTTTCTGTGGGCGCGGCAGACCTTATCGTTGCCGCCGTGCGGCCGTTTCGTCATTGCATCTGCATCCTTTTCCTGACATGATGGACGCAGACGCGGCAATTGCGATATGAGGAGGCGAATCGTGCCCAAGTTTTCCATATTTGACGGACATAATGATACCTTATTGCGCTTTTACCAAAACGAAGATGTCAACGTTCCCGATTTCTTCCGTGAGATGGATGATGGCCATATCGATTTGCCACGCGCGCGCAGAGGAGGTTTCGCCGGGGGATTTTTCGCTGTCTACGTGCCGAATCCCAAAACCAGAATCGCGCCCGACAGCTTGCCCGATTTGACGAAACCCTATATGCCGGACTCTCTGGATCTGGTGTATTCACAGCCGATCGCCTTGCATATGATGGCGGATCTTTTCCGGCTGGAAACGGAATCGGCAGGGCAGGTCAAAATCGTTCGCACTGCCGATGAATTGCAGTCTTGCATAAACAACAATATCTTCGCCGCCATATTGCACTTCGAGGGAACCGAGGCGATCGACGAAGATCTCAATGCCCTGGAGGTGTTCTACCAGGCGGGGCTACGTTCGTTGGGCATTGTCTGGAGCCGCCAGACGCTTTTCGCTACCGGCGTGCCACTTGCTTTTCCGTCTTCACCCGATACCGGCCCTGGGCTTACCGATGCCGGCAAGCGTCTGGTCAAACGCTGCAACGAGCTGGGCATCATGCTGGATATGTCGCATCTCAACGAGAAAGGCTTTTGGGACGTGGCCGAGCTAAGCGATGCGCCACTGGTCGCCACCCACTCCAACGTACATACCTTGTGCCCTGTTTCACGCAATCTCACCGACAAGCAACTGGATGCGATCAAAGCATCAGATGGCATGGTGGGCTTGAATTTCGCCACCGGATTCTTGCGCGGCGATGGCGCATGGGATAACAATACGCCGCTCGATATCATGGTGCAGCATTTGGATTATCTGGTCGAGCGCCTGGGCGAATCACGCGTCGGCTTTGGCTCGGATTATGATGGCGCGCGCGTGCCGGATGGCGTCGGCGATGTGTCCAAGCTGCCCAATCTGATGGCGGCACTCAAAGACGCTGGTTATGATGACCGCTTGCTGCATAAGATGACGCATCAAAATTGGCTGCGTGTCCTGCGCAAGACCTGGAAGAATTGACCGGTTTACAAATTGCGCGCTTCGTATTAAGCTGGTGGCAGTCGCAAAAAGAACAGACGCTAGAGGCCGGTAAGAGATGAAAGCAAAACAATTCCTGGGTTTCGTGGTGACCCGCTCTTTCCTTATCTAGCTCACATTGATTGTTCGGATCGCGCAACTCCCACACTAGCAAAACTGAACCGACTACAAAACATCTCGTCAAGGCAAGTCTGCCGAGATGTCTTTTAACGCGCAAATTCTACTTAACAAATCTATCTGGAGAATGAGCAGATCACATGAGTGAGACCTATCAGCCACACCAAATCGAAGTCAAATGGCAGAAGACATGGGACGAGACGCAACTGTATCGTTCCACCGTTGATTGGGACAAACCCAAGCACTATGCCTTGACGATGCTGCCCTATCCCTCCGGCGATTTGCACATCGGTCACTGGTTCGCCATGACACCATCTGATGCGCGCGCCCGCTGGATGCGCATGCGCGGCTATAACGTGCTCTTTCCCATGGGCTTTGACGCCTTTGGCTTGCCGGCCGAACAAGCGGCCATATCGCGGAATATCCATCCCTGGAAATGGACTTATAGCAATATCGAGCGCATGCGCGATCAGTTGCGCAGTATGGGAACTATGTTCGATTGGGAACGCGAGGCCATTTCCTGTACGCCGGAATACTATAAGTGGTCCGAGTGGTTCTTTAAGAAGTTCTACGAAAATGGCGTGGCTTATCGTGGCTCGGCTTTGGTGAATTGGTCGGAAACCCTGCAGACGGTGTTGGCCAACGAGCAGGTCATCGATGGAAAAGACGAGCGCACCGGTCAGCCAGTCGTGCACAAGATGATGGAACAATGGTTTTTCGCCATCACAAAATATGCCGATGAACTGTTAGATTTCGAGATGCTGGATTGGCCGGAATCTATCAAGATTATGCAAACCAACTGGATCGGCCGCAGCGAAGGCGCGCGGGCTACCTTCCGCACAGAAGTTGGAAACCATCCCATCGAAATATTTACGACCCGGCCCGATACGCTCTGGGGCGCAACTTTTATGGTCTTGGCGCCCGAACATGACCTGGTGGACAAGATTACCACTGTGGGGCAACGCGCGGATGTCGACGCCTACATTGGTGAGACGGCATTGGAAACCGAGATCGAGCGCATGCAGGAAGATCGCGAAAAGACGGGTGTCTTCACCGGCGCTTACGCCATCAACCCGGTCAATGACGAGCGCATTCCCATCTGGATCGCCGACTACGTCATGATCACCTATGGCACGGGCGCGATAATGGCGGTACCGGCGCATGACCAGCGCGACTTTGAGTTTGCCCAGTCGCATGATCTGCCGATCCGGGTGGTAATCCAGCCGCAAGAATTGGCATCGCCCTTGCAAGTCGCTGACATGGCAGGGGCTTATGATGGCCCGGGCATCATGGTCAACTCCGATGCAATGGACGGCAACATCAGCAGCAAAGACAAGGGGCGCAAGAATCCGGCCATTGGACGCGTCATCGATTGGCTGGAAGAAACCGGCAAGGGCGCGGAATCCGTCAACTATCGCTTGCACGACTGGTTGATCAGCCGGCAGCGCTACTGGGGCAGTCCCATTCCTATCACTTACAACAACGGTGCCATTGTACCGGTAGCCGATGAGGACCTGCCCGTTGTCTTGCCGGAAGATGTCGATTTCATGCCGACGGGCCGCAGTCCCTTGACCTACCACGAACCATTCTACAAGGTCGACGAGACGGTCCGCCGCGAAACAGATACCCTGGACACATTTATGTGCTCGTCTTGGTATCAGTTGCGTTATTTGTCGCCAAATGATACTGCAGCGCCTTTTGATGCGGAAGAAGCGGCATATTGGTTGCCCGTCGATGTCTACACCGGCGGGGCAGAGCATGCCGTGATGCATCTGCTGTATACGCGATTTTTCACCAAAGTGCTGCGCGATATTGGTGTCTTTGATGATGCCAAAGCCGTGATGCGCGCGCGTGACCGAAAACCGGAACGCGCCTTCGATGAACCCATGGTCGTCTTACGCAATCAAGGACAGGTGCTGGGCGGCGAGCGGCAAGGTGATTTCGTCTTGTGCAGCGGAAACATGGTCGGCGAAAAGCTGTTGGCGAAGCGCGTCGAAGTGGCGGAATGGAATCAGGTGCCGGCTGGATTCGCAGGCTACTTTGGTGAGATTAGGCACCGCACCGAGAACGTCATTCGTGTCGATATGGCGGGTGTGACGCAATTGGTCGAGATCTTGCCCGATGCCGAGATCGTCATCCCGGATATCCCCGGCAAAAACAACGTCAATCAACTGCGACAGCACCTGGAAATCCAGCGCATGTCAAAGAGCCGGGGCAATGTCATCAATCCCGATGAATTGGTGGAGAAATACGGCGCGGATGTCGTGCGCTGTTACCTGATGTTCAACTTCGATTGGCAAAAGGGTGGACCCTGGAACGAGCACAATATCAAAGGTCCGCAAGGCTGGCTGCATGATGTCTGGGCGATCGCTATGGCGGGCGCGCCGCATGTTGAAGGGGACCCGGTCGGCGAACGTGATATCCAACGCAAGCTGCAGCAAACTTTGGCAGTCGTCAATCGTGGTTTGGAAGAGTTCAGTTTCAATACCTCCATCGCCGAGCAGATGAAGTTCAAAAACGCGCTGAAGACCGCCTTGCGCGAAGGCAAGATCGGCCCCCGAGCATGGCGCGATGTGATGAATATGACGATCCGTCTGCTGGCACCCTTTGCGCCGCATTTCGCCGAAGAATTGTGGGCGCGGCTGGGTTGGGACTACAGCGTTCATACGCAAGCCTGGCCGGAATACGACGCGGATTTGGCGCGTGAAGAGCAGGTGGATCTGGTTGTCATGATTAACGGCAGACCGCGTGCCACCGTCTCGGTCGCCGTAGACATCGCCAAAGAACGTGCCTTTGAACTGGCGCTGGAGAGCGAGGCCGCGCAACGCAGCCTGGCTGGCAAGGAACCGAAACGCACGATCTTTATACCGGGTCGCAACGGCACCGATCCCAAGGTGAATGTAGTAGTGTAAGCTGCTTCGTATACTCGACCCGAATTGAATCTGTAGCTGGAAGCCAATTCGGCTCTTGTCACTGGAGTTGTTGCCGAATGCGCAGTAGTGGTTCAAGAATCGCGTTTGCCTTCCGCGCCCGTTTGCGCTATATTTGTGTCAGCGTCAATCATTTATCAATGCAAAGGAGATTGCCATGCAAGACGGAAGAATGGACATCGTCATTGAATACTGCGCTACTTGAAACCACACACCTCATGCCGTCAGTTTGACGGACAAACTTTTGAACGAACGTGAGATCGAGTATTTTGTCAGGAGCTGGAAACTAATCCCCGGCACCGGCGGAGTATTTGATGTGTGGGTCAATGGTGAGTTAATCTTTTCCAAACAACAAGCCGGCCGCCATGTCGAATTGGACGAACTACGCAGCGGCATCATGAAGGTGCTGGATACGCTGCGCCCGGTAGATTTCGAGCTCGCCGGCGACTAGCAGCCTAAACCCAAAATGATCTTTCACACGCGCTTGCCAGGTCAGCGGATAGGTTGGCCTCGGTACAGCGTGTGGTTGTGAGCGTCTGGATTAGGCTGCGGGACTTGGCACGATAGCCCCATTTGTTATACAATTGAGTAGTATGTAATGCTCATGTAAGCGCTAACTTTAAGCTTACACAGTTCGTTACGTCTAAAGTTTAGCTAAGTCCGTATGTATGGAGGTAGTTTCAAAATGAAGCGACTCATATTAACTGCAGTTCTATTGACAGCACTGTTTGCTCTTGGAAGTGGTTTCGCGTTGGCCGATGATGGCGATATTCTTGCGCGCATCCAAGATCGCGGTGAAATGATTTGCGGCGTAAATTCGGTTCTGCCCGGTTTCGGTACACAGAACGACGCCGGCAATTTTGAAGGTTTCGATGTTGATATCTGCCGCGCCGTTGCCGCTGCAATCCTGGGTGATGCAAATGCCATCGCATTCCGCCCGCTGGCTGCCGCTGAACGTCCGACTGCCTTGGCTAGTGGCGAGATCGATATGATGAGCCGCAACACCACCTGGACCCTCAGCCGCGATACTGAATGGGGCGCAACCTTTGGTCCTACGACCTTCTACGACGGTCAGGGTATCATGGTTAAGGTCGAATTCGGCGTCAACACGATCGAAGAACTCGGTGAAGAATCCGTTACTATGTGTGCCACCGCTGGTACAACGACCGAATTGAACATCACTGATCTCTCCGACAAGCTGGATGCCGATTGGGAGTTGAACACATTCCCGGATTTCGATGCCATCATGGATGCCTATGAAGCTGGCGCTTGTGATGCCTTCACTAGCGACATCAGCAGCTTGCTTTCGCGTAAAGCCACCTCGGCTGATCCAGCCGCGCATTTCATTTTGCCTGGCGCCATCAGCAAGGAACCGCTCGGTCCTGTTAGCCCGCAGAGCGACGCTCAGTTTGCTGACATTATTCGCTGGACGGTCTGGGGTCTGCTTTCGGCTGAAGAATTCGGCATTACTAGCGAAAACATCGGCGACTTCATGGATAGCGAAGAGGCCGGAGTTGGCCGCTTGCTGGGTCTCGGTGACAACGTTGCCGGCGATTACCTCGGCATCAATGACGAGTTCATGGTCGATGTGATCACGCAGTTGGGTAACTACGGCGAAATCTTTGACCGTAACCTCGGTCCCGATACCATTTTTGGTCTGGAACGTGGCTTTAACGCCTTGTGGACGGACGGTGGCTTGCTTTACGCGGCTCCCTTCCGTTAAACCGAACGCTAGCTTTTCCTGGCACAAACACTAAAGGATGCGCTGCCGATGTGGTGGCGCATCCTTTTCTTTATCTGCCGCAATATGGCAAAGATGCGTTACGGTCGTAACAGTTTTCCAGGCGGTCGAAAAAAGCAAATTTGGCATTATTCGCACTTATGCGTACAATAGTCAGAAGCTTGACGGGGCCTTGCAAAGGGGTTGCGAATAGCGGGAGCAGCCGATGCAGATGCAAGCCGATTCACCAAATGAGAGTATCTTGCCCGCGGTCTTTAGAGATGGCCGCATCTTGCAGGGTATCGCCCAGCTAATATTTGTCTTTGTCATCATTTTGCTGATCAATGATTTTAGTTTGCGGATCAATACCGCACTGGAATCAACCAACCAGTCCCCCAATTTTGAATTCCTGCAGAACCGCGCTGGCTTCGATATCGCCGATTCCGGCGATTATTCCTCGAGCGACAGTTACATTGATGCATTCCGCGTCGGTTTTATTAATACGCTGCGCGTTGTGCTGCTCGGCTTGGTGGCGACAACGATCATCGGTATCCTGGTCGGGATATCCCTGCTAAGTCGTAATTTCCTTGTCCGCACCTTGTCACGCGCCTATGTCGAAGTCTTGCGCAACACACCCGTCCTTTTGCAGATAATCGCCTGGTTCTTCATCGCAATCTTCGCTTTGCCGCCACAGCCAGAGGCAATAGCTTTCCCGCAAGAAGGCATCCGCAATCTACCCATGATGCAATACGCGCTATCGCTAGTCCTCATCTTTTTCATTCTGCAATACACCGGCGGAATGCGAAACCCCATCTGGCGTACCCGTGTGCGACAGGGCGGGATTGCCATCGTCGTGCTGGTTAATCTGTTGGGCATCAATCTGGTCGGGACCGGCAGCCCCGTCGGATTTCGACCGGGCATGTACATCAGCATTAAAGGTGTCGCCATTTTCGAATTGATACCATCGTCCTTATTCGGCATCTGGATGGTCTTCGTGGTCATTGGTATCGTGGTGGCGGCGCTGATGTGGCGCTATTTTGGTTTCATCACGGAATCGACCGGACGACCTATTCCTCGCACACGATATGCCCTGTTATCAGTGATCGGCTTTGCCTTGCTTGGCTGGGTGGTGATGGGCTTGCGCCCCACGCCCTCAGTGCTCCCCGTCTTTGATGAAGATCGTGACAGCTTCAGCGATTTGCCTTATGAAGATGCCTTTCATTCGGGCATGCTGAACATAGAGCAGGAGCTGGAATTTACGCGTCAGCCGTTTCTCTTTCGCCCGCCCACGCTGGATCGCCGTGGACGCAACATCGAAACCGGTATCGAGATTTCGCCGTCTTATTTGGCGGTTTTCCTGGGTTTGGTGATCTACACTTCAGCCTTTATCGCCGAGATTGTGCGCGCGGGTATCCAGGCGGTGCCCAAGGGACAGCTCGAAGCATCGCGTGCCCTGGGTATCTCGCAAGGCGAAATGCTGCGGCTGATTATCTTGCCGCAAGCGCTGCGGGTGATTATCCCGCCCATGGGCAATCAGTATCTTAATCTCGCCAAGAATTCCAGCTTGGCAATTGCCGTTTCCTACACTGATATCTATCAAGTGACCAACACCATCATCAATCAGTCAGGACAATCCGTTACCGGTATCCTGATGATCATGCTAGCCTACCTGTTCATCAGCCTTTCCATTTCGCTGCTGATGAATCTCTTCAATCAACGCTACCAATTGGTGACAAGGTAACTGCGCCATGGCTGAAAACAGGGCGGTTGATGCCACAAAGACGATCATCAATCATCAGGATGAGCCAACCTTGCCGCCGCCGGCGCTTGAGGTGGGTGTGCCCGCCTGGTTGCGGCAAAACCTCTTTGGATCGCCGGCCGATATCGTAGTCACGATACTCTCGTCGCTGTTGATGCTGATACTGGTGTTTGGCTTTTTCGATTGGGCACTGCGTTCCGCCAATTGGTTCGCCATCATCAACAATCAACGCTTTTTTATGATGCAGTCCTTTGAACGCGAATTCGAGTGGCGCATCGCGCTGACCGTTTTGTTTTCGGCTCTGCTCACCGGCGTAAGCTTCGCGGCTTGGGCACGCAATTCCATGCGCAAGCTGACCACCATAACGCTCACCGTGATAGTCGTGATTGTCGTACTGCCCGCTGTCATTGACGCGACTGTTCCGCAGCCAAATTCCTACCTGACGGCTGGCAATGTCGAGATCGTCGACCGCGCATCGACCCTGACGCCGCAAGAGAATCTGGCCTTCATCGCACAAGCTGGCGAGACTGTCTCGCTGCGACTGGCGATCAACGAGGTAGCTGATGTCGAGGCCTTGAATGAGTTGGCCGGGTTTTCCGACCGGGCTGCCAATGCCTTGGCCAACGCCGCCCGCAATCGGCTGGAGCAGCAGGCAAAAAACGGAGAAGTATTCGATAGCATGATCAGCGGCGAATTGACCGAAGATCAGGAAGAGCGAATGCGACTGGTTATCCGCACCTACACGCGAACCAATGACATGCAGGCCTCTACAATCGATTATGTCGCGAACGTTGGTGAGCGTCTCAGCGACGCTGGCGCGTCCATTGGCCAAGTCAAATTGTGGCTTAACCGCCTGGAAGCTGCCGCCAACTCATTGGATGAGCGAGAAGACGCGGTCTTGAGCGCCATTGAAGCAGTCGAGGACTCAGTGGCGAATTTAACCTCGGACAGCAGTATTACGACTGATATCGGTGGCGCAGTCGTAGCCCTTACCGAAACCCTGCTCAGCAGCGAACAGATTGAGGAGCTCGGAGAACTGTTAGTCTTGTACTTGTCCGAGGATTTTATCGGCGAGAGCGACCAAAGCGACGACGACGAAGAGTTGATTCAGCCATCACAATGGGAAGCGGCAATTCTGCGCGATATGTTTGTACGCTTGCTGGCCCCCCAGTCTGTTGTCGATATTTACGACCTGGGTCAGACGCCAATGCAGGTTGCGATCCGCGATGCGCAGTCGTTCGAAGTGCTGAGCAAAGGGGTATTGACCGCGGCCGGCGAATCCGTAAGTTTCCTGATTCCGCAAGACGGCTGGTACATCTTGTCCAAGACCGCCGCGGAAGGCGCCGAGGGCACGACATTGTTGGCGGTACAGGGCATCTTCCCGATCGTGGAACGCACGCTCAGCGCCACACAATCGCAATTTGTGCGGCTCACAGACAACCAATTGGAAATCTTCGGCCGTCGCCCTGAGATTGACGGCAAGCCCGCTTCCATCATCGCGCTGATCGATAATCAGTTCCGCGGATTGCGCGAACTGCAAGTTTATCTTGTCCACTTCGTTCCACTATTCTTCCAGCAGGTCCAGGTACTGCTTCTGCCCTTCTTTATCACCATCGCCTGGGGTTTCGCGCTGGGAAGGGCGCTCGCCCACTTGCTTGGCGAGAATACAATCTTCAACAGCAATAACAGTCGAGCAGCTGTGTTGGGCTGGTCAATGTCACCCTTGCTCATCCTCCTGCTGTATTTCGCTTTGCTTGATGACGGGCGCCTTATCACCGGTCTGCCGGCCATAGTATTGAAATTAGCGGCTGTATTTGCCGCTGTAGAGCTCGCGAGACGTATGGATCGTTGGCTCCAACTGACAAATAGTCGTGAAGACGCCGAAGCCACGATTACGCGCCAGCTCATGTATGGCTGGGGTATTTATCCCATCGGAATGTTTGTATTGGTTTCCGGTATCGGTGGCTTGTCCGGCGCGACCGTCGGTAGCATGGCCGGTGGCTTGATCTGGCTCTTGCTGATGTTTCTGGTAGGCATAAACTTCCAGGGCAAGCTCGGATATGCCTTGCTGGCAGGCGGCTTTTTCCTGCAAATTGTGCAGGCCTCTGTGATTAACACCGTCTGGAATGGCTGGACACAAGATCCCATCGAATCACTGGTGATTTGGCTGCTGTTGGCCGCCGTCGGTATTGGCTTGGGTTTGCTCGGCGCCTCCAGGCGAGGCAGTTTCGATCAGACGAGCAAACGAGTCGGCTATTTGATTTCTTGCATCGTATATCTTTTCGTCTTCGTTAATACCGACCAGTTAAGGTTAGTCGAAAACTCTACCACATCTGTTCTGATCGCTGTCGCGATCGTATTGTGGCTGGTTTGGATGTTCTTTACCGGCGTGGTCAAATGGACTTCCAATCGCATCATAATCGGCTTGCTCTTGATGACCTTCTTGTGGATGCAAATCTGGACCGGGGTTGATCGCTGGTCCATCATCTATTTCACGATTTGGTTGGGGGCTGGCGCGCTCGCTTTCAAACGTGGTGATGTGGCACAACGCGATCTGCGCAAGGAATCCGCTAGCGAAAGTGAATCTTTGCTGAGTCGTTATCCGCTTCATTTGACGGGACTGGCCGCGCTGGCTTGGCTGATTTCCTTGCTGGTTATCCCGAGTTTTGTATTAGGTTTGGATTCGCTGGATGTGCTGCGCGCTTCGCCAGATGATTTGTTACCGCTTTCGGACAAGCGGCTTTGGGGCGGCTTAATGCTGACCATGCAACTGACGATCCTGGGTATCGTCGCTGCCTTCCCGATTGGTCTGGCGCTGGCGCTGGGGAGGCGCAGCAGGCTGACGGTGGTCAAGTATGCCTGCACCCTGTTCATCGAAACCGTGCGCGGTGTTCCCTTGATCACCGTGCTCTTTATGGCGACCTTGCTGCTCCCGCTGATCGACCCGACTTTGGCATCGGTAGAAAACGCGGTGCGCGCCTGGGTAGGCATCACATTGTTTAGCGCTGCTTACCTGGCGGAAAATGTTCGCGGCGGTTTGCAGTCCATAGACCGCGGGCAGACCGAAGCCGCCCAGGCGATTGGCTTGTCCGGTTGGCACACAACTTTGTATATTCTGCTGCCACAAGCGCTGAGGGCGGTCATTCCGGCACTGGTTGGGCAATTTATTTCGCTCTTCAAGGATACCTCGCTGGTATCTATTGTGGGCTTGGCGGAAATCACCGGCATCGCCGGCCGCGTGGTGGCGCAAGGGGAATTTTTGGGGAGGCGACAAGAAACCTTTTTGTATGTTGCCATGATTTACTTTGTATTCAGCTATATCATGTCCTACGTCAGCCGACGGGTCGAGGCGACCGGTTCCGGCGCGGCCAGGGCACAACAGCTATAGCGCCCGGTATTGAGCACGCCGTTTATGGCGCTTTGACGGAGGTTCTGAATGGAATACAACAGCAAGCAAATGATGGCGGACGATGAGCCGATAATCATTTGTCGCGAGATGAACAAATGGTATGGCGATTTTCACGTCCTGCGCAATATCTCGATCGAGGTGATGCCGCAAGAAGTGCTCGTGATCATTGGACCTTCAGGTTCGGGCAAATCGACATTCATCCGCTGTATCAATCGCCTGGAAGAGCATCAGGACGGGCAGATTATCGTCGATGGCATCGAACTTAGCCATGATGTTCAGAATATCGCCGATATCCGCCGGGAAACAGGCATGGTCTTCCAACAATTCAATCTCTTCCCGCACTTGACTGTTATGGACAACATCTCCCTGGCGCCAATGAAGGTGCGGCACTGGCCGCGTGACAAAGCTGAACAACGGGCAACAGAATTGCTGGAACGTGTTGGAATCCCCGAACAAGCTTTCAAATATCCGGGTCAGCTTTCCGGTGGCCAGCAACAAAGAGTGGCGATCGCGCGCGCGCTGGCGATGGAACCGAAGATCATGCTCTTCGACGAACCGACCTCCGCTTTGGATCCCGAGATGATCAAAGAAGTTCTCGACGTAATGAAAGAACTGGCGAAGAGTGGCATGACAATGCTGGTCGTCACGCACGAGATGGGTTTCGCCCGTGAGGTAGCTGACCGCGTGCTTTTTATGGATATGGGACGTATCGTCGAACAAGGTCCGCCGGAGAATTTCTTCAGCCCGGACATCACGCACCATCCGCGCACACAAGAATTCCTCGATCAAATTCTTTAGGTTGTGGGCAAGTCTAAACGGGGACCCTCCCCCAATGCGGGGGAGAGTTATACGTGTAGGTCTAACTGTTGATCTTGTCAACTTCTGCTTGTAGCAGCTGCCGCAAAACATCGGGATTGCCATTGGAGACCGGTTGACCGCCGATGACAAAGGTCGGTGTGCCGCGGATGCCGAGTGCCGCGCCCCGTTCATGATCATAGCGCACAGTCTCCACATGAATGCCAGACTGGAAACAACTGCGTAGCGCATCCCCATCCAGGCCGGCTTGTGTAGCGATCTGGATCATTTCATCGGCGCTCGATTGATGACGCGCCATCAAGAATTGCATGCCGCGCCCCTTGACGCGCCATCGTAAAGAGCGCATTGCATTGCCCAAAATTGCTCATTGCCTTGATCCAAAGCACACTGGGCGATTTCGGCAGCCGTCTGGCTGTACTGCGGCACAATGATGGGCATATCGCGGTAGACAAAGTTGACCATGCCGGCGAATTCATCAATGATGTGCTCGATAACTCCCCCTTCATGCCAAAACTTGCAGGCATGGCAGCCATAGGCGCCGTATTCGATCAGCGTCACCGGCGCATAGGGATCGCCCAACACCGGATCCAGCTCTTTGCGGTCAAGCGCATCCACTTGCGGTACCTCGTAACCATAGAGCGTCGTATCGGGATAAAACGCCGCCCAGGCGAACCAGAAATGAGGGAAGGCGTTTATCGGCTGCAGTTGAGCCCCGGCCAGTTCCCCACTTGTCGCGCTACCAAATACATTCCAGCTGCTGCCGGTCTGCTCGTCAATGATGGCTCCGTCCCCGGCCTGGAAATCAAGCGCCTGCCCATCGACGCCGCGGTCGAAAAGAGCCGCCATACCTACATCGCGCGACTGATCGATGCTCGCGGCATCCAGCGCGCTGAAGGCGCCGGGCTGCCAGAAAACTACCACATCGACATCGCCAATTCTGTCATTGATTACCGTGGTTTCGCTGAGTGTCGAGAAGGAATAGGCAACTTGGATGCCGGCCAGGTCGACGCCGAGAACGCGCTCGGTGGCGAAGAGCCGCGAATCCGTCTCACCGGAAAAGAGGAAGGGACGAGAACTGCTGTCATAATTGACGTAGGGGTTCGCGCCATAGAAACGCCCGCCAGTCGAAAGTACCTCGCCATCAGGATACTGTTCCTTGAAAGCGCCATATCCCACCAGCTGTGACGGCACAATATCCAGCAGCCTGTCCGTGTGTGTACCGATGATGCCCTCGCCGGTTAACTGCTGCCACAGCGTCTGCGTTAAATCGTCCCACATGACCAAATCGCTGTTGCGCAGCAGCCCGCTCACGCCGAAGCGCAGCACGGCATCGTCCACTCGCCTGTCGAAGACGATTGCGCTATTGCACAAGGGACAGAAGGTGACAGCGATCGGTGTATCCCCGATTCGATCGTTGGCGATCTCGTGGCGCGTCAAGATAGCCAGTGGATAGGCGCGCGCGCTGCCATCAATTTCCACCGCGATCACCGGGGACGCCGGTTGCAGCCAAGTATCTGCCAAAGCCAAATCGTCAAAGGCGGGATTGTCGATCGGTGGGATGCCATCGCGCCCCACGCCACCGGAGACGATTTCGCTGAAAATACCGTCCTTATGAATACAGACATCCATCAATTCCCAGACGGATCGCCAGTTCGCCAACACATTGGCATTGTCGAAGGGGGCAGGCGGCGCATCGCAAGTGAGTTGCGCCAGCGAATGGCCTGAAAGCAGAAGCAGCAACGAAACTAGCAAGCTGATGGGTAAGAGTTTGCGAAAACTGGTCATGCTTAGTCCTTAATCGAGCATTGTGCTCGTTTTCATTCAGCCAGTGTACAGGCTTGTCTGCGGATAGAATGCCGCCCAGGCGAACCAAAAGTGCGGGAAGGCATGGTGTTGCCTTAGGTGCCGGCCAGCCAGAGCGCCATGCGTGGCTTCGCCCCATATATTCCAGCGGCTGCCCGTTTCATTATCGATGAAATGGCCGGATTCGTAGCGGAATGTCAGTAATTCGCCTGATGGAAGCTCTCGTTCGTACATCAAAGCCATGCCCACATCTTTCGACGAATCGATATCGGCACTGTCCAATACGCTAACGGCCCCGGCTTGCCAGAATACGACAATGTTTTGTCCCCTAACTTTATCGTTGATGACACGTTGATCGCGCAAGGCAGCAAATGAGTACGCCATTGCCTGCCCATCAATCTCGGCTGCCAGCACGCGTTCTGTGGCAAAGAGACGATTATCGACCGGCCCTCTGAACAAAAACGGCTCAGCGCCGCTGTCATAACCGACATAGGGGTTGCGGCCATAACCCCCTTGTGGTCCGCGCAGCACCTTGCCATGCGGATATCGCTGCCGGAACACCTCAAAGCTGACCAACTGTGACGTCAGCATCCGCAACCGATGACCACGGTAGTCGCCGACGATGGCTTCGCCAGTAAGCTGCTGCCACCAGGATTCGCTGAGGTCGTCCCACATTATCAGATCACTGTAACGCAAATTGCCCGAGACACCGAAGCGCAGCACCTCACCATCAACCCGACGATCAAACACGATGGCGCTGTTGCAGAGCGGGCAGAAGGTGACCGCAACAGGTACATTGCCCAGCTCATCATTTACGATTTCATGACGGGTCAAGATTTCCAACGGATAGGCGCGCGCATCACCATCGATATTCAAAGCGATCACCGGCGACTTTGACGACAAATCGCTCACCCGCTGGGCATCAACGAACTGTGGGTTATCGATAGGCGGAATGCCATCACGAGGAACGCCACCGGATAACACCTCATCCATGTTGATCGCCGTGTTGTCGAAATCGGTTTTCCAACCAGATTGTTGCGAACCGAAGAGACCGCGTCCCAACACGACAAAGACGGCAACAACTACCACGACAATTAGCAGATCGGCCAAAGTCTTCTTGCGACGTTTCACTTCAGATTCGTCTCCCCGCGCGATTGTTGCGTTCACAACTCATGTGCGCGCAATCTGTTTCGTTGTCTTTAGCCGATTACAAACCGTAGACTTCGGTTTCGGGAGAAAACGCCGACCAGGCGAACCAGAAATGTGGGAAGGCATTTATCCATTCCAATTTGCTTCCCGCAAGCTCTCCCGCGATCGCTTCGCCAAAGGCATTCCAGGTCGAGGCGGTCTGGTCATCTTGAAACTTGCCATCGCCGCCTGCGCTGAATGTCAGCACTTCGCCATCAAGCATCGACTTATACGCGCCCGCCGTGCCCAAGTCGGCTGCATTGTCGATGACGGAATCTCCCAGCGCGCTAGCCACACCGGATTGGAAGAAGACTACTAGCGCTGTCTCGCCAACAGTGTCATTGATCACCATTGCTTCGCGCAGAGCCTCAAAGGGATAAGCTATCGCTTTACCATCGACAAGGGCCGCCAAAACATGATCGACTGGCGAAGGCAGGCGCGGGTCCAGCTCGCCACGGAACAAAAAGGGCCGGCCCGGGCGGCTGTCGTATCCCGCGTAAGGATTTACGCCATAATTGCGGCTGAACCCGGTATCACGCGACATGACCAAGCCCAGGGGATAACGCTCGGCGAATGACGCGAAGCTGATCACTTGTGACGGCACGATATCCAGCAAGTGTCCGGCATATTCCCCTACCATGCCTTCACCGGTCAGCTGCTGCCACCATGATTCGCTTTGCCTGTCAAACATGACCAGGTCGCTGTAACGTAGCAATCCACTCACGCCGAAGTCAAGCACAGCTTCATCGACTCGCCTGTCGAAGGTGATGGAGCTATTGCAAAGCGGGCAAAAGGTGACGGCAACGGGCACACCGTCAATCTCATCATTTGCGATTTCATGCCATATCAAAATCGCTTGCGGATAGGCGCGGGCTTCTCCATCCATCTCAACAGCGATGACCGGGGAGCGCTCGCTCAACCAGTCTGACGCCTCCGCCACTGATTCCATGCGCGGGTTCGTCACCGATGGAATGCCGTCTTTGACTGGATTGCCCACCATGATCTCGGCGAAGTCGACAATACTGTTGCAGAAATCGGTCGACCAGTTGTTTGTGCTCAAGTTGCTCGGATCACAGCTCCCGTCGTCTTGGGCCCGGTTGTAAGAAAAGCTCGCGAACCAGATAGCGGCGACAAGTGTTGTGGTGGCTGCTGTTGTCAGCAATCCACGCCGTATCAGCGCGTTTGACATGTTTGTATCCCTTTCCCAGTACAATACCATCCATGCTAAGAAACCTAGATTATGATACCCTTACAAGCGAGCAGGATTATAGCATCGTTGCAAGTGTCAGGCAGCTTCTTCACACCAACAGAAACGCAACGAATACCTCTCATGAAGCGAAGGAATTGACTATAATAGGCGATGCTGCGTTTCGCTCAACCGCTTTCTGTCTGGAGCAACTTTGATGGCGCTTCAATCATCCCGAGACAAGACGCTTAATGCTGCCTTCACGGGACTATGTGTTGTTGGTATTATCGTAGCTGCCTTTGGTATCGTTCTTGATGCTTTTCCCAGAACAACACCGGGATTCAACTTGCCGCAATTGCTGGTAATCGGCGGCGGCCTTCTTTTGGCAGTCGTGTCATTTGCCTTGCGTCGTGACGGCCCGCGAAAGCGGCGCCTTGCCGCATTGCGAAAGCATTTGCCGGCGGCACTCTTGATTACGCTTGTAACCTTAGTCGCCCTGGAGTTGGCACTGACGCTCACGAATATGTCAACCTATTTCCCATTCGAGATCCCCCAGCGTTATTATACCGAAAGTCCCCGCACCATTTGTGACAGCGCCGGCTGCCACTACGACTACGAAGTCATGACGGCAGCGTGCGAGGCTGGGACCGCCACTGGCCGCTATTGCTTGATCAATCGTCAAGGCTTTCATGATGCACAAGAATTCGTCGCAAATAGTGAATTGCAAGGCAAATTCCGGATCCTCGCTCTAGGCGATTCATTTACCTTCGGCATGTCGGCTGAACTGGGAAAGTCTTATATAGAGACCATCGAATCTGATCTGCCACAGGCTGTCGTCTGGAACATGGGCATCCCGGGCACGGGTACTCGTCAAGCGCTGGAATCTTTTGCAGTTTATGGGCCGATCATGCAGCCGCAATTAACCTTGCTTGGTTTCTATCTGAATGACTTTCGCGACAACATGGTACCCTTGCATGGCTACCTCGCCAGATCAGATGCGCAGGAAGAAAAATGGTTCCGCTGGACCGACCGCTGGGGCAATGACATTTTGCTCGATCAGGCCACGACCTGGTACTACCGTGAGCATCGTATCGATCCGCCTGCTAGCGAACTGGAACGACTGGCGGGGACGACTCGCTTGGGAACGCTGATATTGCGACTGTTCGACGTAGTCGGAGACAGTCTTTACCAAGGCGTTCGTACCAGCCGAGAATTCAACATTACTCGAAAATACCTGGGCGAGCTGCGTGATGCTACTACCGCGGCAGAAAGCACCTTGCTTGCGATCTTGATCCCTCATCGCGTCGATCTCGATGGCAACAGCGAAAGCTATTCAGCCGCGATCCGAATCCTGGATGAGCTTGCCATTCCGTACATTGATCCGACAGGTTTTCTTGATGAAAGTTCAGATTACGCGGCCAAACCAGATGTGCATTGGAACACTGTAGGACATCAGAAAATTGGCGGACTTCTGAGCGATTGTTTGCAATCATTCTTGCGAGAGGAAAACTTGACATTCTGTGAATTCGTTCAACTATAAGGAGATGGCGTGCAGAGCTTGCAAATGCTGTCCTAGTTGCATACGTTTTGCTGGGATTAGCGAGTGCCTTGCGCGGCCTTGGCGTCGATATCCTTCCAGGTTCAACATCGTGTATCAACTTGCCGCTGTAGTATCTCCGTGACAGTGCCCATTAAAGCCAAACGTCCCAATACATTATGGGACGCCTGGTATATCTGGGGGGTGTCCAGGTTCGTTGTGGGGACAAAGAACCAAGACGTGCGGCAACTTTAACATATTTCGCCATAGCAACAAACGACGCCGCGCCTATGCGAATCCTTCGCTTGATCTACGCTAAACCTACGCTGAATTCGGTGTACTTATACTTTGTACGAACGGCTGATATCCCTCAATTTGTGCCAGCTCTTGCCGAATATTTTGCCATCAGAGATGCAACTTTTGATTTCGAGTACGCTGGCGAATTGGAACTGATCTCCGCGCTGCCAACGCGGCGATAACCCGCTGCTCGCAACGGATAGCGAGCCATCCGACAAAGGCCGTGGACTCTGCAGAATGGCGCGCGTCTAACCGCAGGTTACACCAATCTGGCAACGCTCTTGGGATTCATCTTCGCATCGAGACTCTTCCTTGCCAGTAGGCTCGCCACTTGCAAGTTATATACAGTATAGATACCCTTAGACTATGCTTTCTCGGATGTCAATTGATGAAATGGAAACGCCAGCATTAGCATCTTCCTAGAGAAGAGCAGCTTGCACAGTCGTGCGCCTTCTCGCCGGAAGCCGCCGCTTTGCCGTAACTGCAGTGGGTTACAGTTGCGCTCTTGATGCGCCCACTAATATGTTATCATCATCGGAATGTCCACCTCGATTGGCGCAAACCTGAGCTAAAGAAATGGCGAAAAAGCGCAGCAGCTATGTGTGTAATAATTGTGGCAGGCGCGGTTCCGGTTTCTTCGGACGCTGTCCCACTTGCGGTGAATTTGATACTATGGTCGAGCATCTTGAAGAAGCAAAGTCGCGCGCCAGGCCGCGCAGGCAAACTTCGGCGACCCAAGGCCGCATCCCCTTGACTCTTGCCGAAATCGGGCGTGAAGAAGACGTGCGCATACCCGTGCCGATAAACGAATTCAACCGCGTCTTGGGCGGTGGCGTGGTGCCAGGCAGCCTGATATTGATCGGCGGTGAACCGGGCATAGGCAAGTCTACCCTGGTTATCGAGGCCGCGGCCAAACTTTCCCATTCCCATGGCCCCGTACTTTACGTAAGTGGAGAAGAAAGCGCAGCGCAGATCAAAATGCGAGCGGATCGGCTCGGTTTAAACGCGCCCAATCTCTTTCTGCTGACAGAAACGGAACTGGAAAGCATTTTCCATCAAATCGAGACGTTGGAGCCACAGCTCGTGGTAATCGACTCGATTCAGACGACCACCGTCGCCGAACTCACTTCCTCACCCGGTTTGGTGGCGCAAGTGCGAGAATGCGCGGTCCGCCTGCAGACTCTCGCAAAGTCGACGGGAATCAGCGTGCTCATGATCGGTCACGTTACCAAAGACGGTAGCATCGCCGGTCCACGGGTATTGGAACATATTGTCGATACTGTACTCTATCTCGAGGGCGATCCCTTTCAGCAATACCGACTGCTGCGCAGCGTCAAGAACCGCTTCGGCGCGACCAGCGAGGTTGGCGTATTTGAGATGCAAGGGCGGGGCATAATACAAGTAGAGAATCCGTCGCAGGTATTTCTGGAAGAGCGCGTCATCAATGCCTCGGGCTCCGCAATCGCCATAACATTGGAAGGTACGCGACCGTTACTGGTGGAAATGCAAGCTTTGACAAGCCCCTCCGCTTTTGGCAATCCACGACGCACGCCCAACGGTGTTGATATTAACCGTCTGCTATTGATCAGCGCCGTCTTGAGCAAACGCATGGGGCTAAAGCTTTTTGAGCAGGATATATTTGTCAATGTTATCGGCGGAATCAAGATCGGCGAGCCAGCATCCGATCTGGCGATGGCCATGGCTATCGCCTCCAGCTATTACGATCGACCGCTGCCGGCAGATCTGGCGATTGTAGGAGAAGTCGGCTTGAGTGGCGAGATTCGCCGCGTTGGGCAATTGAGCGCTCGTTTGAAAGAGGCGCAGAAAATCGGCTTTAAACGCGCTTTGATCCCCAAATTGCGCCGCGGCAGCGAAGACATCCCGCCGGGGATCGATCTGGTCGAGGTCAGTGATCTGGCAGAGGCGCTGCCAGCAATTCTGAAAGCGGATTAGCTAGCGCAAAGAGCGGCGGATTCTCAGGGATACTTGCGGTTGAGCAGGCGCGCATAGGGAATCGTCTCACGCACATGCCCCAGCCCGCAAATCCAGGCAACCGTGCGTTCAATGCCAATGCCGAAACCGGCGTGCGGCACCGTGCCGAACTTGCGCAAGTCCAGATACCACTGATACGCCTCGCGCCCCAAACCCATCTTGTCAATATTCTCTTCCAACAAGCCCAATTCATGGATGCGCTCGCTACCGCCGATAATTTCGCCATAGCCTTCCGGCGCCAACAGATCAACACTCCGGCAGACTTCTGGTCGTCCTTCTACCGGCGTCATGTAAAAGGCTTTGACCGCGGTCGGATAGTGGGTGACAAATACGGGCTTGTCAAACATGTCCGCCAAAGCCGTTTCGTGGGGACTGCCAAAGTCTTCGCCCCATTCGATCTCCAGCTCGGCTTTCCGCTCTGGATCGTCTGTTGCGTCGCGCAACTGCTGAAGCCGGGTAACAGCATCGTCATAGCTAATGCGGGCGAAAGGCGGCGTGATGGCGCGCAGCGTTTCGTTATCGCGAACGATGATATTTAATTCCTGCTCATGTTTGTCCAGCACTTGCTCCACCACATAGCACACCATGCCTTCTTCGATTTCCATAAGTTCTTCCAGGCTGCAGAAGGCGATCTCCGGTTCCAGCATCCAGAACTCGATCAAGTGGCGGCGTGTTTTCGATTTTTCGGCGCGGAATGTCGGTCCAAAACAATAGACCTTGCCAAAGGCCATGATGTTGGCTTCGTTGTATAGTTGTCCAGTCTGCGCCAAAAACGCCTGATCACCAAAATAGTCGACATCGAACAGGGTCGTTGTTTCCTCGCCGGCAGCGGGCGTGATGATAGGCGTATCGACCAGCAGAAAACCTTGACCATCCAGCCAATCGCGCAGCGCTTTGATAATCGTCGCGCGGATTCTCAAGATCGCCCATTGCCGATTGCTGCGCACCCAAAGATGGCGGTGGTTCATCAGAAACTCGGTGCCGTGTTCTTTTGGCGTGATCGGGTATTCTTGGGACAGTTGCACGAGTTCCAGCTTTTGCATGCCGATTTCGTAACCACCCGGGAAGCCGGGCGCTCTTTCATCGGCGCGCACCTCTCCGGTTACGATGACGGAAGACTCTCGGGTCAAGGCACGAGCGATCTCAAAATCATCGGCTGCCATCTCTTTTTTGAAAGCGACGCATTGCGCCTGCCCGCTGCCATCGCGCAGCAAGATGAATTGCAACCTGCCTTTTCCGGTCTTGTTGTATACCCAGCCGCGGACACTGACTTGCTCGCCGATGTGCTGGGCAATGTCTTTGATCTGTATGACTTCTGCCACAATTCAGTCCTTTGTTCGAATGCGCCTGACCTCAACGAATTATAGCATGCTCCTTAAGTCCTTGGCTTGACCTCGATCACCTGTCCAACTGCCGCTCGCAACAGTCGATCCCCGATTGCCAATCCCAAGCCACATGTCTTGGGCATGCGCACCAGAATCTGCTCAACACCAAGATTGTCTAGTGCGCGCAATGCCGCGAATAATCGCAAAGCAGCTTCATCCAGGTCTGCTCCCCAGCGTTCCACAATTGCATCAAGCCCGGAAAAATGCGCCGCATCATCATGCATTGCCAACACACCGACCTTTGAGTGGCCGGAAACGTATTCGCACATGGCAGCGTAAACATCTGCGTCACTCTCGCCTTGAAAAAGCACAACTTTCGCTCGTGGCGAGTAATGCCTTAGCAGGTTGCCCGGCGCCGGTGCCGCAGTAGCATCGTCGTGCAAATAGCGCGGCTGATAAGTGATATCGGGCACGACTCCTCGCAGCTCCTCCAACGATACTCCGCCAGCGCGCAATAGCTTGGGACGTTGTTCCAGCAGACTGACAATCGTCGATTCCACGCCGATTGAGCTACTGCCCCCATCCAAAACCAAATCGACATGACCGTCCAAGTCATCCAGCACATGCCGAGCGCAAGTTGGGCTGGGACGTGAAAACTTGTTGGCGCTAGGCGCGGCAATAGGCAGCGCCGACGCCCGTATCAGCGCCAGAGCGACAGCATGACTCGGTATGCGAACAGCGACAGAATCCAGACCCGCTGTCAGCGCTTGCGGGATCTGCGCCTGCTTGCTCAGCACCAGTGTCAGTGGTCCCGGGGCGAAGCGCTCAAACAACGCATAAGCGACATCCGGGATATCAATTGCGACCGTGAGCAGTTGCTCAAGAGCAGCGATATGCACGATCAAAGGATCGTTGGCAGGGCGTCCCTTGGCGCGGAAGATCTTGTCAATCGCCTCGCCGTCGCAGGCGTTTGCTCCCAGGCCATAGACGGTCTCGGTAGGGAAGGCCACCAAGCCACCGCGTCGAATCGTCTCTGCCGCGACTTCAATGATCGCGCTATCCGGCGTCAGCATGTCAACTTGGCAACAGCGCGTTTCAGTAATATATGGCGCTTCTGTCATCGTGATCTCCGCCAATTCATGACGTCGTCAGGCTCTTGCTCGCCATTGAGCATTGCCTGTTTCTGGCGTATTCTACCACGCATAGGCTTGTTCTTGGCGCACTGCGACTACCCGCTGCTCATGGGCGGTGAATGCTGAAACCTTACAATTTGTGTAGAGCTTATGCCGGATACAGGATAAAACCGCATGACGATTCTGGTGACAGGTGGGGCAGGTTACCTGGGCAATCAAACCGTGAAAAAGCTGGTGGCTTTGGGTCATCCGGTGCGGGCAATGGTGCGGAATACCGCCAAAGCCAAGCTTCGCTTGAGCGAAGTCGCGGACAAGATCGAGATCGTCGAAGCGGACGTCACCGACCTGGCCAGCCTCGCGCCTGTGATGCAAGGTGTCAGCGCTGTAATTCACTATGTCGCTATTGCCATGGAAAAAGGCCGACAGGCCTATGAAGAGGTCAATTTTCAAGGCACAGTCAACGTCCTGAACGCGGCAGAAGCGGCAGGCGTCAAGCGCTTCATCAACATGAGCCAGAACGGCGCGCGGGCCGATCTGCCTTATCGATTCCTGGCCAGCAAAGGGCGCGCCCAGGAATACGTGGCAGCATCAAATATGCAGTGGACTGCACTGCGACCCTCGGCCATTTTTGGTCCCCAGGACGAATTCTTCAACACCTTCGCCCGCCTGCTCAAGCTGACGCCGCTCATCTTCCCGCTCATTGGTGGCGGCAAGGCCGAATTCCAGCCTGTCTCCATCTTTGATGTGGTGGAAGCCGTCATCCGTAGCCTGGAAGATGATAGCACTATCCGTAAAGAACTTGCGCTCGGTGGTCCCGAGGTATTGACCCTGGGCGAAATCGAGCGGCGCATTCTTGAAGCGACCAATAGCTGGCGTCTATTGGTGCCCGTCCCTGTGGCATTGTTGCGGCCCGTGGTGCAGCTCATGGAATCCGTCTTGCCTGGTTCGCCGGTCAGTACCAGCCTGCTGGATTTGTTGGCCGTGCCGAACACCGTACCGGACAATGCCTTGCTGACGCACTTCAATATGCAGCCGATTCCCTTCGCCGGCGAGCATATCGATTACCTGAACGACAACAATATCGGCGACACCATGGCAAAATTCTTGCACAACGCCACCATCAATTGATTGACAGCAGGTCTTCAAAAACTCGCGTATAGGCTTCTGCTGCGGCACTCGTCGAAAAGTGCTGCTGAACGTGATGCCTCCCGGCTCTGCCGATTTGTATGCGCAAGTTCTCATCCTCTAGCAGCCAAAGCACAATTTTCGCCATTTCCCGAACATCGTCTGGATCGACCAGGTAGCCCGTCTCACCGTGCAGAATTGTCTCCAAAGGACCACCACGGTTGGTGCTGACCACCGGCTTGCCACTAGCCATCGCCTCAAGATTCGCCCTGCCATAGCTTTCGAATTCCGAGGCACAGACAACCACATCTGCCGCCGCATACACCTGCTCGACATCATCGCGGAAACCGATGTAATGCAATCGATCGCGAAGTAGCGGGTTTCGCGTTGCAGCCTCGAGCATTTGATCGCGATACCGTTGATCAGCCGCCACGCCGAATACATCATCGCCAGCCACGATAAAGTTAGCGTCCGGTTTCTGCCGTGCCACGACTTCCGCCATCGCTTGGAAGGTATGGTGTCCCTTGACGCGCTGGAAACGGGCGATCATGGCGACAAGCGGACAATCGCGCGGGATGCCGATCTCATCGCGCAATCTGTCACCGTCGCCATGGGCATGAAATTGCGTTAAGTCCACGCCGGAATGGACGACCGGTATCACTGCTTTTGGCATGAAGGGCGGCGAACCCAAATACCCGTCCCTGATGGCGATGGAACGCGCCACCGTCGCCGGCAAATCGCCGAAAAAGCCGCGCTGCCAGAACTTGGGTTTGAACCACCAGCCCCATAAGGTGAATACAAGCGGAACTCCCACTTTCTTAGCTGCAGGAGCCATCATCGGCAAGCTGTGGTAATCACTATGCACGATGTCTATTTTCTCGCGACGCAGCAGATCGCCAAAGCGATTGACCACCGGGAAGCGCGCCCAAAGCGCCGGCAGGAAGAATGTTGTTGCACCGCGATAGGGGATGATATGCAGAGGCCGGCCTGCCGAACGCCAGCGCTCGCTCAATTGGCCCGCCGCCGGAAGCAGCAAATGGCAGGCATAGCGCTGCGGATCCAGCGCGTCAGCCAAAGCCAGCAAGTCGGTTTCACCGCCGCCAAGACCGCTATACCAGGAGACAAAAAGGATTCGTTTCATCATGTGTTGCTGCGCTTATTCGCACAAGGGCAGGGCATGATATTGCTCGCGCTCGGCACAGCTCAATTCGCGTGGCACATAGTCCGCCTCGATGCGACGCAATACCATCTCGAGGGTTTCCACTTGCCAAAGTCGATAACTGCCTTCGATATCCTCGCTCAAGACGAATTCGCCCGTCCGACTAATCCAGAAATCGCTCACTGCGCCGGCATGCTCAAAGCTTTGTTCGATCGCCCCAGCCTGCAAATCCCAAACCAGCAGATTACTTCCCGCGGCAGCATACAAGCGTTCACTCTCTGCATGGAATATCGGCATGCGCGCCGTATATTCGCTGCTTGCCAGCCGATTTATTTCTTCGCCGCTTTCAGTGTCGACGATCTCAACGCTGCCATCAAGATAAGCAAGCGCGAGCGTTGAGCCATCCGGCGACAGTTCGCCATCGGCAATATTTACAAAAGTAAGCCGTCGGACCGCCCCATCGTCCCGGGCGATCGCTGTCAAACCCGCCAGGTTGTTTTCCAGCAGCACGAAGAAGTACAGCATGTCCACCGCCGGGTTGATTGCCACGCGGAAACGTTGTTCTGCTGGGAAACCGACAGGCACACCCAGTGGAAACGCTTGCAGCGCTGCTCCAGTTTCCCCGTCCCAAAGCAGAACACGCTCGGGATGCAAGGTCAAGATAACCTTGGCGTCCGCCGCAAACCGGACCAGAACCGGCGCGCTCAATCCCCCAGTGACAAGTTGCTGCGGCGCGTCGCGATCCGTTATCAGCATCCATAAGTCACCGGCGCTCGCTTCGATGAGCAGCGTTTCTCCTGTGGGCGAGAGGTGCAGGTCACTAATTCCGGAAATGTCCACCTCCCAGCTCATTGTCTCCTCTCCGCTGCTTGCGTCGTAGACACGAACTCCGTCGTCTTTCGCTATGGCAAAATGCGAGCCTTTGTCGTTCATGCGTGTGAGATTGCTCTCCTCGATATGAAGCAATGTCGTGCCGTCTGCAATATCCAGCAACAATGTTTCGTTTTCGCGCGCCACCAGCAGGGTTGATCCCGATTGGCTGAGCGCCGTTCCTTCCAGCGCATTCTCAATTTCGCGCAGTGCTCGGCTTGCCCCGGCATCAACATACCAAAGATATACGCTTCCATTATGCGCGTGCCCCAAAACTACGCCGCCATCGTCGCTGACCATAACGAGTTCCAGCGGGTCCGGCGCGCGACCAATTTCACGAATCAGGCTGCCATCCAGCGCCGACCACAATACCACTTCTTGATTCCGCGTCGCGGATACAATCGTCTGTTGATCAAGGAAATGCGCCGAGGTAATAAGCGCCGCGGTCTCGCTTTCGAATGTCGCTCGCAAGCTTCCGTCAGCCCGATCGACGAGAACGGCACGCTGCCCGCCGTTGCTGTCTTGCACGACCAATAGCGCGCTTTCCGGACCGAAGCTGATGAAGAGCAGGCTGTCAGTTGCCGAGGCGATGTCGCCGCCGCTAAACAATGACCAGTTGAATCCCTCTTCCAGACGGGCTATCTGCTGCCCCGTGTTCAAATTCCAAAGAACGAGATCGCCAATGTTGGGGTCACCGGCATAGGCCGGCAAGCTGCGCCCGCCGCTATAGCCGATGCTGCCGCCCTTATCGTATCCGAGATACACGCGTCCGCCGCTGTCGGCGGTCAACAGCTCAAGTGTCTCTGCCGACCACTGTGCCATAACAGCTTTACCGCCCTCATCCGTCCAGCCGATTATGCGCGTATCGTCCGCTGTAACCAGCAGGTCTCGAGGCGCTTGCGCGTCGCTTGCTTCAGCGCTGTAGCTGGCGATTTCACTGCCATCCTCGATATTCCAGGCGACCAAAAGCGCATCTTGCCCGGCGCTGTACAGTTTGTCACCCGCAGGTGAAATTGCGAGGGCAGTGACCGGACCTTGATGACGCTGCAATCGATGTAATGCCGCGCCCGATTCACTGTCACGGATCACCACTTCCCCATCCCGCGCCGCGCTTATCAACAGGTGCCCGTCCCGGCTGAATGTCACAGCAGTGATGGCCGCGTCATGATCATCGATTTCGTAAAGCTGCGCCATAGCTGCGCTATCAAAGACTCGCGCTTGCTCAAAGTCGCGCGGGACCAGCGCAATCAGCCGCCCGCCCGCCTGCATGCGTACGACTGACACCTCGTCCAGCACAAGCGCCGGACGGAGCGCGTAAGCTTGCTGCAAGATGCGTATCGCGCCTGCTGGCTTTTCCAGCGTATCGGCGACATCCCAGGCGAGTGCCATCGCCAGTTCGTAATCCCCATTTGCCAGGGCTTGTTCAGCGCCGTCGATTACACGCTGGGCCGCTACTTGCCTGTCGAGCCGAGCCAGTTCAGTAGCGCGAACGTTGGCCGCGAGCCTGGTGATCCTGGCTTCCGCGGTCGAGGTGATACCCGCCTGTATCGTTGCCTGTTGCGCCTCGAAACTAGCGGTTTGTCGGATTCCCGCAGCAATGCTGTCGCTGGTGGCGGCCAATTTGCCGAGTAGCAAGGCAGAACTGTTGCTTTGCGCGGTGGCTGTGCCAGCAAAGGATATCGCCCGCTGTGTTTGTGACGCGCTTATTGCGAGATAATCGGCGGTTGCAGTCGCCGCAATATTGTTCGCCGTGACGTTTTGCAGCAAGAGCAGCAGCGCTGCGGCGGCTGTCACAACCACAATGCCCAAAGCGGCATATCGTGAAATGCCTCGGCTCTTTGCCGGCTTCTTACGGCGGCTGGCATGGATGTATTCGACTTGCAACTGAGAGGGTTTTGGCGAACGCTGCGCCCCATTTGCCAACCATTGACGCGCCTCATCCACGCGTTCCGGCTCCAGCAAAAACTCGACCGCACGCTGATTCTGATTCCACCTGTGAGCATTAACCAGCAATTCGGTGTGAAAACGAAGATGCGCATCTGCCGGCAATAGGCCCAACAAGGTAGCGATGCTGATTTCAAACGCATCTTCTTCGCGGAAAAAAATGTAAGCGTTTTCGGCGATGGCCGGGTGCACATCAACCGCAATATCATCATCGACAATCAACGTGACAAAACGCTTGCTATTATTGACCGCGGATTCCACCAGCGTGTTGCAAAGTTGGCTTTCTGCGGACGCCGGCGTCAAGATCATCGCCACCGTATTCGAGCGCAAAATTGCCTCTAAAAGTTGCTGACGATCCTCGTCGCTATCGCCGAATTCTTCTTCGTCGAACCAGCAACTGATATCCCGCCCACTCAGTTGTGCGGCAAGGTGACGAACGAAATCGATATTATCCGGATGATAGATGAAGTAGATGTCGTAGAACCGGTTTGTATCGGGCATCACAACAAGGCTTGTCGATACTTGTCAGACGTAAGCAAATGCTGACTAAAGCATAGTTTCATTTTAGCGTAATAACCAGTTTACGCTCGCGGGCTCTCAGTCGCGCAGGAAACAGAAAACCGCCGGCCCTCGCCAGCGGTTTCCCCGATTTCTGGTTCGTGCTTCTTGTATTTCCGTTACGTCTGACTAGCCTCCAGCCTGATGGCTGATGCGTCCATCAAGTGCCACGCTGATCGGGCTATTGGCAGCGATGTAATCGGCGACGACCAGATCGAGCGGACGACCCTGATCATAAGGGTTGATGGCGTTTTCGGCGAGCATCGCGTAGCCATCGCCGCCGGCGCGTATGAAGTCATTAGTAGCGACGCTATAGGTAGCGGCAGGTTCCACCGACACATATTCTCCATCCTGCATCACGTCTGCGCTGACGACGCGGCTGCCGACTTCTTGCGTGGCGTCAAAGGTGTAACGCAACCCGGCAACCTGCATAAAGCGCCCGGAAGCGCCGTCGAGCGAGGGATTGTTGTTTTCATCAAGCTGAATACGGCTGACGCTGTTTTCCAAGACAGCCAACACATCGGCACCGCTCAAATCAAAGGTGCTGATCAAGTTGCCAAATGGCAGCATCGTAAGGACCTCGCCCAGTGTAACCTCGCCCGCATCGATATCGGCGCGGATGCCACCGCCATTTTGCAAGGCGATATCGACACCGGTTTCTTCCAGAATGGCATCACTGATCATATTGCCCAGCAAGCATTCTTCGATACGGCACATGCGTGGATTGGTGCCCGTCAATTCTATGGCACTTTCGCCAACCGGCGTAGAGCGCAGTTCGGCGATCGGTTCCGCCAAGCCTGCGATCAAATCGCTGATGTCAGGATCCGGGCTGATGTAGCGGCTGAGCAGGATCGCGTCGCCGTCCCAGTCGGACAGCAGGCCATCCGCATCAAACTCGACATCCAGGCGGCCCAGGTACACGGTCTTGGTACTGGCTTGAACAATCAACACCGGCTCGCCACTGGCGCTTTCCAAAACGGTAGGATATTCGCCTCTGGCACCGCTAAAGGCATTGCTGAGGAAGGTATTGCTGTGCCCGCCGACTACAATATCCACACCACTTACACCCTGAGCGACCTCCACATCGGCGCCATATCCAATATGGGTCACCAGCACAATCTTGTTGATACCTTGGGCGGTGAGTTTATCGACCTCTTGCTGCGTCACACCAATTAGGTCGTTGTCAAATACCAACTCTTTACTCGGTTTGGCAAGGATTGCCGTTTCCGGCGTGACTAGGCCGATGATGCCGATCTGCTCGCCGCCGACCTCTAGCACGGTTGACGGCTCGACCAATCCGGCCAAAAAGGGATCTTCGCTGAAATCGGTATTGGCGCTGAGGGCGGGGAAATCCAACCCCTTGACGAAGCTCGCCAGCACTTCGCTGCCATCATCAAATTCGTGATTGCCCAATGTCATGGCATCGTAACCGATTGCGTTCATGATCTGCACGCTGTCCTGCCCACGATATTGTACGTGGAAGAGCGTGCCCGTGAAGCGGTCGCCGCCATCCAGCAGCAGATGATTATCCACTTCGGCGCGAATCTGACTGACGACAGTCGCTTGCCGCGCCGCGCCGCCATCACCATTCCTCTGTGGCTCATGATGACCATGCACATCGTTGGTGTGCATAATCGTCAACTCAAAACTGTCCTGTGCGTTGGCTATACCAAGCATCAAGACTAGCACAACAAAAATTGAAACAAGTATGCGGTACATGTCTTTCTCCTCACTGATTGAACTAGAGCCCACGACTTGCATGACCAATGTCCCGGACCGGATTGTAGCGATGACAAGTTAAATCTTTGAACTGACTTGTTAAGACTTCATTTCGACTAATAAGAGATCAAAGCTTACTTTGCATCGCCAAAACGAAACAGCTGGAATGCTGCTTACCTTGCCAACAGTGTAGCAAAACGTTACGATAAACGATATTGTGAAATGTGTAGAATCAACTCGCGTCGGGATTTGTGATCTGGCCGACCACTTGACACCATTCCGGCAGCTTGTTCGGATTGCGTAGTAAATGCATTCCCAACTTCTTCATTGTCCCTTGCGAGGCAATGTTGTCGTAATTGGTTGTCGCGACCACCTGGCTTATCCGAAGTTCCTGAAACAAATAATCCAACAGCCTGTTAGCCGCTTCGGCGGCGTAACCTCGTCTGCGATATTCGGGCAAGATGCCCCAGAATAATCCGATTTCCGGGCGGAGCAGACCGTCCGATGACGTCCCTTTCAGCGCGCCCCAAGGTAACACCGTCGGCACAATGCCTATCGAACCGACGAAGGCACCGCTGTCCCGCAGGTCAATGGCATAATCGGCATAGGGTGGCTGGCCCAATTTCGCCAATTCATGATAACTGTCGATGGTCCACCTTAGCCAGCGTTCGACAGCCGCGGGCGCTTCGTCGATGCCAAATACCTGCTCGCGGAAACGGATGCAACTGTCCAGGTCGGCCTCCCTGAAGGGACGGATATGCAACAGCGCGCTATACAGATCGACTGGTTTCACCGCTACGATTCCAACTCAGTCTTACATGCGCAAGTAAGACGCGCCATTGACATCCACGATGCTGCCGGTGGCAAATTCCGCACCGTCCGATGCCAGGAATAGCGCCACATAAGCCACATCTTCCGGCTTGGCCACCCGCTTCAGAGGCGACTGATTCCTGATCTCATCGCCATCCGGTTGCGCGAGCCGCTCGGCAGCCATATCGGTTTCGACAAATCCCGGTGCAACAGTGCCTATGAATATGTTGTGCGGTGCCAGCAATTTCGCCAATGATTGACCCATACTATTCAGGCCGGCTTTGCTCGCGCCATAAGCCGCAGCTGTCGGTTCGCCACGAAAAGCGCCTCGCGACGATATATTGACGATGCGGCCGCCGCCTTGTTTGATCATGTATTGCGCGGCGCAATAGGTCGTGTTCGCGGCGCCAAACAAATTCACCGACAGGACCCTTTCAAAATGCGCCTGCCACTCGCTGTAACTGATTTCGGTCAAGGGACGTTCTTCATAGATACCCGCGTTGTTGATCAGGATATCGATGCGACCCATTTGCTCCACCACATCGCTAACCATACTGCTTATCGCACCAGGATCGGCCAGGTCCGCTTGCACGATAATATGCCCCGAACCCTGTAGCAGCGACCATGTCGCTTCCGCTGCTGCCAGGTTTTGCTTGTAATGTATCGCAATCCTGGCGCCGCGATTGGCAAACTGCCGGGCTATTTCGCGTCCGATACCCCGCGAACCTCCGGTCACTAAAACAACTTTTTCTTCAAATCTCATCAGTCCCACTTTCTGTTCTCGGTCGCGGCACCCGTCATAGCTTGCCCGAACCAGATCTTTTTTAAGTCCACTTTGTGCCCGCTCTCAGCCGGCAATTGCCCTGCATTGCAACGAGATTTCAGCTGGCCGAGGAAGATAACAGCCTTTGTGCCGACGCAAAAGTCCCTCCACGGTTGCTCGCGGAGGGACAGCAATTGGTGCATTCAGGGATTATTGACAGGATCCGTCGGTTGAGACATAGTCGCCACTGATCCAGCCAATGGTCCCGAAATAATCGACCTTGAACCAGGAGGTTGTACGCGATATGGCGCTAAAACTCACATTGTTAAGTATGCGACCCAGAATCGTATCGCCGTCCGGCTCATTGCGCAGGTTTAGAATATCGGTTGTGGTGACGGTACAACCAGCGAGCGGGAAATCCTGGTCCGGCACATTGCCAGAAGTCATGAACGCCTGATCCATCAGCACCGCCGTGCCTTCGCGGTCCACATGCGCGCAACGTCTGTCGCCTTGCGTGGTGTTCAGCAATGCAACAATGGTCCGTGGCGATGTTGCGGCGTCCAGCAGAATAATGGAACCGGTATCCTGGATGCAAATGTCCACACCAGAACCGGGTACGTATCCCCAGAAATCTATTGCCATCTTAAAGCCATAATCTACGATGATCTGGTTGCCTATCCCGCCAGCGTCGCGCTGCTGACATTCGGTTCCGTCAACGTAACCGGTCACGGTAACGCCAGTCGGTAGATTCTCGCAAGTGCGTGGCGCCGGCGTCCTTGTCGCGGTAGTCGCCTGCGTGTTGGAGGAGGAGGGGGAAGTTGATGTCGCAACAGCTTCAGCCACGGCGCTGCTAATCTGGAACGAAAAGGCTCCGGCCTCATATTCCGCGGCGCCAACGTCACAGCTAGCTTCCGGGCGCTCAATCGCGCGTTGATCCGCATCCAAGCAATAGGCCGGGTCACCTGCGTCAATCGCTGGACTACCTGCTTTCAACACGTAATAGATAGGCAGTCCTGCCAACTTGAGCAGCATGGGGTCGTCAACCAATTCGTCGTGGCCACAAGACTCGTCTTCAATCAGATTCCCAATATTCGTATTTAGAGTCCCGGAACAATCACCGCCGCTGTTGCCACTGAGCAAGCTGTTGTACAAATGCAGCCGCGCGGCCTCATACAAACCACCACCCGTCTCAGCACTGTTGAATGCAACTGTTACATGCGTGAGTGTAGAGGTGCCAGCGTTATAGATGCCACCTCCTTCGTCGACGGCGGCGTTCTCGCCAAAAGTGGAATTGGAAATCAGTGCCAGGCCAGCTGCAAGATACAGACCGCCCCCGTCTGTTGGCGAACTATTATTGTCCACGCCGCTAGTCTGGATGGTTAGGCTGTTAGATTCAGATCCGGAATAGTAGATTCCACCACCGGCGGTATCACTCTCGTCGCTTATGCTATTGCCGCTCACCGCGCTGTTATTCATAACGAGGTCGCTATCTGAGGCGTAAATGCCGCCACCATTGCCACCAGAGTTACTAGCGCTAACGACACTGTTTGTAAGCGTCAGTGAACCATTGCTTACCGAGATGGCGCCGCCATCTGTATCGCTATACCCCGCGGTGACGGTCAAGTTCTTGATTTCCAGCGATCCTCCGTCGATATTGAATACCTGTACAGAGTCGTCGCCGCTCAACGTGAAGCCGCCACCTTCGAAAACGACCTTGGAGGCGATGCTGAGCGTGGAGCTCAGTGTTGTGACGCCATCATCCGTGGAAACAACATCTATTGTGATCGTATCCGCGGCGGTTTCATCTTCATCTCCCGCTTCACAATTGTCGAGCGGGGCAACTTGCTCCCCACCATTGGCAGACTGAATCGCATTGTCCAGGCTGCAATCCTCATCAACGGCGATATCAGCGGCCATGACCAGCGATGCCGGCAAGAGCAGAACCACTAACATAACCGCAATTAGCTTGTTGAAAGTAAAGAGTCTTCGTCCAATCACGGCTCAATCCTAACCCATTAACTGGTCAATACGGGCAAAGCAATATCTATTTCAAGTGCAAATTAGCATTACACTTGTTATATACGTTTTCCCATAGAATACAAACGAATACGGGACTTTTTTGCCGCCCTTGACTTGAGTTGTAAGGTAGGTGGCCGAGCGCCGTCCTACCTCAAATTCGGCGTAATGAGCTGATCTAGGTTGATTCTGCCATTTTTTGCAGCAATGCCAACGTCATCAGGGCGTCCCCAAGCGCATCATGCGCATCGCTGACTGGCAGACCTTCTTGTAAAAGCGCATTGCCCAACTTGTGCCAGGTATAGCCGCGGCCGTTGCCTTGGCGCTTGCCTTTGAACTTCGCGTATTGCTTCATGGCACAATCGCGTTTGCCTATGCGAATCTCCGGCAAACTATAGCGCGCCGTAGTCTGTTGCAAGAGGCGCCAATCGAAGTCCATGTTATAGGCAATGACCATCTCCCCCGCCAACAGCTTGGAAAGACCGATGTAGAGCTGTCTAAAGTTGGGCGCGTTGGAGACTTGTGCGTCGGTTATCCCATGTACCTGTGCGGCAGCGTACGGAATAGGGATGCTGGGTTTGACCAGCTGGTCCATGAGCGCATTGCCATCTCTGTCGATGATGGCGATCTGTACGATCTCATCTTCCTTGCCCAGCCCGGTAGTTTCGGTATCCAGCACATAAAAGCTGCGCTTCATCAGATCTCGTGCCCATTGCAATGCCTGGCGCCGATGTGCCGGGTTGAAATGCCGTGTCATATGATTGGACCGCCTGTCTCTGAACGGTTCCAGGAATTATAGCATAGCAAGGCGTATCGCTATTTGCGTCTTTGAGCGTCCGAAAAACTGGTGCTCAACCGCCCGTAATTTACTTGCATCCACTCGCGGATTGTGCTATTCTCTTCGCAACGTCGGGTGAGTAAGGGAGGTGATCATATTATGGACGGTATAAAGGGTTCTGCCCTCTGACCAGCCACACCTCTATGGGAAGCTCCGTCAGGGGGTGGACCCGAATAACCGCAAGACTGTGAATTTAGACAGTCAAAGGGCCGCAGACTAATCCTCTGCGGTCTTTTTAATTCAGCGGCTTCATTCAGCAGCTAGATCTTGCTGATAATCCCCGCGCAATATGGCATATTGCAGCAAATCCTTATACGCTCCGCGATGAAAAATTGCTTGCCGGCGCCGGCCCTCGCATCGCATATTTGCCTTTTGCATCACCCGGCCCGATGTTGGATTATGAGGGAAATGCCCCGCTTCGATGCGGTTGAGTTGTAGTCTCTCGAAACCAAATTCAATTATCAGGCGCAGTGCGGCGGAGGCCAGGCCGCGACCCCAAAATGGCTTGCCGATCCAATAGCCGACCTCGGCGTAGTTGTGTGCGGCTTTAGGGTGGATTCCCATTACGCCGGCAAAAGCGCCCGTACTTTTCTCCATAATTGCGAACACATAGGATTCGTCAAGGCGCCAGTTCTCGCGTGCCGTCTCTACGAATTCGCTGGCTGCTTCCGCTGGATAGGGATGGGGGACAAAGGTGTTTTCCGCGATTTCTACGGCGCTGGCATAACGGCGGATTCTCGAAATATCTAATATCTGCAGCGGACGCATCAGGCAGATATCTTCCTCAAGAATACAGGCTTCCATTGCTAGGCCTCTACGACACCGTGTTACAGTCCAATGTGCGCGCGTTGTCAGTGACCGGCCTTGATCGCAAGGTCAGTTTCGCCTCGAAGGTCTGCCTGTCACGGATTACCAGTAAGGCGATCTCGTCGCCTGGGCGCGTTTTCTGGATCAAATAAGTATTCAGATCATCCAGATTCTCGACATAATAGTCATTGATCGCAACGATTAGATCTCCGCCGGCGCAGACTTGCTTGGCACGGATGTCCACCAGCTCATGACCGCCCTTCAGGCCCGCCAATTGAGCAGGAGATCCCTCGCTGACACCACTAAGCAGTACGCCCCGTTCTACCGGAAGTCCCAATACGCTGCTCAGCCCTGCCACGCCATAGCCGCCTTCTTCGCGCATAACCGAAAGCCCCATCCAGGCATAATCGACGCTACCTTTCGCGATCAATTCCGGTATGACGCGTCGCATCGTGTCGGCCGGCACGGCAAAGCCAACTCCCTGAAAAGCACCATTGTCGGAACGAATGGCGGTAGTAATGCCGATCACAAATCCCTGCGAATCGAACAGAGGGCCGCCGGACGTGCCCGAGTTGATCGTGGCGTCGATCTGTATGATGGACGGGTTTTCAAAACCAGGCATCGTCTCGCCTTCAATCAATTCCGCCAGGCGCAAAGAGCGACCCAAACCACTAACGATGCCGACGGTCATCGAGTTGTTCAAGCCAAAGGGGCTTCCGATAGAGATCACTCGCTGTCCGACTCGCAGAGTAGCGGATTCCCCAATCAGCAAAGGTGCCAGGCGATCTGCCGCGGCCACCACTTTGAGAACGGCCAGATCACTGAAGCTGTCTGTTCCGAGCGGCTGAGCCTCCAGCACTTGTGACCTTAGCAGGGTTACGGTGATCGAATCGGCATTTTTGACCAGATGAGCATTGGTGACGATATGCCCTTGTTGATCATAAACAAAGCCTGAACCTCGCTTTACTTCTGTCACCGTGCCTAGCGGGTCGCGATAACGGCTTTCCACATTGACTACCGATGTACTCGCACGATCATAGATATTTGTCAGCAGCAATTGCTCGGCATTGGCCGCGGAAATGATCTGCTCCGAGACGGCGGTCGGCGTACCTGCCGTTGCACCATCTTGCTCATCTTGCGGGAAGACGCTGCGCGCTTCAGCAGTCGCGTCGTTGCGATCCGCGACGCCGTTACATGCCACCGCGACCTGCAGTACGAGAAAGGCGAATATAATCAGGGTCGCACTTCTTTTCATGGTCAAAGGCAGGCCTCGTGACCTGTGTTCGTTGGCTTTCCGTTTGTCGCGAGCCATTCAGATAACGTCATTGTGGCAAGTCATGCGCAGGAGAAAAACGGACGCTCGAGTCTCCGAACAATTGTAGACTGTCCATAACCTGCAATTGCTGCCTGCACGCTTGCTGATCATTGGGAGCCGGATGTCTTCCACTTGCTCAAACCGTCTAGCGCAAAACGTGTCGGCGCATTGGCGCTCGTGCTGCGCTAAGTGTCCGTGATTGGAAGGGCAAGATTCGCATCATGATGGCATCTTGGACGTCAGCGCAGGCTGTCGCGAAGGGCTTCGGCCAATTCACGCTGTGCGCTATCGAGTTGCTCGGGCACACTGATTGAAACGCGCGCAAAAAGATCACCAAAATCGTCTTTTGCGCGCAATTTGGGCATACCTTTTCCAGCGATACGCAGTTTTTGTCCGGTCTGTGTCCCTGGACGGATCTTCATGCGTACCGGCCGCGTCATCGTCGGAACTTCAACATCACCACCGAGCATCGCTGTAAAGACATCAATATTGACATCAACGTAGATATCATCTTCCTTGCGCTCGAATTGGCGATCGTCAGCAACGCGAACGACAAGATACAGATGACCGTCTGGTCCGCCATTTAGCCCATGACGGCCCTCTCCAGCCAAGCGAACTTTGGTTCCGTTGGCGGCGCCGCGCGGGATCTGTACGGTTATATCGCGACCATTCTTGCTGACAATACGCTGAGTGCCTTCGAAAGCTTCACGCAAGCTGATGCTGATGTCTTGTTCGATGTCTTCCCCGGCGCGCGGATATGCCGCATTGGCTCGGAAGCCGCCAACGCCTCCGCTCCCACGCCTGCGTTGGCCCCCGCCAAAAATAGTCTCGAACATATCGGACATGTCCGCGTAGTCAACCTGTTGGGCGCCGGCGCCACCAAAGGGGTTCTGTCCATCGAATCCTTGATAATGTTGCCAGTTTTCCCCATAGCGGTTATATGCCGAACGCTTCTCCTCATCGCTCAAGACCTCGTAGGCTTCGTTGACTTCCTTAAAGTTGGCCTCTGCCGCGGGGTTTTCCGGATTGGCGTCCGGATGATACTGTTTCGCTTTGCGGCGAAACGCGCTTTTGATGTCCTCTTCGCTGGCGTTACGCTTCACGCCCAGCACATCGTAGTAATCTCTGCTCATAAAGTTCTTCCGTCACCACTCGTGTCCCTATTGGCAGAATCGTCGCCTCAATTCAAGTCCCAAAACCGACTCTGGCATGCACCCGAAAAATCTACGCGCTAGGGCGCAGGCGCATATGAAGCGAATGCGTGATCCGGTAAACCGATGCCTGCGGAGCCCCTGGTATGCTACCTGTTTGCGCCTGTCGTACGATCGCGGCTGGAACCGGTCAACCAGGGTGGGGCAACGGTTATACTGGTCACTTCAGCCATATTTCTACCATAGTATAATGCAGGAGTGTTAGATTCATATAGGTGAGGGACCGTGCAACTCTTCTAACATGCCACGTTGCTCGTACAAGCAGAAGTTTTGTTGTTCTGCGTGAGCGCAGCCGTGCTTTTCGCTACCGAAGTTCAGTGTCTACGCTATCGTCGAGTGGCTGTGATATGATTGACGCCACCGGCTCGGCAACTGACAGACCGGAAATCACGATGAATGGACGAAAGTTGACGTTGGGATCGTCGCAATCTGTAGAGGATTTCTTGAAGGCGATCTACCGCTTGCAACGCGAACGCGACCGCGTATCGACGAATGCGTTGGCCGATGCCTTGAATATCACTGCGCCCGCCGTAACCGATATGGCGCAAAGGTTGGTCGAGGAAGGCACGGTCGATTATCGAAAATATCGCGGAGTCCGACTGACGGACAAGGGTGAGCAAGTCGCCTTGAATATGCTGCGCCGTCATCGTTTGATTGAAGCATACCTGGTACACGATCTCGGCTATCAATTGCATGAAGTGCACGATGAGGCGGAGGCGCTGGAGCACACCGTTTCCGATCGATTTATTGAGGCGATTTCCCGAAAATTGGGCAACCCGGAATATGACCCCCACGGTGATCCGATCCCTAATCTGGATGGCATCATGCCGGAACGCGATTTGCTGCCGCTTTCGCGATTGGCCCCTAATACTCCTGCGCGGATCCGGCGCTTTATGATGGACGATGCAAAAATGCTGCAAAATACCCAGGAACGCGGACTGATTCTGGGCAAAACGCTCCAGGTCCTAGCTCGCGATCCCTTTGAAGGGCCGATCACTGTTGAGATTCAGGCCCAAGCCGCCATGATTATCGGCCACAGAATGGCTTCGCTCATTCTGGTTGAATTTTTTGAACCCTCATGATACCATTGTGGACTCTTTTCTAACTGAAACGTCTTTGAACCTTGGCTGTGAGCGTTGATGAGGCTTTGTTGACGAGTAAAACATGATCTCTCATTTACTATTCATTTATCGTTAGTGTCAAGATGTTATGCTAGCAACAACAGATCAAACTTGCATCGTTAATCGGCGAGTACGGGCGATTCTGCTCACGGGCAAGGGTTCTGTCTTGTTCATCAAAAGGGTTAAGCCATCGAATTGTTCTCCTTACTGGGTGGCGCCCGGGGGAGGTGTAGAGCACGCTGATGTTGATCTTATTGCGACGCTGAAGCGGGAACTCTTTGAAGAATTGGGCGCGCACGCAATAGTGCTGGAGAAAGCCTTCGTGCTAGAGCACCAAATGGCCGGCAAGCAGCTGGAAGAGCATTTCTTCATCTGCCGTTTGCAAGACTATGACCTAAGCAAACGCGATGGCCCGGAATTCGCTGATCCGAAGCGCGGAGAGTTTATTCCGGAAGAGATTCCGCTGAACAAGCTTGCCTTAAACAGCATTAACATCAAGACACCGGAAATGCGCGACTGGATGCTAGACAATCTTCATGTCTTACGCAGTCTCTAAGTGTTGTAAACAATTTAGTTAGATCCTCCACAAATATTAGGTTGGATAGTGTCCGGACCTGGTCACTTGATTGGCAAGAAATGCGCGACAGCGATTGAGAAAGGCGGCATGAGAGTTGGCTCTTGGTTTCAGGTCTTTATTTGTTGGCAATTGTTGCGTTTCAGTAAGACTTAGTGCTACGATGAAAATGGAGTCCCTGGCTATGTTATAGCGCGAAACGGACCTTTCGCAGTAGTAGAAAGTGGGTAAAACGATGAGAAAATCAAAGGTTCTATTGATCGACAGTGATGCAGCTTTCAGCGCGTCTGTCACGGAGCACTTGCGTGAGGCCGGCAACGAAGTAACAGTCTTTGGCGATGGGCCAGAATGCCTGGAACATGTTCGGCAACAAGGCTTGCCACATATTGCACTGGTCAACCTGTCACTGCCTAGTGTGCATGGATTCGAATTGGCCAACAAGCTTAAGTCGATGGCGGATGTGCCGATTATTTTCATGACCGCAACAGGTGACAAGGCCATCATCGTTGAAGGCCTGAAGAAATATGCCGAGGATTTCATCGTCAAGCCATTTGATTTGCGCGAGCTTGAAGCGAGAATACAGGTGGTGCTGGCGCGCATGCCGAGCTTCGATTATGCCAGCGAACCAATGGTTCTGGTGGACGAGAACTTGAGCATTGACTTTGCGCATAATCGGATCGTTGTCGATGGCAAGATGGTCAGTTTAACACCGACGGAATCGATCATGCTGCATGTACTGTTGCGCAATGCTACGCGGGTCGTGGAAAACCGCATGCTGATCGCCCGCGTTTGGCCCTCGGAAGACGTGAACGAAGACACGCTCCGCGTTCATATTCACCGACTGCGCCGCAAACTGGAAGCCGATTCACACCATCCGCATTATATCCGTACCGAGCGCGGCGTCGGCTACCGTTTTACGCAGCGCCCGCCGAGTTAGTTCTTCGTTAGATGTCCACAAAGAATTTGGAACGGCTCACCGAGGCGCCGCTTGCGGACATTCTGAATCTGCTGCTCCGGCAGTTCTCGGAGGAACTCGCTGAGGCCGGATTGCGCCTGGGCGACGAAACCATCAATCAGTTGTCTAGGGACTTGGACTCGCGCCTTGCTTCTAACACTGCTTCCTCTCTCGTTGACCTTCTGATAACGCTGGTCGACGACAACCTCAATCAATTGAATTCGCGCTGGAGTTTGCGCTTCCCCGAGTTTCTCGCGGCTGAATCTTCACAAATCGGCAACTGGCAGAGCACCGCCGAATTACTGGAACTTGCCAACGACAAAATCGAAATCGAACAGCGAATTTTGATCGGCTCGGCGCTTCTGGTCATATGCGGACGTCATGAGTACGCCGAATATCTGCTTGATGTCCTCAAATATGACATGGGCGTGATGGACCTGGATGCGGTCATCGCTAAACGTGCCTTGCTGCACATCAGTGGCGTCGATGGCGCTCGCCGCGATTGGCTGACGCGAGTAAAACACTGGCTGCGCGGGCAATCTGGCGAACAAGCCGACGGTCTGCAATCTCTCTCCTTCGATAGCGCCAAATGCTGATCTTCAGCCACTACCGAAACCTGCATGATTGCCGCCGCGCCGACTCTGCATTATGATGGTGCAGTCTTATCGGCGAAGGAGGGCGATTGATGCGCATCACCGTGGGCTTGGCGCAAATCTACCCGAAACTGGGCGACCTGGAGCATAACCTGGCGCAGCACCTCGATTATCTGCGGCAAGCGCGAGATCAGAGCGTCGATCTACTGGTTTTCCCCGAGCTGTCGATGACCGGTTACCAAGTGCAGGATCTGGTGCCGGAGGTCGCGCTGCGTGCCGACGCCGATGACCAGATATTCGCCAAGCTGCTGGACGCCAGCCGAGACATCGAAATCGACATCGTGATCGGCTTCGTGCACGTGGACAAGCGCAACCGCTTTTACATCGCCAACGCCTATCTATCCGGCGGCGAGCTGCTGCACATCCACCACAAGCTCTATCTGCCGACCTACGCCATGTTTGACGAATCGCGCTATTTCGCGCAAGGCAACAGCGTGCGCGCCTTCGATACCCGCTTCGGTCGCTTGGGCATGTTGATCTGCGAGGATTTCTGGCATGTCTCGCCGGCCTACCTGCTCTGGCTGGATGGCGCGGATATCTTGATTCTCAACAGCTCCAGTCCCTCGCGCGGACTGAACGAAAGCGAGCGTCTCGGTGGCACGCGCTGGGTCGAGTTGGTCAATCAAGCCTACGGCAGCATGTTTACTTCTTATATCCTGCATTGCAATCGCGTCGGCTACGAAGACGGCAAGAATTTCTGGGGCGGCTCCTCAGTCGTCGATCCCGATGGCGAATTCATGACGCACGGACTGTATTTTGACGAAGCGCTGATCACTCAGGAGATTGACTTGAATCAACTGCATCGCACCCGCGCGCGTCTGCCCTTGCTGCGCGACGAGCGGCCCGGTTTGGTGCGCCGCGAGCTGGGTCGGATCTTGAGTGAGAATTTGGGGTAGGGGACATGATGGGGCTTCCTTGGTTTATTCACAAGCGTTGCGATTCAGTAGACGAGTTGTTTGAGAAACTTGAGGAGACTGGGATCATCAACAGTAAGCCTACGTCGGTTACCGGATTCTGGCTATTTCGCGGCCAAAACGAAGCAAGTCGGTCCATACTTCCTAAAGCAATGCGCAGTGAATTCCAAGCGCAGTTTGTTAAACCTACATTCAAATATGTCAAGAACGTTTTGCTGAGCTCAGATCTCTACTCACATCTCAATTGGAACAGCCGCCACGAAAGACTGGTATACATATACGTACAGCGGAAGTTAGAAGACCGCATTGTTCGTCGCTTCGCGGAATCCGCTGACGAAGAGAACTTGGACGTTCCGACCGATTCGAAACTGGAGTTAGGCGGCGAATACAAAGCTATCGACGGACGCGATCTGCACGAATTGGCTAACGGTATTCTGCCGTCGTTTCGCGATCCTATTAGCGTAGTTGATGCTCTTGCCCAACATCATGGCATTCCAACGCGGTTGCTTGACTGGACCCGTAGCCCTTACGTGGCAGCATTCTTTGCGGCGTACGCGCAGAGAAAGACTGTCAAGAAACTTAGGAATGATAAGCACTTGAGAATGGCAATTTGGGCACTTCAGTTCTTGACGCCTGTTCAGGATAGCAAGCTGAAAATAGTTACGCAGCTGAGATCTCGAATTGGTAATTTGCAAGCACAAGACGGTGTATTCATATTTGATAGCCGAGCTGATGAGAAATACACACCAGAACATAAGTGGAAGGAACTAGACGAAGAGTTTGGTAGCGACAACTCATACCACAGTCATGGCTACAAGTTTACACTTCCGTTTATTCTACAAGATGATTTACTTGACCGATTGGAGCAGCGAGGGCTTTACGCTGACCATTTGTGGCCAAGGCGTCATGTGGATAACAAACCCACCTTTGACTTAATTGCATGCCAAACACTGCAGAAACATATCGTGCATCCGTATTCACTCTTGTTTGGGGGTTCATTATGACTCCACCCACAACCCGCCACCGCAACGGAACGATCAACCCCATCCCCGGCCCTTCCCCAAAGCATTGGGGAAGGGTGACTCATCGCTGAAAATGGTGAATAAATCCGGAGATTGCGCCATTTCGCGAACAGAACCCAGTCTTCAACAGACGCGCTCCCCCTCCCTGATGCTTCGGGGAGGGGGCCGGGGGGCGGGGTTGTAGTGGACCCATAAAAGTGGACACGAATCGGCAGCATCTCAGGAGGTTGTGCACGCCTCGCGCGACCATTTATTCTCCACCCACATCCCAATTCCCGTTATACTTTGCACACCAGCGCCTTAACAACTTCATCACGGCTTCCAAATGGCCGAACCAAGAATTGCTCCGGTGGCAAAACGGACACAACCGCTGCCAAAGTCTACATTTCGCGAACGCGCTCCCCTCCCTGATGCTTTCTGAGGACAGGACAGGTTTCGCTCCCGCCCCGCGCATCAGCTAGCGACCATCAGCAATTCCTGCATGAAACCGCGACCATATAGTCGCCGCGTCCCCGGCAAATGATGATACGCTCGGCTCTATGGAAATCTTATCGCTTTCCTTCATGTCTTTCTTGCAACTGGCGCGTTCTCGCCGGATCGCTATCCAATTTGGCGAAATCTTGCTCTATATCGATACTGTACCGATAGGTAATCGCTATGTTTGCCCCTTTTCTCATCCTTTTCCCGTCCTTTTCCACATCACATCCCGCCTCAAAACCTGTCCTGTCCTCAGGATGCTTCGGGGGCGGGGTTGGTGAACGCAGCATACGAGCAGTTCATTCGCTTGGAGACAATTGATCCATGACCACACTCACAACCCTTCTCCGCAACGACTGGGCCTCCGGCAGATGGGCGCACTTTTTGCGACCATTTCTTCTCCACCCACATCCCAATTCCCGTTATACTTGCCACACCAGCGCCTTCACAATCCCAGCCAGATTGCCAGATTGCCGAAAAAACTTTTCGAGCGGCAATGGCCGTTTGGCAATCTCGATTCGATGACAAGAAAAGCGTGTAGCGGCTGCGAAAAACTGGACACATGCTAGCGAGAGATTAACATGACCACACCTACAACCCTCCTGCGCAACGGAACCGGGCAACCCCATCCCCGGCCCTTCCCCAATGCTTTGGGGAAGGGTGACTCATCGCTGAAAATGGTGAATAAATCCGGAGATTGCGCCATTTCGCGAACAGAACCCCGTCTTCAACAGACGCGCTCCCCCTCCCTGATGCCTCGGGGAGGGGGCCGGGGGGCGGGGTTGTAGTGGCTCTGAAAAACTGGACACATACTAGCGAGAGATTATCATGACCCAACCCACAACCCGCCACCGCAACGCCACCAGCCAACCCCATCCCCGGCCCTTCCCCAATGCTTTGGGGAAGGGTGACTCATCGCTGAAAATGGTGAATAAATCCGGAGATTGCGCCATTTCGCGAACAGAACCCCGTCTTCAACAGACGCGCTCCCCCTCCCTGATGCCTCGGGGAGGGGGCCGGAGGGCGGGGTTGTAACGGCTCCGAAAAAACTGGACACATACTAGCGAGAGATGAACATGACCCAACCCACAACCCTCCTACGCAACGGAACCATCTACGATGGCAGCGGCGCGCCGCCCATCACCGCCGACATTGCCATCAGCGCCGACCGCATCAGCGCCATTGGCGACCTGCGCGACCACTCCGCCGCCCGCACCATCGACCTCGACGGCCTGGCCGTCGCGCCTGGCTTCATCAACATGCTCAGTTGGGCCACCGAATCGCTGATCGAAGACGGCCGCAGCATGAGCGATATCAAACAAGGCGTCACGCTCGAAGTCATGGGCGAGGGAACTTCAATGGCTCCCCTCAGCGACGAGATGAAGAAGTCGCGCGATACCATCCTCTCCACGGCTGATATCCAATACGACATCGAATGGACCACCCTGGGAGAATATCTGGAATTCCTCGAGCGCAAAGGCGTGGCCACCAATGTAGCCTCTTTCGTCGGCTCAGCGACGCTACGCATAAACGCCGCCGGATATGACGACCGCGCTGTGACCGATGGCGAAATGGCGCAGATGAAGCGCCTGCTGCACCAAGCCATGCGCGAAGGCGCCATGGGCATGTCGGCCGCGCTGATTTATCCGCCCGCGACCTATCAGACCACTGAAGAACTTGTCGAGCTCTGCCGCGTGGTGGCCGAATACGATGGCATGTATATCACGCATCTGCGCAGCGAACGCGCGAGATTCATGAATGCGCTGGACGAGCTGATTCACATCATGCGCCAAACCGGCGTCACCGGCGAGATTTATCACTTGAAAGCATCGGGCCAACAGAATTGGCATCTGATGGCCGAAGCCATCGCCAAGGTCGAATCGGCGCGCGCCGAAGGATTGGCGCTGACAGCCGACATGTATACCTATCCCTATAGCGGCACCGGCCTGGCATCTTGCATTCCCGCCTGGGCGCATGATGGCGGCTTCGACAAAATGATCGAACGCCTGCGAGACAGCGCTACACGCGAGCAGATCAAAGCCGAAATGAACTTGCCCGGCGATGATTGGGAGAATATGTTCTACGACGTCGGTCCGGATGGCATTTTGCTGGCTGGATTCGCCAGGAAAGAACTTCGCAAATATCAGGGCAAGACACTGAGCGAGGTGATGGCGGAGCGCGGCACAGCGGCGACGGACACGATAATCGACCTGCTGATTGAAGACAATAGCCGCATCTTCTCGCTTTATTTCAGCATGTCCGAAGACAATCTGCGGGTACAAGTGCAGTTGCCTTGGGTGAGCTTCTGCTCAGATGCCGGCTCCATCGCCAATGAAGGTAACTTCCTCAGTTATCATCCGCATCCACGCGCTTATGGCAGCTTCGCGCGCGTCATCGGGAAATATGTGCGCGACGAAGGCTTGGTCACGCTGCAAGATGCTGTACGCCGGCTTTCCGGTTTCGCCGCCGATAACCTCAAGCTCAAGGATCGCGGTTATCTCAAACCTGGATATTTTGCCGATATCGCGATCTTCGATCCTGCCAAGGTGCAAGATCACTCAGTGCCCGGTGATCCGCATCAATTCAGCGATGGCATGGCGCATGTTTTTGTTAATGGCAAGCAGGTGTTGCGTGACGGAAATCACACCGGCGATCTGCCCGGGCGTGTCGTGCGCGGTCCCGGTTGGTTGGGCGGATAATCACTGGCCCTGCAACCACATGATTCCCTGGGCGTATAAGTTCTGTTGAGTCGTCGAACTCATCATCCCCCGATGATTGGGGGAGTGGGCTATGTTTCGTGGTATGGTATAATCAGGCAACAGAACGTTAATCGCATGGAAAATGCGCTAAACAAGGAGCAGTCATGAATTTTGGTTCAATCTTACAAGTGATCGCGATACTCGCGTTTGGCGTTGGAATCCTCGGCGTCGCTTTCACCTTTACCCTGGCGTCACAAGGCAGGTCGGGACGTGGGGGTGTTTTGCTGGCGCTGGTCGGATTCGTCTCGGGTGTTGTGATATTCATCATCAGTTCCGGCATCTTGATCGTGCAGCCGGCACGAGCGGCGGTCATTGTCAATGTGCTTTCGGGTGAGTTGGAAGAACCGGCGCGCGCGCCGGGTACATCGATCATCATCCCGGGTTTGCAGGAATTCTTCATCTACCCGACCGATCAGCAGGAATACACCATGTCCGGCATTTCTTCGGAAGGGCGGATACAAGGCAATGACGCAGTTGAAGCATTGACGGTTGATGGTCAGGAAATACGTCTCGATATCACCGTGCTTTATCGTATTCAGCGCGGCGATGTCAATCAGATTCATCTGAATTGGCAAAACCGTTATGAATCCGAGTTCATCCGGCCGGCGGTCCGCGCCGTGGCACGTGATGTCGTTTCGCAATTCCAGGCAGAAGCGATCTACGGTCTTGAACGCGAAGCGCTGGGCGGTCGCATCTCCGCACTGGTCACTACAAGTATGCTTGATCAAGGCTTGACCTTGACCTCGCTGCTGGTGCGCCAGATCGAATTTAACAATGCCTTCGCGCAATCCATTGAAGAAAAGCAGATCGAGGAACAGAAGCTGCAGCGTGCTCGTACTGAAGCGGAACGTGTTCGTACCGAAGCTGGTGGTCAGGCAGATGCGGCCGAAGAAGCCGCTCGCGGTCGCGCCAATGCGCGTTTGATCGAAGCCGAAGCCGAGGCCGAAGCGCTGCGCGTCATCAGCGATCAGATTGCCGCCAATCCCAACTTGATCCAGTATCTCTATGTCGCCAACTTGTCGGACAATGTTACCTTCGCGCTCTTGCCATCGGATTCGCCTTTCATCTTCAATCTCGATGATTTCGCCGATCTAGGTGATGACTTCGAAGCGCCGGCAGCAAGTGTTAGAACGCCTAGCGGCTAGGCCCACAGCATTCAGCTAGAATTGACAGAAGGCGCTCTCTTTGCAGGGCGCCTTTTTTTGCCTTTGGATCATCATTTGCCCCTCGCCAATAACACGCCTGAAATGAACATTGACAGAACCCGGCTACGCAGCCGGGTTAGCGCGCGCAGCTAACGATGACACGCCGTCTCATACTGCCATTAACCCTGCTTGTCATGTCTGCTACACTGTCGTTTGCGCAGGAGGACAGCGCCTTGCTCGATCGTTATTTCTACACCTTTCATAATCCTGCCGGCAATCATTTTGTGCGCGGAAGCGGCAGCTTTCCCGCTGTCAAAGTGATCGATATCCCCTTGCGCGGCAGACCGGCCTGGGCCGTCGCTTATGCTATGGAAACGGCGGTCTGGCATGTTGTAATGGAAAACGGCGACTTGCAAGTTGTCGAGGTCGCGCCGGACGGAGCCGCGCAAACCCTGGCATTTGAATCGGGTTGGTTTGCAGGCGCGCAACCGCCCTTGGTCGGCGTCTCCATGGTGGAAGGCACCTACGTATTGCGCGCCGATGACAGCGTCGCGCCCTGGACGCATCCGATCCCAGTTAATGATTTTGAAGTCTTGTATATCAATCGCGAGGGCGAGCTGATTCTGGCACGGGAAGAGGGCGTCGTGGCCAACTTGCCGATCTTGGCCGGGGCGGATGCGCGCTTGGTTATGAACCGCGTCGGACAGATCGCCCTGTATGCCAACGCAAGCGATCAACGCTATGTGCACGGAATAATGGGTGACCGCAATGAAGGCGCCACGCTGCTCATCCTCGAAGTGCGCGAAAGTCAGTTGCGTATTCTGGCGCGTGTCGACTTGCCCGGCCAAGATGTCTTTGAAGGCATCGCTCCCTTCTGGGCGGATATCGATGGTGATGGCCGGGAAGACCTGGTCGCAACGGTTTCCAACGGCACGCTGGGCGCTCGCTTGCGAGCTTATTTGTGGGATGGCGCGCATATTCGAGAAGAAGTGGATGGTCAGGCCATTGGACCTGGCAATCGCTGGCGGCATCAGCTCAGTGCCGGGCCATTCGGTCCCCTGGGTGAGATTGAAATCGCTAATATTGTCACGCCGCATATCGGCGGCCAGCTGGAATTCGTTCGCTATGCTAGCGGTAGCTTGCAGGTCGCGGCGATGCTGCCCGACGTGACAAGCCACGCGATCGGCTCGCGCAATCTGGATCAAACGGCAGCCGGAGACTTTGACGGTGATGGCCAGCCGGAAGTGCTGGTCATGGATCAATCCCGCAGCCAGGTTATCGCGGTGCGGCACGGCCAATCCGGCGCAGAGGAAGCCTGGAGATTGTCTGCAGGTGGCGAGATCATCAGCAATTTTGCGCCGGTCGAATTGTTGAATAATCAACTGGGATTGGCAGTAGGCACGGCGGACGGGCGTCTGCGTGTCTGGCTACCGCGCTAGACAAGAGATCGTATCTACATGAACGTGCAATCAGCCGGAGATGTCGGCATGTCCAGCCAGCGCTTGCAGCACATAGACGCTTATATGAATCGCGCCGTGGCAGGAGATCAATTACCCGGCATCATCGCTTTGGCGCAGCGGCGCGGCAAGCTGATTCACCACAGCCTGCACGGCATGATGGACATCGCGCAACAGCGCCCCATGCAAGAGGACGCGCTTTTCCGCATTTATAGCATGACCAAGCCGATTGTCAGCCTGGCCGTGATGATGCTGCACGATGAAGGGCGCCTGCAACTGCATGACGCGGTATCCGAATATATTCCCTGCATCGGCAAGATGAAGGTCTACAGCCATGTGTCGGAAGGCGCGCTGCTACTCGTCGATCAAGATCCGCCCATGACCATTTTCCATTTGTTGACGCATATGTCGGGCTTGACCTATGGAGGCGATGCCTGGCATCCGGCCGATCGTTTATTCGCTCTAGCCGGTGAGCAGCACGGTTTTTTCCGCCGTGATATGACACTTGAGCAATTGATCAATCATTTCGCGGATTTGCCGCTGAGATTCCAGCCGGGCAGCGACTGGAATTATGGCGTTTCCACCGATGTGCTTGCTTATCTCGTGCAGGTAATATCCGATATGCCACTGGCCGAATTCCTTAAGCGGCGCATTTTCGCGCCCCTGGGCATGACGGATACCGATTTTCATGTCCCGCCGGAAAAAGCGCATCGTCTGGCGCAGATTTACCGCTCGGATGCCATCTATGATCCCCAGCTCATTGCAGCCGATGTAGTTGCCAACGGCGATGTGCGTGCGCCCACACTCTGCCCCTCCGGCGGTGGCGGATTAGTATCGTCCACATCCGATTATTTGCGCTTCGCCACCATGTTGATAAATGGCGGAGAGTTGGACGGCGCCCGCATCGTCAGCCCAATGACCATCAGGCGCATGACCACCAATGCCGTGCCATTGTCGCGTTTGCCGCTGAGAATCGGCATCGAACGTTATGGTTATGGCTTTGGCCTTGGCTTCCGCGTTATGGTGAATAAAGGCGTGGCCAACGGTTATAGCTCGCCGGGCGAATACGGTTGGTCGGGTGCGGCCAATACCCATGTTGTCATCGATCCCAAACAAGAACTCATCACGCTGATGATGACGCAGCATTGGTCGGAGCTGTCGCATCCGCCCCGATCAATCTTCCCGAATCTGGTCTATCAAGCCATTGACGATTTGAATTGAGGCCGGAATATTTTGCCGCGTGATCGCTAGAATCTTACATCCAGGACATCGAGCACCACATCGATCGGCGTGAAGATGGAGGCGCGGCGCGAACCGGCAAAGAGCAAGCCAACGGCATTCAAGCTGTCGCCTTCAACGATCAAGGCACCAGAATCTCCACCTTGGCTCATCGGTGAAGTGATGACCTGCCCGACGAACCGTGCTTGCAAGTTTTCGCCATACGAGACATCGACAGTGGCGTTCATCAGCATGACTGAGCCTTCGGTGTAGCCGGTCGTGCGTCCGTGCTTGCGTATCTGCATACCGAGTTGGGCATTCTTGGTGCCGTTGGGCCTGCCAATCGTAGCGATGCTCTGTTGAAACAACATGGGATTATTGGGACGAGCCAGCGCGGCATCCACCTTATTGGGAACGATTGGATTTCCCAAAGTCTGTGCCTTGGGTGCCGGGATTGTTGCCAGGCGTTTGGCCGATCCGTTGATCCGGGCCAGCGTATTGCCTACCGACATGAATAGCTCGACGATATCACAACCTCCCGCGGGCAATAGGGGAGGCGATGTTGTCGGTGGTGTCGGACCCTGCCCGGAGTCGCCATAAAAGCGCAGCATCTCGAAGCGGTGCAGCTTGGCAACCACGTCATCCGGACGTACGCCGTGATCAGTCGGTCCCGGCTGTATAACGGCATCGCCGATAGCGGAATCGTTGCTGTTGGCCAAGACGTGATTGTTCGACAAGATCAGCGGTTCGCCGGTATTGCGATCGAACACGATGGCGCCAATGGTACCGGCCGTCACCTTGTAATGGCCGATGCTGACGCCGGCCGGCACATGCGGACGAAAACGATCGCGCGGATTTATGTGCGCTTCCAGCCGGCCAACTTCGATGACATCCGTGCGCATCCCATTGACTTCCTGCGGCACCAGATCATCGGCGCTAAGCGCTTCCACAGGCTTTTTCTGTTCCACCAATACCGCCACTGCCAGTTGATCGGTGGTTTGTTCTTTGAAGTTGCGGAAACCGATTGCAACACCAACAACACCACGCCGTCGCAGCAGATCTGCCTGTGCCAGGCGCTGTGCCTCAATCAATTGGCGGAATAGGTCCATTGACATAAGTGGTTATCTCATCGACGTGCCGGTCAACATCGCAACATTATACATCAGAAACAAGACGTGGATATTGACGCGCGGACCGTCTCTCAGCCGAGAGACTTCAAGCCGTTTCCGGTCAGAGCGACTAACAATTCGGCATCCGGGCCGATCTTTTCGCGGATCTGCGGCAGTGCCGCGACCGGCACCGCGCTGGTGTTTTCTACCATCAAGCCCTGCCTTATCAGGCGTGCTCGCGCCGTTTCAATGGCGCGATTGTCGACGCGCAGGGCGAATCCATTGCTTTGAGATATCGCGTCAAGGATTTGCTGACCGCGCACCGGCACATCCACCAGAATGCCATCAGCGATGCTATGGCTGACGCTTATCTTTGGCGGCTGCGCTGCGCCCTGCTCCCATCCCTGCACAATAGGATCCACACCTGCCGATTGCACAGCGATCATCCGCGGCAGGCGGTCGATCAAGCCAGCTCGCTGCAAGGCCTTGAATCCGCGGTAAAATCCGAGAAAGAGTCCGCCGTGACCTACCGGTGTCGCCACAGCGTCCGGAACGCGCCGACCCAGCTGTTCCCATGTTTCCCAAGCTACTGTCATTTGCCCCAAAACGAAATACGGGTTCCAGGCGTGGCTGGCGTAGGTAGTCGATGCGGCCGCTGCGTAAACATCGGCGACGGAATCTTGCGATTCGACAATCGTACCGCCAAAGGCGCGGATGAGCTGCTTCTTGCTTTCAACGGTGCTGTCCGCCGGCACGTAGATTCTTGCCCTGATTCCAGCCAGGCTGGCATAAGCGGCGACCGATGCGCCAGCATTGCCCGACGAATTGTCGATCACTTCCGGCACATTGTAACCGGCAATATGATTGAGCAGGGTGGTCGTGCCACGATCTTTGTACGAGCCGGTCGGATTGAGATATTCCAGCTTGGCATGGAAAACCTGCCCATCCAATTGGGCAGAAACCAGTGGAGTCAAGCCTTCACCGAGGCTGAAGCGCCTCTTTACCGGCAACATCGCAGCATAGCGCCAGAGGGAATAGTCCTTATTGTAGATTCTATCGGGTTGAAAGCGCGTTAGATCAATAAGATCAAGCGAGCCCCCGCAGTCTTTACAACGCCAGGCCAGCGCCTCGGCCGGTTTGCCACAATCGTTGCATGCAATACGGGTCATAATTTCCTGCCTTCCTGGTTTCGCTTGACATCCGAAATCATCGCTGGTGACGATTGTTTAGCTATCCTTGGCGGCTGATTTGAGCTTACCGCGCTTCTCTTTCGGTAAACGCAGTATTCGGCGGACGGAGCACCTTACCGATTCTAGCCGCAAAAGCAAGAGGACACCGATCTGCAAGCCGTAGATCCGCGTTTCCAGCAGCGCGATATCAAAATTGGGAATTTCTTTCCAGGCCAGCATGCCGCTGATGCTGTGCAGGACGACCAGAATGCCAGCCAGGTATACCAGGCGATGCAGCCGCTTCCAATTGCGGCCCATCCGCTTCATGGCCGGGCGGTGCGATGTCAGCGCCAGCGCCGTCAGGATCAAGAAGGCAGCCAGACCGAAATACATGAAGGTTTGCGTCCAGGTCTTGCGCTAGATGAAATTGCTGAAGAACATGCTCAGGTGCAAGGCGGCGAAGGAGACTGCCCAAAGCCCAGACCATTTACCTAGCGGAACCAGACGTCGCCAGCCTAGCAGATATACCGCCGGACTTATCGCGAGCGATACGGTCAAAAAACGGATGGCGAAGCGACCCGCCAGACGAAATCGGTACGAGCCGATCAGACCATTACTTGCATCGCTGTAGGTCTCGGGACATAGCTGGAAGCGACCTTCGCCCATCACCGGTAGCAGCAGATACAAAAATACCAGCAGGGCAAACAGATTGAAACATGGAACCAGCCACTTCGTCCGCGTCGGCCGCATTAAGCGCCTCCCGAATCTGCGATCATATCTAATTCCAAGAGATATCAATTATACTGGAGCTAGATCCCACATTCCCGATGCGATCACGGATGCGACGCCTTTTACGTCTTCGCCCGAGCGAGTGGACTTGTCAAATGCAGCGCGCCTCTATACACTAACCTGCCAACCAACGAAGCGACAATTGACGATGAACCTTCAAGACAAATTTGACAGACCCTTGCGTGATTTGCGCATTAGCGTCACCGACCGTTGCAATTTTCGCTGTCCCTATTGCATGCCGGCGGAGATCTTCGGTGAACGCTATCAATTCTTGCCCAAGCCGCAATTGCTGACGTTCGAGGAAATCACGCGGCTTACTCGGATCATCGTGCGTCTCGGGGCGGTCAAGATCCGCTTGACAGGCGGTGAACCGCTCTTGCGCCAGGATATTGAGCAGCTGGTCCAGATGCTCGATAACTTGGACGGTGTCGAAGATTTGGCGATGACTACCAACGCATTCCTGCTACCGAAGAAAATTGATGTCTTGAAAGCAGCGGGCTTGAAACGCTTGACCATCAGCCTGGATACCTTGGATGATGAGATTTTCCGGCATATGAATGGTGGACGTTCTGGCGTCGACAAAGTGCTCGAGGGAATCTCTGCCGCCGAATCCGCCGGTTTTCGTCCCTTGAAGATAAATTGCGTGGTACAGCGCGGCGTCAACGATCATACGCTGGTGGAGTTAGCGCGCTTTTTCAAAGAGCGTGGTCATATCCTGCGCTTTATCGAATACATGGATGTCGGCAATAAAAATGGCTGGAAAATGGACGAGGTTGTGTCGGCGCGCGAAATCGTCGAGCGTATCCATGTCGCGCTGCCATTGGAACCGGTGGCCAGCAACTACTTTGGCGAAGTAGCGCAGCGATATCGTTATGCCGATGGCGAAGGCGAATTAGGCTTGATCAGCTCGGTGACACAACCCTTCTGTGGATCATGCACGCGCATGCGGCTCTCGCCAGAGGGACAGATCTTCACCTGTCTCTTCGCCACCAAGGGTATCAGCTTGCGCGATCCCCTGCGTGAAGGCGCCAGTAATGATGAGCTCGAAGGCATCATTCGGCAGATCTGGGGTGACCGCATCGACCGCTATTCGGAAATCCGTAGTTCGCTGACCGAAGAAATGCGTGACCAGCGCAAAAAGGTCGAGATGTACCACATCGGCGGTTAAGCTTCTTGCGCGAAAGCGGCAAAAATCAAACGCCACGATTGCCCTTGGCCGCACTCCTATCGCGAAACTTGACAATATTGCTGCGAATGTAGTATTGTCGCTGGCAACAATTTATCGGCCTGAAATCCAAGAGGATTCTCATGAGCAACCCGGACTTTGATCTTAGCGGGAAAACTGCGCTCATTACCGGTGGCGGCCGTGGAATTGGCTTGGCAACGGCGCGAAAACTGGCTGGTGCCGGTGCCGATGTGATTATCGCCGAATTCATCACGGAAAACGGCAGAAGCGCCGCCGCGGAAATCAGGGGCATGGGTCGCGAATCCACATTTATTGAAGTTGATGTACGCAGTTCGGCGAGTGTCAACGAGATGGCAGCGATTGCCCTGGCAGCCTTTCCTCAGATTGACATTCTTGTCTGCAATGCGGGTATCGCCCAAGCCATCGCGGCCGAAGAATGCGGCGATGAAGATTGGCTGAATATGATCAACACCAACCTCAATGGTGTGTTCTATTGCTGCCGGGCACTGGGCAGGCACATGCTGGAGCGCGGCGATGGCGCGATCGTCAACCTGGCCTCAATGTCCGGAATGATTGTCAACAAGCCACAGCCACAGGCGCATTACAATGCTGCCAAAGCTGCCGTCATCCTCTTGACCAAGTCACTTGCGGGAGAATGGGCGGATCGCGGCGTGCGCGTCAATTGCGTTTCACCGGGTTACATTGGCACCGATATGACCCTGCCCGCGCTCAGCAATCAGGAATGGGCCAACACCTGGCGCGAGATGACTCCGATGGGACGGATTGGCGAACCGGAAGATATCGCCAACGCCATCCATTACCTGGCATCACCGGCGGCCAAATTCGCTACAGGCACCAATCTTGTTGTTGATGGTGGCTATACATCTTGGTAAGCGCCGTTGGCGGGGCTGGAATCTTTTGCATCTCCGGTAACGGCGATGCGATCTTTAGGGGATTGACGGGCATTCGGAACCGGTGATGGGCGCTACCGTATCGCTGCGAATCCAACCGGTCAATTCGCTATCCACAATCTGGACCCGAACATAATACCAGATCGCTCCATTCGGTTTATCTTCCTCGCGCGCTTGCTGCAAGATTGGCACTATCGTCGCCTTGGGAATCCTCACCACAACTTCAGATTGCAGCTTCGGGCGCCAACGCATGTTAATGCCGTTATCCGCGAGAACAACACCACGGCACAATTCCGGAGGTGTTGGCGTGATGGTCGGCGTGTTGGTCGCAGTTGGCGTGTCGGTAGCGGTTGATGTATTGGTCGGCGTATTTGAGGGCGTAAAGGTAAAGGTGGGTGTAAAAGTTGCGGTCGGTGTCGCCGTGTTTGTGGGCGTATAAGTATTGGTCGCTGTATTCGATGGCGTAAATGTGGACGTTGGCGTCGGTGTTATTGTAGGCGTGCTGGTTGGGCTCGGCGTAAACGTGGCTGTGGGTGTGTGGGTCGGGGTCGGGAATAGGATCGGTTCCCATTGGGGACGTGTCATGGCGGCCGATACACCACCCATACCAAGCAGAATGATCAGCACGACCAGCATAACAATGCGGCCGCGCGTCCGATGGCGGCGGATAACACTCTCCACACGAGACAAATCAGTTCGCCGGCCCAGTATGCGGAAGGGTTCCTCGCGCATGGCTTCCAGCCAGCTTCTGGCATCGCGCATATTGTTTTCTTGCAGGGCTTCGTCGGCTCGTTCCAGATAGCGCGTGAATAAGTCGTTTACCGTGCTGCGGTAGCGTTCATCCTGGGCATACTCGCCCACCAGCTCGGCCAACATCTGCCTTGCTTGGGCCAGCTCGGCATCGAAATTCTGCGTGACCAGCGCCTGTGCCCGTTTGATTGCCTGCTGAGCCCGGCTGATATCGGATTGCTGGTTGCGCGCCCGCATCAGCATTTCAGCGAAACCGCTGTCGGTGGGGTCAAGTTCCAGTCCCAATTCCATCAGCTTGATGGAGGTATTCATCAGCAAGACACGCTCGTCCAGGGTGGTGGAATTGTTGGCGTGGTTCAAAGTCATCTGCGCCTGGTCGTTCAGTTGGCTGCGAACGGCGGCGAGCTTGGTATCCATTTCGTGCTGCATCTGTGCCAGACGCTGACTATTGGGAAGCAGCTGGCGTGAGTGTGAAAGTAAACTGCGGACGCTGCCAATCTGCGAAACCTGCTCTTCCAGCGTGCCGCCGATGGTATTCATATTGACAGAGATCTGATCGATATCCCGCTGCACACGCCGCACCATCTCGACGCGTTCTTCACCTTGCGGGTCATTGGGTACTACGCGCAAGGCACCTTCATACTTACGCAAAGCCTCAGAAAAATTGTCACCAGACATCAGGCGATCGCCATCGGTCATCAACTCACGAGCCAAGGCTAGATCCTGGATATCCAGCAACGCCTGTTCAACATCTTTCCAAGTCAAGATGCCATCGCGCTCTGCCAGCTCTCTAGCCTCGCGGTATAAACCGGAAGCTTGCTCATAGTTGCCCGCGCGCACCAGCGAATTGGCGCGGTTATAAGCCACGCGCGCTTCGAAAGGAATGCGATGATCCGGCACGATTCCGCGGATCAGGTTGTCTTCGGATTTCTCGCGGTATTCTTGCGCTGTGGGGTTGCTGGGTTGAATCACCAGAATGCGGTTGGCGACATCAATGGTTTGTTGGTACTCGCCAGAATAATAAGATTCGGTGAGCCGTGACAACATTTCGTCCAGCGAAGCAGCCTGCTGTGCTGAAGGCTCGCTCGGATGGCGGTCTGCCGATACATCTCTCGGCTCGGCGGATGTGTATGAAGAAGCGGAGCCATAACGTGGTGGGGGCGTTGCCGCCGATGGTGGATCATAACCCGATAATGGTTGCTGCGGCTGCGATGGCGGTGTGGATTCTTGCGTCGGCGCGGTCGCGATATTGTGACGTGCGAAAAGTTCTTCAACTCGTCGCCGGGCTTGCGCGCTATGCGATCCCGCTTGCCTCAATAAGCTGATGGCATCTGTATGCGTGGTATCAAGTTGTAACGCATCCGCCAGAATATCGATGGCTTCATCAATGTCATCGTCATCGCCTGCGATTTCGATGCGAATACGCGCCCGGCGCACCAAGCCTCGTATCGCCGCAGTATTCGTACCTGAACCAGTTTTAGCGCTGCCCGCAATTTCGGAAAAAAGCGCCTGCGTGATAGCTTCAAGCGGTGTGTTCTTGGCTTCTGTTAAAAGGTCGCGGGCTTCTTGTTCCAGTTCGCTTAAGGCTTGTGCACCGGTTGCGCGCTGCGCTCGTAGACGCAAATCGTCAATCGCCCGTTGCAAGTCCTGCATCTATTGCTTCCCTTAATTAAGCCTATCCGCTACCGCGGCGAGCAGCGCCCGGAACGGCAAGCGGCATGCATGTGATCCAATTACCACTTCGGGGGAATCTGTGTTACAGTTAGACTATACTTTACTTCGACAACGATCAACAGGCTATGCTATCATCCCAACATATCAGACCCAGATACAAACTGATCTTATTTTACAATATCAGACCTGATAAACAAGACCAATACTATCGATACATGCTTAGTAGCTTCGTGCCGGCGATACAAAAGCTGGGTGTGTATATGCATATGGCTTGGCATATTGCCTATGGTGATTACCCCATGCGCAAGATTGAATTCGTGACGGAAAACTCTGATGTCTTGCGCCAGTTATTCCTCAGCGACGAGTGGGATGAGCTGGAATCGAAGCTGAAGCGATATGTGGATAACTATGATCGCAAGGTCGTGGATTATCGAAACGGTTTTCAGGTGTAATGGCGCTACAGCGTGTGCCTGAACTTGCCCGGATTACGCCCAGAATTGCCCTACATTTACCCGACGGACGGATCTCAATGGGTCGTAACGCGTCAAACGCATAAGCGCAAACAATATCGCTCCCTCTAACGGTAGATGGACTTGAATCTGTGCCTTGGCTGGGGCAGAATGGAAACTGGCGGTTGGGCAGTGACACCAGCGTGCGGCTCTATGAGCGGCGATGCTTTGTCCATCACCGTTTTCCGATCCGGTTGGATAGTCGAGTGACGCAAGATGGACCTTTTCGACCAACTTCCCTTTCTGAACGAATTGCCCGAATTCGCGAAGCCGATTGCGCTTGATCTCATCCTGGTTGTCTTCGCCCTATTGCTGATTGTTGTACTGCGTTGGTTGCTGACCGGAATCCTGCTGCGCCCTCTGCGATTGTTGGTCCGGCGGACGAACAGCGAGGTCGATGATCTCTTGTTGGAGCAATGCGTAACGCCAATGCGCATCGCGGTGGTAGGTATCTCATTGATGATCACCGTAAATCTCTTCATGTTCGGTGCGGAGGTACAACAAATCGCCGCGACTATCGGCCGTTCTCTGGTGATCGGGTCGCTGTTCTTTGCCGTGATTCGGATCTTTGATGTGTTTTCCCTGCATCCGGCCATGCTGAAACAGGTGACCGGACTAACGATTCCGCAACGACTGCTACCTTTTCTGAATACGCTCGTGAAATACTTGATAGTCGCCTTGGGCGCGATCTTCGTCCTGCAAGAGCTCAACTTCGATGTGGCTGCGCTAATCGCTTCGCTGGGCGTGGTGGGTATCGGTATATCATTGGCTTCCCAAAACACTGTCAGCAACCTGTTCGGCTTCGCTGCCATCGTCACCGACAATCCCTTCAAAGTTGGCGATTACATCAAGACTCCGAATGTCAGCGGTATCGTCGAAACCGTTGGCGTACGCTCGACGAGAGTGCGTCAATTGGATCAGGCCTTGGTCACCGTGCCCAATAATCTGCTCACCAATGCGGTGGTACTAAATTGGTCGCGTCTGGAAAAACGACGCCTCAATATCACTTTGACTTTCACCTACAGCACCAGTTCTGAACAGATGCGCGCGCTAGTGCGCCAGATTCGTGAGCTTTTGCAAAATATGGAGAATATCGACCCTGAATCGGTGATCGTGCATTTTGCCGATTTCAGCTCCAGCTCACTCAATGTATTGGTAATCTGCCACGTGCTGCTCGCCGACTGGCGGGAATATACCGCCCTCAAAGAAACCATGTATCTTGAGATTATGGAGACGGTGGAGCGCCTGGGAATCAACTTCGCATTCCCCAGCCAATCGCTGTATATCGAGGAATCGGATGGTCTTTCGCAATTGGAAAGACAAGCGGCTGTTGTCCGCGAACAAGTCGAAGAACCGGCGGCCGAGGCCATCGATGACGACCGCGACACAAGCGGAACCGGCGGCGCATGACCGACTCCTCGGGCGATCTGATGCGTGTGCTCGAATTCTCTGAAGCGGATCTGCAGGCAAACCGGCTTGGCTTGTTGAGCGAGGCACAAGCGGCGGTCATCCGCAAAGATCATCGACGCTCCGCCTTGAAAGCGCTGGCCTTGTTTTTCGCCTTTGTGATTATCGCGACGATGCTGATTTTCATTGGACAGAATTCGCAAAACCTGATTACCACTGCCGCCGGCACAGGCGTTACCATTGTCAATGCTCTGTTGATTGGCTTTTCGGGGCGGGAATACATGCGCATGGGCAGCGACATCCGTTCGGGCGCTGCAGAAGCGCTGGCGGGAGACGTGGAGCGCGTAATCCGCCGAAGCCGAAAAAGCGACCGATATATCTTGCGCATTAACGACGAAGAGATTTTCGTCACCAAAGAGATATTCTTATGCTTCGAACATGAGAGGCCTCACCGAATTTATCGAACGCGCTTGGCGAAGCTATTGCTGTCTGCCGAATCCGTGCACGACCAGGCTGAAAAGGCGAAACGCGCCAACTGAGCTTTTTTCGATAACACAGTTTTCGCGACAGTGATAAAATAATTAACCTGCAAGTGCCGAATTGGCAGTGAAGGTTTGCTTTGTTCAAAGGGATTTCCCGCCACCATGTTTGGGTCTGCCTCGCGTATTTGTTGGTCGCCGCCTGGCTGATTTCGTCGGTATTGGGTTCGCTGTCTACCCGCTTCGTCGGAGGGGATACCGGCGATGCTTACGAAATGGCACGTCAAATTTGGTGGTACAAGACGGCGCTGGAAACAGGCGACGATCCATTTTTCCAACGCCTCTTGGCATATCCGGATGGATTCCCCGCGATGATACTCTGGGCAAATCCCCTGCAGTATTTCCCGATGTGGCTATTTGCCTTTTTTGTGCCTCTTGCCCTGGCGTATAACTTGGGCATACTATTGACGCTGACGCTTAACGGCTGCGCCATGTATGTGTTGATGCGCCAGCTGTTGCCGCGCGATCATCGATTTCCGGCGCTGATTGCTGGTTTGGTTTATCTGGTATCGCCGATTATTCAGGGTCACCTCTTTTCCGGACACGCCGGCTTGCTTGTGCAATGGCCGGTACCGCTGTTGCTGCTCTTCCTATTTCAATATGTAAACTCCGGTGGCGGCCGCAATTTCCTTTTTTCCGTGATGTTTTTCTTTCTTGCTGCCACGGGACACAGCTTGCAATCCGTTTATCTGCTGGCTCCCTTAGCCGGCTTGTTCCTTTTTGTACGCCTTTTTCGCCGAGATTATGTTGGCGCAACACGGCTTATATTGGTTGGCGCAAGCGGTACAATGTTGCTGTTGCTATTTTTGTCGCCGCTACTTTCCGAAACTTTGCAAACATCCCAATTTCCCGCAGCCGGGGGATACGTGCGTTATAGCATCGATCTTTTGGGCGCGGTTTCGCCTTCGTTCGAAAACCCCTTCTGGCGCGAAATTGTCAGCCATTCTCAGCGAGTTTTGGGCGTCAACCTCGGCGAAGGGGCAAGCTATCTCGGCGTCATAGGCGGACTGCTCGCGCTTATCGGGCTGTTTCGCCGTAGAGAGACGCGCTGGTGGTTGTTAGTCGCCTTGGTGTCCTGGCTGCTGGCTTTGGGCCCGGTGCTGAAAGTATTTGATCAGGCGCTAACCTTGTCCATTGCAGGCTACAGAGCAGTGATACCGCTGCCGTATGCCGTATTTGTTAATCTCCCTGTTTTTGAATTGGCGCGAACACCAGGTCGCTTCATGTTTCTGTTTTCGGCGGCATTCGCCATCATGGCGGGCTATGGCATGTCGGTACTCTGGGCAAGCGCCTTATTTCAGCGCCGCAACCGCTTTCTCCGATATGGCATGGCGCTTATGCTGACGCTTTTGTTGCTGGGAGACTACCAATTCTTCGAGGAGTTTCCCAGCGTGCCCGCGGCGATTCCGGCAGCGATTCACGATCTCAAGGACAGGGCCACCGTCCGCGCAATTTACAATGTTCCATATGACAACTTGCTCGCCGCAAAAGAAGCCTTGTACCTGCAAACAGCGCATGGCAAGCCACTGATAGCAGGTCACGAAACGCGGGTCACACCAGTTGATCCCGCACGCCTGACGCTGCTGTCGAGCTTTCACCGCTCGCTCTTGGCGGAAGCGGGCGCGGATATCGTGATCGTCAACAAGGTGCGCGCGCAAGAAGATGGAAAATACGATGCACTTTATTGGTCGGCGCGAAATCGCTTGGGCACGCCAATCTTTGAAGACGCGCGTTTTGCCATTTTCGAAACCGGCACGCCGCGCTCCAATGTCGTTTCGGAACGGGTATATTCCGTTGTAAGCGATGCGCAATCACATACCGCCTATGCCTACAAACAACAACCGGGATGGCTGGAATTCCGCGCGACATTGCGAGCCGAAAACCGCCGAGTGCGCCTCTCGCTGAACGATGTGCTGCTGCAGTCCATGACAGTAGCCGGTGAAGAGCTGATCTCGCTGCCCTTGCCGATTGCCCGGCGCGGATACAACACCTTTCGCATTGCCCTGGATCCCCCCTGTCCTGAACAGATTGACGCCACCGTCCTGCTGTGTCATGGCGTCACAATGGAGGATGTTGTCATCAACGAATTGACCAGCGGCGCTATTTATGATCCCATACGCATCGCCGACGGCATCGAATTGTCGGGTTATCATGTGACCGAAGACTTTGCCGACGATCCGGTCATCCACTTTTGGTGGAGCTTTGACAGCGCGCGCTCGGGAAACGATGTACGCTTTGTACATGTTCTGGATAAGGATCTGCGCCTGGAAGACCAGGATGATGACAGTTTCGGTGTTGTGCCCGCCGGATCCGATCACCTGGAATCGGTCACGCTTGCCAAAGTACGCGAGTTGCCTCCCGGGAACTACACTGTGCTGACCGGCTGGTACTCGTTGCCTGATGCCATCCGCTACGATGTGCTAACCAATGTAGAAGGCGCACAAGACAATACGATCGTCTTGGGTACCTTTGAAATTGACGAATAGCTGACTTCGTATTTCGCGGTACTTGCAAGACATTGGCAATATTCATGCAATATCCTTTGATGCAGTTGAAGTTCGCTAGAGGGGGGAACCACATGAAGCGCTCAATAACAATCAGACTAATCGTGCCATTGATGCTCGCAGTGTTTGTTTCCGCCGCTGTATTGGCATCGGATTATGACACCGACAATTACCGAAAAACCATGATCCAATTGCTGGGAGCGACTTCCGATGTCTCGCGCGGGCGTGAATCCAGCTTGGCGGTTTATGATGCCATTGCGCGCTCGGGAGACCTGCTTTATATCGCGCCTCTGATAGATGTTGCGTATTTCGCGCGCAGTGCCACGCTAAACCAAAGGGTAATTGACGCATTAAATGAATTGACCGGTCATGACATGGATTGGAAGGGATACTTCGATTGGGCGGCGAGGAATGATATAGCCTTGCCGCCAGCCTACGACGAATTCAAGGGGCATTTGCTTTCGACCTTTGTAGATCCGGAATTCGTACGCTTTTTCCAGCCCGGCATATCGAAAAACGCCAAGATAAATCTGGTCGAACCCGTCTGGGGTGGCGTTGTCGTGGATGGCATTCCGCCGCTAGTGAACGCGGCGCAGATAAGCCCCAAAGATGCTGTTGTCGAGGGTTACGAATTTGAAGACTTTTGCCGCGATTCCGATTGCAGCTATCCGGCGCAAGACGAACTGGTGTTCGGCGTCAGTATCAATGGCGATAGCCGTGCCTATCCTTTGCGGCTATTGAACTGGCACGAGATGTTCAACGATGTCATCGGCCAAGCGCCGCTGTTTGATGCGCCCGATGGCGAATTTCTTTGCCATTTCCGCGCGCCGACGCTCTTCCACGCCCGCGCTCGATCCGGTGAGGATTGGGTGTTGATCGACGGCAAATCTGCGGCCTGCCCGCGTTCGGGCTGGCTACAGGTTGAGCATATTGTTTGGCATGAGCAAGCCACAGATTGGCAATCGATCCGTGACGGCCTGCCCGATATTGCGGCGGCGGAGGATGCGCTGGCGACCGGTATCGCGGGCAGTGTACAAGGCCAGCCGATCATGCTGGCCTATTGTACCTTGTGTGGCGCGGGCGTTCTCTATGACGTGAGCATAGCAAATCTCAGCTACACTGATTTTGACGGAAACCTGCTTGAGTTAGGCGATACCGTGCTGGAATTCGGATCGTCAGGCTTATTGATGCGCTCCAATAAACTCATGTACGACCGCAACACCGATACCGTCTGGAACGCGATTACCGGCGAGCCGGCTTTTGGTCCGCTGGCCACGAGTGGAAAGGTGCTGGACGTGCTGCCCGTGGTAGTCACCGATTGGGCGAGCTGGCTGGAAAGCCATCCGGATACGAGCGTGCTAAGCCTGGACACCGGCTTCCGCCGCAACTACACCAACGGCGCTGCCTACAACGATTATTTCAACAGCAGCGATCTGATGTTCCCCTCCTGGCAGCAAGATACTGCCCGGATCGAGAATAAAGACATGGTCTTCGCGCTGCGTTTGCAAGGGCAAGCAAAGGCATATCCATTGGAAACGATCATCCCAGAGCGCATCATCCACGATAGTGTAGGGGATACTGAACTGGTAATCATCGCCGATGCGACACCGGAGCGCGATTTCTTCGAACCCGGTGGCGCGGCTGTACGGGCCTACGATAGCCCCGGCTATGTTTTCGCAGACGGCGACGACAAGTTGACGCTGCTAAGCGAGGATGGTCGGTCATGGCAATTGACTGAAGAAGCGCTCATCGCTGAAGACGGCGAGCGGTTGCCGCGCATCGGCGGGCACTTGGCCTTTTGGTTTGGCTGGTTCGGCTTTTATCCCGATACGCTGGTATACGGATCATAGAGGTTAACGAACTAGGGTTTTCTCTTGCGCTTGCTCTTTCGGCTGAGTCCGATATCCGAGGGTTGCAAGTCGTGGTGCTTTTGGCTGAAGTAGCGCGAATGCGCCCGGCGGGAAGCCATATCATGCGGTCTACCGGCCAAAATTCTCAAGCGACTCCCGAGTCTCGCGGATGAAACGCGATACTTTTCGTCTTCCAGTACGGCGTGTCGGCTATTGCGGAATCCACTGGCCAGCGTTCGTTGCTCCATCAGTTCGCGGGCGGAGGCTATTTCGTCTCTATCGGCCGCGAGGCGCGCGCCGATGAACATGCCGATACTGACGCCTGCGAGCACGCCAAAGCCGTTAGAGTCCGCGAAGAGAATTGCGCCGACGATGCCGCCGATCACTGTGCAGGCAATAGTTGTAGCGATCATGTGGAGAATGCTAAGAATCATTTCGTGCTTACTTCAAGCCTCTTCGCTTGTAGTTGATTGAGCGTCGTCCAAATCAGCCGCTTCCGGTTCCTGGTAATTCGCGACCTCGGATGCAGCCGGATAGGGGTTGTAGTTGCTTCGATTTGCCTCTCTGACCAGATTCCTGCGCGCGGTGGTGGTCAGGTTGTCGTCCGGGATACCGGCGGCTTCGAATTCGTAAGATACCGTCGAGGCGTTGCGGCTTATGAAAACGATCACGCCGATGCTGCCACCGATCAAGGCGCCAACGATTGCGCCTTCAGCGAGCGCTTCCGTCAATAGCAATGCAACAATCGCGCCGACGATGGCAGTGACAAATGTGTAGGCTACCAGTCTGATCATTTCATTCCACGCTATCCCTTAAGCGGATTCCAATCCTGATTCTAGCGTAACACATCTGATTTCAGTCCGGCATATCGCCAAAGGAATCATCGTCCAGGGGACTAGCATCATGGAAGGACGAAGAGATCAGCCCGTCCGAGAGATTGTCCACTTGATCGCGTTGGGATCGAGAGCGTTTTGGCGCTTCGCCGCGTCGATAAACAATCGTGGCTCTGGCTGATTTGCGACCTGCGGCAGCGGAGCGATGGGCGATGATGCGTGTGCTGGTAAATAGACTGGCGCCGGCACCGACGATTGCGCCGGCGAATGCGCCTTCGGGCAGTCCTTCTGACAGGAGAAAGAGCGCGGCCGCTCCGATGATGGCGCCCAGTAGGGCGGAGGTCAGAGTGCGGCGTATGGGTTTAATCATCTCGCCCCGTCCCTATTGAACATTAATAATCTTGCAAAAGACTAATCCATCGGGTGTTTGAACATTAACTTTTGCCCCTCTTTTCTTACCTAACAGTGCCGAACCCATGGGACTCTTTACGGAGATTTTGCTTTCTGACCTTTTCAGCAATGGCGTACTTACAATCTTGTAAACTTCGTTTTCATCATTGTCACTATATCGAATTACTACTGTGGATCCAATTTGCACGATTTTGTTCGGGCCATTGGCTTGTATTTTGAAAGAGTTGCGCAAAGATTCTTCGTAAGCCTGAATTCTATCTTCAACGAAGATCAACTGCTCTCTTGTGTCGTGGTAATCGGCGTTCTTGCTTTTCTTGCCACCCCGAAAAGTGACGTCCCTCAGTTTTCGTGCTAGTTGATCATGCCTCTTTTCCAACTCTTTGAGTTCGCCACGTAACTGAATTTGTTCCTTAGTCTGGATTTCCTGTTCTGAACCGAAAGTAGTCGCGCTTTGATTTACCGCCTTGCCTTGTTGCCGAGATTTGCGGTTGAATTTTTTCGTTGCATTTTTCTGGGCTTCAACTTGGATCTGATACGTCTTGACCGCGCCATCAATTGCTTTTCGATATGTCCCTCTCAAGTTCTCACTTCCAGAACGCACGATGTCGATTCTGTTGAAGACGTCTTGAATGATTCTGTCAAGTTCGACTGAATCAACTTCCTTGAATCTCCGTTTGGCGGAGGCGTGCTCAGCTTGTCGGGCGTTTTCAGTTTTTGCAATATTAGCCTCAATGGAAGATTTCCGTTCGGCTGTTGCACTTCGAGCAGATAATACCATTGCCTTTCGTCTGAATTCGGCATTGCGATCCAGCTCGAGCTTACGTTTGGCCTCAATTTTGCGTTGGGCTTCCCGAAATACTTGAGCTCTTTGCTCAGCTTCTGTAACACGCCCGGAATCGGCTTTGTGTTCAACTGCGCTTTGCTCTTGGATTGCCTTAGGATTCGCTTTATGTTTGTGTTCACGAGCGAGATTAGTGTACCCACGTTTGCGATTATTTACTGGAGAAACTAGCCTTACGACCGCGCTTGTGCCGGCTAGGACACCGATTAGGAGTGCGGAGCCGATAGTAACAGTCCCTAAACCGGTCAAGAAAGCAGCTGTGAAAGCAATTGCACTTTCTATGAAGGCAATAACATCTCCCGCGAAGTTGAAAACACTGGTAATCGCTTCACTCAAGAAGCTCAATACAGGCGCAGCAATGACAATAATTACAATCAGGACAATGCAACCCACGCAGCCAGCAATTCCATCCTCGTCCATGATATCCTCCTCACATCATTTTTCGAGCCTTCACCAAATAATAGCGATACCGCGATTCTAGGCCTCTGGCGTAACGGCACTTTGTTCAAATGGGATAAACATACCAAAAATGGCGCCAATGATCCCGCCGATAGCCGCACCGGCACCTACATCCGCCCCACCGATGGCAGCGACGATCGCGCCGGTAATCGCGAGCAATACTAAACCTGTCAAAGCGCCAAGGACGGACTCTTCGCCTCGAAAAGTGTCAATCATGGAAGCACTCAAGGTGCCGATGATTATTCCGACGAACGTGCCCGAGCCTCCGGTCGCGTTGACATAGTTGGACAAGAAAGAGGCAACGCTTTCGTTTGCTAGGGCTGCGATGCTTGTCGTTATCCACGCTTCCGCGCCAAGGGCGTCACCCCCGATCGCGCCCAGCAGTGCACCGAACAGTGCGCAGATGGCGGGATAAACCCATGCGTCTTCGCCACCTATTGCACCACCGACACCGCCGCCTACCGCTCCGACAATGCCTCCAGATAGACCCGCTGCAAGTAGGGAGGCGACAACATCCTCGGTACGAACTAGCCCTACGGTGAATCCCAAAATCGCCCCGCAGATTGCACCAATGAATGCGCCGGAAAATGCTGCGAAGAGCGTGTTAGATATGTGTTTCATTTCGAATTCCTCAACCTACAGTTACCTCTTTCCTCCAATTAATATAAACGATGCGCCAATAGATTTCACTTTATTGGACTCCCCAACAATTGGGGGTTTACTGCGCTCGCGTAAGATTCGAGCGCTGATGCACTTACTGCGAGCGTCTTCATCTATTCCCCCGCCCAGCAAAAAACCCCTCCACAATCACGCGCACCTCATCCGAAGCCAGCCGCTCGGCGATGATCCCCAACTCAACATCAATCGTCTCTTGCACCTTCGATTCACTCCCGCGCTTTAGCAGCATTTTCGTGAGCCGCAGCGCTTGCGGCGGCTTGGCTGCCAGCTTCTCTGCGTTCGACCAGGCTAGCGCATCCAACTCATTAGCTGAAACCACCAGATTGACGATACCGCACTCCCGCGCTTGTTCTGCCGAAAACGCTTCCCCCAGCAACAACAACTCCGCCGCGCGACTATAACCTGACATGCGCGGCAGCAGGTAGGTCGATGCGGCTTCCGGCACCAAGCCCAAGTCAATAAAGGGCAGCCGAAAAACGGCGCCGTCCGCGGCATACACGAGATCGCAATGCAGCAGCATCGTCACGCCCACACCCACCGCCACGCCGTTCACGGCCGCGACAATTGGCGTCTTGGCTGCGGCGATCGCTTTGATAAATCGAGCCGGATCGACGGAGCCGGGGTCAGCCAGGAAGCTGTTCAGGTCATTACCCGCTGTGAAGCTGTCTCCGCTGCCAGTCAGAAAGATGACGCGGATGTCGTCATTACTATCTGCGCTTTCGATTGCTTCGCGCAAGGCATCGTACATTGGTGGAGTCAGCGCATTTTTCTTTTGCGGCCGATTGAATTGCAGACGCAGAATGTGATTGTCTTGATCAATTGAGATTTCCTTCATAGCAGTTGCCTTTCTTGGGCGCGTTCTGAGAAAATCATAGTTCCGCCAGGAGCGCTTCGACCTGTCGCAAGCGCTGGTCATAGCGGTGATTCTGCAGGACGTGTTGACGGGCGCTGTTCGCGATACGCTGACGTTCCTCGTCATGCGACAAGTAATATGCGACTTTGTCTTGCAAATCCTGCAGGTCGCTAAAGGTCACGAGGTGCTCGCCGACAGTGAACCATTCGGCGATACCGGGTCGGTCGTCGACGATTTGAAAAGTCCCGATGGCAGCGGTCTCGAACAAGCGCATATTTCCGCCGTAGCGCATGAAGTCCCCGTGCACATTGATACTTATCTTTACCGACGAAAGCACCTGCAGCATTTCCTGGCCCAGCGCGCTGCCGCGGTGAAATGGTTTAAGAGAATGGGGAATCTCGTGCATGCTCCAGACACCCAGATCAAAGTCTCGCAAACTTTCAAGAGCCGCGACGCGTTCGCCGTAAAGTGTAAGCGGCACAAGTGTGCCGACAAAGCCGACATCGCATAGGGTGTCATTTGTCAGGTTTGTTCGGGGCTGAGGATAATGAAAGTCGGGGTCAATCGCTACATAGGGCAGACATTCCATTTTCTTCGCGCCCAATTCCAGCCACTGAATGCCGTGATAATAATCGTTTACCAGCACCAGATCGTAGAGGCGTGCGGCTTGCCGTTCAATGGCGTGTGAAAAGACGATCGGCGACACCCCACTGACGTAGAGGATCTTGCAGTCATGCTCTTGTTTGAGTTGCAGCAAGGTTTGCGGCAAGATGCTGCGGTTGTCGCCGGACAGCCAGATTATCTCCGGGCGGAACTGCCGCGCCTGCTCCAGCAGGAGTTGATTACGACGCAAATAATCGGGATTAAGTTGCGGTGGGAGTTTGTGCAACAGGGCGGAGGCAAGCTTGGCCGGCGTGAGGCGGTCTTGATAGATGGCGGTGCGCAGTCTGCTGATTTCTCGATTGCCGTAACCGGATAGATTGCGCCAGAAAACATCGAGCTGGTATCCAGATTGACGCATTACGTTTTCCCACGCGTGTTGTTGCATGCTACTGGGGAATAGACGAGGCGTGCCTTTCGCGGAATCGCGCGATTCATCTAGAAGTTGTTCGGGGTGATGCAGCGACGCTACAAACAAGACACGGGGCCCGCCGTCATTCCGGGGCGGAACTTGGCTAGACGACCGCTCCGTCTTGTTCACCTTAGGGACTCGTTTCCCAATTGCTTACAATCGCGACATGTCGACGGCTAAAGCAGCCCTAAATCGAGCAGTCGCAGGGGATTCTCAACCAGTTCGCGCAGGCGATTGCAAAAGGCGGCGCCTTCCGCTCCATTGCTGACGCGATGATCGACACTCAGCGTCATATTCATACGTGTGCCTACTCCTAGCGAGCCATCTTCCCGCACGATCGGCACGCGCTGAGACGACGAAACGGCCAGGATGCCCGCTTCCGGCGAACTGATAATTGCCGAGAAGTCTTTGATGTTGAATGGACCCAAATTACTGATGGTAAAGGTGGCGCCGCGGATATCGTCCGGCTTGATCTTGCCGGAGCGAGCGCGTTCGTACATCGCTTTATTGTTGACAGCCATCTCGCTCAGGCGGACTTTGTCGGCGTCGTGGCAAACCACATTGACCAAGCCGTTTTCAGGCAGCGCCACAGAAATGCCGATATTGATGCGATTGTGTTGCACCAGCCGGTCGCCGTAATAATGCGTGTTGAGATTGGGGAAATGCCGCAACGTCAAAGCCAAAGCTTTGATCAGCATATCATTGACGCTGACCTTGATGCCCCCGCTCGCCAATGCGGCGTTGACCTCTTTGCGCATGGCCAGCAACGGCTCGACATCGGCTTCGACAGTGACATAGAAATGCGGTGTATTGCTCTTGCTCCTTACGGTGCCATCCGCGATGGCGCGGCGCATGCGTGAGAGCGGGAAGGCTTCGACATCCTCTTCCGGCATTTTGCCCCAGGTCGCTTGACCGCGCGCGGCCGGAACCCTAGCGGGTTGCGCTGGCAGCATGGGTCGCGCGCTCAGGTTCTCCACATCGGCTTTGACGATTCTGCCGCCTGGTCCCGAGCCTTGTACGCGGCCGAGGTCAATGCCTTTGTCGGCGGCAATTCGGCGTGCCAGTGGCGACGCCTTGATTCGCCCGTCGTCGGTCATCGTTTGACCGTTAGAAGTCTTCTCGCTGGCGGCAGATTCGTCGGCCGCCCGGTTAACCTGCGTCGGTTCATCAGCCGACACGATACTTTCATCGGCGCCACCGATAATTGCGATGACCGCGCCCTCACCAATTTCATCACCCGGTTGCGCACGTAACTCAAGCAAGGTACCGCTGCTGCCGGCTTCAATCTCCACCGTGGCTTTGTCAGCCTCGATTTCGGCGATGATATCACTTGCGGAGACGGTGTCGCCGACATCGCGCAACCAATTGATCAGCAAACCATCGGTCGTCAGTTTTACTTCGTGTGCCATCTATAAAATCTCCTTGACCGCATCCACGACCTTCTGCGCATTCGGCAATGCCAGCAACTCGATCTCTTTGGAATATGGCAGGGGTACATCTTCGGCGGCAACCCGCTTGATCGGCGCATCCATATAATCAAACATATTTTCTTGCAATAAGGCGGCGATCTCGCTGCCAAAGCTGTACATCGGCAGCGACTCTTCGACAATGACGCAACGGTTGGTTTTCTTGAAACTCTGATACACCAGGTCCATATCCAGCGGGCGCAGCCAGCGTATGTCCACCACTTCCGCTTCCACGCCATCCTTTGCCAGTAGTCGCGCCGCCTGCAGCGCCCAATCGACACCGCGGGCATAGGCGACCAAAGTGACTTTATCGCCTTCCCTCTTGATATCGCCCTTGCCGATGGGAATCAAGAATTCCTGGTCCTCGTCATCGGGCATGGGTCCCGGTTTGGGATAAAGCGCGATGCTTTCGGTAAATAGCACCGGATTGTCATCGCGAATGGCCGTTTTGAGCATGCCGTAAGCATCCATCGAGTTAGAAGGGCAGCCAACATATACACCCGGAAAATGCGCGAAGATCGGTTCCGGCGTATGCGAATGCGAGGCGGTGGCTTGATTGCCCCAACCGCTCGCCGCACGATATACCAGTGGCACCTTGAACATGCCGTCAAAAAAGTAGCGCACCTTGCCGGCGTGATTGGCAATCGCATCCAACGCCAAAAAGGCGAAGTTGATGGTCATGAATTCGGCCACAGGACGCAGACCCGCCATGGCAGCGCCAACCGCCATACCACCAATCGCCATTTCACTTATCGGTGTATCGCGAACGCGCTTTTCGCCAAACTCCTGCAAAAAGCCGCGCGTAACGCGGTGCGTACCTTGCCAATAGGCTACTTCTTCGCCCATGACAAAGACATTCTCGTCGCGTTGCATTTCTTCAAGCAGCGCCCGGCGGATCGCTTCCCGCATGGCGACATTTCTTGCTGCCATAACGCATCCTTTTTCAATGAACCACGTTGTTCGCGCGCAACAGGGCTTGAGATTTTCTCTGAGCGAGTCAGACCTATGCGCTGCCGCAGATCAGTGTCTGCGCGACCGCCGAGCGACGTATGTTGATTAGTCAATACCAGCACCCACAGTGAAGTCGGTCTTGTATACACGGTCGGACGCTACATAGGTGTTCTGCATCAGATCCTGATAGCTGGTTGGCAAGACGCTCTCTTCGGCAAACTCGACCGATTCCTTGACCAGTCGCAGGGCCTCGGCTTCATGCCCCGCCAGTATATCGTTGACGTCGCCGTGTTCGCTCAAGATATGATCACGTAGAATCTTGATAGGTTCCCGGCATTCAATCCATTCTTTGAGTTCCGCCGACATATCATCGCGGGCGTCATATTGCTTGTCGGACACACCATGCCCGCGATAGCGATAGGTCACGTGCTCGATCACCGCCGGACCATGCTTACGCGCATAGTCAACCGCCTGTGTGGCAACATCGAAGACCTCTAGCGCGTTCTGCGCATCAACCCGTCCGAAGCTCTTGATACCGTAAGCCTCTGCCTTGCGATGCAACTCGACCTGACCGCTGGCACGCTCGACCTTGGTGCCCATGCCGTATCCGTTGTTCTCGATGATCCATATCACCGGCAGATCCCAGATGGCGCTCATATTCAGCGACTCGTGGAAGTATCCGTTATTGGTTGCGCCGTCACCTACATAGGTCATGGTAACATCATCTTTGCCCTTGTAGCGCGCTTCCAGCGCGATGCCAGCCGCCAAAGGCAGGTGCCCGCCAACAATAGCGTAGCCACCCCAGAAATTGTGCTGTGCCGAGGCCAAATGCATTGAGCCGCCTTTGCCACCGCTGGTACCCGACTTCTTTCCCATCATCTCCGCCATGACCATCCCGGGATCAACACCCAAAATCAGCGCGATGCCGTGATCTCGGTATGCGGTGATGACGTGGTCGCTGGGGCGCAATGCTGCCATCGAGCCGACGCCGCTGGCTTCGTGCCCGCTGTAGAGGTGCATGTAGACGCCGGTGATGCGCTTTTCTTCATAGAGCCGATGGCAGGTTTCTTCGAATTCCCGAATCAGAACCATCTGCCGATACCAGTCCAATAGCATCTCTTTCGTCGGTGATGGCATTGCGTGCCTTTCGTGCGTACGCAAATCGAATTCTTCCATATCAGGCGGCTAGTATATCATAACTGTTTGGAATTTTTGAATTCTTGCTTTTGCGCTTTTGGCCGGGGCGGACGGACCAAATCTGAGCCGGCAATCTGACATCGCCCATTAGCAATACCGTGGCTTCGGGGCCACAGAAGGCGTCGCGGAGACGCCATTTCTAGTGTTAGTTCTTAGAAAAACCCACGAATCACGCCTTGCCATAAACCGCGATTATGGTCACGATTAGGGCGAACATCGTTGATTATTCCGATTCGGTGTTGCCAAAAAAGCGACTCACGACAATTACTATCACCGCGCCTAAAACGCCAACCAGGATACCACCGATGAAGGGCAATTTGATTAGGCCTGTCATGCCAACTATGGTTACCAGAATTGAGCCGACGAAGCCGCCGAGCATTCCAAGAAGGATATTGCCCAGAAAGCCATAGCCCTCACCTTGCACCAGATTGCCGGCCAGGTAACCGGTGAAGCCCCATATTGCCAGCGAAATCGCCAGACCGATCAGCTTGCCCAACATGCCGGTCAGCAAAAGCGCGGCCACAATTACGACGACGACAAGTCCGATTCCGATTTTTAAATTCATTCAGCCAGTCCTCCACTTGTAACAACAACTATTATACGGGAACACCGAAGACTCGGTTGCGTCGCGTTGGATCAGGTCACAATTTTCTCGTGTCAGGTCGCTGCAATCGTTTGAAATGCCTAGCGGACGGTAGGTATTTCGCATTTGGGCTAATCTTACTGTATCATGTAGACGATCTATATTCTTGCCTCGCCGGGGAAAGAAGGCTGTTTCATGAGCGAAGCATTGCATGACCGCATCCCGCGGCTCACACCGGAAAACTTTATCAATCGCGAATTGAGCACGCTTGACTTTCAGAAGCGCGTGTTGGCGCTCGCCGAAGACGAATCGACCCCACTGCTTGAAAGAGTAAAGTTCATCGCGATCGTGGGCAACAACCTTGATGAGTTTTACATGGTGCGCGTTGCCGGATATTTTCAGAAGTTGCACATTAGCAATCCCAAAACACGGCCTGATGGCATCACGACGATGCAGTTGCTGCGGACAATACGCGAAGAAGTCGCCGGATTGATCGTTCGCCAACGAAGGGTGCGACGACAAGTATTTGAGCTATTGGCGCGCGAAGGCATCCATTTCATCAAGACAAACCAGCTTAGCCAAAGCGAACAGGAAGCTGTTTCTTATTTTTTCCGTTCGGAGGTCTTCCCGGTATTGACGCCGCTGGCGGTAGACCACGCGCGTCCCTTCCCATTTATATCCAATCTCAGTTTGAATCTCGGGATCTACCTCGAACGGATCAGTGACGACTTGGTCACTGGTTTCGATTTCGCGAGGATCAAAGTGCCCGTGGATGTTGTGCCACGTATCGTTCGCCTCGAATCCATAACGGCGAGTTATACAGGAATCGAACAAGATGGTAATCACTTCCTATGGGTGGAAGACATCATTGCCGACCACTTGCCCGAATTGTTCCCGGGCATGCACATCGTGGAGGCCTTTCCTTTCCGAATTTTGCGCAACGCCGATATCGATTATGAACATGAGCAGGATGAAGATTTGCTGGATGTAAAATCGATCATCGAGCAAGGTGTACGTGAACGACGCTTCGGATCCGTGGTACGTTTGAGCGTCCCCGCCGAAATCAGCGAACGCATGCTCAATCGCCTGACGAGTTCGCTTGAAGTGCCGTCGAATCGCGAAGTTTACCGGATTGAAGGCGAATTGGGTTCGGCGGATCTCTTTGAAGTGCTGCAAGTGGACCGTCCTGATCTAAAGGACCCTCCCTATGTGCCGCGGCTAGCGGAACCATTTGCCAAATCTACAGACTTTTTCGAGGTCATCCGCAAACAAGATGTCATTATGCATCATCCGTACGACTCGTTCTCTCCAGTAGAAGATTTCTTCAAACGCGCCGCCCGCGATCCGGATGTCCTGGCCATCAAAACCACTCTGTATCGCGTCGGCAAGAACTCCCCGGTGGTAAATGCCTTGATGGACGCCCGGGATAACGAAAAGCAAGTCACGGTCTTGGTCGAGCTCAAAGCCCGCTTCGACGAAGAAAACAATTTGGAGTGGGTGACGGCGCTGGAAGAAAAAGGCGTGCACGTCGTCTATGGTGTGGAAGAATTGCCGGTCAAGACTCATGCCAAAATATCGCTGGTTGTCCGCCGCGAGCGCGATGGTCTGCGCCGCTACGTGCATCTGGGCACAGGCAACTACAATGCGACCACCGCTCGGCTATATGCCGATATCGGACTCTTCACTTGCAACGAACAGATTGCCGCGGATGCCTCGCGCTTGTTCAATCGTCTGACGGGTTATGCGCCGGAAACTAACTACAATCGACTCTTGGTAGCGCCAGAATACTTGCAAGATATGATGATCGCGTTGATCGACAATGAGATAGAGGCGGCTCGGCGCGGTGAATGTGCCCGCTTGATCTTCAAAATGAACCAACTCGAAGAAGATCACATGATTCAGAAGCTTTATCAAGCCTCGCAGGCTGGAGTGAAAATCGACCTGATCGTGCGCGGTCTCTGTTGCTTGCGGCCCGGCATTTCTGGACTCAGCGAAAGCATCACTGTCAAAAGCGTTGTCGGCCGCTATCTGGAACACAGCAGGATATATTATTTCCGCAACGCGCCGGAACTCCAGCAGCTTTACATGGGCAGTGCCGATCTGATGCGCCGTAACCTGCTCAATCGGGTCGAAGTGGTGTTTCCCATCGTCGATCCCCGGATCCACTGGCGGGTACTGCGTATACTGAAAACAGATCTGCTGGATGTACGCAATTCATGGAAGTTGAACAGTGATGGGCATTATGAGCGTCTCTGGGACAAGGTTGATATGCGTGCTTTCGATTCTCATATCGCGTTCATGAAGAATAGCTACGGCGTTTGCGAAACGCCGGATTAAGCCGCTTTCTCCACCTCGGATTGCCACTTTAGGAAATAGACCAACAGCTCTGTAACTGCGCGCCTGGATCAGGCAAGCCCCTCCCAACCCTCGCGGCAGGGGCTTCAACTTTTAGATTAGCGATTGCGCGGGAAGGTATACTGCACCGTGTAGGTCAGCACTTCTTCCTCACCGGGTGCGACCTCAAGGCGAAACTCGATAGTGGAGGCATTGAGTCTCTCGAAACTCGCAGAGCTATCAATAACCTCCCAGCCACTCCAGCGATACAGCCTCTCTGGCACCCGGATTTCAACAGCTTCGTCTTCCTTGCGGTTGCGCAGACGAATCTCGAAGCTTTCCTGAACGACATCGCGCGAAATCGTGTTGAAGGCGGTCTGTGTCCGCTCTCCGACCAGATCAAATGCTTTGCCCAGTAGAATCTGCAGGTCTTCGCCTTCGGGTGTGTGATCGATGTAATTCTCGCCGATCAGCAGACCGGCGCCGTCGACATCTTCTTGATACACGCGGATGCGTCCCGCAGGCAGGTCGGCGCCGAGGCCGCTTTGCTCCCCGGTATTGAATTCCAGGAATGTCATAACATCGCTGCTGCTATCGACACCGTAGCCTTCGGGATAATCGATAGGCGAATAATAGGCGCCAAACTCTGGCGACCTGTCGAATACGAAAAAGCTACCTGCGGCGATATTCGCAGCGCTGACGAATTCGATCTGTTTGGTCTCGTTGTTGCCAATAGTGACCAAGCGTTCGACTTGGTAGAGCTGATATTCGAAAAGCTCTCGCTGGGCCACGCCACCGCCGCCCTTGCCATTCATATCGAAGGCGGCTTCGCGGCTCTCCGCCATCATTATCTGAGGCTGAATGCGATTGAGATCGCCGGCAACCAGTTTTAGCCGCGAATCTTCAAAGGCGCGGCCACTATGGTTGTTCAGGGTGACCCAGCCCTTCAAGTCGAGGTTGCTCTCATCACCGCTCAAGAGCAGGTTATAGTCCGCGGTCCAATTCATGCCGCCAGCCAGATACGTCAATTCCACCAGTTGTTCGCCGGCCGCGGAACTGTGCAACAGCCATTGTAAAGTGGGACGGGTGATCAGGGCTTCCGGCAATGCCGGGAAGCGAATATCACGAGCATCGTGCAAGCGAATGACGACAATTTCGCCAGCTTCGCTGCGCAAGATCGCTTCATTGTTGCGCCCGCTAAGCAATTCACCGGTGTACAAGGTGCCGTCGGCAGCAGTGATTTTAATCGTTTCATCGAGATATCGCGCCAGCAGCGCCGAACTGTTGACCAGGTCGTAGATATAGTTTTGCTCCAGTACAACCGTGCCGGCGGGATCGCTCAACGAGACCATGCGGACGGATGTCGGATCGATAGTTGCGGCGACATCGCGGAAGTTGACGAGATTGATGCCTTCCTCCAGCGTCAAGTTGCGCTGGTCACGGATAAGGGCAGTGCCCTCGTTGTACACTGTGACGGCGATGCTGCTGCTCGTCTCTTGGGCGCCCACGGGCAGCAGGCTGCCAAACAGGATCATACAGACGACAATACGTTGCAGCTTTTGCATGTTGGATTTCCTCAGATTTCTAGAGTTTGAGAATGAGAATTGACATTGATAGTGTAGGTTCCGCTAGAGAAGTCGCCATCCAGCTGAATCGTGCCTTGATAGGGCCGGAGGATCATGGGACAGAAGACATCAGCCGGTATTTCTCGATACACCTCAACTGTAATATTGTTTCCCTGCCGCGTTTGACCAACCAATGCTGGGTAATCGCATCCATCTGGATGTTCTCCCGCCACATCCAGGCTGACTTGCCTCTGATCAGAGTCGCTCACATTGATTGTGACGCTAAAGATATTGGTCAGGACTTTGTCGATTTGGCTCATTGTTTGGCTCTCCAATTCATCGTATATCACGTTGTTTATCTTGATTAACGCATCTTCGGGCATATCCGTTGCAGGCAACGTGATAGTCTCATTAAGCGAAACGATCATAGCCGGGCAAACCTCGTCGGCAGCGATCGGACTAAAAGCGCCGATCAAGATGCTCTCCGCCGTTTCGCGCAGCGTATACACCAGCGGCACCTGGCAGCCGACCGCCTGACTGCCGCGGATGCGCAACTGGTATGCCGATGTATCGGCATCTGCATCCTTTAAGTTGGCTTCATCGACAAGGGCAGCAATCAGGCGCAACTCTACAAAGCGCGGCGCCTGAACCGAGTCCTCTACAGAATAAGCGATCAGCCAGACTTGATCGTTGATGGTGAGATAGGCTGGCGCAGCCGCAACCAGCTCGGCATCAATCCCGATGCTGGTCTCGAAGAGTGCCTCCTCGCCATCGCAACTTGCCGTGGATGGGACCTCGCGGAAGAGTTGCAGATCAATATTGTTCTGGTAGCGGCTGATCTCGCTCTGCAGTGACAATGCACAAGCATTGCCGTGCCGCCCGGCGATTTTCAATTCCCATGCTCGGCCTTCCGGCTCTCCGCTGCCTGCCAAATCTGCGCTTATCCTATCCACCCGTGACCAGACGCGATAGGTGGATTGGTCTTTGTCTTGCACGACGGCAAATAGCGCCATAATCAGCAGCAGTATTCCGAGTATGAGATTGGCTTTTAGCATATGTCCTCCTAGGATTTCGCGAATCTTGTCTATGGAACGGCTGAGTGTCCGTTCATGTTTCATTTTATTTCGCGATATCCGTTGAACCCTCCAGTATCACGAGACCGTCCGCCATGTGTCGTCGTCCAATTGCCAGATGTCCAGCGTTCCATCGCCATCATCCCAATCTTGCGGATGCGGCACTAGTGCCAAATAGAAGTTACCGGAGCAGTGAGACGCCCCTGTCTTTATCGTATCGACAAACTCGTCGTGTCCGCCGCTGCGCTGCGCGTTGATTAGCAGCTTGCTTTCCGCGCTGCCACAGCAGAGCCGATTGACCGCATAGACCGCATCGCGCCATTCTCGTGAAAACTCGATTTCAATTTGCCAGAGCGGTTCCGTAATATATGCAAAGGGCTCCTTGAGTCGGTCGGCTGTATTGCCTTTTGAGACACGGCAGGCCACGATTTCGTATATCAGCTGCTCTGTGCCGAAATCGGCTTTGTTGCCGCGTGAATACGCCGAAAAGACACGAATGTCATCTGCGGAAAGCGCGTCCTGCAACTGAGCTGCGACCGCCTTTGCGAATGCGCGCTCGCGTGCTCGCGCCAGCGAATCTGCGGATGTGCCCATCACTAGCGCTGCGCGGGCATCGTGGAAACTAGAGCGCAGGATTTGTCCGATATTCATACGATTATTATACGGTATTTGCAAAACAGTAGTGGATGGACCGCGTAGCAGCTATGATTGATGTTGTAGCTCGCGCGTCAAAGCCTGACCGTAGACGATAAGGGGAGAGCAAATTGAATATGCTCGGGCGCAGCAATTCCGATCTCGTCCGCAACTACCGCAACTTACCACTACTGAAACCTCCCGCCGGATATGTGTTTATTCTGGAAGATGTCGATTATGGCAAGCGCTTCAAGATCGGCCGCTGCACACATCCTGTGGTGCAGATTGACAGAATCATGGCGGAGTATCCTTTCAGGACACGGATCGTATCTCTCGAGCGCTCGGATGATGCCCGCGCCTTGGAACAAGAGTTGCATCGGCGTTACGCGGGCAACCTCGAATCGGGCCAGTGGTTTGATCTGTCGCAAACCGAGATTCCTGAGTTTGAACCGGCCGATCTCGGACAGCCAGCAACATTGGCAGATTTGGCTCTGAATCGCGTTGAGGGTGAATCATTATTGCAGGATGAGCGCTCCGCGACACGTATCGCTTCACCAGGCAGCCGACACCAGCCAATCGCCCGGGCACGACGCGCGCCTCGACGGCTTGTGGCTGCTTGCGCCTTCGCCATCGTAATAGTTTTCATGCTCGCCTATTCCGATCTGGATCTGCAAGCCATCATGGTGGGATCTCAGCCGTCGATAGAATTCCGGCCCAGCTCCAGTCTCGATTCTATCCCTGCCGAAAAGACAGCCCTTCCGGCAGAACCAAACACCAGAGCGCCTTCGAACGACGAGCCGATACCTTCGGACGCTACAGGCGCTGTGTACGTTGTGGACCATCGAGCCCGAGTACGAACATGCCCCAGGCTGAGCTGCGGCGTAGTGGAGACGCTGCGACAGGGCGCACGTATTCAATCGCTCGTGCGAATCACGGGCCAAACCGTAAACGGTAGCAACAAGTGGGTTGCCTTTAATCGCAAGGGCTCGGCTGCGTACGTTCATATTGGCGAGGTATCGCTGGTGCGGGCTGCGCCAGCGGAGCCCGAAACGGCTGCAGAAGAAAAGCCAACGTCTTCCTCGCAATCGTCTCGCCGGCCAGCATTGACTGGGGACGCAAATGGCATCGAGTACAAGACCGATTCATACGCATTCGTTTGGTCTTGCCCCAGTCTCGATTGTGGAGCTGTCAGCGTTCTGGAACCGGACACGCATTTCAGATCCATAGCGCAAATCAAGGGTCAGGACTTGTACGGCAATAACAGTTGGATTGCCATCAATGAGGATGGTGCCACCGGTTATATTCACATGTCGACCGTGTCAGAAGTCATGTTGGATACTGCCCCTGGGCGGGATGCCGAAACGGACAGGGTGCAACAGCCAACGAAAGGCGACGCAAAGGATGAGCAGCCAACGCAGGGCAACGATGGTGCCGGCCAATATTCGGTCAGGGCGCATGCAAGTCTTTGGGAATGCCCTTACCTCGATTGCGGAATAATTGACCTTCTCAGTCCAGGCAGGCTTTTGAACGCGAGCGGACGCGTTATCGGGCAGAAGATCGGCGATAACAACGTTTGGATTTCAATTGATCAGGAGAATTCTGAAGGGTATGTACATAGCGGCTTGGTGGCAAAACTGGGGCAAGACGAAGCCGCAACAGCAGGGACTGCGGAATCCCTCGCGGAGCCGTCACAGTCTCTGACGACTGAAACTCGACAACCGTCTTCAGGGGGTCAAGCCGGAATGTTTTACCAATCCGATGCGGCGACGATAGTCCGATCTTGCCCGCGCCCCAATTGCCGGGTCGTAGGTTATGCGCGTGCGGGTTCGCAGGCGAGGTCTTACGGGCAGGTAAAAGGGCAGCCCTTTGATGACGATAACCGCTGGATAATTTACAACCAGGATGGCAACTCCGGATACGTTCACCGCGGCGAACTGTCAACGATTTATTCTGTCTACGCGACATCAGCAGTTGATGCCTCAGCAGTACAATTGGAACTAACGGAGCAGACGTCGAGTGCGAAAGACTCAAGCTCGGGCACTGTCCAAGCCGGTAGCACATATCGCGTGTCCTTCCGCGGCACCTCATACGCTGTCGCGCGCACTTGTCCATGGAGGAGCTGCGAGATCAGCGGCCGAATCAGCACGGGCGACGAAATCAAGGCGCTGGGGAGGGTGACCGGCGAAGGAATAAACGACAACTACGAGTGGGTTTTGTTCAGGCACGAGGGCGCCATTGCCTATATGCATAGTGGATTTCTGTCAGCAACTAGATAAACGCCTCGATTTGGCACTTGCCAAACACTAGCGAGAAGATGCCATTATGAGGGGCAGTTTATGCTGTCGGATTTGCCAACGCTGAAGCGGTAGTGCGAACTAGGTTCAGCACTTAATCGTAGCGCGAGTGAATCAGCAAGTAGCCTCAGTCTATCTACCCCTACAAGGGCAGCTCAATCAAACCCCCAGCGTCAAGCTGATGGGGCAGTGATCGCTTCCCAAGACATCGGCATGAATCTCCGCGTTGTCCATCTTGTCAAGCAAGTCCGGTGAAATGAAAAAGTAATCGATACGCCAGCCAACATTCTTTGCGCGCGCGCCACTGCGCATGGACCACCAGGAATAGGCGCCTTCTTTTTCCGGATTCAGATGCCGATAGCTATCGATGTAGCCCTCTGATACCACCTTGTCGATCCAATCGCGCTCCTGGCGCAGGAAGCCGGTGGTCTTGGCGTTTTGCTTGGGACGCGCCAGATCTATCTCATTGTGTGCTGTGTTGATATCGCCGGCGAAAACAACGGACTTTCCCTCCGCCCGCAGCGCATTGGCATAATCGAGAAATGCACCTTTGTATTCCATCTTGAAGGGCACGCGGCTGTGATCGCGGCTGCCGTTGGGCAAGTAGGTAGTCATAAGGGTGAAATCACCGTAATCGGCAATGATGGTGCGCCCCTCGCTGTCGAATTTCTCGATGCCCAGCCCAATCTTCACATCTTTTGGCTCGTTCTTGCTGAACAATCCAACACCACTGTAGCCCTTTCGTTCGGCGCTAGACCACCAGGTGTGATAGCCTTCCGGTTGCCGCAATTCGGCGTCGAGCTGCTCGGGATGCGCTTTGGTTTCTTGCACCGTCAAGACATCGGGCTGGGCGCTATGCAGCCAATCGAGAAAGCCCTTTTTCTGTGCGGCGCGGATGCCGTTGACGTTCCATGAATACAGTTTCATTTCATTCTCCGAGGAAATACCTGAGCGTAGTCACCAGGATATTATAGCCAGATATCGGGCAGCCGATAAGGCGCAATCAATGGCATCCCTGTACGTCGGCATGTGCCGTGCTTTGCTAAGGCGCGGCATTTGCGCTACTCTCCCGATAAATCGAAACGGGAAGAAACGAAACCAGTATGTTAAAGATCAACGAAGCGCGCTTGCTTGCTGATTTGAATGAACTGGCGCAAATCGGCGCAACGCCTGATGGCGGCGTATCCCGCTCGGCGCTAACTGAGGCTGATATCGAGGCGCGCCAGTGGTACCGTCGCAAGATCGCCGAAGCAGGACTGGATTTCGATATGGACGGGGCCGGTAATCAGTCCGCCATTCTCTATAGTGACTCATCGAGCGAAAAGCGCATTCTGGCGGGCTCTCATCTCGATAGCGTTCCCAACGGCGGTCGCTACGACGGTGCCTTGGGGGTGATGGTGGCTTTTGAGGCGCTGCGCACGCTAAAAGATCAGGGGATCACACCGTCTATCACTTTGGAATCAGTCAATTTAACTGATGAAGAGAGCGCGATAATGGGGCTCATGGGCAGTCGCGCTCTTGTCGGGCAACTGACAGCAGAGGACTTCCAGATTGCGAGAATCGCCCAGGACGAACTCACGCATCGGCTGGCGTCGGTGGGCATCTCACGTGCATCCATGCTCGATGCCAGCCGCGATGATGTGCTGGCCTGGGTGGAGTTGCATATCGAACAGGGTACGAGACTGGAAGAATCCGCTATCGATATAGGCGTTGTCAATGCCATAGTCGGCATACGCGCCTTGAATGTGACGTTCACAGGCGAGGCAGCGCATGCCGGAACCAAGCCTATGGACTTGCGCCGTGATGCATTGTGGGGTGCGGCCGACTTTGTTTTGCGCGCGCGCAGGCACATCATGGAAAATTACAGCCCAGGCGTTTGTAATGTGGGCAAGATCAATGCCAAACCAGGCGCGTTTAACATTGTTCCCGCAGAAGTGGAATTGGCGCTGGAATTCCGTCACGGCTCGACTCATCAAATGGATCAAATGCAAGTTGAATTGCTGGATCTGCTAGAGGAGTGCGCCGCAGCGTTTGATCTGAAGGTGTCTTATAAAGAGACGCCGGCCGTGCTTCCAGCGGAAATGAACGAGACAGTCATGGCTGCTATCGAAGCTGCCGCGGACCGGCTTCAACTTTCACATCAGCGAATGTTGAGCTTTGCCGGTCATGATACGCAGAATGTGGCCAGCATTGCGCCGGCCGCAATGTACTTTGTGCCTTCAGTGGATGGGATCAGCCACAATCCCAATGAATTCACCGGGGACACTGATTGCATTAATGGCGCAAATCTGATGTTGCAAACCTTGCTCGAATTGGTGGAACGTTTCGCCTAAACGCCGGTCGGTACCCAGACGTTCTTTACCTGGATCGATTCACGGATAAACTCGGCACTTGCAGCTTGCTGCGGATCCGTCCAATCGCGTTGCTGCCCATAATCGACCCAGGTGCGCTTCATGTTATGCGCCGAGCGCGCCTCGATCTGGCGACCCCCTTCGGCGTCACCAAAGTACCACAAGCTGTCCACATCATCATGTTCTACCAAGGTCTTGACCAGGTGATCGCGCTCGCCGGTGACGATGTTCACTACGCCAGCCGGCAAATCCGATGTATCGAAAACCTGATACAAATCAGTTGCGCTCAAGGGATAAACCGGTGATGGGATGCAAACGATTGTATTCCCGCGCGAGATTGCCGGAGCAAGTAGCGAGACGAAGGCGAGCAGGGGATGCTCGTCCGGACAAGCGATGCCTATGACCCCAATCGGCTCATGAATTGCGCCCACCAATCCGCGCAGGGTCGTCTCTTGTATCGTCCCGCCGCATTTGTCCGCGAAGGCCGCCCAATAGAAAAGCCGGTCAATCGAGGTGTCCACTTCACGCTGCGCCAGCGCTTGATCCGCTTCGGTCATTGCGCTGATGCGCCGAGCAAATTCGTCACGGCGCGCCGACAGATTTTCGGCGATGAAATAGAGAATTTGCGCGCGGCTATGCGGCGCGTAATAAGCCCAGTTCTTGGCTTTATGCGCTGCTTCCACCGCGTTACGTAGATCTTTACGATTGCCATCGCCCACCTGCCCGACGCGCTTGCCAGAGGGCGAAAAAACAGTTCGCGTATAATTGCCATCGGGCCGCTTCTGGCCACCACCGATATACAGCTTCGCCGTTCGATCGATTTTTTCCGAGCTACCGATAGTGGTTTCTAAGGGGGAGGGTGCCGGCGGGATCGCTGTGCCCCAATCTTTTGCTGGGTCTCCCAATTGCGGCTTTATGCGTTGCATCCAGCGCGGGCGCAAATAGGCATACAAGCCCTCTTTGCCGCCCTCGCGCCCGAAACCACTTTCGCGATATCCGCCAAAGCCGGAGGCCGCGTCAAATAAGTTGGTGCTATTGATCCAGACGCTGCCAGCTTTGACTTTGCGAGCGGTATCCAGCGCCAGGCTGATGTTTTCGCTCCAAATCGATGCCGCCAAGCCGTATCGCGTATTGTTCGCCAATTCGACCGCCTCGCTCGGTGTACGGAAGCTCATCGCTACCAGAACCGGACCAAATATTTCTTCTTGCGCCAGGGCCGAGGCCGCTTCGACATTGGTCAAAAGCGTCGGCGGATAGAAGCAGCCCGTGGTTGGTAGATCACATTCCGGCTGAAATACTTGAGCACCGTCTGCGGCGCCCCGCTTGACCCAATTGTCGATATTCTCATATTGCACGGGATCGACAATCGCGCCGATATCCATACCCTTGTCCAGGGCATCGCCCAGCCGCAATTGCCTCATGCGCCGCTTGAGCTTTTCCAGGAAGCTTTCGTACATGTTTTCTTGCACCAGCAAGCGTGAGCCTGCGCAACAAACCTCACCTTGATTGAAGAATATCGCGTCAACCAGACCCTCGATGGCGCCGTCCGTATCGGCGTCGTCAAAGACGATGAAGGGCGATTTGCCACCCAACTCAAGCGTCAGCTTGACGCCCGTGCCCGCGGTAACACGCCGAATAATCCGACCCACGGCTGTCGAGCCGGTGAAGGCGACCTTGTCCAGATCCTCATGCGCCACCAGCGCCGCGCCGGCCTCATCTCCGCCAGTTACGATATTGACTACGCCGGGCGGTAATCCGGCTTCGGCGATGATTTCGGCAAAGAGCAGCGCGGATAAGGGCGTATACGGTGCCGGCTTGAGAACCACGGTGTTGCCCATAGCGATAGCCGGCGCGATCTTCCATGACAGCATCAGCAGCGGGAAGTTCCAGGGGATCACCTGACCGACCACACCCAAAGCTTGATAATCGCTCAATTCGCTGTCCATCAGTTGCGCCCAGCCGGCGTGGTAATAGAAATGCCGCGCCACAAGCGGGATATCAATATCGCGTGATTCTCGGACTGGTTTGCCATTATCCAGGCTTTCCACCACCGCCAGCAAACGCGCATGCTTCTGTACGTTGCGGGCAATCGCATAAAGATGGCGGGCGCGCTGATGGCACGTCAAAGCATTCCAGTTCGTGAACGCCGCCCGTGCCGCCTTGACCGCGGCGTCAATGTCCGCTGCGCCGGCGTCGGCTACCTGTGCCAGCTTTTCGTCTCGCGCCGGATTGGAAACTGTGAACGTATTGCCTTCCGCAGGCGGAGCCCAGGCGTTGTTAATGAAGAGGTCAAATTTGCGCTGATGGGAATCGAGCCAGGCGATGGCAGCCGCATCGGATTCGGGCGCAGGTCCGTAGCTCATGTTCTTGAAGAGTTCGGCTATTTGTGGCATGGGCTTTAACTCAGAATTCGCTTCCATTAGGGTAGTCCATATACACTACTATAAATTTGAATCGGATAAATCGAATAAGTTGCGTGTCTGCTATGCGCAGTTTGCAGAACTACAGATTTCTAATATCTTCACATATATAATAGTTTCGGATACTTGATACTAAAGCGCAAGGCGGACAATGGAAGTCTCCCAAGATGGTATAGTTTCATATTTCAACAGATACGAAGCTGTACGTTTCGATAAGCCGCAACGCGATTTTTCAATAGTTCACACCGAAACGAAGATATTGATTCCTTTCGTAGAAAATTGGCGGAAAGAACTCCAGACTATCTATGCTAACCTAGAAGTTTTCTCTAAAGACACCCTGCAGAGCAAAACTATGACGAACGAGTTGCAAGCGATAGTAGCTGGCGCCGATTCGGTGCTGAGCATTGCAGAGGCAGTAAAAGCTCAGATCGTAACAATGGACGTTGAACCATTCAGAAAACAAGTAGAAAAGGAAATCGTAGATTCTTTAAGTAGCCTTGATATTCTCTTTCGTGCATTTGATTCGAGACACCCGCAGCTCGAAATCGGTGGACATGTCGTTGATACTGCTGCTGAGAGTATCAAAAGAGCCATCAATAAGTCAAAAGCAATTGAAAAAAGGCTCGAACGTTTCAATAAGGTAGATTCGGCCAAAAGACACCCAATTGTCCGCGCAGCTACTTGGTTTATCGGTGGTCGCGTGCAGTTTGCTTTAGTTTTTCTTGTATTGCTAGCAATGATGTTTTTTCCGGTTGTCGACTCGCCGATTGAAAAAGAGTTGCAGTTAATGCAAGTGTACGCACATGCCTTTTCAGTATCTGTTGCTGTCTTGTGGTTTCAAGCCACATTTGCGATTCCATCGAAACATAATCCATCCTGGCTCTTCCGATTCATGTTCTGGGCGACAGTTGGCAATATTTGGATATACGGGCTAATTCTTGGATTCGTGATTTCTTTGTGCGCCTACTGGTTCCCACTCGGCTGGTTCCTTTCGATTACTAAGAATCTTGAAGAGAAGAGCGTGCCCCAAAGGATATTTGCAAAATTCTTGCTTCCGTATGCAGTTGCATGGTTGTTTGTTGCAGTCGTTCTTACTCACGAGCTCATTTGGGTCATTGGATTAGTGATCTGGCTCACATTTAACGTATTTATAAGAGAAACTAGCTACCGATTCTTTCGAAAAAACTACGACCTGATTGAGGACATTATCCCCGGGACAAACGGGCGAAAGCAGAGGGAGTCACATTTTCTTCTGTCATCCGCGATAACCACGACTGTAGTCTTGTCTGGCCTTTTAGGATTGCTAGACGTTGCAGATGTCTTGCTAATATTCGGCTTTGCAGCAGACTTTTCCCTCATACTTATCACTATTCTACTTGCCGTCCAAGCCATAATTCCAGGAATCAACATATGGTCAAGGCACGAAAATGCGAAATTGCGTATCAGGGAAATGCGTCTGATGCTTCGAGTCAATCGGGGTCTCGGCGGATTCATGAGGTCGTATTTTGTTCTTTTTGTCTTTGCAAATGCGGTTCGACTTTTTCTGGCCTCATCTGACGGCGGACCTAGTCTATACGCATCGCTTGATTTGAATTTCTTGACCGCAGTCACCGGAAATATATTTGACATTGTCTTTCTAGGCGCGGAATATTCCGCAGAGATTACGCTTGTGGCGTCTGTAACCACACTATTTGTAATTTGCATATCTTTACTGACCTATTGCGTTGCTCTCCTCTTCTATATGTTTACTACGACTTCAACATTTCTCGTTCCAATCCAAGACATTCTAATGTCTACACCGCCGTCCGTAGAAAACGTGTCTAACGTCTTAGGGAAAGACAAAATTGACCGCCCGGAAGTTGAAGAGCAGATAGTTTCCGCAATAATGTCTTGTTCCAAGTTAAATGGATGCATTGTCAATCAACTGTCACTAATTGAATCGCCTTCAGGTAAAGAAAAGATAATTGTAACTGTCGAGTTCCATATTGACTTTCCCGATAAGTTAGAGATGTACCGCATCTTCAAAGATACACTAGTGTTACTATTTGACAGAACATCGGAATTAAACCCAGCAGTTGATAGAATTGGTGTCAATTTTTTCCGGCAAACTCATGCGCTTGGCAGACAAAATATCTTTGCGTTGCAGCTCAATAGAGAAGAATGGAAATTCTTTAAGGATGACGTTCCAGGTTTGACGGAACAGTTCAAGATCGAACACGTCTTTAGCGCAAAACTGATTGACTATGTTTTGCCCGAGTCGCAGATATTTTGACCATATCTAGCCGGGCTTTAATGCTGCTATATTGGAGATGTTTAGGTTCCGGACTCGCCAATTGCTCTGCTCTTTCCTAATTTCGTGTTTCGGCGACGATTCGCCCACACACTACCCCCGCCACCCATTATCTGCTACGCTCAAAAGTCAAATTCACGCAATCAAAAGGAGACTCCCGTGCCCAAACAATATGCCAACCCACCCGCCTTGACCATCGATGTCAAGAAGGTCTACAGCGCCAATATGGAAACCAGCAAAGGCAGCATAGCCATCGACCTTTTCGCCGATCGCGCGCCGATCACCGTCAACAATTTTGTCTTCCTCGCCCAGGACGGCTTTTATAACGATGTGAGCTTCCATCGCGTCCTCGATGGATTTATGGCACAAGGCGGGGACCCCACCGGAAGCGGGCGCGGCGGACCCGGTTATCGCTGGGATGACGAGCAATCTGCTTTGCGTATCCGCCACGATGCTCCCGGCACATTAAGCATGGCCAACGCCGGACCCAATACCAACGGATCGCAATTTTTCATCACCTTCATTCCGACTCCGCATCTCAATGGGCGTCATGCGGTCTTCGGTTGCGTCGCCGACGAGGATAGCTTGGCTGTCCTAAACACTTTGCAGAAGATTGACCCGCAGCGGCCGAGCCCCGGCACTGCACCCGACAAGATTATCCGCATCGGCATTGAGGTGCAATACTCCCCGAAAGATTTGTAAGAAAGTTTGAAACTCTTCGCATCGCTGGCCATGTCTCCAACAGCGCAGATGGGGCCAGCAACTTCCGTCCTGGTCCGAACAACCGAATTTTTCTCTCCCCATCAATTGCGATCGGGCACGAATCGCGCGATTTAGGTGAGGGGGCATCAGCCGGGATTGTACTGATTCACTGAGCTCATATTGTCTATCGATACAGTTGAAAATGAAGCGCAGTGGTGCTCCGGCAAGAGCGCCCTGCCTCACGTCTTCCGCATGTGCGCGAGCAAAGATTAATGTTTGCAAAGTATCGTGACTAGTATTGCATGCTACATTAATAATGATTCTATCTGTAAAGTGTCCACCCCGTGACTCGCAAGACAGACGGTCAGAAAGAGCCTGTTCGCTTTTCGTTTCAATGCCATATTAGGCTCATGATTGGTGTACGCAGGTATGGGAATGCTTATGCCGAGGCCCCTCATTTTAGGTGATAATTGTCGCGAAACGTTAATTGGATTGTACGCATAAAACATAATATGTTTATTTTGTCTTTCGGCGAAATTCGGGTTACCCTTCACAAAAGCGGTCAAAATGGTTGAAGAATGACATAAATGATATTATAGTTAACACTGCCGAGAGCCGTCGTCTTGCTGGCCGCGAAAAGAGGCCAGCATCTCATCGCCGATAACACATCGAAAGGTAGCGTCATGTATTCCTATGCAGTCACCAACGTGTCATTTGAATCGTTTCGAGAGCTTTCCCAGGGTAAGAAAGTTATATTGCTATATCCTTGGGCAAACTTTCGCAACATTTTCTTGAGTTATTTTCTGAACGATTTGGAAGAGGGACTCCTGTATCATCGAATTGCTGAAGATTCCAACGGATTGAATGAGTGGGTGAGCGGGCTATTGGATGAGCTGAAATCGGTGCTGGACGAATTCGGCAGCAATCTTTCGGCGTCCTTGGCGAGTGCGAATGCCGGGGATATGGGCGCAGCATTGGCAGCTGATCTTGCCCAAATCGATCTCGAACGTGTCGTATTGTTTCTTGACGAATTGGATCGCGTGCCACAAGATGGCGACTTTCGCCGATTCATGAAGGCGCTAGTCGATAACTTGCCTGCTAATACCCAGCTGGCGGTCAATTCCCGGATGCTCACCTACGAGCCTTGGATCTACTGGGTGAATCGCGACGAGGCAGTGGTACTGGGCACCGCGCACCGAAGCAGCAACTTGTTATTCACTTCGGACGATGCACCGAAGCCTCAGCTCGAAATCTACGCGTTCGGCCGTGGGCACGCAATCTCGAACGGGCAAGAAATCCGTATCTGGGATGGTGCTTTGCCGCGCAATCTCTTTTTCTATTTCATCGACAATCCGCTGGTAACGCGCGACCAGATATTCGATATTTTCTGGCCCAAGTTGTCAATCAAGGATGCGACCAACGTTTTTCATGTCACCAAGCGCAAAATCACCGAGCGCATCTCATTGTATGTGGATGACGATGAGAATTACGAGTTGACTTCCTATTCGACTGGATTTTACGTGCCGAGCGACAAAATTGTCCGGCATTACGATGTCTTCGATTTCGAGCAAGCGATGGAAGGCGCCTTGATGTCGGATGACCCGCACGAAAAAGAGGTGCTGTATGGTCATGCGATTGACATTTACAAAGCGCCTTTCCTGCATACAGTTAATCTGGATTGGGTAGAAGCGAGACGGCAGCAATTGCGGATGATGTATGCTGAAGCGCTGATCGGTATGGCATATTTGCAAGTGGCCAAGCATCTTTGGGATCGAGCGCTCGGCTACTTTACCCGGGCACTGAAAGAAGTTCCGCAACGTGAGGACATTCACCGCCAAGCGATGCAGATGTACATAAATATGGGTCGCCTTGACGATGCGCGGAATCAATACGCGATATTGGCGCGCTTGCTCAAGAAAAAGCTCGCCGTAGCACCGTCACTGGAGACGCGCGAATTGATGCGCTCCATTGACCGTTAATTCATCAGTGTCGCTGTTACCTTCAGGTGAATGCGCTGCCACAGATCGCCTCCCGTGAGGGCTTCTGCTATACTGTGTGTCATGCGCTGCGCCAATAATGAACGAGTGTGATGCTACGAATCGCCGGCTATCTAGCGATTGTTCTTGCGCATCGGCGCCCGTAATGAGTGTGCGGCGAAATTAGCGAGTCACAGGTGACAACCATGCTGCAAGATAAGCAATTGGATCCGGGCATGGCTACTGCCGAAATGCCTGCCAAACGGCGACTAACTGCCGAACAAAAGGGTTTGTTATTCGCTGCGCTTTTGATGATGCTCGCCGGTTGGGCTGCCTTGGCACAACTGATAAGCACCACACGTCCCCGAATCGGCGGCGAAATATGGCTGTTTTTTGTTTTGCTGCAGATCGCCATGACCGGAACTTCGATCCCCGTTTGGCTACTTCTTGGATTGCGCGCGAGTGCGACAGATAAAGAGGGCCCTTCAATTGCAGTTATCGTTCGACGGAGTATCTGGGTCGGAATGCTTGTGGTTGCCTGCGCCTGGCTCATGATTCCGCGGGCGCTATCCTTGCCATTCACTGTTATCCTGGTGCTGTTTTTTGGTGCGATCGAAGTATTCCTGCGCAACAGAGAATCGGCGCATGAACGATAAGCGGGATAGCTTGCGGCGCTTGCCTTCAGTAGATCAATTACTGTCACATCAACGCAGTCAAGACCTGGTTGAGCAATTCAGCCGTCAAATGGTCGTGGATGCAATACGCGAAAACCTTGATGCTTCGCGACAAGATATCCTGGCATCACAACTCTCCGATCTTAATGATAGCGCCTTGCTTGACCGGATTGCGGAAGCGCTTCACAGCAAGCTGCAGCCGACTTTGCGCCCGGTCATAAACGCGACTGGTGTCATCATTCACACCAATTTGGGACGTGCATTACTATCCGAAGCGTCACAGAGGTCTGTCGTTGAGCTTGCCGGCAGCTACAATACGCTCGAGTTTGCATTGGATTTGGGTAAGCGTGGCAGTCGTCTGCGGCATGCCCGACAGCTTTTGCGTGAGCTGACCGGCGCAGAAGACGCCTTGGTATTTAACAACAATGCAGCGGCGCTTATACTCATTCTGAGTGGCCTGGCCAAATCACGGGAAGTCATTATTTCGCGCGGACAATTGGTCGAAATCGGCGGTGGCTTTCGCATCCCGGAAATAATGCAAGAAAGCGGCGCCAGGCTGGTTGAGGTCGGTACGACCAATCGCACAAGAATCGCGGATTTCCGCGCGGCAGTGAGCGAAGAAAGCGCGATGCTGTTGCGCGTTCACGCCTCTAATTTCAGGCAAGTGGGATTTGTTCAGCAGCCATCGCCTCAAGAATTGACGGCCTGTGCCAATCAACATGGCTTGCTGGCTGTGGATGATCTGGGCAGTGGAACGCTGATTGATACGACGCAATTCGGCTTGGCTTATGAACCAACCATTCAGGATAGTGTAGCTGCGGGATTTGACCTGGTTTGCTTCAGCGGAGACAAGTTGTTGGGAGGCCCGCAAGCGGGCATCATTGTTGGCGGAGCGGAGCCTATTGCGCGGTTGACACGTCATCCGCTAGCGCGGGCGCTGCGGGTGGATAAGCTGACATACGCTGCGCTGATCGCGACGCTCGAACATTATCGTCGTGGCGAAGCGCTGCAAAAGATCCCGGTATGGCGGATGATTTCACGCTCTCTTGACGAAATTCGGGATATGGCTTCACAGTGGGCGCAAGTGACCGGTGGCAATGTTGTGGCAGGCCAATCCACTGTGGGCGGAGGAAGCCTGCCGGGCACCGCATTGCCGACCTGTTTACTCGCAATTGATGTTGACGGCCCAGACCGGCTGATGGCAGGGCTGCGGCAAGCAGATCCGCCGCTGATCGCGCGCGTTTCCGGCGGACAAGTCTTGTTGGATCCGCGCACCGTACTGGCAGGGCAAGAAGCAGACCTGATACGCATACTAAACTCGGCATTGTCTGATTACGCCTAATAGAGGAAACGCTCATGAAAGCAGATTTGGACCGCCTCATGCAAGAGCGGGATTTGGACGCGTTCATTATCGCAGGTGGTGAAGAGTTCAACACCATTCGCTACTATATGAGCAATGGCGCTCGTATTACGCATGGTGCCATTTTCAAGTTGCGAGATCAGCCGCCGCTACTGGTATGCAATCGCATGGAGCTGGAGGAAGCGCAAAAGAGCGGCATTAAGGTGAGTACCGATGTCGAGCAGGGTTATTTTGACCAGCTGGAAAAAGCGGAAGGCGATCATAACAAAGCGACCGCATTATTCTGGGCGGATGTGTTGCAGGGTTTGGGATTAGACGCTGGCCGCGTCGGCTTGTACGGGACCTGGCAGATCAACAAGACCATCGCACTATACAACACGCTCTTGCGCGACCTTGAGCAATACGACTTTGTAGTCGAAGAAAAGTCCACTCTATTTGAAGAAGCCATGCTGACCAAGGATGCGGAAGAGATCCGGCGCATTAGGTCTGTGGCAACGCGGACCAACGAAGCAATGCAATTCGCTTGGGATTATATCGCTGGGCTGGATGCCGAAGGCGAATACCTGAACGACGACAAAGGCAAACGTGTGACAATTGGTGATATCAAGGCCCTGGTACGGCGGGAGTTGATGGCGCGCGGTCTGGAAGATACCGCGATGATCTTTGCCCAAGGGCGTGATGCCGGCTTCCCTCATAGTCGCGGCGAAACGGATATGCCACTGCAAATGGGTCAAGCCATCGTTTTCGATCTTTTCCCGCGCGAGCAGGGCGGCGGCTATCATCACGACATGACCCGTACCTGGTGCATTGGATACGCGCCGCCGGAAGTGCAAGCGGCTTACGACACGGTGATGGAAGCCTTTGACATAGCGATCGAGAATTATGGCGTCAACAGGCCAACTCACTTGATGCAAGAAGCGGTCCTCGATCACTACGAAGGCAAGGGGCACACGACGATCCGTTCCGAACCTAGCGCTATGGACGGTTACATTCATACCCTGGGCCATGGCGTTGGCATTGATATTCACGAGCGCCCGTCGATCAGCCACACCCGTCGTAATGATGTCTTTCAAGTCGGGAATGTCTTGACCATCGAACCAGGACTGTATTATCCTGACCGCGGATTCGGGGTGCGGGTTGAGGATCTTTGCATCATTGACGATGGTGGAGAGTTGGTCTCGCTGACAACGTTTCGTAAGGATTTGCTGATACCTTTGGCAAAGTCTGGTGCTAGCGCGGGTTGATTGAGGCAACTATGACAGTAACACATATACGCGTGGCAATAATCGGCTCCGGACCCTCCGGCTTTTATGCTGCCGAACACCTGCTAAAGCAGAAAACCCCGCAGATTTTTGTGGATATGTACGAACGCCTGCCGACACCCTTCGGCTTGGTGCGAGGCGGAGTTGCGCCTGATCACGCCAAGATCAAATCGGTCACAAAACTCTACAGCCGTATCGCCAAACATGAGCGTTTCAGCTTCTTTGGCAATATCGAATTTGGCACGGATATCCGCCGGGCCGATTTGAACGAACATTATCACGGCATTATCTACGCAGTGGGGGCGCAAACTGATAAGAAACTGGGCATTCCGGGCGAGGATTTGCGCAACAGTTTTGCTGCTACGGAATTCGTCGGTTGGTATAACGGGCACCCCGATTATCGTCACTACAACTTCGACTTGGCCGGTATCAAACGGGTTGCAGTGATCGGCGTCGGCAATGTGGCCATGGATGTCGCCCGTATTTTGGCACGCACGGTCGACGAACTCTACGAAACGGATATCGCCGATTATGCCTTGGAAACGCTGAAGCATAGCGAAGTCGAAGAGATTATGGTGCTCGGTCGGCGAGGACCGGCACAAGCCGCCTTTTCCAATCCGGAAATCAAAGAATTGGGCGAAATGGCGGACGCCGATATCGTTGTCTCGAAAGGAGACGCATCGCTTGATGGACTCAGCGTGGCGGCCTTGCAAGAAAACGGAGATCGGGCTGCGACGCGCAATGTGCAGATCCTCAAGACCTATGCCGAACGGGGCTTAAGCGGTAAATCGCGGCGGATTATCATGCGCTTTCTGGTGTCGCCGGTCGCCATATTCGGGCGGGAAAAAGTCGAAGCACTAAGAATCGTCAAAAACGAGCTTCACCTGGATGGCCGCCGTTCATTGCGATCGACCGCTTCCAGTCACTTTGAAACCTGGCCGGTTGATATAGTCTTCCGCTCGGTGGGTTACCGCGGTGTGCCTCTGCCGGATGTACCCTTTTACGACCGATGGGGCACGATTCCTAACGATCGCGGACGTGTATTGAAGAAGCACGAGGGCGACGAACGTTTGACGGGAAATTATGTCGTCGGCTGGATCAAACGAGGACCGAGCGGCCTAATTGGCACCAACAAACCGGATGCCATCGAATCAGCTAATCGATTTCTGGAAGATCTGCAGGCGCAGCAAGTGCTTGATCCGCATGATACCCGCTGCGAGACGATCTTTGACCTGGTCAAAACCCGCAAGCCGACATTCTGTACCTTTGAGGATTGGGAACGACTCGACGCCCTCGAAAAGCAACGTGGCGTAGAATTTGGTCGCAGCCGCGTGAAGTTTACCAGCGTAGAAGAAATGCTGATTGCTTTGGGCAAAACCGAGGCGCTCGTTACTTCCGCGGACAAAATTTAGTGACTTTATGATCTTGCCTGAAGGCAAGCTCAATTGCCCGCGACCTTCAGTAAATTGCAGAATTTATACGATTTTATATGAATTTCAGAAAAGTCCTTGACAACCTTGTCAATTTCGATTAGGGTTAGGTTCATCAAAGTAAATTTATTAAATACAAAATTATTGTATCCCCGACGCCCCGCACCCAGCGGGGCGTTTTCCATTTCCAGGCTGTGACACGAATATGCTCCCTTTGCGATTATCCGCGAATGCGTTAATCTTTTGGCATTCGTTAAATGATAATGCGTTGAGGAACTCTGATGACGGCAAAAGACACTATCCTGCAGCACATCAATCAACAAGATGAAGAGTTGACGTATATTGCGAAAGAAATCTGGGATCATCCGCAAGTGGCATTGCAGGAAGAATTTGCCTCGCAAATGCTGGCGGAAAAGCTGGCTGCAGATGGATTCGACATCAATTGGGGAGCCGGCGGAATGCCGACTGCTTTCATCGCCGAATGGGGGTCGGGATCTCCGATTGTCGGATTCCTGGGCGAATATGATGCGCTGCCCGGCTTGTCACAGGAACTTTCGAGCGCAAGGCTGCCCATTCAAAGCGGCGGACCTGGACATGGCTGTGGGCACAATCTCTTCGGCACGGCTTGCATGGGATCGGTGATGGCGCTTAAGTCGGCAATGGAGCGCGACACTGTTGAGGGTACAATTCGATTTTATGGTTGCCCGGCCGAAGAAACGCTGGTTGGCAAGACTTTCATGGCGCGGGACGGCGTATTTGATGATCTGGATGCGGCCATCAGCTGGCACCCGGGCGATAACAACATCACCTGGAACGGTTCCTCGCTGGCGATGAATTCTTTCAAAGTTAACTTTTATGGCGTAACATCGCATGCTGGGGCATCGCCCTGGCTAGGGCGGAGCGCCTTGGACGGAGTGATGCTGATGGACGCCGGCGTCAACTACATGCGCGAACACGTCCCGCCCGAATCGCGGATTCACTGCGTGGTGACTAGCGGCGGGCAAGCACCCAACGTGGTGCCGGCCTTCGCGCAAGTTTGGTATTTCGTGCGCGCGCCTAAACGCGAGCAGGTTGAAGAGATGTATGGTTGGATGCAAGATATCGCGAAAGGCGCGGCGCTGATGAGCGGCACCCGACACGAAATCGAATTCATCACCGGGTGCTATGACATTTTACCGAATTCGGTCATGTCCGATCTTCTCTATGAGAAAATGGCCGACGTAAACGATATGCGTTTCAGCGAACAGGAGCGCCAATTTGCCAGGCAATTACAGGCGACGTTTCCCGACGGTTCGATAAAACAGGGTTTTGATTGGACGCAGCTTTCGGCCGGCGAGCAGTTGGATCCCTCCGAAATCGATGATCCACTGTGGGAGCGTGTCTTGCCTCATTCGCCAACGCCGCCCCTGATGAGCGGTTCAACCGAGGTCGCCGATGTCAGTTGGATCACACCGACCGGGCAAATCACGACCACTTGCTGGCCACTCGGCACGCCGGGCCACAGTTGGCAGACGGTGGCGTCTTCTGGCTCAAGCATTGGCGCCAAAGGTATGATCTTCGCTGCCAAAGCGATGGCGCTGGCCGGATTGGACCTGCTGACCGAGCCGGAGCTGCTGGCACGGGCTAAGATTGAATTCGACGAGGCGCGCGCCGGGCAAGTTTACGTCAGCCCCCTGCCGCCAGATTCGACACCAAAGTAAATGGCTCCGCCAGCGACACCGCAGGGCGTTGCGCCGGGCAGCATACCGCTGTTCGCCGGCCATCCCGCTTATGATTTGTTGCCCATTGATGACATTCGATCAATCATGGAATCGATCTGGGACCGCCCGCATGTGTCCCGTCTCTTCAATTATGGCCATGAACAAGGTAACCCGCAGCTGATCGAGTTCCTGATCGAGCGATTCAGTTTTGAAGAGGCGCTAGTTATCGGCAGCGACAATCTGATGATCATCGGTGGCTCCACCTGGGGTGTCGATATGATCACGCACCAACTGACTGAGCCCGGTGACGCCATCTTGGTTGACGCGCCCTCATATCGGGATGCGCTGCATATTTTCCGCGATCAGCGCTTGCAGCTTCAGGCGATCCCCATCGACGATGGCGGGGTTATCGTCGCGGAGATGGAAGGGCGGCTGCGTGCTTTGGCAGCCCAAGGTCGATCGGTGAAATTCTATTATGTCGTGCCGAATTTCCAGAATCCCACCGGCATCACCTTGTCACGCGCGCGGCGCGAAGCGATCATCGATTTGAGCAAACGTTACGGTTTCGTTATAGTGGAGGACGATGTTTACCGTGATATACGCTTTGTTGATGCGCTGCCCCCTAGCTTCTACGCTTTGGCCGCCGGGAAACAAGTACTGCGATTGGGCAGTTTTTCGAAGACGCTGGCGCCGGGTAAGCGCATTGGCTGGCTGATGGCATCGCCTGATTGGATCGGGCGATTTGTTGCCAGCGGCAAGCTGCGCATGGGCGGCGGAGCTAACCCCTTTACAGCCGCGATTATCGCGGAATATTGTGCCAGCGGCCGTTGGGAAGGGCATGTACATTGGCTGCGCGCGCAATATCAGCGACGGCGTGATTGTGCGCTGGAAGCGCTGCGGAGCGCGATGCCGGCTTCGGTCAGTTGGACGACACCCGAGGGCGGTTATTTCATTTGGTTGCAGTTGCCGGATGAGCTACACGTTCACGAGCTTGCGCTCCAGGCAAAAGCATTTAATGTCTATTTCGCATCGGGCGAGGCCTTCTTTGTCAATCCGCAAGACGGCCGTCAGAATTTGCGCTTGTCATTCAGCTATCTGCCGCTGGCTGATTTGCGGCAGGGCATCGCCACATTGGGCCAGCTGATAAAGCATATGACGGAGTGAAGCTGGCATGACCGGCATTTCTAGCGACCGACAACTGTTATGGGAATTGCAATCGCAGGGTTATAGCCTGCTGCTAGCCACTGACATGAGAGTGAGTGAGGAACTGCAACAAGCCTGGTTGAGTCTGTCCATCGATTTTGCCGATCTACCTGCTGATGAGTTCTTGCCCGATGGTGGCAAGTATCGCTTTCGGCGCTACGGGCGTTTTCGCTTTTTGCCCGATTGCGGGGAGTTGCAAAGGCTGCCGCATGAAGATTATTTTCAAAGTGTCGACATTAATCGCGTGACCGGTGGCATGGTGCGCAAGTTTGCGCCCCTGCGAGATTCGACCTTCATCAATCCCTTCTTGCGCGAGCTGATCCGTTTCGATTTTCGCCAGTTTCCGTTAACGGAGGCCTCGCTAAAAAGCCAATGGGAGGTGCAGGCGCATCTAATCCGCGTGACAGCAAATGCCACCAGTCAGGGGCATCCCACGCCGGAAGGCATCCACCGCGACGGAGCGGAATTTGTCACTGTGCATTTGGCGGAGCTGGTCAATGCCGATGGAGGCGAAGTATCAATCTACGATGACGACAAAGACTTGCTCAGCACTTTTCGGCTTGAACAAATTATGGACAGCTATTTTTTCAATGATGCAAGTCTTTGGCATCAGGCCAGCCCGGTAAAACCGAGGAATGTGACGCATCAAGCGATACGCAGCATATTGACCTTCGATTTCCATCATCTGCCGGATTAGGCTCGGCTTGAACGCCAGCCAAGGCCACTCCGAGGCAACAAAAAAAGCCCGCCCACTGGCAGACTTTCTCTTGCTTTTCTCAGCGAGGAAAGGACTCGAACCTTCAACCTTGTGCTCCAAAGGCACCTGCTCTGCCGATTGAGCTACCTCGCTAATTGACCCGTGCAGTATATCAAATTCAGCTTGATCCTCAAGTGCGAAATGACTCGCCCGTTAGCCGTCACCGCTATTGTCATGCAAGCGAACGCCAAGCGCTTCGTCAAGCGGCACGACGAAGGCGACGCCGTGGTTGGGCTCTAGCAGATCGCCCATGACAGCGCGCGCTTCGTCCAGCAAGGTCGAGACCAAATCCTCGGGAACCACCGACAAGAGCACATGATTGGTTAATTCCATTTCGCGTAGCACGTAGGCCATCAGGCTCGACATCGAACTCGCGATGTGCAAGGGCACTTCGATGCTATCGCGCATGATTTTTTCTTGCAGGCTATGCAATCCGACGCTCTTGATAATAGTAACGCCCGGCGCGCCGGCTTTCTGCCAGCGGCTGGCAACATCCAGGCCACTTTCATTGTCTGAGGTGATAAGAATTATCATTTTCATCAATTAGTCTCCTGTGCTTGATGCGGCAAAGACCGGGTTGTCGTCCGGATTCGTTTCCCTTGACTGAAACACCCAGCGAACCAAAGGCGGTGTCATCACTGTGGTAAGCAAAATTACCATGAATAGCGAGGCATATAGCTCGCCGCTGCCATCGATGATGCCGCTCGTCAGTCCGATCGATATGATAATCAGGCCTACCTCGCCGCGAGACACCATGCAAACACCGACCCGAAGTGATTCCGGCACATTAAACCCTCCCATCCGCGCCCCCAAACCGGCGCCAAACACCTTGCTTATGATGGCCATAAAGAGCAGCAACAGCATAAAGGGCAAGGCATCGAGCGGGAAAGTGCTTAGATCTGTTTCCAAGCCGACATCGACAAAAAATATTGGCACGAGAAAAACGTACGCCAAGTGACTCATGGACTGCTCGATATCATTTTTCATGTTGCGGTTTTGCAGTTTGCTCAAGCCGACACCCGCGATAAAGGCGCCGGTTATAGCTGCCACGCCGCCGATGTATTCCGCTGTCCAGCCAAAGATTAAAGCGCTGATCAAGGCAAAGATCGGAATGCCGTAAGACTGCGACAATTCGGGTCGACCCTGGATCCACTGTAAAGCGCGTGGCAGTAAGTACCATGCGATCAGAAATGCGATCACAATATAGCCGGCCATCTGCACGATGATGATCAGCAACTGGCTAAAATCGGTTTCGCCTTTTCCATCACTAGCGGCAAGAACCAAGGTTAACGAGACTGCCAAGATCGCAAGTACATCATCAATCAAGGCAGTGGCCAAAAGGGCATTGCCCTCTTTCGTGCGCAGATAACCCAGCTCCAACAGTACTTGCGCCGAAATGCTAACAGATGTAGCCGCCAATGTCACGCCGGCAAAGAGCGCTGGCTGCCAGGCGTAACCGGCCGGCATCACGACCAGAACTGTTAGGACGACAGGTGCCAATACGCCTAGCACGCCGGCGAAAACTGCCACTTTTCCGACCTTTACCAGTTCGCTAAGATGGACTTCGAGGCCGATATTGAACATCAACAGCAACACACCCAATTCGGCGAATTCTTTGATAGTGTGTTGCAGATCCGCGCCCTGCAATATGCCCCAATTCAGCATATCCAATACCGTGGGACCCAGAACAACCCCGACAATAAGTTGCCCAAGCACGCGCGGCTGATTAAAACGGCGTGCCAGCGCGCCACCGGCCCGCGATGCCAGCAATATGACCCCCAATGCAAGCATTAAAGGGATGAAGGAGTTGACTTCAGCCGCGTGTTCCTCGGTATTTTCGGCAAAGACCGAGACTTTAGTGCCGATGAAAAGCCACGAGAGGACAAATGCCAGGCTGAATAAACGGCGGGAGAAGAGTTCGCGTAAACGATTCAAGGCGAACTGCCTTTCACTACTCGACTGCAAAGATGATTAGACTCGATTATAATGCAACTGAGAATAACGAGTATGCGATTTTCTGGACGACCCTGATGAAGATTACCGAGCTTGAACTCTTTACCGTACCGCCACGCTGGCTTTTCTTGAAGATCTCTACAGATGACGGCCTATGCGGTTGGGGAGAGCCAATCGTGGAGGGGCAAGCGGGCACGGTTCGCGGCGCAGTGGAAGATATGTCGGACTATCTTCTAGGACGCGATCCATTGCAAATCGAGGACATTTGGCAGACTCTGTTTCGCGGAAGGTTTTATCGCGGCGGACCGGTCATGATGAGCGCGATCGCCGGCGTCAATCAGGCGCTCTGGGATATCAAAGGAAAATACCATGCTGTGCCTATCTATGAGTTGTTGGGCGGAAAAGTGCGCGACAAGGTCCAGATCTATGCCGGTATTGGCGGAGACCGACCGGCGGATGTCGTGCAGCAGGCATTACAACGCAAGGCGGACGGACTAAAAGCGATCAAGATGGGCGCCGTCAACGAGGTCCATTTTATGGATACTTTCCGTCATATCGACGAGGCGGTAGGGCGGGTTGCATCTGTGCGAGAGGCTGTCGGCAATGATTTCAGCATCGCGGTCGATTTTCACGGGCGCGTCCATAAGCCACTCGCGAAGATGCTCATAAAGGAGTTAGAGCCGTATCATCTGATGTTCGTGGAAGAGCCGGTCTTGCCAATGCACAACGAAGCGCTGCTAGACCTTAAACGGTCGACTTCAATCCCGATCGCCACCGGTGAACGCATGTATTCACGGTGGGATTTCAAGTCGATTCTGGCGGCTGGCAGTGTCGATATTATCCAACCCGATGTGTCACATGCCGGCGGCATCTCGGAAGTGGCGCGGATCGCCGCCATGGCAGAAGCCTATGATGTGGCGCTGGCACCGCATTGCCCCCTGGGTCCCATCGCTTTGGCGTCGTGCCTGCAAGTGGATGCGCTGGCATACAATGCCTTGATTCAAGAGCAGAGCCTTGGCATACATTACAATAAAAGCACAGATCTTTTGGATTATCTTGTGGACAAGTCGGTTTTCGATTATCGTGAAGGATACGTCGCGGTGCCCGCCGGAGCCGGACTGGGTATCGAGATCGATGAAACGAAGGTGCGGGCAGCCAGCAACCACGCGTTACGCTGGCGCAATCCGCTCTGGCGCCGCCGGGATGGCTCGATTGCGGAATGGTAGTGCGCTCGCGCACCAGGTCGGGTGGACATTACAGGGTTATGGAAGCGGATTTACGGGAAAACCGGACAGCATTGCGAGGCAAACTAGAATGAAACAATATTCGTAATTTGCACTTACTCCATCCTAAACTGTTTCTCATGGAAGCCAGTTATCATGGAAGTACACGATACAGTAACAGGGGGAATCATGGCGAGTGAACGTATTCTGATCATCGAGGATGAGGCACGAATAGCGCAATTCGTGGAACGCGGTCTGATCTACGAAGGGTTTCGTGTTAACGTGGCACGCGATGGTCAAATCGGTCTCAATAGTGCCCGGGATTGCCCTCCCGATCTCGTGATATTGGATTGGATGCTGCCCGGTCTGGATGGATTGGAAGTCTGCAAACGCTTGCGCGCTGCTGGCGATGTCGCCATATTGATGTTGACTGCGAAAGATGATATCAAAGACCGTGTTGTCGGCCTGGATGCTGGAGCCGACGACTATCTCGTAAAACCCTTTTCGATCGATGAGTTGTTGGCGCGGGTTCGCGCTTTGCTGCGCCGCTCTTCTACGGTATCTCATCCAGAGGTCCTGCGCTTTGCCGATCTGTCTCTCGACACCGGAACGCACCGTGCCTATCGAAACGAACGTGCGATCGACCTGACTGCGAAGGAGTATGAACTGCTCGAGCTCTTCATGCGCAATCCGCGGCGGGTTTTGACGAGGGACGTCATTTTCGATCGCGTTTGGGGTTATGATTTCGGGGGAGAGAGTAACATCATTGAGGTTTACGTGCGTTACCTTCGGCAAAAAACTGAGCAAGAGGGTGAAAGTCGGTATATTTTCACCGTGCGCGGCGTCGGTTATGTCTTGAGAGAGGAATAGCCTATTGATGCCATTTCGCACCAAGGTATTGCTCCTGTATGCAGGATTCCTGACGCTGATAATCGTCGCCTTTAGCGTGGCGATTACCGGTGCCATAAAACCGACGATTATCGCATCTATCGATAAGAGTCTGGAAACCGTATCAGCGGCGGTGCTGTCCAATATCCACACCGTTCCTGAAAGCGCTTCAAATCGTAACGATGCAAGCGTGTATGTGGTGGGCGAAGACTTCCTGCGCATGCCTGGCATTTCGGTGCAAGTTTGGCAAACGCACAATGGCGATGAAAAGATAGAACCGCTATTGATCGCGTCGTCTCTTGATCTGGCGGAGAGCCGTTCGGCACTGGATCCACTCTGTGTCAATCTGACGCGGATCACCTTCTCCGATGTATCCGCGCCAACATCCTACAATGATATGCCGCTGCGAGTGATGACTCGGCCTATTGTGGTCAGCGGAGGGCAGCAGTTCGGTGTGGTGCAGGTGGCTTCGTCTACGATGATTGTAGACGATGTGACCCGCGACATTTTGGACATCGTGATTGTGGTGGCGGCCGTTGGTGTCTTGATCGCCATTGTTCTGGGAATGGTCATCACCAATCGCGCTCTACGGCCCATGCAGCAAATGACCGCTGCGGCCACGCGCATCTCGACCTCTAACGATTTGACGACCCGGTTGCAGACCGATCTTCCCAACGACGAGATTGGAAGACTGGCCCGAGCCTTCAACCACATGATGGTGCGGCTGGAACAGCTTTTCGCCGTGCAGCAACGATTCGTCGCTGATCTATCGCACGAGTTACGCACACCCTTGACAGCTATCTTGGGCAACCTCGATCTCGTTAAAATTTATGGCCAGGATGACTCTGCGCTGGAAGCCATCGAAATCGAAACAAAACGCATGAAACGTATGGTCAACGAAGTCTTGCTGCTGGCGCGAGTAGATTGCGGCGATGCGTTTGTAGAAATGCGGCCGCTTGATCTCGATGTGTTGGTGCTGGAGGCCTTCAATAAGGTCTTTGAATTGGGGGATGCCAAGAACCGCAAGCTAAACTTTAAGCTGGATACACAGGAGAGGCTCTGCGTTCGTGGCGATCAAGAGCGATTGCTGCTGATGTTGGAAAATCTGATCACCAATGCCATCCGCTTCACTCCCGATGGTGGCACGGTTGACCTATCATTGTATTCCCGGGCAGGGCGCTTTGCCGTTATCGAGGTGCAGGATAGCGGAATCGGCATAGACAAGCAGGATATCCAACGCATCTTCGACCGCTTCTAACAAGTGGACGGATCGCGCCGGCACAGTAGCGATGCGGACGGCGCTGGATTGGGTCTTTCGATTGTCAAATGGGTCACGGATGAACACCGCGCCGCCATAGAGGTTGAAAGTGAACCGGAAAAGGGATCAGTTTTCCGTGTGGTCATGCCATTTCTGGATTAATGGCTGTCAACTGCTTCGACCAATTCTTCTCGTCAGACCTGGATCATCTGTACCTGACAAGCAGCCATATTACGTCAATCGACGCGCCCGGCTAATCAAAGCGCGCTACATCGACCGCGCCGGCCGGCACGCCATTCAGCAGCTTATCAACTGCCCGTTCTACCGAGCCCGCGCCCATCGCCAAACCATGACCGGTAAATCCTACCGCAAAGCCCACTCGGCTTTTGCCGGGCAAGGTTCCAACCAAGGGTAGGCCATCCACGCTGAAGCCCATGATTCCGCTCCAACGATGCGAGACGGGCGCGTCAACATCCGGGAAATACTTCGCCAGATAAGCATCCAGGTAGGCCTGTACCTTGGGGTTAACACGATCTTCCGTGGTACCGTTCTCTTCCTGCTTGAAGTGCTGCCGTCCGCCCCCCAACAGAAAGCGGCCATCAAATGTGCTGCGATAGTACATATAACCATAGTCGCTATAGCCGCAATAGGGCAGCGGGATATGGTCGACTGGCTCGGTGACTAGGCACTGCGCGCGCGTTGGTATCACTTTGCCCACAAAAAAAGGATCAATCATCGGCGACCAAGCGTTGGTACAAAGCATGACATATCGCGCCTTGAATATCACTTGCCGCGTGTAAACACGGACCTTGTCCGCTTCGTCTTGTTCAATGCGATAGAGTTCATTGTTGGCTATCACTTCAACGCCGCTCTGCGCCATTACCGACTTTGCCAGCAGAAACGGCTGAACGCCGGCATCACACGGCTGTTCGATTCCGGCAAAGTAACCGCGCCCCAAAGGGTCCTTGCTATAGTACTCGATGTCTATCTTGTCCGCCGCCAGCGCTGCAGCAGCCAGTTCTAACTCTTGAGCTTCTTCCTTGCTTTCTGCCAACAGCATGGAGCCGCCGTCGTCAATCGGAACATTGAAGGGACTGTTCTTAATGAACTCGCGCCAATAGGCGATGCTGCGATCAGAAAGCGCCCAAAGCTCGCGGGCCACGGCATGACCATAAGTGTCAATGGCACGATGATAATATGTATCGAGGCCACTTATCATGAAACCAGCGTTGCGGCCGCTTGCGCCCAAGCCGACATCGCGAGCATCGGTGACGACGACATCGCGGCCGTGAACATGCCTGGCAAAATACGCCGCCACGCTACCCGCCAAACCTGCGCCAACTACCAGAACATCTACTTCACGTTCAACTTGCGCGACCTGCTGCCAGTGGGAAACGGTCATAGATTTCGCACCCTCGTGAGCCTGTTACAAAGCCAATTTTCCTTGCAAACATCACTCCTGATGATAATACGCATTCGACAATTGTCAAAGGCGACGCCACGCTTTGCCTAATCCCATCGATACGTGTTACAATAGCTGATAGTTATTTGACTTTTTGTTCGCTAACCTGGCATTTTGAGGAGGATTCAGATGCGGGATTTCAAAAGATTGATTCTGCTTACTTTTTTGTTGCTGATGTTATTCCCTATCGCCACAATTGTTGCCGATGGTCACATGCCGGATTTGGGTGGGCGTGCCATCACCGTGGCTGTGGAAAACGCCTATATGCCCTTTAATGTGATTGACGAAGAAACCGGCGAGGCGGTCGGCTGGGATTATGATACGCTCGGCGCGATCTGCGGGCTTCTGAATTGCATGCCGGAATTTGTCGAAACCAGTTGGGAAGGTATGATCGTTGCCGTCTCCAACGGCGAGTATGACATGGCGGCAGACGGCATCACCATAACGGAAGATCGCGCTGAAATCGTCGATTACTCCACCGGTTACATCAATCTTTCGCAGCGCATGATGGTTCGTGTTGGCGAAGATCGCTTTGCTGATGTGGACGATTTCGTCGCCGGCGATTTTATCATCGGCGTACAAGTTGCCACCACCAATTTTGAAGCAGCATCCAAATTGGTTGACGAAGAGCGCATCGTCGCGTACGGAGAATTCGGATTCGCTGTTCAAGCGCTGATCAGCGGAGATGTTGATGCCGTAGTCATTGACGACGTGGCGGGCCAAGGTTACACGGGTTTGAACGCTGACTCGATAAAGCTGCTGCCGGATCTGCTCACACACGAGCAACTGGGCTTCATCTACCCGCAAGGGTCCGACCTGGTCGAGCCGATTAACGCGGCGCTGGCGAGCATCATGGCAGATGGCACCTTGCAAGCCATCAACGACAAATGGTTCGGCGCGGAAGAAGAAGAAATGGCCCTTCCCGATCTGGGCGGGCGCACGATTACCATAGCGGTGGAAAATGCCTATATGCCCTTTAACGTGATTGACGAGGAAACCGGCGAGGCAGTCGGCTGGGACTACGATACGCTTGGCGCGATCTGCGGGCTTCTGAATTGCGTGCCGGAGTATGTCGAAACCAGTTGGGAAGGCATGATTGTAGCTGTCTCCAACGGTGAGTATGACATGGCGGCGGACGGCATCACCATAACGGAAGATCGCGCTGAAATCGTCGATTACTCCACCGGTTACATCAATCTTTCGCAGCGCATGATGGTTCGTGTTGGCGAAGATCGCTTTGCTGATGTGGACGATTTCGTCGCCGGCGATTTTATCATCGGCGTACAAGTTGCCACCACCAATTTTGAAGCAGCATCCAAATTGGTAAGCGAAGAGCGCATCGTCGCTTACGGTGAGTTTGGATTCGCCGTTCAAGCGCTGATCAGCGGAGATGTTGATGCCGTGGTCATTGACGACGTGGCGGGCCAAGGATACACCGGTTTGAATGCTGACTCGATTAAATTGCTGCCGGATCTGCTCACACACGAGCAACTGGGCTTCATCTACCCGCAAGGGTCCGACCTCGTTGAACCGATCAACGCGGCGCTGGCGAGCATTATGGCGGACGGCACCTTACAAGCTATCAACGACAAGTGGTTCGGCGCGGATGCTTAATAACAAGCATCGTTGTCACATTTGACAATTGAGACGCCACAGCAGTGGGACAGGGTTCGCTCTGTCCCACTTGCTTTCCCCCCTCCGGCAGCAAAAAACTGAGAAAACGCTATGTCAACATCACGGTCATCGGAGTTTGACAAACGCTCTAGCGACGAACCGGATCTCGATGAGATCATCGCCGAGTCGCGCGGACGGGCGATGCGTTATACGCGACTTTACACAATGCATTACTGGTTCATCTTCCTTGTAGTCTTGGGGATCTTGCTGGCAATCAGCATCATAACCGACAAAGTCTATTCCAACATTTTCAATGCGCTGAAGGAGGGCGTTGCCATGACGCTCTTCGTCAGTGGCACGTCTTATATTTCGGCCTTTTTTGTGGCAGTAGTAGTCGGCATCATCCGCTCGAATCCGCCCAGTCCGCCGCAATCCCGTCAGACGATGAGACAGGCGGTGCTGCGCGCCTTGCGCATTACCGTCTACAATATCTGCACAGTCTATGTAAACGTGATGCGCGGCATCCCCATCTTGATCGTGCTGCTGGTTACCGCCTTCATTGTTGTGCCGGCGATGCGTGATTTACTCAACGATGCTGTATTGGTGAGCTTGCGAGACTTGGTCAACAATTCCGAGATTCCGGACATCACCTGGCGCGGCAGCTCACCAATGACCGCCATTGTTGCATTGGGTGCTACCTATGGCGCTTATATGTCGGAGACAATTCGCGCTGGCATTCTATCCATTCCCAAAGGGCAATTCGAGGCTTCGTACTCGGTGGGCATGACCTATTGGCAAACAATGCGCTCGATCATCTTGCCACAGGCATTTCGAAATGTGCTGCCGCCTCTCGGCAACGATTTTGTCGCCATTATCAAAGACTCGTCGCTGCTGGCATTTTTGGGGATCCGTGATGTGACACAGATCGCCAAGCTGACATCGGGGCGCTCTTTCCGCTACGTCGAAACCTACGCTGTAACTGCCTACATTTATTTGACGCTAGTGATTTTCGCCTCGACTTTTGTCAACTTGCTCGAGGACACCATCAATATCAGCCGCGAGACACCTCGTATTATCCAACGTCTTGGCGCGCTGCGTCCGGGCAAAAAGAAACGCGAGCACATTTCCGAGTCGTTCGATTAGGCATGTATTATTCTTCAGAGAAGAAGCCGACTTTATTTCCTTCGCAGTCGATTACCCAGCCGATGTATCCGCCACCGGCACCTTCGCCCAACGCGGTCTTTGGGTAGAACAACTTCTCCACCTGCATCGGCAACTCGTGCCAAAACAATGTTCAAATCGCCTGAAACGGCTAAGTAGACTAGCGTTCCTTCGTGTGATGGAACGTAGCCATACTGCGGATTATGCACCAGCGCCCCACTAACGCCGCCACCGCCGTAGAGCATGCCGATTATACTGCCCATCGTCTCCCGCAGATCTTGCCAATTGATTTGTATATCCATGACTGTCTCATAGAATGTCTTGGCGCGTTCAAAATCTGCGACCGGAATCTCGAACCAGTGGATAGCGGACATACGTTTCTCCTCTTGAGGTTATGTAGAGATGGCAAGCGTGCACAGATACTAGGCTAGTTAACAGCGTTTGCCGAGAAGGGGACATCTGTTGCAATTGACGGGGACCAGCCTATTGGTATCGCTGGTTTGCTTGCTCTTCTTCCGCCGCAGCGGCTATTACCAGGTCGTCGATATCATCAATAGATTCAACGTGCAGGCGCAGGCTTTGTATCTGAACTTCGTCCATAGCATCAATGGTGTCTTGCAGCTTGTCGATCTCGTCCTTGACTTCAATGCTCAACCGCTGTCCCTTGGCGCTGTCAGTTTCTTTGGTGCCCAAAAGAGACATTTGCGCGTAAACAGTGCCCAAGGCCGATAAGGTGCTCTCCAATTGAATTTCGGCCCGTTTAATGCTGCTAAAGGTCGCTTCCAGGCTTATCTGTTGTTGTTGTAAATGGCTGAGCTGCACTTGCAGGCTTTGGCGGGCGCGTGTATCCGGTTCCTTCTGGATACGCGCTTTTGCACTTGCGATTTTGCGCGGAACCTGCTGTCTGTCGCGCAGCACGAGGTCATTGTTTTCGGAGAGGTCTATGCGTTCGGCGAGATTATACATATAGGTGATCCAGTCGCTGACATCACTCACCAATGTACGCAAGCGCGTACGCATGGAACCTTTGCTGCGGTCCGCCAGCTTAAGCATATTGCGCCGATATTCACAAGCATCACGCAGCCTTTCGCGCGAAACACGGTTGCGGATATTGCGCAGGTCGTATTCGCGCTCGAAATCTTCCGCCAGCGCCTGTTCGGTGGCTTCGGGATCACTAAGCGTGGTGGCGATTAGCACAGTTTCTGCCAAGCCACCCAAGACCAGCCAGAACCAGGGCTGCCATTCCATCATCGGCAGGTTGACATCCTGCACGAAGAGAAAAAGAATCGCGGTGACCATAAGCGTCACCAACGTTTCCCAACGCAACAGCGCATTGGCTAGCAACGTTCCCAATACTTTTTGCCGAGCGTTCTCGGTATGTGACATGCGTACTCCGGCACTGCTTTCGCCGCAACCGTGTAAATCGGCTACGGACTATCGCTTTTTCGCTTCACAGGCATTCGGCATGACAATACCTTTGCCGCCATGGTCGCATCGTTTGCTCGCTGCCTGCCTAGTCCTGGCTCAGCAAGCGCTGTCTGCGTTCCTCGAGCTGCAGCTCAACCTGGCCGATACCAACGGTATCCTCGATTTGATCGGAGAGTTTTTGGCTGGCCAGTTCGGCGCGGGCATCCTCCTGATCGATCTGTGAATATATGGAATCCAGCAATGTATCAAGCTCTTGATCGCCTGTGGTATCGAGCTTGTCCATGCTTCTGAGCGTCTTGGTCATTACTTTCTTGGTTTCCGCCAGCTCGAGCAATGAGCGCATTTTTTCGCGTTCCTGCTTGATGGTGGTTAAGCGACCTTCCAGCTTCAATCGCATATTCAACATGCTTTGGTATTGCTCTTGTTGCGATTGCCATTGTTCGTAATATTCTTGCGCCAATTCTTGTTTAGTGTTCAATTCAGCTTGTGCTGCGGCTGCCAGGTCGTCTTTGCCACGCAAGATTAAGGTATCGATATCGCGATCGAGCTTGTCCGCCTGATTGGAAAACTCTTCGTATTTGCGCTTGAGCGTACGCACCGAGCCGCCGACGGTCGCGGCAGAATCTTCCAGGGCTTCGAGGTTGCGCTCGACCTGACGGATGTATTCGTCCATCACCTTTAGCGAGTTGGTTTCCAGCGCACGGTCGATCATTCCATGCATATTGGCGCTAAAGAGAGTTTGAACTTTTTGTAATATTGATGGCATGTTGGAACCTTTCCCTCACCGACTTATGTTTCTGGCGAAACAAGTGTTGATTCAGTATATCATAGTGGCTTTCAGTATATCAAAAGCGCTGTATCGACAACTATAGTGGTTTACGAAAATCTTTTGTCCGGGTTGCGTCAGTTTCAATGCGCAGCGGCGCGACTGTGGATTGCTAGCAGGTCAGACAAGATGGCGTAACCGGTTTCCAGCTTGCCGGCGCCTGCGCCGATAAGTGTCACCGGCCCGAGCAGATCAGTTTGCAGCGTGATGGCATTGGTAGCGCCTGCGACGCTGGCCAGCGGATCTGCGAGGGGCAGGCGTTCCGGCCCGACCCTGCCGCCGGCTGACGTCACCTCTGCGATCAGCTTATAGCGCTGTCCTTTTGCCTTGGCAACGGCAATATTAGTTTGGCTAATCTCGGTAATACCATCGACCTGCAAATCTTCCAAGGTCAACGTATTGCCGAAGAGTGCATTGGCCAGGATCAAGACTTTGGCGGCGGCGTCCCAGCCTTCGACATCGCCCGAGGGATCTGTTTCCGCATAACCCAGGTCTTGCGCCTGTTCCAAGGCATCAGCGTATGACATACCGCTTTCCATCTTTGTCAGGATATAATTGGTCGTGCCATTGAGGATACCGCGCGCAGACTCAATCGTACAGCCGGCCAGCGCGTTTTCCGCCACGTGCAGGGTAGGCGTACCCGCCATTACCGTTGCTTCGTAGCGCATGCCTAGGTTCTTGTCTGTAGCCTTGGCTTTCAGATCGGCATAACCCAGGGCGACCGGTCCTTTGTTGGCCAGCACGATATGCAACCCATGATCAAGCGCCAGATGACAATAATCGAGCGCGGGTTGCGCTGTTTTCAGGTCGGTCGGGCTTACTTCCACCAGTACATCCGCCTCGCCACTTTTGATCATGTCGTTGACGCTCAGTTGATGTTCGAGCCCGCGCTGATTGGGATAGGCGTCGAAGCTGCCGGCGTGCGCGGCCGTCAAAAGATTAGAAAGATTTAGCCCGTCGCGACGATACAGGTTGCCTTTGGACGCTGTCGCCACGCCGATAATCTGCGCCGAGAATTGTTGTCGCGCTTGCAGCACATCGGCTTTGTCGCGCAAGATTTGCGCGAGTCCCTGCCCGACAACACCAAAGCCGATCATGATGATTTTCATGGGGAGTGTCCATTTCATTGACGGTCAGTATTGCCGGCAATGATACATGGATTTGGCTGGTTGAGCATAGCCAGATTTAGGCTGTGCTGCCTAGCCCTTCCACGGTAGCCAGCGCTTTCTCGACACTTTCCAGCGGACGCACGCCGATCTGCTGATCAACCAGGATTCCTTGCTCGTCGATCACCCAGTAGGACCGCGTCGCGCTGATGGGCAATTTGAAGAATACGACCCTGAATCCCCAAGCATCCCAGGCATCCAGCATTTTGTGGTCTGGATCGGACAAGAGATCGTATTGCAGCTGTTTTCGCCGCTTCCAGCCTGCCAGCTCGGCGACGCTATCCGAACTGACGCCAAGCACGACCGCATTATTGGACGTGATCTGCGGAAAGACATCGCGAAAAGAACAGGCTTGATTGTTGCAGCCCATGCTGTTGGCTTTGGGGAAGGCGAAAATGATCACCCGCTTGCCGAGATAATCGCTTAACTTGACCAGCGCGCCATGCTGATTCTCTAGCGCAAAATCGGGCGCTTTCTGTCCCACTACTGGCATGGCTCGCTCCTATATTAGTGACCGGCGGCTACAGAATTCACGATACAAGCATTGATTGAGTGGACTTTGAAGCTCACTTCTGTGTCTGATTATAGCAGAGCAGCCGTCGTATAATGTCGGCCACCGGAGGCGAAACATTGCGCTGGCGGGCTATGAATCCGAAGCGAAAGACAGATGACCACGCCTTGGCGGAACAGATCGAGTCCTTGCTGGACGAGGACGAAGTGTTGCTGTGGTGGGACAAGTTTAGCGACAAGTCGGTGATGGGCGGCTTCGGCAATACCCTGACCCTGTTCACCCTGGTTATAAACCTTCTGATTCTGACGTTGATATTTGTACCCGTGCCTATTGCTGCCTTTGGGTCGCTAGGCTGGATGCTGGTGCCGCTGTTGATTGTTGATTGTATCTGTTTACTTTTCATCATGCTCTATTATGCCTTCGGCTTAATAACCGGTGGCATCAATGCGATAAGCGGCCAGCGCGTATTGGTCATGGACTTGCACAAAAAGAAGATTGTACGTCACATGCGTCTCGATTCTCTCAGTGCGATCCGAGTCCGTAGAGGGCGGCAGGACCGTGGTGATATCGTCTTCCTGCGCGACGAGCAAAGTGATGCGCCGGCGACAGCTCGGCATCCGCGCCGAATTGCCATGCCTGGCCTACGTCATCTGGAGCGGGTGCTTGCGCTGCTGCGCGAGCGTACGGACGTCCTTTAGGACATGCTTGGGATCATGTGGAAAGTTAAATATCTTGGGTATCGGGAGCGTCACCCAAACCCAAGATACTTATCCGCTGCGTAGACGAAGTTTGTCTACCCATAAATTGACAATGTTAGGCAGAAGCTCCACTACCTCGTATCCGAACAAGACTTCATCCACATAGCCCATGTGCAGCATATCGACGATTCTACAAAGATATGATATCCCCATTTCCCACCATGTACGGTGTGAATCTATCATCAGCAAGTGGTCAACATTAATTTTCGCACTTTCTCGCACTTCTTGTAATTCGAAACCGTCCAGCAGTGTTTCGTATACTCCGTCCGCGATACGGCTGCCGAATGTAGTGGTATAGTAATATTCCTTGACTTCCCACACAGCTATTGGATTAACACAACTTGGAAAGCAGCCATCAACACGCCTGGACAGAGTTCGAAACGGTTCATGATGCTGGGTTAACGTTGTAAGGATTCTTGGATCATAGTTGACGATGGAACCGCCGCAATTGGCCTCGACAAGCATGTTGACAATTCCGGTGAGGTAAGCTGGTTTTCGCTTGTCACCACGTTGTTTGTTCATCGGCTGGGGCGCAAGAGGTTGCAGTTGTCGAAAAAGATCATAGTACACGCGCTCCACATTTTCCTCATTCATGAGGCGTGGTTCAACATACGTGTTCAGAATCATACTTCGGAAATTCAGATAGCCGAGAAGAAGATTAGCGAGGTCAGTAGGTTCATTTTCATGCGTAAGGTGGGCACTGCCTAAGCCCACCCGTTCCATGGCTCTCATCAAGTCATTGTGATCGTAATGGAGTACCTTCTTTTTTCTGGAATACCCGATTTCTTGTCCGATCGTCCTGATGTTGGCCCAAAACTTTAGATCGAGATTCGTAAATCTTGGGTCAGCTTTCATGTATTCTTGCCCATCGTCGTTCGGAGCCTTTGAATAAATTCTCCTAAGTCCAAATCTATTGCCTCACAGATTTCCAAGAGTTCAATAATATCTAACCGTCGCTCTCCCAACTCGTACTTGCTTACAAAGGACTGTGGTCGTTGTAGGCGCAGAGCGAGATCCTGCTGACTCAGGCCCGCTTCTCTTCTAATAGACTTTAGCTGATTCTGCAATTGTTTCTGTTTGTCTCGCGTATTCATTGACATCCTTGCAATATCATTCTAGCAATATTACAATAGCCACAAGAATATCCCAAAATAGGATAAACACTGTGGCTAGTCAGCTGTCTTTCTTCGACCTTAAGCCCCGAACTCGTCCCCACCAAGTGCCATTCAAGACTCAGCTATTGAAATGGATAGGTAATAAGCAGAGGTTTGCGCACCAAATTATTAGCCGTTTCCCCGACTCATTTGGTACGTATTACGAACCATTCCTGGGTTCCGGCGGGGTACTAGGGTCATTAGCGCCCGACCGTGCAATTGCGTCGGACAACTTGAGTCCTCTCATAGAAATTTGGCGGACGCTCCGAAGAGACCCTGAATTACTAAAGAGTTGGTACCAAGAGCGCTGGAAACGTTTGCAACACGGGGAAAAGAAAGCCATATACGAAGAAATCAAGGCTTCCTTCAATGCAACGCATAATGGAGCCGACTTGCTTTTCTTGGCTCGGTCATGTTATGGCGGCGTAATTCGATTTCGAAGGGACGGGTATATGAGTACTCCCTGTGGAATCCATAATCCGATACACCCTGAAAGCTTTTCAGAGCGTGTGGACCTATGGCGCGAACGGGTAAAGGGGACACAGTTTTTGCATTCTGATTTCGCCAGGGTAATGAATGAAGCAAAATGTGGCGACTTGATTTATTGTGACCCCCCTTATTCTGATTCTCAATCAATATTATATGGAGCTCAGACTTTCGACTTGCAGAGACTATTCAAAGTCATATCTTCTTGCAAGAACCGCGGCGTTCGTGTGGTGCTTAGCATTGATGGCACTAAGAAAAACGGAAATCGATCGATCCATCTTAACTTCCCAGAAGGATTATTCGAGCATGAGGCTGCCGTCAATTGTGGACGCTCAATGTTACGACGTTTCCAAAAGCAGGGAGAATCTCTAATGGATGAAGAGGTTACGGATCGACTTCTGTTGACATACTAATCAAGAGTGCACGTACCGGACTCGCCCGTACTCGGATCTTTTCAAACGTAGCCATTCTCTCGCAGTTGCGCGTTACCCGCTTATGCCGTGCATGGCATCTTCCTCGCGCGCGGCACGCTGACCTGCTTCGACATCAACCCGGCTCAGCAGGAATCCGCCGATTGCGAAGAGCGCGATCAAGCTGAGAATGGCCGGGCGGCTGCTGCCCAACGTAAACGCTGCGATGGCGAAAATCAGTGGACCGATGATCGATGCGAACTTTTCCATGATGCTGTAAAATCCGAAGAATTCCCCGCTTTTTGCCGTCGGGCATAGGCTGGCGTATAGACTGCGGCTGAGCGCTTGGCTGCCGCCTTGCACCATCGCCACCATCAAGGCCAGCATCCAGAATTCCAGCGTGGCATCGAGGATGAATCCCCAGCAGGCGATGATCGAATAGACCAACAGCGCGAGCAGAATACTGCGCCGCGTATCCAGCCAGTTGGACAAATCGACAAATCGCGATTTCAGCAGCCAGGCCAGCAGCAATGCCACAATCTCAAAGGCGACGATGATGCTGGCGATGGTGGGCAAGCTGCTCTTGCGCGCCGGCGCCAAAACCTCGACCGTCGACAAGCCTATCAAACTGCCTGAGGCATCGGCGACTTCTTGCGAAAAATTGATGATCTCGAGCTTATGCTTGCCCGCTTCTGCCAACTCCAGCGTGAAAGTTTCGCCATAGCGCAAAGTCGGATTGCCGCTGTCCAGGGTGATCGCGACTTCAGTGCTGCCGCCATTTTCGTCTTCGCGCAATTCGTTCAGAAGCTCGCCATTCAGTCGGAAAGCGATGACGCCGCCATTGTGGGCTGCCTGGTATTCGAATTTGACATCCTTGCCGTTGAAATTGAAGCTCAACGCCGCTTCCGGGTCAACAGAAACAAGATAGAGCAGGTCGTCCGGCCGACCAGCCAGAAGTGTCGTTATTTTTCCCAGGAAACCATCGCCGAGCAATTCATCGCCAGAAACAGTGATCTGCTGCCATTTGCCAGCGGTTGTGAAAGCGGCACCGTTCACTTCATACGAGCCTTCACCGACATTCTCGCCCTCGCTGACATAGCGCGCAGGCGCCGCGCCGGTGACATCGGCTGGCAAGCTATTGACCAGAGCAATTCCAAGCAGTGGTAAAGCAATCGCATTGATCAGGATAAACGCCAGATAAAAGGGCGCGCGATTGTCGTTGTGCGCGGGCAGACGGCCAAATATGATGCTAAACGGAATGCCGGCAAATTGGACCAGCAAGATCGCCAGCACCAATTCGACAATGCCAAAGCCCAGCTCCGCGCCATAAATTGCCGCCAGTGCGATGATGGTACCGATGGCATCGTTGTAAATCAGAAACGCGATCAAGTATTTGAAAAGCTCTCGATGTTTTTGGATATTGCTGAAGGTTTGGCGCAGGCGACCCAGGCTAACACCGATGACACTTTCACCGCGTTTCAAAGTTGCTGAAAGCGAGGGTGGTTCGGGCACGTGACGCATAATTGGCAAGGAAAAAACGCCCCACCAGATGGCCACGCTCAGAAATGACAGCCGTATACCAGCATTCTCAAACAGGCTGTCGGGGATAAAAAAGAACATCGCTACATTAATCGCCAGCAAAATGCCCCCGCCCAGATAACCGAGAGCATAGCCACGAGACGACACCCAATCGCGGTCTTGCGTACGGGCGACATGCGGCAGCAGTGCATCGTAAAAGACCAGCGATCCGCCAAAGCCGATGCGCCCCAAAACAAGAAACAGTGAAGCCAACAGCCAATCGCCCGTGCTCACCAAGACTAGCAGCCCGGTGCCAAGTACACCGGCGCCGATGAATATCGCCAAAAAGCGTTTCTTGCTTCGCATCACATCGGAGACTGTGCCCAGGATCGGCGACAAGACCGCGACGATGAGCAGCGAAAGGCTGATCGTCAGCGACCAGTAAGCCGTGGCCGTCGATTCGCTCGGTAAGCTCGCGCCGGCCACCGTGCTGTAATAGATGGGCAGCAGGCTGGCCAGGATTGTGGTGGCAAATGCCGAATTAGCCCAATCATACATAGCCCAGGCATTGATGCGGCGTTTGTAGGTGGCTTCGTTTGTCCCCTCGCGTTCAGTTGCCACGCCTGCGCCTCCTTGGAGATTCCGCGATATCTTCATTAAAGATACATCGAATTTGCACGCTTGGCACTCAAGTCACTTGTCGCTTTCGCTCTGAAAGCAAATTGCTCACTGATAGCCCGCAATGTATACTGATTGACTGCTGACGGAAGCTACTCTGCCGCAGAGTGCAGATTTGCCGGGCTCAGGCAACGCGATCTTTTAGTAAGAGGTACATTTGCCAGTCACAATGACGAACAACGGAAACGCCAATGCGGGCAAATTCATAGATCTTGGTCTGGTCCTGGTTTTGGCCTTGACGCTGTTTACCGCGATTCCGCTACTAACTAATCCCGGCTTGCCCAATGGGCCCGATGTGCTCTATCACAGCTACCGCGTCGCCGAAATGAATCGCAGTTGGCAGCACGGCGTGTTTTTCCCAACCTGGGCCGAAGGCTTCTATTTCGGTTACGGCTCGCCCTTGTTTCACTTTTACGCCAGCCTGACTTACTACCTCACCAGCCTGATGCATTTCATTCTGGGTATGAGCGCTCTTGATGCTTTGCGCACGCTCCTGATGCTCAGTTTGCTTGCCTGCGGCGGCGGCATGTATCTCTTTGTACGGCGGCGCTATGGACGCCTGGGTGGCATCATTGCCGGTCTGGTTTACGTCTACAGCCCCTATTTGATGTATACCGAGGCTTTTGCGCGCGGTACCTATCCCGAATTACTGGCTTTTGCGATATTTCCCTGGCTGCTGTGGCGCGTCGATGCCCTGCGCGATAAACCGCGCGGCTTCAACATGCTGTCGCTGTTCCTCTTGCAAGTCGCGTTGATCAACGCTCACAATTTGATGGCGCTGACCTTGACTGCCATTTGCCTGGCCTGGATCGGCTTTGAAACCTTGATTCAGCAAATCAATCGTGAGTCCAGCCATCTGCGCTGGCAGCCATCTGCCTGGGCGATCGTGACGATACTGTTGGGAATCGGCGCCTCGGCGACCTTTTGGCTGCCGGTACTGATGGAAAGCGATTCAGTACATCTGCAGAATCTCACCGTAGCCGGACTGCTTGATTTCCGCCAGGGATTCGTACGCCTGGACGACCTTATTGCCGCGCCGCCGATTCATGATGCGGGTGCCATCAATGGACTGACAGAACTAAAAATACTGGGCATCGCACAGTGGCCAATGGCCCTGCTTGGTCTGGCGTCAGCAGTTGTGCTCTACCTTCGGGGCTTTCGTTCGCTGCACCCGCAGACCATGCTCGGAGTTGTCTATTTTGCCTTGCTCGCGCTGCTAATGATGGCGCTGCTCTTGCCGCAGGCGCTTGGCCATTGGGAGAACCTTCGTCCTCTGCAGTTTCTGCAATTCCCCTGGCGCTTGCTGGGGCCGATCGCAGCCTGCCTGGCGATTGTGGCCGGGGTCAACGGCATCTGGTTGGAACACCTGCAATTGCGACCTCAAATCAGTTTGGTTTCCTTGATTGTCGCGCTGCCGATAGTGACCGTAATACCGCTTTTCTATGTGCCGGAGTGGCGCCACAAGACACTCGATACCTCGATCGCGGCTTATCACGCAGAAGAAACGGCGCTGCGTCAATTGGGCACCACCTTTACCGGTGAGTTCCGCCCGCGCGATGTGAATTCGGTTCCCGATCCTACCCTGGATTTGCTGGAGGATTACGCCGATGGTCCGCCTGTCGACAAGATGAATCGCTCGATTCTACCGGCCGGCGCATCAGCAGAATTGAGGCATAGTTCACCTCAATCTAATCTGTGGCGAATAGATACAGACTCCGCATTTCAGGCCGAAATCTACAACTTTTATTGGCTCGGCTGGCGAGCGGAAATCGACGGCCGGACAGTAGAAATCACGCCATCGCTGCATCATGGATTGATTAGCTTTCCCGTGCCGGCCGGCGATCATCAGGTGCGGGTATTTCTGGGTTCGACACCCGCGCGCGACTTGTCGGCTGTCGTTTCTTTGCTTTGCCTGCTCTTGACGGTTGGAATCGTGCTGACGCGACAGCGGCACTTTGTTTCGCGTCTCTACTGGGCGACCCCCGGGTTGCCACGAACTTCAGCGATTGGCGTGCTTTTGGGTGGTGGCATCGCGCTGCTTTGTTTTGCTGTGGCCTTTCAAGACGGTGTCGCCTGGCTCAACTCGCCACCGGGAGAAGCAATTCCCGCTCAGGTGCGGCGGACCTTCAGCCTGGACGACAACTTGCAAGTGCTGGGTTATGACCTGAGCGCGGATGTCCTGCGCCCCGGCGATCATCTGCGTTTGACAGTTTACTGGCATGCGCTGGAAGCAACGGATGTCAACTTTTCCAGTTTCTTGCATCTCTCCACTGGCGGCCCCCCGCATGCGCAAGTGGACAAGCTGCATCCCGGCGGACGGGCTGTCAGCGAATGGTGGACACCGGAAGGCTACATTGTAGATCGCTACGATTTAACTCTGCCAGAGGATCTTGCGGCGGGTGAGTACCAATTGATCGTCGGCTTGTATACCTGCGAGCTAATGCCGGCGGGAGATTGCGGCAACGGATATCGACCCACGGTTAGGGACGAAAGCGGCGCCGTTGTCGGCGACAGCGTTCCGCTTGCTACCGTTCAGGTCTGGGCCGGCTAGTATCCGCCGTCCGGGTTAGGATAGGCGTGCCCACCGCCGTAACTGAATGAAGGTGTTGCCGTTGCGCGCGGCGGCAACGGCACATTATAGTCGATGGGCAAAGAAGCGATCACCGATTCCGTGCGCAGCGTGAACAAGGCCATCCAGCCGATTGAGTTTCCAGAATCGACCTTGACCCAGGGGCTGTAGGGACTGCGCGCCAGCAAAACCACTTCCATGCCATAGGGCAGAGTCTGCTTGACACGGAAGGCTGTATCGGGCGCTTCGCGCAGGTTGCCGCCCGCGCCAACATTGACAAAAGCCCGGGTCGCCAGCTCGCCATAACGCTGGGGAGGCTGCGGCGTTTCATCATAAACTTGCGTGATTTCGCCGAGATTCTGCGCCAGCAGCGCCGCGTTCATCCAACCGCTTTCACCATTGCCCAGGCGAATGTGCAGCCACTCACGATCGCTGCTGATACCCAGTACGCTCATGGTTTCGCCGGCCGGCACTTGAAAAAGTAGTTGCGCGTTTATGTCAGGAGCAATCCGCATATTGACGCCGCCTTGTGTTTGCACATATCCCGACTGTGGAATGGGCACGGGGCGATCAAACAATGATATAGGCAGATTCTTAATCAAGTCGTATTCAAGAAGTGTCGATGTTCCGGCTTCGCCAAGAGGCTTGCTCCAATCGCCTGCGGCATAACGGAGATTCAATTGTTCGCCAACGTTTAGCGTCACCTGTTGACCAAAGGACAGCAGGACCACTTGCCCTTCAATGATGATGAATTTGGTCAGTTCGCCTTGCGTCAATACGATGACGGTCCCATTGATTTGCGCCGAGACGCCGTTGATCACGACCCGTGATGTCTGTCCGTAGAGACCTTGTACAATCAGGACGCCCGTTTCCGGAACATTTTCACAGTTCGATTGGACCGGCGCGCTTTCGATGGTGAAGGACTGCCATTTGGCAATTCCGCTCGCATCCCTCACCGCGTTTTGCATATTCACCTGGCCGATCAGGAGCGCATCCATACGGATGTTCTCCTCTAGCCGCAGCCAGATCAATCCACCACCATCTTCCGTACCTAGCTGGGCAGTTTGCAGGCTATCCAATCCGTCAGCATTAGCCATCGCTCCGGGCGCATTCAAACTGCCTGCGTCCGGCTCTGTCTTGGACGCTTGGCCTCCGTTGCAAAAGAATCCCGTGGGCCCGCTCAGACACAGGTCTCCCGCTCTTGTATAAAGCTTCTTGAGGATTTCGTCGCACTTGCTGCCTGTGGGAAGCGCGATTGTCGTATTGCTTTCCGGCGTAATCACTTGCGTCGCGGAGGGTATCACAGTCGGCTTCACGCGGACGACTGTGGGCACGCGGGTGGGTACGGGCGTTGGAGTCACAATCATGGCGGCGGGAGCGGTCACCTGACGAGTGATCTCGACCGCGACCGCACTCTCATCCCGCGGACGGCAGGCGACCAAAGTCAGCGAGATAAGCAGGACGCTGGTGACACAATGTTTCATGAGGGAAATTCCAGCTCCGGGACGGCGGAAAACCGCCGACATTGTACCCCGGAAAACCCGGTCGAAGAATTTGTACCCATCCGCGGTGATGTCAGTTTGTTCATGCTTTGGCAAGGAAATTCAGTGCCATTTTGATGCTCTTCTTCGGGCTGACTTTGATCTGTGCATCCAGCACTTTGCCGTCTTCGTCGATGATCCAATGCGAGCGGACAACGCCCATGTACTTCTTGCCGTACATGGACTTTTCGCCCCAGGCATCCCAGGCTTCCAGAACTTGATGATCGGGGTCGGAGAGCAGGTCATAATGCAGGTTTTCTTCCGCGATCCATTTTGAGAGCGCGGCCGGCTCGTCCGGACTTAACCCAAGCACGACTGCGTTCGAGGTTTCAATTTGCGCGAAGTTGTCGCGAAAGCCACATGCTTGAACGGTGCATCCCGATGTGCCTGCTTTGGGATAAGCGAAGAGCAAGATCTTGTGGCCACGATAATCACTCAGCTTGACGCGCTTGCCGTCCTGGTTTTGCAATTCAAAATCCGGTGCCATTTCTCCAACGCTTGGCATGCCTTTTACCTTTCTCCGCTGATATTTTCTTCGCACCGATTATAACTGAGGATTTCATGCCGTCTACGCGAAGAAAGAACTGCGCCACCGGGCGAATCACCTGTATTCAGCCTCCCAGCGAAATCATCTCGCGCGCGAGATCAATACCCAACCACAGCGTGGCAACCGCTTGTGCAGGCATTTGCAAATATAGTGGGTCGGGGAATTGCGCCAAAAACGTTTCATCATCGTCTATCGGCGCTGTGACCACGCTGTCGCTCACAGTCTCGTCGGCGGTCGCAAAAGGCATTTCGCTGTCAGAAGCGGTTATACGCGCGTACCATGCTGGATCTCGAATGAGCAGGAGCGTACTGATCTCAGGACGCAAGGTGAGCAGATTGATAATGACGCCGGTCAAGTATAATTGCGCTTTGCCAGCATCCATTAATGATTGCAGGTAGAGCAGGGCAGGATGCCGATAAAAGTAGTCCCACCGTTCAGGCGCGGTCTCCTCCGGCATATTGAACATTTCCTCTAGCGCCTCGCGCAGAACTTGATGCCTGATACTCCATTCTTGAGGATTGCAAAAGTCGCTGGTGGTCGGATTAAACATCATGGCGGGTAGAACATGAAACATGCCGCTATCAAAAGCGGTCTTCTCTGATCGCCGCGCCAGCATGGCTTTGTAGCGACCGCCATCATTGAAAACCGTGAGCGTGCCAATGCCTATTGCCGCGCTTCGCTTAAGACCGCGAGTAAGCGCATCTTGCGCATCAACCTGTCGATGGTAGGTCGTGCGAGAAGCTGCGCGCATCCAGCCCTCTTCCACGGCAGCTTGCAGCTCGTGTTCCAGTGCGGCGCAAGTCGCCAGCATATCATAATATCGCCCGATGCTGCCCCGCAGTTTGAGCGGATTTTGCCGCAACCGTTTCAAGGTGTAGGTGTGGCCATCAAACAAGCCCGGCTTGCTGTTTTGCAGATCGTGCAGATAGCTGTAATCGTAAAAGGCGAAGTCCTGCTTTTCCTCGCCAGGAAGATACGGATCCAGCACGCTGTCCACATTGCGGATTTGTTCATCACTGGGATAAAAGACCGTCACCGGATGCTCGACTCCGTGGCGCGCGAAGGGCTGGCATTGGTAGAGGTGCTGCAAGTAGTCGGTCAGGTTCTTGTAGTCGTATCTGTCAATTGGCATGTCAATGTAGTCAAACTGCATGAAGATTTCCGGTAGATTTTTACTCTTTTCCATGCACAACACGTATTGTAGACTTCTTTGTTTCATAAGACACGCGTTAGAGTAATCTTCAATTGCAGTCATGATCTATTCGCGAATCACGTATTATGATTAGAGTGTCAGTGATTCTCAGGAATGTGAGAGTTTGTATACAAGGTCTGTTCACCCGATAAAACATATTACGCTTTGGATTTCGGTGGCTATTATCGTACCATCATTGCCGATTGTCATCGGAATAGCCACGGCTCTATTGCAGAGAGAATCGGAACTTTCCATCGTAAAATTGTTTGATGGAATCGAACTGTTTTTGATATCTCTCGGGCTTGTGGCAGCTACCTTTGTCGATATATCTAGGGCAGAATTGAACTGGTCGAGCCATGATCTGCCACATTTCCTGATAAGACTTGTTTTGCTAGGACTTGGCGTCTTGAACCTGATATTCTTGACCTTGATATACATTAACAATCGTGTCTCTTCACTTGACTTTGATCCGCAGCTGAACGTTTTGCTTGCTGCCGGGTTCTTAGCTATAATTGCATTAATCACTACTCCCTTGCAATTCTATGTTGGCTACACTCGCTCAAAGAGATTCGCAGAGGAGAGACAATCGTGAGCCAAGAATTTGTTGTATTTGTTCTTTTGCTTTTGCTAGTAATCGCGATTGCCGTAATCGTCTATGTTGTACGTGACATAAGAAGCGGCAACTACCGTAAACTCTTGTCGGCTGGAACGGAACATGAAGAACTGTAAAATAGAATTCAAGAGATTCTCAAGAAGGAATTGAGGGTGTGCAATTGTCTTTAAGTTCGATTCGACGTCCAATTTGGGTCGTTTGAGGCCTTGGAATTGCATCTCCTTTCGTCTGCATCCGACACTTCAATTGTGTTGACACCGTTGGCTGTTTATCAGGAAACGAAAATAAAGTAGGTCAGATTTACAACCGATCTCCTTGTCACTCCCGGCTTTCCGCTAATTGAGCCGCCAGCCACAACAAACCATCAGCTGCCAGCACCTGCAGCAACAAGATCGCCATCAGTCCGAAGCCAATGGTAAACCCGTAAGGCACTAGCTTCCAGATTTCGCCCAGGCTGCCCAATTGCGTGAAGAGCATGCCCGCATCTGCCAGACCACTGTAGGCGAGGACTAGCGCATAGCGCAAACCGCGATGAACGTGCGTAGTGCCCTGCAAGATTTGCGTGACAGCCAGGAGGGATCCCAATATCAACATGATTTGCAGGACGGACAGCGTGACCTGCAACATCAGCGCATAAATCCGTTCGCGGATTGCTACCGAGATCATCAAGCCCAGGGCCGCGGAAGCCGAGACAATTGACAAGGGCAGCAGCAAATTGACCGCCGCCAACGCTGCCAGAAACACTAAGGCGATCCGCCAGTCGCTTGAATAAGGCGCTGTGGCGGCGCTTATATTTTGAAAGTACCTTCCCGATAAGGCTGTCAAGTCATATAACACGCCGCATAATAAGAATACTTTGGCCAGCAGGATCGCTAGTATGGGCGCGCGCAAGCGATAGATAATGGTGATCCAACGAGCGCGCAGAATCATTCCGGCTCCAAAATCAGTCAAACGCAAATGATCCCAGGTATTTCTGTGGCGTTCTCTATCGACGGCGCCGATGCCAAGTGCCAGCGCGATCAGCGCTGTCAGCGCTTGCAGCAACAGTGTCGGGAAATAGAGGCCCCGCCAAAGAAACTCGGTCCAGTTAGCTGTTGCGGAAGAAACGGCTATGTTACTCGCGTATAAATATCCCGCCCCGCCTAACGCAGCGGCTACAACGAAAGCCTGTAAAGTACGTGCCTTAAGCGACCTGTTCTGCCGCTGATGCGCCAATTCATAAATCAATATCGGATGGTCCGGACGCGCCCATTCCGGCAGCATCACTGCGATCAACTTACTCCGCATGTGCTTCCACGCTGTGGATTATCGCTTCCAGCTGCTCAAGTTCGTCAAGGCATTGCTCTCGTTCAACCCGCACGGTTCGATTGTCCGGTATGAAATGGAGGAAGGTCTGCGGCGGATCTGGCAGATCCAGCCGTGCCTGTGCCGCCGCGGCGTAGACCCCTAACTGCAGGTGATGGCGCCGCGTATCAGCCGAGCTCCTCGCTGTCTTGTAATCGATAATGATCCACTCTCCATCCGCTTGCCGCAAAAGCACATCGACAACGCCGTGGATGATGCGCTGCTTCCTGCTGTAGACAAAGGGTAGCTCCGTGTAAAGCGGCCGTCCGGCCGATCGCGCATCGTCGATCCAGCGGAAAACTTCGCTGCGACGGAATGCAGCGAGCATTCCACGCGCTTTGTTAACTGCTTCCTCAATCTGCTGCTCGTCGATCAATCCCTCTTGCCAGGCCAGCGAACGAATCATCAAGTCGTCCGCTTCGGTTAAATCATAACGTAAAAGCTCGTGAACGATCGTACCAACAATCCTTGCCGATGCACCTGCATTGGAATTACTGCGCACATCGGTTATCTGCCCAGGCAGGTCATAACGCGTGCTGCGCAGCCAACGCTTGCGATAGTGCTCGCGATCACGTCCCTGGCTGTATCGAAATGCGCCAATATCAGCGATTTGCGTTACAGATATATGCCGCAAAGGGCTTGCAGCGTTAGGCGCAATCGGATCAATCATCGGAAATGACATGGGTTCGCTGGCGACACCATTAGCCGGCCGATCCCAAAGATCGTGGCCATCATCGACGCTGGCATACCGCAGGTCTTGCGGTGGAGGCCCTGGCGGCATAAGAAGTCGTAGCGGGCCACCGGCAAATTCAATTGTCTGTTCGGCGCGCTTTTCCATTTCCTCCAGTTCGAAAGCGCTCACTAGCAGTTGTAGCCAACCGCCAGCCTTCCATATTCCTTTGGCGTCGCGCCTGATTTGGCCGCTGATGAGCAAGTAATCTTGGGCGCGGGTTGCCGCCACATAAAGCAGCCGCTTGCGTTCGGCCGCTTCCTTCAAGGCTTGTGTTATTGCATTGTGCCGATGGGCAATTCCGCTGACATATTTGTTTGCCTCTTCGTCAAAGACCTGGCAGCTATAGCCGATATCCGCGTCATGCAGCACGGTTGGCATGCTCCCACTGCGGCGTTCCCAAGACGCGTCCGCCAGAATCACACAAGGGAACTCCAATCCTTTGCTCGCATGCACGGTCATTAATCGCACCGCATTGCCCGCCTCTTGCAAAGCCTCGCCTTCACGGATTTCGCGCGCGCTCAAATCCTGCAAATAACGCGAGAATCGTCCCAGTGTTGTTTTGCCGCTGTCGTCTGCCAGTTGCAGCAGCTTTTCGATGTTTCCTCGTCTCCGCGCGCCATCTGGCAAACCGGTCAATATCGCCAGGTAGCCGGTGAGCGAAAGCGCTTGCCGCAACAATTCGGAGATGCTGACGCGCCCCGCCGCTCCCCGCAAGTCGGATAAAGTATCGGCCGCGAACAGCAGCAAGTGATGATCGTCTCTGTCGACACCGGCCACTTGATTTTCGCAGGCGTAACGCAGGGCCTGCCACAATGGAATCGGCGCCCCGCTTTCGGAATCATCGTCAATGATCAGGCGCAGCGCGAAAAGCAGATCATCACTGAAGGCGAACATCGGCGAGCGCAATACACTGGCCAGAGACAGATTGTCCAGGGGGTTGTGCAGGCAACGCAACAGGTCCAACATATCCCAGACTTCTTGTCTGTTAAAATAGCCACGACCGGAAATAGTCAGGAAGGGGATTTGCAGCGACTTGAAAATCTCTTCATAAATGCCCACCTTGTTCATTGACTGAAACAGCATGGCAAAATCAGCAAATTCTACACCGCGAAAGCCGCCGCAATCGCGATCATACACCTGCCGCCCATCATCGATCATAGTCTTGATGGTGTGAGCGATCTCAATGGCTTCCCAGTGGCGCATATCGTCTGCCGGATATCGCTTCTGCCTGCGCCCAGTATTGCTTCCAGAATTGCCATCGTCTGGCAACTGACTGTCCAGCAGCAGGCACTGGATCGCGGCTCCTGCTGGAGATTCTTGGCGGAATGCGCTCATGTCCTTGCCAATTACGACCTCGAAATCGGCGACAGGGCTACTCTCGTCACGCAAGAGGATTCGCTGGAAGAGCGCGTTGAATTGTTCAATCAGTCGACTGTGGCTGCGAAATGATGTCGACAGCTGCAAATCCAGACCGACGCTGTTTTCGGCAATTTGATCGCGCACGCGATTAAATACACTTACATCGGCGCCGCGAAACTGATAAATGCTCTGTTTTGGATCGCCAACCGCAAATAGCGAGCCACCTCGCCCCAGATCAGCCAGGGCCCGTATGATTTGCCACTGCGCTCGATTGGTGTCCTGGAATTCGTCTACCAGTAGATGCTTGAATTCCGCATTGCGATAACGCGCGCTAACCGACTGATCGCGCATTACCCTTGCCGTCAGGCGTTCCAGATCATCAAAATCGAGCAAGCCCTGCGCTAGTTTGTGATAACGATAGGCGCGCTGCACTTCGCTCAGCAACTGAATCCACAGCGGCAAAAGCGCAGCGCTCTGTCGATCCACTTCACCCGGTCCGTCGCCAATACGCTTGATGACATCCTCCAGGTGATTTCGCAAATCGCGCAGTTGCTGTGCGGCATCGGCTTTCGCTTCCTTACCGCCCCATAAAGCCGCCGAGCCTTTGTTGCCAACCATGCCATCGCGCTGGCAATTCCTCACAAGTTGCCAGATTAGTTCCGGGTCCACTTCGAATGCGATTTCTGACAGGTAGTTGGCATACTGCCAGAAGAGCTTGCCCAAGGCGTCATTCGGTACGCTCGCGCTGGAGTCGCGAACGTTCGCGGCCTCCCGCGAATCAACCAGCAGATCGCGCGCTTCAAAGACAGCTTGCGACCATTGCCTATGCCACAGCTCCATAAGCTCGTCGATTTGAGGCACTGTTTCAGGATATTCGGCATTGATGAGATCGAAGCGTGCCAGCGTTTCACTGATCAGATAAGAATCGTAATGCGTGAATAGTGCCAAGAGCTTCGGATCCAGCGCCTGCAACACTCCGTCTACAACGGACCCCAAATGTATTGCTGCTTCGACCTCGTCCAGCACATCGAATTTTGGGTCGATGCCGGCGATTGCCGCGTTGGCTCGTAGAATCGACACACACAAGCCATGGATGGTATCGATACGGGCGCTATCCATCTCGGACAAATGGCGTGACCAGGGTCCGCTGCTGTCATGAGCAGCGCGCGCTTCCAGTTCCAGGCGAACGCGGTGTCGCATTTCAAAAGCCGCTTCCCGCGTGAAGGTGATGGCTACCAGTGATTTCAATCTCCAATCGGGATTGTCAGCCAGTAGTTGCAAATATCGTTGTACCAGCACACGCGTCTTGCCCGATCCAGCGCCGGCCACGACGATCAGATTTTTGTCGTGAGTATGAATGGCGGCATGTTGCTCTTCCGTTGGCTGAAGAGTCATGGCAGAGCTGGTCGTATTGTTTGCCATCTCAGGCATCGGAACCTCGAATTTTGTGGCGGTTGGTGACTTGCATGCGGCAAAGATGCGCGTATTCGCAGTAGCGGGCGCATTTGCCGGCTTCGATCTTGGTCGGATGCACCGGAAATCGCCCTTGCCGCCCCATGCGCAAGTTCTCGGCGATATGTGCCAGCGCAGTATCAAATGCTGCCATATCGTCTTCGTTTTCCATATCGAATTCGCCGCTCGCCTTCAAACCGCGCAGATGCCAAAACATGCCGCCGGCAAGTTGTTCAGTTCTATGGTCAGCTTCCGACCTATTGATCATTGTCATCGCATAGATCATCATTTGGAAGTCGCGTCCGATTTCCATTTCGCTGCGCGGGATAGATGTGCTGCCAGTCTTGTAATCCACTACCAGGAGCTTGCCGTCCGCGATATCTATGCGGTCAATCAAGCCATGGATGCGCAATGGCTGATCGTGATTTGGCAAGTCTACCTGGTCAATCGCGAAGCGGCGCTCCACGTCATGAACGTAACGCGTACCCTCAAGTCGGCTAAGTGGACTTTCGCCGCTGAAATCTTGCTTGACCAAGGCTCGCAATCGCCGCAATAGCACTTGCTGCTCCGCGCGCCAGGTCACGCTTGCGCGGAAGCCGAAATCTTGCGGCGCGCTATCAAGTGCGTCCGCCGCGGCTTGCTCTAGAATCAATAATGCCTGCTCCACCTTGTCTTCTCGAATCGCTATGCCCAGATCTTTAATGGTCCTATAGGTTTCTTCGAGGATCTTGTGATAAAGCGAACCGAGTTGCAGCATGTCATAGCCTTCTTCCGGTTCGCTGAATTCATCGAGTTTCAGCAGGCGCTTGGCATAATAGCGGAAGCCACACAAACCATAGTCTTTGAGTGCGGTCGCGCTGAAGGCATGTTCTGCACCCAACCGGCGTGCTGCCTCCGCTCGCAAGTCGGGATGCTTCAGATGGCCACTGTACTGATCATAGGGCGCTGCCGAGAGCCGTCGCATCTCAATCCGTCGTCCGCGCAAAATACGAAGCCAGGACGGACCGTGCCGCTGGTGATTGCCCAGCCAGTCCCTCTGTCGCAAGGCGTTCGCGGCGCTGCTATGGTCCCGGTCGTTTAGTCGATCAGCCACTGCCAGCATCAATTCGGCCACTGATGCAGCTTGCGCCGGATCAGCAATCTGACCCACCGCCATCGTTTCGACAGGCTGTTTGGGGAAGACCCTTTTGACGGCGCGCCAGAGATAACTCTCCATCCAGATCTTGCCTTCTTTCACAGTCGGGCGTGACAGGGTCAGGCTCTCGCGCGGCAAGCTGATCAATTCATAAAATAGGCTGCGGTCGTCACTTCGGTCGGCTTGTACTTGCAGTGGAACGCCTTGCCTCGTTAGGCGCAAGCGTTCGCCATCAAAGTAAAGTGGATCCTCGGCCAACTCGGCTGGGAAAATCGCTTCCGCCAAGCCCGGGACAAAAACGTGCTGATGCGGCAAGCCCCGTGCTTCGCTAGCCGTTGTTACCAATATGCGATTCTCGCGCGAAGGATCGCGAGGCAACTCTGATGAATTCTGCAAAGCGTCTTTGAGATCGAGCCAAAAGTCACTCCAGAGCGTATAACCCGCCCGGCCCAGGCGAGAGCGCAAAAGGCTGTCCGTCTTTAGTTGTTCGCGCAAGATATTCTTCAAGCTGTTTATTGCGGCCACATCGCGGCGCAGGATTGCCTTTTCGTCCATCGTGCCTTCGGTTATGCGGCTGGCAATGCACAAGGAAAAACTTTCAGCGCCGTTCCCTGTTCCGTTCGTGCCAGGGTCCGCCTGGGCATCCGTTCCGATTAGCTGCTCGATCCAACTGACAAAGGTGGCGACATCGCCCTTCTGCGGCGCTGTGATGCCATCAAGAAATACCGAAAGCCTGGGTATAAGATCGCCTATTCGGTCGACAGCGATACTTTTATTCTCAGCATCATCTGCCGAAGAGTGTGTTTTGCTCAAGCGCAGCAGTTGCAGCCAATCTTCCTTGCTCCCGCGAGTAAATTGTTGCTCAAAAGTGATTCTCTCCAGCAGGTTAATGTCTTGCGAACTCAATCCCGAACTAATGTATGGCGAACGCAATACATCAAGCAGGTCGCCGCGAACAAAATGCGGCGCCAATTCGAGCAGATCAATCAAGACTGCAATCACTGGAAGCGTATGCAGCGGCGCTTGATGGTGCAGCAGCAATGGCAATCCGTATTCGATTTGCGCTTGCTGGAAATACTTTGCGTAGCGCTGCCAATCTCGCAGCGCGATCAAGATTTCATCGGCTGGCACACCCGCGTACAACAGCGACTTGGCCCTTCGCAGTACAGCTTTCACTTCTTCCGCCGCACTCGGCATTGCAATCATGCAAATGGCTTCGCCGCGGCCAGCTGCGACCGTGCCCGTGAAGATTGCGCGGCCAAGCGCTTCCAGGGCCGGGTGCCGCTCACTATCAACGTGCGCCAAGATATTCTCGGCGAAACTGGACTCGGCATCTGAGTGTGCGGCTCTTAGTCGCTGCTGAGTGAGGGCGCTGCGTCGTAGTAGGCCGGTTGACGGTTCTGGTGGAGCGGTAAGCGTAAGCTCAATGCTCGGGATATGGAGCGCCAGCTCTGCCAAAATTTGAGCTTGCACCGGCGTGAATTGATCAAAGCCGTCAACCAACATTAGGTCGATATCCTTGACGATTTCTGCTCGAACGCGCAAGGTCGCCAGCGCCAGCCAGCCTTCGCCTTCCGGGTCTACCAGATTGTGTTCTTTGAGTGTGTCCTGATAGAGCTGGTAAATTTTGGCGATATCACAATCTTTATCGCTGCGTGCCGCGAGCTGGAAATCATCAGCATCGACGCCGTTTTGCTTCAGCTCGTTAATCAAATCGCCCACAATAGAGATGAAACCGCGAGTGTGAGCAATCTGATTGAAATGGGTCAACTGCCCCTCAGCATACAGTTGCTGGGTGAGGCTGCGCAGCAGGGAGGTTTGCGTTTGGCGCTCAATTCGGCGGGCAGGCACGGCGGCGCTGTTTAACAAGTGGCTATAGAGTGCGTAAAAGTCAAAGAATTCCACATTGAAGAGCGCGGGCGCGGTCTTGTCGCGCTGTGCCAGCCGTTGACGGAAGCTGAGCACCTGTCGCCGCGTAGCTAGCAAAACCCATACTTTGGCTAGACCAGCCTGCTGCCCATGTATCACTTCAATCAGCCGATCAATGACAAATTCAGTTTTGCCGGAGCCGTCCGGCGCCAGATGTAGGATGCTCGGCATTCTTGACCCTTAATTATAGAGCAGGTTGACGACTCGCTGTACCGTTTCCGCGTTCATGCGATTCTGCGCGAAGTAGCCGTCTCTTAAGCGCGCAACGAGCTGGCTGGCATGTACGACGGGTAGGGCAGGTTCGCGCACGGTCAATTGTACCAGCGGCGCTTCGCGGGTAAAAACAATCACGGGAAATATCGGCACATCCTGCATCTGATGCTTTTGTAAGTAGGCACGCATTCTCATCAAATCATTGGCCGCCTCTCGCGTGGGGTTCCAGCGGATTAATCTCCTTTTGCCTTTGCGAGTGCCCACAAGCCATTGTGCCTTTTCATTGTAAATGCGACCTGTACGCTTACTTAAACGGAAGACAAGCACACCATGTTTACTGACGAGAACGGCATCAAGGTAACCGAGCGAACGCTTGCTAATATTACGGATGAAAACATGCTGCCGGTCCAAATGCCTGGCCAATTGCGCGCCTACCTCACGAGCGAGGGCGTTGTCCGTCTTCCAGGTGATCGCCCGCAACGCCATCAAGAACGAGACAAGCGTGATACCTGCGCCAAGTGACAGGATCGCCTTTCGCAAAAGATCATAAGCTGCCGCGCCCGGGTTAAAAGGCACGACTAGATTGAAAGTATGCAGTGCGATACCTGTGACAACCAGCCCTGCGCCCAGCAGAAATACAAGAGTGGCTGCAAATAGCATATCGCGTGACCGTCGACTTAGCCGGCGTGCCGGAGATACGTTCTGCATACGTCGTCTTAGCCCCTTGGCTAGATAATTCTTTTTCTAACAAAGCGCCGTGCTCGACCGAGAAGGTCGTTTGATATCTTGTGTGGGCGCGGCCGGCCCTTTCGCTGCCATAGATCAGCGTCGACGGGCTGTGTCTCCGTCCCCAACGCGACCGCCGTTCGACTGTGCCACAGATCTCTCATCTATCATAATAGACATTCTTGTCCACAGCGCCATATTGCTGGCCAGTTCTTCGCCCGGCAATCTTGATCCAGGTATAATTGAGGCGATGCTAGGCACTCTTTCCTACATCAATTGTCTCTCGGATTCCGTTGACGTTATTTCGTTCGGAAAAATCGTCAAGGTCCGAATATTTGATAAGCGGATTATGAGCGAGCAATCATCCAACGCGCAAGCCGATCTCAGCGGCACGGTTGGTCAGGTGCATAAGTTCGGCACCGCCAGCGAATCCTTGTTCCGGCGCATTTCCCGCGGCTTGAACAGCCGTCATGCCTTGGAACAAGCGCTGCAAGAGCAAGAAAAGCTGCTGTTGGCACAGGCACAGAGAAACGAAAGCCTGCGTCAGCGGCAAGAACAACAGCAGACTGCCTTGCGCACCCGTGTAAGCGAGTTGGAGCGCTTACACGCCGTATTGGGCAGCATGGATGAGGGCATCATCTTGCAAGATGTGAATGGCAAGGTGACCATGATAAACCCGGCGGCACAGATTATGCTGGGCGGGAAAAAAGCGTTTTGGGATAGCGAACTCGGTACACTGTTTGAGCGCTATCGTGGCGTAACACATACGTGGGCGGAACTGACACCCTTGGGTGAATCGGGCGAAATGTCGCTGAATCACCGCATAGTGCGCGCGCACGTGGTCGCGATCGGCGATGACGAGCGCAGGCGCATCGGGACGGTAATCATCTTGCGGGATGTCACACACGATGCCTTGGCTCAGCGTCTCAAAGACGGCTTTGTCACACATATCGCCAGAGAATTGGAATCGCCGATATCAGTGATCAAGTTGGCGGGAGAACTGCTCAATGCCGAGCCGGAAGATGCCGCCATTAATCGTCAGCTCTTGAACAAGCTCTTGGTCAATGTCGATCTGCTAGACCAATTGGTCTTGGAACTACTTGATATTGCCGCGTTGAACGCCGGAAATTTTGATGTCACACGCGAACCCGTGAACGTGGAAAACTTTGTCTGGTCGGTCGTCAAAGGTATCAGCGCCGATATCAAAGCGCGTGGCATTGATCTGCTAGTGATGACAAGCGGGATCAACGCGCTGCAAGTCAGCGGCGATGACAAGCGACTGCAATGGGCTTTAGGACATCTGATTCGCAATGGCGCGCAGTATAATCGGCGCGGAGGTTATGTGGCCGTTTCTGCCAGGCCCGCTACTGCGGATGGCAAAACTTACGCCACCATTCGCGTCAGCGATGACGGCGCAGGCATCAGCGAAGTGGATTTGCCACATATTTTCGAGCGATTTTACCGCGGCGACACGAACGCCTCCGGCGACACAACCTCAACGCGTGGTCTCGGGCAAGGTTTGTATGTGGCACGGGCCATCTGTCAGGTGCATGGCGGTTTCTTGCAGGCGAATAGTCGCATAAATGTCGGCAGCGCCTTCACCATGGGATTGCCTGTTCATGACTAAATGTTTTTTTGCCTGCCAGTAGCGCGTTCTACCGAACGATTCCGGAATAGCAAGATATTCTCGCTCTCAAAACGCTGACCTCTCTCTTTTTTTGAATTGCCATGCTCGTTCGAGCAGAAAGCTCTTTATTCTGCGTGAGTGAGGCCGTCCTTTTCGCCGCCGTCATGCGGCTGTGCTAGACTACTGAAGACTCATGCGCACCGGATGCACACCATGCCATACTTGATCGACGGACACAATCTGATCGCCAAGCTGCCGGACATTGACATTGCCGACCCCAATGACGAAGCGAAACTCGTAACCAGACTGCGTGGATTCGTGGCCAAGACAAGCAAGCAGTGCACAGTTATCTTTGATCATGGTATACCCGGTGGCGCCTCGTCGCTGTCTAACCGAGCCGTCAAAGTTATCTTCGCCGCGGCTCATCATACCAATGCCGATAATCTGCTGAAGCGGCGCATCCGAAAGATGAAGGACGCCCCAAACTGGACAATTGTTTCGTCGGATAACGAAGTACTGAATTGTGGGCGACAGTACCAGATGAAAGTCATGACATCAGCGCAATTTGTCCAGGAATTGAGCCGGTCTCGCACGCCGGCAGCATTGCTTGGTGAGGAAGTTCACCCGCAAGTCACCGACGACGAGATCGACGAATGGTTGGATTTTTTCGGCGAAAACTAGGAAAGACTCGTCCCAGGCCAACCGATTGCGACTTTACTTTGCAGCCGATTTACAGTAGCATTCAAGCGCATTCGGGGCGTGGCGCAGCCCGGTAGCGCGCACGGTTTGGGTCCGTGAGGTCCCCGGTTCGAATCCGGGCGCCCCGACTTTTTGGCAAGTTCCCGCGGGTATGGTGTAACGGTAGCACTCCACCCTTCCAAGGTGTCAGTACGGGTTCGAATCCCGTTACCCGCTTTCGCACTGCCTCAACATTGACGTCGACTTGCATTCGCCGTATCATGAACAAGCCAAGCGGGTCCATAGCTCAATGGTCAGAGCAGTCGGCTCATAACCGATTGGTTCCAGGTTCGAGTCCTGGTGGACCCACCTCTTGCACTGAATCTGCGGACAAGACAGCATCCCTTCCCGGTCCGCCTCTCTGCTCTGGTTCATCAAGCATTCCCGTACCAAACTGCGTACATTTGCTTCCCTCGTCGCCTGCAAATGATGGTACGCTCGGCACTTATGGTAATCAGATCGCTTTCCCAAATCTTTCGCTTGCAACAGACTCGCACCCTTCACTTTGCCACGCACTTTGGCGTCGTCCGCGCCTATATCGATACTGTATCATTAGATCGTTGCTATATGTTGAGACTTAGCTGCCTCATTGACGCGCTTCGCTGCCCCTTCGCCACCCTTTATTGCCCTTTTGCCGCCCTAATCGCTGCCTCTGTGCGGCCCTGGGTCCGCGCTCGTTTTGTGACGCCGCAGTCGTCTTGCGCCACGGCCATCGGAAATAGTTTGACATGTCGCATTGGCATTGGCATCCGTCGGAAGGACTTATTATGAATCCTGAATCTAGCCACTTCGATATCGATTTTGCGCGCAAGCTGATCGCGTTCAATTTTTGGGAGAATAGGCGCGTATGGGATACGACCATCACACCTTTGAACGATGCTCAATTCACCAGAAAGATCGGCTTTTCACAGGGGTCGATTCGACGCGAATGTATCCACATAATCGATACAGAGCGGATTAGCCTGCAATGCGTCACTGGCGCCCTGAGCGCAGAGGGGCTGCGCGCGGAGGCATTCGCGGATCGAAACGCGATTGAAGAGCGCTGGATTGCTTTGCGACAAGGCTGGCATCATTTTGCTGACCGGCTTGACGCAGACGTCTTTTTCTCAGACTGCTTTCTTGAATCAAACGGAGTGCAAAACAAAATCAAGACCTGGAAACTGATTTTCCACGTCATTTATCATGGCACCGCCCATCGCGCCGAGATCATGCGCATGGTGGCCGAAGTCCATCAGCCAGCCCAATTCGACCTGAGCCTGATGCAGTATCTGACGGGAGTCTTCCGCAAATGAACAGCGATTTTGTCAAAACGATATTCGAATTTCAGATTACCGAAGACCGGCGTCTTTGGCACGAAGTCATCATGCCGCTTGATGAGAACTTGTTCAAAGTCGATACCGGCTATTCGTGGGGATCATTGCAACGCGAATGCGTCCACGTGGTAGACGTTATGCACACCAGCCTCGAGCGTATCCATGGCATTCTAAATGTAAGCCAGGTCTTTACCACCGCCGACCCCGATCTTGCTCAGGTCCGGGCGACCTGGGATGTTGTCGAAGACACCTGGAAGACATATATGCGTGGGCTTGACAATCAAGAGTTTCACCGTCAGGTGGACGTGATTTACCGAGACAAAGCGTTAACGCTACCGGTGTGGAATATGATCTTTCATGTTTTCAACCACAACACGCTGCATCGCGCTGAAATGCTGCAGATAGTGGCCAGCTTGAACGAGCCGCCCAATTTCGATACGTGTTTCGCGCGATTCTGTCTCCGCAATGCCGACTGAACCGGCCAAAAGCACTAGTGTATTTGACTGCCTTCTCAATAAATTGACATCCGTAACCCGATATGTTAGCTTATGTAGCAGGTCATCATACCAGCAGATGGCTTCATCGCCGGGCACTCGGAAAATGTAGGACGCAAATGTCAAAGCTATTCAATCATGTCAAGCGCGCGACCGTCGCGGAAACGATCGTCGCTCAGGTCAAGCATCTCATTATCGAGGGCCAGTTGACGGCCGGGCAGAAGCTGCCATCCGAGAGGGAGTTGGCAGAAGAATTAAGCGTTGGCCGGTCATCGGTGCGGGAAGCGACCAGCGCTTTGGTTGCCTTGGGCGTCGCCCAAGTGCGCCAAGGTGAGGGCGTTTATATCCGTCCTGATTTCCCAGACTCTGTCATCAACAACATCGAATGGACTTCACTGATGCTGCGCGGTCAGATCGAAGATTTGATCGCAACACGGCTGGCAATCGAATTGTCAACAGTTCGCTTGGCAACTCAGCGCGCATCAAAGCATTCCAGAAACGAAATACACCGATTGGCGCGCGAGATGGATGTTTCGTTGGAGATTGAAACCTTCATTGAGCGCGATTTGAGCTTCCACCTGGCTTTGGCTAACGCATCACAGAATATGGTGATGCACAGCGTCATCCGAGGCATTCAGCAATTGATGAGGCGGAGTATGCAACAAGTCTTGCAAAGCGAGCGCATGCGCGAGATTGCCATAAAGCAGCACATTGATATTGCCAGGGCAATCTGTGACGGGGACGAGGAAAGTGCCGTGACGGCAATGGAAGCGCATTTGAACAAAGATATACGCTTCTTCAGCGAAAACAAGATTCCTTGATCCACCAGCCCAATGGGAAAACCTGGCGAAGATGGCAGATAAGGAGGCAACTATCGACTAGATTCGGCTTAGTAGATTGACAGAATGCTAGTTATTCATAAGGAGACAAAAATGAGTGACAACAAAAGACAAGTTAGCCGTCGCGATTTTCTTAAATTCGCCGCATCAAGCAGCGCAGTGGCCCTCGGAGGTCTTAGTGGTCTTCCGGTGAACATGATCGCCCAAGCTCAAGACATGGTCACCTTGCGCATTTGGCATACCAACGAAACGGAACTCGACCCAATTTTCGAGGCCTATACGGCAGCGAATCCCAATATTAGCATCGACTTCCAGTTCTATCCCTGGGGGAGTTTCTGGGACAACCTGCAGACGGCTTACGCCGGTGGCACTGCTCCCGATGTACACCGTCAAGATGATGATGAAATCCCCTTCTATGTCCAGCGCGGCGCTCTGTTGTCCTTGACCGAAGCCTTGAGCGATTTGAACCCCGATGAATTCTTCTGGGATGCCTTGGCATCAACAGCCATCAATGGTGAAATCTGGGTGTCTGTCCCAGCCATGCGCGTGGACAACCTGATCATTAACAAGACGATGTTTGAGGACGCCGGTGTAGCAATGCCGCCCCTCGAATATCCGTCGGACGCATGGACTTGGGAGGCTTTTGCCGAAGCTGCCGTCGCCCTGAGCAATCCGGATGCACTGAGCTACGGTGCAGCGAATCTCAACTCCGCGGACCATTCTGTGAGTCATGGTCGTGCTCTGGGCGGTGATGTGATGACCGCAGACTGCATGACCTTCCTCATGCACGAAGAACCGATGGTGACTGCCTTCCAAAACACTGCGGATTTGATGCAGGTGAGTCGCGGCGCCGCCGACCCGGAAACGCAGGACGCGCTTGGCGGGGCGAACGAGATGTTCCTTCTCGGCCAAGCCGCGATGCTCTATGGCCAGAGCCGTTTCCCGGGTGGCATAGATGAAGTCGATTTTGAATGGGAAATCAGAGGTATTCCAACCTACGCCGGCGTAACACCGAATAATTTCCTGGCGATTGAGTGCTATGGCGTACCGGCCTCGGGGCAGCAACTTGAAGAAGCTGCCAGCTTCGCGGTGTATTTGATGGGTACGGAAGCGCAGACCATTCTTGCGGAAACCAAGTCCATCATACCCTTTAGTCGTTCCGCGGCTTATGACAATTGGATCCCCAATGGTCCGGTCGGACGCGGGATGCTCGTTGAAGCGCTGAACTTCGCCCGCAGCAATCCCTTCGCCGTAGGATTTGGCCAGGTACAAGATGTCGTATGGCCAATGATTCAGCAAGTATTCCTGGGCCAGCGCACTGCTCAAGACGTATTTGACGAAGCCAAACCGCTGGCGGACGAGATTCTGGCTGAGGTCGGCGGTTGTCTCGGAGAGGGTATGTAGTCATACATCCTAGGATAACGATACGGTTGTCACTGCAAGCTCCCGTATCTTCAACCATAGGTGCGCTCAAGCTGGCAACAGCTGGGGCGCGCCTCCCGCTTCCAAACTCCTGTCTTTTATTTGATACGGGCTTCTTATGAGTGTGAACCTGGATAGCCTGGCTCTTTCAGCGCCAATGGAACGCTCGTATTCATTTCGAAACGTGCAGTTGGTGGGCTTGCTATTCGTATTGCCGGTGGTGCTGGGAACACTAGTGTTCAACATCGTTCCTACTTTCGCTACGCTGGGCATAAGCTTCACGCATTACGATATGTTGACGGCTCCCGAATGGGCCGGTCTGGATAATTACCAGCGACTTCTTGAAGATGGATTTGCCAGAGACGCGCTTAAGAATACCTTGGTATTTACCCTTGGCATGGTCGTGTTGGGCATACCTTCCGGACTAGGTCTTGCGCTGCTCGTCAATCGTCCGTTGCCGGGTATCCGTCTCATCCGCTTGGCTTACATGATCCCCTATGTCAGCTCGACAATTGCCGTGGCCCTCGTGTGGCAGTGGATACTGAATGGCCGCTTGGGATTGCTCAATCAAGCGCTTAAGATGATTGGCCTTGAAGGGCAGTCTTGGCTGACCGACCCGAATATCGCCATGTTTTCTGTCATCGTTGTCAGCGTTTGGCAGAGCGTCGGCTATAATATGTTGCTCTTCCTCGCGGGTTTGCAGGGCGTTCCGGAGGCACTTTACGAGGCGGCGAAAATTGACGGGGGTGGTCCCTGGCAGCGCTTCTGGAACATTACACTTCCCATGCTATCGCCGACTACATTCTTTGTACTCATTATCACGCTGATCAGTTCTTTCCAAGTCTTCAACATAATATACATTTTTACCGTCTCAACCGGCGCCCAGGGCAGGCTGCGCGCGCTCGATGTGTGGGTGTATTACTTGTGGCAAAATGCCTTTTCATTCTTCAAGATGGGATATGCGGCGGCGATGGCTTTTGCCTTGTTTGTTGTGATTGCGATCGTCACCTTCATTCAATGGCGCGCCTCGAAGCATTGGGTTTTCTACGGAGAATAGCGATGGCTGCGATTATGCGAAGGAGAAACAAGCATACGCCTTGGGCAAGGATCTTCGGGACAATTGCGCATTACATTGCATTGTTGACAATTGCCTCCATGATGATATTGCCGTTGGTCTGGATGCTATCCACCGCCATGAAGCCACGCAAAGATGTCTTCGCCTATCCACCGCAACTCATTCCCAAAACGGTTCAATTGGAAAACTTCAGCGATGCCTGGGAAGCGCAGCCCTTTGGCACCTTCATGTTCAACAGCTTCAAGGTGTCAATCCTTTCCATATTGGGACAGATTCTTTTCTGCTCCTTGGGCGGATATGGTTTCGCTCGTTTTGATTTCCCCTATAAGAATCAATTGTTCGCCTTCCTTTTGGCCGCGATGATGATCCCAACGCTGGTCAATATTGTGCCCTTGTTCATTCTGTTTCGTGAAATCGGCTGGCTGGATAATCACGCGACGCTGATTGCGCCGCATGCTGTGGCCAGCACCTTTGGCACCTTCCTCTATCGGCAGTTCATGATGACCATCCCGCAAGAGTTGGAAGATGCCGCCAAGATCGATGGGGCAAGCGCTTTTGGCATTTACTGGCGCATCATGATGCCACTGACCAAGCCGGTGGCGGCCGTGCTGGCTACATTCACATTTATCAGCACTTGGAATCAGTTTTTTCAACCTCTGGTATTCTTAAAATCGACCGAACAGTTTACTGTTGCTATCGGGCTGGCGACTTTCCGAGAGGAAGAGGGAACGATCTGGAACCTCTTGATGGCAGCTTCCGTGCTTGCCCTTATGCCGACACTAATTGTATTCATGTTCACGCAACGCTATTTTGTGCGCGGCATCGTCACCACTGGACTGAAGTAATCGATCAAATATTTCTTGTATAGGAGTAGATATGGCAAAAACACTTGCACTGATACACACCAGTATGGTTTTCGTAAACGTAGAAACGATGATGAAAGACATGTTTGCCGAAATCATGCCGGATGTCCGCCTCATCAATATCGTAGATGATTCACTTTTGCCGGACGTGATGAATACCGGCATTATTGACGTCGATGTGCAGAAGCGCATGTCCGCCTATGTCAAAGCCGCCGAAGAGACTGGTGCCGATGCGGTGCTATCGCTCTGTTCGTCTCTGGGACCCAGCATTGACCCGACCCGCGAAACTGTGCAGATTCCGGTCATCAAAATCGACGATCCCATGACACAGAGGGCGGTCGAATTGGGAAGGAATATCGGCGTGATGGCGACGGTGCCGACCACGCTCGCGCCTACTGTCGATCTGATCCAACATAATGCCGCAGCCATGGAGAAAGACATAACAGTACACGATCGATTGGTTGCAGGAGCCTTCCAGATCTTGATGGCTGGCGACAAAGATAAACACGATCAGATGGTAATTGAAGCCGCTCGTGAACTTGCTGAGCGCGCAGATCTTATCGTATTTGCACAAGCATCCATGACCCGTCTGGCGCCGCAAGTGGAAGCCGTCACCGGCTTACAGGTACTGACGAGTCCGCGCCTCGCCATCGAGTATGCGAAGTCCGTTTTGGATGGAATCACTGAGTAAAAGCAGCCCAATTGAAAAGTTAAAGGAGAAATACTTGTGTCCGAAGTACAAATGATTGAGATGCCTGCAGAAAAACTACCGGTACTGGATGAAGCGGATGTAGTGGTCGTTGGGGGCGGTACATCCGGCTTTCTGGCAGCGGTGGCCGCAGCGCGCACGGGAGCCGAAACTGTGCTTATCGAACGTCTGGGCTATCTGGGCGGCTGCACCACCGCGCCCTACAACACCAGCATAGGCTGGTTTGGGGATAGCGAGAAAAAATTGATTATTCGTGGTCTGGCCATGGAATTCTTGAAGCGGATGGAAGCGGATGGTCAAGCATTCATCATTGGAGAAAATGAAACGGGGAACCAGATCTGGCCGCCATATACCAAAAAGATCGCCTTTGACATGGTTGAAGAAGCTGGGGTCAAACTTTGGCTTCATTCCTGGGCTTATGATGTAGTCATGGACGGTGATGTGCTCAAGGGCGTTGTCATGCAGACAAAAGGTGGTCGCGGCATTGTACTGGGCAAAACCTTTGTTGATACCAGTGCGGATGCAGATATCGCCGCCTGGTGCGGTGCGCCAAACCAGGTCGAAGACATAAACAACATCCAACAAGTCTCTTGTGATCACATCGCTTGTGGCGTTGATTCCGCCAAGGTGGTGGAGTGGGCGCTCGAGAACGAAGAAAGACTGGGTCTGCGCATACGTGGCAAGGAATTCAAAAACAAGGATGGTGGCGCCCAACCAATGTTCACAATTGTCATTCCCGGTGACGCCACCGACCTGAAGTCCAGAGAGAATTTTCACGTGGGTTGGATGCCGACTGTGAAGTTATGCATCTATCGCGAAGCCGTTCGCATCCAGGGTAATTCGGATATCAATCCGCTTGATCCCAAAGCGCTGACCCGTGCCGAAGTGGATGGTCTGCGCGGTGCGATCGACCATCTGAATTTTATGAAGGACAATGTTCCCGGTTTTGAAAATGCTTTCATAGTCGCCCAATCGCACCTCGGTGTTCGTGAATCACGCCAAATCCTGGGCGATTACTTTATTACCATTGACGATGCGAAAAACGAGGCGCATTTCGATGATGTCGTCGCGCTGAATTGTCGCGCCCTCGATTATCACCTTAAGGGTACGGTCTTCAAGATCAGTCATCTTAAGCGGGCGCACGATATACCCCTGCGGGCCTTGCTGCCGCAAGGTGTAGAGAATCTGGTCGTGGGCGGACGTTGTATTTCCTGCGATCACCTGTCACAAGCCTCGATTCGTGGCGCGGCAACCTGCATGGCGACCGGCCATGCCGCCGGCACTTCGGCTGCTATTGCGGCTATGAATGGCCAGTACATACGTGATGTTGATGTTCGGTTGATTCAAAAGACCTTGATTGAGCAAGATGTTATCTTGAGCATGATCGAGGGCCGCGAACCCTGGCTTGGCGATTCCGTTACGCTGCGCCAGGACAATTTGTTGACAATGGCTGGCGACTAGGTCTCGTTGATGTGCGCTGCGCAATTTGCCCGATGCTTGCGTGCAATTCAACTTCATAAACTGTGAAGTTCTGGTATTCCGGCTGACATGCCAAATGCAGCCTGGTCAGCGTCTTACGTTTTCATCAGAGTAGAGGATTCCAGTGTCGGCATCAATCGATGAAATGGCTGTCGAAAAGTCATTGCTATTTTCCAGCCTACCCGCGGAATGGGAAGCGGACCTAATCCCCAACATTCAAGCGCTGCTGCGCGAGACCAATCAGAAAGTCTTCGTGCTCGATGATGATCCGACTGGAACGCAGACCGTTCACGATACTATTGTTCTGACAGAATGGACCGTCGGAGCGTTGCGTCGCGAAATGGAAAGCCCCGATCCCGTCTGCTATGTGCTAACCAATTCTCGCAGTGTCACGTCCGAGCGCGCTTCCATGCTCAACAGCGAGATCGCCCACAATCTGCAAATCGCCTCAAAAGAAAGCGGCCGCCCATTCACCGTAATAAGCCGCAGCGATTCGACATTGCGCGGTCATTTCCCGAGTGAAACGGATGCCTTGGCGAAAGCGCTGGATTCTCCACCGGATGCCATACTCGTTATTCCGGCGTTCATGGCGGGAGGACGCTTCACTATCCGTGGCGTGCACTATGTGCAGGAGGGTAGTGAGCTAATCCCGGCGGCACAAACACCCTATGTAAAAGATGCGGTATTCGGTTATCGGCACTCCAATTTGCGTCATTGGGTTGAGGAGAAGACCGACGGCAGGATTTCGGCTTCAGACGTGGTTAGTCTATCCATAGAATTGATTCGCCAAGGCGGACCGAATGAGGTTCTCAAGCTGTTGAGTCGATTGCAAGCGTCTGCGGTTTGCGTGGTAGATGCCGTGTCAGAAAGGGATTTGGAGGTCATCGCCTTGGCTTGTCTGCAAGCGGAAGCGGCCGGAAAAAGCCTAATCTACCGCACCGCGGCCTCGTTCGCCGGGATCCGGGGCGGGATACCCATCCGCCCGACGCTACCTGCGGCGGACATGAACTTGATGTCCCGGCATGGCGGGCTTGTCGTTGTAGGCTCTTATGTGCAAAAGTCTTCAGATCAGCTCGCGGTATTGCTCGAGAGCGGGATGGTGACCGGCCTGGAAATCAATGTCGCGGAGCTACTTGCAGCAAGAGATTCCATGTCCATTGTCGGGCCTGTTGTAGAAAAGCTGGCTTCAATACTGGAAAGCGGAAAACATGCAGCGATTTACACCAGCCGGGCGCTTATCACCGGGCGCGACAGCAAAAGCAGCTTGAACATCGGCAAGCGCGTATCGCAATGCCTGGTCGATATCACGCGAAGGCTGCCCATTGTGCCGCGTTTCGTCATCGCTAAAGGTGGCATCACCGCCAGCGACCTGGCGACAGATGCGCTTTCCATTAAGCGCGCGCGTGTGCTGGGACAGATCTTGCCGGGCATTCCCGTTTGGCAGCCCGATGCCAGCAGTCGCTATGCCGGCGGAACTTATGTGGTCTTCCCCGGCAATGTCGGTGACGAGCAGGCGCTGCTACACGCCCTTCAGAAACTCACCGCCTGAGACCTCGACCAGAGTGCCGGGGTAAAGGTCGCAATTCAATTGAAACGCGGAATCGATTTCTGCCAAAGGCCGTTGGCGCTGGATGCAGGCATCATCTCGATCACTTCGATCCCATGCTGCAATATGACTGGCTGGATCAAGGCTCTGAAAGCTGAATCCGCCGACCTGAAAAATTTATTGCAAGTAGCCGTTGCCAGAATAGCCAGAGCTGATGAGCGCGAGTCGCGCTGCTTTTCGCCATAGTCGCACTGACACGTTCAACGCCAGCGCCGGAGTGATTTGATTCGGTCGTAAGCCGAGGTCACTTCTTTGAAACGTCGCTCGGCGTCGGCTTTTTCGTGTTCGGTGACATCGGGATGATACTTGCGCGCCAGTTTGCGGAAAGCCTCTTTGACCGCGGCTTGTCCAGCGCCGACTTCAATCTCCAGCGCCAGGTAAGCCGCGTTTATCGACTCCGCCGGTGAGTTTTCAATGCTCTGCGTTTTCTTGCTGCGATAATGGAAACGCTGGCGCGCGCGTTCTTCGTTGATGCGGCGTTTGAAAAGGGGTGAGGCGATATCGCCTATATACCAGCTACCCTTGATATTGGTCTGGAAGTCGCGCCGGCGTACAGAAACAGCATCGCAAGAAAACTCTCGCGTATACCAGACCAGGAAAATGCTGCGCTGGATGGTCTCGTCAAAATTGACCTGCAGCAGTTGCAGTCCCTCTTGCGTCATTTCATAGGCGTAAATCGCCCCCATATTCATCACGCGCAAGTCGTCCTGCCAATCTTGTAACCTTCCACAGAAACCATCGCCGGGCAATAGTGCCGTATCAACCAAGAAGAGTGAGCCGATGCTGGAGCTCGTATTCTGTTTAAGAATCGACTTTATCCTGCGAGACTTCGGCACGTGATCAAAAATGTAGACGTAGAGACGGCTATTCATCCAGGTCTCGACGATGACATCCGGTTCGTGATTGCGGAAGTTGAGGCCAACGTCCCTGCGAGTCGAGGCGTATTTGACATCCTGGATTTCGTGAAGGCGCGCTTTCATGGCGTGGGCGATGGCGTCCTGCAAGGATCGAACCTTTCTTTCCTGGTAGGTGGCGGGCAACCTGCACAATGATATGCGAATTGCTTAACCTTTGTCAAAGGCAGAGACCAATGCAACCAACAATCAAATTCTGGCTTGCCGTCTTATTTCCCTTCCGTGACCAAGCCACAGTACATTTTGTCGGCTTGCTCAACTTCGATATCGCAGCGGCCGCGGGATAGGTTGCGTGCTTGATTGACTACTAATTTCGGAAATTCCTCTTGTTGCGCTTCGGGGCAAAATGTGTATACTCGAATACATAAGAGTGGGCCGTTAGCTCAACTGGCAGAGCGCCTCGTTGACGTCGAGGAGGTTACAGGTTCGAGTCCTGTACAGCCCATACAATGATAACGATAGCCGACGATAGTGTCGGTTTTTTGCTTTCAATAGACAAATTCATTGCTCGTGTATGACCGAGATTTTTGCTGGTCCAGGTGAGGCCGTCCACGACCTTATTCGGAAATAATCCAAGTTACTCAAAGATCCGAATCTCGCCCATTGCCCGCTCTCGTGTTCGAGAATCTGTAACAACGCCATTCGCTTCTTTCGCCCCAGCATGCGCAAGACGTCCCCATACGCGGAGGTCGATTTCCCACGCCCTTGGCCCGTGTGCGCCGGCGCTTTTCTTCAAATTTGTGCGTCCTCCAGCGCGCTCAAGACGGAAGCAATTGAGCCATGACGGCTGCGGTGCAGGCCAATGGTGAGATGCCATTCGGGTCCGCCGCCATTCGCTTCGTGCGTTATATTTGCCGCCGATGCTGCTTCTCCAAGCTGATATCCCTTGCGATCCAGGGCACGCCGCATCCAGATCGTTTGCGTTGTCTGCCCGTCAACATGGACGATGGCGCCCTTTTCTGTATCAAGAGCAAAGGAACCGCTGCGCTCATCAAAAGTGACCCCGGCCGCGCTAAATGTTTGACTAATGCCGCCATCAATTACCAGGTCTTCTGGCGCGCCTGCGCGAAGTTCCTCACTTGTCATCAACCAAAGCGTATCGCAGGTTCGCAGCGCAAGGTCCAGATCATGTGTCGATACCAGGATGGCGCGATCGGTTTGATGAGCCAGGCTCTTTAGCAGTTGCATGATTTCGACGCGGTGCGGTAAATCCAGGAAAGCCGTCGGTTCGTCCAACAGCAGGATATCCGTATCTTGAGCCAAGGCTCGCGCTATCACCAGCTTTTGTCGCTGCCCATCACTCAGTTGGCTGACAGCTTGCCCGGCCAGGGTCGCGGCGTCCACCGCCTGAAGCGCCCATCCGATCATCGTACGGTCGTGATCCGATAATCTGCCTAGCCAATCCGTATAGGGCAATCTTCCCAAGGCAACCAGATCATAGCCGGTCATCATATTCGCTTGTGGCGGCGTGGTAAGAACCACACTAAGGCACCTTGACAATACCTGCGGCGTAAGCCCTTGCACATCCCGTCCCCGTAGCAGCACCAAGCCCTCAAGTGGGGCATGCATGCCCGCCAGCGTGCGCAGCAAGGTCGATTTGCCGACGCCGTTAGGTCCTAGCAGACCGACCAACTTGCCGGCCTCGAGACGAAGATTCAGTTTACCGGCCAAGCTCATGGCAGCTTGCCGCCCCCGCCGATATCCAATCTCCAGCTCGCGCGTTTCCAAAATCATCATCGTCCTCGGAATTGTCGCAGAATCACCAGCATGACTACCGGTGCACCGAGCAGGGCGGTGATCACATTCAGTGGCAGAACCAGATTGTTGCCCGGAAGTTCCGCGATCAGTGAAGCGCATAAAGCCACGATGGCACCGGTCAGGCAGGTAGCGGGCAAAAGCAGAAGATGGTCTGAAGTGCGCAGCAATCCACGGCACAGGTGCGGTACCGCGATGCCAATAAAGGCAATCGGTCCGCAGAAGGCCGTCACTGCGCTGACCAACAATGCCGTTGCCAACACGATTCCGAAGCGCGTGCGACCCAGGTTAATTCCCATGCTGTGCGCGTAGGTTTCTCCTAGCAGAAGCGCGTTCAAAGGCTTTATCAGACATGCCGCCAGCAGCAAACCGGCGCTGACAATTCCGGCCAAAATTGGCAGTTGCGCGCCGTTGACGCCGCCAAATGATCCAAAGGTCCAGTTGATATAGGCTTGAATGCGCTCCGGCAGCGCGAAGTAGAGCAGCAGACTCACAAAGGCCGAGACCAGGTAGCCAAACATCAGACCCAGGATGAGCAGCGTAAGATTGCTCTGCACGTGAACGGCGACCATCAGCACAAGTGCCATGGTTATAGCGGCGCCAAGACCGGCAGCCGTTGTGAGTAGCAGGTCGCCCGCGAAACCCATGCCAGCCAACAAGGCGCCGCCTACTGCTCCAGAGGATAAGACAACCAGCGCCACACCCAGGCTTGCGCCTGAACTGACGCCGAGTACAAACGGTTCCGCCAGCGGATTGCGAAAGTAAGTCTGCATAAGCAATCCACTGACCCCCAATGCCATCCCGGCAAACATGGCCGTCAGGGTCTTGGGCAAGCGAAACTTCAAAATGATATTGGTCCAAGCGGTATGATCTGTCTCGCCCCTAAGGAAAACATTGATTACTTGATCAAAGGGAATGGATACCGAACCGATCGCCAGGCTCAATCCAAGCAACAGGCCAAGCGCAAGCAGCATCAGGATGAGTATCGACTTGCGGCTGATTCGGCCAGCGCGAAACGCGACCGCCAGCTTGTCCTTGCTCGCTTTCGAGCGCAGAATTGCCGCTGCTGAGGACGTACCGGCCCGATATAGTCGATCTCGATGCAGGCCCAGGGTGTCAGCTCGCTCGGCAGGAGAGCGGGAGGTTGTGGAATCCGATGACTCTTGCGCCAGTTGCGACATCTCATTCGCTCGCTAGACGCTGATAAAAGGCGAATTCATGATCGGGAATTAGATCGGGATGGAAAATAGCAACCAGATCACGCAATACGAGATGCGGATTGGCCACACCCCATTCGTAGAAGTTGTTACCACCGTTTGAATTCTCATCGCGATTGTTGTTCCAGGCCTTACCAGCTTGAAAGGCTTCAAAGTCGCCAAAACGGCTATCCAGCGTGAGCAAATCCGCCAGTGATTGCACACCAAAGGTCTCAACCAGCCAAACGTCTGCTGTCAAGCCGCCTTCGTAAACCACTTCAAAGCTCAATCCCGCGCTAGAGCTCGATCCATCTTCAGCCAGCAGCAACGTACCGCCGGCATCTCGGACCAGCCTGCCCACGTAAGTGTCATCACCGGGAATGAACCAGGCATCGGCGTAGCCCAGGAAAGAATTAACCAGCACATCGGGCCTTTCCAATTCAGATACGGTGGCTGCCAGTTGCTGCGCCGCCTCATATTCGGCGACGATCGACTCGTAAAGAGTAGTCGCTTCCGCCTCGCGATTGTAGAAAAGCGCGCTGAACTTTAGCCATTCCGCGCGCGCCAGGGGGCTTAACTCACGCCAACTTGCGTCCAGTGCGGTGAATATGCCAGCTTCCAGCAGCACGGGGTGGGCATCGGTGGATGGATTGAATCCGTAACTCATGACGAGATCCGGCTCCAGGCTCAAGACCAACTCAATGTTGATCTGCGCGCCAAAACCGAGCTCTACGACTTTTCCGTCGGCCACCAAAGCTGCAACTTCGGCCGTGCTGATGTAAAAGGCGCTATCGACACCCACGAGGCGGTCCATCAAACCAAGTTGGGATAGAGCGGGCAATTGCGTCGTGGACAAGGTGATAATATCGCCGGTCGGCACTTCAATGAATTGCGTGCCGTCAGCGAAGTCACTGTCTGCTGGTGCAGGTGTGCCGCATTGAACAAGCACGTATTCGAATTCAGTCGCGCCATCAAAAGCGTCCGAAACGCTGACAATTTTGTAGTTCTTGAAATATTCGACGCTGAACTTCTCGGCGTCCAGGATGTCAACTTTTTCGGGAAAGTAATCGACATTGGCGGAAAAATCGCTGACGCAGTTGTCGGTCAAGTTGAGGTCCTGCGCCCTTATCGGCATCAGGCACAAGAGTAATATGAAGGTTGCTACAAGCTTGGCGTTCATTTATCCCTCCTTGTGGATAAAGGAGGAAACGGGGCCGGCTAGATCTCTACAAGAAGCCAAGCGACAGCGATAAGGTCTGCCGCGCTCACACAACACTTTAAACAGTTTGCTAGTGTGAGCTTGGTGGGGGTTTGACAAAAAAGAACCCACCAAGGTTTGGCGGGCATGTGTGTCTCTAACCATGCTCGTCTCCCTTTATTGCGCGAAAGATGTACGAGCTAAGGTTCAAGCAGGAATTCGGACTTCTGATTCAACGATCAGTTACCGCTGCGCGACAGTGTCGGACTTTCACCGACTTTCCCTGTTCGTGCCGAACATCCGGGTTCAGGCACACCTGAAGCTTAGTAAATACGTTGCTAAAAGCAGAATATCACAGGCGGCATTTGCTGTCAAACATGACTGGAAGGCCGCCGCCTGTCGGAACGAGACATATAGCCAAGCGCATGACTCGAATGAGCGTTGTTAAGTCTTCCTGTGCAATCGCAATCCGCTACATTTCGAATGGATATCGCAATCCCCAGATTGCTCGTATTCGATCCAGTGTGTCCACTATGGCCAACGTTTCATCCAGTGGCATCACGGCGCTTTCGGTCAAGCCGTTGCGAATACAACGTCCGACTTCCGCCGCTTCATAATTGAAACCGTTGCCCGCGTTTTCGAAGGTAAGCGTTTCGGGATCTTGGCCTGCAATGTTCACCGTCATTTCGCTCGGGTGCCACCAGTCTGGAATAGTGATAAAACCGTTGCTGCCCATGATGCAGGTGGAATGCGGTGTATTCAAGCGGATCGCGATCGCAAGCGTTGCCATCTCGTAGTCGCTGTATTTGAAGACCGTGGCCGAAAGCTCATCGACGCCGCTGGAGCCGAGAGCAACCTGCGAGACGATTTCGCTTGGCTGTTTGCCGAAGACCATCGAAGCCAGTTGCACGATATAGACGCCGACATCGAGCAAGGCGCCGCCCGCCAAATCCGGATTGAACAAGCGGTGCTCTGGCATAACCTTGCCCATGCGGAAGCCGAAATCCGATTGCAGCAACATCACATCGCCAATGACCTTATCGGTCAGCAATTGGCGCAGTTTGATCATGCCCGGGAAAAAGCGCGTCCAAAAGGCATCCATTAGGAAGAGATTCGTTTCGCGGGCGCGGTCGATCATCGCCTGTGCTTCGCCCTGATTAACGGCAAAGGGCTTTTCGCAAAGCACGTGTTTACCGGCTTCAAGGCAGAGCAATGTATGGCGTTTGTGAAAGGTGTGCGGCGTGCCGATGTAAACAACGTCCACGTTCGGGTCATCCAACATAGCTTCGTAACTGCCGTAGCACTTTGTCGCGCCGAAATCGCTGCCAAAAGCATCGGCTTTTTCTTGCGAGCGCGATGCCACGGCATAAATCTCGGCATCCGCCAGATGGCTAAAACCCGTGGCAAATTTGCGCGATATACTGCCCAGACCAATCAGTCCCCAGCGTATGGCATCGCTCATGAAGTTTTACCCTCTCGTTTCATCTCGAGCCAGGCGATTTCCTCGGCGCTCAATTCAATACTGACTGCCGCGGCATTATCGGCGATTTCCTCGATCTGCCAGTTCGCCACGATTGCATGGTAGCGGGGGTTGCTGCCCAATATGTAGGCCACGGCAATCTGTGCCGGCGAGACCGCTCTGTCGCCCGCCAATTCCAGCACACGATCAAGGCGCTGGAAGTTGCTCTCGTAAGCATAGGCGCCTATGGGATTGGTATCCCAATAACTGGTGAAACTATCGAGATTGTCGCGGCGAAACTTGCCGGTCATGAAGCCGCCCGCCAAGCTCGACCAAGTGAATAGCGAGATTCGATTCTCGTCGTACCAGGCGCGATCCGCTTGACCCTGGGCGCCACTGACGCTGATACATCCCTCCCAAGGCGCCTGGATCATCTCTGCCACGCTGAATTGTGGACTGCTGATGGTGAATGGCGCTTTGCCATTCGCGTCAGCGTATTCATTGGCTGCTTTGACGCGGTCCGCCCGCCAGTTGGATCCGCCGTAGATGCCGATATTGCCTTTGCTTTTGTATTCGTCCAAGACATCGACAATCTCTCCGACAGGGTAATCGGGATTGTCGCGATGCAGCAAATAAATTTCAATATAATCAGTCTGCAGGCGCTCCAACGATTCTTCCATATCGCGGCGGATAAAGGCAGGTGCCACTCGCTCTGGCTCTCCTGCATAGGGATGCGCGCCCTTGGTTAAGATCACCACTTGATCGCGAATACCACGGTCTTTTATCCAGGCGCCAAGCTCAATTTCGCTGGAGCCACCACCGTAGCCGTGCGCAGTATCGAAGGCCGTATAACCATTCTCAAACAGTGCATCCAGCAAGCGCCAATTTTCTGCGCGGGTCTCCGCCTTAAGCATCACAGTTCCCTGCAGCAAACGTGCGACCGGTTTGTCAACCCCGTCTATCTTGTTGTATTCCATCTAGGTATCCTTTCTGTACGCGCACCATTGTAGCGCAAAGCCCTTGCGGATGCAGGATAGGTTTTGCCGTATGGCATGCCAAGTTTTTTTGAGCCGCTGCTCGCTACAATTGCTGTCGTTCTCTCATTTAATAAACTATGTTGCTCATAAGAATGCATAAGGTTTAGTAGTTTGTGTGAGCGCGGCAAACCTTATCGTTGCCGCCGAGCGGCTGTGAGGCGGATTTTGATTTGGAGCGCAATGAATTTGCTGAGATTTACAAATGTGAAATCAGATACTTTGCGATTCGTGACTACAGGCAGGAGGTTCGGGGTCTAGCCTGGCTATCAAGCGTAATCTGGAGTCGCTTATGTATATCATTTCTTGACCGGGAGAACATCCCTCGGCTTGGAACTGCCTTCTTTTGGCGGACCGACCACGCCTCGCTCTTCCATTGTGTCCACTATTCGAGCAGCACGTGTATAACCGATCCGCAGCCGTCGTTGCAACAAAGAAATCGATGCCTTTTCCAGACGTCGCACCATTTCCACAGCCGTCTCATACAACTCATCTTCTTGCGGATCGGAATTGCCGGTTTTACCTTCGACAACCATTCCGCTTAGATCACGCTGCGCGGTCATTTCCCAGAAGGCCGACTGTTCCGGTTCAGCCACGGCGGAATCGCCTGGCTTGCTTTCCGCGCTAGATGCGCCGGGTTTGCGTTGTGGCACAGACGGCATGTTGATGGGTTCGACCGGATCAACGCCATGACCCTGCATCTTCCAGAAGCGGGACATTGTGTTGATTTCTTCATCGGAAACGAATACACCTTGCATGCGCAAGGGAGCGGGCGCGTCACCCGAAAGATAGAGCATGTCGCCTTTGCCCAGCAGTCGTTCGGCGCCGGGTTGATCCAAAATCACGCGGCTGTCAACGCTGCCCGCCACGGCAAAGGCAATCCGCGCCGGGAAATTCGCTTTGATGAGACCGGTAACGACATCTACCGAAGGGCGTTGCGTAGCGATAACCAAATGGATGCCAGTTGCTCGCGCCAAGGCAGCAATCCGCGAAATGGAGCGTTCCGTTTCATCCGGCGCCATCATCATCAGATCAGCCAATTCATCAATGATGACCACGATATAGGGCATGCTAGTCTCGTGGCTTTCGAGTATGTTGTTGTAATCAATGATGTTTCGCGCGCCGGCTTTGCTGAATTTCTTGTAGCGGTCATCCATTTCCCGCGTGACCCAACGCAGCACTCCGATAATTCGTTCCAACTCCACCACCACAGGCGCAACCAAATGCGGCAATCCGTTGTAACCGGTCAATTCGACGCGTTTGGGATCGACCATGATGAATTTGACATCGTCGGGCGAGCAATTTGCCAGGATGCTGACGATGATCGCGTTGATACATTTTGACTTGCCAGAGCCGGTTGTGCCGGCGATCAAGAGGTGGGGCATCTGGGTCAAATCAGCAGAAACCGGCGAACCATCTACGGACATTCCCAAGGCGATCGCCAGGGGAGAATCGATCTTCTGGAAGTTGTCGGATACCATCACATCGCGCAAGCTGACCATGGCCGAATCCGGATTGGGCACCTCGATTCCAACGTAGCCCTTGCCAGGGACCGGCGCTTCCACGCGGATAGACTTCGCGCCTAGAGCCAATTGCAGATCTTTATCCAGTTGCGCGATAGCGCTGACTTTTACACGGCTGCGCTTGCCGGTACGCGATGTCAGATAATCTGGCTCGACACCAAACTGCGTGATCACGGGTCCGGTATTCAATTCCACCACACGGCCCGGCGCGCCAAAGCTGGCCAAGGTTTCTTCGATCACCTGCGCATGATGCAACAATACTTCCTGGTCCATATCGCCGGAGGATCCACCGGTTAGCAATGCGCGAAAATCTGGCAGGTGCCAATCGACGCGCGGTCGAGACTGGTTGATCGGTCCGCTCGAGACCGGTTTGATTACCTCTTGCGGAACGGCCGTCGGCACGGATTCCATCTGAGGTTCTGGCGCCGGATCGAATTCTTCGGTTTCTTCGATTGGGCGTTTGGCCTCGGCGATCAAAACCTGGTCTGGCAGGTCTTCACCCGATTGGGATTCCTCCACAGTCTGCTCAACCGGCTCCTCGTCGATGACAGGTGATGTCACTTGGTGTGTAGGCTCGAGTGTACCTTTCTCAGTCGGTTCATCAGCGGCAGGTGATGCAAAGCTGGGAATCCCCAAGTCTGCGTCGACTTCATCGGCAGGTTCGTCTTTGGTCGGTGGAAAAGGCGGCGCCGCCGCTGGCGCAATGTCCTGGCGATTATGAAGCAGAGTTGGCGCTGGCTTGCTAAACTTCGGACCGGAAGGCGGCTTTTGAGGCATTATATCGCTGGCCGGGCGACGATGTAGATCGGGTTTAGGTATCGTCTTCCACAGTTGACGTCCGCGTTGGACGCTCCCCTTTGCCGTAATAGATTGCGGCTTCAATGTTGCCTTACGGTTTTGGGCTGGTGCCACGGTAGAGGGCGAGGCGGGTCCGCTCTCCAAGGGCTCGGGCTCGGTTTTGCCACCCCAGCTAAACAAACGCGACAACACGCCAGCACCTTGATTTGCAGCGGGATCGATAGACTGCCCGGCACTTTCGGCGCTTTTGGAATCGAGCTCTACGGGCTGGGCAACGCGCCGCGTCAAGAGATCGCGCAAGCGATTGGGAATGGGCATGGTCGCCGATGTCGGCTCTGGTAAGGCATGTATGCCTTGAACCGATCCAGGCAATTCTCTCGCGGCAGGCTTGGATACGTGGAGCGTGGTATCTTGTTGAGCAAACGCCATTTGCTGTTGAGCTTGCATTCTGCGCGCCCGCTGCTTGACAGCTTGCTCCGCCATCTTGCCGCGCAGGCCGCGAGCGAAACCAATGGCGACGATGGCGATCTCCGCCATGGTCATGCGCGTTATCATCATTGCGGAAAAGGTCAAGACCATCAACACGACGATGAATCCGCCAACTTCCGTGAGATTGTTGACCAACATCAAATAAGACCAGGCGCCTACAAAACCGCCGCCGCGCCCACCTTGGTACGAAGCTTGCGCCAGTACGCGCATACACTCCTCGGCACATTGGCCAACAGCCGCGATGAACCCTGAATAACTAAATGACTCAAGAAACTGGAACAATACCAGCGCGCCAGAAAACGCAATAATTACGCCGGCGAGCCGAATCGGATCCACAGTCGGCGCTTGATCGCCGAAGTGGCGAATTATCAGCCACATGCCTATGGCAAACATGGTGAAAGGAACCGCCATAGCTCCCCAGCCCAAGAGTTGACCGATCAAAGTGTTAACTGCGCTGATCGCGGCTTGTTCACTGGAAAGCGCGCTAAAAAATAGCACGATTGCGCCGAAAACCAGACCTACGCCGATCAAATCTAGCTTGCGATCCAAATCCAGCCAGTCGTTCTTTTCGAATATGGGCGCTTTGCTGGGTCGGGGACGTTGCGCAGCATTTTCAGGTGGATCTTTGGCAGGTTTTCGGTCAAAGCGAGCGCTTGATGCAGCCTCTGATGGTGCCTTGCGGCGCCCTTCGCGCGTCTCGCCGCGGCTTGCGCCAAAGGCGGCACGTATAGATCTTTCTCTTTTGTCGTTTACAGCGGGCTTTTGGGATTTGCCAGCGCTCCGTGCTGCCTGATTGTCAACTGCCGCTTGCCCGGCGCTGAAGCGTTTGCGTATCTTGCCAATGCTCACGCCCAAGGCAGCGAACAGTTTTGGCCTGGCTTTGTCAGGTTTTGCTGAGGAATCGGCATTCGCGCCTGCAGCGGATTCTCTACGCCGAAAACGCCTCAGCAAGCTGAATGATCTGTTTCTGTTTTCAGTTTCGTCAATCGCGCGACCACGCGGTGTGTTGCGACTTTCGTCCCGCGCTGGCCCTGAATTACGCTCACGTTTTGCGGAGTTTTTCGGGCGGGAATCCCTGGCTGGTATATGACCTGGCTTGGACTTCTTCGCGCGACGGGCTTGGCCAGAAGGGAGATCTACCGGTTCTCGACCAAAATTGTCTTTCTTGACCGCATCACGGTCTGGTGAAGTGCGCCCTGACGTGGACGTAAATCCGGCCGCTGAGTTTCTACTTGCTGAGTCATTGCTCGAACCGCTTGCGCCGAGGACGTTGGATCGTCCCCGCCCTTTGGTACCCGATGGGCCGTGCCGGCCGCTTCCGCCCAAGTCATCGGGATCAAAATACTCATCGTCGTCGATGTATTCTGGCTCGTCATCGCCGCGAAATGCCATGGTTCATCCTTCACGCTCATGTCAGGTAGTGGGCGCGAATCCCCCGGTCGAACACCCCCCAAGTGAGTGCTACCAAGTGTAGGATACCACAATTCGGATTTCTGAGCGATTGCGGCTAGAACATATATTCGAAGCGGTTGCGAGGAAAGGTGGAGCGTGGTTTAGGCAAGGGCAGCATGTTTATGGGGTTAGGACCAGTTTGCCCATGGCACGCCTTTCCATCAGTTCAAGCACGGCTGTTCCCGCGCATTCCAGAGGATAGACTCGGTGGATATGCGGCTGGAGCAGATCTGCGGCGTACCAGGCTAGCAGCTGCGCGAAAGATCGCTTGATCACGGCCGGATCATGCATCAGATAGGCGCCCCAAAACACGCCAACGAGTGCAGCATTCTTTAGCAATGCGATATTGGCTGGCAGCGAAGGAATGCGGCCGCTGGCGAAGCCGACCACCAGATAGCGGCCTTCCCAGGCTATGCGGCGTACGGCAACATCAAAAATATCGCCGCCGACCGGATCAAAGATGACATCGGCGCCACGCTCATTTGTCAACGCGTTGATTTGATCGCGCAGGTTTAAGCTATTGTAGTTGATCGTTTCATCGGCGCCATGCAGTCTGGCGAGGTTCAACTTTTCATTTGTGCTCGCGGCCGCTATCACGCGCGCGCCCATTGCCTTTCCTACTTCCACAGCTGCCAATCCCACGCCTCCTGCCGCACCCAGCACTAGCAATGTTTCGCCGGGTTGTAGCTGACCTCGTTGCGCCAACGCCACTTGCGCTGTGCCATAGGCCAGCGGGAATGCTGCGCCGGATTCGTAAGGCATATTGGCGGGCATTGGCAGCGCCATAGTCGCGGGCACAACCACCTCTTCGGCGAAAGCGCCGTACATCATGGTTGCCATGACGCGGTCACCGGCACAATACTGATCGACTCCCTCGCCGACCTCGATGATGTCGCCGGCGACTTCCAAGCCGGGGATGAATGGCATGGGCGGCTTGAGCTGATACAAACCTTGTATCATTAGCGCGTCCGGGAAGTTGATCCCGCAGGCGTACACCCTGATTTTGACTGCGCCGGCTTGAACAGCAGGACTTTCGATTTCCTGAATCACGAGCGAATCGGGACTACCAAAGGCCTCGCACAAGACTGCTTTCATTGATGTAGACATTTCCATCTATGCGCAATTACGAGGAGGTTCAATGTTTTGTTGACGACATTGTGTATCGTTTGCAAGGTGACAGAATTTGATTGCGAAAGTCACCTTGCTTGTACATCAATTGTCTATCGGATTGGCAAGTAGACCGGTCAGCAAGTCAATGCAAGCCTGCACATCATTGATATCTACGGTCTCGCTGGTGGTATGCAAATAGCGCGTGGGAATAGAGATACATCCGCTTGGTACCCCTGCATCCGCCATTTGGATCGCGGAGGCGTCTGTCGTGCCACCGGACAACATTTCCAATTGATAAGGAATACCATCTTCCACGCAACGATCAATCATCCAGTTCTTGATGGCAGCCGGCACCACCAAACCTGGATCGTGGACCTTGATGGCAGCGCCGGCGCCCAGCCTGGTGATCATCTTGCTGCCGCGGATTTGATCTCCGCTGGCCGTAACGTCTATGGCAATGCCGATATCGGGACGAATCCCTTGGGCAGCGGTCCGCGCGCCACGCAATCCAACCTCTTCTTGTACCGTAAAAGCGAAATAGACCTCGTTTGGCGCTTGCTTTTGCAACCGGCGCATTGCTTCTATCGCAACTACACAACCGATCCGATCGTCAAGGGATTTGGCAACGATGCGGCTGCCACGGACTTGCATTTCGCGCATGAATCCGGCCGGCTGACCAACAGATATCGCGTGGCTGTCTCTGTCATTTTGCACGTCAATGTAGAAATCTCCCAGCGACTTGCCACCACCATCTTGCACGGCAATGACGCCGACCGCGCCATCTTCAAATATTACGCGATTGCCATTCAGCGTATCGTGGCGCAAACCCCCCATGGAGGTGAAACGCAGGAAGCCGCTTTCCGCTTCCTGATAATTGGTCATGAGGCCGATCTCGTCCATGTGCGCCGCTATCAAGACTTTTTTGCCGCCGCTGCCTACTCGGCATAACAGATTGCCCAAACCATCAACCCAAGTCTCATCGGCCAATTCCTCAACCTCTTTGGCGATCAGATTACGTATGCGATGCTCGTATCCGGGGGGACCCCACGTTTCCACAAGTTTCTTGGTCAACTCAATCACCGTGCGCTCCTCAATCATCATCGGCCTGGTGCACAATTGTAACGCGTATTGTCTTTGCTATCGACAGCAGGTTTGCCAACCTAGGTATTGGCGGTCATTCTGGCAGGATCAGACTCAAGGTTTGGCCGACGCGCTTCCAAACGCATAGGCAAGCCATCGCGCGGGTACATAGTGATCATGGGCTGGGGCACGATATCGACGCCTTCGATCAAGGACAGTCTGCATCGTTGGGCGATTGTGGCCAGCAGCAAATTGGCTTCCATTGTGGCGAAGCTCTTGCCGATGCATATGCGAGGTCCGCCGCCAAAAGGAAGGTATGCATACTTGGGAATATCGTCAATGCGGCCATCGTCCCAACGTTCAGGGATAAACTCGTTGGGTTTCTCCCAAATGTCCGGGTGACGATGCACACAATATATCAAGATTTGCGCCTGTGTGCGTTTAGGGAAGCTATGCCCTGTTATTTCAGTGGCTACCGTACAGGTCCTGCCGATTGACCAAACAGGAGGCATCAACCTCATCGATTCTTTGATCACCATTTCAGTAAAACGCAGAAGGGGAAGATCAGCCAAAGTCGGCTGACGTCCGCGTAGCACCCCGTCCAGTTCTTCGTGCAGGCGCGCTTCCGCTTGAGGATATTGCGCGAGCAGCCACCATGACCAATTCAGCACATTGGCAGTGGTTTCGTGACCGGCCAGGAAAAGCGTGACCGCTTCATCCCGCACCTGTTTATCAGTCATTCGCTGGCCATCTTCATCTTCTGTCAAGAGCAGCATTGACAGCAAATCGCCACGATCCTCGCCGGATGCGCGCCATTGATCAATGAAACCATAGACGATTCTGCTAAGCAGGTCATTGGCATTACGCGAGCGAATACGCAATGGCGTTGGCACCCAAGGCGGAAGGAGCGTTGCGGTGTTGCTGGCCTTTTGTACTACATTAACCGCTTTCTTGACGTGGTTTACCGTGGTGGAGGCATTGGCATCAAACAAGGTGCGGCCAACAATCATCAGGGTTAGCTGCATCATCTCGTCATCAATATCCAGCACATCACCTTCGCGCCAATCCTCCATTCGCTCCAGCGCAAATTGGACCATCGTATCGGCGTACGCCGTGATGCGCTGCGTGTGGAAAGCGGGCGCGACCAGGCGGCGTTGCCGCTTCCAGAATTCGCCATTGCTAGTGACCAAGCCCTGTCCCATGAAGCGCGCGAGGCCGCCGCTTTCGCTGGTATATTCCGGCCCTTTGATGAAAATATTTGCTTGTCGGACCAAGATCTCACGGATCATTTCCGGATTGGCGATCGAATACTGATGTGTTTCACCAGACATGCGATGCCAGACATCGCCGTATTCCGCCATCAATCCCATAACTTTGCCAAGGGGATCCCCCAGGAAATCCCGATAATACATGTACTGCTTTACCGGATTGTCGCTAATATCGGCTGGTCCAGGCGGGAAATTGCCTTGATTCATACTCGGGTAACCTCAACGCGCTTGTCGCTAGCACATATTAATGACATCACACGAACAAGCATTAACGTCATTCTAAACGAAAAGCGAAGTAAACGATAACTGTAGCATTATGAGAGAAAGATGAGATTTGCGTTGCGCAGACAGATTGTGGACAATATATGCCATATCTGTCTGAGAGCGGAAAAGAAAAATTATGTACACCATTGGGCTCGATTTTGGAACGCTGTCCGGACGTGCGGTTCTGGTGGATACGCGCGATGGCAGCGAAATTGCCGAAGCTGTCTTCGATTATCCGCATGCCGTGATGGATGAACGATTGCCATCCGGCAAAAGGCTTCCGCCAGATTGGGCGTTGCAGCATCCGCAAGATTATCTCGATGTCTTTGCCGATACTATTCCAGCAGTGCTCGCGCAGGGTGGTGTCGATCCTGCGGATGTCAAAGGCATCGCTATTGATTTCACCGCCAGTTCGCCAATGCCCATCAAAGCAGATGGTACGCCACTTTGCTTCCTGGATGAGCTCAACGACGAACCGCATGCCTATATCAAATTATGGAAACATCACGCGGCACAGCGGCAGGCGGACCAGATCAATGCCACTGCCAGACGAATGGGAGAAAGCTGGCTGCCACGCTATGGTGGCAAGATTTCCTCTGAATGGTTCTTCAGCAAATTGCTACAGATTCTTCAAGAGCGACCGGACATTTATAACCAGATAGACAGATTTGTTGAGGCGGCAGATTGGGTGATCTGGCAGTTGACTGGCGTCGAGACCCGCAACACCTGTACAGCCGGCTATAAGGCGATGGTGCAAGATGGCGGTTTTCCCTCGAGCGATTATTTCAAAGCGCTTGATCCCGCCTTCGAAAATGTTGTTGACGAAAAGATTGGGCGTGTGTTCGCGGAGTTGGGCGAGAAAGCCGGCCAGCTGACGCCACAAATGGCACAAATGATGGGGCTGACGACCAACACAGCTGTGGCCGTCGCCAATGTCGACGCCCATGTGACTGCGCCAGCCGTCAAAGCGACCGAAACCGGCGTGATGGTGATGGTGATGGGCACATCCACTTGCCATATATTGTCGAGCAACGAACTAAGAGTGGTGGACGGCATGTGCGGCGTGGTCAAAGGTGGAATTATTCCCGGTTTGTATGGTTATGAAGCAGGTCAAAGCGCAGTAGGCGATATCTTTGCCTGGTTCGTCGATCATGCCGTACCGCCCGAATATCATCGAGCCGCAGCTAATGCCGGACTTGGGTTGCACGAATATCTTGAGCAAGAGGCCGAGAAACAAAATGTTGGCGAACACGGTCTGGTTGCACTGGATTGGTGGAATGGAAATCGCAGCACCTTGGTTGATGTTGATTTGACTGGCATGATCGTGGGCATGACCTTGGCAACACGCGCGCCAGACATTTATCGCGCCTTGATTGAAGCGACCGCCTACGGCACGCGCGTGATTATCGAGGCGTTTGAAGAACAGGGAATCGAAGTTAGGGAACTGGTAGCAGCCGGCGGTTTGCCAGAGAAGAACGCCTTACTGCGACAAGTCTACGCCGATGTCACCGGCAGAAGCTTCAAACTTTCTGGTTCGGCACAGGCACCGGCACTCGGTTCAGCGATGCATGCCGCGGTTGCCGCCGGAATTTATCCCGATATTCATGCAGCCGCGGCAGCTATGGGCAAGCTGAAAGATGAGATTGTTACGCCGATCCCGGAAAACCAGGTGATGTACGACAAACTCTATTCCGAATACAAGCTGCTTTATGATTATTTCGGGCGCGGCAGCAATGATGTGATGAAACGGCTGAAAGCCATAAAGCACGAGGCACTCAGTTGATCGTCAGGCCAACCGCTCATGGACCAACGGGCAGTTACTAGACCAAGCCGACAGAATCATAGCCGTACGGCTCTGGCGTCGAAGCCCGTCGCCCAGAATCTTTACGACTCAATACCAGTTATCGTATAGATTTGCCAACCCTGAACACTTGCTGCGTCCCATTTTTCATTGCCTTATGTTCAGAATACACAAATGTATCCGCATTTTATGTGGAATTCATGGCCAGCGGCAGGGAAACTCTTCTATAATTACAACAATTGCGGAAAGAAATTGGCGTAACAAAAGAGGCATTGTAGATTATAACCAAAAGTTTTGCTTGGATTTGTGACAAATCTGCGGTGATTTGGTAAGGCGTGACCAAGCTACACTGTTTATCGTGAAAGAGACTGAGGGATCAGTTCGACCGGGCGGAGGGATACGCATGAATAAGCGAAAGATGTTCTACCGGCTTTTTTCGATTTTTGTTGGACTAGCTGTCTTGTACAGCTTTGGCTTTGGTGCGATCGCGCAAGACGACCCTCCCGCGGATGACACGGCTGCGGTAGAGATGATGGCTGCGGAAGAGATGATGATGGAAGATTCCATCACCGCGGAAGATGTGCAATTCAATCTGGATCAGACATGGATTCTGCTTGCTGGTTTCCTGGTGTTCTTTATGCAGGCCGGCTTCGCGATGCTGGAAGGTGGCATGATTCGTGAAACGGGGGTAGTGAATTCACTCGCGGAAAACTTCATGGATGCCTGTGTCACTGGTATTGTCTTTTTCATCGTAGGTTTTGGCATAGCCTACGGTAGCACGGCTGACAGTACGATATTCCCACAGGTTGAGCTATTTCTTGGCGGTGCCAACGGTACAAATCCCGGAGATGGCGAATTACTGGTTGGTTTCTTCTTCCAATTCGCTTTTGCCGGCGCGGCAGCCACTATCGCAACCGGCGCCATGGCAGAACGGACGAACTTTGTCGGCAAGTTGATTTACAGCGCGATTGTGGGCGCGATTATCTACCCGATCGTTGTATTCTGGACCTGGGGCGGCGGCTGGATCGCTGAGCAGGGATTCATTGATTTCGCTGGATCGACCGTCGTACACTTCACCGGCGGTATCGTGGCACTGGTTGGCGCTTATATGGTTGGACCTCGAGCCGGGCGCATATTCGGACGTCCGCCGGCGGCATCCAACCTGGCCATCGCATCACTGGGTACCTTTATCCTCTGGTTTGGCTGGTACGGTTTTAATGTCGGCTCGACGCTTGGCGCGTCCGATCCCAATCAAATGGGTTTGGTAGCGGTAAATACCACGCTTGCGGCAGCGGCTGGCGCACTCGGCGCCATGTTCTACACTTATTATCTTACGCGGACCTGGAACATAAGTTTCGTCCTGAATGGATCGCTGGCAGGTCTGGTTGCCATCACCGCAGGTTGTGCATCGGTCACGCCAATTGCGGCGCTCATTATTGGTCTGTTGGCTGGCATAGTAGTGGTAATCTCGGTAAGCGTTGTCGAATCAATGAAGATTGACGATGCGGTCGGCGCCTTTTCAGTTCACGGTGCCTGTGGCGCCTTTGGCACACTGATGATCGGCATTGTCGGTTCCGCTGCGCTAGGCGCTCCCAGCTTACTTGATGGCGGCACTTTTGATACGCTCGGCGCGCAAATTGTCGGTGTGGTCGGTGTAGCAGTTTGGACGGCGGTCACCAGCGTGCTGATGTTCGGGGTTCTGAGAGCCGCCAATGTCTTGCACGTGGATCCGGAAGCGGACAGAATCGGCATAGATGCCTACGAACATCATGCTTCAGTGTGGCCCAATGTGCTGCCACTCAGCGACGCAACTGAAGACGAATAATCTCGCTCAGTCATTCAAACTAGATTCTTACGAAAGCGGCTCCGGTTGGGCCGCTTTTTCTATTGCACAACATATTCAGTTACAACTGCTCACTGTCCAGCATGATTGTGACTGGACCATCATTGTGAATCTCCACTTGCATCAGCGCTCCAAAGACGCCGTGCTCAACTTTTTGCGCTCCCGCCTTAGTAAGGCTCTGCGCATAATGTCGTACCAGCGGCTCCGCTTGTTCCGGCCGGGCGGCGTGAACGTAGCTGGGCCGCCGTCCCTTGCGCGCATCGGCGTACAGGGTGAATTGTGACACCACCAGGACCGCGCCAGCGACGTCCAGCAGAGAGCGATTCATTTTGCCCAAATCATCGGGAAAAACGCGCAAATGCACGGTCTTCAATGCCAGGCGTTCCGCAATTTCTGAGGTATCTTCATGAGTTACACCAATCAGCGCTACAAAGCCTTCTTCAATTGCGCCGCAGACAACGCCGTCGACCTTGACCGATCCGGCACTGACTTTTTGCAAAAGCACTCGCATAGAACTCCTCTCGTTCAATCCATTATGTCAAGCGCGCTGATTGAGAATCTGCATGACTCGCAGCAAGAAATACTGGCAACAGGTATCGACATGGTAGTCGATATCCATCTCTTCCTTGCTGTTGTCGTAAACGCCAGTGATCAAGAATTTCGGCGCTTGCTGGTGTTCGGCGCAGACCACATTACGAAATTTGCGCTGCAAGCTGGCGCCAATAGAGTGTTGTGTACTTTCAAACATCAGATTCACTTCTGAGGAATCGAGAAAAGCATCGGGCAAGGCTTCGCCCTCGGTTCGAAGGTCAAACTTGATTTCCACCGCACATCCCTAACCGACCTGCCTTGCCTGGCAATATCTACCAAACCGGCGCGCGCCGACATTTTCGCCGCAATTGGCCGTTCAATCGATCATCGCCACCTGCCGCTGCACCAATTGAATCGTGTAGCCCCAGGGATCGCGCACAAAAGCCAACCTGTCGCCACCAGGAGTGATATCGATGTCGCCATCCAAGGCGCCACCCGCCGCTACCAACCGCGCTCGTGTCGCTTCCATATCATCAACTGCAAAAGCAAGATGAAAGGTGACCGGGTGGTGGGAAGCATAATCGACGAATTCGCCCAAAGGATTACTGTAGATTTCAATCAAAGTCTTGCACGGCTTGTCCGCCAGAAAGTGAATGTAGGGAGGCTCGGGAATCGCGCGGACAATTGTCATATCAAGATTGGCGACATACCACGCTGCCAAAGCTGCCGAGTCTTTGACATTAAAAGCCAGGTGCTCAAGTCTCATCGAATTCTCCTATCGCAATTCAAAGTGTTCGCTTTCGCTCGTCGCAGCATCTTCTACGTCTTCTTCATCATCGGTCAGCGCCTGACTGCGCATCCAGCTGATGCCCATCATCACGACGAAAACGATGGCGATACCTATGAAAATTATCTCGTCAAATGGTCCCAATGCGCCGTGCGCGAGCATGACAATCATAAGATGCTTTCGTCAGGGACAATAACGTCGGGATTATAGCGCAAGCCAGGAGAAATCTGAACCGATGCTTGTCACGGTTTTCTGCGGTCAGCACAATAGATTGCCAAGGCACGTACATTCACGTGTATTGCAACACCAATGCTGACATTCCGGGATCCCTTATGTCGACGCAGATAATCAAGGTAGATGCTTTGCAGAAGTACTACGGTGCCAAGTTCATCCTTGATGACATTAAGATGAAACTAAACCGTGGTGAACGCGCGGCATTGGTGAGCGAAAACGGCGTCGGAAAATCGACCTTGGCACGTCTGATTCTCGGTCTCGAAAGCCCCGATCATGGAGTCATTGACATCGCTCAAGGCGAAGCTGTGGCGTATCTTCCACAAGACTTGCAAGTGGCAGACAATATCGCCGTGAAGGAATACATCGAACGTAGAGTCGGCGAAACAAACAGCCTGCGCAGGGACATTGCTCGACTGGAAGCAATGATGCAGAACGGCCAGAGTTTCGATGCTCTCTTGTTGGAATATGGCCGCGTGCAAGAGCTATTCGAGCAACGCGGCGGCTACACGCTGGAAGCGTGACTAGGGCGCATAGTCGTCGGATTGCAATTCGACCACATCAGTCAGTCGCGCAAAGTGATGTCCTAAAGTGGTGGAGAAAAACGCGTGTGGGCTTGGCGGCGTTGCTGTTGCAGGAGCCGGATCAACTGATTCTGGACGAGCCGACAAATCACCTCGACAAGCGAAGCTTGAATCGGCCGGAAGATTACCTGCTTGGCTATCCCAACGCCTTGTTAATGATCACGCACGATCGCCACTCCATAAACCGCTTGGCTACAATGATTATCGATCTGTCCGCCGTGGCTCATAGTTTGACAACCTATCATGGCAACTTTGATGATAATTTTGCGCAGCGAAAAGCAAGATATGATCAAGAGGTGGGCGCTTTTCACGCGCAAGTGAATCAGATGAAAGCCTTGCACGTACAGATCAAGAAAGAGACACACGGACATCGCAAGGCAAGAAAGCCATCTGATGGTGATAAGGTATGATGACCTTGTTGCGGTTTATTTTGCGCGAGCTCGAGCCAAACGGCGGCAAGCTTGTCCTTATGCCCGGTGCCGAGTTGGGTTACCTGGATCAGACTGGAAATTCTTTTAACGAGGGGCAATACATCTTGGATGTGCTCCGTGGTATCCGAGGCGATAGTGACGACAATCTGCTGACCCTCTTGCACCGATGTGGAGTGTTTCGTGATGCTCATTTGGCGCGCAGGTCAATTGCCGAACTGAGCTTGGGCCGGCGGCGTAAACTGGGCTTGGCTTGTCTGACTCAGCAACGTGCCAATGTGCTCATACTCGATGAACCGACGAATCACCTCGATCTGCCAAGCGTGGAGGCCCCGGAGGGCGCGTTGATGCGATTCCCCGGCGCGATACTGGCTGCGACACATGATAGGTATTTCATTGACAAGGTGGCGACGGCCATCTGGCACTTGAACGAGGGCAATCTCATCGTCGAGTAGCCGCAGATTGCGTTTTGACGCCTAGTCGACGTCAATGGGAATCGTAACTTTGCCGGCGGGTGCGTCATTGTCCGATGATTGATCGTCATCATTGCTGGTTTCGCCAATGTCGATGCGGACAGCGCGCTTGCCAAACTGTCCGTCCTTTTCGCGCCGTGGGCTCGTTTTGGTCGCTGGTTGCACCACTTTAACTTCCAGCTCGACCACCTCAGCAGTATCGGCAGTTTCGACTATGTCTATCTTGCGCCTGCCAACATGACCTACCACGACTTCGGCTTCGTTTTCCGTCTCATCGCTATTGTCGCGGGTTTCATCTGGTTTTTCGGAATGGTCATCGGTGCGCAATTCAACCATTTCGGCATTGTCGGATGCTTGTCGGTCACGAATTGGCAAGTCATCTATCGCTGCCAGCGAGCCACGCATATTACTGACAATTTGCTTGATCTCGTTTTCGAAAATATCCCAGCGCGAGGGCGCCAAAGACTCCAACATCAGATCCAGCGCATCTAGCAAGGCGTGATCTGGTGAGCCACTTGCGCTGAGTGTGAAAATGCGAAAGGCGCGCAGAGGGCGATAAGTAGGATGAAGCCGCAAGCCTTCTTCAATCACTGTTAGCGCTTCCCCATATTCGTGAAGGTCAAACAGGGTCGAGCCCAAACGCAGATAAAGCCTCGGCATATCTTTCGGCGGCAGGCCTTGTGCTTTGGGCAGCGCCTTTAGTTCTCGGTAAAGCGGCAATGCCTGCTCAGGGACACCGAATTCGCCCCACGACGCGGCCAATTCAAACATGATTCGGGCATTGCCCGGGTAAGTGCTGTGCAATTGGCGGAAGTGTTCAATGGCAGACTTTTGGTTTCCTTGGTCTTTAAGCCGCAGACCGACATCTATCAGTTCGCTGATGACCGCCATAAGGTAGTATCCTTTATGTGCTTGTCATGCATCAGTATATCATGTAGCGTCTATTCTACGCAGCATAGCTCAAATGGTTGTCATCCGCTTGGCATTTCAGCTTGCTCGAATCCGCCGTTAACTGCATAATGACGTGAGTTTGCTGGACCTGATGCAAGGGAAGAGATATGCGAGATATAGTTGTGAGTTGGCGTGGATGGACAAGCACTATTATTGCGTTGGCTATATTATTGATTTTGGCAGTTTCCCCCGTTATTCCTGTTGTTAAAGCGGATGACTCCTCCAAGCCTGGAGCTGCTGACGAGGCCGAGGCAATCGAACTGGGTGATGCTTTGGCTAGCGTGAATGGCGTATTAATCGACCGCCTGAGTTTCCATCGGAATTACGCTCGCGTGGCTTCTCACTCGCGCGCGGCAAGCGCGCAAACACTCGCTCTTGATGTGCTGGATTCGATGATCAATCAGCAGCTCATTGTCCAGTACGCGGAATCGATGAATATCTCTGTCGATGATTCACAAGTAAAATTCGAAATCAATAGCCTGCAAGAAGACATCAGTGGTATCAGCTGGGATACTTGGCTGACGCAGAACGGTTACAGCGAGTCTGAGGTTCGTATTGCGGTCTTTGATCAGCTGCTTAACAACGCAGTGCGCGATCAGGTAACAGCCATCTTGCAGGAACCCGCGGAGCATGTGCACGCCCGACACATCTTGGCCGCCACCGAGGCGCAAGCGAAGTACGTACTCGATCGACTGGAAGCGGGTGACAACTTCGCTTTAATGGCAGCGGCGGTATCTCTTGATGTTACCACGCGCGATGTTGGCGGAGATCTGGGCTGGTTCGTGCATGGCGAACTGCTCGATGATCACCTGGCAGACGTAGCGTTCGGACTGGACCCGGGCCAAGTGGCCGGTCCTGTGGCAACACGGCTTGGTTACCACATCTTGCAGAAACAAGGCAGCGAATTTCGCAATGTCGATGAATCCAGAATGCCTTTTATCGCCGAGAATCTTTTCAACTTGTGGTTGGATGAGCAATTGGGCGTGGCAGAGATCGTGCTTAACCTGAAGGCGATTGCGGAACTTGGGAATTGATCAGCGGTACGACAAAACCGTCATCAAGCCAGCGGTGCAATAGAATGGGGTCGGCAATCTTAGCTTGGAAACCGGCTGGATTTCGGTCCATCAACTGTATCAGTTTACTCTCCCTAAAATAGGCGTTACGAAAATCGTGGTATATGCCAAATTGCTCCGAAATATAGCACCAGGGTGCCAGGCGATAGCGAGTCTCGACATCTAGACGAGGGATTCGATAGGTCAGCCGCGGTTTTTTCACCGCATTCAAGATTACATTGGCGTAACGGCTAACCATCTTTGCCTGCGAAAACTCCGCCTTTAGATATTGCATCGTGGCTGAAGAAGTCCGGCGTTTTTCTCTCAAGATTGCGTCCGCACATTCGACGGCGGCATCAATATCGCCGAAATCGACGCGGTCAATATGTTCATCTGGCAGCAAATCGCGATAGGGCGCAACCCGTGACAATATCGGCGGCGTTCCGCATCCCAGTGACTCGAAAGGTGTGTTGCCGAAAGTCTCGACATAGCTGCCAATGCAAATCGTAACATCGGCGAGGCTATAATATTCGGCGATCAGCGCATCGTTAATCCAGTCGTGGAATACGAAATTCTCATTTAATCCAGCGGCGGCGATGGCCGAGCGCAGCTTGTCATAGTAGGCGAGGTTGCCTGGCTCGCTTTCGGCATCAAGCCAGCGCGGAACCAGGACACGAAGATCTTGCCAGCCACGCTCGCTCACCAGTTTTTTGGCCACTTGAATCACTTCATAAATGCCCTTGGGTTCTTCAGGACGGTGCGGGAACAGCATGACGGGGTGGTTGGCAACTTCGCGCGGGATCACAGAGAAGATTTCCTTCGGCTGCGTAAAGCGAAACTTGTCCCAATCGAAACCATTGTGAATCGCATGCATGCGCTGGCCGATCGTTGGAGAGAATTGGGCCACCGCGGCCTCGTACGATGCCCGCGTATGTTCGGACGGTAAGATCCACTCATCACCTTGAAATAGGAAAGCGCATTGCAAAGTCTCCGGGAAGAGGATGCTGCGCAACGAGATTACTGTGGGTATGTCCTGATACACAAAAGGAAAGATCAAGCCGCCATCATGGCTATAGTGAATATCGGCTCGAGCGATGGCAGTTCCAACCTCGCGAACGGCATTGGCGATATGGTAAAGGGGTGTGAAGTATGGCTCGGGGTAGGGCTGCTTAAAGCGCAAAATGGGCTTGATCAGTACATTTTCGTGCCATAGGAAGGGATGCAGAGAACCATCACGTTGCGTCGACAATATCGAGAGCTTGTGGCCTAGCTCCCCAAGATGCAAGGCGACTTTCTTTAGCTGCTTTTGCCCGCCACCCATGGCGAAATCAGGAAACAGCGGGGTCATGGAAAAAACGGCTATGTTCTTGCGACTGCTCATTCTAATTGTGGCTCTCTGTCGTATGTCTGTCGCCAAGCCGAGTGTAACATTTTCCGTAACGACAGCAAATTTGTACAGTTGATGGTGCCGTGTTCACTTTTTCAACAAACCACAATAATCACACTTGCAGAAGGTTTGTCATTTTGTGATAGCGCGGCCGTCCTTTGGGCTGTTGCCGAGCTGCTGTTGCGGTGAGCGGCCTGCCCAGGCTCAGTCGCAGATCAAAGTACCGACCGAGGCGTCGCCTTGCAAGGCCTTTAGCAGATCGTCTGGATTCCAGAAGTTGAGAACGATGATGGGCATTTCGTTTTCCTGACACAAGGTGAATGCAGTCGTGTCCATCACCTGCAAATGACGATCAAGCACATCTTGATATCCCAGATTGCTAAAGCGCGTCGCATCCGCAAAACGCAGAGGATCCGCCGAATAAACACCATCTACTTTAGTTGCTTTCACGATAACATCGGCGTGAATCTCGCTAGCGCGTAGTGCCGCGGCCGAATCGGTAGTGAAATAGGGGCTGCCGATGCCTCCGGTCAATATGACGACGCGGCCTTTTTCCATGTGTCGCATAGCGCGCAGCCGAATATACGGCTCGGCGACGGAATTCATGGTTATCGCGGTTTGTACACGCGTGGCAATTCCCAGCCGCTCAATAGCATCTTGCAACGCCAAACCATTCATCACCGTGGCGATCATTCCCATATGATCGGCCGTGCTGCGATCCATGCCCAGCTTTGCAGCCGGTTCGCCGCGCCAGAGATTGCCGCCACCAATTACTATGGCTACTTGCATGCCTAGCGCACAAACTTCACGGACGCGCTGGGCAATATACGCTACCTTTTCAGGATCAATGCCCGCGCCGCTTTCACCCGCCAGCGCCTCGCCGCTTAACTTCAGCAATACGCGTTGGTAGCTTGGCCCGCTTGTTTCGCTCATGATCGCTCCTTATTCAATGTATCCAGGATTCGCGTCGCCTGAGACCCGCGAATTTGGACGCGGGCTGGCGGTGCAAGCCAGAAATCATCTGTCAAACCTCAATTAAACTTAGTCCCGGATCTGCCGGTCAGCTTCGGTCCTGGATATGCTATCACCTTAGACAAAAAAGGATTAGTCTTTGACTAATCCCCCCGACCTTTCTGGCTCGCTTGGCTGAGCCATGCCTCGCGCCAGTCGATTCTCTTTTCTATGAATAGCTATAAATGAGGGGCGGAATTCCGCCCCTGGTGTTGCGTACATTTACTAACAAGAGGCCACATAGAACTCTGAAACCCACCCAAATACGCCTTCCTTGAATTCAATCTCATGCCAAATCGAATTACCTGAAACTAGCTCGCCGTTAGTCTCTGTGCGAACTACCTTATAGCGAGTGCCTGGCACTACGCCTCCACCTATATCCCTATCGCCTCCTGCGACTTTGGGGTACTTGGCGTAGCCAGGGCCGCTTCTCACATTCACAGGGTCATTGATATTGACACAAACATATTCGGGTGTCTGCTTCTGCATTGCTTCTTTCTCCTCTATTTGATTGTTCGCATTGACTGGACTTGTCTCGCTGATAAGGGAGAGAGTTACTTCCCAATCCGTAGTAGGACTGGCAGAGACTTTTAAGAAGGCAGACGGACAATCGTGGTCTATGTGAAAATAACTATAAGCTGGGAACGCCTGTCCTGACGAGGGCAAGTTAAAACGCCTCGCATGCGTTTTTCCGTTTGTGAGAGATATGTTAGCCACAACGTTTCCGTTATCGGACCGAACCTGCAACTTCCACTTTCCACGACTGAGCGGATTGTCAATTTCGATATTGTCATTACCTCTACCTGTAAACAATTTGTTGCCTTTCATGTCGTGTCTCTTGGCATAAAGTTATCAAAGTGGGGGTGGAACGTTTAAGCTCCCTCGCCGATGGCAATGCGGCGGAAACGTCCTATATTGATTGTCTCGCCGACCTCAGCGACAGTTTCTTGCAGGTATTGGCTGATGGTTTTGTCGTCATCTTTGATAAAGGACTGTTCCATCAACACAATCTCTTCGTACCACTTGTTTAATCGCCCGGCTACGATCTTTTCCGCTATGTTGGCGGGCTTGCCTTCTTCAAGCGCCCGTTCCAATTGAACTTTCGATTCCGCCGCAACGAGCTCCTTGGGTACATCTTCCCGCTTGACGAAGCTGGGATTGAGGTTGGCGATGTGCATGGCAATGTCTTTGGCGAAAACTTTGAAGGGCTCGGTCGCCGCTACGAAGTCCGTCTCGCAATTGACTTCGACGATCACCGCCAGTCGCTGATCAAAGTGCACATAACTGCCGATCATGCCCTCGTTGGCACTGCGACCTTTTCCTTGCAGCTTGATTCCGTCTTTGAGCGCTTTCTCACGCAGGAATTCCGCTGCCTGCTCCATATCACCGTCAAACTTTTCCAGCGCTTTTTTGCAATCCAGTGGACCGGCACCGGTTTTTTCTCGAAGTTTTTTCACTTCTTTTGCACGTACAGCCATCTGCCTACCTGTCTCCGTTCCTCAGTTGAGTCTCTTACTCAGTTGCCGCTTGATTCGCGGTATCGCTTTCGTTAGCTGTGGCTTTTTCGCCGCCATCTTCGGCTTCTTCGTCGCCATCTTCCTTTTCTTCACCTTCATTAAAGAGCTTGGCTTCACGTAGCTTCGCCAGGGTCGATTCCCCCAGGAGATCTTCGTCGCCCAATTCCTGATCGTCCGAATCGGCGAAGAATTCTTCCTCTTCTACATCCACGCCAGCAGATTGACGCAAGTTGTGCCCTTCTAAAACGGCATCCGCCAGGGCAGCCACCAGCAGTCGGATCGAGCGCATCGCATCGTCATTTGCCGGTAGTATGTGATCGACCAAATCCGGATCAGCGTTGGTATCTACCAAGGCAAGCACCGGAATCTTCAAAATGTTGGCTTCCTTGACCGCGGTATGCTCGCGCTCGGCATCGACGACGATAAGCATTTCGGGAATGCGCTTCATCTCGCGAATGCCACCCAGGCGCAGTTGCAATTTGGCGATCTTGCGCCCCAATACCAACGCTTCTTTTTTCGTGAGTCGCTCGAATTCACCGGCATCCCGTCGTTGCTCCAGCTGCTTCAAGGTGTCGATGCGGCTGCGAATCGTTTTCCAGTTCGTCAGCGTACCACCCAGCCAGCGGTAATTGACATAGGGCATACCGCAGCGGCCGGCTTCCCGCTGTACGATTTCTTGCGCCTGGCGCTTGGTACCAACGAAGAGTACGCTGCCGCCATCGGCGATCAAGCTGGCGATCATGTCGTGGAAGGAATGCAGATTCTTTAAAGTGATTTGCAGATTGATGATGTGAATTCCATTGCGCTGAGTGAAGATGAATTCATTCATCTTGGGATTCCACTTATTGGTACGATGACCAAAGTGGACGCCGGTTTCGAGCAAGGTACGCATTCTTACTGCTGAAGGCATTGCTGTTCTCCTTGGATAATCGGTGTTTTTAGCTCGCATATCGTTCGTCCTCCGGTGACAATCCGCTTAGGCAGACAACACCCACCGAGAGTCCCGATATGTGGGATTTGGAACCGTTTCCATGTCCGATTCCGAACGGGCATTCTATCATAGGCGGTAGAGCGAGACAATGATCGTTTTGGCTCTGCAAGAGGGCGGTAGAGCATCAATGTGGAATTCTCTATCTTTAGAGGCAGGCGTCAGTGCTTGTGGCAGATCAATGCGGATCAGGGGGATTCGTAGAATATCTCTTGCAACGCAAGAATGAAAGCCTGGTTGGCTTCTCTTGTGCCCACGCTGACGCGGATGGCATAGGGCATGTTATTGCGGCTTTGCGCGCGCAACAGGAATCCGCGCTCCAGCAATTTATTCTGCAATTCGTCGCCCGGCAGCACTGTTTCGAATAAAATAAAATTCGCCGCCGGTTTCCAATACTTGATATCAAGCCGATCAAATTGTTGGCAAATCCATCGTGCTTCATTACGCATTGCTTTGACCACGTATTGCACGTGCAGCTGATCTTCACAAGCCGCGATGCCGGCTGCCAGGGACAGCTTGTTCTGATGGAAACCGCGATGCAATCCCGCGATATAGTCTGCGATTTCTGGACGCGCAATGCCATATCCCAGGCGCATACCGGCCAATCCATAAGCTTTGGAGAAACTGTGCACAATGACAATGTTCTTGCCATCCAGCACGTATTGAATTGAATCGGGAAATGCCGGATCGTCAACAAAATGGTGATAGACCTCGTCCGCTACCACCAAAACGTGATCTGGCACAGCGCGCATCAAGGCATCCATTTTCGCCTTCGGTATCACCGTGCCAGTGGGGTTATTGGGATTGCACAACATGATCAGGCGAGTATTTTCTGTAATGGCATCAATCACGGCATCAACGCGATATTCAAAGGTTTTGGGCACAAGCGGCACATCGACGATCTTGGCGCCCAGCGGCTGGGAAACTTTCTTATAGGCGCCAGTAAACGTGGGTGAAGAAAGAATCATTTCTGTGCCCGGGCGCAGGAATCCACGTGCGATCAACTCCAGCGATTCGAAGCCGCTGCAACCAGTGTAAATGTGCTCAGGTAGCAAACCACGCCCCAAAGCCCCGACGATCGCTTTACGCAGTGCGATATCGGAATAATCGGGATAATACGACAATGTCGGCGCTATCGCGCTGATGGCATCTATCACTTTCGGCGAAGGACCCAGCGGGCTCTCGTTGTTTGCCAGACGGTAGAGTTTTTTCAGGCCCGGATCTTGGCGTTGATCGTCCAGGGAATCGCTGCCTTGCTGGCGTGCGAAGGGCTGGATATCGCCATTGAATTCGAGGTTTCTCATGTGGCTTGGTTTTAACCTGCTATGAATGCGGATTGCGAAACGACGCAATGATAGCGGACACGGTCGTTCCTGATAAGCGCATGTCCGCCATCACATGGCGCAAGATTGATGTCAAGCATTGTTCACCAATTGCATAGAGCAACCCTTTTTGATATGGAAACCGGAGCGCGCGTAGTGATCTGCTAAGTCAGGGGTGCAATCCAACATAACAACCTCAACGTGCTGCTGCCGCTTCAGCAGCTTTTCGATCATCTGTGATCCAATTCCTTGTCCGCGAAAGGCGGCATCGACGACCACATCGTCGATCAAAGCACGGTAAACATCATCGGTTACGACTCGCGCGAAGGCGATCAATCGATCATCGGACCAGACACCCAGAGTGATTTGGCTGTTGTCCAACATGCGCTGGATATCCAGTGTCCCGCGTGTTTTCGCCCAATCCGTCTGCTGGTACAAGATCAATAGATCTTCAGGATTGATCGGCTCGGTAAAGGAAAATACGTAGGCAGTATTCATCTCGTCGTTCTCTTGGATCTTCCAACAATATCCGCAAAGTTGGCCTGCAAACCCGTCTGACAGGCCTAATATGATTATAATAGCGTATTATGATGCTTCGGATGGTCGGCTTGTACGGCTTGCACATAAGCTTGTGAATTCGCTTTTGTGATCGTCGGCGAGGGCTTATCGGTTTTTCCTTAGGGCAAGCCGGTGCTAAAATAACTTTGTTGCCGACTGTGCCCACTGGAGCAAGTGATTTGGCTGCCCAACGTTGGAATTCATTTATCCAGTTTCTTTGTGAGATTTATCAACTTTCCGCGGACCTTCGCCAATCGGCTGTTGACGAGCTCTTGACGACGCGAACAGAGTGGCCCTGGATAGAACGCGATCGCGCTACTTTCGTCTACGATTCCTTCACCGCGACAAGTGTCGCCATCAACATCGATATTGTCAATCGCGATCCGCCCTTTGAAAAGCTGGTGCGCCTGGACGATACATCGCTCTGGTATTACCAGCGCTATTTTGATCGCGATGCGTTGGTGGATTATATGTTTGCCATCAACGATCCCGGCACGCCGCTGGCTCAAGAAGTGGATTTGATGGATCGTATTGGCAGATTCTGGGAATCGGATCCCCTCAATGGCTTGTCGATCCAAAGCAGCCAAACCACAACATCGGTTTTGCAAATGCCAAAAGCGCGTCCCTTTCCCAGTTGGCAGGCGATGGCCGCTGTACCGCGTGGACGTGTGATTCGGCATCGTATCAGTTCTTCACAATTGGGCTTTAGTGATCGAAACCTCTGGGTATACACGCCACCAGGCTACAATGCCAATGATGGCAAAGTGTATCCCTTGTTGGTGCTGATGGACGGGCAGTGGGCTGTAAACACTTTTGAAGTGCCTTATATTGCCGATGCGCTGATCAAGCACGGCCGTATGCAGCCTATCATTATTGCCATGGTCGCCAGTGGTTCGCAAACGGATCGTGTCAATGAATATATCGGCAACGATGCGCACTATGCCTTGATAGTTGCCGAGATATTGCCTTTCTTGCAAACAGAACTCCAGATCGAACCGGTCAACTTGGGTTTGGGGGGTGTCGGCGAAGGAGCCGTGGCGGCCGCCCATGCTGCGCTAAAGAACCCGGCGATATTCGCCCATTTGATCATGATCTCTCCGCCTTTGGGCCGGGAACCGGCGGTGCGGTTGTTACGGGAATACGCCGAGCGTTTTCGAGATTCTCCGCTTTTGCCACGACGCATTTTTCAATCTGTCGGGCGCTACGAACATGTGCTGCGATTTTATCAGCCAGCACTGGCGTTACGCGGAATACTGGAACGCCGCATGGGCCACGATCCCGATCTGAGCTACAAGTTTGTCGAACTGGGCAGTGGGCATAGCCTTGCCGCCTTCAAAAGTGTCATGCCGGAGGCACTGGCGCACACCTTTCCCGCCCAATGAGCGTGTTTTCGCGGTGTTAACGGCTCGGTAGATTGCGACTATGGGTATCCTCTACATCGTTCCGACCCCAATAGGCAATTTGGAGGATATTACGCTGCGCGCCTTGCGGATCCTGCGCGAGGTTGAATTGATCGCGGCCGAAGATACACGTACCTCGCGCGTGCTGACCCGCCACTTTGATATCAGCACACCAATGACAAGTTATCACGAACATAACAAACTCTCCAAACTCGACGAGGTTTTCCGGGCATTGGAAAGCGGCGATGTGGCGCTAATCTCCGATGCGGGCACGCCGGGGATCTCCGATCCAGGTTATGAATTGATCCGAGCAGCGATCGCAGGTGGTTATGTGGTGGTGCCTTTGCCTGGCGCCTGTGCCATTACTACCGCGCTTGTCGCTTCTGGATTGGCTACGGATCACTTTCGTTTTATCGGTTTCTTGCCACGCAAATCATCAGCGCTCAAGGCAGAGTTGCGGCAACTGGCAAGCGAACGCGCAACGATAATCGCTTACGAAAGCCCGTACCGGCTCCGGGAGACCCTGAGCGCAATCGTGATGGAAATGGGAGAAGGACGGAACATCTGCGTTGCGAGAGAGTTGAGCAAGCGCTTTGAAGAATTCTTCCGCGGCAATGCGCGTGCGGCTTTGGACCACTTTTCGCGGGAAAATCCACGTGGCGAGATTACCTTGCTCATCGCTGGTGCCGGGCAAGAAGCGGAAAAATGGGACGAGAAAAAAGTCAGATCAGCCTTAAAGGCACGGACTTCTGCCGGTGAATCGCTGTCGACCGCGGCAAAATCAGTGGCAAAATCCGCCCGCTGGACTAAGAGCAAGGTTTACCAATTAGGTATCAGCGACGAGTAACTTGAAGCGTGTTTTCAGTCTGCTGCGTTTCGCAAGCCTGTGATATCCACTTCAACGCCATGTTCGCCTAGTTTTACGCGCAATTCGTCCCATTGCTCATCGCGGATCGCGCAAGCCATTGGTCCCAAGCGCGCGCCCAGGTGACGGCGGAAGACGGGCATGGCAAAGATCTTGTCTAGCGCTTCTTCGTTATTCGTGCGCAGGACAATCATTGTCTCGAAGCTTATTGCTGTCTTGGCGCCATCTTGCCAGTTGCGCAGCAGTTTGACGATGGGAATAGGCAGCGGCTTGCCATCAAGTTGCCGCGTGATAAAAGCCTGTATGTGTTGGGTATTGATGCCTTGGGCGCTGGCGCGGTGGATGCTTTCGGCATCGAGGCGATACTGGTAGGGATCGCCGGAGCCAACCCAGGTGGCGAAGCGCGCCAATTGAAAACGTTCAAATCGGTTAACGCGCCGCGTCGCCAAAAGCACGCCATCGTTGCGTACATTGATCACATGCGGAGGATCTTGCGGAGAGGGCCATTCGCTGAATCCCAGGAAGCCACGCCCGTAAGCGGTCAGGCGCGCAACATCATCGCCGATATCCACCAGACCCAGCCAATGCATCGGTCCCGTCAAATAAAATTCGATCAGCGAGCCTTCCACCGCATCCCAGCTCTCGAACCCTTTGAGGAACTCACCGGCCGCGTTGCGGATGTACCAGCTATCGTATGTTCCATCCGGACGTTGGAAGTCCGGCTCGACATCTTTGATGATTTCGACAAGGTCAGTAATGGAGAACCAGCCTTGTTCCGGTACCAGCTCCCCCAAGAGGCTTATTACCGAGTTGCGAGCTGCGGAGGCATCATAAGGCCAGCCGGAGTCATCAGGATAGAGACCGGGTACCTGCCACATATCGCGATAGCTTTGGCTTTCCAGCCATGCCTGCGCCAGAAGGCGAATTTGTACTGCGCGTGTAGCGCCCAGGAAGCTGCGTACATCATTGCGACGTGGCTGTGCTGTTGCGTCCGGCGCGGCAATCAGATCCGCGCTTACCGCCAGACTGACCAGAAACTCCAGGCGGATATCGTCTTGGCGCAGCAGATGGGGCATGATCGCGTCCACGACTTCTTTGGCGAAACCGAATCCGTCGATCGCGACAGCGTTAGCTTGCAGGAATGCCAGCATGGTGGTCATATCATCAATGACCGAGGTATCTGCCTGGCTGATGTCTTGCACATCGTCAACCACGCTTAGCGATGGAAGCTGGTCTGACTCAGCGTCTTCGACATTTTCGATATGCTCATAGCTTGTTTTGTGCAACGGCAGCGCCGGGATAAGGTCTTTCGGAACGTAAATGAAAGCAACCAGATTGTCCCCGAGTTTGTCGAATCCTTCGCCGACAAAGCCGCGATAGTACAAGGTTTCCGCGATGCTCTGAGCCTGTTTATGTGGGTTTTCTTTGTTTATCTGCGCGCGACCCAGTTTCCTGATCTCGCCATAAAAGCGCTCGAACTGACCTGTTTTCATGCGCTGTTCCGCGCTGCTAACCAGCAATTGCAGCGCCGTTCTGGCCGGATCGTCCAGCTTATCCCAGACCACTTCTACGGCTTGCGGGTCCATCATGACTTGACGCAGCCTCGGGACAATCTCTTCATCACGCAGCTGCTTGCTGGCGATACCCCAGACCTCCGCCAAAGCCGGCAGCATTCCCGGGTCATAGTCGCCGAGCGTGGCTAATATCTCTTTCATTTGCGAAGTTTCCCTTCGCCGACCAACACCGCGTAGATATCAAAATGAAAGGCGATTTTACTATAATCCTGAATGCTGAAGATGATGCGTGTTGGCGCTTGACAGGTCGGGCAATGGAAATCGATGAAACTTTGTTCATTGTCCGGCAGCTGCGGTGTCAAGTCTTCGAAAAAGCGCCGCAATTTGCGCTGCAAAAGAGAGCGGCCATCAGCCTGATAAAAGCTGCGCCAGCGAAAGCGAATGCGATGCGCGCAATGTGGACAAGCGTATATACAAGTGCCGGCCACGCGGTTGCGAAAATCTTCGCCGTCGAGCAATCCGCGTATGACGGCATCCGCTTCAAAGTGGTTGATTACCATACTCGTTGACATTGATTTTGCCGCTCCCGATCATGTCAATGATAGCATATTTCGCGCTCCCGCTCGCTGCGCTCGACCGCGTCTAATCGAGATAAAGCGTACCGTGACCCAGGTAAACGCATTCGCCTCCGATAACCACCTCGCTTACTTCGTCATCGTGTCTGTCAATCCACATATGAATGAAACTGGGCCGTCCCATTTCTATACCTTGCTCACTGACCAGAACGCCATTGTCGACGAGCGCGTACTTGAGCAGATAAGCGCCCAAAGGACCGCTGGCAGCGCCTGTGGCAGAATCTTCAGAGATGCCTAAAGCCGGTGCAAACATCCGGCTGTGCACGGTAGAATTCTTGTATTGTGTTTCGCTGCAGGTCACGAAGATGTTTTCGGCAGGGCTACCCATGAGCAGCTTCTGCCAGCGATCAAGACGGAACTCGATCTTGCGCATATTCGCAAGCGAATTGACCACCACAAACAAGAACGGAACACCGCAGCTGACGACTTGGCAGGGTGCCTCTTTATGCAGATCATCGAGTTTCAGCGAGAGCATATTTGCGATATCGTCGCGATCATGGCGGATTTCCAAAAACATCGGCAGTGGTTGGCGCATCAGCGCCTGTGTCGGTCTTCCTGCGTTGTCAACTTCAACTGTGACCTGGATGGGTCCAACACCCTCCTCAAAAGTGACCGAACCTTGCCCGTTTGATGTCCCGATCTTGCCCAATTTCGCCAAGATGAAGGCGGTACCGACAGTTGGATGTCCGGCCATTGGCATTTCTTTGGCGGGCGTGAAAATGCGCAGGCGATAGTCGTAGTCGTTATTCTGCGGAGGAAGGACAAAGGTAATTTCCGAGAGATTCATCTCTTTGGCGATCGCTTGCATGACGCTAGGTGACAGATCAGGTGGTGGCTCGGTGAAAACCGCCAATTGGTTGCCGCCGAAGCGCTGATTGGTAAATACATCAAGCAGGTGATATGGCAGCTTCATCAGTCTTTTCGCTCCTATGCAGGGCTTCGATAGTATCGGGTAAACGCATTCACAATCGTTTATAACACAGGTTTCTGCGACTTGTTTGCTTTTGCTGAGGATTTTCCCCGGCTTGCGAGCCTGCCCGAGAAAGATTAGCCCGCACGTGTAACGCATCCTCAACAGCTATGGGTGAAATTGCTGGCATCGAGTAAACTTCCCGTTAAGTCCGGTTAAGTGGAGGTCAATAATAATGGCCATCGATTATCAGGCGCGCTTGGACAACTTGTTAGAGCATAGTGGCGCGGACACTCTTGCCATGGTTCCCGGCGAGAATATGGTCTATTTCACAGGTTTGCACTTTCACTTGTCCGAGCGTCCCATTATCGCCTTGTATGGCCGGCAGGGATTGTCTCTGGTTATTCCAGAATTAGAAGTTGCCAAGCTGGAGGCCCGGCCGGATCTGGAGGCGAGACGCTTCATGTGGACGGACCGCGGCGGTTATGATCCTGCCTTTGCCGACGCCGTAGGGGAATTGGCATTGGCGCAACAGTCTCTGGCAATGGATGGGCAGACGCTGCGCCTCTTTGAATGGCTGGCATTTGAACGCGCCGGTGCCTCCGCGAAGAACGCCATGGATGTTGGCGATTTATTTCTCAATATGCGGGCTCGCAAGGCGCCGGAAGAAATCGCCAATCTGCGAAAGGCGATCGATATCAGCGAGGGAGCTCTAGAAGCGACCATGGCTTGGGCAAAGCCGGGCATGACCGAGCGTGAAATCGCCGACAGATTATCAGCCGAGATGCTAAAACTTGGCGCACAGGGAGTGCCGTTTCTGCTGGTCTTGACCGGCGAAAAAAGTGGCTTGCCGCATGGCGATACCGGCGATCGAGTCTGGGGAGAAGACGAATTCCTGCTCATCGACTTTGGCGCGCGCTATCAAGATTACCCAGCCGATATTACGCGTACCTTTTGCCGCGGCAATCCGAGTTCGCAGATGCTGGCAATGTACGATGCAGTATATGGCGCGAACAAGGCTGCCCGCGAATTTGCCCGTGCCGGCCTCACCTGCGAAGAAGTTGATCACGCCGCCCGCGCTGTCATCGAAGCGGCCGGATTCGCTGAATATTTCATCCACCGCCTGGGTCATGGGCTTGGTTTGAGCGTTCACGAATTGCCGAACATTGTCGCCGGAAACAAGCAAGTGCTGCAGCCCGGCATGGTCTTCACCATCGAGCCGGGTGTCTATATCCCTGGTGTCGGTGGCGTGCGGATTGAAGACAATGTGGTGGTCACCGAAGATGGAGTCGATGTGCTCACTTCGTTCCCGCGAGAACTGTAACGCACAAAACCTCCATATGAATTTGCCTCCAATCGTTGTGTTTCTTTTGCTTACCATATTGCCCGCAGGCGCAGCCACGCGCGCCGGCGACGAATGCGATTCGGATCAGGAGCTCGCCCCATATGTGAGCAGGGATGACCTTGATTTCGTCAAACTTAATGACGGCAGGCTCCTCGATGGTGATAGAGCATTCGCCATCCATGGAATCAACTATTATCCGATGCGGAGCCCATGGCGCCGCTTTTTGCTGGAAAGCGACTCTGGGGCGATTCGTGCTGAACTTGAACTGATCCGGGCTGCCGGAATCAACTCCTTGCGGATATTTTTGTGGAACGGCGCGCTTTTTCTTTGTAAGGGGACCAGCGCGATCCCGAATGCGGATGCGTTTGCTCGCCTGGATCAAATGCTCCATTTGGCGGGTGAATTCAGGTTTCGCCTGATCGTCACGCTTAACGATCTGCCCGATCTGGAAATTGATCCACTTTATGACAATTCGCAACGTGTGCAAGAGCAGACGCGCTTCATTGTTTCACGCTATAGTCAAGAGCCGACCATTCAGCCTGGGATCTGCGCAACGAGGGTGATATCGATTATGGCTCGCGCAGCATCCTGCAGAGGCGTTTCCCGCGAACGCAGGTGCTTGATTGGCTGCGACACACGGTAACTTTGGTTCGCTCCCTTGATGGCAATCATCTTGTGACGGCGGGCTGGCTTAATGAGGCGCACTCTACCGCGCCTTACGTCGACTTCGTGAGCTTCCATCATTGGTCTGGCGCAAATGACTTACAGAGGCGGATACTTAGTTTGCGGCTGACAACCGCCAAGCCCCTTCTTTTGCAGGAAGTGGGATATAGCACGTTTGCCGACGACTACACGCCAGATCAGCAAGCAGATGCTCTGGATGCCGTGATTTTAGCAAGTGAGCGAGCCGACTTGCTGGGCTGGATGATTTGGACCGCTTTCGATTTTCCGCGATCCGCGACTTGTTATCCACCGCCATGCCAGAGCTCGGACAATATCGAACACCATTTCGGCATATGGACCAGCGAATACGAGCCGAAACCAGCTGTTGAAGTTGTCAGAAAACACGCAGGTTGACTTGTCCACAGCGAGCCAAGTGGATTGACTAGGGCGAAACATATTCTTGATATCTGTTGCATAACTATTTGGCGAGGGTAGGCCCAAGCCGAAACAAAGATCTAGGCGCGCATCACGCCACAGACCGGTGCCTCCCAAGCCAGATGGCTGTGCTGCTTCAGAAGTTGCTCAAGCGCGGCGATCATCTCAGGTGGAAAGGGCGAACCGCGACGCAAAGACATATCGACGTTCATGTTGACGATTTCTACAATGGCAGCCAGTTGCGCGCGCGAGTCGTTTATCAGGAAGCCCACCATATGGGTTCGCTTCGGCGAGAGACCGATCAGCCGCATGAAGACGCTGACCTCATCGCCTTCGAGGACTTCGGCATAATAGCGAAAATGCTGTTCTAAAGCGAAGTTGCCATATTGGTCCGCTTCGTCGTAGATTGCACCCATGCCGACTTTTTCGTAGACTGCCTTGATCCCGCATTCGATCAGTGTCACATAATATTGCACATTCATGTGTTTGTTTTCGTCCATGTAGACGGACGGGATCTGCCGTTGATAGAGCCTTTCCAATTGGCGAATCTCGTCGAGCGTTACCTTAAGCTTCGGCATTATTTTCTCGCTCCTCCTCTTCTATCCTGAGGACAGGACAGGTTTCGCTCCCGCTCCGCGCATCAGCTAGCGACCATCAGCAATTCCTGCATAAAACCGCGTCCATAAAGTCGCCGCGTCCCCGGCAAATGATGATACGCTCGGCTCTATGGACATCTTATCGCTTTCCTCCACGCCTTACTTGCAACTGACACGTTTTCGCCGGATCGCTAACAAATTTGGCGAAATCCTGCTCTATATCCATACTGTATGGATAGGCAATCGTCTTTTTTGCCCTTTTTGTCATCCTCTTTTGCCCCTTTTCTCATCCTTTTCCGGTCTTTTCCCATCCTTTTCCCATCCTTTTCCACCTCAAAACCTGTCCTTTCCTCAGACTTCTATCAGAGTGGCGTCATTATAACCGATGTTCGAAACTCATTAGAGTCTGCATAGATTGAAGCTGAGCGACCTGTGCTATATTGATTTTGTGACCAGCCTTGCGAAAGAGACTGCAACGCAATGGAAACGATAATCAAAGTACGCCTTTCGCGGTTGAAACGCCACAGTTCGGTCAGAATTGGCTGGATCTCCGACCTGACTTGGTCGCCGCTTGGCGACATGTTGGCGATCTGTGGCGGGGACGGCATCGCTGTTTACGTCAAGGGATTCGGGGGCGAGCCGGATTTCCGCTTGCGCGGACATGATGCTCCGGTCAAAGGTATCGCTTTTAGTCCAGACGGTGGCATGCTGGCATCCGCCAGCGCGGACACGACCCTGAAACTGTGGCGCCTGAAGAAAAACGGCGCGGACGAAATTGGAACTCTGCGCGGACACATGGGCTCGGTAGAAGCTGTTGCATTCGGCCCGGACGGCAGGACGATCGCCTCCGCCAGTGCGGATCACACGCTGCGGATCTGGAGTACATTGACCGGCACAATCTTGTCCGAACTCACCGGCCACTCCGATGAAGTAACGACTGTGGCCTACGGAGAGTCTGGTGGATCGCTAATCTCTGGAAGTCGCGATGGCGCCATCCGCTCTTGGGATCTACGGGACGACGCGAAAAGTGTCACCATAGGCGAACATGACGACTGGATTCGGCAAGTTGCCATTCAGCCCGGCGCTGCAATCGTGGCATCCGCCGGCAAAGACTCGACCATTCGCTTCTGGAATCTCCAATCGGGCGAATTGCTGCGGACTTTGTCCGGACACATGGGAGGCGTGGATGCGCTGACCTTTTCGCCCGATGGTAGATTGTTGACTAGCGGCGGCCGTGACTGCAGAATGCGCATCTGGGATGTCGAAAGCGGTGATGCCTTGCTAAACCAGCTCGAACATACGCGGCCAATACTTACCGCAGCATTTAATCCTGCTGGTAACATGCTCGTTTCCGGCGCGGGCGACAATCGCGTGAATCTGTGGGCGATCACCTAGTAGCGTGCTGTCTTTGCGTGGCATAATTGATTCATCGCTCTGTCCGGGACAAGAATTTGGCGACTCCAGAAGGGCGATATCGAATGATGGGAAAACTACAGGACAAGAATATGACGACAACAAGCTTGCAGCAGGTTCGAGAACGTCATGTCTCGGCAATGCGTCTGACCTGCGAAATCCTGGGTCACATATTGAAAAACATAGCTGAAGAGCAGGCACACACGCTGCGCGATGGACCGGAAGGATGGTCGATTGTCGAGATCGTCTGTCACCTGCGAGACTTTGACGAGATCTTTTTTCAGCGAGCCCAAATGATGAGTCGACAGAATCACCCGCAATTGCCGGCCTACGATCACGAAGCGATGGCGATTGAGCGGGCTTATCAGCAAGATGAAGTTGCCTACGCCTATTATGAGCTGAAGCAATCGCGTGAGCGCTTCATCGGCTTTTTTCAGTCGCTGACGCAGGCGCAATGGGACCGTAGCGGTGTCCATCCGGAGCGCGACAGTTTTACGATGACTGATGCCGTGATGCAAGTGAGCATGCACGATATCGATCATCTCGAACAGATTACTCGTGTTCTTGAACAACAGGAACCGAATTCCGGCGTTGTGCCCGATGTCGCCGATGACGATTGATCGGGTAAAGCAGATCTCGACAACATGGCCTTGTTGAAAGTTCATCGCAGATCCGAATCCGTTGCCATGATATCTATTCAATGCGACATATTCTCGGCAGGAGCGAACTGATGCGAGCGTTAATCGAGCGTATTCGAGCGGAGGGGCAGCATCTGGGCGGTGGCATCCTCAAAGTTGACAGCATCATCAATCATCAACTCGATCCGGGTCTGATGGCGGATATGGGGCAGGCCTTTGTCGAGAAATTTTCTGATTTGAAGATTGATCGCATTTTGACCGCCGAAATATCCGGCATTGCGCCTGCCCTGATGACCGGCATCGAACTCGGAGTGCCGGTGGTGTACGCGCGCAAGAAAAAGCCGATCACCATGTCCGGGCCTGTTTTTCTGGAAACGGCGCCCAGCCACACTAAAGGTGGTGAAACGTTGTTGCTGGTATCGGCGGAATTCTTGCGCGAAGGCGAGGATGTTCTGATTATTGATGACTTCCTGGCAACCGGTAAAACGTTGCTAGCCTTGGCTCGTATGGTTGTCAGCGCCAAAGCCAATTTGGTCGGTGTCGGTGTAGTGGTAGAAAAGACCTTTGAAGGTGGGCGAGAACGAGTGCTTGAGAAATATGACGTGCCAATTCACGCTCTGGCCACGATAACCAGCATGGAAGGCGATACGATTTCGGTTGCGGACGGCTGACGGTCCGCTGACCGACGAAAGAGAACCTCAAAGCCTTACGGCTTGTCCAGTGCGAGCGGATTCTTGTGCAGCCAGGGCGAATCGCAACACATCACGACCCTCTTCGCCGGTCAACTGCGGCGGATCTCCGGCGAAGTAAGCATTGATGAAGTGCCGTGTCGAGTTAATAAAGCTGTGTTCCCAGCCAACTGGCATATCAGAAAAGGTATGCGTCTGCCTGTCTGTGTACAAAATTACCGGCGGTAGGTCCATCATTTTGCCATGGCCGCGTGTCACCCAGATTACACCTTTGCTACCGGTAATTTCGATGCGGTCGTCTTGGGCGTAGTGATTTGTATCGAGCACGAGCTCGGGTGAATAAACCGCTTCCAAGGAGCCGTAGCGGTTGTTGGCGAACTTCCAGGATACGATAGCAGGTGCATCCAGGTACACGCCCGGTGCCAGTTCTGTGCTGCCGATCCAGGCGTGGACTTCTTCCGCCATGCCCATAAAGTGCCAGCCCAGGGCAAACTTGTGATGCCCATCATCGAAAACCAGCGGGCCCCCGCCACATTCTTCCGGATTCAGGCGCCAAGCCTGCGCGGACGCTGGGACTTCCCACTCATTCGGGCTGATGCCGGAGTTGCTCTTGATGCGGATCGTCAGCAATTCGCCAATTTCGCCCTTGTCGATCAGGGCTTTTGCCCGTTGCACCGGCGGATAAAAGATGAAATTCTCATAAACTTTGAAAATGACACCAGCGCGTTGCGTCGCCTTGATCATCTCATCAGCTTGTGCGACGCTAAGGGCCATCGGCTTTTGCACCGAAACATGCTTGCCGGCTGCAGCCGCATCCAAAGTCGCTTGATAGTGTAAATGATGAGGAAGCAGAATCTCCACCAGATCGATATCGTCGCTCGCCAACAAGTCAGAATAGTCGCTAAAGATGCGGTCTTCCGCTACATTCCAGGCGCGTCCTCGCGCTTGTGCCAACTCCAGATTGCGATCGCATACCGCCACGATCTCCGCGCGCTCGTCATCGAGATATGCCAAGGCGTGTAAATCCGAGATTCTTCCGGTACCCACAAAAGCTACTCTTAGTTTGTCCATTTTGTCCTCGTGCTGCAAAAGCCAATCAATTTTTCACGCAGATCATATTATCGCATATTCGTGAATCGTGAGATTACTTGGCCGATTATACGCGATTCATCCGCAATTCTAGCAACGCTTGCCTCTCAGTTCTATCACTTTTTGACAAAGCACCTTATTGGCACGAGCAGAAGGCATGATATTTTGGATGAGCGCGGCAGTCCTTCACGCTGCCGTCGAGCGGCTTTAAGTGCTATAGTTATCCCAAGTTATCCCAAACTTATCCCAAGCACTCATGAATTGGCGCATTCATCTCAGCAATCGAGCGATTCACGACATGCATATTGTGGCGTCTTCACCTCCCCAACTGGTGGTTCGGACGCAAAGTGACAGAATCGCGTTTTTCCATGTGGAGACGGGAGCCTCGCTGGGACATCGCGTTCAGGCTTCGGCGCCGCTTCACGAGGAGTATCTGGGCGATGCGTGGCTAGGCTACTTTTCTACTCTCAGGGACTTCGAGGGAACAACGTATCTTCCCTTGATGCGTACGAATACCCTGCAGATTTATAACAGTGCGGACGGACGCGCTAGGCTCATCCGTTCGGCAGATAATCGCCTTCGAATCTTGTGTCGTGGGACGCTGAAAATACTCGATATTCCCTCGCCGCCTCTTGCGATTGATATGCAGAGTTCAAGCGGTCAGATCGCCATTCTGGATGCGAAAAGTCGACTACAGCTAATTCGAAAAGGCGAGCGCGTTTTCTCTCTGGATATCGGCTTGCCTTTAGATTCCCTTTCTGCCAATCTTGTTGCCATTGCTGACCTGGCTGATGTAATCTTCGCCAGCAATGGCAGGGAAATCGTGAGAGTAGGTAGCGGCGGCAAGGTCGAATGCAGTGCCAATGTACATTATGGTTTGGCTCAGATGGCGTGCGCGCCAGAAGGAGACTTGCTGGCAACCAGCGACAATCACAGCGGTTTGATTCGGGTATATTCCGGGATTGATCTGCGTTTAAGTCATCAACGACACGCGCAAGACTTGATCGCCGAGGCGAGACAACTACAATTGCTGTCGGAAATGCCGCCGACTTCTGTCGCGACTAGCGCTTTGGCGCTAGGCAAGGATGGGGCGCTATGCTTTGCGATGTCCGGCGTGATCTGCAAGACAAATATCGCTCAGATGAGTAAAATACCATAGCGAAGCAAGCCGATCGGATGGCTTGTTCCGTTGTCAGCGAAAGCGGTAAAGTGATACAATCTAGTTAGGGGACGGTCTCGAGAGAGACTTGACGAAGAGGTGACCATTGAACAATACATCGGACACACACTCGATGAAGTTGCTTGATCTCCCCTTGATGCTGCGTCTGAAACAGAATGCCATAGTATTGCACAGTGAGTTGGGATTGACCGGTGATGCCCGCGGGCAAAGCAGCGCCTTGCTTTCGAGTATCGTCTTTCCGCGTGGATTGCATACGCTGCTCGGCCATGTCAATGACAAGAACGCAGTGGGGCAGTTTCGCTACCGTCACGGGGACATCAACGCGCATATAGTCTATCTGGCGCCGACATTGGCCGAGGAAGACGAGGATACAATTTGGCTGCACATACTGGATGCCATGGCGCGGCAGGCAGGCAAGAATGGCGCGCAAACGCTGGTTGCTGAAGTCGAGCTGAGTCATCGGCTTTTCGAAACCATGCGGCGTGCGGGTTATGCCGTTTATAGCCGGCAGGTCATCTGGCAGCATGATCCGATTACCGAGCCCGTTGCCTTTCCCGAGCTGAGCGTCAATGCCGAGACCGATCAAGATCAGCTTGGCATCGCGGCATTGCTGGGTAGCACTATCCCGAGTATTCTGCAAACGGTGATGGGACCGTCCAACGATTTGGATGGACTTGTTTACCGGAAAGCGGGCAGGGTGGAAGCTTATATCGCGTATTCCGAAGGCAAGCACGGCGTGTATTTGATGCCCTATTTGCATCCGGGAGTGCTCGACGAAGCCGCGGACATTGTGGCGGCGGCCCTACTAAATATAGAGCGCTGCCGCAAATTGCCCGTGTATGTCAGTGTACGCGGCTACCAAGGGTGGATGGAAAACGCGATGTTGGATCTTGGCTTCACCCCCTGGTTGGAACAAGCGGTCATGGTAAAGCATCTGACTGCCGGTGTACGACAGGCTTCATTTGCACAGCTGAGTTTGAGAACCGGCGGTGGGCAAAAACCGGCCGCGACATTACAGATGGTTCGGGCTAACGGTGATCGCTCGCTGGGAGAATATGACAGACTCCGGGAATAAACGTTACCGGTTTAGTTGGACTCTTATTTTCAAGCATGAGGCGGGCCAAAGGATAACAATCTTCTAAATGGACAAACGCATAACAGATGATTTTGAAGTACTCCGTAATGTGTTGCCGCTGCGCATACGTTCCGCGATCGACGAGTACGGGAATACCAGCCTGCTTTTGGAGATCGTACTCGATATAGGCAGAATACCGACAGCCCGATACATCGACAGCGAATATCAGCTCTCCGACCGGGATGTGACCGAGGAAGACCTGCAGCAATTGGTCGATTCACTGGGCGATTTTGACGATGACAACCGTGCCGGGATCGAAAGATCTTTGCATCGGATATCGGCAATCCGCAACCGACGCGGGAAAATCGTTGGCCTGACGGTCCGCATTGGTCGAGCTGTATACGGCACAATTGACATCATCGCCGATTTGATCGAATCGGACCAGAGCGTGCTGATCGTGGGTCCGCCGGGTGTCGGAAAGACGACTTTGCTGCGCGAGGCGGCACGGGTACGCGCCAGCCACAAACGCGTTGTCATCGTCGATACATCGAACGAAATCGGCGGCGATGGTGATATCCCGCACGAGGCGGTGGGCAAGGCTCGGCGGATGCAAGTCTCGCAACCCGATCGGCAGCATGAGGTGATGATCGAGGCGGTGGAGAATCACAATCCGGAAGTTATCGTGATTGATGAGATTGGCCGGGAACTTGAAGCGCAGGCAGCACGAACGATCGCCGAGCGCGGTGTTCAATTGATCGGAACCGCACACGGCAATTCGCTGGAAAACTTGATGTTGAACCCTACCTTGTCCGATTTGATCGGAGGCATCGAATCAGTGACACTATCGGACGACGAGGCGCGCAGACGTGGCACCCAGAAGGTGGTATTGGAACGACGTACGGCGCCGACCTTCGATATCATGATCGAGATACAAGCGCGTGATCGTCTCGTTGTGCATGCTGATGTTGCGTCGGCGGTGGATGCCATGTTGCGCAACCGGCCGCTGCCTACAGAAATGCGTGAACGCGATGGCCACGGTGTGATTAACGTTAGCGAGTATATTCCGGAAGCCGATTCCCGCTCTGCTCCTGCACGCCAGGATGCGCAGCATCAACGAGGCGGACGTGAAGCGACTGCGCGCGTCGTTCGTGGCAACCGCGAAAACGGTATGACACGCATTGAAATGAAAGACGACATCGCGCAAAGGGATACGCGCAATTTGCAGCCGGTACATGTTTATGCCTACGGCGTGGCACGTAACCGCCTGGAACAAGCGGCTCGCAGGTTAACGGTGCCGCTGGCGTTGACCGATGATTTTGCTACCGCCGAGGCAATCGTCACGCTGAAGACGCACTATCGCCGACGTCCGCGACTGATCAGCGACGGTGAGAAGCGTGGCCTATCCATTTATGTTTTGCGCGCCAACACTGTGACGCAGATGGAAAACTTCCTGGTTGATCTTTTCAAACTCAATGGAGGCGCGCAAGCCGACCCCTATGGGCGGGCGATGATAGAAGCGGAACAGGCCATCAGCCGCATCCGCGCCGGAGAAGATTATATTGATTTAGAGCCTCAGGCGTCGCAAGTTCGCAAACGTCAGCATCAACTGGCGCGACAGGCGCATATGCAATCGGCAAGCGTGGGAAACGAACCTCGTCGTTATGTGACGATTTTCCGCGATAGCTAAAGCGCCGAAAGGTCTATCATGCCCAGCTTGCTGCCGGCACCGCCACCGGTCCGTACGGACCATAGTAACGCTTTCGCCCATAACACGATGGCGGTGCGTTTGCCCGATATCATCGCCGAGACGATCTCGCTGAACCCCGACTATCCGACAAGCATCAAATCCCGTCTCAGTCGCCTGCACGATGCCCTGGCAAGCGGCAGCGCTATTCGAGCGCTTAATGGTGAATCGGCGAGCGATTATCTGCCATGGCTCCATGCGCTGCGGCGACAACGCGAGATCGTAGAGGGTGAGCCGACTTGGCACAATGCTGAATGGTTTTTTGCCGAGACCTATGCTTATCGTCTCTTGATTGATGCCACGCGCTGGTATGAGAACAGGCGCGACCCCTTTTTGCCCAGGAAACTAGATGAATTGCAGAGTGAGGCGCTTTGGCTGCTACTGGACCGAGCCATACAACCCGCTGCCGGAGTCGAAGAGCAATTTCTGCACGCCGTCGCTAATGATCTGTGGGCAAACCGCATTGATTTGAGTTATGCGGCTTCAATGGAGCAGGGTATGAAGATCGCCCCGGAGGATTTGCTGGTGGATGATCGTGCCCGGTTGCTTGAATACTTGCAGCGGTCGGCACGGCCCGGCCAGAAGCTTCATGGAGAGGGAACGGTGTATATCGTTGCCGATAACGCCGGCTCAGAATTGGCGATGGATCTGGTATTGAGCGATTATCTGCTGCGCCATGTCACGAATAGAGTCGTGATCTATCTTAAGTCGCACCCAACCTTCGTCAGCGATGCTACACCTGAGGATGTCTGGATGATGCTGCTAGAAATGTCGGGTCGCGGTGGCAAGATTGCGGCAATGGCTGAGCGTCTGACAGATGCCTGGCGGGCTGAACGCTTGCGCTTCACGCCTCATTTATATTGGAATAGCAGCATTCTCTTGCGCGATATGTCTTCGCACTTGCGCGGGCGAATTAGCGGTGCTCGCTTAATCATTATCAAAGGCGATGCTAATTATCGACGTGCTGTGGGTGATTGCCTCTGGCCAGTAGACTCACGCTTTTCCGATGTGATGTCCTATCTCGATGTGCCGGTCATGTGCCTGCGCACGCTCAAAAGCGATCCTGTGGTGGGCCTACCTTCCGCCATAATGGAATCAGAATTGGACGCGGTTGATCCTCTTTGGCGAGTCAATGGCAAACGGGGGCTAATCCAGTTTAAGGCTCAAACATCGAAGAGCCAATAAGTAGCGGTAGAGGGAAAATCGCTTTCCAGCCATGCCATGATTTTGTGCGGCTGCAAGCGATATTGTCGGACATCTTCTTCATCCAGCGCCGGGTCAAGGCCATATTTGTCAAGGTAGACGCGCCCAATTGCAGACTGCAAATCTTCACTTTCGTTTGACATGCTGAGCGTACCTTGAACGATAAGCGTTTCGTCACCACTTTCCAGGTGAATGACGACCCGATTGTCATTTTGAATGTTGCGCGCCTTGACCGAGCTTCGATCTGTGCCGAAGTAGAGATATCCCTCGACCCACGCTGCCCAGACTGGTACAGCGTGAGGTCTGCCGTTTGGACACGTGGTGCAAAGCCAATAGTTGCGCGCCTGCCTCATCTGCCGGTCGACCCAGTCCCAAGTCAGCATCCCGTCGGTCTGACCGGGAATGACACCATAATCGGGCATGTTCGGACGCACGCGCTTGGCATTTTTGGGTTGGATGATTTTGTTCACTGTCGAGAGCCTATTGCATTCAAAGGAGCAACAATTTCGGGAGCTTACTTGCTCATCGGCATGATAACGTGGATGAAGTCCTCGCGGTTTTCCGGGCGCAGCACACCGGGATTCTCCGGACCATTGCTTTGGAATACCACACGTTCTTCCTTGATTACGCGCAAGACCTCTATCAGGTATTTGATGTTGAAAGAGATATCCAGCGGTTCGCCTTCGGCAGTGGCATCCAGCATACCCTCGCTGTCACCACGTTCGGCGCTCTTGCCGACAATCACCACTTCAGCCGGCTCGCCCGGATTCTGCGCCGGTTTGACATGCAGGTTGGCGCTGTTGGCGTTGTCGCGGGCAAAAATCTCCGCCCGTTGGCAGACAATTAGTAGATCATCGGTATACATCACCGTCGATGTCACGTAGGAACGCGGGATAATCGAGGCGAAATCGGGGAATCGGCCTTCCAGCAGTTGCGACGAAACCATTACGTTTGGCATGAAAACAGTGACACTGTTGCGCTGCGTAGGAAGGGATATGCCAACTTCTTGATCGTCTTCAATGATACGGGCGATCTCGCTCATGGTACGGGCCGGGATGACCATGTCCTGTCGCTGGCTGAAATTTTCTTCGATGCTTGCCGTACGTACCGCCAATCTATAACCATCGGCGGCTGCCATTGTCATGACCTGCTCCTCCAACTGCAGGTACACGCCCGTCAGGATGGGTCGATTCTGCTCGCGGGCCGCGGCAAAGGCAGTCTGCACGATCATCTCACGCAGGGTCTTGCCTTCCACATAAAGATCGGCATTTTCGTTGTGGTTGATTGGCGGAAACTCATCTGCGTCGATGCCGCGGATATTCGAGTTTTGAATGCCGCAGCGCAAATGAACCGTATGTGTGCTGGAATCCAACCGCAGATCAACCCGTTCCTTAGATAAATTGTTGACCAGTTCGCTGAAAGTCTTGGCAGGCAAGGTAATGCTGCCGGCTTGCTCAACTTTGGCGCCAATCCAAACCGTGACACTTAATTCCAGGTTTGTCGCGGACAGCTTCAAACGCGAATCTTCAGTCTCCAACAGAACATTGGCAAGCACTGGCAGCGGTGGATTGCTGTCAACAGCCTTGGTCACGATATTCAGGCATTTAGCAAGGTTTTCTTGCAACACACTTACAATCATGGTAGTCCTCGATTATCGCCGTGCGAGCGCAGTAGAGGCGTACCCCTGCGCCGATCATTGTCCCGATATTATATCTTATGACGCAGTGGCTTCCTACTACGAACTGCGCAAAACCGGGTGCGCGATTCTCCGTCCCAGTTCGGGGCACGCTCGTTGTAGCTGACGCTACCAGTTGAGACTATGGTGCCTTGATATTGATGATTCGCTCTCGGCTTGTGCAGCCTAGGCGTCCGGCGTTACATCCGTGATATCGTCGCCGGAGATCTCGATGGTTTCGGCGTCTAGGTCGATTTCTTCCACGCGGACTATTTCAATCTTGAGTCTTGCGATCAAAGCAGCAAGCGTGCCCAATGCCGCCAGCACCGGATTGAAGATCGTAGCAACTCCGCCGACCACAACTGCGGGTGTCAGTGGCACTTCGATCAAAACCTCGTCGTTGCTGTTGCGGATAATCAGACGGCGAACATTGCCTTCGGCGACCAGGCCTTTGACGCGCTCCACCAAATCGCCGCCGGCCACTTCCATCTCTTCGACCCAATCTCGCTGCTGTTTTGGCTTGCGGGGTTCGTCGGCCATTTCAATCTCCTGTTTCGCGTTCTGCTCACCTAGTATTGTGTACGCATATGCTGCAGTACGGTTGTAATGGCAAGGTGTATCTATGGCGGGTTAGCGAAGCAAGTCGACCAACATCTGTTTCCAACGCGCGGCGTCCAATTCCCAGCAAATAAGCGGCTTATTGGGATTGGCCAGCAACTCTCGCCAGGCATCGATATTGCGTACGTCGTCGGCAAGATCGAGTTTGTCAACCACGGTCATGCCCCGCGTGAGCTCGCTTTGGCATTCGACATCCACGTAATGATGGCTCGCTTTCGCGCAGATTGACGGATCAATGGCAACTGCCATGGCAACGCCGTCAGGCAGCGAGATACCGATTTCACCAGTTTGGACTTCATAGCCGCGCATGCCCTTGACATTGCAATCGATGGTGAAATCCGCGAATGTCGTGCCGATTTCGCGTATCATCTCGATATCGTCAAGTGAAAGGACGAATTCGCCCTGGCTGAATTCCCAACCGACCATTTCCAGAGGAATGCCAGAACGGAAAACGATCTGCGCCGCCTCCGGATCGCACCAGATATTGTATTCCGCCGCGGGTGTCACATTGCCGTTGGTACAAGCTGCGCCACCCATCACCACGCAGCGCGCGACCCGCGCCGCGATGTCCGGGGCTTTACGCAGCGCCAAGGCCAGATCGGTCAGTGGTCCCAAGGTGACGATCTCCAGTTGATCCGTTTCACGCACGCAATGAATGATCGCATCGATGGCATGTTTTTCCTGCACATAGGAGCGTTTTGGAGTGTAGCAATCGCCCAAATCTCCCAAGCCATCGGCGCCGTGGAACCAGTCTGCGGACACATATTCCCGCAATATGGGACGATCGGCACCTGCGTAAACCGGGGTATCGGTCTGGCAGAGTTCCGCGAAATAAAGTGAGTTGATGATTCCTTGCTCGAGCGGTACATTGCCCGCGACCACCGTGATCGCTTGGACTTCAACGTCCGGGTGGCGTAGCGCCATCAAAATCGCAACGGCATCGTCCGAACCGGCATCGGTATCAATCAGGAAGGGGCGTGGCATTAGCGTACCTCTGCTACTAATTCAAACGGTGAGCGCCAAGCGATCTACAGCCAGCTTCAGGCGTTCCAGCCCTTCATGCAAGGTGGCGCGTGGACAGCCGAAGTTCAGACGGACGAATCCCTCACCGGCTTTGCCAAAGAAAGTGCCGGCGGTCGGTGTGACCCCGGCGCTCTCCGTGCAATAGCTGGCGATGTCGCCTTCAATTGGCAATTGGCGCATATCTAGCCATAGCAGGTAGGTAGAATCGGGGATTGTGGTTTTAACCTGCGGGATATGCCTTCTGACGAAGTCAATAGCATAGTCGCGGTTGTCTTTCAGGTATACGAGCAATTGTCGCAGCCATTCGTCGCCGCCTGCGTAGGCGCCGTAGGCCGCTTCGTAGCCCATGATATTGACGTGAGCGCTGATGCCTCGCAGTGCCGCCTCCATCGTTTCGCGGAGCTCCGTATTTTGCGCGATCAGGACCGAGCAAGCCATTCCGGCCAGGTTGTAGGTCTTACTTGGGGCGATCATCGTCAGGGTATTTTGTGCGATCTCGTCGGACAAGGCCGCGATCGGTATGTGCTTGCCTTCTAGAATTAGATCAGAATGGATCTCGTCAGCGACGATGAGCACATCGTTTTGCAGGCAAATCTCTCCGATGCGTTCCAGCTCGTCGCGAGAATAGAGGAAACCGGCCGGATTCTGCGGATTGCATTGCAAATGGATGGTGGTTTGGGGCTCGCGCGCGGCAACTTCAAATTCATCATAATCGTTTTCGTAGTGGAAGCTGTGGGCATCATCCTCGACATATTGCATATCAATGTTGTAGGTAAACTTTTGATTGTTACTCACGGCTTTGAAAAATGAACCATATACCGGGGTTTGAATCAAAACGGCGTCGCCCGGTTGGCCGAATCCGCGGCAGACCGCGCATAATGCCAATACCATTCCCGGTGAGAACATGACATCGTCCGGCTCAATCTCCCAATTGTAGAGTCTGCTCATGCGCTCGACAATAACTTCTTTGAGTTGTGGCGGGTCCATCGTGTATCCAAAAACGCCGTGACGGGCGCGTTCGATCATGGCGTTGATAGCGGTAGGCGGCGAGCGAAAATCCATATCCGCCACCCACATCGGCAGGCAGTCCTCAGCTACGGCTCCCCATTTGGCGCTATGGTGTCCGCTGCGGTCAATGATCTCGTCGAAATTGTAGTCGGTCATGTCAAGCTTTCTATTGTCAAGATAGACGCGTTTGCGTACTGCGCTTAAAACTATAACCGATTGCGGGCATTGATGCACGGGCGGCTTTGCTGATGAAATCTGCCAGCTAAGAATGGGTTTTGTTGTAAAAGACAAAGGGGTGCCCGGGCGGAATTTCGGCCAGAATCGGGTCCACCAACCGGACTGTTTTTCTTGACGAAACCGCTTAACGCCAGCCTCTGTCAGCTCGTTGTTCAGCCGCTGGAATCGCGCCTCCGGGAGGTCCGGCGAGGTCGGCTGGTCGATTTCGAGGAAGTTGCGTATGTCGAGCAGGCAGGAACGCGGATCTTGCACGAGATCTTCATAGACGAGGAGAAAGGGAAAGTTTCCATTATCCGCAAGATTCTCAGCCCAAATTCATTCGCGCAGGATAATCTTTTTCAGAAGGTTGTCTATCGATTCAAGGTCAAATTGTGGAGTCGAATTACTGATCGCGTCGGTAGAATGCCAGCGCCCGCCTTGAATCGCCAACCAAGGCGACACTGCTTAGCTGACTTTGTTGAGGCGCGTCAAGTGATGTAAATGCAGATTGGGGAATAGCTGCGCTAGCGCATTTCTCGGCCGCAACGACGTCAATTCATTGATGGTGCGGACGCGACGTCTAGAGTCGTGCCCAATTCCTGCGCCGTACTTGCTGCCAAACACACCGTCTGTTGTTGTAGCGGCGGCAATTGTACGTGCCTGAAAGCCGACACAATCGGCGATGTGGCCGCCTGTGAGATTGGTCGGTTTGATCTTATGCAAGAATGCTCTTCGGGCTACCCGGCGATGCCCGTATCTGCCAGCAATTGACACAGCAGCGTACTACCGCTACGTACCATAAAGCAGACAAGATATGATTTATTGACTTTCATTGATTATCAGACAGTAGTAGGGCTGTCTTGCAGGCGCTTTTGCAGTTTCTCCACAGCAAAATCTGCGCGTCCTACCTTACAGCGGACCGCGAATACGCGACGAGGATCGTCATAGAGACGCTCGACTTCGACGTCCTCGCCATAAATCTGCGAAAGAGAGGATGCGATGTCATGGCGCGCATCAATGAATCTTGCTTCATCATTGCGATAGTTTCGCCTATCGAGAAAGCTAATTTTGGCGCTGCTGAAATCGAATTCGATAGCTCCGGGCACTTCCTCTTCCAAAGTCAAGGCCGCTTGCAGCGCGTGGCGGAAGGCCAAGCGCAGGGCATTCGACAGGTCATCGGGGAGGTTTCGTTTGCGGATGTAGTGCAAGCCAAACTGTCCATCGCCCAGATCGTAGGCATAGTCACCATCATCAGCGATCAGCATCACGCCCGGTCCTTCCGGAACGTGTTTGTAGTCGATGACATCTATCAACATGCCGTCCACGGTATGCTCTTGAATCCAGCGTTGGAAAATCGGCACGATGTCCTCGGGCTGGATTCTCGGCACTTGCTTGAGGCTGAACTTCACCCCGAGTCGCTTGGGAACTATAGTCATTATTACCTCGCCTCGTTATTCGCTGAGGGAAACCACTGGCTTCCCTCGATTATGGAACGTTCCGCGCGCCTGGCAATTGCTGGTTCTCATTTGGCTCGATGACTTCTGACGTAAACGTCATTCCATCTTGTTGCCTCGGTCGGGGACAACGTTGCGCTTGCTAGATCCCTATCCCACAATAACGCCATTTATGCGCTGCTCGGCACTATGGATGTTTTCGATGAAGAGTTGCGTCTCATCGATCAACTGATGCGCATTATCTTCGTTGACGCTTGACGGCTTGTTGTCATGCCGTTTGAACAGGTAACGGGCGAATTTGCCTTTTGCGAAGCGGTCATACACAAGTTCGGTATCATAGAAGCGCGTGCGGAATTCGTTGACGATATTGTTGTAGTCATCGCCGACATCGAGATATTTTATGCGCACCAAGGCCCGCGCCGCTTGTACCATCGCTTTGTAAGCCTGCTGATCCGCCAGGCTGTAATTGCCATCGTCCAAGGCAAGCAATGCCTCGAAATGTGTAGATTCGGCATTGGAGATTTCCATCGAAAATAGTGAGACCACCTCGCCGGCACACTCGCCGACACCGATATCGTCGATAGTGTAGACGCGCGAATCGCCCCAATCGCTGAAGTAATCCGGGCGTTCTTCAAAGCTGGGCAGGTCCATAAAGGCTTTCAGCATCGCCTTGATCTCTTTGCGCCCCAAGTTTTTCACCCAGACCTGAAAAGTCTCGTCGGCTGCTCGTTCCGCAACATAACGATTTGTCAGCGCTTCGAGCACATCAGGCACACGCTTGGCCGGCACGGCACCCACCGCCAGGCCGTAGCTGCCGGCATTCTCGTTCCATTGACCTCCCAAAACGACCTGAAAGTGCGGCATCTTGTGGTTGCCCGAGCGTCGGCTGTTGCCAAAGAAACCGATATCCGCGACGTGATGTTGTCCGCAGGAATTGAAGCAGCCACTGACCTTTATCTTTAGTTCGCGCACAGCATCCGGCATCAGATTGATGCGTTCGATCAAACGCGTACGCAGCTCACCGGTCAAGCCGCGGGACGATGCGATGCCCAGTTTGCAGGTGTCTGTGCCTGGGCAAGTGGTGATATCGACGATGGTGCCGGCGCCTGCATCCCCAAGATAAACCTCACGAAGATCACGATAGATCGCGGGCAGATCGGCGTCAGCTACCCAGCGCAGCACAACGTTCTGCTCGACCGACAGGCGAATGTTGTCGCCCACATAATTTCGGGCGATATCCGCCAGTTGGAAGCCCTGCTGCGCCGTTAAGTCACCGAGCGGCAAATTGAGCGTGATGGTGCTGTATCCACTTTGCGCCTGGTGATAAACATTCGTGCGGTACCAATCCGCGAAACCATCGGGTATTGGTGATCCATTCAGTGCCATACCTGCTTTTGCTGCTTTGTATGTGAAGTCTTGCAGATTATCGATATAGGCAGTATGGCGATCGTCGTGAGGCACGGCTTCCAGTTCTTCTTGCACCAAACTGCGGAATTCCTCGATGCCGAGTTTGCTGACCAAAAACTTCAGCCGCGCCCGGTTGCGGTTTTTCTTTTCTCCCAAGCGGGCGAAGACTCGCGCTGTCGCTTGCGTTAGTGGAAGCAATTGCTCTTCCGTAGCGAACTCCGCCAACACCTTTGCTTGTTGCGGAACCGTTCCCAAGCCGCCGCCGACGAAAACGGTAAAGCCCCGTTTGAGCTCGCCATCGACTTCGCGGGTCTGTGCCAACAAACCAAGATCGTGCATCTTGACCAAACCACAGGCGTGTCCGGCGCAGCCAGAGAAAGCAACTTTGAACTTACGCCCGAAATCTTGCACATCGTCATGTCCTAGCAGGAATTGTGTCATGGCATCGGCATAGGGGCTGACATCAAAAACTTCGTCATGGCATACGCCAGCCAGCGTGCAGGCGGTGATGTTGCGCACGGAATTGCCGCAGGCTTCTTGTGTTGTGATGCCGACGGCAGCCAGCCGCCGCATCAGGTCCGGCGTGTCGTCAATATGTACATAGTGCAACTGTATATCTTGCCGAGTGGTGATATGCAAGATGCCATCAGCGTACTCATCCGCGAGTTCGGACAGGACTTCAAGCTGTTCGGCGGTCAGGCCACCGTAAGGGATTTTGATACGTTGCATGCCAGGAGCGTCCCAGAGCGTGTCGGGGCCCTTAACCAGGTCGCCCGAAGGATAGCTCAATTCCCGGGTTCGCACGCCATCATGACGTTGACCGTTGTCATAGCGCTGACCGTAGGCGCCTTTGCGCAAGCGCGTCTCGGCAAAAACCTTTTCGTCGAGCTTGCCTTGTTTGCGCAATCCGATCTGCGCCTCGAAGGTGTCGATCAAGGTTCCCATGTGTTCCGGGATCTGATCTGCCAGCGTTTCTTTCCATGTATTCATGACTTGCCTTTCTGATTCAAGTTCCGTTCGGGAGTTGCCAGATTCATGACCCTAGAAAATGTCCGGGAAACTGCCGCTTGGGACCACTACATCCGCGGGCAGCAGGTCAAACCATTGCATGCCTTGTTCGCGCAATCGGACCACATCACCAATGACAGTGATAGCGGGCGGATGCAGATGATGATCCGCCGCGATATCAGCGATCGACGACAGCGTGCCGGTCAAGGTGCGTTGATGCCGCACAGTTCCCCATTCGATTGTCGCTGCCGGCGTTTGCCCGTCAAGCCCGTGTCGCTGCAACTGCGCTGTAATAGTGTATAGCTGTTTGACACCCATCAAGATGACGATCGTGCCGCCGATATTTGCCAGCGCCTGATAGTTAATGCTGCTGCCGTTTTTAGATGGATCTTCATGCCCGGTGATCACGGTGAAGCAACTGCTGAGGTGGCGGTGCGTCAGCGGGATGCCAGCGTAGGCAGGTACTGCGTAAGAGCTAGATATGCCCGGCACAATTTCGAAATAGATGCCTAGTTGGTGGCAAGCCAGCGCCTCTTCGCTGCCCCGCCCAAAGACAAGCGGATCGCCACCCTTCAAGCGAACGACGCAATTGCCCTTCAGAGCACGGTCCAGCAGGGTCGCGGCGATTTCTTCCTGTGCGAGGCGATGCTTCTGCGGCTGCTTGCCGGCATCGATCAACTCGGCATCCGCTCGTGTTTCCTTCAGCAACTCCGGTGGGATCAAGCGGTCATGGATGACCACGTCCGCCATCTGCAGCAGTCGCAAACCCTTGCGGGTGATCAGATCCGGGTCACCGGGACCAGCGCCGACGAGGTAAACTTTTCCTATGCTCATACGACATTCTTTCCCAGTTCATTTGCTGACGTTAACCAAGAATTGCAAGCTTCTTTGCAGGGTAATTCACCGTTAATGCCGTTTTTCTGCCAGCTGGGCTGGCGGATGCAGTTGCCACAGACTTTCTCAACCGTTTTCTCAACGACCCCGCTGGCCAGTTTATGAATATCTTTGAAGACGCCTTGTTGCCTGTCGCTCAAAGCTTGCAAGGATTCGCTCTTGAATCTGCCATTGCGCTGGCTCGACCAATCCGCGACCAGACCCGGATAAACTGTTTCCAATACGGCATGGGCGTGCTGCGGAGTCTCCAGTTTAACCTGCCAGTCCGCCAGCAGATCGACACGCGTTGGCAGTGGGCGGAAAGGTTCTTCACGCGTCAGCGCCCGCAGCAATGAGGGCGACGTGATAGTAAGGCAAATCTGAGATGCGTCACTACACCAAACACGCTTTCGTGACACGCGTAACTGACCGAATTGAAGCGTCTGATGCTCCTCAAGCGCTTGAACAAGGGTATCCCGCCCGGCCCTCGGAAAGGCGTTCCAAGGCGCGGCATTCGCCTTTTCTCCAAACGGCAATCCTGTTTCGCGCGCTAGCTCAAGAATCACTGGGCAGATTCTCTCATCAGTGCCAATCGGATCAGTGTAATAGACATTGCGCCCTTGTACGAGCTGCGGCCCATCTTCAGCAAGGATACCCAGAGCGCGCGGCACGTCAATGCTAACGTGCGAACCGGGCGCCAAGAAATAGGGCAAGGCAATGATGTTCTTGGCAGAGGTATTACGGTATATGCTGGGGATATCCGGCAAGTCGTCGAGGTACACATCCGCCACTTCGCGTACTAGCCCACGTTCGCGCAGACGCGCCGCTTGATGCTGTGTCGCGTCGCGACTATTTGGATTGCGGCGCGTGCCATGCCCGATTATCGCGACGGCAGCGTCCTCGCCAGGCAAATCGTAACGGTCTATCGTTTCCCGCAACAAACTTTGTACGATATCCTCCATTAGTGGATGCTCGCCAATACTCGGCGTGAGCCGAATCGTCCGCCCGTCGTGCACGGTTGTTTTGCCGGCCAGCCCCATTTCAGAAGGAATGACATCGCGCGTGAAGTAACCCCCCGCGGTGAAAACCGGCACAATCACGATGTCCTTGGCCGTCACGGTATCAAACACCTGGCGAAATGAAGGTGACTCTTTCCAAAAGCAGGCGGTAATCTCGTCGGCCACGGCCCAACGGCGCAAGCGGTCCACGTACTGCCAAACGATGCCGGCAGTGTTGGGACTGACGTGCGAGCCGTGCCCGGCGAGGATTAGCGCGACATCGCTCATTGTGATGATCCTTCGGCAACAATCTGCTGGAATAACTGACGCGCTTGGTCCTGCTTATCGTCCCGCAACAACTCAAGTACCTCGGAATCCAGAATTTCCTGGTAAAGAGATTGACGCTCGTGCTGCGTTTGAAGCGTGTTTTTCAGGGGCTGGCGGATTTCACCCATCCATTCGGTTAGCACGGCATACTCTGCGCTAATCGCCAAATCAAGATGCTGCCGGAGTCGGCGTAACATGGCGGGTGATGTTCCGTTGGTACTCAACGCGATGGTTAGCGGTGGATGATTGATCAGCGCCATATTGCTGAAATCACTTTCGCTGCTGCCATTGGTGACATTGCTTAAGGCACGAATTCTATGGGCGTCTTGCGCCACGATTTCGTTGACATGCCCGTTATCCGTCGCTGCTATTACCAGCACTGGCATGTATGCATTGAGCATATCGCGCTGGTAGCGAGACTTGAGCAGCTCAATTTTGCCGATCTTTGCGAGGCAATCCAGCTCGTCAGTCACAACGGGGCTGATGACCAGCACCAAGGCTCCGGAGTTCAGCAGATGGCGAACTTTTCGTGTAGCGACGCGACCGCCGCCAACCACGGCTACCTGCCGATCTTGCAGGTTCAGCAGGATTGGATATCCGGTTGATAACTCAGACATGTCCGGTTTCCTTGACGGGCTCAGTAGCGTCCGGGATATGTATGCCACACTCGCTCTTGCTCCGGTTTGACCAGCGCCCGGCCCGCGAATTGACATCGGACGCGACAGCCTTGGTGCAAGTCCAGCAGCCGATGCTAGGATAGCCGATGTCGTGCAGCCGGTTGTATGGCAGGTCGTGGGTACGGATGTAGGTCCACACCATCTCCTCGCTCCAGTTGGCAAACGGGGCGATCTTGATCAGGCCGGTGCGCGCGTCGCGACTGACGATTGCAGTGCTGGCCCGGCTCGGCGACTGATCGCGACGCAATCCGGTAATCCAGGCCGCAAAACCGTCTAAAGCCTGGCGCAGAGGAATCGTCTTTCTGATATGGCAGCACCTGTCGGGATTTCGCTCCCAAAGCCGGTCGCCATAATCGCGCGCCTGCTGTCCGGGTGTCTGCCGCGGCTTTATGCGCTCCAGCCGCAGTTGAAAACGTTCTTCCAATCTGTTCATTAGCTCGACCGTCTCGGGAAAGAGAAAACCGGTATCCAGCGTCAGCACCCGTGTATCTGGCGCAATGTCATGCATCATATGCAAAGTGACAATGCCAGTAAGTTGAAAACTGGTGACGATAGCCAGTTGCTTTGCATACGTTGCGCTCGCCCAAGACAATATCTCTCGTGGCGTGGCATTCTCGAATTCTTCGTTACGCCGGTCCAGCTGTTTCGGACTTTCTATCATAAGTTCTCCCCAATTCTGTGCTGCCGCTAAAAGCAAAAGCGCTCCGGATTATCCGAAGCGCCCCAAGTTTTCTGAACGACTCTGCTAGCAATGATTCCCAGCCAGCATCGGATAACCCCGCCATTTCGGCACGGCGCAGCAGCAACAGCAACAACAACATTCGCGATGAAACCTGGATTTGTCAGCGATCATTAGCTGTAAATTTCCTTCCGCAACCAACAAAAAAGCCCCGTGTCGTAACGGGGCAACTTGTTTCCAGCTATTTCACGTCTTTCGTGATCTAGCGCGGCACCACCGTACGACTATCTGCCGATAGCGTCTGACAACAACAAGTGGTAGCGCAATTCAAAATCATGATCAGAACTCAATACTTTTGCCTACTTCGCATTGAGCTTAACGTAGCTCAAGACCTTTGTCAACTAAGAAATGGAATCTGGGAAAGGTCGGTGACGAAAAGTGCAAGGCACAGAATGCAGCGTCAGGCGCTTTGCATGCGCAGCGCCCCGTCCAGCCGAATGGTCTCGCCATTGAGCATGGCGTTTTCTACGACTTGCTGCGCCAACTGCGCGTATTCCGCCGGCAGCCCGAGACGTGAGGGAAAAGGTACCTGTTTGCCGAGCGATTCCCGAATTGATTGCGGCAAGCTACCCAGCAGGGGCGTATCAAAGAGTCCCGGTGCGATGGTACAAACGCGGATGCCGCTGCGCGCCAGATCGCGGGCGATGGGCAAGGTCATAGCAACGATGCCGCCTTTTGAAGCGGAATAAGCCGCTTGTCCGATCTGTCCATCGAAAGCGGCGACCGAGGCGGTGTTGATAATCACGCCACGTTCGCCGCCGGCATTCGTATCGTTAGCGGCAATCATAGTCGCTGCCAGCCGAATCACGTTGAAGGTGCCGATTAGGTTGATGCGGATAACGGTCTCGAATAGATCCAGAGGATGGGGTCCACGGCTGCTTGTGGTACGGATAGCCATGCCAATGCCAGCGCAATTGACCACGGTATTCAGCCCACCAAATGTCTCAAATGCCAGGTCTAACGCCGCTTGAACATCGGCTTCGCCAGTGACGTCTGCCGCGGCGAACACGGTATCTATGCCGAGTCGGCTCGCCAGCGCCTTTCCCCGGCCTTCATCGCGATCGAGAATGACCACTTTGGCGCCTAGATCGACAAATCGCCTGGCGGTAGCAGCTCCCAAGCCGGAAGCGCCTCCCGTGACCAGCGCAATTACCTCAGGCATATGCATGGGTTTGGCTCCAATTGAGATATTGTGGAAATTGCAGTGAGCGCGCTAGCCTCAGCAAGTCGCGGCATAGGTGAAGCGCGACTAGCGACCGTTAGAGCCGCTCAGGCTGTTCAGGAATTTCTGATTGGTATCGTAAAGGCGGAAGTTTTGCAGCAGCTGCTCGGTAGCGCCGGCGATACCTTCGGGTTGTTCGGCCAAATGCGACCACATGCGCCGCATTGTGTACACGCGCCGCAAAACATCGGGACCGAGCAGCAACTCCTCGCGCCGTGTCGATGATTGTTCGATATCAAATGCGGGGAAGACACGCCGTTCCTGCAGCTTGCGGCTGAGGTGCAATTCCATATTGCCAGTGCCCTTGAATTCTTCGTAGATAACATCATCCATCTTGCTGCCGGTATTGACGAGGCAAGTGGCTACGATGGTTAGGCTGCCGCCTTCTTCGACATTGCGCGCCGCGCCAAAAAGGCGCTTCGGCGGGTGTATCGCCGCTGGATCCAGGCCGCCTGACAAGGTTCGCCCACTTGAGGGTACAACCAGGTTGTAGGCCCGTGCCAGCCGCGTGACGCTATCCAACATCATCACGACATGGCGACCTACCTCGACCAAGCGCTTGGCACGTTCCAGCGCCATTTCCGCGACGCGCACGTGGTGATGTACGGGATCGTCAAAGGTGGAGGCAATCACTTCTGCATCGACCGAGCGATCCATATCCGTGACTTCCTCTGGACGTTCGCCGATAAGCGCGACCATAAGATGTACTTCGGGATAATTGGTGCTGATGGCATTGGCTACGTCTTTGAGTACAGTCGTCTTGCCGGCTTTGGGCGGCGAAACAATCATGCCACGCTGGCCGAAGCCAATGGGAGCAATCAAGTTAAGCATTCTTGTAGACATAACACGCGGCACCGTCTCCAGATTAAAGCGCACCTCGGGGAATATCGGCGTAAGGCGCTCGAAATTAGGACGTTGCCTGACATCGTGTGGATCCAGCCCATTGACCGAATCGACGCGCAACAATCCGAAATAACGCTCGGTGTCTTTAGGCGGGCGCACTTGGCCGATTACCATATCTCCCGTGCGCAGATTGAATTTTTTGATCTGCGTTTGGCTGACGTAAATGTCGTTTTTGCCTGGGAGATAACCTTCGGCACGCAGGAAACCAATGCCGTCGTCAACGACCTCCAAGACACCTCCGCGAAGTTCGTGCCCACGGCGTTCCGCTTCTTGACGCAGCAGTCCGATGATCAGATCCTGCTTTTTCAAGCGGCTGAACCGGGGAACATTATGATCGCGCGCCAAGGTGCGCAATTCGGGAAGTGTTTTGGTTTCAAGTTTAGCGATATTCATTGGTGTTTTCCTGGTATTCTCTTTACTGGTTGAGGGGAATGGAATTGATGTACTTCTCGATTTGCGGCTCATGCAAAAGTTCAGCTTTGCAATCTCATCTGACGACGTGCTACCGAAAGCTCTTGTGCGAACAGGAGTGTGTTACGATCCCTTCGGGTGGGAATAGGTTTTTGCGCGGGATTCCGTTGGCAATTCGTTCACGAAACGATTGTCGTGGCATGCCAAAGGAGGTGCTTGGCAAATCACGATGGTTATGAAAACCGGTAAGATTGTGGAAAAGTGATCTCTCAAACTTCAGAATATCATAGAATTCCAGGCAGGTCAAACCGTACAAGGCGATCTTACGCCTTTCTTACGCGAACTATCGGCCAAAATACCAGGAAATCACGGAATCTGTGCAAGATGCCGCTTTGTTGTCGAACATCTTGCACAGACGAGTATACCTCTATCAGCCGTCGAGATCGGCATGGAGCTCGGCAACTTCTTCGTTCAGATCGGCCAAAGCGGCAGCCGCTTCGGCGTCGCCGCTAACAACTTCGGCAATCACATTCGGGACCAGACCGCGAACGGCGCTATAACTCGGCACTCCCGGTGAGGCGTACACGCTGATAGATTCACCGCTCAGGATATCCTGTACTTCGACAAATCGTTCATAGGGCATGCGCGGTTCGGTGAAGTCGTCGGCGGTAACCTCAATATCGTTGCGGATGCTGAAATAACCTGTCGCGCCGGACCAAGCGAGTTGTGCCTCGGCGCCGGCCAGAAACTTAACAAAGAGCCAGGTGGCCACTTCTTTTTCGGGCGCAGCGGTCAAGATGGCTTGGCTGGGCACGAACAACTGAATCGTGGGCCCGACACCATCGGCACCGGGAAAGGCGGTTACCACCCACTCATCGGTCATTTCGGCGGTGGCTGCGTCCCAGGTAACGAAGGGAATGCCTGCCGAGCTACCTGCCGCAAAGGGTGTGATGCCCACAGAGAAGTCGCCGGTATTCTGGTAGCGGTCGGCGAAGAGATATGCACAGTTGTTATCCAGCATGCGCGTGAACAGCTCCATAGCAGCGACGACCTCATTGGATGCGAAGATGTACTCGCCCGCTTCACTATCAAAGATCGCGCCCCCGTGTGCTGCTACGAAGCTTTCGAAGTGCGAGGTGCCGGTATCGAGCGGATAGCCCTGATACATTTCGCTGGCGCCGGCCGCACAGGAAATCTCTTCGAATTCTGCCAATGTCTGCGGCGCGCGTCTTTCGAAGCCAAGTGCCTCGACGATATCAAGATTGGTATAGAACACATTCAGCGAATTCTGATTCGCCCAGGCAACGCGCATCCCGTAAAAGGGCGGGAAATCCAATTGATTAACATCCAGCAAGTCGAAGTTGAGCTTGCTCTGCTCGTCTGCCGGGATACCCCACTGCGGGCTGTTGAGCAGCAAGTTGATATCGACCACGACACCTTCGTTTGCCCAACCGGCAATGGCATTGGCATAGCCGGCAACCAGATTCGGCATTTCACCAGAAAGAATGGCGGTATTCATCAAGTCCTGAATAGGACTATAGCTGCCTTGATGAATGGTTTCGACAGTAATGCCATATTCGTTCATGCTGTTGAATTCTTCGACCAGCGCGGCCATGGTATCGGCTTGAGAGCTATCATCCGAATACTGATGCCAATAGACGACGGTTTGACCGCTCGGGTCAATGTCCTCATAATTCATATTTTGCGCCTGGACCAAGCCAAGCCCGGGTAAAACCAACATTAGCGTGATAAGCAGTTTCTTGATCATTGTTAGCAGTTCTCCTTGGAACGTTTTCGATCAATCGGACTGTCCATATGCCCTCCTATGGTAATCAGCCCGGGCACTATCACCGCACATTTATTGCGCGATGGAGGGTTCTTAATTATCCACGGATCCCGGTCTGGGCGATACCTTCAGTAAATTGCTTTTGCGCCAGGAAATACAAGACAAGGATAGGAATTACAGTAATCACAGATGCCGCCATTTGCAAGTTGAGATCGCCAGGTGTGTCGGCTGTGACAAAATTAGATAGCCCTACCGCTATGGGGCGCCAGTCATCGTTAATTGTCACCAGCAACGGCCACATCAAGGCGTTCCACGAACCAATAAATCCCAGAGTGATAATGGTCATAATTGGCGCTTTTGACAAGGGCAATACTACGCTGAGCAAAAAACGCGGATGTCCGGCGCCATCAATGCGAGCGGCATCCCAAAGATCGTTGGGAATTTGCAAGAAAAACTGCCGCAGCAAGAATATGTTGAACACAGATGCAAAAAAGGGAATCGTCAAAGCGGGCCAGTTATTGAACCAGGCGCCGGCCGGTCCAAACAGACTCTCACTCAAGCGCCCCAGCCAGATCACCGTCAGCAGGTGCGGAATCAGCATGACGATGCCGGGTATCATCATGGTGGAAATAAAGAGTGCAAAGATAAAGTTACGTCCAATGAAGTTCATGCGTGCAAAAGCGTAGGCCGCGGGAATGCACACCAGCAACGATCCTGTCACTGAGATGATCGTGATGCGCAGGCTGTTCCACAAATAACCGGAGATACTGATCGATTGTAAGACGCCGCTGTTCGGATCCGTCGAGAACTCGATATCGAGAAAATTTGCGCGGCGCAGCGCCGTGGCATAGTTTTCCCATAATAGATTCTCCGGCAGCAGCCGTGTGAGATTGACCTCGCTAAGTGTCATGAACGAAGCGCTGATCATCCAGAGAAAAGGCCCCACGGCGATGATGACACCTGCGAAGAGAACCGCATATATGCCCAACTTGGGCAAGTTCATCGGTGACGGTGGGGGAGCCGGTACCCCGTCAAACAAGTCATTGAGTTTGGCATCATTAGCCATAAAATACGCGCCTTCCCATAACGCGATTTTGGAACAATGTCATCAAAAGGATGAGCGCAAAAAGCACGAAGGCCATGGACGAAGCGTATCCATAGCGATTGCTGTTGCGCAACTCGTCAAAGATATAGACGCTGGCGGTATTGACTTTGCTACCAACGGCGCCGGTGCGCAGAATCCAGATTTGCGTAAAGGCCTGAAACGTGCCAATTATCGCCACTAACGACAAGAAAAACACCGTCGGTGATAGCATGGGCAGCGTGATATGACGAAAGATGCGCCAGCCGTTGGCACCGTCAATGCGGGCTGCTTCGTACAATTCACCGGGAATGTTCCCCAGACCAGCCAGAAATATGACAGCATCGTAGCCGATATAAGTCCAGGTCGAATAGATCATGATGACAATCAATGCCAGGGCAGGCCCTGCCAGGAACTCCGGCAGACCCAACAACTCGCCGATCGACGACCGCTCCAGGATCCAGCGCTGTGACTCAATGCCAAAGAGGGACAGCATGCGATTGGCCGGCGCCGTAGCGCGCGCGTTGAAGATGATGCGGAAGACGATCGATGTGGCGACGAAAGGAGTGATGTACGGGATGAAATATACCATGCGGAAGAATGCGCGAAACCGTATGGGCTGGAAAAGCAAATAAGCCAGCAGCAAACCGATTGACAATTGTACTGGTACCGTGCCCAGCGCATACATGACTGTGATCCAAAAGCCCTGCAACAAGCCATCATCGGCATCCGCCAGTGCCGCGGGTAATTCAGCCATCACCAGGTAACCACCGATCGCCAGCGTTATCCCGCCACACAGCTGCAAGGCAAACCGACTATTATCGCTCGCTTGGATGCCGCGTTGAAAGATGATCCAAGCCAGGGCCAAAAGCGCAACGCCTCCGGTGATGAAGGTGAGTTGCGACCAGATCGGTAAGGCTTCGCCAGATTCGCGGGCGGCATCCACTGCCGACTGAATCTCGACGATGGTCAATTCCAACAAGAAAAGGCCACTGATGAAAACTATGGAAATTGCTACGCTTCGGATGATTATCTGTCCCTTAAATTGCGACGGGAATCGCCAAAGAATTAGCCCGGTGATGGCGCTGGACGCTAGAAGCCCCGCGATCATCAAGTTGCCGGCGGCGTACACCTCTGGCTGGGCGAAGCTCTCCGCAAGTTTTTCCATGAATAGCGGCAGGCTGGTGTTTTGCCCGCGCACCTGACGAGGGATAATCATAATGACCGGGATGAGCTTGAAGAACCAGTCAATTGTCAAGAGCAAGGCGTATCCAATTGCGAAACCGCTCAACAGGTATACGTAGTCATGCTCATTGGCCGTTTGCCGCAACATTCGCAGCAAGCGTCGCAATATCAGCAGGCCGGCTGCCAAGGCGATTAGCGCCAGCCAAAAGAAGACGATATAAGACAGGTTGCCCAGTGCTTTTTCATAATTGGCCAAGCCACTGTATTCGCTGGGAAAGCGACGCCAGCGATGCAGACTGACGAAGAAAGCGAAGGCCACGGGAAATAAACCGAACAAGCCGATCAAAAAGCCAGCCGGCGCCAGAAACATATACGCTGTCAAATTTTCCAGGACGATTCTGCCGCGCCTTGACTCGAAGAATCCCGATACACGGCTGCCAGACGCAACGCGATTTGCCATTGTTGACCCGATCGACCGCTCAGGCAAGTATGCATATACTATAATGCAATCGTGGATCAAAGCAAAACATTGGCGCGAATACAAGTCGAAGTTCAAAAGATGCCTTACCTTGTCAATACGACACTGACAAGCGAGTGGCGAATATCAGAGATGCGGCTCATACCGTCACAGTGCAGCCGGCTGACGATGTCTCAAACCGCGAACATTTGCTCACCCCTGTCAAACCCTTTTGTGCTACCCTCAGTCCGGTGCGGATTAACTATCGCAAGCAACAGCAATCTTTGGCGCAGGTTCGTATGTCGCAAAAACGCTCTATGACGCAAAAAGCTTTTTTCTCCGCCGCCATAACAACAGAAAAATTACCCTCGCCGCTATCAAGCCTGCCTGCTGAATCTCCCGCAAGCAAGCAGATACAAGGATTTCGCGCTATACCCTGATATAGTCCCGAGATTTCGGGCACTGTGATCAAGGCAATTTGGGTGGGGATATTAGAGGGACTTTAGGGGCTTTTGCGAGGCTTTTATGAGGGTCATGCGAGGGTCTTGCGAGGGTTTCGCGAGGGTCATGCGAGGGTCATGCGAACGATTCGCATCCACGATTTTCACCACTCCGCTGACACAGATTCCCCGGGTTTGTGACCAAGCTGGACCTGTCAATATCTCTAGCGATTTGAATCCGTCGTGGCAGGCGGGCACGATACAACGGGGATTTTTCAAAGTCTGAACAGGTTCTGAACATCTCTTCATTAGCATACGATTGTGCCCGCACAAGTAGAACGATTGTTGTTTTGTGCGAGCGCGGCCCGCCATTTCGCTGCCGAAGGTCAGTGTCTGCGTGACCGTAAGGCAGCTGTGATATATTGGTCCAGGGTGCGGATAGCATGCCGGAGAGTGAAGCTGGGGAGCAGCAACATCGTCCCAAGTCATGAGCGGAAAGAAATGTAGCGAGGACGAGATCAGGCATGAGCAAGACCATTCTCGTAGTTGATGACAAAGCAAATGTCGTTAACTTGTTGAGCGATTACTTGTGCGGTAACGGCTACCGCGTTGTCACCGCAGCCAACGGACGCGAAGCCTTATATCAGGCGCGCCACGAAAAGCCGGATCTGATTTTGCTCGATATCATGATGCCGGAAATGGATGGATTTGAATTCATGAGGGTCTACCGCAAAGAACGCGATACACCGGTGATTGTTTTGACGGCACGCATCGAAGAAACTGACAAGGTCATCGGACTGGAATTGGGTGCGGATGACTATGTCGCCAAGCCTTTCGGCATGGCGGAATTGGTAGCAAGGATACGTGCCGTGCTGCGCCGCTATGGCGGAGAAGCGCGAACGTCGGAGCTGATCCGTTCCCGTGACTTGACCATAGATCTGGAATCGCGTGTGACACAAGTTAACGGCAAAACAGTTGACTTGACTCCGTCGGAATTCGAGATATTGACGACTCTGATAACATCGGCTGGGCGAGTCTTTACCCGAAACGAACTACTAAATCGCTTGCGAAACGATAGCTTCGAACGGGTTGAACGGACCATCGATGTGCATATACGAAATCTGCGCGCCAAAATCGAAAATCAGCCGGCCCATCCAAAATATATTCGCACGGTTTTCGGCGTTGGTTACCGCTTTAGCGACAAGGATTACTAAGCCATGTTCCGGTCATTACGCAGTAAATGGATCTTGACTTGGCTGTTGACCAGCCTGTTTGGGATCGTGTTGGTCGGGCTATTGGCGACTCGAGTGAGTGCCGTGGAATTTCTGCGATATCGCGATGGCGCCTTGAAGGCCCAGTTAATTCGCGATATTCGCAGCTTTTACGAAGTGAATAAATCTTGGGAAGACATTGGTCGCATCCCGCTTGAGGAAAGATTCGGCCGTGAAACTCGCGGGAATGAACTGGACGGGAAAGACGGGCCGCTTGTAGATTTTTTATCGCGATCCGCATCGTTTGTTGTTGCCGACGAAAAGGGTGTGGTGGTCAAGGCGGGCGGCTCATACCGCCCGGGAGATGTGCTCAGGTCGGGAGAAAGGGCACGCGGCCTGCCAATCTTTTCCGGAGGCAAGTTGATCGCGACAGTTGCCGATTTTGTCCTGCCCGGCTTGGACGAAGCCGAGTCACGTTTTCTGCATCGAGTAAGTTTTCTGCTGATTGTTGCCGCCGGTTTTGCCTTGCTGATGGCGCTAATCTTTGGCGCGATATTGTCGAGACGGTTTCTGCGGCCCTTGGCAGAATTGACCGAGGCTATCGGTGATATTCGCCGGGGCAATTTCGATCAGCGTGTACCGGTTCGTAGCACTGACGAACTAGGCCTGTTGGCCACGGCATTTAACCAGATGGGTGAGGAATTGCAGCGCGCAGGACAACTGCGTGAGCAGATGACCGCCGACATTGCCCACGAATTGAGAACGCCGCTGACAGTCATCTCAGGATATTTGGAAGGGCTACGCGATGGATCGTTTCAGGCGACGCCAGAACAATACGAAATGCTGTTTCATGAAGCTCAGCTACTAAATCGCCTGATTGAGGATTTGCGAATTCTGAGCCTTGCGGATGCGGGCGCACTCATGCTGCAAATCTCAAAAGTTCGGCCCATCGACCTTTTGGAGCAGGTCGCCACGTCATTTTCCGCAATGGCGGAAGTACGGGGTATCAGTTTGACTGTACAAGCTGACGACAATCTGCTCACGGTGGCGGTCGATCGTGCGCGATTGCAGCAGGTGCTGGGCAATCTAGTTAGCAACGCCCTCCGCTATACTCCCGAAAACGGGCATATCCGGCTCTCGGCAGAGCATGTTGGTACGCAGCTGCTGATAGCCGTCAGCGATGATGGCAAAGGAATCCCGCCTGCGGAATTGGAAAACATCTTCGCGCGCTTTTACCGAGCCGACCGCAGTCGCGATCAACGCTATGGCGAAAGCGGTCTGGGATTGGAGATCGCCGCGTCCATAGTTGCCGCACACAACGGGCAGATTTGGGCGGAAAGCGAGCTCGGTCGCGGGACGTCAGTCTTCATTCGCTTGCCACGGGATGGCCGCGCTCCCATCAATTAGAGTCCAGGTCGGGGCATCGGTTTTTCGATCTTGTACATCCGGCGCGATAAATTCATGCTAAGATTAAGTAAGCCGAAACTGCATAACAGGATAGCCTAGCATGCCACGAATCTATGTGATCGGGGCTTTGGTCTACGATCTCGTCTTCAATGTTCCGGATTGGCTGGAGCCCAACCGTGCGGTTCATGCTACGCAAGTGACATTGTCGCCCGGTGGCAAAGCCCTGAATCAAGCGACGGCTGCCCGTCGTCTTGGCGCAGATGTCTCGCTGATCGGCTCTGTCGGCGCAGATCTGTTTGGTCGCGAAATGCTGAATGCCATGTGCCAAGAGGGCGTGAATATTGATTTTGTCTTTCAGCATGAGACAGCGCAGACCAGCTTGGCAAGCATCATCGTAAAAGACAAGGTGCCAGGTTTCGTTGGCGCGCCCGATGCCAGCCGCAAGATAAGCGAGAGCAATATTCGCGATGCACTGAGCGAGCTGCAATCGGATGATATTCTGCTGGTTGATTTCGAGATTCCACAGTCCTTGGTCCAATTTGCCCTTGAAACTGGCAGGGATGCCGGCGCCGTCACTGTATTGAACCCAGCGCCATTCTTCACCAGAGATTCCTTTGTCTTCAATTATTTGCATTTGGTCGATGTAATTATTCCCAACAAGCTCGAGGCCCAACTAATCGTCGATGGCGAAAGCGATGATGCCGACGAATTGGCGAGACAGTTGCTGGGTATGGGAATTAACCAAATCGTGTTGACGATTGGTGACGAAGGAAGCATCCTGTATGAGGCTGCCTGCAAGATCAAGCAACCGGCGTTTTCTGTCGATGTTGTGGACACCACCGGGGCTAGCGACGCTTTCGTAGGTGCGTATTGTCTGGGTCTGCTCAAGAAATCGAGTTTGGTGAGCGCGTTGGAGTTCGCTGCCGCTGCAGCCGCCCTCTCATGTACCAAACACGGGACGATGAGCTCGATCCCGGATTTGTCCGATGTGAAGGCCTTGTTGCGGAAGCACCTTGTCTAAAGTGATAAGGTCATAACAAGTGCGTAACTGCGACTGTCATCTTGGGTTTTAGACTATGCAAAAGCTGTTTGCCAGAAGACAAAGGTATGAGGAGCTCGATGACAAAGCCCTTGTCGAATCGGCAAAGAGCGACAAGGAGGCCTTTGGCGCATTGTACGAGAGATACCTGCCGAAAATGTATAACTATATCTACTATCGCACCGGCAACCCACACGATGCCGAAGATTTGACCGCAAGATTGTTTTTCCGTGCTTTTTCGCATATTGGCAATTACGAGGACAGAGGTGTGCCCTTTCAGGCATGGCTCTATCGTATCGCGCACAATCTAGTGGCCAATTGGCATCGCGATCAAGGACGGCGCAAGATCATTGCGTTGGATGATTATGTCGCGCACTCACTGATATCTGAAGCGCCCGATCGCCTGACTGAAGATCTTGAGGAACGCCAGCAGATGATACAAGCAGTACGCCGCCTGCCAGAAGATAGACAGCAATTGCTCTTGCTAAAGTTTATTGAGCAACTTTCCAATGCGGAAATTGGACAGATTATGGGTAGAACAGAAGGTGCGATCAAGTCGCTTTATCATCGTACTTTGCTGTCGTTACGCGATGAGTTGCAATTGCAGGACGGGCATTCCGGCGGCTTGCGCCAAGGGGACAATAAGGGAAAAACGGGACCATGAATTCAACATCTGATGTCCGGGTGCAAGATTTTGTCGACGGCGTCACCAAAGCCGTACAGCAAGGAGACGATGTCGAAAAGCTTGTGCTGCACGCGTCGCTGCCAGATGACGATGTAGATGCGCTATTCGGCATCATTTCTGGTCTGGAAGCCAGCTTGATTCCCGTCCAACCGCGAGCCGATTTTGCCGACCAGTTGAGAGCCCAGCTGATGAACAGCCGCCTCGGCATGGTCAAGCGCGTGCGACAGATGCCGGCGCAGGTGCATATTGCGGCGATCCTGGCGCTGATTGCCGGCTTTGGCTTGATACTGTCTCGGCGCATTTTTGGCTCGGAATCTGGCCAGGATATTAGCGAAGAACCGGTAGCCACTGCGCATTAGAATGTCTGCGAATTCAATATTGTTTGGTGTTCTGGAGCCAATGCGTCGCGCGTCGTCGCCTGGCCAATTGATAACGATGCGCGCTGACGCTATATTTGGGTCACTCGAATTTCGAACTATATGAATGTCTGCCAAACAAAAGGAGCAACTCGTGTCCACTGTGGCCGACTTGGTCGCCTATCGCAGCGAGAGTGACCAAGTGCTTTACGATCTGCCGAATCTACCGATACTGGAGGTCGAGACGATTGCTCCGGTCTGCTTCTTGCCGGAATACGATAATATCCTCATTGCGCATAAGGTTCGGTCGCGCATCTTGCCCGAATCGTTTCTCAGGAAAGTCTTCCTGTCCGCGCGTCGCGCCGCTGGAAAAGAGGTTATAGATGGATTTGTTGCGGCTACCTGGAAAGTGCAGAAGAATTAAGCGTTCTGCAACCTTGCTAGTTTCGCTGTGCGAAATTCAGTCCGATGGCGTAAGCCCGGCGATCAAGGCAGAAGGGCAGGTCTTGATCCGATTTATCGAGGATAGCACGACAAAACATTGCTTCGAGATCACCTGCGAAAGTTAAGTCGCTGAGAGCGCAAGCCCACGCACTACTCGATTCTACGATTGCGTGGTAGTCTCTATTCCAACAAACGACTATGCTCGCAAGTGCAGAACGTTTGTTTGTGTCAGCGCGGCAGACCTACTTGCTGCCGCCGAGCGGCTTTTGTTGAAATCCGCATAATTGACTACGGTAAAGCTATGCCTCCCGCAGAAAAAATAATCACGCTTCGTGGTATGAGAGATGTATTCAGTGCAGAATACGCCAAACAACGTAGACTGCGAGGGACGTTAGAACGATATTTGCTTTCTTTCGCGTATGTCCCGATCGATCTGCCAATCCTGGAAAACACCGAACTGTACTTGCGCAAATCGGGCGAAGCTATAGCTGAGCGCTTGTATGAATTCAATTTCAAGAGCCGACGTATCGCCCTCCGTCCGGAGCTTACGGCATCGGTGTTAAGAGCGTATGTGGAGCACTTGCAAGAAGAGCCACTGCCACTGCGCGTACAATACAGTGGACCGGTATTTCGCTATGAAAAACCGCAACAGAATCGTTTTCGTCAGTTCACTTTGACGGGCGCGGAAATGATTGGTGCCGCTGGAGCCACGGCGGATGCGGAAATTTTGCATGTTGCTTGCAGCGGATTGGAAAAACTGGGAGTGGGTCCGCTCAAGCTGATCATCGGTCATACAGATGTGCTGGAAGGCTTCCTGCGTTCGCTGGGATTGCGTAAACAGTTGTTGAACTTCTTGCTGCGCAACATGGAAAATATCCGCAAGCGGGGCATGGATTTTGTCATCGAATCCTTGAGGGAAGTTTATCCGGAATTGGCATTCACCGCCGCGGATCTTAAAGCCTCGGCAGCTGGCAATGCGCCAAAGAGCCAGCAATTGATCACCGTATTGCGCGAGATGGCTGATGAGGATGCGCAACAGGCCATCACTGATTTTCTGCACAGCCTCAATATTCACATTGACTCCAATCGTGACGAGCGGGAGGTCATTGACCGGCTTTTGCATAAAATTCGCGAAGATGAGCAGGCGCCAAAGCTGCGAAAAGCGCTCGATTATATGCGGCGGCTCAGTTCTTTGGCAGGGGCGCCGGAACAAGTAATGCAACGTGCAGGCGAACTATTCGACGAATTCGGTGTTGATCCGCAGCCATTACAAGCCCTGCAAACGGTCTTGGCAAAATTAAGCCTGTTTGGCGAGCTTGATGCCGCGGTTGAGTTGGATTTCGGCTTAAATCGTGGCTTGCATTATTATACAGGCTTAATGTTCGAGATTCGTTGTTCCTCCGAGAATGGCGATGAAATTCAGCTTTGTGGCGGCGGACGTTATGATAATTTGGTCAGCGTGCTCGGCGGCAACGCAACTACGCCTGCGCTGGGATTCGCCTACGGCATTGAAAGAATTGCAAGTGTGCTAGACATGGGAAACGGTCACTCGCTGCACCGCCCGGATCTCATCATCATCCCCATCGCCGAAGACGACTTCGCTTTTGCCAATGCGGTCGCTGGACGATTGCGCGAACGCGAAAAGATTGTCGAGTTGAGCATTGATGAACGCAACCTGCGTCGAAGCCTGAAGTATGCTAATCGCAAGGGTGCCAGACTGGTCATCATTATTGGAGAGAAAGAACGCGCACAAGGCCAGATAGTGCTACGGGATATGCGCAATCATCGGGAGGTGCAGGTTGCCTCTGCTGAGATAGAGGCAGTTGTAGAGAGATTGCTAGCCGAGAATGAGTGAGCATATGAGCGCAGAAAAGCTGATAGTCGCCTTGCCAAGCAAAGGTCAAATGGGCGAAGGCGCGGATAAGTTTTTAGGCAGAGCGGGCTTACAAATTTACAAACCAAATCGGCGGCAATATTCGGCGGTTATCCCGAGTCTGCATCGTGCGGAAATAGTCTATCAACGACCACGAGATATCTTCGGAAAGGTAGGCGAAGGTCGCGTCGATATCGGCATCACCGGGCTGGATATCGTTGCCGAGCATGGCGAAGAGACCGATGATGTCATAATTATTGACCAATTGGGATTCGGCAAATGCCAACTGCTGCTGGCCGTGCCCGATTCCTGGATTGATGTCACATCGATCGCAGATCTTGCCGATTTAAGCTTGCGCTATCAAGAACGCGGCGGACAGTTGCGCATCGCTACCAAATATGACAATCTGAGCAAAGCGTTCCTGTACCGACAAGGAATTTCGCATTTCTTGTTGGTTCATGCCGATGGCGCAATGGAAGCAGCGCCGCGCATGGGTTATGCTGATTTGATCGCCGACTTATCGGAAACCGGCACCACTTTGCGGGAAAACCATTTACGCCCGATTGATGGCGGTACCATCATTTACTCGCAGGCGGTCTTGATCGGCAATCGGCGCAGCCTGCGCCAATCGCCCATTAAGCTGGAAACCTTGCGCGAAATGATCGAACGGATCGAAGCACACAGGCGTGCCCAAAACTTCGTCTCCTTGCGTGCCAATATCATCGGCCTATCGGTAACGGACGTTCAGCAGCGCATACTGGCAAATGCCGCTTTGAGCGGTACTAAAGGTCCGGGTGTGGTTGAGGTGGCTAGTCCGCCGGGACTGGCGCATAAGTGGTTTGAGACTAATCTGCTGGTACCAGCCGATCTAATCCACAAGACCATGCAACATCTGCGCGAACTGGGTGGCACAGATATCATAGTCACTCGCCCGGATTATGTCTTTGATGAAAAGTCAGAAACTTATGAACGTTTCGAGCGGCTATTGCACTCGGACGAACAACCAAGCTACTGAGGATTGATCATGAGTAACGTTGGCATCATTAACCCGGGCGCGATGGGCATATCCATTTCGGCGTCGATGCGAGTTGCCGGGCACGAAGTACATTGGGCCTCGGCTGGACGCAGCGGCGCAAGCATTCAGCGCGCGTGCGAACAAAAGTTAATCGATGTCGGGTCGCTCGCAGAACTTTGCGCAAGCTGCGATATCATCGTATGTGTTTGCCCTCCGCATGCCGCGGAATCAGTGGCAGAGTCGGTCATCGCGGCCGGCTTTCGAGGACTCTATTGCGATGGAAACGCCGTTTCGCCGCGCAAAGCCATAGCCATTGGCAAGGCAATGTCCGAGGCTGGATTCGAATTTGTCGATGGCAGCATTATCGGACCACCGGCCTGGAAAGTTGGCAGCACCCGACTCTACTTGTCCGGAACCGCAGCACAAGGGATCGCCGCTCTTTTCAACGGAACAGTAACGGAAGCCATCGTAATCGGCTCCGAAATCGGACGTGCCTCGGCACTGAAGATGGTTTTCGCCGCGCAAACCAAAGGAACCACCGCATTAGTTTCGGCGATCTTGGCGACGGCGGAAAGCTTGGGTGTGCGCGCCGATCTTGAGCGTGAATGGTCCATACGCGATCCCGATTCGGTGGCGGCGACTGGGAATCGCGTCCGTGGCGTCACGGATAAAGCCTGGCGCTTTGCTGGTGAAATGGAAGAGATCGCGGCGACCTTTGATATGGCAGGTTTACCCAACGGGTTTTTTGAAGCGGCGCATGATGTCTACCAGCGCATGTCGCATTTCAAGGACGCCGATGAAATTCCCGAGTTGAGGCAGGTCTTGAGAGCGCTCGTCGACTAGTCCCATTAGCTTGAACAAGCTGCAATAACTAGATCAAAAGCGTGCGTGGGCCGATCTGCCGGCCTACGGTTAGCCTTGTTCCGGTCTTTGCCCTCTTACATTCCTTCGTAGCGCTGCTAGAAGTTCCGGCAATCCCGCAAACACCATATCCGGTTTGACCGCGCTCGCACGCAGGCTATCGTCTGTTTCGACACCTGTCATCACCAGCGCCGTCTTTATTCCCAGTGCCTGCGCGCCCTGGATATCCGTTCCGATACGATCGCCAATCATCAAGGTCTCTTCGGGACGGGTGCCCAGTTGAAGTAGCGCCGCATCAAACATGCCCCGTTCCGGTTTGCCGATGATGGTGGGTTGCTGCCCCGACGCCGCTTCGATCAATGCCAGGATACTGCCCGCGCCGGGAATCAGACCGGCCGGCGAAGGAAATGATGAATCGGGATTCGTGCCGACAAAGTGGGTGCCGCCGCGAATCAACAAGGTCGCCGTTTGCAGTTTGTTATACGTCAGGTCGAAATCGATACCGCAGACAACCAGCTCCGCTCCGTATTCTACCAGGACGAAGCCGGCATTGATCAGGATTTGCTTCAAGCCATCGCCGCCGACTACGTAAATACCGGTGCCGGCGGGATATTCATTTTGCAGGTAAATAGCAGTGGCGGTTCCACTCGTGACGATATGCCGCCGCTCGATGCCGCACACACCCATCTTTGCCAGCTTTTTCGTGTAATCCGCGGGGGAATTGCGACTATTGTTGGTGGCAAGTACGAAGTCAATTTTCAGGTCAATCATTAATCTGAAGAATTCAGTCATTCCGGGCAGCGGCTGTGTCCCGCGCCACAAAACTCCGTCCATGTCGGAGATAATAGCTTTGATAGTCTCGAGCAAGAGTGAGTCCTTTCTTTTTTGATACTCTGGGATGCTCAAGAGAGCATAAGGCTTGTAATCTTCTCTGAGCGCGGCAGACCTTCTTGCTGCTGCCGAGCGGCTATTGCAGAATCAGCGCGTCATTCTAGCGCATTGCGGGAGAGCTGTATGCGGCGGATTACTTACCGTCCAGCAAGTCGAGGGTCTGCCGCTCTAAGGTCCATAGATCGAGCTGTTCCTGTGCCCGCAACAAGCTGCCCAAATGCGGATAACCGTTTTCATATTCTCGTGCCCACTCTTTGGAGAAGTCGCCGCTGCGGATTTCTTCCAAGGTCAGTTCCATCATGCCTTCCAGCTTGAGTTCCTTAAACCGCGGCAAGCGACTGAAGATCCCGTATTGACCGGTCAGCGAGGACAGGCGCATAGCCTGTAGCAAGCCACCTTGCGCCGCCCGCGACATGTAGTCAGTGAATTCGCCGGAGAGAATCAGGTCGGTCATGACAGCTTCGGGCGGATAACCCAAATCCAGCAGAACATTCGCCGCGGTGGTCATCACGTGGTGGAATGCGGGCAGGATCGCCTGTTGAACAAATAGGTCGAGCTGCGCTTCCTGTTCCATGGTTATTTCAATAGCGCCTGCACGCAAGCTGCCCATCGCTTTTGCCAGCGCCAACAGCGAATCCCAGGTGGTCCCGGTCGCGTCTTGCCCAACGCCGACAAAGCTGTAAAAACCGCTGCCATCGAGATAGCGCGTTCGCACGGCTGCGCCAATGGTGCGTGGCGCAATCATGCCCACGTCCACAAAGGGCGGCGGCTCAACGAAACCAAAAGCGATATTGTAACCGTTGGCAAAAATCAAGAGGTGACCACGCTGCAGAGCGGGCGATATCGTCTCCAAATAGACTTCGGGCACGACTTCGTCCGGTAGCATTAACAGTAGAATATGGCATTTTGGAATGATATGTTTGATGTCTATCGGCTCGAAACCGTCTTCGCGGGCATGATCGCGTGTTTCATCATCACGTAAGCCAATTAGTACTCGGATTCTCGAATCGCGCAGGTTGTTGGCGATGGGACGCCCAAGGTTTCCGTAGCCAATAATGCCGACCATCTTGCCACTTAGCACATTGAGGTTGGCATCATTTTCATGATAGATGATCGTCATCGCGTACCTTTAGCGCAGCTGCTTCTGCCAAACTTCGATATCAAAACCATTTCGAAAGAATCCATTCTGTTCATAAAGCCGCTGCGACGGCAGATTGCTCAATTGAGTATTGACACTCAAGGTGCTGATTCCTCGGCGCTGGAAATTGTGCAGCAGATGATGAAGCAGCGCCGAACCCACGCGCTTTCCCTGATTTGCCGGAGCAACAGCCAGACGCGCCAAATGACCCACCTCGCGGTGCCGTGTGCTGATCTGGTAGCCGACAATTTCATGGTCGGAAACGGCAACCGTAGCATTAGAGGCGATACGGCAGGCTTTGCGCAGGTCGTTTGCGGACATTCGCCAGGGCGTGCGGAAGGCCAGGCGATCGATATGCGCGATTGAGGGCACATGTTCCACTTCTGCCGGCACCACCTTCAGCCGCGGCTCCCATACGCCCACAAGTGTTGTACCGAGGTGATTCAGAGTGACAATATCATCCAAGTAGCTAAACCCCAGTTTGGGAATGTAGGTGGAAAGCCAATTGCTCACCATCAGTACTATAATGCTGGAAATACCCAACTTGCGGCAATGTTCCTCGGCAGTTTGCCACATTTCCTTGATGACCGTGCCAGGTAAATTACCGCTGCGTATGCCGACCAGGCGAATCCAGGCGCAGCCATCAATTGTTGGCGACAAGCCCAGGTAACCCACCAGGTACTCGCCTTCCCAAGCCAGAAAGATTCGTACATCGGCGCGGTCAATCCAGTCAGCGGTTTTGTACCAATCCAAATGCTTGTGAGTCCATGGGCTAGTCCAGGTCAGATCCAGCAGCGCGCTGCGATAGCGACGGACATAAGGTGTGACTAGTAAGCGAGTGCCCAGCATCAGTATTGTTTCTTGCTTCGTTTGATATAACTTGGGACCTGCATGGCAAATGGCACGCAAACGCGTCGATCAAACAATCGTGTCGCGAGTCGTGAGTCAGTGTTTTCCGCTGATTCTGACGATGTGATTACTGTTGGAGACCGTGCCAGGTAACGATAATCGATAATCTGGAATAATTTCTCCTTCGCCCAGGCAGTTGCGCTAGCAAGACGCAAGTCATCAAGAATGAGGAAGGGAGCGTTGACTATTGCGTGAAAGCGCTTGTCGAATCGCGCATTCGTTCGCGGGTCGAAGGCCAGCCGAAGATAGTCGAGCAGATCGGGCACCGTGGTGAAAACAACGTTGAGTCCACGTTCATGCAAGTCATAGGCGATAGCGGCCGCCAAATGTGTTTTGCCTGATCCGTATTCACCCATGATATACAGCCAACCTTCTGGATTCGCTGCCCAACCGGCAGCCGTGGCCAATGCGCGTTCCAGGTTGGCCGCATCCTCGGGAAAAACACTGACGGTGGAAAAATTCTCGAAGCGCATCCGTCGGTAAAGTTCGATATTGGAAAAACTCTTCTCGTCCACTTCGGGGCGGTTTACCTGCCGGTAATCGGGTGCCAGAATCTTGATGTGCCGGACCACAGTGCCCTGTAACATGCGGCTACCTAGGCGTGGGTCCAAATCTTCTATTGACGTATTGGTGGTGATTACCGTTGGCAGAGCCTCAACGTGACGGTGATTCAACAATTGAAACAGTTTTTCTTTTGCCCAGGGGCTTGGGTTTTCCACTCCAAGGTCATCGAGTACCAGCAAGGGAACATTGCGGATCTGCTCGAAGTATTCATCGTAGGATATTTCGACGCGAGGATCAAATGTCGTGCGCAACAGATCAAGCAGGTCGGGCGCGGTAATGAACAACACCTGCTCACCGAACTGCTCCAAACGCTGATTTGCGATGGCAACAGCCAGATGTGTCTTGCCACAGCCAAAAGGGCCCTCGTAAACTATCCAGCCTCGTGGGTTGTCGGCAAAATCTTGCGCTGTTGTCTTGGCAGATCGCAAGGATGACGAGACGCTTTGCGTATAACTTCCACCAGGCAGGTCGGTCAGGAAATTGGCAAAGGTCTTGTCATGATAAGCCTGCAGATTGCCGTAACGACGCAGACGCAGTTGCATATCGCGGTCGTGCTCAGGCGGATGATTTGGGCAGCGCTGGAATTTGCCGAAGCGCGGGTCATCTAGCGCAACGTCAAGCGTGTAGACGCCTTTTCCGCCACAGATGGGGCAGGGTGAATCGCGGTTTTCTGGGTCATGGCAGATGAGTTGAAGCGGTGTTTCGAGCGCGGCTTCTTGCTCAGCTTTCGATGAAGTCTTTCCATTTCCCCGTGGTGTACCGTTTGTGTCGTTCAAGATGTTCCCCAGGTTTTTCACGGCTGCGTCCTTCCCGCTGCCAACTTTCGAGCACTTTGCGTATATATGTCCAGCTGCGCGCGTTGCGTTCAACCGCATATTTTATCGCGTCAGTGATCCATTCATATGGATAAGACGCTTCGGCATCTTTGATCGAATCGACTATCATCGGCGTCAGCACGCCTATGTTCGCTTCGTAAAGTCCGAACAAGGTCGGGCGAACGGGCAATATCTCGACTTCGTCGTCTCCCGATGGAACCCATTCACCGGCGAGGATTTGACGGTGAATCATCTGTCCCTGCTCATCATTCATGACAAACAAGCGCTGGATTGTGCCGTCAAGCTCGATTCTTGCCTCAAGCAATGTCCCGCGGCCAATCGCTCTGTCAATCGCGCCGTTTAGTAACTCGCTCGCATCGGATTTTCTTGCGATGAGACGCAAACCCTGCAGCATATCATCAGCATCCAGGATCTCGGCATAGCGTAGATAACGATAACTGCCTTCCTTTTGCTGCAAGGCCCAGAAACAGAATATCGTCAATTTCAATTCTGAGAGATCGTCAATCTCCGCCAGAAAGAGGCGCAAATTTTGAGCTGATAATGCGATAGCTTGGGTCTTTACATTGCTGAAGCGCACAACATCCGATTTCATTTCGCTCAATCCAGATTGCTCAAGTCAACCCGCTGCATATTAACATCCATGAACTTCATTATGGATTTCTCGAAGTAGAGTTGAATCGTGCCAGTGGGGCCATGCCGATGTTTTGATAATAACACATCAGCTTGATTGGGGAATTCGGTTGTGTCCGGATTATAGACTTCGTCGCGATAAAGAAACATTACCGCATCAGCGTCTTGTTCGATGCTGCCGCTCTCGCGCAGATCAGAAAGCTGCGGACGCTTGTCTTGACGCTGCTCGACCGCTCGTGAAAGCTGCGCCGTGGAAAGTACGGTGACACTGAGTTCACGCGCCAGTCCCTTTAAGGAGCGACTAATATAGCTGATCTCTTGTACGCGATTGTTCTCGTATGCTTTGCCCGCGGACATCAGCTGCATATAATCAACCATAATCACGTCCAGCCCGTATTCATGCTGCAATCGGCGGCTTTTAGTACGCATCTCGGTCGGCGTAATTGATGGCGTGTCGTCGATGAAAATCGGCAGGTTGGAGATGCGTCCAATCGCTTCGGTAAAGCGCGAATGCTCGCGCGCTGAAAGATTTGCCGTGCGCAACTGCTGGATGCGAATTCCGGTTTCCATGGAAATCAGGCGCTGCACCATTTGCTCCACACCCATTTCCATAGTAAACAGCGCCACTCGTGCGCCATGCCGCGCCAAGTTAAGCGCGACGGTCAAGATCCAACTGGTCTTTCCCATACCCGGACGCCCGGCGAAAACGATCAAATCCGATTTTTGGAAGCCGCCTAATAAATCATTTAGCGCTCTGAATCCTGTTGGCCAGCCCACCATGCCTTCGCCGGCAGCGAGCAACTTTTCCATTTCGTCGTAATAATCGCTGACCGCATTACTAATGGGTACGAATTCCCGTTTGATCTGGCTGTTGCTCACTGTGAAGAGCGCTTGCTCGGCATCACTGATGACCTTGTCAATCGGCAATTCTTCGTCCAGCGCCAGGCGACGAATCTCATCGGTCGCGGCAAGCATCTTACGGCGAATAGCTGTGCGTTCTACGAGCCGACCGTAAACTTCGGCATGAACTGAAGAGGGTGTGTTATTCACTAGGCTGGTCAAGTATGCCTGACCGCCAATCTCGTCCAGCACACTCATGTCTTGCAATTCGCGCGACAAGGTCACGTAATCAATGGCTTCATTGCGTTCGTGCAAGCGATGCAGGGCTGTCCAGATATACTCGTGACGCTTCAGAAAAAAGTCATCGCCTTCGAGAAAGGCAGCGATACTCAAAAAGGCCCTGGGTTGCAATAATATCGCGCCAAGCAGTGCCTGTTCCGCTTCCAGGCTCGCCGGGATTTGTAATTGCGATTGCACCATGTGATTTCTCAACAAATTCTATCCGCGAAGGCGAGACTCGAAAAAACCGCGTAGCGGCTGTGAAAAGATTTGCCGCGCTCACACAAAATATCAAACCAACAGCTTTCACGAGCATACTGGTTTGTTGAAGAAGAGACGACTTCGCAGCCGTCTTATCGCCACAGGTCGCTAGTCGTCAGGCACCAATGGACCGAATATTGGACAGATCGGCTGCTGAGACTACTCTTCGCCATCGAAGTCATCGAGATTGAGGGTATCGACAAAATCGGCAAAAGCGCTTAATTTCGTCTCGTCAACTTTCTCCGCGTGTTCGTCCGCGTCCGCGGTATCATCACCGAATCCCAGAATCTCGGGCTCTACATTACGGTCCGGACGGATGCCGGCTTTATCCATCACAACACTGTCCACATAAATCGGGGCATTGAGCCGAACGGCCAAGGCAATGGCATCACTGGGCCGCGAATCGATATCGATGCTTTCGTCGTTTACTTCAATATTGATGCTTGCGAAGAAGACGTCTTTACTCAGATTGTTGATGTAGATATGACGTACCGTGCCGCCCATCTGAGTAATCGTGGCCTTGAGCAGGTCGTGCGTAAGCGGGCGCTCACGAATCATGCCTTGCAACTCCAGCGTAATTGCTTCGGATTCGAAGGCGCCAATCCAAATGGGCAAGTAGCGCTCCTCATTCGCGTCACGCAATACCACCAGCCTATGCTGCGACATCAAACTGACCTGCACTCGGTCTACGATCATTTCAATCATCAAAGTCGGTCACTTTACTAGAGATCGGTATTGCCACGATTATACACGCTATTTGTGTCACATCAAAATAACCTGATGCTGATTAAGCAGCTGCCAATGTAGTATTAATCCGAACAACTGCGGAAGCTGAATCTACATTTTGTCGGACAGTTTGGCTACACTCAGCTTTAAGCTAGGTGAGAAAGACGGAATGCGTTTTCTGATGTATTGCGCGATCATGTGGCTTTCGGTGTCCTGCCAGCCGAGTGGACAACCCTTTGCTAGGCAAGAGGTGCCGAGCGTCGGTTTCCGCTATCTCGATCAACTGGTGAGCGAATCCTTTGATAGTGTTGGCAGTTGGCGCAGTTACGACGGTGGAAGAGACTTGACCATGAATGTGGAGCGAGGGGCATATCACATTGTTTTGAACAGGCGGAAATACGTCTGGACACAACTGCCACGTCGCTTCGATGATATCGTTATTGAAGCGGTGGTAGAACAGCATTCGGATTTCGATCACAATGCTTTTGGCATTGCTTGCCGCCTGGATCCAGCAAATAGTGGCCGCGGCTATTATTTCTTGATAGGTGGCGACGGCTATTATACTATTCGCTGGAGCAACGGCGGCTCGCTTGATGATATCGTCAGTGCCAGATCGTCCGATGCCATCAACCGGGGAAAGGCAAGCAATCGCGTGCGCGCCGCCTGCATTGCAGACTATCTGGCGCTGTGGATAAATGATCGGTTCGTCGCCGAAGCGCGTGATAAACGGGCGCAATCCGGGGCGGTGGGTTTGGCGGCAGTGATGAATTATGCGGGAAAGCAGCTGGAAGTTAGCTTCGACGATCTCAAGATCCGACAGGCGGTGCTAGACTAGAAATGCATTCACTCTCGCCAGTGCCTTGGACGTGATTGCGACGGCAGTCCTACTTGTCGCGTATACTCATCACTGGCTGTCCATCAGCGACGGGAAAAGAAGTATGGGATTGGAAGACACGATTGCGGAAGCCATCGTCCTGGCAATGGACGAGCTGGCGGGCAATCCGCAAAAGGCGGTGACCTCCGCAATGGAGTGCGCATCAGTCACGCAGTGGATTAACCAGGAAACGACCAAACTCGCCATTGTCGGCGGCGCGGAAATGGTAGTACCCGGGTTGCACGCCTTCACCATTCCCACCGGTATCAGTTACCTGCTGCACAAAATGGGATATATCAGCTGGGGCATTGGTGCCTTGAAGGATGCCTTTGTCATCGAGACAGAAGCCTATTCTGATTTGCGTAACATTCTTGCGCTCTGGGCTAATGATACCCATTTCAACGCCAGCATCATTGAGCATTTGCCGATCTCTATGGAGAGCCTGCAATGGGCGATGACCGAGGAAGGACAAGCGGCGATTCCCAAACTGCTTGCGTCTTCCAGCGACGAGACCACCTTGCGTACCTTCCACATCTTGCAACGGCTTGCCGAAAATTATGTGGCTGGTGATGAACGAGGATTCATGATAGTCGAGGCGATCGCCGGCAGCGACTACGCGGCAGAATTGAAGATTGCGGGCCAGGAGAACGTACTTCATCTACATAGCGAGGTCATCCTGACGCGTCCTCTCGGTAGAAAAGTCAGTTGGCGACTTGCCAGCAAATTGGCGTCTCGCTTGGGTACCCGTGTTCCGGCTCGTCTCATCGTCGGATTCGTGCCGCTGGCTGGCGCAATTGCCAACGCCTTTCTCAATGTGCAAACCATGCAGAGCATGGCTGAAGCCGCGGAAAAGTATTACGACCGCCGATTGCGGCGAGAGCATTTGGAAGCGGCATTGAAATAGCTCTCATGTCGCTAGGCGTTTGCTCGCAGATCGTCGATGATCGCGCTGATAATTTTCTTGAACGCTTCCAGGGTTTCCGCGGTAGCAAACAGTTCCAGAGGCATAGTGGGGCGGCGATCCGCCTTATCCGCGGTGAGTCGAGAATTCTTTGGCAGCAATTGATTCAACTGCTTGAGTAGCGCCCGTCGCTGTTTTCTCTTGTTGAAGGGCTTGTGCACTGACAAATAATCAAATGCAACTTGCAACGACGGAGTCTTGGGGTAAGCCCAAAGCGAGAATAGCGTCACGGGATGTCCGTTCACGGTGATCCGCGCATGACAAGCCGGAGTGATCTTGCCGCCGAAGGCAACTTCATCCGCAGTCTGCTTCGCCCAATGAAACAGGTCCATGGCCACCATCGCTGCGATTCCGCCTTGCGGCAACTGTTCGACGTAGGGGAAAAAGTTTGCTTCGATCGGCTTGCTGGAAACCGCCTCAAGTGGGTAGTTGATCTCCGTCGCCGACGTCGAAACGCTTTGGTTGAGCGACTCAATCAATGTAGCCACACCATCCGCGAGGTTCTGGCTACAATCGCTATATTGGATGTTGATTAGAAGCAGTGGTAAGCGCACATGGTCAACCAACGCAATGAAAACGGGCTTTTCCAGTTGAAAGGCGAAGAGGCATTCCCGCTCAACCCAGACCGACTTCAAGGATGCCGTTGAAAGGATCGTGACGACCGCGTCACAATGTTCGATACCGGCTTGAATCTCGCAAAGCCAATCGGCGCCGCCGCGGATATTCTCGAAATCGACCCAAACGGAGAAGCCGGCCCGCCTCAATGACTCGACGATAAAAAACGTCTTCTGGTCATCGATATTGCTGTGACTGACAAATACCGTGGGCATAGTCTACTTCTGTTTCGCTTTGCCAGCGAAAGTCTTTCGCACTGGTTTTCTGATATAGTTCGGCGCTCACACGTCTTAGCATGCTAGCGACCGGATGTTGGGTTAGGGCCCATTCTCAAAACGATTCAGTTGCCCCGTAGCGCTTGATGACATCGCGGGCGACGACCATTCGATGCACTTCGGAAGCGCCATCATAGATGCGGAAAGCACGGGCTTTTTCGTACCAGGTGGACAGGGGCAGATCGCGCGAGATTCCGCGTCCGCCACAGATTTGCACGCAACGATCCAACACGCGATTGACCGTTTCCGCCACTTGCACTTTGGCTATTGATGTCTCAACGCGCGCTTGTTCGCCTTGCGCCAATAGCCACGCTGCCTCATGTATTAGCAGGCGTCCCATTTTTATCTCCATCTCCGAATCGGCGAGCATCCATTGCACCGATTGATGTGTGGTCAAAGCGCCGCCAAATGCCTCGCGCCTTGTCGCGTAGTCGGTAGCGATTTCCAGTGCGCGCTGGGCAATACCGGTCCAACGCATGCAGTGGGTCAAGCGTGCCGGCGCCAATCGCGATTGCGCTAGCATGAAACCATCGCCTTCGCCACCGAGAATTGCGCCCTGCGGCAAGCGCAGGTTGTCGTAACGGATTTCCACATGGCCGCCGAAATCCTTGCTGCCCATCACTGGCACATCCCGCAAGATATGAATGCCTTTGCTTTCGCGCGGGGCGAGGAAAAGGGTGCAACCTCGATAGGGATGCACGTCCGGATCGGTGATGGCCATGATGATGAAGAAATCTGCGATTTCGCCATAGGTGCTGAACCATTTATGGCCGTTGATGATCCAGTCTTGGCCGCCCTGTACGGCAAGTGTGCGGATCATACGCGGATCGCTGCCGGCACCGGGCGCGGGCTCGGTCATGGAAAATGTGGAAAAGATCTCGCCCTTCGCAAGAGGGACCAGGTACCGCTCAATCTGCTCATTATTTGCCCAGTTGTGCAGCAGGTGCATATTGCCCTCATCGGGCGAAGCACAGTGTATCGCTAATGGGCCCAACAAGCTTCGTCCCGCCGCTTCGAATATCGGCACGATCTCCTGGATATTCAGGCCCATGCCGCCCCATTCTTTGGGCATGGTCGGCGCCCACAACTTGGCCGCTTTTGCTCTGGCGCGTAGATCTTGCACAAGCTCAACTGAAAGGTCGGCGCCACTGCGCAGCAGCTCAGCTTCAACCGCTATGACTTCATCATCGACGAATTGTCGAACGCGCTCAGCTAGGGCATGCACATGGCGGGGAATCGTAAAATCCATTCGCGCAACCTCGCTATTTTGGCAGTGCCTAATTAACGCGAGAGTATACCATATCCAGGTATTTCTCTTGGCGACCTTATTTACACGTAGCGCTGACGTTGCATCCTGACCTCAAGTCTCATATACTCCGTCGATATACCAAGTAATCCGCTCGGCGGCAGCGATAAGGTCTGCCGCTACTCACGCAACATAACAGACCTTCTGCTCTTGCGAGCATAGCGGCCAGTTAATTAAGGAGATGACGATGCGCAAGTTCATCATCGACACCGACACCGCTTCAGACGATGCTGTGGCTCTCGTAATGGCATTGCAGCATCCGGATATTGATGTTCGCGCGATCACGGTGGTCGCCGGCAATGTTCCCTTGGATCAGGCGGTGCAAAACGCGCTTTACACTGTCGAGCTTTGTGGCAAGGACACGCCGGTATACGCCGGCTGTAGCAAACCGATGCTCCGCGATTTGGAAACGGGACAAGATGTGCACGGTCAAGATGGCATGGGCGATATCGGCCTTGCGCTTTCCGGGCGGCTGCCGGCAGACGGTCACTCGGCGGACATCCTTCGCCAGGTCATCAACGATAGCGCCGGCGATATCACCTTGGTCACGCTGGGACCTCTTACCAACATCGCCCTTGCCTTGCTGCGCGAACCGGAAGTGGCAACTTTGATCGAACATTGTTACATAATGGGAGGAGTTGGCTCTGGGCATGGAAACGTCACACCTGTATCCGAGTTCAACATTTGGGTGGATCCGGAAGCGGCCAGGATCGTATTCGAGTCGGGCATGCCAATCACCATGGTCGGTTGGGATATCTCATGGAAGTATGCCACCTTCGACAATGAGCAAGCCGGGGATATCCGCAGCGTGGGTACGGTCTTAGCTGATTTTGTTGTCGATATTCAAGCTACATTGACCGAATACGCGATTCTGGAATCGGGCTTGTCGGGTTTCGATCTTCCGGACCCAATCACGATGGCAGTTGCCATCGATCCTGCGATAGCGAATTATCAGAAGTTTCGCGTGGACGTGACAACCGGCGATGGACTGGAGCGGGGCATAACGGTTGTGGATGTATTGGGGGCTACTGGACGATCGCCACAGATCAACGTCACTACCTTGGCCGACCGCGACGCATTCGTGGCAATGCTCAAACAATGTTGTGCTAAGGCTACTTGATATTTGTATCGCGCAAAAAAGACCAGACTAGGACGAAACGTGTGCCAGCGCTGCGCTTTTCCCGGTGCTGCAAATGGGCTGGCCATCTACCAATGCGATAACTTCCCATTGTAGCGCGCCACCGACGCCAAGGTGACCGGCGCTGATGTTGACGGTTGTTACGTGGCCAGCGGTACGAAAAGTACCGACCTGACTGCCCGAACCGTGGTCAAAGACGTTGATTTGATATCCGTTCGCGGCCGGGATTCCATCCCAGTAGTATGGGCTGGGAGCGCCGTTCGCCACGTCCCGCGGTGAGGTAAGGCGCAATTGGCTGCAATCAGGCCCCGATGGCAGCGGTTTTTCAGGCGCGGCTGACGTTACTGTTGATAATCCGCCGAAGCCACTGCCCGGATTCGGGATGATGAGTTCGTCCCCCACGTATAGTCTGGAGCCAGCGCTTCGCCCGCTTGCGGCGATGATATCGGCAACGTGCACCTGATAGAGTCGGGCGATTGCGTACAAGTAATCACCGAATTCCACAGTATGGACGACGTGGCCAGCCACCATTTCCGTGTCAAATTCGTCCCAACCATTGTTGCGTGCCAGACCATTCAGGGCGATCTGCGCTCGTTCGCCGCGCGCCAATTCTGTCTCGGATGCGGGCAGGGCGCCGCTCCACGCCAAGATCGCGGGCTTGCCTTCTTCTGTTAGACCCATTATTCCGATTACCGAGTTGCCCGCTGTGATCGTGTCGCCAAAAGCTGTGGTAACCGAACCGCGATGCACGGTCATGCCCAGTGCATTGCTATGCACCTGCTGCAGACTGACCAGGGAACCGATGTGAATATCAACGCCATTGATGGTCAAATTCGCGTCAGTCTCGGCCGGTGTCTGCAAAACGAGCATGGGCTCCGCTTCGGCGCAGTCGGGCAACTCTGTTGCTGATGTGAAGGTAAACGATTGTAACGCAAAGGGATCGCCGACATCGATAACGGGCAACGTATCCATCGCCCGCAAGCGTTCCAAGTCGTCGCTTTGTGCCCATGTAACGCGGCCATCTTTAACAACGCGCATCCATCCTCTGTCACTTGTAACAGCATCAACCAGAACAATCGAGCCGGCTGGCAATCGTTCCGATTCCTCGGCGATCTTGTTGGGTTGAGCGAATAATGTGGTGGATTTCGTGGTGGCGGTACTAATGGGATCTCGGGTTTTCTGGATTAGCGCGGGATCCAGCTCATTTGTCAGTGCGGCTTCGCCTAAGAGCATCGCGATGACACCAGAACCCGGTCGTGTATTGGGCAAATGCGCTTGCAAGTTCATCACAGCAACGCCCCATACCAGATCGTCTAGCACGAGGCTGGTAGTCTGCAGACGATCCAAGGCCGCAAGTGGGGCGCGTGCGCCGGGCTCAGTGAAGTCGGCGGCATCAAAGCCGGAAGTGAAACTAGCGGCGACGTTTCCGTAGCCGTAACATAGGCTATCGCGTTCGAGATTCTGGCAATTCTCGCTGATCTCTCGCAATGCGCGATCAACGATTTCCGCACAAGCCAATCCTTGCGCGTTGGCAGGGAAGGCGAAACTGAAAACGATGCAAACGAGTGCGACGATTATTGTCCTGAGAGGCAATGGATCAGCACTTTCGGCCAATTTCAAATAATCTACTCTATGCTATCACAGCTGCTCGACGACAGCGAATCATTCTGGATTGCTTAGTTCGCGTAACTGGACCGCTATGTCACAGGCGGGCGACTTACCAAAACCGAGCTCGGCCGCGTACTTGCGCTAGGGCCGGTTGTTGCGGCGCCGCTTCTTTTTTGCACTTCCACCAGGCTTTTTCTGCGCCTTCGCCCATTGATCGCGTAGGGTAACCGTGCGATTGAAAACGACCTTATCAGCGCTTGAATCTTCGTCGACCGCGAAATAAGCCAGGCGCTCAAACTGAAACCGATCACCCGCCGCCGCATTCCGGACAGAAGGCTCGATGTAAATCGGGTCCACAACTCGTAGGGAATCCGGATTGATGAACTCAGTGAAGTCGCGCTCGCTATCGGCTTCCGGATCTTCTGCAGTGAAGAGGTTCTCGTAAAGACGCGCTTCGGCTTCAATGGCATGCTGCGCGGAGACCCAGTGCAGCGTGGCTTTCACGCGGCGACCATCGGGCGCGGCCCCGCCCCGCGTCGCCGGGTCATAAGTACAGCGAAGTTCGATGATTTCCCCGTTATCGTCTTTGATGACATCGCTGCAGGTGATGAAATAGGCATAGCGCAGGCGAACCTCGCGGCCAGGCGCCAGGCGGAAAAACTTGCGCGGTGGATCTTCCATGAAATCTTCGCGCTCAATATAGATTATTTTGGAGAAAGGAACCGGGCGCGTCCCGGCCGATTCATCTTCCGGATTGTTGATCGCTTCCATCTCTTCGACCAAGCCATCGGGATAATTCGTTATCACCACCTTCAATGGGTTAAGCACTGCCATAACGCGATTGGCGGTTTTGTTCAGATCTTGCCGGATGTGATATTCCAGCTTGTGCAAAGCGACCACACCTTTGACCTTGCCAACGCCCACATCTTCGCAGAATTCGCGAATGGCGGCCGGCGTATATCCCCGGCGGCGCAATCCGGCCAGGGTCGGCATGCGCGGATCATCCCAGCCTTGCACATGATTTTCCTGTACAAGTCGAATCAGCTTGCGCTTGCTAAGGACTGTGTGGCTAAGATTCAATCGCGCAAACTCGATCTGTTGCGGATGGAAGATTTCGATATTGTCCAGATACCAGTCGTAAAGCGGGCGATGGTCCTCGTATTCCAAGGTGCAAATGGAGTGCGTAATCTCTTCAATAGAATCGGATTGGCCATGGGCAAAATCGTACATGGGATAGATTTTCCACTTGGTGCCGGTTCGTGGATGTGCCGCATCCAGAATACGAAACATAACCGGGTCGCGCATGTTGATATTGCCAGAGGACATATCGATTTTGGCGCGCAAAACGGCCTCGCCCTCATTGAATCCGCCATCCCGCATCTTCTCGAAAAGCCGCAGATTCTCCGCAACAGGACGGTTGCGGTAGGGGCTTTCTTTGCCCGGTTCGTTCAAGGTGCCGCGGTATTCGCGGATTTCGTTGGGGCTCAATTCGTCGACATAGGCCTTGCCGATTCGAATGAGTTCTACAGCCATCTCATAGAGCTGGTCGAAGTAATCGGAGGCAAAAAAGAGCCTATCACCCCAGTCATAACCAAGCCAGCGCACATCTTCGCTGATCGCATTGATGTACTCCTGCTCTTCTTTGGCCGGATTGGTGTCATCGAAGCGCAGGTTGCATAGGCCACCATATTGCTCGGCGATCCCAAAATTCAAGCAAATCGACTTGGCATGCCCGATATGTAGATAGCCATTGGGTTCTGGCGGAAAGCGCGTGTGCACTCTGCCCTCGAATCGCCCACTCTCATCATGTTCGTCAACGATTTCGGTGATGAAGTTCCGCTTGGTCACTGTTGCTGTCATAGACCTCGTACTCTTGGGTATCTTGTTAGATAAATTGGCCACTGCGCTATCATAGCGTTCCACGCTTGTTCCTTCAATAGAATCAATCGATTGGTCTGGGACTGCCCATACTAATCTTGACCTGACGATGGCGCTCTTGCGTCTTGGTTTCGCCACAGTTTTTGCTGTGCAGGCGATGCCTTTGATGCGATAATTATCGCGCCAAACTTCAAGTGAGCTGCTCGACAAAATGACTTTTGTGCGAATCGCCTTTCTTCTGATGCTGACATTTGTCGCTTGCACGTCTGCGCGTGCGCATGGCTATGTTGTGCGCGCCATACCCGCAGATCGTAGCACCTTGGAGCGCGCCCCGACGCGACTGCAGTATTGGTTCAGCGAAGATCTGGAAAGGCGATTTAGCGAGATCAAACTGCGCGATCAATCGGGCGCGCTCATCGCCAGTGGTGATGTTGACGATGAAAACGGAGCGCTGCTGACTTTGCAGCTGCCACCTGGATTGCCCGATGGCGCTTACATAGTAGAGTTGCGCCCAGCCTTCGTTAGCGACGGTCACGTCATAGCCGAAAGCCGCGTTTTCTTTGTGGGGGAAGAGGTCGGTGGTGTAAGTGGGCAGGACGCTGATGATCGCGCGATTCCGTTGGAGGTGTTGTGGCGCTACCTTCTTGGAATAGGCAATATGCTGTTTTTTGGCACCACGGCGCTCTACGGCATGGTATTGTTGCCAGCATGGGGGCGCGCGGCAGGACACGGCGGCCGATTGCCGGCGCGAGTCATGCGGCGGCTCCGTGGCTGCCTGATCGCAAGCATTGCATTCGCATTTGTCGCTAACTTGATCGCACTCCTGCAGCAGTCGATGGTATTCTTCAACACCGACGCCGCGCAGGTTATCGGGCAGAATCTCTGGCAGGTGGTACAGATCGGCTCGCGATTTGGAGATGTCTGGACCTTCCGCATGGTGCTGCTCCTATTTACTGCCATCCTGATCGCAGTCGCGGAATATTATCGAGAGCTGATGCCTCAGATTTCCTCCGGAATCTGGCGAGGGATGATCTGGCTGGCTGCCCTGTTCATTGGACTAACGATGATCACAAGTCATGCCGCCGGCTCCTTGGTGATGCCCTGGATCGCTATACTTGTCAATTGGATCCATGCGCTGGCCGTCGCCTTTTGGGTCGGCGGGATCGCAGCACTGATGTTGGTGCTGCCGAGCGCATTAGAACCTTACGAAGGTGAGGAGCGTCGCCGGGCCCTGCGGACGCTAATGCTGCGTTTTTCGCGGATTGTCACCTTAATGGTAGGCATCGTCATCGCCACCGGAATCTACAACGCGTTGAACTTTTTTGTCTCGCCACAAGACTTGGCTACCAGTTATGGCGGCTCGCTGGGCGTCAAGCTGATCATGGTCGCAATGTTGATTACTGTCGGTGGCTGGCAGCATATCGCCCTGCGACCGCAGCTTACCGACCGGATCAGCCAGAGATTGCCAGGGCTGGGCGCTGCCGTACGGGCCAACTCGTTGATCACCTGGCTGCGCCTGGAGGCTATGCTGGCGGTTTTGGCGCTACTAGCCGTGGCCTGGCTGAGCGCGACACCAATCCCCGAGCCTCAAAACCTGCAAATTAACCAGGAAACGACACAGGCGACCCAGACAATTGACAATCTTAGCATCACAGTCGCCGTTTTGCCCGGAGGCCCGGGCGTCAATTCCTATGATGTGTCCATCGGCCGAGCGGATACTCCTATCGCCGATGCCAATATATTCATTCAGCATGTCAATCCTGAGCGCGGCCGGCGCAGTCCCTGGTATCGTGCTGAAGCAGTAGAATCCGGACTATATGTCGCGGCCGGCGACGATATCGATGCGGAGGGCAAGTGGTGGACTTTGATAGATTTCATCGACCAGAACGGCGAGATGCTGCGTGCAGCTTTTGAATGGCAAATCAGCGATTTGGCTGCAGTGCAACAGTCGCGCGATCCTAACGCTCTGCATGTTTTTGCTCTGCTTGTCGTGGCGGGTGTGCTCGCGGCAGCCGCTTATCCTTTGTCAAAGCGCTTGTTGCTGCGCGTGAACATTGGCTGGATAAGTGCTGTGGTCGCGGCCGGGGCAGTCTTGGTCGCAACTGTAGTTATGGGCATGGGAGCCGCTTTGATTGGCGAACAGCAGCGCAATTACGAGCTTACGCTCAATCCTCGGCCAACTATCATCAATTCTGTCCTGCCCGACACCGATTCGCTAAGGCGTGGCGAGGCGTTTTATCGTGAGCATTGCCTCTTGTGGCAGGGGCGGTCGGCAGATTTTCGTAACTTGCGTAATCAATTGGCCACCGTCCGGGACGACTTTTTGTATGCAGTCGTGACCGATGGCTGGCGCGACCTTCCAGCTTGTGAAGGCGAACTGAGCGAGAAGCAGCGTTGGGATATCGTCAATTACTTCCGCACTTTCGAGGAACGGGAATACTAACGCAGAAACGCCTCGTGCAAGCCCCCATCGACGCTGATAATCTGCCCGGTCGTTTTACTGAAGGTATCGCTGATCAGCAAGAAGGCCACCTCGGCTTGATCATTCGGCGTGACTGCCAGCTTGGTCAAGGTGCGTTGCGCATAAAAGTCGGCGAGCTGGCTCCGCAAGGCTCCCGTGGACTCACTTTCATCATACTCGAGACTGTATTTGATCAGCGAACTGATGACACGGTCGCGCGGGAACATGCTGCTGCCTTTGACCACCGTGGCAGGCGCCAAACCGTTGACGCGGATCAGTGGCGCCAGATCGACGGCCAACTCGCGCACCAGATGGTTGGCCGCAGCCTTGCTGGTATCGTAGGCGATTGAGCCCTTCTTGGAGACGACCGCGTTGACGCTAGTTGTCAATACGAGCGATGCCGGCAAGCCTTGCGCCTCCCAGACAGGTTTCGCGCATTCGGCAACCTTGTAGCCGCCCAGCACATTGACATCAAAGGTAGTGCGCCAACTCTCATCGCTGATCCGCCCGGTCGTATCAGGCGCGAAGAATACGCCGGCCGTGACAATGATGTCGTCAATCCCACCGTAGGCCAGCAGCACTTGATTCAAGAAGTCCTGGACGCTGTCGCCGGAGGTGATATTTGCCGAGAGGGCGATGGCGGGCCCACAATTTGAAATACCCGTTCCGGCAACACCTATACCGATGCCGTACCTTGCTGTCAGCTCATCGGCCGTGGCTTGCGCCCCTTCCAGGTTCATATCGGCACAAACAACATGCGCACCCTCTGCCGCGACACGATGAGCTGCTGCCGCGCCAATCCCGCTACCCGCTCCGATGATAAGCACGATCTTGCGCGCCAATTGGCGTTCCGCTGGCATTCTTTGCAGCTTCGCCTCTTCCAACGCCCAATACTCGATGTCGAATGCTTCCTGCCAAGGCAACGCGACATATTCGCCGACGGCCTCGGCACCGCGCATGACGGCAACGGCACAATTGTAAAACTCGGCGGTGACGCGCGATTCGCTTTTGTTCTTTCCGTAGGCGATCATGCCGATACCCGGGATCAGAATCACGCGCGGGTTGGCATCGCGAATGTCGGGACTGTCTGAACGTTTACATTGCTCGTAGTAGGCGCTGTAATCAAGACGGTATTGTATGATGCCGCTTTTCAGCTTTTTGAGCAGCGCCGATATGTCCTCTTTCTGTGGATTCCAATCAACGTAGAGCGGTTTGATTTTGGTGCGAAGAAAATGATCTGGGCAAGATGTACCCAGCGCGGATAGGCGCTGTGCATCATTACTATTGACGAACGTGAGAATATCCGCATCGCTTTGAATCGTGGCAATAAAGCGATTGTCCTGCGAGACCATGCCACGCAGCTGCGGCAAAAGCTCGAAGAGTACGCTGTCGCGTGCTGAGGCATCAAGGCAGGCGTGCCTTACGCCACCGAAGGTTTCAGGCCCCTTGTCATTTTCGCTAAGAAATCGCGCCGCTTTTTCGATCAACGTAAGCGAAAGCTCGTGACATTTTTTGTCGTCATCGGCCCAGTTGATCAGGCCGTGCCCGCCCAAGACAATGCCAACAATGCCGGAATTTGCTGCAAGCGTCTCTTGCAGCACCAATCCCAGATCGAAGCCGGGACGTTGCCAATCTACCCAAATCACTTCATCGCCATAGATCTGCTGCGTCAACTCTTGGCCATTGCTGCATGCGGCGATCGCGATGACGGCGTTGGGGTGAGTGTGATCCACGTGGCGGTAGGGGACAAAAGCATGAAGCGGCGTATCAATGGAACTTGCGCGCGGATTCAGGTTAAAAACACAGTGGGGATACATAGACACCATCTGATCTTCGATGACGGTCTTGACGCCTGTTTCCTCGCCAGCATGGTATAGCGACTGCAATTGCAGCAGCTTGTCCATATAGAGCGAGGCGAAGTTGCCGCGATTGGCCGTTCGCAAATCGCCACCCGATCCCTTGACGAACATGACATCAACCTCGGCACCATTCAAGGGATCCTCTTGCAGGATCTTGCTCGAAGTATTACCACCGCCGGTGTTGGTAATCCGCTGGTCGTTACCCAGCAGATTTGAACGGTATACCAAGCGGTCCAGCGGGTCGAGCGTAGCGGCATGTGCATCGTCCCACTGATAATTCACATGCCGGTATTCTTCCGGATTGAAGAGTTGCATCAGACCTCCCCTAATGTCGGATCACAAAAGACGCTTTAGTTTTTTGATTCTCTCGAAGTGTCGCCACTCTTTTGTTGTTGCATGGTGACGAGTGTAGCAATTTTTTCAGCTGCGCTCTGGCATGATCTGCGCTTCGTAGGAACGGACCTCATCCATGAATCCTATACCTACAGGCACTTCCTGCGCAAGACAGTAATAATCCCAGACGGCACCGAAAGGTAGGCCCTTCAGCTCCTCCAGTAAGGCGAGACGTCCGGTGAAGTCGCCCTCATTCTCGTATTGCCGCAGCAGTGCGCGCGGCTCCAGCAGCGCCATGAGCAGGGCGCGACAAGCATTGCGCGTGCCAATCGCCCAGGCACCGATGCGGTTGATGCTGGCATCAAAGAAATCCAAGCCGATATGTACCCGCTCCAGCGCATCACAACGCACGATCTCCTGCATGATCGCCTGCAAATCATCGGTCAGCGTCACCACGTGGTCGCTATCCCAGCGTACGCCGCGGCTGACGTGCAGCAGGATTTCTGGCACATAAAGCAGCACCGATGAGAGCTTGTCGGCGATGGTTTCGGTCGGATGAAAATGTCCGGCATCGAGGCAGAGCACTTTCTGGCGCGACGTCGCGTAACCGAGGTAGAACTCATGCGAGCCAACCACGTAGCTTTCTGAGCCCAAACCAAAGAGCTTGCACTCAACCGCATCAAGATTGTGCGCGGGATCAAGTTCCTTCTCGAAGATCGCATCCAGCGCGTCCAGCAGCCGTTGACGCGGCGCAAGACGATCAGCCGGCATGTCCTTGTAGCCATCAGGAATCCAGATATTGTTGATGGAAGCTGTGCCCAATTCGGAACCAAAATACGCGCTGATTTCGCGTGTGGCAATGCAATGATCAATCCAGAATTGCCGGATCCTGCCGTCCGTATGTGACAGCGTGAAGCCGTCATCCGCCAGGTCATGCGAAAATAACGTTGCATTGAAATCCAAGCCGTGATTATTCGCCTTCGCCCAATCCAGCCAGGAGTCAAAGTGCTCCGGCAGCAATTCGTCACGCGGAATTTTGCACTCGCTATCAAGGTATGAGCCGTGCAGAGCCAAACGATGGTTTCCGGGGATCAAACTATATGCCTTGTCGAGATCATCCCTCAACTGGTCAATGGTGGTCGCCTTGCCGGGGTAGTTGCCGGTTGCCATTATGCCCCCGCTCAAGCCACGATCTGGATCCTCGAAGCCCCCGACATCGTCGCCTTGCCAGCAATGCAGGCTGATTGGTACGGTCCGCAATTGATCCATCGCCGCGCCCACGTCAACACCAAAGGCCGCATAACGTTCGCCTGCAATCTCAAATGCGGAATTAATCTGTTTGTCTGTTGGTTGAAAACCCATATTCTTATCCGTTTCTAGGCTGAGACCATTAACGTGCGCCGGCGGCTTGCAGGCAGGCTTGCATATGACCGCGCGATTCCGCCGCAATGACGCAGCATTGCTCAAGCGAGTGACCCTGCATCTTAGTGCCGATTACTTCCAGGTCCAGGGGGCCAGTGTAGCCGTTTTCGTGCAGCACGCGGATATAACCGACCAGGTCGATATCGCCGCGACCGTTAGCCTGATTTTCCGGCGCGCCCGGTCCTTGTTGCCGTCCCTTGCAATCGCGGATATGTACATGCTTGATGCGCGAGATCACTGCCTCAATCGCTTCGACCGGATTCTCGCCAGCTCGATAAATGTGCGAGGGATCCATATCCAGGCCGAACCAGGGCGAGGTAATGTCATTCAACACCTTTAGGCTGGTCGGCGTATTATAGACATATTGCCCGACATGCGCTTTGACGCATAACATCACGCCGTATTTTTCAGCTTTCTGTACCAGAAAGCCCAGCTCGTCCAGCACTTGCTGGTAGGTCGATTCGTCATCCGATTTTCCGCCAGGTCCGCAACATATAATCGGTATGCCAGTTTCTACAGCCGCTTGAAAGGCTTTCTCCATCAAATCCGCATCGCGCGAAGACTGTTCCATCGCCAGCAATTCCAGATCATAAGCTTTGGCCAGCCGCTTGATTTCGGGCGCGATTTCTTGCCAGCGGTCCAAAACCAGGTGCTGACTCATGCTATCAATCGCGGATATTTCGATTCCATCGTAACCCGACATTGCCAAGTACTTGAAGGCGGTTTCCATTTCCCATGCGCCGAATAAGAGTGAGTTCGCTCCTAATTTCATGGTCTTTGCTTTCTCCTAATCTTTCTTAGTTTTATTCTTGGTCAAGATAAATGACGGATTCGCTCTCTATCGATTCGATCGCTGCTGCCAGCACTTTCTGCGCCGCCAATCCGTCGGCTCCGCTGCCATCGATATCTTCCGGCGCGACGCCATCGGCGACTTGCTGCAAGAAGCAGTGAATCCGCTCGCGGAATGTGTTCTCAAAATTGTGAAATCCCCCAAAAAGCGGATCAGAATATACGGTTTTTTCCAGGTTACCCGCCGGATAAAGTGTCAATTCCCGCCACATATCATCTAGGACGAAACGGCCTCTTGTGCCGGCCACTTCGCAGCGTTCCATGGGATGACCACGTTCGATATCATAGCTGCCAGTCAATGTGCCTACGGTTCCATTGCGGAAGCGGAAACTGAACTGCGCGGTGGACCAGATTTGCCGGCCCGGCGCTTTGGTCGCGAAGCAATGCACCGCCTCCACATCGCCGCAGAAGTAACGCATCACATCCACCGTATGTGGGTGCAAAGACTTAATGTGATAGTAAGGCGAAGTCTCAGCCGGATTCATGATCCACATTGCCATATTGGTGAAGAGCAAATGACCCAATCGGCCCTCATCCACCCAAGATTTCGCCAGGCGAGCCGCCGGTGTGAAACGGTGATTGAGATTGATGCCGTAGCAAACGCCCATTTCTCGGCCCTTGGCCACCATTTCTTCGGCGATTGCGATCTCGTTGGATATAGGTTTTTCGCCTAGCACATGGCAGCCTGCGGACAAGGCTTGCAAAGTCGGCATACGGTGATCAGAACTGTTTTCGTAACCTCCGGTTGCCACACTTACCACATCGGGTGCTAGGTTATTTAGCATGGTCTCGACGTCACGAAACGCGGGCACACTGTAACGGCAGGCAGCAGCATCGGCGCGCTCTCTGTCGATATCACAGACGCCGACCAATTCGGCCAATGCATCTTCCTTATACAGTTTGGCATGTCGATTTCCGATAGGTCCCAAACCGATGACCGCAACTCTAAGCGTCACTTAACCGGGCTCCTTATTAGATCAATGAGGAATCTCATAATCGTATTCACGCATAGCGCTTTCCAGGAATCCAAAATAATTGATGCCTTCGTCGCTCTGCCAGCGATTGATGGTATCCGTGCGCAAAATAACGCGCGCTAGTGGAATCCCCAAAAAAGCCTCCAGCCGCTCCAGCGTTTCTTCCTGCTTCAAAACAAAATCTTCAAAACGGACTTCGATCCAGTGTTTTGGTTTCGGCATGGATTGCACCAGATCGTACTGATACTTCCAGGAAATTGCACGGCGCCGCCTTTCATTATCAGTTTCCGGGTATTGAATGCCGAAGTCACGCATATCATCGGTTTTATGCCCCGCCAGAATGCTATCGCGTGGATTGCGCACCCAGAAAATATAGCGAATATCGGGGTACATGCGTACTAGCCAGGGATAGATCAGCGTCGTTTCAGGTATTTTCCAGCCTTTTAGTTCTCCCTTGTAGTTGAGAACCGACTCCAGAAAGCTATTGATCAGGCTGGTAAATCGCGGCGGGATATCTTCCGAATATACGCCGCTGAAATCCCAACTCAAGTCCCCGTTCCAACGCACAAAGCGGGCAAATACACGACAAGCATCATACATTGCGTATGGTGGAAGAAGATCGCCAGAGGGGTTCAGCCTGCTGCCCATATAAACACCAGAGGCATAAAGGGTGTGCGAAATGGTACGCGTACCCGAATGACCCCGGCCAATCACTGTAATCACAAGGTGATGACCTTTCCAGTGTCCCACGACTCAATCGCCGCTTCTATGACCCGCTGCACTTTGAGCGCATCTGCACCCGATGCATCGATCTGATCGGCCGCCACCTGTGCGACATTCTGGTCGATCCAGCGCGAGATTCGGCTATCAAATGTTTGGCTGAAATGGGTCATTCCGCCTAGATTCTCGTGTCGTTCCAATCGCTGATCAAAGCGTGGATAGAAGGTCAGTTCCTCGCAGGCGTCACGCAAAATGAAGCGCCCGTCCGAACCGACTACTTCCAGATTCTCCAACCCATAAGTTCCTGCTGCGCCAAAGTTGCCATCATAACTGCCGCGCAAGTGCCCGATAACGCCATTTTCGTAGAGCAGGTTGACCTGTACATTGGACCAGATCTTGCGTCCCTTGCCCTTTTTGAAAAACGCATGCGCCTTGCTGACTTCGGATTGCGCGAAATAGCGCATCACATCCAGCGAATGGGGATGCAGCGCGCGCATATGGAAGTGCGGCGAGCTTTCTTTCTTGTTGTTGATCCACATAGTCATGTTGATCATGTTGACCTCGCCCAGTCGCCCGCGTACCATCCATTCCTTGGCTTGCAGCGCAGCCGGTGTGAAGCGGTGATTGAGGTTGACGCCGTAGCGCAGGTTTTTTTTCCGCGCCAGCGCCACCATTTCTTCCGCCTTCGGTATTTCGTTAGATATCGGTTTCTCACCGAGTACGGGATATCCTGCGCGCAGCAGCTGCATGGTCGGTTCATAATGGTCGCCGCCGTTTTCTACGCCCGCGGTGGTCACACTGGCCATATCAAATGGCAGGCCGCTATCAAGCATGTCCTGCACAGAATAAAAGCCCTGACAGCCATGCGCTTCTGCCGCTTTGTCCGAGCGCTCGGGAATAATATCGCAAACTGCTACGACTTTTGTATCCGGATGTTCACCATAAATGCGGGCGTGATTATTACCGATCCCGCCCATACCCACAACTGCTACTTTCAAGGTCATATTCTTTTCTCCCTATTTTATTGCCGAAGACCCACCAACTCGTCTTTACCGCTCGCGACGTCGATCAGGGACTTAAGGAAGGCTTCAACCAGAAGCTATTTCCAGACCAATTAATCTGATTCCTGGCTGTCCGAAAGTTACTCTTCTTCCCGAGATTGCGCTTGCAATTTGATCGCCTTGTCTATGTTACCAATTTTAAGCGAATCATAAGCCTGCTGCGATGTCTTGAAAGCTCCTACACCTTTGATACCATGCCAATCGCCTTGCGTCAGCATCGGATTGGTAAGCCCGGTTTCTGCCTCGCGTTTGACGATCCAGGCTTCCATGCGCTCGCCCAGCGACGCCACCATATCAGGACGCGATTCCGCCAGATTATTGTTTTCATCCGAATCTTCCACCAGGTTGTATAGCTCGACTTCCGGTTTAAAATGGAAATCGGGCTCAAGCGCAATCATCAGCTTCCAGGACGGCGTACGCCAGCCATGCTTGCGCATCCAGGTACATTCGCTGATATAAAACTCACTATCGAATGATGCCACATCGCCACGAACCATGGGTAGCATGCTTTGTCCGTCGAATTCCGCTCCTTCCAGAGTAGGTTCCTGCGGTAGATCCGCCAGGTCAAGCAAAGTAGGCACAAGGTCTTTGTGCTGGTTAAAGCCACTTACCCGCGTGCCTTGCGGCAGCTTTTTCGGGTAGCGAATGATCAGCGGCACGTGCAAGACGTTGTCGAAGATGCCGTGGTGATCGAACCACAATTCGTGATCATAGAGCGTTTCGCCGTGGTCGCCATTAAGGGCGATGATGGTGTCGTCAAGGATGCCCATGCTATCCAGCGCCCGGAAGATGGATTGGATGCAGGCGTCCATATAGGCGATGGCGCCATCGTATTGCGCAATGATGTAGTCCTTGTCTGTAACGCCGGGCGGCATCCAGGATTTGAAGAAATCACAGAAAGGTTTGAAGCTGAGCACAGGATCCATTGAGCGGTTATCCGAATCCTTTTCGTCGCCGTGATAAAACATGCGCTCGTAAGGTTCCGGTGGCAGGTAGGGCGCGTGGGGATCCATATGTCGCAGCATGACAAACCAGGGCTTGTCTTCGGCGGCGAGGCGTTCCAGTTCCGGCATGGTCACCTCGTTTAGACGCTGCGCTTTGGGACTGCGGCCAGTTGCCCAGCTGCCCCAAGCGGGATAATCGATATAGGTATCGAAGCCACGCGAACTGGGATTGCCCTTGAAGCCGACCGAGGTCGTGTTGTAACCATGATCCCGCAAGATCTCGGCAATGGTCGGTACTTCCGCGCGCAAGGGACCTTGATGGCGGAGCGCAACCACCTGCGTTCCGAAGCAATCTCGGCCGGTGAGCATGGATGCATAGGCGGGCGTCGTCGGGATATGCGGACTGAAAGTGCTTTCGAAGAGCACTCCGGATTCGGCAAAGCGATCAATGTGAGGCGTAGTGAGGCGGTCATAGCCATAACAACTCATATGATCTGCGCGAAGCGAATCAATAGCAATCAGCAGGATATTTGGTTTCTTTGCCACGCTCGTATCCCCTTTTCAAGACAAATTCAGTAAAACAGCGAAGATTCTTATACACTTTTTTGACAAACCGCAGTGCGCAATACAACATAGCGAGTTATTTTGCGTTAGCGTAACTGTAATTGCCACTGCCGACAAGCGGCTGTGAACAGAATCGCCGACACGGGCGCAAACGGTTGCATTTTTAAATTGGGGCTATTATACTCACAAACGGCGTCCGACGCAAACGGTTGCGCGAAGTGAAAAAAGCGTCTAAAGTTGCTGCGACAAATGCGGTTGCCGCGGTGGAAAATGGGGCAGCACGCAGGGATTGTCGAGGATAAGCCTAAGTAGATTTGTCACGTAGCTGTGTTCGCTCCGCGACACAACTTTGTTGAGGAAGGTTGTTTTGGCCACGATTCGAGATGTCGCCAACCGAGCCAATGTATCGGTTTCGACTGCGTCTCGTATATTGTCTAATTCTCGCAAAGAAAAGTATGCGGAAGAGACACGTGAACGTGTGCTGGAGGCGAGCATTGCCTTGGGTTATCAGCCCAACTTTGCCGCACGAGCGCTGGTTTCCGGCGAGACACGCATCATTGCGGCCGTTTTCCCGCGCTTACGTAACACGCCATTTACGGCATTGGCGTCATTGCAGATTCTGTCCGGCATAGAAGCGTTCTGCAGCGATAGTGGTTACCACATGCTCATTTCTTCGCCCAAGATTATTGATGGTGTCCTCGATCCCAACTTTGTCAATTTGCTTTCCGGTGGCTACCTCGATGGCGTTATAATGGATGGGCACTCGAACATCGCGCCGATCATGGACATCATTTCGGCATTGGATATTCCCTTAATCATGCTGGGTACCTATCCTTATCGGCATTATTTGCAGAGTGACAATCAAATGGGCGGCAGTTTGATGATGGATCACCTCATTGAACTGGGTCATCGGCAGATCGGCTTGATCGCCCTGCGAGATATCGAAGATCGTATGCTCGGTGTACGAAATGCGGCGGAAGCGCACGGCATTGATTTTGACGAGTTGCCCTGTGAATTTGGCGATTTTTCCGTAGATAGTGGGGCAGCTGCAGCGGAAAGGCTGATCCAGGCAAACCCGGATTTGACCGCTATTGTCGCCTTTAACGATCGGATGGCGATGGGCGCGATACGGCGCTTGCAAACTTTGGGTTTTCAAGTTCCGCAGCAAATCAGTGTCGTCGGTCATGACGATTTGCCGCGCTCGCGCGATTTCAGTCCGGCATTGACCTCGGTCAACCATCAGTTGGCTTGCTGGGGTCAGCTGGCGATGGGAATGTTGCTGGAACTGATGCAGGGTATTGAGCCGCAACCGATAACGCTTACGCCGCAATTGAACGTGCGCCAATCTACTGCCGCAGCGCGCGGCAACAATTTCGGGTAGAAGTTTGTCTTATTCATATTGTTGGTGCTGCTGATAGTGCCAACGCTTGTCGGCTTCGCGCAGGAGCCCGACGGTTTGCCTGTTGATGTCCCGCGCGAGGACCTTTGGGTCTTCGACCAGATCTTCCGCTGGCAGACGGTCAATAACTTCAACGTCTGGCGCATCGGCGGCTCGACGGCATTCCATCACGGTCTAATGCTGGAGACGTTCTGGAATCGTGATCAAGAGACCGGTGAGTTTATTCATGCTTTGGCGATTGCCGACCCGGTTTATAACGATGACTTCACTGAAATGTCGGTCGAATTGCGCCCGGGCGTCATGTGGTCTGATGGCGAAGAATTTGATGCCGATGACGTGGTCTATACCATCGAAACCATCAAAGCCAACCCGGAATTGGGCCAGGGTGGCTGGCATGCGCAGTTGGTCGACTTAGATGTTCAAGTCGAAAAAATGGGCGACTACAGCGTCCACTTCACGCTGAACCGCTCCAACCCGCGTTTCCACACGCTCTTCGAATCGCGCTGGAATGGCATTTACATGATGCCGTCGCACATCGTTTCGGCTGCGGAAATGGCTCTGGCCGATGGCGAGAATCTCGGTTCCTGGGTTTGGGAAGCGCAAGATGTCGTCGTACTGGGCAATTACCTGCCGGTCGAAGCGGACCCGAATGGCTATTGGGAATTGTTCAAGCGCCGTGACGATCCGGAGAATTCGCTGGCCGGTATCATCACTGGCGGTTCCGGTCCTCCCTATGCCTTGAGCATCTTCTACGGCAACGAGAACATCAAGAAGGCCATTGCGATGTCTCGTAACGAGCTGGATGTCTACTTCGATGTTGACATCGAATCTTTCGATTTCACGCTGGAAAACGCGCCGAACGCTCGTTCCTGGTACCAGGATTTCCCCTGGGCTTATCCCAATGAAGTCAGCTCGCGGCAACTGGCTATGAACCACGAAGGCGATCCGTTGTTGCAGAATAAGGACGTCCGCTGGGCGCTGGCGCTGGCGATCGATATCGTTGAGCTGCAGACCGAATACGTCGGCGGCGTCGCCAAGGTTACGCCCTTCCCGGTTCCCCCGACTGCCAAGCTGTATGAGCTGTATCATGGTCCCATGACCCAATGGCTGACCGACCTGCAGATCGACCTCGGCGACGGCGAGATGTACAGCCCCTACGATCCCACCGTTCCCGATCAGATCGCGGCCTGGGCGGAAGAGCAGGGCTTCACCGTTCCCGGCGAGCCGCACGAAGTCTTCGGCACTGGCTGGTGGAATTACGATACTGATGCGGCCGAAAAACTGCTGCTCAAGGCTGGCCTAAGCCGCGCCGGGGACGGTTCGTGGCTGACGCCAGATGGCGAGCCCTGGGTGCTGGACCTGCAATCCGATCCCAGTGAAAATGACGCCTATCGCATGGGGCAGGCTGCCTTCGATATGTGGACCGATTTCGGCGTCGTGATCAACTTCAGCACGCTGGATCGCAACACTTGGAGCCAGAACCATTATGTTGGCGAATATGAGGTTAGCACGCCCTGGACCAGCTTTGCGCTGGCGTCAGGTGATATGTGGCCCCAGATTCGCGGCCGCCATTCCAAGTACTACGCGCCGGTTGGCGAAGACTATCGTCCGCTGGGCGGCGACGGTGTACGGCGCCTCCAGGATGACAGAAGCGATGAACTGATCGACGCGATGGAATCGGTCAATCCGGTTTCTCAAGAGGCGGAGAATGTAGAACTCGGCATCCAATTCTTGCAGAACTGGGTCGAGAACATGTTCGACATCACCGCTATCGCCTTCAAGAAATTCGTCACCTGGGACGAAACCTACTGGACGGGATTCCCGACGGCGGAAAACCCGAACTATCAACCCTTGTACTGGTTCCAGGGCGGCAAATACGCCATCCAGAACCTGCACCCGACAAGCTAGTTTGAATTTCAAAGTGTGGGGGACTATCTCCCCCACACTTTGGCTTAAGTAGTATTCAGTTGAAGATTACATTTCTGCAACTCTATTGATGGCTTAGGTCATGCAACTACTGAGAACATACATTCTCCCGCGAATCGTGCAGTGGGCAGTCGTCATCTTTGTTGGCGTGACGATAACATTCTTGATTCCCCGCTTTTCGCCGGTGAATCCGATCGACGACATGATCGGGCGCATGACGGCTTTACAAACGATTGACCCGCAAGCAGTGGTCGCCATGCGCGCCACCATGCAAGATCTTTATGGTTTGGACGGCAGTCTGCTGGAACAATACGTAGCTTTTTGGCAGCGCCTCTTCAAAGGCGACCTCGGTCCATCGTTTCAGAACTTCCCGACGCCGGTCAGCGATATCATTGCCGCCGGCTTACCCTGGACGGTAGGACTGTTGACTACCACGACACTTATATCCTGGCTGCTGGGCATTTTTGTCGGCTCGCTGGTGGGTTACTATCAGAACCGGAGCTGGGCCCAGATTCTCGAGCGGTTCGTCATCGTCATTTATCCCATGCCTTATCTCATTACGGCGCTAATTCTTCTGGTCGTATTCGCGTTTTATCTTCCGCTATTTCCCATGGTTGGCGGGTCACAGGGAACACCGGCGCTGACTTGGAATTATATCAGCAGCATCTTGCGCTTCGGCTTTCTCCCGGCGCTTTCGATTGTCATCGGCGGTTTCGCATTTCGCTTCATAATGGCGAAGGCGCTTTCTACCACAGAAATCGCCAGCGACTATGTGCAGTATGCCGAGCTTGCGGCGGTGCCCAAACGCAGAATAGTCTTGTCATACGTTATTCGGAACACGATGCTGCCCCATGTCAATGATCTTGCGCTCTCGCTTGGCGCGATGTTCGAAGGCGCGCTGATTGTTGAAGTGATGTTCGGCTATCCGGGCGTAGGTTCGAAACTTTTTACCGCGATCAGCAACGCGGACTACAACATCATTATCGGCATCACCCTGCTGTCAATCGTCGGCATCGCTACTGGCTCGCTGATAGTCGACTTGCTTTACCCGGTCTTTGATCCGCGTGTCCGCTTGAGATAGGGTTGCCGCCATGCTAACGACTTTACGAGATTTATTTCGCTTCAGCCTGTCTTTTCGCTTCGGCTCGCTCATCCTGATTTTCGTCGCTGTTTTGGTCGTGACCTCATTCTTTGCGGCAGATCCGCCGGAAAAGCGCCGGGTTGTCCCGCGCAAATTTCGGGGTGACCCACCTTCCGCGCAATACGTGCTTGGCACGACCACGCTGGGGCAAGACGTATTCTGGATGCTGACCACCGGCGTGAGAAACACATTGCTCATCGCCAGCATCGCCGTCGTGATCGGTCGGGGCATCGGAGTCATGCTGGGTATGATTTCGGGCTACCTGGGCGGCGCTGCTGACCGCGTCATTCAGTCAGTTGTCGAGAGCGTCATCGTAATCCCGCGATTACCCTTGCTCATATTGATCGCGGTGATCTTGAAGGGTGAACTGACCTTCGTAACGCTTGGCATTCTCATTGGCATTCTGGACTGGGCATATCCTTCAAAACGTTATCGCGCGCAGGTTTTGAGCCTTCGCGAACGTGATTTTACGCATACCGCGATATTCAGCGGCATGAACACGGTCAAGATCGTCATTCAGGAGCATTTGCCCTTTATCATCCCGTTCATGCTGGCGGATGTAGTAAGTGGATTCCTGTTTTCCATCGGCATCGAAGTCACGCTCTCGTACCTGGGCTTGAACGATCTCAATAGTTTGAGCCTCGGCACGATGATCTATTGGGCCAACGAATGGAGTTCCATTTTCGCCGGCAAGCCTTGGGTGATGGTCGCTCCGGTGACCGCTTCAATAGTCATGGTGGTCGGCTTCTACCTGGTCTCCATTGGCATCAGCGAATACCTCGATCCGCGCAAGCGTCTTGTTCGTCTACAAGTACACCAATCAGATCTTGCGCAAGATTTGGAGCGAGAGGGGGCGAGAACGCCAGGTGGCGCCTTTGTGGCTGCTGTTCGGAATGAAAAGGACGAATAATGGGCACCATAATCGAAACCAACAACCTGCGCGCCTATTACATCACTAAAGCTTACGGCGTTGAACGTACCGTCCAGGCGGTTGATGACATTTCGATCCAAATTCAGGAAGGCGAAGTCTATGGTATCGCCGGCGAATCCGGTTGCGGCAAGACGACCTTACTGAAAGTCTTGCTAGGCTCATATCAGCCGCCGCTAACCGTTGTCGGGGGTGAGATCATCTATCACCTTGATGGCGAAACTTTGAATGCTGCCGAGATGACCGAAGACCAGGAACGCGATCTACGCTGGAAGACGATCTCGTATATCCCGCAAGGCTCGATGCACGTTTTGAACCCTGTGCGCCGTGTTCGCGATACTTTTCACGACTTCATCAGCGCGCACCGTGATGTCAGCAAAGCCGAATCTTTCCAGCTAACCGCGGATTATCTACGTGACCTGGGTCTTCCCGAGAAGGTCATGGCATCTTATCCGCATCAGCTTTCCGGCGGCATGAGGCAACGTGTTACAATTGCGCTGGCGACAATCCTTTGGCCAAAACTCATCTTCGCCGATGAACCGACCACTGCTCTGGACGTGGTAGTGCAGCGGGGTGTAATACAGATGTTGAAGGATGTCCAGCAAAAGGAAGGCAGCACGCTGATACTGATCACGCACGACATCGGTGTGCACGCTAATTTGGCCGATCGTATTGGCATTCTTTATGCAGGAAAGTTGGTCGAAGAAGCCGATACCACGACTATCCTGCAAAATCCCAAACATCCCTATACCAAATTCCTGATCGAATCGCTGCCCAGCCTGGACTCACGCGAAGAACGGGCGAGCATTCCCGGACGCCCCCCGGCACTGGACCGTCCACCGAGCGGCTGTCGTTTCCACGAACGCTGTCCACTGGTACGGGAGATATGCCACACCATTGATCCCGACATGATCCTGGTGGCGCCAGGACATCGCACCGCGTGTCACGTAGTCGAAGAGGAAATGCGCCATGAGCCAGTCGTCTAATGCGCCGCTCCTACAAATCGAAGACCTCAGTAAAGTGTTTCATATCCGCAAGGGCTTTAGCTCGCAGGAGTTTCATGCGGTTGATCGTGCCTCAATTGTTATTGAAGCGGATCAGCCGGAGATCTTTGCCATCGTGGGCGAAAGCGGCAGCGGAAAGACAACCTTGGCAAAGATGGTTCTGCGCATGGAAGTCGCGACTGATGGCATCTTACGCTATAAGGATCGCGTCATAAACGATCTCAGCAAGAAGGAGATGAAAAACTGGTTCTACAAAGAGGTGCAACCCGTCTTCCAAGACCCTTTCGCCGCCTTCAGCCCGCTGAAGCAGATTGATCGTTATCTCTACGAAACCGTTTACAACTACAAAATGACGGCGGACAAAAAGGAAGCGCCCCGTTATATCAACGAGGTATTGAGCGAAGTGGGCTTGACCCTTGCCGAGATCGCCGGGCGTTACCCGAATGAACTTTCGGGTGGGCAGGCACAGCGTGTTGCCGTCGCCCGGGCGCTCATCACCAAACCCTCGCTAATCGTCGCCGATGAGCCGGTATCCATGCTGGACGCCTCATTGCGCATGTCCGTTGTAAATATGTTCCGCAAGCTGAAAGAAGACAACAAGGTCAGTATAATTTACATCACGCATGATCTTGCCACTGCCTTTTACGCCGGCGATCGCATTGCGGTCATGTTGCGTGGTTGGATCGTCGAGATGGGCCCTACCGAAAAGGTGCTAGGCAATCCCCTTCATCCCTACACGCAGAATCTCAAAACATCCGTTCCCAGCATTAATACCAGTGATTCTTGGGACGAAAAGATCGATCTTGCGGTCATCGAAACCGATGAGTACACGCGGACAGGCTGCAAGTTTGCTGGTCGCTGCCCGGCCGTTATGGATATCTGCCATGACAATATCCCGCCTAGCGTGGAGCATGAAGGCCGTACGGTGAAATGCTTTCTCTACGATGATGCGGTTGATCCTGCGAAAAAGACTGCGCTTACGCCGGCTGTTTCCTGATTTGTTGGTGGCAGTGTCCCCCACGATCGTTCATCCTGGACCTGGTGGGATCTGAAACTTCTCATGCCGCCAATTCAGCTTGGTCACTTGAAAATGTTCCTGCAGCAAGCTGTACCTTGTCGATCTATCTGGCAGCAACTGAGCCGACCCACATTTCATCCCGTTGGCAAACATTTCTTGCGTCAACTCGTTCGCGGAAAAAGGCGTATGTCCGTGCTGGCCGTTGCACTCTTGACGGGCATGATGCTCTTGTTTCTTCTGGCGCAGGCATACAGTTTCATAGGTTTCTCGGTAATCTGGACGCTGCCTCTGTGGCTTATGCTGCATAGCCTGCTTTATAGCAGCTTCTGGCTGGGCAGGATCGTTGCCTTGATTTCTCGGCAGGGTAGTGACGGGCTATTGGACGAGGTCGGCGTCATTCCGCCTGGACGCGTCTTTATTTATATTTCCATTTGCAAAGTTGTCCTGCACGAAAACGATGCCCTGGCCTGGATAAGTATCATTCGCAAGTTTCTTGCGAGCGCCGCTTTGCTCGGTCTTCTGATGCCTGTATTAGTGACCATGTATCAGTTAGACAACATCGATTTGCACAAGCTGTTGCTTATGGTGCTGGAGTTGGCGCTGATTGCGCTCATGATTCAGCTCGAACATTCACAATCGATGGTCATGGCTTGTTTGCTGCCGATGCTGCTCTGCAGGCGGATTCGCGGTCGCGCCGATGTGTCCAGCGTCGTCATCATCTGTCTATTCACGCTGCAGATCCTGAGCTACTTAATGGCTATCGCTCTGCCGCTAGTATTACTCTACGTCTTGCCAGCGGCTGGAGAAGCCATTGGTCTTGCACTGACCTTCGTTTTGTTTATTGTTGTTCGCGAAATGCTGATTCTGTTCTTGTGGCGTGCCGTACTCCACCAAGAGAATGATGAACGCAGGACGGTTTTCCTGCCAACGCGGCCAGACGGGCGCGACGCAGTCAGTACCTTCCGTGGACGAGCCTATATGAAATGAACTATCATTTGATTGCAACAAAAGTGCGAAACCAACTTGGAAATGGTGTTGGCAAAGCGCCAGGGAGTAAGTAGGAAAATGCTATCTGATCTACAAATGACCTGCTTGCAAGCGCTGGTGGATACGATTATTCCCGCCGACGACTTTCCTGGTGGATGGGAAGCGGGTGTCGGCGACTACCTGATTCGGCAACTCAACTCAGATCTGGCTTCACAGTTGACCATGTATCGTATTTGGCTTGACATGCTTGATGCGGAAGCTCGCGCAAAAAATGACAAGGACTTTGCGGATCTTGGCCTGGACGAGCGGACCGCCTTGCTGGAGTCAATTGAAAACGGCAGGGTTAAGGCAGTCCGGGCGTTAGATCCGGTAGCCTGCTTCGCGCTAATCGTTGAGCATTGTATGGAGGGCTATTATAGCGATCCGGGCAATGGCGGCAACCGCGGCGCAGTTTCTTGGGCGATGGTCGGATTCGAGGAAACGGGATGAGCAAAACCGATGTCATTGTAGTTGGCTCGGGAGCCGGTGGGGGTGTGGCGGCGGCAGTGCTCGCCGAGGCCGGCAAATTCGTATTGCTGCTAGAGCGCGGTCACGATCTGTCGCTTGATGACATTGGGCGGGATCACTTGCGCAATCAACGCGTGTCGCAATATGGCCACAACGCTGGACCGGATATCATTGGCAACCCACGAACGAGCGATAGCGGCCGAGTGTTGCGCCCGCATGAGTGGGGCTATCAAAACAACGCGGCGTGTCTGGGCAGCGGCACGCGCGTTTATGCCGGGCAGGCTTGGCGCTTCATACCGCAAGACTTTCGCATGGCTAGCATTTATGGCGTGCCCGCTGGCAGCTCTCTGGCGGATTGGCCAATCAGCTATGATGAATTGGCACCCTTCTACGAAAAGGTCGAGTGGGAGATCGGCGTTTGTGGCGATCATAGAACCATGTATCATCTGCCGCCCTATTAGAAGTCCTATCCCATGCCAGCGCTGCCCTTGCCCTGCAAATCGAAAGTTCATCTTGCTGGATTGGACGCGTTGGGCTGGCGTGGATTGCGCATGCCGCGATTGATCAATTCGATACCCTACAACGGCCTGCCTGCTTGCGTTTATTGCCAGCACTGTTTCGGCTTCGGCTGCCCGACAGATGCCAAGAATGGTAGCCACAATACTACTGTGCCTCGCGCCTTGCGCAGCGGTAACTGCACAGTACGGGCGGATGTCATGGTCAGCAGGCTCTTGACCAGCGAATCGGGATCCATTAAGGGTGTGACCGTTATCAATGCGGTAGGTATATAAGAAGACGTCACAGCAGCTGTAGTTGTACTTAGCTGCGGCGCGGTGGAGACGGCGCGTCTCTTGCTCAATTCCGCGACGAAGCAGGAACCCGATGGCGTTGGCAATGGCAGCGATCTGGTGGGGAGGAATCTGCAGGGGCATTACTATCCGCAGGCGGTGGGATTGTTTGAACAGGACATTTATGACGGTGGGTTGAGACCCGGCGCTTCGGTCGCAACTTGCGAATTCAACCACGATAACGACGGCATCATTGGTGGCGGAATGTTGACCGATTCGGATGTTTGTACGCCAATAGTTGTTTGGAAGCATCAATCCCCGCCCAAAATGTCTCGTTGGGGCATATCCGCGAAACATTTCATGCGCGACAATTTTCGCCGTATCAACGATATTGTGGGACCCGTGCACGAGATTCCCCACCTTGATGCGCGCGTCAGCGCCAGTCCCAAACTGAGAGACCGCTACGGCATTCCGGTGGCGCACCTTTCCGGCGCGGCACATCCGGAAACGGTGCGCACGGCAAAGTTCATGCACCAGTGTGCCAAAGAATGGCTCGTGGCCTCTGGCGCTGTGAGAGTTTGGGGAGAAGCCCCACAGCGCTACCTGTCCGGTGGGCAGCATCAAGCGGGCACTTGTCGTATGGGAGATGATCCGACGCAATCGGTTGTTGATAGTTGGTGTCGCGTACACAGCCATGAAAACCTCTTTGTCGCTGACGGGTCGCCCCATGTCACCAACGGCGGGTTCAACCCTTCTGAGACCATAATGGCCCTGTCGTGGCGAACCGCAGAAAATATTGTAAACTCTTGGTAGTCGGATCGTGACTTGAGGAGTGTTGGCAAGATGAACCAGACAATTGCGGCGGAACAAATCAGTTTTTATCAAGAAAATGGCTTTGTCGCTATTCATGACTTTCTCTCGCCGACAGAGTTGGAAATCTGGCGCGATTATGTTGGAGAAGCGGTAGCGAGTCGTGAAGATCGCAAAATGGCGGACGGCAGCATGCTTGAAGAGGACAATTATTATGCTCGCGTATTCACGCAGCGCATTAACTTGTGGACCGATCACGCCGGCATGCGAAAACTGATGATTGATGATCGGCTCGGCAAAATTGCCGCGGAATTGGCCGGCGTGGACGGCATCCGCATCTGGCACGATCAGGCCTTGATAAAACCGCCCTGGGGAAACCCGACTGGCTGGCACTTGGATAATCCCTATTGGTCGTTTTATTCACGCGATGCCATCAGTATCTGGGTGGCGCTGGATGATGTGACCAAGGATAACGGATGCCTCTACTTTGTGCCCGGAACACAAAAATTGGCGACCTACGATAACGTAAGCATCGGCAGCAATATCGGCGATTTGTTCACTGCCTACCCGCAATGGAGCGAGATGGAAGCAGTGTCAGTTGAGATGAAGGCGGGCTCCTGTTCATTTCACAATGGGCTGCTGGCACATGGCGCGGGCGCCAATATGACATCTCATCATCGGCGCGCCATGACCTGCGCCTATATGCCGGATGGCAGCACCTTTAACGGGCAGCGCAATATTTTGTCGGAGCAGCAAGTGGCCCGCTTTCAGATCGGCGATGTGCTTGATGACGATGCGCAGTCGCCCTTGATTTATCATCGCAACAAAGACTATGTCCGCTACACCGGCTAGAAGCGGTGAATGCTGCCAAAGACGATGGCTATCAAGTATGCGGCACGGTGCCGCTGGCGTCTACCGTATAACCCCAGCGCTCGATATAGGCTTGACCCGGCAAGAATTCATCACCCATCGCGCCAAGCTTCTTCTGTAGCAGGCCATCCAATTGTTGCTGTATAGCGGCGAGTTCCGGCACATTGACCTTGTTGTCAAGCTGATAGGGGTCGGCCAGGTTGTCAAAAAGCAACCACGGACCGTCAAGACCTATGCAGTATGTGTAGCGTGCGGTCCGGATTCCTCGAAACTCAATGCCGTTCTTATCGCGCGACCATTCGCCGAAAGGATGAAAGCAAGCGAGCAATTCCTCTTCTCCGTCATCAGCGCCGCCATCAATTGCACCCGAGACATCGCGTCCCTCTACTGAATCGGGAATAGGCAAATCGCACAAACCGAGCAGAGTCGGCATAATATCGTGAGCGTTGAGGAAGGCGTCAACAATGCGACCGTCGCGACCAAATCTGCCAGGATAACGCAGCAAGAACGGTACGCGAATCGACTCCTCGTAAGGTTTCTGCTTGCGCGTCATGCCTTGTGATCCCAGCATATCGCCGTGATCAGATGAGAAAACAAGCACGGTATCCTCCGCCAGATCGCATTCAGCAAGCGTGTTCATGATATCGCCAACGCTTTTGTCAATGGCGCTGCAATGGGCATAATAACCGGCCAACCACTCTTGGGCGCGTTCCGCAATCTCCGCTGGCACATTGGATCTCAACTCGATATCCTGTGCGCGGTACATATCTCTGAAATATTTTGGTGCCGTCTCGTAGGGATTGTGCGGTGGTCCCCAGGACAGCACTAAAAGGAAGGGTTGATCGGCACTCTGCGCTTCAATATAGGCTTGCGCGTCCAGGCACTGCGCGAAGACATCGTATCCATGCCAGCGCCGCTTGGTGGTGTCATCGCCGGAATAATAGTCGGACTGATTGTAGTCATGCGTGCATTCCAGCACCTTGAAATAATCGAAACCCAAGCGACGCTCCGGCGGGATGTATTCGCTGCGCCCATGCCCATCGATATGCCATTTGCCTATGAAGGCCGTATTGTAGCCTTCCCGCTTGAAGGCATCGCCTAAACCGACCGGATCGCTGCCGATGGGCACATCGTTAACGAACACGCCGTGGGTCAGCGGATATTGCCCGGTCAGAAAGCTGGCGCGCCAAGGACTACAGACCGGGTATCCCGAGATAGCATGTTGAAAGTTGATACTTTCATCGGCCAGGCGGTCAATGTTTGGCGTCAGCACCTGAGTGTTGCCGGCGTAGCCCAAGGCCTGCAAGCGCCACTGGTCGGTCAGAAGGAAGACCACATTCGGTTTCTTCAATTTGTTTCGACCTTAGAAGTTCATGACATACCAAGTTAGCCCGGCAATTGCTAGGGAGATGTCACGGGCAAGCTCATGATATCGCCACAGGCTTCCACGAGCTCGGCAGGTACCCAGCCGAAGGTGATTGCCAGCCAGCTACCATCTTCGTTTCTGCCATACGCCAGGATTTGCTCACCGCGGTTGAACACACCCGTGAAATCATGATCGGGACCAGGACCTTCGCGCGCGATCATGCCGATAGTGGCATTGATCGGAATAGTGACTCTAGTAACCTCTTCCAGACCTGTTGCGAAGACGAGAGGAAAGGTGTAGGGAATAGTCGGAAAATGATAAAAGAGCAAGATGATATTGGTATCATCTCCGCTGATGAAGGCTGATACGTCGCCACTCGCTTCAGAGCCTGGTGGGATATCAAAGGCGCTGTCATCCTCTTCCGCTGCGTTTGGATAGATGATGCCATTGGCACCCGCCAGCTCAAAGTCGAAGGAGGCGATAACACAATTTTCGCTGCGCGCCGGATCGCATGTCAGCTCGATGCTTACAGTTACGTATTGCTGCCCCTGCGACAGTGTATCTCCGTCGCTGCATAGATAATCAGCAGTGCGCTGACTGCCGACAACGCGCAGCCCAATCCCGTCTCCGGCGTCGGCAAAGTCCATCACTGCGTGGGGGCTCTTGAACGTGCCCTGTATGCTGTCCCTATCTTGCGCAAAAACTGGTATCGCGATTCCCAAAAGTAAGACAAGAAATAGAGCATGCGTTAGCCTGGTCATGGTTTTGATCTCTCTCCTTATGGTGATCAATGAGTATAGCCTGAAGTTTGTGCTTGAGCACAGGATGAGCACGACTAACCCCAAAAGGCATCCCACTCGTTGCGAAACGCCAGCAAGCCCTCCTCCACATTGAATGCCCTGCGACCGAGCGCGGCCGCCGTACGTTCAGTGTTGGCCCGTGTACGGAAGGGAATGCCAATGTGCCGATGAATATCCAGCACATCGGGATCGGTAGGCACAGTCGCGATCAATCCGGGATCGGCATCAAAAACCGTGGCAATCTTATGCGCCAGGTCTATCCGGCTGATGGTCTCGCAGCCGAAGCAATGGAATATGCCATTTTGGTCGTGTTGCGCCAAACGCAGCAGCATATCTGCGTCATCCGATACCAATGTCGGATGCGCCTCATCGTTAACCTTGGGACCCATCCAAACCGGCGCCGATCGACCTTCTACCCGGCGATGGATAACGAAATTGGCGAAATCGAAACCTAAGCCGTTGTCCTTTCGCAGAAGGGAGGGCGCGGCACAGTTCAGTCCGTAAACGCCCGCCAGCCTGCCGACCCCGAAGTTTAGACCGTCCATCGCCCCAAGCTCGCGTTCGGAGGCGACCTTCATCACGCCGTAGAAGCTGACGGGAAAGGGCGGAGAGGTTTCGTCGACCAGTTTGGCGCGTCCATCAACACCCAATCGGATGATACGAAGACGAGCCGCGCGCCCACTTCGCGGCAGGCTTCCGCCAGAGCGCGCGTGCCATCGACCATGATCGACCAGGATAATTCTCGTTTGGTATGCATGAATATTTGATCGACGATTGCGGCCGCGTGGATGACCGCATCAGGCTTATATTTGCGAATGGCTGCCCGGATACTCTCATGATCTGCCAGGTTGAGCGGATCAAGTTGGTGATCAACTTTCCACTCGGGTTCGGGACCGTATTGCGAGGCGATGATTTCCATACCCGCTTGGCGGGCAAGCCGTATGACGTTACTCCCCACCAAACCCGTCCCACCTGTCTCATAAAGCCGCATGACCTACTCCTCAACGTGCACAGCCAAAGCTCTTGGACCAGCCGGCTATTTGCGCACACGCATTCCTAGTTCGGAAACAAGTTGCGCCTTTTCTTGATAGGCAGTGCGCAAGTCGGCCAGGCTCGGTGATGCGCTCTGTGCCACATCGATAATGACTTGCTCTGCCGCCGCAAATTCGGGACAGGCATCCGCAACATCCGACGCGATCACTTTGGGAATCGTCGTGACACCATTGCCATCGCCGTGAAGAAGATCGTCCGGCGCGATGCTGATGCCGCCGACCTGTATGGGAAGGTGAATATCCAGCATGTGATTATATCCGTGAGCGGCGACGATGCCCCGGTGAAAAACTGGAAACTCTATCTGCGCCACTTGATCCAGATCGCGACCAGGGCCATTGGTGACCAAGCCGGTTGCTCCAAAAGCCATGAAGGAATTACACATTACATCGCCGAACATGGCCGCGGATCCGCCGCTATCCAGATTTTGAATGACTATAACTGGCGGACCAGAGAGCTCGTCGAAACGGATGATCACATCCGGCACGCTCGCGGCCTTGGCTTTGCTGACTGGTGCCACAAATGTCCTACAGGTAACCGTGGACGCGAAACCCACCATCGGTGGAAAATTGGGGAAGGCCGCGGATATATCGCGCAGTATGAAGCCGCGGTTGCGAGGACGTAACTCGAAAAGCTCTATGACGTTGCAGATTGTAGCGGTATCAAATTGTTTGAGCTTCTGCAATACAGATGCACTGATTTCCGGCATGGGCGATCAACTCCTCAGGGTTTGGTTTCTTAATCGAGTTTATCACTGGCGTACATGCCCTGCACTGAATTGGTGCCACTCGCTTTTGAGTTAAGCGTTGCGCATGGTATCGATGTAGAGCGCCTGGCTAGGCATCACATTTGCGACGTTACAATCGGGACCGAAGAGTTTGATATATTTGCTGATATTGTCGTACCAGAGCATCGGTCCTTCTTTTGGCGAAGTCGCTTCGAAAACCAGGCGCTCCAAACCCAGTGCATCTACCACTTGGCCGATTTCTGTGGCGGCATTGTCGCCTTGCAGGTCGAATTCTTCATGATCAATCATGACGATAAAAGCCCCGCTGCTCAGCCACGGTTCGGCCTCGCGCAGGATGCCTTCCGCAGTAGCGGCACGGGGCGGAATCGAGTGATCCCAATGGAAAAGGGGGTGATGCTCAAATATCATACGCATATCCAATTCCTGCGCCAGCTTGCGCCAGGATCTCCATTGCGCTTCGCTGATTTCATCAGTGGTATTCATGAATTCGATGACGCGGAAGCCCAGCTCGCGCGCGGCCATCATGGCGTTTTCGACCCCGCCCGCGCGATATGCCAGCATGAAAAAGCCGTGATCGAGATAGGGTTCGACTCCAAACCGCTGATAGGTCGCGATCTTTCGGCTAAGCCAATCCGCCGGGCTATAAATGACCTGTGTCGTGACAATCTTGACATAATCCAGGCGCGGCGCCGCAACTTCCAGGAAGTCCGCCAATTCGACCAACCCCATGCGCTCCACATACTTTGGCGCTTCATCAAAACCGACATCTTTGAGCCACGTCTGCCGCAGTTTGCGAGGTTTGTCGTAGTTTGGAATTTCAAATACATCGCTCATCGAATAACTTGGCATGTTTTCCTCTCATTCAGAATCATAAACGAAGTAAAATTCCTTAAGTCCAATCGATTACGATGCCCGAGGAATCAAGATTCCATTGTGCCAGCAAATCATAAGCATCGTCGATGTCGCTGTAGCAAAAGCGATGCGTGATCAAAGGCTGAACCGCGACACGCCCATGTGCCAGAAGTTTCAGTGCGGTGCCTTGCTCATCGCAAAGCGTCCACCAACCCGGCGCCGAGGCTGGACGGTTGCCTGTGCTGATATGTGCGCCGATCAGTGTGATGCCGCGTTTATGAACCTGCCTGTAAAAGTCGAACACAGGGGTAGTACCTCGTGAACTGCCAAGCAGGGAGATCCTGCCACCTGTCGCCGTCACTTGGCAGGCGCTTTCCAGCGCCGACGGATTTCCCGTGGCTTCAATTACGACTGGAAACCCGTCGGCAAAACCGTCCGTATCCAATAGCTTCGTGACGGCGTTTTTCGCGAGAAGGCAGTGATCCGCACCTAGTTGCCGCGCGAGCTTTAGGCGGCCTTCGTGCGCGTCGATAACAGCAATTGGCAACGCGCCGGCGGCCCGCGCCACCTGTAGCGCCAATAGACCAATCAGCCCCGCGCCAACAATTACGGTCGCTTCTCCCACTTCCAGTCGGGTCTTGCGCACGCCTTGCAGCGAGGTTGCCAAGAGCTGAAAAAAGGTAGCACTTTCATCATCCAGGCTGTCATCAACCTTGTGGCAAAGCGAGGCTTTCACTATGACGTGGCTGGCATGACGGGATTTGCTGGCGACCCTGTCGCCCACTGCCAATCCGGTAACTTCACTGCCGACTTCTGTGACGTTGCCGACATGGCAATAACCCACAGGCTTGGGATACTGCACATTTAGGCCGGGCAGGTTCAAGAGCAAAGCCCGTTCGGTACCGGGGCTGATCAAGGTCTTGGTCGTTTTTACCAACACCTCATCGTGTGCAAGAGGTGGCAACTCAAAAGATTCCATGCGGACGGTACCGGGTTCGGGTAAAATCGCACAAGTGCTGTACAGCGGCATGGCTCTGCTTTATCCCTTGATTCCAATAGCCGCCAGCCCGCCGATGAGGTGCCGCTGGGCGAAGAAATAAACGACCAGAATCGGCAGTATGGATACCAGCGTCGCGCCCATGAACAGGTGCCACTCCACGCCGAAACGCCCCTGGAAAAACGCCAGCCCCACCGAGATCGGCAGCGATTCATAATCTCGCAGATAGATGATCGGGCGCAAGAAGTCGTTCCAGGTCCACAAAAAAGTGAATACAACCACGACCGTCAGCGCCGGCCGGCAGAGCGGGATGATGATGCGATAGAGGATGCCCCAGTTGCCCGCGCCATCAATACGCGCGGCGTCGTCCAGTTCGCTGGGGATGGTTCTCATGAATTGTGTCATTAGGAAGATGAAGAATGGGCTGCCGACAAAGGCCGGCAGAATCAAGGGCCAGTAGGTGTCGATCAGATCCAGGCGCAGATAAAGCACGTATAGCGGAATCAGCTTGATATGTCCCGGCACCATCATCATACTCAACATCAAGATAAAGAGGACATTCTTGAAGGGGAATTTGAAACGGGCGAAGCCATAAGCGATTATTGGCACCGAGATGACCTCGCCGATGACATTGGCGATGACGAGAATAGCGCTGTTTAGCATGTAACGCGCGAGCGGGTATTTGGAGAACGCCTCGGCATAGTTGCCCCACTGAGGATTGGAGGGAATCCATTCCGGCGGCCAGGCCATAAGCTCGCGCGGCATCTTCAGCGATGTAGAAGCCATCCAAAAGATCGGCAGCATGAAGACGATCGCCAGAAAGATCAAAAAGGCGTATATGATTGAATGGCCGACCAGCGTCCTGACACGCCGCCGCAGTGTACTCCTCCGCAACTGCTGCGTTGCGGTCAACGAGGTCGTTTTGCGCCACAGCAAGGATGGATCAATTCTCATAGAAGACCCATTTCTTGGATGTATAGTGCACGAAAACGGTCGCCGACAAGATGACTACCAGCAGGAACAGCGCCAGTGCCGAGGCATAACCCATATTGGCATTGCGAAAGGCTTCCTCGTAGAAATAGTAGAGAAAGAAATAGGTCGCCTTCAGCGGTCCACCTTTTGTGATGACGTAGGCTTCTGTGAAGATCTTAAACGAATCAATGAGTTCGATGATCAATTGAAAGAATAGGGTCGGCGTCAAGAGAGGCAGGGTGATCTTCCAGAAGCGATTCCATTTGCTCGCGCCGTCGATTTTGGCGGCTTCATAGAGGTGAGCCGGGATGTTCTGCAAGCCCGCCAGATAAATGATCGCTGCGCCGCCGACTTTCCAGATGCTCATAATGGCGACCGAAGGCAGCGCCCAATCCCGGTCCCAGAACCACAAGGGACCTTGAATGCCGAAGTAGCTCAACAGAGTATTGACGACACCGGTATCCGGATTCAAGAACCAAATCCACATCAGAGAGACGGCGACACCGGAAATGACGGCGGGAAGAAAGAATATCGTGCGGAATCCGTTCATACCCGCTATCTTGAGATTGAGCAGCAGCGCCAGCATCAATCCGAGCACGAGCTTCGTGGGCAGCGAAATGACAACGAATAATGTCGTCGCTCTTAGCGAGCTAACGAAGAGCGGATCGCGCGTGAACATGCGGACATAATTGTCCAGCCCGATCCAGATCGGCGGTTCAGCCAATGTCCATTGGGTGAAGCTGAAGTACAGTGTAGCGAGGATGGGGAAGGCGTAGAAGACGACGAAACCCACCATCCAGGGGGAAAGCGCCAGATAGCCGGTCTTGGCCTCCCGGCGCTCTTGAGGTGTCAGGTTTCGCCAAATCGAGAGCATGATTGCCTCTGCCCCATCCCCCGGCCCTTTCCCCCAAAATGAGGGAAGGGGCGATCCATGACGCAATGAAGTCCCTCCCTCTTTATGGGGGAGGGACTTAGGGTGGGGGTGAGCTGGTCAATCGCTAACCGCCCAAGCGCGGTACACATTCGTCAAGCGCGGCTTGACCGGGTTCGACCATAGCATCCAAAGTGGCTTGCACTTCATCGCGTTCGATTTCGCCTAGATGGATCAGATCCCAGGCATCTTCGACGCCGCGAATGACGGCGCCGCGCCAGCAGGCATGGTCTTTGCGCCATGAGGCCGTCTGCGTCGCATCCAGCACGTTCACGAAGCCCTGGAACCACTCGGTATCGGCATCCTGGAATTCGGCGAGCACGGACGGGATCGGCGGGAAGTGACCACGACCTTGTTCCATCATGATGCGCTGGCCCGGGGGACCGATCCAGAATTTCAGGAATTCCCAGGCTTCATCCGGGTGCTCGCTGCCTTTCCAGATGCCGGCGCGCAGCGCCCAGCCGTGGACCCAGTTTTCATTGCCCGGGACGCGCGGTTCGGGCACGACGCCGAAATTCACACCCGCTTCCAAAGTCGTGACCATGCTGCCGGGGTTGAGCGTAGCCATGCCCAGGCGGCCGGCAATGAAGAGATCTACCGGACCGGAGCCTTCGGTGCTCAGCACTACGAGATCAGCCGGTGTCGGCGTCGCGCCGCTATCGACCAGATCCCAGAGCCAGGTATAGGCGGCGACGGATTCGGGACCATTGATGTAACCTTCAACGGTCGTGCTGTCGTCGCTGTAGGGGTTGGTGGCGCCCATGTTGCGCCAGAGGGCGCGGAAGGGACCACGGGGCCGGTCGCCGCCCCAGCGGCGCTTTTCCGGGTTTCTCAAGGCGGTGGCGATTTCGAGGTAGTCTTGCGGCGTCCAATCCTCGGTCGGATAATCGACGCCTTCGTCATCAAAGACGTCCTTGTTGTACACGACGAAATTTGCGCCAACATCGTAGGGCAGGGCAATGACCATGTCATTCCAGACCGCCCAATTGTTGAAGTATTCGGTGTGGAAGATGTCGCGGCTGATATCGGGATCGTTGTCCAGGCGGTCAGTGATATCGAGCGCCTGCGGTAGCCAGTTGTTCGACCAGAACCAAGCGAGATCAGGCGCGCCTTCGCCGGCTCCGAAAGCCGTGCTCATGAGGTCGTTGTATGCGCCTTCCGCCATAATACTGACATCGATCTTGATATTGGGGTGCTCGGCTTCAAAATCTGCGATCAAGTTGCGGATGGCGGGCTCCGGCGAATCGAGCCCCGCCGTCGTCCACCATTCCAAGGTGACAGTGTCTTGTGCCGCCGCGCCACCGATGCTCACAAGTAGCAGCAAGAACAGGCCGACTAGCGTCAGCATCTTCCGATTAATAGAATGTTTCATGATGCTTCTCCTTAAGAAATCTTGAGAAATTGTCAACCGTATGCCTTTGCGCATAAGGTATTCGATGAGACTAACACATCAACTTGGAATTATGCAACTCTTGCCAATACGGGGGAGTGTCTAAATCGGTGGATTTCGCCTTTTCCAACCCTTCCCCCAACCCTTCCCCAAAGTGAAGTTGTGAAGTTGCCCCGTTTTGGTGGACAGGACAGGTTTCGCTCCCGCCCCGCGCATCAGCTAGCGACCATCAGCGATGCCTGCATAAAACCGCGTCCATATAGTCGCCGCGTCCCCGGCAAATGATGATACACTCGGCTCTATGGGAATCTTATCGCTTTCCTCCATGTCTTACTTGCAACTGGCACGTTCTCGCCGGATCGCTATCCAATTTGGTGAAATCCTGCTCTATATCGATACTGTATCGATAGGTAATCGCTATATTTGCCCCTTTTCCCATCCTATCCTCGTCCTTTCCCATCCTTTTCCCGTCTTTTCTCATCCTTTTCCCGTCTTTTCCCGTCCTTTTCCACATCACGTTCCACCTCAAAACCGGTCCTGTCCTCAGCCAAAGCATTGGGGAGGGGAGCTTAACAGCGAGTTTGTGAGTCCGGGCAGGTAACCTGTGTCCACAAAACTAGACACACCCCAATACGGGACACCCAGCAGTCCCCAGTTAAGAGCAAAAAAAGGCGAGCCAGCGCCCGCCCTGAATTCGCTCTCTGATTCTCGAGTAGCGGCTAGTTCGGCTCGCTGCCGAATCTTCATTTATCGCTTGAACGGCTCCGAAGCGGATGCCGGCATCACGCGCAGTCAGCATATGCGTATTGTTGAGCGTCGCCATCGCCAGACAGCGCGGACGGTAAATTTGGCACAGGAATGTTTTCGCATCGATATAATGCAATTTGTCCAGACGGTTGGTATAGTCATTGATCTATCGAGGACAACATATCCTGGAAATCCGATGCGAACGAAGAAGCTTATACATATCGTATCTTGCCATGCCGAAGGGGAAGTCGGGAACGTGATTGTCGGCGGTGTGCCGGCACCGCCCGGCGATTCGTTATGGGAACAATCGCGCTGGATCGCAGAGGACAATAGCTTGCGCCAGTTTGTTCTCAACGAACCGCGCGGTGGCGTATTTAAGCATATAAGTTTGCTGGTGCCTTCCAAGCACCCCGACGCGGCTTTTGGCTTTATAGTCATGGAGCCGGAGCATACGCCGCCGATGTCCGGTTCCAACTCCATTTGCGTCTCGACGGTGCTGTTGGATACAGGTATGATCGAGATGCAAGAGCCAGAAACAACGTTTTTTCTGGAAGCGCCGGCAGGATTGCTGCCGGTTACCGCCTATTGTGAAGGTGGCAAGGCGCAGAGCATTGAAATTCAGAACGTGCCGTCATTTGCAGACAAGCTGGATGCCGAGTTGGAGCTTGAAGGTCACGGGACGCTGACAGTAGATATCGCCTATGGGGGGGATAGTTTTGTCCTGGTTGACGCTCGCTCGCTTGGATTCGAAGTTGTGCCCGATGAGGCGCAGCAATTGGCACAGATGGGCAGAAAAATCACCGAAGCTGCCAATGAACAGTTTGGCTTTCAGCATCCCATACATAGCGAATGGAAATCGATATCGTTTTGCCAATTTACCCTGCCTGTCGAGCGGAATGACGGCGTATTGACAGGGCGCAATACTGTGTCCATTGATCCCGGCAAGCTGGATCGATCTCCCTGTGGCACGGGCTGCTCCGCGCGGATGGCCGTGTTGCACGCCAAGGGGGAGATGAAAGTGGGCGAACGCTTTGTCGCGCATTCGATAATTGGTTCACGCTTTGACTGCCAAATCCATGAAGCTACGGAAGTCGCAGGTCGTGAAGCGATCGTTCCCAGTATACGAGGGCGGGCCTGGATTACGGGCACACAACAACTGATGCTTGACCCCGATGACCCCTGGCCGCTGGGCTATCGCTTGACGGATACCTGGCCCAAGATGTAACAGCGTTTTGTCAGCCTGATCGCTTATTGCCGGCGCAGCCACACTACCATTTCACCCGCGTCCCGATGCCCCCAGGCGTAATAAGGAATGGCAGTGAATTGAACCGCGTTTTCGTCGGCGGTCACGGCTTGTCCGCTGATCGTCGTGATTCCGCCCAGTAATAGAGGCTGATGTTCCACCGAAAGTTGACTGGAATCAGCCAGCACTAAATCTCGTACGTTTGCCTCATTGTCTGCCGCTTCGAGTGCATAAACGAGAGGGCCCCGCTCCAATGCCACCATGCCGCGTAGATTCTCTACCTGTGGATTAGCCATCACTCGTCGAACCGGTAGAGGAAGCTGCAGTTCTACGCTTGTGGCAATATTCCAGCGTCGCGTGATGCTTATGTAGCCGTTTGCAATCTCCGCTGGCATATTCTGCCCGTCGACCATCAAAGTGACTGTTTCGGTGTTTGCATCGAGAAAGCGGTACAGGTCGCTGGGCACGGGCTGATCGAGCGCGAAGCCGGGTACCCGCAGTTTCAATGTAAAAGTCGTGGGTTCTGCCAGCTCGATTTGCAGTTGCACCTTTCCTTCCCAGGGATAATTCGTCGATTGTGTTAGTTTCGCGTCTTTGTCGCCCAGCCGCAGTTTGGCATCGCCGGTGACATACAGGTTGACATACAGGTCGTTTTCACGCTGTGCATAGACATAGCCTGAAAGCGACGGCAAGAGCCGAACCACATTGGTCGGGCAACAAGAGGTTTGGAACCAGGGTTGCCGCGACATATTGTCATCGCGATTGAAGCGGAACTGCCCATCACACTCAAGCGGGTTGACGTAGAAAAATGACTTGCCGTCCAAACCGACACCGGAAAGAAAACCGTTGTACAGCGTACGCTCCAGCACATCGATATACTTGCCATGTCCCGTGAGCAGGAACATGCGCTGATTCCAGTAAATGTTAGCTTGTGCGGCGCAAGTTTCGTTGTAGGCGGTCAGATTGGGCAATTCATAATCCGCGCCGAATGCCTCGCCGTCGTGTCTTGCACCTACACCACCGGTGATCGCAAGTTTCTTGCCGACCACGTTTTCCCAGAGGGCATGAATTGCCGAGGCATAAGCCGCATCACCGGTAAGTGCCGCGATATCCGTCATGCCGGCATACATATAGCCGGCGCGGACAGCGTGACCTACGGCTTCATCTTGTTCTGTAACTGGTAGATGATCTTGACAATAAGGCCCATAAATCTCGCGTCCCTTTGCTTGTCCGCGTTCATCCAGAAAGAATCTTGCCAAGCGCAAATACTTTTCGTCTTTGGTGACCCGGAACAAGCGCACCAATCCCAGCTCGATCTCTTGATGTCCCGGCACATCGCGCAGTTTATCGACGCCGAATGTGGCGGCTACCAGATCGGCATTCGCCAGCGCGACATCTAGGAACGTGCGCTTGCCCGTGGCTTGGAAATAAGCCACAGCCGCTTCGTACATATGGCCGACATTGTAGAGTTCGTGATTGACAAGCAGGTTTGACCAGCGCACGGGACCGCAGCGTTCCGGCACATTGGCCGGATCTATCGTTCGCGCGGTATAGAGATATCCGTCCGCCTCCTGTGCGGCAGCGAACTTGTCGATCAAGCCATCTACATAGGCTTCCAAGTCGGGATTCGGTGCAATCTGCAGAGCGTAAGCAGCGCCTTCGACCACCTTGAAGACATCGGAATCGTTGTAGAAGATACCCTCGTGCGCGCCATCCATCAAACCGGCGGCTTTGGAGAAGTTGTCTATGCGGCCCGTCTCCTCACATTTCTCGAAGTCGTAGGGGATCGTCACCCTAATGACGGTTTCTATGCGCGGTTGCCAAAACTCGTCTTGAATTGAGACTTGCGTGAAAGGAACGGGCTGGATCGGGTACTCGCGGATAGGATCGCTCATGTTTCATCCTCTTCGGCAATAGCGATGGGAAAGGCTGCAACTCGCAATTGCGTTGAACCGTAGGGAATCAGGGCAACACGCCTTGACACCTCGGCGGTTGGATGAGGTCCGACATCGATATCTGAGGCGGAGTTATCGGCGAGACTCCACTGTGGCAAGCGTTTAGCCAACACGTTCAATGTCAGCGGCGGGCTATCTGTTGCAAAAGGAATCGGTTCTGGTTCAGCTTCTTCAATTGTCAACCCTTTCAGCAGCGTGTCTTCATCGAGTAGCAATCCATAGTTCCAATGCGAACGGGGAGAAATCTCCCAGTCCGCGTGCGGCAGCTCGCCGGCAATCTGCTTCCATTCTTCATCGATCCTGAGACCAAATAGCAGGGGGCCTCGATGAACCGAAAGCAAGCCTCGGTGTCCTTCGCTCAGGCGCACGTCCATCGGCAATTGCATCCCGACAGTATCGCCAGAGCGCCAGGTTCGCCTTATCTCGTGGAAACAGCCCGCTGCGCGTATTGCAGTTGTTTTTTCGTTGATCGTCAGCAGCGCCTCGTCCGCCCAGTCCGGGATTCGCAAGCGAAAGCCGAATTCGCAGGGTGAATCCAGTTCAAAGGCGAAATGGATTTCGTCGTTGAAGGGATAGTCGGTGGTCTCGGTTACGGTCACCGCGATGCCACCGGCCACCGTCGTCCTGACCTGGCAAGGCGCATAAGCGATGGCTGCCAATCCGTCGTCCGGGGTAGCCATGAAGAGGCTTTTGACGAACTTTGGCCATGCCTGATGCATGTTGGCTGTACAGCAGCCAAAATGCGGCTCCAGGCCGAAGATATTGGATCCGTCGCTGTTGTTGGTCCAATTGCGTTTTGCGACGGTAGCCAGCACTTGATTGACCTGCTGGTCGTATTGATGCGCCCACATATCGGAGCTAAAAGTGGCGGGAAGGGCATTATAAGTGACACGTTCCAGTTGATCGCCGAAGAATGGATCGCCCAGGATGCGGATTAATTCCTCAAGCGAAAACATGAACTCCGCTACGGTGCAAAGTTCGGTGCCGCTCACCGGTGAGGTGCCGTGCAAATGTTCGTCGCCGCTGAAGATGCCATTCGGTTGCCCATGGTGTCGCATCAGGTTTTCGATGCCGAGGCGTGAAGCCAATTGGTGCCACGGTTTGCCGGTCTGCACGTAAAAGACGCCGCCCGCTTTGATCCCCATCGCGTTGTTGGGGGCATGTGTCATCATCCCGTGATCCCATTCCTGTAACGGCAGGATTTGTCGCAGACTGTAGTTCGCTTGCAGCTCGGGCCAGTCGAGCGTCATGTCAATCAACTGTTGAGCCAACTCCAACAGGCACTCGTCGCCGGTGAAGTTGTACAGCCAATGCACCGCCAGCACATTGTCCATCGCGCGTGCCCAACTCCACATGTGCAACGGTCGCAAGGGCAAGGCGCGCATTTGGTAGCGGAAGTAGTCGCGCATCAGCCGGGGGACGCGTTCATCTTCGCTGACTTCGTAGTGCATCATCAGCACCTTGAGCATCACCATCCGCGGCCACCAGTCCGGGTCGCGCGGGCCGAAGAATCCGCGCTCGTCGCTACTGTTGAGCGTCCATTCGATCCAGGGCTCGACTTTCTTCAGCAAACGCTCGTCATCGAGAAGATGCGCGAGAGGCAGCAGGCCATCGAGATAATAGGGGCCGCGCTCCCAGGATTCGCCATCGCCACCCAGCCAGCCGCTGTCGGGTCCTACGCTGGGCCAGAATTCGTCGAGATGGCCAGTGAGTCCATTCGCTTGTACCTGCAGTTGATTGAGCAGCCAGCCGCGGGGTTTTATGGCGCCGAGTGGCAGGGCCTGAAATGCAGCGGCATATAGGGGCGCGCGATTCTCGGGTAGTTTATCCATGAGTAGCCTTTGTAGGTGAACGTCGTTAGCTCTTTACCGCGCCGCCCATCAGCCCGTCCATGTAGTAGCGTTGAAGTAGCAGGAAAATCGCTAGGCTCGGAATAATAGATATGATGACACCGGCTTGCAAGGCACCCCAATCAACCTGTCCCCAAATACCGCTTCTAACCATGGTAAGAAAAATTGGCAAAGTGAACTTATCCTGGTCAGACATAAAGATCAGCGCGGCGAGGAATTCGTTCCAGGAATTGATAAAAGCATAAATCGCAACGGTGACGATACCTGGCAACACCAGCCGCAGCATGAGGCGGTAAAGGACGCTTAAGGAACTGCAGCCGTCCAGCAGCGCCGATTCTTCAATCTCGCGCGGTACGGCGAGAAAACTGTTGCGCATCAAGAAGATGCCGAATGGCAGTTGAAAGGTAATGTAAACAAGCGCCAGACCAAAAAGAGTATCGTGCAGATCGACTTGCACGAGCATGACAAAAAGCGGAATCAGGATCGATTGAAAGGGGATCATCAAGGTCGACAGCACCATGATGAACAAAACATTTTTTGCCGGAAAATCGAAGCGCGCGAAACCATAGCCGCCAAGTGTGCTCAGCACAATGCTGCCCACGACCGTTATCAGAGCGACGATGGTGCTATTGTAGACGTGCTGTGCGACACCAATTTTCCCGTAGGTTGTTAGCTCAACGTAGTTGTTAAGAACGAGCCGGGAAGGCAGATAAGTCGGCGGCACCGCCAGCGCCTCGGAGGGTAATTTGAGCGAATTCAATAATGACCAGAGTATGGGAAACAGGAAGAGAAATGCCAGGACAATCAGCACCAGGTAATGCAGCTTTAGGATAGAGCGCCGGCGCATGCGGCGCATTTCTTGCTGGCTGCGCTCGTCTCGGCCGACTTTTGTCGGCTGCAATGAAGATGTTGTCATGATTCCTTTTCCCTCAGGACATAAAACTGCGCGCCCGTAAGCGCGACCAGGATCCCAAGCAGAACGATTGACATAGCGGCACCGTAGCCCATCTTGAAATAAGTGAATGAGTTATTGAAGATCCAAAACACGATGGATATCGTGCTGTTGCGAGGTCCACCGCGCGTCATGATATAGAACTGATCAAACGCCAGCACCGACCCAATGACGGACAAAATTAAGGCGAGCGCGATGGTGCGGCGCATCAATGGCAAAGTTATGTAATACAGCTTCCTGAAATAACCGGCGCCATCGACTTCGGCTGATTCGTAAAGTTCGTCGGAGATCGCCTGCAGACCCGCCAACAAGAGGATCATGGTAAAGCCAACCGTCTTCCACACCACGGAGAGAATGATGACATTCATGGCTGTGTTGGGCTTTCCCAGGAAGAGCTGCGCCTTTGGGACTAAGTGGAAGTCCAGCAAGAGCTTGTTGAATATCCCAACCCTGTCATCCAGCAGCCAGACCCAGAGCAGACTGGATACGCCCAAGCCGATCACCACTGGCATAAAGAAGACGGTACGGAAGATACCGATGAAGCGGATATTGTGGCGTACGAGAGACGCAAGGATAAAACCAAGAACGAATATAGGTGGTGTTACGAACAAGGTGTAACGAAATGTGAAATCGAGACTCTTGAGATACTGCCGATCATTTCCCAGATCAGTGTAATTGCTGAGACCGATAAACGAGTGTTCGCCAAAGAGCGGCCAATCATGAAAGGACATGAAGATGGTCATAGCGAGGGGTACGATGAAAAACACAGACACGAAAGCGACGGTCGGAAGCACGAAGAAGAAACCGGTCAGCTTGCGTCGCTGTTTCCAGCTGAGATTCCACAATGTGGACTGCCTAATCAACACGGAAATCTTTCATTCGGCCCTGTACAGGTAGCTGGAGCGGGAAGCAGCACCTGCCGGACCGAGGCACGGCAGGTACACAAGAGTTGAATGGCTAACCACTCATGATCTGGGTGAAACGTTCTTGCCCAAGTTCCAGCCCGCCGTCAATGTCGCCATCGAGGATCGCCACTTGCAGCATTTCCAGCCAAGGACCGTTGGGGTCGTTGAAAAGGTCGTTGTAGACAACCGTGTAGGGTGTGACGCCAACTGCCAGGGCGCTGGCGGCGGTGGCTTGGCGTTCGTCTCCCTCGAAGTACTTGTTGTCTACAAGCGCGAGACGGACGGGTATCTGACCGTTGGCGGCGTAGATTTCGACTTGCGGCTCATCGCTCATAGTCCATTCGATAAAGCGCCAGGCTTCTTCGGCGTGTGGCGTGCCGCTGGGAATGGCGATGACATCGCCGCCGCCAAAGGAGGCCGCGCCGCCGTCTTTGCCCGGAATATGGAAAACGCCAAAGTTCAAGTCGGGATGGTCGTTCTTGTAGAGTGAAAGCGCGAAATTGCCCGTTCCGCTCATGCCGATATTGCCGCCGGCAAAGGCGCTGGCAAAGCCGCTGCCGTTGTCAATGCTTGCGCCTTCGGGAACCAGTCCTTCTTCCCAAATCGTGTTATAGAATTCAAGGGCTTCGCGTACGATTGGGTCTTCGGAGATAGTCGCCTCGGCGTAATCGTCACTGAGCACATCGCCGCCACTCGCCCAGATAAAGGGCAGGAAGGTAAAGGCGTTGCAGCCGGCACAATTCATCGAGAACCAGTAGCCGTAGATGTCGTCTCCGAGAGCGTTTATGGCGCGCGCCGCTTCCAACATTTCGTCCCAGGTTGATGGTGGATTGTCGGGATCCAAACCGGCCTGCTCAAACAGGTCGATATTGTAGACGATGAAGGAACCATCGACAGCGGTTGGCACCGCGTAGTTGCGCCCCTCGTACATACCTAATTCCATGTGTGCCGGGGTCAAATCGTCGGCATAAGGCAGCGCCCTGACAAATTCCGTAATATCGACCAATTGACCGGCCGAGGCAAAGGCTGGTGTGTAGATTAGATCGATACTGGCAATATCGGGCGGCTCCCCGGCGGCGATAGCGGCGCCCATCTTGGTGACGAACTCTGCAGACGGGATGACGGTCAATTCGATTTGGCTGTCATTGTTGGCGTTCCAGGTATCTACCAGTTCTTGCGTTTGGAAGCTGATATTGCGCACCCACATCGTCATGTTGATTGGGTCGTCCTGCGCCGAAAGCGGCAGGCTGCCCAAGACCAGGACAAGCGCGACAACAAGGAGAATAAGTTTACGAGAAATCATTTGCATTCACCCTTTCGGAATACATACGGATACAAGAGGTAAGACTTCAACTTGCTGAACCTTTGATAGGTCCTCCCCTGCAGCAAGATTAATATCTTGGCTAAGGGGCTGAGCAATGGAGGCCTAGATTCAACTGAAGCCAATGGGCTAGATTATAGCAAATTCTGCCCGATTGCCAACGTGAGTTACGCTATTGGCCTTGATAATTAGCGAGTACCTGCCAGTCGAATCCTGTCTGGACGCGGCAGGCACTCGAGGTCCGAAAGGCTAGCCTTCCGACATGATCTGAGTGAAGCGATCTTGGGCAACTTCCAGCGCGCCGTCGATGTCGCCATCCAGGACCCCCACCTGAAACATTTCCAGCCAGGGCCCGTTGGGGTCGTTGAAGAGCCTCGGGAAGACAGTGGACCAAGGGGCATGGCCGACCGCTAATGCAGAAGCGGCGGTGTGTTGGCGCGCGTCTCCCTCGAAGTATTCGTTGTCGACAAGCGAAAGACGGACGGGAATCTGACCGTTGGCGGCGTAGATTTCCAATTGAGCTTCATCGCTTAGGGTCCACTCGATAAAGCGCCAGGCTTCTTCAACGTGTTCGGTGCCGCTGGGAATGCCGATAACGTCGCCGCCAGCGAAGGATGCCGTGCCGCCGTCTACCCCCGGAATATGGAAAACGCCGAAGTTCAGGTCAGGATGGTCGTTTGCATATATGGGGAGGGCGAAATTGCCAGTACCAGCCATACCGATATTGCCGCTGGCGAATGCGTTGACGAAGTTGCTGCCGTCGTCAATGGACGCGCCTTCAGGCACCAGGCCCTCTTCCCACATGGTGCGCAGCAACTCAAGCATATCGCGCATTGCCGGTTCGTCGCTGATGGTGGCTCGGGAGTTGTCGTCGCTGAAGAAAGCGCCGCCGCTCGCCCAGACGAAGGGCATATGAATGAAGCCGAGGCAACCGGCGCAGTTTCCCGAGAACCAATAGCCGTAGATATCGTCTCCGAGGGCGGTGATGGCGCGCGCGGCATCCAGAAACTCATCCCAGTTCGATGGCGGATCATCGGGATTCAGCCCGGCTTGCTCAAAGAGATCGATATTGTAGACGATGAAGGAACCATCAACAGCCGTCGGCACGGCGTAGTTACGCCCCTCGAACATGCCCAGTCCCATATGCGCCGGTATCAGATCGTCGACAAAGGGCAGCGCCCGGACGTATTCTGTAATGTCAGTCAGTTGACCGGTCGACGAAAACACTGGTGTGAAGATGAGGTCAATGCTGGCGATATCGGGTGGTTCGCCGGCGGCGATGGCGGCGCCCATCTTGGTCACAAACTCTACACCAGCGGGGACGACAGTCAATTCAATCTGGCTGTCGTTGTTGGCGTTCCAGGTATCAACCAGGTTTTGCGTCTGAAAGTTGATCGCCCGAACCCACATCGTCATGTTGATCTGTTAATCTTGTGCCGCGAGAGGCAGGCTGCCAACCACCAGGATTATCGCGACTACTAGCAGTATCAATTTACGAGAAATCATTTTCATACTCCCTTTTCAAATACATTCGAAATAGAAACTCCGGACTATTAGTTTGTGACCAATCGGCACCACCTCCTTCGCGACACCGCGCAAGATTCACAATAGGACGAACTGGATGAAATGCGATAACATCAAGTGCTGATACGCGAGCTTACAAGGAATACGGCGGGATTGCCAACGTGTGTTAGGCCATTGGCTTTGTTGTGGCGAATGACGGGCAGCGTGTATCAGCCAGTCGGATTGTGTATTGATCGGGCAGGTACTCAAGACCTCAATGTCTAGTCTGCAATTTAGGGTATTGAATCAGCCTAGAGCAGATTAGGCGGGACACCAAGTTGTCGGAAGGCCGCGGCTGCTGTGTCCAGGTGCTGCTTGCCGCCAGAGAGCGAGATCTGTAAGTGACCCGGTATCAGCGCATCAAAATCGATCTTTTCCATCTTTAGCATACTTGCCGCATATGCGTCGACCCGGCAATCGTGGATATTCTGCCAGACGACTTTTCCGCCCCAGAAAACCAGATCCGCGCCCAGCAGATAGGTCCGATCACCACCGCGCATGAGGAAGCTGAGATGGCCGTCGCAGTGGCCGGGAGTTTCAAAGGTCTCCAGTTCCAGGTTGCCGACTTTAATCGTGTCACCTTCGACGAGTTCGACATCAACCGGGCAAGGCGGAAGATAAAATTCGTCGGGATAGAAATTGGCTGCCTTGGCGACATCGAGCGCTACCGCTTTTTCGTCCCCTGTGCGGATTGCGGGTGCGGCGAACTCAGAGGCATACACTTCGACATCCAGTCGCTTTTGCGCTTCGGCCGCTGCTCCAATGTGATCGCAATGATAATGCGTGAGAATCATCTTGCGGAGCTTGCCCGGATCCAACCCATCGTCACGAATGTTTTGCAGAATGGTATCGAAATCGTTGCCAATGCCCATGCCCGGATCAACCAGCGCCAGTTCTGTTCCACTGTTGATCACGAAGACGTGACAGTCGAGATAGCCGGATATTCCGAAGCCAAAATAGCCACCGCCTACGACATGCAAATCGCTTGTAAGTTTCATAGAACGTTCTCCAAAACGGCTTTGTACCCCACAAATAGAACCTATAGACGGGCATAAGTCAAGGAACGCCGCCAGAACGTTTATTGCGCAACACAGTACAATTCCTCGAATTGCCCATTCATGCTATACTCGCGTCCTATTCTGAAACGGAACGGAGGATTCCATGATTCACGGCATTGACCACATTGTAATCGCGGGAGTGGACTTGGAAATCCTGACTAACGCCTTCAGGGATATAGGATTCAATGTTGTCGGCGGCGGCAAACATCCAATTGGCTCGTACAACAAGTTGATCGGATTGCAGGATGGCGCCTATATCGAATTGCTGTCGTTTTACGAAGAAAGCCCGAATCACTATTGGTGGGATGCCGTTCATCAGCGCGGTGGCGGCTTGATCGATTTCTGCATGCAGACCGACGCTATCCGCTTGGATTATGCGGTTTTTGAATCGAAGGGCGTGGAGATGAGCCCTCTGGTCGGCTTAAGCCGCGTCCGCGTCGATGGATACAAGTTGGCATGGCTCAATAACGAAATCTATGGCGAGTATCAGGGATTAATTCCTTTTGTGATTGAAGACGAAACGCCGCGCGACGAACGTGTGCCCAAGGAAAAGCTTCACGCCAACCAGGTAACTGGCATTGATACCATTACGCTTGCCGCAAGCGACCTGGGCTTGGCGCGGCGGATCATGGAAGCGGCGCTGGGCAGAGGCGGCGAACCGATTGATGATGTAGCGCTGAAGGCGTCCGGTATCGTCTTTCAGGTGGGTCCACATCGATTAGAGTATTTGACTCCCAACGACGACAGCAGTCCCCTGCATCATCACATTGCGGCGAACAATCCCGTGCCATATCGGATTCGATTTAAGACCGCCGGTGAGCCGCGCACTTTCGCGCCCGGCGAATCCGCTGGCGTGAGGATTTCGCTGGTCTAGCGGCTACAACAAATCGTTACAGATTAGCCAGTTGAAGAAAAGCGATTGCTTTGGTTTCGCTTATAAAAGGGGATATACTTATCGTAACTATGAATGCTGCTGAGTGCCGATTGGCGTGGGCAGAGCAAAAGATTGCATCTTTATGGAGGAAAACGATCTGATGAGCGACCAACAAAAGTTTCCCGACTGGATGGGCAAGATGCGCGGTCTCTATCGCGCGGAAATCAAGGAATTCCTGGATGGGCCGATAGTCGCGCGCATCGCTACGATCGATAGCAAAGGCGACCCATACATCACGCCGGTATGGCAGGAATGGGACGGCGAAGCCATGTGGATAATCCCGCGCGCCAAGACGATCTTCGCGCAACACTTGATGCGCAAGCCACGCTGTTCGGTATCCTGTGCCATGGATGTCAGCCCATATACCAGGGTCTTGTTTCGTGGCCCCGCCGATATAGTCGAGGGACCAGCCCTGATGCACGGTGAATGGCTGGAAATAGGCCGTCGGATGTCGGTGCGCTATTTGGGCGAGCGAGGACCCGAATACCTTGAGCCATCGAGAGTACGTCCGCGCTTTCTGGTGAAGATCACGCCGGAAAAGACGATATCCTGGGAAGGCGTCGAGTGGGCGGCGAAATACCTGGATGATCCTGAAGGAACGGCTCCCGCCCCGCATTGACTCGCGGCGTTATAGTATCCGGTCAAAATGCTAACAGATCCGTTTGGTGATCAGGCAAGCGCATGAGCGTCGCAAAGCCATACGATTCAACTTCAGGTTTCAGCGCCTGGCGGCTGCGCAAGCTGGTGGTGGACTTTGGCGTATATATGGCGTTGGCCGTCTTGTTATTTGCCGCCATATTCTTCACGCCGAAACTGTACGAGGTCAACACTATTGCAGTGGTTATGCGGCAAGCGTCGCAGTTGGGCATTGTGGCGATCGGGCAGACGATGATTTTACTGGTCGCCGGCCTTGACTTATCCATCGGCGGAATTTTCATCATGACATCGATAGTGGTGGCGGAAGTTACCAACGGCCGCAACGAGATGGTGCTGCCGGCAATCCTGATCTCGCTGGGCATTGGCGCGCTGATTGGCGCCGGCAACGGCGTCCTGGTGACAAAGCGCCGCGTGCCTCCGTTTGTGGCGACTCTGGGGATGCTGGTGTTGGTGAAAGGGGCGATGCAAGCCTACACAAGAGGCGTACCGGGCGGCTTCGTCCCAGACGTACTGGGGATTGTCAATCAGTCCTGGTTTGTGCTTTCGATTCCGCTACTTTTGTGGCTGGGGCTGAACGCGTTTTTCATCTTCGTCTTGCGGGGCACGGCCTACGGGCGCAAGGTCTATGCCGTGGGCAGCAATAGCGAGGCGGCACGCCTTTCAGGCATCTCGGTCGACGCCATCCGCATTTCCGTATATATCCTGGGCAGCTGTCTGGCGGTGGTTTCCGGCGTCGTGCTGACCGGCTACGTCGGCTATGTGGATCGCTTTATCGGCACGGGACTCGAGTTGGATTCAATCGCGGCGGCGATCGTCGGCGGGACTGCCTTTGTTGGTGGCCGCGGCGGCTTAATGGGTACCATCGCCGGCGTCTTGCTGATTCAGTTGCTCAGCACGATGGCGGTGCTGATGGGCTTGGATATCGAGGTGCAGTTCATCATTAAGGGCTTGGTGATTCTGGGCGCAGTTACCTTGTACAGCGTCGCCAGTATTGAAGAGTAAGGATCTTAGTGAAAAGGGGGAGCATTGGGACAATCATAACTGTAGAAAGCAGGTCATGCGCAATTGCGCGTATTGACATATAGAAAACTCAAGGAGGAAAGCATAATGTTGAGGAAATTGACTTACGGGTTGCTCATCTTGTCTCTGCTTCTCGGCACCTTACTCGTGTCGTTTGGCCAAGACGAAGGCTTGTCTGATTTCGAAATAACGCAGGAAATGATCGATGCGTCGCCCTATTTGCAGAGTGTGATTCCGCGTCTGGATCAAGAGTATGACACTAGCGAGTTTGCAAAGGATCCGCCTTACCGCATCGCTCTGGCGGCGCAAGGCACGAGCAATGCCTGGTCGGCGCTGTTTGACGCGCACGCCTACTGGTACGTAGAAGAATTGGGCGAGGAGGTCATCTCCGAATTCTTGTACGGCGACGGGCAGGCTAGCGCCGATGTTCAGGTGCCGCAGGTTGAGGACTTGTTGGCGCAAGAGCCGGACGCGCTAATTCTCGTGCCAATGGGCGCGGCGGCGCTTTCCGCGCCAGTTGAGCGCGCGATGATGCAGGGCGTTCCGGTTGTGCTTTGCGCCAGCGCGGTGGAAACCGACAATTTCGTCACCGAGGTCGGCACCAATCTTTACATCGCCGGCGCAAACCTGGCGCAATACTTGATTGACACGGTCGGCGTCGACGGCGATTTCCTGATGATGACCGGCATCCCGGGCACTTCCACCTCCGACATCATGGAAGAAGGCGCCCTGGCTGTCTTCGATTCCTACGGCATTGAGCTGCTCGACAAGCAACCGGGCTTCTGGTCGCCGGCCGAAGGCAAGAAGATCACGGAGACCTGGCTGGCGCAATACGGCGACGAGATTGATGGCATTTGGTCGGGAGGCGCGCAGATGTCCCAGGGCATGATCAGCGCCTATGTGGATGCCGAAATGGAGATCCCGCCGATCGCGGGCGGGGAATGGCAGAATGGCTTCCTGCGCCTGGCGCTTGAACACGGCTTCGAATTCTACGCCTGGATGTACCCCAACGCGATGATCACGATCTGCATCGACGCCGCCATTCAGATTCTGCAGGGCGAGCCCATCCCGCGCTTCATCGACTTCATCGACCAGATCCCTAGCGCCCTTCCCTTCACCGATGCCGAGGCCGCGGATTACTACATACCGAAATGGAGCGACGACGTGCATGGCCCGGTCACCATGCCGGATGAGAAACTGGCGGAGCTTGGATTTCTTGTTGAAGAAGAGTAAGGAATCCGCCGGAATCTAAGGTGTTTGCGGTATCCAGGGCGAACAGCTTCCTTGGATACCGCTTTTCCGTCGTCTGCCGGAGCGACGCATGAACGATTACATCCTTGAGATGCTTAATATCTCCAAGGCATTTGCCGGTGTGCAAGTGCTGAGGGACGTATCGATCCGCTGCAGGCCGGGAAAAGTCTACGGGCTTGTGGGAGAGAATGGCGCCGGCAAGTCGACCTTGATGAAGATCCTGGCGGGCGCCTACAAGGCGGACGCTGGCGAGATCATCTACAAGGGCGAGCGGCGCGATCAGGCGTCGGCCGGCGATGTCATCGACAGCGGCATCAGCATCATTTATCAGGAGCTGGCGCTGGTGCAGCAGATGTCGGTGGCCGAGAACATCTTCCTCGGTCGCGAGCCGCGCTACACGCTTGGCGTGTTGAACCTGAAAGAACTCCACCGCGGCGCCGCCGCCCTGCTCAAGCGCTTGGGTATCGTTATCGATACGGCTTTGCCAGTCAGCGAGCTAACGGTCGCGCAGCGTCAATTGGTGGAGATTGCCAAGGCGCTTTCTCAGAATGCCGATCTGATCGTCATGGATGAGCCATCGGCGATCTTGGCGGGCAGCGAACTCGATCAATTATTTCGCATCATCGAGTCGCTGGTGGAGCAGGGCGTCACCATCATTTACATCTCTCATCGACTGGAAGAGGTCTTTCGTATCGCCGACGAGGTGACGGTGCTGAAGGATGGCGAACTGGTCGATACCCGTCCAATCGATCAATTGGATCGCTCCACTTTGGTTGAACTGATGGTCGGGCGACCGCTGGATGAAATTTTCCCGCAGACGGAACACGAGCAGGGCGAATTGCTGCTTGTTGCCGAGAATATCTCCACCGTTACCATATTGGAAGACGCCAGCCTAAAACTCTACAAGGGCGAGATTCTTGGGATCGCTGGCATGGTCGGTTCTGGCCGGACGGAGCTGGCGCGCGCTCTCTTTGGAGCCGATTCCTTGACGAGCGGGACGATTACACTGGTTGGCGACGAAGCGGCGAACTGGAGCAATCCGGCGCAGGCGATAGATTCCGGTCTGGTATTGGTGCCGGAAGATCGCAAGACGCAAGGGCTTTTTATGTCCCTTTCGGTCCGTATCAATGTAACGCTGCCGATTCTGTCCCAAGTCGCGCGTTTTGGCGTACTGCAATTTCAAAAAGAGAACGAAATCGTTGAAGCGGCGAAGCAGCGACTATCCATCGTCATGGCGTCAGCCGATCAGGAAGCGCAGTTCCTCAGCGGCGGCAATCAACAGAAGGTAGTGCTGGCCAAGTGGCTGGAAACGAACCCCGCTATTGTAATCCTGGATGAACCAACGCGCGGCGTGGATGTGGGCGCGAAGATTGAAATATACAAACTCATGCGGCAATTAAATGATCGCGGGATCGCAATTGTGATGATCTCATCGGAGTTGCCCGAGGTGATCGGCATGAGCGATCGGATACTGGTCATGAACGATGGCCGGATTGTGGGGGAAGTTGCGCAAGGCGAGGCAACCGAAGCGGGGATCATCGAGTTGGCGACTATGGCGAATTCGAAGGCGGAGCAGACATGAACATCTCCGCGCGTTTGTTCGGCGGCCTAACAGATTCGCAGCGTTTATTCTTGCGGCGTTATGGACCTATCTTCGCCGTTTATGGCTTTATCATCGTCCTGTTCATCATTGGGGCGACGCAGTCAGAACGGTTCTTGACCGTGCGCAACCTGACGAATGTCGCCCGTCAGTCCGCATTCCTGGGCATCGTCGCCCTGGGGCAGATGCTTGTGATTTTGACCGCGGGCATTGATCTGTCGATCGGGTCTCTGGTGAAGTTGTCGATTTTGGTATCGGCAATTGTGATGGATGGCGAAACGAGCAACCATGTAGCGGCCATCGCGGCAACATTAGGCTTGGGCTTGCTGGTAGGGCTGGTACACGGCTTCCTCGTTAATGAAGTGAAGATCGCACCATTCATCGTCACGTTGGCTTCGCTCGGTATATTGCGAGGCATCAGCCTCAGCATTTCCACATCGCCTGTGGGTTCGGCCAGCAGACCCTTTATCATGTTTTACGTACAGAAGATTGGACCGGTACCGATCATTGCCTTGATGTTCGTTGGACTCCTGATAATGACGGCTTTGTTGCTGCGCTACACTGTATTTGGAAAGCATCTTTTTGCGATCGGCGGCAACGAAGAGGTCGCTCATCTGTCCGGTGTGCCGGTTAAGCGTGTTCGCTACGGTGTCTACGTCATTTGCAGCGTGACCGCTTCGATCACCGGCTTGCTTTGGCTCTCGCGCATGGGCATCGGCGATCCAGCTATCGGCGATGGAATCGAACTGCAAGCGATCACGGCAGTGATCATCGGTGGCACCAGTCTGTTTGGCGGGCGCGCCAGCGTCGTGGGGACATTGGGTGGCGTACTTTTGCTCGGCGTTACGGCGAATCTGCTGGTGATGTTGGGCGTAAGCCAATTTATTCAGGGATTGATCCAAGGCGTAATTATTGTTGCGGCGGTAGCCATTTACAAACAAGAAGGGGACTAGAACTTACAATGCAGATACGCGCCACAAGACCAACTGTTCACGCCTTGCAACCGAGTTTGATCCGCAAGGTTGCCAACAAAGCCATTGGCCGCAGCGATGTAATTCCCTTGTGGTTTGGCGAGCCGGATCGTCCCACGCCACAGTTCATTCGTGAGGCAGCGAAAGATGCCATTGACGAAGGGCAAACTTTCTATCAGCCCAACTTGGGTATCATGGAATTGCGCCGGGCGCTGGCGACATATACCAATAGCCTGTACGCGACCAAGCTTACGGGCGACAACATTGCGGCAACACCCTCGGGCATGACGGCATTGGCCGTTGCACTGCAATGTGTTGTCGCCGAAGGCGATACCGTGGTTATTCCATCGCCGGTTTGGCCCAACTTGCCGTCCGTGGCAGAGATTCTTGGCGCTAGAATTGCCAGGGTACCGCTTCGTGCGATAAATGAGCAATGGCGGCTTGATCTCGACGAACTCTTCGCCGCCTGCGACGAGAATACCGGCGCGATCCTCATCAATTCGCCCAACAATCCCACCGGCTGGATGCTGGAGGACGACGAGCAGCAGCTCATCCTCGATTTCTGCCGCGAGCGTGACATCTGGTTGATCGCTGATGAAGTATATAATCGCATCGTCTATGATCGCGTTTGCGCACCGAGCTTCAGTGACAAAGTCAGCGAAGCGGACAAATATTTAATTATCAATAGCTTCTCCAAATCCTGGGCGATGACGGGTTGGCGCCTGGGATGGATATGCGCGCCGAAGTCCATGTTACGTTCGATAGAGAAGGTAACGGAATACAACTTTTCTTGTATTTTCGCGCCGACGCAAATTGCCGGCATCACCGCCCTGCAGGAAGGCGAGCCCTTTATCGGCGCTTCTATCGAACGGTATCGCGCGGCACTCGAGCTAGTCACGGAGACGTTCGCGGCTTTACCTCGCGTAAGCTTCCCATTGCCGCGGGCTGCCTTCTATGCCTTTTTTGCCGTCGAGGGCGTGCAGGACAGCTTTGACTTCGCGGTGGAGATATTGGAAAAGAGTGGTGTTGGGCTGGCACCTGGCGTGGCATTTGGAGCGCAGGGAGAAGGTTATCTGCGCCTCTGCTTTGCCGCGGAAGTCGATCTGCTGCAGCGGGCGCTGAGAAAGATGCGACCCTTACTCATATAGCCTGTATCTCTACATTGTCGAGTCAATGGAGCGACAATCTAGTCGCCCCAGGCGGAATAAAGCAGCCTCAGCCAATTGCCGTACATGATGTTTGAAATATCGCTGTCGCTATATCCGCGTGCGGCGAGTTTGACCGGCACTTGCTGAAGATCGACGATGGTATCGAGGTCACGAGGGGATTGTTCGCGGCCGAAACCGCCATCCAGATCTGTGCCGATGGCGGCATGCCGGCTGTTACCAGCCAATTGACAAACATGATCGATATGATTAATCACGTCATCAATGAAGACATTCGCGTTGCTATCGCCGCGGATGAAACCTGGCTGAAGCATCCAGATATCAAAGGCAGCACCGATGACACCGTCTCGTTCGATGATCAGTTTCAATTGTGCATCGCTGAACTGTCGCTGATGGGGGACCAGTGCGCGGCAATTGTTGTGGCTGGCGAGTACGTGTCCTTCATAGATATCGACGGCTTGCCAAAACGCCTGATCAGAGAAGTGCGTCAGATCAAGCAAAACGCCCAGACTCTGCATCTCTAGTAGCAGCGGTTTTCCAAGTTCCGTCAAGCCGATTTCTGTGCCCGTTCCACCTGCATAGCGACCGCGGCCATAATGGGTGGGTCCCAAGAGCCGAAGTCCCTCATTCCACCAGTCACTCAATTGCGCTGGATTCCGTATCGGATCGGCGCCTTCCATGCTTATGACAAATCCGAGCGGCGGCGTAGAGGACAGGTCTGATCCGTCGCTTTCCCACTTCTCCCATTCGCCGATATGTGCGCGTAGAGCAGTCGAATCTTCAAGTATGCGGATGTGACCGTCCGTCTCCAGGGCGCGATAAAATGCCAACTGACCACGTGCGATACCGTAAGCTTGTGCCTGTGAACCATAATCAAGGTGTTCGACTTTTTGACCGGTCGAACGAGACAACAGCGTGGCAAAGCAGACTGCAACCCGTCCGCGTCTCAATTCGGGTAAGGCGACGGTGCCTTGAGCACGTCCTTTTCCCGACACAGTGTTCTCAGTTGCACGGATCGTATAGGCGGATTCGAGCAGATTGCGATTCCACTGCAGGGCGTTCCAAGCAAGATCTAGATGTGCATCAATGACAAGCATGATTTTTTCCTTGTAAGGCAGATATATCCAATGATGGTGCCCGACCTACCAGACCAGGCCGCGTGCGGCAACATCCCATGTCTCTTCGATAACATCTCCGCGCAGGCCATAGATTTGGTTATGCAGATTGGTGACCACGCAAGCATGCACCGGAATAATGTGAACGATGTCTCCCACTCGCGGAACTGCGTCGCAAGCGCTGAAATCGACATAACCGTGCTCTTCATTGACCTTGTAAAACCGGGCTTTGGGATATTCCGTGATGTATCCGAAGTAGCCGTCAACCGTCTCCGAATGGATGGATTTGCTGCCGCCATCGAGGATGACACGCTTAGAATCGTTAGCGCTTACAACTGTGCTGCGCACTCGCATGGCGCACGTGTCAATGGATGTTATTCCGTTGACGGCACTGCCCCAATCCCAAAAGACGTAGGTGCCGACGCGCATCTCGGTTAGCTCGGGAATAAGGTGTGATTCCAGAATTGCGCCACTGCCACCGCCGCTGACCGCTTCCACTTTGATGCCGGCTTCACCAATAAGCCGCAGCGCTGTTTGCAGACGCGGACGTACGGCTGCATCGGAGGGGTAGACCATCACGCCGGAAAACTTCAGGTTGTTGGAGGCGACGATTAGCTGCGCCAACTCTAGTGCCTTTTCTGGTGTTGTCCCGGTGCGATTATTCAGTGCCACCAACTCAACCATCATGCTGATCGTCGAACCGACTTCTTGCGCTGCCTCCGCGATGCCCTCGAGCACGGCTCTGCTGTCCACAGTCACACTGACATTCGCGCGTGCAGCAAGTCGCGCCAGGCGTCGTGTCTTCAATCTGCCAACTATGTTATACGGAATCTGGATATCCTGGAAACCGGCGTCGGCAAAAACCTCAGCTTCGCTCACCTTTTGACAGGCAATGCCGATAGCGCCGGCATCAAGCTGCCTGCGCGCGATATCTGGGATTTTGTGCGTCTTGATATGCGGTCGAAAGTTGATGCCGAGCTCATCACAACGCTGTTGCATTGCGGCAATATTGCGCTCCATCAGGTCGAGATCTATAAGGACGCTAGGAGTCTCTAAATCATGAACGGTACTTGCTGCCATTTGTTGTCTTGTCCTGTATTGTCTGTCGCCAAGAGCGCTCAGCATAGCCGACCCACCACTTTATTGCAACCAGCGCAGCAATCTTTGGTCCCAAATTTGACAGGACAGTCTATGCGTGTTAACTTCTGAATGCTGTTCCACATTGAGGAATAGCTTTTTACAGTATAGAAATGCCTACAGGTACGGGTCTTTTATTAAAAGGACCACTATGCTCGCAAGAGCAGAAGGTTCGATAAATTGTGTGAGCGCGGCAGACCTTAGCGCTGCCGCCGAGCAGCTTTTTCGGAAACAATTTCGAACACTTTTGAGGTCAATGATTTGCCCCGATGTTAGCATATTTTGTACGCCGCCTGCTCTACATGTTCATCGTATTGTTTATGGTTTCGATCCTGTCATTTTACATTATCAATTTGCCGCCCGGCAGTTGGATACAGAATTATGCCCTGGAATTGGAAGCATCGGGCGATATTGTTGATCAAGAGGAGCTCGATTTTCTGAAAAGGCGCTATGGCCTGGATTTGCCGCTGCACGAACAATATCTGAAATGGGCAATTCCCTTGGTGACCGAGGGTGACTTCGGTCAGTCATTTGAATGGCGGCAGCCCGTTTGGCCTCTCATAAGAGACCGCTTATTCTTAACAATGATGGTTTCGATTGCCTCGATTATATTCGTATATGTCGTTTCTGTACCCATCGCACTCTATTCGGCGATCAACCAATACTCCGCCGGCGATTATATTTTCTCTTTCGTGGGGCTGATCGGTCTCGCGACACCAAACTTCCTGATTGCATTGGTGTTCATGATCATTATGTTGCGGGTATTCGGCATAACTCCAGGTGGTCTTTTTTCGCCGGAATTCCTGCGCGAGCCTTGGAGTCTGGCAAAGTTCTGGGATATGTTGACCCACTTGCCCGTGCCGGTGATCGTGGTCGGAACAGCGGGAACCGCGGGCTTAATTCGTATTCTGCGGGCGCAATTGTTGGACGAGTTTCAGAAACAGTACGTGATCACTGCTCGCTCGAAGGGATTGCGCGAACGGTTCCTCATCATAAAATATCCGCTGCGCATGGCTTTCAATCCGATTGTCAGCAATATCGGCAGTTTGCTTCCGCAAATCGTTTCCGGTTCTGCCATCGTATCGATAGTGCTTGGCTTGCCCACCACGGGTCCTCTATTGCTGCGTGCTTTGATTGCACAGGATACCTATGCTGCAGCTAGCATGTTGCTGATGCTTAGCGTATTGACCGTAATTGGCGTTTTTATTTCGGACCTGCTACTGATATGGCTGGATCCGCGCATCCGCTATGAGAGGTCGAACTGATGTCAACGATGCCCGATCTCGCCGAGACGCCACGGACTGGCGACGAATTGCATTACGAGATTTTGTCGCAGCAGCAATTAATTTGGCGCAAGTTCAGACGGCATCGCGTAGCTTACTACTGCATGGTTTTTCTGCTGGTGTTTTATGTGCTGGCGATCTTCGCCGAGTTCTTCGCGCCCTACTTACCGTTCAAACGTTATACCGATTATCTTTTTGCGCCGCCGACTCCGCTCCACTTTGTTGACGAAAATGGGACATTTACTTTGCGCCCCTTCGTTTACAAAGTCACCAACAAACTTGACCTGGCTACCTATCAGCGGACGTATATTGAAGATCCCACTGAGAAATACTTGATACAATTGTTGGCGAAAGGCGAACCCTATCGATTGCTGGGCTTTATCGAGACGGACCGGCATTTATTCGGTGTGGAAGGAGAGGGTGTCTTTTTCCCGTCGGGAACGGATGGGCTGGGGCGCGATCTGTTTAGTCGAATGCTATTGGGGGCACGTACCTCGCTGTTTGTGGGTTTGCTGGGTTTGGCGATTGGCTTTGTACTCGGTCTGATATTTGGCGGCATCTCTGGATATTACGGCGGCGGCATTGATATGTTGATTCAGCGAGTGATCGAGTTTTTGCAATCATTGCCGACCTTGCCTCTGTGGATGGCCTTGGCGGCCTTGGTACCGCCCGATTGGACGCCGATTCAAGTCTATTTTGGCATTTCTATGGTTTTGGCTACGGTAGGATGGACAGGGCTGGCGCGTGTCGTGCGCGGCAAACTCATCAGCCTTCGTGAAGAGGATTACGTACTCGCGGCCAATCTTTCCGGCTTGAACGAGCGGGCGATCATCACGCGGCATCTTTTGCCGGGCTTCCTGAGTTATCTGATCGTGCATTTGACCTTGGCGATCCCACACATGATCCTTGGCGAGACAGCGCTTAGCTTTCTCGGTCTGGGTATTCAGCCGCCGGCGGTAAGTTTAGGTACGCTATTGCAAGATTCGCAGAATGTACAGACGGTCACGCTTAATCCATGGCTGCTTTTCCCCGGCGCTGTGGTTGTGCTTATCGTGATCGCCTTTAACTTCCTGGGCGACGGCTTGCGTGATGCCGCTGATCCCTACAAACACATTTAGGTTGCGTCATGAGAAGTGTCATTTTGGAAGTCGAAGATCTTAAGACGCATCTGCCTTTGGAAGAAGGACTGCTAAAAGCTGTTGACGGCGTCAGCTTCACTATTCGCCGGGGAGAAACGATCGGCCTGGTCGGCGAATCCGGCTGTGGCAAGAGTATGGCAGTCCGCTCTATCATGCGGCTTTCGCCCAACTTCGCGCAGATTTCCGGCCGCGTCATTTATCATCCGCAAGACCAAGAACCTGTTGATCTGGTTCAACTCGATCCGCATGGCGAGAAAATCCGCTCGATCCGTGGCGGCGAGATTGCCATGATTTTCCAAGAGCCGATGACCTCTTTTTCTCCTTTGCATACGATCGGCAACCAGATCACAGAGGCGATCCGCGTCCATCGTACAAAGGATCAAAAAGAAGCGCGCAAGATCGCCGTTGATTTGTTGGATCGGGTCGGCATGTCCAATCCGGCACAACGCTTGAATGAGTATCCTCATCAATTGTCAGGTGGGATGCGTCAGCGAGCGATGATTGCCATGGCACTCTCATGCGAGCCGACCCTGCTGATAGCCGATGAACCAACTACTGCGCTTGATGTCACGGTGCAAGCACAGGTGTTGAAGCTGATGCGCGATTTACAAGACGAATTCGGCATGTCGATTCTTTACATTACGCACGATCTCGGTGTAATCGCCCGTACCGTTCAATATGTCGCTGTGATGTATCTAGGACGCATCGTGGAATACACCGATGTCGACAGCTTGTTCTACCAGGCAAAGCACCCTTATACATCGGCATTGATCAAGTCGATTCCTAAAATCGGTAAGAAGTCTCGCCGTCGCCTGGAATCGATTCAAGGTGCTGTTCCGGTGCCGATCAATCGTCCGCCAGGCTGTGGTTTCTTCCCGCGCTGTTCAGTTGCCATCGATGGATTATGCGACCGCCTTGACCCTCCTCTTGTTCCGGTTGAACAGGGTCATGCAGTGTCGTGTTTTGTCTATCCTGAAGTGGCGGAAGCGGCCGAAAATCTCTCGGTCGAAGGCAACGCTAATGCGAGCTGACGACGTAATCCTTGAGGTCAAATCGCTCACGAAGTATTTTCCGATCGAGAAGGGCCTGTTGCGTCGCCAGGTCGGACAAGTCAAAGCGGTGGATAACGTTAGTTTCGAGATCAAAAAGGGAGAAGTCTTGGGTTTGGTTGGTGAGTCTGGCTGCGGCAAGACGACCTTGGGGCGGTGCATTCTGCGTGCCATCGATCCCACGGACGGCGAAGTTATTTTGAAGACCCATAATGGCGAACGCGTTGATATCACCATGCTGGATAAGCAACAGCTTCGCGCGTTGCGTAAAGAGATGCAGATGGTCTTTCAAGATCCGTTTTCGTCACTATCGCCGCGCATGACGGTGCTGGATATCATAGGCGAACCACTTTGGGCGCAAGGCATTCGCGGCAAGGAAATGGAAGCATCAGTCAAAGAACTTTCGGCGCTTGTTGGTCTAAATACTGGGCATCTCAATCGCTATCCCAATGCCTTCAGCGGTGGACAGCGCCAACGCATCGGCATCGCGAGGGCATTGGCGACCAACCCTAATCTGATCGTAGCTGACGAGCCGGTTTCGGCCCTGGATGTGTCGATTCAGGCGCAGATTCTCAACCTCTTGCAAGAATTGCAGGAAAAACTGGGATTGACCTACTTGTTTATTGCCCATGATCTAAGCGTGGTGGAACATATTGCCGACCGCGTGGCCGTCATGTACGTGGGCAAGATCGTCGAATTGGCGGAAACAGAAGAATTGTACTTGCGTCCCAAACATCCATACACCGAAGCGCTGCTCTCGGCCGTTCCCAAACCGGACCCGCGCTTGCAAGAAGAACAAATCATCCTCAGCGGCGAAGTAGCGAACCCGGCGAACCCGCCGTCCGGGTGTTATTTTCATCCGCGCTGCAAATATGCGCAGAATAGATGCAAGCAGGAAACACCGGTTCTGCGCGAGCTAACACCGGGCCATCAAGTGTCTTGCCACTTTGCCGAGGAATTGGCTCTGGAAGGCGTGTCGATATGATTCAATCCGTTTTGAAAGCCATAGACATCATGACCGTCTTTAGCACCGAAGAGCCCTGTCTTTCGCTTGGACAGATCAGTGAACGCCTTCCCATGCCTAAGAGTACGACCCACAACTTTCTGGCAACTCTAATCTCTCGCGGTTTCGTCGAACGAGTCAACGATGATGCGTATGCGCTGGGCACCGCGATCATTACCCTTTCTCAGTCGGTACGCGTCAATGCCGAGCTGCGAGACCGTGCCGCGCCGCTGTTAAGGGAACTTGCCGATATCGCCAAAGAGTCTGTATATCTGACCTATTTCAATGGAGTGTACATTCTCTACATTTATGCTATAGAGTCACCCAAACGCCTGATGGCGCGCACTGCCGTAGGTGAGCAGGTTCATCTGCACTGTACTGCTAACGGGAAATCGATCCTTGCAGCTTTATCTAGCGAGGAGGTCGAAGGTATCGCGCAACAAACCGGATTGCCGCGATTTACCCATACCACCGTCACCGACTTGGACGAACTGCATGCCGAATTGGAGGCAGCGCGTCACCGTGGTTATGCGGTTGACAATCAAGAGCATGAATTGGGCACATTTTGTTTGGGCGCTGTAATTCGCAATGCACAGGGCGAACCAATCGGCGGCTGCAGCATTTCAGGTGCCGAACTCGATATTATCAGTGATCAGCCCAATAAAATGGCAAGCGATCTCTTATATGTTGCACAAGAGATTTCGCGGCGCATGGGTTATGTTCCGGCGACGCCGTCCCTGCTGGTACAAAAGTCCGAACATTTTAATCATCACTAGTTAGCAGGACGAACTGTATGAAATGTAGCCCTTCGCTACACGGTGTCTTTCCCGCCATGATCACACCATTGAAGGTGGAAAAATCCATCGATTGGGATGGTGTCGATCGCTTAACCGATTGGTATATCGAGTCAGGTGTAGGTGGTTTGTTGGCGGTGGGACAATCAAGTGAAATGTTTGCGCTGACGGACGAGGAACGATTGCGATTGGCACGGCGCGTCGTAGAGCGGGCGGATGGGCGTGTCCCTGTACTAGCGTCGGGGACATTTGTGCGCTCGGTTGAGGCACAAGCGGCCTTCATCCGCAAAATGGCGGATACGGGTGTTGCGTTGGTGGTAATTATCGCGAGCCAAATGGCAGAAGCGAACGAAGACGATGCGATCTGGCGTAGCAGTGTCGCAAGATTGCTGGACTTGACTGGCGATATCAAGTTGGGATTATACGAATGCCCGCAACCGTATCATCGGCTGATTTCGGCGAAACTGGTAGCATGGGCAGCGCATACTAAGCGCTTTTACCTACTCAAGGAAACTTCGCGCTCGATTGTGCAATTGCAGGCAAAGATTGATGCGGCAGTGGGTAGCAATCTGGGTATCTTCAATGCCGATGCTACGACTCTGCTGCGATCCATGAGAATGGGTGCGAAGGGATATTGCGGTATAGCGGCAAATTTCTACCCGCAAGCTATTGTGTGGTTGTGCGAAAATTTTGCGAGTCCGCAGGCTGATAGAGTGCAGTCTCTGCTAGGACTTGCAGATCCAGCGATACATCACCTTTATCCTGTTTCTGCCAAAGCCTATCGAAAGCTGGCTGGCTTCGATATGAATGCCATCAGTCGTGTTTCGGATGCTTCACTGGGCGATTACGAAATGCGCGTGCTAAATTACATGGCGGCGCAAATGAAATCGTTACAATTGGCGGATGGAAACCTAACAGCGCAGTGATACACCCAAAGCGTCGCGTATGCTGCCTGCAAGGTATCGACCGATTAACCATGAGAGGGGGATGCCCGACTAAATCGTGTAGCTAGCAATTGATTTGCCTTTAGTTATTTGCAGGAGGAAACAAACGATGTTTAACAAGAATCACCGGACTGTAGCTGCAGTTCTTCTACTCATCGCGCTGGCACTGATGTCGATTTTTGTGGCTGCGCAAGAAGCCGGATACTCTTCGGCAGACAATCTCCGAACCTGGTCGCTGGAAGATTACGAAGCCTCGACCGGAAATTCAATCGCTATGTTTAACGAAGCGCCCATGCTGGCGGATATGGTAGCTGCTGGTGATTTACCGCCAGTTGAAGACCGCCTGCCGGATCGCAGCGATATCATGGTGGTGCAACCGCGGGAGTCGATTGGCAGCTATGGCGGGGAACTTACCTTCAATGCAACAAACCCGACTTCTTTCGGCAACACCGGCTTTACCGCATGGGACCAGCACTTGACAGGATTCTCCACCAACTGGGAAACAATTTTCCCCGAGATCGCCAAGAGTGTAGAGCTTTCGGATGATCTTACGGTGGCTACAGTTAGCTTGCGCCGTGGCATGAATTGGAGCGATGGTATACCGGTAACCGCTGATGACGTGATGTTCTGGTATGAAGATATCATGTTGCATCCGGACCTTCCTAATATGCCAAACGCGCTTTCGCCGGGTGGTACACCGATAGTCATCGCAAAAGTCGACGACTTCACGGTCACGTTCACGGCAGCTCAAGCCAATCCCGCTTTTCCCATCGTGGTCGCACGAAGCAGTCAGGGTTTTCCGCTCGCGCCGCGACACTATCTGAAACAGTGGCACGCCGACTACAACGACACTGCGCAAGCATTGGCAGATTCTGAAGGATTCGACACCTGGGCTGGCGCATTCCAATTCCACATGAACGGCCAGACCGGGCAAAACGACTTTGATCCCAACTTGCCCGTAATCAAGCCCTGGAAGCTGGATCTGGTTGATGATTTCGGCAACAAATTCTATGTCCGCAATCCTTACTACTGGAAAGTGGACACCGATGGCAACCAATTGCCCTATGTCGATAGCCAGGTGCGCTTGCTGCTCGCCGAGCCGGAAGTCGTCATCCTTAACGTACAAGCTGGCTCGATAGATTATGGCTTCTACAATTTGGAAGTAAGCGATCTGCCGGTGCTGAAGGCTGGCGAGGCAGACGGCGATTACACCACGATTCTGTGGCCCGCCGATCAAGGTGCCATGACCAAGTATCAGTTCAACATTACCGTTAGCGATCCGGTGCTCAACGAAATTTTCAATGATTTGCGCTTCCGCCAAGCGATGTCGCTGGCCGTTAACCGTGCGGAAATCAATGAGGTCCTGTTCTTTGGGCAAGCTGTTGCGCGGCAATGGGGTGTTTCTTCGGCGTCTGCATTCTATGAAGACTGGATGGGATCGCACTTCGCTGACTACGACCCGGATCAAGCCAACGCCCTGCTTGATGATATGGGCTTGACTATGGGCGAGGACGGGGTACGTATGCGGCCCGATGGCGAACCGCTTTCTATCGTGCTTTGGGATGCCATTAACCGTATACCCATGTCTGAATTGATGGCCGAGTATTGGGAAGATGTCGGCGTTAATGTCGAAATCAACCCCAGCACTCGCGAAGCGTTCCGTCAGGCGCTGGTGGCGAATGAAGTACATGCTTCGACCTGGTTCGCGGATGTCGTATCCGAGAAAGATCTTTATCAGCGGCCGATCTGGTTGCGTGCTCCTTACGGCATCGATTCCACACCGGTCGGTGGTGGGCTGGCATGGCGTCAATGGTGGCTTTCTGGCGGCGAAGAAGGAGAAGAACCGCCCGAGTACCAAAAAGAGCAGATGCGCCTGGTTGACGAATGGCAGCTTATGCAAATCGGCTCGCCGGAATACCTCGAATTGGGTACCAAGCTGGTCGCCAACACAGTTGAGAATGTCTTCCATATTGGTACAGTCGGTGAAGCTCCGGAAGTCTTCATCCGCTCCAACCGTTTGCACAACTTCACTCCGGTTGATGGCGTGGTGTACATCAGCCACCTCGAAAGTGGTCACTCGGACCAATGGTACGTCAGTGAATAAACCTTAAGCGCTTTTGCGGGGTTCGTATTTTCGATGCGAACCCCGTTCTTGATATACATGTGGATTCGCAGGTGCCGTTTCGCACAATGATCAGTTTTTCACGAATTGGAAAGAGCCGCTAATGAATTGGTCGCAGATCAAATATCAGCCGGAAAAAACCCTGACCTATCTCGGCAGTCCGAGCATCGTTCGTCTTTCTGACGGCGCACTGTTGGTATCACACGACTACTTTGGTCTAAAAGGCTGCCCCAAGAATCACGAAGGCGAAGAAAGCCTGACCAGCATTTATCGCTCCGAAGACAATGGGGCAAGTTGGGTCAACATCACGCATATAATGAATTGTTATTGGAGCAGCCTGTTCGTGCAAGGCAGCGCCGTCTACATTCTAGGAACATCTCAACAATACGGCTCCATTGTCATTCGTCGTAGTGAGGATGGTGGCTTCACCTGGACACATCCGGCGGATGCCAGCAGCGGATTGCTCTTCAAAGGGGGGTATTATCGCGACCCGCCCAACTATCATTGCGGTCCTATGCCAGTCGTCTCTCACGAAGGACGACTCTATCGCGCCTTTGAAGATTGCGATCCCATGGAATGGGGCGCGGGCTTTCAAGCGGGGGTAATCTCGGCGCCGGCTGATGCCGACCTGCTCGATGCCGACAACTGGACGATGAGCAACAAGATTCCCTACGATCCGGCCTGGATTCCCGGCGAATGGAATCCTGATCAAGCAGCAGCGCCGGGCTGGCGGGAAGGGAATATGGTCGTTGCGCCCGATGGCCAACTCTGGAATATCATGACCTACGAAGCCGGCTCAATCATCGACGAAGTGGCGCCGCGCCTGCAAGTGTCCGCCAATGGCGAAACACTCTCATTCGATCCGGCAAACGGCTACTTCCATTTTCCCGGCAGCAAAGCCAAATTTACACTTCGCCAAGATCCGGTCACGGGCAAGTATTTGTCACTTGTCAACACCCTGGCGGATGTCGACTGCTTGCAGGCTATGGCGGACGGTTTATCAGGGCAATTCCACCGCGGCAAGCACCCGATGCGGCAACGAAACGTTTTGTCACTGACGGTTTCCGAAGATCTGTGGAATTGGCGCGTCGTCACCACCTTGCTGAGCGACGACACGGGTTTGCCGCGGGAGGCATCAATCTTGCAGACCGGATTCCAATACGTCGATTGGCAATTTGATGGAAACGACCTGATATATGTTGTGCGTACCGCCTACCGAGGCGCGCGTAACTTCCACGACTCCAACCGGATCTTATTCCGCAACTTGAAAAATTTTCGCGATTTATTGGCATGACGGAATCAAATGACCCATGACATGGCACGAAGTAAAATTCCAACCAGAACGCACGAAAACCTACCTCGGTAGCCCTAGCCTTGTGCGCCTCGCCGATGGCGCGCTTTTGGCATCGCACGATTACTTTGGCTTGAAGGGTTGTCCCAAGAACCATGAAGCCGAAGAAAGCCTAACGAGCATTTATCGCTCCGATGACGACGGGAAGACCTGGGTCAATGTCACTCACATCATGAATTGTTATTGGAGCAGCTTGTTTTTGCATCGCGGACATGTCTATATTTTGGGTACATCGCAGCAGTACGGCTCGATAGTCATTCGCCGCAGCGATGATGGTGGATTCACTTGGACGCATCCCGCTAATGATAGAGAAGGACTGCTCTTTCGCGGTGGACCCTTCCGGCACGCGCCTAACTATCATTGCTCGGCTGTGCCTATTCTGGAGCACAATGGCCGGCTTTACAAAGCCTTTGAAGATGCTGATCCGCCCGTACATGGACCTAGTTTTCACTCATGCGTGATCTCTGCGCCTGCGGATGCAGATCTGCTCAACGCCGCCAATTGGATGATAAGCAATAAGATCCCTTTCAATCCTGAATGGATACCGTCGGAGTGGGATGCTCCTCAACGACCTTGTTGGCTGGAAGGAAATGTTGTCCTGGCGCCAAACGGCGAACTGTGGAACATTCTTCGGCTGAATGCGCGCCCCATGGTGAACCACGCAGTGATCGTCAAAATCGCGGACGAAGGCAGCGCTATTTCCTTTGATCCCCACGTCGGCTTCATCGATTTCCCGGGTGGTGGCAGCAAATTTACAATTCGTCACGATGAGCCTAGCGGGATGTATCTCGCCCTGGTCAATAACGTCACTAATGCGTCTTGGCCAAGGCAAAGAAACATCTTGTCACTGAGTGTCTCACACGATCTGCTGAATTGGCGCCTTGTCAAGACCTTGATGAAAGACGAAAGCGGATTATCGCCGGAAGACTCGGCTCGTCTAACCGGCTTTCAATACGTAGATTGGCAATTCGATGGCGAAGATATAATATATTTGGTGCGAACGGCCTATCGCGGCGCAATCCGTTATCACGACTCCAATCGGATCATTTACCGCAAATTGAAAGATTTTCGCTCGCTGTTATGATGGTCGCGCGAACGCCGGGGATACCATAGTTCTCAAGCCGCTTCAGTCCCAGATGCTGCTCATTTTCCAGGCATCCAAACGGCGTAATGTTACCGCCTGACCCTGCGCGCGCAACGATACACCTGTACTGTCCGCGCGCCCCGGATAGACCCGCGTCGCTACACATTGCTTTCCGTTCACGAAAACTTCAACCACACTGCGGTCGATAAAGACGCGCAATTGCAGCGGCTCATCAGCTGCAAGGAATACCGGCGCAGTTTCCGGCGCGCGCGAACGGACCTCGGGCAAGATAGAAGAATACGAAGTGTCGATGGTGATTGCACTCTCTTGCCGGGACGGCAAACGCATCATCGCTACTGAACTGGCGTTCATGGCATGCCGCTTGGATAAGCGCTGTCGGTAACGATTGCCCCTCTCTTTGAAAAAGGCAATGCGTGTGACTTCCTCGCGCTTAGGCGAACGTAAAACACTAAGTTCGATCATTGGGGCATCGCCAGGATCAATTTCTAGCAAGAGCTCCATGGCATTGCCTTGAATGCCATCCAATACAATCTCTTGGTTGGCCGGAAGCACCGTCGGCCCGATAGTCTTTGGATGAGTACGGAGCGATTCGATATCGCCGGCCGGTTCGACCAGTAGACGGTCGTCTTCGTCCAAAGTCAGGCGGCGCGGCATGGTCATGATCTGGTTCCAGCCGTCCGTCGGTTTACCCTGATTCATATTGAACATCACGATGACGCCGCCCTTGCCGTCTGGAGTCGCTGAGGGCGCGTGTACGCCGGAAGGTAGGGCAGCGCCAAAATTGAATAAGCCGCCATCGGTAACGACGAATTTGTCGCGCGCGGTATCATAGTCACCGAGCAGATACTGTCCGCCGGTCATGTGACTGAAAAAGAGCAGGATATGCTTGTTGGCGCCGATCGGCCAAAAATATGGGCATGCCCCATCATCGCCAACCACGGTGTAATGATCGTCCTCCACGAAGGGGTGCAAGTATTCCCAATTGACCAGGTCATTAGATCGGAACAAGAAATCCGCGCGAACTTGCTTTCTCGCCGGTCCATGCGGCAATGTGCCGCCGGAAAGGGCATAATAAGTGCCATCCTTTGACCAGATGCAGGGATCAAAGACGGTATAGGGGGGCGGATGGTCATCGTTGCCAATGGGGATGACCGCGCCGTCGCCAAGCTTTTCCCAATTGAGCAAGAGCGGATCGGACGATACGGCAACCATGTTGCCGATCTTGGTGCCGTGGTACATGGCAATGACGCGGTCGTCTTCCACCAAGGCCGCGCCCGAATAGCAGCATTCCTCCGGATTGGGATAAATGGCATAGGGCAGATCTCGCCAGTGGATCAGATCATCGCTTATGGCATGTCCCCAATGCTGACGCGGATCTTCGGGAGGGTAGGCTTGGTAAAACAGATGCCAATTCCCTTGCCAGAAACAGATACCGTTGGGGTCATTCAGCGTGCTTTCCGGATTGACATAATGGTAATGTGGGCGGTGCGGATCCACTGCAAGGCTTTGACGCGTTTCGCGAAAGCGCTGCAAGAGTGGATTGGCCTGGAGTTGCTCGCGCTGCGAATCCAAGGACTCGGCGAATTCATATTGAGGAACAAGCGATGTGAAATCTGGGCTGTCGTCATTTATCACTGTTGAATCTCTTTCGTCAAAAGCAAATGAGCAATATAGGTGTTTGTAGCGTCAGCGCACGGTGTACCCGCCATCCACCACGATACCGGCGCCCGTGATGTAACTGGCATCGTCCGATGCCAAAAAGGCTGCCACGCTGGCGATTTCTTCCGGCTGACCGCGGCGCGCCAGCGGCACCTGCTGCAAGAAGGCGTCGTTTTCACCGGCGGGCACCTGCTTTAGCGCTGGTGTATCGATGGAACCTGGCAGAATTGCCACGACGCGGATTTGTGGAGCCAGTTCCAGCGAAAGCGCGCGTGTCAGAGAAAGTAAACCACCTTTTGACGCTTGATATGCGGCGTTACCGGCGAAGCCGACGATGCTATGCACCGATGCAGTATTCAATATGACCCCGGATTCACTCTTCATCAAGTGCGGTATGGCCAACTTACAAGCCCGCCACACTGCCGTCAAGTTCGTATCGAGGCTGCGTTGCCAATTGTTGGCGCTGGTATCCAAAGCCGTGCCACCTTGTGACCAAAACGCATTATTGTGGAGAATATCGAGACCGCCAAATTCATGCAGCGCGCAGTCGATAATCGCGCTTATGTCCTGCTCATTGCAGACATCGGCCTCGACAAACTGTGCCCTTCCACCAGCCGCAACGATTTCCTCTGCGCAAGCTGGTCCGCCGTCCGCGTCAATATCGGCGATGACCACCGCGGCCCCTTCACGCGCGAATCTTAAGGCCGTCGCCTTGCCGATTCCCGATGCGGCGCCTGTTATGAGAGCAACCCTGTCTTTCAGTCGCATAATAACCTCTCAAAAGCGAGCATAAATTTTGATGGTGAGTAGCGTTCCTTCATTCTATTTTCGTCTATACGGCTCGAATTGATACCCAACGCTGGTTTCGTGAATGTAACCGAGGCCGGGAAAAGGGAAATGAAAACCGTGAATCAGGGCGTTCTGTTCAACGCAGCGCTTCAGCAGGTGCTGCCGGTTAGCCATACCTGTTTCCGGCAATTCGTCCCAAGCGGGATGCCAGTTCGTGTTTTCAATATGTATCGGCAAGTCCATCGTATCGGCAACGCAGATCAATGTTTTTCCCCGCGACTTCACTTCGACGGAAATGTGATTGCGCGTATGTCCCGGTGTTGCGATGGTGCGGACGCCTGTCGCGACATCGTATTCCGCTTCGATTAATTCCACTTGACTTTGCATTGCCAGAAGGCAGTCTCGTGTAAAGCGAATATCTTTTGCCAATTCCACTCCCAGCGACATCACATCCGCTTCTTCCACCCAATATTCCCATTCGCCGCGCACCATTAACTGTCGTGCCTTGGGGAAAAGCAACTCACCATCTTTGCCGACCCCTCCACAAACATGATCACGGTGACCATGTGTCAGCACAATCGTGTCAATATCACCCGGCTGATAGCCGGCGGCGCGTAAGTTGGGCACCAGATTGCCCAGATGCTTATCGAAAAACGGTCCACCGCCGCTGTCGATAAGTATCCGTTCGGAACCATTGTCAATCAGCAGGCAATTGCATTGCAATTCGTAGTATTGAGGATCGATTTCATGTTGCTGCAAGGCGTATTGCAGTTGTTCCGGGGACGATCCAGCGAAGAACCGCGGCAAGAAATTACCGTCAATCGGCTGCATGCCGTCGCTAATTGACCAGCAGATTACGTCGCCAACTTCAAATCTGAATGGTGCTGCCGTCAATTTTCTTCACCTCTTCGTGCGCTCGTTCGTTTTCAGACGTGGTGCTCTTGCTCAGCATTGTAGCCGCATGATTCCCTTTCCCAACACACCCACAAGCGCAGCGTTTTCAGCAGCGTCCGGCATCAGCATTGCCGTCGGCAAGGCATTCGTTTTCATCGAGTATTGCCAGCTGCGCCCGGCATCGACAGATCGCATGATTCCATCTTCGACCAGAGCAAAGAGATCAAAAGCATTTTCGGATCTCCGAATTGCCTGCAGTTGATTGACAGTATTGCCCAAAACACTTCGGCCGATGCGTTGCCAGCTTTCGCCGAGATCCGACGACTGTAGTAGCCCGTGATTCTCGGTTCCAACAAAGACTCGCAATTCGCCTGATTTCTCTGCGGTAACACATGCTAGGCAAAGCAAGGGCGCGCGGTCATCAGGAAATCCGCTGACTCGCCAGGCGCGGCCACCATTAGTGCTGCGATAAAGGCCGGTTTCCGTGCCGGCAAAGACAGTCTCGTCATCTCGAAGATTCGGCGACAGTGCAAGTGACAATACGCGAAGATCAAAAAGGCCAAAATTCCACGGCTGCCAATGGACACCGCGATCATCGGAGGAAAACACACCGTCTTCCATGCTGCCTGCCAGCATCATCCCGTCCTGTAGAAAATCAGGTGATATCGTCAGCTGCGAAAACAGTGGCGGGGGTGCCGCGAACTCGGCGGTGAACCAGGTATCACCGGCGTCGCTTGATCGTAAAATACCGCCCTTTACCGCTGCAAATAGGCTTCGATCCTGCTTGAACGCCGGCGATACCGCCAGCGCTGTTGCAGCCAGGGACTCGTCCGCTTCGGCTGCAGGACGCAAACCGTGCCAGCTAACTCCGCCATCTTGCGACCGATAAATCCCGCTTGTACAAGCTGCGAAGCAAATGCCATCTTCGGCAACCTGTGGAGATGCTGCCAATGCGTATACGGTCTCGTCAGTTTTCGACAAGTCCAGCGTGACCTGTTGTGCCAGCATACGTTTGCCTTATCCGGGTTGGCGAGAAATCTCGGGGGTTTTGTGATGCACCAACACGTCCACGGTGAGCACCATTCCTGCGGTGCGGACGGCGTGGCTCAATGCCGATTTCTGTATTGCGGCGCCGTCAAGAATGCTGTGGCTCTCCGCGATTTGACCACGCAGCACATCAAAGCTTTTGCCATTGTCTGCCGCGGCAAGTTTTGCCATGATCTCGCCTGGCTCGTAGCCGGCGTTTTCATAAATCGCGCGCGCCGGCTCTGCCAACGCTTCGTAAAGAATGTTGTTGGCGGCACGCTCGTCCGGGTTGGTGCTGTCACGTGCTTTTTCCCACAAGACACGACGACAGTCTAGATAGGCGCTACCTGCCCCGGGTAAGACGCCTTCTCTAACCGCGGCGCGCATAGCAGCGGCGGAATTCTCCGCCAAGGTCTTGCGTTGCTCGATTTCGCTTTCAGAAGCTCCACCAATCCAAAGAGTAGCCGAGCCGCCCATCAGCCTGCCGATACGCTGCACCATCTGCTCGCATTCGGACGTGTCATCAAGGTGCGTCATTCGGTTTTGCAAGACGGCGATATGTTGCCGTAGCTTGCGTGGATCGCCTTTTCCGCCAATGATGCCGTGATTATGCGGACTAGCCCAGGCACGCCGCGCCCGGCCGAAATGCTCGTAAGTGATATCTTTGAGATTGAAGCCGGCATCTTTTATGAGCGGAATGGCACCGGTCGCGACAGCCAAATCCTGTACAGCTGCCAATCGAGTATCGGCGTTCAAACCGGGTCCTCTCACTGCCATGACTTCGAAATCATTCAGTTTGCCATTTGCCAGCAGCAAGCCGGAGAGCGCGTCATTGGAAAGGTCGGCTGCGATCAGGACGAGTTTCTTGATCTTGTGCTCGACGGCAAGCTCCAGCATCGGCATGATATGCCGTGGATCGTCAACTTTGAAGTCTGCCAGGGCGATGGCCGGCTCTTCGTAGACAGTCTGCAATTCAGTGCGATTTTGGATCATATCGCGCGAGAACAGGCCACTGTCCCAAGCCATGCCCTCGATATATTCTCGGCGCAACTCTCGACTGTGACCCTTGCGAATATCCAGCCGGCCATATGCGCCGATAATATCGAAGATTTCGCCAAGAAATTTTGCTAGCTCGGGATCGTAACAGATTGATTCGGCAATTTGCGCGAGCTTGTGCTTGCCCTCGACAAAACCAGTTTGCGCATCGAGTGCCGCGGTGACCGGCGTTAGCGCTGCCTCCAGATAATGCCTCAAGCGCATCGCATTGCCGCCCGCCGCCAAATAGCGCAAGCCGCCATTGTAAAGCGCCTGAAAAAGCACCGCCGTTGTGGCGGAACCATCACCCATACGATCATGTTGATGGCAAATCATCGCGCGCGCCAACATGGCGCCGATATCTTGTTCATGCGCGTGCAACTCGATCACGCGTCGCGCGATTAATCCGCCATTGTCCAAAACCTCGGGCGTCTCTTGTGCATTCGACAAGCGGGTCAAAGCGACGGTTCGCGCCGTTGGGCCCAGGGTAGGGCGAATAGCCGCAACTAGGGTATCGATGCCACGTTTGAGATTATCATGAGCGGAGGGCTGAAAGACCAAACCGGCTCAATATGATTTGCGAGAATGAAAAGGCGTTTTTTCGCTCATTTCCTAATCAAAGTCCCCTGTTTCGTAGTTGCGCAATTGGCAGCGAGTGTTCACGCTCGGATACGAGCCTTGCCGATCGACCCAGTCGATCCAACACGACTGGCAATCCGTTATGCGCTGATCACTACTATCCCTTGATCGCGCCGCGCATAATGCCTTCGATTAAGTAACGTTGCCCCAAGAGGAAAATTATGATGACAGGCACCAACGACATAACCACCCCAGCCAACACAACCGCTATTGATCCCGTCATCATGTAACCTTGAAGTTGGAAAATCCCAAGCGTGATGGGGAAATTGTCATTGTTGATCAGGAAGATCAAGGGCCGGAAAAATTCATTCCAATGAAAATTAAAGCTCAGTATGGCCAGCACAGCCAAACCGGGTTTTACCAATGGCAGGTAAATGTTGTAAAAGAGCTGCCATTGATTGACACCGTCTATCAAGGCTGATTCTTCCAGCTCAATCGGGATCGTCAAGAAGTATTGCCGCAAAAGAAATGTTCCGAATGCAGTTGGGACCGCCGGTAAGATTAGCGACCATAAAGTATCAACTAATCCCATATTCCTGAGAAAAATAAAAACCGGGATTACCACCGCTTGAATAGGAATCATCATGGTCGCCAGAACTATCCAAAACAGAGCATCCCGCCCCGTGAATTCGAGGCGGGCAAAGGCGTATCCGGCCAACGACGCCGAAATTAGTTGCCCGATGACCGTACCCCAGGTAATGAGAGTGCTGTTGAGGATTTGCCGGGCAAAGGGTACCGTTTCAAAAACCTGTTCGTAGTTTTCAATCGCCAAATCCGTCGGCAGCCACCTCGGCGGCACTGTGAACGACTCCTTGCCCAAACGAAGAGAAGTGGAAAATGTCCACACCATAGGCGCGACAATAATGAGACTAAGCATGAACAAAAGTATGATCGGCACGTATTTGCCAGCGACAAAGGTGAATACTTGCAGCCGATGTTGCGCCGCGCTAACTTCGCCGGGATTTCGCATTGCATTAGCGGTCATCAATCATCTCCCGCGATGGCCTATTGATAGAATACCCAACGCCGGCTCATCCACATCTGCGCCAGGGTGAAAGCCAGGATGACCAGAAACAATACCACTGCGATGGCGGAGCCGTACCCATACTCAATATTCTTGAAGGCTGCCTCGTATAGCACCATCACAGCAGTGCGGCTGGCATTGCCGGGCCCGCCGCGGGTCATGATGAAGGGTTCCTCAAAAACCTGTACAGCGCCAATCACGCCGGTAACAGCCGCAAACAGGATTTGCGGACTCAGCAAGGGGATGGTAACCGACCACAAGCGACGGAAGCCTTGAGCGCCATCGACATCGGCCGCATCAAGGACCTCGCGCGAAATATTGGATAGTCCGCCCAGGAACAAGACAAAAGTAAAGCCTAGATTGCGCCAAGCCGACATAATGACAATCGTAATCATCACCCAATCTGCGGATGTCTTCCAGGGAATCTGCTGGATACCTATCAGACCCAAATAGTAATTCAAAGGTCCGAATTCTTTGTGAAAGATATATCCCATGACGACGGCGACCGCGGCGCCCGACATCAATAGCGGTAAGAAAAATGCCGTACGAAAATAGTAGCGCATGGCGGTGTGGGTGATGCGGTGCACGCCCATCGCCAGTAACAACCCGATGGAAACCTGAAGGGAAACGGCGAATACGGTGAATTTCAGTGTGTTGGCAAAGCTGATGCCGACACGGACGTCTCTGATTAGGCGTTCGTAATTGGCTAGCTCGACAAAGTTAGGCGGCTTAAAAATATTCCAGCGAAATAGGCTAAGACCAAAGGAGACAAAGACCGGCCCCGCCGTGAAAATGAAGATACCGAGCAAGGTCGGCAATAAGAAAGTATACCCCAATAACGCACGCCGCCTACGTAGCCCGGTCATGGTATCTTGCATTAGCCAATGCACGAACCCGCCGCCGCCAACGGCTTTCGTTTTTTGAATTGTCATTCGCTTTCCCTGAGTTGTTTGTGGAGTAGAGCCAATAGCAACTGTACTGGCTCTACTCCACACAGACGTCTAGTTATCGGCGTAGTATTGCGGTTGACGCGCGGTCAAGTCTTCCAATTCGCGCTGCATCTCGTCGAGCGCCTGCTGCGGTGACATTGCGCCGGACATGGCATTGCTGGTCCCCGTGGTGAAGACGGTGGTCATCGGGTTCGACCAGGGAGGCGCCGGAATCGGCGATGTTGACGGATGGTCATCCAGCGTACCATAGAAGATATCGCTGTTGGCCGGTCCCGTCGACGCGAAAGCATCCTTTTGGCTATAGGAACGGCGTGCCGGTGTGGTGATGATAACCGGGTTAAAGAACTCGCTGCTCTGGAAGCCCTCGTGGCTAACCTCGATCTTGATGAATTCCCAAGCTTCGTCAGGTGACGCCGCCACCGTGGCCAGCCAATGGCCGCCGGTACCAAACTGATGCTTCTGGTTCCGCCAGTTTGGCCACAACTGGACATCGAATTCACCCACTTCCATGCCCTCGTTGCCAAGTCGACCAGCCCAGAATCCGCCAGCCGGCGTCATGCAGAGCTTGCCGGCTGAATAAAAGCCGGTGAGCGTCTGACCGCTACCCATTTCAATATCCGGGGTAACGCCCTCTTTCCAGAGATCCACGACCAGTTCAAGCGCCTCGACGACCTCGGCTGAATTCGCGATCGGTGTGCGCCAGCGGAAACCACCGCCTCGTCCCTCGACTGCCGGATCACCTTCGTAATAGTTGTCCCAGATCCACTCGCCACCCGGAGCGCGTTCCTCGGTGTAGAGGTTGCCGCCAGCGACGAAGATCCAAGGCATCCAGCTACCCCAAAGTCGATTAGTCCAGGCATATCCGAATACTTCGGTATTGCCATTGTCATCCTTTTTGGTGGTGCCGCGAGCGATCTCGACAAAGTCGTCCTTGGTCCAATCCGGGCCCGGTACATCAAATCCGTTTTCCGCAAGTACGTTGGTGTTGAAGTACATATTCGCCGCGTTAAAGTCGCGCGGGGGCTCGTACAAGCCGCCTTCGTACATCATTGCTTCCACCAACGAGGGATGGACATCTGAGAAGTATTCGGTCCAGAAATCCTGATCGGGATCGTTGACAATCAGGTCATCCAAGGGCGCAGCCAAGCCTTGACCCGCAAAGAGCTGCGTGGCTTCGGTGGCGGCAAAACCCACGTCAATGGATTCGCCGGCAGCGACCAACGCGAGGATCTTGGCAGCTACCTCTTCATGGTCGATACCGGTCAACACTACCCACTCGACTTCTACGTTGGGATGACGCGCCGTCATGATGTCGGCGACGGGTTGCAATGTATTGTCATCCAAACCAGCTGTCTGTACCTTGATCTTCACCATATCCTGCGCGATCACTCGAATCGGCAAACCCGACATTACCAAACCGGTACTGCCGGCCGCCGCGAGCTTCAGCAGGTCACGCCGACTCATCTGCTTCTTTGTGTCTGACATATTTCCTCCCACAAAAACTTTCTATTGCGTATAAAGTGTTGCTAGCCGTACTGGTATTGGTCTCAGTATTCACCTCCTGTATCGCACAAAGAATATCAATTGCCAATCAACACCCCAATTAAGGAGAATGAACGCTACCGGCAGCTAAAGCGATCCAAGGCTCGCTCTCATCTAACAAGGCTCGCAGCTTCACCTAACCAACAGAAGAGCGAGGCAACAGCCCTACAAAACAACGAAATAGCCCCCACAAAGGCACTATTCCGCTAGCAACAAAGATAACATATTTGAATCGTTCATGCAAACGGTTACATTGAATTCACATTTCAGGCGAATCGGGCTGCTGGCAGGGTTTGAAAGCGAGCCTGTTTGTTTCATCAACAACAACACTCCTATCACAATCAATATGCGTGAATTTCGTTGCAGCGGTGGTTGATCTCACATCAAATTTCAGCATCAATTACCTGGAGATCACGCGTAAACGTGGTCAGGCTTTCGCAGCCTTCTTCTGTTATTAAGACATTGTCTTCGATGCGAACGCCTATTTCTCCCATCCGATAAATGCCCGGTTCGATGGTGAAAACCATACCAGGCTCCAGGATGCGCTGATTGCCAAGGACAATATAAGGTGGCTCGTGGGCTTGCATACCCAAGCCATGACCGGTGCGGTGGCGCATCAGAGCTTCATAACCCGCATCAATAATGACTTGGCGCGCGGCACGATCCACCGACTCGGCTGTGACGCCGGGTGTGGCGGCGCGTCTTGCCGCCTCGTTTGCCGCTTGAACCACAGCATAAAAATCACGCTGCTCGTCTGTGACTGCGCCGACGAAGAAGGTACGCGTGATATCGGCACAGTATCCGCCGAATGTCGCGCCAAAATCGAAAAGAAGCGGATCGCCATGCTGGATTCGGTACTCCAAAGGTCCGGAATGCGGCAAGGCGGTGTTTCCACCGGCGTGCAAGATCACATCAAAGGACAGCCCTTCGCCGCCGCGCGCCTTCATTTCGTTTTCCAAGATGGCAGCCAGTTCAGGCTCGCTCATGCCTATCTTGATGGCGTCGAGCGTCGCCTGTAGCGCGTCTTGGGAAATCTTTATGGCGCGGCGCAATGCCGCGATTTCCTGCGCATCCTTGATCATCCGCAATTCTGCGAGGGCGGCCGATGCATCGACAACGCTAGCCGCCGGAGCGCAAGCGCGGATAGCCTCGCCTTCGAAGAATCGCATATGCAAGCCTTCTACGCCTATTGTCTTGCCGGGCGATTCCAGCGCATCAAGCGCCGTGCGAAAAGCGGACACGAAACCCTCTGCATCGGTATATGAGAAAAGTCGCGATGGCTGCGCGTGTCGCTTGAATAGCGGAATCTCCAGTTCCGGTATGACCGCAACCGGCTGTTGATCGGGCGTTAAGAACGTGACAATAGGGCGTTCCAGCACGAAATGAACGGCATCAATCAAGTAACGATGATTGGGCCCGGGTATCAGCGCGAGTATGTCGATTTTCGCGCGTCGCATGATTTCATATAGTTTTTCAAAGCGCAGGTTTTGCTTCATAGGAGCTCGTCCTCTCTTTTGACAATCCGCTTAGCTCGCACGAGCCGGAGGATTGTAATTATGCGTAAACACGCCGTCCTTTTAGTTGCCGCCGTGCGGCTGTAGTGTTTTCCAAATGATGTCCGCCTTCAATTGATATTGCGCGCATCGTTCAAGCCATCGCCGACTAGAGTTATGGCGACAACCACCAGGGTAACCGCAAGAGCCGGGAAACCGCCGATCCACCATTCGGTGAGAAAATACAGCCTGCCCCAAGCGACCATGGCGCCCCATTCCGGCGTCGGCGCGCTGGCACCGAGACCGATAAAACTCAAGCTCGCCAAAAGGAGCACAGCCAGCCCGAGATCGAGGCTGATGCGTACGACAATCGCATAAAAGGCATTGGGCAGGATATGCCGCAGGACGATCGATATTGATGATGCCCCCATCGCTTTCGCTGCCGCGACATATTCCATTTCCATCAACTGCAACGTGATGCCGCGCAGTAGTCGGGCATAAACGGGCCACCAGACCGCAGCAGCCGCGATAATCGCGCTGCGCAGCCCCGGACCCAATGCAGCACTTACGGCCAGCGCAAGAATCAAACTGGGAAACGCCAAAACCAAATCGACGAGGATCATGATAACGCGGTCGCTTAGGCCGCCCCAATAACCGGCGATGGTGCCGAAAATCGTGCCGATCAAGCAGGCGGTGCCGATGATCAGCGCAGCGGAGACCAGCGTAATGCGCGCGCCAAATACGACTCGACTGTAAACATCTCGGCCGAGCTCGTCCGTGCCAAAATAATGTTGCGCATTTGGCGGCGTATAGAGTTCACGTATCGATGTCTTGATTGGATCGTGAGTCGCAAATAGCTCGGGAAGAGCAGCAAACAACAGAAATGGAAGCAAAATGAGGCTGCCCGCTGATAATCCAGGGCTTTTCTTGCATAACAGAAAAAATGTCATGAGACCTTGCAAGATGCTACGCATATTCAGCGTCCCGCTCTATTACTTGCCAGCTCATCTCGAGCATCGTCTTATTGATCGCGCATCGCACTGGTAGCGCTGATGTCCGGCTCCAGCGTAAGCGGATCGAGAACAACACCGTAAGCCGACATGGCTTGCTGTTGGGAGACCAAGCCGTCACGCACATCGGCTTGCACCTGTTCCAGGTCTCGCTTTAGCGGAGAGCCGTATCCACCTCCAGCTGCCGTATAGAAACCGACAGTTTGCTCGAGAACGACAAGCGGAAGTGCGCCGGCAATTCGCACCTTCTCGGCACGAGACAGAATTTTGCCGTCGCGCAGGATCTCCGCCGGCGTGCCGCCTTTCCCCCCCTGTAATCCAAAGGGCGGCACATGCTGTCCAGCGGCATGCACCGAAACGGTAGCCGTGCCTTCAAATCCGGGCAGAAGCTGCAATTCCATGCGTTGAGCCAGTCCGCCACGATGCTCTCCCGCGCCACCGGAATCGCAAATGAACTCACGCGAGCGCGTCAATATCGGCACGGTGATCTCGAAGAGCTCGACCGGCACAGCCCCGGCCAAGGCAGGAACTTGTACAGTGGAGATGCCATTGGTCTGAGCATTGGCGCCCATGCCACCGGCGCTGAAAAGATAACTGTGATTAATGGCAGCGTCGTCAGATGCATGGGTGAAAACCCGCGTGCTAACCAGAAAGCCCGATCCGGCGATCACACGTTGGGGCAACACTTCTGCCAGCGCACGCAGCACGGCACCAAATATGTGCGCGCCGACGCGGTGACGCTGATTCACCGATGCCGGCGGTTGCGCGTTGAGAATGCAACCCGGCGGGGCGCTCGCGCGAATCGGGCGGTAGCAACCATCGTTGCCCGGCACATCTGGCAATAGCGTCGCCTTGAGCGCGTAGGATATCTGCCCATGCGTAAAGGTGAATGTGACATTTATGCCGCCCCGTGGCTGTTGCTTTGAGGTACCGCTGAAGTCGATATGGATCTCGTCGTCACGCACTTCCAACTTGCAAGCCAAGGTCAAAGGCTGATCCAGCTCATCGACCACCACCTGAGACTGATAGATGCCATCAGGAAGCGAGCGGATTGCCGCGCGCATCGCCTGCTCGGAGCGATTTTGGATTGCCGCGGAAACCGATTGTAGATCAATCAGATCGTACTCGTCGAGTAAGGCGAGGCAACGATCGGCGCCGGTCTGATTGGCAGCGGCCTGCGCATGAATATCGCCGATGACCGCGGTGGGAAGCCGCACATTGACAGAGACAAAGTCCAATACGGTATGGTCGAGTTCCCCGGCGTGATATAGCCGCACTAGTGGAATGAGAAGACCCTCTTCAAAACTGTCCGTGACGCGATTGGTATCAATCGAGCCGCCGACATCGGCATGATGGGCAATGCTGGCCGCAAAACCCACCAGCTTGCAGTGCTTGAAGAACGGCGTGATCACTGTAATGTCCGGGTGATGCCCGGCGTTCTGCCATGGATCGTTGGATATAAAGACATCGCCGGGCAGGATGTTTTCGCGACCGAAGCGATCCAGTACGATGCTCGTGGTGTAGGGCATGGTGCGATTGAAGATCGGCAGGCTGCGCTTGGCGTGGGCGATACAGTGGCCCTCGGCGTCAATCAAGACGCATCCGTAGTCGTTGGACGCGGTGATAGTGGTGGAAAAGGCCGTGCGCGCCAAAGTTGTCGACATTTGATCAGCAACAGTGATAAGCCGCTGCCAAAGAATCTCCAGTGTCAAGGGATCAATTGCTCTTCCTGTCATTGGCTTAGTCCTAATGTCTTGGTCAGCGGTTGAGGTTGCAGATCCGTTCGCTCCAGGATGCCCCAGGCTTCAATTTCTTGCTGAGGCGGCGCTTCGCTGCCCCATTTGCGGCTGGGGTACCAGCCACAGCATTGAGCCGTTTCCGCCAGCAGCTCAGCATGTTTGAAGGGCGCCAACGCCGAATCGATGACGGGTACACCGAGTTCCTGCTGCAAGATTTGATGAAAGCCCACTTCGGCGCTGCAACCTAGAACCAGAACTTCCGCGCCATCTTCTTCGACGGCCTTCTTGCCTTCGCGCATCATGGCATCCATTGTGCGTTCGGCCTGCGCTTGAAAATCGAGTACCTGCATATTCAGCGGCCGCATTGATGCCAGCCGGTGGATATGGCCGTAGCTGCGGATATTCTCACGCATCTTGGGAATGGCTTTGCTGGCTCCTACCAATACGGAAAATGTGTTTCCCAGTTGGCTGGCAAAGGAAAGCGACGATTGACAAGGTGCCGTCACTACGGCTTTACCGGATACTTCGCGTGCTTCGCGCAATGCCAGATCATAGAAGCAGCCGATAATGAATGCGTCATACTCGTTGGCGAATCGGTAAACGGTTGTTACGATATCCGCCATAACCAAGGCCTCGTAGGCATGGTAGCGCAAGTGACGCGGATGTTTACTCGCCGGCAGGGACACGATGTCGATATTGGTGTCCTTGCGACGTGAGTCTTCAAAGGCATCGCGCAAGGCACCGGTATACAGTTTGTCCTCTACGATGGGATCAATCCATAATATGCGCATGATTGCGTTACTCCAATCTATCCGCTCCACTAAGATACAAATGCACATTGGCGAATTCGTCCACCTCGGCTCGCGTACCCGGCCGCAGGACAATGGTCGATTCGCGTTCTTCGATGATGGCAGGACCCGCAATTTTCATGCTGAACCCCAGGCGATAACGATCGTAAATTGGTGTGTTGACGAATCGGCCGACTTCTGAGAAGTAGGCCTGACGCTTACCTTTGCTTGCCGCAGACGGATCCTCGCCCGTCTTGGCAAGGCGCGTCGACTTAATCGGCGCTCTTCTGCCGCTAACACGCGCTCTCCAGGTCAGCAACTCAATTGGCGTATGGTCGGGCACGTAATGGTAAAGTTCTTTGTATTTTGCGTTGAAGCGCTGGGCAAAGGCATTAATTTCCAACGCTTTTGGGTCTGAAGGTAGCGACACAAGTATTTCATGCAGCTGGCCCTGGAATCTGCCGTCTACACTTCGTTCGACGACCACTTTGTTTGCCGGGATGCCGGCCGCGTAGAGCATTGCGCGGCCCTGCGCCTCCATATCGCTAAAGAGGCTATGAATGACATTCCAATCTGAATGAGCCAGTGAAGTGGGGTAGGAGCGCGCGAAGTCAAATGCGATAGGCGCGATCAACAAGCCCACGGCTGAAGCCACGCCCGCGCCGGGTGCCACGACCACTTTCGGATTGCCAAGAATTTTTGCGACACCAACCGCATGTACAGGACCGGCGCCACCGAAGCAAATCATGGCGTAATTCCGTGGATCGCGCGCGCTTTCCAGGATATGTATGCGCGCTGCCGCCGCCATATTTTCGTTAACCAAACGATGGATGGCATCGGCCGCTTCGACAATTGACCATTCGAAGGACTCGGCGATCGACTGCAGCGCATGTTCTGCCGCGCTCAGATCGAGTTTCATCTCGCCACCCAGGAAATAATCGGGATTGAGATAACCGAGCACTAAATCGGCATCGGTCACGGTCGGCTGTATGCCACCAAAACCGTAGGAGGCAGGTCCGGGGCTGGATCCGGCGCTATTCGGGCCGACCTTGAGCAGCCCCAGTTGGTCCACCCAGGCGATGCTGCCACCGCCCGCGCCGCTTTCCAAAATGTCGACAGTGGGAAACTGCAGAGGATAACCGCTGCCCCGCGTGAATCGATGGACACGAGCGACTTCCAGGTTGGAGGCAATCGCGGGTTGCCCATCATGCACCAACGCCACTTTGGCAGTTGTCCCACCCATATCGAAGGAAATCAAATCAGTGTGTCCAGCCAAGTTGCCGAAATGCGCAGCCGCCATTACCCCTGCGGCCGGCCCAGATTCCACCAGACGAATCGGCTGATTCGCGGCCGCGTCTGCCAAGGCGGTGCTGCCCGATGAGAGCATCAAATAGAAGTTGCGTTTAAAGCCGGATTGAGCGAGTTGGTCTTGCATCGAACGCAAATACTTGCGCACCAGTGGCAAGACATAGGCGTTGGCGACGGTAGTCGAGCTTCGTTCATATTCGCGGATCTCCGGCGCGATATCGCTCGACAGCGAGAGAGGCACTTCCGGCCAGCACTCGCGAACAATTTCGGCGATTCTCCGTTCGTTGGCCGGATTCCGGTAGGAATGCAGGCAGGCAATGGCGATCGCCTCGACCCCCTCTTTGCGGAATATCTCAATAGCTTGACGAACATCGTGGGCGCAGACATCTTGTAGAATCTTGCCATCGCGATCAATTCGTTCGCGGATGCCCAAGCGAAGATAACGCGGGCTGAGGGGCGGTGGATATTGCAAGAACAGGTCATAGATCGCATAGCGTTGTTCCGTGCGCATCTCCAGGATGTCTCGGAAGCCGGCAGACGTCAGCAAGCCTACTCGCGCGCCTTTATGCTGGATCAGCGTATTGGCCACCAAGGTTGTTGCGTGGAATACATTTAGCAGTTGATCATGTTGCAGACCGATCTCGTCCAAGAATTCGCGCATTCCGTTGAGCGCCGCGATCTCCGGATGGTCCGCTGTCGTCAGGACTTTGAAAATGTTAACCGTGCCGGCGTCCGAATCCTGCAAGGCAAAGTCGGTGAAAGTGCCACCGATATCGAAGCCAAGCTCATATTCCATAACGATTCCCTTTTTAGACAAACCGCTGTGCTCGCAAGAGCAGAAGGCTCTTAAAGCTTGCGTAGGCGCGGCCGACCTTTTCGCTGCCGTATGTCAGTGTCTACGCGACCGCCGAGCCGCTTTGGTATGCACGATGCTAGCTTTGGCGAATACGCGGATCTAACTGCACATAAAGCAGATCAACAATCGTATTGGATACAACAAAAATTACAGCGATTACCAGGGCCGCACCGATAACCGCATAGAAATCAAAAGACAGCACGGAATCGACGGCGTAGCGTCCCAGCCCGGGCCAGGTGAAGACAACTTCGACCAAGACCGCGCCGCTCAAGAGAAAGCCGATTTGTATGCCTAACATAGTGACGACCGGGATCAAGGCGTTGCGAAAGGCATGAAGCAGGATGACTCGGTTCTCGCGCAGTCCTTTCGCACGTGCTGTGCGAATATACGGTTGCGATAAAGTCTCCAGCATGCCGCTACGCGTAAAGCGAGCTCCAACGGCTAACCGACCCAGAGCCAACGCTGCTACCGGCAGAGCAAGATGTCGCAGGCTCGACCAAAAGATTTCCCACTGCCCGGCGAGCAAACTGTCGATGGTGTATAGCCCGGTCGTGTAGGGTGGTGGGGCCATCAAGGTATGCAAGCGACCTTCCAGCGGAAACCAGTCCAACGATTTGGCGAATATGAGTTGTAAGAACAGAGCCAAGACAAATGGGGGTATGCCCATTCCAATCACCACAAAAAGCCGAATTAGCAAATCCAGATGATTGCCGGCGTTGACGGCAGCCAGGATGCCCAGCGAAATACCGACGATCACAATGACGATCCCGGATAAGATTGCCAATTCCAATGTTGCGGGAAAGCGCAACCGAAGATCGTCACTAACGGCACGGCGTGTCAACAGTGATTTGCCCAAATCGCCACGCGCCAAGCCCGAGATATAGGTGACGAATTGCTCATGGAAGGGACGATCCAATCCCAATTCTTGTCGGATCTTTTCGATCTGCTCCGGCCGAGCATTGGTGCCTGCCGCCACTGCCGCCGGATCAGCAGGCAGCACTTGCGTGACGACAAACAAGATGACTGCCATGCCAAACAGCTTCAAGAGCAACGTCAGGAGGCGTTCAAGAATTAACCTGCCCATGCGAGTCGAAATGATGCGGAGCGCGCTGACATTGCTGCGGCACGCTCCACATCATGCTCCTGTTTGTGATCCGAAGATTAGCCATCCAACCAGATGTCGTAAGGATGCAGATCACCGGGGAAACCGTAGGGATCGTATTGATAGCCTTGCACTGACGAATGCGTCAGGTCGATATACTGCGAAAGCATTACTGGTATCACAACCGCATCGTCAACGAGGATTTGTTGCGCTTCGCAGAGCAACTCGTCAATCCGCGGATCGCCCGGGGCCAAGGTAGGCGCTTCTTCCAACAGGGCATCGAAATCGGGGTTGTTGTACCAGGCCCAGTTGCCGGTACCTGTATCGATCAGGTCTGAGTGATTGAGACGAAATAGCATTTCGCCCGAATAGGGAATCGGGATGTTGAGCCAGTGACTGCTCATGTCGTACGCCGTATCGAAGTTGCGTTGCGAATCAATAAACGTGCCCCAGGGAATATCTTCCAGAACCACCTCGATGCCGAGTTCGGCCAGCGCTTCCTGGAATAGCACAGCGGCGAAGCGGCGTGGTTCATTGGCGTGGCGGTATGCTTGCCGCACGCTGAAACCATCGGCATATCCTGCTTCTGCCAGCAGCTCACGGGCTCTATCCATGTTTTGCACGGGTTCAAAGACATCGCAATGCCCCACCGTTCCGCTCAGCGCAGGCGATGTCAGAGGCACGGCGAAACCCTGCATGACTTCGATCATTGCGCTATAAGGATAGGCGTGCATCAGGGCTTGGCGCACTGTTTTGTTGGCCAAGGGACCGTCTTGCTTCAAAAAGTGGTAGAAACCTTGCAAGGGATTGCCGAAATTCAGATGGATGGCGGCGCTGGTAGCAGCACGACGTACATCGGATAGCCCGGCCCAATCGATCAAATGCACCTCGCCATCTTCCATCAACAACAGGCGCGTGGAGAAGTCCAAGCCGTAACGCGCAATGAAACGCTCGACATGCGGGCCTTCCCATCCTTGCCAATATCCGGTGAAAGCCTCTAGATCTGTTTGACGTCCCGGATCCCAGCGGGCAAGTTGGTAGGGACCGGTGCCTACGGCGTTTTCTCTGAAGAATTCCCCAGCCAGATCGCCATCGACCTCATTGTCGGCCACCGCCTGCGCGCTGACAACCTTGATGTGCGGCAAGCCTGCCCAAAACTGAAAGTCTGCCGCGCTCAATTGAATCTCGATGGTCATATCGTCAATCACATTGACCGAGTCGACGGGCGCCAGGATGAAACCCAGATTGCCCATGCCTAAAGCCTTGTGCCGATCGAGCGAGAGCTTAACCGCCGCGGCATCGAGAGTTGATCCGTCATGGAACTGGACGCCTTCTCGCAGTGTCAATGTATAAGTTAGGGCATCATCGGAGATCTCCCACCCCGTCGCCAAACGCGGAACAATCTCGCCATCTCGCGAGTATTGCGTCAGCCCTTCATACATGGCATTGACGACGTAACCCTCAGTCTGCGAGATGCCTATGGCTGCAGGGTCCAGCGAATTGGGTTCGCAGCAGGTGCCCAAAACAAATGCTCCGGTCCACTGCACATCTTGTGCATGCACCGGGATCAGCAAGAGTAATGCGATCAAAACAATTACTAGGCGCTTGAAACTATTCATATTGCAAACTCCCTTTGTGAAATTATGCGTAGACCAATGCCTATGACGATGGACTTATAAAATACTTCCGTTTTCCCAGTTATCCAAGCCACCAAAGTTTTACATTTGGCGATCTTGACCCGCGATACGGCAACTCAGCAGCCGCGATTGACTCCCGCGAATATATCGCGGAGCATCGCGCTTGTCAAAAAAGTCTCGCGCTGGGCTTGAATCGCTGGAAACTGATGAGACTATCGAGTATTGCGAATGCCTTCCCGCTCTTCGCGCAAGTTACATACTTCCTCGCGCGGTGCTAGTCATGTGAAAAAGTAGATACGCCCCTGTGGCGGGGCCAATCAGGGGCGTGTGCGCTTGCCAATCTATAATACTAAGAATCGACGGCAGGCAGAGATGCTCAGCTGAGACTACCAGCCGCGCTTACCGAGAATAACTTCTTCTGGCGTCACATTGATTCCCACCATAGCTTCGCCAAGATTGCGGCTGACGTCTGCCAGGATCTGCGCATCCTGATAATGAGTCACCGCTTTGACGATGGCTTTGGCGCGTTTATCTGGATTGCCGCTTTTGAAGATCCCACTTCCGACAAATACGCCGTCCACGCCCAATTGCATCATCAACGCGGCATCAGCCGGCGTCGCGACACCACCGGCCGCGAAGTTAACAACGGGAAGGCGACCTAGCTCGGCAGTTTCCTTGACCAGGTGGAAGGGCGCGCGAATCTCTTTGGCGTAAGTATAAAGTTCGTCCTCGTGCATGCAGCTGATGCGGCGGATCTCGCCATTGACAGAGCGAGCATGTCTCACGGCTTCAACGACATCGCCTGTACCGGCTTCACCTTTGGTCCGCATCATGGCGGCGCCCTCATTAAGTCGCCGCAATGCCTCGCCCAGGTTGCGGCAACCGCAAACAAAGGGTATCTCGAAGAGCCACTTGTTGATGTGATGTTCTTCGTCGGCTGGCGTGAGCACTTCGCTTTCGTCGATATAATCGACACCGAGCGCTTCAAGGATTTGGGCTTCGACAAAGTGGCCGATGCGAGCTTTCGCCATGACCGGAATCGAAACAGCATTGATGATGCCTTCGATCATGTCGGGGTCGCTCATGCGGGCAACACCGCCCTGTGTGCGGATATCCGCTGGCACACGTTCCAACGCCATCACTGCCACCGCGCCGGCGTCTTCGGCAACTCTCGCTTGCTCCGGCGTGACCACGTCCATGATGACGCCACCCTTGAGCATTTGCGCCAGACCGCGCTTGACTTTTTCGGTACCTTTTTCGCTGCCATTTCCTTGATGTCCATTAGAAGCCATGGTCAGTCCTTTATTCTGTCAATTTGTTTCTGCCGCTAATTCTAGGGCATCGTCTGCCAAAACAGTATGTCCATTGCAGTCCATTCAGACCATTGCTCGCGGTGGCGAGCAAATCAAGTTGGCAAGGCGGCGCTGGCGCGGCTAAACTTGCCACAGGTCTGCCTCGCACGGTTCGCACGGTGAGAAGTCAATGACGGACATAGAGATCAAAATTAAGACCCTCAGGCCGAAATACGCCAAAGCGCTGGAGCAGTTGCAGCGTGATTGTTTCCCTACTCTAGCAGAAGATGAGTTGATGCTTGAAGAACATTTTCTCAATCATTGCCGTTTGTTTCCCGAAGGCAATTTTGTGGCGCTATCCGGCGCAAAGGTCGTCGGCTTGGGATCAGGCTTCCTGATCGATTTTGACTTTGCGCATGCGCAGCACAGCTTTCAAGAGATTATCGCCGGAGGATATTACAGCAATCACGATCCCACAGGCGACTGGTATTATGGGGGCGACATCAGCGTGCATCCGGAGTTTCGCCGGCGCGGGATCGGTTCAATGCTGTATCAAGCGCGCAAAGACGTTGTACAGGCGCTCAACCGCAAGGGAATAGTGGCAGGTGGGCTGATACCGGACTTTGTCAACTACAAGACTCGCTGTACCGCACAAGAATACGTCGATCGGGTAGTGGCGGGCGAATTTTATGATAGCACCTTGTCATTTCAGATCGGACGCGGCTTTATGGTACGCGGAATGCTGCGGGATTATATTGACGACTCCGCATCCGACAACTGGGCGACTTTGATAGTCTGGGAAAATCCTACTTTCCGACCTTCAGAGTAAACGCCGAGCCTTGCGGACAAGTCAGCCGGTGGCCTGCTCCGAGGCCGGCTCGATCCAGTATTCATCGCCTTGACCCGAGGCGGTCCAACCTACAGTCTGGCCGTACTCAACCGGATACCAGCGCAAGCCATCTTCATCGCATTGAGGATGCCCGGTGATACGAAAACTCGCCCCGGCGGGCAAAAGACCAACGATATCGGTAGCGGAACTTCCAACGCCGTTGCGGATGTTGTTATCTTGCCCGGAGGTGACAACGGCTGACATGTCCTTTCCGAGCCTTGTAGGTGGGCTGTTCTGACAATCAACGTGATACAGCAACCAATAAACGCCCTCAACGCCTTCCACGGTCCAACCGCTGATGCGCTCGTTTTGCACCCAATACCAATAATATCCGCCGGAGCAGACCGGCCCCTGTACTACATTTGCGACTTCACTGGGTTGTATGCTGCCTATGACTTCGGCCTGGAGGCTAGCGGCAGCACGGACGCGATTTGCCAGTCCCGGGCTGACGATCGCTTGTTGACCGACGCTCAACTGCGCCGTTAACGAGCAGGATTCTGGAGTGGGCTCGGCAGTCTGAATCGATTCTACAGCCACTACACTGCCCGTCGTAACCCACTCCACTGGAGACCATACGACACTGATCGGATCAGGAATCGGAAAGGCTTTGTGGACAGATGGATCGCTGGCTTCAGGGCGTTCCTCCGCGGTCATTCCGGTATGCCAGGTGCTGATCCTGTCACCACTGTGCCAGGAGACTTGCCAACCGTCGCTTGACAAGGCAGGTTGATTGTCAAAATCGACATCGCGTCCGATGAAGCCTGTATCGTAAATGTTTCCACCGCCGGAGGCCTGCCAGTGGAATTCCCAGCCACCACTTGCTGCCGCGGTCGCAACCGGAGTCAATTCCAGGCCACCACTTACGAATCGACTCTTGAGCCGTGGTGGATCGCTGAGCCGTGCGCGAGATCCATCCAGGGGATCAAGCACTTGCCAGTAATCTTGGACGCCAATCAGTATTACCGAGAGCCCCTGATGTTTTGCCCACATGAAATCACGGACCATGTTGCTGTAATCCGCGGTCAATTGCAGATTGAATTGCGTTGTTTCACTGCTGGCTGGATCTATGACTTCCATAAACAGAAACGGCGATTGATTGCCATACAAATAGGTGAAGAGCAGGCGAGCAATCCCGCTTTCGCCCCAGAGTAAAACAGGCATACGAATGTCGCTCTCTTGGTAACCGAGGCTGACGCCATTTGCGATGCTTGAGGTATGCCCCGTATCGAGATCGTGGACTTGCAAGGTCGCTTGCTCAAGGGACTGCAAATTGGGGTCGATTTGCAGCCAAGCCAACTTGCGGCTATCGGGTGACCAGGTCGGGAACGAGCGCACAATGCCAAAGGTGCTAGCGCCTACCTGATCGGCGATTTTGCTCAAGGATTGCGTGGCGATATCCAATTTCCAGATGTCAGCCGGTGGCGAACCAGCGCGTTGCGCGACGGTTCCCGAATTCACTTGCTTGACGAACTCGCTTGGCGTTTCAAGAAAAGCGATCGTGCGGCCATCGGGTGAGAGCACAGGCCCGCCATTGAATCCGGATTGCGTAATCTTCGATGCGGTGCCTGCATTGATGTTGTATTTCCAGATATCACCCTGGAGATACGCGTATACGTCGGGATTGGCCGTTTGCCCTTGGCTGACAAGAACTCCGGCGCCAAGAGATATTGCTAGCAACACAAAGAGTAGCTTCTTCATAACAAGTGTTTGCCCCCAAACATTAGCATATTCAGCTTATCACAAATGTCTGGGATCGCTCAAACGAGACCTCGCTTTAGCAATCAATTCCGGCATTGGCGGGATTGTGAGTCGCTTGCGCCTTATACCTCCTGCGTATCAAACTCGCCGCCATAAAAGTACCCACGACATTTGCAGCGAAATCAAACAAAGAGGGATGACGATCGGGAGCCAGGGATTGCAGCGCTTCTGTGGCGGCCCCCAAGGCGATAGCGATGACACATGCGATTACCAAACTCGACTGAAGACAAAGGTGCCCCAGCCAGGTCCAACACCATAAGGCGCAGGTTGTGGCAAAGGCGATAACATGCAATGACGTGAAGAATGTTTCGCGAACGAGAGTCTGCGGTCCCGATGGCAAGCCGAGATCTATAATCGGATTCGCCTCTGGCTGCAGGAGCAGAATGCTGATCCAGACGCTCCAGGCGATTGCAAATACCCAGCGCGACACTCGTGTATTGAGTACAGCAGTGATGCTCGCCAAAATCGAGATTCTCCAAGGCATGCCAACGAGCGACCAGCCTAACAGAGGCGGTTATGACAAGTCAAGCGACGGTTGATTGGCGATATAGAATCGACAGGTCAGGTCAATCGCCAAGAGGTATTCGACTATAGTGTCTGTGTCCATATCGCCAGCGAATTTTCGGGCATCGGCGATCACGCGTTGGCAGACTCGACTTTCCATTTCGGCAAACAGGCTTTCGGCTTAATTGCCTCGCCAGCGACATCGTGGTATGCAAGATTAGCGGACGATTCCCGGCCGAATAGGCACTCTGCAAGTTATCGTACAAAACTATATCACTGTGAAGAAGCACAATGTCGTCTTGACAATGCCAGCATCACGGCATCAGGCGCTCGTTTGCCGCCACCACCAACCGGGCGGTTTGCGCGCGCCGTATTTGAGCTTTTTGTCCAGCCACAGTGCCAGTCGCCGCCAGCGATTGCTTAGCATCCAGAGCAGCAAGCGATTAAAGCGTTTGCTGAAGTCCTTGTTGTAGGGGCAAACGCGGATGCAGATGGAGCAATCAGTGCCTTGGTTGACCCAAAACTGAAAGCACTTTTTCGCGTCAATCGTCCACTTCTTGACACCTTTGAGATGCGAGATTTCGTCGACCTTATAGTCGGGCGCATGAGCAGGTATCGCCTTTACCGGGCAGCCATCACTGCAACGGCGACAAACATTGCAAGTTTCGGTGACGCCGAAGTCAATTGGCTCATCGGAATTGAGAGGCAGGTCGGTGAATATTTTGGCGATGCGCACGCGCGGACCAAACTCGGGTGTGATTAACAGCCCATGCCTGCCATATTGACCTAGACCGGCTTGGATCGCTAGCGGAATCGACAAGGCGGTGTCATTCAGGCTGGCGACGGCGCGGTATCCCAAGTTGCGGATATATTGGGTGATGGACAGGACAGCGATGATATCGCGGCTATATCCTTGTCCTGTCGCAGCTCCACTCAAGGCTGACGGCACGGTTTGAATTGTCTGATGGTGCATTTCATTGACGATCACCACTACGCTGCTGAGGTCTTCGGGCAGATCCATCGGTTTGTCGGTCAGTTTTTGCCGACTGTAATTGTGTGTATAGACCCAACGTTCGTCAAAGTCACAGATGCCAAGCGCGTCCGCCCCGAGGAACTTGCCGGCGCGTTTGAGTTCATTGGTGTTTTCGTCTGCCGTAGCTTTTGTCTTGCGTGTGGCGCCCTCGCGGAACATCGTGTAGCTGTCCAGGAAGCCCTCTTTGCGATCCCCCGACATCTCGAGCAAATCCGCTGTGAAATCCGCGATATACCAGGCCGCGTTGCGCAGGGCATAATCACGATGTTGGAAGCCCTCGACATTGCGGAATTGCGCCAGATCTGTGAAATAGGATTCGAAGAATTTGCGCGAGCGTTCCGAACGAACCTCGTCGTCCCAAACGGCTCGATTGAACATGTCGTATTTCTGATTGAAGCGCTGGAATTCGTTGGAAACTTCGAAACCGGTTTTGGCGTCCAGCGGCTTCTGGCAGACACATGTCTCACATCGGCAGTTTTCCCGCTTGATTGTCGCCGGACTAACCATGGTAAACTCGCTCGTTGATCATCGCGTACTTGATGATCTTAACATCAAGTTGCCGGTCTTGCGATATCTTAGGATGATCGGGAGTGGTGAATTTCATTGATATCGCGACAAACCCCCATCCCCCGACCCCTTGCCCCCACAAGGCTGAGGAGGGGACATGTTTATGGTGATCTGAATGGCGATGATTAGCAATTGATGTAAAGATTCATCAGTAACACTTCCAACCCTTCTAAGGAAAGAAAGGTGAGACTGATGAATCTAAAGGTACTTTACCAATGGACAGAGGAATTAGCGAGACATTTACCGAATTTGAATGGTTGGCAAGTCGCGAATCTGGCCTTGGCATCGAGAATGTAATCGATGAAGACATTAGCCAGCTCCGGATTCGGGGCATCGACCGGTATCGAAAGATTGTCGATCCAGACGTTGCTGCCTTCGTCAGGAATCGCATAAGCGTAGTCATCGCATTCGCACTCGGCGGCGATCTGTGAGATGTCACCATTATATTCTATAGCGATGTCCACATCGCCGCGTTCCAACAATACCTGGCCGTCATCTGCAGCTACAGTGACCACGTTACCACCTTTTTCGATCAGGAAGTCACGCGCTGCGTTGATCTCGTCAGGATCTACGGAATTCGGATCGTTACCGAGGATTACATGGGCGATACCAAGCATCGCCTGCCGGTCATCCAACCAGGCAACGTTGCCGTCGAAATCCCAGACCTGATCCCAGGACGTGATGCCATCGGGGAAAGCTTCGGTGCTATAACCGACGCCGACCGTCCCCCACTGATAGGGTAACGAGTACATATTGTCCGGGTCGTAGGCTTGACCAAGCAGATCCGGAATCAAATTGGCGATGTTGGGGATCATGTCCGGGTTCAACGCAATCAAGAGGCCTTCCTCGGCCATGCGTTGGACGGTTCCACCACTCGGGACAACCAGATCATAACCCGGGTTGCCTTGGCGGATACGCGCGAGCATGGCTTCGTTGCTTTCATAGATATCATAATTGACCGTGACGCCACAAGCTTCTTCAAAGTTGGGCACCGTGTCTTCGGCAATATAGGTGGACCAATTGAAGATACTGAGCGTCTGCCCTTCATATCCGTCCGGGCAGGTCCAGGCTTCGGATTCATGGTGATCGGCAAAGGCGAGGGGTACAAGAAGTAGCAACACCACCAATAGCAACACTAGTTTTTTCATTTTTCAGTCCTCCCAATCATACAATAGCTAAACATTAGGTGTGGGACGCATTCCGCCCTTGCAAAGCCAGCGAGATGCCTATCAATAGCGTACTCAAGACCATCATGATTGTCGATATGGCATTCACTTCCGGCGTAACGCTCAGTTTGAGCAAACCATAGACGAACACGGGTAAGGTTGTGGTACCGACGCCAGATGTGAAAAAAGTGATGACGAAATCATCCAATGACAGTGTGAATGCCAACAAGGCGCCAGAAATTACGCCGGGCAAAATCAAAGGAAAAGTAATCCGCCAGAAGGTCTGCCAGGCGTTCGCGCCCAGGTCGTTGGCGGCTTCTTCCAATTGCGGGTTCATATCCGCAAGCCGTGCCCGCACCACAATTGCCACGTAGGAAATGTTGAAGGTCACATGCGCGATGATGATCGTGTGGAAACCGGGGAAGACACGTTCACCGCTGATTAGCGCAAACCAGTCGAAGGCGACTTTGAAAAAGATCGCCAAGGATATCGCCTGCGTGATTTCCGGGATTACCACGGGTAAGAATAGCAGGGCATCCAGTAAACGCTTGCCGGGGAACTTGCCCCGTGCCATGCCCAAGGCGATCATCGTGCCGAAGACGGTCGAGATCGCCGTAGCGACTGTGCCTACGAACAGACTGTTGCGGAAGGCATTCAGCATGAGCCCGGTGGAAAATGCCGATTCAGCACCCATAACGTTGTTCAGGATGTTGCCATACCATTTGAGCGTGAAGCCGGAAAAGGATGCGACCGATTTGCTGTCGTTGAAGGAGAACAGCACCAGGATCAGGATCGGCGCCCACAAGAAAAAATAAGCGAAAACAGGATTCAGCCAAAGACCGATCGTTCCCAGACGGCGTACCAGACGATTGAGTCCCATCGCCTCTTCGTTGATCAGCATTTGATTCTGCGCTGCCATGCCTAGGATCCCCGTTCGCGCCGGTTGGCGAATATATAGACCAGTAGCGAAAGCATCACCGCGCTCATCATTACGATCGATAACGCCGAACCCAAGGGCATGTTGCCGGAGCCGCCAAACTGATTGTTGATCAGATTGCCGATCATTAGCCCTTTGATGCCGCCCAGGAGATCCGGCGTGACAAATGCACCGACGGACGGGATGAACACCAGGGCACATCCGGCCAGCACGCCCGGCAATGTCAAGGGCAAGACGACGCGAACAAAAGTGCGTACATCGTTCGCTCCGAGATCATGTGCCGCGTCGACATAGCGAAAGTTGAAACGCTCCACCGAGGCGTAGATTGGTAGTACCATGAATGGCAGGAATCCGTAAACCAAGCCGACAAGTACGGCAAATTGTGTATTCAACAAATGTATTGGCTCAGTTATGAATCCAAGGCTTATCAAAACACCGTTGATGGTGCCTTCCTCACCCAGCAAGATGCGCCAGGCATAAGTGCGAATCAGGAAATTGGTCCAGAATGGTAAAATGACCAGAAACAGCGTTATCTGCTGAAACAGGCGACGACGTCTTGTGCTGATGAAAAAGGCAAGTGGATACCCGATAACGAGGCAAACAAGCGTCGTCATGGCGGCCAAGCCAATCGAGCGCCACAAGATGATCGAGAATATGCCGAAGGTGCGCCCGTAGTGCTGCACCGTCAAGGGCATCTCGGCAATGCCTCCGCGTCCCCGCGACATGAAGCTTACCAGAAGGACTATCACCAAGGGCAGCACAAAAAACACGCCCAACCAGATCATGGTAGGCAACGCCAGGAAGAACCCGTTTTTTTTGTTGCGCGAGCACCAGCTAGATATCAAGTTTCTATCCCGCCACTCCGATTGATTTTCAAGAGAAATTGCGACTTGAAGCGCTCGATTCGACCTTGCGTACGGTACCTTACCATCCTATTCGATTTTTGCCTGTCGGATGCTAAGCTTGCAGGACTAGTGCAGCCAATTCTAACGTAATTCGTTGCGATGCGCTAAAGCGGTTTACGTGAAAGGCATTGGGTCTGATGATGGAAAAACTGCAAATCGTTAACACACAGCCGATTCACGCGGAAGGCGTCAGCGTGACAGTGCGCGAAGCCTTTCAGGTAGGAAAAGACGAAGCATGCGACGATTGCATGAAACCAGACCAGGTATGTGCGCAGATAGGGCGCTTCCCTGAAGGGCAATTCGCCGCAATACTTGATGGCAAGAGAGTGGTCGGCATGGCCTCCACCATGCGCACGGCGCGCCCGCCTGGCGACAAAGCCCTGGCATGGATGGACGCCATTGGTGATCTGAAAATCAGCGCGCATGAAGCCGATGGCGAATGGTTATATGGTGTGGAAATGGCGGTGCGTCCGTCTTATCAACGTCGCGGCATCGGTACACGATTGTATCGGGCGCGTTTTCGTTTGGTGAAGGCGCTGAACTTGCGCGGCTGGTACGCCGTGGGTATGCTGATGGGATACGAGCGCTACGCTGACATTATGGATGTGGTTAGCTACGGCAACAAGGTCATGTCGCGCGAATTGGTCGATCCGACGGTGACAATGCAAATGAACCGTGGCTTCCGCACTGACGCAGTTGTTACCGATTATCTCGATGAACCGGCAGCGGGAGATGCTGGAGCGTTGATCGTTTGGGAGAATCCCGAGTATCATGAATGAAGGTTATTAGATGAGAGTTATCGTCATAGGCGCCGGAATCGCTGGCTTATCTGCCGCCTACCACCTTGATCAGGCTGGCATCGAGACTATCGTGTTGGAAGCGCGCAATCGGGTGGGAGGTCGTGTCTGGACTGATCGCAGCTTTGCCGATATTCCGGTCGAATTCGGCGCGGAATTGATCCACGGTCGCGGTGCCGAGGTCAATACCTGGGAATGGATAAAGAAGCTGGGATTGTCGACCTGGCATTGGAACAAGCTCACGGATTCGATGATCCGCCTGGAAGACGGCAGGTGGTTGACGATGGGGGAGGCGCGACAAGCATCGCCGGAATTGGATAAGACGCGCTCCTGGAAGCTGGGGGATGTGGCAGAACCGCACGGCGATGAAAGTCTCGAAGACTATTTGCGCCGCATTGGCTTCTCGGATACGCAGCTGCGCTATGTGAAGCGATCCTTTGCCAATGCCGAGGGCGAGAGCATGGCATATTTGAATGCCAAGGCACATGCGCAATTATTCAAGGACGAGGACGGCGAGGAAGAGTCTGGCGACTATCGCATTCTCGACGGCTACGATTCCTACTATTTGCATTTGGCGCAAGGCTTGGATATACGGCTAAACTGTGTCGTTTGCAAAATTGCCTGGTCGGACTCTGTAAAAGTCGCAACCACGGCGGGCGAGGAACTCAAGGGCGATGCTGCTATTGTTACCTTGCCGGTAGGTGTATTGCAGGCTGAGAGCGTTAGCTTTGAACCGGCCTTGCCGACGGGCAAACGAGAGGCGCTGGCTGGATTGAAAATGGGCCCGGTCATGAAAATGGTATACCAATTCGCCGAACCGATCCTCGACACCAATATCGGCGCCATTTATTCCAGGGGCACTCCGCCCATGTGGTGGTCGCCATCGCTGGGTCGAAAGGGCGGCGCCACTGTTTGGACCGCCTTTTTCACTGGCGATTATGCGCGAGAAATGCTGCATTTTGGTGAAGAGGCGGCCCTGCAAAAGGGATTGGACACGTTGCGCGCGGAAGTCGGCAAGCCCGATCTATGCTACAAACAATCGCGTTGGGTAAACTGGCCTGAAGATGAATTTGCCTTGGGCGGCTACAGCGTCTGTTTGCCGGGTCACTTTGACGCTCGGGAAAAACTCGCAGAGGCGACGCCGCCGCTGTACTGGGCTGGGGAAGCATCTGCCCCGCATCATCTGACAGCTATGGTGCACGGCGCATATCATACGGGTCAACGCGCGGCAAACGAAATTATCAACAAGACATGAGCGAAAAAGCATGATAGACATCCATGTCGCATTGGCGCAGGGACACTGGACCGGCGATCAAGAGTCGACCAAAGCGCTGTATCGCGATTTGGTTGCTGAGGCGGCGGCCACGGGCGCCAGCCTGGTCTGCTTGCCGGAGTTTTCCATATTGCCCTATTTTCCCGGTCAACGTGATGCCGCGGGTTTCCGGTGGGCGGAACCCTTACCTGGCGGAAGCTCCGGTCAGTTCTTCGCAGAATTGGCAACCAGGCACGGGGTCACGATAGTTGGCAGTCTGTTAGAAAGAGATAAGGACGGTCGTCATTGGGACACGGCGACGATCCACGATGTAGACGGCAAGCTACGCTACTTTACGCGCAAAATGCATATTCCCTCGGGCGAGGGTTATCACGAGACAGACTTTTTCGAAGGCTACCATGAATACCCGGTGCACGATTTGGGCACGATTCAATTGGCGACGCCGACATGCTACGATCAATGGTTTCCCGAGTTGGCGCGCATTTACGCTTTGGAAGGCGCCGAGTTCATTTATTATCCGACTGCGATCGGCTCTGAGCCGACAGCGAGCGACTTTGATTCCGCCTCTGCCTGGCAAACGGTGATGCGCGGACATGCGGTCGCAAATGGAGTTTTTGTCGCTGCCTGCAACCGGATCGGGCGGGAAAACGCCGTCACGTTTTACGGAAGCAGCTTTATCTGTGACCCGCTTGGCACGGTCTTGGCAGAGGCGAGCCGAGATCACGATGAGGTGATCCACGCTGTTTTAGAGGCGGCCGTTAAGGAGCAGTATCAAGAGCTTTTCCCCTTGTTGCATCAGAGGCGCCCGCAACATTATCATCGGCTGCTTGATGGCTTGGAACGGGAACCTTCAGCTCGTTGGAAGGATACGCTGGCTTAGCGATTAGGTAGGTGACATGTCTCGGATAGACTTTTTCATCGTCGATGTCTTCACCATTGGTAGAAAATACACGGGCAATCAATTGGCGGTATATCTTGGTAATCCGCCTTCATCCTTAATGCAGCAATTGGCGAAAGAAATCAACTTTTCCGAGATTACTTTCGTTACCTGCAATACGCCGGAAAACGGTGGCTACAATGTGCGCATTTTCATGCCGGAGGTGGAAGTACCGTTTGCCGGGCACCCGGTATTGGGGACCGCTTTCGTGATACAGCGAGAGCTAATTGGTCGGAATGTAAAGCAGATCAATCTCAATTTGGCAGTGGGGCAGATTCCGGTGACGTTCGCCGAGGATGGTGTCATCTGGATGAAGCAAAACCCGCCGAGCTTCGGACAGCGGTTTCAAGCCGCGGATGTGGCGCGAATTCTCAATGTAGAGGTGGAAGATATTGACAGCCGCTATCCGATAGAGGAAGTATCGACCGGTATGCCTTTCGTATTGGTACCGATGGCTACACTGGAAGCGGTGAAACGAGCGCGTGTCAATCTTGATCGGCTGCGGGCCTTACTCGGCGCCCATGACGCTATTGCGCCGGCGATATTCTGCACCGAAACGATTCACGCGGAAAACGATATTCATGTACGCGTGCTGGATGATATTTATGGCGCGCCCGAAGATCCGGCTACTGGCAGCGCTAATGGCTGCATCGCAGCGTACTTGCTAACACACGGCTATTACGGAAGCGAAAGAATCTCGCTGAGGTCCGAGCAGGGCTATCAGATTGGACGGCCATCGCTCCTGCATCTCGAAGCGCGCCATGATGTTGATGACATTGTCATTCGAGTGGGCGGGCAGGTGGAAATGGTGGCACAAGGTCAGTTGGCCGCAGATGATTAGCGGGATTCCCATTCGTCGCACAAACCGCTTTACGGTTGTCAGTTGATTCGCCGATACTGTAAACTCCTTGCATCTTTTCGACCAATAATGAGGCTCTAGACATGGATTATCGAATATTGGGACGCACCGGAGTCAAGGTCTCGCCGCTTTGCTTCGGCACTATGTCATTTGGGGATATCGCTGACAGGGCGGAATCGGCGCGCATGTTCAATCGCTGCCGCGAGGTTGGCATCAACTTTTTTGATTGCGCCAACACCTATGCCGGCGGACGTTCGGAAGAGATCCTGGGCGACTTGATAAAAGATTGCCGCGACGACATCGTGCTGACCACCAAAGTCGTTTCACCCACCGGACCAGACGTCAATCAAGGTGGGGCATCTCGCCGACATATCCAAATCAGTGTCGAGGAAAGCCTGAAACGTCTGAAAACCGATCGCATTGATGTCTTTTTTTTGCATCATTATGATGCCGATACGCCGATTGAGGAAATGTTGCGGGCATTGGACGATCTGGTGCGGCAGGGGAAAATCTTGTACCCGGCGGTTAGTAACTGGTCGGCGTGGCAAGTGATGAAGGCGCAAGGTATCGCCCGATACGAAGGATTGGCGCGCATCGAATGCCTGCAACCTATGTACAACCTGGTCAAACGTCAAGCGGAGGTTGAAATCCTTCCGCTGGCTCAGGAGGAGCAGATTGGGGTGATACCGTACAGTCCGCTTGGCGGCGGATTGTTAACGGGCAAATATACACCGGAGGCAGGGCCGGAAAGCGGCCGTCTCATAGAAAATGCGATGTACATCAAGCGTTACGGCGTTTCCGATTATTATCAGACAGCGGCAGACTTCACCCTGCACGCAGGCGAACGCGACTTGCATCCCGCGACATTGGCGGTTGCGTGGGTGATGGCGCACCCGGGAGTGACCGCGCCCATAATTGGCGCGCGCAATTTGAGCCAGCTGGAGGCATCGCTGGCGGCGCTCGATGTGGACATGACCGCCGAGTGGTATGAGCAGATTTCTTCATTATCTACCACGCCACCACCGGCGCACGATCGTCTGGACGAAGTAGATTAATCGTAGGGTGTGCAAGAGAATACGATGATAGAATAGGCTCATAGCAAGCAGGAAAGAGGAAATCATGGACTTTGTCCGCGCCTTCAAGTATCCATTTCACAACAGTGCCAAAGTGCTCAGCATTGTATTGGTGCTGACTATTGCCGTCGTCGTCTGTATCGCCTTGGTCGTCGGCACACAGGATTGGTCACCTCATATTGATTTGTTGCTAAGTGGAAACATAAGTTACCTCAATACAATGGACGCGCCTGGCGCCGCCGCTGGCCTGGGAGCTTTGGGCTTGCTAATGGTTCTGGCAATAGAGGGCTTTTGGCTGAACGGCTACAGCCTCACGGTTATCCGCTCGGTCCTGGATGGCAATGATAGTATGCCCGATGTCAATTTCGGTAGACAACTGCGCCAGGGATTCTGGCTGTTTCTGTCAACCTTGTGGTACATATTGGCGGCTTGCTTGTTCTGCATTATCCTTTATGTGTTCTATTCCATCGCAGCAGGTTTGGGTGGAGTAATCGGTACGTTGGTCGGCCTTGCCACTGCGCTCGCGGCTATCGCCTTTTTCGTCCTGGCTGGCTGGGGATACTTCGTGGGCATGGCACGCTACGCCGTCGAAAACGACCGCAGTCCCCTGTTTCAGATCGTCCGAAACATGCGCACAGCGCGCGCCAACCTGGGTTTGGGCTTTCGTCTGGTCTTGTACTTTATTGCGCTTTCTATTATCTACGGTATCGTACGCAGCATTGTTGAAGGTGTCTTGGGAGGCTTCATTGGATCAGATATCGTGGTCGCAGCCGCGCTGTCCGCGGTTGTCTATTTCGCCTTCAATCTTTTCCAGCACTTTTCCACCCAGCACATGATCGCGCAGTACGCCATGGCAGTCGGCGTCGGTAGGGCTATTGATGAAGATAAGGACAAAGTCGACTTCGCCTAGTCACGTACCATAGGCCGCCCGGGAGCGACGCGGATGAGTCTGCGACGGGCCCTTTTTTCCCCCTTTAGAAACCCGGCTAAAGTGCTGACGATTGCGCTGGCACAGAGCTTGCTGATTTTCACGCTCCCTTTGCTCAGCCACCATCTATATCGCTTAGATAAGTCGGGAGATCTGCACGTATTCGCCAATCTCGCTATCTTCCTCATCTTCGTGATTGATATCGTCTGGCTGCACGGTTACAGTGTCGCGGTTGTTCGCAGCCTAATCCAGGGCTACGACTCCCCACCGCCGGTGGCATTTGCCAAGAATATGCGAGAGGGCGGCTGGCTTGTGCTATCGTCGCTGATTTATGCGGTGCCGATCTTTGTGCTGTTTGGAGCTGTCGTACGAGTAATAAACATCGTAGGAATCTCTTATTACGGTGGGACTCGTAATTACACAGCCGCATCAGTTTTATTCATAGCTATCTTAGCGGTGCATTTTGCTTTGAAGTTACTTGCGCGCACTGTGTATGACGTGGGTGTTGCGCGGTATGCCGCTAACGACTATAGCTCTTCCCTTTTCGAGTTCGGAACAAATGCGTCCATTCTCAGGAAGAATATCCGATCAATATTCTTTCACGAGTTCCGTCAGGCAATATTGCTCGGTGTGTATGGATTGCTGGCCTACCTCGTTGTTCAGATCGGCGATGCGATTATCTCGCCTACTACGGGTGAATTTGGTGACGATCCGGTCGCGACAATGTGGGCTGCTGTTGCTGTGCCGGTTTTTACGCTCGGGTATTTGTTCTATTGGTATTCCAGCACGCATTTGTTCGCGCAATATGCGATTAGGATGGGCGTCGCGGACAGTCCACGAAAACGCAAACATGACTATGCTGATTGAGATTTGAGAAAGTTGGGGGACCGACTTAGGCCGATTTGCGATCCCCGTGGGAGTCTAGCAAATGCTTGAGGTTTGCCAATTCTTTACGTAAGACGCCCTTTAGCGCCATGTTGAAGAAGATTCCAAACCAGAACATCCAGCGCGTGCGGATATCGAGTGATTCTCTGATATTAGTTTGTTGCCCACGATGATCGAATGTCAGCGTGCATATAAACGGAAAGCCCCAATACGAGCCTTTTAGTTCGATCTTCTTGTTACGCTCGTAAACAGTGACATCGCTGTTTACAAATCCTCTGCGCCCCATAATGCGGCGCGTCATGGCAACCATGGAACCGGCGCGGATGGGACTGCCGCTGGTGATGCCGACGCCTTGCACATTGCGCCAATGGACATCGTTGTTGAAGTCTCCCACGTAACTGAAGACCTGGAATACCGTGCGGTTGATAAGAACTTGATTCTCGAACTTCGGCATTAAGCACCCAATCTCACCATGCGGACGAGCGCGTCCGACTTAGAGCGTATTCACGGAGCAAACTTGATATATTATAGCTTGCGATGAGGGTGTCTTTCAAGCGCGTGACAGTGGTCAGCTCAACATTGCGCAATTGGCGGTACTTTTGCGTGCCTGGCCGTTCCGATCCACATTCGCTGCGGAATGCTAGAGTACATCGACGACAAGCAGATAAAGAAACACCCAGGTTGCCACCCAGGCCAAGGCATCAATGCGATCGAGTACGCCGCCGTGGCCGGGAAACAAGTTGAGCCCCTTAACGTAACTGTCTTTGATGCTAAAAAAACGCTTTAAGGCCGATTCAAACAGATCACCGCTAACAGCCAGGAAGGGACCGATCACCACCATTGGGATCAAGATAGGCTGAAATACACCGGTCAAGAGCAAGATGCCAAAAGCCGGAATCCAGGCGCCCAGAATGCCGCCTATCGCCCCTTCCACCGTTTTGTTGGGCGAAATCAGGGGCGCGAGCTTGGTCTTGCCGTAAATGCTGCCCGCTACGTAACCAAAGGTATCGGTACCCCAGGTAATGGCAAAGACGACAAAAAGCCACATTAATCCATCGGGATGTACATTGCGCAGGCTGAGCAGAAACGCGGCCGGGAAAGCGATGTAGAGGATGCCAAACAGTGTGGTACCGACTTGTGCCAGCGCTCGTGGAAAGTCTTTGGGTTGTCTTGAAATCTCTAGCAGCAGCGTCAAGACGATGCCCGCGACCAGCGCAATTTGCCAAAGCCAGTCAAGATTGAGGAAGAAACCTAGCGCGATAGCGATACCGGTGGGGATGCCGGTGAGGGAACTGCCCTGCATCCTGGTGTCTTTTTCCATCATGTAGAATTCCAGCATGCCGATGCACATGACGGGTAGGCTGAACACCAGGAAGGGCAGACCCCCTGCCAAAGACGCCAGGACCGCTACCGGAAGCACGACGCTAGCCGTGATGAGCCGCAACCTCAGATCGGTCGCTTGCCCGGATTTGGCGACGATTCTGTCACTCATACGACAGATGTCCTGAAACTCAAATGGTCCTTAATCCCGCAATGATGGTATTCTAACATTTTCTTGTCAACTTGTTAACAGGAACGGGGCGCTGTCTTGTAAGGTTTTGCCAACCACGGCGAGTTGGCTATTCTATATCAGGCTTTTGGGTGTATATGTCGTCGACTTGACTGGCATATAATCGGCTGTGTTTGTTGGCATAGAGCTTGAACTAGTTGATCGCAAGTGATCACGCCTATTCCAGCACATCAAAAGAGATACCGCGGCAAGCGAAATGATTGAAGATCTCTGCGGTAAGACCATCAACGGATACGAGATTGTCAACCGTGCCGGTCAAGGCGGAATGGCGACTGTATACCTGGCGCGGCAGCAATCGATGAATCGCAACGTGGCGCTGAAGTTTTTACCTGGTAGCTTAATCCACGACGATACCTACCTGCAGCGATTCGAGCGTGAAGCACAGATTGTGGCAGGTCTCGAACATCGCAATATCGTTCCTGTCTACGATTACGGTGAGCATCGCAAACAGCCGTATATTGCCATGAGGTATTTGCCGGACGGGTCGGTAGAGGACCTGCTAGAGAAAGGACCGATACCGACGGATCGCGTCGTGAGCATCGTTGGGCAGGTTGCAGAGGCGCTGGATTATGCGCATCAGCGTGGCATCATCCACCGCGACCTCAAACCAAGTAATATCTTGCTCGATAACAGCGGCGGCGCCTTCATCACTGATTTCGGCATCGCGCGCATTCTCGGCGAGAGTGGCAGCACTATTACCACAGAAGGCGTTGTCGGGACGCCAAGTTACATGTCTCCCGAACAGGCCCGTGGTGAAGAACTCGACGGGCGCAGTGATGTGTATGCTCTGGGTGTGATGCTCTTCGAAATGGTCACCGGGCGTAGACCCTTCGAGAATGATACGCCCTACAGCATTGCCGTTATGCACGTTACGACGCCGCCTCCGGTACCGAGCGAAATCGCTTCTGATGTTTCGGCTGTACTAGACAACATGATTCTGAAATCCCTCAGCAAACAGCGAGATCGGCGTTATTCGACGGCCGGTGACTTGGCAGACGCCCTGCGTTTGGCCTTGGAACAACCCCAAAGCACGGAAGAAACCGAAGAAAAGCTGAATCCCGTTCCCCAACACTCCGAGCCTCAACAGGCTCAGCATTCTGCCGAGTCGATGCTTCCCGAACGAGCAGCCTTATCGGGACAGGGCGATTCGGCCAGATTACCTGCGCCACCATTGCAATTGCTTCAGCCGGAGCAAGCGCGGCAAAAGCGCGGAAACGGCGGCATGTGGAAGGGCGTGGCGGCCGGAGGCCTCCTGGGTTGTGTGCTATTGGTGGGTCTGATCGCGGTCGCCGTCCTGGTTTTCGCTTTTGTATCGCTACAAAATAGCAATGATTCTGCACGCGCGCCGCTGGTGACTGTCAGCACAAGTAGTCTTGCCGCCGAAAGGAACGGAACGCGCGCAGTTTCACTGGTGGCGGCGGTCAGTGCTACGCAGCCAAGCATGCGGGGGCTTACCCAAGACGCATTGAACGCCTTTGCCGATTCTACATTGGCTGCTGATTCGAGGATTCGGGATACTGGCACCGCATCATCGGCGCCGGAACTTCAGCCGGTAGGGTTGCAAGGTCGGCCGCAACTGAATACCGCGCTTCAGGCCGCCTCCGGCACCTTGCTGTTTTTTGACAAGCCTGGTGAGGATTCCGCTGAAGTGGTCAATTTTGAGCTCTTGACACGGGACTTGAGTTCTTGGGAAGACCGTGTTTTGACCGCGAATTACGCGGACAGTACCTATCCGCGGCCTTCACCCGATGGACGTTGGATCGCTTTCCAGTCCGATCGAGACGGCGATTTTGAAATCTATGTGATGAATCGCTTGGGCGGGCATATCCGACAGCTGACCCATAACGATTATTGGGATCGTTTGCCGGCTTGGTCGCCCGATGGCGAATGGATAATCTATTCTGCCGATGTGCGCGGCAATCAGGCTTTTGACTTGTTCCGAGCGCGGCCGGATGGCAGCGAAACCGATCTGGTTTACAGTGATGGGCAACGCAACAGCCATGCGCGATATAGCCGCGACGGCAAGTATCTTGTCTTCACGGCCGGACCGGCTGCCCGGAACGCGACAACCTGGGAGATCCGGCTGCTTGATTTGCAGACGGAGCAGAGCCGCCTGCTTACGACGAACGACTATCGGGATTCCTCGGCGACATTCAGCCCGGATAGCCAGAGAATTGTATACGTCACCACCATTGGCGACAACCGAGCGGTTGCAAGCATGAGTATCGCTGGAACCGCTCGAAAAATCCTCTTCACGGGTCCAGGGCGTGCCTGGGCGGCAGAGTATAGCCCCGACGGTAAATTCCTCGTCGTTACAGCGACAGTTGACGAGCAAGATCAACTCTTTCTGATGCAAGCTGACGGCGGCGGCATGCAGCAGATCACCGTTGATGGCGGCGCTTATGCCTCGTGGATACCATCAGCCGTGTCTTAGTAGCGCATAGCCAATGTATTGAGCTTTGCGACGGATGGGCAAATGACTCTGTGTCGACTGCCGGTTGCCTGAAGTTACTATGTACTTACGCTGGCTTTCAAATGACGATATAATGTGAGCATTCTGCAGCAAATTGCTAACTGAATTGGAAAGTGCATCATGATTGACGAGATTTTGGAAGAAGCTACCGGCAAAATGGAATCGACTTTGTCGGTATTCGGTGAGGAGTTAAGCAAGATGCGCAGCGGTCGCGCGAGCACGGCCTTGGTGGACCGGATGAAAGTAGAATATTATGGCCAAGACACGGAATTGCGGCAACTCGCTAGTATATCCACACCGGAAGCGATGCTGATACTAATCCGCCCCTACGATAAGTCATCGGTCAAAAGCATCGAGAAGGCCATTCAAAAGTCGGATATCGGCGTCAATCCCAACGTAGACGGCGAGAATATTCGCCTGAATATGCCAGCATTGACGCGCGAGCGCCGCCTGGAATTGGTGAAGTTCCTGAGCCGGCGCATGGAAGAAACACGCGTGGCCATCCGCAATATTCGCCGTTCCGCAAACAGTGACTTGCAAGACTTTGAAAAAGAAAAGCTGATTTCCGAAGATGACAAAAAATGGGGAGCGGTTGAAGTACAGAAGCTGACCGATTCCTTCATCAAACGTATTGATGAGCTGGGCGCTGGCAAAGAAAATGACATTATGGCGGTATAGCTCCAGCGACTGTTCCGACCGGGTCTGGCAAAGCAATGTAAGTAATTGGCCCGGCAACGGTGTAAGCGATAAGGACGCAAGTGCGTGTGAACCATAGCGAAATGAGATCCGGAACGTCTTATGGCTGTATTGACAAGTGAAGAGCGGCGCATCGGCTTGGAGCTGCCTCCCCTGGCGAGGGTTCCGGCGCATGTAGCGATCATCATGGATGGCAACGGCCGCTGGGCCAAGCAGCGAGGATTGCCACGCGCGGAAGGGCACCGGCAAGGCACCGAGAATCTGCGCAGAATTATTCGTGCGGCTGTCGAGTTTGGCGTCAAGATTATGACCATATACGCCTTCTCCACGGAAAACTGGTCGCGTCCGCGCCGCGAAGTATTGTTGCTGATGCGCATTTTGGAAATGGTTATCGACCGTGAATTGCGCGAGTTGCATGATGAAGGCGTGCAGATACGGCACATAGGTGAGCTTGATGGAATAGAGCCGCGTTTGGCGCGAAAGGTGACCGATGCTTGCCGTCTGACACATGCTAACGACCGTCTAATCCTGAATGTCGCATTCAACTATGGCGGACGAGATGAGATTGTGCATGCGGTACAAAACATTGTTCGCGATGGCATCGCCGCTGAAATGATCAGCGAAAAAACCATTAGCGAATACATTTATACCAGTGATCTGCCGGATCCCGATCTCATCATCCGTACTAGCGGCGAGTTTCGCTTGAGTAATTTCCTCATCTGGCAGGGTGCCTATAGCGAGATCTACACGACGCCAACGTATTGGCCCGATTTTGACCGCGAGGCCTTTTACCAGGCGTTGGCCGATTTTGGCAATCGCCGGCGGCGTTTTGGCAAGACTGACGAACAGATCGACGCAGAATTCAACAACGGAATAGATTCACACGCGTGAAGCAAATGATGCAACATAAACGACTTGGGCGCACTGGGCTCATGCTACCGATCGTCGGTATTGGCACAGGCTTTACCGGCATTCCGACGCCAGAGCAAACGGTAGGCGATTACTTGCTGGGCGAGAACCAGGTCGACCGAGAATTAGGCGTTGAAACTCTTCTGGCGGCGTTGGACGCCGGCTGCCGCTTCATTGATACTGCGGCGCTATATGGGCGGACAGTTAGCGAACAGATGATCGGCGAGGCACTGCGTCAACGTCCGCAATTGAAAGCGGACATCGTAATCACCAGCAAAGCCGGCCGCCTGCATGAAGGCCACGACTATAGTTACGACGGCATTTTGAAAAGCGTGATTGCCAGTCTCGAGCGCATGGGCCTGGATAGTCTGAAAATCGTTTATATCCACGATGCCATGGGTTACCCGATGGAAGAAGTCATGTCTGAACGGGGCGCGCTTGGGGCACTGCGGCATCTTCAGGATCAGGGCATTATACATTTCATCGGTACTGCGGCCAACGAGCCCGCCACCAACCTCCAATACATCAAGACGGGCGAATTTGATGCAGCGGTCATTGCGGATTCCTGGAGCCTGATCAATTTGACCGCTGACTCTGGCATTTTTGAAGAGGCAGCCAAGCATGATGTCGGTTTAGTTACGGCGACACCCCTCGAACGCGGACTGTTGGTTACCGGTCCGATTGAGGGAGGCAGTTATCTCAACCGCTATTTCCCGCCGGATTGTCTGCGTCAAGTGGGGGAGATTCAAGAACTGTGCCGGCGATTCAGTGTGCCAATGTTGGCAGTCGCTTTGCAGTGGTGCATTCGACATCCGCAAATTGCTTCGGTGATTCCCGGCGCGCGTCTTCCACAAGAAGCAATTGTCAGCCTGGCGGCTGCGTCGCTCGATATTCCCGAAGAGCTTTGGACGGAATTGCGGCCCTTAATCAAACATTTCGATACGGTGACCGGGATCAAATAAGAACCAAGCCTCTGCTTTCGCTCAGTCCGTAAATGCCGGTTCTAATTCCCGCGCGCGCGCAATATCTGACCAGCCCATTCCCTGTCGAACCAGCAATGCGAAGCCGATTAATGTCGTCGGCAACCATATAACCAGATGCACAACAATCGCATAGCTGGCGGCAATTGCCGGCGCGATGCCCATGGCAATCAGGATCGTGCTAACTACGAATTCGTATACGCCAACTTGCCCGGGCGAGGCGGAAATGATGCCGGCCAGGTTAACAGTACCTATCACGAGTAGCGCCACCGCGTAACTCAAGTCCAGACCAAAAGCAAGCATTACCAGCCAGTAGACACTGGCTTCAATGCCCCAAGTCACAAAACTGCTGAGCACTGCGCCGAGCAAATAGAGTGGTTTGCGCAATCCCGCCAAGCCGGAAATCATATCTTCGCTTAATTCCACGACGAGCGATTCCAAACGATTCGGCAAGAAACGGCCTGCAGTCTTCACCGCTTGTCGCAGCAATGACGGTTTGGCTGCCAAAATGAAAAAAGCTAGCGCTGCGCCGACAAATAGTGGGCTGGCGATGGTAACAATCGCCTCGACTTCGGGTGACTGTATGTTGATGAACAGCAGGCTCAGCAGGACAAATGCCAACATGACGATGCCGTCAAAAGCCCGTTCCACCATGACGGTCGTCGTGGCGCTGGCCAGGGGCACTTGATGGTTGCGCCGCAACAGGTAGATACGCAGGGCTTCTCCCGCGCGCAGCGGATACACGCCGTTACCCATATAGCAGATGGTGACCAATTCTGTCAATGAGTGCAGTGGCACCAGTCTTACAGCTCTCAGCAAGTATTGCCAGCGCAAAGCAATCACTATGACCGCTACAAAATAAACAGGTACGGCGACAAGAAGCAATAAAATGTTAATGTTATGGAGGCTGTTGAAGAATTGTTCAGGTTGCAGATCACGAAAGGCGAAATAAAGGAAGACAGCACTGATGGCCATGCCGCCAATAGTTGCCAAGCGCTTGCTGCCCGTTTTCATCGATGCCCTGTCTGCGCTGATGGCACGCATTCCAAGGCGTTACGATAACAGAGCATTGCGACAATGACTACGCAGAAATAGGGCCAAAATCAGACTTACCCGTACTTCCCGCCGCTACCTAATTGGTTACGACACCCCACTTTTTCCCTTGGGCAAGTTTGACGCATTTCGCCAAGAAGGCGGGAAACGTAGGGTCATATTTGGATAGAATAGTGACTTCATACGCTGGTTCACTGTCTTCTGGTAGTTGATTAATCACAATCAGGTCCCCACCAGAAGACGCACTCAATTCTATTGTTTCTTTATTCATTCGCAATCTGAATTCATCTCTTCCTGCGTAAAACCATACTCTGTAGCTATGCCTTTCCTGTCCTGTGGGAGTGTTGAGCGTGACATCGAAGTTTGCATCAGGATATTTTCTACTTGTAAGCGTCAGTTGAGGGAAAAAGTCACGAGCATCTAACGGAATCAAGACTTCTGCCGTTCCCATGACGCCCAATCGATGACTCGAATCAAATTTAGACAGTTGCATCATGAATGTGCTTATGTTGCCTACAGTTTTTGGAGGTGTAATGAGTCTGCGCTCTTGCGCTCTAATTAGTCGGCCAATTCTAGGTAGTATCAGGCCAGAGCCAGGGGGCGCCGTGGGGACATGCATCATAGGGAATAACTTAGACAATATTTCAGTTGTCTTGTCATCACGGAATGACTTTTTCGAATTTCCTTTTATTGTTGTGCCCGGCTCTCTCGTATCTGATTCTCGTTTGATGATCCCAGCGTGAACTAGTTTATCTAGCAGGTCGGTATTCAAAGGTTGAACATTGGGGTTTTCTGAATTGAGAAATTCATTGATTACTTCTTCAAATCGCAAGTACACAGCATAATCTGCACTGTCTTCAAAGTTCAATACTATTGATATGGCAACTTCGACATTCCGAAACAGTCCGTCTCTAGTAAGATTTGGACTACCAACTAGAGCCATTGCGAATTTTTCGCCACGCAAAAGATAGAACTTTGGATGATATGTAAAACCGGACAATGTATGAAAGATCGTGCTGTTTGAAGAAAACTGCATGAGGGCTTCTAGCGCTTCGTAAGAAGTTATCTCATCGTCGACGCCTATTGAACCGGAAATGCGGCCGCCCTTATTTATTAGTGTGTCCAATGATACTGCGATACGGTCCAAACCCGATACTCTCATATAAGCTACAGCGAAACGAAAACTCATAACGTCGTTAATGACAATGTGTCTATTCAGGTAGTCGCCAATCCTTATGCGCTTCACACTTCCTAATTCAAATTGTGGAATAACATCGACTTGCATATGCTAAACTGCCTTCAATATGATCAAATACTCGGACCGTATCGAATTGGCACGATGTAAATCATAACGCTGATATGTGTCCAATTTGATCAGTTCACTCAATTCGAAACCATGTTGAACAGCGATTTCTATCAAAAGCCTAGGTGTGTGAATACTAAATTCCTTCCCGCCAAGAGTTGTCCGATTCTTGCCAACAACAAGCGCAAAAGGTGCGTTCGGCTTAAGCAATTGTTTAACTTGCGCGAAACCACAAGCCATGTCAGCAAAATATCTGAATACCACGGCAGGAACATTCTGTCGTCTGAATCCGTCTTCATCCCCAACAGATTGTCGTAGTTTTCGGCAAAACTCTATTACTAGCTTGGGGAGATCTGACTGATTCACGTCGATGCCGTTAAGAAGGTGATCCCTTTCAAGTTTAGAAATCTCGCGGTTGCCTATCAATGTCTTCTGTCGATTGAGTATATCGTCAGCATCGACAAGGTCCAGTATTACTAGGCTTAGCCGGTCTGTATCAATATAGGGAAGTCCAGTAACATACGGAGGGCTTGTTATGACAGCATCAAAGCGTGCTACTTGTTTCTGAGAAACATAATTGCTGATAATTCCATGCGCGTTACGAATGTCCCCATTTAGAGCAATCTGCGACGAGCAAAGTTCTGAAATATGTGACTTTGCTCGGATGATTCTGTCTATCTTGAATCTCAATGACTGCAAATACGGATCTACAAGATTATAGGTATCTGGAAACTCCTTTCTACGCCGAATTCGAAGATCGGAAGGCTCCTGTAGAGATGCGTTGCGCACTAGATCGCTAAGAATAACTTTGGCTATCATCCCGGTCTTCGCATCCGTTGTGGCATCAATCTCCTGAAAAATAGCTGCGATCTGGACCAACACATCTCTTATAAACCACTTGGATAAGTAGTCGTAATGTGGCAACCAGTCCCGCCAGTTTTTCCCGGCGAGATCCATTACTTCGGCATCGGTTAACGGCGCTTTGAACGAAATGTGATTTTTGCGGCGCCTAAGCGCATATGTAAGGCGTGCCACAACTTTACGTAGGCTCTTATCATCTACGCGGACGGAATCAATCTTAGCGTTCGAAATCTGCACCGCCAGCGGATTGCAATCGATTCCTACTGCATTCCATCCATTGTGAAGAGCTTCGAGCAACGTGGTGCCACTACCGCAAAATGGATCAAGAATCCATTCGCCTCGTTCAATGCCTAGTATGTTTCCAACCGCCCGAACAATCTGCGGGTTGAATTTGCCGCGATACTCATGGAGTCCATGTGCAGAGTATCGCGTGATCTGCCTCCCTTTGGATCTGGGCTTACCGTCACATCGACAATTTACAGATGCCTCCAGCCTCGCCTGTGAAGGCACTAGTGTCCTTTGGCCTCCAGCGTCAATTTTCCCAAAGTACGTAGATTTACGTAAGTTAGCAAGGACAGTAGCATCGCCTTCAATCTTGAGTCCGCCTGCGAATTCTTTAACTGGGCGTCCTGTTAGGCGCGAAGCTTCTAACTTCGCTAGTTGCTTCTCGTACGAAAGGTATCGATAGCCATGCCAGTGGACTTCAATATTCACTAACCGTCTCCGAAATTGAACAAGATTACGTGCTCCTGATTTATTTTTCCATGTGAAGGATTGAATGCCTTTCTAGTCGTTGGAATATTGCGCTCCGCGATGGCTTCGACAGTAAAACCGTAAGGCTTAGCGGCCCTGATAAGAAGCTGAACGTTATCTATTCGACGCCCATGAATTATGGAGCGCCCAACGACGAAACAAGCTCTGCCATTCGGGATCATCACTTTTGATAACAATTGAAAGCAAAGTCTCATTTGTCGTTCAAAATCATGTTCATCTTGGTGATTCTTCTTGAAGTAGTGAGGCCGGGCACCAATCTCTCTTTTCTTGACGGCGATTGGATCCATTCCAAGCCAGTACATACGATACTTGTGATAGAGCCAATACTCGTATGCATTCGGATACGGTGGCGAAGTAATAACAAGACCTACGTTCTTAGGAAGGTCCTTGGCTGCGACTTTAAGAATATCTGAATTAATAACCGTAGCCGTACCTCTCCTATTCCGAGCTTCTCTAAAGTGGTTGCGTAGTGTACTACTTAAGGTGATCGCAGCGATTTCAAATCGCCGAAAAACGGCATGAGCACTTAGAGAGTTTTTTTTCGCGGCATAACGCGTGTCACTTTCTTGGTTAGACACCTGGACAATTATACTTGAAAGGGCGACGTTTAGTGCGTCACTAATGTCGCTTCGCTCGACTTCACGGATTCCATTGACCAGAACAGCGAGTGCTTTTTGGACAGGTAATTCAAACCAATGATCTAAACGCGGAATTGGCGGTATTTCAACAGTTTGACGTCCAAGTTTATGCTGTGCCTTCGCAAGAATCTCGACGACGGTGTCTTCAAATCCTTGTTCAATAGGAGTAGTCTTGACTCTGCTAATAAGACATGCTAATGGATGAAGGTCTATGCCATAGGCGTCGATTCCAGCGCCGGTCGCTTCGACGAGCGTAGTACCTGAGCCGCAAAACGGGTCCAATACTACGGTCGAATCCCCCGGGTAGAGTATATCAATGGCATGTTTTGGTATTTGCGGGATAAACTTGGCAGGATAAGAATGTATTGTATGAACACCGGAACTGTTTCCGGAGTCCACAAAACTCCAGTCAACATTCCGAAATGACTTGTCGAATCCCAGCATGTTTTGCCAAAGTCAATAGCCAATCATTGTGTAACAAAAGGGAGTGTAGCATAAGAACTGGTATATTACTTCCTTTGTACAGCGTATTCGTCGTGCATTCTCTAGATTGCTACCAATGAACTTATCGGAATCACTTGTAGCGCTATTGCCGGTTCGACGTATTCCAATTGGTAGGTTTCCGCGACGGCCGGATGCGTACAGTGCCCGGCGAAAGTGTTGAGTCCTTGCAACAGCGCGGGGTCGCTTTCCAGCGCTGCGCGAGTGCCCCGGTCGGCAATTTTCAACGCGTAGGGCATGGTGGCGTTGGACAATGCCAGACTGGAGGTCCGCGGCACCGCACCGGGCATATTGGCAACGCCATAGTGCAAGACACCGTCGATTACATAGGTAGGCTCGCTATGAGTGGTGACGCGGGTCGTTTCCACGCAGCCGCCTTGATCCACGGCAACATCAACAATGATGCTGCCCTCCGGCATTGTCGGCAGCATATCGCGGGTAACCAACATCGGCGCGCGCGCACCTGTGATCAGAACCGATCCAATCAGAGCGTCGGCCGAAAGAATTGCATTGGCGATGCTACCGGAATTTGAATATAAAGTGCTGAGGTTTCCGTCAAGGATGTCATCAAGATAGCGCAGCCGGTCCAGGTTGATGTCGAGCAAAGTGACACGCGCCCCCATGCCCAGGGCGATCTTTGCCGCATTGGTACCGACAGTGCCTGCGCCGAGGACGACGATATGGGCCGCGGGCACGCCGGGCACGCCACCCATCAAAACGCCGCGGCCACCCTCATGTTTTTCCAGGTAATGTGAAACGACTTGCGCAGCCATGCGTCCGGCCACTTCACTCATTGGCTCCAACAAGGGCAAGCGACCGTGCGCGTCTTGCACTGTTTCGTAGGCAATGCCGGTAACGCCGCTTTCCAGCATGGCGTGGGTTAGTTCCGCTTCTGCCGCCAGATGAAGATACGTGAAAAGCGTCAGATCTTCTCGCAGGAGAGCGTATTCGCTGGCTTGCGGCTCCTTGACTTTGACGACCAGATCCGCGCGTGACCAGACGCGCTCGGCATATTCAATCAGCGATGCGCCAGCCCAAATATATTCGTCATCGCTAAAGCCGCTGCCTTGTCCGGCCTGCCGCTCTACTAATACGGTATGCCCGCGTTTGACGAATTCGCGTACACCAGCTGGCGGCAACGAAATACGATGCTCGTCGACTTTGATTTCCTTCGGAATACCGATAATCATGGATTGTCTCCTCCGCGATATCATCACTTTTATTGTACAGGATGTAGGAAAAATGTCCAATGTTTTGATACAGATTGCATGGAATCTCTAAGGCGGAGCGATGAATCCCATGAGAGTTCTTGTATGGCACGAGGCGTGCGCAGCATCCGGGGGCGCACACCCATGCGTTCGAAAAGCAATGTATGTCCGACTGTCTTTCGGATCGCTCGATATCATTGCGGCAAGCGTGGGATTATTTGCGAATTGTTAAAGTTTGCATTATGGTATTAATCAGACGCTTAGGAACTCTTTTATCTGATTGTATGATTAGCATTCGTCATTTGGCCTCGCCGTTCTTTTGCACTCAGCCTGGCAAGTTATAAGGTCCTGTGTTCTTTCGCGTTCGACAAAGGAATCGCAGATGAATGTCAGACACGTTAGTCCCATGCAGCATCTCATAATTTACGCATACTGTTTTGCATTTGCTTTTGCAGCCGGCGGAATAGCGGCGCAAGGCGATGATGACCTCCGGTCACCAAAAAACTTGGGATCGTGCGCGAACGATCTGGCGAGTCCAATGGCAGGCTGGTTGCAATATGGGATGCGCCATCTTCGGGGAATGTCAATAGCTATTGGTTCCGGTGGGGATCGCTGGATTCCGGCAGCAATGATTGGGGTGACTGCAAGGAAAACGATTTCGGTTCTGATACCTCTGAAACTCTACTGAATCTGGCAGGCGATCCCGATGCTCTGATGAAGGAATATCAGGTAGGATTGCGCAGCATTTACAACGGTAGGTTGAGCGACGAAGTCACTGCGACCTGGCGCTCTGGAAGGACGTTCAGACGATCGCGCGGCAATGCGCAAGACGACATATTGGACGTCCCATACGTGCCGAAACCCGAACTAGAAACTTGCGAGCTTTTGTCAAACTCTGGCAAAGGCATCTCCGTCACCAGCCCTAAAGGTTTGGGAGCAGGTATTCAGTGCCAGCAGATTGGCGCGGCCGGGATCGGGGTAGCTAGCGTCATTGAGGCAGGTTTTGTTGACGCTGTGGATGTCTGGGGGGGCGTTGCGAAAGCAGAAGTATGCTTTGATCACGATGAAGGCGAATTCTTGTTCCTGGATACGTCCATCGCTCCGCGATCCGTGACCGTGTTGCCTGCGCATCGCGCCACCGGTATGATTTGCGCTCGGATAGACCGGGCAGGCTCGGTCGTGCTCATTCCTCCATCGGAAACGTCAGCGCCAGCAACGCAAGATGCGTTTGCCATCATCGAAAGCTGCTATGTCATAACGAACTTTATCCTCAATTTTAGGGATGCGCCTGCAGGCAGCAATGTCCTGGCCTGGATTCCATATAATGTTACTTTGAGAGTGATAGCGAGAAGCGGCGAATGGCTCAAGGTCAACTGGAATGGCATCTCCGGCTGGATCGTTTCAGATCTTGTTAGACGCTTGCGCGATTGTGCGTTAAGATGCAAAAGCGGCGCGACAATTGCATAACCCAGTCAGAGAATTCGATCACCGAGCAGGCTCAAGATCATCTCGACTGCCAGCGAAGCGGTACGATTGCGCTCGTCGAGAATGGGATTGCATTCGACGACATCCATCGAACGGACCTTGCCCGAGTCTGCCAAGGACTCCATCAATAGATGCACTTCGCGGTAGGTAAATCCTCCCGCAACCGGTGTGCCGACACCAATAGCTACAGTGGGATCACAGCTATCGAGATCGAAACTGACGTGGATGGCATCCATTTCCGCGAACTGCTGAATGATCCTCTTCGATAGATTCGCAATGCCCTGCTCATCGACATCGCGCATCGTGAATACAGTGAGGCCGCTATTCTTGACACGAAGTCTTTCGCCGGGGTCGATAGCGTGAACGCCCATCACTACTACATGTTGCGGCGACAGTTTGGCTCCTGCGAAACCGATATTGACCAGCTGTGGGGCACCGTCGCCCAGAAGCACGGCCAGGCTCATGCCGTGAATATTGCCAGAAGGGGAGGTAGACGGGTTGTTCATATCGGCATGCGCATCGACCCATAGTACTCCGATCTTGTTATGCTGTGACAATGCGGAGATTGTGCCAATGCTTATGCTGTGGTCGCCGCCCAGGAATAATCCGAATTCGTTCGGCAGCAAGCGCGAGCTGATCGAGTCATAGGTCGCTTGGCAGATAGTCGCCACTTGCGGCAAAAAATGTGCATTGGCTAGTGTCGAAGCATGTACTGGCGTTTGTTCCGCCTGCGCGACATGGATGTTGCCTTCGTCGATAGTGATAAAGCCTAGTGCGCGCAGCTTCTCATGCAACTGTGCATAACGAATCGCGCTCGGACCCATATCGACACCGCGACGGCTTTGGCCCAAATCCATTGGGATGCCGAAAATCCTCACCTGCTTTTGCTGCATGGCGTTATGCTCGCTAGTTGTATTCGCCTGCTATCAGTCTATCAGTTGAGGGTGGGCAGCAGCCAAGTGATATCTGCTCAGATGATGAAATGGTCGTATTCGTTGTCGGCGGGCAACCCCCATACCGACCAGAAATCGCCCGATACCGGGCACATGATGGCGGCGCCAGCGCTTTCCACATGCATCGGCGGTTTCGGACGGGTACAAATTGCCACCTCGTCTCGTGTCAGCGCTATCAGATCGTCAATGTCGACAGCGTCCTTGTTGAGCAACTCTCGGGCGCGTTGCAGGCGGTTTTTCGAGCTGATTTGTGAATCCAGTGGACGCTCGCGAGAGACACTAAGATTCTGCTGAATCAGGCAATGGTTGGTGTGGACGATGGTCTCTTCACCAAGTTCACGCACGTGATTCGATGTCGACATCGCTTCAACTTCGTAACCCGCGCCATGCCGGTCCATTACCATATAATTGTGCGCGCCGGCAAGTTTGGCACTCGTCACACAGTGCAACGCGTCATCAAGATTGTTTTGCTGCAAAACCTTGCGTACCACAAAGGGCCAGGTCACGCCGATTTGGCCATCAGTGGCCATCAAATTGTTGATGCCGACAGCGATACCTGCGCTGTTCATGCCGATCATGCCCAGGCAGCCTGTGATCGTGAAGGTGAGGAAGTCGGGGCTATCGTTCGGCTTGCCATGGATCAAGATGACGTAGGGCGTGGCGGAAGCGTGCATGTCCCAAGTTTGACCGAAGTAGCTGCGTCCGCTGGCACTGCGTTCGTTAGGCACCAGGAAAGCGGTGCAATTGTCGGAGACGAGAGGCGGCGCCACGGCCGGCACGGCAATACTGCCAAGACTGTAAATGACATCAATGAAATCGGTAAAGCCGTTGTTGATGACCAGTTCGGCGAGGCTGAGTCCGGTCGCATCCGCCATGCCCTGCAGCTCTTGCATCAGATCGGGCGCGTAAGTGTAATGCTCCGCCACGCAAGCTTCGGCCAACGCCAATACAGCATCGCGCGACAGGCTGTGGCCCGTCCAATTTGGATCCCGGCAGAGTTGCAAACGGTCTTCGGTGAACTTGTGGATTTCGTCATGAAAGCGCTTGCCATGCGCCCAGCCCATTATGTAGGGAGAACCAGCCAATTCGATAACCCGGATTCGTTTCATGATCGTCTCCCCTCCATGAAGGGAATTGTATTTGATTACACAGGGATTTGAAGGGCGATGTGACATTCAATGATGAAGAGCCCGAAAAATACAGAGGATACTCATTAGGACATTTTATATGAATAAATGCAAAATACTATTGTGCAAAATATACTAAGACTTATTGACATGTCAGTCATAATGTGAACATAATATAGATGGTGACGTTTACTATCAACAGAGGAGGCAAAATACAATGAAGCAGCGATTTGTAGTTGTCATAGCACTGTTGTTGTTCGCCGCTGCACCAGCCTTTCCGATGGCTGCTAGATTTGGGCCTGACATTCAGGGGGTTTGCACTAAAAACCTCACCGTCAATGGAGATGCTGCCGGATCTGTTACCATCCGTACTGCAAGCGAGGATGAACCTGGTGCTTCGGCCAGTTTTCGTTCCTATGGCTGGAGTCCATGGCCACGCTTTACAGGTAGTGTAAGTTCGGTTCATCACTACTCAGAAAAGACCCGCGCAAAAGTCTCGGTGGGGCGTAATACCGGGACGGCTTGGGTTCCATACTATGTATACAGCACACTAACCAATTGGTGTGATGACTGAGTGCAATAGCCGCGGGTCCCTACTCCCCGCGGCTTCTGGTTGTACTACGACATCCATCCGCATTCCTGCACCAATACTTGACCAAGCACGAACCCGCCAGCGACTACAACTACCAAAACAACCGCAAGCGACGCCCACGCAATCCGGCCGAAGGTACGCGCGCGGCGAAGCTCCGACACCATGAATTCCTGGGCTCCCTCAATCCTTGCGATGCGCTCGCCGAGTTCCGTCTCTGTCATCATACGCTCCTAATCTCCAACAATCACTTTGATGTTGGTATTGCCACTTGTTGCTATTGTACAGCAAGATCGAATGTTATTACTACATTTTGTCCATTTCCGCACGTACCGTATCCAAGAGGTTGTCGGCGCGGATCTGCGCCAGGGTATAACAGGGACCGCCCAATTGTTCGGCAAGGCGTTGTGCCAAACCCTGATCAAAGGCGACATGTTCCATATTGATCGTCACCGTGCGGATTTCTGCTTCCTGGATTTTGCGCGCGATGGAATGGGCTTCTTCTTGTGGCGAATGAACATCGCTGATCGAGACGTTGCCGGCTCCATCGGTCAATAAGATCATCATAGGCATGACATCGGGGTTCAAGTTTTTCTCGCGCATGACGGCTTCGTATGTCAAGAGCAATCCGGCCGATAGGGGCGTTTTTCCACCGACAGGAATATCCGACATGGCTTGCTTTGCCAAAAGTACAGAGTTTGTAGGCGGCAATACCAGCGATGCGCGGTCTTTTTGGAACACCACCAATCCCACGCGGTCGCGCCGTTGATAGGCATCAGTCAACAGTGACATGATTGCGCCTTTGGTAGCTTGCATGCGTTCTGATACAGCCATGCTCCAAGATGCATCAACCGTGAACATGATCAAATTTGCGGCTTTGCGCACGCGCACTTTTTCTTGCAGGTCGGTCTTGCGCAGGGCGTAGGCCATGCCTGTTTCCTGCTTCTGCTCATTGCGCTGCAATTGCAAGGGGGCAGCGGCACGCAAGGTGGCATCAAAAGCGATATCTCTTGGCTTGTCACCGGCTTGCTTGGCACGGACATAGCGCCCGCGTTTACGATCGGTTCGGGTAGTGGAGCGCCGCCCGGATTGACGGCGCGTCATGCGATCGAGTTGTGTATTGAGCTTGCGGGTTTCGAACTCGGCTTTGGATTGAATCTGTTGCCCGCCTTCCCACCACCTGGCGTCGGAGGAAGGGAAGACGTCTTGCGGCGCGGCTTCGGTCTGGCCCAATTCTTGTTCTTGGGGTTCGCCCTCGCCGCTTACGGACTCACTTTTTTTTTACTTTGGGCGGCCTGATCGTCGCTGTCTTCAGTGACCTCGCCAGCTTCTTCACCTTCGCCGAATTCTTGCCTTTTATCGTCCACGGCAGCTTCCACGGCGTTGAGGTCGGCCTGGGCATCGGTGAACGGTCCTCGCTTTAGGCGGTGGGGAATCGTCAAGCGGATGGCAATGGTGATATCGCGATCGTTGATGGCTATGCGCCCTTCAAAAGCAGCATGGGCACGAGCCGCCTTCAAGATAACCAGATCGGCGCGGTGGCCATCTATGCGCAGATCACTTGTGATGCTGGCGATTATACGCAAGTCCTTGGTTGTGTGCGTAACCTGGTCAATAATCTCGCGGGCTGCTGCAATACGCTTCGACAATTCGTCATCTACCGGATCCCACTCCGCCTTGAATTCCATCGGGCCATTCTCATAAGCGATGTGACGCTCCAGGATTTCGATCCGTTCGCGGGCTTCCTTGATGCCGGTAACATCAACTGAAAGCGCAAAACGATCCAGCAGTTGCGGACGCAAGTCACCTTCTTCGGGATTCATGGTCCCAACCAGGATAAATCGCGCAGGATGGCTGAAACTGATGCCTTCGCGTTCCACGATGTTTACACCCATTGCGGCGCTATCGAGTAGCAAGTCGACGATATGATCATCAAGCAGATTGATCTCGTCCACGTACAAGATGCCGCGGTTGGCATTAGCAAGGACGCCGGTATCAAAATGCCGCTCGCCAAATTGGATCGCCTTTTCGATATCCAAGGTGCCCACGACACGATCTTCCGTGGCGCTGACGGGTAGATCCACGAAGCTAATGCGCCGCTGCGTAACGGGTATTTCGTTATTGTCGCTGTATCTTTCACGGGCAAAGTCGGACCATGATTCGGGACGCGTCGGGTCATCGTTGAAGGGAGAACCGGAGATGACGTCGATCTGCGGCAAGAGTGCCGCCAGCGCACGAGCGGCGGTCGATTTGCCGGTGCCGCGCTCGCCACGTATCAAGACACCGCCAATGCGCATATCGACGGCATTGAGGATAAGCGCGAGCTTCATTGCGTCTTGCCCGACAATGGCTGTGAACGGATAAACAGGCGGTCTCATGCTCATGAAATGTCCCATTTCCTTGAACAGTTTCGTCGACTAAAAAGTGGATTATACGCGAGCGATTCTATGCTGACAATTGCAAGGTTGTAGCCAGTTTTCCGTCGCGGTGGCGTGCTCTGGTTTCTCGTGGCCAGCAAATTATTTGATAGCTGCAACTGGTTCCCCGTTGAGTCCGAGAGCAGCTATGATGACAGGTTCAAGCTGGCGCTGTGCACTGCCTACTACCCCACCACCGTCCCCTCAGCAGAGCATCCAGTGGACGAGCAGAGAATCGAGGCGGAAAGCGACGCGACAAAGGGCGGCAAAAGGGCCACAATGGACGGCTAGAGGTCGGCGGAAGGGCGAGAACGCGCCACGATATAGCGGCCGTTTATATATACAGTATCGATATAGACGCTGTTGTTGGCGAATTGGTGCGCGGTGTGGAAGTTGCCGGTCATTCCTGGGGGAAACCATCTGATAACCATAGAGCCGAGCGTATCATCATCTTCGCCGGACGTGGAGACTATATGGACGCGGTTGGTTGTTTATTTATTGATTGACGGTTTCAGGCTAGTTTGTCAAAGAGAGGTAAAGGATGTATCGAATTCTGGCAAGATGAGAGTAAACACATCGGGCGTTTGTACTTACGATTCGCTGGCAGTTGGTGGCTCAATTTGCCTGGCAGTTGGCAGTGCAGTAATTGTCAGAGTGGGCGTCTCGGTTGGGATCGAGGTCGCGGTGGCTGTCGGTAATACCGGCGTATCGGAGATTACCTTAAGAGCGGTCGGGTCGAAGGCTGCACAGTAAAATTCGTCCAGCGAGCCCCAGCCACTTTCCCCGTTGGCAAGTTCGACCTGGAGCCAGTCTTTGCTCTCGTTGATGCCGCGAACCAAGAGCGGCACAGCGCTGATGGCAACATTCGTCCGCTGAAAGCGCCTATCGGGACCCGCGTAAAGCACGGCATCACGTATCGGTGTACATTCCGGGTCTTCTATCCGTATGCTGATGTGACGCTGGACGACAGTGCCTAGTTCGTCTTCCGCGATCAACACCAGTTCGAAATCCGTCTCCGGCACAGCGCTCAAGGCGATTTCGCCGCTGCCGTCATTCGAGCGTTCTTCGTAAAGCGTATCGTATCCTTCGGGAACGGTGATATTGAGCTTGACAGCTCCCTCAACGTGCCAATTCAATACCAATCTGCCGTGTACGTTACGTTGCATGGCCGATCGGTCAGTCGTGAAGCTAGTGATCGTGACCGGCTGATAAACGGTCAAAGCACGGGTTTCGATGACGGTGCCGTCACCTTGGACGGCGATCAGGGCGACCTCGATGGGGTCGATGTAACTGTCTGTTGACAAGGTGTATGAGCGGGCATCCCGGGCCAATTCAGCCACGGGGACACGGTCCACTTCAACCACAAATCGTTGCGCGGCGTTTGCCTGCCAACTCAATTCCACGGGTGTCCCGCTGGCCACTTGTGACAGGGATAGGCCGAAAGAACTGATACTGGGTGCCGGTGAGCGTGATATGATTGCTGCTGCGGCAAGCGAAAATAGGGCAATCAGCGCAACAAAAGCAATGAATAGGCGCCGTGAGACACGAGGTTTTACGATTACTGTGGCAGGAAGGGCGACGAGAAAGCCGCTGGCGTTTTGCCTTTTCACCAGCAAGGCGATTGGGATCGACTGAACTCGACCAGTGATCGGCCGTTTTGTGATAGCGCTGCAGGCGATCCTTGAGCGCTGGCCGGCGGAAAGCTGTAATTCACGCTCCGACAACTCGATTGCCAGATCTTTGTGTGGACTGTTCGCGAGCAGGCGGAGAGGTAATGCTTCGTTGCCCTGATTCAGAAGGAATAATTGAAAGCTCTCGCCGCTGTTAATCAATGGCGGATCCACGGCCACGCTCAAGCCCACAAACTCGCGCAAGCGAACAGTGAGCAGCTGTTGAACTGTAAGAATTGGCTCATTTATTGGGTTTACCGTGATCGTTACCGGATAGTCCGCTGGCGGGATTGCGGCACGACGAGGCGGAACGATATGCAAGCTAACCAGATCGCTCTCTCCCTCGGCGATGCGGGCCACCGCTTGATTCAGCTTGCCCCAGCCCTCTGGCAATCCGCTGAAAGTTATCTCGAAGCGAGTTTCGACAGGTCGCCTGTTGGTGATGGTTAATTCCACCGAAGCGCTTGATGCTGGAAAAACCTCCACCAGTGGGTGCTCCAGCCGTAAATTAAAGTCCAATCGCAGGGGTTGCGTCCTGTCTGCGACAGCGCCCATCGGCAGAGTTGGCTGATCGCTGCCCGGATAGTAGACCAGGCGCAGATCACCGATCGCTATGTCCGTCACTTCTTGCAGCTCCTGCGGTTGGCTGTCGCGCAGAACTGTTCCCGCAACGCATGTGCCAGCCAGGGTTTCCAAGTTGATGAGGAAGACCCTGCCTTGTTCATAGCGCAGCTGAAACTGGAAGGGCGCAATGGCGTCGCTGTCAAGTACAAGGGTGTTCTGTGGCGCGCGACCGACAGAAATCAACTCACCGGCCAAGGCCAATTGCTCAAGGTGACCATCGGGGTAGTAGATGTCGAGTCGTCCGAAAACTGCCATTGATTGCTCCGATTGGATCACAGGAGATGTTTCGCCAGGCAACATTGTAGCCACGAGACATGGCTCGTCATAGACTTAGACACGAGCGTTGAGATATCGCAGGTCTACAGTTGCCCGCGCAAGTCGATTGGGCTAGGGTATAGTCGATATCGAGGGGCGGGAAACGGGACACAATGACAAGACAAACAATCATTTGTGTGACACCAAACGCCGCGTTGGATCGCACTTTGGTGGTGCCGGACTTTGCCATAGGGCGCATTTCGCGCATCAAACGTGGCGTTGTCGTGCCGGGTGGCAAGGGATTGAATATGATGCGCGCCGTGCAGATTCTGGGTGGCAAGCCGCTGTCTATGGGTTTGATGGGCGGTCATATCGGCCGCATGGTGGCGGCCATGGTGGAAGAAAGCGGCTACCGAGCGCAATGGACCTGGTTTGACGGCGAAACCCGCACTTGTACGATTATCGCGCATTCGGATGGCAATTCTACCGTCATCAACGAATCTGGACAAATCATTGCGGCCGACTGGCAGGCTTTGGCCGATGACATCTGTATCGCTGCGGAAAACGAGGACGCCTATGCAGTTTGTCTTTGCGGCAGTTTGCCATCTGGCGCTCCCGAAATGGCTCCCGCAGGTCTAATAAAACGCCTACGGGACCAGGGCAGGCAAGTTTGGGTTGATAGCAGCAATCAGCCGCTTGCCAAAGCCATTGAAGCGCGTCCCTACGCCGTCAAAGTGAATAAAGATGAAATTTCCGCGGTCATGGGCATCAATGCCGATTCTAGCAGCGACGTTATTCAGGCGGCCAGAGCGCTAATCTGTCGAGGAATTCATATCGTAGTAATATCAAGCGGCGCGTGCGGCGCCATGTTGCTGACGGAGAATCTGATCGCCGAAGCAAAGCCGCCGCTAATTCAGCCTGTTGATCCTATCGCCAGCGGTGATTGTTTGCACGCCGGCATCGTCGTGGCGTTGGCAGAAGGGCAGAGTTATCAAGAGGCGATCCGGCGAGGCGTAGCCGCTGGCACGGTTAACGCGCTTTATGCAGGTGGCGCTCAATTCACGCTGGCAGATTATCAAGAGATTCTGCGAGAAACGCGCGTCGAAGTCATCTCGGCGTAATGGCCGCAAAATTTACACTTTCTTTAAGATTTTCCTATAGACTTCTTACACTTGTTGCTTATCATATCGGGCGAGAGCGATCGGGACTCGTCGATGTATCGTTTTGGCGAGTACGGTGATCGTGGCGCGCTCGGTGTGGCGAAATACCGCCATATAGGACGCAGTCGATCAATGACAGCACATGGTACTGTCGAAATAAGGCAAATCAGAAAGTCCCGCTGCTCGTGCGAGCAAGGCCGGATTTGCAGTAAGGAAGGACAATGCTTATGATTCATGTGAAGAATATTACCAAGCGCTACGGCGCTATTGATGCCCTGCGCGGCGTGAGCTTTGATATACAACCGGGAGAAATCGTCGGCTTGCTGGGACCAAACGGCGCCGGCAAATCAACTGCCATCAAGATTGTCACCGGCTTCTTGCACCCTGACGACGGCAAAGTCGCAATCGATGGCAGAGACGTGCTGGCGGATCTGCATGCAGTTCAGGAAAAGATCGGCTACCTATCGGAGAATACACCGCTGTATCCCGAATTGTCGGTGCAAAAGTATTTGTCGATGATTGCTGATCTGCGCAATGTTCCCGAAGGCGACTTTATTCGTCTATTATCTGAAGCGGTTTATGGAACTGGCTTGCAGGATTATATGACTCGCCCCATCGCTTCGCTGAGCAAAGGCTTGCGGCAGCGCGTCGGGTTGGCACAGGCTATTTTGCATAAACCGAAGTTTCTGATTCTGGACGAGCCAACCGTCGGCCTCGATCCCACGCAAATTGTCGAGATTCGCGCGCTGATCAAGCATTTGGCGCAAGAAAGCACGATTCTCTTCTCGTCGCATATATTGTCCGAAGTTGAAGCCATTTGCGATCGGGTAGTGATCATCATCAATGGCGAGGTGAAGGCGGATCAAAGCTTGCGCGAATTGAACCTGGGCAACGACGCTACCCTGGTTCTGCAATCGGATGCCGCCGATGTACGATCCGCGTTGGCGGCGATGGACGGTGTGACGCAGGTGCAAGCGATCCGTTCACGTAATGATTATCCGGCATTTCAGATCAGGAGCTCGGTTGATATCACACCACGTGTTTATAGCCTGGCACGTGACAAAGATTGGGCTGTCCGCGAAATCCGGCGCGACAATGTCACGCTGGAGTCATTCTTTAACAACCTGGCAACCAGCGCTTGAGGGGACGATCATGAAAAAGATTCTCTCAATCAGCGGTAAAGAGTTGCGACTGTATTTTGGCTCGCCCATGGCGTTGATATTTGTGGGCGTGTTCTTGGTGTTGATGTTATTCGTCTTCTTCTGGGTCGATTCGTTTTTTGCCCGTGGCATTGCCGATGTGCGGGCATTGTTCGAATGGATGCCGCTGCTAATGATCGTGCTGGCAGCTGCGTTGACCATGCATCAATGGAGCCGTGAAGAAGAAAGCGGAAACCTGCAGGTGCTGCTGACGATGCCGGTACGCCTTACGGAACTTGTCGCGGGAAAGTTCCTTTCTGTGTTGGCACTGGTAGCCGTGGCGCTGGCATTGACGTTCTTCCTTCCTTTCACCGTGGCGTCTTTGGGCAATTTGGACTGGGGCCCGGCAATTGGGGGCTATTTGGCGACGATGCTGCTGGCAGCAAGTTATATTGCCATCGGCCTGTCTATCTCCTCGCGCACGGATAATCAACTGGTGGCTTTGATCGGCACGGTGGTCATCTGTGGCTTGTTTCAAGCTATAGGTTCGCCCGTGATTACCGATTTCTTTGGGGCTACGACTGGCGATTTGCTGCGACGTTTTGGCACCGGAAGCCGCTTCGAGAGCATCGAGCGGGGCGTCATTGACCTGCGCGATCTGGTCTATTACCTGTCGCTGACGCTTTTCTTCCTGGCTGCAAATATCCTTTCGCTGGAAAGCAAGCGCTGGAGCAGCGGCAATCATTTGCGCTCGCATCGTATGAATGGCCGGGCAAGTTTGCTTTTGGTCGGTGTTAACCTGCTGGTATTCAATCTGCTGATTGCACCGGCGAATGCGGCACGGCTGGACTTGACGCAGAATAGTGAATACAGCCTGTCTGATGTGACGCGGCAGTTGCTGGGTGGATTGCAGGAGCCGCTGCTTATCCGCGGTTATTTCAGCGAGCAAAGCCATCCCTTGCTTGCGCCCCTGGTTCCGCGCATAAAAGATACCTTGCGCGAATATGAGTTGGCGGCGCGGGAAATGATGGAGGTAGAGTTCATCGATCCCTTGACCAATCCGGAAATGGAACGCGAGGCAAACCAGGTCTACGGCATTCGGCCGACTCCATTGCAAGTCCAGGACCGGGGGGGCGTCTCTTTGGTCAACGTCTATTTTGATGTGCTGATCGCCTACGGAGACCAAACAACAACGCTACACTTTTCCGACTTGATTGAGATTGGAGATTCGATCTCGGGTGTTGAGGTTCGCTTGCGCAATCTGGAATACGATCTGACGAGCAGCATCCAGCGCGCGGTTTATGGCTTCCAAAGTCTGGATGCGGTATTGGACTCTTTTGACCAACCCGCAGCGCTGACCTTGTTCGTTTCCTCGGCGACCTTACCCGAGTTCATGCGCGAGGCAGGTCAAACGATCGAGGACGTGACCAGTGAAATCGTCGCCAGCAATCCGGAAAAAGCGCGGTTTGAAGTGGTAGATATGTCGGCCGCCGATGTGGGGCTCACAGAGCAAGACTTGATTGATCTGTATCAAATCCAGCCGGTGGCGACCAGTTTCTTCGCCCTGGAAACGTTTTATCTGCATCTGGTGGTTCAACTTGGCGATAGCATACAGGTCGTCTATCCGTCGGGGGAGCTCAGCCAGAACGAAGTACGCACTGCCATCGAAGCGGCGCTGAAGCGCTTGTCGCCGGGGTTTCTCAAAGTGATCGGGCTTTGGACGCCACCGGCACAAGGCGTCGATCAGTTTGGGCGGCAGATGCCCAGCTTGCAGCAGTATTCGATTCTGGAGGACACGCTGCGCGAATCTTACGAATTGCGGCGGCTGATTCTGGACGAAGCTGGGGTTCCCGGAGATATAGATGTCCTTATCCTCATCGCGCCGCACGATCTTAGCGACAGGCAACGCTATGCCATAGACCAATTCGTGATGCGCGGAGGCTCGCTTATCGTGGCTGGAGGTCACTACCGGCTGGGAATCGATCAGTTTCAAGGTACATTGGCGCTGGAAGCCAATGAGAGCGGAATCGAAGACCTGTTACAAGCTTACGGCATCGACATAGGCGATAGCCTGATCATGGATCTACAGAACGCGCCCTTCCCCTTGCAGGTTCAGCGCGACTTGGGCGATATGGTGGTCACGGAAGTACAAGCGCTGGATTATCCCTTTTTCGTCGATGTGCGCCCGGATGGCTTGGCAGCGGACAATAGCGTCGTGGATAGCTTGCCCTTTGTGACCATGAATTGGGCGTCGCCCGTCATGGCAGACGATGCGCTGCTGGATTCCGCCGCGGTCACTACCCTAATCCGCTCGAGCGCGTCATCCTGGCAGACCTTGGACAATGCGCTGCAGCCGGACCTGGATACATATCCCAACTTGGGATTCCCGATTGGCGAGGCGCAAGAGTCCTTCCCCTTGGCGATAGCGGTCGAAGGCAGTTTCGAAAGTTACTTCATTGACCAAGCGTCACCATTCGAAGTAGAAAACGCGGGCGAAAGCGAGGCGGTTGAATCGCCTCAGGTAGCTGAATCCATCGGTAAAATCGAACAATCGCCGGACAATACACGAATGGTTGTGGTGGGCAGTTCCGAATTCGTCAATGACAACGTATACCAGATTTCCTTGAACTTCGGCGGCGATCGTTTCGCGAGCAATTTGCAGCTGATCGCCAACGCCATCGACTGGTTTACTGAAGATGTGTCGCTGGCTTCTATCCGCAGTCGCGGCAGCATCACACGAATCTTGCCTGCGATACCGGACGCGGCGCAGAATCAGTGGGTAGTGATGAATTATGCCGTAGCGCTAATCGGCCTGTTCCTGATAGGAGCCGTGTGGCAACTGCAACGGCGAGCCGAACAACCGCTTCCGCTCGTCGATCCGACGATGGACGCCAATTCAAGCGCAAACGGGATTGAAGGAGAAGGCTGATGTTGAATCGCAGTAATATTGTCTTGGCCGTCCTGCTCACATTTCAGTTAATCTTGCTTGGCATAGCGCTCGCGACCTCAACGAGCTCGGTAGGAAGATCAGCCGATCCACTACTGCCGGACTTTTCCGTCGCCGCGGTGGAGCAGATCAGCATTGCCGACGATCTCGGCAAGGAAGTGACACTTGCGCGAGCGGACGAGGGTTGGGTCTTGCTAAATGCGGATGACTTCCCGGCCAAAGGGACGCAAGTCGACGAGCTTCTGGAGACGATCGCAGCCGTCGATACCAGACGATTGGTGGCGACAAACCCGGCCAATTTCCGACGCCTCGCTGTGGCGGACGATGATTTCCAACGCAAACTCAGCATTGTCAGTGGAGGTAAGACAGAATCGCTCTATTTGGGTGCGACCGCAGGTGCCGACAATTCTTATGTCAGGCGTTTGGGTGAAGAAAAGGTGTATCAGGGATCCGGACTCAGTTCATTGGCAGCATCTCCGCAAGCGTCCGGCTGGATCGATACCAGCTATGTCAATGTGCCGCAAACGGAAGTTGTTCAGTTAACGCTCGCCAACGAAAACGGATATTTCAGTTTCGTGCGCGACGGCGAAAGCTGGTCGTATGAGAATCTGGCTGAAGACGAGTCATTTGAAGATACCAGGTTGCCCAGCTTGCTGCGCAACGCCACATCCATCAGCATGGTTGAGCCACTGGGATTGTCTAGCCTGGACGAATATGGTTTGGCTGAGCCTGCAGTCACGGTCGAAGTTGTTTATCTTGAAATGGTCGAGGTGGAAGTGGAAAGCCGGGAAAACACTGACCTGGAGGATTCCGGCGACAGCGAGATTGAAGTTATCGAGCACAGCTATGCCGTGATATTTGGCAGCAAACTAGAATATGGCAATGTCGTGATCAAGTCTTCAAGTGAAGAATACTATGTATCTGTGCGCGAATCTGTCTTGAACGCTTTTCGCGAGATCAGCCACGACGACTTTGCAATACCCCTGACGACAGATGTAGAGGAGGTCGCCGATTCGGGCGGAGACTAATCCGCTTCGCTTCCGCGTCATTCGATCTAATAGGGAGGCTTTTCCCATTGCGGGTGAAGCCTCTTCTATTTTGCGGAAAGCGAAAAGGAGCAACACCCTCGAAAATTCGCAGCGCGCTTCGTATAATGCGGCCAGGCCAAATCAAACGCGAAATCAGCAAGGAAAGCTATGTCAAGAGCCCTGAGTTTCCAGCAGGTCATATTGAAGTTACACGAATTCTGGGCGGCGCAGGACTGCCTGATTTGGGAACCTTACAATGTGCAGGTCGGCGCTGGCACGGGCAATCCCGCAACGGCGTTGCGTGTCCTGGGGCCAGAACCTTGGCGCGTCGCTTATGTGGAGCCGACTGTGCGGCCCGATGATGGGCGCTTTGGCGAAAACCCCAATCGCATGCAGAAATACTATCAATATCAGGTCATCTTGAAGCCGGAACCGGGCAATCCGCAGGAGCTATACCTGGCATCTCTGGAGGCGCTCGGAATTCGCCCACGGGAGCACGATATCCGCTTTGTCGAAGACAACTGGGAATCGCCGGCATTGGGCGCCTGGGGGCTGGGTTGGGAAGTCTGGCTTGATGGGCAGGAAATCACGCAATTCACCTATTTTCAGCAGGCCGGAGGATTGCATCTCGATCCGGTAAGCGTTGAGATCACGTACGGTATCGAACGCGTCGTGCTGGCTTTGCAGAATAAGGATTCCGCCTGGGAGATCGACTGGCTGGATGGCGTGAGTTACGGTGATGTGATGTTTAGCGATGAGGTCGAGCATAGTCGCTATTATTTCGAAGTGGCCGATGTCGATGCGCTGAAGCTGGTCTACGACACCTACGAACGAGAGTATTTTCACGCGCTGGAAGGCGACGCTTTGATCAGCGCATATGATTATGTGCTTAAGTGCAGCCATCTCTTTAACGTGCTGGATACGCGTGGCGCAATCGGCGTGACGGAGCGAGCAAATTATTTTCGGCGAATGCGCGATATGACCCGTGCCATCGCAAAGGAATATGTAAGCCAGCGTGAAGAACTGGGCTATCCGCTGATGAAGATGTCACAAAAGTGGCGGGGCGCTCAACTGCAGCGGCCGGCAGAAATGCCTCCTGCAGCTGATACAGCGGCGGACCTGCTGATAGAGATCGGAGTGGAAGAATTGCCGGCCGATGATGTGTCGGCGGCGCTTGCTCAACTGCAGGATACGGCGCATGACTTTCTTGAGAATCTGCGTCTTTCGTATTCGAGCCTAAACGTTTATGTGACACCCAGACGCATCGTTATTTCTGCGCGCGAGGTTTCCGCTCGGCAGCCCGATCTGGAGTTTGTGGCAAAGGGGCCGCCCGCCAATCGCGCCTTCGATGATGATGGCAAGCCGACACGTGCCGCCATCGGATTCGCGCGCGGAAAGGGTATTGATGTCGGAGATCTGGTAGTGCAGGAAATCAATGGCGGCAGCTATGTGACCGCCTCCGTACGAAGCGGCGGTCGCGCGGCAATTGAAGTTCTCGCCGAAAACCTTCCGCAATTCATAGCCGGGCTCAAGTTTGGCAAGACCATGCGTTGGAATGATAGCGCTATGGCTTTTTCGCGTCCGATCCGCTGGATTGTGGCGCTCTTTGGCGACGAGGTCATCCCCTTTGAGCTTGCCGGTGTGGCGAGCGCAAATGTCACGCGTGGCTTGCGACCGAATGGGTCCCCCGAAGTCAGCGTGGAGAACGCTGCCGCGTTTGAAAGCGCGATAGTCGACCAAGCTATCCTGCTTGATGATAGCGCCCGGTCTGGGAGCATTCTCCGGCAGATCAAGGAATTGGCGGGCGAAGTCGATGGTGTGATAGCGAAAGACGACGAATTGCTACAAGAAGTGACCAACCTGGTCGAGTCGCCGACAGCGTTTCTGGGACGATTCGACGAGAAATACCTTGAGCTGCCACGTGACGTGCTGGTAACCGTTATGCGCAAACATCAGCGCTACTTCGCTGTCGAGGACGGTCACGGCAAGCTGATGAATTATTTCATCGGCGTACGAAACGGAGATAGCCAGCATTTGGACAAGGTCATCCATGGCAATGAGCAAGTTCTGCGCGCCCGCTTTTCCGATGCCAGTTTCTTCTACCAAGCCGATATCAAGAGACCCCTGCGGGAGTACTTGCCGCGCCTGGATACGCTGACGTTTCAGGAAGAGCTAGGGTCAATGCGCCAAAAGAACGACCGTGTAACCGCTACGATCGAGGATCTTGGCAACTTGCTTGGATGTGCGGTCGCAGACATCGACATCGCTAGACAGGCGGCGCAGATCGCAAAAGCGGATTTGGCGTCGGGCATGGTAGTGGAGATGACTTCGCTGCAAGGCATCATGGGTCGCGAATATGCCTTGCGAGAAGGGATCGCGCCTGAAGTTGCCATGGCGATCTTTGAGCATTGGCTACCGCGTGGCGCGGGCGATATTTTGCCGATGAGCGATGCGGGCCGCCTGCTGGCGCTGGCGGACAAGCTGGATAGTCTGGTCGGATTGTTTGCCGTGGGTCTGGCACCAAAATCGATGTCCGATCCGTACGGACTGCGGCGCGCTGCCCTGGGAATCATACAGATTCTGGTTGACGCCAACGTTTCTACGGATTTGCGCCAAGCTATCGATTTGGTTTCACAAGGACAACCGGTAGAGGTCGATACGGGTGTCAGAAGTCAAATTCAAGACTTCGTGAACGCGCGGCTTGAAAGTTGGTTGAACGAATCCTTTGACTTTCGGCGAGATGTCATTGATGCAGTTCTAAAGCAGCAGGCTCGCAATCCGGCAGCAGCGCTAACAGGCATCAGCGACTTGACAGCCTGGGTAACTCGCGACGATTGGGAAACGATTCTCGATAGTTTCGCGCGCTGTGTGAGAATCACGCGGAAGGAAGCTCGGCAGAATTTTAACCCCACGTTGCTGGCGGATTCGCCGGAGGTGACTCTCTTCGAAGCTTTTCGTCCGGCCGCGCAAACCCGTTGCAAAGGCGACAATGTTGATTCTTTTCTGCGCGCCTTCGTGCCGCTGGTGCCGGCCATCACGGACTTCTTCGACAATGTCCTGGTCCATGTCGATGACGAGAAATTGCGCAACAATCGTATTGCTTTGTTGCAGATGATCAGCAAAATGCAGGACGGTCGCGCAGACTTGAGCGCGTTGGAAGACTTCTAAGATTATGCGCCGCTTGAGATTGTCGCTCGGAAGACCGTGTGCGAGGCTACTGTGATTGCCGGGCGAGCAATTTTGCCGTTCGCAAGGGCAAGTTGAAATTAGTATCAATATTCCAACTTGTTTGCGCGATTGTGGCATAAGTGTGCGCACAACATTATAATGAATGGTCATTAGCTTACGAAGGTTTTCTCCGCCATGTCTGTGACCGATGAGATAAAGTCTCGCATTGACATCGTAAGTTACATACAGCGCTTCGTGCCAACGCTAAAAAAGGCGGGACGGAATCATAAGGCGTGCTGCCCCTTTCACAACGAGAAGACTCCCTCCTTCGTTGTCAATCCAGAACGGCAAACCTGGCACTGTTTTGGCGCTTGCGCCGAAGGTGGCGACTTGTTCACCTTCGCGCAGAAAGCGAATAGCTGGGACTTCAAAGAAGCGCTGCGCGAATTGGCGCAAGAGGCTGGCGTAGAGACCCGTCAGCAGTCGCCCGAGCAAAAAACGCGCAAGGATCATTTGGAGCGTCTGCGGGGAATCTTGGCCAGTGCGGCAGACATTTATCATAAGCAACTGTTCCGGCGCGAATCGGAGACTACACTCGAATATGTCCGCGAAACGCGTGGCTTGACTCTTGAAACCGTCGAACGTTTTATAATTGGAGTGGCACCTGATCGTTGGGACTTTGCCTTACGGGCTTTGTCCGGTCTGGGATATAGCGAAGACGAGATTATCGAAGTCGGCTTGGCGGCGCGCAACGAAAAGGGCAATGTTTATGATCGCTTTCGCAACCGCTTGATGATCCCCATCGCTGACGAACGAGGCAGAGTGGTTGGCTTTGGCGGCCGCGCCCTCGATACAAATGAAAATGCCAAATACATCAATTCGCCACAGACGCCGCTCTTCGACAAGAGTAAACTGCTTTATGGTCTCGATTTTGCCAAGGGATCGATCCGCGAGACAGGAACCGCTGTCATCGTGGAAGGCTATACGGATGTGATGCAGGCGCATCAGGCCGGTTACCGCAATGTGGTGGCGCAGATGGGCACGGCAATGACCGAGCCGCAAATCCGGCAGATCGCGCCTCGTTATGCCAACAAGGTCGTCATGGCGCTGGATGCGGATGCCGCGGGGCAAAGCGCGACACGGCGCAGCCTGGAAGTGGCGCGCCAAGCGCTGGCGGAGGATTATTTCGGCAAGTTATCGGTAGATGTACGCATCTTGCAGATTCCCGCCGGTAAAGATCCTGACGATCTTTTGCGCCAATCCCCTCAAGAATGGCCGGAACTGGTGGCATCGGCAGTGTCGGTGGCCGATTTTGTGATTGAGAGCGAGGCGTCCGGCATTCAAGCCGACGCAAGTATGCAAGACCGGCAGCGGATTGCTAATGAAATACTGCCGATTTTGCTCGCCTCGGAAAACAACCCGTACCAGCAGGAAAATATACAGAAGTTGGCGCGCCGTCTTCGTATAAGCGAACGGGACTTGATGGCGTGGACGCGCACGCAGGCAGCGGATCTACGCGGCGCAAATGCTGCGTTTTCAGCAATGAAACGAGCCCGACCCGTTGCGAGCGAGCACATCGACCTGCCGCCGGAGTATTGGGACAATGAGACTGAAGACATACCGCCTGACTTAGCTGGAGAAGGCCGACCATCAGCGGGCGTGGCCGTCCAGCAGCCGCGTGCCATCGAACTATACTGCCTGAGTTTGTTGCTGAAGAACCCGAACTTGTTGTTCCAGGTAAATCGGAAGTTGCGAGAATTGGCACACAACGATTCAGAATTGATGAACGGCCCGCTGCAAGACTTATGCGTGGAAGATTTCACACAGAGCCAGTACCGAATTTTGATGGCAAACTTGCAGGAAGCCATGGCGCAAGACGATATGGAACCACTGGATTATGTCAGCACGGTCGTTGATGGAGAATTATTGGCGGAATATCGCGCCTTGTTAAGCGATGGCCCACAAACCGTCTCAATGCGAATGCGTGGCGCATTTCAAGTGGACTTAAGCGATATTTTCGAGCAGCGACGCACGCGGGGAGCAGGCGCAAGTGAACAGCGCAATGGGTTGGTTAGCCGCGCCTTGCAACTGCGGTTGCAGCGCCTGGATCAAGAACGCATTGAAATGCAATATCTTCAGGAAGAGGCTAAAACTGATGCTGATTATGATCTGCAGCAAAGCGAGCGCTTGAGCCAGAGGATTATGCTGTCGATGGCCGCCAAAGCGCGGCTTGATCTGGAAGTAAGTTGAAACGGGAACTGAATGATTGCCGCCTGCAACGCCTTAGCGAAGAAAATCGGAAATCACCCGCAGGAGTTTGATAGTCGATGACAAACAACGAGAAAAACATTCGCGATTTTGACGATTACAGTGATACCGATAGCGATATTGTGCGAAGGCGTCGGCGCAACACCGAAACCACCAGTCGTTTTGCGCGTTCTGAGTATGACAACGAATTGGACACAGAGGACGTCAGCGAAGATTTAGATAGCATGCCGCTATCTGACGATCCTGTGCGAATGTACCTGAAAGAAATCGGACAGGTGCCGCTTTTGAACAGCAGTCGTGAAATGTGGCTCAGTATGGAGATCGCGGCGGAACGGCACCTGGAAACGCTACGCGACGATCTGATGAGCCTGGATAATACGCAGCAGGGCAAGAGCGAGCCGAATTACCTTGATGTCGAACGTTTCGCTTATAAGCATATGCTCGAGAATTGGCACATGCTGCAGGATGCGGTCAAGGGCTTTGATGAAGAAATGCCCGATTTCCTCCGAGTGCTGAATGAAGTGCAATGGGTTACCAGCGACTGGGATACCGAGGCCGAATCGTACATCCGACAGTACCTCGGCCGAAAGCAATGGGGACGAGACGAGGAATGGACAAAAGTGGCACAGCGCTTTTTCGAGGTGGTACACGCGCTCTTCCTTTTTCCTGTGGAACAACAGATGCACATGCGCTTGCACTTTTACAAAGACAATGATCTACCCTCATTCGCGCTTTTTGATAGCTGGATAGAGGACACGATTGATCCCGTCGATCAGGCGAAACAGCAACAGGAACAAGTCGAGTATCAGGCGGCGCTGGCGGCGGAAGATTTGACGCGGGCGAATCTGCGTCTGGTAGTTAGCGTGGCGAAGCGCTATATGGGTCGGGGAATTAACTTCCTGGATTTGATTCAAGAAGGCAATATTGGCTTGCTGCGAGCAGTCAACAAGTTCGACCATACCAAAGGTTACAAATTCAGTACTTATGCGACTTGGTGGATTCGTCAGGCCATCAGCCGTGCCATTGCCGATCAAGCGCGCACGATCCGCATACCCGTGCACATGGTGGAAACGATCAACCGGCTAATGCGCGTGCAGCGAGACCTGTTGCAGACCTTGGGCGCCGAACCGAATACCGAGCAGATCGCGCTGGAAATGGATTTTCTCTCTGACGAAGAGCGCGAAGCCATTAAGCAGAGCAGGCGTGAAGGCGAGGCACTGGACACGGGCTTGCATCGAAAACTGCGGCGCGCTTCGCAGAAGGTGCGAAAAATCGTTCGTATCAGCCAGGAACCGATGAGCCTGGATATGCCCATCGGCCAGGAGGACAGCAGCCAACTGGGCGATTTCATTCCTGACGAGAACGCGCCGGGTCCGGTTGATGCAGCCAGCCGACAGTTGCTGAAAGAGCAGATTCGTTCGGCGCTGGGTGTATTAACTGAGCGGGAGCGGCAAGTGCTGGAAATGCGTTTCGGACTAATAGATGGTCAAGACAACACTTTGGAAGAGGTCGGGCGCTTTTTTGGCGTAACGCGCGAACGCATCCGCCAGATTGAATCCAAAGCCCTGCGAAAACTACGTCACCCGACGCGCTCGCGTCAATTGCGTGATTATCTGGAAATATAGCGGCTTTTGCCCATTGCTTCAGCTACCGAGACATGGAAATCCAACAACTGCATGATTGGAATTTGAAGCCGAAGGCCGCCATTGCCTTGCAGAAGCGGCTTGGCGGTCAACTCGTTAATGACTTACCAATTGAACTGAGCAAGGTGCGCACTGTCGCCGGTGTCGATGTCAGCGTCAAGCATGCACAGTCTTGCGCCTGCATTGTTGTTATGACGTTTCCGGAACTCAAGATAGTCGAGACAGTTTGCGCTAAACGGGCGGCGGATTTCCCCTACATCCCTGGTTTGCTGACGTTTCGCGAAGGCCCGGTGCTGGAAAAGGCGTTCTTGCAGCTCAAGGGCGAGCCGGATGTCTTTATCTTCGATGGCATGGGTCAATTGCATCCGCGGCGCATGGGCATCGCTGCGCATCTGGGATTGTGGCTGCAACGGCCGACTATCGGCTGCGGCAAGAGTCACCTCATCGGTGAATACCGGCAGCCCGATAATGCAAAGGGCAGTGCCAGCCCGATATGGGTAGAGGGGCAAGAATGCGGCGTCCTTTTACGCACACGTAGCAAGGTCAAACCGGTTTACATATCTGTCGGGCATTTGGCGGAGCTTGCGAGCGCAGTGCAACTTGTGCTTGCTTGCACGCCGAAGTACCGGCTGCCGGAACCGATTCGCCAAGCGCATAAGGCGGCGGCGCAGCGATGCGCATGCGCTTGACCCAGGTCTGGGCAGCGCGAAACTGCTTGCCTCCAGACCAAGGTCTTTCCTGCTAAAGCTGACCCTATATCTGCGAAGGCGAAGCGAAATTGGGAAAACCTTGCCTAAGCGTGTATAGTCGGCTGAGCGGCATACAACTTTGCAGCTACTGTCCCATAATCGCCGTTGTTCGGTAGAATTCAGATCAAGGGAAGCCGGAGGAGACGAACATGAGAATGCTTGAAGCAATCAGATATCTTTGGCGAAGCATCCCGAGAATCCTGACTATGGTGCTGATAATCGCCATCGTGCTTGTTGCCTTGGTGTCTTTAGCTGAACGCGGTGACCGTATCTCGCGGGAATCGTATTATTATTCAGAAGGCGAGTCGTTGCTGTATGTGAGCGTTTTCAGTCTCTTCGGCGCCGCATTGGTCGCGTTCATTTGGCTGAGCGGCTACAGTCTTGACGTTATCCGCCACGTTTACGACGGCCAGAGCAGATTGCCAGCGGTGCATTTTGGCCGCAACTTGGCGGAAGGATTTATGCTGCTGCTTTCTCGGGTCTTGTGGGGCGCGGTCCTGCTCTTTCTTTTTGGATTGCTGTACGAGATTTTACGTCCAGACGGAAACATCCGTGGTGCTCTTGATGGCGTGCTGGCAGCTGCGTTTGTACTGGGCGCTCTCGAGTTTCAGGTGGCGATGGCGCGCTATGCTGTTGAATCGCGTTTTGGCGCTGCGTATGAATTGATTACCAATCTGAAAACCTTGTTCCGGAACTTTCGAGCTTTCGTTGGCATGATTGTTTGTCAAGTCGTGCTTATCGTTATGACCATCATTCCGGCGAATGCTGTGGTCGGGGTTGTCTCGCCCAGGTATGTCGGATCACGCGAAAACGACTATTTGATTGTCATAGGCCTGGCTTGCGTATGCCTGATGCTAAGCTTGTTGCAACATTTCTCCAGCCTGCATCTGCTATCGCGGTTTGCTCGGAAGATCTATCATCGCGATTTTGACGACAATCTGAAGGCTGCGGGCTAGATCCGAGTTGCGGCATCTGCCAGCAGGCTTTGATATAGCGCCAAGGTATCTTGCACTACACGTTCTAAGGTAAATTCTTCGAGTACGATTTCCCGGCCTTTTGCGCCCATCTCGGCGCGAAGAGAGGGACTCTCGATCAGTTGATGAACCGCTTTAGTTAAGGTATCGATTTCGCCGGGCGGCACAAGCAGACCGTTGACTTGGTGTCGCACTATTTCCCGACAGCCGGGGGTGTCGGTGGTCACACAGGCGCGTCCACACGAGGCAGCTTCGATTAGTACCTTGGGTACACCTTCGCCGTAGGTCGAGGGCAGGCAAACGATATTGGAACCCGCATAGACCTCGGGCATGTCATCGCTTTTGCCTGACCACTGGATCAATCCTTCATCAGCCCAAGCTTGCAATTGGCTTACCGGAACATTGAGCGGGCTGGTGACTTCTTCATAGCCAACCACGCGAAATTGCGCTTGGCCACGCAAGCGGCGCGCCACCTCGACGAAGTCCCCAAGCCCTTTTTGCCAGAGCAGCCGGCCGGCAAACAAGACAACCGGTAAGACGCCGTCTGGTTCGGGCTGTTGCAGGAAACGCGTTTCGTCGACGCCAGATCCGCGAATCAAAACGGCCTTGTCCGGCGCGATCAACCCGCTAACGAGGAAACGCTGGAGATCGTCAGGATTCTGGAATACCATGCGCCTGCCTTTGCCAGCGGCTGCTACGCGGAAGAGCGGGCGAGTCAGCAAGCGCAACAGAGACGCCTTGATTCCTTTGCTGACGAAGACGTATCCCAACCCGCTCATGGCATGGACCACCGCTGCTCGTCCGGTCACATGGGTGACTAGCCCACCATAGAGCACAGGTTTGATACTGATGTGATGAATCAAGTCCGGTTGTAAATCGCTGTAGAGCCTGTGCAGGGCGGTCAGAGTCCGCAGCTCGGTAAGCGGATTGACCCCGTGCTGACTCAAGGAAATCGGATGCAGCGGCAAATTGCTTTCGCGTATTATGCGCGCCGAAGCCTGGTCGTAATCAGATGTGGCGATATGTACATCATAGCCATGCGCTTTTGCGGCTAACGCCAAGGCCAGACGGTGCGAGACAAAAAAGCGCGGAATGTTAACCACGTAGAGAAGGGAAGCTGCGGTAGCCGACACATCCGCTCGGTGACTGCGAACAGGACTCCCGCGCTCAGGCAAAATCACAAACTTTCTACTCTTGCGAGCATAGTAGTTTTTTTGAAAGGAGGCACAAATTTGTTGAGTGGAATAGTATCCGCTGGTCGCTATCCACTATGATCATATTGGCATCATCATGCAGAGGGATCACGGTCAGTCATCAATGCCCGCAAGAGAAATTTCGCTAGTGTCATCGACACCGGAGATCCGGTCGCTTAATGCTTCCACTGGCCCATGACGCGCTAGCGGGGCACCGGCCAGAACATAAACCAGCACGCCCAGCGATGACAGCGCGAAGCTCGCCAAAATGCCGATCATTTGCAACTGCCCGAAAAATATATCGGCAACATCGTCACGGATGTGGGTTCCGAATCCGAGAATGTCGGCCAAGCCAGCCAGCGCCGCGAAGAGTATGCCGGTCAAAGCCAAGCGGGTGCCAAGCTGCTGAACGAGCGTGGATGGCACTTCGAGATAGAAGGTGAATTTAAGGTAGACCAAGGCACCCAGAATGAGCAGCGTAAAGCCGGTCAGCAACATGACCACTTGTACCAGGCCGATACCAGCGGTCGGCTCGGCGCCGGTGACACCAGGGAACAAGCCCATAAAACAGAGCATTACTCCCAAGGCGCCCAATGCAATACCTACTTGCGCAAATCGCCACATAATTCGCTATCCGTCAGGCAAAGACTCCCGCAGCTTGCGTAACATATTTCCACTCAGTATTGCCTTGATTTCATCTGTCCCAAATCCAAGTTCCTGCAGTCCATGCTGAATCAGCCACAGGTCACTCGATGTATCAAGTTCTTCCGGCAGATGGCGGTAAGCGAATCCGCGATCTATATCGCTACCCAAGCCGACATTATCCACGGATCCGGTCAATTGGCAAACATAGTCAACGGCGTTTACCCAATGCGAAATTGCGACATTGCGCTTCGGATCAGTGGCGTGCCAATCACGTCTCAAATAACGATTATACATTAAGATGCCGATGACCCCATCACGCTCAGCCAGTGTTCTAATTGTTTCGTCACTGAAGCCACGCGGGCTGTCGTGGAAGTATCGCGGGCTGGCATGGCTGGCAAAAATTGCGCCGTCATAGCGGTCGAGCGCTTGTTTGATGGCGCGTTCCGACATGTCGGAGAGATCTAGCAAAATATTGTAGCTCGCCAGCACCTCCAGCAAATCGTATCCGAGCAGGGTAAACTCGCCGTCGAATCCGGCTGCTGCGCAATAGCGCGTGGACTGGCAAGCGGGCGCCACGATCCGCACACCGTATTCCAGCCACTCTTCGAATTGTTTCGGCTCCGTTATCGGCTCGGCACCTTCTAGCAAGATTACGATGCCTTGCAAATGCTCGCCGATTTCTTTGTCGTCATTCCAAGACTCGATGACCTGATCGAGATCTGCCCCCGTCAGTATCAAGTGTATATTGTCCTGTTCATCAGCCAGACGCCGATAATAGTCCAGTTGCCACATTGCCAGCTGGTGGGCGTCGTCCGCCGTGCGGAAAGTGATGTTTTGCCATGCTGCGTGTGTTGGCCATGATTCTGGGATGACGATTATGCTGCCAAAAACGATGGCCACGCCGCCCAGCAGATTGTCCGGCAAGCTGGTGGTCGCGGAGGGCAGACTTCGTCCCGTTTCCCGCTGGCGCGTGTGCCATGCCCAACGCGTAAAATCGCGCCCGAGCTGCTGGGCGTTGAAGGCGATATTCTGATGGGCGTCGACGATGAACATGGTGATTGTCCACGGATAATCTTGGGGCAACTCATAGTTTAACCCGTAGGCCTTGTCAACGATAGAGCATTGATTCCGCTTGTGCTATGCTTTTCCAGGAAAGCGATTGAAGAGCCGAGCCATGCACATCCTGCACGTCAACAGCATCACCGTCAGCTTTGCCGGACGCGACCTTTACCGTGATCTTTCCTGGGTCATCGGCGATCGCGATCGCGTCGGGCTGGTGGGCCCAAATGGCGCGGGCAAGTCGACGCTGTTTAAGGCGCTACTGGGCAAGGTTGAGCTGGATCGGGGAAATGTCTTGCGGCAAAAGGACATTCGCATAGGCTATTTGTCGCAAGATATCGAGTTGCCCGCTGGTCAAAGTTTGCTCGATACCGCGCTGGTAAAGCCTGATGAGTTGGCGCTGGCGGAAGCGGAGCTTGAGGAAATCGAAACACAATTATCGGACCCCGCTGTATATGGCAATGAAACCGAGTTGGCGACGATCTTGGAAAAGCATGAAGCGCAGTTGGCAGTTTACGAGCGCATGAATGGTCATCGCCATGGCAGCCACGTTCGCGAGCTGCTGTCAATGCTGGGCTTCATCGAGGCTGATTATCGCCGCCGCAACGAGACGCTTTCCGGAGGGCAAAAGAAGCTGGTGGCCTTGGTGCAGCTGGCTGTGGCGGCGCCGGATATTTTGTTGATTGATGAACCTGATAACCACCTTGATGTTATCGGTAAGGCGCATCTTGAGCGTTTTATTCATCATTATCGCGGCAGCGTGGTGATCATCTCGCACGATCGCTATTTGCTGGATGAAGTCGCGGGGCAGATTGTCGAATTGGAAGATGGCAAGATCACGATCTATCATGGCAACTATTCGTATTATCTGAATGAGCGAGAGCTGCGCCGCTTGCGTCAACAGCAGTTGTACGTGACGCAGCAGAAGGAAATCGCCCGACTGCAAGAGATGATCGAGCGCTTTGAGCGATGGGCGAGGCAAGTCAAAAGCCGCAAGCATATGTTGGCCGCACGACAACGGCGGCGTATGCTGGAAAAGATGGAAGAGCGCGGTGAAGTCATCGACAGAGTAACTGATGCGAATTTGATGGATTTCAAAGTCTCCGGTTGGCGCGGCAGCAAGAAAGTTCTGGAATTCGTCGATGTGAGCATGGTGTTCGGTGACGACATTGTGTTTTGCGACGCAAATTTTTTGTTGCGGCATGGCGATCGCGTGGGCGTGACTGGTCCCAACGGCGCCGGCAAGACCGTCTTGGGCAAATTGGTTATGGCTGAGCTAGAGCCGGTAGAAGGGACTGTATACATCGGGCCGAGCATCCGAATCGGTCACTATTCACAAGAGCATCAGACATTGGCCGGTTGGCTTGATAAAACGCCTTTGGATTTGATACGGAATATTCAAAATAGCAGCGAAAGCAATGCCGTAAACTTTCTGATGCGCATGGCATTTAGCTATGAGCAGGTGCGTCAGTCTATACGAACCCTGTCGGGCGGCGAGCGCAGCCGCCTGCAATTGGCGCTGGTGATGTTGCAGCAGCCGAATCTCTTGCTGCTGGACGAACCGACCAATAATCTTGATATTCCTTCAGTCGAGGTGCTGGAAGATGCCTTGGATCAATTTGTCGGCACGGTGCTGATAATCTCGCATGATCGCTACTTTCTTGATCAGACCGTGGATCGCCTTATTGAGATCCGCGAGGGGATCGTGAGCGAGCATGCCGGTGGCTATACCGAGTATCTCGAACATGCACGCCTCGCGGCTACTGCAGGGGAGAGCTCTTCACTATAATTCGAATCAGCGCGATGCTGATCTAAGGCAAACCCGATGATAGAAATGCTGCGCTACCGCTGGCGCCGCGACAGACTGCCAATCCTGCTATTTCTTCTGACATTCTTCGTCATGAGTTATCCCTTTGTCCCACGCATGGCCGATCACTTGCCGATCAACTCCGTGGATACACATCAAGCGCTGTGGCAGAATTGGTGGGTTTTGCAGGCGCTGACAAAGGGATATGACATCAACGATGTGCACATTCTGTTTTATCCCACCGGGCTTGATCACACGCTGCAGCCGCCACGCTGGACGGGGCTGGTTTTCTGGGCGCCACTTTATCTGCTGTTTGGTGATCCATTTGCCTTCAATATGACGGCAGCCATCGGCATCTTGCTGCGGGCATATGGCATGTATCTCTTTGGCATGATGCTCTTCGAGCGGCGCTTAACGGCCTGGGTCATGGGTGCCTTCTACGCATTTGCCGCGTCCAACTTGACACACGCGCTGCAGCAGCCCTTTACCGGCGCATCGGAGTGGATCCCCTGGTTCATGCTGGCCTTTGTGTACGGGCTTAGCCAGGTCCGCGCGGAAGGGAATACGCGCTCTATCGCCTTGACCATGGTGACTGCGGCTGCGCTCTTTTCGCTGAATGTCTACGCGAATCTAAAAATAGCTATCTTCGCCATGTTGCTCGGTGGTGGATTCGTGTTGCTCTACATGCTCGCACATCAACTTTGGAAGCAACGTCAATTTTGGTTGGCAATGCTGATCTTTGGGTCCGCTGCCATTGTGATAAGCCTGCCGGTTTTGTATCCCATGTTGCGTTCGGACGATCTGCTGGCAGCGACATCGGATCCGGTCGTAGGAGGCATTTGGGGTGGGATGGACCTGCTAACTTATATGAAGGCGGATCATTTCCGGCCACTGAATTATATGCAGAGCATAGCCAGCCTGAGCGGTGACCAACTGCAAAGGACGAACGTCACGCAAGGACTCTCACATGTGGGAGTCGTGAGCATCGTCTTCGCCTTAATGGGAGTGGGCTATGCTTGGAAAGTAAGGCGCAGTGTTTTTATCTGGGTTGTGTTGGCGCTGGTCTTTTTTCTGCTCAGCCTGGGTGTAGAGATCTACGTCAATCGTAGCCTATTAGACATTTATTGGACGCCTTATCGCATATTGCAAGACAATATCATCTTTCGAACGCTGAAATGGCCTTTTCGGATGGGGCTGGTATTTTTGTTCCCGTTTTCCGTGTTGATCGGTTATGGCTTGCATTATCGGCTGCGATCGCTAGTCCCAACACGTCAGAATAAGCTGCTGTTAGTCATCTCTATCATCATGCTTTTCTATGGTACGAGCATTTTCCCCCTTTCGACGCGACCTGCGCCACGGCCAGAATATCTTGCCAAGCTTGCTGAGTTGCCCGAAGGCGCTGTAATCGATGTCCCCTTTGGCCGCCACAGTTCGAAATACTACATGTCGGTGCAACGTTTCCATCAGCGAGCGATGGCGGAAGGCATGATAGCCCGCGTACCGCCGGGAACTTATGATTACATCAATGAGAATTTGCTCCTGGCAACTTTGCAGAATCCTGATGAGGTCGTTTATGACGATTTGCAACTTGAAGATTGGCAAGGCGCAGTGTCAGAGTTGCTCGGTGACGGCTTCCGCTATGTGATTTTGCACAAGCAGGTGCCAGTGTCTTTGAGCTTTACAACCCGGATCAAGGGCTGGGCATTGCAACTGTTTTGGGAAGATCCGAAAATTTACGAAGACGATGACGTCATCATTTACGACCTTGTCAATGTCGACTTGGAAAATTTTCTGCGAGTTTCTCGCCGACTTTGGGTCGATTAGCCCGGCTTATTCCCCGGCGCTCATGGCCTTGCCACAGCTTTGAGTACCGCGCCCGGAATGTAAAAGTCGAAATCGTCGCTGTTAATCCGGTCGGGAATCTTGAAGGCGTGTTTGATATCAATGGAGGCGGCGCCAAACAGAGTTTTGATCATGTTCGCGTTTGCTGCTGGCGTTGCCATGCGCTTGGTCCAGGTCGCAAAATGCAGCTTTAGGTCGAATCTGTGAAGCACTTCAGTTTGGAAGCCAGCCGATTCCATCATACGCAACCATTCGGATATGCGATAATCGCGCACGTGGGAGGGGTCACGCAGCAGTTCGAAGCATTGCAAGAAAGTATCTTGCGCGTAATCGTCTTGCGCCATGATATCACTGATGATGAAAACACCGCCACTCTTCAGAACGCGGCGAAACTCCGCCAGCGCGCGTTCGGGATGTAGCCAGTGGTGCGCGCTGTAGCGGCTGGCGACGATATCAACGCGCTCGTCGGGAAAGGGCAGCTGCTCGACATCAGCGAGTTGCGTGACGACATTGACAATAGCCCTTTCTTTGGCAAGGGTCGTGACTTGATCCAGCATTGAATGGGTAAAATCGCAGGCGATTACGCGCCGGACATGCGGCGCAAAAGCCATTGCTGTGTGCCCGGCGCCGCAACCTGCATCCAGCACCACACAGTCAGGTGTCATGGGTGACTGCTTGACCATAAGGTCGAGGTCGACGCCGACTGCGTGCACCGCGCTGCTGCGATAATTGGCTGCGACATTAGCAAAGCGCGATTGTATGTGCTGTTTAACATTTAGCTGGACCATGTGCCACTCCCGCCACAATGGCGAATTGCGGGCGACGTTGCCGCAGATTCTTGCCGCATATTCATTCACTTGGCCAAGTGCTTCCGACAACGTTCCGAGTGCGTCGTAAAAATGATTTGTCGATTTCTTGGTCAGTTCAAGTTGCTGATAATTCTATTATTTTGCCATGGAATCCGCTTTTGGTTGATGATAATCTAAAACTGCAGCAACTTTCATGGAGAAACCTTCTCGAGGCTAGCAGGAAAACGCCACTTGACATGGGCGTTTGCAAAATTGTTTATTGGTCAGGTTTGCTCTTATTGAGGGTCTTGACAAGCCAGCCAACAATCTTATATACTGCAGGTTTGCAGTCCCCGTGCTTTTACATATTGTGGTTGCATGAAAATCAACCAATTTTACGCTTCATTTCAGATATGCGCGAAATATCTCCCCTGCGTCGATTTGTTGAGGCGCGTTTGTTATTTTCGCGAGTTCGTCTGTTTATTGTCAGCAGATTCGTAAATCCATCCGAGGAGCGTCACCTTGAAACACTATTATAATGTGAAAAGTTATGCTCGTACCCCGGAAATCCAGGAACTGCCATCCTTGATTGATATTCAATTGAGGTCGTTTGAAGACTTTCTTCATGGTGGCAGGTTGCTCGAACTGTTTGACGAGATCAATCCGATTCAGAGTTTCAATGGCAATCTATCGCTATTTTTACCCGGCAATTTGCCGCAGGCGCAGGAATTTGACTTGCGCTACTGGTTTGAAGATCCGAAATATGATGTAGAGGCATGTATCGAGCGGGACATGTCCTTCGCAGCGCCGCTTTATGTGCGAGTTGCCTTGGTAAACCACGAGCAAGGCGACGAAATCATCACGCAGGATATCTTCTTGGGCGATTTCCCGCTGATGACCGAAAAAGGCACTTTCATTATCAATGGTACAGAGCGTGTCGTCGTCAGCCAATTGATCCGCTCGCCCGGTGTCTATTTTGATGCCGAAGAAGAACGTGCCACCGGACGATTGCTTTCCAACGCCAAATTGATCCCTGACCGTGGCGCCTGGATGGAATTCGAAACACGCAAGACGGATTACATCACGATCAAATTCAATCGCAAGCGGACCATACCGGTGACGATTTTGCTCCGCGCGCTGGCGGCAGTTGATGACGGTCTTGGGGCCTCTAAATCGCCGATCAAGACCGGCGATGACGAAGAGATTCTGAAGCTATTCGCGCATGTCGACACGCATGACGCGCACAAGTTTATTGAGAGTTCGCTGAAGAACGAACCGGTTTGGGAAACGAAGAAAAAGCAAACCGTGGCGGAAGTGGCGCTGATTGAGTTTTACAAGCGCATGCGACCGGGCGACCCTCCGACCTTGGATAACGCGCGTGAATACCTGCAAGGGCAGCTCTTCGACCAGCGACGTTACGACCTGGAACGAGTCGGCCGCTACAAATTGAATCAGCGCTTGGGCCTGGAAGGTATCATTGATCCGGATCATCGGACTATCAGCAAGGCTGATATCGTTGCCTTGGTGGAACATATGATTCTAATCAACAATGGTCAGCGCGGCAGAGACGATATTGATCACTTAGGCAACCGTCGCGTGAAAACTGTCGGCGAATTAATCGGCAATAAACTGCGCATTGGTCTTCGGCGTATGGAACGAGTTGTCAAGGAGCGCATGTCGATCCGCGAAGCTGAACAGCTTACGCCGGTTTCGCTGGTGAATATACGACCGATCGTAGCGGCGGTGCGGGAATTCTTCGGTTCTTCGCAGCTTTCTCAATTCATGGAGCAGACCAACCCTTTGTCCGAATTGACGCATAAGCGCACTCTTTCGGCTTTGGGACCGGGTGGCCTGCGGCGGGAGCGCGCCGGCTTTGATGTGCGTGATGTGCACCATAGTCATTACGGGCGTATCTGCCCGATCGAAACACCTGAAGGACCGAACATTGGTTTGATCGGACGTTTGGCCAGCTATGCCCAGGTTAACGAATTGGGGTTTATCGAAACGCCATACCGCAGGGTAATCGGTTCACTGGATATCAGTGATCCAAGTTTGATTGGGCGTCCGCTTTGGGACGACATAGAAAACAAAAAGAAGAAGATCATCCTTGAAGAGGGCACGATTGTTGATGCCAAAGCCGTAACGAAGATGAAAAAGGCGGGTATCAAGGAAGTGCCAGTCATTCCTTTCGCCAGTAACCACATTGAATACCTCTCCGCAGATACGGAAGACAAGTATACGATCGCGCAGGCAAATGCGAGCCTCGACGAAATGGATCAATTTGTCTCCAACCGCGTATCCGCGCGTTATATGCAGAAGTTCACTTCGGTGCCTCCGCGACGAATCGACTATATGGATGTCGCCCCGCGTCAGATTGTTGGCATCAGCGCGGCATTGATTCCCTTCTTGTCGCACGACGCCGCCAATCGCGCTTTGATGGGTTCGAATATGCAGCGGCAAGCCGTTCCCCTCTTGACGCCGGATGTCTCGGTGGTTAGCACAGGAATGGAAGGCCAGGCGGCTTTCGATAGCGGACAAGTGCTGGTATCTGAAATTGAAGCGGAAGTGATCAGCGTGCAAGGGCATCGCGTGATCGTGCGCAAGGCCGATGGCGAAGAGCTCACGTATCTGTTGCGAAAATTCGAACGCTCAAATCAATCGACTTGCATTGATCAGCGTCCGTTGGTGCGTAAGGGAGACTTTATCAAGCCGGGCGATGTCATTGCTGACAGTTCGTCGACTTACAATGGACATTTGGCGTTGGGTCATGATGTATTGACCTGTTTTTTGTCTTGGGATGGCGGCAATTATGAGGACGCTTTGCTGGTCAGCGAAGAGATGCTGCGAAAAGACAAGTTCACTAGCATCCATATCGAAAAACATGAAATCGAGGCCCGCGATACCAAGCTGGGACCGGAAGAGATTACCTACGATATTCCTAACGTTGGTGAAGATGCGCTGAAGGATCTGGATGAACATGGTATTGTGCGTATCGGTGCCGAGGTCGGACCGAACGACATTTTGGTCGGCAAGATCACGCCAAAAGGCGAAAAGGAACTATCTCCGGAAGAGAAGTTGTTGCGCGCGATCTTTGGCGAACAAGCCCGTGAAGTGAAAGATTCTTCGCTGCGCCTGCCGCACGGCGATCGTGGCAAGATCATAGATGTAAAGGTCTTCACGCGCGATGAACACCCGGATCTTCCGGCAGGTGTAGAAAAAATGGTACGCGTCAGTGTTGCGCAGCGCCGAAAGCTTACCGTTGGTGACAAGATGGCGGGCCGACATGGCAACAAAGGTGTCATTTCCAAGATCGTATCCATTGAAGATATGCCGTATGTCGATGGTGGGCTTCCTGTCGAAATCATCTTGAATCCGCTGGGTGTGCCATCGCGCATGAACATCGGTCAGATTCTCGAATTGCATTTGGGCTGGGCAGCGGATCGTTTGGGCTTCCGCGCCGTGACACCGGTGTTTGATGGTGTGCGCGAGAACGAAATTCAAGCGGAACTTGGTCGCGCGTGGCTGCTGGATTGGGCGTGGAAGAAGACCACGGAACAGGCCTGGGCGAACCATGCACGCCTGGCGGAGAGTGGCGGACTTGCGCCAGAAGATTTTGACAATGATATGCACGTTATCTGCGCCTATTTGCTTGACCGCGTCGGCAGTACGGGCATGTATGATAACGATGCCATCATTCTCGAGCGGGACGCAGTCTTGGTGCGGCGCGTTGCCGTTGCCGAAGTATTACGAGAATTGGGACATGATCCGGACGAGGTCATGGTCTACGACAATTCCGGATTGTCTGTAGAAACGCGCGAAGTAAGGGACACGAACGCCTTACGCGTATCGCTTTGCATGTGGATTCAAGAGACTTCCGCACAAGAGCACGAGTTAACGGATGACCTTTCCGTGCGCGAGCTGTTCGAGATAGCCGATCGCGTCATGTTCGCAACCGGTCAGCCGGTGCCGCATTATGGCAAACTGACCTTGTTCGACGGTCGCACGGGCGAACCTTTTGATCGTCACGTTGCTGTAGGTTATGTGCATATGCTAAAGCTGGCACATCTTGTGGAAGATAAGGCTCACGCGCGTTCGACCGGTCCTTATAGCCTGGTCACACAGCAGCCGCTGGGGGGTAAAGCGCAATTTGGCGGGCAACGATTTGGCGAGATGGAAGTCTGGGCGCTGGAAGCGTATGGCGCTGCGCATATCTTGCAGGAAATGCTGACCGTCAAATCTGATGATGTGCAGGGTCGTGTCAAAACCTACGAGAGCATTGTCAAAGGTGAGCCGATTGAGGAACCGGGCATTCCTACCAGCTTCCGGGTTCTGGTAAAAGAATTGCAGAGTCTGGGCTTGGCGGTGGAAGCGATCACCGGCAGCGGCGATGTGATCCGCTTCGGCAAGGAGGATGAGCAGATGCGGAAACCGCAACCGGCGACAGGCTTGCTGGGGCTGGGCTCCAACTAAACGGGCGGTAATGCGACATAGAAAACGTAAACAGGGGCGCACTCAAACGGGTGCGCTCGTTCTTTGCTCTAGGCAGTGTGTTTTGCCTCATCCGTGAAATGCGATTTGCGCGCGGCGTCCAGCGCTTCGCAGACAATAACGCGCAATTCATCCTCCGGATAGTGCTGCGGCAAAAGAGCTGAACCGGGACCACTCGCCGGGAAGCGCTTGCTCAGCGCTGTAGAGATGATAGCAAAGCGCCCTTTTCCACGAATGGGCTTGGCGAGTTCTTCCCGTACCTCAGGAGATTGTCGGCGCAGCCAATACAGCACCGCCTGCCGCAGCTTGATGGAGCGCAATGATGAGCGGTCGTACAGGTCTTGCGCATTGCTGTAATTCCATCCGAATACCTCGCCAGATTCATGCAGTTGTTGTTCGCGCAGCCAATAGCCAATTTCGAGAAAGCGATAGGCGCTGGCTTCTTGTGGCTGTTTGCGCCATTTTGTTGCTTTGCGGGGGATGAGTTCGCGCCAGCGCGGCGCGCGCCCGTAATCGTGGCGGATGCCATACCAGGCTTTGGCCGTCAGCGCTTGCCACAGAAAGACACGCTGCTCTCCCTGCATCGCCTCGTGCCGCAAGATCTCACTGATGTGAACCGCGCGTCCCAATACCCATCTCTGCTCGAAGGAATTGAAACGTGCGTTGCCATTCTCGCGGCGCGTAATGAGTGTCAGCGCGTGCCAAGCCATATCCAGCACGGCATCCAGTTGTTCGTCGAGTTCTTCGGCTTCAGCGCGATATTCTTCGGGGCTGAGGGAAACGCGTCGGCCGCTGCGGATTGTGCTGCCCAGTACGCCTTCTCGGTCGCTCCATACGACAACAGCCATTAGTTGTTCTCCTGTTGGTGGAAAATCTCTAGCATTATAGCAACGGTCTCGCGCCATGTTTGGTTGAATTCGATGCGGGATTCTACGGAAATGTTGCCCAATTTTTCCAGACGCATTGAATATTTGTCCCACAGTGTTTCAGATTGTCTTCCGATATCTTCGAGTAATTGGTCATAGTTGCTATCGTCACCTTGTTCTTTGGGCCGTAATGCCCATTCGAGCAAGCCGTTAGCGCTGATTTCAGCGATGAACGCCAGATTTCCCTGCAGCGCGCGGCGCTGGCGTTGTGGCACAGGCAATTCCTTGTAAAGCGGGTAGCCCGTCGACCATTGTAATATAGTGAGCTCTTCGTTCATATTCCACATCGGCTTAGCGTCTTCCACTATCTGCTCGAGTTCAAAGGGCAATGTGCTCTTTGTTTTGCCCGAATCTCGCTGAAAGTAGACGGGCTTGGCAACAGTGACGACGGCCTCTCCATTTTCGTTGGCAAGCTCGGCGCGGATGTGATAGATTCCGCTTGCATCGGGCATAACCATTGATTGAATCCCATCAATCTTCATAGGCGCGGATTGCTGCGGAACCAGCAGTTGGCGCTTCTCAATCATGATGGATTGCTTGCGCGGCGTATCGCCGGCCGGCGTTCCCTCTAATTCAACTGGTTTATTATTAGCGAAAATCTCGTCGTTCAGTGTCGCCGTTAATATAGTATGTATCGACTTGCGCTGTACGGTTGCGAGCGTTTATCTGGAAGTGCAGCACTTGGCCGTGATCAATGCGCCTTTGAGTGCCGTCGGTGTCGTTGACGGTGTTGATCGACAGCGTGATTGGTTGTTGAGTTGGTGGTGGCGGCGGGTCGGATTGTACGTAGACTGTACGCGAGGCGCTTGTCACTCGTTCTCCGCGATGCTCAACCACTGCTCGCAACTTGCATTCGCCCGGCTCGGGGCATTCGATTTGCCGCGGCTGGTTTGCCGTGCCGCGCAAGATTTTCCAATCCCCGAGCTCGAATTGCTGATGGGCACGGTTCGAATGCCACTCCTTGCGAATGACGCCCTCCCGGCGCGAGATTTCTTGGCTGTCTCCCTTAGCATCCACCCATTCCAATAACAGGTCAGCACTGCCAATCAGCTCATCGCCTGGTTCGAAGGCGACTTCGACATACAAGTTGCGAATCGCCAGTCCCCAATCGACACGGGCGCTTTTCTGATCGGGATAGTCCAGGTCGAGGCGGCATTCCCAGAGCAGTTGTGGTGTCTCGGGGCCGTTTTGAGAGGATAATGATCTTGGTTTGCGCCCGTTCGGGATCAAAAACGTTTCCAAGAAGCGGGTATGCGTCTTTTTTTCGCGCTGTGAGACCTGTTGTTTAGATATTGATTGCTGAGGCTCCCAGCCCATTATCTCGCTGAACTCGTGAACCTTGGCCTTCAATACGTCGCGAATATTCCGAACGATTGGCCGTCTACCATCAAATCCGTCGTGTTGTGAGTTTTCGGATTCGCGTAATTCGTTGTCGGTCTGCTTGGCGAATTCGACATAACCGCGGAAGCCGGGGCGTTTATCTAGCGGGATGAAATCTCCATATTCCGCGCGGGCGCCTCGGGTTTCGATCCACTGCGAGCCCCGCAGAATCTGGATGCCGGCATATTCTGGCTGATCTTTGGCGATCTCATCTTCGCCCAAGACATCATTATGTAACAATACCAGACGGCGAATCTGGTGACCGTCGTCCAATGGCAGTTCGCCCCAGATACAAGCCCGGCCGCCGTCGGGCAAATCGCCCCAGCTTCCATTATCTTTAGGTTTACCCTTTTCGCGTGGCAAGTCTTGGCACCAGCTGGGCACAGTAATCTCTTCGTCAGTACCCATCTCCTCATCAATAACGCGAATGTGGAGTTTGTTGGTTTGGATAGCGCGCCACCAGCAGCGTTGCAGCCAGCGCGCAAGTTCGCTGCCGGGTCGAAATCTCGGCACATCTTCTTCATTGAGAAAGGGAACGATGATACGCGTGCCAATGTCGCGCAGCGGCTCTAAAGCAATCGGGACGTCAAGATCGTTGCCAAGTTGGTACGTCTCACTTTGGATTACTGATTTCGCCTCTTCATTGTAATGTGGTGATTTCAGGACCTGATCAACAGGTCGAGCAAAACGCATGCCAAAGCGATATTCGCCATCTTCAAGCAGTGTGTCATAAAGCATGAGCATGCGGCGCGATTCGCCGGGGACATGCGAATGATAGAGGAAAGCTGCCTTGCCTTGCCCACGCGAGCCGAGAGCATCCTCGTTTTCCTTGGTGTAGCCTTGCGCTTCAAAGGCTGCCCAGTTTTCTTCGGGCTTCAGTTTGAAATGCCGAGCCTCCAATTCTGTGGTGCTCACCATCGGTCCGCGCAATCCGGTGGTGCCGCTGTCGGTGACGGTGAGGAGGTAACATGGGTTGCCTGCAACGTTGCCCCGTCGCAACAGGCGGTATTCCACCTCCACTCTTTTGTGTCCGTCGCGGACAGCATCTAGGGCGTTTTGTACGGGCTCTTGCGCCAACGCGCGAATTGAGCCCATTCGGTAACCTTCAACGATATTCGTTACTGCCTGCACCATATTGATGGAAGTGTTAGTGAAGTTCATGCTGCTTGACTCCTTTCGACTGGATTATTCATCACTCGACTCAATCGACTCTCGCTTTCGCCGCCGCGCGCCCACATTGCGCGCTTGTGGATAATCTTCCCGCAGGGCATAGAAACCCTTGCTGGTGGGGCGGATGAAGCGCCTATCCTCTTCAGCCCGCCGATTGTTATCTTGCGTCATGCGCGAAACCAGAGCACCAGCAGGGTCCTGACCCCGGATGACCGCGCCCAGCCGCATCAGTTCATCAGCCAAGTCACGGTAGTGCATCGGCTCTCCCTTTCGCTCGCGTAAGACCTGTTCCACCATATCCAAGAGTTGCGCAGTAGGCGTCGAGGCGGAACGTGCACGGAGTCGTCTTTGTGGCCGCTCGCTGACCGCTGGTGGCTCAGTGGAAAGCAATGCTAGTACATATCCAAGCCGCTCTTCTTTGGCTCGGTACTCGGCTTCCTTCTCTTCGATTTCTTGGCGTAGCTGCTCAATCTCTTGCTGCAACTTGTCACGCTCGCTGCGTAACGGACCTTCCAGCGCGTTATTTATGTGGTGAGTATCGTCTTTCATTCCCATTTGAAAATCCACGCAGTCTAATTTACTTATAGTTATTATAATATGCTATACTAGAAACTGCAAGAGGGAATTATATGAACCTACTTATCCGTTATTACACAGCATTATTGACACAGCCAGCATGCGCGAATTCGAGATCAGAGAGGGCAATCGCATCAAACCGGAAAACTTGCTAGCAACGTGTTGACTCTGCCGATTCTCGTAATCTGTGAGAGCTACCCGCTGGGGCATGTAGACACTGACCTTCAGCGTCCCCTAAATTTTGATAATTCAATGCGGCATTCCGCGCGACATGATTCTGATGCGATTGTTCTGCTCAAAATGAGTTCAGTCTTTCTTGATTTTGCTCAACTTGTATGCTAATCTCTGAAAGAACTTGATTTGTTCCAAAAAGCACAAATGCTTGGATTGAGTGTATGACCGTCCTCGAATATGGTCCCGTCGCTGCCTTGCTGGTGATTGCGGTCGCATTGGCTTTCATCATCGCCAATATTTCCCGTGTGATGGGTCCGCATCGGCCAACATATCGCAAATCCGTACCCTACGAAAGTGGTATGAAACCCATCGGCCCGGCCTTGCGTCGCTTTCCAGTCAAGTTTTACCTTGTTGCTGTATTATTTATCATTTTTGACATTGAGGTCATATTCTTTTTGCCCTGGGCGGTATCGATGCGCGACCTTGGCGTTTACGGACTGGCCGTGATGGCAGTCTTTACGTTCATTCTCGTCGTGGGCTTCGCCTATGAGTGGAAGAAAGGTGGTTTGGAATGGGAGTAAGCTCCAAGCTCGGTAATCTGGGCGTTGTGACGACTACCGTTGAACAGGCCGTCAATTGGGCGCGCACTGGCGCGATGTGGCCATTGCTTTTTGGTTTGGCTTGCTGCGCGATTGAATACATGAGTTCGCAGGCTTCCAGCTACGACTTGTCTCGTTTCGGAATGGAGTTGAACCGTGCTACGCCGCGTCAAGCCGACCTGCTGATAGTCTCGGGACGATTGACTCGGAAGATGGCGCCGGTTGTGCGTCAGCTTTATGACCAGATGGCGGAACCCAAGTGGGTGATCTCGATGGGCGACTGCGCATCATGTGGCGGCGTTTACAACAATTATGCCATCGTGCAGGGTGTCGACGAGATTATCCCGGTTGATGTATATATAGCGGGCTGCCCTCCGCGCCCGGAACAGCTGCTGCATGGCATCTTGACCTTGCACGAAAAGATCAAGAGCGAACGCATTGCGGATTGGGCCTAAGCCTCACCGGCGACGATTGGCGACAAATTAAAGGCGACAGAGGAATGGAAATCCCGGCGGCGAGAGATGCGGTTGCGACAGTGCAAGAGGCATTTGGCGATGACGTCTTGCATGTGAAACGTTTTCGCGACGAGACGACCATTGTCGTACGGCGCGAGCGCCTGACGGAGGTGTTGGACTTCCTGCGCGTAAGTCCAGGCTTGGTGTACAACATGCTTTCTGATATCAGTGCGGTGGATTATTACCCGAGTGACTATGGTGCGGAGTTTGATGGTGACGAGAGCGATTTCCGTCCGGAGCGCTTTGGAGTTTGCTATCACGTTTTGTCGATGTTGTATAACCGGCGATTGCGCGTCAAGGTTTTCGCAGCCGAGGAGGAACCGCATGTTCCTTCTGCTACCGCGGTGTGGCCGGCCGCCAATTGGCTCGAGCGAGAAATCGCCGATATGATGGGTATCACTTTTGATGATCATCCTGATCAGCGACGCTTGTTAATGCCTGAGGATTGGCACGGGCATCCTCACCGCCGCGATTATCCCTTGGGCAAGGAGACGGTTGCCTTTTCTTTCAACGTGGACGAAATCCACCAGCACAAACCCTTTGCCAAGAACTAGTTTTCGAGGTCAAGATGGCAGTCGCTACACAATCGCAGTCAATCGAAGAAAAGCGCAAATGGGAAGGCAGCCTGGAGCAACTGAAAGGTTTGGTTTCGGAGCGGGCCATGACCGGCGAAACCATGTTGCTCAATATGGGCCCTCATCATCCCAGCACGCATGGTGTGCTGCGCTTGCTGCTCGAACTTGACGGCGAAGAAATCGTTACCTGCTTGCCGGATATCGGTTTCTTGCATACGGGCATTGAAAAGTCGATAGAAGACAAGAGCTATGAAATAGCGCTGCCGCTTACCGATCGCATGGATTATCTTTCGCCAATGTCCAACAACATGGCGTATGCCTGCGCGGTAGAGAAACTGCTCGATCTGGATGTGCCGGAACGCGGCCAAATCATCCGTGTCATTTGTCTGGAGTTGGCGCGATGCGCGAGCCATTTGGTGTGGTTGGGTACACATGCCATCGATATGGGAGCGATGAGCGTTCTGCTCTATGCCTTTCGAGAACGCGAACGCATTCTCGGCATGTTCGAGATGCTTTCCGGTCAGCGCATGATGAGCAGCTATATTCGGCCCGGCGGTGTTTGGCGAGATGTGACCGATGACTTCTTGCCGACATTGAAACAGTTTCTCAACGATTTCCCGTTCAAGGTCGACGACTACGAAGCCTTGTTGACACAGAATCCCATCTGGAAAGATCGGGGCCAGGGTGTCGGTGTGATTGAACCGGATGTTGCGCTTGCTCACGGCATGACGGGGCCGGCCCTGCGTGGCAGCGGCGTGAATTGGGATTTGCGCAAGGCGCAGCCCTACACCGGTTACGAGACCTACGACTTCAACGTTCCTCTGGGCGAGCACGGCGATGTTTATGATCGTTATTTGATTCGCATTATGGAATTCCGTGAAAGCATGAAGATCTTGAATCAGGCGGTGGCGCGACTGGAAGCGGTAAAGGGCCCATACAGGTCGGAAAATCGCAAGTATTGCCCGCCACTGCGCAGCGAGTTGGGGCAGAGCATGGAAGCCGTGATTCACCACTTCAAATTGTGGACATACGGTTATGATGCGCCGGACGACGAAATCTACAGCGCCATCGAAAGCCCACGGGGCGAGATTGGCTGCTACATTCACGGCACGGGCGCCAATAAGCCACGCCGCGTTCATTTCAAAACGCCGTCTTTCATTCATATAAGCGCGCTGCCGATCATGTCGCGTGGATATCTGCTTGCGGATATGGTGGCGATTATTGGCAGCGTCGACATTGTGCTCGGCGATTGTGATCGCTAGCGCGATCAGGATTTATGCAGGCAAGGAAGCTGTTTTATGGCAATCATCGGCAATCCGAAATACGAAGAACTCATCAAACAGCATATCGCCAAATACGAAACAAAGCGTTCGGCGGTGATGCCTCTTCTGTATATTGCTCAGGAAGAATATGGTTGGGTGAATCCGGACGGCATTGCCGAAGTCGCGAAAATCCTTGATCTAGATCCGACGCAGGTCAAGTCGATTGCGGGCTTCTATACCATGTTTTCGGAAAAGCCCAAAGGCAAATACTGGTTGCAGGTATGTACTGATCTGCCTTGCGCGCTGAAAGGCGCTGATGATTTCCATGCCTGGCTGAAAGCGGAATTGGGTGTGGACGAGGGCGGCACAACTGAGGACGGCATGTTCACAGTCGAGCATGTGATGTGCCTGGCCGCTTGTGATAAAGCGCCGATGCTGCAATGCAATTTTCATTATGTAGAGGATCTTGGACAAGAGAAAATGCGCGACTTGCTGGCAAAGTGGCGTGAAGAAGCAACGCAATCTGTGAACAGTTAGCAGCCGTCGCTTGATCAAGAAGGAAAAGTAACTCGGTATGCACATTCTCTTGCGTGGACGCGAAATCCAAAACATCGAACAATTGGATGTTTACGAAGAACATGGCGGCTTCGACGGACTGAAGAAGTCGCTAGCAATGACTCCGGCCGAAGTGATAGATCAGGTCAAGGCTTCCGGGTTGCGCGGGCGAGGCGGTGCCGGTTTCCCAACCGGCGTCAAATGGAGCTTCATTCCGCAACACGAGCCCATCAAATACGTCACGGTCAACGCCGATGAGAGTGAGACCGGAACCTTCAAAGACCGCGAGATCATGGAGAAGAATCCTTATCAGCTGATTGAAGGATCGTTGATCTGTGCCTATGCGATACAGGCGAAGGCGGTCTATATCTACCTGCGCGGTGAGTTTTGGGATATCGGCACGCAACTGGATGACTGCATTGAAGAGTTGAGGGCAAAGGGTTACGTCGGCAAGGACATAATGGGTTCCGGTTACGACTGTGAGGTTTATACTCATCTAGGCGCCGGCGCCTACATTTGTGGCGAAGAGAGCGCCTTGCTCAATAGCCTGGAAGGTTTATTGGGGCAGCCGCGCGTTCGTCCGCCGTTTCCCGCGCAGAAGGGTGGTGGCTTGTACAAAGAAGCGACCGTCGTCAACAATGTCGAAACGTTGGCGAATTGCCCCTTCATCATGCGTGACGGCGCAGATGCCTTTAAGGCGATTGGCACCGAGCAGAGCGCTGGGACGAAAGTCTATTGTCTCAGCGGCCACGTGAAAAAACCCGGCAATTACGAATTGCCAATGGGCACGACATTCCGCGAGTTGCTATTCGAGCACGGCGGCGGCCCCCTGCACGATGATCGTGCCTTTAAGGCGATGCTGCCATCTGGAGGGTCTGGACCTATTGTACCGTTGACCGATGAAGTACTCGATACACCAATGAGTTATGAGCACACGGCGCAGATCGGCACCATCATCGGGTCCGCGTCAATCATCATCATGGATGAGACGGTCGATATGACCTGGGTCGCTTCCAAAGTAACAAAGTTTTTCGCACACGAAAGCTGTGGCAAGTGCACGCCTTGTCGTGAAGGCACCTATTGGTTGGACAAAGTGATAGACCGGATCATGGATGGGCGTGGGTCGCCGGAAGATGTCAAGCGTATCGCGGATGTCGCGGAAAACATGCAAGGTACTTCGCTTTGCGCGCTGGGCGATTTCGCTGCCAACCCGATCATTCATACGATCCGCCACTTCCCTGACGATTTCGCACAGCATGTGCAAGCGACTGCGGCCGCGGGCGGGGACTAATGCATGAGCGACAGGTTCCTTTTGTGTCGGGGCGCTGCAGCGGTAAATGAGCGCGCGTTCCTTGCCAACCGGGCTGCTCGTGACGATGAATGCGGATTCATCGGTTGCGGCGATGGCTGACATTCATGGAATCATTAGGCGGGCCCTGAGTGAAGTGTTTCAGAGTTCAGTCGAGCGCGAACGGCAGTTTTACCGCCGGTTTCGTGAGTTGAGCGACAAAATAGAGGCAATGCCGGATTCGATTACCTATCATGTGTTGCGCGGAGAACTGTTAATCGAACGAGGCGAATACGAGCGTGCGCGCGCGGATTTCCAGGTCGCTGTCGTACTTGCCGACGGGGTCAATGCGAACGAGGGCTGGGGCGTGATCGAGCAGGCCCTGCGCGACCGTGCCATAGAAGGAATAGCTTGGGTCAACCGGCATTCCTAGCGTATACGACAAAGTGGAGGCGTTAATGTCCGACACGGTGAAAATCAACATTGATGGAAAAGAATATGAGGTAGACGCCGGGTCGAATTTGGTCGATGCTGCCAAATGGCATGCTGGCAACGATATTCCGGTCTTCTGTTATCATCCCAAGATGGAACCGGTGGGCATGTGCCGGATGTGCCTGGTCGAATTAGGCACACCCGCACGCGATCGCGCCAGCGGCGAGGTTATGCTGAACGATGACGGCTCGCCGCAAATTCGTTATTTCCCCAAACTACAGACCGCCTGCACGACTACGGTCAGCGATGGCATGCATATCAAGACAAATACGCAGGAAGTGATTGATGCGCGCAATGATGTGCTGGAATTCCTGCTATCCAGCCACCCGCTGGATTGTCCGATTTGTGACAAGGGTGGCGAATGTCCCCTGCAGAACCTGACCATGCGCCACGGTCCTCAGTCATCGCGCATGTACTTTGAAGACAAGCAGCTTTTGGAAAAGCACTATCCGCTTGGGGATCTTATCTTTCTCGATCGCGAGCGCTGCATACAATGCGCGCGCTGTGTTCGTTTCCAAGATGAAATCGTGGGCGATGATGTGCTGGCTTTCCATGAACGTGGACGCCGATTGCAGATCATCACCAATTCTGATCCTGGATTCGATACTTATTTCAGCGGCAATACCACAGACATCTGCCCGGTTGGCGCGTTAACAACTGGCGACTTTCGTTTTGGCGCAAGGCCTTGGGAACTGAATGAAGTAGCGAGCATTTCCCCTTGGGACGCTGCCGGTGAGAACATTAGCTTGAGCATGCGGCTCGACCGCGACTTTGCCGGCAGAGCGTTGATCAAGCGCGTGATGCCGAGGCAAAATGAGTGGGTCAACGAAATCTGGATCAGTGACAAGACACGCTTTGGCCATCACTTCACACGAAGCGACGAGCGCCTGCTTATGCCGCACGAAAAGTCCGGCGGCAAACTGCAAGAGACCATTTGGAGTACGATTTTGGCGCAAGTGGCGGAAGCGCTGCGGAATGCCGATGGCGATATAGCAGCAATTGCCGGCAGTGGAATGTCCAATGAAGATTTGTGGGAATTGCGCCAGCTGGTTGAGGGATTGGGCGGAACGAGACTGGGTGCCTGGCCGCCCACACACGGTGGCGCGAAGCAAGTGGCACAGGTTGGCGTCGGCTTGGGCAGCAATTTGGGTCAGCTGGGCAAAGGTGACGCCGTATTAGTCATCGCCAGCGACCTGGAGGAGGAAGTTCCGGTTTGGCGTTTGCGTTTGAAGCAGGCGCAGGATCGTGGTGCATATCTGGTCGTTGCCAATGCCCGACATACACGGTTGGAAGACTTCGCCGTTCAAGGCGCGCGCAATGACAAAGTGGTCGAAGGCGATGCAATACGCTTCGGCGCGGGTGACGCCATAGCGATAATGCGCGATTTGAAACTAATGTATCCCGAAATCGCCGAGCGCCTGAGTGCGGCGTCGAACCTGGTAATCGTGAGTGGCGCCGAGAGCTTGACGCTAGACGGTAGCGAGGCTTTGGCCCAGGCAGCGGCCAACTTTTTGATCGAGACAGATCATGTCGGGCGGCCGAATAGCGGATTGCTAGTACCATTGCCCGGCGCAAACGGTATGGGACTGCACTACCTTGGTTTTTCTCCTGAGGCGACGCTGGATATCATGAGCACGCCACCCAAAGTTCTAATAGTTGCGCAGGCGGAAATGCTAGACGATGATCCGGCCGCGCGCAGTTGTGTCAGTCAAGTTGAAACAGTCATTTATGCCAACCTGTTTGATGATGGAAGTTCTGAATTTGCCGATTACATGCTGCCGATCCAGTCTTTTGCTGAACGCGATGGCAGCTTTGTTAATGGGGAACGGCGCGTACAACGCTTTTACACCGCACAAGGTCCGATGGGCGATGCGCTGCCAGCCTGGAAACTCTTCGGCAGCATCAGGCAGGCCGCGGGTTCTAGCCGCTTACAGCCATCAGCGGCGGCGGTCATGATGGATTTGAGCGAGAATGTCGATGCTTTTGCTGAGATAGGCTACAAGAGCCTGGCGAAAGTAGAACGGCAGTTCCCGGATGTTGGTGGTAGAGACTTATATTATGGCGGTACCGCCTATACCAATTCGGGCGGGTTGGGTGTGCAGATTCCGACAGCAGCCGACAAGGGCAAGGTGATGAAGCCAATTGCGGTTTCCGCGGATGCAGAACCGCAAGCGGGAGATGGCGAGATTATCATCATGCCTGTCACTCGCTTGTACAATCGACAGCGCAACTTCCGCCCGACGCTACTTCTGGAACCCCGTATCCTGGCTCCCTATTTGACGATCAACCGGGCTGATGCCGAGCGTATGGGAATCTTTCAAGGCGCCATGGTCGAGTTGCACGCCGGGGCTGCGCAGGTGCGGGTTCGCGCGAATGTGAGTGATGACATCGCTGAGGGAGCGGTGGCCTTGCCGCGTCACTTGACCGAAACACCGATCCCGCTCGCTGTGACGACGGGAACCATCAGCAAAGTGACAGAAGCTGTGGCTTCTGGCGACTGACGACAGAGGAAAGCAGATATGAGCCGTAACGTTAAGATCGCTGTGGGATTGAGCTTTGTCCTGGTGGTCGGTGTCATCATCGTCATAGGGCTGATCGTAGCAAATCTTGGCGCGATCGCGACCTGGATAGGTTTTGATGACGCGGGCAACTTGAATGGCCGCGAAGGGGCGATCGGCTTGCTGTTCAACCCGGAAGCGCGTGTGCAAAACGTGATTGACTGCGACGACGATGCCGGATGCTCCGCACTGTGGCCGATCATATTTGCAGCAGGTTTCGCCTTTGTTATCGTGACCGGTTTCGCTTATGCGACCTTGCTGGAAAGGCGATTGTTGGCATTCTTGCAACACCGTGTAGGACCGAATCGCGTGGGACCGATGGGGTTCCTACAGCCGGCGGCCGATGGTGTAAAACTGGTATTCAAAGAAGATCTGATGCCGGCAGGCGCCGACAAGTGGGTTTTCCGCCTGGCGCCAATGATCAAGGTCATCCCGATTTTGATGATCGCGGCGGTAATCCCGATGGGGCCTGATCTGGTCATTCCCTGGTTCGCACCGTCGTTGGGAGATGTCTGGTTTCAAGTACCGCAAGGACTGATAGATTCCAATGTGGGGATACTTTGGGTGATCGCGATCACCAGCATTGCTATTTACGGCGTGGTTTTGGCGGGTTGGTCCAGTGACAACAAATATGCCATGTTGGGCGCATTGCGTGCTTCGGCACAGATGATCAGCTACGAATTGAGCTTTGCTTTGACCTTGGCGATCCCGGTCATGATTGTAGGCAGCATGTCGATCGGCGATATCATCGATGCCCAGCGAAATATTTGGGATTGGTTCGTCTTCCAGAACCCATTGGCGGCAGCAGTATTGATATTGGCGCTGCTGGCGGAAACAAATCGCGCTCCCTTTGATTTAACAGAAGCGGAGCAAGAACTGACGCAGGGATATATGACCGAGTACAGCGGCATGAAATTCGCCCTATTCATGATGGCGGAATATCTGGGAATGATCGCTGTCAGTCTGGTTGCTGCGGCTGTCTTCTTCGGCGGATATCACCTCTGGCCGATGGACGGCTTGCCGATTCTGGGGCCGGTCATCTTCATCCTAAAAGTTGTGCTATTGCTTTGTGGCATGATATGGATACGGGCGACCTTGCCGCGAATACGTTATGACCGTTTGATGCAATTTGGCTGGAAGGTCATGATCCCGCTGGCGCTTTTGGCCGTTGCCTGGACGGCGGTGGCGGTGGTGATAGGTGATGCGCTTGGCGGTACAGCTTATCCCTTCATCTCTGGCGTCGTTTTCCTTGCAGTCTTGCTTGTCGGCGCGGTAATCTTGCGCAGGCTTGGGCAGGGCGAAGCGATCGAAGAAGCAATCCCGATGGAAGACGATCCGATGTATACCGGAGAGCGCCGCGGCTGGGGCTGGGCACTGGTGCATTTGGTGGGCATGCTGGTAGCGATTCCAATCGTGCACATCCGTTTTCAAGTGAAGGCTTTGGAAGGCATGGCCAGTTTTGGCCGGTCGCCGGAGGAAGATCGTCAATTGGAGAGTAAAGAGAAGGCCGTAACCACGATGAGCGGCGGCGACTAGCGCCTCGGTAACGGATGCACTCGGTTGTAGTGAGCGAAAATCACGAAAACAAGTGAAACAAGGGTAGCGGCTTATGCATGTGATAAAAGGCTTTAGAACTACTATGAAGCATCTGATGGAGGATGCCGTCACCGTACAGTATCCGGAGCAGGTGCAAAAGTTTGAGGAACGCTACAAGGGGCGGCATCATCTACGTCTCTATGAAAACGGCTTGGAGAAATGCATCGGCTGTTCGCTATGTGCAGCGGCTTGTCCGGCGGACGCGATTTGGGTGGAAGCAGCGGAAAATACTGATGACGAACGCTATAGCCCGGGCGAGCGCTATGCCAAGACTTATGAGATCAATATGCTGCGGTGCATTTTTTGTGGTTACTGTGAAGATGCCTGCCCGACGGAAGCCATCCAACTTGGGCACGAGCATCAGATGTCTTTCACGGATCGACGCGATGCCATTTATACCAAAGACATGTTGATCGATTCACCGCAAGAAGGCGCCGATGCGACACCACAGCAGGTCAAACCCGGCGAGTACGACCGCTCGATTCCCGATATGGAAGACCCAACATAAGGCAACAAAAACTCCGACGCGTAAAGACTGAGTTCAAGTTACCGCTTGGAACAAAGGTGGCGTTTGTGTTAAAATGCACAAGTTCAATTAGGGTGTGACGGACAGGATAAGACAGGCATGGAATGGTTATTCCTGGTCGTAAGTTTTATAGCCGTTTTGGCAGCGGGCATGATGCTGACTCGGCGCAATGCGGTACATAGCGCACTGTTTCTCATCGTAAATTTCGGTTGCGTCGCCTTCTTGTACCTGATGCTGGATGCGCCCTTCCTGGCGATGGTGCAGGTTACAGTATATACCGGCGCCATCATGGTGCTTTTCTTGTTTGTGATAATGTTGCTCGGTGCCGAAGCCACGACGGATACTTCCGGTAAAATGCGCTGGGTCAGTTTCGTGGGTACCGCGGTTGCGATACTAGTTCTTCTGATTTTCGGCTTTCCCATCGCGTCGAATATGTTGAGTGACGAAGCAGTAACGCCACTCGATGCGACGGCGCAGGTGCGTGTTATCAACGCGATTCCGGCCGGAGAAGGCAAGGAATTCGCCGTCATTGAACCTGCCGTTGAGTACACCGTTACTGACAGCACTCTCTTGCTTGGCAGTGTGAGTACGACTGTCGTGCTTGATGCCATCACTGAGGGCGCGGCGGATACGCGGTTTGAATCAGTAATCTACAATGACTCTCGCGAGGCGATTCGTGGTTATACGGAAGTGGCTTCTGGCGATTATTCGCTGAGCCTGACCCTCAGCGACGGGGCAACGGCCACGTCTCCAATTCTGTCAGAGGAATTGCAATTGGTGGCGGACACCGGGCTTACCTTTGTCGTATTTGAAGGTGCTGACGCGCTGATTCATGCCAAGTTGCTGGAAGACGATATCAGCGAACCGAGTGTGGGCAAGATGCGCCTCACTTTGTTCAACGCGGTCACTGATAAGCAAATATCGTTGGTCGATATCGGGCAGTATACTGCGATCCGAACGCTCTGCGAGGATAGTTCCTGCAGCTCGCTGATACCCCACCGGAGGCTGATTGACGAGTTGCCCTCGGGCGCCAGCGTCAGTATTGAGCTGGACGAAGGTAAACGCAACCTGGCGTTCGTGGACGAGCAGCAGAATGTGCTGCGGGCACTGTCGGATTATGATGCGGAACGCGGAATCGTGGAAACGCGCGTATTGGTGCGCGAACCGGGTGTGCCCGGCAATCTAGGCAGTTATCGCGCGGCTGTTTTCAACGCTCTGGGCAAGCCCTCGTTTGGCAGCCCGGAAGCGATCGGGCAGGTGCTGTTTATCGATTACGTACTGCCGGTGCAATTGGTCGGTATATTGTTGCTGGTGGCATTGATTGGCGTGATTGTTCTGGCGCGGCCGGATGCGCAGGCACAAGCCGAACGCCGCCGGATCAACAAACGTCGCCGAGTGAATCGACCATTGGTCAGTGTCATTTCGCAACAAACGGGTTCCGATGTGTTGAGCGGTGAGTATTTGGCGAAACTGGGCGGCGGATCCGATGATCCGCTTTCTGAGTAGCTGCGGAAGAAGGTGTGATGAGTTCAATCGGCACTGAACCCTATATCATGTTGAGCATGGTCCTCTTCTTGATGGGGGCGCTGGGTGTACTCATACGGCGCAACGCCATTCTGGTATTCATGTCCGTTGAGTTGATGCTGAATTCGGCAAACCTTGCGCTGGTGGCTTTTGCCCAACAGTGGCAACAGATCAATGGCCATGTCTTTGTCTTTTTTGTCATGACTGTGGCGGCTGCAGAAGTGGCGGTCGGTTTGGCATTGATCGTGAATATATTCCGCGAACGTCAGAGTATCAATATTGATGACTTGCAGCAAATGCGCGGATAAGCAACCAGCCGCTCGGCGGCAACGATAAAGTCTTCCCGGCTAACGAAATAAAAGGAAGCCTTCTGCTCAAGTGAGCAAGACAGTTTGTGAAAAAAGAGGCGCTTCACGTATGGAAAACATACCACTCTTAGTACCCTTGGTGATATTGGCGCCCTCAATCGGGGCATTTATCAACTTCTTCCTGGGCGTGAAACTGGGTGAGAAGTGGTCCGGGTACATAGGCTGCTTCGCTTCTATCTTTGCTTTTGTAGTTTCGCTGCTGTTGCTGACATGGGTGACGGGAACAAATGGCAGCGCGGCGGTAGTAAATCCGCCCTTTGTTGACGGATGGCTACGTATTGAATCGATCGGGCTCGATATCCCCTGGCAAATGCGTGTCGACACGCTGAGTGTCACCATGATGCTAGTTGTAACCGGGGTCGGCTCCCTGATTCACATGTACGCCCGGGGTTACATGCACGGCGACAAATGGTACCCGCGCTTTTTTGCCTACTTGAATATGTTTCTGGCTTTTATGCTGACCTTGGTCACTGCCAACAATTTCCTGATGCTATTTGTCGGCTGGGAAGGTGTCGGTTTGTGCTCGTTTTTGCTTATCGGCTTTTGGTGGGACAAGAAGAATTCCGAAGGCTGGAAGAATAGTAACGCCGCTCGTAAAGCTTTTATCATCAACCGAATTGGCGACTTCGGTCTCTTAATGGCGATCTTTTTGATCTTCTGGACCTTTGGTACGCTTGATTTCCACAAAGCGGCTGAGCTGCCAAATACCGAGGCGAAATATCTGGTGGAATGGCGCGAGCACAATGGCTTGCTTGATCACGCCTCGCAAGCGGATCACAGCACCGACGCCGAGCAAACGGACGAGGCAGAGCAGGCTGACGATGGTCATGGAGAATCGTATGTCTGCGTGCCGGTGGACCCTGCCGCTCACGCCCCCGATGAGGCGCATGAAGCCGAAGCAGCGAGCGATAATCATGCGGAAGACCCGCAAGGCGAGGCGGATGCCCACGCGACAGAAGATGTTCACGCGGCGTTGAATCCGCTGGCAAACGATATCCGGGCAATTCATTGCGATAATCATCACTTTGACACTGATTTCCTTGGTGTTTTCGGGCAAGTAGGCGAGCGCTTTGGCAGCGGCGAAACCGTTGATTTCGGTGGCTTCCAGATCGCCTTTGACGATGTCATTTTCTTAATCGCACTATTTATGTTGATGGGCGTCACGGGCAAGTCGGCGCAGATTCCCTTATTCATTTGGCTGCCGGATGCTATGGCGGGTCCAACACCGGTCAGCGCCCTGATTCACGCGGCGACGATGGTGACCGCCGGCGTATATTTGCTGGTTCGGTCCAATGTGTTCTTGTGGGAATTGAATCATGCCGGTTATGTCATAGGCTTGATGATTACCCTGGTCGGCTCGGGAACAGCGATCATGGCGGGTTATATCGCTTTGGGGCAATGGGACATCAAACGCGTGCTGGCATATTCCACAATCTCGCAGCTTGGGTTTATGGTGGCGGCGGTCGGAATCGGCGCCTACGTGGCGGCGATGTTCCATTTGGTGACGCATGCGGTTTTCAAAGCCTTGCTCTTCCTTGGCAGTGGCTCGGTGATTCACGGAGTCGAGCACGGGCATCATCATGCTCATGAGCATGGACACGGTCACGAAGACGAGCATGATGACGATGAGAATCATGATGAAGAATTTGATGCGCAAGATATGCGCAATATGGGCGGTCTGCGCAAGAAAATGCCCATCACCTATATCACTTATCTGATTGGCACGCTGGCACTTGCGGGTATCTTCCCCTTAGCCGGTTTCTGGTCCAAAGACGAAATCCTGGCGGATGCCTGGAACGAAGGTTTTCAACTCAATGAATTACGAGGGTTTATCGCATTCGGTATATTGCTGATCGCCGCGGCCTTCACGGCATTCTATATGTGGCGGCAGATCGTTTTGGTATTCTTTGATAAACCGCGTAGCGAGGCGGCTGAACATGCGCCGGAGAGCAATGGGGCGATGTTATTGCCGCTGGTCGTTTTGGCGGTTTTCACCTGCATCATTGGCTTGATCAACGTTCCTACAGCTACGCCGATCTTTTCCAATATCTATGCAACTTACGAATTCAAGCATTTTCTGGAACACAGCCTGGTCAGTGTATCGCGCGGCCATGCGCTGGAATTCAACCTGCTTATCGCCGGTATTGCGCTTTTTCTTGGCATCGCTTCGATCGTCGTAGCGCACAATATCTACAAGGGCAAAGGCCTGGCGAGCAACAATCGCGATCAACTGGAGCTACACGGATCGTCTCGTATAGCTTTCAGGCTGGCGAACGCGCGTCTATATTGGGACGAGATATATGGACGTTTGATCGAACAGCCTTTCAATCGGCTGGCCTCATTCTTTGCCGATCGCGTGGATTGGGATTTCCTGCACAATTACTTCCACGATAGCATCATCAAACGTGGCTTCGACCAAATCGGAGAATTGCTAAGCAAGCCCTTCGATCTTGGCATCATTGACGGCGCGGTCAATGGCGTCGGCTGGCTGGTGCAACGTGCCGCAAACTGGATGCGCGGATTACAAACTGGCTATGTGCGCATGTATGCGGTGATCTTGTTCATTGGCGTGATTGCTGTCATTCTGATTATGCTTTTACCATTTATGCATAACTTGCTCCAAAGTGGCTCTTAAGGAGAACGTCGTCCTATGGACCTGACCGGACTTTCGCTTACGACTATAACTCTGTTTGTTCCGATGATCGGGCTGGCCATTTTGCTTTTCATGAATGGCGAAACCCAAAGGGAAAACATCAAGTGGGTGGCATTTGGCACGAGTATCGTTGCCTTTATCGCCTCTGTTTTGATGTGGATCAACTATGATCCTGGCACGGCAGGGCTGCAAATGGTTCAGCGCAATACCTGGGCGGAGGTTTCGCTGGGCGAGTCGGTCATCAATATCAGCTATTTTGTGGGTGTCGATGGCATCAGCATGCTGCTGGTTTTGCTAACGACCTTCATTATGCCCATTGCAATTCTGGGTTCATTTGGCAGTCATATCTTTGAAGAGCGTGGGCGCGAGAAACTCTACTACATTTTCATGATGCTCTTGGAATGGGCGATGATTGGTGTCTTTGTCGTGCACGACCTGATCATCTTCTACGTCTTCTGGGAAGTTACACTTGTGCCGATGTATTTCCTGATTGGCATTTGGGGTGCTGAAGAGCGCATTTACGCCGCGGTCAAATTCTTCCTCTATACTATGGCGGGTTCGATTCTGATGCTGATCGCCATCTTGTATGTCGGCAATCAGTCCGGCACTTTCAGCACGTTTAGCGCAGGTGATGATGTCGGCGTCATCGAGATGGTGCAGTCCTACGAAGGCGAGGGCACTTATTGGGATCCGGTCGACACTAGCGAAGAGGCTGCAGAGGAAGAATCCAGCTTCTTATTAAGTTCGGTCGAGAGCGTCCTTTTCTTGGGCTTCTTGGTGGCATTCGCTATCAAGGTACCAATCTTTCCTTTCCACAGCTGGTTACCCGATGCTCATGTGCAAGCGCCGACCGCTGGCTCTGTCATCTTGGCAGGGGTCTTGCTGAAGATGGGCACGTACGGAATCGTGCGCTTCAATCTGATGTTGTTTCCTGAAGCGACAGTGGCGTGGGCGCCGACGATTGCCTTTCTCGGCGTTGTCGGAATCATTTACGGCGCTTGGGTCAGCTATGCGCAGACCAACGTAAAAAAACTGGTCGCCTACTCTTCGGTCAGCCATCTTGGTTTCGTAGTAGTGGGTATCTTCGCACTGAATTCGCAAGGCTTGCAAGGCGCGACGCTGCAAATGGTCAACCATGGCATCAGCACAGGCGGCCTCTTCTTGATTGTCGGCATGCTTTACGAGCGTTGGCATACCAAGGAGATGGCGGATTATGGCGGTATCTGGAAGGTTATGCCCTTGTTCGGCGCAATCAGCCTTGTCATCTCGCTGAGCAGTATGGGTTTGCCGGGATTGAACGGTTTTATCGGCGAGTTTACGATTCTGTTGGGTTCGCTGGGCAGCAAGTATCTCGGATTCGGGTTTACCTTGTTTGCGACCTTGGGTGTAATTCTGGCAGCGGTTTATCTGCTGAAAATGTTCCAGCATGTGTTTATGGGCGAACATGACAATCCGCTCCACGATAGTGCGGGTTACAAACTGCGCTGGAACGAAATCGCGGCGTTTATCCCGATACTGATTATGATTTTCTGGATGGGTATCCAGCCGATAGTCTTTTTCAATATGCTGGACATATCGGTGGATAGCATCGTGGCGATGTTCATTCCCTAGGAGCAGTCATGTTTGAGACGCCGACTATCGCGGAATTCCTGGCTCATTCAAACCTCGCGTCCACCATGCCTGGAACGCTATTGGTGTTATGGACTCTGGTCCTGGTTCTGGTTGACTTGTTCGCGGGGGAAGAACGTCAGCATTGGACACCGATATTGGCTTGCGTGGGGTTGGGCGTCAGCTTTGTGTTGAACCTGTTTGTCTACTCACCTGCGGAAGGCGAGCAGATCGCGCTTTACGGCATGTTTGTGGCGGATGCTTTCACTGGATTCTTGAATATGGTGATCCTGGTCGCCACGCTGATCTCGATATTGATGAGTTGGGATTATCTCCATCGCGCTGATATCCACCGTGGCGAGTTTTATATCCTCGCGCTCTTGTCTTCCGCCGGCGCAATGTTCATGGTCGGCGCGAATGATCTGATCATAGTATTTGTGTCACTGGAATTGCTCAGCATTCCGCTTTATATTCTGGCGGCTTTTCGCTCAATCAAGAACGACGGTACAGAATCGGCACTGAAATCTGAAGAAAGTGGCATGAAGTATTTCATACTGGGTGCGTTTTCCAGCGCATTTCTGGTATTTGGATCGGCGCTGGTGTATGGCGCGACCGGCTCTACCAACATTCCCGAGATTTTCTCATTGGTCGGCTCCGTTGCCGGCACAACATCTGCAGCGACATTCTACCTCTTGATTGGCGCGGCGCTGCTTTTTGTCGGCTTGGGATTTAAAGTTGCGGTGGTGCCCTTCCACATGTGGACGCCGGATGTTTATGAAGGGGCTCCGACACCGGTGACCGCCTTTATGAGTGTGACGGCGAAGATTGGTGGATTCGCGGCCTTGCTGCGCATTCTGGTTACAGGTTTCGCGGCGCTGATCATCGTCGAGGGTGAACCGGTCGCTTGGCAGGCAATGGTATCAATCGTAGCAGTGTTGACATTGGTGCTCGGCAATTTTGTGGCGATCGCGCAACGCAATCTCAAGCGCATGCTGGCCTATTCTTCAATTGCCCACGCTGGTTATATTCTGGTGGCGGTTGCCGCGGCCGGAACAGCAGGCGTGGCTGATGCCGCGACACAGAGCGCCCTAGTTTATATGCTGGCATATATGTTCACCAATCTGGGTGCCTTTGCCGTCGTCATGGCGATCGAAAAGGAAGATGGCAGCGGCGGCAATATCGAAGACATCACAGGTTTGGCGAGGTCGCGCCCCTTGATGGCGATGGCGATGACTATATTCATGCTCAGTCTCACCGGAATACCATTGACCGCCGGTTTTGTCGGCAAATTCATGGTGTTTGCCTCTGCGGTGCAAGCCGGACTTTACGGATTGGCCGTTGTTGGCGTTCTGACGAGCGTGGTCAGCGCGTTCTATTACATGCGCGTAGTGGTCAACATGTACCTGCGTGACAGCGCCGGTGAATTGCAACCCGCCTTGGAAACCCCCTATGTCCGCTGGGCGATCAATATTGCGCTGGCCGGTACCATGATCTTTGGAGTCTTTTACCCCCTGGCGACTAATCTTGTCAGGTCGGTGAGTATTGCCTAGACGGCAGCTGGTGGACTTTACATCCTTCAGCTTTTTCTTGATCGGGGCAAGACATGTGACTCGCCCCGTTTTGTTTTCCGTCGTGATCAGCCTGTGTCTTTGCTCATTGGAAGCGGATTAAGAACTCGGCAATGTCAAAACGCGAACGCGAAGGCTTTCTGTGGATTCTGCTCGCTGCTGCAGGGTTCGCCTTCATTCCCACTATAGTCAAAACAGTCTACAGCAATTCAAACTTTGAACCGCTGGATCTAGCCCTATGGCGTTTCATTGTGGCGGTCCCGCTGATGTGGTTGCTGGTCAAAATCAAGGATCGCTCTCGAGAACTTGGAGGTGGTCGCTCGATAAATGTTTGCCATACCTTGATTATGGGCGTGATTTTTGCGATCGCCGTGATATCCGCGTTCTTTGCGCTGCAGCGACTGCCGGCGAGCACTTATATCGTCTTGTTCTATACCTACCCGGCGCTGGTAGTCGTGTTTTCAATGTTGCTTGGTGAGGTAATCCGTCCGCGAGCCTGGTTGGCGTTGGCGCTGGCGATGATCGGCGTGGGATTGACCGTGCCTGATTTCGCAACGCCCGGTGCCGGAGACCTGCTGGGCGTGGCACTAGCGCTGGGCAATTCAGCTATCGTAGCAGTCTACTACTTGATGGCGCGGCGGGTACTTACTGGTGTAGAAGATGTATCGCGGGCGAGCGCCTAAATCATGATCGGTACTTTGATGATTCTGCTGCTGTTCGTGCCAGCACGCGGTTTGCAACTGCCGCAGAACGCGGCGACAGTTTTCGGCATAATTGCCATCGCTACGCTGGGTACCGTCTTGCCGGTCTTCGCGACTAATCTTGCGATTCAACGGATTGGTCCGGCGCGCGCCTCGCTGGCGGGAACGGTGGAGCCGGTGCTTTCTATGATCGTGGCCATGCTTCTACTCGGCGAAGTGATCCTGGGCGTGCAGTGGCTGGGCGCCACCTTGATCGTCATCAGCGTGATCATCCTGCAACTGCGTCCCCGCAATAAGGTCAATATCAATATTGCCCATGAAGCCGGATAGATGGTACAGTATGCTCATGGCAACTGCGACTGACAGAATACCAAAAGACTTGGTCAACGATTTCCGACGCAACCGAGAAGGGCGCTTGTCAACTCGTCAGTGGCTTGAGTTGATAACCGAACCGGTGATTTCTCTGCTGCTCTTGTCGGTGCCGATGATACTCTTGGTCGGTCGCTACGGCATGGCGGGCCGGATGATCGTCTTGGCATTGGTTGGTGGCTTCTTATTGACGATAGCGGTGCGGGCAATACGATTTGCACGTGTCAAGCTCGTTTATCGTGTGCTATTTGTCGAAAACCTCCAGCCGCGCTGGAGATTCTGGCGCAAGACTGTCTTCGCCAGCAGATCGGGTGAGTCAGTGCAGTTCGACCACAAAGTTGCCAGCAAAATGAAGATAAAGTCGGAACAGGCTTTGCACGTCTATTACGTTTCCGCCGGTAAACGCCGTATTCTCGTCAGCATGATCCCGCAGGAACACCCCAAAGCGGAACTAGCCGAGCCAAGCGATGACTTTGTCCAGCGTGGCGGCACAGTCTTTGCCGATTAGCCAAGCAGTGATTTGTTGCTACTGAAGAGATCCTGTCAATTCGAGGACTTCCTGCCCGTCTTCCTCCACCCAGATGCCGCATTTGCCGCCGCCATCACTGACACTTAAGTCAACAGTCGAGCCATCAAAACGCAGCACCGGATGGTAGTATTTCGCGACTTGATGCGCGTCCGCGTCAATATAATGCCCGATGAGAGCGCGACGGAAACGTAATGCGGAACTATTGGGGAAGCTGCCATGTATCAGCTGACCGTTGAAGAAAAACACATCACCGGCTTTCATAATGACGGGTTCTGGTTTCATATCTGCGGAAAGCGGCACAGTTACATCGGTGAAACTTTGCGAGGTATCGGCATCTGTAGGGCAAAGAACTGGCAATGAGTGGCTGCCGGGTACAACCCGAAGGCAGCCATTTTCTTCGTCACAATCGTCCATAGCCATCCAGGCGGCGATGCAGGTTCCCGGTTGTACGCGCAAGTAAAACTGGTCCTGATGCAGCGCTTGTCCGCGCGCGCCAGCCGGTTTGAAATAGAACATCGTTTGCACGGCAAGGGGCTCTTCGCCCAAGAGTTGGCGGAATGCGGCTCCCAAGCGCGGATCCAGCATCCATTCCAGGCTGGTTTGATCCCAGCGGTGCATGTGAATCATGCGTGGAAATCGTTTGAGGGGATCCTCGTCGCTGGTATCAACACCGGCGTGATCGCCCGGATAGCTGCCATTGCGACGCAATTCCATATAATGCTGACGCAAGTAGGTCACTTCGTCATCGGAAAAGAGTCCGGAAACGTTGACATATCCGCGTTCTTGAAAGCCATCTACATCCACCTGCATGATCAATCTCCCGCAAAAATTTTTACGATATGCCTTGCAACCATTATAATCCTGCCAGTTCATTTTATCGCAGATGGAAGTAGCTATGCAAGCGATGGGCGTAAAGGATGTTCAGCGAGCACTTGACCAGCTTGGTCCAATGATAAGCGTTATCGAGTTTACGAATTCGACGGCGACATCAGAAATGGCAGCAGAAAATGTCGGCTGCGAATTAGGACAGATCGTCAAGAGTCTCGGTTTCATGATCAGCCGAGCGAAGCCCGTATTGATACTGGCAAGTGGCGATCAATCGGTTGACGAACGCAAACTTGCGGCACTCTATGCCGTCGGACGCAAGAAGGTGCGAATGATGAATGCCGAGCAATGCTTGACAATCTTGGGCTATCTGCCGGGCGGTATTCCGCCATTCGCTCATCGCTCCGATGGCATCCCAATACTGCTTGATGCTCAGCTGCAACGATACGAAATAGTATTTGCGGCAGGAGGAGCTTCCAACGCGATCTTTCCCATCAGATTGTCCACGCTGCAGGAGGTGACAAATGGGGAACTCGCCGATATCGCTAAATCTAAAGGATAATTTTGCCGGGAGCTACTCGGCAGGCACGATCAATGTTGTCAGATAAAAGACGTTGCCGATGGGATTGCCATCCGCAAAAGTCAGCGGTAATTCCTGCCCGCTGATCGTCTCTTTGACCGCGAGAAGCAAATCAAAGCGCCCATTTTCGATATCACAAGGAACCTTCAATGCTGAGTGGTCGCGATAGAATTTGTTGGCGCGCCAATCACTTGTAAATACGTTTGCTGGAATGGAATTGGTAAGGCCAAGTTGTCTATCGCCATCGCTGTCGGCGAGAATGATTGATAAGGTATAGGGTGTTTTGTCCTTTTCGCCGAGTTGCCACCAGCTCTCAACCAAGATCGTCTGGCAGGGATTTACATCGACCTCATCCAGCAGTGTCCAATAATAAAGCTGTAAATTGTCGCCGGCCAAAAGCATGGGGTTGCGCCCCTCGGGTGCACGAACAAACTCGCTTAATTCGTATGACGTATGGTAGGGCTTATCCCAGGAATTTGTCTGCACCCAAGCATAATTCTGATCGAGCCATTGCTGAATCGTATCTCCCCATCGGTTGCCCGCTCCTTGCTGGAGCAACCACAACTGATTGTGAGCCGGAAGCTGACTTTCCAAACGTTCGCTGTCGAACGACTTGCTGACGTTAAGCAATCTATCGGGAAATGTCGGCGGATGCGCGTGATCCGCAGGATCAATGACGTGGTACATTCTTGTCTTCGACATCTGATCCGGCGTGAAATCCATCATGAAATAAGCGGCGGGGGTCAGCCAGCGCCACGACCAGGCGAATTCCGTCACGAGCAGGCTGTCATCTTGGTAGGTCGGCATCATGCTGGCAACCATCTCGCGATAGGGGGCGTTGGAGGGTTGACTTGCAATGTTCTGTGGCGCTTGTATATAGAGCAAAAGTATTAAGATGAATCCCGCGGGTGCGGGCAAGAGCCGCAAGCCCAATGCCATCAGAAGTGCAATCAGCATGACCAGGGTCTGCAAGCCGCGCGCGTTAAGGCTGCTATAAACCGAATTGGCAAGGTAGGCAATCAGCAGCGTGGCCAGGAGCAGAACCAGCGGGTAAAGCAAGTGCCAATTGTGGTGCCAGCGCAGAAATGAACCTGCTCGCGCGTTATCTTGCCGTGGTGATAATCGCGGCGCTAAGAGGCTCATAATCATCAGGAAACCAAAGATAATTTCCGGGCGAAAGTGCAGGCGCTGATACAGTTCCGCCAAACCATCCGCGTAATAGCCTCCGGCAAAGGGGCCTAGAACGACTGCAAGCACTGGTAATAGCCAAACGGAAAAAGACAAGGCGACGAAGAACCACATGAGAAATGTGTCCAGATAGGCCTTGCGGTTGAAGCGGCGGAAAACCAGCAGGAAGACTGCATGTGCCGCGAAAATGAACAGGGCAAAGAAATGCGTATAGATGGCGGCCATTCCCAGCGCTACGTATACAACCATGACTTTCGGCGCGGGTTTGACCAACCAGCGATAATAGACCAGATGCAAGGCGGTGGTGATCGCTACCAGCATGGAATAGGGGCGCAATTCAAAGGCGCCGTTGCTGGCAAATCCGTAGACGCCCAGAAGGGCAACGGCATATAGGGCGAGGCGGCGGTCGCAGAGTTGCTTGCCCAATTGAAAGACCAAGGCGAAGGTCAGCAGATTCATCAGTTTGGAAGACCAGCGAGTGACGCCTTCTGCAGTGCCGAAACTGTCAACCCAGAAGTCCGCGAAAAGGCGCCAGCCGGGCGGATGCACATCACCCGCCATCCACTGGACGATTTCCGACGGGCTTTTGATCAAGGCCGCGTGGATGGAGTTGATTTCGTCTTCGCGATAATTGCGGTTGCCGTAAACGTGAGTGTGAATGAAGGTGTTGAGCAGAATGAGGAGTGTGGCGATCAGGATGCTGGCGCTTCTGGGGAAAGCATCTGTTGAGATCAAGTTGGCACCCGCCGCGTCTCGTATACTACTCGGACAAGTCTATCACGCGCGCGATAACGCTGCCAGACTAGCGCAAGGCCCCTTGCAGCTCAACCTTTTCACGCAACTGCACCAGCAGATCTAGCAGGCGATCTTGCCATAATTCCGTTTTTGCCGGAAAGCGTACGTCAATGCGGGTGACCTCGACATCTTCGCCCAGGGTCAATTCCAGGAGGTTTCGTTTCACGGTGGCGAGGTAAGGCAGCTTGATCAGGACCTGAGATTTTGCCAGAGTGACGTGCGTGGCGTGAAGCGCCCGTGCCAGCACCTTAACCCTGATCTGATAAAGCAAGCCTTCGACGGCGGCCGGCAACTGACCAAACCGATCAACCAATTCTTGTTTCATCGCCTCTATTTCGCTTACATTCTGTATGTTTCCAATGCGGCGGTAGAGTTGCAAGCGCAGGGCCATTTCCGGGATCCAATCGGTGGGGATATAGGCTGGCAGCGGCAAATCGATGACAATGCGCTCGCGCACGATGGCAGAGTCTTCAAGCGTCTCATCCTTGTCCGCGCCTTGTTGCTGGTCTTTGACCGCTTGCTTCAGCATCTCGGTATATAGGTGTAAACCGACATTCTCGATATTGCCCGATTGCCGGGTGCTGAGGATATCGCCACTGCCACGCAGTTCCAAGTCACGGATAGCAACCTGAAAGCCGGCTCCCAATTGTGTATGTTCGCTGAGGGTATCCAAGCGAGCACGCGATTCTTCGGTCAGCGTGTCGGGCTTATGGAAAAAGTAGGCGTAGGCTTGCTGGGCAGAGCGTCCCACGCGGCCCCGAAGCTGATATAGTTGCGCGATTCCAAAATGATCGGCACGATCCACAATTAGCGTATTGACGCGCGGCATATCAATGCCGTTTTCGATGATCGAGGTGGCAATCAAAATATCATATTCTCCTCGCGTAAACTTTGACATCACGTTTTCCAGGTTGCGTGGCGTCATCTGGCCATGTGCCACCGCGATGGAGGCTTCGGGCACCAGACGCGCGATCTTGTTACGGATGATATGAATCGACTTAACACGATTATGCACCACAAATACCTGACCTCCGCGCTCAAGCTCGCGCATGATGGCCAGGCGGCTAAGCCGGTCATCCCACGATCCCACACGTGTGATCACGGCTAGTCGTTCTTCGGGCGGCGTCTGAATCATACTGATATCGCGGATGCCGCTAAGGCTCAGGTACAAGGTGCGCGGAATCGGTGTGGCTGTCAGTGTCAGAATGTCGATGCGCGCGCGCAGCTTCTTGAAGTGTTCCTTGTGTTTGACGCCGAAGCGCTGTTCCTCGTCGATTATTATCAAGCCGATGTGTTTGAACTCAATATCGGCGGAAAGCAGACGATGGGTGCCGATGACGATATCAACTTCGCCACTGGCGATGCGATCAACGATTTCGCTCTGCTGCGCCTTGGTGCGGAAGCGTGAAAGCATCTCGATAACAACGGGAAAGGCCGCCAAGCGCGCTTTGAAATTGTCGAAGTGCTGCTGCGCCAGGACAGTCGTCGGTACAAGAACTGCAACTTGCATTCCATCTTGAATCGCTTTGAAAGCAGCCCGAAGCGCCACCTCAGTTTTTCCGAAGCCGACATCACCGCAAATCAGGCGGTCCATCGGTGTGGCGCTTTGCATATCCGACTTTACTTCTTGTATGACACGGACCTGGTCTTCAGTCTCCACGAAGGGGAAATTCGCTTCCATTTCGTGTTGCCAGGCGCTATCTTGCCCGTAGGAATACCCTTTCGCTTGCGCACGTCTCCGATAGATTTCCAGCAACTCTTTGGCTTCCTGCTTGGCATTGCGCCGCGCCTTTTCACGCGCTTTTATCCATTGCTCGGTTTTGCCCAGCTTATTCAGCTTGGGCGGGTTGTCGTCGGATCCGACAAAACGTGACAAGCGGTCTGCCTGATGAATAGGCACAAATAGCATATCTGTGCCCTGATACTCGATCAAGAGAAACTCGCGTTTGGTGCCATTTAGCGTGCGATGGCGCATTCCCATAAACTTGCCGATACCGTAATCAACGTGTACCACGTGTGTACCATCGGACCAGTCCATGAATGCGGTCTCTGGCGTTTTGCCGCTCTGCTTGCCGCGTGATTCACGACGCCTTCGTGGCTCGGGACGCGTCCAACCGAAGATCTCGGCATCGGTTAGGCAATGAACCGTGCCGGCGGCTGCTTGCAATGACCATCCCTCTGTCATTGCTCCGCGGACAAAACACAAGGTGCCCGCTTCCGGCGTATTGGAAAGTGTGGTTACCGTTGGTATGAAAGCGGAGGCATCTTGCTCGTACCACAGATTTGCGAGGCGTTCTACCTGTTCCGTTACGATTACCACCCGGTCGCCCCGATTGCGATGATTCCGGACTTGATTGAGCATCATACGTAGCTGCCCGCCGTAACGTTCGCCGGGTTGGAACAAACTTTTCTCGCCTTCTATTGCCACATTGGAAAGAGCCAGGCAACTGCGCTGATCAAGCTGTCGCTCTATTTCACGCCAGGTAAAATACGGCTTAGGATGATCTTCCGCGATCTGGCGAGACCCTGCCGCGTCGGCACGGTTTGCCAGCGCCTTTTGATCGATATCTTCGTTGGTAGTTTCCAGCGCGTTTGAATCTTCCAATACGACCAAGGCGTTGCTTGGCAGGAAATCCAACAGACTGGCGGGACTTCGATAAATGTACGGCAAATAGTGCTCTAGAAAGGCGAATGCGCTGCCTTGCATCAAGGATTCGCAATCCGCCTGAATATTGGAATGATCGACGGAACCGTTCGAGATAGCCGCGGCCCACTGTGCCAGCCGCTTTCCAGTTTCGCTTGTGAATCTCGGCAAAACCTCCCGAGCTGGCACTATACGTACGGTATCGAGGCGCGCGATGCTGCGCTGGTTAGCAGGATCGAAGTGTCGCAAGCTGTCAATCTCGTCATCAAAGAATTCGATCCGCGCCGGAAACTCGCTGGCCAAGGGGAAAATATCGAGGATGCCACCGCGTCTACTAAATGTACCGGGAGCGACAACGATCGGTGCGTGCTCGTAACCCATACCAATCCAATCGCGGATTAGAGCATCGAGTTGATGCGTGTCACCGACGGACAAATCTTGCGTGGCCTGCCGGAAATCCGCTGGTGGCAAAGTTACTTGCATTAAGGCGCGTGCTGAAGTCACAATAACAGGATGTTTACCTAAGCCGACTTGTGTCAAAGCTGTGAGCGTTTCGATACGGTTTTGGATTGCAGCGGCATCCCAAGGCGCTCGATCATAAAACAAGGCGGACGGCTCCGCGAAGCGGTACAAGCGCTCCGGTTCGTCCAACCAAATCGGCAATTGCTCGCTGACGTTGTAGGCGCGGCGAACTTCCGCGGTCAAATACAGGATCGGGCCGTCCCAATCGTTGGCTAACGCGGCCAATATATAGGGACGTGCCGATCTAACTGCGTTAAACTCGGCAGCTTCAGAGCCATTTTGAAGGTTCGATAGCAGCGCTTGGTAGGGCCGGCTTTCACGAAGGATTTCCAGCAAGCCCGAAAGTTGAATCGACATCGTGATTTTGGATTATTATGAGATAGTCATGGGCGAGGCAGTAGTATATCAGATTGTCATTAGCTGAGCTAGCTGCCGTGGACAGACTGTTGTCGCCATTCTACAAGTGCATTTGTATTCCGATATTGGATTGCTGAAAAGGAATAGACCAGGCCAAGCTCATGAAGCGAACTAGCCAGTTGCTATTGCTGATCTTGCTCTGCTTGCCCCCGTCGGCAGTTGCGCAGAGCGAATGGGCCGCGCCCCCCGCCTGCGATTTGTCGGAACTTGGACGGCAAGGGCGCTTTTTTCAGCGTGGAAATGCGCCAGACGATTTGACGGATGATGACTTATGGAAACTCTCATCTTTGAGCGCGCAGGGCATAAACAGCGATATATTGCTGCCGGGGCTTGCAAAATTGGAAGATTCGCCGACTCGGCAAGCCTTCATCCTGATGCGAAATGGATCCATCGTTTTTGAGCAGTATTACAACGGCAGTTCGGCAAAGGATAGCAATAATGTGGCGAGTGTTTCCAAAAGCATATTGTCCGCATTAATCGGCATTGCCATGCAGCAAGGGTTTATTACCAGCGTGGAAGATCGGCTAGCGGAACATCTACCAAAATATTTTGCAGAAGTAGGGGATCAGCGGCTGTTTGACCTGACCATCCGCGATATGCTCACGATGACGCATGGCTTGGATTGGCGGGAAAACGATAGTGATCGCGCGCTGAACCGTAGCGGCGATTGGGTTGCTGAAATCCTTGCCTTGCCGATTATCAATGAAAGGGGCACGCTCTTCAATTACAGCACGGGTGCCTCTCATGTGCTTTCAGCACTCTTGACAGAAGCCACGGGCATGAGCACCTGCGAGTTCGCCCATCGCTATTTGCTGGAACCGTTTGGTGTCGAGGCGGAATTCTGGGGTGTTGATCCACAAGGATATTTCGCCGGCGGTCATAGCGTGAGTCTTACGGCACGCGAGGTCGCCCGTTTTGGACAATTGTTTTTGAACGAAGGAAGCTGGCAGGGACAGCAGCTGGTGCCGGGCTGGTGGGTCGCCGCATCCACCACAGCCCGCTTCGATATCGGCAATAGCTACGCCGGGTATGGATATTATTGGTGGCTCAATCGCATGTCTATCTATGACATGTATTCCGCCTTGGGCGCGGGCGGGCAGATCTTACATGTTATTCCGGATCTTGATATCGTCATGGTGACAACGCATGGCTTTAGCGGCAATCCGCGTGATTATGCTGAAGAAGCCGAGTCCTACCAGTTTCTTCTGAATTACTTGATCCCGGCTACTATAGAGCCTTAGTCCACCAGCGCTTGATAGGTTAGCGCGCGGAAATCGGCTTGGAAGTTGAGCAGGTTGTCCATGAGCTGTGTCATGATGATGCCGACAAGCCGTTCTTTAGGATCCACCCAGAAATTGGTTGCCGCAGCACCGCCCCAGCCATAGTTGCCGTCTGAATTTAGTACGCCGGTTTGGGCCGCATCGATAATCACCTCGAATCCCAGGCCGAATCCTTTGCCGGCCAACGTATTGTGTCCAATGCCGATCGGCAACAGCTCTGGCCGTAGATGATTCCTCGCCATATACGCTAGCGTTCTGGGACCAATGATACGGGCACCGCCCAATTCACCGCGATTCACCAACATATTGGCAAACTGCCAGTAATCACTGATGGTGGAGACCAACCCGCCGCCTCCTGAAGGCGCATTGGCTGGCTGTGTGAAATCATGATGGGGGATATTGGGCGCCCCCTTATATTCGCGGAAGCCACCATCGACAAGTTTGTGCTGATAGAGCTTGGCGAAGCGATTGACTTTATCTGCCGGGACATGAAACTGCGTATCGTCCATACCCAGCGGATCGAAGATTCTCTCCTGCAAAAAGGCATCAAAGGGCATATCCGCCAAGACCTGCACCAGGTAACCGCAGACATCAGTGGCGATGCTGTAATTCCAGTCCGTTCCGGGTTGAAAACGCAGGGGCAGGTCCGCCATGCCAATAATTTTCTCCTCCAGCGTGGCGGTTTCACTGCGGAAGATCGAGTTGCGATACATTTCATCAATGGGAGTATCGTTGAAAAATCCGTAGCTCAAGCCGGCGGTGTGCGTCAGCAAGTGGTGAATCGTCATCGGCGGATCTTGCTCGACAAGTTCCTTACCCATGTATCCATAACCGCGCAGGACGCGTGTCTTGGCAAAAGCGGGAATATAACGGCTAACCGGATCATATAGCTGGAACTTGCCTTGTTCATAGAGCATCATCAAGGCAACTGAGGTGATCGGCTTAGTCATGCTGTAGATGCGAAATATCGTATCCTCTTGCATCGGCAGACTTTGCTCGGCATCGCGATAGCCACAAGTCTCGAGATGTACAACTTTGCCGTCACGCGCGACAAGCGTGGCAAAGCCTGAAACTTGCCGCCTGTCGACATAGTTTCTTAGCTGGACATTGATGTTGTTCAGCCGGTCGGACGCAATGCCTACGGATTCTGATTCCGAAATGCGCATCAATGTACTCCTGATTCGTTCAAAGTCGATATGATTTAGCTCGGCCTGAAGGACGGGACCTCAAACGATCTCATCCCAATAATGATGATTGCTTAATTCGCGGCAATTTCCAGCAATTGCCGATGCATATCTTGCGCTTTTGGATGCTGCGGATTTAACGCCAAAGCCGTTTCAACGGTAGTTTTTGCCGCTACTATGTCATTCTGCTGGCGGAAATATTCCGCAAGTATGAGATATCGGCTTACAGCCTTCTTGCGGTTGTGGTTAAGCCGATACCATTCCGCAATCTCACGTTGAACATCAACCAGGTCCGGTTTGATCGTCACCGCCTTCACTCTTTCTCTCCAGGCGGCGGGAAGCTCTCCGGACAGCTCGTGAATCCGCGCTAGCAAGAGATGATTCTCTACGGCTTCGTCGAGCTTTCCAAGTTTCTTCTGAATGGCAATGAGCTTTGCCAGCGGATTGGGATCCATGGGCGCCAGCTCGCGCGCACGCAGTAGGATCTTGTGCTTTTCATTGAGATCAATGGCTGACTTTTCTTGCAGTACTCGTTCGGCGTCGCCATTGAACGCGGACATCGCGCTTTCGATTCCGTCACGCAGCCAACTTTCCACCGCGTCGGCAGATCGCCGCGTTAATTCCTCCGCCCAATCTTCATCGTCGCCTTTGAAAGGCTGCAAAACATAGTCTACTGGTTGCATTTTTCCGGGCGGGCGTCCGATACCGAATCGCAAACGGGCGAAGTCCTTGCTACCCACATGCTGTATCACGCTGCGCAGCCCATTTTGTCCGCCGTGCCCTCCAGACTTGCGCAACCTGATGATGCCAAGAGGTGTATCAAGATCGTCGTGGATGACCAGCAGGTCATCAATCGACAGCTGATAATAATCCAGCAAAGGACGTATTGCTTCGCCGCTTCGATTCATGAATGTCATCGGCTTGACCAACTTGACGCGCTGGCTGGCAATCTGCCCATCCCAGGTCAAAGCGCGCTTTTCCGTCCGGCCAATTCCTAACTCATTGCGCTGAACGAGTTCGTCAAGCACCCTCCAACCCACATTGTGCCGCGTATGTTGATATTTATTGCCGGGATTACCCAGCCCGACGATGAGCTGCATTTCCGCCATGTATGCCTCACGTTTTATACATCGGCGCTATGTTAGCAGAGGGTCACGCCGCCTGTCCATTGATAGCGCTGAGTGGCGGTGAATCGTGGCCGAAGCGTACGAGCCGTAGCGTCAGATCGGACTGTCGTCGACATAGCGCGGATAGCTGGATTTGGCAGCATCAGCGCTGTTTAGATCGAGATCAAGGGTTACAAACGGAGCATCGGCAGAAGTCGTGGCAAGCACCTTGCCGTCGGGGTCGCAGATCCATCCATAGCCGCCCAATTCGATGGGGCCTGCACGACCGGCGTGATTGGAGGACAAGCAAAAGGCGCCGGAAACCAGCGCCGCGGCGCGCCCACCGGCTAGCCATTTGTCGTTTGTGGGATAGGGTGTGCTGCGTGGAACCAGTAGAAGCTGTATGCCTTGACGGCCGTAGTCTCGAGCATGTTGCATAAACCAGATCTCGGTACAAATCAGAATGCCGAGACGTAGCGATCCGATCTCAAGTGTCTGAAATTCAATGCGGGCGCGATCGTACCAGTTGGCTTCCCAATATCCCTCGTCGTTGGGCAAATAAGTCTTTTGGTGATTCCAGCGCACGCCGAGTTCGGCGGTCCAACTGAAGGCGATGTTGTATTTTTTGGAAGCGAGATTGCGTGGGGCAGTGCCAACGACGATATCCGCCCCCAGTTGTGGCAAGCGTCGCAACCAGAGCTGATGCGCGAGCACGGCATTTTGCCATAGCTGTTCGTCCCGTACAGGCGCAGTGCAAAACCAGGGCGCGAAGCACATCTCCGGCAAGAGCACCAAGTCGCTGCGCTCGGCCTGGACGTGCTCGACGAGAGCATGCCAGTCGCATTCCAGTTGGTCGGCGTTTACCTGAGTGACGGTCACTTTCATCGCAGGGGAGTCACCTCCTTAGTCGCGTGGTAAACGGTCGCATACCCATACCAACGGAATACATAGCCAGTTTAGCTGTCACGCGATAACAACATGCAACAAAGTTCAGGCTAGGGCAGATGCGGCTGTTGGCTGAACTGCGTCTCGTACAGGTTGGCGTACAAGCCGTCTTTCGCGACAAGTTCCTGATGTACACCCCGCTCGACGATACGACCGCGGTCCAGCACCAGAATTTGATCGGCGGCGAGTATGGTGCTGAGCCGGTGCGCGATGACAATATTAGTGCGTCCGGGCATGATGCGGCTCAGGGCGTCTTGTATTAGCGCCTCGGACTGACTATCGAGATGGCTGGTCGCTTCGTCCAAAACCAGGATGCGCGGGTCTTTCAACACGACACGCGCGATAGCCATTCTTTGTTTCTCGCCGCCGCTCAGGCGATAACCGCGCTCGCCGACAATGGCATCGTAGCCTTCGCTCAGTCCCATGACGAAATCGTGAATGTGCGCCACTCGTGCGGCTGCCTCGATTTCTGCTTGCGAAGCATCGGGTTTGGCATATAGCAGATTGGTGCGAATTGTGTCGTGGAACAAGTAGGTCTCTTGCGTAACCATACCGATGTTTTCGGCCATAGTGCTTAGGGTTAGGTCGCGCAAGTCATGTCCGTCGATGAGTATGCTGCCATTCGATGGATCGTAGAGGCGCGGAATCAAATAGGTCATAGTGGTCTTGCCGGCGCCGCTTGGCCCGACCAGCGCGACCAGTTGGCCCGGCGAAATGCGAAATGAGATATCCTCCAGCGCAGTGTCCCGCGCCTGGTGCACCTTGAATGTGCTGGATTTACCGTTTTCCCGTCTCGCAGTGTTACCTGAGCGTGTGGCTGCTACGCTATCAATCTTTCCGATCCGCTCCACATCGGAAAGCAGTTGGCTGTGATCGATCTCGTAGCGGAAGGACACATTGTCGAATTCCAGTTTGCCGTCTACGGATGTTAGGCTGGTAGCGTCTGGTTTCTCGGCGATTTCCAGAGGCAGGTCTATAATCTCAAAGACGCGCTCGAAGCTGACGATGGACTGGGCAAAGTCGACGGGCGCGTTGGTTAGCCCTTGCAGCGGGGTATAGAGCTGCGTCAGAAATGTGCCAAAGGCGACTATGGTACCCACGGTGAAAGCGTCTTGAATGACGAGGATCCCGCCCACCCAATAGACGATGGCGGTACCGACTACGCTCACGAGTCCGATCAAAACAAAGAATTGACTGCCCAATACTGCGCGTTCAATGCCACCGTCTCGGACATCGGCGGCGCGCTTTTCAAAGTGATCGACCTCGCTGTCTATACGGCCAAAGAGCTTGACGAGCAAGGCGCCGCTGATATTGAGTGTTTCGTTCATCATGGCGTTCATTTGCGCGTTGTATGCCATCTGTTCGCGAGCTACTTCTTTTAGACGCTTGCCTAACCTGCGCGCAATAATGATAAAAAACGGCAGCACCAATACGCCAAGGATCGTCAGCCTCCATTCTAGGGTTAGCATGACTGCCAGCGTGGCTACAACAGTGATCACATTGGTGACGATAGAAACGATGGTATTGCTGATGGCATTTTGAGCGCCAACAACGTCGTTGTTCAAGCGGCTCATCAGTTCGCCGGTCTTTGTATTGGTAAAGAATCGCAGCGACATCAATTGCAAATGATGATAAAGCGCGACACGCAAATCGTAGATTACGCCCTCGCCAATTGAGACGTTGAGCTTGCGCTGGACAATGCTTATTCCGCCGCTGAGAATGGGAATCATAACCAACGCCAGAGCCAGAACATGGAGTTGATCCAGGTCCTTATTCGCCAGCGCTCCGTCGATAATCTCGCGAAATATCAGCGGATTGAGCAAGCTCAATCCAGTTGTAAGCAATATCGTGCCGAGCATGCTGATGATATGCATGCGATAAGGTTTGGCATATGCCAGGACGCGCAGCAGCAGGCTCCGCGTTACTTTAGGCTTGCCCGCGTCGAAACCGTGCATATAGCGGAACCATCCGCCGCCCCTCATCATCATTATTGAGTCCTTGTCTGCTTTTATGATCTTAGCATAGCGGGAAAAGGGCCGGTTGCGATACTGCCTATACGATTAGGCGGACAGGTCTTTAGGTCAGGTTCATTATTTAACCTACGCGGTGTCGTGGGCTACTCGCCAACGGTCAAAATTGCAAGGTCGTGGAATGGGAAAGTTTGATAAACAGCGGAAAGGTTCGCGGTCGCGGCTAACGATCGAAAGACAAGCCTCGTATGATGGCCCGCGCATCGGGCAGGCTGGCTGCGAAGAGGATCTCTCGCCCGTCTACCGCGCTGATGGTCTTCTGAATTGTCTGATAGATCGTCTTAATGGCACCATTGGCGCCCACCACCACGCGCACACCTTCATTGCGGCGAGCCTCCCCGGAAGCCAGCAGAGTCTTGGCAGCGCTGAAAACATCTTTGGGTATGGCTGTACCCTCCAGATCGATAATCAGGTCCACGTAATGTTCCACGCTCCCGATCAGCGAATCCGCCTTTTGCACGGCGCCTTCAAGCTCGTCCCACGACCATTCAGATTCAAATTCCAGCATGACGATAGTCTTTTTCTTGTTGTCCCAACGTGTCACAATTGCCATCACGCTTATCCTGAAACCCTTACGTTATTCTCTCAGCAATACGCATAAGACAACCAAATAGTTTCCTTGGCGCACAGCACAAACTTACCACAATATTCCAAGGCAAGACAGTGTCTCAAAGCCTGGTTGCGGTCTCTAACTCGGTACCACACGAAAGGGCAGCGGGGACATCAGGGCCTCGCCATCCATGCGAATCTCGACCGACCAAGCGCCGGCCAGAAATGGCGTATCGCTTTGGTCTATGAAAAACCAGATGCAGTTGTTGTTGATGGCAAACTCAGTTTGAAAGCTCAACTGTGCAACTTCGGAACTCTGGCGTTGCCAAATGGAAGAAAGATTCGCGCCAGCCGGGATGTTGAAGGCCCGTGCAACGATATATATCGCGGCAGATTCGGGTGTGAAAAGCGGGTTAATATCGAGTGCGCAGTCTTCTGTATCGACACCGGATGCCAATGCCACATTTCCCAGTCGGGGACGCTTATCCGGAGTGATCGCAACTGCAACGGCTGCCGTGACCTGAACCCGTTGATCATTGCTGACGGCGAGCAGCGCTAACGGTGTGGCAGTCGCGCCGGTGACGCCTGCCAGTCCCCGTCGCTGGGTGGGAGAAGGCTGAAGTTGGAGCTGGCTTAGGTTGGCGTCGATAAAGGCGCTTTCGGTTCCCAGATCCATCAGGCTCGATCGCAGGAACTGATTCGCTTGTTCCACTTGCATAACACGTGTTCCCACGAAATCGAGCGTAATCTGCAGCCTGGCACGCGCGACAGTTGCTGTGGCGCGAAGCTGATTGATATCTGACTCTGCTGTCTCGTAGGCTGAGGTAGCGCTAAGCTGCACTTCCGATGGCCCACAAGCCGCGAGCAATGCCGCGATAAAAACTAGGGCGACGGCCAGGAAGACGAAAACCCCGTTGAAAGCCCGTGTTACAGGCAACCGCCAAGAATTCATTTGGTAATGTGAGCGCGTCAGATCCCTTCGCCCCCACCCAACTGCTGAAAGCAACTGCATCCAGGATGACCCTGTTCAGTCCAAGTTGCCGCAGATTATACCGTACAAAAGAAAAACCGCCTCACATGTCGTGAGACGGCAGTCGTCTAGTGGAAGCGCCGGGGACCTGCCCCCCGGGTCCGCTGGTTTCGAATCTCGCACGTCTACAAGCTTAGCTCTCTGTTAGTTTTCGCCCAGTGCAATCCCAGAGAACGCGGTATACACTGCGCTAGCCGATAGGTCTTAGCGTCGCTTTACCGGCGTCCACGACGAGCACCCTAACTTTTTATGACACTCGATGCAGACCGCGTAGGGAGGCGATCTTGCAGGAGCGGTAGAGGACTTTTTGCCTCTACACCCTTATTCCGATGGTCTAAGCAACCATAGGAAGGGGTTGGAAATTGGGTTTTGCACCTATGTGCGTTGCCAGTTTAACGTGCATTGGCGCCACGGCTTGCAGTGCGGCTTCAACCACCAACGTCGAATCTAATTCGCCCCCATGATGGCTGACGACATGGCCCACCCAATTTCGGACTATGTCGTAGCGCACCGTCATCGTATCACAGATCGTGCGCAATGTTAAGGCAATCGCTATTGGAGCAGCGTAAGAAACTTCCGGCGCATGGCGCGCAAGCGAGCGAACCTCCTATATTAAAATGTATGCGGTATGATAGGATCATTCAAGCAAGTGGGTACTGAAAGGCAGAAAATGTGACGAGGGATGTCTTGATCGTTGGCGCGGGCCTATCCGGCTTGATGGCCGCACGGACCTTGCAAGAACGAGGCTATTCGGTGCAACTTATCGACAAGGGACGCAGCGTTGGCGGGCGTCTTGCCACCCGTCGGGTTGGCGAGCGTGGGCTGGCGGATCATGGCGCGCAGTTCTTTACCGTGCGCAGCGATATCTTGCAACGCTTTGTAAATCGGTGGCTGGCCGAAGACTTGATTTATGTCTGGGGTACTGGCTGGTCCGATGGCAGCACCAAACGCACCGCTGGCGACGGAAATCCGCGTTATGCGGCGCGCGGCGGCATGAATATGCTGGCGAAAAAGCTGGCAAATGGCTTGGATACCGTGGTCGATCGTCTCGTCACGCAGGTCGAGATCAACAATGAAGGATGGTTGCTGCAGGATAGTGATGGCTCGGAGTATATGGGACGTACTTTGCTGATGACGCCGCCGATGCCCGAGTCACTGAATTTACTCACTGGTAACGCCGTTTGGCTTCACTCTGACGATTTTGACGAATTGCGGCGAATCCAATTCGGTCCCTGCTTATGCGGCATCCACGAAATCAAAGGTGCTATCGAATTGCCCAAGCCCGGTGCCGTACAAAACTTCCAAAGCGATGTGTACTGGGTAGCGGACAACCAAGCCAAAGGCATTTCTGGAACCAAAATTATCACTAGCCACGCCAATGCAAAATTTAGCCGTCAAAACTGGGATGCATCGGAAGCCGACATAGTCCGCGAACTGGAATCTGCCGTGCTGCCATATCTTACTGGCGATGGCAAGATAGTGAGCACCCAATTGAAGAAGTGGAGCTATTCCGTCCCACTAACGACGTATGCACACGAATGTCTTGTCGCGCGCGACCTGCCGGGCTTGGTATTTGCTGGCGACGCCTTTGGAGGACGCGGTCGCGTTGAAGGGGCGTTCGTCTCTGGTATAGCTGCAGGTAAAGCGCTTGCCGATATTCTTGACTCGGCATAAAGTTGCGGTTACAAGCTTCAGAAGATTCCGCCTCCTCTTTCTGGTAACAATCTCGGTCATCATTATTGCTGGGGTCTCCTTTATCATTTGGGCCAATACACCGTCTGGGCAGTTGATGCCGTAAGCGCAGAGAGCCCTGAAGTCGAACAAAGCTGTCGATGTTAATCGAGACCTCTGGATCGTTTTTGAACCAATTGGCGGAATGGAAGCAGCGGGATTTATCTTTTATCCCGGTGGTCGCGTACTGGCCGAAGCCTATGCGCCCTTGGGCGCTGCGCTGGCAGAAGCCGGCCATTTGGCAATCCTGCTTCCAATGCCATTGAACCTGGCCATACTCAATCCTGATGCCGCAAATGCCGCAATTGACGCCTATCCCGGTATCAAGCGCTGGGCAATTGGCGGGCATTCATTGGGCGGTGTCATGGCGGCGAGATATGCGTACCATCATCTGGGAAAAGTGCATGGTCTGGTACTGATGGCTGCTTTCCCGGAATCAGGCGTGGATCTGAGCGAGGCGGAGCTCGCCGTTGCATCAATTTATGGCGAGCTGGATGGACTGGCGAGTGTCGATGAAATCGAAGTGTCGTTTGATCTTTTACCTCTTGATTCCGACAAAGTCATGATTGTTGGCGGCAACCATGCGCAGTTTGGCTGGTACGGACCGCAAATCGGTGACAATTCAGCCGAAATCAGCCACCAGGAACAGCAAGAGCGGGTGATCCAGGCGACACTTGCTATCCTTCAAAGGGCTAGTAAGCAAATCAAATCGGTGTTAGATTAATTTCCCAAATCCTTGATGAATGAGGGCTGCCTTGGTGAACACGGTGGTGGACTCGCTGGCGGGTCCGCAATTCAAACTAAGCGAAGAACAAGAAATGCTGGTTCGGATGACCCGCGATTTCGTAGCCGACAATATCATTCCCGTGGCGGCAGAATTTGATGAAAAATCAAAGTTCCCCGAAGAGATTTTCCACAAAGCGCGTGAGCTTGGGATTGTCAACATGCTTGTACCGGAAGAATACGGCGGTGTGGGTGCCTCTGCATTTGAGGAGGTCCTGGTTTCCGAGGAAATCGGATACGGTTGTACCGGCATCGGCACCAGCCTGGGTGTCAATTCGCTGGCGTCGTTGCCCATCTTGATCGCTGGCAACGATGAACAGAAGGCATATTGGCTCGGCGAAAGAGTAAGCGAGAAAGGCCAGTTCGTATCTTATGGAGTGACCGAAGCAAACGCCGGCTCAAATGTGGCAGGCATAGAGACCCGTGCCGAAAAACGGGGCTCCAGCTTTGTGATCAATGGCAGCAAGACCTTCATCACTAATGCCAGTTACGCCAATTTCTATATCATCTTCGCGAAGACGGATCCCGACGGCGGTCATCGTGGCATGACCTGCTTTATCATTGATCGTGAAACGCCTGGCCTGAGCGTGGGCAAAAAGTTCGACAAGTTGGGTCAGCGTGCCTCTGATACGGCCGAGATCGTCTTCGAGAATGTGGCAGTACCTGAAGAGAACATTGTCGGCAAGGTGGGGCAGGGCTTTTACATCGCGATGAAAGTCTTCGATCACAGCCGTCCCGGTGTAGCGGCGGCGGCGGTTGGTTTGCAGCGCCGGGCGCTCGAAGAGTGTGTGCGCTATGCCAGCGAGCGTGAGGCTTTTGGCGTGCCCATTTATCAGCATCAGGCCGTGGGACACAAGATCGCGGATATGGCGATCAACTATGAAGCTGCGCGCCTACTGACCTGGCAATCGGCCTGGCAAGTAGATCAAGGCATATTTAATCCGCGGATCCCGGCTTACGCCAAAGCTTTCGCCGCTGATATGGCGACCAAAGCTGCGGTAGACGCAGTGCAAGTATTTGGCGGTTACGGCTACATGAAGGAATATCCGGTGGAAAAGTTGCTTCGCGATGTCAAGATTTTTCAGATTTATGAAGGCACCAGCGAAATCCAGCGCAATATAATCGTCCGTGAATTGTTCCACGGTAACTAGGAAGCTAATGTGTTGCCGGGGCAAGCTAAAAGTCGCCACCATGAATGCCTTGACACCCGTGTTATTCGCTGATAATATCCTCAACCGCACAGGCAACCGGCAACCTCTCGCAAGGAGGCGCTGCAGGTTGAATTGAGCAGATATGGCGAAAGTGCTTTGCTAACGTGGGGTGTCTCGCCATAAAGATACAGAAATCAGGCGTCCAACATGTACGCCTGTTTGTGTGTCTAAGGGACAAGACAATCTTGTAGAAGGTCATGGAGTCAAATATGCCAACGATCAACCAGTTGGTGCGCAAGGGGCGCAAGTTCAAGAGTAAGAAGAACAAAGCGCCGGCGCTGCAATTCACTTTTAATGCGCTGAAGCAGCGTCGATCTCGGCAGCGGACGGGTGCCCCGCAGAAACGTGGTGTTTGCACGCAGGTCAAGACGATGACGCCCAAGAAGCCCAACTCGGCGCTACGCAAAGTGGCACGTGTGCGGCTGACTAATGGAATCGAAGTAACCGCCTATATTGGCGGTGAGGGCCATAACTTGCAAGAGCACAGCGTCGTATTGGTACGCGGGGGACGTGTGAAAGATCTACCCGGCGTCCGTTATCACATAGTGCGAGGCACACTGGATACAAGCGGCGTTGATGGCCGCGAACAGGGCCGCAGCAAATACGGAACTAAACGAATCAAATAGCCGCAGCGATTTTAAGGTCTGACGCGCCCCCGGCTGTAAGCAAGCACTAGCTGGCGCGTTCAGCGCGGCTTGTATGAGAAGATGGAGCAATCGAATGCCCAGACGAAACCGTCCACCCAAACGCATTCCACCCAACGATGCGAGGTATAACAACTTGCATGTTGCCATGTTCATCAATCGAATGATGCATGGTGGCAAGAAGAGCTTGGCTACGCGCATCATGTATGATGCGATGGAAGCCATGGGCGAGCGCACCAAGAAGGATCCCGTTGAGGTATTCGAGATCGCGATTCGTAACGTGGCGCCCGCCGTAGAAGTTAAGCCGAAGCGCGTCGGTGGATCGACCTATCAGGTGCCTATCGATGTGTCGGCAGAGCGTGGTGTGGCGCTGGCGATGCGTTGGCTGATTCAGTTTGCTCGCTCGAGAAACGGGCGCAGCATGGCTGACAAGCTGACGAACGAATTGCTTGATGCCTTCAACGGCCAAGGCAATGCCGTTCGCAAGAAAGACGAGACGCACCGCATGGCGGAGGCAAACCGTGCCTTCGCTCATTTCCGTTAAAACTCAAGGCGATTGATCCCGATAATGCCCTTCGGGAGCTGGATGGGAAATGGCAGAAAATAGACAAGGCTTGGATCTCAACAAGGTACGCAATATCGGTATCATTGCCCATATCGACGCGGGCAAGACTACGGTCACCGAGCGTGTACTCTATTACACCGGTATGGTCCACAAAATTGGCGAGACGCACGAAGGTTCTGCGACTACCGACTATATGGAGCAAGAGCGCGAGCGGGGTATAACGATTACCTCGGCTGCCGTAACCGCAAGTTGGGATGGGCATCAGATCAATATTATCGATACACCTGGCCACGTTGATTTCACCGCAGAAGTGCAACGTAGCTTGCGGGTGCTTGACGGAGGGATTACCATCTTCGACAGTGTAGCCGGGGTCGAACCGCAATCGGAAACAGTGTGGCGGCAAGCATCCGAATATAGTGTGCCGCGCATGTGTTTTGTCAACAAGATGGATCGTATTGGCGCTGATTTCGACCGTTGCGTCGATATGATGATCGATCGGCTCAAAGCCAATCCGGTTGTCATTCAGGTGCCGTATGGCAGCGGTGAAAACTTTGAAGGCATTATCGACCTGCTCAAAATGGAGTTGATCACCTACGGCAACGATGAGGGAACCGATATCAATTGTCACGCGGTACCGGAGAGCCATCGGGAAATGGCAGAGACGCGTCGCGAAGAGATGATCGAAAAGATCGTTGAAAACGATGAGTATCTGACTATGAAATTCCTTGAGGAAGAGGAAATAAGCGAAGAGGAAATCCTGGCGGCGTTACGCGCCGGAACGATTGAGAGCCAGTTGCATCCTGTTCTATGTGGGGCGGCGCTAAAGAACAAAGGTGTACAGGCGCTCTTGAACATGGTTGTGGCACTTTTGCCCTCTCCTTTGGATGTCCCACCGGTCAAGGGAGAGCATCCTAAAGACGGCACCGTATTATTCCGCTATGCAGAAGACGATGGCCCATTGGCTGCGCTGGTTTTCAAGATTGTCAGCGATCAATATGGACGCTTGGCCTTCACGCGCGTTTATTCCGGCATATTAAAAGCCGGGTCGCAAGTGATTAATAGCGCAAACGGTAAGCGCGAACGCATCGGACGAATCGTAAGAATGTTTGCCGATCGTCGCGAGGATGTCAAAGAGGTGCACGCAGGCGATATTGCTGCAGTGATCGGCATGAAAGACACCTTCACGGGCGATACACTCAGCGCGCCCAACGATCCCATTTTGCTGGAAAATATTACTTTCCCTGATCCGGTGGTCGAGGTGGCGATTGAGCCAAATACCAAAGCTGATCAAGACAAGATGGGCATCGGGTTGCGCAAATTGGCTGAGGAAGACCCGACCTTCCAGATCGAAGTTGATGACCAATTGGGTCAAACCAAAATCAAAGGCATGGGCGAGTTGCATCTGGAAGTACTCGTCGACCGCTTGATGCGCGAGTATGGAGTCGAGGCGAGAGTAGGACGTCCGCGCGTCGCCTATCGCGAGACGATTACGCGCGCAGTGGAAATCGACACTACCTTTAAGCGGCAGACGGGTGGAGCGGGGCAATACGCTCGTTGTACGATTCGCTTTGAGTCCATGACGGATGAAGAACGAGACGATGCCAAAGGCGAATTACTCTTCATTGATGCCACACGCGGCGGCTCCATACCCAAGGAATATGTCCCAGCTGTGAGAAAAGGTGTGACGCAAGCCATACAGGGTGGTGTGATCGCTGGTTATCCCGTGGTGAACATTAAGGCTTCTTTGCTGGATGGCGCATACCACGAGGTGGATTCCAGCGAGATCGCCTTCACTATCGCTGGATCAATGTCTCTTAAAGAAGGTATCAGAAAGGGCTCCCCGGTAATATTGGAGCCCTCCATGCAAGTGGAAGTGGTCGTGCCTGAAAATTACACCGGTGTGGTGGTGGGAGATATCTCATCGCGCCGCGGCGTCATTCAAGGTATGGAACCACATAGTGAAGGCATTGCCGTGATAAAGGCTCAAGTGCCCTTGGGTGAGATGTTTGGTTACGCCAATGATTTGCGTAACAACAGCCAGGGACGTGGCAACTTTAGCATGGAATTCGATACGTATACGGTCGCGCCCGAAAGCATTGCCGAAGAGGTAAAGGCCGGGTCGCGGTAAGTAGAGGGCGGGACAAGCTCCTGCTTGCAGTTTTCGTCCGCTAGTCATATTCATATCGGCGCGATTACACGAGGAATTGTCAGATGGCAAAAGGTAAATTCGAGCGCAGCAAACCGCACGTAAATATCGGCACGATTGGTCATGTCGATCATGGCAAGACCACGTTGACAGCCGCAATCACCAAAGTGCTTTCCCTCAAGGGTCAAGCTCAAGAGCGTGAGTACGGTGATATCGATAACGCGCCGGAGGAGCGCGCGCGCGGTATCACAATTAATATTCGCCATGTTGAATACGAAACTGATGCCCGTCATTACGCGCACGTTGATTGCCCGGGTCACCGTGACTATATCAAGAATATGATCACTGGCGCGGCACAGATGGACGGGGCGATTCTCGTTGTGAGCGCGCCCGATGGTCCTATGCCACAGACCCGCGAGCATGTGCTTTTGGCGAAGCAGGTCGAGGTACCGGCTATGGTCGTTTACCTCAACAAAACTGACCAAATGGATGATGAAGAATTGATTGAGTTGGTGGAAATGGAATTGTCGGAACTGCTGGAAGGTTACGACTTTGATCCGGAAACGCCTATCATAAAAGGCTCAGCGCTGGCTGCTCAAGAGTGCGAGAGCACCGATCCTGAAGCCCCGGAATACGCATCCATCCTGGAATTGATGGAACGCGTTGACGAGTGGATTCCCACGCCCATGCGTGAAGTGGATAAACCCTTTATGATGGCGATTGAAGATGTTTTCTCCATCAAGGGGCGCGGGACGGTTGTTACCGGCAGCGTCTCTCGCGGCACATTGCTGAAGGGCACACAGGTCGATATCGTCGGCTTGCGTGACGAAATCGTAAAGACCACCGTCACCGGTATCGAAATGTTTAACAAGGAACTGGATCAGGCGCAGGCCGGGGACAACGCCGGAATCCTGCTGCGCGGTATTGATCGTGAAGAGGTTCAGCGTGGCATGGTGATCGCGGAGATTGGCTCGATCACGCCGCACAAGATGTTCAAATGCGAAGTATACGTCCTACGCAGGGATGAAGGTGGGCGACATAAGGCCTTCTTCACCGGTTATCGCCCGCAGTTTTACATTCGTACAATGGATGTGACCGGCACGATCACTTTGCCGGACGGGGTCGAAATGGTAATGCCCGGAGACAACGTCAATCTCGATGTCCAGTTGATCACACCGGTTGCGTTGGAGCGTGGTTCGTCCTTTGCGATTCGCGAGGGTGGATTGACGGTGGGCGCCGGTCGCATCACCGAAATCCTTGAATAATCGCATCATCGGATTGAAAGAGGTGAGCCGGTGATTAACCGGTTCGCCTAATTGATAGACTGTCGGAGCGAATGGGCTCGCGATAGGGAGGCGAAAATGCTTCCCTCGCACACACAAGAAAATGCTTTTCATTGCTTTACGTGAGTTTCATCTTACAAGCGAAAAGGTTGCGGAATGGCAAAGAACAAGATTCGGATCCGGCTAAAGGCATATGATCATCGGGTACTCGACCAGTCGGCACAGCGGATTGTGGAGACTGCGGAGAGAACCGGATCGCGAGTCGTGGGTCCCGTACCCTTGCCGACTCGTATTGAGCGATTCACCGTGCGCCGGTCGCCCTTTATCGATAAAGACTCTCAAGAGCATTTCGAGATACGTACCCATAAGCGCCTGATTGATGTTCTCGACCCTGATAGCAAGACGATTGATACGCTGATGCGTCTCAACTTGCCCGCAGGCGTGGATATCGAGATCAAGATCTAAGGAACCGTCGCTCGGAGATATTTCGTGCGAACACGACGGCAGCGCAAAAGGCGCGAGTGAGTGCGTGAAGAACGTTAGCGGGGCTGTACATGGATAGGATTGTCTGGTTGGTACACCCTGGTGGAGGCTAAATCGTGAAAGGCATGATTGGCAAGAAGGTGGGCATGACCCAGGTATTTGACAAACAAGGCACGGTAATCCCGGTGACAGTCATCCAGGCGGGTCCTTGTTATGTGACGCAGGTGCGCAATGCCAAGCGAGACGGTTACGTATCGATTCAATTGGGTTACGGCGAAACCAAGCCAAAACGATTGACTAAAGGACAGCTTGGGCATCTGCAAAAGGCCGATTTGCCGGCTTTGCGACATCTGCGGGAATTCCGCTTGGCAGATAATGACAAGATTGCCGTGGAAGAAGGTCAAGAGATCAAGGTCGATGTCTTTGAACAAGGCGAGCTTGTCGATGTCATTGGCATCAGCAAGGGGCGCGGCCACGCCGGTACTATCAAACGTCATGGATTTTCCCGCGGGCCCAAGACGCACGGTCAATCTGACCGGATGCGCTCTCCTGGCTCCATCGGAATGTGCGCGACACCTGGCCGAACGCTAAAAGGTAAGAAGATGGCCGGCCGGATGGGCAATGATCGTGTTACGGTGCAGAATGTAGCGCTGGTTGTTGTGGATGCCGAGAACAACCTGCTAGCCGTAAAGGGTTCAGTGCCCGGCGCCAGAGGTAGCATCGTGATGATAAAGCCCGCGACCAAGAAGTCGTAGCTCGAGTAAACAGGAGCATTCGCAATGCAGTTCCCAGTGTTGAATAGCGACGGCAGAGAGGTCTCACAGGTCGATTTGCCGCCTTATGTATTTGAAGCCAAGATCAACGTGGGTTTAATGCACCAGGCATTTGTGCGGCAAATGGCCAACGCGCGTCAAGGGTCACACAGCACCCGTTCGCGGGGCGAAGTGCGGATGACCGGCGCGAAGTGGTATCGTCAGAAAGGCACGGGGCGCGCGCGTCACGGTGCACAAAGCGCGCCGATTTTTGTTGGCGGTGGTCTGGCACATGGTCCCAAGCCACGTGATTATTCCAAGAAGATGCCCAAGAAGATGCGTCGAGGCGCGATTCGATCAACCTTGAGCGCTCTGGTTCGCGATGAGCAATTGCTGATCGTGGACAAGCTGGAAATCGATGCGCCCAAGACGAAAGCCATGGGGCAGATGCTGGAGTCGCTGGTTGGCGATCAGTCGGCCTTGCTTGTGGTAACAGCCAAACAGCAAGCGCTTCGCAAGAGTGTCAATAACTTGTCGAATGCCCATTCGCTGTTGGCCAGTTACTTGAATGTTCGCGACTTGCTGAAGTACGACAAGGTTATCATATCGCTGGATGCGCTGGAGATTGTGACGCGCATTTGGGGTAAGGAGAACTAGGACATGGCAGAGCTTCATCTCTATGATGTTATTCGTCGACCTGTCATTACCGAAAAGACTACCGGCATGGTTGACAACGATAACAAGTATGTATTTGAAGTGGCACGCAAGGCCAACAAGCTCCAGGTTAAAGAAGCGGTTGAGGTAATCTTTGAACTGGAAGGCAAAGTGCTGAAAGTGAACACCATGAATATGCCCGCCAAGCGTGGCCGCCGTGGCCGGAACCAATACATCCGTTCCCGCCAATGGAAGAAGGCGATCGTCACTCTGGAAGAAGGCGTGTCCATTGAGCTGTTCAACGTCTAGGGAGCAAAAAAGATGCCGATAAAGGTTTACAAGCCCACATCGCCCGGTCGCCGAGATATGACCGGCTACACGTTCGAAGAGATCACCAAAAAGAAGCCGGAACGCGCGCTGACCAGGGCGCTGCGCAAAACGGGTGGTCGCAATAATAGCGGGCGTATTACGGTGCGTCATCGTGGTGGTGGCAACAAGCGCCGCTATCGTTTGGTAGATTTCAAACGCAACAAAGAAGATTGCCGGGCAGAAGTGATTGCCATTGAATATGATCCCAACCGTTCGGCCCGCATTGCTTTGTTGCAATATGAGGACGGCGTCAAGAGCTATATTATCGCTCCTATGGGGCTTACGGTTGGTGACGCGATCGGTAACGGTGCCGCTAGTACCTTGCGCCCGGGTAATAGCCGCGCCCTCAAAGATATTCCCTTGGGCACAGTAGTGCACAACATCGAAATGAGACCGGGAAAAGGTGGCCAAATCGCGCGCTCTGCGGGAACGTCGGCGCAGATCCTGGCTTCGGAAGACAAATACATCACCTTGCGCCTGCCCAGCGGCGAAATGCGCATGGTTTTGGCAACGTGCCGCGCCACGATCGGCCAGGTTGGCAATGCGGAACATTCCAATGTCAAGCTCGGTAAAGCGGGCCGTAGGCGTTGGTTGGGCTGGAGGCCGAGTGTACGGGGGACTGCGATGGACCCGTCCAGTCATCCACATGGTGGCGGCGAAGGTAAAACCGGTATCGGCATGTCGGCTCCCAAGACGCCTTGGGGCAAGAAGGCGCTTGGCGTACGTACGCGTCGCAACAAACGCACTAGTCAGTTCATCATTCGGCGACGCGGCAAACGCCGTTAATCCGTGGAGAAATTCTCATGTCACGTTCATTGAAAAAAGGCTATTTCATCAGCCCGAAATTGCTGGAAAAAGTCGAAAGGCTCAACGCTCAGAACAAAAAGGTCGTAATAAGGACCTGGAGCCGGGCCAGCACGATTTTTCCGCAGATGGTAGGACATACGATAGCTGTGCACGACGGCCGGCGCCATGTACCGATTTACATCACGGAGAATATGGTCGGCCATAAGCTCGGCGAGTTTGCCCCGACCCGTACCTTCCGTGGGCATATTGCCGATAGCAGACGTTAGGGGATTGTCATATGGAAGTTCGTGCGATTACACGATATCTGCCGATCTCGCCACAGAAGCTGCGCCTGGTTTGCGACAAAGTGCGCGGTATGGATGCGCAAGAAGCGATGATCGTGCTTGACTACATGCCGCAAAAAGGCTCTGATTTCGTCAGCAAGACCTTGGCATCTGCCATGGCAAATGCGTCGAACAATTTCGATCTGAATCCGGATGATCTGATTGTTTCGCAAATCTATGCCGGCGATGGTCCGACACTAAAGCGCTTCAAAGCAGGAGCGCGTGGCCGCTTCAAGCCGCGTTTGAAACGCACATCGCACCTTTGGGTATTTTTGGAAGAGCGAGCAGAGCGATTAGAGCGAGAGGAAGAAGATTAATGGGTCGTAAGGTTCATCCCAAGGGCTTTCGTCTGAAGATAATTCGTGAGTGGGACGCCCGCTGGTATGCAGAGGGCGAACGCTACGTAAATCTATTGATGGAAGACCGCAAGATTCGCAAGTTTCTGAAAAAAGAAACCAAACGCGCTGGCGTCTCTCGCATAGAAATCGAACGTCATCCCAATTTGGTGATTATTACCATAAATACGGTTCGGCCCGGCCTGATTATTGGCCGCAAGGGCGAGGCGGTCAAAGAGCTGCGGCAGAAGCTGCAGGATATGACCGGCAAAACAGTAAAAGTCGAGGTTAGTGAGATTGAAAAGCCGGACCTCGACGCGACCCTGGTTGCGGAAAATGTCGCCTCGCAGCTGATCCGGCGAATTGGCCACAGCCGCGCAATGAAACGCGCTATCACGCAGGCCATGCGTCAAGGCGCCGGCGGGATCCGTGTAGAAGTTAGCGGTCGCCTGGGCGGGGCGGACATGGCGAGACGCGAGTGGATGTTTGATGGTCGCGTGCCAAGAAACACACTCCGCGCCGATATTGATTATGGATTCGCAGAGGCGCTAACGACCTTTGGCCAGATTGGCGTCAAGGTTTGGGTTTACAAGGGCGATATTTTGCCGGGTGAGGAACAGGTCTCCGGTGTGGATCGACCGGGGCAAGATGGTCGGCGGGGTCGCCGGAATTAACCGAGCAAGGCAAATGGACCGCGTACGACCGACAGGTGTCGCGTGCGGGTAAAGGAAGCGTTTCGACTTGGTCGAGCGCGCGTAAGCAAAAGGGAGCGATCCGCATGTTAATGCCGAAACGCAGAAAGTATAACAAGCAAATGCGCGGAAGAATGCGCGGAAAAGCGGGCCGCGGCGCGGTGGTGCAGTTTGGCGATTTTGGTTTGCAGGCGCTGGAACCGAGCTGGGTGAGTAGCCGCCAGATCGAAGCTTGCCGGCGCGCGATGGTGCGATACATTCGCCGGCGTGGCAAGGTTTGGATCCGTATCTTTCCTGATAAGCCGGTTACGCAGAAAGCTGCCGAAACCCGCATGGGCAAGGGCAAGGGGTCGGTAGAAAAGTGGGTTTGCGTGGTCAAGCCGGGGCGCATCCTCTTCGAAATGAGTGGAGTTCCGGAGGACGACGCGCGCGAGGCACTGCGCCTCGCATCACACAAGTTGCCCATCAAAACGAAATTCGTTAAGCGATTTGATCCCATTTCAGGGCGGGAGGTTGGCTGATGCAGATTGACGAAATCCGCGCGATGTCCAGCGACGCTATCCTGGACAAGATTGAGGATCTAAAAGTAGAGATGTACACCTTTCGTATTCAAAGGGAGTCCGGCGAGTTGAAGGACACGACGCTATTCCGTAAGACGCGGCAGGATATTGCCAGGCTGAAGACCGCCTTGCGTGAACGTGAACTGGCTGCCGCGCTCGTTTCTGAAGGAGGGTCTGGCGATGCCCAATAATCGCAAGCGCATGATTGGTACTATCGTAAGCGACAAGATGCAGAAAACTGTAGTTGTCGCAATTGAAAACCGTAAGATTCACCCGATTTATCGCAAGGTTGTAACATCAACGCATAAAGTCATGGCGCATGATGAGACGGGTGCGGGAATCGGCGCGGTCGTCCAGATTGTTCAAAGTCGGCCGCTTAGCAAGCGCAAACGCTGGGTGGTTGAAGCAGTGCTCGAGCAGCCGGAGTTGTAGGAATCGCTGGTCAAACTGGCAAAATTTCCGGTCGGATTGGCATCGTGGCAGTATGGTTCTGAGAAAGAGGAGGGTCAACGATGATTCAGACAGAATCGCGGGTGAAGATCGCAGATAACAGCGGAGCGCAAGAGATTCTGGTTATCCGGGTCATTGGTGGCTCGAGGGTCAAATATGGCTACGTTGGCGATATTGTGGTCGGGACTGTAAAGTCGGCATCGACGAGCGGCGCGGTCAAAAAGGGCGAACTGGTACGTGCTGTGATTGTGCGTACACATAAAGAGTATGGCCGAGCTGACGGATCGACGATCCGTTTTGACGATAACGCCGCAGTAGTGTTGGCGGAAGATCTGGAGAATCCTCGTGGTACCCGTGTCTTTGGCCCGGTGGCACGTGAATTGCGAGACAAGGGCTTTATGAAGATCGTGTCGCTGGCACCGGAATCTTTATAGGGCCGGTAGAGCGGATAAATTGGAGTTCGCGCTGTGTATGCCAAAGCGATAGCAAGGCGACAGCATTCACGAACGCGCAATGTAGCAAGTGAGGGAAGCAATATGCAGCGAGTAATGCAAGGCGACACTGTCGAAGTCATCGCTGGCAAAGACAAGGGCTTACGCGGTGAGGTCGTGCGTGTGTTGGTCAAGAAAGATCGCGTCATTGTTAACGGCGTGAACATTTCCAAGCGCCATCGCAAGGCGCGTCCGGCACCCGGCGGGCAGCAGATCCCGGCCCAGATTATCGAGTTTGAAGCGCCACTGCACTTGTCCAATGTGATGGTCGTTTGCGGCAGTTGCGAAGAGAGTACGCGTATCGCGTATCGTGTGAATGAGGACGGCTTCAAAACGCGCTACTGCAAGAAATGCGCTAGCGATATCAAGTAAGCACGGAGCAGAATGATTTATGGAAAACCGGATGTATACCCGCTATCGGGAAGAGGTCGTACAATCTTTGCAACAGGAATTCGGATACAGCAATTTGTTGCAAGTGCCGACGATTAGCAAGATTACCGTCAACGTCGGTGTGGGGGAAGCGATTGACGAGCCGAAGTCCCTGGATGGCGCAGTTGAGGATCTGAAATTGATCACCGGGCAGCAGCCCATGGTTACCCTCGCCAAGAAAAGCATCGCGACCTACAAATTGCGGGCGGGACGGGCGATCGGCGTGAAGGTGACTTTGCGCAGGGAAAAGATGTGGTCATTGTATGACCGGCTGGTTAATATCGCCTTGCCACGTATCCGAGACTTCCGAGGCGTATCCACAAAGTTGGATGGGCGTGGCAATTTTACTGTAGGTTTGCGTGAGCAATTGGTATTCCCGGAAATCGACTTTGACAAGATTGACAAGGTACGCGGGATGGAGATTACCATTGTAACGACCGCAAAAACGGATGAGGAAGGGCGCCGCTTGCTTTCATTGCTCGGCATGCCTTTCCAAGGAAACTAGAGGGAGCTGTATGGCAAAGAAATGTATGCAATATCGGGAACAGCGGCGCAAATATGCTGTGCGTGTGCGCAACCGCTGCAAAGTCTGTGGTCGTCCGCGCGCGTATTTCCGTCGCTTTGGCTTGTGCCGGATTTGCTTCCGCGAAATGGCGCTAAATGGCGAGATTCCCGGCGTTGTTAAGTCTAGTTGGTAGGAGGCGGTTATCGTGTCTAATGTCACTAACGATCCCATTGCCGATATGCTGACGCGTGTCCGCAATGCCTTGACAGCAGGTAAGCTGGAAGTCATCGTTCCCAAATCGAAAATAAAGATCGAGATTGCCCGTATTCTCAAGGAAGAGGGCTATATTGAAGATTTCTCGATAGGCGATGAAAGCCCTGTACCATTGATTCAAGTCAAACTCAAATATTTTGGATCTCGCCGCAATCGTCAACCGGTAATTACGCAGCTTCGGCGCATAAGCAAGCCAGGCCGGCGTGTCTATCGCAGGCGTAGCGAGCTTCCGATCGTATTAAGCGGGACGGGAATCGCTATCATCACCACGCCAAGAGGTGTAATGACGGCACAGCAAGCCCGCCGAGATGGCGTCGGTGGCGAAGTCTTGTGTTACGTCTGGTAACTGGAGGGAAGGGTCATGTCGCGTATTGGTAAACAGCCCATCACATTGCCGGAAAAAGTGTCGGTTAAAATTGACAGGTCTTCCGTCATTGTGGAAGGACCCAAAGGGCAACTCTCGCAAGATTTTAACCCGGAGATGACGATCCGCCAGGACAACGGTTCGCTGATCGTGGAGCGCCCGTCGGATTTGCGCCATCACAGGGCGCTGCATGGTTTAACGCGCGCATTGTTGGCGAACATGGTTCTCGGCGTATCCGAAGGCTATCGCAAGACCTTGCAGATTCAAGGTGTGGGGTATCAGGCTACGCTTCAGGGCAATAACTTGCAATTGCGTCTGGGGCATTCGCACGAGATTGTCGTGGAACCCCCGGCCGACATCACTTTCGATGTGCCGCAAGATTCACGCGGATCAATCATTCACGTCGACGGCATTGATAAGCAAGTAGTGGGTCAGGTTGCGGCGGACATCCGCGGTTGGCGACCACCGGAGCCATATAAGGGCAAAGGCGTTCGCTACCTTGGCGAGCACGTCCGACGCAAAGCCGGCAAGGCTGGCAAAAAGTAGTGCCTGCGCGGGATTCTCGCGTCAGAATATTCCGGAAAGCAAGAGGTTAGCATCATGGCTGATATAGTAGGTCGCAGAAAATATCAGGCCCGCAAGCGGCGTCATCGCAGGGTGCGCAAGCAGATTTCCGGCACCGGACAGCGTCCGCGGATGAATATTTTCCGCAGCAATAAGAATGTGTTTGTACAGGTCATTGACGATATCGCCGGACGCACCTTGGTATCGTGCTCGACTATCGACAAAGAGGTTGCGCCGATGTTGGCGGAAATGAATAAGGTAGAAGCGGCAAAGATCGTCGGACTGACGGTTGCCGAGCGTGCAAAAGACGCGGGCATCAGCAATGTCGTTTTTGATCGTGGCGGGTTCAAATATACCGGCCGTGTAGCGGCAGTTGCTCAAGGCGCTCGTGAAGCCGGTTTGAAATTGTAGTCGTGGAGTTGACAAATGGCAGATAGTAGACGACGGGAACCGCGCAAGAAGCAAGATGAGCGCGACGAACTGGATGAACGCGTAGTAGATATTCGCCGAGTCGCCAAAGTGATCAAAGGTGGACGTCGCTTCGCCTTTCGCACCGTGGTGGTAGTTGGCGATAATCGGGGCAATGTCGGTGTTGGAATCGGCAAGGCGAGAGCCGTTCCCGATAGTATTCGCAAGGCGGCTGAACGGGCCCGCCGCAATATTGAAAGTGTCTCGTTGTCCGGCACCACGATACCGTACACTGTCACCGGCCGCTATGGCGGTGCCCGGGTATTGTTGAAGCCTGCTGCACCCGGTACTGGTGTTATCGCCGGGGGCGGAGTGCGCGCTGTCTTGGAAGTGGTCGGCGTCCGCAACATTTTGACCAAGAGCCAGGGAAGCGCCAACCTATTGAACGTTACCATGGCGACGCTTGATGCCTTGAAGCAGTTGCGCAGCTCGGAGCTGTTAGCACAAATGCGTGGCAAACAGGTGCACGAAGTAGCGCCGGTTTGGGAACGCCGAAGTGGGAAGGGCGAATAACGTGACTGAGCATTCTGGCAAACTCTTAAGAGCTACCCTGGTCAAAAGCCCGATTGGTTCTAACAGCAAACAAAAAGCCACCGTCAAGTCGTTGGGATTAAATCGGATGGGTCGCAGTGTTCTAATCGGCGACTCGCCACAGATCCGCGGCATGATCGCAAAGGTCAGTCATTTGGTGAAAGTCGAAGAGGTCTTGGAATCATGAAATTACATGACTTGAAACCCGACCCCGGGTCAAAGCGCCGGCGCAAGCGCATCGGACGCGGCATCGCGGCTGGACAAGGCAAGACGGCGGGTCGCGGAAACAAAGGACAGGGCGCTCGTAGTGGTGGCGGCAAAGGACCCTATTTTGAAGGTGGTCAATTACCTTTGGTTCGTCGCCTGCCTTTCAAGCGTGGCTTTACCAACATATTTGCCATCAACTATCAGGAAGTCAATGTCGACATGCTGGATGCGCGCTTTGAAGAAGGTGCGCTGGTCAATGGTGCATCATTGAAAGAAGCTGGCCTCGTTCGCAATGCGGACAGGCCGATCAAGGTGCTTGGCAATGGCGAATTGGGAAAACGACTCGAAGTGCATGCGAACAAATTCACCAAGAGCGCGGCGGAAAAGATCGAAAAGGCCGGCGGCAGTGTTAACCGTCACGCCCTGAAGGTGACCGGCGCACGCGCTACCGTAAAGAAAATGCGCAAGGTGGATTTGCAGCGGCTCCATGGAGACAGCGACTAGGCGAGTCCGGCGACAGAACGCTGTGCCCGATTGCGAAACCATGGCTGCTGTTCTGCGTAATATCAGGTAGCTCGTATACCGCAGTCAACAGTGAGCGCGAAGACGGGCGCGGCAAACAAATACGTTAACGAGGGACATCACTTATGATTCAGGCTTTGCGAAACGCATGGCGCTTGCCCGATGTCAGGAACAAGCTACTTTTCACCGGTTTCATCCTGATAGTTTACCAGTTCGCGGCGCATGTACCGGTGGTAGGTGTGGATCGCGTGGCTCTGCGACAGGTTTTTGAAAGTGGCAGCAGCGCTGGCAACTTGATTCAAGTGATGAATCTGCTTTCCGGTGGTGCCGTAGCCAATTTCAGTGTCATCGCGAATGGCGTCTATCCCTACATCACTGCTTCGATTATCTTTCAATTGCTAGTACCCATCGTTCCCGCTCTGGAGCGGATTCAGCGTGAGCCGGGCGGGCAAGAGAAAATCCAACGTTACACCTATTATGTTGCTATACCGATGGCGGTATTGCAGGCATTGGGTCAGATTAGCATCTTCAACCTGGCCACAGGTACCGGCACTGAGATTATCCCCGGCTTCGGTTTTGGCGTCGGCAACGATATGCTTTTGACCGTTTCCGTCTTAACGACGATGACAGCCGGCACCATGTTTGCGATCTGGTTGGGCGAGCTAATCACGGAGCAAGGCATCGGAAACGGAATTTCGATCATTATCTTTGCCGGAATCGTGGCGCAAGCGCCGCAAAACCTGATTCGCCTCATAACGCAACAACCCGACCGCAGCGTTTATAATCTTGCGTTGTTCGTCGTTATCACAGTATTGAGCGTACTTGCGGTGGTCGTGATACAAGAAGGGGTGCGCCGCATACCAGTGCAATATGGGCGACGCGTGCGCGGTAATCGGCAGTTTGCGCAGCAAGACAGCTTTATACCCTTGCGCGTGAATCCGGTTGGCATGATCCCGCTGATCTTCGCTCAGTCCATCATCACGTTTCCGGCGATTATCGCGAGTCTGTTTCCGCCGGGACCGGTCGGCAACACCATTCAAACGACCTTCGGCAATCAGCAAGGGCTGCTCTATTGGGGCACCTTTTTCCTGATGACGGTGGGATTCACCTTCTTTTATGCCGAAGTGATGGTAGGCAATCAAAACCTTGCCGAAACCTTGCAACGTAATGGCGGATTCATCCCGGGCATTCGGCCAGGCAAGCGCACCGAGGATTACATCAAATCCACAACGCGGCGTATTACCTCTGTTGGCGCTTTCTTCCTGGGTGTGATCGCAATTATCCCTGGTATGGTGGATTTGGTAAATCGCGTCATTTTCCCACTGGAAGCGTCTACTTCGGGCGCCGTCATTAACGCAGGCCTGGTGATTTCCGGCTCAGGCTTGATCATCGTCGTCGGCGTGGTAATCGATACCATGCGCCAGCTCGAGGCACAATTGGTGATGCGCAATTACGAAGGTTTCATGCGCTAGTTCTCGCGAGATTGAGCGGATTCCGGCCGAGTATGTTTATGCTCGGCTTTATTTTTGGTGCCGACATATCTTAAGATTGGATTGAACGGATCCAGCGGACTGCGGCGGCATAATGGAGAGTTCAGCATGAGTCTTTATGTCATATTGATGGGCGTGCAAGGCGCCGGCAAGGGCTTGCACGCGAAATTGATTGAGGAGCATTACGGAATTCCTCAAGTTTCTACCGGTGACCTGTTCCGGGCAATGCGCACGCGCAGCGACGAATTGGCCCTGAAGGTGCAAGATATCATGGCATCTGGTCGGCTGGTGGACGATAACACTACCAACGCCATCGTTGTCGATCGATTGGCACAAGACGATGCACAAAACGGGGTCATCCTCGATGGTTACCCGCGCAATAGTGTGCAAGCGCAATTTCTGGAATCGCATCTGGCGGCTATAGGCGCAAAGGTCGACGCGGTGCTGCTGCTGGAACTGGATCTGTATATCGCTTTCAAACGCGCCTTTGGCCGCGTTACGAGTGATGATGGCCGGAGCTTCAATTATTACTTCAACGCAGATGGTGTTGATTTCGATTGGGTTGCAGACGATACACAGCGCTTCCCGCCACGATTGGATGCCGTGCTTACGGAATCTGGGTTCCTACTAAAACGTCGACCGGATGATGCCAGTGCTGATGCGGTTATCAAGCGCATTGATACATTCCTGGAAACGACCCAGCCTCTTATCAGCTATTTTGAAGCCACGGGAATCGTAAGGCAAGTCAATGCCGACCAATCGATAGATGCCGTTTGGGCAGATATCAAGCGCGTACTGGACGCAGGCTAATCTGAGTGCGGGCTAGCGAATGGCACTGATTCTTAAGTCTCCTGAAGAACTCCAAATAATGCGGGAAGCCGGCCGAATTGTGGCTGCGGCTCATGAAGAAATGCGCCGTGCCATCATTCCCGGTGTCTCGACCCAAGCCCTGAACGATATCGCGGAGTCGGTCCTGCGTGATCACGGGGCCACGCCCTGCTTTTTGGGTTATGCGCCGGGCAACCACCCGCCCTTTCCCGCAACCATCACCGCCTCGGTCAACGACGAACTGGTGCACGGCATTCCATCCCATCAGCGTCTCCTGGAGGTCGGTGATCTGATCGGCGTGGATGTCGCGTGCTTCCATAAGGGATTTGTCGGCGATGCCGCATTCTCACATGCCGTCGGCGAAGTATCCAACCCGGCTCGGCGGCTGCTGCAGGCGACCGAGGCCGCACTGTGGGAAGCGATAGACGCCTCTGTTCTCGGCAATAGGATCAGTGATGTGGCAAAGGCAACAGCCCGTTTTGCGGGCAAAATGGGTTACAGCGTGGCTCGTGAATATACCGGGCACGGCGTTGGCAAATCCATGCATGAAGAGCCGCAGGTTCCCAACTGGTGGCCCAGCAAGAATAGCAGATACGGGTGGCAAGATTATAACTTGGAGGTTGGTATGACCTTCGCCATTGAGCCGATGTTTATCGCTGGCCGCGGTGACCTAATTGAGCTCGATGATGGCTGGACAGTGGTGACAAAAGACGGATCATTGACGGCACATTTTGAACATACCGTGGCAATTACCCAAGACGGTCCTATGATTCTGACTCTGCCCTAGTTTAGGAATCTTGTAGTGCGTAGCCGCTTGTCTATCGTAGCCCTGATTTGCTTGATGATGAATTGCGTCACATCACAAGATGACTCGCCGTCGATTCGTGTCGATGACTGCGCAGGCGAGATTCTCGAGCTGGCACGGGCGCATTCTGCCAAGATTTCTTGCATGTGGCTCCTCGTGCCGGAGTATCAAGATGAAAGGGAAAGTCGGCTGCAATTCGAGTTGTTTTTGCTGCGGTTACGCTCGCAGAAGCCTACGCATAATGCGCCCATTTTGCATCTGCCAGGCGGGCCGGGTTTTGCTGCTTCATCGTATCTGCCAAATTGGCTGGAGTCGGATTTCCATCAGGACTTCGATATCATACTGCTTGATCAGCGCGGTGCCGGATTATCGTACCCATCACTCGAGTGTAATGAATTAGACAGGTCCGAAAGTGACAATTGGGTTCGGACTTGCCGCGAACGCATGGATAACAGGAGCATTGACCTGTCGGCGTTTGCAAGCACGGCCGTCGTGCGGGACCTTCATGACCTTTTGCTTGCGCTGGGAGCGCCGCAAGTGAACGTTTACGGTCATTCTTATGGCACACGTCTGGCGCTGATGCTGGCCGATATCGCGCCGCAGCGAATCCGGTCACTGGTGCTAGACGGCGTGTATCCGCCCCCTGTCAATGCCACGGCTGAAATGGCACGCAACACCCACTTGGCATTGGAGCAGCTTTTCAATGACTGCGAAACGGATACGCTGTGCAACCAGTCGTTTCCACACTTGCGTGATTCATTTTACCGTGCTGTTTTACAAATGAATGCCACTCCTGTAGAGGTGAGCATTTTAGGGAAGTATCACGGCGCTATCATGGACGGCGACGACCTGGTCCTTTTGGTCCGGTCTTTACTGCAGGAAGCGAGTGCCATTCCGTATCTCCCCGATTTCATCGCATCGTTCGCCTTGGGCGAATACGATCTTGCGCCTCTGATTGAGTTCTTGACAGTATTCGAAGAAGAAACAGATCACAAATCGCTGAGCGAGGGAATCTACTTTACCGTACGCTGCTCGGAAGATTTGTCTAACCCAGAGTCTCAGCGCTTGACCTCGTTTGATAGCGATATTCCAGCCGAAGTTACTGTCGCAACTCGCAAGCTCGCCCGGGACGAGTACGCCAACTGCCGAGTCTGGGGCGTGTCGACTGCGAAAGCAGAAATCCAACTGCCAATCTCCAGCGCGGTGCCGACCCTGCTTTTGTCCGGCGCGTACGATCCGGCAACTCCACAGCAGTGGGGCGAATATGCAGCGAAATACCTGCAATCCAGTTGGCATTTTGTCTTTCCAAATTTGGGGCATGATGTGCTGGGGTCCGAGCCCTGCGCGGCGGAAATCATGCAAGAATTCCTCGCCGATCCCAGCCGAAATCCGACGGCGGATTGCTTTTCCAAATTGCAAGCTCCAGGATTCCAGGTGCCAGAAATTGAAGCAAATTGACTTTGAGAAATGTCCTTTTACATGTCAAAAACTTATGCTACAATGCTCGTTCGTTGTCGCAAGTCCCGGTCACCTGGGGACTATCAAAAAACAACGCGAGCAACCGTTCATAGCGACTCTTACCACCATCTGCTAGCAGATGCTATTGTAGAGCGTGTGCGTTTCGGTGGACGAGGGCACAGCGGTGTGTACGAATTTGAGGTATCAAATATGAAAGTATCAGCCAGTGTCAAACGTCGTTGCCCGAAGTGTCGTGTGATTAGGCGTCGTGGCCGGGTGACGGTCATCTGTGAAAACCCGAAGCACAAGCAGCGACAAGGCTAAAGTCTGAAGGAGTGTGATACATGGCTCGTATTGAAGGTGTAGATCTTCCGCGTGACAAACGCGTTATCATTGGATTGACTTATATCTTTGGAATTGGTAATACTACCAGTCGGCGTCTTCTGGATTCGGCGGGAATCAACCACAGCACGCGCGTCCGTGATTTGAGCGAAAGCGAAGTGCAGCGTTTGCGTGAATTGATCAATAATCTGACGATTGAAGGTGATCTTCGGCGGCAAACGCAGCTGAATATCAAGCGATTGATGGAGATTAACTCGTACCGAGGATTACGGCATCGCCGGCGTTTGCCCGTTCGCGGTCAGCGTACCAAGACCAACGGTCGTACGCGCCGAGGCAAGAAGCAGACGGTGGCCGGTCGTGGCCGTCGACGCGGCGCTACCAAGAAGTAGCTGACTGGCATTGGGGACGAGAAATCTAGCCATTGACGCGCGGATACCGCCGTGCGTGATGGAGAAAACACTGGTGCCGTTGTAGGCGGCAAGCAAGAAACAACCTGGTGACTATGCATGTGGAGCAATTGAATGGCACGAGAAAGAAGAAGCACTCGTAGCACTACCAGACGATCTTTCAAAAATATACCGTATGGTCAGGCACATATTTACGCAACCTTTAACAACACCATCGTTTCCATGACTGACCAGTCTGGCAACGTGATTGCCTGGGCGAGCGCGGGAACATCCGGCTTTCAGGGCAGTCGCAAGAATACGCCGTATGCGGCGCGCATGGCCGCGGAAACTGCTGCGGCAAATTCGCAACAGCACGGCATGAAAGAAGTTGACATATTTGTTAAAGGACCTGGACCGGGCAGAGAGGCTGCCATTCGCTCGATCCAGCAAAGTGGCATGAAAGTCCGCTCGATTTCCGATGTAACTCCTGTTCCTCATAACGGTGTGCGTCCACCCAAACGTCGGCGCGTTTAATCGAAAGGTAAACCTGGCTTTATGGTGTATCCATCCAATTCGGCACCTGTGGAATCCAGCTCGCTGGATGCAAATCTTGTAACAGCCAACATGGTGTTGCCGCATCAGATAGAAAGCGAAAACATCACAAAGGACTATGGTCGCTTCGTCGTCAGTCCGCTGGAGAGCGGTTATGGCTTGACTTTGGGAAACGCGTTGCGCCGTATCTTGCTGTCATCTCTGCCTGGTGCCGCGGTAACCAGCATCCGTGTCTCGGATGTACATCATGAGTATTCCGAGATTCCCTACATCCGCGAAGACATGACGCAGTTGATCTTGCAGATCAAACAGCTGCGCCTGATGCTGCACGGTGTGGAAAGCGCACGCCTACGGCTGGAACATCGAGGTGCTGAAGGTACAGTCACAGCGGCTGACATCTATGCGCCGCCGGAAGTTCAAATCGAGAATCCGAGTCTCTACCTGTTCACGGTGGATGACCGCGAGGTTCATATCGAGATGGAGTTTGAGGTTCGTTCCGGGCGCGGATTTAGCCCCGCGGAGGAACGCGGACGCCTCCCGATTGGAGAATTACCGGTCGACGCCATTTTTAGCCCGATCAAGCGCGTCAATTTTGAAGTAGATCGCGCCCGGGTGGGCCAACGCACAAATTACGACAAACTTGTGCTGGAAGTTTGGACCGATGGCACTATCCGTCCCGAAGAGGCGCTGGCGCAGTCCGCACAGATCTTGATGCATCACTTGAAGGTAGTCGCTGGCGTGGACGAGGATTGGTTCCAATCGATCGAATTGCCGCAGCAATATGATGATGAGCCCGCCTATCCGCCCTTGTATGACAAGCCGATTGAAGAGTTGGACCTGAGCGTGCGGGTGTTCAACTCGCTTAAGCGAACAGGCATCACATCGGTCGGGGATGTCTTGGATATGTTGAACCGCGGCCCGGATGCCATGCTGGCGATCCGCAATTTTGGGGAAAAATCCCTGGACGAGCTGCAAGAGAAACTGAAAGAAAAGAACTATTGGTCCACGGAAACAGACAATGCCGAGTAACGGGCGAGTGAGGCGCAGGTATGCGACATCGAATTCACGGAAAAAAACTCAATCGTAGCAGTAGCCATCGCAAGGCGCTGCGTATGAATCTGGCAACCCAACTATTCATACATGGGCGGATACAAACGACATTCCATAAGGCGAAATTCGTGCAAGGCCACGCCGAACGCTTGATAACCATCGCCAAGCGCGGGTTGGCCAAAGCAGAAGAACGCGGTGATGAGTTGATTGCCGTCCACGCCCGTCGACAAGTCGCTCGTCGATTGAACAATGATCGCAACTTGGTTGGCAAAGTCTTTGATGAATTGGCACCGCGTTATGCCGATCGCGCTGGCGGATATACGCGCATTCTCAAATTGGGCCCACGCAAAGGCGACAACGCAGAAATGGCGCTTATCGAGTTGGTGGATTACGCTACGGCCGATTGAGCCGTGGGTGCGCGATGAAACGCTTTGCCGCTACCTTGGCTTATGATGGCTCCGCCTATTGTGGTTTTCAGCGACAGGCGGAAACAACGCCGACGGTTCAACGTAGCTTGGAATGCGCAATCGAGAAAGTAGCGCAGCATCGTGTTACGATCAAGGCTGCCGGCCGAACCGACAGCGGCGTACATGCGCTAGGGCAAGTGATCGCCTTTGATTTGGAGTGGAAGCATTCCGAGAGCGAGCTCTTGCAAGCGCTAAACGCGCAACTGCCCTTGGATATTGCGCTGCAAGATCTTTGGCAGCAAAGTGGGTTTCATCCGCGTTACGACGCGTTATGGCGGCAGTACGTGTATCGGGTCGCAACGCCGCCGGTTCGCAATCCGCTGCTGAACGCGCAAGTCTGGCAACTGGTTGGGCAAACGCTTGACTTGGATCTGCTGCAAAAAGCTGCGGAGAGGTGCCTTGGTGAACAAGATTTTGCGGCATTTGGCCGGCCTCCGCAGGAAGGAAATACTAACACCGTACGTGAAGTTTTCCTTGCGCAGTGGGAAGCCGGACCGGGACAGACTGGCGAAGTCTTCACATTTCGCGTTCGTGCTACGGCGTTTCTGTATCACATGGTGCGGCGTATGGTCGGTACAATGGCGCAGGTTGGTAGCGGGAGAATGACCTTGGCGGAATTCGATCGCGTCTTGAAGAGTCGTGATTTGCAGCAGGCGAAAATATTGGCGCCGCCCCAGGGACTCGTGCTGGAGGCCGTGCGGTATCCGCCACATGATAACGAAACATTGTATTCAAAAGAGCTTTCCCTGGCAACGACGGGGGCTTAGCTGGAGTGATAAAAATGAGACAACAGATTCAAAAAACCCATGCCACGACAGCGCGCTCAATCGAGCGGAGTTGGTGGCTCATTGATGCGCAAGGCATGACCCTTGGTCGCCTGGCTTCCAAAGTGGCGCCGATTTTGCGCGGAAAACACAAGACATATTTTACTCCGCATCTGGATACGGGCGACTTCGTTATCATCGTCAATGCAGACAAAATTCATGTCACTGGCAAGCGTCTCGATCAAAAGAAATACTATCGCCACAGCGGGTTTCCTGGCGGATTGAAAACCATGACATTGCGCGAGTTGATGGGAAGGTTCCCGAATCGCGCGCTAAAATTTGCCATCAAAGGTATGCTGCCAAAAGGTCCCTTGGGAAGGCAGATGATGGGAAAGTTGAAAGTTTATGCGGGTGCCGATCATCCGCATCAGGCGCAGCAACCGCAAGTCCTGGAATTGTGAGCCTTCCCGCCTAAAGAGAGGGTCACCGAATAAGGAGAAACAGATGTCAGCACAGTATTATGAAGGGATTGGTCGCCGTAAATCTTCATCGGCGCGCGTCCGCCTTTTCCCCGGGGGGACGGGCCGCTTTGTCATCAATGGCAAAGAGGCTAACGAATATATGCCGCGTCTGGGTGACATGCAAGTGTGTATGGCCCCTTTGACGCATATTGGGCAGGAACGCATTTACGATATTTCTGTACACGTTAACGGCGGCGGTGTTTCAGGGCAGCGCGACGCGATTCTGTTGGGAATAGCGCGTGCCCTGGAAAAGATTGACCCCGACTTGCGCGGAACCCTTAAAAAGGAAGGATTCCTTTCTCGCGACGCTCGTGTAAAGGAGCGAAAGAAGCCTGGCCTGGTTCGGGCGCGGAAGGCTCCTACGTATACCAAACGCTAGAGCCGCAAACCAAACTTTCTATCAACAGCCGGATCAGTACTCCTATCCGGCTGGTTTTATTTTAGGACATTTGCACTAACTCTTTTCTGTCACCGGATATATGGCGTAAGTCTCACGTGGCGTTTGGCGTATAGTAAACGAGTACGCATGATAAAATCACCTTTGAGTTCATCTTTATAGTCTTGATTGCTTGGCCATTGATTTGCTCCGACTGACATCGTCACCGCGACTGGGCGAAGCATGTGGCTTCGTACTAGCGGATAATGCTTAAATTGTATCGAGGAAGGCGTCGATGATAACGATTTTAGGATTAGGACCTGGGCCCATCGACGATATCTCCCGACGAGCCTGGGACAAATTACGTACAGCCTCGATGTTAGTCCTGCGAACCGAGCGCCATCCCTGCGTATCAGATTTACCGGATCATATACACTACGTCACTTTCGATGATGTTTACCAAAGCCACGACCGTTTTGAAGATGTCTATCGCAAGATCGCCGATACTATTCTGGATATCGCGCGCCAGGGACGAGATGTAGTTTATGCAGTGCCTGGAGATCCGCTGGTTGGGGAAGCCTCAGTGAATCAGCTCATAGAGCGGGCTGGGCAGGAGTGTTTTCCATACGAGATCATCAACGGCATCAGTTTTATAGAGCCGTGTTTGTCGCTCATCGGGCTAGATGCTCTGGACGGCATGCAAATCGTGGACGCGCTTGAGGTGTCGTCGCAGTATCACCCATCCATCAGCCCGGACTTGCCTGCCTTCCTGGCACAGGTTTACAGTCGCGAGGTAGCGTCGGATCTAAAACTGACTCTGATGAATCAGTATCCTGAGGATTTCCAAGTCAAGCTGATTCATGGCGCTGGAGCTGAAAATGCCGCCGTTGAAGAACTCTGTCTTTTCGAGATCGACCGCAGCGAGCGAATCGATGTTATGACGACACTATATCTGCCGGCGCTTGATCCGCTGAGCAGCTTCGCAGCATTTCAGAACATTATCGCTCATTTGCGCTCGGAACATGGCTGCCCCTGGGATCGCGAACAGACGCATCAATCTTTGCGTCCCTTCCTCATCGAAGAGACCTATGAGGTGCTCGATACCCTGGACGCGGGAGATGCTCAATCGCTTGTAGAAGAATTGGGAGATTTGCTTTTGCAGATCGTCTTGCATACGCAGATCGCCGTCGATGACGGGGAGTTTTTCATGTCCGACATCATGCGCGGCGTCAACGAAAAGATGATCCGCCGGCATCCGCATGTTTGGGGTGATGTCGATGTCAAAGGCGATCCGCAGTTGGTGACGCGCAATTGGGAAGATATCAAAAAAACAGAAAAAGCGGACGCCGGTAATCAACAAGAGTCTTTGCTTGCGGGTGTCTCAAGAGCTGCCCCGGCATTGCTTGTGGCACACCGTTATTCCCAGCGCGCGTCCAAGGTGGGCTTTGACTGGCCCGATATCCGCGGTGTAGAGGCCAAAGCCAGGGAAGAGATTCAAGAGGTTTTCACGGCGACCTCGACCGAAGCGCGGATTGAAGAGATAGGTGACCTGATGTTTGTCTTGGTGAATTGGTTGCGCTGGCTAGGTGTCGCTGACCCGGAAAGCCTCCTGCGCCAGATTAATTCCAAGTTTTATGGGCGATTCTGCTTCGTTGAGGCGCGAGCGGCTGATGCCGGACAGCTGCTCTGCGATTGTTCGCTGGACGAGTTGGAAAACTGGTGGCAAGCTGCCAAACAGTCGGGGCTCTAATGACAGAACCGCCTCTTGTGAGGGAAGGGAAGGGTCCTTGTCCGGGCTACGGGGCGCAGCGGAATTCGCCGTCCTCGCCCTCTCATTCGTCATCGCCTATGAAGTGATGCAACAACGCCACAGCCTTGTATAAACTGCATGCTCGTGTTGCGCCTGGACCCACAATCTGCCGACTTTGTTCAAGTTGATCACGCGGTGTGAACGGGAGCAATAAGGCCACGGTTTAACTGTCGCAAAATACAAAGCAGTGCTAGTATGCCACTATGTTTGGCGGGCAGCATATCAGATTAGGAGATAGCGCATGAAAGCTGTCATTCTCACGGCGGGGCAGGGAACGCGCTTGCGGCCTGTCACCTTGACCATGCCCAAATCGTTAGTTCCCGTTGCCAATCGTTGGTTAATCACTTATGCCATTGATGTCTTGAAGCTGGCTGACTTGAATGATATTGGCGTGGTCGTTAACAGTATGGAGTCACCGATCGTAAAGCTGCTGAGTGATGGTCGCTGCCTGGGTGTAAATATCGAATATATTGTGCAAGAGCAGCAAAAGGGTCTGGCGCACGCCATTTCGCTTTGCCAGGATTTTGTCGGCGACGACCCGTTCACTGTTTTTCTGGGAGACAATATCTTCCAGGACAAAATGACGAGTCTGCTCACTAGGTTCGCCGATTCGCAGGCGGAAGCCAACATAGTAGTGGCAGAAGTTCCGGACCCGACGCGCTTTGGCATCGCAGAAATCGACCAGGGTCGCATCATTCGTGTGGTGGAAAAACCGGAGCATCCGCCCTCGAACCTGGCGATCACAGGCGTATACTTGTTCAGGAAATCCATCTTTGGCGCCATCAGCCGCATCAAGCCGTCGGAACGCAATGAGCTGGAGATTACCGATGCCATTCAAGTGCTGATTACCGACGGACATCCGGTCACATCATATCAATTGGATGGCTGGTGGATTGATGCTGGCAAACCCGATGCGATCATTATGGCAAATCAACTGGTGCTGGAAGAATTACCCTACACGCCAGCACCGGAGGATAGCGGCAAGATCGAAGGAAACAGCGAAGTATCTCATCGCGTTCTGATCGGCGAGAACAGCCGCGTAATCGACAGTGTAATACGTGGACCGGTGATTATCGGCGATAACACGATCATCCGAAACAGCTATGTAGGCCCATACACTGCGCTAGGAAATAACGTCAACCTGGAAGGCAGTGAGATCGAATCAAGCATCGTGATGAAGAATTGTGAAATCCGCAACATATTGGGACGTATCGACCGCAGCTTGTTGGCGGATAACGCACGCGTCACCTCCGCGCCGCATATGCCAGTGGCGCATCGGTTTGTACTTGCGGAGAACAGCTTTGTTCAATTCTGATACGAATGCGAAGTCAATTATCGCAACGGATTAGGCGGGAATAGCCCTTTGCGTGCAAGAAATTCTTCATCGGGACCACGCCAGGCCACTACGGAAAAATCGACCATGCCGCCGCAATCAAAATGTACGCCTTCCAATTCCAGCAAGCGCTGTTGCTCTTCCGCTTGCACGCTTCCCGGTGGAAAGCTGATCTTGCCACGACTATTGATGACACGGTGCCAGGGAATGGATTTGCCGCGCGGAGTCTTGCGCATCGCCGTGCCGACCCAACGTGCCGCCAGCCTTTTCATTTGATCGGCGTCGCGATCTTCATCAGGCGGGATCATCGAGGCGATCTGCCCGTAACTGCTGACCCTGCCGGCCGGGATTTGGCAGACGATGTCCCAGACGATCTCGAAGAAGCTTTTGGCGTTGGGCGGATTGAACATGAGCGTCTCTGAAAACTTGCGAAGCGGGATTAGGACGTTCCGATTTCAAATGACATGATGAAAGCGACGGAGAACGCCATGCGATTTGTTGGACTTACTATTGCGGCCATCCGCATAGAGCAAATGGTCGAATTCTATAATGCCGTCTTTGACGCGCGTCTGCAACCTACCGTTCATATCGGCGATCAGCAGTTTTATGGCGGCAAAATAAACGATCTGGAATTGGTATTGTGCCCGAACGCGATCGCCGGCGTGATTGCCGAGCAAAATCGACAACAGTTTCGTTTTGCCGTTTGCGATCTCTCGAAAGTGATCGAGCGTGGCTTGGCACACTATGGCAGCGAGATCAATCCAATTGACGAATACAAGGGCGCCAAGGTGGCATCGCTTGCCGACCCAGATGGCAACACTATTGAATTTGTAGAACTGCTTTCATAATTCATGGTTTTCAATGCTGTGCGCTAGCTCGCCAGGCGTGGGCGCATAATTACCCAAGTGGCGCACTACGATTCCACTGGCATGGTTGGCGAGCGTTACGGCGTCCTCGGCACTTACTCCTGCCGTCAACGCCAAGGTCATCACGGCGATGGCCGTATCGCCGGCGCCTACAGTATCAAAGACATCGCTGACTCTTGGCGCCGGACAATGACTGACCGTGTCCTCTGTTGCCAAAGTTGCGCCGCGACTGCCGCGAGTGATGATGGTAGCGCGGCAAACTTTGAGTTCTTGTCTCAGTTTCCGGGCCGCGTTGCCGAAATCTTCGTCAGTCTGCAATTTTCGACTGAGCAGGCGTTGGGCATCCGCCGCGTTACACTTTAATACATCGACACCGGCAAACAGATTAAATTGGCCTTGTACATCGGCGGTCAACAAAACGTTACGCACGGTGCAGATTTGGCGTATCTCTTGTACAAGCGATGCTGTTAGCAAGCCACCATGATAATGCGAAAGCAAAACAGCGTCGACCCGGTGGATATGTTCCCGGACAAAAGCGCTGATTTTCGCTTCGATGCCGGGCTGTATGGCAAGCCGCGAAACGGTGTCTATGCGAGTGATTTGTTGGGGGAAGCGCAAGCCCATCTGCGCCAGAATCCGAGTCTTCACCGTAGTGGGTCGGTCGTCGCAGGTGGCTATGCCGGCACTGTCGATTCCGCGCGAGCTCAGAACGTCCAGCAAATGCTTGCCACTGTCATCATCGCCGATGACGCCCACTTGCAGGGCGCGGCTTCCCAAAGCGACAATGTTGGCAGCCGGATTGGCTGCGCCACCGGCGATATAACGCTTCGATTCCATTTCCAACACCGGCACGGGCGCTTCCCGGCTCATTCGTGTGGCTCGCCCGGTGATATATTCGTCAAGTACCAGATCGCCAACGACCAGTATGATCTTGTCCGCCAGTTTTGCCACATGACTTTTCAAATGTGCCGGCATGCCAGGTTCTCAATTCTATCGCGGCCATTTCTTCAATCAGTTTACCTCACAGCTGTCGATGAATTGAAGGATTGACCTATTTTAGCGTCTTATCCTTCCCTCTGTCGCAGTACCGCCAAAACAAAGCGCGGAAGCCGCAACATACGCCGCAAGCGCCAAGGCTGTCGTAGCAGCCGGTAAAGCCATTCTACGCCTCGCTGGCGCATCCATAGAGGCGCTCGCGGCACATGGCCGGCAATGAAATCCAGCGAACCGCCAATGCCCATCGCCATCTTAACTTGCAGGCGCGGCAGATTGCGCGCGATCCATTTATCTTGTTGCGGCGCGCCATAAGCCACAAGCAGAATATCAACATCACTGCTGTTGATCATGGCGACGATGTCATCTTCTTCACCTTCTGCCGGGCTACCTGCATAACATCCGGCGATTTGCAGTCCCGCGTATTCCTGACGAAGTTTCTCCGCAGCAAGCGCTGCAACACCTCGCGCCGCGCCCAACAGGAATATTCGCCAGCCCGCTTCGGCCGCGTGGCGCGCGATCAGCGGTACGCCGTCTGAGCCGGTGACGCGCTCGGGAATCGGCTGGCCAAGAAACTTGCTTGCCCACAGCAGACCCACACCATCCGGAACACAGAGATCCGCCCGCGACAGGATTTGGAAAAAGATTGGATCTCGCTGCGCGATCATGATGAACTCCGGATTGACCGTGCAGACGTGATGGGCACGATGTGCAAGATTGATCCAATCGCCGATCCGCTGTATCCAACCTGCATACGTTACACCGTCTACCGGAACTCCCAAGACACGTATACTTGCGGGATAAGGCCTCTGTCGCCGATCCCGATGAAGCTGCGGCGCTGCAGAGGTGGATACATTGCTGGAGTCCAGGATACTGATTGCCTTGGCCGTCACTTGGTCGACCGTAACGAGTTTCATGCAGGTGCGGGCTGGGCAGCCTTCGCGCGCACCAATTGCATGGCCGACGTAGCTGCAGGGACTGCACTCGACAGCGCTCGTCACAACAAATGCTTGGCCATCGGGTGCCCAGGGTTGCCAGGCCTGATAGTTGCTTGGTCCGAAGATGCTCACCACTGGCGTGCCGGCTGCTGCGGCAATGTGCATCACGCCACTGTCGGCGCCGACAAACAAGTTGGCACGATGGATAACCTCGGCGAGCTGCGGAAGCGTTGTCCTGCCTACCAGATCCATTACTTCGAAATCCAGCATTCGTGCCACCGCGCTAGTGTCGTCGCCTGCTTGGCCGACAAATACGATTTCACAGCCATATTTGGATCTAAGCCTGCGAGCCACATCTGCAAAACGTTCCGGTGACCAACGCCGTGCGCTGCTGTATCCGCCACTGCCGGCGTGAATGACCACCTTTGGCGCTGCACGGTCGGCCGGCTCGGTCGCCGCTACGGTGCCGGTTTCGCGCTTGACAGACGCTGGCCTGGCTTGTGTTGACGCTCCGAGCAGTCCTACCAGGTCCAGCCAATTCTGTGCCTCATGTTTGGCGCCGAACCCTTCGTCAGGCAGTGAATCCGTCAAGAACGCGATATTGGGATTCTTTAATCCGACGGTTCGTCTGGCGCCGCTAGCCTTGGCGATCAGGCGGAACTTAAGCACTCCCGCTTTTAGGGTGAAATGATGAAAGAAAACGATCGTATCGTATTGCCTTTGTCGCAAGGAATATAAGGTCGATAGATTGCGCCGCGAGAGAAAGGCGCGGCTGGAGCTTCGCGGTCCTTTTTCGAAGGGGATACAGCAATTGAGCAGTTCAGGAGGAACGATGGGCAAGGCGTGTGCCGAAGCAAAAAGGTCGATTGTGGCATCCGGTTTGGCCTCGCGCAGGGCAGCCATCGCCGGTGTGGCTAACACCAAGTCACCGATATCCGCCAGTTGCACCAGCAGAATCCGCTCGTTTGCCATACGTTTCTCTTCTGTTTTCGACCCGATTGTACTTTGCAATTGTATCAGATGGCGCGACGGGCGTTCACGATTCGCTCTGGATTTCTTCCAGTACCTGCAGCAATCGTTCTGCGGCCTGAGCCCAGCTAAACGCGGAAGCCCGCCGATGACCTCGTTCGATCAATGTCTTGCGTAAACTTGCATCGTCGCTGATTCGCCGCATTGCCACTGCGATTGCGTCAACGTCAAGCGGATTAACCAGCAGGCCGGCGTCCCCGACGATTTCGGGCAAGCTGGACAAATTGCTGGCGATAACCGGCGTACCGCAGATCATGGCTTCAATTGCGGGGAAGCCAAATCCTTCGTGAAGACTGGGATAAACCAGCGCCAATGCACCCCTAAGCAGCCCAGCCTTGTCAAATTCGTCGATGTAACCGAGCGTGCGGATATTCTCAACGTCTTGCAGCCAGCCCTCGTCATAGAGCCAGCCCTTTCCACCAGCCAATACCATTGCCGTATTACCGTCGCTGGTCGTTTGTTGCCAGTGAGAAAAAGCCTGTACGATGCGTCGGATATTTTTGCGCGGCTGCAAAGTTCCGATAAACAAGAAGTATCGTTGTGGTAGCCGATACTTTTGTCGTACCTGTGTTATGTGATCGGCATCGGCACGCAAGGGCTCCTGATCCACACCCGGATAAAGAATATTGATCTTGTCGGCAGCCGTTCCGTAAAAGCGGCGTAGATCCGCGGCGGTAGCCTGGCTATCAGCCAGTATCTTGGACGCCCGCGCTTGACTGTGGCGCGTGGTCAGATCAAGGTAGCGCCTATGCAAGAAAGGGTGCGCCTCGGGAAAGTATTTGTAACCTAGATCATGCACGGTCACCAGCGCCTTGCCAGGGAACAGGAAGGGCAACGTATGTGCTGGAACGAAGGTCAGATCCGGTCGAGTCTTCCACAGCTCCATGGCCAAGCGCAGGTGCGTCCAGCCGCGCCGCCATGGCAAGACGACTTGCTTGACATTAGTCGAACGGCGAAAAAGATCAGGGTGAGGAGTATCGCGAAAATAGAGTGTGATCTTGTGCGGATTGCTTTGTGCGTCATTGACCTCGAGCAGCGATTGAATCAAACGCCGCGCATAATACTCTGTGCCAGTCGGACGATCTACTGTTGCACGGCTGGCATCGATCGCGATGTTCAGGGGCATTTTAGGGTGAAGAACGATGGCAGGCTGCCACGCGTTTCATGCTAAGACCGAGATGTATCATCAATCATACCAGCGCACTAATACAGTTCAGGATGGTAATCCGAGTGTCTTTCGTGTCACCGGCACAACGCGAAGGTTACGGCGCCACGGTCACAAGGTGTATACGGTCGCGCTACCCTTTACATCGTGCAAGACCTGCCTGGTATCCACGATCACCTTGCTATGATTGGCGATCTCTGCCCAGTCAAAGGCGGAATGATCAGTGACTATTACTACGCAATCTGCGTCCTGCAGTTGGACGGGACAAGCCGTTTCAGATCGCATATGAAATTCGTTCTCCAGGCGGATTTCCGGCACATGCGGATCCCAATAGCTGACTTCGGCACCTTTTTGACGCAGCAAACTGATAATATCGAGCGCAGGGCTTTCGCGCACGTCATCGACATCCTTCTTGTAGGCTACACCCAGGATAACTATCCTGGATCCGCGCACGGCGCGCTCTCGGTTGTTGAGCGCGTCCACAATCTTGTCAATGACATAAAAAGGCATTGATGTATTGACTTCGCTGGCGAGTTCGATGAAGCGCGCGTTGTAATTCATCGTTTTGAGCTTCCAGCTCAGATAATGCGGATCGACCGGTATACAGTGCCCGCCTAGCCCGGGTCCAGGAAAGAAGGGCATATATCCAAAAGGCTTGGTCGCGGCCGCGCGGATGACCTCCCAAACGTCAATGTTCAATTTGTCGCACATCAAGGCCATTTCGTTGACCAAGCCAATGTTAACCGCTCGGAAAGTGTTTTCCAGCAGTTTTACCATTTCCGCAGCCGTGGGCGAGGAAACGGCAATCACTTCGTCAACTGCCGATCGATACATCGCCGCCGCAACTTCCGTGCAATGCGGTGTAATGCCGCCGACGACCTTGGGTGTATTGCGTACCGTATAACGCGTATTGCCCGGATCGATACGCTCTGGCGAATAGGCGATAAAAATATCTTCGCCAACGGCCCATCCGTCTCGAATGATTTCCGGCAGTACCACTTCTTCAGTCGTTCCCGGGTAAGTGGTACTTTCCAGGACGATCAACATGCCACGTGCACAGATTTCCGAAATTGAGCGTGTTGCCTGGACAATATACGACATATCCGGGTCGCGCGTTTTTCTCAGTGGCGTAGGCACACAAATACTGATGCCGTCTACCGCGCCCAATTCCTGGTAATCGGCCGTCGCCCTCAACTGACCAAATTCCACAAGTGTCTGGATTCGCGTGTCGGAAATATCCGCGATATAGCTGGTTCCGGCATTAATCTGCGCGACCTTGTCCTCTTCTACATCGACGCCAATGACCTGGTATCCCGATTCGGCGAATTCCACTGCCAGAGGCAAGCCAACATACCCTAAACCAACGATGCCTACGGTGGCTTCGCGGGCTGCGAACTTCCGCAGTAGGTCTTGCTTAAGGCTCATATCAATCCTTGCTAGGTCACAGGTGAGCAACGGGCAAACAGCGACAACTCAATCGGATTGCTGGTCGCGAAACAACGGGCTGCAGGCATATATTCGCCTGACGCTGTCAGGCAAAATTATAGTACGGCGTGTCCCCGCGCAATAGACCGAAATCATCGTACGCCGCCGCGGGTAAAACTCTCGACGAATTGGCGTTGGAATAACAAAATTGCGATCATTGGCCGAGCAATCACACTTATCGTCCCCGCCAATAATTGACCATAGCAGGCGCTTGGATAGGTTGACTTGATAGGCTTTTCAGTCCGACAGTTAGCGGCCGAATCTCTTCCGAGCGCGTTAGGGTGAAGGGCCAGCAGAACTCATTCCAAATTGTACTCACCGTTACCAGCGCGAAGGCAGTATTTTCCGGTATGGCATTAGGTACGTATTCACGCCAAATGACTCTGGCCAGATAAGCGCAATCAATTTGGGCGGTCTTCTCAAGAACAAGTGGAACTTCGCGGAGGGTTTGGCACAACAGCAAGATACCACACTGAAGACCGTATTAAGAATCTGCGATTGTTCCGATACGCGGATTAGAATGGCAGGCCAGTCATTGATTGACGGTGGATCAGCCTCAGATGCCTACATCGCGCCGTTCGTAGCGATAGGTTGCGATGAATAGCAAGACCAGAGCAAAGCCGGCGAAGCCCGCAATATGCGACCAGACAAAACCATCGGTCAAAATGTTAGCGGCATTGTAATATGTGAAGAAGGAAACCCAGCCGAGAGACTCGGCAGCGGTGCCTTCTGCCACGGCTCCTATCGTCTGCAACATAAAGCTGACAATTATGAACGCCGTGACAATTCCCAGCGCGACTTGCCGCCGCCGAACGATCGCCGCAATCACCATCGTAACCGCCATGATGAAAATCATCACCGGAATCAGGTAGAAGGTGACTTCGGTCAATCTGCCCATGTCCAGCTCGATACCGCTGACGGCCACGCCCAGTTCCATACCCAGATAGATCAACGCGACAACTCCGACAATGCTTACGGCGTAAGCCGCGAATTTCTCTATGACCATCTGAGCGCGCTGTAACGGCAGGCTGAGCAACATGTCCATAATGCCCTTGTCCTCTTCATCCGAGGTGATGCGCATGCCCATTACGACGGGATAGGCAGCGAATATAAGGGCGGACTTGCCAAAGAAGCCGACCGCGACGAAGCCCTCGTTGGTGGCGAAGACTTCCAGATCACCGCCAACACCGACCATCGCCAATATGAAGGGCGGAAAGCTCTCTAGTAGCTCCTTCATAGCCTGCATATCAAAAAGCGGTACCATCACTACTACCAGCAAGCCCATGCTCGACAAACCCAGGCCCCAATACAGCATCTGCTTCCAGGTTTGTTTTAAGGTTTCGAGAAACACTGCACCGATCATGATGTACTCCTAAACGCCGATATCTCGGCGATTGAACATTGAGATTGAGGAAACGAAGAAAATGAGCGCAACGGCAACTATTCCAACCGTGCCAGCCGGATCAAAGGTATCCAGTATTATTGCTTCACCGCTGGCATGACGGAAGAAGGACAACTGCAGCATGAGATCGGAAATTGCGCCACTTGCCGAACCACCGATCACATTGAATACATAGCTGGCTATAACGAAAACCGCGGCAATTCCAATGGCGGCGGCCCGGCGGCGAAGCACTGTTGCCAGCAAACTGGTTACCATCGAAACCAGCAGAAGACCCGGATACAGGTTAATTACGCTGGCAACGATCTTTCCCATGTCCGCATCGACATTCAAGGCGGCCAGCATCAAGACAGGCAGCAGCGCGCAACACAAGATGATGCCGAAAGTTATCAACGCCCAGGCGATCGTTTTCTCGATTATGAACTGCGCTCGGGAGATTGGCAGCGTTAGCAACACATCCATAATGCCGGACTGCTCTTCACTGGAGGCAATGTTCAAGCCGGCAATCACAGCGTGAATAGAAAGAATTAGCGCAGCTTCGGAAATGTAAATGGATACGAGCCAACCTTCGGTAGTCGTTAACAGTGCCGAGCCACTGACTCCAAACGCCTGTAGAAAGGCCGGCGGCAGAGATTCAAACAGGTCGGCATAACCTTGGACGATATTCGAGTCGGAGGCGATAAAAGCGATATAAATCCCGAGCAGGCCCATGCCCAAGCCCCAATACAAGACCTGCTTCCAAGACGTACGCAAGGTATTTGCCAGGATTGTGCCGGTCATTGGCTTTTCTCCTCGTCGCTACTGTAGAAAGCCAAGAATATGTCCTCAAGCGACGGTTCTTCTACGCGCAAGTCTTGGACATATCCGCTGCTGATCATGCGCAGCAATGGATCAAAATCGCCCGCCATTCGCAAGGTAATTCGCTTTCCGTTCAGGCTGATATTGCCGATACTTGGGTCTGCTTCCAATCTTGCCGTCAAACCATCGGGGATGGCATCGCGGAATGTCACATCGACCCAATGGAACTCCACATGCATCAATTTATCGATAGTCTCAACCGCTTTGAGGTCGCCATCCCGTAATATGCCGGCGCGATCACAAATTGACTGTACCTCGCTCAATACATGTGAAGACAAAAAGACCGTTTTGCCTTTGTCACGATATTCGTTCACCATATCGTGAAAGGTCTGCTGAACTAAAGGATCAAGCCCGCCGGTAGGTTCGTCAAGAATGAGCAAATCTGGAGCATGCATCATTGCGAGCACCAGACCCAGCTTGCGTTTGTTGCCGGACGAATAATCGCGAACGCGTTTGCTGGTATCCAGTGTGAGACGCTCGGCCATTTCGGCGGCTTGTTTGGCAATCCCCTTGGCATCGCCGCGCACACTAGCGACATAATTGATGATCTGGTCGCCAGTACGACCGGGCCACAGGCTTAGCTCGCCAGGCAAATAGCCGATCCGACGGTGGATTTCCACGCTGTTTTCGCGTACATCCATGCCCAGGATCGTCGCCGAACCGCTTGAGGGGCGAATGAGATCAAGAAGCAGGCGGATTGTGGTTGTTTTGCCGGCGCCGTTGGGACCCAAATAGCCAAACACCTCGCCCTGGTTCACTTGTAAGTCCAGCTTATCGAGCGCTAGTGTTTGCTTTGCGCCGGAACCGTAGGTCTTCGATAAGCCTCTGATTTCAATCACAGATGCGGACGCCATGTTGCACTCCTGTCCGCTCGCAACGGCACTTGTCCGGCGAGCATAAATCCTGCCGACAACCTGTATTGATTATAATCTGCGCCAGAATTGGCTGTCAATGAAAATCGGACTACCCCCAGTACTTGGGGGTTATATGACGTCCGGCCGGTTCAGGCTTGGACATCGAATTCGGCAGCTTGCAAGACTCCACCTAGCTGCGCCCGATAACCTCCGCGCCGCCAAGATAAGGGCGCAGCGCTTCTGGCACGACTATGCTGCCATCGGCTTGCTGATAATTCTCCATGATGGCGATCATCACCCTGGGCGTCGCCAAGCCGCTGCCATTGAGGGTGTGAACAAACTGCGTCTTACGGCTGCCAGCAGGGTAGTAGCGAATCATGGCGCGGCGGGCTTGGAATGTTTCGGTATTGCTGCAAGAACTGACTTCCAGCCATTCTCCGCAACCGGGCGACCACATTTCAATGTCGTACTTCTTGGTCGCGCTGAAGCCTAAATCTCCGGTTACGATCTCCAGCCGGCGGTAGGGAATCTCGAGTTCGGCGCAGATTCCTTCAGCCTGCCGTGTCAAATTTTCCAACTCATCGTAACTGGTCTCGGGTGTTGTGAATTTGAACATCTCAACTTTCTCGAACTGATGCACCCGCTTGATGCCGCGCACGTCACGTCCGGCGCTGGCTTTTTCGCTGCGGAAACAGGGAGTATGCGCCACGTAATTCAAGGGCAGCGAATCTTCCTCGAAGATTTCGTCGCGATGCATATTCGTTAGCGCGACCTCGGCAGTCGGGAGCAAGAACTTCTCTTCGTCCGCAATACCGTAGACTGTATCTTCAAATTTGGGAAACTGTGCCGAGCCGAAGAGCATATCGCCATAGACCATATACGGCACATAAGCCTCGATATAACCATTTGACCTGGCGCTATCGAGGAAAAAACTGATCAATGCGCGCTGTAAACGCGCTCCCCATCCCTTTAGGACATAGAATCGGCTGCCCGAAAGCTTGACCCCGCGCTCAAAATCAATGATGTCCAGCTCGGTTCCGATTTCCCAATGCGGTTTGGGCTCGAAGTCGAATTCACGGAAACAGCCCCGCGCTTCTTGCGCGATGTTATTGTCCTCACTTTCAAAGACGGGCACGCTGTGGTGCGGCATGTTGGGGATCCAGAGCAAGTGCGTTTCCAGCTCAATCTCGATCTGCTTGACCTCGGCAAAGCCGGAATCAATCTTGTTGCCCATGTCTTTTAATTCGGTGATCAACCCGGCGAAAGCTGTCTGGAGGTCTAATGCTTCCCCGCAGGTAATATACTCTCCGCCTTCCATGATGGTTCCGGCAAGATCGTAGTCGTCCTTTCGCAGCGCGGCGGCAGCGGCTATCGCCTGTGTTGCCTTGTCGCTATCCGGCAGCGCCTTGTTTCCCCGCAATTTGCCCACGGCGCGGTTCAGCCGGTTGCGCGCGGCTTGGGCTGTTTCGATGCGCGTGCGGATCTCCCGGCGCCTGGCGTCCAGGTCCAGTATCTTGTCGATGCGCTCCAGAGCGCTTTCGTCATAGAGTTTGTTAATTTGTTCCTTGACCCATTCCGGTTTCTGCCGGATTAAAGCTATATCAAGCATGTGTCATTCGTCTCCTCTTGAGTTCGCGTTAGCGCATACAAAATGCGAATGAAGATTGAGTTTACCATGTGCCGTAGGCTCTGTGATCATGCCCGCTTGAAACGGCACATGGCTCTAAGAGTCTTGGCGGGAGGATAGAGCAGATGCTTTCGTCGCCCGGGCCCAATCGGGCGCCTCATCCGGCATTGGTCCGCGGATATCCGCGCGAAAGCGCCGTCCGGCGATCACCAGGCCAACGACAATGTTCAGGATTATGAGGATGTCAAAAAACTCCGGTGTCAGGCGATCCATTTTGAACTGGGACCCCATTGTAACTTAGCTCAGCTAAATCGAGCTTGCGCGCACATCATAATTCATGGCCGTTGATTCTGCAAGCAGCTTAGCCATGAAGGCTTATCAATCTATCCGCGTATAACTGTGTCCAGTCTTCTTCGCGCGTTTCTGATCTGTAGGTCCTATCAAGTTCGATCAAGAGCTCGCTGAGCTGGCCCCGAGTGATATCCGCATTCAACTGGTCATTAAGGTCGTCCAGCAGATAATCGGCATACCAATCCGGCCATTCCGGATCGTCACCTTTGGTGTGCAAAAAGGCTTGATGATGCGCTTGTCCGGACTGTTTCAGTTTCGCGGCGATCGCTTGCATCTTGTTACCCATGTCGTCTCTCGATTCACTATATAACAACGATCCATCTACTGCTATTGCTCAAGTCTGCTCCAGAATTCGGCAAGCTTGATCTCCTGCAATTCCTCGTTGACATGGTAAAAGCTCTCGTTCGTCATCACATAAAGCCTGCCCGAAAAGGCTTTGCGCAGATTCTGCAATTGCTTCAGCGATCCTTCCAAACCGTTTGCCATGCGAAATTCCACACCGACATCTGCCGCCGGCAAGACCAGACTGAGGCGGCGCTTTTTGCCTTCCAGCGGCACATCGAGACGGTATTCGTATTGCCGTACGGCTGCCTCCAACATGAGCTGCCCGCGTAGATCAGCTTCAGACGCAGCTATAGCGCGTAGATGCGGATACAGCAACACATCGCGGATGCTGTCCTGGTCCGTCAATAGCATGACCAGACGATCCACGCCCGCGCCAAAACCCCCGTTAGGTGGCATGCCATAACGCATCGCGCGCAAGTAATCTTCGTCCAACGGCGTCGTCTCGTCCGCTTCTTCCGCATAGAGACGCTTCATTTCCACAAAGCGCTCCTGCTGGTCGCGCGCATCATTTAATTCGGTGAAGGCGTTGCCCATTTCCATGCCATGGATGAAGAACTCAAAGCGTTCGGTATGCGTATCGATGTACAGCTGTTCTTTTGCGTCTGTCAGGTCCGCTTCTGCTTGAAGTCGCTTGGCAAATGGTGACATTTCGCGCGGGTAATCTTTGACGATCGTCGGTTGAATTAGCTGCGGTTCGATAAGGTTGCCCAGTATATGTTCGACGATCATGCGTCCCCAGGTGTCGCTCGCGTCAAGACCATCCGCCAGGTCGCGAGACTGGAGATAGCCGTAAAGCGAATCACTTGTCGGGAAATCCATATAATCGAAACCGAGCAGCTCTTGGGTCGCTTGCCGTATGCTCATTCGCCGCCAGGGTGGAGTCAAATCCAGCTCAGTGCCCTGATAATGAATGGTGCTCGACCCTGTTACTGTTTCGGCAGCATAAGCGAACATGCGCTCGGTGATGTCCATCACGCCCTGGTAGTCGATATATGCCTTATAAAACTCCAACATGGTGAATTCGGTGTTATGTTTGTAGCTCACGCCTTCGTTGCGGAAATCACGTCCGATCTCGTAAACCGCGTCAAAACCGCCCACCAACAGACGTTTCAAATACAATTCGAAGCTGACGCGAAGATAGAGATCCTGATGCAGCTGATTGTGATGGGTGATGAAAGGCCGTGCGGCCGCTCCGCCATAAAGTGGCTGCAAGATCGGCGTTTCTACTTCCAGCATGCCTTCCTTATCGAGAAAGTCCCTCAGGGCGCTGACAGTCTTTGCTCGCGCCAGGAACACTTGGCGCACCGATCTATTGACGGCTAGATCGGCATAGCGGCGTCGGTAACGCGTTTCCATATCCTTGAACTCGCCATATTCAATGACGGATCCGTCATCCAGCCGCTGTTCTTTCACTACTGGCAAAGGACTCAGCGACTTACTGAGCAGGCGCAGGTCTTTCGTATATACGCTTATCTCGCCGGCCCGCGTGCGCGTCAAGCTGCCGCTCGCTTGCACAAAATCGTCGACATCGATCAATTTGCGCCGAATCAACTGATAAGTTTCTTCACCTAGCTCGTTGACGCGCAGGAACAATTGCACGCGGCCGCTTTCGTCTTCTATATGCAGGAAGGAGACTTTGCCTTTGCTGTTGAGGCGACGAATCCTGCCAACTACTGTCACCTGAATGACATCGTCTTCTTCATCGGAGTCAGCCGAGGCGTCTTCTTCAAGACGGCGAAACTCCTGCACGGCCGCGGCAATTGCATGCGTGCGCTCGCTGCGCGCCGGATAAAGCGTGACACCTTGCGCTTCCAGGCGCTCGGCTTTTTCCAAGCGTTCGTTCTCTAGTTTATTGGGTTGCCACATCGTACCAACAATACTCCAGGATTTCCTCAATCGTCACAAGTGAGCGCGCATTGGCGCTGGCTGCCGCCGCAAGCCCTGATAGATATCTGCCAAAAGCCGTTCGTCGACAGCGAACAAGATTGCCTCGCTCACACAAAACGATGGGCCTGCTGCTCGCCCGAATAAAGCGCTTTATCGGAAGAGAATATTACAAAAACCTGTCGAAATACAGGTCAAATCCCGCCTTTGAAGCCAGGTAGATTGCGCCTTGCAATTGTAATGAACTGCTATAAGCTAAGCGAAGTTGCACAAAATGTTGCAGGGTGCGTCAGATAATGCAAGATGCCGAGGCATCTCCGCCAACAAACCGCTGGATCATCACGTTGGTCGTAGTAGCGGTGGCGCAGGGTCTGGGAACCGGTGGCATCTCCCTCATTTATCCATTCTTGCCAATTTACATTCAGACCTTTCCTGATGCGCAATTCATCAGCCCGGAGTTGCTGGCTGGTTTGGTTATCGCAGCGCCGCCGCTGATGGCCACGCTTTCCACGCCGATTTGGGGCCGTTTGGCCGATCAATTCGGACGCAAGAAAATGGTCATGCGGGCAGTTTTCGCCGCATCGGTACTCCTCTTCTTGATGGGATTCGCGCAGACGGCACTGGCCCTGGTTGCCTTGCGTGCCCTGCAAGGCCTGACCAGCGGACTCATGGCGGCAAATATGGCGCTGGTCGCTGGCGAATGCCCGCGGGAACGGATTGGCTTCGCCTTTGGCACATTGCAAGTTGGATTGTTTGCTGGTGTGGCGATTGGACCTTTGGTGGGCGGCCTGCTGGCGGAAAAGCTGGGTTTCCAGATCCCATTTTTGTTCACAGCCACCTTGCTCGCCCTGGCAGGGCTCTTGGTGGCGTTTGGCGTACGGGAAACCTATGTTCCTAAGCGTAAAGCAAAGCTCGACCTCAATCCCTTTGTAATGGTCCGCAGCTGGCGTGGCATCCTGTTCACGGACGGGGTCAAGACGGTGTATTCCCTGCGCTTTCTCAATGGATTCGCTCAGCGTTCACTTATGCCAATTGCGCCCTTGTTCATTTTGATGCTGCTTCCATCGTCGGCCAGGAATGCCAGCAGTTACGCCGGATTGGTGCTCACGGTTTCTTCGGTGACGACCACACTTGGCTCGCTGCTTTTGGGCTGGCTGAGTGACAAGTGGGGCTATCGCAAGATATTGATCGGAGCGGCCTTGGTGGCGATGCTATTTTATATACCGCAAGCATTCGTTACCGATATTGGGCAGCTTTTGTTGCTGCAGGCTTTGGCAGGTTTGGCGGCCGGCGGTGTATTGTGCGCGCCGGCGGCTCTACTGGCAAATTATACCGCCTTGGGCGACGAGGGCTCGGTTTACGGGCTGGATGCCTCCGTCACTTCATTCGCCAATGGCATGGCGCCGCTGACGGCTTCGATGATCGCTGCAGTTCTGGGTCTGCGTGCCGTATTTGGAGCGGTGGCCATATATTACTTAGTTATTCTTCTAACTGCATTGCAGTTCCTGCCGAAACCCAAACGCCACAAACTGGAGTTGTCTGTGGCATTGGCAAGTGGGGACTGATCCATGCTGTTGCACATCGCGAATGAGCCGTCGAGCCTTTTCGCGACAGGTTTGAGATTTGGGCGCCGGCCCTGATTTCTTTCGGTTTTGACTACGCGCGGAAATCATAAGGTTGCGTATCTATGGCTAGGGTCCTTACACCCAATTCACTTTCTTTAACGAGACCTTTTGCACTTCCAAACAACTGGAAGTTCACATTGGCCATTGTCTGCATGGCTCAGGTATTTTCAGCAGTTGGTTTTTCGATAGTATTTCCCTTTCTGCCACTATACATAGGGTCGCTTGGCAGTAGTTTCGGACTAGGCACTGAGTTTCTTGCCGGAATGGTAATCGCGGCTCAGAGCATTACCATGATGATCGCAGCACCGATATGGGGCATGATCGCCGATCGCTTCGGACGCAAAAAGATGATAATGCGCGCCTTGCTGGGCGGCGCGCTCACGCTATTGCTGATGGCATTTGTCCAAAGCGCGGAACAGCTCATCATTTTGCGTGCCATTCAAGGCACGGTCACTGGAACGGTGTCCGCAAACAATGCGCTGGTAGCGGCCGCTACGCCTCGAGAACGCGTCGGCTTTGCCATGGGCGCCTTGCAAGTTGGTTTATGGAGCGGTGTGGCGATTGGCCCCTTGTTAGGTGGCGTACTGGCGGATATGTTTGGCTACGGGTTTCCCTTTGTCATCACGGCAATGCTAATGCTGTTTGCCGGCTTGATCATCTCTGTAGGTCTTCAAGAAAATTTCAAGATGCCCGAGGAGCCAGTAGCCTTCCATCCCACGGCTTTTATAGAAGGCTGGAAGCAAATCCTGCGCACGTCCGGGGTTGGCGTGTTACTGCTGCTACGCTTCCTCGTGGGCTTGGCACGCTCCATCATCGTTCCTATTGCGCCGCTTTTTGTGGTCTCACTCATCACGCGCGAAACTGGATCCACCAATACTTACGCCGGGTTGGTGTTGGCTGTCTCGTCCGCTACTGCTATTTTGGGGGCAGTTTATCTTGGGAGCCTTGGTGACCGAATTAGCCACAAGAAGGTACTTTTCTGGTGCTCGCTAGCCGCCGCAATTCTATACGTCCCGCAAATTTTTGTTACCGATGTCTGGCAATTGCTTCTGTTGCAGGGCGTGGCAGGTATCGCCGCCGGTGGCTTGGTTGCGGCTCCCAGCGCGCTTCTGTCTCGCTTTACCGACCGGGGATCAGCGGGTGCCGTCTACGGTTTGGATAATTCTGTCTGGTCAGGTTCCAAGGCGGTGGCGCCGCTTCTGGGTGCCTCGATCGCGATTTGGTTCGGCATGCGCGGGACTTTCGCCTTGTCAGCACTGGTGTTTGCCCTGATCGCGCTCACGACTTGGTACCTGCTGCCACAAGACGGTACGTTGCAGCGGCGGAAGCGCAAAAGGGCCCAGCACTAGGTTTAAGGGAAAAAATCTCCCTTTAGCTTTTGCTTGGCTGAGCATTAGCGTTACAATCTGCTTATGGCAAAGAAACTTGACCCACTGGCGAAAGTCGACCATTTCGATACGCGAAAAGCAAAGTATGGTCCTGTCTCTGCGGCTCTGACCGAAGTCTATGGCTTGTTGGATTGGTCGCGCAATCAAGACGGCATGGATGAACTCATCAGTTGCATCCTCAGCCAGAGCACCAACGACACCAACCGCGACCGCGCTTTCGCGCGCTTGAAATCGCACTACCCTTCATGGGAGGCAGTTCGCTTTGGCTCCACGGAAGAATTGATTGAGGTGATCAAGCCCGCTGGACTGGCGAATCAAAAGGCGCCACGCATCCAGGAAGTGCTCGCTGCAATTTATGACCATAACGGCGAATATAACATCGATTTCTTGAACGAATTGTCTTTGGACGCGGCAAAAGCCTGGCTAGTGTCGCTAAAGGGCGTCGGTCCCAAAACTGCTGCTATAGTCTTGTGTTTCGCCTACGGAAGAGCCGCTTTTCCCGTAGATACGCATATTTTTCGTGTCAGCAAGCGTATCGGGTTTCTGCCAGAGAAAATCTCTGCCAACGATGCTCACCCGGTGATGGAAGCAATGGTACCTGAAGCGGATTATTATCAGTTCCACATCCAGCTCATTCAGCATGGTCGGGACACGTGCCAGGCGCGTAAGCCGGCCTGTGAACGCTGCAAAATAAGCCGGAGCTGCAATTATTTTAGGGATTCCGCGGAAGCAGCCTCCTCCTGAACGACTTGTCGACGAAGGCAGTTCGATAATGTCACCCTTCGATCTGCAGCGTAGCCAAATATTCGTCTCGCCGCATTTTGACGATGGAGTGCTCAGTTGTGGCGGCACGATTAAACATCTTTCCGATAGCGGTCACTCGGTAGTAGTCCTGACCACGATGGGCGGCACCATTGACGGTGTATTTCCCAAGAGCCCCATATTGCAGGACTTGCATCAGCGCTGGAATGCCGGTGATGATCCCTTGCGGAGGCGACAGCAAGAAGATGTGCTGGCTTTACGGTCCCTTGGCGCGCAACACGTGCACTATTGCTTGACGGATTGCGTTTATCGTCAAGCCGAGGGGCAGGCGATGTACCCTACGGAGGAGTCGCTCTTTGCTGAAGTCCACGCTTTGGACCACGCTGGCGTTTGCTTGCGGGCCATAAACAAGCCGCTTCTCGATCAGGGTCACGTGATCTACTTGCCGCTGGCGGTAGGGCACCATGTCGATCATCAAATTGTGCGCGATTGGGGTCTCGACCTGCTGAACGAGAATCGCGAGGGTCCGGAAATCCGCTTTTATGCCGAGTATCCCTATTCCAATGCTGACCAAGCCATTGCCCAGGCTTTATCAAGAATCGGGAAACCGTTGCGAGAATCCCACGTGCTGCTCAGCGAGGCGGATATTCAGGCCAAGGTGGACGCCATCGCCTTTTATCGCTCGCAGATTAGTACCTTTTGGCAAAGACTGGCAGATATGGAAGCAGATGTGCGGCAGTCGTCAAGACATCCGCAAGCTGGCCACTACCTGGAGCGCTATTGGGTAACAGACTAGTGAAAATCCATGCTAGAGTCCGCTGCAATCCTACATGACTTCGCAGCGCGGACAACGCACTTTGCAAGCGTGGCGAAATGTCTTCGCCGCCTAAGCCGGGCATACACTACGAAGCATTAAGATCGGCAGTGGCCTAAATTGCTTGTCGCGGAAATCCCTGGAATCAACCCCTTGAGATTGTGTATTTGCGGATTTCTGGCGTATTGCTGCATCCTGCAGGAAGGATAATGTGAGAGTTTCGAGAGGCGACGGTGGGATTCGAACCCACGAATGAAGGTTTTGCAAACCTCTGCCTTACCACTTGGCCACGTCGCCTGATGGGACTGACATTATACAAAGCTCATGGTCGAATTCAAGAATGAGTTAGGGGCGCTTGCTGCCCGGTACCCAGCCAAAGGGGAGATCTTCTTCAATGCCGTAGTACGGCCTGGCTACTTGCGTCCGCTGGGGTAAGAAATAACCCATAGTTTCCGCTCTGGCATGTATCTCTTCGCGACTGTTAAGTCGTCGTAAATCGCGCGCGAAGTACGTTCTTTGGCTCGATTCCTCGTCAAGCGCGATGCGCGCAACCGCCCGTGCAAGAATATCGACGGGCATCGGCGCGACGCGTGCCAACGGCAGCAAGGACAGTGGCGCAATGGTGCCCAGCAGGCTGGTCACCCGGTAAAATAAGGGACGAGGGCGGCCACGAACGTATTGCAGCGGTGCGCGGATAATAGTGGCCTTCAGACCGACGCGGCGCACGTAGCCCTCTGCTTCCCGTTTAGAGCGAATATAGGCTCGGCCGATCCAGGGCGCAGATGCGCTGCTAAGCAGGATCAGTCGCTCAACGCCGTCGCTGACACACATATTGGCGATGTTGCGTGCGGAGACGAAGTTCAGCTGATGGTAAGACAAACCTTGCGAAGGATCGTCATGCAGGCTACCCACCGTATGGACAACGGCGGAATGATAGCGAGCTTTACCCCGCAAACTGGCAGGATTCCATACGTCCGCCGACGACCAGCGCGTATGCTGCGCTAATGGACCCAATTGATCTTCTGTGCCGGCCCGCAGCAAAAGGCTAACCTCGCTGCCTTCCGTCAAGAGTGCCGCGGCAATATTATCGCCCAGAAAGGTCCCGCCACCGGTTACTAGTATGCCCTGATCGTGTCGTGCCATTGCACCCTTCTGAATTGCGGATATTGTCAGTCATAAAGCAGCCCCTGGCGCTGTCAGAAACAGATTTGGCTGCGACGCTTTTGGTACTATGCACAAATCCAGTTAATTTCTAGCCAGGAAGGGTCTGCGCCATTGCCTGGAATTGCTAGGATTCTTACAATCGCATTGTAGCAAGTACGACCGCAAACGACAACGCGAGGCTTGTTCGCGCTGATTTTCATGTATAATGTGGGATAGATGGACGAATGCTTTGGTTACATCCATCGTTTCGTTTTGTCAATTGAAGTCCGCCTGATGCTTTCCAGTATCGTCGAAAGCAGTGGGGGTGGGACGGGCAACTGAACTGTAAGCCGTGTGATCCAGAGGCGGTTAAGTTGGAAACGCGGCGGGCAATTGCGGACTATATCTAGCGAATTATGTGCCGTCAAGCGGCGCAACATTGGATTGCTTCAGAATAAAACGAGCATTCTTGGCGAAAGTTCCCTGTTTTGACGAGCACATTGGCGTGTTCGATTCGAGCCAACGGACTTACGTCTGGCCACAAGACGCAGAGTGACTCAACCTGAAATATCGGGATTGATCTGAAATCTCCTGTGATTTGCTTTTGATATAGCCGTAGCTTCAACTGAACTACGGATTTTTGCGTTGGACTATTGATATGCCGATTGTTACCGCGCTGGAATATCAGAAGCGAAACAAAGACCGCGTTAAACTATATCTTGACGACGAGTTCGCCTTCGAGCTCCCACTTGTGCAGGCGGCAAAGCTGCAACGCGGACAAGGCATTTCGACTACAGAGGTCAAAACGTTGATCGACGGCAGTCAAATTGAGAACGCATTTGATAGGGCAGTGAAATTATTTTCATATCGTCCCCGTAGTTGCCAAGAAGTACGTCGTCACCTTCACAAGGTCGGACTGGGAGATTCCGTCATTGCAGCCGTCATGCAACGTTTGCAGCAACAAGGTTTTGTTGATGACTTCGCTTTCGCTCGCTTCTGGATCGAAAACCGCGATTCCTTCAAACCGATGTCGCCCCGCGCCCTGGCACACGAGTTATATCATAAAGGTGTGGATCGAGATGTGTTCGCGGACCTGATCGAAGAAATTGATGTCAATGCGGCCGCGTATCGTGCGGCGACGAAACAGTTGTGGCGTGTAAGAGGCAGAGCCCGTAACGAATTTCGGAAGAAGTTGAGCGCTTTTTTGCAACGGCGCGGCTTTGATTTCGACACGATTGCTAGCGTCGTATCGCGGCTGCAGTGCGAATTGGAAGAATCACAACCCGACTACTTTACCGGCGACGACTGAAGTATAGCATCGGTGGATATTTGCAGGATCTGGTAACGAAAGGAGCAGAGACGAATGTATCCCTTGGATACCGTCTAACAGAAATGGAAACGATACTCTTCGCAGTTGTTACAGCAATTGTAGGTATTGGGGCCGGTTATGCATTGGGCGCCTGGCGCGCCAAAACGGCGCTATTAGAGCAGCAGCAGAAAGAAGGACAAAGCGCGCTCATCAAAGCGTCGGAAGACGCCAAAGCGGTACTAAAAAGCGCAGATGTGGAACAGTTGAAGATCATTGCGGACGCCGAGCTCTTAGCGCAACAGCGGCTCAACGAAGGGGAAGCCATGCTGCAGCGGCGCCGGCGTGATCTTGATGACGAGGACGAACGTATTCTGCGCCGTCGTAACGAACTTGACAAGAGCGTGGAGCGTCTCGAACAGCGCGATCAACAGGTGAGTAAACGTCAAAGCCGCCTCGACAAAAGAGAAAACGAAATCAAGAAATCGGAATCCAATATCATCGAGAAGCTGCAAGGCGTGGCTCAGATGACCATGGAAGAGGCGCGGCAGGCATTGCTGGATTCAATTGAATTGGATGCCCGCAACGATATGGCACGAATCATCCGTCAAGTCGAAGCCGAAGCAAGAGAAACAGCGGATCATCGTGCACGCAGCTTGATCGCGATGGCAATTCAACGTCTCGCGTCGGAACAGGTCAGCGAGGTTTCCGTTAGCGTCGTGCCTCTGCCAAGCGATGATATGAAAGGGCGCATCATCGGCCGCAACGGACGCAATATTCGCTCCTTCGAATTGGCGACCGGCGTCGATGTCGTGGTCGACGATTCGCCTGAAGCGGTGACGATCAGCAGCTTTGATCCTGTTCGTCGTGAAGTTGCCAAGCGCACCATGGCCAAATTGGTGACCGACGGCCGCATCCACCCGGCGCGCATCGAGAAACTCGTTGAAGATTCGCGGGCGGAAGTGGAGCAGGTCGTCCGTGAAGAGGGCGAGCGTGCCGCCTACGAGACCGGCGTTCATGGCTTGCACCAGGAGATTCTTAAGCTCTTGGGTCAATTGAAGTTTCGCAGCAGTTATGGGCAAAATCAGCATGCTCATGCTATTGAAACCGCGCATATTGCGGGAATGATCGCAATGGAGCTGGGCGCTGATGTGAATACCGCCAAAATGGGCGGCCTGCTACATGACCTTGGCAAGGCGATCGACCACAACGTTGAAGGCACGCACGCGCAAATCGGCGCGGAACACGTCAAAAGATACGGCGGAAAAGAAGACGTCGTTAACTGCATCGCGGCGCATCACCATGAGGTTGAAAAGATATGCGTTGAAGCCTTTATCGTGGAAGCGGCAGATGCAATCTCCGGCGCGCGCCCCGGGGCCCGGCGCGAAAGCCTTGATTCCTATATCCGCCGGGTTAAGCAGCTGGAAGAAATCGCCAATACCTTTGATGGTGTCGAACAGAGTTACGCGCTGCAAGCCGGCCGCGAGGTACGCATTATCGTCCGTCCCGAGGTCGTGGATGATTACCTGGCAATTCAGTTGGCGCGTGACATCGCCAAGCGAATCGAAAACGACATGCAGTATCCCGGCCAGATCAAGGTGCATGTTATCCGCGAGACGCGGCGTGTCGAGTATGCCAAGTAAGCGACGCCTTAGCACTGTATCTGTCTGATCGTCTCGCTATCCAAATCATGAATAAAACGACAGCGATTACGCTGCGGATGCAGCAGATACAGTCGCTCGGCAGCCCGTGTCATGCTGACGTAAAACAGCTTGCGCTCTTGCAATTCGTCCTCATTCATGGTGTCGGAGTTTGCGTCGATGTAAGGCATGTAACGGTCATCCAAGCCAATTACAAAAACCACTGGGTATTCCAGCCCCTTGGCGGAGTGCATCGTGATGAGTTTCACCTCATTTTCAAGGACGTGAAAATTTTCATCGCGGTGAAAACGACAATGAATATCCTGTCTCTGCAAATAGCTCTGAATGAACTTGGTTAAGAGTTGCTTGCTACGCGCCAGTACAGCGATATCGCCGGGTCTATATTTGCCGCTTTGGCACAACTTGATAATTTCATCGGCGAGGAAACGATTGCTTTCATCGGGCGAAGCATATTGCACAACATAGGGCTTTGGACCAAGGCGATGTGTGCTGGCGGGCGGGATGAACTCTTCTTCGGCTCTAAGGTCTCGGCAGCCTTCGACGATATGGCGGGCGGCCTCCAAGATTTGCTGCGTATTGCGGAAGTTCTTCGCCAGTGTGCGGGTGCGTCCCTGGATGTTTATGCCGGCTTCTTTCCATGGAATGCCACGGTAGTAGATGCTCTGAGCCGGATCCGCCAGCAGCGTCAGGCTACGCAAATCGCTGTAATCCGGTAACAGGCGGGTCGCCAGATGCAAGTCACTAGGCGGGAAATCTTGCGCCTCGTCAATGATGACCACATCGTATTGCGGCAGTGGCGGGCAATGCTTCTGCACCAAGCGCGCCAAATCCTCCCAGTCAAACAAATTGCGCCTATCGAGTTCTTGCTGGTAACGTTGATAAATTTCCCAAACAATGGGGCGGTGCCTCGCACGATCTAAGCCGATGCCGCGCCCAATCCGTTCAATAGCTTGATATTCGCGCAGGCTATCCAGCCCCCTGGCGCGAATAACTTGATTGATTTCAGCCAGCAGATAAGCGAAGGGGCGGGCGCTGACAACCCTGTCACGCGGATACATCTGCTTGACGTCAGATTGTGCTTTGCTGATGATCTCTCTTCGTGTGCAATCCGCCTCTGATAGCCGAACTCCATTGTTTTGAAGTTGCTCAAGCATCCATTGCTTGAAGCCCTGAACGGTGAGTGAGTGTGGCAATTCACCATACAACTCGATGTAAAGCTGATGCAGCGCCTTGGTCAACGTTTTGGTATATGTGAGCAGCAGTATAGAGGTATCTTCGCCAAAGATGCGCCGTTTTTCCTCAATTTGTTTTGCAAGATAGTTGGCGCGATACAAGCCGATGGTGGTCTTGCCAGAACCAGCTACGCCCTTGATCAAGACGGGTCCGTCAGCGTTAATCCGCACGTAACTTTGCTGGTCCTCGTTCAGGTTTAGCAGCAACTGCTTAATTTTGCCTTCGCAATAGCCCTCAAGCTGGTCGACTGTCGCGCGATAGAGTAACTGCCGCGTGTCCAACAAGTTGTCCAGCGTCCAATTCGGATTCGTCAGGATATCTAATAAGGTCGACTGAACATTTTCAGGAATGGGGAAATCCCAGACTTGTTCTGAGTCGGTCAGAGATTTTACTGCATTCAACTGCGCATCCGGTACGCCAAGCAGGCGCAAGGTATTAAGCGACGTATGCTGGAACGGCTGCGGTAGATTGGGAGAAGCTACTAGACTGTCTAGCACAACTGTGCTGTGATCTTCTTCATTTCGTGTGAAATAGGGGGTTTCCCCTCTAGATTTGATGGGAAGGTCGTCAATACGGTCGATGACATCGTGCTTTGCCACACGCCACAAATTTATATCTCCACTAGCTAGCCATTCCCATAGTATGCGAAAGTTTTCGTTGACGCGCGAACGCATGATTTTGCGATTGTGTACTGCGGGATGTGAGTGTGTGACTAAGCCAGGGTAATGCGGGTTTTCTTTAATTAGTCTGAGTGCCTTAGACACCCGTCCGCGAATAGAGTTATCGAGACTATCCAAGTCCGACTTGAAAAGACGTGTCATAAATACTTCGGGCATACGATTTCCTAAGTTTCCCTTCCATCAATAACCCTTTTACGCGGGAGAACCGAAGGAGTTGCAAGAGATAGAAATAAAAAGCCCCTGCTAACAAGCAGGGGCTTCGTTTTCTTTCGTTGAATTGTGTGGCTCGCTAGCTCGCCACGCGTAACACGACCTCGACCTTTACAATTTCACCATCCCGCAGCACATCCAGTATGACAGTGTCACCCGGTTGGTGGAAATAGATGCGATTGCGCAGGTCAATCTCCAGCGTTGCTGCCTCACCCTCGACTGCGAGGATAATATCACCAACCTGAATGCCGGCTGCTGCTGCCGGAAGACCATCAATGACCTCGGCAATATAGGCGCCTTGATTCACATCGCTGCCTTCAAAGTAAGGGCTAGTCTCTTCCAACTGAATGAACCGAACACCCAGCGTAACTTGCTTTTCGTGCAGACCCAGCCAAACCGAACGGTCTTGGCTTGCCGGCGCATCCAGGCCGAACATCAGTAGTGGCGCGCTGCTCGACGGCACATCAAAATACAACATGCCCGCAGGACGCTCGACGGTCAGCTTGATGCTTTCGCCGGTGAACAAGGTATTCGCATCGGCGAGCGGCGCATCATTAGCGGCCGTGATCACGTCGAATTGCCGCAAGCCACCAACATACCATTCGTGCGCCGGATTCAATTTCAGGATTTGGATGGCGCTCTCGCTGTAGCCCAGCCCAATGCTATCGGTCACGTAGGTGCTACCGGTTTCCAGGCGCGGACGCTGACGTGGACGCCGACCCTTGCGTGGATGCCGTCTGCGATGATCCTCGACCAGAACCTTGATGACCAATTCTTGATCATCGCGCAAGATTGTGAGAACCAATTCATCGCCTTCGTTCAGGTCCGATACTGCGGCGTCTGCGGCACCAATGCTGTCGATCGCATCGCCGTCAACGCTCATCAGTACATCGTACATGCGGAAACCGGCTTCGCTAAATTGCGAGTCCGCCAAGGCGCCAATCACCACTACCTTGTCATTGCATTGGCCGACGAACAAGCCCAACGATGCCAGGTCCAAGGGAATTACGTATTCCGGATTGCTGGACAAGTCTTCCGGATACGCCATCAGTGTGACGTCGGTAGTAAAGGCAGTGCCATCTCTATCGCCAGTCAGTGAAATCGTCTCACCGACTTCATGCGACCAGACCACTTCCTGGATCGAGGCAACGTTCACAGCGGATTCGTCAATCGCGGTGACAACATCGCCAACTACAAGGTCGGCGGCTTCGGCCGGCGTGTTCGAAATTACACCGGTTACCAGTACGCCTTCTTCTACTCCCCAATACCGCAATCCAATGAAGGGTAGTACACGCGTCTCAATTTCACTATCGTCTTGTGCAAATGCAATTGCTGAACTAGCCAACAAAGCAAAAAGGACAAAAAGACGAACGAAGTTTTTCACAAGGTTTTTCATATCGTGTTTCCCCCATACTTTCGTTTAGGATTGTGCATATTTCGGTCGAATACAAGACTATAATGCATACTTTATACGATTTGTCCCAAAGGGTCAAATAATTGTTTCGCCTTTTGGCTTGAGAGTTGCTGTTCTCGCGTTTTCCGGCGAATCCAGCTGGATTTCACTTTTCCAAGCCGCAACATTAGTTGTGAATCTTGCTTTGCCGCTTATTCTGCGGAAGTTAATTGGTCATTTGTCGTCACTTTTACCGCCAAAGAGACGCTTGCCTATTGCTCCTCCAAATAGCGAGCCGGCAACGGTGTTTTGGAAATCAACTTTCGAAGTCGATTGCTCGTCCCATTCGCCTCGGTGTCGCTTGTTGATCCACTCTTGATAATCGTCAGAGGCGGCTATCAAAAAGGCTTCAACCGCACGTTCATCGCCGGCTGCGATACGATCTCGGACATCGTTTAGCGTCTCCACAAGCTCATCGATCGCGCGCACTAGAGCTTTGTCATTTGCTAGCCATTCGTCGCGCAACGCGTCCGGATGATGTGTCAGCAGATAACGTGTCAAGACGTTGAAAGGTGGATTTGTCAGCTTCTGTACATCCTTCCAGGCATTGTGTTTCATCGCTGTGGTGTACGCGACGATGCTCAATACCTGCGGTAACTCCTCTGTGATTGTGGTCAGACTGTCGTGCTCGGCCGGATCTAGAAAATGCGGCCTTCCACCCAGAATCGCCGAAAAATTGACGGCAAGGTCTATCGCCTCGCGATTGCTCGATACGGAAGGTGTGAGATAAATCGAGCCTTCGAAAAGGTAGTCATCGCTCGCATATTCCGGACCCAACTGATGCTCCAGCATATACTCGGCGTTAATTACCGGCGTGAATCCGATCACGTGATGATTTACGCTAAGGTATTTCTCCGCCCACTCCAGCGACGGCTGCTTGATTACCGCGGTATCCAATACCAAAGAACCGGCTCGCAGGGAAGTCTCCAACAATTCATAGACGGCCTGTAGGTCCTCGTAGGGCAAGTTTAGGACCGCGATATCCGCATTCTCAACGGCAAGGTATGGCTTGCGCTCAATCTTGTCAAAGACTTTAAGCTTTCGGGCCGGCTTTTCGAAGTCCTCGCGATTGTCATATCCAACCAGAGTGAAGCGATGCTGTCCACCCTTTGCCGCATAAGCTTTCAAACGCAGGGCAATCGATGCGCCTAATCTATCCAGACCCAAGATGGCAACGGTCAGCTCCGCCATTTGCTACTCCTCGTTGAGTTCTCTCGCAATATACTCACGAAACTGCCTCTTCCGAAAGTTGGTACGCTTCCTTGACTAAGGCGAAACGATCCGGATCGTCCGCGTATTCTGCCTGTACTATAACGCAAAGCCGGAAAATCTTCCTGCGGCAGAGGCGATTCCGCGCTCGGACGGCCCAGATCAACAAGCATCATCCGCCAATTGTAGCCTTTGCAGCAGTGAGTAGCAGGGGTGATCGCGATGGGACTCCGCAAGTGCCTGATGATTCTCGACGAGCCACTCTACTTCGTCTTCAGATTGACAGTATCTCAAAATATCACGGCCCCAGCGCGCGTGGTGTTGGCGCACAGCAAAAGGCGCGCGCAAAACGCTTGTGCCTTCACCCTTGCCCAATTGACGGGCCAGAGATGGCATCACTGCTGTGACGACAACGCACAAGGTCTTCTGCCAGACTGACAAATGATAGCGTGACTTGCCGACATCGTGCAGCAGGGCGGACGCTGCCAAAACCCGTGGCGTGCTCTCTTGCTGTTCGAGCACCACCTGCAGGACGCGCAGGCTGTGCAATTGCTCGGCAAGTGACATCGCGCAAAAGGCGGCAAGTTCTTTGGCAGTTAGGTATTTCTCCGCCAACCCTACGTCAAGGGGCGTGGCAATTGCCAGCAACGCTCTCAAGCCTTGCCCGATTCGATGTTTGGCAAGACTCATGGTTGCCTACAGCAGCAACAAGCGGATTAAGGCGTCAGTCGGCTCACGGATCAGCAACCCCAGCGGGCTCGCGCCGGCAATGGGCAAAAAGGACAAGAATATCAGCGCCAGGAAAACGTAATAGCTGACCATCTGCCAGTCGCGCCACTTGAAGGCGGGCCGCATCAGGAAATCGGAAAGGGGACGGAGACTCTGCTGTATGAAGACCGGAATCTGCATGCGATTGAGCCAAGTGCCGGGCAGCAGGGTCAATACGACATGCCAGCCGTCAATTGGGTAAAGTGGAATCAGGTTAAAGACAAAAAGCAGCACATTCCAGAAGACCATTGCGAACAGAAGTGCCGCGACGATGTCGGTAGGGCTCGCAGCATTATCAGGAAAAGCGTAGAAGTAAGCGCCGCCTGCAGCGAGGCCAGTCAAGCGCAAGATGATCGCAAAAACTACCGCTAGCATCAAATTGGACAAGGGGCCCGCTCCAACCGCAGCCAGGAATCCCCAACGTGGATTCTTCATCCGCTGTGGAGAGATGGGCGCGCTGCCCAGGATGCCGAAGCCAATGATAGCGAACATCAACCAGCCAACCCAGTTTATGTGAACGAGGGGATTCAGCGTGAGACGACCCTGCGCTTTTGGCACGGGATCGCCCATCTTCCAGGCCACGAAGTTATGAGCGAATTCGTGTACCGTCATTCCCAAGCCAAGTACGATCAAGTTGATGACAATTGTAATCGGGTGCAAATCCAGCAACATGTTTCATATCTCGTAAACTACGTTATGTCCCAATTACAATATACATCATATCTGCGCATCTTGAAATGATCGCCAAGCGTCCCTGTGCAGAATTGCGCTCGTGCAAGAGCATCGCAAACTGTGCTACAATTGCAGCGTCTAATTGGAGCTACGATGTATCAAGGCAACCCGCACCTACTGCTGTTAGCGCCCGTGGGGGAAAAGCTTATCTGCTCATTCTGCTGCCCCTGTAGCTACCGCCATGGCGCGGATGAAGGCAAGGTGCTTTGGCATAGCCGAATTTTCAGGAACCCCCTCGCGTGAAAAAACGAGTGCTCTTTTTGTTCTCGGATACCGGAGGCGGCCATCGGTCTGCCTTTCAGGCTATTCGTGACGCCATGGCGATTCGCTATGGCAGCGCAGTCGAATTTGACGCGGTTGATGTCTTGCGCGAATGCAAATGGCCGCTTAACAAGCAACCGGAGCTTTATCCGCGCGTGGTCAATACATCAAAATTTCTTTGGGCGCTGGTCTACCACAGTTTTGATGGCAAGCGCCGAACTCGATTGGCGCGCCAGTTGATTTACCGCAACAATCGCAAGAATCTGCGACGCCTGGTACAAGAACATCCGGCGGATGTTGTGGTATGCACACATTCGGTAATCGCTAATCCGACCTTTCGCGCCTTTCTGACTTTGGAGGAACGTCCGCCGTTCTTGACCGTCGTCACTGACTTGGTTACCACACCGACTTTTTGGTACGATCCCCGCGTCGATCACTGTTTTGTTCCCACCGAAACCGCATATCGGCGTGGCCTGCGACTCGGCATGTCTCCCCGACAGATGCAGATTACCGGCTTGCCGGTCAATCCGCACTTCATCAATTCCATGACCAGCAAAGCAGAAGCGCGCCGGCAGTTTCAATTCGATCCTGACTTACCGGCTGTTCTGATCGTGGCGGGAAGCGAGGGTATGGGAACAATATACAAGATGGTCAGAGCTTTGGATGCACAAAGGCGCGAGGTCCAGATCGTCGTCATTTGTGGACGCAATCTTGACCTCAAATCCAGGTTAGAGGCACGAGACTGGAATAATCAACATCACATATTTGGCTTCGTCACCAACCATCATGAAATGCCGCGCCTAATGGTGGCTTCAGATATTATCGTGACCAAAGCTGGACCGTCGACAATTAGCGAAGCCGCCATCGCCGGATTGCCGATGATCATCAGCGATCGTATTCCTGGGCAAGAAACCGGCAACGTTCGGCTGGTGCTGGAAAATGACGCCGGCGTCTATCTGCCCAAACCTGATCACGTCGTCAAAAAAATTCTCGATTGGTTGGAGGAGGGTCCGGAAAGGCTACAGAGGCGAGCGGCCAATGCCAGGCGAATTGCGCGACCGGACGCAGTTTGGGAGATTGCCGATGCGGTTTGGGAGTGGGCAAACAAACCCAATATTGCTAGCCCCCGCGTGTCCTGAATGCCAACCCTAATGGCTTTGCAACCGGCCGAGGTAGCGGGCTTCAGCAACTTTATGCACTGACCCGTCCGACAAATTCAGCTTCCAGGTGCCGCTCTGCCGTTGATTCGTGAAATTCAGGGCGCTATTATCTTCCGTCCAGTTGATCAGATAAGCCAAGCCGGTGACAGGGCTACCAAGCACCTTCTGCTCCAGCTTCTCGAGATCCGCCACCACGAAGGCAGTCTGCTGGGTTTCATCGACGGCGCTGCGCTGTGTCAAGAGGTATACCGCAAGCGCGCCATCCGGGCTGATTAGCGCATCGCCGGCTTGGTCAAATCCGTCGATTTCCACTGCCGGAATCGAATTGAGTGTACCGCCGTCCAGACTGTCCACTATGACATCAACGCCGCCGGAATCTGCAGAAGGTGAAAAGCGCAAAAACTTTTCTTTGCCAATGGCAGCAGAGCAGAAGCAGCGGGATTCGCCGGGCAAAGATCTTACGCTCCCATCAAGCAGGTCCAAAGCAAACAGATTTGCGAATAGAGCATAAGGCAGATACTCGTCCATGCCATCCGGGTGCGCATCCATGTACAATTCATCTTTTTCTGCATTAAAAGCGAGAGGTAAAACGCGGCTGCCTTTCCAGGGACCAGCGGCGAGCACTTCGCGAACCTCAGCAATTGCGACATCGGCGATCATCGTCGATGTCTGCAATAAGCTATTTTCATCTTTGCTGGTCAAGGTCCAGGCTATGGTATGCCGATCATCGGACACAATCCAGTCGATTCGATACGTTTCGGGCGATTCGCTTATGAATGGATGATCAACAATGGCACCGTCCGGCGAAGCCAATCGAACTCTATTCACATCGTGAGCATAGTACATCACTTCGCTTTCCAAGAGCGAGAATCTCTCTCCAGCTATGTCCAGAGTCGATACTTCACCAGTAAGCAGGTTGAGAAAAACAAGCTCGGCATTGGCGGTCTGATCACCTTCATATTGAACAAATACATCCCAACTCTGTAAATCCGCTTCCGGCAATGCGCTTTCCTGCGTCTCGACGGTCGGCAACAGCAGCAGCAAGACCAGCGATGTTAAGATCACTGATAGCGAGAGACGGTCGTTCCACATCATTCTCATGCTTGGAATTATAGGTTTAAGAACAAAGTCGGGCAAATTGACGTGTCTGTCGTATTAAGCAAAAACCCCGCTGAATCGCGAGGTTCTTGACTAGCTACCAGATTTGGTTGCAAGGCTCAGACTAATGTCGAGCTTGCCCGTTGTTTGCTGCGACCGACGCGCTGGAATATCAACCTAATACCTGAATCTGCGATTGCGCTGAAGGCGGCGCTGCTGCCAATTGTTTGCGTCGCGCTTCTTAATTTCCTGAAGGAATCGTTCGATTCGTGCGGTCTCCTGCATTTCCAACGCCCGATGTCTATGTAATACTTCGGCGCTGAAGGTCAAGTTATCCATTTCGGATCTCCTCATTGAGTCTCCTATACACCAGTGTCAGTCTACGTTGCTTATGCAGATCATACAATGGTCAACTCAATAAAGTCATATAATTCATACAAAATTCATGCATTTGAGCGGCATTGACAAAGCATTTAGACGGTTTCAATAGGATTCGACAGAGATTCTCGATACAATGCCTTCTCAAGCAGGAATAGATATGGGGTGGCAATGTTGAAATCAGTCACTGTCCAGGATATAAAGCTGCATGTGGTGGCACTCGAGCTGGTCGAGCCTTTGAAGACCAGCTTCGGCGCAGAACCCTACAAATCTGCCATCATAGTAGAGGTCTTGACGAGCGAAGGTCTTACAGGTTGGGGCGAAACAGCGCTGAAAACCAAGCCATCGTATGGAGCGGAAACGATCCTGACCGCCCTGCACGTCACGCGAGATTTCCTTATTCCCAAACTGCTGGGCAAGAGGCTGAAGAGTCCTACCGACTTGCCGGAGCTGTTCAAATCTGTTCGCGGCAATCACCACGCGCGGGCCGGAATAGAAGCCGCAGTTTGGGATGTCATGGCCAAGGCAAACAAGTTGCGCCTGGCAGATTATTTCTTCGCTCATTTGCCCGCAGGCAACGCGCCAAGGGATTCAGCCTTTGTCGGTGTAAGCATTGGGATTCAAGACTCCCTGGACGAACAGATTGCGCTAATCCGCAAGCGTGTTGACGAAGGATACTGCCGTATCAAGCTCAAGATTGCGCCGGGCTGGGATGTAGAATTGACGCGGGCGGTGCGGCAGGAATTCCCCGATATCATGTTGATGCTCGATGCCAACAGCGCTTATACATTGGATGACGCAAAACACCTTAAGCAACTCGATGACTTTAACCTGCTGATGATCGAGCAGCCATTAGGATATGACGACATATACCAGCATAGTCAACTTCAGCCGCAGTTGGCAACGCCGATCTGTCTCGATGAAAGCATCTATTCGGCGCACGATTGGAAGATCGCCCTGGAGCTGGGTGCCGGGAAGATTCTTAACCTCAAGCCTACTCGTGTTGGCGGATTCAGCGAAAGCCTCAAGCTATATCAGCTCTGCGCGGCGCGCGGCACTCCGCTGTGGATCGGCGGAATGCTGGAAACGGGCATCGGGAGAGCGGCGAACGTCGCTTTCGCTTCACTGCCGGCGGTCACCTTGCCCAGTGACATTTCCGCCACCAATCGCTATTTTGATCCCGATATCGCCGAGCCACCCTTTGTCTTACAGCAAGGAAGCCGGCTGAAGGTGCCTGACGGTATTGGCATTGGCGTAAATGTGCGACGTGACCGTATAGAAGACGCGAAAGCGAAATGGAGCGAGTATAATCCCTTCGCGCCGCTTTGGGACTAGTAGGGGCAGTGATAATTTGCCCGAGGCAATCCGCCGCTCATTGAGTTGGCAAAACTAAAAGTTAATATCGAGGCTGTGGCGGGGTAATCTACCGGCAGTTTATACTTGCGAAGAGTGTCCTTCATCAACGCTTCCGGCACAAATCCATGCGCATGCAACCAGGAAAAGACAAGAATATCGCCGTGTCCGACCGCGACAATCGACTCGCCTTTATGTCTTAAACGTATGAACTCAAAGAAATCCAGGACGCGTTGCAATACTCTAGCCGGTGATTCAAAGGGTGGTTGGTTGCCGGTGTAAAGGTCCCAGCCCATTTCCGCCAACTCGGACGTCGGCTGACCCTCATAGGGCGTCAGCACTTCAATTAGGCGTGCATCGGTTTTCGGCCTTAACTCAGCGTGAAATTCGGCGACGAAGCCGGCGGTCTGCTGCGCGCGTTCCATGGGGCTGGTATATACGGCTGTAATTGGCTTGTTCGCCAACCAACGTCCGGCGGCTCGCGCTTGTTCAATTCCAGTTTCGCTGAGATAAAAGCCCGGCCTGCGCCCATACAATATTTGTTCCGGGTTATGCACCTCACCGTGCCGCATGAGATATAGAGTGGTTTCCACCTTTGGCTCCAAACGCGGGATTCCGTCTATCTACCTTGCCAGTCTATCATTTGCCGGCGATCCTTGTCATCCACATTTATTGCGTCCGGCTCTCTCTAACGATTTTACACCAGATCGAATATGATAAGACCAGGATTTGCATTTGACAGGTGTGGAACGAATTGCCTAACGCTGCAAACAGGATTAACCTTTTTGCATTGCGCGAGTTGTGCCGCTAGCATAACAGAAACCGCCCCAATTGTTGGGACGGGACATTACATTTAGTCGGGGCGGCGGGATTTGAACCCACGACCTCACCGACCCGAACGGTGCGCGCTACCGGGCTGCGCCACGCCCCGACAAATCGCGCTTCAGTTTAGCGAATACGACAACTGCTGACAAGGTGAAAAACGGTGGATGACAATCGCAAGACGTTTACAGACAGCCTGCGACAATTGACCGAAACACCTCTCAATCGATTGGGCCAGATACTTGCGGGGCTAGGTGTTCATCCTGACCTAATCACAGTTTTGGGCTTGGTTCTCGTTGCGATCGCATCGCTCTTCCTGGCTGCGGGGGACTTCCTGGGCGGTGGAATCTTGCTCGCATGCAGCTTGCCGCTAGACGCATTGGACGGCGCCGTGGCACGTGTGACGCATCGCCGCGGTTTCTTTGGCATGGTGCTGGATTCGACGCTCGATCGCTATGCTGACGGTTTCATTTTTGCCGCTTTGGGTTATCATTTTGCGCGTCAAGATCGAATGGAGATGTTGGCACTTTCGCTTTTGGCATTGATTGGTAGCTATCTTGTCAGCTACGTTCGTGCCCGTGCCGACGACAGCAAGGTCGCCGTCCGCGCCACAGTCGGCTGGTTTACGCGACTGGAGCGCATCGCGGTCATCCTGTTGATGACGCTGACGTCGGGCATTTTCAACGAAGAAATTTTTCTGGAGATTGGCTTGCTAGTGTTGGCAATTGGTACAAATCTGACTGCGCTACAGCGATTGCATTACGTTTATGCTGCTCTAAAAGACAGAGGTGAGTAACGATGGAGTTTGAACAAGCCCATATTGTTATTGGGAACCTGCAAGTCCGCTATTATGGCATTATCATTGTGGTCGCCCTGTTGGCTGGTGCCTACGTTGCGTCATTGCTGGCACAGCGCAATGGGCGGGATGCCGATCATATTTGGGGCGGACTGACCTGGGCGATCATCCCGGGTATAATCGGCGCTCGTTTGTGGTTTGTCCTGTTTCCGCCGATTTCATTGACGGCCGGCTGTGGTATCGAGGGCGAGCTTTGTCAAAACACGGCCTGGATGTTGGAAAACTTTCTTAATACCCAAAACGGTGCCATCGCTATCTGGAGCGGTGGATTGAGCATTTTCGGCGCGATCATCGGGGGTGCCCTGGGTGTCTACCTATATCTTAGTCGCTGGCACAACCGTGTAATCGGTTTGTTCACGACAATCCTGACTCCGGTGCTTTGGTTGAGCCAAGCGCTTACCTGGCTGTTCAACATGCTCGTCTCCCGTATTAGCGACAAGGCGGTTTCGCCATTCCGTTACCAGCGACCGGCCAGCACTTTTCCGGATGAAGGCATGCGCTTGACGCCCTGGATGGATGTAGCGGGTGTGGCAATACCCCTGGGACAAGCCATCGGACGCTTTGCCAATTATGTCAATCAGGAACTTTATGGCGCGCCTACAACTTTACCCTGGGGCATTGAGATCCCGCGTGATGGCCGAGTGGCGCCATACAAGAGCCTCATTGATTATCCATCCGATACTTTGTTTCACCCGATTTGGGCATACGAAGCGATTTGGAGCCTCCTCGCTTTCATAGTTTTGTGGCGTGTTTATCATCATTATCGTGATCGACTGCTGAGTGGCGATGTGCTCTTGATTTATCTGGCGCAATACGCCTTTGTCCGATTCCTGCTTGAATTCCTTCGCGTCGAAGTTGCCGAGATAGGTACTACCGGGATAAACAGCTCACAGACTATTACTCTGATTGTCTTTATTGCCTCGGTTGGAATACTCCTATTCCGGCGTCGTGGCCCCAGGTTCGCTGCGGCGAAAGCCGCAGACATCAGCGCGGAGCAATCAGAGACGGCGCCGGCTACGGAATCTTAAACTTGCGGACAAGGGAAAGACGCCTGGCATGTGCATTCGCTCGCAGACAATCGGGTCGCGGGCACGGTTTTGCAGTGGCATAAAAAGTATAATATTGTGAGAGTACCGGGAATATTATTGAAGGTCTGTACTACGCAACGTACAACAGTGTTTCGCAATTGTCCGACTTATGGTATCGTCATTATTGTTAGGTTAGTAAACGAGGATTCTTCAGCTGATCGAATGAAGCGATGAATCCAACCCTGGGTCCGGTATATGGCACGTGTAATCATTTTGGGTACTGCCGGCGCTGTAAATAACGCGCAGAACGACTATACGCATTTTCTTCTTGTTGGCGAAGAAGACACCCCGGTGCTTGTTGATGCCGGCTCGAATCCCCTGGAAAAGATCAAAGACCTTGGCGTTGATGACAGTAAACTTCAAGACGTCATTCTGACGCACTTTCATTCTGATCACGTGGCCGGCGTTCCCAACATGCTAATGCACATGTGGCAGATGGGCCGCAAGGAGCCAGTTCGCTTTTACGGCATACCCCATTGCATCAATCGCGTTGAAGAAACGATGGATATGTATGGCTGGGAATACTGGCCAAATTTCTTCCCGGTCTCATTCGCTCGTATTGGATTGCAAGACAATTCCCTTCTATTTGAAAACAAAGATTTCGCCATCCATTCTTTTCCCGTCGTACATTACATACCGACAATAGGCATGCGTATCACGAATAAGCACAACGGTAATGTTCTTGCCTACAGTTGCGACACCGAGCCATGTCCCAATGTATTCAAGATCGCCAAGGACGCCGATATTTTGATTCATGAAGCCGGCGGATCACCGCCAGGTCATAGCACGGCGCGCATGGCTGGCGAAGTGGCCGCCCAAGCCGGCGCTAATGAGTTGTACCTGATACATTATCAGGTCTGGAATCAGGATCCTCAGTCCCTGGTTGGCGAAGCCGAGGAAACATATAACGGCCCCGTCCACTTGTGCCGAGATTTCGATGAAATCGAATTCTAAACTTAGCTAATCGCTTTCCCCACTGTCAATCTTTGTTGTTGATACCGCTTCACCACAGTCCCGGCACAACCATTTCATCGCTATGGCTCGAGAAAACGCGCTTGAGATCATGATCGCCAGGAACGAACCCGCGATAGGTTATCGTGCGTGGATAGACTACAATGTGCGTAGCTTCCAAAATGGGAGCAAGTATGATTTGATTGAATTTCAAAACCAGGGAGGAAACTGGATGAAAAAGCTTTGGTGTCTTATTTCTGTATTAGTACTTGCGATGGCAGTTGTCGTCGTTCCGGTGATGGGCCAGGATGAGATGTTGTCCTTTGGCGCATCCGATTGTGATTACGGTGGCAACTTGAGCTCCATTGAAGCGGCCGATGCACATACGGTGGTCGTTACTTTGTGCAACCCAGATGCGCTTTTCGATCGGGTAATGGCGAGCCTTGTCTTGGCCATACATCCCAGCGAATACCTGGATGCGACCGGCGGCATGGGCGATCTCTTGACAAATCCCGTTGGTACTGGACCTTTGCGTCTGGCGAACTGGGATCAAGGCAACGAGATGGTCTTCGAGCGCTTTGATGATTATTGGGGCGATAAATCAATTGAGCCAACCGTGATTTTGCGCTGGAATTCCGAGGCAGCTGCCCGCGCGACCGAATTGCGTGCCGGCACGATTGACGGCATGAAGTTCGCCAACCCGGAAGATATGCCAGTTTTCCGCGCCGATCCCGATTTCAACTTGCTCGATATCCCACCCTTGACTGGTGTTTATGTCGGAATCAGCAATTTCTTTGAACCGTTGAACGATGTACGTGTGCGTACAGCCATCGCCATGGGCATTAATCGTGAGCGCATACTGGACAACTTCTTTCCACCTGGCTCGGTCTTGACGCCAGACTTTGTTCCGCCAGCGGTCTTCGGCCATGTCTCGGAAGGCGGCGTACCGGGCTTTGATTCGGACGCGGCGAAAGCGCTCCTGGCAGAGGCTGCCGCGGATCTAGGCTTCTCGCTGCCGCTGGATACAGTGGTCGATACGCGCACTGGTGACTCCCGTCCTCTTACCTTGACCTGGCGTGATGTCGTTCGTGCTTATTTGCCGAATCCGGGCATCATAGCCAATGATCTTCAGGTGCAGCTGGCGGACATCGGCATCAATGCCGATGTGCAGGTGGTTGAATCCGGCTCATTCATCGCATCATCAACTGCCGGCAACGAACCGTTGCATATACTGGGATGGCAAGCAGACTTCCCCGATGCGTCCAATTTCTTGACCTGTTGCCATGGTCCCAATTACAGGCAAATGGGCACTCCCTATCCGGAGATTTATGAACCGCTTGTCGCTGCCGGACAGGAACTGGATCCGGACAAACGGATGGAACTCTTCCGGCAAGTAGCCGATGGAATGGCAACAGTAGTGCCTTGGGTACCCTTTGGTCATGCGCGCGCTGCAGATGTCTGGCAAGCACGCATTAATGGCATTCATCCAGCCCTGCTTGACGGGACGGAGGAATTTGCCCGAATCGAAGATCCCGATGATGACAACGTCATCTACATGCAAAACGCCGAGCCGATTTCGCTCTATTGCAATGATACCTGGGACGGCGAGTCTTTCCGCGCCTGCCACCAGATTCATGAAGCTTTGCTCGATTTCGCCTTTGGTACAGTTGACTTGATACCGGGCTTGGCAGAAAGCTGGGAAGTGTCTGATGATGGCTTGGTCTGGACTTTCCACCTACGTGAAGGCGTAGTTTTCCACGATGGTTCCAGCTTCGACGCGAATGACGTGGTTGCCACGTGGCAAGCTTCCGCTGATTGCGCCAGCCCGAACCATACCGGTACCGGTGAGGGATTCGGCATATACTTGTCGGTATTCCAGCAGTTCATCAATGCCGACCAGTGCTAAGCGCGCAACCTTGAAACGACTTTAGTCTAAAGGTGCCGGATGAAATGTCCGGCACTTTTTGTTTCCTCGTCCGCGTCGTTCCAAGAGGCTAGACAAGTTGTGCATTATGCAACGTGATCCCGCTATTCGCGATTCAAACGCGGATCCAGCGCATCTCGCATGCCATCTCCCAGCAGATTGAATCCCAGCACTGTGATCATGATGGCAATTCCCGGGAAGAATACCAGATGTGGCGATGTGAATAGATAATTTCGCGATTCGCTAAGGATCTGTCCCCATTCCGGTGTCGGCGGCTGCGCGCCCAGGCCTAGAAAAGATAAGGCAGCGGCATCGAGAATCGCCGTGCCTACTCCCAATGTCCCTTGCACGATTATCGGTGTTATCGAATTGGGCAAGATATGCGCGAGTACGATACGCAGAGGACTCGCGCCTAGTGCTTGTTCCGCCACCACGAACTCTAGTTCCTTGATCGATAGTACGCTGGCGCGCGAGAGTCGGGCATATTGCGGAATAAAGGTGATGGTTATGCCAAGCAAAGCGTTGGTCAATCCCGGTCCCAGAATCGTGACGATGGATATGGCCAGTAGCAATGCCGGGAAAGCCAATACCACATCCATAAAACGCATGATGACGTTGTCGACCGACCCGCCCATATAGCCGGCTGTGACCCCAAGCGTCGTGCCCACGACAATCGACAAGCTTATTGTGATGACGCCAACCGAAAGTGATGTGCGCGTGCCAAATATGACTCGGCTGAACAAATCACGAGCGTTAAGATCCAGACCAAGGATGTGAATCGGTTCGTCGCAGCCAAAAGCGGGGATGCAGGGCTTTTTGCTGGGAAGACGACCGGTTTCGCCGGGAACACCAATCATGGTCTTAATCGGATCATGTGTCGCGATCAAAGGCGCGGCGACAGCCGTAAAAAGCAACATACCGATGATGCTTAAGCCCAGAATCGCCGACGGATTGCGCAGCAGATTGCGGGCGGCTTCCAACCACAGGCTGGACGAACGATAGCGTTCTGAAAGTTCTAGGCTGGCGGGATTGTTGTTAGCCATGTCTTCTGTCTTATGAATCCACTAGTTGAAGCGGATACGTGGATCTAAGTAACCATACATGATATCGACCACCATGTTGATGATGACGAATCCAGAGGCGATCACCACGGTGAATCCCTGTACAAGCGTGTAATCGCGCGAAGTGATGCTATCGACCAAGGTACGTCCTACGCCGGTCAGGCTAAAGATTGTTTCGGTAAGAACAGCGCCACTGATCACCAGCCCGAAATTCAAGCCAATGACGGTAATCACTGGAAGCATGGCGTTTTTCAAGGCGTGTTTGCCCACCACGGTTCGCTCACGCAACCCCTTTGCTCGCGCGGTCCGCACATAATCTTGATTGAGCACCTCCAATACGCTCGACCGGCTCATGCGGGCGATGATCGCCAACGGTATCGTGCCAACAGCCACCGACGGCAGGATCAAATGCCGAATCGCATCCCAAAACAGTTCGCCGTTCAAAGTCAAAATGGCGTTGAGCGTGTTGATTCGCGAGAAGAATCTCAGGATGCCCAGCGGATCTTCACCTTCAGTGACCAATCCCCAGACCAGGTAAAAGGGCTCGGGACTGGCGCCGGGTGTCAAGCGCCCGGAAGGTGGCAAGGCAAAAGGAGTGTCTTTGAGTATCACGGCAAACAGGTAAGCCAACATCAATCCCAGCCAGAAAACTGGCATCGATACGCCAACGTTGGCGCCAATCATCGTTCCCACATCCAGCGCGGACTTGTGACGATAGGCGCTCAATACGCCCAGCGGAACGCCCAGGCTGATGGCAAATAGCAAGGCAAAAAAGCCAAGTTCGACTGTGGTCGGCAAGCGGTCAACCAGCAGTTCCATTACCGGTCGGTGGAAACGCAGCGACTCGCCCAGGTCCCCCTGAGCGAAATTGCGCATGTAAAAGAGGAACTGAATCGGCAGCGGTTCATTCAAGCCGTTGCGCCGGAAAAACGACTCACAGATTTGCGGCGTGGCGCGTTCACCTAGCACAGCCAGGCAAGGATCGCCAGGGATCGCGCGTGCCAGCATGAAGGTAACTATCAAAATGCCGACCAACACCGGTATGGAAAACGCTAATCGTCGAATCACGAACTTGAGCATCAATTTGTTCCATATGGCCCGTCTGCCGGGCCAAAATCAACGTAATCCTCTAAGGGTAACGGACTAGAACGCTAGGCATCTGCCCAGTTACGTGCCCTTGCTACTGCTTCTTGCCAACGAGCGTATAGCGATTCACGTTGGTCGGCAGACATCGAAGGTTCAAAGGACTTTTCCAATTGCCATTGCTGAGCGATCTCTTGTTGCGAGTCCCAGAATCCGGAAGCCAAACCCGCCAGATACGCAGCCCCCAGGGCGGTCGTTTCCGTTACTGCCGGTCGCTCAACGGTTACACCGAGCAGATCTGCCTGAAACTGCATCAAAAAGTCATTCGCGACGGCACCACCATCGACGCGCACTGACTCCAGGGCCAAGCCAGCATCTGCGGACATCGCTGTGACCACATCTCGCGTCTGATAAGCGATAGATTCCAGCGTGGCTCGGACAATTTGTGCCCGGCCGCTGCCGCGCGTCAAACCGACAATGGCGCCACGTGCATATTGATCCCAATAGGGTGCGCCCAGTCCAACAAAAGCAGGCACCAGGTAGACACCATCGGTCGATTCGATGCTCGCGGCGATCGCCTCACTATCTGCGGCTGTGCTAATCATTTTCATTTCATCTCGCAGCCACTGCACCGCAGCCCCGGCGACGAAAATGCTACCCTCAAGCGCATACTGCAGGGGCTGATCTTCTACTTGCCATGCGATGGTGGTCAATAAATTGTTGGCGGATTTCTGCGCTGTGTCGCCGGTATTCATGAGCATGAAACAGCCGGTGCCATACGTGTTTTTTGCCATGCCCGCTTGATATGCCGCCTGCCCGAATGTCGCCGCTTGTTGATCGCCGGCCATTCCAGCGATCACAATTGGCTTTCCGAAGTGAGCGGGACCGGTCTCTCCATAAATCTGGCTGCAAGGCCGCACCTCGGGGAGTAAGGCGCGGGGTATATCGAGCCGATCGAGAATGGGCTGCGCCCAATCGCCAGCATGAATATCGAAGAGCAGAGTGCGCGCCGCATTACTAACATCGGTGATATGCATGCGGCCGCCGGTCAAACGCCAGACCAAAAAACTGTCGATCGTTCCAAATGCCAGCTCTCCGGCGGCGGCCCGCTCTTTCGCGCCGGCTACGTTGTCAAGCAACCACTTGACTTTCGTGCCAGAAAAATAGGCATCCGTCACTAGACCGGTATATTCCAGGATGGTCTGGTCAAAACCCTCTTTCTTCAGCTCGTCGCAGAAAGCAGATGTACGACGATCTTGCCAAACGATAGCGTTGTGTATGGGCTTGCCCGTTGCCCTGTCCCAAATAACGGTTGTCTCGCGTTGATTGCTGATGCCTATTGCGTCAATCTGGTCCGGATCATGCACGATATCGCGCGCCACCTTGAGTTGTGTTTGCCAGATCTCATCAGAATCGTGCTCAACCCAGCCCGGCCTGGGATAGATTTGTCGCAATTCTTGCTGCGAGCTGCGGACAATGTTGCCAGAGCGGTCGAAAAGGATTGCGCGTGAGGATGTCGTACCCTGGTCTAAAGACAGAATATACTTCGCCATATGCCGGATTGCCCTTTCGATCCGCTTATTGCCTGTCTTGCCATCATTGTAGCTTATACCGCGCGAATGGTCTCGCATTGAAAAAGCCCAGACACAAGTCGCACTTATTTCCCTGGCGAAATCAGCGACGGAAACTCTGCCAGTATGGCAAGGCTTAAGCCCGGTTTAAGCCCAGGCTACTACTTATTCTGCTTGCGACAGGAGAATACGCTCAGCAAGAGACTGATACTGATGCCGATTAGCCCACCGGCCAAAGCCCAGACAGGTAGTCTCTCCAGCATTGCCAGAATCAGCGCGGGCGGATAATCCGGAAACAAATGACCGTGTCGCAAATCCTTGAAAACCATTAGCGCCACTGTCATTAGGCACGCGAGCGCTCCGATCAGTGCTCCGGAAATCGCTGCGATCGTTAGCCATGGACGTGTGCTGCTTTTGAAGCGAGAGGCAAGTTTCCATCCGAATAACGTCGATGCCAATCCCGCACCCAGAATTGTCACGCCAATAACATCGTGGTCTTCCAGGCCGGACCAGACAAAGATGATGATAGCCAGAGCCACCAGCCACAGCCTCAAATTCGCGCGATTTCCCGGGCTTTGGTCGCTCATGATTGGTGATTACGAGAAGCGAAAATTGGATCCACCATTTGTAACGCTGAACCGATATCGAAAATGATCCTAGCCACTGGGACGAATGTTGCCTTCCTGGCGATCAACGCGAAATATTTGCGCGCCGTGAGGTGGCGCCTCCAGAAACAAGCCCGTTTCCAATCGTCCGTCGAGGTCACAAATTCGGAATGTGTCGTGCAATACATCGTAGAGGCGCAAGCAATGCCCGTCAAGTCGCGCCCAATGCCCCAGATCTAGCTGCGCGCGCGACCATTCACTGGCCAAATTCACTACGATGAGACGATGATCATCGCCATCGTCCCAAGTGTACGCGATCAGGTTTTGGAAGCTGCTATCACCGCGGAATGCTGCGAAACTGTCAACCAGATGCCAATTGCCACATCGATACACCTCGTGGCGCAGTTCGCTTAGCAGAATGCGATAAAAGCGTTCCAGCAGCGGATGTCTGGGCTCGTCAGGTTGGCGACTAATCTGTACGGGCAATTTGATACAACGCCCGGTCAGTTGTCCTTGATGCAGCAGTACGGCGCCAGGCAGCGTGCAAGCCAACGTGGCGGCCGGCCATTGCCGATCTTCGCCGAAGGACTGCAAGGCGCGATCTTCATCATGATTTTCGATAAAGCAGATATTCTTGCGCAGATAGGCGGGATCGGCGCTCAAGTGATTCCGGATCGCTGCGATTTCCTGTTTGATAACGCGGTCGTATAGGCGCTTGTCGTAGGTAAAATCGAATCCCTGCATCTGTAACTCGTGCTCGAGGTCCCAATAGACTTCTGCCATAAACATCATCTGCGGATGGGCTTCGCGTACGGCGGGCAAGACTTCTTGCCAAAAATCGCCTTTGGGCGGGGGGCCGGCACGCTCTCCCCAGGTCATGGCGAAAACATCGTTCATCATCAACATGGCCATATCGCAGCGCACACCATCGCATTGAGAGCCAATGTCGATCAGCGTTTGCGACAGGGCATGTCGCAAACCCGGCGCAAAGGCGTTCAATTGCGCGGTGTCAACCCAGGCGGGGAAATAAGGATCGCGCCCGCGTGCAATCACCTGTGGCGCGCCAAAGCGATTGCCGCCCACAAAATATTCGCTCGGTAGTTGCTCTGCCTCGCTCAAGCTTCCTCGGATGAAATACTCGGGATTGCTCTGAATCCAGCCGTGATCCGTCGACATGTGATTCGGCACGAAATCGAGAACCAGTTTGATACCGTGTGCCGCAATCTGCTTGCGGAAGAAGGCAAGTCCTTCGCGACCACCGAACTGCTCTTCGACACGATAATCCCGAATCGCATAAGCCGAACCTTGCACATCCGCCTCGGTCACATCTGGCAAGATCCTGCGATACTCATGCAGATAATTGAGCGCGCTCTGCCGTGTCGCATGGCCACGGTGCCATACACCCATCAACCAAATAGCGTCGAATCCCCAGGAAGCGAGTTCCTCGATTTCGGCAGGAGGGATCTCTGCCAAGGTGATATCGCGCTGGTATTTCTGACCCAGCTCACGCAGCCAAACCCAAGTGTTAATTTCGTATATGACCGGCTTTTTGATCCAGCCGGTTAACTCAGCGGTAGCAGAAATTGTGGAGGATTCTCGCAGCAATGTCATAGAAGCAGGTCAATTAAGCGTTGAAAGGTAAACCTTAAGTTTAGCAACGCAAAAGTTTGCTTGCCAGAGAAAATCTTAGCGCTGTGATTGATTTGCCGATGCTGCAGCATTCTGCAGGTGCTCCAACGTAAGCCTGTAGAAGGCATCGCGCGCCTCATCATGCACGGCATGACCGCAGGCGAACATCTCCAATCTGCCGTTCTGCGCCCACGCTACCAAGCGCTCACCGAAGTGTTTTGGGTTCAACTTGTCGTCTTTTCCCAGCATGATAATCAGGGGACAGCTAATGATGCGTGCCAGGCTCAGGCTAACATCTCCACCGGCATCAATCATGCGGGTCATCGCCCGCACCCAGCCACCGGTAAACTTCGCCGCATCGCTGAAGCCGTGTTCCGCTTTCTGAGCTTCCGTGATCCAATCGCCGGGATAGCTGCGCTGGAAAACGCTTCGCAATTCCGGACCGAAATTGCCGATCGCGCCAATGGCGATGCAAGAGGCAACGCGCGACGGTGCCGTGCCGGCAGCAATCAAGACAATTTCACCACCATCCGAGTATCCGATGAGATGTGCCCGCGCAATGCCCAGCGTATCCATAAAAGCCATCAGATCAGCGCAATCTCGGTGATAGAAATTGTCTGGAAAATCGCGAGGTTTTGGCAGCGATTCGCCATAGCCACGCAATGTCAGCCCTATAGCGTGGAATCCTTGCCGCGTCAGCCAGTCCATCACGTGGCCCAGGTGGCCGCGCGCCGTACCCAGCATGCCGTGGATCAAGATCACTGGCGTTTGATCGCTATCGGGATTTGAGTCTTCATAATGTAGCGTCGCGCCCGTCCCTATCGCGATCAGTGGCATAAGATTCCGGCCGGAACTGTCAGTGGCGTCCAATATCGTTGGGGATTCATTGACTTAGTTCACCTTCCAAGGCGATAGCCAATACTTCGTCCAAATGCTCCACCAGGACAATTTTCAACTCGTCTCTTACGTCTTCCGGCACATCATCGAGGTCGTTCTCGTTTTTGCGTGGCAATATGATCGTATCTGCTCCCAGCCGATGCCCGGCCAGTACCTTGTCCTTGATTCCGCCCACAGGCAAGACTTGTCCACTCAGTGTCAGTTCGCCGGTCATGGCGATGTTGCTTTTGGCCGTTCTTCCCGTGAGCAGGGATGCCAAGGCTGTTGCCATGCAGACTCCGGCGCTCGGTCCATCTTTCGGTACAGCCCCTGACGGCACGTGCAGGTGAATATCATATTCGTCATAAAAGGCGGGATCAATCTGCAACTCCTGGGCGCGCGATCGTGTGAAACTGTAGGCAATCTTGGCACTCTCTTGCATGATGTCGCCCAATTGTCCCGTGTATTGGAAGCCATTCTTACCTTTCATTTTTGTGGCTTCGATGAATAACACATCGCCACCGACCGGCGTCCAGGCCAGCCCGGTTGCAACCCCCGGGATATCGGTGCGGTCCTGCATTTCTGTGCGATGTCCATAGCGGTTTTTGCCCAGCCATTCTTTCACCGAATCAGCGGTGACAGCTGCCGAATCGGTTGTCCCCTCGGCGATTTTCGTCACCACTTTGCGCGCCGCTCTCCCAATTTCGCGTTCCAGATTGCGTACGCCCGCTTCGCGTGTGTAGTCGCGGATAATCTGCAACAGCGCTTCATCTGTAAAGTCAAGTTCCTGAGTGTGCAACCCGTTTTCGCGCCTTTGCCGAGGCACCAGATATTGAGCGGCAATCGCCTGTTTTTCCAATTCCGTGTAACCGCTTAGCTGTATGATTTCCATGCGATCGCGCAGTGGCCCGGGAATAGTGTCAAGCGAGTTGGCAGTGGTTATGAACATCACATCGCTGAGATCAAACGCCACATCGAGATAATGATCGCGAAACTCGGCATTCTGTTCCGGATCCAGCACCTCTAGCAGGGCAGATGCCGGATCTCCGCGAAAGTCGCGACCCAGCTTGTCGATCTCGTCCAGCATGATAAGTGGGTTTCGCGATTTGGCGCGCCGAATCGCTTGAATGATGCGCCCGGGCATGGCGCCAATATAAGTTCGGCGGAAGCCGCGTATATCCGATTCATCGCGAATGCCGCCAAGACTCATACGGATGAACTCGCGCCCCATGGATCGGGCAATCGAGGCGCCCAGCGATGTCTTACCCACGCCCGGCGGTCCGACGAAAAGCAAGATAGCGCCTGATCGATCTCTTCGCACCGGGTCGAATCGATCTTGTTCGCCGAGATCGTTTGCCCGCTCGGCTCGCAGCTTGCGCACAGCCAGGAATTCCAATATGCGCTCTTTAACATCTCTCAGGCCATAATGGTCTTCATCCAGAATGGTGCGAGCATTGCCAATATCCAGCTTATCCTCGGTGCGGACATCCCAAGGCATACTGCAAAGCCAATCGAGATAAGTGCGTATCACGCCGTATTCCGCCGCCGCAACCGAAAGTTTGGAGAGCCGATTTAACTCGCGCTCGGCTTCCTTTCTCGCTTCGTCAGGCATGTTTGCCACTTCTATCAGCTGACGGAATTTCTCGACTTCTTTCTGATCGTCATCTTCTTCCAATTCGCGCTGAATAGCCTTCATCTGTTCGCGTAGATAATAATCCCGCTGAGACTTTTCCATCTCCTGCTGCGCATCTTCCTGAATCTTCCGACCCAGTGACAAAACCTCATATTCCTTGGTCAGGAGCTTCAACAAATGGCGAATCTTGTCGCCGACATTATCCATTTCCAGCAATCGTTGCGCGTCATCCAGATCAATGCGCACGTAAGTGGCAATCGAATAAACCAGTTGCAAGGGGTCTTCTACGTTGAGCGCGTTGTTGACCAACTCTTGCGGAATGCTCGGAACCAGCTCCGCCAGCAGCGAAAAACGATCGACGATGCTGCGTACCAGCGCCTCCGTTTCGATATCATCGGCGAAGACAACTGCGTCTTCAGGAATACGGGTCACTCGTGCTTTCAGATACGGTGATGTCGTTACAAATTCGTCTATTCTTATCCGCTGCAAGCCCTGAATCAGCAGCCGAATCGTGCCATCAGGTGTGCGAAAGAGCCGATGAATTGTAGCCAGAGTTCCGATCTGTTGAATTTCTTCGGGTCCCGGTGAACCCAGGCTGGGATCCTTAGATGCCACAAGCCCAATCATGCGATTGCCGGCGACAACTTCGTCAACCAGTTGTATGCTGCGCTCTTGCCCAACCGTTAGTGGAATCGCCGTTTGCGGATAAACCACCAGTCCGCGCAAAGGCAGAATCGGCAACTCCTCAGGCAAGTCGATCGCAGTTCCTTCGGCTTCCAGCTCATCGTCCAACTTGATGTCGATCTTGGTGAGGGGCAGGTCCGCCTCGCTAAGGCCGAAATTCCACATCGTCATCTGTGTCAGTCCTTTTCGACTTGATCTGCCGATATCACACGGACGGATCGCTTGCTGAGGTATGGCAGGTCGATCTGCAAGATCCCATTCTGGTAGTCGGCTACCACTTGTTTTTCGTCAACAGGCTTCGGGAGCGCGAATTCTAGCCGAAACTCTCCGGTTTCAATTTCTACCTGATGAAATGTCGTACTCTGGTCGATATCGCGCAATTGCCGATTGCCGCTAACCACCAATTTCCGATTCAGCAGAGATAATCTGAAGTCATCGGTTTGCATCGCCGCGATTTCCACCCGCACGACGAATTTTTCCTCAGTAGCAACAACATCGCTTGGCGGCCTAAATTTGCCGTGTTCCGTCTGTGGCAACATATGCTTTGCTTCTCGTAGCTCTTGCTTTGTACGGAATAAGCTGCTGTCTTGACTGTATAGTCTACTGTTACTTTATCGGCAGAAGCATAATAAATGTATCAGAGTTCGGCATTTGCTGGAAATATGATGAAATTCTTAGATTATCGGACGTATTGTGGCTTTTGCTTCGGCACAACACAACACCTGCCTTTCCATTTGCAGGCGAATCCGCGATGTGCGATTGACAAGTTTGGCTAAAATAGACTATGAGACTGGTGTAGATCTGCGCAGGCAAATAAACGCATGGACGAGCTAAATCGACAACAAGACAGACGTGTGGAAAACCGCGCGCGCGAGCGTCATATTGCCAGACAGCGACGCCGTCTTGCCGCGACTGACGCGCCAAGCACTCCTGTTATAGATTTTGCGTCAAATTGGCAACGAATTAAACGCTACGAAAGCAATAGCAAACTCATGCGCGTCCTGTCATGGCTCTTTTCCAGCCGGCAGCCGGTCGCCAAACTCACCTTCATTGTCGTGCTGGCTATCTTGATCTTCTTCGTCGGCAGCTACCTGTTTTCCGGACGGATTTTCCCCAATGTGTACGCATTGGGAATTCCGGTTGGGGATATGACGCCTGCCGAGGCGGAAGCGGCAATTTTGATAAAATGGGAAACCGACGTGACCGTCGATTTCACGGTTGATGGCGACCTGATAAAACAAGTGACTCCGGCCGCAATCGGCATTTCAATTGATCAAGGCCAAATGGCGCATGCGGCGCGGGCAGCGGGTCTTTCGGGCGTTCCATTTGGCGTCATGGTCGAACCCGTTGTTACTATCGACTACGGCAAAGCGCAGTCGCTGCTATTGGACATGACAGAAGACATTTATATCCTGCCCTACGAAGCCGGATACAAATGGTCAGGCGGCAAATTGGTGACGGTCCCGGGCAGGCAGGGCAGGCACCTCGATATCTCGGCGAGCATAGAACAACTCACGCAAGATCCAGCCAGTGTCTTGACGGAGCGCCGTTTCGAATTGCCCACCATTCCCTTGATGCCAAATGCTATGGATAGCTCGCCGTTTATCGAAGAGGCACATGCATTCCTCAGCGGCGGCGTTCGTTTGAATGGCTATGATCCCTTCATACACGAAATGATATCCTGGCGAGTGGATCAAAATTCAGCAGCGGAATGGCTAATCGCTGGTGAAAACGGCTTGGCAGTGCGCCATGATTCCTTCAGCGCCTATATCAAGAGCCTCAACAATAGCTTGTTAGGCGGAGAGCCTAAACGCTTTATCGACGAGCTTATGGCGATCGAAGAAATGCAAGATTCTTTGAACACAAACAACTCCAATGTGATTATGAGGATTCAACATCTTCCCCAACCTTACTATGTCGAACTTCAGGATACGGGCTTCAAAATTGGTCGCAAAAAAGGATTGCCTTTTCAATTGGTCTATGAGGCAAATCCAAACGTGGATTGGACGGCGCTGACGGTCGGCCAACAGATCCAAATCCCCTCGCGGGATGTTCTGGTGCCAGGGAAACCGGTGCCGCAAAAACGAATCATTGTTGATATCGAAACACAATGGCTGGTCGCCTTTGAAAACAACCGAATGATCTTCAGCTGGGCGATATCGTCCGGACGCGAAACCGCGCCGACTTATCCCGGGATATTTCAAATTCTGACGCAAACCGATACGGCATACGGCGGCAGTTTCGCCTTGTGCAACGATGCCGGCACCAATTGTGACCAGTGGAAAATGAACTGGTTCATGGGAGTTTATGAAGTTATCCCCGGATTAATGAACGGATTTCACGGCGCCGTGGAATTGCCCAACGGAAACTATCTCGGTGGTGGCGGTGTGTATGAACCCTCCACTTTCGGCTGCGTGATGTCGCTCGACAACAATGCCCATCAACTTTATCGCTGGGCAGAACTCGGCACCGTAGTTGAGATCCTTTCCCACGACTTTGACGCTGCCAGTGAGTTGGGCAAAGTTGCACTGGAATACATCAGCACAATCGACACCAACTATCGACCGATATCTGCTTGATCGCCTGCCTGGACCGTGCTGATTGCCGACAGTCGCAGAAAAATGGATTCCGATTGCATCTTGACACCGATTCGCTAGTTTTTTATCTTTGCAGAGACTGAAAAAGCTAGCCAAATATATCGTTTCATAATACTGTAGTTAAGCACAAAACGCTCACGGCAGGTGGGCGTTTTGTTTTCTGTTACATGCTGTAAAATGCAGGTCAATAAACGATAAACATGAGGTGCAACGTCATGAATGAAGCCTATGGTACTTGGACCAGTCCGATCACAGGAAAGACCATAGCCAGCGGCGTCGATTTGCGCGATGTGCAGTGGAATAACGGGGACGATACGCTTGTTTGGTGGGAAAACCGCGGGACAACCGGCGTTCTTTCGGCACAGACTGGCGATGACGCCCCCCGCGATTTGACCGACATGAGCCTAAACGTCGCGGGTAAAGTCGGCTACGGTGGCGCCGCCTTTACTGTAGGTGCCGGCCAAGTATTTTTCGCAGCAAACGGACGAATCTATAAACAACGCCTGGCCGGTGGAACCGCGCAGGCCATTACGCCCGAATTCGGCAATTACGCTGCTCCGGCAGTTTCTCCCGATGGCGAGTGGGTGGTCTTTGTACACAGTTACGAACATATCGATGGCTTGGCGATTGTAGATGCCGATGGGCGGCAATTCCCCCGTAAACTGGGCTACGGCACCGACTTTGTCATGCAACCGGTCTGGCATCCTTCCGGCAGTCAAATCGCCTACATTGCCTGGAACCATCCGCAGATGCCCTGGAACGGAAGCGAGCTCCGCTTGATCCAACTGAATATCGATTCCTCTGCTAACCCCATCGCGGAAGATATCGTTACTGTAACCGGTGATGAGGGCACGGCAGTTTTCCAACCCGAATTTTCTCCGGACGGTCGCTACTTGTCCTTTGTAAGCGATGCGAGTGGTTGGTTACAGATTTACCTTTATGACCTGGAGACGCAAACGCAGCGTATGTTAACATCCAATCAGGCGGAGCACGGTACACCCGCTTGGGCGCAAGGCTTGCGCACATATGGCTGGGCGTCCGATAGCCAATCCATATTTTATCTTGAGAACGAGCGTGGCTTCTTCACCTTGAGACGCTTCAATTTGCAGGCCGATAGGGGCGAATCAGTCTCGGGCTTGGGAAAATACACCGAATTGCAGCAGATTGCCATATCTCCGCAGAATGATACCGTCGCGCTGATCGCCTCATCCTCCTTAATTCCACCGCGGGTCGTCACAGTGGATTCGCGGCGCCGGGTCAAGATTCACCGTCGCCGTCAAGCCGAAATCCTGCAAGCCGATCAGCTCTCATCCGCGCAGGCTATCAGCTGGACTGGAGATGACGGGAATGATGTTCATGGCTTATATTATGCACCGGTCCCACGTGAAGATATGCCAACGAGCAGGCCGCCACTGATTGTAAATGTTCATGGTGGTCCCACATCGCAGCGCAGCGCCGGATACTACAGCGAAGTACAGTTTTTTACCACGCGCGGATACGCAGTCTTGCAGGTCAATCATCGTGGCAGCACCGGCTATGGTAAAGCGTACATGGACATGCATCAGGGCAATTGGGGTATCTATGATGTTATCGATTCGATCGCGGGCGTCCAGCATTTGTCACGGTTGGGCTGGATAGACGCCGAACGGACGGTGATCATGGGTGGCAGCGCCGGTGGATTCACGGTGCTGCAGTCTCTAGTGGATTACCCGGGATTCTATAAAGCGGGCGTCTGCTCCTACGGCGTCTCCAACCAATTTGGTCTGCTGATGGATACCCACAAATTTGAAGAGCGCTATACCTATTGGCTTCTCGGTGAGTTACCGGCGGCGGCAGGGTTGTATCGGCAGCGTTCACCGCTATTCCACGCTGACAAGATCGTCGATCCGCTTATCGTCTTTCAGGGAACCGATGACAAAGTTGTGCCGCAAGATCAATCTGATAGTGTAGTGGCATCGCTTAGACGACGTGGTGTTCCACACGAATATCACTTGTTTCAAGGCGAGGGACACGGCTGGCGTAAGCCGGAAACGGTCGAAACCTACTACAGCTTGATCGATCGGTTTCTGTTGCAAAACGTCATCTATGCCTGAAGGCGGCGACCTCAAACATTCATGACGCAGAATCCCGCAGATATCGGAAATATTGCCTATGTTTGAAAACATCGCATTACTGGCGGTTGGATTGATATGCCTGTTTTATGGCGGCAACTGGCTGGTCCGTGGCGCATCAAACTGGCGATGTCCTTCGGCGTTTCAATTCTGATCATAGCCTTGACCTTTGTGGCGATCGGGACATCAATGCCGGAATTGTTGGTCAGCGTACAAGCGGCTCTGGCTGGAAAAAGTGATCTGGCCATTGGTAACGTGCTTGGGTCCAACATTGCCAATATCGGTCTCATATTGGGTGCGACAGGTTTGATCACCCCGCTAGGAATCAAAGCCATATTGCTTCGGCGAGAAATCCCAATATTGATTTTGTTCACAATCTTCACCTATATATTGACCTTGGATGGTAAACTGGGCCGAGTTGATGGTCTGCTCTTGCTGTTTTCCTTCGTCGGTTTCAACACAATGTTTTATTTTCTGGCCAAGCAAGAGCAAGATGCCCGGCGATCTTTATTGGCAGACATTGATACTGAGCCGATTCCCGCTGCTGTGGTGCGAGCAAATGAATTCGCATTTCTTTGTATCGGTATCATCGCCTTGGTAATAGGATCGCGCTTGATGGTGGAAGGTGCCGTTAATCTCGCGCGCTCTATAGGTGTCAGCGAGTTGGTCATCGATATCACGCTGGTTGCCTTTGGCACCTCGCTTCCCGAGCTTGCAACGTCACTGTCGGCCGCCTTTAACAAAGAGACCGACCTCGCCATCGGCAACGTTGTCGGTTCAAACATCGCCAATCTCTTACTGATCCTGGGCATCACAGCATTGTTGCAACCGATCGCCGTTAATCGAGCTGAAGTGCAATTCGAGTTCATCGTGATGATCGCATTCGCCATCCTGCTTGTTCCCTTCATGCGTCAGCAGAAGCTCGGCAGGCGGCATTCGGCTGTATTCCTTGGCGCGTATATCGCCTTTGTCATCTACAGCCTTCTCAGTGGCAACTTGTAAAATCAGTTACAATTGAATTTGCGGTTTGCACGATGTTTAGCATCACGTTTGCCCGACAAATTTTGCGAGAGATATACTGCAAATGACTCAGCTACCGGCGGTGGAACATTTCAGAAGCAGCAGCGGCGTAGACATCTTTCGCATTTCGATGCTGCTTTTTCCCAACGGATTCACCGGACACGCTTTTGTTTTGCGGGGCGCCGGCGAGTTGACCCTTGTCGATACGGGTTCTGGTATCGGGCGGAGCAATGAAGACTTGCTCGCCGGATTCCGCCAGATAACAGAGCGATTTGATCGTTCCATCAGCTTGGAAGATATTCGCCGTGTGATCATCACACATGGGCATATTGATCACTTCGGCGGCTTGGCTTTCGTGAAGAAACACACCGATGCCGTGGTCGGTATTCATGAATTGGATCGTCGCGTTTTGACGAATTACGAGGAGCGGGTGGTCGTCGCCACCAAGGCGCTGGGTATCTATTTCGATCGCGCCGGCATCAAGCCTTCGCTGCGCGAATCACTTTTCCAAATGTATGGCTTCGCCAAGAAACATGTCACCTCGATCACTGTAGATTTCAGCATCGCAGACGAACTTGAAAGAGACGGAATGGAATTCATCCACACACCGGGACATTGCCCGGGGCAAGTCTGCATCCGAATGGGTGATGTGCTGCTAAGCGCGGACCATGTCCTGTCGCGAACCACGCCTCATCAATCGCCGGAGAGTATCACGCACTATATGGGCTTGGATCACTATGCGGATTCGCTGCGCAAGTTGCTGCGTTTTGAAGGCATAGAGCTTGCCTTGGGCGGTCACGAAGATCCGATTCACGATTTGTATGGACGCATCCACGCCATTCGCGCCAGCCACAACCGTAAACTGGATCGCATCCGCAAGATCATGCGCGACAACGACGGGCCGATGACAATAAGCGAGATTTCCAAAGCGATGTATCCCGATGTCAAGGATTATCATATCCTGCTGGCCATTGAAGAAGCGGGCGCGCATATTGAATATCTCTATCAACATGGGCACCTGAGCATCGCAAATTTGCAAGAGTTTGAAGCGGAAGCGAATCCGGCAATATTTTACGCTCTGCAAGAATGAAGAACGACTTTCGCTTGTCTTGGATCTGCAGCTTGCTTTTCTATTTGCCCGCATTTCGCATAACGAGTTTACAATCACGTTACAATTATGGACGGAAAAGCCGCTATAATTGGGTTGAAACGCGAGATAGCCATTTAGACGCGGTCCGCAAATCACGCTTCTTTACAAACCAGCATGATCAGGAGAAATTGTGATGGACGAAAAATCCAAAAATGACCGGGGAATCGCCGGGGATGTGCACGAGCTGGCGGGATTGGTAGATCGTCTGGCGGCCAATGTCATTGACAGCTTCTTGCTGATTTTGCCGCTGATGATTGTCGCTGTAGCGATCACGGCAGCTATTCGTCCCTTACCCGGTCAATTGGTCCAATTCGTATTTTTGGCCGTTCCAGTTGCCTACCATTGGTATTTCTGGACCCGACGTGAAGGGCAAACGCCGGGCAAGTTTGCCGTGGGCATCCGTGTCATCAAAACTGACGGCGCTGAAATAAGCGACGTAGATGCGCTCATTCGCGCTATCGGTTACAACGTCAGCGCGATGCTGTTTGGCCTTGGATTCATCTGGGCATTCTTTGACAAAAACAATCAGTCCTGGCATGACAAAATGGCGCGCACCTATGTCGTGCGCAGCAAACAACGACGCAAAACGGTTGAGATTCCCTCCTAGCATTATTCCGAGCGCTAAGAATTCGTTGTTCTGGACCCTGACATGAACAAGCTGGCGCAACGCCTGGGCGCGGCCCGCTACGAAGCGGACGAGCATTACAGTCTGGCGCTTCGTGCTTATCAAGCCGGTCAGCTTGATGATGCGCGTCGACATATTGAATCCGCCATTCATCTGCTCCCCAAGCATGCGGAATATTCTGCCATGCTAGGCTGGATCTACCTCCAGGACAAATCGTGGCCCCTGGCGAATGATGCCTTCGAAGCAGCTTTGCATTTGCGCCCTTACGAAATGCTGGCAAACTATGGCCGAGGCATGACGGCTTACAGCGAAAAAGATTGGGAAGCCGCAGCGGGCTACTTCCTCAACGCCTTGGCAGCGCAGCCGCATCGACCTGAAATTCACTACTACCTGGCCTTGGTCCAGCATCGGCTAGGTCAAAATTCGCAAGCCTTACAATGGATGCAAAACGCACAAGTCGCCTTTGCCAATTCCTCTGACCAGCGTGAAGAACATTGCCATGCCTGGATTCACGAATTCCAAAATCTGCTCAAGGACGAAATGGCGCGTGCGCGGGATTGATGTCCCGACAAGTAATTCTAGGGACCGGTGGCGCACAAACAGCTTTTGCGTCAAAGCCACCGATGCAAAACAATATTCGACATTAACCTGGAACCAAGGCCAGATCGTTAACGAAATCCAGCCAAAGCCGCATCGCTCCCTCAAAGGATTTCGGCACATCGTGATCGAATCCAGCGCAGTGGCATTGCAAGTTGGCGCGCGGACTCGTAGAATGCATCGACACGACGATCCGGCAGACTAGACGGTCGAAATTGGAAAACTTCATCGGTGAGCTTTCGGCCCTTGGCGCCGCCCTCTGTTTTAGCCTTGCTTCAACGACCTTTACCTTGGCGGGACGCAAGTACGGCGCCACCGTTTCCATGGCACTGAGCTTGCAAATCTCGCTTATATTCTTGCTGCCGATTCATCAAATCATGGTTGGGGAGATTTTCCCAATGACCGCGTCACCCGAGCGCTGGCTGCTTTTGGGCACTTCGAGCCTGTCAGGATTCGTAATTTCTTCGGTAATGCTTTTGCGCGCGTTTCAGTACATTGGTCCGCGCCTGTCTATGTTGGTGGGGGCAAGCACACCGATTTTTGCCGCTTTAATGGCCTGGATCGCACTAGGCCAAGGCTTGCCAAGCCATTCCGCTTTTGGTATCGCGCTGGTCATCATTGGCATTGTCTGGGCAGTATCTGATGGGGCCAAGCTCAAAGACTGGTCGAGAGGCAGCCAATATCGTCGTGGCATGCTCTTGGCAATTGGCTCGGCCGTTGGGCAAGGCGCATCTTTTGTGTTGATGTCAGAAGGTATGGCAGGTGGATTCCCCGTCATGAGCGCGAGTGTAATCAGAACGCTGGTCGGTGTTGTTATTTTTTGGCTGTACATGAGCATTCGCAGCAAATCAGGTAACAATCTGCGTACAATACTCCGGGAACCGCGAGCGTTTCTTATGCTGGTGGTTGCGACATTAACGGGACCGGTTATCGGTACGACCCTGGTCTTGTTATCATTGCAATTCACCGGCGTTGGCGTTTCGTCAACCTTGACAGGCACGACGCCAATCCTGCTAATTCCCATAAGTTTCGTAGTATTCAAGGAAGCCATTACCCTGCGCGCTGTCATGGGTACAATTGTGGCGATAGCTGGAGTTGCTGTCTTATTCGCTTCATGAGTGCCAGGCGCCCTCGCCGGCTCAGTTGATGGGAATTCCATTTACCAAGACATGATAGAAGAAACTAGCAAGCAGAGCTTCTCTCTCAAGGCCTGACGTGGACAACTATTTTGGAGAAATTGCTGCGCTTACCGCGGCCCTCAGTTTCAGCTTGACATCGGTATTCTTTACCTTGGCTGGACGCAAGATCGATGTTATCACGTCGCTGGCGACTAGCCTGCCGATATCATTGTTGATATTGCTACCGATTCACTGGCTAATGGAAGGTGAATTCTTCCCCGTATCCGCCGGTCTTGATCGTTGGCTCCCGCTAGCGACATCGGATATTTGGTATTCAAGGAGCGAATAAGCCCACGGGCAATTGTCGGAACAGTGACCGCCATCGTCGGTATCGCCATACTTTTTTCCTGAGTCGTGATGATCGGTCTAAAGGTGAGGATAAAGCATGAAAGCTCGCTTGTTTTACGTTGTTTTGCTTTTGACCTTCCTGATTCTGCCGAGTTCGGCACAGACTGCGCCGTGGTTCGCGGTAGTCTGGGCGCGCGGTGCAGATCAATTGCTCTGGATCACCGCGGCCGGCGAAGCAACTCGCATTCCACGGCCAATGCTACCCGAAGAAGAAGCAGATAATCTGACCGAAATTGAGTTTTCTCGCGATGGCCGCTATTTGCTGCAAGCGAGCGAAAACGGAGATGGTTTCGAGGCCTTAGGAATCTATGACCTTGTCTTGGGCAGGTTTACCGGAAACTTGACGGCACAGTCGGGAATGAGGATTCACCTGGGCGGACCATTTGCAACGAACGAAGACCTGACACACGTGGCGGTAGGTTTCGCGACGGATGATGTCGAAGATGGCACCTGGCAAATCATCGTCTTTGAACTGGCATCGGGCGCGGCAACGGCATTCCTGGATAGTAGCCAAGCCGTACAGGATGCAGTTGTCACTATGAGCTATCCGCTAATCCGCCTCTACGGTTATCAGGATGAGACGAATGAAGAGCTCATTCATTTTCAACTTGTGCCAAAATTCGACGAAGTCCCGTCGACGCTACCGGCCCTTGGCTGGTTGCCGAGCAACCAGTCGTCGACGCAAATAGATTCGAGCCCCATAGCTCGGTCAATGTCAGAGCTGGACTTGGCGGGAGAACAAGAGCTTTTTGCCTTCGAGCAGGGTGATCTGTTGGTGGCGGCGTTTTCTGCAGTAGGTTCAAGCTATAACGCCATCGGGAAGAAATCCTTTCTATCTTCGGGCATCGAGCCAGAAATCATCTACAGCGACCAGCAACGGTTTCTCAGCTTCCCCCGCTGGGCCAAGGGTGACGAATGGATCGCTGTTTATACCGAAAGCGGAGAGCAGGGCGTATCCGTCGGTTGGCAGGTGATAGCCATTGATGGGACGCCAGAAATTACACAGCTTGTTGCCTTGCCGGCCGATGTTCGCGATGTTTACGGCACGCCGGATGGGCTCTTGACTTTGACCACGGAAGGAACCCTGCGGCACGTGACCAATCTTTCAAATGTCAGCGGCACTGTGCTTTTTCAGCCTCCGTCAGATTCTTTAGAGTTGCTGCAGATTCTCTATGCAAGTCAAGGAACAGGCGACTTCACTGCATCGGATGTGGCGTCGCCATCGCCATGATTCTGATCAATAGATAGCGGAACTTGATCGTGCGGGTCAACACTAGTGACAGATTTCCCAAGTCGTAGAGAAATGGTTATACTTGTGGTCACATTCGCAGGAAAAAGTTGAGGTCCAGGCAATGACAGATTATACCATCCGTCCTTTGCAGCGATCTGACCGGGAATGGGTGGCCCATTTCTTGGACGAACAGTGGGGCACTACGCAGATTGTATCCCGAGGCAAGGCCGTATATGGGCATCTTTTGCCCGGATTCATGGCAGAACGAGCTATCTGCTTGCCCGAGGACGATGCAGAACCAACAGTCCCTGACGTCGAGGCGAATCCGGAATTGGAGGAACCTGAAAACATCGGTTTGATTACTATCCACGTCGGCGAAAAGGAATGTGAGATCACCACGCTCAATAGTCTGTCCGAGTCAATCGGGATTGGATCAGCTTTGGTCGAAGCGGTGGAAAACTGGGCGAGTGGAGTAGGGCTTGAGCGCTTGTGGCTAATAACGACCAACGACAACCTGGCTGCCCTTAGGTTTTGGCAGAAGCGCGGTTATCAATTGGTGACCATTCATCGTAATGCCATTGCTAAGGCGCGCCGAATCAAACCGCAGATTCCCATAACCGGGCTGGACGGCATCATCATTCGCGATGAAATCGAGCTGGAAAAACGCATCTGATTGCCCAGCAACTCTAATTCAAGCAACCTTTCACGTCGCAACAAATCAAGCTGATTCGTCGTCGTTGTTTTCGGATTCCCTTCGCGAAGCTTTGGCGGCTTTCTGGCGCTCTTGTCGCTCTCGCCAAAAACTCTCGCCGATGATTAGCAGAACACCCAAAACAATCGCATGGTCTGCCAGGTTGCTGACATTGGATATCAAATCTGGTATCTGATAGTGGATAAAGTCGATGACGGATCCGTCATGCAGTCGATCGATAACATTCCCGATGGCGCCACCGATGACCATGCCAACAGCAACCGGCAGGAAGCGCGCTCCAGCCGGTGTACTGCGAAAATACCAGAGCATTGCCGCAATAATAACTAACGCGAGCAGCAAAAACACGTTGCCTGCCAGAGGGAAGATGCCAAAAGCGGCGCCAGTATTCGTGCTGCGCGTCAACTGGAATAGTGGAGCCAGCGCCGGAATAGGACGAATGCTTTGATAAACTTCCAGGTTATTGACCACCCAATTCTTGCTCAGCTGATCAATGACGATAGTCAGGACAATTACGCTGACGAGTACGATCCATTTGCGCATGATTACACCACGATTCTGGGACGTCTGTATTTTAGCAGAATTTGTATGTCATGAAGTGATCGGCTCTTATTACAGTTGTCGAAGAGGCGAACCTGAGCGCCGCTTGTCGCCCTGTTGAGCGTCAGAACAGCGCTTTGGGAACACGTAATTTGACAGCAAACAAGAATGCATGATAGACTTTCGAGTGCCATTGACGGTATCGGAGACAAGGAGGCGGAGACTATGCACAGTGCCCAAATTGAATCAGGAAGCGCGCAGTGAGCTATTTGCCTGGTCTAAAGAGCCAGTAAACCGAATACGGTAATGCGACAATTGGCTAGGCTGGTTGCGACGTCAGAGAGTCAGACGCAACCGTAGCATTAGGCAGGATCGTTAAGGCAAGTTGCAGCCCACGGCGCGACCTCAGAGTCATTGCGAGGTCTGTGGTTGATCCGCAATAGAGACGTGTTGTGGCTGTTTGCATTCAGGCAGTCATTACGGATTGACTGTTTTTTTGTTGCAGAAACTTGGCCTAACAGAGGAATACTGCGATCAATGCCTGAGACAACAATCTCCGAGTTCTATGACGAGTTTGAAACTGAATACCAACTGAAAAACCAGGATCGACGAGCACGCCGCAAGCGCAAACAGAAGACCGCGTATGCTCCGAAGAATCCCGAACACCTTATTCTTCAGGAAATCGCCGATTCTACTGGTATCGAAGGCGACTTCGACATGTCATATCGGCCGGCGCGTCACGAGCGTATCTGGCTCTATGAGTCGCTGAAAGCGTTTTACCAGGAAGATTTGATTACGGACGTATTGTCGCTGGTCAAGGGTGGAAAAGAAGCAAATGTCTATCGCTGCCGCGCGCGCGAATCGACGGGGACGAGCTTCTTGGCAGTCAAAGTCTATCGGCCGCGTATGTTCCGCAACTTGCGCAACGACAAGCTCTATCGCGAAGGGCGCGCCCTGCTGAGCGACAACGGGCGTCCGGTGAAAGAACGCGACAAACGAGCTTTTCGAGCGTTAAACAAGAAAACAAGCTACGGACAGCAGTTGGCACATACCTCGTGGCTGATGCACGAGTTCAATGCACTGCGAACTTTGCACGCCATGGATGCGGATGTGCCGCGCCCATACTCCGCGCTGGAAAACGCTATCCTCATGCAGTATGTGGGTGACGAGCATATGACCGCTCCTCCGCTGCACACCGTGACACTGCCGGCGCGAGAGGCCGAGGCGTTATTCGAACGCTCCCTGCACAATATCGAGCTGATGCTGCAACAGGGAATGATCCACGCCGACCTTCCCGAATACAACATTCTAAATTGGGAGAGCGAGATCACTTTGATCGATTTTCCCCATGTGATCAAGTTCGCTTCTAACCGCAATGCCGGAAAGATCTTGAAACCGGATATCTGGCGCGTCTGCCAATATCTTGATCGCTACGGAGTTGGCGCTAGGGCGGAAGCGATTCATGAAAAGCTCTGGGGAAAATTTGGCATCGTTGATGATGAGGCTATGCTGAGCGCCGAGCTGTAGCGCCTGCCGCACCTGGGAAACTTGATGAGCGACTTCGCCGATTGGTCACTGGAAAAACAGCAGCAGCTTTGGATGAAGCTGGCGGAAGATGTGATAGGTCGCTGGCACATGCCGAAAGCGGAACTTTCCTGGCTGAGTTACAGCAACAATGCAGTTTTCAAGGTTCGCGCATCAAGCAGCCAATATGTCCTGCGCTTTCATCCACCCGGCCGCGTCCAGGCCAGCGCCTTGCGCTGGGAATTGCAATGGTTGCGTCAGATTCGTGGTCTAACTGACCTGGTGGCGCCCCTGCCAATCTCTACGAGTCAAGATAATAACGGCGGGCTTTTCATAAAAACATTTAGCAGGCTGCTGCCGGACCCACATATAGTCTACGGCTGCCTGTTTGAATGGCTTGCGGGAGCAAAGAAATCGGCCCGGCAATTGACAAGCGTTGATGTTCATCAAGTTGGCGCTTATCTGGGCAAACTCCATACCAGCGCGCAACTTGACCAACCCGCTAGCGCCTCCCGCCCACGGCTGGACTGGCAGGGTTTATTTGGCACGGACTCGCCTTATCATGTACAAGATAGTGCCTATCGCCTGTCTGCCGAGCAACTGGATGTTTTCGCGCAGGTTGCGCAGCGACTACGCGCTGTCATGCTGCAGCTGGGTCAGTCGCGGGACAGTTTTGGATCTATACACGGGGATTTGCTGGCGAAAAACATCCTCTTTATCGACGGGGTGCCTGCTGCATTGGACTTCGAATATTGTGCGGCAGGCTATTTCCTTTACGATTTGGCGCCTCTTCTGTGGCAACTAAAAGGGGAGCGCGCCGAAGACTATGACCGACTGGAAGACGAGCTCTGGTCCGGTTACACCTCGATAAAGCAAAGGGACACTTTTGAACGTGGATTGCTGGAGGATTTCATCGCCGCGCGTCAATTGGCATCTTGTAGATGGTTGCTGGTCAATTACGACAACGCTGGAATACGAGCTTTCGCGCCGCAATTGATTGACGCGCGTTGCCAGGAATTGCGCAACTATCTCGAAAGCGGCGTACTAGACAGGCAGACACCCACCTTGTGATCGCCCTAAAGGACTTGAAACGTTGATGTTGTCGACCCTGAAATCTGCCAAAGCGGATGCCTACAAGTTATATCTTCTGCTCTCTGGCGTACAGTCTTTCGCCCTGACCATGGCCTTCACGATCAATTTGGTGTACCAGGTGCAGCAAGTGGGTTTGAATCCCTTGCAGTTGGTATTGATCGGCACCTGCCTGGAACTGACCGCATTCCTGACAGAAATCCCCACCGGCATAGTCGCCGATGTTTATAGTCGACGCCTGTCAGTGATATTGGGTTTCGTCTGTTTGGGTGCGGGATTTATCGTGGAAGGCGCCTTCCCGCTCTTTGAAGTCTTGCTTATTGCCCAAGTCATCATGGGTGTAGGATATACCTTTCTCAGCGGCGCGCAGCAGGCCTGGATTGTTGACGAGATCGGTCAAGCGCGAGCGGCGCCGGCCTTTCTGCGCTCGTCGCAAGTCGCGCAGGTGAGCGGCTTTGTGGCGATATTCGTGAGTGTGGCGCTAGCGAGCATAAGCCTCCAGCTAACGATCGTCTGCGCTGGATTGCTGCTTCTGGTCTTAGCTCTGCTTCTGATAGTGGTCATGCCGGAACAAGGTTTTCAGCGAGCCACACAGGAGGACCGAGAGACTTGGTCCGCGCTCTATTCCACTTTTCGTGCCGGCCAGCGTTTGATCCGCGGACATCGATTGCTTTTGCTTATCATGCTCGCGACGGTTATACATGGCGCCTTCAGCGAGGGCTTCGATCGATTGTGGACGGCTCACTTGTTGCAGAACTTCAGTTTGCCGGCTTTGGGCAATCTGGATGATGTCGTTTGGTTCGGTATCATCAGCGCCTTCGGCACCCCCTTTAGCCTTCTGGCGACAGAATTGATCCGGCGCCGCGTCGATGTCACGAGCAGCCGCGCGGTGGCGATGACATTGCTTGTGGTCTACGGTGTGATGATCGTCAGCGTATTGAGCTTTAGTCTGGGCGGCAGCTTTTTGATGGTCTTAATCGGCTTGTGGTTGACCGGCGCGCTGAGACAAGTTCGCAATCCCTTGATGGAAGTCTGGATCAACCAGCATACCGAATCCGATGTGCGCGCGACAGTGTTATCTATTCAAGGTCAGGCGGACGCCTTTGGCCAGATCGCCGGCGGCCCGGCAGTCGGTTTGATCGGCTTGCTATCATCGATCAGGATAGCCATTAGCATCTCTGCGCTGATGTTAGTGCCAATCTTGTCAGTCCTACGCAGGACGCTTCGCCACGCGAACTAAACTTCTGCCAGGGAATCTACGGCGCGTTTGCAGAACTAATCATCATCCGAGGCGGCTGAGAAGCGGAGCTCGAGAGTCCAAGTTTTTCGGCGTGGATGTCGCAATCTGATGGGGCGCGCAGTAGAATGCATGAATACCGAAGATGGGAGCCTGATAGCGCAATGAATTCTCAGCAAATGCTTGAAGAACTGAAGAACTTTGATACGCCGTCGATCACCAACGTGGTCGCCACTTATCCGGAATCTCCGCTCTGCCTGGGTTTGTACAATCCCTGGAGCGAAAACTGGTACACCGATCAATCGATTCGCTGCATGTATCCCGAGTTGGGACGCCGTGTTGGCTATGCTGTGACCTGTGTCTATGGCCTGCCCGATCCGGATTTCACGCGGCTCAGTTTCAATGATGTGCTGGCCGCATTGGAGGCTTCACCCGGACCCACCGTCTTGCTCTTGCAGCAAAACTTCCCTCCGCATATCGCCGGCAAAGTTGGCTTGGCGGGCGGAAATATGGTTTCTGCAATGCGGGCTTTGGGTTGCCTGGGTATGATTTCGAATGGACCTTCACGAGATCTGGATGAAGTCCGTGAAATGGATTTCCAGTATCTGCTCAGCGGCGTAACGCCCGGGCATGGCAATATGGCGGTTCAAGCCGTGAACGTGCCGGTCAGTGTAGGCGGCATGGATGTAGCGCCGGGCGAGTTGATTCACATGGACGAGAACGGTGCCTGCAAGTTTCCCGCGAATCAGCTTCAAGCGGTCTTAACCAATGTTCGCGCCCTGCAGGGGGAAGAGGCAGCCCGCATGAAGGCGCTGCAGGGGGCGAAATCGGCTGCTCAACTGCGCGCAATCTTTTCCGGACACGCGTATGGTGATGACGAAGATTAGTCGTCTTCGACATTAATCTCAATCTCAGAACGTGAATTCGCAACTTCGGCGCGCCCTGCGAGCCTACTACGTGTTTCGTCTAACCGCTCCATTTGTTTTTGCCATGTGGCTGACCGTGGCGACTCTCTATCTCGCAACGGTCATTTCCGCTGATCATTTCCGTCTGGCAAGCTTGGCTATGATGCTGGAGCTGTCCACATTCGTCTTTGAAATACCGTCCGGCGTCCTCGCCGATTGCGTCAGCCGAAAATGGTCACTTGTCATCGGCTATCTGATCTGGGGAGGTGGATTTCTGCTGCAAGCGCTGGTTCCCGTTTACGAGATTGTCTTGCTGTCGCAAGCTATTTGGGGGCTGGGATTCACTTTCGTCAGCGGCGCTGCAGAAGCCTGGCTGGTTGATGAAGTGGGGCAAGATCAGGCGCTGCCGCTCTTCTAGCGTGGTTCACAATTGGGCCAGCTGGCTACATTATTCGGTATCGGAGTCGCTACAGCCTTAGGAACGGTTAATGTTGCCATTCCGATTCTCGTTTCTGGCATAGGCGCGTTAGTCGTGGCGATCCTGCTGGCAGCGATTATGCCAGAGCGCGGCTTCAAGCCGGTCAAACATCCGGGCGCGGCACCTTTCGCGCCAGTGCTGGCGTTTCGTTCGGCCTTGCGGGAAATGCGTGGGCGCGCCGTGCTTCGTGGCGTGATCATAATCGGCATCATAATCGCGAGCTCCGTCGGCGGTTTTGATTCATTGTATACGCCACATTTGCTGCGGAACTTCAGCATACCGCTGATTCAGCCGGTGGTCTGGTTCGGTATTCTGTATGGTGGAGTGACTCTACTTAGCATTCCCGCATTGGAGTTGGTCAAGCAATTGATGCAGCGCCGTCCGCAATTTTCGACGGAGAGGGTATAATCCTGGTTTGCCGCCGGAACGGTTCTGGGCAATCTGATTTTTGTCTGGTCAAGCGGATTCTATCTGGCGGTTCTGGCTTTTTGCTTTAGTCAAGTCTTGCGCACTGCGACCCAACCGCTGTTCATGGCCTGGGTCAATCGTCACACACCGTCCGAAGTGCGGGCAACGGTGAATATCCATGTATTGGCAATCCAATGCCATGGGGCGGATAGTTGGCGCTCCGACTTTGAGTGCTATTGGATCGCTGGTATCTTTGAGAGTCGCCTTGACCGCTGCTAGCGTTGCGTTGCTGCCGGTGATTCCGATTTATCGCCGCTATCGCACGGATCAGGGTGCCGAAGCCACCTGGTGTACCGAGCTCCAATACACAACAGACGCAATTGCGTTATGCTAAAGGAACGAAGAGCAATCGACACGGACGGGTCATATGCAAGGGAAACGCGTTCTCATCACCGGGGCAACAAACGGGATTGGCAAAATTGCCGCTTTGGAGTTGGCGAAGATGGGTGCTGAGGTCATCATCGTCGGCAGGAACGAGACAAAAACCATAGAAGTATTGCGTGACCTGAATACCATGAGCGGAAATGCTAATATAGACATGCTGCTCGCCGATCTGTCGTCATTCGCCGATGTCAAATGCCTGGCGGATGAGTTCCTCTCAAAATACGAACGCCTTGATGTGCTTTTGAACAATGCTGGCGCTGCTTTTTCCACTTTTCAAGCGTCTGCGGATGGATACGAAATGACCTTCGCGCTAAACCATGTTAGCTATTATCTGCTCAGTAATTTGCTGCTGGAGACACTTATTGAGACCGCAGCTGAACAGGGCGAGGCGCGGATTATCAACGTATCGTCGGGCGCACATACCTCGGCGCGCAACGGTGTACGTCTGGATAAATTGAGTGATTCGACAGGCTCCGGTGGCTTCCGAGCCTATGGCGAGAGCAAATTGGCCAACATTCTCTTCACGTATGAGCTGGCGCGTCGGCTGGAGGGCAAGGCAGTGACCGTCAACGCTTTGCACCCGGGCTTTGTCAACACCGGTTTCGGGCATAATATGCAAGGCATCATGGGCGTTGCGGTCAAGCTATTGCAAAAGCTGATCGCGCGTACGCCGCAAAAAGGGGCGGAGACGCTGGTTTATCTGGCGTCCTCAGCTGATGCAACGGGTGTAACCGGAAAGTACTGGAAAGACAAAACACAGTTGCCGTCCAGCGATATCTCGTATGACCGCGAACAGCAAAACCGTCTATGGCAGTTCAGCGCCGAAATTACCGGTGTGGGCTAAGAGAATTGCCGTGAATTAGTGGGGCATGTTCGGCGGAAGCGTGAATCCGTTGGACGATTCACAAGACTCTGTAACCGCCACAACCGCTGAGATATTCAAAGCGCCATAAATATGCGGGAAGCGTTCACCGGGCTTTGTCTCCGGCTGACTTGGGGAATCCGGATGTGCCGGCGCCTCCCATATGAGTTCACATTCCAGCAGTTTCTTATCGATGCACAGAATTAGCAAATCAGATTGCCCGACGAATACACTGTTGGCAACGGACAGTATCTGTTCTCGCGCGGAACAATGGATGAAGCCCTCAGCGGCAAGTGTAGCCGCCTGATATCGGCCAAGTCGTTGCGCATCTTCCCAATCCGAGCGGCTGGTGATGTGGTAGATCACCGCAGCGCCTGCTGCAAATCGGCGATCAGATCAGCCGGACTCTCCAATCCGATAGACACACGCAGCAGATTCGCTGGCGTGCTCGAATCTTCTTCAATGGACTCGCGATGTTCGATCAAGCTGTGGGTCCCGCCAAAACTGGTCGCGCTAGTGAATATCTTTAGCTTGTTTACCAGGTCAATGGCCGCTTGTCGCCCACCATTGACGAGAATTGACATCAAGCCGCTGCCAACGCGCATCTGCCGCAACGCCAAATCGTATTGCGGATGATCCGGATGGTGGGGATAGAGAACTCGCTCAATCTTGGAATGTTCCGCCAGGAAGCAGGCGACTTGCATGGCATTCTCGCTGTGAGCGCGCACTCGATACGGCAAGCTTTGCAGGCCGCGCAGCGTCAGCCAACAATTCATCGGTGACAGAACGGCGCCGCCAATTCTGACTAGCCGAGTGACCCGCTCAGCAAATTCGTTTTTCTCAGCGAAGACGATGACCCCGCCCAATACATCATGATGGCCGGCAAGGTATTTCGTCAGCGAATTGACCACGATATCGGCGCCCAGGTCAATTGGCTTCTGCGCGACCGGTGTCGCGACGGTATTGTCGACCAACAGCATAGCGTGGAATTCATGCGCAATACCGGCAATCGCGGCGATATCCGCTAGCCGAATCATAGGATTGGTGGGCGATTCCAGGATCACCAATTTGGTTTCCGGCCGCATAGCAGCTCGTACAGCCTGCAGATCACTCATATCGACAAAGGTAGTTTCCAAGCCCCAAGGCGCGAAGAATTCCTTCAACTGCACCCGTATACCAAAATACATGTCATCGCTGGAGACGATATGATCTCCGGGTCTCAGTGCCTGGAATATAGTCAACATTGCCGCCGAGCCGCTGGAAATCGCATGGGCCAGTGCGCCGTTTTCCAGCCTTGTCATGGTCGCTTCCAGAGCGGAACGATTGGGATTCTGGTAGCGTGTGTAAATCAGCTCTTCCGGGTCGTGCTCATTTCCGGTCGTCTCGTATTGGAAGGTTGTGCTGAGAACCAGGGGCGGGACGATAGCGCCGCTGCTCGGATCGATTGCCGAGTTATGAACGGCGTCAGTTTCTGCGCGTGGAGTCATATTCTTGTCCTTCAATTGTGATGTATTTCTCTTGCGATCATAGCGACAAATCATCACTTCTACCATTGCGCGGCTCAGTTAGCTTTGAGATTCTCAAGTCCGAATCGCAGATCGGTGTACAATTATCTCAGGTAGCAATGGCTGCTAGTAACGTGTTAGAGATCAGGCTCTGAGGGAGGGATGAACGATGCCAGACATGCTTGTCAAACTCTATGACTTGCCGGCGCTTGAACCCGCAATTGCCGATCAGCGTGCTCAAGGGATAACCATCAGGCGTGGAATGCCGCCGGAAAAGCGCCTCGTCACGGGTTGGATTGATGAGCACTTTTCGCACTATTGGTCAAGCGAAGCGGATGTTGGCTTTTCCTTGCATCCGACCGCAGTAATGCTGGCGCATCGAGGCGATCAACTACTCGGATTCGCCTGTTACGATACGACGCACAAAGGCTTTTTCGGTCCTACGGGCGTGGACGAAGCCGAGCGTGGCCGGGGCATCGGCAAAGCGCTATTGTTGCTTTGTCTGCACGAGATGCGCTACGCGGGTTATATGTATGCCATAATCGGTTGGGCGGGACCGGCCCTGTACTACGAGAAGGTTGTCAACGCCATCGTGATACCTGATGCGGAACCGCCGGGCAGCTATCGCGGTCTGCTTGGCACCGACGCCATTTTCAATGACGGCGCGCCGAGCGAATCGTTTGTAGCGCACTAGCTCAGCTAGCCTTCAAGCGCTGCTTGGCCGCATAAACAATGGCGTTGATTATTTCGGTCAGGCCGCGCCCTTTTCCCATGGAAATGTCTTTCCCGAAGAAGGCGAAAACCACCTCGCCGTCAATGGCTGCGACTTGCTCCAATGGCGCGCCCGAACAAGACTGATCCAGAATGGCGCACATTGCCATGGCGGAAAGTCCCTGCGGATTTAGCACATCAAAATAGAAATCTAGGGTGTCGTCGGCGCGATCAATTGCCCAGACGAAAGCTTCAGATTCACAGCCGACCACGCGATACGCCTCGTCATAGGGCTTGGGCGCTATACCCGCTGGCACCGCCTGGAACTCATCCGAAATCGCGATCAGGTAATCAATGCGCTCATCCCGTGACGAGATGAAGCTGAAGTCGTCGAGATATTCTTGTAATACTTTGGGATATTCTGGCATTGCCTGGACCTGAAATTTGTTGAAGCGGGGAAGCAACGGCGGCTTCCCCGTCAATGAATCTTCCAATTCATCTACTTTTCGATGGGGACGCCGACGGTGTTGCCCCATTCGGTCCAGGACCCGTCATAATTGCGCACGTCAGCGAATCCCAGCAGATTTGTCAGCACGAACCAGGTATGACTGCTGCGCTCACCGATACGGCAATAGGCGATTGTCGGCTCAGAAGGCTTAAGGCCGATTTCCTCAAGGTAAATCTCGCCAAGCTCGGCCGCGGACTTGAAGGTGCCGTCTTCGTTGGCCGCCCGTGACCAGGGCACATTACCGGCACCGGGGATATGCCCGCCACGGACCGCTCCTTCTTGCGGGTAACCTTCCATGTGCAGTTTCTCACCGCTGAACTCGCCGGGGCTGCGTACATCAACCAACTGGCCTTGCGTTTGAATATGCTGCGATACGCCGTCGCGAAAGGCGCGTATTTGGCTGTCGTCACGTTCCGCGGCACTGTATGAACTGCGGCTGATGTCTGGTTTCGTTCGCGTAAGTTCACGACCTTCTTCCGCCCATTTCAGGCGGCCACCATCCATAATCTTGGCATTCTTGTGGTTAAATAGCTCGAATACCCAGAGCGCGTAGGTCGCCCACCAATTGCTTTTGTCGCCGTAGAAAATCACAGTTGTGTCCGGCGTGATGCCGATGCGGCTTGCGAGTGCCTCATATCCAGACTTGTCCAGGTAATCACGCCGTAGCGGATCGTTAAGATCTTTGACCCAATCCACCTCGACTGCGCCCGGTATATGTCCGCTAGGGTAGAGCAGCGGGTCTTCGTTCGATTCAATGATACGAATATTGTCGTCATTCAAATTGGCGGCGACCCAATCGGTAGAGACGAGCTTGTCCGGGTTGGTATATCCACGACTGCTAATATCACTCATTCGCTTCGCTCCTTGGAATCTAAGTCCTTACGAGATATTGTTCGGCTGTTCGCACCGCTCATATCAAAAAAGCCAACCGCGGCGGGTTGACTTGTCGGTGTTGAACTACCATATTGCTGGCAACGCTAACCCACCCGCCTAGAATTCGGTTTCCTTGCAACAACAATTCGTATAGTGGTGGTTTGTCAGACGCTGGCTCATACGCTTAAGCTAACATAAGTAACGCTACTTTGCAAGAATGTTGCTGCGCTCTATCAGGTTTCTTATGCTCATGCTTATCAATAGTAACGGGGAAAACGTTGCGATTGTCATGTCGCCGCATGGGGCGGCAATTCAAGTTCGCAAAGTTGATCATTCAAGCAAAGTTGACAGTGTCGTAGTTTCAGGCTGATATGGACATCAGAGGGAACGCGGATTTGGAAGCTGCCGCGCCCGATACTGCCGATGAGCGGCTTACGCCTAGCAACCATGTATACACCCGCTTTGTCTTGCTGGGTCGCAATCTGCCAACTAAAGGCGGCTTGCAGTTTGACTGTGGCGAGAATCTCTGCGCTTTCCAGTCTGGAGAGGTTTATATCGGCGTATTCGGCGTCAATGTAGAAGGTATTTGGCGGCTCCACCTCCCAACGATAAGTCGTCGTTTCACGCGTCAGGTCCCGGGCAGATGAGAGCAGATCCAGCGCCTTCCAAAACTTGTCCACATGCCTCATCAAAGTTCTTCCAGATGCGCGGCAACCCAAAACTCATACAGCTGCCGCAAAACCTTTGTGCTAGAGCCAACTTGTCCGTCCCCGATGGGAACCCCGTCAATTTCAACCACGGGAATAATGCCGCGGCTGCTGCTCGTCAGAAAAGCCTCTTCAAAAACCGCAATTTCGCCTTGCTTTGGCGCCCGTAGCTCCAAAGGAAGCACGTTCCGGCAGATGTTAAGGACGATCCGGCGCGAGATTCCCGCGAGTACACCTTCACCAACCGTGCATAGGCTCCCGGATAGAATCGCGAAAAAGTTGCTGGACAGGCCTTCCAGCATATTGCCTCGCTCATCAAGCAGAAAGGTCTCGTATATCCCGGCCGGCATGGCAGCCTGCAACGACCGGCGAAGATGAATCCAGTCGCTGCTTTTGGATGTTGGATTGCGCCGAGAGCCGAACGAAGACGTTTCGCAGCGTACACCTTTCTCCAGGAGCAAGGCGGCTGGAGGCTCATAGGGTTCAATCGTCAAGAGCATTTCATCGGGGGCTGACGCTGCAACAGAGATACGAAAGCGCACATCTCCATATCCCGCCGCCAGGATCATTTCACGGAGTGCGCTCCGTAGCCTCTGCCGATCGCACTGCAGCGGAATATTCTCGCAACGCGCCGATTCTTCAAGGCGATCCAAATGAACATCTAGCAGCAAGGTCTTGCTAATGTTGAAGGTATTGCTAACCGTGTAAACGCCCTCGCGCGGTTCGCTGTTCGCTGCTGCATTCAAGCTGCCTGCGCGGTGAGCTACATTCTGCAGACCTTGTGAAGTGAGGCGTTTGATTGTGACGGGCATAGGTTCCGCGTCCGTTTACCGCTGCAACCATTTCTCGCGGTAGACGTTCCACAGAGACTGATCGAGATCTTCGTCACTATAGATTGCGACACCAGTAAGATTGTCACGCTGCTCCTCATCCAATCTGCCCAATCCAAGCTTGATGCCATCCAGGGCAGCCGTTAAGGATTCGATGAATGGATTGTGGGCAGCGCTTTCTCCACCGTAATTTGGAATGCCCACCATAATGCGCGTATCGGTTTCGAGCAGCCTGACGTAGGTCTCGATGTGATACGCTACCCAATTCAAGTAATCAAGCGTATCGTTTCGATAACTTTGGTATGTCAACAAGACAACTTCGTCCGCCGATACCATGACGCGCTGCTTAAAGTTTGTAGACCACATTGTGCCCGGCGCAATCGAAGGTACGTTCAATATTGCCGGGTCGATAGGCGTCAGATCTCCCGGCACAGCCACCGCGATGGGAGAATCCAATCCTATCGCCGAACGCACGTTGCGAATCAGCCGAATAAAGTCATCGTTATCGCGAAAAAGTGGTTTGACATCAAGCATAATGCCATCGAAATTTAGGTCTTCAATAAGCAAGCGACTAAAGTCGGCGATGTTCTCGTGAACCGCCAGATCATCAAGCCGATAGCCATCTATCGGGTCGAGATTGGCCCAGACTTCGATCCAGGCGAGAATTCTCGCCTGCGCATGGTGTTGACGGAGGGTTTCCACAAAGCTTCCAATATCGGCGCGCGATGCCATGAAACCCTCATTACCTTGTGGTCCGCCAGTCCAACGACCAGCAATATCTAATGTGCTGGCGTAGGCATAAACGGTCCCTATTTGATTCTGCTGCAATAGGGAGGCAAATGAGGAAACGCGGTCTTCATCTACTCTGCTCTGGGTCCAAGACTTATCTAGCCAGATGGCATTGTTGTATTCTACCGGCTCCGTTCCTCTTGAGGACAACGCAACAGCGGCAGCGACTACAACAGTCGCGCCTAACGATACACCGGCAAGAATACGTTTCCTGGGCGAACCCAACAGTCTCCGCGGAAGCCTGTTAATCTTGCCATTGCGCGGTGTTACGTTTGCTTCGTTTACACGCCTATGCTGGGTCGCGTTTCCCGAAGATTGCCGGTTAAAGATACGGCTAACGAATGCTCTCAATCCTCGTCTTTCAATGGAATTGTCTTGGGAAGATTTTCCAAGTATGGACATCAATCTATCCATAAATCGCGCGCACAATACGATTCTTAACTAGTATAGCACAAGTAAATATTCGCCACTAATTAGTATCGCAGCGAGCTGGAAACGGAAAGTCGCGATATTTAGCTTACTATCGGCTGAAGAGTGAATGAGATTCCTGCGCCCTAAGTATGACCGAAAGACCGCGGCGTCAAATCCCGGCGAATACCCGCTGGAATTCTCGCGCGAACGGCGGACCAAGAATCAGCAAACCGACAATCATTGATGCAAGGACCGCCAGCAAAACCGATGCCGCCGCAACATCCTTGGCAACTTTCGCCATTGGATGATAGTCCGGACTCGCTAAATTTACGGCGGCCTCGATGGCGCCGTTGAAGAATTCTGCAAGCCAGACGATGGCGATCGTCAGAGCGAGCAATGCCACTTCTAGCGCATGGAGTTGCAGCAAAAGTGCAAGCAGAGCTACGGAAGCAGTTGCGATCGCTAGAATTCGGGTGTTCTTTTGCCTGTGCAGCATATAGAGGCAGCCGGCTAGGGCAAATTCAAGGCTCTTGGCGCGATTGGCGCTGGCGTTGGCACTATATTCGTTCGGATCAATCTGCCTTGTACTATTGAGACGGTCTGGGGTGCGCCTGGTCAAGGTCGAAGCCTCCATATGCGGCCACCAAGCCGGGGTCAATCTGCATGGCATATAAGGCAGCGCTTTGCGCTTCCCACATACGCTTTTCCGTCTCCTTCGAATCATGATCGTAACCTAACAGATGCAAGGTGCCATGGATGACAAGCAAGCAAAGCGTGTCTTCCAGGTCAGTACCATTTCTGTTGGCTCGATTCTGTGTAAAGTCAACAGCGACGATGATATCGCCCAGATAATGCTGGTCCGCTACGACGCTTGGCAAGGCAGCGGCAGGAAAAGACAACACATCGGTTACTGTGTCAGATTGGCGAAAGCGCATGTTTAATGACCGGACTGAATCGTCGTCGGTCAGTACGATGGTTAATGCGCCGTGGACCTGGTGCTGCTGCAGTACGATATCGGCTGCCGGCGACAATTTACAGGTATCTACTTGATACTGCCTGGCGGTTTGAACCTCAATTGAATTGCTCACTGGCCGTCGTCCAAGTCCTCCGGGGCTTTTGCTGCCTGATGTTCGGGCGATGTCCGGGTGCCATTGCGTTTGGGCAACGGAGGCACCTCAACGATCGGTTCATTATCGTCCATGATAGTCGGAATCGCGTTACTCTGGGCGTTTGCGCTCGGCTGCGGCGAGAGGCGAGGGCCAGCGGCATTGGGGCCCACGAGTGTTTTGACAACGGGTCGATTCTCCGCAGGTTTCTCCTCTTTGTCCTCAAGTGACGGCTGCGCATGTACAGCCATTTTCCCCGGCAACTTCATGGTAGTAACAACTTCAGTAGAAGACGGAGCGACCGGATTGGGCAAGATGTTAGGGGAGTTTGATGTGGGATTGACCGCCTTGGCATAGTCAATTCGCGGATGAAACAGTCCCTTGAAGATATCGATAAATGTTTCTTCTATGACTCGCAAGTCGTTGAGTGTTAAGTCGGAGGAATCTAGCTGGCCTGAATTACGTTTACCTTCAACGATTCGGTGAACCAGGGCAGTGATCTCTTGATTGCTTTCCGGCTTGACTGCACGAATAGCCGATTCACAACTATCGGCCATCATCAGGATGGCGGTCTCGCGGCTTCGCGGTATCGGGCCCGGATACGAGAATTCGGCTGGATCGACATCGTCTTTGTCATCAGCAGCGTCTAGCGCGCGTTGGTAAAAGACATATACCTGCGTCGTCCCGTGATGTTCGCGAATGAAATCGCGGATCCGGTTGGGCAAGTTGTAATTTTTTGCCATACGATCCCCTTCGACGACATGATCAATAATGATGTCGGCGCTGCGATAAGGATCGTCAAGCGAATCATGTGGGTTATGAATATGCTGCTGGTTTTCAGTATAGAAGAACGGTTGATGCATCTTGCCGATGTCATGATAAAGCGCGGCGACATGTATCAGTTGGGCATCTGCAGAGATCGCGGTGGCGGCTTGTTCGGCAAGGTTGGCTACTTGCAACGAATGTTGATAAGTGCCGGGTGCCTCGCGCAAGAGGCGCTGCAATAACGGCTTGCTTGGTTGGCTGAGATCCATGAGCTTGAACGGAGTCGGTAAATTGAGCAATATCGTAAGCGCGTACATCGCCGCAAAAGCAGTCGTTGGCACTATCAGCAAGCCGTTGAAGAACGCCAAAAGCAGATTGTTCAAATTGAGGGCTTCCGCGCCGATCAATAGCGCGAAGATAGCCACAACAGCAGCATTCGTAACCCCTACGACTGAACCGGAAAAGAAGTAATTGTTAAGCCGACCCGCATTGCGCAAGGTCAAGATAGCAGCGATATTTCCTGCGGCTATCAGACTGGCGATCTCCAGCGATGGACTGCGCCCGAGCAAACTGCCGAGGAATGCGAATCCGACGCTGGCAACGATGGCCAGATTGGGTCGGCTGATAGACACAAAAAGTATACCCAGCGCTGCCGCTGGTGTGAGGTAGATGTTTGAACTGCCGAAACTGCGTAAGGCAGAAAGCGCGATCAAAAACAGAATCCCCAATAGCAGCAGGGTCTTGGAATCTGTGTAAATCAGATGCGCTTCAAAGCGGCTGACATACAAACCAATCATAACGGTGACCAGAGTACTTGCCAGCAGGGCGCGCACGATCCGCGAACCGCGATTGCTTGTTCGAAGCAGCAAACCCAACTCTTGCAGCGCCTCGTAAGAGAGATTGTCAATTGGCTGATTGGCAGAAGCGACAATCTGGCCGGCGATAAAATGGCGTTGCTGCAACTCGACATTGTTTAGCGCTTCTTCACGATCCAGCGATGTTTGTTCGGGGTTCTCGAAGGTATTGGCACGGATTACATCGCCTGTTATGACAGTGACAATCTGGCTCTCCAAGGTCGAAAGTCGCAAGCTGACTTGAGTAGGTAGCTGTTCACGAACGTTCCGCAAATCGGCATCGCGGATGCGATCTCGCATTACACGTTCCAGCACGGAAATGATTTCGCCACGCACCAACGACCAACTGTCTTCGGGCAACTGCAATATCGCGACTACCGTCTCTTGATCTCCATCGAGGATAAGCGAAGTGATTTCATTAATATCGCCGATTTTTTGTTCGAGCGAGGCATGAGAATCACCGCGAACGTTGTCTATGAAAACGAGGATTTTCTCCGTCAGTTCGCGCTGCTGACGGGCAACATTAGGGTCCGGAGCCTCGAATACGGCGGGCACCTGTTGGACAGCTTGTTTCTGTTCTTGTTCAGTCAGTATTTCACTGACAAAAGATCCTTCTTCGCGGGCAATGATGTCTTCTGCGGGCACATAACTGATGGTCAAGCGAGCAGTGCTATTCAATCCCTGGAAAATATCGTCGAAGCCCACGATGACGGTGCAACAAAGCGCGAAGGCAACCGCAACGCATACGATCAGCACAAAGCCGATAGCTTGCTGACCGCGCTCTGGCTCGATGCTAAAGCGCTCCTCTAATAGCCCCGTTAAGCGGCCATACATAAGATCAACTCAACAGCTCTTTGACAATAGCGTTCACTTGTTTGCCATCGGAAAGGCCGCGGACCTGCGGCATGACGATCTTCATGACCTCGCCCATATCTTTCATTGAACTGGCGCCAGCTTCGTCTATCGCCGCTTTCACTATTGGGCGCAGCTCCACCGAGCTAAGTTGCTGCGGCAGGAATTCTTCAACGATCTTGAGCTCGCTTCTGCTACTATCGGCTGCGTCTGCGCGTCCCGCTGCTTCCAACTCAGCGATGGTCTCACGATGTTTCTTAGCTTCCTTCTGCAAGACCGCTAGCACGGCTTCGTCATCAAGCTCGCGTCTGTCATCTATTTCGACTTGCTTGATGGCGCTATTCAAGAGACGAATCGCATTGCGACGCTCGTGATCTTTCTTTTTCATTGCCTCTTTGAGCGCGATTTGCAATTGCTGCTTCAGACTACTCATTGTTTGTCTTTACCCGCCCAACGATTTACTACGCTGCCAAAAAATTCACATGACAAGATGCTGCCCGAGAAATGAGCTTTCAACATTAGACAGCGCCAATCCCTGCCCGATGCCGGGGACTGGAATTGAGTCAGAAACCGCCACCCCGCACAACTGCTACTGTATTTTATTTTACTTTACCATGAATAAGGCCGTCAGCGTAACTACCGAGTTTGGTCGCGGTGACGCTATTAACTAGATCGCGCCGGCTAGTAGATCGTACCCGCATATAATTGTCGGTGTAGCCGCTATATACGTATCCTTGGGGTGTGGCGCCGGTTATCTGCTCCCACAATACCTTCATCGTTCTGCCCAATAAGCCCGTAGCGAAGCGCTCTGTCGCGGATTCGGACAGTTCAAGTAGTCGCGCGCTACGTTCCTTTTTGACGTGTTTGGGGACCTGTTGCTTCATTCGACTCGCCGGGGTGCCCGGACGGCTGCTGTAACGAAAAACATGTAATCCGCCGAATTCCATCTCTTTGATGAACTCGAAGGATGTTTCAAATTCTGCATCGGTTTCGCCGGGGAATCCTGCGATGACGTCGGACGTCAGACGAAGATCGGGAATCTCTCGCCTCGCAGCGCTGACCAGAGCGCGAAACGATGCCTGATCTGTGTTGCGGCGCATACGTTTCAATGTGGTGTCGCACCCGCTTTGCAGTGGCAAGTGCAGGTGCCGGCAAAGGCGCGTATTCTTCCAAAGATCAAAGAATCCAGGCGAAAGATCCCAAGGCTCCAGTGACGACAAACGCAGGCGCGGCATGTCGCTGTCCTGCAGCAACGCTTTTACCAAATGCGCCAGCCCATCCCTGTCGCCTAAGTCGTGACCAAAGCTGCCCAGATGAACACCCGTAAGCACGGCTTCCTGGTAGCCGCGTCTGTATAAGTCATTGACTTCGCGCAAGACATCGTTTATGCGCCGGCTACGACCGTCGCCGCGGGCAATAGTCGTGACGCAGAACGTGCACGCATTGTCGCAACCATCTTGCACTTTGACAAAGGCGCGAGTCCTGCCCAATGTTCCAGGACTGCTGACGCGTTCGTGAGGCTCGCTGTCATAGATATCGATCTCTTCACCGGTGATTAGCGAAACCAAGCGCTCTTTGTCTTGATTGCTGACCACGCGCGTAACGCCCGGTAACTCACGTAGCGCTTGTGGTGCGATCTGCGCGTAGCAACCAGTGACTGTGGTTTCGCCCTCGGGATTTAGCCGACGAAACTCGCGTATCAGCTTGCGGCTTGTTTTAGTTGCTTCGTTTGTCACTGCGCAAGTATTCACAACCATGTGATCGGCTTCCGCGGGTGACTCCACGATTTCGTGACCCAATGCATCGAACTGGCGCGCCATCGTATCAATCTCGCTTTGATTGAGCCGACAGCCGACCATGCGCAGATGGACTTTCATGCTTTTGCGTCCTCCACCGATGGATATCCCGGGCTGATGACGACCACGTTATCGAAATCCACAACCACACCTCCGCCGCCGGTTTGTGTCGCTTCCACGATCACGCCGAGCTTTCCGGTTGGCGCGCTTGCAGCTAGATATGTCTCGTGCATAGAGCCATCAAGACATTCGTCGCTAGAGAAGGTGCTGGTCGATGCGCTATCGTCCGGAAGACATAACATCACCTGTTGACCATTAATGAAAAACGTAACGTCCGACCCCTTTGCGCTGACCCGAATGGTATTCTGCTTGCCCAAGCCTTGCTGGATGTGGGATGTAGGTATCCAGTCGCTCAATACTCTTTGCTGCCCTTCCTGGACTTGCCGCAGCCGATAAAATCCGTCGCTGCTGATCAAAAAGGCATAATAATCAGTGCCATCTGCGGAGTCAAAAATTTGTCCCATCGCCGCGCCCAGCAACGGCAGCATATTATCAAGAGCACAAAGAATGACAGCGGGCAAACTGCAGTCATTTTCGTCGCTGCCTCCCATGCCAAAAACAATGCCAAAGGCGTTGTCGATAGGTCCCTCACTTGCGCTGGCTGTTACGCGGATATCGAATTCCGCGAATTGATAACTCGCGCTGGACCAACTGGCAGTTTGCGGGCTGGCCACTGCGAGCCGCAATCGACTCTCAGATATTGCAGCGCTCTGTTGCCCCTCATACAATTCCCACTCGTCGCTAAAGTCATCAAATGTGGCGACGTACAATAATTCTCCGGGGATTCCCGAAAGCGGGTCGCTCGGCCGAGCTACCAACACGTAAAGTCCATTGGAAGCGAACAAGGCGAAAAGCAGTAGCGCAAGAAGCGTAACCGTCCGAAACCGGCGAGAGCTTGAAATGCGAGACCCGCTCACGCTGCTATTGCCTTCTGCCACTGTCATCAGGAGATCTCATCTGCAATAAGCCCGGGGATTGTAACATAGAGACCTTGGCGGGTAAACGATATGAACCATCGCTTTGGCAGGGCAAACCACTTTCGTTATAATCGCTGGGCTACGGGTTTATTGTTTGCGGCGAATTTGATGTGACTCTTTTGTTTGGCGATTTTGAGCACTTGCATACCTTAGAGCTTGACCACGGTGGAGATTGCCATCTGCTGGGTCTAAGCGGCGATGGCTGCATCTTCGTAGAAGAATTGTATGGCGAAGACGATTGGCTTGCCCAATATAAGCTTTCATCGGCAAGTGGCATTATCGAATCCGTCGATGATTGCGAAGGCGAAAATATAGATTTCGAACCACTGGATTTGCCTGACCACATTATACGACCCAAGACGCGGCACCCATTCAAACGCCTGGATTTTTCCGGCGCGCGATTACGTGGCATGGCCGCAAATGAGCGCATCGACGAGCTGGCGCACTCCCTCACAATTGCCGAGAAAATCGACCTGGTCGCTGCTTGCGACTGGGAAATTGATCCAATGCGCCTTATCGGAATAAGCGAGAGCAAGATCTTGGCGGCATGCAAACTGGAAGCTGACAATTATGTCCTGTGCCGGCGTATCCGTATTGCCTACCGCTTGCCCAAACCGCTAGGTGACGAATCTGGCATGGCTTATGACTACGACAGCTTCACGCTTTATGTGATGCATCGGCTGGCCACAGGGGCCACAGATCTGCCCGAACTTTCGCTATGCTTGAAGGCGACTGAAGAGGCTGACCTGTTTCGCCCACAAGACTGCATGTATTGCGACGGAGTTTTGCTAGTTGCGGACGGCGGCGACGAAGACACTTCCAGCGCCGTGCACGTATTTTCCTCCAAGTCCTTTCTTAATGGGCAGCTGCAGCACCCTACGCTTACAGACCGGGTCGATAGGCGAGTATAGGTTGCAAACTCAGACGCGTATCGGCAGCGACTGCGACTTGCCCCGAAACACGCGCCTTCCGAGGTAATGTAAAACAACGCGATCAGCAATTGGCTGTCAAGCGAGACGATTCATTGAAAGCTAAAAGAAACGACTTGACAGCCCTGGCAGAAGACGCTAGATTATGGCTTGCAGAAAATAGTAGGGTGGGACAAATGGCGGTAAGCGCTATTACAGGCACGACCACTACCATGACGACTATGACGATGACTATGATGCCCATAGAGGCTCATGGTGGAGGATGGCGCTTGCTGTAAGCAGACCGGAACGAGAAGCGAACAGGCGTGTGGAAATCCTCCACACGCCTTTTTTGTTGTATTGACGATAGTGAGGTGTGCTCCATGAGCAGATTGACCATGAAATTCGGCGGAACATCGGTAGGCTCGGCAGCTGCGATTTCCCAAGTCGTTGAGATCGTGCAGCAAAGTCTCGGGCAAGGAAATGAACTGGCATTGGTCGTGTCCGCTATGTCCGGCGTTACCGATCTGCTCTTGGAATCGGCAGCTGCCGCCGCGGCCGGCGATCATGACCGATATCTGTTCAACAATGAGATCATACGCGAGAAACATGGAGCGGTCATCGAGGAACTAATAGCGGATGAAACCCAAGCAAGAGAAATACGCGTCCAGGTCGGGCAATTGCTGCAAGCGCACTTGGATCTGTGTGATGCCATTCGCATTCTGGGTGAGGCGACACCGCGAATCTGTGACTCCATCGTATCCTTTGGTGAACGGCTGAGCAGTCGTGTCATTGCTGCGGTTATGCAGGCGAATGGCTTGCCTGTGCGCCATTTTGATTCCAGCCAATTCATCATAACGGACAGCAACTTTCAAGACGCTGATCCCCTTTGGGACGATACCGGCGCACGAATAACCGAAGGATTGCGCCCGGTCGTCGGCGGCGGAATTACACCCTTGATTACCGGATTCATCGGCGCCACGGCTGACGGCAACATCACGACTCTGGGACGTGGCGGCAGTGATTTTAGCGCCGCCATCTTTGCGGCTTATCTCGAATGCGACGAATTGATCATCTGGACCGATGTAGATGGTGTTATGACGACCGATCCGCGTTTAGATGACCGGGCGCGGGTGCTGCCCTATGTCTCATATCAAGAGATTGGCGAGTTAGCCTTCTATGGCGCAAATGTCTTGCATCCCAAGACAGTCCAACCCATCATCAACCGGCAGATTCCCTTGCGGGTGCGCAATACATTCAATTTGTCCCATCCTGGCACGCTGGTAGGACTACGCGCGCACGCCAGCGAGACCGTCATCAAGGCCGTGACCAGCATTAACAATGTCAGCATGTTGACAGTGAGTGGCAAGGGCATGCTGGGCGTACCTGGGATCGCCGGGCGAACCTTTCTCGCGACCGCGAATGCCGGCGCCAATATATTGATGATCTCGCAATCATCTTCCGAGCAGAGCTTTTGCTTTACCGTCATTGACCCGATTGCGGGTAATGTCAAGGCGGCGGTGGAAAGCGAACTCCGCCGCGAGATTCTACATAACGATATTGATAGCGTAGATGTCTTAAGCGATATCGTCATCATCACAGTTGTAGGGTCCGGAATGCGCGGAACACCCGGCGTGGCGGGTCGCGTTTTTTCGCTTTTGGGCGATTATCGCATTAATGTCCTGGCAATCGCCCAAGGTTCTTCCGAATGCAGCATTTCTTTTATCATTGCCGAGAGCGACTTGACCCGGGCGGTGAGCGAATTGCACACTCTTGCTCTGGAGACTGTCGAAAATGACCGCATTAACGGCAATGGCAGCCCATATTAAACCGGCGGCGGACGGGGTTTGACTAGAAATCCGCGGCTTTTTCGAGGATTGCTTGCCAATGAGAAAACAGCACAAGATGACCGGCTTCCGGCTCTTGCCGCAATGATGCGCTAGGCATTAGTGACGCCATACGCTTGCCGACATACGGATCCACAAAGGTATCCGCTTCGCCCCACCAAACGTCAACAGGAACGCGAATGGATTGCAGATGAAAACCCCATGGCTTGATCAGGCTGACCATCTCGTCAGCAACGACCTCGCTACCGCAGCGGCGCAATTCCTCCCACATCTGCCGGCGTAAATTGAATAATTCCAGATTGCTCAAGATCGCTTGATCGCTGACTGAAAACGATGCCGCCAATTCTCGCAAATATTGGGCAGAATCACGTTGCGCATCCAGTTGAAAAAAGCCGCGCAGCAGTAAGCGGAAAAACGGTTCCATCCCGCTCGCTAGTTGAAAAATACGTGAGTAAAAGGCGTTTATCGCGCGAAACGCTTGCGCGTTGTCCATCGGCGGCAAACTGCTCACCACAGAGCAGCGCCGGACAATCTCCGGAAAACGATAAGCGCAAGCCAGGGCATAAGGTCCGCCGGCCGAGTAACCCAGCACGGCGAACTGCTCAAGCTTGAGCGCCTTGGATAGCAGCATGATGTCGTCTACTACATCCATCAAGCCGCGTTTCGGCTTGCGCGTGGACAAGCCATAACCCGGCCGGTCGACGCCTATCAAACGAATGCCGCGACTCTTGAGGATACTATCATCTGGATGACGAAGCGTGCGATTCCCCCACAAGTCGTGGAAGAGAATCACCGGCTTGCCGGACGGATCGCCGAATTCGGCGAATCCCAGGCGGCGGCCGTCTTTGAGTTGTGCTTGTCGCGCGGTGGCGACTTGTGCTAGCTTCGGCATTTGCAGGTCCCACACTTCTAGAGTCAAATGTGCAACATCGAATCGACTTGAGTATTCTAGCAGGCAACGATAGCGACACCCATTCGCGTCTGCCCGAGGCTCCAAACGGGCAAGGTCGCCCAAAGATTGACTAGCGGCGATAGACAGCGAGAATTGTCGGCACCGCGTCAAACGACTGCAGCTTATGCTCCTTGTGTTTTACGAACATCATGGTGGATCCGCCACCATCGAGATTAAACGCCGTGCGAATGTCCAGACCGGACTCCGGCAGGTAAGCGCTGAGATCGGCCAAAGACAATCCGAGTAGGGGTGTCGTCAAAAGCAAAACCTTGCCAGCGCCATCCTCGGCAATTACGCTTCGCCTGGTTCTTCTGCCAGTAGATTCGTTGAAAAAAACCTGCTTCCCGGCTTCCACAAGCATCGGAAAGCCCTGCACGGCTTGGTCTATCGTGTCATCTACCCTTACATATCCCTGGCGAAACGACCGCATGGTTACGTCTTCGCCAGATACAAGCAAAGTGCCGCCTCGGTCATAATACGGCACGCCATGCTTCTGACCATCGCTGATAACCATGCCCAGAGCGCGGGATTGGGTATCGAAAAAGTTGGCGTTGATGAGTGCGATGGCGTCCGGCTCTCGCGCCTGCCAGCCAGCCAAACTCAGTGATTCACCGGGATGGTAAACCGCGCGAAAGCGAAATAAAGCCGGGTCGATACGCAATACGTTTAACTGTGCCAACTCGTCGCCATGAGGCACGATTGTTCGCCAGGAAAGGCCCTGATCAAGCACACGCCAGTCCGAAATGGGAGACGCGTCGCCGGCCGGCACAGGTCCTGCCGTTGCTAGCAACTCAATTGAAGCATTGCACGCTGTCAGCGAAGCCGCCGAAAACCATAACATGAAAAGCCGTATAACTACCTTAACCTGACCCGTCATATCATCTGCGGCTTTGCGCTGATTCAAAGGCTAAGCCAAAATACTGGCGATATCGCGAATCCGGTCGACAGCTTCCCTCAGCTTATTCATGTCTTCAGCAAAAGAGAAGCGAACATGCGCATCTTTGCTGATTCCGAAAGCACTGCCTGGAACGCCGACGACTACAGCCTTGTCCAGGATCAGCGATGCCACTTCATCACTTGTCTTGCTAGTCTGGTCAACTTTGGGAAAGGCATAAAAAGCGCCTTCGATGTCTGGGCAAGACATATTCTCGATGCCGTTAAACGACTCGACCATAAAGTCGCGCCGCTCTTGATATGATCGACGCATAATCTCCACACAATCCTGTGGGCCGTTCAACGCGGCAACCGCGGCATGCTGTGTGAAAGTGGCGGCTGCTGTGGCCGTCTGAGAGTTGAACATTCCGGCCGCGCCGATGACAGGGCTGCGCCCGGCCAACCAACCCAGACGCCATCCGGTCATCGCATATGCTTTGGACATGCCGTTGACAACCACAACGCGGTCCGAGAGATCAGGGATGGACGCCAGCGACACCGCGGGTCTGCCATCGAAATTTAGCTTTTCGTAAATTTCGTCCGAGATAATATGCAAGTCAGATTCGGTCGCAAGTGAGGCTACCGCTTCGATTTCTTCCGATGAGAGCATGTGCCCGGTCGGGTTGCACGGCGAATTGATTATGATCGCTTTTGTCCTAGGCGTGACGAATTCGCGCAAGTGATCCAACCGTAGTCGATAATTGTCGTCGCTACTGGTAGGCACCGAAACCGGCACGCCACCGACCATAGTTGTAATCGAGGGATAGCTGACCCAGTAGGGCGCCGGTATCAGTACCTCGTCGCCGGGATCAAGCATAGCCTTCAGCGCCAGGAAAAGCGCCAGCTTGCCACCGGGTGTGACAATGATATCGGTCATCGGATCGACACGTACCCGGTTATCGCGCTGCATCTTGTCAGCGATCGCCTCCAGCAGAGGCCGAATGCCCTTCGAGGGCGCCGAATAGCGCGTCTCGCCCTCACGCAAGGCTTTGATGCCGGCTTCTAGAATGTGTTCAGGTGTATCGAAATCCGGCTCGCCACCCGCCAACCCGATAACAGAATGCCCTTCCGCCGCCAATTGCTTCGCCTTGTCGTTCATGGCGATAGTAGGAGACTTGGAAATTCGTTGCGTAAGTCGTGTAATGCCCGGCATCACGTAACCTTTTCGTATTATGCAGGTCGCTACAAGCCGAAGCAGTGTATCCGCTTTGCCAAAGCGATAAAAGGGTGGTTCATGGCAATACCTTCGGCCGATGCGGCGCCACCTAAAGCACATATTGCATGGCTACCTGGACTTGCTATAATACCTGGGATTGAATGCTCTGATTGTCCGATTCCACTTACGCTGAGAGGATTTCAAATGTCAAGTCGAAATGTATTTATCGTTCTTATGCTCGTATTGTCGCTCGTAGCGGTGACTATGCCGGCTGCCTTTGCCCAGGATAATATCGATATTTATGGGCGTGAACTGCCGGCGGATGCCGCACCCTATGAGATGCAGATTTATCGCAACCTCTGTGACTCGGCTCGCCAAGAGACGTCCTTATCGTCGATCGCCACCGTTTATTCGCGGATTTGTGATACTGGCGCCTTCGACAAATTTTCTGATTCGCTCGTCGTTCTCAACAACAATATGGAGATCGTTCCCTCGGCTGCCGAAAGCTGGGGAGTATCCGATGATGGCCTGACCTGGACGTTTAACCTGCGTGACGGCCAAATGTGGAGCGATGGCACCCCGGTCACCGCCAATGATTGGGTCGAGAGTTGGCGTTTCATGGCGGATCCAGACCATGCCTATGATTTCGTCTGGCTGTGGCTGGGCATCATAGACGGTTGGGACGAGGCCGTTGCCGGCGAAATCTCTCTTGAAGAGATCGGCATGGAAGCTGTAGATGATTTGACCTTGGCAGTCACAACGCAAGTTCCTTTCCCGCCCTTGCCATCGACATTCTTCTTCTGGCCACCCATGCAAGCCAAGGCGCTCACCGAGATCGGTCCCGACTATATCTTGGATCCCGAAACACATGTCTCGGCCGGTCCCTACATTCTGGATGAATTCGAACCGGGCAGCCATGTTACCTTGGCAGCCAATCCCGATTACACGGGTCCGCGCAAACCCTGGTTGCGTCGCCTCGAGTTTGTCTATGGCGACAAGCTCAATAACAGCTTCCTGGCTTTTCAGGATCATCAGATTGATCAGGTCGGGCAGCCTCTGCTTAGCCCCGCCGATTTTGAGGTGATTTTCGCCGATGAGGTCATGTCGCAGAATTACCGCCAACACGCCGGCGACTTCCGCACCGATTATCTGCTCTTCGATACCTTTACCCCTCCCTTCGATAATCGCGACGTTCGCTTGGCATTTGCCAAAGCCCTGGATCGCGAATCGATCGTGGAAAACGTGATCGGAACCACGGTCGGTATCCCTGCTTATTCCTTCCTGGCGCCGGGTTTCCCCGCAGCAAATAGTGCCGGCTTACAGGATATTCAGGACTACGACTGTGATGCCGCCCAAGCTTTGTTGGCGGATGCCGGCTATCCTGGCGGAGAGGGCTTCCCGGCTTTGGAATTAGGCTTGCGTGGCGAGGCGTCCTTCATTCAGGATTGGTTCATCGCTACTGCTGCATCAATCAGCCAATGTCTGAACGTTGAGATCACCGTCAACAACCTGGAATTCCAGGATTATATGACACGCCTGCTGGCTCGTCCGACCACGCTGCAATTTGGCGGCGTTTCCTACGGTATGGATTATCTTGATCCTGCCAATATGATGGGCGTATGGGTTTCGACTGGCCGTCATTCCTGGCGCAACGAAGCCTTCGACAATTTGGTGCGCGAAGCGAATTCCTTCACCGGCGATCCGGCAGAACGTATCGCTATGTATCAAGATGCCGAACGAATCATGGTGGAAGACGTCGGAGGCATTTTCTTGGTACACCGCATTCAAGGCGATCTCTGGCAGCCCTATATGAATGCCACCGGCAACTGCTGGGAGCCTGATCGTCAAGGCCTGGCCACTACCCACTGGGGTAACGAACACTGCTGGGGTGAATACTACATCACCGATGAGGTCATGAATTACGATACCCATCGCAGCGAATAGACGCTGATCCCGAGAAGTATCTTAAGAGGGTGGGTCTAGCGCCCACCCTCACTCTAATACTTGCGTCCCTTGCATCGTTCCTTCGGATTCGATTGCCCTTCCCAATGCCAGTGATTGATTTGAATTCATGATCGGTTACATATTTCGCCGGCTCTTGTCGCTGGCTTTTGTGTTGCTTGTTGTTTCCATCCTGGTTTTCGTTTTGATGAATCTAGTACCGGGTGGACCCTTTACCCTGGCCGATCGCGGCTATTCCGGCGCCGCGCTGGAAAACCTGGAACGCAAATACGGCCTGGATCAACCCGTAGCCGTGCGCTACGTGAATTATCTGACCAGCGCGCTGCAGTTTGATTTTGGTAATTCCTTTGCCGTGGCGGGCAGTCCGCCGGTAACCGAGCTGATCGGTCGAATCTGGCCCGTTACCTTTCAACTCGGTCTCTATACCATCTTGCTATCCTTTAGTCTTGGGATTTCCCTCGGTATTATCGCGGCCTATCATCACAACGGCATCATTGACAGTTTTGTGACCTTTATCGCCACGGCCGGCATCGCCGTTCCGAATTTCATCATTGCGACCTGGTTCCTGCTAATCTTTGGCTTTCAAAACGGTTGGGGCGAGGAAAGCAAATGGATTATCGGCCCCGTTACATCAGGCGGCGCGGCCATACTGTCTTGGGACTATCTCTTGCCGGTATTGACTTACGCGCTGGCTCCTCTCGCCTTGGTCTCGCGATATACGCGAGCGAGTTTCACCGATGTATTGACGGCTGATTTTGTCAGAACGGCTCGTTCCAAGGGTTTAACAGAGCGCGCAGTGATGTTAAGGCATGTTCTTCGCAACGCGCTGATTCCCATGATCACAGTCTTGCTGCCACAGATCCCCAATTTGTTGACAGGCTCGCTCTTTATCGAAGTGGTCTATGGTGTTCCTGGTCTGGGCAAGTTTTTTGTGACCAGCATTTTTAATCGCGATTATCCAATGATAATGGGATTGGTACTGCTGATCGCGCTTCTGTGGGGCCTGACCTATCTAATTACCGATATTCTGTACACGGTGATTGATCCGCGCATTCGTTTGGGCGCGGCGAAGGGAAACTAGGCAAGATGGCTAGCCCGAAAGCGACGCGACCGTCGGCGCTCAACGCTGATTCCCAGGAACATCTGGTGCAGCGTTCCCTGTTGAAGGACGCCTTTCGTCGCTTCTGGCAAAATCGTCTGGCAATGCTGGGCTTGATCTTGCTCAGCCTGTTGTTGATGCTAGCGGTTCTGGCTGATATAGTCGCTCCTTATGGGCTGAACGAGGTAGATTTCTCAATTGTACGCCTGCGTCCCTTTGAAGATGCCAATCATCTTTTGGGCGGTGACGGCGTCGGACGTGACTTTATGACGCGGCTGATTTATGGCGCGCGCACCTCCCTCTTTGTTGGCTTGTTGGTTCCGCTGCTGTCTTTCGGATTTGCTGTGCCGCTCGGCGCGATCGCCGGTTATCGCGGAGGGCTGTGGGACTTCACAATCCTGCGCGTCATCGAAATTTCCACAGCGGTCCCGCCTTTGCTTTTCGCCATGTTTCTCATCAGCATCACTGGCGCTGGCTTGACCAACGTGATTTTCGTGCTGGCAGTAACATCCTGGATCGAACCTGCCCGAATCGCGCGCGCGCAATTCCTCAAATACCGCGAGACCGAGTTTGTGCTGGCCGCGCGGGCTTTGGGTGCCTCAGAATTCCAGATCATCGCGCACCATATATTGCGAAATTCCTTGACGCCTCTGCTGGTGTCCTTTACCTTTGCAGTGCCTCTGGCAATTTTCGCCGAAGCTGGATTGAGCTTTTTGGGCATCGGCATCACCGAACCCACGGCGAGCTGGGGTAAAATGGTTGGCGGGAGCGTCAAGTCATCCACCGTTATCGTTGATTATCATCTGGCGCTTTTCCCGACTTTTCTGGTCGCGCTGACGATGCTAAGCTTCTCTTTTGTGGGTGACGGCTTACAGGAAGCGCTGGATCCTGCGCGTGGGGATTAAGTAATCGATCAATGAAAAAGAGGCGATACCAGCGATTTTGTCTGCAATTGACCGTCTTCGCGTTCCTGCTCGCATCGTGTAGCGGGGCGGGCAGCCAGAATACATCCGTACCAACCAAAGTGCCTGCAACGCTGACGCCCTTCCCGACTTTTGCCTTTGTTGAACCGACCAAGGCGGCAGTTTTTGGCCCGGATGACGAAGACGACGATGCCGCCACCGGAGGCGAAGATGAGTCCACGGCAACCTTCTTGCTCGATCCCAAAAAAGTCGATCGTGGCGTGGCTCGCTACGAGGCGCTCGAATGCGCTGATTGCCACGGCGTCGGTGGCGCCGGTACCGACAAAGCAGACGGATTGCTGGGTTTTGCTTTGTCAGAAGATGACTTTATTACCTTTATGCGCTCGGGCGGCGTTCTGGGCACAGATCATCAGTATTCCACCGACCGTTTGAGCAACAGCGGATCACGCAATTTGTACCAATATCTCGTTTCCTTGGCTCAAGGCAATTGAGCGGCTGCGAAAGGATTGAGATGAGTCGTTCGGATCTGGCGGCGCTGCGCGGGGAGCCGAGTTATTTGTGGCGTGCCGGCCAAGAACGGCGCTTGCGAATGATTGCCGATTGGACGCCGCTTGAAGGCGCGCGTGTGCTGGTAGCCGGTTGTGGTGTCGGCATGTATGCGCATCAGATCAAGCGACGTTTTTCTGCCAGCGTCCAGGCATTTGATATCGAGTTTGATCGTGTGCAGACCGCGCGTCACGAAATTCACAACGCCTTGGTAGCCGCGGGAGAGAGAATCCCCTACCGCGAAAATACCTTTGATACTGTGCTTTCTCACGAAGTCATCGAGCACGTCTCGGATGATCAAGGCTCGCTGCGAGAGATGATTCGCGTGCTCAAACCGGGCGGACGGATCGCGCTATTCTGCCCAAACCGCTGGTATCCTTTCGAAACGCACGGGCATTACTGGCGCGGACAATATCACTTCGGCAACACACCCCTGATAAATTATTTTCCCACGGCCTATCGTGATCGCCTTGCGCCACATGTCCGAGCATATTCAGCCTCGGAAGTAAGGCAGCTCGTCGCTCCATTGCCGGCAAAAATCGTTCACCACTCGCGCGCCTACGGCGGATATGACAACCTCATCGCGCGCCTGGGCCGGCCGGCAATCCTCATGCGTGATCTGCTTTACCGTCTGGAAAAGACGCCTCTGGATATCTGGGGATTGTCGCATTTTCTCATAGTTCAGAAGACTTGACTAATCTCTGCCAATGAAAGGCAAGATACGCCGAATCCAGCGGCGGATGATGTTGCCCCGAGTGCGATACCAGGCGCGTTCGGCTCTCGCCGAGAAGCGGGCGTTTTCACCAGGATCTTGATTTTCGCTGCTGTATCTTTCTCGCGTATACAAGTCGCTAATCGTGCGAATCGGCTCTTTGGCGGCCGGGATACGCCGCTGCAACTCGCGACGCTTTTCTAGCGTGGTCTTGTCACTGCCTATGTTGATACCGATCAATTGAATATAGCGTTCCAATCGGGCATAGGCGCGCGAAATCGGACTGAGACCGCCTAAACCGCGCCATTCCAACAACCAGAATAGCGCAAGCAGTAACAATACCAGAATGACTAGCGACAACAGGACGAACAGCGCGATTACAAGCAAGGGCCGCAAGAATTCAAAGGGCGGCGGATTGTCCGGAAAGATAGGCGGTTGCACTGTCGGGATAACGACTGGCGTCGGGCTAGGCACGGGCGGAGCGGTTGGCGATGGTGTCGGGCTGGGCGCAGCATCAACCTGCTGCAATCCTGCTTGAGTCGGCGGTGGAGTTGGGCTGGGAGTAGGTGTCGGCGACGGGCTTGCTGTTGGCTGAGGATCAACCGATTCTTGCTGTGGTTGTGATTGATCGTCACCTTCGCGATTGTAGGGCGCTTCTGCCGCGGTCGGTTCGAATTCAATCCAGCCGTAACCGGGGAAATATACTTCAACCCAGGTATGGGCTTGGCGTTCCCGTACTACAAAGCGGTTCAGGCTCGTATCATATTCGCCTTGCGAGAATCCCGCCGCCAGACGCGCCGGGATACCCAGGTGACGCAGCATGACAATCATGGCCGTGGCGTAATAGGTGCAGTATCCCTCTTTGGCATCGAATAACACCCATTCGACGGAATCGACATTGCTCGGTGGTGCGGGAATCGCTTCGTTATAGGCTATATTTTTGCGCAGCCAGCCTTCTATCGCCTTTGCTCGATCATAGGGATTCGTGGCGCCCGCATTGTCGACGATCTGTTGTGCAAGGTTTAATATGCGGAGATTGGGTTGACCGATAAACAGGTTTGGTCCGCTTACCCATTCGGGATAGTTGTTTGATGTTGCCCGCAATTCATGCGCTGTCGCGACGCTCAAAAGGCTGCTGGCAGTATAGGTCTCGCCACGCTTCATCACACGCAGCGGCCGCGCTACCGAGACATTCATCGACGTGTTGTCAGGCTTATCGCTGTAGATTAAGTCGATCCGCCCGCTGCCTTCAATAATTGACGGCTGAGGTGCCGCGTAATAGATGCGGGAGTTTGCCGTGCCGATTGTGAACTGCTGCTTGACCAGTTGACGCCGGTAGCCAATAACCTCCAGGTTCATTGTCATTTCCAGCGGGGCGGACCGATCAGTGATGCGTAGGTCTGCCGAAGGGGACCATTGCCCATCGATATAACGTTCGAAAACCCGAGAACGCCAATAGTAGCGTTGGTCGGAAGCTGGCGCATCAACAAACAGAACCACTTCATCACTTAAACTGACGGCGCCACTGAGATTCAGTAGATCCGCGCTATAATAATCCGTGGTGGTAGGTCCTTCGCCTTCTATCGGCGCGAACAGGCGGCTCCATACCTCCGACATCTGTTGGATCGGATCCGATGCAAGGAATTCTTGAAAGGAATCCAGACGCTCTTGCAGGCCGGCCGCAGGAATACCCCAGGCGAAAGCCAACCCCAGAAGTGACAAAGCTATTCCCAGCGCGCCAAATTGTCGCCTCACCACTTTGGGCACACGTATGCGACTGGCAGACCATTGCCATTCGTGTGCATCCAGATTTGAACGTATCATCAGCACCAATGACATCATAAGGAAAACTACCAGATGTCTATCCAGGGGCTCATCGCCGGAATAAATAACCGCGCTTGCCAGCAGGATCAGTCCCGGCGGCAAAATGACTCGCCAAACCCGATCAATGCGGAATATGTGCCATCCGGCGTTATAAGCGAGAAACCAAAACAGAATCGATACGATGAGCGTTAGCACCAATTCATCGGTGTTGATTCCGCCGCTCACAGCGTCCACGGTCCATTCCAGCGTGCGGCCGACAACCGCGGCGATCGCTTCCATGAACGGAAGATTCATATTATACGCGGCGACAAATAACACAGTGCCAATGCCATAGAACGCGCTTAGGATCATGGCAGTCAGTTCACCGAAACGACTCTGTGCGAAAATCCAGCCAAAGACGATGCCAAGAAGCAAAACAGGCATGACCGTTGCCATGTGCACTGGCCAGCCGGCTATATCCAGTACCTGGGCAGGCATTATCAGTAGCGCCGCCATGACAAATAGCGTGGCTACATCTCCAGGGGAGGCGGGGCTGCGCCAGCGGGATAAATTGCGGCGCTTTGCCATGTCGACAAACGTGCTCATGCGTTGCGTCAGGTTTCCATAGTCAATGAAGTTAGCTTAGGTTATTTTGCGAGGGCTGTAAAGCATGGTTAGGCAAGGCTAGACGGGCTCTAAAGCGGGCAGCTCTTTTGCGGTATAATGAGGGTTCCGGGTTAACCACGGGAATCGCGGCAAGGCGCGTTCTTGTCGAGGAAAGTCCGCACTCCACAGGGCAACGATGCCGGTTAACGGCCGGGCAGGGCGACCTGACGGCAAGTGCAACAGAGAGCAGATTGCATTCGCAAGGATGTGAGGGTGAAAAGGTGCGGTAAGAGCGCACCGGCATGGGCAGTAATGTCGATGGCCAGGTAAACCCCATCGGGAGCAAGGTGAAGCAGGTGTCGTGGAGCGGCCCGTTCCGTAGAAAACACCGGGTACACCGCTCGAGGTCGTCGGCAACGACGATCCCAGATAGATGATTCCCACGTCTTTGACGCACAGAATGCGGCTTATGCGGTTGACCCGGATTAAATTGCCCTTCACTCGTTGAGGGGCAATCTATTTCCCAACGGAGCAGGCAAGCCAAAGGCCCGCCCACTCCCTAATTGTGCGGAGGCCAGCACAGGTTCCGCTCTACTCCGCCTGGAATCATCTTTCTACACTGCATTAAGACGCGTCTATATAGTCCCCCTTCCACGCGCAGATGATGATACGCTCGGCACTATGGCTGTCAGATCGTTTACCTCCAAGTCTTGCCCGCGGCATTTTTCGCAATTCCCTATGCTAGCGCTAGCGGACGGACTGTTATTCTGCGGATGCGCGACCGCCTTTTGCGCCGCCGAGCGGCTGGCCAACTCCAGCTACACCAGGCACAACTCTGGCAAAATCAACGGCTATATCGATACTGTGTGGATACGCCATTGTCTAATCCAGCCCGTTGCCCGCCCATGCTGGCACTTTTGCGGCCCTTTCTTGCGCTATTGCAGCCCTTTTCCCATCCTATGCCGCATCGCTTTCCGCCTCAAAACCTATTCTGTCCTCAGCGCGCCTTCACTGTGATTCCAGATAATCAGTGAACTCCACCACATGGTGCTCAAACCCGATCGAATTCAAAAACGCTTGTCCAATGTGGTCTTCACGATCCGCAAAAGCTCGTATTGTCGTCAAGTCCTCCACGCGGGACAACAGCAACTCCCGAGCATGTTCAAAGAGCTTTGGCCCGATGCCTTGCCGGCGATAGTCTGCTGCAACGTGGATTTCATCAATTTCGGCAGCCCTGCCCCGCATCGTCGGATGCGAGTGCCAGGTTGCCAGAATATAGCCGACGCTTCGCTCGTCCTCGATCGCGACAAGTGCAAAGGCCTGAGCGTTGCCCGGATAGGCGGCAAACCAGGCGCGTTCGTCGGCAGTCGACGTAACGATATCGAACTAACGCGCAAGCCACCGCAGCCGCAGATCCAGCACAGTGGCCAGGTCCGCATGGGTCAGTTGGCGAATGATTGTCATTATCTTCTCTTTTTGTCCTTCATCAGCTGTTATGTTTACCTGCCAAAACCGACTGGAGGAGAACGTACACGGGGTCGATTCTAGTGGGACACTTTAGACGCCTCGTCTTTACAGTTGCAGAAATCGGAAAGATTAGCGATGCTCTTCAATACTATAGACGATGTGACGCCATCCATCTGCACGAAACTCATAAGATTTCCTGACTTTGAGATGATGGTCAACTGGGGTCCCTTGTGAATGGAAAAGCCGAATTACCTAACATCCTGTGGATTTGCACGGATCAGCAGCGCTACGACACGATTGGGGCCTTGGGAAATCCCCATGTCTCGACACCAACTATAGACCGGCTGGTGCGCCAGGGCATCGCCTTCGAACGCGCATACTGCCAAAGCCCCATCTGCACGCCCAGCCGGGCCAGCTTCTTGACCGGCATGTATCCAAGCTCGCTTCGGGTTAACCGCAATGGCAATCCGCGCTTTCCAGATTTTCCGCCACTAATAAGCAAGCGTCTCGCTGATCTCGGATACGCTTGCGGCTTAATTGGCAAACTGCATTTGACCAGCGCCTACGGAAGAATAGAGGAACGTACGGATGATGGTTACGCATATTGGCAATACAGTCACGCGCCGCGCGATGATTGGGATAGCGGACACGATTATGCCGACTGGGTACGATCCAAGGGCGCAGACTTGGGGGAACTGATCGAGGATGCGGCCGGAGTTCCTGCCCAGTTACACCAGACGACTTGGTGTGCCGAAAAGACGGTCGAATTCATCCAGCAAGAACGGACGCAACCTTGGTTCGCCAGCGTAAACATTTACGATCCGCATCCTCCCTTTAATCCGCCACAGGCTTATCGCGAGCTTTTTGACCCAAAATCTGTTAATCCGCCGCTCTTTCGAGAAAGTGATCTAGCGCAACAGGCGCGGCTGTCCGCTATAGATTTCCAGTCGCAAGCTCGGTATCCGGACAATCTGGATATCAAGAGTCCTATCTTGCCGCAATCACCGGAATCGGGTCTTGCCGAACCTGCCTCCGTTGGCGCACGTGACGGGCAAACGTTGATCGCGGCCTATTACGCGATGATCAAGTTGATAGATGATCAATTGGCGCGCATCCTGGAAGCGCTTGACGAAAGCGGCCAGCGCGATAATACAATCATCATTTTTACCAGCGACCACGGCGAAGCTCTCGGCGATCATGGCTTGATTCAGAAAGGCTGCCGTTTCTATGAGGGATTGGTGCGCGTCCCTCTGATATGGTCCTGGCCCAATCAGTTTGTCTCGGATACACGCAGCGATGCCTTGGTCGAATTAACCGACATTGTACCGACACTGTTGGAGATTGCTGGTCTGCCATTGCCAAATTACCTGACCGGACGCAGCCTCTTGCCAATTTTGATCGGACAAGAATCTGCCCATCGGCACCGAGATTATGTGCGCAGTGAATACATCGACGCGCTGGATTTGGCGGACCACAGCACCGCCAGCATGTATTTCGACGGCCGCTACAAAATCATCATCTATCACAACCACGACACGGGCGAACTCTACGATTTGCAAGACGACCCGGATGAATTCTGCAATCTATGGGATCACTTAGAAAGCCAAGCGTTGAAGGCCGATCTGATGTCGCGCAGCTTTAATGCGACCATGCTAAACATGTACGCCGGCCTCGATCGGCGCGGACCCATGTGACGAATTAAAAACAAATCCCTTTGCACAAGCATGCGAGGGGAGCTTATGTAGGTTATTGTTACGATCAATAGCCGGTTAAGCGCGCACGACATTGCCGGCTTGTTTGCCCTTTGGGCCTTCGCTGATCGTGGATTCTAACGGCTAACTTTGATCCTTCCGCATCGTCTTGCCCTACTCAAAGAAGCGAAATCTGATCAGGGTCCAGGCGGCTATAGGAGCATCGGTCCATTTGATCTTCTTGCCTTCTTCATATTCGCGACCGAAATAGGATATCGGTACTTCCACAATGCGGATGCCTTGCCGCAATACCTTCGCTGTGAATTCCGGCTCGAATTCGAAGCCACGTGCCCGAATATTCATGTCTTCCACAACCTCTCGGCGGAAGCATTTGTAGCAGGTCTCCATGTCACTTAGGATGGCATTAAAGAGAATATTTGTTATCAGTGTCAATCCCTTATTGGCGACCATGTTCCAGAAATTCATCGCCTTGCGGGTGCCGCCGAGGAATCGCGAGCCGTAAACTACGGTAGCGACACCTTCTTGTATCGGTTTTAGCAGATTCACATACTCTCGCGGGTCATACTCAAAATCGGCGTCTTGAATGATGATTACTTCACAGCTTGTATGTTTGAATCCTGTGACTAGCGCAGCGCCTTTGCCTTGGTTGCGCTCATGATAGATGATATTGACTTTTTGGTTCTGTTCGGCGGCGATTTCGCCAAGCACGTCGCGCGTTCCGTCTGTCGAACCGTCATCAATAATGATTACTTCGTCGACGATATCCACGGCCAATACACGTTCCACCACATCCTTGACCGTGGAAACTTCATTGTAACAGGGGATAACGACGCCGAAGCTCGGTTTGGCAGCATGGATATCTGGCGGCCTGGACGGCGGATGTTTCATCTCTCTCACTCCGATTCATCTACTAAACAGCTGATGATGTGGGCTGGGAAACACGGGCATAGTATCATAGAGCAGATTGTTCGGCAATTCATGGGGAAGGGGATAGCTCGCCACAATCCATCAGCGAATATCGGCCGGTACCCGCTTCAGGATCGTAGCGCTGCTGGCAATAATACGAATCGTGGAGCCCAGCGATCTTACCAAATACAGGCGAGCATAATCCGTGATGGAAGCGTAGGCATCGGGTAACTGCTGGATAGCCGGACCGACTAGGCCGGTTTCTATCATTAAATCGATGCAGTTTTGCTTGGAGGCGAGATCGAATTCAGCGCTCTCCCAGCTCATTGGCGCTTCAATGTAGGCCACATCGGAAAACAGAATGTAAAAGGCCGGTTGATTGCGTTGCCCTTGATATACGGCAAGATATAAGCGCGACAATCTGCGATGATAGTGAATTACCTGACAACGATAGCTTAAGGGTTTGGTGATGTTGAAGACATTGCTATCGCCATGATCATTCTTGACCATAAGAATACTTTCATGCGCGGCTTCTTACATCCACACTGTAAAATAAGAGCAAGACATGCGGAAGTTGGAATATCAGCAGTTCTGATCGTAAACGCCTATACGCGCAGGCCCTTGAATTTGCGATCGAAGAACACAAGTGACCGAGAAATCGAAAAGGTGAAGCATTAATGTGTGCGCATGTATTGGATTCTGCTTTTTTCGCGGATCTGTTCGGATCGAGCAAGATGCGAGCAGTATTTGCCGATAAGGCGCTGCTGCAAAAGTGGCTCGATTTCGAGGCGGCGCTAGCACGGGCGGAAGCGGCTGTCGGCTTAATCCCACCCGAGGCCGCGGATGAGATATCGCGCAAGGCAAGATCCGAATTATTCGACAACAAGGCAATCAAACTCGGTATCGACACGACATTGCATCCGCTCGTGCCTGTGATATGGCAATTGGCGGAATTGTGCGAAGGAGATGCAGGACGCTACGTGCATTGGGGAGCGACTACCCAAGACGTGATGGACACAGCGTTGGTCCTGCAAATTAGAGATGGGCTGGTCATTTTTGAGGAAGGCCTGCAGGAACTGCAAGGTCTGCTGGCTGCAATGGCGCGGGAGCATCGCAATTCAGCCATCGCCGGACGCACTCACGGACAACAGGCCCTGCCCACTACCTTCGGCTTTAAGGTTTCGGTCTGGCTGGCAGAACTGTTGCGTCACCGAGCGCGACTGTCAGCAGCGAAAGAACGCATTTTGCAGGGGCAGTTCGCTGGAGCGGTTGGAAGTTTGGCAGGTCTTCACGAATCTGGTGTTGATGCGCTGGAAGTTCAGACGCTTCTGATGTCCGAATTGGGCTTGGCAGTGCCCGCAATCGCCTGGCACACATCGAGAGACGGAATGGCGGAGCTGATCCAGCTTCTTTGTATGATTGCAGCCCTGCTAGGCCGCATTGCCAGAGAAATCATTGAATTGCAGAAGCAAGAAATCGCTGAACTGGAAGAACCGTATGAAACGGGCAATATCGGGAGTAGTACCATGCCGCAAAAGCGTAATCCTATGCTTTGCGAATCTATTCTGACTTTGGCTCGTCTCTGCCGGGAAAAACCAGCAACGGCAATTGATATATTGCTCAGCAACGAACATGAACGGGATTGGTCCGCGATTCAAATGGAGTGGGCCATTGTCCCGGAAACCTTCATCATGTCGCAAGGCGCGCTCGAATTATCATGCAGGGTCTTGCGTGGCTTGCGCGTCAATACCGGTCGTATGCTGCAAAACCTGGAGATAACCGGAGGCCTGATTCTGGCGGAGCGCGTAATGTTTGCCCTGAGCGAGCGTTATGGTCGGCAAACTGCTCACGATCTGGTGCATAGTTGTGCCATGACCGCCTACGAATAGGATGTGTCATTCACCGATGTATTGATGGCCAATCGGGACGTTGCCGCGGTCTTGACCCGCGCGCAATTGAATGCGCTGCTTGATCCGCAACAATATCTCGGCTTGGCGGGCAGCTTTGTGGATCGCGTATTGGCCTCGCTCGAATGATAACGCTCCAAGTTCAGCTAGGTGTTGACCGCCAATCGGCGAAGTCGTCAAATGGATAGCGGGGCCTTGACAGCTTCCGCCAGGGGAAGCTCATTAGATTGGAACTGGTCGGACCCGGTGCATCGACCAGGATAATCTTGGCAGCAAAGGGCTCATAATCGACGCGGAAGGCCGAAGGCGTTTTGACCACCACGATGTGCGCGTCACGCGGCTCCAAGCCGAGCGAGGTAAAGAGCGCCGTATCGCCTTGAAATACGGACCGTTCCATGATTTGGAGAAAGATGTTTCCGGATTGCAAGACTACCGTTCGTCCCCGATGAAACTCGCGGCCACGATAACCCGGCCCTGTAAAACGGAAGGTGCCGTCGGAAACTCGTATCACACGTCCGCAGATTTGTACCGGATCCCAAAGATCCGATGACCAGGCTCCGACATTCAGAGTGATTTCATTGTCGATACCGGCTTTGATAGCAAGATCTACCGCCTCCGGATCAACGATGTTAATCAGGGTTTTGACATTTGCGCCGGCATTGAGTAGTGCTTGCAAGATTGCCGGACTGTCACCTGGCGCGCCACCGCTCGGCGCATCAGCGCCATCAGCCAATATGACAGGTCCCTTTGGCGCGATAATGGCTTGCTGAACGGCTTCTTGCAGTGGCGTCAGTTCAACCTTGAATTCATGCCGCCGCCGCCAAAATTCGTCGGCGATATTCTCTGCGAGTTTGCTTGCCAGGCATCCGTCCCTGTCGGTGACAACGACAACGCTGCAGCCACAATCGCGCAAATCTAACCAGGGCTGGACATAAAACACCGAGACCGACAATACATCCGGTTGTTGCTCGAATGCCAGCGCATAATTCATTACCTCGCGAAAGGGACCATCCATAGTGACCGACTTTTCGGCGGGACCCAGCAATGGCAGTTGGCAACTCGCCATGACGGGTTTAATGTCACCGCGCATGGTATTCCAAAGGAGGTTCATACTGGCGACGCCGGTCTCATACAAGTCGATGTGCGGGCAGGTCTTATAACCGATCAGGCCGTCACTGGCAGCCTGCATTTTAGAGGTAACGTTAGCGTGCAAGTCCAGCGAAGCCACTATGGGAATGTTCGGGCCCACTTCCTTGCGCACCGCCGCGAGCACCGTGCCGGATGCATCGTCATCGTCTGCCGCGACCATAGCGCCATGCAGTGCCAGGTAAACCCCATCAACGGGAAGCGTCTCTCGCAATCGTCTCAGCATCTCCTCCAGCAAGTCTGAGAATATGTCTGTCTCAATATATCCGGAAGATACAGCATTGCAGGCCAATAGCGGCGCAATATCGAAACGACGCTCTGCGGCAAAGTCTATGGCGCCAGCAAGCTCAACACGATTGCCTAGCACTTTGCTGACGATCTCCCCGCCTCGATAGATATGCCCGGCGCGGAATTGCTCCCAAGAACAAGCAATGGGCGTAAAACTATGTGACTCTTGCATAAACTGACCGATAGCGACTTTCATCGCAGGTTGCTCCTGGTCGCAACAATCTCTAAATGGCGACGCTTAGTCTTCTTCAGGTTCGGTCCCATGCGCCGTCATCGGATCGGTGATCGTGAGAGAGATATAAGACAAGGGCAGGTAGCCGCCGTTGCGGATCTCGTGCTGGCAGGTTGCAGGAACGTACTGGTATTGATGCGCGGACAAATGACCCGAAAGAGTGTTCACTGTGATAGCCGCGGTTCCAGACAACACATAAATGATCCGATCTTGCAGTTGGCAATGTCCTACCGAGTCACTTTCGCCGGGCGCAAGCGTGATCTTTTCGCAGAGGAAATGTTCGTCTGATGGAAGGTCATCGGTCTTGTATACGTTGACCAAGCGCGCGGCACCTTGATGCGCTTCCGGTGGGAAGTCGCTCGTTTTCCAGCGATAATATTTGTGATTTGGTGCGACTACAACGAAAAGACATACGTTCTGATCGCCGACGAACCAATAGTCGTGATACTTATCCGGTGGCACCAGCAAGAAATCGCCAGCACGATAGATTTCTTTGCTAGCTCCAATCTCGATTTCCATGCTTCCTTGTGCCACTAACAAGATTTCGCTGGCTTTTTCATGGAGATGGGGTTTGTGCCCCAATGGATCATTGATAAACCAGTCAGACTCGGTCGTCCACACCAGGCCACGGCCACGCGTACGTTCGCCCCAAATTAGCGGTTGATTCATCCAGGCCTGGTAATCGATATCTGTAGTCATCTGTATCTCCAAATTCCATCAAGTGAGTTGATGTTGCAAGTCTACGGCGTCAACTTTCCACCATTATAACGCTCTTGAATCCGCCAAACATTTATCATCAGTTCATGATGGGATAGAATAGCGCTACTATTCGCATAAGTTTATTTGCACTATTCAACTCAAATGCCGATAGGGAGAATACCATGCGCTTTAGCGAGAAAACTGCAGTTGTGACTGGTGCGGCGACAGGAATCGGGCAAGCCGTTGCCTTGGCGTTTGCCAAAGAGGGAGCGAATGTTGTGCTGGTTGACGTTAACCAGAAAGCGGCCGCCGCGACACTGGAATCGATTGAAGCTGAAGGCGGAATAGGCATCGTGGTAATCGCCGATGTCTCTAGCGGAGTGGATGCGCAGCGTATTGCCGACGAAGCCGTCGCCGCCTATGGCAAGATTGATTATCTGGTGGCCAGCGCCGGTATACAAACTTATGGCACGGTGGTTGATACTGATGAAGAAGTTTGGGATCGCACGCTCGCTGTCAATTTGAAAGGCATCTACCTTGCCGCCAAATATTGCATTCCGCAGATGATCAAGGGCGGTGGTGGCGCCATCGTCAACGTGGCTTCGGTGCAGGGCTTGATGAGCCAACCCAATGTTGCCGCTTATGCAGCATCAAAGGGTGCGATAATTGCCATGACACGTACCATGGCCCTTGATCATGCCAAAGACAATGTCCGCGTCAACAGCCTCTGTCCCGGTTCGATTGATACGCCACTGTTACGTTTTGCCGCCGATACCTTCAATCCCGAAGATCCGGAAGGCGCTATCGCGGATTGGGGCAAGCTGCATGCGCTAGGCAGGGTGGGCCGGCCTTCAGAAATGGCTGATGTCGCTCTCTTCCTCGTCAGCGATGCTGCCTCGTTTATGACCGGTGCTACGGTTGTTGCCGATGGCGGACTGACCATCGGGCTCTGACGCGGGGACACTACTGAACCATCATCCGCTATTCGGCAAGCAATTGCCTTACAGCACCTTCAATTCTTTTAACGTTAGGTATGATTTCGTCTTCCAGCACTGGGCTATAGGCGATAAGTGAGTCTTCCAGGTTGACACGCTTGATGGGCGCATCAAGATAATAAATCCCTTCATCCGCTACCAGCGAGGCGATACTGGCACCCCATCCACCGAGGCGTGGCGCTTCCTCGATTATCAGCAGGCGATTGGTCTTTTGCACGGACCGCAGAATGGTCCGGCCGTCGAGCGGTGTGATCGTGCGCAAGTCTATGACTTCCAGGCTGATTCCCTCTTCGCTCAGCTTATCCGCCACTTCAAGCGCACGGTGCAGCATCAATTGAACCGCGACAACAGTGAGGTCGCTGCCTGATTGCACCACACTGGCCTTGCCCAGTTTTGCAGGCTCAGCATCCGCTGGTACAACGCCTTTGGTCCCGTATAGATATTTGTGTTCCAACACTATGACGGGATTGTCGTCTCGGATGGCTCCCCGCAAGAGCGAGTACATGTCATGCGGCGTACTCGGCACCGCAACTTTTAGCCCCGGGAAGTTCATCAGCCAGGATTCGGCACATTGTGAGTGCTGAGTGCCGAAGCCACCGCCACCACCTTGAGCTGCACGGATCGTTAGCGGCACCGTAAATTGCCCGCCGCTCATGAAGCGATATTTGGCGACCTGGTTAACAATCTGATCCATAGCCACCGGTATGAAATCGGCGAACATCAATTCCGCTATCGGGCGCAAGCCGGTTATCGCGGCTCCCAGAGCCGTACCGATGATCGCCTGTTCGGAAATGGGCGTATCGCGAACACGCTCTGCTCCGAACTCTTCGTAAATTCCAGGCGTGACCTTGAACACGCCGCCGGCTTCGGCGACATCTTCGCCAAAAAACACGATACTATCATCTCGGCGCATTTCATCGGAGATGGCTTGCTGAACAGCTTCTCGGTAAGTAATCTCGGGCATTGTCTGCTCCTTAACCCGCGCAATAGACGAAGTCGTCGGCTGTCTCCAGGCTCGGGAACGGCTCGGCCTTGGCCCACTCGATGGCCGCGTAAACATCTCGTTCGATAGCACTGCGCATTTCAGCCAGTTCCGCATCGTCAATCTGGTCATCTGACGTCATGCGCGATACCAGGATATCGATAGGATCACGTTGCATCCATTCCGCTAATTCGCCAGGCGCTCGATAGGGTGCTGTATCCGAGCGCGAATGACCACGGTAGCGATAAGTCTTCAATTCCAACAGGGTAGGTCCATCACCGTTGCGTGCTCTCTTCGCCGCCTGCTGCGTCGCCGCATGAACCGCTTCCACATCTTGACCATCGACGATAACGCCGGGCATGCCATATCCCGCCGCGCGACCTGCCAGATCCGTTACCGGCGTCGTAGCGCTTACCGGGCTGTATTCCCCATAGAGATTGTTTTCGCAGATAAAGAGTACTGGCAATTTCCATACCGAGGCCATATTGAGCGATTCGTGGAATACACCGATATTCGCTGCCCCATCTCCAAAGAAGCTGACTGCGATATTGCCGCTTCGCTTGACTTGCGCGCTCAAAGCTGCACCCATGGCAATTGGCAATTGCGCGCCGACGATAGCGTTGGCGCCCAACAGCCCAATGGACTGGTCGGTCATATGCATGCTGCCGCCACGACCTTTGCAAGCGCCACTCGCTTTGCCCATCATCTCTGCCATGAGCGCTCTTAACGACATTCCGAGCGCAATGGCGTGGCCGTGCCCGCGATAGGTGCAGGTGACGCTATCGCCAGGGATCAGTGCTTGCGCGACGCCGGCCGAACATGCTTCCTGGCCTATCGCCAAATGCGTTGTTCCCCGCACCAGGTTCGCCATGAAAAGGTTTTGAATTTCTTCTTCCGCCACACGGATTTTGACCATCGTTTGCAAGGCATGCATCCGTGCGCGTTGATCGAGCCGGTTGCCAGATTCTGCAGTCATAAGCTTATTCCTGTAATCTATCAAGTTGCGTTTGTATCGCCTGCAAAAACTGTCCAAGCGCCATCCCATCAAGGAAGCGATGATCTCCACTGAGTGTAATACTCACAGTATGCCGAAGATGCAGTCCGCCATTAATCACTACCGGCCGCTGCTTGACGCTGCCTACTGCGGCAATCGCGATCTGCGGCGGATTGATCACCGCGGTAAAGTGATCAACTTGTTTAATTCCGCCCAGATTGCTGATGGTGAAAGTTCCGCCCTGGACTTCGCTCAATGCTAGCCGGCCCTCGCGCGCTCGCTGAATGATGCTTCTGCTTTGAGAAGCAAGCGCATGAATCGAATAGCTCTCCGCATTGCGGATGACCGGCGCGATCAAGCCCTTTTCCGCTGCAACCGCTGCGGCCAAATGTACACCGTCATATTGATAGAGTTTTTCGTTCTCGTAACGCGCATTAAGTTGCGGTACTTGCTGCAGCGCCCGCACGATGACAAATTGGATCACGTCATTAAATCGCAGATCCTTGTCTAAACGGCTCAGTGCCCGTTCCATGTCGAATTCGCCCGAGACATAGAAATGTGGCGCTTCGAATTTGCTGCGGCTGATCCGCTCTGCCGAGCGCTGCTGCATCGGGCTACGCTCGACAATATTTACACCTGGAGATTCCAGCTTGTCGCCTTGGAAGCCGGCCAAATCTTGCATCGTAATGGGATTGGCATAGCCGGCTCTCAGAATATCGTCCAGCTTAACGCCTGCCTGTCTTGCTGCTTTGCGCACTTTTGGCAGGGCAAGAGCTTGTGAAGCTTCTAGTGCGTTAGTAGCTTCCAATTCCGGGCGAGGAGCCAAGCTTGCTGTAGGTTTGCTGGTAGGCAATACATAATCGCTGTGAGATTGTTCCTCTTCTTGAGTCAGGCGCGCGATGACAGAACCTACTGGGACCTCATCGCCTTCCGCCGCGCACAATTCGGCGATGGTGCCCTCGGCGAGTGACTCGAATTCTACTTCCGCCTTGTCCGACTCGATGACGGCAAGTACCTCGCCTTTTTTTACCTTGTCCCCGACCTGTTTGCTCCATTCGATCAAGCGGCCGGACTGCGAATCGAAGCCGAGATTTGGTAGTACGATATCATATGGCATTTGTATCAACAGCTTTCAAAATCTTTGCCCATTGTTTCTGCTAGCATATCAAGGCTTTAGTGTATCGGTATCATGAATATTTTCCCATATCTTACCTTGATGGCAGCAAAATGTTTGACACTGCTACTCAAAATTGCCACAATTGAAAAAACTAAAATGTATTCAATCAAAGACGAACATAAACAATCATGCTTCTTGAAGAACGTGAACAGATCATCTTGAGCAACATCAACTCAAATGGCATGGCAACGGTTCGCCATTTGGCAGAAGCCTGCGAAGTTACCGAGGTAACCGTGCGGCGAGACTTGAAAAGATTAGAAGAACACAACCTTCTCAAACGAGTGTTTGGTGGTGCCGTTAGTATCGAACGCAGCCAATATGCAACGCAGCCCTTCATCACCCCTCCAGCGCTTGAACCGTCTTTGCCAAATGCGGATGCCTTGATCATTACCACCATCGATACCCGCGATGCCCATACCTTGCGTGAGCGCGCTATACGACAGAACATCCCTTTGGTCGCGGAAGGAAACCCGCAAGAAGGAGCGGTTTATCTGGGCATTGACAACTATGCCACCGGATACCGCCTGGGCAAATGGGGTGGCGATCACTTCCGCAATTTCCTGGGCGGAAAGTCACACGTGCTAGACATCGGTTATAGATCCGTGTCCAGTACAAGACAACGGAGCCAAGGATTCCTGGACGGCTTGTCCACCACAATCGGCGAAGATGTCCGCACGTTATCGATAGATGGCAAGGGATTGTACAACAGCGCTTATCATATGGCCTTGGATGCGCTTCGCTTGCATCCGGGAATAAACATCCTTTTTGGGATAAACGACGATTCTATTCTTGCGGGTATTCAAGCGTATCACGACCTTGGTCGCGATGCTTCTATGCTGCTGGCAGTATCTATTGGAGGCGAAGGCAATACCATATTTGATGCCTTATTGGATAAAGGACCACTTAAGGCTTGTATGGCCATGTTTCCGGAAGTGGTTGGTCATTTGGCGATAGATACGATCCGCTATCTCTGGCTCGGCAATCGCGATGATTTCCAGATAGTCACGCCTTCAGCTTTGTTGACGGCCGAAAATAGTGGAGATTTCTACGAGAAAAGAGAAAATGACTGGCAATTTGTCAGCGGGGATATTATCGAATCCGTCAAAGTACCCTGGACAGAAAGTGTATTGAAAAGCGCGGAAAACGGCAAAAAACGTATTTCGTTTTCCATAACCTTCCGTACCCACGAATGGTACCAAAACCTGACTAAAGCGATGCATGAGCGCGCTAAAGCCGTCAACGTAGATTTCTCGGTAGTGGATGTCAATGAAGATATCCGCCAGGAGATCCGAGAGTTACGGCGATTGATCGGAAAACTGGCCGCATCATATATCAAGGAGGGCGAAACAGTCATCCTGGATGCCGGTACCACCACCATGAATATGACACAATTTTTGAAGGGGCATCGAAATATTACCGTCATCACCAATTCGCCCGACATATTTGCAAGTCTTCGACCCAATCCAGCGATAAAACTGATACTTACCGGGGGCGTTTTTGACCGGGAATCACAAGCATTTGTTGGTCGTCAGGTACATACCTTGTTTCAGGAAATGCGTGTAGACAAGGCATTCATAATCGCGGGCGGCTTTTCATCGTCATTCGGCTTATCGTCGGTCTTCTCTAACGAAGCGGACGTTCGTCGCTTTATGATCAATGCCGCGCGCGAAGTCGTGGTCTTGGCGGATCATACGGTGCTCGGCATCGATTCCGATGTACATGTGACCGGCATAAATGATATTGATACGCTGATTACTGATATGGGCGTCTTGCCGACACTGAGATTGGAATATGCCCAACAAGGAAAACACATCATGGTCGCCGGGCAAGGAGCAAGTGCTAGCGCGTAAAAGCGTATCGACGAGTGGATTGAACGGATTTTTCAACGGCCTGTATCTCGAATAAAGATTGTACTTATCGAGGCAGCGAAAAGTTGTTGCGTTATAGACGGATTCGATGATAGGTAGGCGAGGAATAAGTAGATGAAATTGGGATTGGGTCTTTACCGTCACATGCTGACTGCTGACAATTATCGCTTTGCCAAACAAGCCGGTGCCACGCATATTGTCGCCCACTTGGCGGATTATTTCCGTCCGGGCAATATGTCAACAGCAAGCGGCGATGATGTCTGGGGCACTACAGTAGCTGGCACTACACATTGGACGTATGACGAGCTGCTCGCGCTACGCAAGCAGGTCAACGCCGAAGGTCTGGAACTCGCAGCGCTGGAAAACTTTGATCCCGGACATTGGTATGATGTTCTGCTTGATGGACCGCGCAAACAGGAGCAGCTGGAAAACATCAAAACCACTATCCGAAACATGGGACGCGCGGGAATTCCGTGTATGGGCTACTACTTTAGTGTCGCCGGTGTCTGGGGCAGAACGGAAATCCAGTCTGCCCGAGGCGAGGCGCGCGGTGTCGGCTTTCTCGAATCACAGACACCACCGGAAACGCCGATTCCAAATGGTATCGTCTGGAATATGGTCTATGACGAGCAGGCGCCCCCCGGTTACCTGCCGAGAGTGTCACACGAAGAGATCTGGCAACGGCTGGAAGATTTTCTCACTAGCATAGTTCCCGTTGCCGAAGAAGCTGGTGTGCGGTTGGCGGCGCATCCTGACGATCCGCCCCTGCCGGTTGTTCGTGGAATGGCGCGTTTGGTGACACAGCCGCAGCATTATCAACGCCTGCTGGACTTGGCGCCGAGCCATAATAATTCCCTGGAAATGTGCCTGGGAACCATAGCGGAGATGGCCGAGGGCGAATTCGATCTTTATGAGGCCGTTGATCGCTACAGCAACCAAAGCGATATCTCGTATATTCATTTCAGAAACGTGCGCGGCAAAGTGCCGAATTATGAAGAAGTCTTCGTCGACGAAGGTGATATCGATATGTTGCGTGTCCTGAAGATTTTACATAAGAACGGATTTGATGGCGTTTTGGTCCCCGATCATACGCCGCAAATGACTTGCGGCGCGCCCTGGTATGCCGGGATGGCGCACGCGTTGGGCTGGATGAGCGGATCGCTGAACGCGATCGAAAAGGCGTGACGGGAAAACCGAGCGCCGATGAATCACAGACACGAGGGTCAAAATGGCTAGTTGGCAGAACGACGAAGAACTTTTCGACTTAATCGAAAACGAACTGTTTGTCGCTGTAATTGGCGATATTTTGGACAAGCTCGATTTGCGTCATCAATTCTTGCCGCCCTATATCCGGCCCATTCGAGACGAAATGCGGGTGCTTGGCCGGGCGATGACCGTTCTCACAGTAGATTATCCAGGCGAAAAACTTGATGGGCAAACGGAGTGGTCGCAAATGCCCTTTGGCTTACTGTTCCGCGCGTTGGACGACCTGAAGAAAAACGAAGTTTATTTGTGCAGCGGAGGCAAGCCCGATTACGCCATGTGGGGCGAGCTAATGGCAACGCGCGCAATTCTGCTTGCTGCGCGCGGAGCGGTGTTGGATGGCTATTCGCGCGATACGCACGGTGTTCTAGAGCTGAACTTCCCGACCTTTTCGCGCGGTGGTTACGCACAAGACTCCGGCGCCCGCAGCCGCGTGCTGGATTACCGCATCCCGCTGGAAATCGGCCAGGTTAGTGTCCGACCCGGAGATCTTGTATTCGGCGACCGCGATGGCGTGCTGGTGATCCCACGAGAAGCCGAAGAAGAAACGATCAGCAAAGCCCTGGAGAAAGCGCGTACCGAAAACCTTGTACGTTTGGCAATTGAAAATGGAATGAGTGCGGAGCAGGCTTTTAGTACATATGGTGTGATGTGAACCGAGGAACTTGGCGAGGCTACGTTTGTTAACGAATCTGTTAGGCAAAGTGACTGTCATCAGTGGCGCAGCACAAGGCATTGGTGCCAGCTGTGCCGGACAAATGCTGGAGCTCGGTAGTGATGTGCTTTTGGCGGATATTAATATCGAGGCAGCCGATGCTCAAGCGAGCGCATTGCGGGAGCAGTTTCCACTACGTGAAATCCGCAGCTACCGGCTCGATGTCAGACAACAGCGTGATTGCTTTGCCATGGCGGCGTTTGCCCGGAACGAATTGGGTTCTGTAGATATCATGATCAACTCGGCCGGTATTATTAGTCCTTGCGCGTCTTGGGATGTGTCACAAGCAGATTGGGAGAATCTATTGAGCATCAATCTGAATGGTGTGTTTTTTTGCTGTCAGGCGGCGGGGCGCATGATGCGGGACAAGGGCGGCGTCATCATAAACCTAAGTTCGATCGCTTCCAAAGCGGCTTGGCCCGGTCGTACATCTTATGCGGCTGCGAAAGCCGGTATCACGGCCATCACCGAGTCTTTGGCGGTGGAATGGGCGTCATGGGGTATCCGCGTGAATGCCGTCGCGCCGTCTTGGGTCAATACCGAGATTTTGCGTCAAGGCGTGGAACGCGGCGTCGTACAGATCGAGAACCTGAATCGTGCCATACCGCTGGGCCGAGTTGCGGAAGTTGAAGATGTTAGCCAGGCTATTGCCTTTCTGGCATCGGACGCGGCGCGCTATATCACGGGGCAGGTGATTTATGTAGACGGTGGCTATTTGGCCGGGGCGCCGGACGCATCGATCCGTGCCTGGAGTGACAGCTGATGTTCCGAACAAATTCAAATCTTGTACGTGGTTCGCATTTGTCAAAGGTCTCTTTTTTGGCAAACCGCTATGCTTGCACGAGTAGAAGGCTTGATATTTTGTGTGAGCGCTACAGACCTTATTGCTGCCGCCGAGCGGCTGTTGTACAGGCGGACTATTCGGCAAAACGCGGACAACAGTCAAAGGTGCCGAAACGTGTCTGAATTAAGGGGCTATGGCATGCCACGAACAGAACGTGGAAGGGCATCGGCTTATGGCCCGGCGCCCTGGCATCTTAGCGGTCGTGTCCTGACTATTTGGTATCGGCTGGCTGATCCGGACGAGGCAAGGCGGCAGGTTCCGTCGCCCTTGGAAGTGCCGGATGATCCGCTTTGCCGGGCGCGCTTTTACGAATTGAGTATGGATGCAGGATACGGTGACGAGATCGCCAATCTTAATCCGGAGCAAGCGCAATTTTTTGAAGCGGTCATCGCTATCGAATGCAGTTATAAGGGCGTCACGGGCGACTGTTCGATACACATGTATTCGGATAACAGTACGTATATTGCCTGGGGACGAGAAGCTATCGGCTGGCCTTTGAAGCAGGCCAAGATTAGTTTGAGCAAGCCTTGGAAGCCTCACAAACTTGATGTGGGTGTGCGGATTGCAGGCAAGTTGGAACGATTTGGCAGCCAGCTGATGTCTGCTACGATTGAGCTCACCGAACCAAAATCGGCTAATGCGGCTGCCTTGCCGAATTGGTTTTCGCACAAACTGATTCCTGCAGTCGCAGGCGGACAGCCGGATGTGAATCAGTTGATTCTGGCAGGCCCGAGCAGAATTGATATCGGTACCGTGTGGGAGGCGAAGGGCCATTTGGAATTGTATGAAGGGTTCGGCGAGGAATTGCACTTCTTGCGTCCGGCCGAAATTGTCTCGGCGGACTATGTGCCATTCGTCGATTTGACGGTTGGGCATGGCAAGGTTTTGGCACTTCTGTAAATCCAAAGTATTCACCTTGGATTCTACCGAGCTGTTATCAATTGAAATTCGATTTAGAACCGGAAAGGAGGTAGAATTTGGCAGGAAATTGTCTATTGTTTACACAGTATGTTTTGTTCTAGCTACTATAGAAAGGGAAGAGTTCAGTGAAGACTCGAAAGACATTCCTAATTGTTGCTATGTTGGTTATCAGTGGCTTGCTTCTTGGGGCATTTGCTGCGGTGGCACAAGATGACGACGCCATGATGGAAGCGGATGCGATGATCCGCGCCTTCACTATCGAAGATATGCCGGAGGACTGGGCTCTGCCCGCGTCAATCGGTCATGTGACGAACTACCTGGTACATGAATGGTATCAAAACGAGACTAAGGCTGAGGCCGCGACAGCGGAAGCATACGGCATCGAGTTCTCGATCAACGATGCCAACCTCGACCTGCAAGCGTCATTGGCAGCCGTTGATGATTACGTCGCGCAAGATGTTGGCGCGCTGGTATTCACGCCGGTCGACGAGGTCGCTTCCTCACCGGCGATTCGCCGCGTTGCCCGCGATCGTGCGGTCGTCTGCGAGGGTACCGGGGTAGTCGGATGTGCGACCGTTGTCGCGATTTCCGATTATACGGCCGGATGGCAAGTCGGCGTATGGACTGGCAATTACGCTATCGAGAATCTCGGCGGCGAGGCGCGTGTCCTGGATATCGGCTTGCCCGCTTTGACCTCGACGGTGGCACGCTCCAATGGTTTCACCGATGGGCTGCAGTCTGTATTGGCCACGGCCGAGATTGTACAGAGTGTTGACGGCGCCGGCTCCAAGGATGTAGCGGTGCAGGTATCAGCCGATGCGCTGACCGCCAATCCTGACATAAACATCATCTTTGGTATCAACGATGATTCGGCGCTGGGTGGCCTGCAATCTTATATCGCGGCTGGTCTCGATACGGACAGCCTGCTGGTTGTTGGTTTCGGCTGTGAAGGTATCGCCTGCAAGAACGCGTTGCAGGAGGGCGGACCTTACAAGGTTTCGGCGGCGATGTTCCCCGAATATCAGGGCTTGCTTTTGATAAATGCTTCTATCGCTGTTTTCAACGGCGTGGAACCGCCTCCGCAGGTTTACGCGCCGTCCACGCCGATTACGCTCGACAACCTGTTTGACTATTACACGCAGGAAGACGACGGCACCTACACCGCTTTGCTCGATGTCATCGCAGAGATTGAGATCGAAATCGCCGAACCGCCGATGGACGACGAGTAATTCCGATTAGTCGTTAGCTGGAAGGGACCGCTGCGCTTTGCGGCGGTCTCCAACCGGTTGTCCGACACGAGCGCAATGGGAGCCTGTCTGCTGACAATGGCTCCCACAATGTTGGCAGTTTTTCGCAAGAGGAATGGCAGATGCTGAAACGCAGCGCAGACACGTCAGAAACAGGCATCGAAGCTTGGGTGACAAGGACGATACATTGGTTGTTGCGTACACAAGAAGGCGTCCTATTCCTGATTGTGGCCACCATCTGGATTTTCCTGACTATACAGTCGCCCGTTTTCTTCACAGGCCGGAATATCGGTGTCTTGCTCAGTCAGGTATCCATGACCGCGATCACAGCCGTCGGCATGACAATCCTGCTCATTTCTGGCGAAATCGATGCCTCTGTCGGTTCCATGCAGGCATTCGTCGGCGTGATCGTCATGAGCATTCTCAATAGCACATCCAACCTCGCGTTAGGCATCGCAGTGGGATTGGCGATCGGAGTAATTGTAGGACTGATCAACTCATTGATTTCTTTGCGGCTTGGCATAAATTCGCTGATTGCTACGCTGGCAATGCTTTCAATAGTTCGCGGCTCGGCTTTTGGTTTCACCGACGCCTCCATTCAGAATACGCACAAGATTCCATCCTTTGTTGAAATCGGCAACGGCTTCTTTCTGGGAGTGCCGTGGCCTGTTATCTTTTTCTTCGCAATTTTCATAATTTTTTATTTTGTTCTGACACGCACTACATTCGGGCGCTACGTGCATGCGGTCGGCGCCAATCCCGAAGCGGCCGTCCTGGCGGGAATACCAGTTCGCCTGGTGAAGATGGCGGGCTTCATTTTGACCAGCGTCCTGGCATCGGTAAGCGCTATCATTTTGTTATCTCGTCTCAATTCGGGACAGAATGGCATCGGCTCCGGCTTTGAATTGGAGGCGATTGGCGCGGTGCTTTTGGGTGGCACGAGCTTGAGCGGCGGTGAAGGGTCAATGGTCGGCACCTTCCTGGCTGTCGTGCTGCTCGCTACCCTGAAGAATGGGATCGTCTTGCTGGATATCAACTCTAGCTGGCAAGTCACTGTCACTGGCTTGATCATCATAGTCGCGGTCTTGCTGGATGCGCGCCGCCGGCGCCGAATGGGCCAGGATTAAGCTATGACCGACAAACAACCGCTATTGTATCTCACGTCAATTGCCAAAGAATTCCCGGGCACGAAGGCGCTCAACGGCGTGGACTTCAGCTTGTATGCTGGCGAAGTTCACGCGCTGATCGGCGAGAACGGCGCGGGCAAATCGACGCTAATCAAGATCATCGCTGGTCTGTATCAACCGGATAGTGGCTCCATAGAGATTGAAGGCAAGCCGGTCGTCTTTCATTCCCCGGCGGATTCTCTGGCGCATCGTATAAAAGTTGTTTATCAAGAATTGGATCTGGTGCCAGATCTCAGCATCGCGGAAAACGTATTCCTTGGCCATCTGCCGAAGAAAGTCTTCCGTACCGTCGATTGGAACGAGTTGTATTCGAGAACCAGCGATCTTCTGAATGATCTGGGTCTGGATATTGACCCGGAGACGCCAATCAGCACATTGACGGTGGCGCAGCAGCAGTTAGTTGAAATCGCCCGCGCGCTATCCAGGCAGGCGCAAATCATCATCATGGATGAGCCGACATCGGCGCTCAGCCAGGCAGAAATTGAGAGTTTGTTTGCGGTGATTCGCCGCTTGCAAGGTCGTGGTGTTGGCATCATGTACGTGTCTCACAAACTTAACGAAGTCTACGAAATTGCCGATCGCGTCACCGTGTTCCGTGACGGCGAACTTATCGCGACGGAATTGGTCGCCAAGACGGTGCAAAGCGACCTGGTTACCTGGATGGTGGGACGCGAAGTGAAGGACCTTTATCCACGCACGCCCGCCAACCGTGGCGATGCCTTGCTGGAAGTAAGTGACCTTTGCGGTGCCAATATTCAGGATTTCAATCTCAACGTGCATGCGGGAGAAATCGTCGCGGTTTTCGGTCTAATGGGATCAGGCGTACATACCTTGGGCCGCTTAATATTCGGCGATATGCATCGGACGGGCAGCGTCAAGTTGCAAGGCGAAATGATCCGCGCTGATGCGCCAATGGATGCCATACGCAAGGGACTGGGTTTCCTTACCGAAAATCGCAAAGCCGACGGCCTCTTGCTACCGCTTTCTGTAAAGGAAAACATCACGCTCGTTTCGGTCAGCAATTATGCCAGGATGCTGGTTATCAATGGCCAAGACGAGCGGCGAGCGACCGCCGAAATGATTGACAAGCTCTCGATAAAGACACCCGGGCTTGCCCAGAAAATCCGTTTCCTGAGTGGAGGCAACCAGCAGAAGTCGCTGATAGGACGCTGGCTGATGGAAGATCTGAAAGTCTTGATGTTCTCCGAACCGACTCGCGGAATCGATGTAGGCTCCAAGGCAGAGATATACCGCCTGATGGATGACATGGCGCATAAAGGCATGGGCATTCTAGTTCTTTCCACCGAATTGCCGGAAGTATTGGGCATTGCCGACCGGATCTTCGTAATACGGCAGGGTAGAAGCACCGGACGTTGGTTCGCGCGCGATGAGGCAAACGAGCAAGATTTGATGGCCGCGGCGACTGCCCAAACGGCTGTGGCGACATAACAGATAGCGAGTTGATCATGGCATCACTACCTGCATTGAACAAACGAAACATGACCGGTCCGGGCAGAATATCTCGCCTGTTGTTGACGCGAGAAACGGGACTGGTAGTTCTGCTTCTGACGGTGGTCATCTTGTTTTGGATTCTGGAACCGAGCACGCGGCAGCAGCGCGTGTATTGGGATTTGCTGCGCGAGATTTCTCCGAATTTGATCGCGGCGATCGGCGTGACCATGCTGATGCTGGCGGGCGAATTCGATCTGTCGATCGGCTCTATGCTAGCCGTAACAGGTGTCACCACCATCGTCTTTTTCAATAGCACCAATAATATGTGGTTGGGCATTATCGCCGGTTTGGGGACAGGTCCGCTAGTAGGCGGCATTCACGGCTATCTGGTGACGAAGCAGAATATGAATTCGCTGGTCACGACCTTGGGCTCATTATTCGCGCTGCGTGGTTTCGTCTACGTCTATACGAACAAGATGCCCGTTGCGGATGAAGTCGGATTCTGGGATTTCCAGGACGCCTATTACAACAATTTGGGCCCGGTGCCTTTGCCTTTTGTCCTGGCGATTTTGTTGGTGATCCTGGCGCTGATCGTGTTGACGCAAACAGAATTTGGCCGCAACGTTTATGCCATGGGCGGCAACGAAACGGCGGCGCGCGTCTCCGGCATCAGAGTCAATCTCATCAAGTTCATTCTGTTTGTGATTTGCTCGAGCTGTGCTGCTATCGGCGGCATGTTGCTCACCATGCAGACTGGTTCCGGTTACTTTGGCGCCGGCGGCTCCGGCTTCGAATTAATTGTGATCGCGGCGGTGGTCCTGGGTGGCATCGCGCTTAGTGGTGGCAAGGGCAGCCTGGTCGGAACTGTGCTCGGGGTGCTCATCCTGGGCATGACAGCCAAGGGCTTGCGCTTGATGGGTGTGAATACCAATATACAGTTGATGGTGACCGGCAGCATCATGATTTTGGCGGTCTTCATGCACAGCTTCCATGACCGCATCTCGATACTTAAGAAGTAACAATGAGGAAGACAAAATGACTTGCAAAGTGACAGAGATTGTCCTGGGACAGACCTTGAGAGCACTTGAAATCGAAAATGACGTTCTGTCGACGACAGTGATCGTGGATAAGGGCGCTGACATTTTTCGACTCGTCTACAAGCCGTCCAATATTGATGTTCTTTGGAAGTCGCCTTGGGGTATCAAGGAATCGGCGCGCGGCTTCGATTCCAGCTTTGATTCCGCCACAGCTTGGCTGGAGGCATACGCCGGTGGCTGGCAGGTGCTGTTTCCTAACGGGGGAGACGCCAACAATTATAAAGGCGCTGCCCTGGGTTTCCATGGCGAAGCATCGATGAAAGCCTGGGATTACGAAGTCGTCAGTGAGAGCGCAGCCGCTGCCGAAGTGAAACTCAGTTCGCGCTTGTCCCGCAGCCCCTATACCATTGAACGCTGGATGCGAGTCGAAGCGGGCAGTCCGATTTTGCATATTCGCGAACGTATCACCAACCATGCTGGCGAAGAGATGCATTGTATGTGGAGCCATCACCCGGCCTATGGCGCGCCCTTTATCAGCGAACATTGTGTGATTGACGTAGGAACGGCGAGGTTCGTCGCCGATGATCTGTACGCCGGTTCAGCCAATCCACTGACTCTGAGCCAGGAATATCAGTGGCCGATGGCGGGTGACACGGATATGTCACAGGTACCGGGTTCCACAGATGTACGCGATATCTTGGCGTACTTTCGCGATTTCGAGTCCGGCTGGTATAGCATCACCAACCGGGATATGGCTGTCGGCGTTGGCTTGGTGTGGGATGCGGATATCTTCCCCTACGCCTGGTTCTGGCAGGAAATGAATGCCAGCTCCGGATTTCCCTTTTACAAGTGTTCTTACGTGATGGCGATAGAACCGGCTTCATCGATCCCGGGCCAGGGATTGACCACGGTCATAGAAAAAGCCGGCACACATCTCACGTTGGGACCCGGCGAGTCCAAAGAGATCGAAATGAAGGCTGTATTCTACGAATCAAGTACCGGTGTGCAGAACATTGACGCCGACGGTACAGTGCACTTGAAATAAGTAGCGGAGGAGCGACGAATGTCTGAACCAGTGGTTAGTTTAAGCCAGTTTACTACGCTCGTTGACGGCCTGGATCATCCGGAAGGCGTGGCTTGGGGCGCCGATGGCAATTGGTATGCCGGTGGAGAAGCCGGGCAGGTTTACCGGATTGCCACTGACGGTACTTTTGCGCAAGTGGCATCTACCGGCGGATTTGTCTTGGGCCTGGCACTGGATGCAAACCACAACATCTTCGTCTGCGACCTCTTCAAGAATAGAGTCTTTAAGGTTAGCCCGGCGGGCGAGGTCAGCGTTTATTCCGAGGGCAGTAAGGACCGCAAGTTTGTTGCGCCGAATTATCCCGTCTTCACCGCAAACGGCGATCTATACGTGTCTAGTTCTGGTGGATTTGACGAAAAGAACGGTTGCGTATTCTTGATTCGACCCGGTGGTGAAACGATAGTCGCCAATGAAGAAATCGATCATTTTCCCAATGGCATGGCATTGTCTCTGGATGGCAAAGAACTCTACATCCTCGAATCCAATATGCCCGGGATTGTCAAAGCGGCGATTCTGTCGGATGGCGCTCTCGGTGCGCCAGAGCTGGTGGTAGAGCTGCCGGGCACCGTTCCGGACGGCCTCGCATTTGATGCTGCAGGCAACTTGTATATCGCCTGTTACGCGCCGAACAAGGTTCTCCGCCATAGCGTATCCGGCAAGCTGGAAGTGTTTGCCGAAGATTGGCAAAGTGTCGTCTTGTCGGCGCCTACCAATATCGCCTTTGGCGGCGAAAACTTGCAAACCGCCATTTTTGGCAGCTTGGGGCGCTGGCATTTGTCGATGCTCGAGATGCCGGTTGCTGGCGCCGGTTTGAAATATCCCGATCTGGGCTAAGGATTGTGACGGTAAGATTATTTACTTGAGTGATAAGGAACGTAAATATGAGTCAAAGATTTGAGGGCAAAGTAGCCATCGTTACCGGCGCAGGCAAGGGCATCGGAAGAGCATCCGCAACTGCCTTCGCGGATGAAGGCGCCGCTGTAGTGATCGCCGATATTGACCCGGCCTCCGGCGAACAAACACGTCGGCTGATTGAAGACAAGGGCGGTCGCGCGCTGTTTATCGAAGGCGACATTTCCCGAGAATCCTACGTCAAGCGGGTGGTTGCGGAAGCGGTCAGCGCATTTGGTGGCATCGATATTCTGCACAATAACGCGGGCGTCGTGCGCTACGGCACCGTAGTGGACCAGCCGGTCGAAGATTGGGATTACCAGATCAATATCAACTTACGCGCCACCTTCCTAACCTGCAAGTATTGCATTCCCGAGATGCGCAAACGTGGCGGCGGCGCGATCGTCAACACATCTTCGGTTCAAGCGACTGCGTCACAGCAGACCGTCGCAGCTTATTCCGCTTCGAAAGGTGCTGTCACTAGCTTTACCACAACTGTTGCGCTGGATCACGCCAGAGAAAATATTCGCTGCAATTGTATTGCTCCTGGCTCGATTCATACGCCAATGCTGGATGACGCCGCCAACCTGTTTGGTCCTGATAATCCTTCGCAAATGATTCAAGACTGGGGCGAATTGCATCCGATCGGCCGAGTAGGTAAACCTGAAGAAGTGGCAAAGTTGGTGCTATTCCTTGCGAGCGATGACGCGTCCTTCATGACAGGTGGCTACTATCGTGTTGATGGCGGATTGCTTTCTAGCCTTTTATAGAGGGAGAGATCATGGCAGGACCCTTGGATGGCGTGGTAGTCGCCGATTTCACACAATTGATGCAAGGTCCCTTTGCCACGCAAATCATGGGGGATTTGGGTGCCCAGGTCATCAAAATCGAGCCGCCCAAAGGTGATTGGAGCCGGCACTTCTCCCTATTGGGATTGTACAAGAATGATGTCAGCGTATCTTTCCTGTCTTTCAACCGCAACAAGCGCAGTCTGGCAGTTGACCTCAAGCATGAGGACGGCTTGAAAGCGGTTAAGCGCATCATCGAAAACGCCGATGTCCTTGTCGAGAATTTTCGACCCGGCGTCATGGAACGCTTGGGATTGGGATTCGATACGCTGAAAGAGATCAATCCTCGCCTCATATATTGCGCAAGCTGCGGATTCGGTCAGTCCGGCCCGTATGTAAAACGGCCGGGCCAAGACCTGCTGATTCAAGCCATGACCGGCATGACAGTATTGACCGGTAATGCCGAAGACTTGCCGTCGGCGACGATTGCCGGCATCGCGGATTTAAGCACGAGCCAACTCATCGTTTATGGGGTTTGTGCGGCTCTCTATAGTCGCGAACGGACGGGTAAGGGTCAACGCGTCGATACCAACTTGTACAACTCCTTGTTGTCGCTGTATACGCAGGAGATCGCAAACTATCTGAACGGCGGTGGAATTCCTGAACGTTCCAAGGACGGATACCCGAATCCTTATGTGGGCGCGCCATATGGGATTTTTCAGACCAAGCACAAATACATCGCCATTGCCATGAATCCGATCAATAAACTGGCTGGATTGCTGGGCATCGACAAATACCACGATGTCGAAGGCAACAGCGTCTTCGAGCTTGAAGACGAGATCATGGCAGATTTAAAAGTAGCTCTCCTCGCGAGGACAGCCGAAGAGTGGCTGGAGATTCTGTTGGCTGCGGATATTTGGTGCGCTCCGGTATATGACTTTTCCGACTTGGAGACGGACCCTCAGATCGCGGAAAACGAGATGATCATCACTTACGAGCATCCCATCGCGGGGCAAGTGCGTGCCATGGGCATGCCGGTCAAGTTCCAGGATACACCGGGCCAGATTACCAGTCCCGCGCCGCTGCTCGGGCAACATACCGATGACATCTTGTGCGAAATCGCCGGCTACAGGCCGGAAGAAGTTCAAGACCTCTTACGAAAGAATGCCGTCTTCAACGGGACGAGCATTGATGGCTAAACCCGTCCAATTCCTGAGCTTGCCTGAGTTGGCTGCAATCGTTCAAGACGGAGATCGTCTTGGCGTGGGCGGTTTGCATTTTTCGCGCCTGCCGATAACTCTGCTCAATAAAATCGTCGATCAGGGAGTAAAAGATCTGGCATACGTGACTTGGGGAGGCGGCTTGGCATTGGAACTGCTGTTGGCGGCAGACGCCGTGCGCAAGATCGCTTTTTGTTTTTCCAGCTTGGATATCTTTGGTTTGGCGCCACTGTTTCGCCGGGCCCTGGAGCAGGGTACCGTTGAAATCGAGGAATGGAATGCGCTGGGCATGATACAGGGTTTTCATGCCGCAGAAGAAAATTTGCCCTCAATGCCTTTTCAGATCCCCTATGGATCGACCATGCTGGATGGAACAGATTTCACGGCGCGTTATGCCGATCCGTTGACCCGGCGCGAAATTATGACAGCCGAAGCGATTCATTTGGACGTCTTGCTGCTGCATGCTCAGCGAGCCGACGAAGCCGGCAATATCGAGATTCAGGGTGCTTTGGGTTTGGACAAATGTGCCATCGGCGCGGCGCGTCAGGTACTGGTTACTGTGGAAGAAATAGTTCCGGTCGGGACCTTTCAAAACGATCGACGCGGCAAGATAGTCGGTCATAGTTTTGTTACTGGCATCAGCGCTGATCCGGGCGCGGCCTACCCTACCTCCTGTGTTCCCTATTACATCAGCGATTATCGTGCCTTGCTGGCAGGTTCGCAATCGGTGCCTTTTACCATCAAGGTGGCAGACCGCGAGCGGTTAGCGTTTCTGCGGCGCTCGGCAAAGGTTTCTGTAAAAGGATTAACTGCGCCCGTTTTGCTCAAAAAAAACAATAACGCTGACGCAAAGGCGCGCGTGAGCCCAGATGAACAAATGGTGGTGAGTCTGGCACGGCACTTCGATAATGAGAGCATATGCGCTGCCGGAGCCGTCTCGCCACTGGCCATCATTTCTTATTTTCTTGCCAAGAAAATGCACGCGCCAAATTTGGTGACGATGATGATAAGCAGTGGACTGGTGGATCCTGCTGTCCGACCGATGCTGCTGTCGATGGCGGAATCCGCCGATTTCGAGACATCCGTATTTCATTGCGGCGGTGATGATACCTATCACTGGTATTATCAACGTGGGCTGGTCAGCCATGAGGTCGTCAGTGCCGCGCAAATCGACAAATATGGACGAGCCAACAATATTCAACTGACCACACCGAGCGGCAAGACGGTACGATTGCCGGGGCAGGGCGGGATGGCAGATGTAGCAAACCTGCATCAGAATTTCCTAATGTACATTACACGTCATTCGCCGCTGACCTTTGTCGAAGAAGTTCAGATAGCCAGTGCAGCGCGCGGCTTGGTCGGCGACGAAGAACGGCAGGCAGAAGGGTTGCAGCCTGGATATACCCGTATCGTAACCAACCTCTGTATTTTCGAGTTGAATAAGGAGACTCGACTTCTTGAGGTACTGTCGATTCATCCCGGTGTCGGCGAAGATGAATTGGCTGACGCGACCGGCTTCGAGATAATGAAGTCAAAAAACTTCCATACAACCATAGCGCCAACAGACCAAGAATTGCGTCTGATCCGCGAGGAGATTGACCCCTTGGGCATCCGTCAACTGGAGTTCGTGGCTAGCAGCGAACGCAGCGACCTAATTGAACGGATATTGACGGACGAAGAAAATGCTTTACGAGAAATTATGCGATGATTGAACTCAAAGGCATCACTTGGGATCATTCTCGCGGTTATGATCCCATGGTAGCGACAGCCGCCGAATTTCAAAAGAAACATCCCGATGTCCGCATTAGTTGGCAACGGCGTTCGCTAAAAGAGTTCGGCGACTTCCCAATTGATAAGCTGGCACAAACTTTCGACCTGCTCGTAATTGATCACCCCTTCGTGGGCCGGGCCGCGGCAACCGGTTGTCTCTTGCCATTGGACGAATGCATCGAAAACGATTTTCTGCTGGAACAAGCGGAGAATGCCGTTGGCTGGAGTCACACCAGCTATCGTTACGCCGGTCATCAATGGGCACTGGCGATTGATGCTGCCGCGCAGGTGAGTTCATATCGTGCGGATTTGCTGGAAAAGACCGGCGAGGAAGTGCCGCAGACCTGGATTGGATTGCGCTCATTGGCTGAGCGTCGGCACAAAGCGGGCGAACATCGAGTTGCCATCCCGCTTGGCCCGATCGATTCGCTGATGAGCTTTCTGTCGCTCTGCGCCATCCATGATGACGATCCCTGCGTGACGGAACACGAGGTCGTCTACCGAGAACTGGGCGAATTTGCGCTGGGATTCCTGCGCGGGCTTTTGCCGTTCTTAGAGCGCCGATCGCTCGACTGCAATCCGATACAAATCTACGATCTGATGAGCGCGACCGATGACATCCTGTATTGTCCGCTGGCATTTGGCTACACAAACTATGGACGAGCCGACTACGCCAAGCACTTGCTATCTTTTGCCAATGTGCCGACGCAGTACAATAATGCCCCATCTGCCGGCGCGATTCTGGGTGGAACAGGCTACGCGATTTCCAGTAAATGCCAGAATATAGATGTCGCCTGCGAATACGGCAAATTCGTCGCGGACCCAACAACACAATCAGGCTTGTTCTTTGAAAGCGGCGGACAACCGGGCCATCGCTCGGCCTGGCGGAGCGAGGCGACCAATGCTGCCAGCAACAATTTCTTCCGCAATACGTTGCAGACGCATGACAAGGCCTACCTCCGTCCACGTTATCACGGTTTCATGGATTTCCAGGAAAACGCCTGGTATCTGACTCACGCTTGCCTCAAGCGTGAACTAGAGATTCATGAATGCCTCGACCGTATGGATGAGCTCTATCGTCAATCGCTGCAAAAGCGGTCTGGCTAGATCGATGTACCTCTCCTTCCGCTGGTACGGACCTGAAGACCCAATCCCGCTCAAGCATATACGGCAGATCCCGGGCATGAAGAGCGTTGTCACCGCGCTCTATGATGTGCCGGCCAGTCAGGTCTGGGACGAAGGCAGGCTTCGCAGCCTGAAAGACGCCATCGAAGCCGAATCCATGACACTGGATGTCGTCGAGAGTATTCCGGTACACGAAGATATTAAACTGGGCCGATCATCACGCGACGATTTAATCGCCGTGTATCGTGAAAACCTGGCATTAATGGGACGACTCGGCATCGACGTCTTATGTTACAACTTCATGCCGCTCTACAGTTGGTTCCGCACGGAATACGAAATGCCTCTGGCTGATGGCTCTAGCGCCATGAGCTTTGATCAGCGGGATCTTTATAAAGTGCCTGATCCCTGGGCGACAGATTTGCCGGCATATTGGCCTTTGGAAGAAAGTCTCGAAGATGTCAAAGCGGCTTACCGCAATATTGACGACGAAGACATCTGGCGCAACCTGAAGTATTTTCTGCAGCAAATCACGCCATCTGCGGAAGCGGCTGGCGTGAAACTGGCGATTCACCCCGACGACCCGCCCTGGGAGATCTTCGGATTACCGCGCATCATCCGTTCGCGAGATAGCCTGCAGCGCCTGCTGGATCTGGTGGATAGCCCGAACAACGGATTGACGTTTTGTACCGGCGCAATGGGAACTTTGGCCGACAACGACCTGCCGGCCATGATTCGACGCTTTGGTGGTCGCATTCACTTCGCGCATTGCCGCAATGTGCGGCGAACCGATGAATTGGCATTCCACGAGGTTGCGCATCCGCCACAATACGGCGATGTTGACTTGGTGGAAGTCATGCGCGCCTACGCCGATATCGGTTATGACGGTCCCTTGCGGCCCGATCACGGACGAAACGTTTGGGGTGAGGTCGGTACGCCGGGTTACGCTCTTTATGACCGCGCTCTGGGCGCGACGTACCTGATGGGTCTGTGGGACGCCATTCAACGCGAACGCAGCAATCGCTGATATCGGGCTCCGTTCCATGATAGCCATGCCACCATGAACAATGAATCGCGTAGATGTTATTATCAGATGCGGAAACAAACGATATGGTCGTATCGGCGCCATTAGAGCGCAACTATGCATTAAATGACGCTATGGAGGAGAATCGATGAAAGCAGTGTTTGGCGCAACAATCATGTCCCTGGAAAAGTCCCTTCCGGAGTTAGAGCAAAGTTATTCGGATTTGAATTTTGTTTACTGTCCCGATTCTGAAAAATTGCCTGGCGAAATCCACGATGCTGATATTTATGTCGGTAGCATCTCCAGAGAAGTTTTCCTCAAGGCTAGTCAGCTTAAGTGGATTCAATCTTCTAGCTCTGGGGTCGATAGCTATCTGCGCATCCCGGAACTGGTGACTAGCGATGTTCTGCTGACCAGCGCAAGTGGTACACATGGTCCCGGCTTGGCGGAGAGTACACTGGGAATGATTCTGTCATTCACGCGCGGTCTGCGTACCAGCATCTTCCGCCAGCAAGAGCATCAGTGGTCGGCGAGCGAATTGCGCCCCATATTGATTGAGCTAACGGATATGACTTTAGGCATCGTAGGATTCGGCGCCTTCGGCCGTCATCTGGCTGCGCGTGCACAAGCCTTCGGTCTCAAGATTCTTGCCATCGACCTCAATACTGACGACAAGCCGGAGTATGTCAGTGAACTTTGGGCCTCTGATCGTCTCGACGATCTCTTGCGCCAGTCGGATTTCGTGGTCGTTACTTTGCCGCTTACCCCGGCTACGGATGGATTGATCGATGCCGGAAAGATCGCGTTGATGAAACCTGGCGCAATGCTGCTAGCGATGTCGCGCGGCGGAATAGTCGACCAGGATGCTGTAGCGCAAGCGCTGCGTGAAAAACGCTTATGGGCTGCTGCGCTCGAAGTTGCCAGACCGGAGCCACTGCCTGCCAACAGTGATCTCTGGGATATCGAGAACCTACTCATCACATCGCATATTGCCGGCGGTACCCAGTATGAGCGGAAGTATGTCATCGAAATCCTCCGCGACAATCTGGATCGCTTTATGGCTGGTAAGTCGCCATTGCGCAATCAAGTCGATAAGATCGCCGGCTTCTGATCAGGCGCGAACGAACCTAGAAAGTTACATTGTCGCGGGTCTCGATTTTCGAATCGTCCAATGCGATACCCAGGCCGTGAGCCTGCGGCAGACTGATCGAACCGTTTTCCGGCGCATAGCGATCCTCATGAAAATGCTGTTTGTTCGGCTGGTGCTTGATAAGGTATTCGACCATGGGCACGACGGCCGGTGATTGAGAAGCCGCGACATGTAGCGCCGAAAGCAGCGAATGACCATGTGCGATCAGAGGCACTTCAAAGGCCGACGCCAATGCAGCGATTTTTACCAGCTCCGTTATGCCGCCTGTCCAATCCGGATCATTTTGCAGGTATTCCACCGCGCCACTGACCAGCAGTTCTTTGCTCTGCCAACGCGTATATACATGCTCTCCGGTGGCGAGTGGAACGCGACTAACAGAGCGCAACTTTACAAATTCTGAAACACGCTCTGGCGGAATAGGCTCTTCCATCCAGGTTGGATTGAGCGGCTCCAAGGCTTGCAACATCTTCGTCGCGTAAGGCACCGTCCAGCTCATAAACGCATCGAACATGAGCATATAGTAGGGCCCGACCGCCTCGCGCACGGCTTGCGCCATCTCGATGTTTTTGGCCATTCCAGCCGTGCCGTCACTTGGGCCGTGACGAAAGAACCATTTTTGCGCTTTGAATCCCTTGGCCGCGAATTCCTTCGCGCTTTGCGCCGCCTCCCCAGGCTGCACAGAAAATCCCAGCATGCTTGCATATGCCGGTATTTCCGATCGTGTCGGTCCACCCAGTAGCCGATAGATTGGCTGTTCCCAAGCTTTGCCTTTCAAGTCCCATAATGCGCAATCAATAGCGCTGACGGCCGTCATAAACAAGCCGGAGCGTCCATGCCGATTGAGCCGGAGCATCAAATCATACAGCAGCTCTGTCGCTATCGCATCACGACCCAGCAAGAAGGGACGTAGGTCGTTGGCGATGATAAAAGCCTGATGACGATCAATGGGACCAAAAATTCCGCTCAATCCGTCACGACTTTGCACTTCAACGTAGATTGCGCTGATGCGCCCGGGTTGCGGCTTGTTCGGCGGCGAGGGATGCTCTACGTTCGCGTAGAGATCCAGCGGCAATGCTTGCCGAGCGCGTGATGGTTGCTCTTCTTGCGCCGCGCCAACTTCAAAGAGGATGATGTCTTGGATTATCATACGGTCTCCGGACCACGCCGATTCGCGCATAAGAAACTACAACAGTTGAGATTTTGCAAGCTGGAGGAAATTCGCTCCAAGCTGCTAAGCCGGACTTATTCCAGTAATTGCTATGTTGGAGTTGACTTCACAGCCGCCCGGCGGTTGCGAAACGGGCGGCCGCGCTCATTCATAATCGCAGCCGTTTTATTCGTTCGAGCACAGCGGCCAGTCATAAGCGAATGAATCATCCGCCCGGTTGGAACAGTTCGATTACGATACCGCTCGGGTCCTTCATATAAAGCGCGCACCCTCCACTGTTTGGTCCGGCATCCAAGTCTACTGGGGACGAAATGAATTCAACGCCCGCGTTTTTCAACTGGCTGTACATTAATTCCAGGTCGTCGACTACATAGGCGATATGGCTGCTACCCGGATTGTTCGGGCGCAGATCTTGTGGCCTGCCACGCGGATGCATGTATTGCAAGAGTTCTAGCAGATGATCGCTGCCGGGTATGCGCAAGAGAACAGCATAGACGACGGCATCGGAGAAACCAACGATCTCGCGAAAATAAGAATCGGTGACGGCCGCTCGCTCACTGATGATCTCGAAGCCCAGGAGATCGCAATAAAATGCCAGCGACGTCCGCATATCAATGACAGAAAACGAGGTGTGATGCGCGCTAATGATGGCCATTCAAGTTACCCATTCAAAGCTGCGGATATTTAACCGGCAATCCGGGGATATCCATTTGAGCGCTGATGATATTCCAGCCGCATAAACTCGCGATGAACAGCGTTTTCATATCTTCGCCACCGAAGGCGATATTGGTCGGCGCGATCAAGATCAACTGCTCCCAATCATCGTAGAGTGTCGTAAGTTCCTGCGAGTTGCGATCGAAGCGGTATATGATATTAGGGTTGTATAGCGAAATATACAGATTGCCATGCGCATCAAAAGCCACACCATCGGGCACATTACGCGGCAATTCCACCACGACTTCGCGCGCGCCTGCCGAGCCATCTTCGTTGATGGCAACCCGTGAAATCAGGGGCGGCGTAGACTCGACAACATAGAGAGACTTTCCGGCTGGGCCCAAGCACATGCCGTTAGCGAATCCGCTGGCTTGCTTATCCCAAATTATAGCCTCGCCATTTGGCGGAATCTTCCAAATGAAGCCGTTTTCGGCACCCCAATCTCCGGAATCCGAGACGTAGAGGTTTCCGCCGGCATCGAAAACTGGATAGTTTGGCACGCGCATTTTCTGTTCGTTTCCGCCATCGCTATAAGTGCTTACGATACCATCCGGCGTGACCTTGACCACGCGTTCAACATCGCAAGCATAGCAATTCCCGGCTGCATCATGCGCGATGCCTAGAATGAATCCACCTGTATTTGCGAATTCTTCTATGGTGTTGTTGTCCAAATCGATGCGATAAACCTGGCCGGATTCGCCACCGGCATATACTTTCCCATCGGGACCGACAGCTACACCTTCTGGATGATCCAGTGCATGTTCCAGCACTACCAGTTCAAGAATATTCTCTACCATTTTGGTCCTCTAGGTCTAATTGACGTATTCAAAATGCCTCGTCAAAGGGATAAAACAGCTGGTATGCCGACCAACCACCGTCTACGCGCAGGATTTCTCCGGTGACAAAGGAGGCTTCATCGCTTGCCAGGAATAGCACCGCTTCTTCTACATCATCCAGTCCGCCCAATTGACCCATTGGGATCCGTCCAAGATACTGCTCTTCCGTGACGATGCCTTGATCAATACCCTCTTGCACGAGCTCGGTCATCACCACGCCGGGCGCCACCGCGTTGACGCGAATACCATATTCGCCCCATTCGGATGCAAGCACTTTCGTCAGCATATTGATGCCGGCTTTGGCGGTGCAATACCCGGCACGAGCCTTCTGCGCCAATAAGCCGTTCACCGAGGAAATGTTAACTACACAGCCATAACCTTGCGCGATCATGACTTGGCCAGCGTATTTCGAACAATAGAAGCTGCCATGAAGCATGACGCCAATATCCGCTTCCCAGCCTGCAATTTCCAAATCGACAACAGGCGCTTTGTGGGCGACGCCGGCGTTGTTAATCCATACATCAATCTTTCCTTGCTCGCTTTTGATCGTTTCAACCGCACTGCGGACGGAATCGTGATCGCTTACATCGACGAACTGGTAAAATGCTGCTAATTCTTGCGCAGCAGCCTGACCCCGTTCTACGTCAATCTCGGCAACCACGACAGCAGCGCCTTCGGATTTGAATGCTTTCGCGAGCGCATAACCGATCCCGCGCCCACCGCCTGTAATCACCACGACTTGATTCGCAAATCGCATATTTCGCGTCCTCTACAGAGGCAAGTTGCCCCAGGCAGTCCAACCTCCGTCTACAGTGAGAGTGGTCGCGGTGATGTATTTGGCGCGATCACTCACCAGGAACTGTACTGCGCTCGCGATCTCATCTACTTCCGCCACACGGCCCATTGGCGTTCGACTTTGGTATTGGTTGAGGTCGGCAATTCTGTCTTTGACCATTTGCTGAAGCATGTTTGTGCGCGTCACTCCTGGTGCGACGGAAACAACTCGTACACCTTTCCTGGCCCATTCGCAGCCGGCGCTCTCGGTCAAACTGATCACTGCGGCTTTGGCGCTGTTGTATGCAGAGCGCAAAGGCCAGGCGCCCAAACCCGCTATTGAACTGATATTCAATATAACGCCCGATTCTTGCTCTAACATGACTTTGCCGACTGCTCGCAAACACAAGAAAACACCGTTGCACATGACATCAATCTGCTGATACCAATCCTCTACAGGCATTGTTGCCGTGTGTCCGATAGTTGCCATGCCAGCATTGTTAACCAGAATGTCGATCTTGCCATAACGTTCCACTACAGCGTCAACCAGATTCTGCACGCTTATCGGATCACACACATCAGTTTCGATAGAACTGGCTCGGTAGCCCGCATCGTTGATCTGTCGCGCAGCCTGCGATCCGGTTTTGGCGTCAAGCTCTGCGACGACGATAATCGCGCCTGCGGCCGCCAGACGATAGGCGATCCCCAGGCCTATGCCTCGTCCAGCGCCGGTTACAATGGTGACGCGACCGTCAAGCTCGCCCATTTGCTTTTCCCATGCGCGTCAAATGTTATCCCTTCAATGCGCCAGACGCCAATCCACGAATGAAGTATCGTTGGAAGAGAATGTACAAAATCAACATCGGCAGGCTTGCCATCACCATGCCTGCCATGGACAACGGTACTTGATGATTATAACGTCCCTGAAAGACACTAATGCCCACCATCAGGGTGCGCTTCTTATCGTCTTGCAAGAACAAGAGCGCGATTAGCAGATCATTCCAGACATAAAGCGTATTAACGATCAGCAGGGTGACCATAGCGGGGGCGGACAATGGTACGACCACCCGCCACAGCACGCCCAGGGGCGAGGCGCCATCTATTAGCGTCGCTTCCAGAATTTCCGTTGGCAATGTGCGGAAGAAACTGACCAGCAGGTATACCGAGAATGGTGTGATCAGACCAGCGTATATGAGGATAGTTCCATGATAGGTACTGATGAGCTCCAGTTGAGTAAACAGCAAAAACAGTGGCACCACCAGAACCACTGGTGGAATCACCATCAGCGAGGTACTCAATGCCAACAGGATATTTTGTCCGCGAAATTTCATGCGCGCGATGGCGAATGCCGCCAATGCGGAAACGACCGTACTCAATGTCACCGAAGCGAGCGCAAAGGTCGCGCTGTTAAGCATCCAGATTATGAAGTCATTTTGAAAGATCGCCTCGTCGAATTGCTCCAGCACAGCGTATTGCGGCAATCCGATCTTGTTAACGCGATATTCGTCGCTGGTTTTGAAGGCGGTGGTGAACATGAAGTAGGCGGGCGTCAAAGCGGTAAATACCGCGAGCAGCAACACAGAGTGCGTGAATACCGTGCGCCAATCGCGCCGGCGAGGTTCCATGATGCGTAAGTGATTGCCCGGTTTCGAGACTAAGCTACTCATGCCAGTTCCTTCTTGCGAGAGCGGCTCAGCAATAGGAATAAAATCAGCATCAGGAGCACAAAGGCGAGGAAAAGCATGACAGACACGGCCGAGGCAATACCCGGCAATGCGTTTCGCGTCAGCATATTAAAAATGTACAGTTCCATGATCTGTGTCGCTGTACCGGGCCCGCCCTTGGTAACCATGAAGACATAGGCGAATACCGCAGCTACCATGCCGATCACATTGACCACGGCATAGAATTCAATAATGCCGCGCATCTGCGGAACAATAACGTATGCGACTCGCTGCCACCACGAGGCGCCATCCAATTGCGCCGCTTCCAGTGTCTCTGCATTCAATCCCAGCAAACGCGACAGCATCAAAATGATGCCAAAGCCGACCTCGCGCCAAATTACCACGATCATGATCGTCCAAATCGCCACCTTGGGATCTCCAAGCCAGTCGAGCGCGATGAAGTTCATACCCAAGGCGCGGGCAGTTTCGTTGAAGGGGCCGTTGTACTGGAAGATGTTCTTCAAGACAACTGCGACAATGGGTACCGAGAGGATGTAAGGTATAAAGAGTATGGTGCGATAAACGCGCCAGCCGCGCACCTGTTCAAACAGAACGATGGCAATCAATACCGAGATGATGATGATGATAGGCACTGCCAGCAAAAGCTTGGCATTGTTAGTGACTGCGTCTTGAAAGGTGGGCTGGTTGAGGACCAACTGGTAGTTGCGAAAGCCAACAAAGGGACCGGTAAATCCGCGGATCTGACGAAAACTGAATTCAAAGATCTTGACGAGCGGATAACCGAAGATGAACGCCAAAAGCGCGACGCAAGGCGCCACGAACAAATATGGAACGAACGCATATCGTGTTCGGATCATCGTGCTACGGACCTCGATGGGCGAGAGGAGCGGACATAAACGCCCCTCTCATACCCGACCAATGATTTAGCCGCTGAGGTCGTCTGCCCATTGCTGGTATTTGTCTACCAGGTCTGGATTAAAGTCGCGCCATTCTTGTACCACACGCGCGTTTTGCTCGCCGGCTTCTTCACCCGTCATATCACCGTTGACGATGGATTGCGAGGCGACAAGCATCGCGTCAATCCAAAATTGCACCGGAATCAAGTTCGATATGTAGGGGATATTGTCGCCCAGGTTCCATTCGTCCCAGGCCTGCTGCACCACCGAATCTTCGATTACGCTGCTGTCCCAATTGACATTTGTCGGCATCCAGCTCGTGATATCCCAGAAGGCCTGCAATTGCCCCGGCGAGTTGAGGAATTCGAGGAATGCTGCCGCTTCTTCTTTGTTGTCGCTGTTTGTTGAAATGCCCAGACCCTGCGAGTCGAGAATCGGACGGCCGGCCAAGGCACCTTGCCCAAATACCGGCAGTTGCATGATTCCCAGATTCCCATCCATTGCGGCGTTGTCCGCCGGGATGCGCGTGCCAATGGATAGCGACATTCCCAAATCGCCAGTGACTACTTTGTCGATACCGGGGTAGAGTTCGATAGAACTCATGTCGTCATTCATAAAGCCATTGGTGACCAACTCTTCCAGGCGTACCCAACATTCGTGATAACGTGGTTCGCGGAAGTCCAAATCGCCGATGAACAATTGAATCGCTTCGCCTGGCGAGTCAAGAGACTGCGCCAAAGCCTGTCCGAAATACCATTCGCCCCAGAAACCGTCTTGAATACCGCCACCAAAGGCCGGCACTCCGCTACTGACCAGCGCCTCACAAGCGCCGAGCAAGTCGTCCCAAGTCTTGGGCGGCGCATCCGCATTAAGGCCGGCATTGTCGAAAAGCACTTTGTTGTAAAAGATGACCATCTGCAGCGGATACCAGCCTACGCGATATTGATTGCCACCAAAGTGGCTCAGATCAGTCGCGCCGGACTCGGCCAACACTGCGTCACTGACCAAACCGTTAAGCGCCGAAAGATAGCCAAACCAGACACTCTCCATGTGGTAAATGCCGTTCCAAAGAAATTGCATATCAGGAGCGTTGTTTGCTGCCGCTGCCGTCTGGAATTGCGAGATTACCACATCGGTGTCTTGCAACAATGTATCGACCGTCCCGCCTCCGCTCTCTGCCCATGCAAAAACTGCCTGATCCACATAAGCTTGCAAACCGGGCAACTCTTGCTCTCCCCAGTACCACAAGCTCATGTCCAATCCGGACTGTGCCAAAGGCCTCATGATTGGGGAAAGGCTAGCGCCCAAACCCAATGCTGTTGACGACTTCAGAAAATTACGTCTCGAAATACCACGCATCGTATTTTCCTTTGCATTTTAGTGGACAAAAAGAATCACGTGCCGGAGCACGGCCATCTACAATCTTAAAACGTACTCATCAATCCCCCATCAACAACCAGCAACTGACCGGTCATGTACCGGCAATACTCTGATCCCAGGAAAACGATTGTTCCGGATACATCCTCTGGGAGACCGGTTCGCCGTAGCGGAATCTTACCTCTTTCGACATACCAGTCGAGAAATTCGGGCGTGGTGGTTTCATCGACGCCATAGACCATGGACATCGGCGTTCGCATGAATCCCGGCGCTACCGCATTCACCAATATGCCGTGTGCGCCAAGTTCTACCGCCATCGACTTGGTGTAGGCGATGATGCCGCCTTTCGCGGCATTGTATGGACCCGCTTCTCCGCTCGCGGCGAATCCTTGGATTGATGCTACGCTGATGATCCGGCCATAGCCCGCTTTAACCATTTGTGATGCCACTAGTTTCGAACCGACATAAACGGCTTCCAGGTTTACAGCAATCTGTCTACGCCAATTGTCCAGGCTGTCGTCCAAAATGGTGCCATAGATTGCGATGGCTGCGTTATTGACCAGGATATCGATTTTACCTTTCCAGTCCATCACTTCGTCAACGACCCGGCCATACGCATCATAGTCGGTGATATCCAAAGCAAAGCTTTTGCACTCTCCACCTTGCTCGGTGATCTCTTGCGCCGTTTGCTCGAGTTTATCGTCATTCAGTTCCAGCAAGGCGACCGAGGCGCCTTCCAACGCAAATTCCAGCGCGACTGCGCGACCCAGCCCCTGCCCGGCACCGGTGATTATGGTAACGCGATCTTGCAGAAGATTGTGTGGCATGGCTCATTTACCTAAGCTGTCGTAGTGATCGATCACATTGTCGTACGCGGTGCGGAAGTGTTTTTCCAGCAGGGCGGTTGCGGCGTCTTCGCTCTTATTGCAGATAGCATCAAGAATATCCTGGTGCATTACATCGAAAGTCTTTAGGAATTCCAAGTCTACCTTGGAGCGCGTCAGCAAGAACAAATAAATCTGTGAGCGCAGATTGGTCCAGCTGGCATGCAACCGACGGTGTCCGCTGGCGACGCAAAGTTGCTCATGGTAATCCGTATTGAGTCGCGCTGCCTCGTGGACGGAAATGCCAGCCATAGCCCTAATTCGCATGCGATCCACTGTGCGCTGCATCGCGCGCAAAGCATCGTCTCGCGGATTGGCAATGGCCAACCGAACGGCTAGCTTTTCCAAAGTCAACCGCAAGCTATATACTTCGTCCACATCATTACGGTGCAGTTGGCAGACGAACACACCTCGAATTGGTTCACGGACTACTAGCGTCTCTCGCTCGAGCCGAGTTAGCGCTTCTCTCACGGGTCCACGGCTAACGCTGAGCATTTCAGCAAGGATTTCTTCGCGCAGGTGCTCACCCGGTACCAACTGACCCTCCAGAATTGCTTGACGAATCTGCATCGTTGCGTCGTCTGCCAGTGAGTGCTTGGTTGTCGGGATGAAGATACTAGCAGTGTCATTCATAAGAAGCAGGCAGTTAGTAGTTTGTAATCTGTTTACAATATAAGTTACCCAATTGTCTTCTACCTGTCAAATGACTTCGGCGGCTAGTCTACGGAATAATGACTGACAAAGTCACGATCGAACTTGATGCCGAAACCTGGTAAATCGGGCAGTTGATAGTATCCCGCCTCAATATTCGGCGGTTCCTGGCGAATCTGCCAAAACACCGGATCGCGATCCTTATGGAAACACTCTACGTAGGTTCCATGTGCAATGCCCGCCAAAAGATGCGCCGCTACCTGCGCTTCTTCATGATGCGCCATTTGCACTCCATAAGCATATGCGATAGCTGCTGCCTTATTCCACATTGAAGGTCCGCCAGCCCATGAGGCGTCGAAGTTGCAAACATCCAGCGAACCGGCGACGATCAAGTCTCGCACTGCGTCCAGGGAATAGGCGGACTGCCCAGCTGCAACAGGTATCCCGGTCATCAGGCGTACATCGCGCAGCCAATTTAGATCGTTATACCACTTGACCGGTTCTTCAAACCATTCCAGGTCGATGCCTTCGGCGCGAGCCAGTCGAACGAATTTTACGGCATCGCGCAAGTCATATCCTTGATTGGCATCAACCATGAATTTAAAGTTGCTGCCGGCGGCATCCACTGCCACTTTCAGGCGCCGCAGATCTTCTTCCGGGCTAGCGCCGCCGACCTTGAACTTTACGCCACCGACTTGGTATTCCACATAGTCACGGATCTCTCGCGCCAATTCTTCATCGCTTGCGCCATAGTAACCACCAATCGCGATGATCGGCAATCGGTTGGTAAAGCCGCCCCACAATTTGTATAGCGGCATGTTAATCGCCTTGCCTACGGTATCCCACAGAGCTGCGTCAACAGCCGAAATAGCTTGCATGAGCAGGTCACGGTTGCGCAGTATGTCATAAGTCAGCGGCTTCATCGCCTCCCAACACCCGACGATGTTAAAGGCGTCCATACCGATCAGCCTCGGAGCCAATTCGGTTTCTATGATCTTCTGTAAACTCTGCTGCTGCTGATCGGTATCGCCCGTATATATCTCGCCAACGACACCGTCTGCGGTAAGAACCGTCGTGATAATGGTACATCGGTTCTCCATGGAGTATTGGCTGCCGCGATAAATTCGTTCCAGCGGTACGCGTACAGCTCGCGTACTTATGCCTGTGATTTTCAGTTTCGACATTAGTGTCTGTCTGGAGCAAATGGTCTACATGTAAAACAATTGGTATAGTCTTGTTGCTGGACAAAGATTCTAACAAGTTGCCCGCCGCCGCGCAAACGAAACACATCATGTCGCATAGAGTCATAGGCAGCGTTTGTCGCAATTCGAGCAGTATAGTATGGGTGCCACCGGCATCTTGCCGCGATACACGATAAGGATAAAGGAAGCTAATGAAAATCTCACAGATCATATGTCAGGTATTGCGATTGGGAAAAGTTGAAGCCAAGACCGCCGGCACGCAGGATACACTGCTCGTGCGCGTGCGTACTGATAATGGCTTGGAAGGCATTGGCGAGGTCGATTCCTCTCCGGAAGTTGCCAAAGCAATCATTGATGCGCCATTCAGCCACAACATCGCTTGCGGATTGCGCGAGTTGCTGACTGGGGAAAACCCGCTGGATACAAGAAGATTATGGGAGAAAATGTACCGCCAGACCATGTATTATGGTCGGCGCGCTGTTGTAATCACGGCCATGGCCGGCATTGATCTGGCACTCTGGGACCTCAAAGGCAAGCACTTCGGCGTCCCGGTCCATCAGCTATTGGGCGGCAAGCAACACGACAAGATCAAGGCCTATGCTTCGATTCTCTTCGGCAAAGACGGCGCGGAAACCAGGGATATAGGTCAGCGCTGGATAGACTATGGCTATCAGGCGGTGAAGTTTGGCTGGGAGCCAATGGGAGAATCGGAAGCTCTGGACATCGAGTTGGTGAGAGGTGCGCGTGAAGGAGTCGGTCCCACAGCCGATCTGCTGATCGACGCCGGCTGTGTCTATGACGCTCGCACTGCTCTCAAGCGTGCCCACAGTTTCAACGAATTCGGCATTGGCTGGCTGGAAGAACCGCTCAGCCAAGATGATATCGACGGTTATGTTTGGCTGCGGGATCGCTCTCCCGTACCTATCGCCGGTGGAGAAGGCGAATGCGGCAAGGCCTCGTTCAAACCTTGGATAGATCGGCATGCGCTGGATATCTACCAGGTCGATCTGGCACGCTGTGGATTTACTGACGGTTTGTACATTGGCGAGCGCGTGCAAGAGAATGGTGGAAGGTTGGTTAATCACTGTTACAAGACACCCATCAGTGTAGCAGCTTGCCTGCATTGGCTTTGCTTGTTTAAGGGAGCGTTTCTCTTCGAAGATTCAGTTGAGGACTCACCCTTGCGACATCAGCTTACGTACGAAAAGATGCAAGCGGAAGACGGCTACATCCACGTGCCGGATGCGCCCGGATTAGGTGTGACTTTGAACGAGGATGTTGTCGCCGATATGCTGGTTGATGAATCTGGCAACTGAGTCGTAGACAAGCAGCACGAGCTGCCCTCAGCCGGCGAAAAAAAGCCTACGGTTTTCCGGCACTTCGGCTAAGCGAATTTATGTGGTTCATGCCTTTGTCTTAGGCTGCAAACCGCTGGCCATGCTATCCACAAATGCCCCGGCTTCTCCGGAGGCGACGAATGCGCTGACTTGATCACCATTCTCAAAAACGGTGCTGCCATGCGGGATCAGGACGTTACCACCGCGGTTTATTGAAACCAAGATGCAGCCGTCAGGTAGAATTGCGGCGATTTCTTGAAGTTGCCTACCGGTCACAAAGCTCGCTTGATCTACGGCATATTCAACAAACCGCGTGGCATCAGTGCTGTAGCTCTTGATGAATTCGGTTTGGTGTTTGATCTCAGAACGACGCGAAACCGCGAGGATTGTAGGCAGAAATGATATCCGCGCGCCGGATCATGCCCAGCAAGTGATTAGGGTCTTCTGGGACACCACCGGCATTCGACCCAATCCCCGCACTCCCAAGCGCGTTAAAACATCGCCTATGGTTTCGTCCGGATAAGCGACAAAGAGGTTTTCCCGCTTGGTCGCGATTTCTTGAATTTGTGTACTACCCGGCAGCTCGTGCGAGTGCCCGCGATCCAGATCGGACACGGTAACGATTCCCCAAAGTTTGTCGTTCTCGTCGAGTACGGGAAAGCCGTGTGAGTGCGTGAAATCAAATACGTCTGACAAATGCTCTATCGTCATGCCAGTATTGACGACCTCGACATCGCTCGCCATGACTTCCTCCACGAGCACGCCTTGCATGACGTCTACATCTCGTCCACGGGCGATATTTACGCCGCGCCGGGTCAGTTTCAGCGTATAAATCGATTGTCCATGCAGTAATCGGCGAGAGACCAAGGTCGCCACGATGACTGTAAGCATTAGAGGCAAGACAATTCGTTGGTCGTCGGTTAGCTCTCCCAGGATAATAATCGCAGTGATAGGAGCGTGTGCGCTGGCGGCGAAGACCGCGGCCATACCCAGAAGAGCGTACGCCCCCGGTGGCGCGATGATATCGGGGAACGCTGCATCGACGACAATCTCGAATGCTGTTCCCAGCATGGCGCCCATAAACAATGCCGGGGCGAAAACGCCTCCCGAACCGCCGGAGCCCAGGGTCAAGCTGGTGGCGGCGATTTTCATGATAAGCAATAGCAAAACCGTTGACAGAACCAGCTGGTTCTGCAGCGCGGCGGCGATGATGTCGTAGCCGGCGCCAAAAAAATGTGGCGTGCGCTGCCAATCTGCGCCAGCAAGATGCGGATAAAGCAAGGCCAGCAATCCTAGCAATGCGCCGCCAATCGCAGGTTTGGCCCATTCGGGGAAAACGCGCCAAGCCTCGAATCCCTCTTCAACACGATAAAGGATGCGCACGAACGCGGCGCCAACCAACGCGGCCAGGATGCCCAACAGCGGATAAAAGGCGAATTCCCACACGCTCCTTACACCGTATTCGACAGGTAACGGGAAGGTGGGAAGATCGCCATAGATGGCTCGTCCAATAACGCTTGCTACAACAGCGGAAATCACCACGGTGCTAAAGTAGCGAACGCTGAATGCGCCCAGAATGACTTCCAGCGCAAATATCACACCGGCTATTGGCGTGTTAAACGTCGCTGCGATACCACCGGCTGCGCCGCAAGCTACCAGATTCCGGATCCGATCATCCGACAGATGCAGGGCTTGGCCCAGCGTAGATCCCAATGATGCGCCGATCTGGACAATCGGACCTTCGCTGCCGGCGGAACCGCCGCTGCCAATTGTAAGCGCGGATGCCACTGCCTTCACGAATGCAACTACCGGCCGGATGCGGCCACCGCGCAAAGCGATGGCTTCCATCACCTCCGGCACGCCATGACCTTTTGCTTCACGCGCGTACCTGTTTATCAGCACTCCGACCAACACACCGCCCACTGCAGGAACAACCACCAAATAGCTGTGACCGAACTGCGTGGTCAGCTTTGGAATCAAATCGAAGCCAACCCATTCTACTGCTTCAATCAGCGACCGAACGACGACCGTGCCGACGCCGGCGCCTATGCCAACCAGGACAGCCGTAATCAGCAGGAAGGTGTCTTCAGACACGTTCGCGCGCCGGGTAAGAATTCTTGACAAATTCAAAAGACGGTCGAGAATCATGGTTTCTCAGTTGGCGTTTTCTGGTCACCAAGGTTTCGCGGTCGAAATGAACGGCACGACCGCCGCTTGATAGAACCAAATATGTGCATGAATAATATTCTACTTTGCTAGAGTTACATATAGTCCACCTGTCCTATGCCGACTCTTCAAATCATGATCGACCGAATTGAAAACTGTGGGCATGGGCAGGTCGCGCAATCGGGGAAAGTTGAGCGCCAGTCGTTTCGTCAGCCTGGAGACGCATAGTGAAGTGCCACTATGGGGAAATCTTCCAAGTTCAATAAGTGGCTCGCCCGCCAGAGAGATCGAAAATCGCGCCAGTATTGAAGGATGCCTCTCGTGAGACGATCCAGCAAGCAATTGCGGCGACCTCGTCCTGCCTCGCCAACCTGTCCATGGGAATGCGGCTTGTCATATACTCCAACTGTGCCGGCGCGATTCGATCGGTGAGTGGTGTATCGACCAGGGCAGGTGCCAGCGCGTTGATGGTAATCTGTGTATGGGCGTATTCTTTGGCGATACCTTTTGTCAGTCCGATGACTCCAGCTTTTGATGTCGTGTAGCCGGCCATGCCCGGATTTCCGTCTTTGCCGGCGATCGACGCCAACAGCAAGATCCTGCCGAAACCGCCAGGCAACATGGCGCGCACTGCATATTTGCTGACGATGAAAGATCCGACTAGATTGACATCGATTACTTCGCGAAATGATTGCAGGTCGTATTCCAGGATATTGGTGGAAGAGGGGCCAACAATTCCGGCACTATTGACCACGATGTCGAGTTGCCCGTAATTTGCAATGACACTATCGATCAATTCGCGAGTATCGTCTTCAAGCGTAACGTCAAGGACTCGCGTTTCCAGGTTCTTTGTCGCGCTGGCCTGGACCCGTGCCAAGGCGTCGCGATCGCTATCGGCCAGGATTACCTTGCCACCTTCTCGGGCGATTCGCTGACCGATGCTCAAGCCTATTCCGCTGCCGCCCCCGGTAACCATGGCAACTTGATCGCGAAACCTGTCCTCAAAATGCATTGCGTTTCCTCAGATTCAGATCGGTAGAAGAGGGTTAGAACATGCCAGGCAGTCGACTGAATTTCTTTGTTATTTGTTATAGATCGGCGTGGCTCTCCAAAACAAGCAAGCGATTGTATTTTGCCAGCCGTTCCGATTGCGTGATGGAACCCACCTTTATGTAATCGCCGGCCCAGCCCACGGCCAGGTCCGCCAGCCAATCGTCTTCCGTTTCGCCACTGCGCGCGCTGACGACTACCGTCCAGCCCGCGCTAGTTGCAAGATCGAGCGCTTGCGCCGCTTCGGTGAGCGTGCCGATTTGATTGACTTTCAGCAGTAAACTGTTAGCAGCACTGTTCTGGATCGCTCGCTGAATGCGCGCTGGATTGGTGCACAGAAGATCGTCGCCCAAGATAAGTACACGTTGGCTCAATCGTTGGCTAAGCGCTTGCCAGCCTTGCCAGTCATTCTCGCCACATCCATCTTCGATGCTGACAATGGGGAAGTCTTGGCACCACTGCTCAATCATGCCGACCATTTCGCTGCTCGTCAGCACTCTCCCATCAATATGGTAATTTCCCTCACGCCAAAAGTGCGATGCTGCCACATCAACTGTAAGCGCCACCTCGCCCCCTGGCACATAGCCGGCCGCTTCTATAGCGGCTACCGCTTCAGCGAACATCTCTTGCGAGGATTCAAAGGGAGGTGCCAATCCCCCTTCATCCGCGGTCAGCAGGCGCAAGCCATACTTGTCTGAAACACCTTTTGCGGCCGCGCGAAACACATCGGACATGACTTCCATCGTGGCGCGGATACTTGTTACGGACGGCACGACGATCTGCACATCTTGTATGGCAACCTGTTCGCCGCCATGCTTGCCCCCGCTATACAAATTGATCATCGGCTTTGGCAAGCGCGGGATAGTTCCCGTTATCCCGGCAAAATGCTGATACAGCGGCAGCCGGCGTTCGGCGGCTTGCGCCCGACAGAATGCAAGGGAAACGCTCAAGATTGCGTTCGCGCCCAAATGCGATTTGTTGACTGTACCATCCAACTCGATGAGGTATTCATCTAGCGCAGCTTGATCTGTAAAAGCCTTGCCGCTTGTCGCGCGATTGATCGCGACTGATACGTTGTCGGCCGCCAGCAAGCAACCTAAACCCGCATGGCGATCGGCATCGTTATCTCGCAATTCATGCGCTTCCGCATCGCCAGTGGACGCGCCAGAAGGCACAGAAGCTGCCCCGATCTCACCAGTAGCTAATTCACAAGTTGTGAAAAGCGTGGGGCGGCCGCGGCTGTCGAGAATTTCAGTCGCCCGTAGTTGCTTAATATTGCTCATCTGGCCTTTCCAGTTTCATCCGAAACGCACAAATTAGATCCGGTATATTGCTGATGTCGCATGGCAATAGCTCCAGTACGATCCGCTGCTGTCGCTGACGCTGCGCTTCGTCGAGGTATTCCAGAGGAGAGCGACCAGCAACGCGAGCCAACATGCAGGCCAGCGTATGTCGAACGGCTGCATCATTCAGCTCCGTCATGGTCTCTTCAGGCCGATTCGCAGCATATTCTTGCCAATACTCGCTTGCCATCGTCAGGAACGCTTCGCGATGCTCAGGCAGAAAATGAGCTTTGCTAAGCAGATGCGTCATTGAAAAACCCATGTCAAAGGCGGGATCGCCAAAGTGGATCACTTCGAAGTCCAGGATAATCAAATCGTTTTCGTAAATGAGCACGTTCTTGGGGCTGAAATCGCCATGAACCAGCGCTAACTTGCGTTGGCGGGTATGCGCTATGAGCGCTCCCAAGAACTTTCGAGCTTGCGGAACCTGCGTCGCGCTATACGCGTAATAGGGTTCCAAGCGCAATTCCTCGAAGAATCTGCGTTCGGCGAAAACCGTCATCAATTCAGGTTGATGGGTTGCTGCGTCATGCATCAACGCAAGTAGCCTGCCAAAGATTCGCGCATATTCGCAACTTGTCTCGCCCCGCAGCATCAGCGTCTTCCAGTTGACATGGGGCTGGGGAACGGCCGTCATCGCCAGGATATGATTGTCGCCATCAGCAAAACGGAATTCAGGTACGTGACCAGGGACGATATTCCCCAATGCGCGCAAGCCGGCTGCTTCGCGTTGTATGCGCTCAGGCGCGCTGAACCAATCGGCTTGTACGCGCAGCTTCGCCAGTGCCTGCTTGAGAACCCAGTCTTCTCCATTCTCGCGGCTTACCAAAACTGTTCGGTTGGAGACTCCGCCCCTTAACGTTGCGAATTGTGTGCGTTCAGTGGCGGCGATATGCCCCTTTTCCAGCAGGTAGCGTCGTAACGCGGAGTGGTCTTCAATATTCATCGTCATGCCTGCCGATGCCGCGGCTTTCACCGGAGGAGAGTTCAATTTACATCCACAACGCGATGGCCGATAACGTCGCGCCGGGGAGAAATGCCCAATCCCGGCTGATCCGATGCGGACATGCGCCCGTGAACACGTTGCGGAGCGCCTTCAGCCGTGCTGACCGTCACATAACTGTTGAAATCCGTTGCGGTGAATAGGAACTCGGTTGGCGTGCTGTGCGCCAAATGCGCGATGACAGCTGTAGTAATGTCGCCGCCCCAACTGTCTTCGATAGTCATTGCCACGCCCATCGAGACGCACAAATCGCGTGCCTGCCGCGCTCTGGTTAATCCGCCAAACTTGCTGATTTTGATGTTGACCACATCCATTGCCAGATCGGCTTGTCCGCGCAACAGCATATCTAATCCATCGACAACCTCGTCCAATACAAACGGGTGTGACGAGCGTCGCCGGATCGATAAGCATTCTTCATAAGTTAAGCAAGGCTGTTCGATATAGACATCGACATCGTCAACAGCGCGCACGACGCGGGCCGCCTCGTGCATCAGCCAACCAGTATTGGCATCGGCGATCAACTTGTCGCTCGGCTCAAGCAAATGGGAAACCGCGCGTATGCGCTCGATATCCGTCTGTGGATCGGCGCCGACTTTCAACTGAAATCGACGGTAGCCTTCATCGCGGTAACCAGCTACTTTGCCCGCCATTTCGTCAGGAGATTGCTGCGAGATCGCGCGGTACAAGACAAAATCATCGCCATATCGTCCGCCTAACAAAAGGCATACCGGCAACCCGGCCACTTGACCCAGGATATCCCAACAGGCTATGTCGATGCCGGCTTTGACATAATGGTGTCCCTTAAGTGCCGCATCCATCCGTCGGTTGAGTGCGTCCAGTTGCCGTGGGTCACAGCCCAACAGGTGCGGCGCCAGCTCTTTGATTCCAGCGCGAACACCGTCGGCATAAGCCGGAAGATAAAAAGGACCCAGAGGACAGACTTCGCCATAGCCGACCATGCCGCTCTCGGTCTCGACCTCAACAATTGTGCTGTCGAAGACCTCAACTGATTTGCCTCCGGACCATTTGTAACTGCCTTCATGCAAAGGCAGATCAACCTGATAAGCAGAAATGCGTGTGATTTTCATTTAAGGATTTCTCTCTTTGACTCGATCGTCACCAATAATAACGTGATTTTCTAATCTGCATATCGGGCAGAAATGCCGCCGTCGATAACGATCTCGCTGCCAGTAATGTAACACGCATCGTCGCTCGCCAAAAACGCCACCAGTTTGCCAGCGTCCTTTGGTAAGCCAATGCGCTTGAGAGGATGCAGGGCAATGATGCGTTCTTCCTCTGCAGCCGGGTCATTGGCTTGCGCAAAGCCATTAAGCACTGGCTGTGTCCGGAAGTAGCCCGGGCTCACTGAGACCGCTCGGATATTCGATTGTCCCCAGTCGACTGCCAAGCTGCGTGTTAGACCGAGAACGCCAGACTTTGCCACATTATAAGGAAAGTTGTTGTACAGGGTCAAATTGGCGTGCACGCTGGCGATATTGATGATGACGCCCGACTCCTGCGACGCCATAATCGGCAGGGCGTGTTTGCTGCAGAGCCAAGCGCCGCGCAGATTAAGGCTCATCGACGTTTCCCACTCCTCAACGCTCATCTGAGAAGCATCAAAATGTTGATTCTGTCCGGCGTTGTTGACGAGGATGTCAAGCCCGCCGAAGTGTGCCACATGCGCCGCGATACCTGCCTTAATGTCCGCTTCGCAGCGAATATCGACTCGCGCAAACTGCGCTTGATATCCGGCTCCGCACAGTTCCTCGGCAGTTGTCTTGCCGGTCGCGTCGTTGATCTCGGCGATGGTCACGCTCGCGCCCTGCGCCGCCAATTCCTCAGCGATGCCGCGGCCAATGCCTTGCCCGGCACCGGTCACAAAGGCGCTTTTGCCTCCTAGCCGCTTACCCATGCTACTGTGTCCGCTCATCGTTAGGAAGATAATTCGGCGCGCGCCCTTTGTCAACAACTACCTCGCGTGCCGGCTCGTCCGCAACTGCTGATAACACTTGGCAGGGACCTGTCATTCTTGGCGATGCTCGGATTTTGGGGAGTCATGAATATCGGAGATACCGCTCATACCGCCTCAGCGCAGCCAGTTTGCGATGTCTCAAACTGCGAACATTTGCTCACCCCTGGTAAACCCTTTCATGCTACCCTCAGTCCAGTGCGGATTTACAATCGCAAGCAGCAGCAATCCTTGGCTCAGGTTCGCAAGTCGCAAAAGCGCTTTACGTCGCAAATAGTTTTTTCCCGTCACAAAAACGACGCAAGAATTACCCTCGCCGCTAACGAGTCTGCCTGCCGAATCTCCCGCAAGCAAGCAGCTACAGGGGTTTCGCACTATACCCTGATGTCGCCCCGCGATTCTAGCCACTGCGATCAGGGCAATTTGGATGGGGATATAAGCGGGACTTTTGGGGCTTTTGCGAGGGTTTTGCGAGGGCTTTCAGGGGGCTTTGAGAGGGTTATGCGAGGGCTTCACATCCACCAGTTTCACCACTCCCGGATTTTGACAGTTTGGCAGCAGTATGTTATAAACCGGCCAGGAGTAGGTCTGACGCTTGCTCCATATATCGAGTTAAGTCATTTTACAAGGAGTTGATAATGTATAGAAAACTTTTGTATCGAATGTTGATTCTGTCCATGATTTTGCTTTTGGTCGGCGCGCTGCCGCTCACTGCTCAAGACGAGGGTGAAGTGCAAGAGCTTGGCACGGGCGAGATTGAGATCAACTTTTGGAGCGGCTTGGGTGGGCCCGATGGCGAGTCCATGACGTCGCTGGTGCAGAGCTTCGTTGAAGCGAACCCGGAAGTCTCGATCAATTACCAGATTCTGGGTTGGGGCGTATTCTTCGACAAGCTTTCGGCAGCTATAGTCGCTGGCAGTGGCGGGCCCGATCTCATGACCTTGTGGCATTCAGTCGTGCCACAATACGCTCTTCCCGGTCACATTTTGACGGCCGGCGAGGTCATGTTCGATTCCGGCATGCTGGATCAGGACGACTTCAGCTCGGCCTTGCTCGACTCGGTCACCTTCGATGGCGAAGTCTATTCAGTTCCTTTTGATAACTATGCCTCGGGCCTCTATGTCAACACCAACCTGCTGGAACGCGCCGGTATCTCGTCCGATGACCCACCAGAGAACAAAGAGGAATTTGTGGAGTATGTGCGTCGGTTGACCTGGGATGAGAATGGCAACAATCCGGGCGACGAGAGCTTCGATCCTGACAACATTGCCGTCTGGGGACTTGACATCGGCTGGAATCGCGTCACTGTGACGCCGGCGCTGTATCAGTGGGGTACCGACGTCGTTACGCCTGCTCCCGATGCAGAGGTGCTTATCGATAGTGAAGAAGCGAAGGAAGCGGTGCAATTCTTCCACGACTTGGTCTTTGAGCACCACGCGCTCAACGGGGACACCTGGAACGGTGAATTGATGATTAACGATGGCTTGTCCATGTACCTTAATGGCGCCTGGGTCTACAACTTTTTCAATAGCCAGGAAGAACAGAAGTATGCCTTCTGGCCCTATCCGCGCCTGGGTCCGGAGCGCGGCGCCACGATTATGTGGTCGCATACCTTGGCGGTCGCTGCCAACATTGAACCCGATACGCTCGATGCTACGCTGCGACTGATACAGTTTCTCTCCGACAACTCGAAACAGCACAGCATAAACACCGGCATGCCCTCCGGCCGGCTGTCGTTACGTACCGATGATCTGAAGGACCAGATATGGACCTTCGCTGTCTTGTCTGAGCAGATGGCTAGCGAGGGTATTCCCGAATACCAATCGGAACGTTTCACGGAGGTCGAGAATATCATGGCCGCCGCCTACTCCTCGATCTTCTCTGGCCAGCAGACGGTGGATGAGGGCTTGGACGATGCAGCCGAGCGCATCAGACGCGCGCTGCGTTAATTGATCGAATGGGTCCAACTGTATAGGGAATCGAGCCTCATCACCTGGTGAGGCTCCTTTCCCGCAATGCCAGTTCGAGCGTGTGACAGATCGCTCGGCAGTGAGAACGGCACCCCGGGGCGTTTTATGACTTTGACACCCAAATCGGCGGCTCGCAATAGCTCGTCAAAGTGGACGCTGACAAATCGTTGGCGCGAGGCGATAGCGGCTTATCTCTTTCTGGCTCCTTATCTGGTCTTCTTCGTGGTTTTTCTTCTGGGTCCGGTCATCTCCGCTTTCGTCACCGCCTTCGTCGAGTGGGAATTGCTGCGCGGAACCTATCGCTTCATCGGGCTGGAAAACTTCCAGCTGATACTCGAAGATGATCTGTTCTGGATCGCGATGGGCAATTCGCTCTACTTCGCCACGATGACCACCACCGGCAACGTGTTGGTGGCCCTGTGCGCGGCACTGGCGCTGAAGAGTATCCGCGTGGGCCATACGCTCTACCGGGTGGCGATGTACGCGCCGGTCGTGCTCTCCATATCGGTGATCGGCATCGTCTTCCAACGATTGCTTGCGCCCTTCGGCTTACTGAACGCGGCGTTGGAATCGATCGGCATCAACGGGTTCAATTACCTTACCGATCCCGATCTGGTGATGCCGTCGCTTTCGCTGACGACGATTTGGTGGGGCTTCGGCTTCCCGATGCTGATATTCCTGGCGGCGCTCTATGCCGTGCCGGAAGTCCTCTACGAAGCGGCACGGATTGACGGCGCCGGGCGCCGGGCGATTCTGACACGAGTGACCTTGCCACTCATTCGTCCAGCGCTGCTTTTCATCATCGTCACGCAATTCATCGGCCATATCCAGGTCTTCGGGCAGCCCTATCTCATGACCAACGAAGGTGGTCCCGGCTACTCATCCTACACAATTGTCTTGCATATCTATCGCAACGCATTTCGCTACTATCACATGGGTTACGCCGGTGCCATGGCGCTTACGCTGGGGGTGGTGATGTTCATCTTTGCGCTGGTGCAGTTTCGGCTCTTGGGACGATACACGGAGTACTAGCAGATCGCCATGCAAAGCGATACGCATATAGTCTGGTCCAAACGACTGTCGACAGCGGGCATCTATCTATTTCTGACGATTCTGTTGCTCATTGTGCTCTTTCCCGTGGTTTGGGTTGTGGGCCAATCCTTCATGCATGAGGAGCAAATCTTGAAGTGGCCCGTTCAACTGATTCCGACTGAGCCGACTCTGGACAATTTCATTGAGCTGTTTGTCCTGCGCCTTTCACGACAGGAACTGTCCGTTGTGCGTTGGATATTCAACAGCCTCTATGTGACGACGTTGAGCACCGCCGGTGTCCTGCTGGTGACATCGATGGCGGGTTACGCTTTCGCGCGCTTGCGCTTCCCCGGTAAGACCGTGCTGTTCTTCGGCTTGGGCGCATCCTTCCTCGTTCCCGGCGTTATGCTGCTGATTCCCAGTTTCATGCTTATGCGTCTCTTGGGCTGGATCGACACGCACCACGCCTTGATCTGGCCCCCGCTCGCCGGCTTCTTCGGCGTCTTTTTTATGCGACAATTCTTTCTCGCCATACCCAGCGAACTGGCGGAAGCGGCGGTCATCGATGGCGCGTCCGCCTTTGGCATCTACTGGCGCGTGATGCTGCCGCTTTCGCGTCCGGCGGTGGCGACCCTGGGCATCTTCACCTTCCTGTTTATCTGGAACGATTTCACTTGGCCCCTAATCGTGCTCAATTCCAATGAGATGCGGACGCTGCCCATCGGGTTGGTGATCTTCGTGGGCGAGTATTGGAGTGAACAAGGCATCGTCATGGCGGGCGCGGTGTTGACCTCGGCGCCGGTCTTGCTGGTCTACATCATTTTCCAGCGGCAAATCACTCGCGCGGTCATGGCGACTGGTTTTGGCGGGCGGTAAATATACTTGCTAAATCAGGCAACGGCTGAATCCGACTGCTCGGCAAGCCATTCCTCATCGACCAACAGAACGAAGTCTTTGCGTTCGGCGAGATCAATTTCCTTCTCGGCGAGCCTGTTGCTGATCTGCTCTTCCCATTCTGATATGGAGATTCCCAGTCGCTCAATCGCGTTTATTTCTGCTTGATAACCAATCAAGCGATCGTAGTTTTCGATGAGTTTTTCCGAGTACGTAAGCGCTTCAAGATGTCCGATAAACGTATAGCCGCGCAAATCACGTTTGTTGGATCCAAGTGATCGTTTCACGGTACGATTCCAGAACTTGTCGCGATTATCCAACACAAGTTCTGTCATTATGCCTTGTGAATCGCGCAACCATTCTTCAATGAGCACGTATCGGAAAAGGTCATTGTCATCTACTTCATTGTTGAAATACCGTGCACGCTTTGATCCCAGAAGGTCTTGAATCAAGTCATTTGTAAGGCTTTTGTAGCCGAGCAGACAGTCGTCCAGTAGATTCTTTGCCAGATCCAACCTATTGGAATCCAGAAAAATGCGCACGTGTGCGGTATCGATTTGCATACCTTGCAGCAGAAGATTGCTTGCAAGGTCGGTATTCTCTGCCGTGAGTATTTCAGCACTCAAGACATTCTTGAATTTGGTCTTTAGATCGTTTCTCGCTGTAATCAAGTCACGAGAAACAGCGTCAACGGCATCTGCTTTCCGTTCACCTTCCAGTTGCGTAATGATTTTCTCAACATATTCTATTGCGGACTCTAATCGGATCCGCCTGTCATGTTCCAATTGGCCGAGAATACTTTCCTGCAATTCACCGATTCTCCTTGCCAAGTACATTGTGGTAGCAATTTGGACAACAAGACCTGCCACCGGTGCAGTTGCGGCTACGGCCGAAATGCCTTGAATTACCCGCAACTGTTGCAATATTTGGTGGTTTCTTTGTGCGGAAACCGCGGCATTTATTGCACCGGTTGCCGTTGATACCAAGCCTCCGCTGCTGGCATCTAGCAGGGTTTTCAGAACCCCTTGGGCAAGATCCGGATTGCTGGCAATCTGTCCGCCTTCACGCAGCCACATGACTACATGTTTGCTTGCGATATCACGCACGACGCCCCCGGCACGTTCTAATTGGCCGCTTGCCAGACCCTTTGCGATTACTAGTGGAACTTCAAGAGCGACTTCTAGTAACATCTTCAACCTCATCTGTCAATTGATTAGCGAAGAGTGGGCTTCATTGTACCACTTGTGAACCGGAATTCTACGAAGATCATTTTGCCCATGTTGTCACTGAGCTTCTCCCGCGATAAGCTACAGTAAAATCGGATCCACTAACCACTTTATTCAACATTCACGAACGGAGCCATCTCATGTCTTTCATCGACAGACTAGACCCCGAAGTCGCCCATGCCCTCGGAACATACCCGGCCGAGCGCTACATTGCCATCGGAGACGATCCGCCCAAAGCGCGCGAAATGACAGAAGAGATCAACCGCGCGATGCGCGCCAATCTACCTCCGACCGACGTCGCGATTAGGGAGTTGTCGATCCCTGGACCTGATTGCCAAGTCCCGATTGTTGTCTATCAGCCACCAATCGCCACGCCGCGCGGCGGACTGCTTTGGATGCACGGTGGTGGCTATATCGTAGGTGTAGCTCGTGATGACGCCCGTTGCATTGAGTTTGCCGAGATCGTCGGTTGCACGGTTGTCTCGGTGGATTATCGCCTGGCACCCGAATCGACCTATCGAGAAAGCATTTCGGATTGCTTTGTTGCACTGAATTTGATGGTCGAAAATGCTGGCGAACTGGGGATAGATACCAACCGGATTGCCATTGGCGGCGGTAGCGCGGGCGGAGGCTTGTCCGCTGGATTGGCACTATATAACCGAGACAACAATGGCCCTGATCTCGCTCTGCAAATGCTGATCTACCCGATGATAGACGACACCCATGACACACCTTCCGGACATGAGGATACACATCCAACGATCTGGAATCGGGACGTATCATTCAAAGCCTGGAGAATGTATCTAGGCGACGAATACGGCACAGATAGGGTATCACCCTATGCGGCAGCGTCTCGCGCCAAAGATCTGACCGGATTGCCTCCGGCATTGGTGACTGTGGGCACCATGGACCTGTTTCGCGATGAAAATATCGACTACGCCAAGCGTCTGATGGCAGCCGGCGTAGCGACCGACTTGTTGGTGTTCGCTGGGATGTTTCACGGCGCAGAAATGCTGGTACCGGACGCGATAGCAAGCAAGCGAATGAGAACGGGTTATCTTTCTGCCTTGGAGCGCGCTATCGGCTGAAACCTTGGCCAGCCTTTTCGTTTGTAACAACAACAATGCACCTTCAATGAGGTGCATTCGAGTTCAAGAAAACTTTGTTAGAACTACTCTGCGGCTGCTAGAGTGACCCTGGAAGGACTCGAACCTTCAACCTAACGATTAAGAGTCGCTTGCTCTGCCAAATTGAGCTACAGGGCCATATCAAGAATCGCTCGCAGAACCGAAATTATAGCGACCAGCGACAAACTCTCAAGGGTTGAATCGGGCCATGGTCTCATCAATTCTGCGGGCATGCCATACGAATCCCCTTCGTTCTGCTATTGAAACGTAAATCTGCTGCTACAATAGGAGTGGACGGCTGACGACACTCTGGCAGTAGCCGGAAATTTTCTTGCCGGGACGGAATCCTAAGCGATGTCCAAGAAAATCCTGATCATCGGTGGTACCCGCAACATGGGCTTTTATTTGGCGAAACATCTCGCCGAAAATGGCTACGACCTTACGCTTCTCAATCGCGGAATTACCCGAGACGATCTGCCTTCGTCTATCCACCGCTTGCATGCGGATCGCAAGAATAGCCAGCAATTGCGCCGCGCGCTCTTGGCGAAGTCCTTTGATGTTGTCGTCGATTTTGTCATGTATTACCCCGAAGAAGCTGAGGCGGCCCTCAATATATTTCGAGAAAATACAGACCATTACATCGTCATCAGTAGCGGTCAGGTCTACCTCGTTCGAGAAGGTATACACCGTCCCTTCCGCGAAGAAGACTACGAAGGGCGCTTGATGCCCGCCCCGAAGGAAAACTCATACGCTTATGAAGAGTGGCGTTATGGCATGCTTAAGCGCGAGGTAGAAGATCAGTTGCGGGGCGAATGGCAGCGTTCGCGGTTTCCTTATACCGCGCTGCGCTTGCCGATGGTCAATAGCGTTCGCGACCAGTATCACCGGCTTTACAATTATTTCTTGCGCCTGCGAGACGGCGGCGTAATTCTGGTGCCAGAAACGCCCGACTTCTCGCTGAACCATGTTTTCGCTTTAGATGTTGTCAAGGCCATTATGCGCCTCATAGATTCCAGAGAAGGCAAGGGAGAAGCCTTCAATATCGCACAAGACGAGCATATTAGTCTCGAGGAATTTCTGAAGATCATAGCCTCGCTGATGGGGGCTGATCTCCATCTCGTTTCGGTTAGACGTAGTGACCTGGAAGCGCAAGGGTTCTTGCCGGATTGTTCACCATTTAGTGAACGCTGGATGAGCGCTTTGGACAACGTGCGTAGCAAGGACATCTTGGGAATGTGCTATACTCCGATCGAACAATATCTCGCGGAACTAATACAGCATTACCAGTCGAATGTTCTGGCGCCGCCGCTCACTTTCCGTCGCCGGCGTGCCGAACTGAGCTTTGCGCGAGACTATGTGCAGCAGTAGATGGCGACACTATGGTGTATTCAGACTAGTTCGTCGGCTTGCAGTTAATTGGCAGAGAAGCCAGTGCAGCAACACGCCTTGAAAATCTGCAACCTTTAACACTTTTGTTAGTATTTCATACGATAGTAGTTGTGGCAGATACGCAAAACAGGGAGCGCATATGAAGACTTTTGTCAAATTACTTGTCCTGATGTTGGGCGGAATGGTCGTATTGAGCGGATGTTCGACGATTTCTTCTATGCTCGCGGGCGGATCAGAAGATGCTGCGGCCGCGGTAGAGATGCCTGCATCGGATGCGCCAAGTGCGGATGAAGTAGTCGCTGCGCCAGCGGAGCCAGTGATCCTCTTCACCTTCTACGATTCCTTTGCCAATTGGTGACCGACCTGTCGCCGAAACGCGCCCGCCGTGAGCGGGCTTCGAGAAAGTTTTTCAGATCGAATTGAGTTTGTCGTTCTCGATATTGATGATTCGTCGCTAAACGCCATACGTCAGCAATTGGGCATCACTGCTCAGGCGCAGTACGTATTGGTCAACAGTGAAGGTCAGATTATACAGAAGTGGTTTGGGATTCTGGACCAATCTCAAGTCGCAAGCGATTTGGAATCCCTGTTTCAAACTTGATACAAGGTGGGGCTTAAACCTTGCATCGCGATAGAGCTGAATTCGTCGTTGCCGAACATCTCGGTGTCCCAATCTTTCTGGCTATTTCAATACATCGGTTTCGAGTTCTTCTTGTCCCGAATCTCCTTGCAGGTTCGGGACTGTTAGTCTTTCTCTCGGTTCGCGCACATGCAAAACCACAGGCGGCAGTTATAATCGGGACAAATCCGTTGAGAGAGATCATTCAGCTTTTTTGGAGCGCGAAGTGCGGGTTGCAAGATGTCTTCTTTACATGGTTCTTGCTGTCTTAATTTGTGCCTGCAACCTTCGCCGTATCGAAGTTACGTTGACACTTGCACCCATAGAAACGCGGACATTGCGCGCAACCGATATCGTAGAATTACCGACCGAAACTAAGGTGATTCAAAGCTTACCCACATCGACTACCGCTGCGTCGCCAACCTACACTGTCAATCCAAACCCTTCAAACGTCCCGAAACCTACTGCGACGAGAATGCCCGTTGCGACGCTAACGGCAACTCCAACGCAGACGCAAACTAATACTAATGTGCCGACTGCGTCGCAGACAGCGCAGCCGACCGCTACCGAAACGGCTCTTCCGCCTGCCACAGACACTTCCGAGCCTATCGCTACAAACACCGTTGCGCCAACGGCCACGAATACGGTTGTGCCGACTCGGACAGCCTTGCCAACGCCGACAATGATCCTGCCGCGCACGGCGACACCAACAGCAACGGCAAGTCCAGTACAGGACGCGCCGGCTACCGCTTCGCCATCGCCGCTTCCCGATTCGGTCGCCGCTTCAGCGACTGATGAAGACAAAACCGATTCCTTGCCGACCTTGACTCCTTTACCCACCTTGGATCCCACTGAGCTAGCGATACTGTTGGCGACCCCCGTGCCCCTTCCGACCTCGCCGGCAACCTGGACAGCCGTGCCGACATTGCTGCCCACAGCTGAGGTCGCAGTTGTGCCTGCCCCTGCGACACCCGTAGTCTCTACTGCCACTCAAAGCCAAGACCGCGGCCCGATTACGGCACCGGCACCGGCATTGTCTACAGCGCGTCCTCAACTGGGGCCGGCCTCGTTCACGCCTTCGCCAACGCGTTTTCAACCAACGGTTGCCGTTCAACAAGAATTACTTGCGGATCCGATTCCGCCTCCCGTCTTCCAGCCTACAATCTTCGATACCATTGGTGCAGCGGTCTATCAATATGATGTGGGTCGCAAGCGCGTCTTTGGATTCGAGGGATTGCAGTTGGGGGGCGGTGTTGTTCTCTTCGCGCCCAATCCCGCCGCGAGTGACAGCTTCTTACGAACCGATCAGGTCGGTATGCTGCATTACCGTGCCGTCGGCTCAGCCAACGAAACTACGCTGATTTATTCGCCGTTTTTCCAAGGATTTTCCGCGGCAAGCAGTGATACCAACAAAAATCGCGTCGTCGAAATCGATTGGTCGGCGAACGGACAGCAATTTAGTTTCCGCATCGATACGCCGCCCGGCCAAGACAATGGCAACGCAGGTGTCTGGTTTTGGCAGCCCGCAAATGCAACTCCCACCGACCCGACGTACCAGCTGATCCGAGATTGTGTGGCAGCGGGATACACAACTTGCCACTTTGTCAATCCGAGCAATGCGCAATATTGGAAGACAACAAATGTCGCCTGGTCACCTATCGACGGTAGCAACGACATCCTCCTGACGGTCGATTTAACCGCGGAAGGTCGCAGTGCCTTGGCGATAGTACAGGCCCTACGCGATGCGACGGGTGCGAACAACGCGCCGCATTTCATCCGATACGACTTTGGACATTGGAATCCAAATGGCAATGACATCATTGTCAGTGGCCGCCGCCCCGATGGTCGCGTGATAATCGGCGAGGTCAGTAACGCCCTTAATGGCGAGCAGATCATCTTTGATGGCTCTGCTGCCGGCCTCTGGATGCAGGACGCGGTGCGGCGTCCCGATGGACAGATTGTGGCGCTCGGGCGTCCCGGCGGACCGTACGACCGTGGTCCGGTCGCCTTATATGATCGCCATGGCAGGGCATTTTCGGCTCCCATCGGCATCTCCGCTCCGAGTGCGGTGCACTGGTATCCAGATCGTAGTGCAGTCGTGGTAACGGTAGGGAATCGCCAATACACGGCGAATGCCAATAACGGCGCCGTCTTTGATACCACCGATCTCACGCGTAATCCCAGCTTTGGCAATGTTACCTTCGGCGTCGCGCCCATTCCGCAGTCGGTCATCAGCGGCAGTGAATTCTGGGCCGGTCAACAGCTGCGTACCGTGCAGAATCTGAATGTCCGGCAAGGACCATCCACTTCAACTCAAATTGTCGGCGGGCTAGATGTTGGGGATTATGTCGCCGTTCTCGCCGGTCCCTACGACAGTGAGGGTTATCGCTGGTGGCGTGTACAAACCGCAAACAATGTCCTGGGTTGGATAGCCGGAACCATCGGCGGTCGCGCAACGATCCGGCCGGGTTGACAACCCTTGGCTATTGTTACGCTTCGGGCGCGCGTCTAAAATGTCTCTGCCCTTGATGATCACAGGCTGAACGATGGATAACGATCCGCTCGTAAGCATCGTCATTCCTACTTACAACCGCAGACATTTTATCTGTGACGCCATTAATAGTTGCTTGTCGCAAACATATTCGAACTGCGAAATCATCGTTATCGATGACGGCAGTAGTGATGGAAGTGGCGAGTTCTTGCATAGGATGTACGGGGATCGCATCCGTTACATATATCAGGCCAATCATGGTCCTGCCATCGCGCGTAATCGCGGCATCGCTGCCGCCCGCGGCGAATTCATCCACTTTCTCGATGCCGACGATCAACTCGCGCCCGGCAAGGTACGGATCTGCCTGGATTGTTTTCAGCAAGATGTCGATTTATCCATTGTACATACGCACTATCAGTTTGTAGCGGCTGATGGCAAAACCCCGATCGAAACCTCTCCTTTTCCGCAGTTTACCGATGACATCTTCTGCGAGTTGCTGCGGCTGACGGGCAATCATATCTTGATCAGCTCAACTATGGCACGGTCCGCCGCCTTACGTGACGTCGGCGGCTTTGCCGATGATCCGGAGTTCCGCAGCGCCGAAGATTGGGATCTGTTTTTGAGGCTTGCGTCAAAATACCGATTTCACGGCATTAATCAGCCGCTCGTTTACCGGCGCATGCATGATGACATGCTGTCGGATGATCGCTACTATGGCGCGCTCGGGCGGCTTAAGACAGTGCAAAATGCCCGCAATTATGGTTGGGGGCGGTGCATGACCGCAACCGAGTTTGACCGCAAAGAGGCGGCGCGACATCACGTGTATGCGCTTAATCTTTGGCAAAAGGGACAACGTGCACAGGCTCGCTATCACTTTTCCTGTGCGGCCATCATCTACCTTCCGGAAGCGCGACAGAGACGCCTTTATGCTTTATATACTTTGTTTTTGCCGCCACAATCTGTGGATTGGACGCTGGCCCTTGTGCACGCTATGCGTAAGTTGTTGTTCTTCTTCAAGACTAGGTAGCCGTGTACTTTGCGCTGGAGCGCTATACCGGCCATTTGCACCGCTAAGCTCAAAGTAGCGTATAATCAATGAGGATCAATCAGAATCCGGGACGATAGCATGATGCCGACGAAAACCGACAGCCTGCGCCACGATATCCAACAGTTGATGAAATCAGGAAGTTTCCACGAGATTGTTGACCGCTGTCACCTTGAGTTGACACTGGCGCGCCGCGAAAAGCATTACAGCATTGAGATCATTGCCTTGCTGGGGTTGGCACAAGCTCAATGCTCGCTGGGTCACTTTGATTTTGCTCGCGATTACAGTGCGACAGCCATCGAGCTCGCGCAGCAAATCCGTTCGACCGGCCTGCTGGTAGATGGTTTGCTGTTGCGGGCTCGTGTTGCGCGCGAGGGATATTTCCAGACGAACGAGGCTCTTGAGGATTATCGCGCTGCGGTCGAGTACAGCTATGAGGGCGGAGATTTGCGTCGCTATGCATGGGCGATCTTGGGTATGGGCGAGATCGCATCCAGGGTTAGCGATTCCAGCAAGCACGCCTGGAAAGCGATCGATATAGCGCAAGATGCAAATGATGTTCAATTGGAGGCGCGTGCAATCCTGCTTTTATCAAATGCTTTTATACGCAAGGGTGAATATAGCAAGGCGAACGACGGATTGCTGGTTGCCTTGAAAAAGGCGCAAGGCATCAAGGATCGACTGCTCGAAAGTATCATAATCGGGCAGCAGGGCCTTGTACTAGCGCAAGACGCCGACAGCACCGTTAAGGGAATCGAGCAGCAGCTGACAGCCTTGGAAGTCGCGCGCGGCATGGAGTCGGTTTTTCATGAGTTCATGCGTTTGTATACCTTGGCGATGACGATGGTTGCGGCCAACGATCTCGACGAAGCGCGCAACTACTTCGATCAAATGCTGGCGCTTTCACAAGATATCGGGCACAAGCCTTATGAGATGTACACGCTCGGCATGCTGGGGCAGTGGCAAGAAATGCGGCAAAAGCTCGACGAAGCCGCCTCCCATTATGGCAGCGCGATCGACGCTGCTCGTGAAGTGCAGAACCCTGCCTATGAGGCCCGCTATCTCTATGCGCTAGGGTCCGTGTATCAATTGCAACGGGAATACGAGAGTGCGCGGCGCCAATTTAGTGATGCACGCGCGATTTACCAAAGCCTTGATGATGGAAAGAACGCCACACGTGTTAGCGCCTCGATCGTTTACAGCTACTTGTTGGCCATTGCTTCGCGGATCATGAGATTGATCGGCCTACGAACAACGAATGGCGATTAGAATTGGGACGATAAAAGTCTGGTTTGTTCAGCGCATTGTTGCCGCAAGCGTAGCGTTCGGGCGCTGCTTCTCGATGACATCTTGCACCTAAAGGCCGTATTCAACTTTTCAGCTCACCGCGGCGCCACATTCCTGTCAGTCTAATGCAGGGATAAAATACCAGTGGTGGTAATGCTTCGGGACTAAACCAACCGATGGCAGCCGCATCATCGCCCGCCTGCGCTTCGCCCGAGACTATGGTTGCACCATAGGCGATAACCAGATCGGCCATGCCCTGGTCTTGTTTAGGAAAGACAGCAAGCAGCGTTTCGATCTCTACTTCGAGGGCAGTCTCCTCTCGGACTTCCCGCTTTGCGGCGTCTTCCGGTGCTTCGTCATAATCGGCGAATCCGCCCGGCAAAGACCATTTCCCCTTTCCAGGATTCATGCTACGTTGCGTTAGCAAAACCTTTCCCTCGAATTCAATGAAAACTACTACGGCGACTTTCGTACCAAAATAAATCGGCATTTCGCAACGCTCGCAATATGGGCGTTGGCGACCACCGTAGAACCCGCTAGAGAGCGTGCTCCCACAGGTCGAACAATAATTGGCGATACGACTCATGCTAGTTTCGACTTCTACCTTTCCAAAAGACTCTAAACATTTGCCGCGCTATACTTAAGAGAAAGATGATGGTGCTACGGCTGCGCTCGCAGAAGGGCGGTTGCGCAATTCTTGCCGTGCCCGGTTCAAGCGCACCTTGACAGTGCCAATGTGCAGTGATGCGATCTCTACCGTATTCTGGCAATTGTATCCCTGAATATTGCAAATGACTAAGACAGCGCGCTATCCAGACTTTAGCCCGCCAATGCAGTGCAAGATCGTGCGCTGCAATTCAACGCGCAGGACAGGGTCTTCTGGCGTCGAGCTTGTCGATGCGATCCATAGGGATTCCGCCGAAAGCTGTCCTTTGCGTGTCATCCAGGGAATTCGTCGGTCAATGCATGCTGCGCCGCATCTCGTCGTAACAGAGGTTGGTGCCGACGCAGAAAAACCAGCCGCGAATACGCTGCCCGCAAGGATTTGTTCAGGCCTGTGCCCTAGATGAAGGTGTCTTGCGCGAGATCGGCAGCGAGCACTTCCTCTCCCATTTGTTGAAGGCTATAGCTATAGATAGATTCTTGATTACACAAGACCAAAATGTTGAAGCCATTCAAGCTTCCGGCTTGTGCTTGCCTTATCAGATTATCGTCCGCTAGGTCGCCTTTTGGCATTGACATTCAACCAGCCACTTCGTACACTATCGCACTCAAGCCGGAGTGGCGGAATTGGCAGACGCGCACGACTCAAACTCGTGTACCTTCGGGTGTGTGGGTTCGACTCCCACCTCCGGCATACTCACTTGGATAATCACCCGGTGTGTTTTTCTCAAGAGCGCAGGCTCCACTTCTCCTCAGATTCACCGGCACGGGCATTTTCATAGCGCGAAAGCGTGAATAACCAATCCGACAGACGATTGACATAAGCGACGACATGTTCGCTGACTTGGTCATTCTTGTCGAGCGCCACAATCAGCCGCTCGGCGCGCCGACAAACCGTACGAGCCACATGCAGATGCGCCGCAGCCAATGTCCCGCCCGGTAAGATGAAATTAGTCAAGGGCTCCAGTTCTTCGGTCATTTGATCAATGCTATTTTCCAGCCATTTTACCTGTCTTGCTGTGACGCGGGTGACCCAGTCGGACTTGGCATCCAGCGGAGTGGCGAGGTCAGCACCCAGGTGAAAGAGTTGGTTTTGTAAGACCTGCAAAAGCTCATCGGTCTGATTGCCTGGTTCGCACGAACGCGCCACGCCAATTATCGCGTTAAGTTCATCGATGGTTCCGTAGGCCTCGACGCGGATATGACATTTAGGGACCCTGCCCCCGCTGAAGAGGGAGGTGTCTCCCCGGTCGCCCGTTTTCGTATAGATTTTCATCATATTTCGACCTTACATTGCTCGGTCACATTACGCGGATACCCTAGCACATTGGTCGTGAGAATCACAACGCTCGCGCCATGACTTGACGCAGAGCAGGCAGCGTCTTCTCCGCGGCGATCGCGCGGTGGCTTAGCTTATTTTTCTGTTCGGCGGTCATTTGGCCGCATGTCAGGTTAGAGCCTTCAGGTTGAAATATCGAATCATATCCAAATCCGTGGGCTGCATGCTGATCTTTTGCCGTAATCTTTCCGGGGCATTCGCCGCGCGCAAACAAAACGCCGTCTGCGTTCGGATCTGCAATCGCGATCACACAAACGAATTTGGCATTGCGTTGAGCGCCCGTGCAATCTTTCAGCGCCTGCAGCAGCTTGCGTCGTCTGCCGGCGTCATCAAGAGCGGCTCCGCCATAACGCGCCGAGTGCACTCCCGGCGCCCCTTCCAGCGCGTCTACCATCAGCCCGCTGTCATCTGCCAGAGACCAAAGTTGAGATTTGTCCGCGTAGAAACTTGCCTTGAGCGCGGCGTTTTCTTCAAAGTTTGTCCCGGTCTCTTCCACATCGGCGTCCCGTAGCCCGATAGCCGCCGGGCTTAGCAGATCCAACTCTAGGCCATTAAAAAGTCGGCGATATTCCAACAATTTTCCGGCGTTACTCGTCGCGATTAGAAGGCGCACGTTTAAGCAACTCCCCCCTTTGATTCCGAGAGCCGTCGCCAATAGAGCGCGTTCACTGCAACCACGGCAAAGATCAACCAGATGACTTCTATCGGGAAAAGATAGCGCGGAATGGCGGGCAGCACCAAGTGAATAAGGACGGTGTATATAACGAAACCAACCAGAGGCAAAGTATGCTGCCAGGCACGCCTTGTAAGCCACATTCCCGTAAGTCCGAGCACGATCCCGAGGAGATGCAGAATCCAAATGGCAGACTTGAGCAGGAATCCTTCAATCCGCGTCACCGCTAACAATCCGCCTAAGGAGCGATCATTCTGCCACCAGGCCTCTACCGCTTCTTTTATGCTAGTGCTTCCAAGGGATGTTGTACCATGAGGTTGCAAAAGGGCATTGGTCAACTCATTGAGCCTGCGCGCGACAAATTCACCGGGTTGCCCACCAACACTGTCGGCAATCTGCTTGACGTAAGTATCGGTGGCATGCTGAAACTTGCAGTCAACCTCGCAATCATCAGGAACGGTGTTGGCCGCGTCTTGCAAGAGCAGCGCGTCGTTTTCCTGGGGCGAACCGTCGTCGGGCACCACAGCTCTCCACACCGCGGGCATCAGTTGATCACTGACGATAACAAAGCGATCCCATAACGCCAGATTGTATATCGTCCAGGTTGAAAGCATGGCGGCGTAGACCAGAAGCAAGAGAAAACTCTTACCAATCCAGCCGCGCGTTCTCGTTCGATAGCCGAGCAGCATCATATGCGCCACGATGCCTAACGGAAAAAGTACAAACACGGCTCGTGTCAGTGTTGCCATGCCAAATGCCATGGCGGCTAGAATCAGCGCAGCCCTTGCCGATATGCGAAACGGATGCCGTCCCCCTGCAGGCTCGACCACATATTCAATATATAGCCACAATGCCATCAAGATGAAGAATACGTAGAGCGTCTCGGTGGCGATGGTTGACGCCTCGACGATGAAGGCGGGATGCAAGGCCAGCAATGCGGCCGAGATGATTCCCGCGCGCGAGTCGCCGCTGATCACCCTGCAAACTCTAAAAGCCAAATACGCTGTGCCTAAAGAGATGAGAATCTGCACCAGGCGAATAGCAACAACCGTCTCGTGCTTTGGCAAGAAAGTTTGGAAAAAGCCGGTGAAAATTATATAGAAGGGTGGGGTTGGCAAGCTGGAAACATAGTAGGCGATACCTCGAATGTAGCCATGCTCCTGGCCGCTGAAGAAACCGGCTCCATTCGCCAGGTACCAGCCGCTGTCTCCACCACCACCATGGCGATACAAAATCTTTGTCGGCTGATCCACAGCATAGAGCAGACGCAGAAGTAGACCGACTAGCAAGATCATCCACAGCCAGCGCATCGTTCTATTTTCGACGCGTATCATCCGTTTTACTTGATCTAGGGACAGTTCCAGCTTCATGGTAGTATTGCCATTCTGAAAAGGCAAGCCCATCTCGAGGCACAAGCTGGCATATGAAGGCGACACGTTCGAGATTAATGGCTATTATGCTGGCCGGCTTGATTCTCCGCCTCTTGCTGCTGTCACTGGCGCACAATCCTGGCCTGCATGACCCCGTTCATTATTACAACCTGGGACGCAGCATTTCTCAGGGCCACGGCTTAACGATTGATTATGTTTGGCATTACAGCCGCCTGCCGCAAGATGTAGTTCATCAGATTGATCACTGGATGCCAATGGCGGGTCTCGCAGCTGCTGTCGGCATTAGCTTGGGCGGAGAGAACCCGCCAGCCGCGGCTTCCGTGTTTGTGCTGTCAGGCGCATTATTGTCCTTGCTGGTGTTCGCATTTTCCAGGCAACTTGACCTATCTGATGCGTCCGCCTTGATGGCAGCGGCATTTGGCGCGTTTCTGCCGGACCTCGTCTATAGTTCGCTGCGCACCGATACAACCATTCTCAACGCGGTTTTTGTCTGCCTGGCTCTGTATTTGCTAAATGACGCTTTGAAAAGAGACCGCTGGTCTAATTTCTTGTGGTACGGTGTTTTGGCCGGCCTTGCCTATCTGACACGGAACGATTCACTTCTCCTTTTGCCTGTTAGCATCTTTGTGATCACATTGCACACTTGGATGTCACCGGAAAGGTGGTCCTTACGGCGGTCGGGCAAAGCATTCATCTTGATAGCCGCAGCTTTCACAATCACTACTTCTCCATGGCTGATACGCAATCAGCAAGAACTGGGTATGCTGGGAACAGCGGAGTCTAGCCGGATGTTCTTTATGGTGGAGCATCACGATCACTATGCCTACGGCATTCCCATCACGCTGGAATCGATGCTGCAACGCCATACACCAGCTCAGCTGATTGCCAAAAGATTCTTTGAGCTATTGGCAGCCCTTAAGCAGATTGGTACCTCATTGGGCTTGCCACTCTTCCTTCTGGCGGTTGGCGGGCTGGGCTGGCTGATTCGCAAGCGGGATCAACAGCGGCTGTTGATGCTCGCGCCGGCATTTCTCTGGCTTTTGGGCATCGTGGTTGCTTACCCGATCCTGCTGCCGGTGAAAAGCCAGGCTGGCAGCTTCGAAAAGGCATTCTTGTCAATCTTGCCTCTACTGCTGCCCCTTGCCGCGCTGGCACTGGAACGCATGCTGCGAAAGGTGGCATACAAGAGGGTAGTTGTCGCGGTTCTGGTGCTGGGATTGGCGTACGGCAGTTTCGAATTTGTTCGACAAGAAGCATCGAAGGCAAATCTCTATTACGACAGCATGGCCGTTTTAGTCAACGCTTTGGACGACTTGCCCGACCGAACAGGGGACCAACGCACTCGTGTTATGGCGCAAGATCCTTTCGTTCTAAGTTACCTGGGAGTTGAATCGATCATGATTCCGCTGGCATCACGGGAAGACACAGTAGAGTTGGCACGACGCTACGATATCGACTATCTCATGATGCCGCCGGGACGACCCGCTCTTGACGCGCTTTATCTCGGGCAAGAATCGGACGAGCGCTTTGTTCTTGCCGCTCACCTTCCCGAGGCCGGCGCGAAACCCTTCCAGTTGTATCAATTTCGAACTGACTAAGCGCATATTCGCTATTGTTTGCGACATCAACCGTGCCATTGGTGGATGTTTGCCAATCCGACTATAATAATTCTAATCTGCCGGCAGCCTGGTTATAGTGGAATGAAAGAAACACAAGCCTATATCGAGCGAATCAGACGCGTTAGTCGAGATTACCAGCGGCTGGAGTTGGCAGTCGATGTTTCTTTGTCCTCTATGCGCGCAGGTCAAGCGATTTTGGCACGTCCCATCGAAAAAGATTACGAGATTCAACACTGGAATCCATATTTGCGGGATCTCTGGTTCCCGGTTGAAATACAAGATAGCAACATCATCGTCATCGAGCGTTCGTCAAAAGAAAATTTTATGCCCGGCCAACTGTTGAGCTTGATAGGGCCAGTTGGCAAACCCTTTCGCTTTCGCCGCAAACTACGTCATATTTTGCTAATTGCCTATCAAACGCCGCCAGGCGCACTGCTGATGATGTTGCCCATGCTTCTGAGTAACCAAGTCAGCGTGACTATGATATTGATGGGTACATCTCGCGATTACGATACTGGGCACCTGCCGGAAGAAATCGAAATCTTGCACGCTGACGACGATCTCAACTGGCCCGATATGGTGATGACATTAGGTTGGGCGGACCAGGTATACGTACTCGTCGGCCAAGGCAACGAATTGGAAAACTTCGCGCAGGTGATGCGTTTGGTACGCGCACGGCGCAATGATGTTCCTGGTAACTACATCTTTGGAGTCTTTCAGAGACAATTGCCCTGCGCAGTAGGTGCCTGCTTCGCCTGTATGCTGCGTTCCCGTGATGGGGCCTTGTTGCAATGTATTGACGGTCCCGCTTTTGACTTAACCACCATGTTCCTGGATTAGCGCAAAGAATACACAATGGCAATCGAGATTACGCGACCAGGCAAAAACAGTCTTATCCTTTCGACACCGGTCATGCCGGCGGCCGGCACGCTGGGCTTTGGTGACAGCTATAAGCGGCTGATCAATTTTGACAAGTTGGGCGCACTCGTTACTAATCCGGTCACGATAGACCAATGGAATCCCGCGTCCGGAACTCGTGTCGTTGCTCTGGAATCGGGAATCCTGGTACACACGGGCTTGCCGAATCCTGGCCTCGAGCGCGTTATCTTGCGCAACCGGCCGGTTTGGGAGCGGCTGCCCATACCTGTCATACTGCACTTGGTCGGGACTAACGTGAGCCAGCTCAAGCGCGCGAATGATTTGATGGCGGATATCGATGTGATTGCCGGCGTCGAGCTTGGTCTGAACGACGACGTCACCGAAGAAGAAGCGCGCAGGCTGGTTCGCGAGGCCGCCAAATCGGAAAAGCCACTTATGGTGCGCTTGCCATTTTACGAGAGCCAAAATCTTGCATCGCCGGTAGTCGATGCAGGTGCTGATGCCGTGGTCGTGAGTGCGCCGCCGCGCGGGACGGCACGGGATGCAACCACCGGGCGGCTAGTCAGCGGGCGCGTCTATGGGCCTTTGATCAAACCGATGATCCTGCGCATAGTTGGTCGGTTACGTCGCGAATTGCCAGCCGAGATACCCATTATTGGCGCGGGCGGAATCCATTCTCCTCAAGACGCGCGTGATTTCATCGAGGCGGGCGCAATCGCTGTACAAGTCGATACAGCAACTTGGGCACAACCTAAGATGCTCGAACGGATCGCGCGCGATCTAGGCGGTTGGATAGCCACACGCCGCAAGGATGCGCTGATGGATGAATGGCATCCCAATATGGGCAATACCGAGGCGCTACAGCGGCAAGCAGCAGAACGAAACGACGATGCCAGTGAATCCTAGTCAGGCGTGGATTCCAAGGGATTGTATAGAGGTGCTAACCCGATACCTTGTTGCCCGTCGATGGCAGTAAGCCACGACGCTTGAACGCTTCGTCCGTAGACCTTGCTAGAGGACATACCGTGCCGCAATATGATTTTCGCTGCAAAGACTGCCGGCAGCAGTTCAGTCTCTTCTTCAAGACGCTCGCCCACTATGACTTGGCCACTCCAAGTTGTACAGCCTGCGGCTCGCGCGAATTGTCGCGGATAATCAGCCAGGTAGCGATCGGAAAAGCGAACCGCGATTTCGGCAAAATGTCGGCCAATGAAATGCTGTCGGTCTTGGAGTCCGGAGATAAGCGACAGGTCGATACATTGTTCAAGCAAGTAGGCGCAAACCCTCTACCAACTGCGCCGCAAGACTCCCCTGATAGCGACGCAACTGACAAAAAAAGAGCCGCAAGTGGCCGTCGGACACAAACTCCTGACAAAAGCGAATAGTCTCACGACAGCCAAGCTCACAAATACCAATCGCGCAGGGCATCCCGCACTTCGTCAATGATTACTTCCCAGGGAACGGTCTTGTCGCGCGTGATTGTCAGACAATCTTCACTGATCACCAATTGGGCCACGCCATCAACTGCGGCAAACAGCATTTGTGCCAGCGGCGATCCGGTTTCTCCGTCGATGGCACTTGTATAAGTTTCCATCTTATCGAGCGTCAGCACTTGATTGATGATCAACTCTACGATATCGGGATTCTCGCTAAATTCGACCTCGACCGTTACATACTCTGACATGTTGCTTTGTCCTCAGTTATTAGTTGTTGAGGCGCCGGAAGGCTGCTGTTGCGTGATGCAATGGATATTTCCGCCTCCCAAAAGAATCTCCCGCGCGTAAATGCCGACAACCTCGCGCTTCGGAAATAATTCGGCAAGCTTCTGCCGTGCCGACAGATCATGACGATCCGAGAATTGCGGCATTAGTACACCGCCGTCGGCAATGTAGAAGTTAATATATGATCCGGCCAGGCGTTCTCCGGCCGGACGCGACAATGCTTTATCGCTAGCATCGAGCCCAGCGGCCTCTTCCTCGCTCATGTACATCGGATCCGGCTGATGAATCTTGTGGACCACCAGCGGGCGACTCTTTGCGTCAGTGGCTGATTGCAGGACGTCTAAAGCTTCTGCGGAGCGCAGATATTGCGGATCCGATTTGTCATTGGTCCATGTCAAAGCCACCACACCAGGTCGCACAAAGCAACATAGATTGTCAATATGGCCGTCGGTCTCGTCCTCATAGACCCCGCGTGGCAACCAGATTATCTTTTCGACATTGAGGTAGGCTTGCAGAAATTCTTCGATTCGGCTGCGCGACAGCGCCGGATTGCGATTCGGGTGCAGCAGACATTGCTCAGTTGTGATTAGAGTGCCCTGCCCATCGACATGGATTGATCCGCCTTCCAGCACGATTCGCGCTTTGTATCGGTCCAGCGCTTCCATCTCCAGCATTTTCTGGGCGACCAATTCGTCCGTATCCCATGGGAAATACATTTTCTTTTCCAAACCGCCCCAAGCATTGAAGTTCCAGTCGACTCCCCGCACAGTGTCCCGAAAATTGATGACAAAAGTCGCGCCAGTATCACGAATCCAGGCATCGTTACTGGAAAGTTCAACAATTCGCACCTGCTGAGGAAGCTGTACTCGCGCATTCTGATATTGATCTGGATTCACACCAACAGTCACGGTTTCAAAGCGTGAAATCGCCTGTGCCACTTCGACAAAGGCGCTTTGGGCTGGTTTGCCACCGTTTCGCCAAGTATCCGGCCGCTGCGGCCACAGCATCCAGCAGCCGGCGTGAGCCTCCCATTCAGCTGGCATGCGAAAGCCATCGGCACGCGGCGTGGATTCGATCAAGCGCGACAAGTCAGAGGCTCCTGCAAAGCTGCTCTAGGCACAAGGATTTTCGTATTATGCACGCTTGTCGTATCTTCCGTCAGGTACGATTTGCGCACAACTGGGAAATTCCGCTCAATAACGTGTACAATAATGCCTTAAACGATTGGCAATTGCCGGAACAAAGCCATGAATTTGCGCGCAATCTCCCCATTGGATGGGCGTTACGCGGCCAGAGTCACCGCTATGGAAGATTTCTTGTCAGAGTGGGCTTTGATGAAGTACCGCGTCAAAGTGGAATTGCGCTGGCTAATCGCCATGTCGGAACGCGAAGATATCGTCCATGTCCGGCGTTTTTCGCCAAATGAATTGTCGCTGCTGGAAAATATGGCCGCCCATTTTGATGACGAATCGGCCGCGAAAATCAAGCGATTCGAAGCCACGACCAACCACGATGTCAAGGCGGTGGAATACTATATCAAGTCGCGATTGTCTTCCACCAGCCTCGCGGATGTGAGTGAGTCGATACACTTTGCCTGCACCTCGGAAGATATCAACAACTTGGCCTATGCCCTGATGCTGAGCGACGCGATGCGCCTGGTGTGGCAGCCGCGCGCGCATGCGCTGATCTCCGATCTGGATGCATTGGCTATAGCGACCGCGGATGACGCGATGCTCTCACACACACATGGGCAAGCGGCGACGCCAACTACCATGGGTAAGGAATTGAAAGTTTTTGTGTATCGCCTGCTGCGGCAGTTGAAGCAAATCGAAGCGCAAGAATTCCTGGGCAAGTTCAATGGTGCAGTTGGGGCATATAATGCACATTTGGTGGCGTATCCATGGCTGGACTGGCAAGCCATATCAAGGCAGTTCGTGGAAGGATTGGGACTCTCGTACAATCCGCTTACCACACAAGTGGAGTCACGGGATTACCTGGCCGAATTGGCGCACAATATCAGCCGCTACAATACGGTACTGCTTGATCTCTGCCGCGACATGTGGGCATATATTTCGCTGGGCTACTTCGCGCAAAAGTCGGTCAGCGACGAAGTGGGCTCCTCTACCATGCCGCACAAGGTGAACCCGATCAACTTCGAAAACGCGGAAGCCAACCTGGCAATAAGCAATTCGCTATTGGCACATCTGGCCGATACTTTGCCCGTTTCCCGCTTGCAGCGTGATCTGAGTGATTCGTCAGCGCTGCGCAACTACGGTGTAGCCATCGCACATAGCTACTTGAGCCTGACTTCGGCGCGAAGTGGATTGAGCAAGATCGAACTTGCTCGTCCGGCGCTGCAGGCCGATCTTTCTGAGGCTTGGGCGTTGCTCGGCGAGGCCGTGCAGACTGTTCTGCGCAAACATCACATTTCTGGCGCCTACGAGCAATTGAAAGCCTTGACACGCGGGTCAGCGGTTAGCCAAGTGAGTATTCAAGAGTTCATCAAAACACTAAAGATCCCGCGAGACGAGAAAGAGCGGCTATTGCAACTGTCACCGGAGACATATATTGGCTATGCCAGGGAACTTGCGCTGGCCGAGATTGAACTGACCAACGAGCGCCTGCCAGCGACCAAAAAATAACCCGGGCATAACCGGGGATTTAGGAGAATGAACTGATGTTTCAACCCTTTGCCCGTCAAGAAACCCTCCGCTTGACAATGGGTCAGGCTTTGGTCAAGTTTTTGCAAATGCAATACAGTGAATATGATGATGAGATCCAGCGCTTTATCCCCGCGATTTGGGGCATCTTTGGTCACGGCAACGTTAGCGGCCTGAGTCAGGCGCTCTGGGAATACGGCGATGATCTTCCCTACTATCAGCCGACCAACGAACAATCCATGGTGCATGCGGCTTCCGGCTATTCGCGAACACGCTTGCGCATGCAGACTTTCGCCTGCACCACCTCCATCGGGCCGGGCGCTACAAATATGATTACCGGCGCCGCCACCGCGCACATTAATCGCTTGCCCGTTCTGCTTTTGCCTTCCGACTATTACGCGACGCGCTTCCAGGGACAGGTCTTGCAAGATATCGAGCATCCCGTCTCGCTCGATATGAGTGTCACGGACTGTTTTCGTGTAGTGAGCCAATTCTTTGATCGCATTACACGACCGGAACAGATTTTGTACGCCTTGCCGGAAGCCATGCGCGTGATGACCGATCCTGTTGATGCCGGGCCGGCTACCATCGCCTTGCCCCAAGATATCCAGAGTGTTGCTTTTGATTATCCGGTCAGTTTTTTCCGCAAGAAAGTCTGGCGCATTGAGAGACGCCAACCGGATCAGCGCCGCATAGAAGAGACGGTCGCCTTGCTGAGAGATGCCGAAAAACCCTATATCCTGGCGGGTGGCGGTGTGCATTATTCCAAAGCGTGGCAAGAAATTCGCGAGTTTTCCGACAGATACGGTATTCCGGTGGGAGAGACGCATTCGGGCCGAGGCGCGCTGCGTGAAGAGTCTCCAATTCTGATCGGTGGCAGTGGACATACGGGCACGCCTCTTTCTGGCAAATATGCGGCCGATGCCGACCTCGTATTCCTCATAGGTACGCGCTTGGCCGATTTCGCTACCGGTTCCTATTCCGCTTGGCAAAACCCGAAGGTCAAGTTCGTTAGCATCAATGTCAGTGGCGCTCACGCGCACAAGCTGGGCGCTTTGCCGATCGTGGCGGACGCACGCGATACCTTACGCGAATTGACCGCGGCCGCGTCAGCCGCCGGTATAAAACCTAATCCTGCGTATGTCGAGTCGCTGGCGGTAGATCGAGACGACTGGCTGCAGCAGAAACGCGATACCGTATTTGTGCAATATCCCGATGAGCGCATGAGTCAGGCCCAGGTCATCGGTGTGATCAACGAGTTTATGAAGGCAGGCGATACGCTGGTATGTGCCGCGGGAACTGCACCAGGTGACCTGCACCAACTCTTCGAGGCCACAGCCGGACGCAGCTTGCATCTGGAGTTTGGCAACTCATGCATGGGCTACGACATTCCGGGCGCAATTGGTGTGCGCTTGGCAAAACCTGACGACGGTGAGGTGTACGTTTTTCTCGGAGATGGCAATTACCTGCTGCACCCGATGGAATTGAAGACCGCTATTCAAGAAAACATCAAACTGACCGTCATCTTGCTGCAGAATGATGGTTTTCAGTCGATTCACGGGCACCAGAAAGTCTTGGTCGGTCACAGCCTGGGCAACGAATTTCGCGTGCGCGATCAACAGACAGGCAAACTCGACGATGGGGATTTTGTCCAGATCGATTATGCCAAGAACGCAGAGAGCATCGGCTTAAAGGCTTGGAACGTGAGCAATGAAGACGAACTTGGGGCGGCCCTGATTGAGGCAAAAGACGAGACTCGGTCGTGCATGATCGTGGCGCAAATCGAACGTTATAGTCGCTTGCCGCGATCTGGCATCTGGTGGGATGTATTTGGCGCCGAAGTCACAGAAGACGAAATGACAAAGCAGCTTGTTGACGAACGGGAACAGGGTCGCCAGGGACAGCGCTTCTATTGGTGACCAGTTTGCGAATGAGGAGTGTTGCGTGAATGTCAAGATTGCTTCTGCACCGGTATCCTGGGGCGTGATCATGAAAGATACTACGGATGTACCGCCCTGGGAGCAAGTCTTGCGCGAGATTAGCGGGGCGGGCTATAGCGGCACAGAGTTGGGCCCCTTTGGATTCTTGCCTCAAGACAAAGCCGCTTTACGAGAGCGGCTAGATGAACTCGCCTTGGACCTGCTGGCGGCTTACGTCCAGATCAACCTGGTCAATCCCATTGCCAAACAAGATGAATATGACGAAACCATGGCGACGACCCAATTCCTGTCGCAGATGGGTTGTGAATGGGTAGTTTTGTCCGATGCGCTGTTTTTCAACGCCAATCGGGCCAATCGTGCCGGGCGAGTGCGTGCCGAAGACGGCTTGTCGGAAGCAGAATGGAAGGACTTCACAACCAATGCGGAAGCATTCGGCAAGCTCGCCTTCAACGAATATGGCTTGCGGGCAGTCTTCCATCCGCATGTTGGCGCCTACATCGAAACAGAAGCGGAGATTGATCGTCTCATGCACGAGACTGATCCACGCTACCTGAATCTGTGTCTGGATACGGCACACTGCATGTATGGTGGTGGAGATCCACTTGCAGTATGTCGCCGCTGGAGCGATCGTCTACAGTACCTTCACCTTAAGGAATGTGATCATGATGTGCTGCAGAAGGTGCGGGCGAATTCCTGGGATTACTTTAAGGCCGTAGAGTTGGATGTCTTTCCCGAGATAGGGCAGGGCTCGGTTGATTTCGCGGCTCTGTTGGAGTTGCTCCGCGAGCTCAATTATGAAGGCTGGGCGGTGGTGGAACAGGACATCTTGCCCAACCGTGGCATGGATCCCCTGGCAAGCGCCCGGCGAAACCTGACGTTTCTGCGTGAAACCGGTTATGCATAGGACCTTTGTCCGCCCGCATGTCAGACTCCACTGGCCGATAGAGATAGCGCAATAGGCGGGAATGGAATGGCCAAGCCTTACGATATCCTCGTATTTGGCGATACCTGTGTCGACTTGATCCTTCGCGACAAAGATATCGTGCCGCGCTTTGGCCAAGTCGAGAAATTCGTCGAGCAGTACGATCTGGTGATGGGAGGATCCTGCTGCATTTTTGCCGCACAAGCTGCGAAACTAGGTTTGCGGGTCGCAGTTTTGGGGCGCGTAGGTGACGATACTTTTGGCCAACTTATCTTGGATACCTTGCAAGCCTCCGGCGTCGACATACGATACATCGCGGTCGATAAGCACCTTGAAACAGGTCTGACCCTGCATCTGGTTCAAGACGATGACCGCGCCATGTTTACGTATCCCGGTTCGCTTAGCGCTTTGCGAGCCAACGATCTACTGGATGATCATTTCGAAATCGCTCGTCATTTGCATTACGGAAGCTTGTATCTGCAGACGGGATTACTGCCGGATTGGCTCGCGATTTTGCAGCGGGCTAAGAACGCAGATATGACCATTTCTCTGGATACCAATTGGGATCCGCAAGAGCAATGGGACGTGGGCTTGGAGCAAGCATATTCTCTGATAGATCTGCTCATGCCGAATGAGCGCGAGGCGATTTGTCTCAGCGGCGCCGAGACACTAGAAAGAGCTATTGCCCAGTTGCGTGCACGACTGCCGCTGTTAGTCGTAAAGCAAGGGACAGCCGGCGCCATGTGTATACAGCAGGGCGACGCGTATGTCCAAGAGGTTGAAACAGCTAAAGCAGGTGGAGACGGTATCGGCGCTGGTGACAGTTTCGACGCCGGATTTCTGGCAGGCTGGCTTAATGGGCTTCAGCCACAAGAATGCCTGTCTATCGGCTGCCAATGCGGAAGAGCTGTTGCCGGGATGGTCGGTGGTGAAGCCGGTCAACTCTATCGAGTGGATGTGCCGGAGCTGAATGCCCCCAAGCTTAACTAATCCCCACCATTTGCAGCAAGACCGGCGCCGTCATAGCCGCGCCCTACACCGCGATACTCGAAACCCAAACTGCGTAATTCGTCGGGGTCGTACAGATTCCGACCATCTATGAGCATAGGCTCGTTCATTGAATCGCGAATTCGCGCCATATCGAGGTGCTTGAATTCGTTCCACGGCGTGAGAACCAATAGCGCATCGGCGTCTTCCGCTGCGCTGTAGGCGCTATTGCAGAGTGTCATACCCTGCACTTCCCGGCTCGCGTTATCCATCGCTACCGGATCATATGCCTTGACGTGAGCGCCTTGATTGAGCAGCGACCGCGCTACCGTCAACGAAGGTGATTCGCGTGTATCGTCCGTGTTCTCCTTAAAGGCGAGCCCGAGAATTGCGACTGTCCGTCCGTTGACGTTTCCACCTAACATCTCGCGTGTTTTCAAAGTAATCTGCCGGCGTTGAAAGGCGTTGATCTCCATGACCGCGTTGAGCAGCTGCGGATGCATGCCGTGCGTTTGCGCCATGTTGGCAAGCGCCTTGACGTCTTTCGGAAAACATGAGCCCCCGAAGCCGATGCCAGCTTGTAAGAAGTGTGGACCGATGCGCTTGTCAAACCCCATTCCGCGCGCGACTTCCGTAACGTCCGCGCCTAGCCGTTCGCAGATGATGCTGATTTCGTTGATGAAACTGATTCGTGTCGCCAGGAACGCGTTGGAAGCGTACTTGATCATTTCGGCGGTTCGGATATCGGTGATTACGATGGGAGCGTCCAGCGGCGCATATAACTCGGCGACTCGCTCGACAGCTTCAGGATTGGTGGAACCTAGCACTGTGCGGTCTGGATTCATAAAATCGGCAATTGCGGAGCCTTCTCGCAGAAACTCCGGGCAAGAGACCACCGAAAAGTCGATCGGCTTTGGCTGCTTGCGTTGGATGATTTCGGCAGTCCAATCGCCAGTGCCGACGGGCACGGTCGATTTGTTGATGATCACCAGCGGGTGAGTCATTTCTTCGGCAACGGTTTCTGCGGCGGAGCGCACATATTGCAAATCGGCCTCGCCATCGACACCTGAAGGGGTTGCCACACAGATAAATGCAAATTCCGTCTGATCCAAACCCTCTAGATATGACGTTGTGTAATGCATTCGGCCGGCGGACGCATTGCGCTGCACCATCTCGCCCAAACCGGGTTCATAGATCGGCATCTTTCCTTGCCGCAGCATCTCAATCTTTGACTCGTCAATATCGACGAAAGTGACATTGTTTCCTAAGTCCGCAAAGCAGGTACCCGTCACCAAACCAACATAGCCGCTGCCAATCACGCACAGTTTTCTCATTCATTTCCGCCTTCCATGTTGACCATTTTGCAACCATCTTGCCAACGCATTTACACCGGGCATCCTGATATCCCTCATGGAACGTTCAGTCTAACAGACTGTCATTGACATGTTTAGACTAGGATACGCCCCGCCGCCCACCCCAGCCGACATGCCGAAACACATCAGGATACTTGTACACATTCCCGCGTAAATTGCTATACTGACAGTTGCTTTTAACCGGCCAATTTCGAGGGAAACGAGAGATGTGGCACGAGATTGATCCTGCAACCGAGTCCAAGATGTATCAGGCACATATCAAGGACGGAATCCCGCCGGAAATGCACAAAGTACCCTTTCGCAATTTTCGTGATCTCCTCTCGTTACACAGTAAGACCTCCGGTCAAAAGCCCTTCATGATCTACTATGGTGAGAACGACAAGCGCGAAGAGTATAGCTATGGTGAATTCAACGCCAGAGTGCACCAGGTTGCCAATTTCATGTACGAGGATTTGGGTATTCGGCGGGGGGATCGGGTCGCGACAATCGCCTTCAATCATGTCGATACCGTGCTGATCTATTTTGCCTGTTGGGTCATCGGGGCAACAGTGGCGCCACAGAATGTCACCGAAGATGACCGTCGGATCGCCTTTATCCTGCGGCACAGCGAGGCAAAAGTCTGTTTTGTCCGCAGCGAATATCTTGATCGCGCGGAGAACATCATTCGAAGAACAGATGACGATGGCGGCGCGCCAAATATCGAGCAGATTATTGACGTGGGCGGTGCCCCCTGTGACGATTACATCAGCTTTTATGAAGCGCTGAAAAATCGCCCGACCACCTTTCTCGGCGACGAATCCGGTGCGAAATCGTCCGACCTTCCTATCGGTATGCACGGTCCCGAGACGGCCTCGCTAGAAGATGAAGCGTTGCTGGTCTACACCAGCGGTACTACCGGCACACCCAAAGGCGTCATCCTCACTCAGTACAATCTGCTGGTTGATGCCTTGGGTGTTAGCCAATGGCAGGCGATCACTGGCAATCAAAGAATGATGTGCGTGCTGCCTATTCATCATGTTAATGGCATATTGGTAACGCTGATTACGCCTCTCTACGTCGGTGGCTCCACAGTGCTAAACCGGCGCTATAGCGTCTCACATTTTTGGGAACGAATTGTCCGCGATAAGGTCCACGTGGTCAGCGTCGTTCCGACCATGCTCAAGTTTCTGCTCGAATACGGCGAGCGCGAGCAAAGTGCAGGCAGAACGATATTTGGCGGCAACATCAACCGCCGGGATTTGGCTCATTTCCGCCACTTCATTTGCGGCGCCGGCACACTGTCGATTTCTCTTGCCCATGATTTTGCAACGATGTTTGGCCTGACCATTTTGCACGGTTATGGTCTAAGCGAGACAACATGTTTTTCGTGTTTCTTGCCAATTAACCTGCCCTGGGAAACTCATAGAAGCTGGATGATGGATTTCGGCTATCCCAGCATCGGTTGCCCTATAGAACCGAATGAAATGGCGATCTTCTCAAATGATGGCAGCGGCAAGCAACTGAGCGAAGGCGAGCGAGGCGAGATCTGCGTGCGTGGTCATAACGTCATGAAAGGATACTATCTCCGACCCGATGCCAATGCCGAGACGTTCAAATTTCAATGGTTTCGCACTGGTGACGAGGGTTTCTTCTTGTGGGACGAATACGGCCGGCCGTTTTTCTTCATCACGGGACGTATTAAAGAGTTAATCAACCGCGGCGGCGTCAAATTCAGTCCGCTGGATATAGAAGAGGTTTTGCTCGAAATAAAAGGTGTACAGGTCGGTTTGGCGATAGGTTTTCAGAACGTCTATTATGGCGAGGAGGTAGGCGCTTACATTGTGGTTGAAGAGGGCGCAAACATTATCGTAGAAGATATCTTGTTACATTGCCGCTCCAAGATGACCTTCGAAAAATCGCCGAAAGTTGTAGTGTTCGGAAAAGATATCCCGGTAACTGCCACCGGTAAGTATCAGCGCCTCAAGCTGCAATCGCTATTCGGCGAATGGATGCATGCCCAATTCAAACGTTAGCTTCTGCCAGGGCGCAGCATGCGCTGACGGCGGAATTCCGGCAATAGCAGCAAGCTCACAAGCCCGTTCAGCACTACGAATACCGTGCTGCCTTCGTGCCCGAGCACGCCCAAGGGCAAGGGCAAGGCCACTATGAAAACACCGAGCACAAGCAGGCCAATCACCGCCAAAGAAAAAGCGATGTTTTGATTCACCACTTTCAGTGCTCGCTTGCTCATGACAATCCCGTCCAGCAGGCGCTCTATTTTGTCGCCCATCAGCACCACATCCGATGTCTCCAGTGCCACATCTGTGCCACCACCACCCATCGCGATGCCTACATCTGCCACAGCCAGAGCCGGCGCATCATTGATGCCATCGCCCACCATTGCCACGCTGCCAACATGTTCTTGAAGCTCCCGCACTACCTTTGCCTTTTCGGCAGGCAGCAATTCCGCGTAAACCTGATCAATGCCCAACCGGCCGCCGATCGATTCCGCCACGCGCGGATTGTCACCGGTTAACATGACCGTGAAAATGCCGCGCTGCTTTAGAAATCCTATCAGCTTTGCAGACGCCTCCCGTTCTTGATCTGCCAGCGCGATCAGGCCGAGCCAATGACCTGCGCGCTGCACAGCGATTACGGTATTTCCGGCTTGCTCCAAACGTGACTGGGCAACCTCCAGTGACTCGGGCAGCGGTGCTGTGTCATGCAACTGCGTGACGCGGCCAATCCGCACAATTTTGTCGCCCAGACGAGCTCGCACGCCGTGACCGGGAATTGCGACGAAATCATCCAGAGTGAGAAAACTGATTCCTTGTGACTTTGCATGTTCGACAACAGCCTTTGCGAGCGGATGCTCAGAGCGCGCTTCCACAGAGGCGGCTGTTTGCAATAGATCCGCTTCCGAGACCAAAGGCGACAAAACGATGTTGGTCACTTGCGGCTGTCCAACGGTTAGAGTGCCGGTTTTGTCGAATGCCACGGCTCTGATATTTGCCAATTTCTCCAAACTGGCGCCACCTTTGAATAGCACGCCCTTTCTGGCAGCGGACGCAATCGCGGAGATAAACGCCGATGGCACGCTAATGACTAGGGCGCATGGCGAGGCAACTGTCATCAAAACCATCGCACGGTAGAAGTTGCTTTCAAAGTCACTCAGACCCATGGCGGGCGGGATGACGATCAGTAGAACAATTCCGATGATGATTGCTTTGGCGTATCTCTGTTCGAAGCGCTCGAGAAAACGCTCGGTGGGTGCCTTGCTCTCTTGCGCCTCCTCTACTAGTTTGACGATTCGCGCCAGGGTTGTCTGCCCGGCGGATCGCGTGGCGCGAACATCAAGGATGCCTTGCTCATTAAGCGTGCCAGCGAAGACGCGGTCGCCAACACTCTTGTCAACGGGTATCGATTCTCCGGTGATAGGGCTTTCATCAATAGAAGAATTGCCCGCTAGCACCTGGCCATCGACGGCGATGCGCTCGCCTGGTTCGATCAGGACTGTGTCGCCAAGCTTGATATCTTCAAGCCTGACGCGAATTGTTTCATCACCTCGTTTAACTGTCGCCCGCTCGGGATAAAGCGTAAACAAGCTGCCGATAGCTTTGCGACTGCGCCCGATAGCATAATCTTGCATGACATTGCTTAGGGAAAAAAGAAAGAGCAAGACTGCACCCTCATGCCACTCGCCAATGATTGCAGCTCCCAGCGCTGCCAGCACCATCAGCAGATCTACATCTATCTCGCCTTGCCGCAAACTTTCGATTGCCGTCTTGGCGCCAAAGAATCCACCGGCAGCATAAGAGATGATATTCAGCGACAAGAGAGCAGTATCTGGAATGTTTGCTCGCTCCCCCAGCAGGCTCAGCACAATAGCCAGCAAGGTAACCAAGACCAGGCGTGGCGCCAGCCATCCTTTTTGCCGCCAGGCCCAGATCGTGCTGGAGGAATCTTGATTACCGGAGAGCGGAGTGACGATGTCGGCCATGGAGGTACTTTCAATGCAATCAAATTAGCCAGATAACATATAAAGTTTAACATAGGTTAATTCTTAAGTCAATCTAGATGTATGTCATGTTTGCGACAGGGGAAATCTGTTTTTCGACAGTACAAATAGCTTAGAAAGTAGGGCAAAGAAAAAGGGCATGTCTCCAGGACATGCCCCGCAAATTAGAATCATTTTCGTCGGATGCGCGATCAGCAATTAGACGATATCGTCGTTCTTGGGGATCTGTTTCAGCGGCCGCAGCATGCTGAAATTGACAGCGATGCCAAGCAGCACGATGGCGATCGCAGCCCAGGCATAGGCAACAACGGAAACAGAAGAGGCCGGCATAACGCTCTCGGCAAAGGCCGCAACTGTATTGGTGATAACGCCATCGCTGGTAGCCGGTGCCTTCAGCACATAAGCCAGATCAAGCACGATATGCAAAGTTGTCATAACCGCCACAATGTTCATCACCATTTGAGTGACAGACTTGCGTGACCGCAACTGATTGATATCGCCCTTGCCTGTCCAGCCCAAAACGATCAGCAAAACCCCAAGCCCGATGCAAACGACGAAGGAGATCAAACCACCTGCTTGATCTGGGCGGATGAACAGTAAAAGGAAACCAATGGTGAAAACCCCGGTAACGATAGCCATTCCGCGCAAGAGGTGCGGAGCACGATTTACCAAATAGAATGCGACTGCGCCAAGCATTGCGGAGCCTAGATATCCCGATGCGAATATCAAGGCATCTGATCCACCCTGAAACTCGATTCGGTAAGCGCCGACGGGCGACAGCGTGAAACTTTGTACGCTACCGCCGGAAATCTGGATGGCAAAGGCGCTAATGCCCCCATGTATATTGTTTATGAACATGCGCAATGGGTGAACCAGCAAAGCCATCGATTCGGAATACCAAAGGGCCAAAATGGCAACAAACGCCAGTACCGAAATGATCAAGCTACGGTGAACGATCTGGCGCCGGACTTTGCGCTCAACGAAAGTTCTTAACATGACTCCCTCTCCCGGATCTCATCTCACTCTCCAATTTATGGCAAAGCGTGCCGCGATGCAAGTTTGTCAAGCGAAATTTACAAATTGTTTACGATTCACCGCCGGAGACTACGTTGACAATTTCTTGCCGCAAAGGCTTAACGGTACCGAAATAGATAGCCGCGACCAATATTGCCACCGCAATCGCAGCCCAAATCAAAGCAACGATAGATGCTGTCAGCAAGGGCGTGATCTGTTGGGCAAATGCCAGTGCATCGTTGCGCTGTTCGCCACGGCTGATCCCGGCGTGACCAACAAGATATAGCAGATCCAACACCGCTTCCAAGGCGGTCATCATGGCCAGGGTGTTCAGCACAAACTGGTTGACCACAAGTGGCGCCTTAGCCCCGAGCAGTAAAATGATCATGCCAAAGCCAATGCCAACGATCATGGCGATGGGCGAACCGGATTCGTCGGGACGGGCGTAAACTGCGGTCAAGCCAATCATGAAAGCGCCCAACATGATCGACAGACCGGAAAGCGATCGGGGCGCGCGGTTACTAACAAGAAAGAGCAGAGAGCCAAAAAGCGCTGCGCCCAGGTAACCTGCAGGCAGAATCAAGGCAGGATTGCCACCTAAAGTAGTCGCGACACCTGATCCATTGGCGAACACCCTAAAGCCTTGTACCTGCCCACCACTGAGCAACGCTGCCAAGGAGTGCCCCGCTTCATGCACGAAGGTAACAAACAAGCGTAAGGGGTACAAAAGCATTTCCATATCGGCGTTATTCCACAGGAAAAACACCGCTACCAATGCAAGTACCGAAATGCCCAAAGTCCGTCGGCGCAGCGCCGAATTATCCTTCTGTTTGCTCTTGCCTGTAGTTTCCGGAAATGGCAGCGGGATTTCGCTGGAAGTCTCGACAGCGTTCCCGGCAGGTTGTGGTTGCGGCAAGCGGTTGATGCGCCAAAGGAAGAAAGCGGCGACCACGAAAAGCGGCAGCCCGCTGGCGAGAAAGAATGCCGGCAAGGAGAATCCTACGATTTTATCTGCACCGACGGTCTTGGCAATAGTCTCGACCTCTGAGGTCAGATCGGTAATCACGCTATCGGCGGGCACGATCTGCGCGGCAGCAACGAAACCAACCGCCATCCAGACGATGCTCAGTATCAGAACAATGCTCCAAATGATTCGCATTAGCTTCTGCATAGCCATCCCTCTCTACGGCTGGAGCCTCGCGGAAATCCCTGACTGCAAAAAACGCCGCCTCGCAGAACCGCAAAGCCGTCTTTACCATTTTGCTTCATTATACGGAAAAAATGTTAAAGAAGTATCATGCGTGAACTGTCGCGTCTTTGCATCTTGCACTAGCTACCCGTATACTTCGTGTATTCACTGGGCATCCGCGATGAGGAATTGATACGACGTGGCAACATACACGAAAACTGATTCACTGGATTTGCGCGATTTTTGTCCATCTGCCGAACTGCCCATTGCCGAGACCATGCCGGCTCGCTGGTATATCGAACCGGAATTTTTGGCCTTGGAAGCTGAGCGAATCTTTTACAAGACTTGGCAACCGGTAGGACGGCTGGAAGATGTCATGCGCGTAGGCGACTTCTTCAGCTGTGAAGTTCTGGATCAGCCGCTGGTTGTCGTACGAAATCGCGTGAGTGAATTGCGAGCCTTCTACAATGTTTGTCCCCATCGCGCGGCGGTGGTGGCACAGGGGCGCGGCAACCGCAAAAGCTTGCAATGCAAGTATCACGGTTGGACATACGATCTCGATGGCAAGTTGATGCGCGCGCCCGAATTCGAGGGTGTCAAGAATTGGGACAAGAGCAAAGTATGCTTACAGCCTATTCAGGTTGAAGCTTGGGGGCCCTGGATCTTCGTCAATCTCGATCCGCAGGCGCAGCCAATGTCCGTGGTTTACGGCGCCATTCACGATGAGATCGTCGGCGCTGGCTTTAACCTGGAAACAATGCGCTTAATCGAAAGGCGCGATTATCTGATCAACTGCAATTGGAAGGTATACGTCGATAACTACCTGGAAGGGTATCATCTGCCTATCGCGCACCCGGGTTTGTTCCGAGAGATCGATTACGATCAGTATCGTGTAGAGACGCACGGTTACTATTCAAAGCAGCACGCGCCGATTCGCGAAGTTGGCGCGGGCGAAGTGCGTGACCGCCGCTATGTACGCAGTGGCGAAGGTGAATCCGATGCTTTGTATTATTGGGTCTTTCCCAATGTTATGCTGAACGTCTATCTGGACAATACGTCAATAAATATCATCATTCCCGTTGGACACGACAAAACGCTGACAATATTCGAATGGTATTTCGAGTCTCCGGGCACTGGGGCGGGCTGGGAAAGCATGCAGCAGATCATCGCTTTTAGCGACGAGATTCAAGTCGAAGATATCGAATTATGTGAATGGGTTCAACGCGGCTTGCTTTCGAAGGCATACGATCGTGGGCGCTTTTCCGTCTTACGTGAGAATGGCGTGCATCATTTTCAGTCGCTGGTGCACGAATTCTTAACGCGAGGCTAGGGCTCCTCGCCGACATCATCACTCGAGCTGGCAAAGGCTTTGGTGGGTGACACACCTAGCGCGAGCAAGCCAATGACGCCCCATATGATGTAACCCAATACGCTGATACCGTGAAACAGGAATCCGAGTGAGACGGCATCGATACTATCCATCGCGACGATTTGGCCGGTCAGAATAATGGAACCCTCAAACGGTCCCAGCGCAGCGATGCTGACCGGAATGGCGACGCTTAGCGCAGCGAGCGAAACGCCGAGGGGAACGCTTCTGACGACATCGGCTTGAATTCCCAGGGCGTTAAACAAAACATAGAAAGTGGCGAGCGACGCGGCCCAGGCGATCAGCGTCCAAAGTGTCGTGAAAAGGAAAGTCTTGACACTCGTGAGTGCCTGCATGCCATCCAGCAGATTGGAAATCAATTTGTGTAAAGGCAGGCGGCGGAGAATAGGCACCATATCCATGAGCTTGTTGGAAATGGAGTCGGCATATTGCGGATAACGCGCGAAGGCAAGCAAGACGAGGAATCCGGCGAGCGCAATAACGCCGAAAAGCGTTGCCGATTGTGTTACTTCAATTGGCACATCTGGCAGCGTGCTCACTGTCGCCGCTATCATTAGCACCACGACCAGCGTATCGACGAGCCGCTCGACAACTATGCTCGCGGCGGCGGTTGCCAGCGGCACGCCACTATGTGCAGCCAAAAGGCTGCGGGCAACTTCACCCAGGCGTAAGGGCAATTGGTTGCCCAGAGACATCACATTGACAATATGTGCCGCGCGAGGCAGATCAAGCCGGTAGCCAAGCAATCCCCACCAGCGAATCCCTCGCGTAAACAGGGATAGCGTTACGAAACCTAGTGCGAGTAGCAGCTGAAACGGATCCGCCTTTCCGATGATGTCGATCACCGAGGAGATGGGAACCTCGCGCAATATCAAAAACACTGAGACAGCGCTGACGATGATACTGGCAAAGACCATTATGAGGCGCCCGAATGTCACTTTTCGCTCCAACGCCGCTCGACGCAACAATCGAATTCAACTCTATGGCAATTCTGCGGGGCTGCCATGCGCGTCAAGTCATCTTTTCCACCAATATGATCGGCTCGCCACCGATAGCGCTTGCGCGGCTGTTCTCGAGATCGGGGAAATTGTAATCACTTGCTGGCTGCAAATGCAGCAGATACTTGCCTTCCGCGGCTGGCAAGTTCCGTATCTGTCCATCCAAATAATGTGCTACTGCCATCGAGCCTTTAGCCTTTACACTATGTGTGAGCGCTTCGTAGGTATTATTCCATATCACCAAGATGCGCTCGTCAGTTTCGCGTGTAAAAGTAATCGATGTGACAGTGTCGTTCAATCCGACTACGGATGAGGCTGCAAAGGGGTGACCGCCGAAGACTCGAGCCAGTGTCCGAAAAGCATAGGCGACCGGACGCGGCGTATTGGCCAAGGGATGTTGACTGAAGCAAATCGCATCGCGTGGATTGCGATAAATGCCAAAGGCATCGCCGTAACAGATCCCGTCGGCACAGAGCTCGCCGGAATGAGGCGCAAAGTCGGTACCCGGCGGCTGGTTGCCGCAATCGTCGAAGAGCTGATGGTATAGGACTTTGTCTGCGCCTTTTGACCAGGCAAACGCGGCGCTCATAATCAGAAAACTTGCCTGCTGCTCTGTTGTAGCCAGACGAAGGCGCTGATCCGCGCTACTCGCCCAAATCGGCCCTGGATAATCGTTCCAGACAGAAATGCCCGTTTCATTCAGCCAGATCGGACGAACGAGCTCGTATTCAGCCAGAGTGTCCGTGAGGAACTTGGTCAGCCAACCACTCCGCCAGGGATCATCATAGCTATGAACAGCAACTGCATCGAAGAACCAGTTGAATTCATCGCGCAGGCTATCCTTGCTGAAGATGCGCAAAACCTGGGAAAAGAAGTATTCGTCGTTGGCGAGCAAAAGCCCGCCAAACATTACGGTCGCCTGCGGATCTACCGTTTTGATGACGATCGCGGCCGTTTTTAGCATTCGCGCATATGCATCTTTCCCACCTTGCCAAAAGAGCGGAAGATCCGGTTCGTTCCAAATCTCCCAAACGCGCACACCCGTACCATCCGGGAAGCCACGCTCTTCTGCCAGTGTCCCCGCGGGACGGTAGCGCGAAACGGCACGGTACACGAAGCGCGCCCAGGGATTGTTCGGGTTTATCGGCACATCCACTGCGGCGCTATCGGTCCCGTCTGCAAATATCGGTTGGAACAGATTGGCAATACTCTCACCTTCTTGCCAAAAGGCGGGATTTCCCAAGAGTATTGCATTGATCTGCAATCCGTGATCGAGATCCGCTGCGACTAGCCGGTCATAGTCGGACCAATCCCAACGATCAGGTTCTCTCTCCACCCGATTCCAGTACATTGGCCAGCGATTCCAGCCGGCACCCAAAATCAAGGCATTACGATAGCGCGATGGATGGTTAATGCTGTCAATCGAGCTGATGAATGTTATGCCAAGCCGATCAGCGCGAATATAGTCGTCCGCATCTGCCAGGGAACCGGGAACAGATGTGGGCTGCGGTGGTACTTGTGCTTCGACGAATATGCCACAAAATACGAGAGCAAAGATTACGGCGGAAAAACAGTTTCGACGGTAGCTCAATGTTGATGACTTTCTCGCTAGGTTCGGCAGCATTATAGTGTCGATTAGGCAAAGTTATAATGGCAGAGGCGCCGTCATGTTAGGACTAACACACTTGAATTGACGACATCTGCACACAAAGCTATACTCGCTAGCAACACATGTTCCTTAAAGCAGAAGGGTATGCGATGGCAGTGGTATCAGATGAACTCATGAAGATATTGCGTTGCCCCGTAGCTGTCCACTACAAGGACAAGGGCGATGATCCCGGTCAGTTGCGTATCGTCAGGGACAGTTGGCTGGTTTGTGATGATAGCGGCTATAAATATCCGATCCGCGACGGCATTCCAGTCATGCTGGTCGACGAAGGCGAAAAGTGGAAAGACATCGCCGAGGACAAATTGCCGGTTCCTCCACCAGGAGATTAAAATCGGGGGCAGCATTCTACCCCCGATACATTGGAGCTCTCGCTAGGTCATAACCGGCTCTTCTTGTGTCGCCCGAAAAGCAAGCTTGTAGCCATCTTCATCGAGGTCAATGCAAATATGATCACCCTCTGTGATTTCGCCCTCGAGAATAGCCAGCGCCAGCAGATCCTGAACCTTCTTCTGGATGGCTCGCTTCAATGGTCGGGCGCCAAAGACCGGGTCCCAACCGAGATCTGCGAGTAGTTGTTTCGCCCCATCGCTCAGTTCAATGCTCAAGTGGCGCTCCGCCAGCAATTTCTCCAATCTTTTCAATTGCAAATCCACAATGCGCAGAATGTGATCGCGCGACAGACTGTGGAACATGATGATTTCGTCCAGGCGGTTAAGAAACTCCGGACGGAAGTGCCGATCCAATTCGCTCATGATAGCGCTTCGCTGCTCTGATTCCTCAACTTTCGGTCCCAATTGCTTGATGATTGCGCTACCGACATTACTTGTCATGATGATAACAGAGTTGCTGAAATTTACGGTTCGGCCCTGGCCATCCGTCAATCTGCCTTCGTCAAGAACCTGCAGGAAGACGTTGAATACATCTGGATGCGCCTTTTCGATCTCATCAAACAAGAGCACTGAATAGGGGCGTCGCCGCACGGCCTCGGTAAGTTGCCCGCCTTCTTCATAGCCGACGTATCCTGGTGGCGCACCGATGAGTCGGGCGATACTATGCTTCTCGCCATATTCGCTCATATCGATGCGGACCATCGCGTTCTCGTCGTCAAAGAGGAAATGCGCCAGCGAGCGAGCCAATTCTGTCTTGCCGACGCCCGTGGGACCCAGAAACAGAAATGTTCCAACCGGGCGGTTGAGATCTTGCAAACCCGCGCGACTTCGCCGCACAGCAGCGGCGACCGCTGCAATTGCATCATCCTGTCCTATGACACGCTCGTGCAGGCGGTCTTCCATACACAGCAGCTTTTCGATCTCACCCTCGAGCATACGATTTACCGGAATGCCGGTCCAGCGGCTGACAATCGCCGCAATTTCATCCGCGTCAACCTCTTCTTTGAGCAGTAGAGATCCGCTAGCGCGCATGTTTTCTATACTGGATTCGCTTTTTCTCAGGGATTTTTCCAAGTCTGGAAGTGCGCCATAGCGCAATCGAGCAGCCTCTTCCAGGTTACTTTGGCGCTCCGCGCGCTCCAATTGCATACGCGCGTCATCAATTTTGGCCTTAATGGCAGACATGTCTTGGATCGCGCCCTTTTCGTGCTGCCAGACCGCTACCATCCCGCCAAGTGTTTCCTGCGCATCCGCAAGCTCAACTTCCAGATCTTGCAGGCGCTGTTTGGAAGCTGCGTCCTTTTCCTTTCGCAGCGCGGCGCGTTCAATCTCCAACTGCATGATCTGTCGTTCGATTTTGTCCAGCTGCACAGGCTTGCTATCGAGCTCCATTTTGAGATGAGCCGCCGCCTCGTCGATCAGATCGATGGCCTTGTCTGGCAGTTGTCGATCGGGAATATATCGGTGACTGAGCGTGGCAGCGGCGATCGCAGCGCTATCCTGAATGCGTACGCCGTGGTGCACTTCGTATCGTTCTTTGAGACCGCGCAAGATGCTGATAGTGTCTTCTACTGTCGGCTCTTCGACGAAAACAGGTTGAAAACGGCGTTCGAGTGCGGCATCTTTCTCAATGTATTGTCGATACTCATCCAGCGTAGTGGCGCCAATCATGCGCAATTCGCCGCGCGCCAGCATCGGCTTGAGCATATTGCCGGCATCCATGGCGCCTTCGGCACTTCCCGCTCCTACAATGTTGTGCAACTCGTCGATAAAGAGGATGACCTTGCCATCGCTTTCGGCAATTTCTTTCAATACCGCTTGTAGCCGCTCTTCGAATTCACCGCGAAACTTGCTTCCAGCGACAAGTGCCGCCATATCCAGCGCGATAATCGTCTTGTCTTTCAGACTATTGGGCACATCGCCATTGATCAGGCGCTGCGCCAGGCCTTCGGCTATGGCGGTCTTTCCAACACCTGCTTCGCCGATAAGGACGGGATTGTTCTTCCTGCGCCGACTGATGACATGTATCACGCGGCGAATTTCTTCGTCGCGGCCGATAACCGGATCAAGCATGCCGTGACGCGCATCGGCTGTCAGGTCGCGACCGAACTTGGCCAGACTTTCGTAGGTTGTTTCCGGATCTGGGCTAGTGACGCGCTGCTTGCCACGAATTGACTGCAAAGCATGGAGGATATCATCATATTCAATGCCACCGCGCTGCAATATCTCGCTGGTGTCGCCCTCCTTCGACAATGCCAACAGCAAATGCTCCGTGCTGATGAAATCGTCGCGCATGCGCCTGGCTTCTTCGTCGGCGAGCGTGAACATTTTCAGACTATCGCGACTGAGTTGAATCCCCGAGTTGGGCTGGCTGGTTCGCGGCAATCGCTGCAGATTACTTTGCAGCGCTTCAATGATGCCGCCGCTTTGCGCGCCAATCTTCTGAATGATACGTGGCACGAGTCCATCTTGTTGTTGCATCAATGCCAGGAACACATGCGCCGAGTCAATGCTGTTGTGATTGTATTCTGTGGCGAGGTTTTGCGCCTTGAGGATAGCTTGCTGCGCTTTATTCGTATAATTGCTGAAATCCATGCTGCCTCCTCAGTTAGAGATATATATCGACTCTATTGTCCCTCAGCGACATTGGATGGACGTCAGAGCAGCATCAGATTTCTGTTAGCGGGCTCTAAGTTATCAGTAGCGAAGATCGCAAGTACGGTTCATACCACCTCAGTGGGGCCGGCTTGCCTTGTCTCAAACCGTGAACATTTGCTCACCAATGGCAAACCCATTTGTGCTACCCTCAGTCCCAGGCGGATTAACAATCGCGAGCAATCAGTAATCCTTGAACGTAGGTTTGTATGTCGCAAAAGCACGTTATATCGCAAAACGCTTATTCTCGGTCACAAGAACGACGCAAGAATTGCCCTTGCCGCTATCGAGTCTGCCCGCCCAATCGCCCGCAAGGCAGCAGATACGGGAGTTTCGCGGTATATTTTGTTGTCGTCCCGCGATCTTGGCCACTGCGATCAGGGCAATTTGAATGGGAATATAAGAGGGGCTTATGGGGCTTTTGCGAGGGCTTTCAGGGGGTATTGCGAGGGTTTTGCGCGGGTTTTTCATCTATGATTCTCACCACTCACTTAGGCCGGCATATTGGCCAAACATGATATGATGTTCCTATCGTAAGCTGTTCCTTGCCACGGAGGTAAACATGAAAGCCCTGCTCGTAACACTAGTGACATTGCTCTTTTGCAGCGTACTGGTCCAGGCGCAAGACGACAATTTGATCGCCTATGGCCAAACGGTTCACGGCGAAATTTCAGTTCAAGACTATGCAACGCATTACAGCTTCCAAGGGAATGCCGGCGACATCATCCGTGCTGTTTTGACGCCGTCAAATGGTACTTTCGGTTGGTCCAGTTGGTACCAGCCCGAGCTCATATTGCTGGATTCCGAAATGAATGTCATCCTTGCGCTGCACGCGCATGAATACGCAGCACTGATTCATGAATTGCAAGAATCCGGTGAATATCATCTGATCGCGACGGGATGGGGCGGACGCACTGACGACAATGTCGGGAAATTCGACTTGCATTTGGATCAAGTGCCGCTGCTGCCAGGGAGTACGGTCACTGCGTGCGAAGCATCAACCGAACTCCCATTACATTACGCGGTGAGAGCCGACGGCGACTTTTCCATCGCTTACGAACACACTGAAGGCAAGTTCTATCCGGAAGTGTCGGTCAATGTCATTGCCAGTAACCCGTTTCAGTGTAGTCTGGACAACAATTTATGTTATAGCGATAGCAGTGGCGCCAACTTGCACGATGTCGCGCTGCTAGGCGGGCTCTGGCTGCAATCCGGAACTATGCATGTGAAACCAGATTCTTCTCGTTCTGACCTTTACATTGTCCAGGTTGGCAAGCGCGAGTGGGATCACCATGATCAAAAGAAGACTGCCAAATTCACTCTGGAAGTGAATGGAACAGATTCCTAGGCCGCATTTGGACGACAATTCGAGCGAATCCGGCTGTAGCGTATTTCGCCGAGAATCTCGTTGACAAGGCCCCGCATCATCCCGACTAGGATTGCGGGGTTTTCTGGCATGATCGCAAAACCGTCCCTGTTCCCTCAATGGAGAATTTGTCTATGCAGGCGGGAATCAATCCGGTCTCTCCCTTGCCAAGCGCAACAGATTCATGCCCAGTTGCATGCATTTGAAGACATCCTTCGATACAGGTCAAGCAATGGAAGATTTCTCCTGTAGCAATAGACCGGGATTGACCGGTCAACTGATGTCTCCAGGTAGCGAAATACGGGCTTGCCACAAGCAGCTCGCCTTTGGGACGCGCAACTGTTGGTAAGTGATCTAATCTGGCGACTTGCAGGCCGTTATCGATATGCAGCTGACGCGGCTGTCCGTCCAGACCCAGGCGGCCCCAATCGTAAAGACGATAGGTCGTATCGCTGGACTGCTGAATTTCGTAGATCAACAAGCCCGGTCCCAAGGCATGTACCGTGTTTGCGGGAATGTAGAGTACATCGCCGCTTGCGACTCGCTCAAACGTCAAATGCTTTTCCAGTTGATTTCTACTTATAGCTACCGCCACTGTTTCAAGCGAGGTGCCGGGTCTAATGCCGGAAACCAACTGCGCGCCTTCCTCGGCGAAGATGACGATCCAGGCTTCCGTCTTGCCACGCGGCTCTCTTTCCAGATCTCGAGCCTGTGCGTCATCGGGGTGCACCTGTATCGACAGCCACTGTTCCGCATCAATGAATTTGGCAAGCAGGGGAAAACCTTCGGTTGCGTCATAGCCTCGCCCCACCAGTTGGCTCGCATTTTCGTTCATTATCTCGCGCAAGGTTTGCCCGGCCAGCCGTCCGTTGTTGACCACCACACTATCATGCAACTCCCAAGACTCGCCGTAGGGCTGGCCTTCTGGCGGCGGCTTGTCCAATACCTGATGCAGGCGCATGCCACCCCAAACTTTGACGTGGAGCGCCGGCTGAAGCTTAAGCGGATACAAGTCGATTACGCGCATTGCTATCCTCCTCGCCTATCTTAACCCAGTGTAGCAAAGCTTGCCTTGAGGGACGTGTCCAGATGTGGATATGCTATAATGACCTTGTCTCAGTTCCAATTGGCTGCAGGCTCTTTTTTGTGTGGACGTCCTTCAAAATGCTGTAGAATCGCGCGATGATTGAACATGTAACGCCACAGGAATACCTCGATGACATGCACGCGATTGGGATACCGCGTCTGTTCCAACCCCATATCGATGCGCGTGAACGAGCGGCGGGGATCCGGCGGACACGACAAGAATTGGGCCGGCTGCATACCGAATTGACTCACCATCGGGGCAATCTGGGTGCAAATGATGAGAAGCGTTCAACGGATGAAATCAAGCGATTATCCGCGCCGCTAAATTTGCTTTTGCTCTTACTCGAGCAGCTATTGGAAGAAGTGAACGACCTCGAGCATAGCCTAAGCAATGGCAAGCCTTTGCCCTACAGCTTCAAGTTCGGCACCTATATCTTCGGCAATGAAGAAGCTGGCGAATGGTACATTGGTGGCCAGGAACAATACGACGATTGGGGACGTATTCAGCAATTCAAGCGACGCCTGGATGCATTGCGGCTGCAAGGGCAACCGATGCGCGATCAACTCGGCGATATACGTACTAATCTTGAGGCGCTAAAGGAAAAGCACCAGAAGATTACAGTTAAGATTGAAAGTCGCAACAAGCGCGCCTTTGTGCTGCGCCGCATCGGCATGCTAGTGATTCTAATAGCGGCTAGCGGCACCGCCGGTGTTCACTACTTCAATTCCTATCGAGATTTCAGCTTGGTCGCCTTTGGATTGGCGGCCCTGTGCGGTCTGTTAATTCCAATTGTGATCGCGAATTGGAAGGACCCGCGTACCCGAACCAATGCGCAGCGGCGAACGCTGGAAAGCGACGTGCGTGATCTGCAGTACGAAGGTCAACAGTACCGACAGCGATATCAGCCATTGGAGCTTCAGATCAAGGCACTTGAAGTACACTACAACCGGATGATGGATTCCTGGGAAGAAGCGCGGCTGGTAAAAAACCGCCTCGATACCTTTATAGAAGAAGGACAGCCCCTGCGTGAACGAGTCAACGTCATACGCGGAGATCTGGAGCAACTCAAGCAAGAGCGCGACAAACTGCAGCAAAAACTGGAAAAGCGGCGTAAGCGAGGTGCGTTTGCTCGCCGGATGCTGTTGCAAGTGATGCTGGTTCTAGCAAGCGGCGCTGTCGGATTCTATCTGCAATACAACAACTACCAAGATTATGGTTCAGTAATGTATGGATTAGGTGCCTATTTTATCTTGCTGGTGCCCTTGGCCTATATCGATTGGAAAAACCGCGACATGAAACTGGAGTCGCGCTTGCGCAAAGTGGAAACCAATATGCGCCAATTACAGACTGAAGGCAAACAAGTGATGAAGCGCTATCACCCCGTGGAACTGCAGATAAAGACGCTAATCGCACAATACAAACGTCTGCGAGCTGGATTGCACAATACGCCGGAGAACTCAGTTGTCGTCTAACTGGCGCGGACAAGTGTGCGGTGACGAATACACGTACCCTTCCTTCGCGATATGCTTTGGCGTTTAGGGGGTTTTCCGGCGAGAGTGTGCACATATCGGCTGGGCTTACACCTCTTCTTGCCTGTATTGGCGGACGAGACACTTCGTCATTGGCAAGCCAACACAAATTGAAGGGTTGGCACGGGCTGAATCGCTTTCTGCATCGAAGAGTTGCAAGCGCGAGCTTCAGGCAGGATCTATCCGATAGATTATTCCGGCGTAATCTATAACATAAATCTCGCCGTTTTCGTCCTCTGCAAAACTGCTGATCGCCATGCCGGTGTTGAGAAAAGCTTCGGTCTGCCATTGCATGTCGGGATCGCGATATGTTACCCACATGCGCCCCGTGCAATAGTCGCCGAAAATGTAAGTTGCCTCGAGTAGGGGATTGGCTTTTCCGCGATAGACGTAGCCGCCGGTAACGGAGCAACCCAGCGAGTGCGGGTATTCAAAGATAGGCGGCACATGTGATTCCGTCGTACCGCCGGCAAATGGCTGTGAAGCCTCCCAGACGTTCCAGCCATAATTCTCGCCACCCTCGCTATCGGCCGGCTGAAAGTTGATTTCTTCCCATTTGTTCTGCCCGACGTCTCCGATATACATATCACCAGTTTGGCGATCAAAGCTAAAACGCCAAACATTACGCAGTCCATATGCCCAAATTTCGTCGCGAGCCTTTTCATCGCCCACGAACGGATTGTCTGCCGGGATTGCATAGGGAAGGGCGCTATCAATATCAAAACGCAGCATCGAACCCAGCAACAGCATTCGATTCTGGCCGGCGCCAAGAGGATCATTCGCCGACCCGCCATCGCCAAGGCCGATGTAGAGATAGCCATCGGGACCAAAGGCAATATGACCACCATTATGATTGGCATAGGGCTGGGCAAGCTTAAAAGTTAATCTACCGCTGCTGGCGTCGGCGATATCGGGATTGCTGAGCGAAACCCGATAGCGTGCAACGATGGTATCCCCACGTTGATCGGTGTAATTGACAAAGAAAACACCGTTCGACAAGAATTGGGGATGAAATGCCAATCCCAGCAATCCCTGTTCGCTATATTGCCGGTTTGCCGAAGGCGAGATCATGCCGCTGATATCCAGAAAAGGATATTTGCTGAGAACACCATCAAGCATAATCCAGATCTTGCCGGTCTGTTCAACAACAAACAGGCGTCCACTGCCGTCGCCTGCGTGCGTCATGAATATCGGGCGCGAAAAATCGCGAGCGAACTCAGTCAATCGAATTGCCTCTGCGCCTGGGGCATCTTCCCGCGTTGTGACAACTTCAGGATCGTCATCCTGTGTCTGGGAGAATCCGAGTGATAGGAAAAGCAGAAACAACGTGGCGACCATAGCGCTTTTCATGGAGTTCCCTTTCCAGATTCCAGGTCCTTAAGCTTGTGAGCGCGCGGCGTGGTGCCGCGCCAAATGTGTCAAGACGGAGTGATTGTTGGCGCGTTCCGGCGCGTCGATCCGTTCGTCGTGATGAATGAGCTTTAGGCTGCGGATCAAGTGCGTTTCGATCATGAGTTGGCTGCGTGTACGAGATTTTAGCCAACTTTCGCTCCAAATTTCGGCGGCAACACTGATGCAATGCAAGGTTTGTTCCGACAGATTCTGATCAAGACTATTGGGCAGCAACTCGTCGATCAGTTGCCAGCGCATATCCTGCCACTTACCGGCGGCAATAATTGCACCCGCGAAAAGCACCACATTGCGCCAACGAGCATAATCGTGACATAGCAGCGCTACGATGTTTTCGGGGAAGATCCAACCTTCCGGGCTATGTGGTTTAAGGCCGGCTGGCATTTGGCATTCGTCATAGAATTCCAGCAAGGCACAAGCCGCCAAATACTCCTGTATGGTCAAATGTGGGAAGCGATAAAGATTGGGCGCATCGGCAACCAGAATACCGTTGCGCGTAGCCAAATATTCCAGCACGTCCTCGATTCCCGCGCCCAAGCCTTCACCCTGTGTCTGCTGATGCAGCAGCTTGTCCAGAAGTCTGGCGCGATCGATGATTGTAGGATAGCGCTGATAAGTCTGCTGTTCCGAATGAAGATCAAAGGCAATCAGCTTCAACGCAGCTCGCATGCGATCGAGGTTGATATTGGCGAGTTTTTCATGCAATTTGTCCGCGGGTGACGGGATATTCCAGCGATCTAGCAACTCAACTGTATGTTCGTAGAGTTCGGCGCGCTTGTCCGGTAGCTGTTTGTAATCTTCGTGTATCAACGTGAGCAAGGCGAGCATCAAGGGTTGCCTGGCCAGAGGCCAAAGTGCACGGTTCTCTCGAATAGTCTTGTAGAGGTCCGTCGCCATCAAGTCAGCTTGCTTCGCCGCGATGGATCTGCCACCTAGTACGCTGGGACGAACTTCCGCTACGTTGGCATACCAGCCCTCGATGTAAGACTTGACCTGGTGCCAGGTGAAAGGGGCGAGCTCGGCCGAAGCGAAGCGTTCAGAAAGACGCCAGCGCGAATCATTGCGATAGGCATAAGTGCGGCTAGTTACAATGACGCGGCAATTCGGAAATCGGTCCACCCAGTTTTCAATGATTCTTTGCAATATGATGCGATCATTCGCCTCATAGACTTCGTCAAGCCCATCCAAAACCAACAAACTGCCATGAGTTGGCACATCTGTTTGCGTCAAATATGCTTCCAAGTGGTCGGCAAGTTTACCGGTTGTTTGCTTTAGGTAATTGAGGAGACTCTCGGCTGAGCTCAATTGCAACGAGCGCGGAAATAATCCTTGCGTATTGCAAAAATCTCGAAGACTGACGTAAATGGGCAAGATGGGGCCGTAGATCCAGGACGGGCCCAACATCTCCAGGCCTTTTACTTTATCTTGACGTTCGGCACGGGGATCACAAGCATAGGCCAGCGCTGTCACGATGTAACGGCACAAGGAGCTTTTTCCGGTGCCCGCGCCACCTGTGATAACGATCAGCGGATGCGCCGAGATGACCTCAAAAACCGACTCGCGCACATAACCCATATCTTTTTCGATTGCTTGAAAGCGTCTGGCGTTTAACTCTTCCACGCCAGCCGCGTTGAAGGAACGTTGATCAGTCCAGATATCAACCGGCGTATACAACTGATGAAGCAGCGCCGGCGTGTGATGTTGCGAGGCGGGATGAATGGTAGTAGTTGGGATATTCCACTCGGTGCGCACAGCCGCAAGATATGCTTTAAGCGCTGCTTTGTTGCCGCTGTAATGTTCGGCGACGATATTTACATCTTGCCCGGCGAATATGACGTGTCCTCCAGCAGAGATTGTGCCCGCTTGCACACGCACCGCGGAAGGATAATCGCGATAATCGCGCATTGATTCCAGCAAGTTTCGCGCGAATTGTATCGCCAACTGGCCCTGGCTCGCCGAACCGTCCAAGCCACCCGTCGCCACGATCAACCAATCGAGACCAACAAGCTCTTCGGTATTCAGGTTTTCCGGCAGCAGGTTATTCGCCGCAAGTTCTTCTGCACTACGACCATAGTTGCGGTCGCGGTAAACGTCAGTCAAGCGTGTGCTCAGTGGCGCACTGTAACGAAAATGCTTGAGCAGCCGCCGCAGCACTGTAAGTTTAGTCTCAGGATTGGGCATGACCGGCGTAAAAACCATCATCACCAATTTTTGATATGGAGATTCAAGTGCAGAATTGTCCGCCTGCCGTTTGAGGCTGCGCCAGTTGTTCTGCACATACATGCGCCACGCATCCGGCGAGGTGACAAGCGTGGGAGTGCGGGGCTGTGCCGCTCTCGTTATCGCGCTGGGCGGCTGAGCGCCTGTTGGTCTATTCATCGTTTTGTTCTAGTCGCCAGCCAGGGAAGCAAGATTGCCAACTGTGATTCCGCGTCAAGAGCAGCGGAATGTAAATGCCAGCTTGTCTTTGATGGGGATAATGCAGCAATGGAATCGTTCCGCAAGACATCCTCATCAGATTTTCTTGCCGGCTCCATGCCCGCGAACGGCTTCGGAAAAGTTGACAGCTACCTCTCCGACACTTGCCAATATAGCGCCGACGAGCGGTTGATCGAAGAGCGTAAGTGCGGCTGCGGTGAGCGCCGGAGAAAAACGCAAGAGCGACTTTGCCGCGCGCACCAATATACGAGGATTAGGCTTTTTCTCGGTGGTCAATTGCGTTTCGACGGTTTGCAGGTCGTGCATCGCCACTTCTTGCGCATCGCGGTTGAGATTGTCGGACTTGATAGTTTGCTCGACATTGCGGATGCATTGCAGCATCAAGTCGAGTTCTTGTGGCGTTGTTTCTACGCCGCCAACCGTAACGGTTTGGTTGGTATGCTGTGCGACATCGCCACCGGTTTGCACGTGCACTTTGCCGTCGCGTCCAGCGAAAACTACGTGGCCGGTCACCGTCAGATGGTCAATTTCGATATTGATATCCCGTCTATAGGGTTGACTGTCTTCCAGGCTGCGATCTTTCGTGTTCATGTTCGATATCCTCATGCACTACAACTAGCACAATGATAACAGGCTGGGCCAATTTCTGTGAAGCTCAGCGATTGCTTTCACGTGCCCGACGCTTTCCACAACAAACATCTCCGTATTGCCAACTTCTTATGATGTCAGGCCGACTAGACGTATTCCGATCGACGAATAACGCACGCGTGGATCCAGATAATAACGAAACGATGTTTGGGCGCGATCACAAGGGCTAACAAAGCTTCCGCCTGCCACAGCTCGTCGATAGTCGCGGCCTTCTTCGCTGGCGGAGGCGGTATTCATGGTCCACTCCCACAGGTTGCCCGCCATATCGTATACGCCATATGGGCTTACACCTTTCTGGAAACGGTTGACGGGAGTTGTCATCTTTAGTCCGCTTTCCAGCGTGTTGCAGTGTTCTTCGTAATAATCATCGCCCCAGGGAAAATATCGATCATCGTCACCTTTGGCGGCGCGTTGCCACTGCGCGATCGTGGGCAACGTCACCCTCATTTTCAGCAGGCCGCTTAGCCAATTGGCAAATGCCATCGCCTCGTACCAATTTACATTTTCTCGCGGATGCGCGTCGCCCGAAAAGCGCGATTCCGCCACACCTTGGCCCTGTTTGAACCAACTCGTGGCATGTTGTGAAAAACTCCACCAGCGCGGATTGTTATATCCGTCCTCCGCTTTGGCGAAGATAGCGAATTGCGCATTGGTAACGGGATACATGCTCATCACAAAGTTGTCGACATTGACGGTCATTTCGCCGAAGTCTTCGTCGGTCCCAACAATGCTTGAGATGGTCACTGTACCGTAGGGTACGTCGCACCATTGTAGCATAGGCAAGATTTCTTCGGCCATCGGTACGGCCGCTACGCGTCTGGCGTCGATCGTTCGCAGTGCGCGGACCGTCTGCTGGCGGTCATTGACTGCTGGCGGCTTGACTACCTGACTGCTGAACCCCGATGGCAGATCCGCGGTTTGCCCGTCCAGGTTTTGGTCTTGAGCCACGCTTTTGCTGCCAAAGGCCGGCGGATTGATGGCCAAGCCGGTGGGTAAGTCTTTGTCTTTGCTAACTGTTTTGGCTGGCGCGCCTGAATCGCAGAGCCGATGTAGCCCTTGCGGATCATAGTTGCCGAATTCGGCGGCGAATTCTGCCAGCGCCTCGCAAGCCAGCTTGCGGGTGCTCTCGAAGGCAAATAGGGCGACGATATGCTGATACTCTCGCTCGACTTCGCGCGATTGAGTGCGTTCTGCCACCGCGGTTTCGGCGATCCGCAGCAGCTTGTCCAAACGGACGAACCTGGATCGATATCCACTGGCCTGGGCTTGTTTGAGCAGCAAGATCGCGTTATCGTAGTCGCCTTTTTCCAGCGCACGTACTGCATTGCTGACCAGCTCGACCGGATTCGAGTCGGTCATCGGACTGTTTCCACTCGCGCCTCCGCGCGAATTGTCCGTGGCGATCGTTCCCTTTTGCCGCTCTGCATGCAAGATTGAGTTAAGCAGTTTCGTGACGTTCTCGACAGTCAGGTTTTCCGACAAATCGACATATTGCCAGCCTTTCATTTTTTCCGGTAATACAGTGTCGCGGTTGATCAGTACGGGGATGATATGTCGCTTGAGACGTCGGGCGATTTCCAGCTCACGGCGACAATACAGGGAGGCAATCGAATCTGGCGAAAGTAGATAAATGAAGACCTCGCACCAATCCAGACGACGCAGGATTTCCTTCCACCAATCTTGGCCCGCGTAAAGGCGCTGATCGTACCAAACATCATGGGCATGCAGTGTCTCGATAATGCGGATGCAATAGGGCTTGTCAACCCGGGCATAGCTGACGAAAATTCTCATGAATCGGTCCGATTCTTCAGCGGCTGCGCTATTTCAATTGCGGACAGGCTCTCCTCCGTATTGATTCGCTGCAAAACTTTCGTGGCGAGATCGCCTATAGTCTCTTCTTCCCAATCCGGCTTGCCATCATCATCTAACAGGCGCGTGAGCAAGGGTATATCCGGAATATCCAGAATCGGAGCGAGGGCATGCATGGCGTACCAACGCAAATGAATGAATTGATCAGTCAAGGAATATTCGAGGTATTCGCGTGCCAACTGCGGACTGATCTCGTGAATAGATTTTAATGCGGCAAAGCGAACGAAGGTATCGGCGTCGTTCTGCGAGACCTGCCCGAGTGCCGGAATGACATCGGGATTTCGCAGCTCGCCCAGTGCTTCAGCCGCAGCCTCTCGCACTGCCTTTTGCGGGCTTTCCAGCAGTGGTATCATAATTTCTGCGCTATCGCCGGCACCCAATTGGACCAGCGCGCGCAAGACAGAAACTTGCACAATCCAGTTTGGATCATTTAGTAGATTATTGAGTGGCGATATTGCCGCAGGATTGTCCAACCAGGCTAGTGACTCTGCGACTGCCCAGCGAACATGCCAGTTTTCGTCGTTCAGTGCCTGGCAAAGCAGATTGAGGATCTTGTCATTGTCGGTATTACTTAGATACCTGGCGAACTTGCGCAAGAACTTCGCCGCTTTCTGTGTCCGTCCCCAATCATCGTCGCGTAGCAACTGTAGAGTCCGCAGGATTTTCTCTTCATCCGTGAAGCCTTGGCCGCCAAGTTGGCTTGATGGGCCAAACTCTGCGGCAACTTCCGTGCCCTCAACAGCGGATCTGCGCGGATATGACTCATCTTGCACCGCCGTCTCGGAATTGATCGCCGCAATTGCTGCTGCCGCTCTTTTACTAATTGGCGGCATAAAGTTGACGGGCTGGCGTTTGTCATGGATCAATGCCGTCAAAGTGGGCAGAGCCGGTTGATAGCGCTTGGCTTGCAAGATTTCGATGACCGTGGCTACAGTCATTGCGTTCCTGCTATCCAGCAGGTCAAGCAATACGTCACAATCGACATCGGGCATTGATTTTAGCAAGTCGCTTACCGTCGCTACGACTTCAGGATCGTCGTCGGACAACGCAGCCACAATGGCTTTTCGCGCCGAGAGCTCGTCGGAATAACGCGACAAGTTCTCGTATGCTGCCAAACGAATCATCGTTTCATTATCTGAAGTCAAATCCAGCAGGTGAGGCAAAACCAAATCGGTCGGATAATCAAGCAGGTTATTCAATGCCTGATAGCGCTGTTGCCAATTGGTGTTTTCCAATTGCTCTCGCAACTCGACGGGAAGCATATCTGGCGAATCGGCAATAGCTTCTGCGGCCTGGCTTTTAGCATCGTCAAATCGCTGCTGTCCGTATAGCAAGGCTCCGAGATTGCTGCTCGCGATAACCGTTGGCTCTGGCGGGTCTTGTAGCACATTCACGATATCGGCGCGAAGCAGTTCGAAATGCTCGCGTTTTGGCAAATGCTTGATTGCTTTTTCCAACAGACTCTTCAATAGTGCCGCGTCATTATTGGCAGCGATTGCTAACGTGATCGAATCCGGTAATTTCACAACCTGTTGAACAATCTGCGCCATACCGATCGCAAGATCAAGTTCGTCGCGATCGACGATCAGATCGTAAAACTCGGGATTCAGTGTCAGCCGTTTCTCGTGAGCCAGCCACAACAGCCGGCTCGAAACCAGTCGTCCACGTCCGGCTAGCGCAGACACGACGGCCTCGGTTTGGGAAGGCTTGTCTTGCGACCAACGCAGCAATCTCGCCAGGATTTCGGAATAGGCATAATTCATCAAAGCCAGGGCGATCTCGTCAACGTCATCTCGTTGGCCACTCTCGAGGTAATCTAGGAGCAAGATCGCACTAGGCAGGTATTTGATCTGGCCAAGCATCCAAATCGCGTTCGATCTCAACTGTCGGTCCGCGTTCTGCGATAGTTTGACGAGATAGCAGACCACTAGCGACAGGGGAGAATTGGAAAACTGGTCGATGACCGGCACGCCCGAATTGCGATCTATGACTGATACTTCTTCAACAAAGGACAAGGGTAGATCAAGAGGCAGCGCCAGCACCTCATACCACAGCCAAAGTTGCACCGCGTTGTCAAAGCGGTTTAGCTGGTTGGCAAGCGCCTCGGCTGTCCGATGAATGTCAGGCAAAAGGCGCAGACTTTCACGGAACGCGCGCCGCGCAGTCTGATTTTGTGCGGCCAACTCAATCAGTTTGTGGGTGAGCGTGTGCCGACGAGATTCGTGAATTTGTGGATGCCGCTTCAAGCAGGAAATTGCGAGGAAGGGATCAATCTCCGCTAGTTGATCAATCATAAGCGCACGCGTCTCTTCGGGTGCATTGTCCACCAGAATATGCACCATCTCGTCCCACTTTTGCGCAACACGCCCACCGGCGGTGGAAAACTGTGGTCGCGTCAAGTATTTGTGGATGCCGTCGGCTTGCAGGTGACCAATCGCCAAATACCACTGATAACTCGCGCATTGAAAACGCAGATATTTGCCAACTTCGCTGAGGATACCGAGGTCTAAGGCGTAGTGGATGAGTTCGCTATCAGTGGCCGTTTCGCCGAGATCTGCGCGCACGACCCGCCGGTGCGTTTCCAGCTGCATCATGCTCCAGGCCAATCCCTTTAAGTAACTCAGAATCCGATCGCTTCGTTTGTCTTTGGCGGAGGCGTTTAGTACCTTTTGCCGCACTCTTATGAGCGCTGGCAGAGGATTGTTCGGCCAATGATTGACCGCCAGCGACTTGTCTGCGACCAAGAGCTCCAAGCCAATCGACAAAAAATCAAGGTGATTGCTTTCGATGACAGTCTGCTCGTTTCGCAGGATTTGACGGAAATCGGTAAGCTGTTCCAGGCTGAGGATGTCAGTCGCATATTTCAAAGCGAGGCTCGCTGAGACTTTCTGTATTTCCAAGCGAGTGAAGTCCGGAACTGATAGGCTACTATCGGTGTCAAGCAGGACAAAATGGTGATCAGCTTGGGATTGAATCCATTGGCCCAATTCGTTGTCAAGCGCGGGATAATGTTGCTTAAGGTCGCTGACGTTGTCGAGGAAAAAGGTCGCTCGATTGCTGTCCAGCCAATGCTTCCAATAGGATACCAATTCCCATTCGTTCTCGATAAACCTTGCCAGCGATGGTGTGCCATCATCCCACTTCATTAGGTCGAACCAGATTGGCAACGCTACAGCCGTGTCTCGCATGGCCGCATGGGCATAAGCCAGGGCCAGCAATTGAGCGAAAACTGTTTTGCCGCTACCGGGATTCCCGCTAAGCACGAAGTTGCGCCCGTCCGACGACCATGCATACAGGTCTTCGATTTGAAAGGAATTGTCTCCGTCGCGGCAGATAAACTCCCAACTCTGCAACAATTGTGCCGCGTAGGCCCTGGGGCGTATCTGTGGCGCCTCCTGCCCGGGTTTATGCCGCAATGACGCCCATGCAGAGGGCAGTTTTGCCAAGACTAGCTCAGTTTTCTCAATGAAGCGGTGCAAATACTCCGAGCGTTCGCCGATTTGCATCGCCGCATCCGACTGCGGGATTTGATTTAGCAGGTTTTCCACACTCAGGTCGTTGGGTTCGTCAAACCAGCGCCGAAAGTCAACCCAATCGTCGAAAGTGAATTTGGCAATTTTTTCGGTGGAGAAGTCACGAGGGATAACGGCGGTGACTGGAATTCCGCGGTGGCGAAGACGTTGATATTCTTTGCGACAATACTCCGATTCCAAATAGTCGTCGGAGACGATTATAAGCACACCGGTCGCGCGATCATATACCTCGCCAAGCGCCCCGTTCCAGTCTTCAATTGGGCTGATTCTTAAGCGATCGAGCCAAATATTGCGGTAATAGCGTATCAGCAGGTTCGCGATCTGGAACGCGTACTTTAGATCAATGTTGTGATAGGAAACAAAAATCAAGCTCTCGTTGATGGCGGAACCTCTTCACAATTCGCAAATGAGAATGCTCTATCTCAATTATACTATCCGCTGACGAGGTATCAATCGAATTAGGCGGTTAATCTTGTTGCCGATGAATCGGGGATTTCCGGATGTCGATTCGATCACGGCTGCCGGCTTCGCATCTGCTTGCGCCGAATTTGCCATCAGAGAATTGAGTGATGATGCAGGAATCCGGCATCTATCGACGGATGTCGAGATGAGATAAGATAGCCGCCTTGAGTTGGCGTTGGCGTTATAACAGGGACATGCGGAAAACGCAATTTTGGCGTGGCACACTCTATGGCATTACCGCAGCTAGTATCTGGGGCGGTATGTACGTCGTCTCCGATGTCGTGCTTACCATTGTACCGCCGTTCACGCTTCTGAGCTTGCGCATCATTTTGGGTATTGCCGCTCTGACACCCTTCTTGGTGCATATCCGCTCGCCACGGCCGAATTGGCAGCAGGCGCGTATCTTGCTGGCAATCGGCATGGTCGGTTTAGGCATCAGTTTGGGGGCGCAATTCCTGGGAACAGACTTGTCTACAGCAGTCAACGGAGTGCTGGTTACGAGCGCCTCGCCGGCTTTTGTGGTGCTTTTTGCGTTGCTTATTTTACGCGAGAGCTTGACCTTGCCGCGATTGCTAGCGATTGTCTTGGCTTCCGCCGGCGTGTTGGTGATATTGGATCCGGCTAAAGCTGACTTCCGTTCGGAAACATTCACCGGTGACGTATTCCTGGCTATTGCTGCATTGAGCTGGGGGTTGTATTCCGTCTTAGTGCGGCGTGTCACACTGCGGTATAAGCTGCATACTCTGACAGTGACGGTTGTTGCGCTATTGGGCGGTCTGCTTGTTTCTCTTCCCGCCAGCCTGATAGAGTTATCTACGAGACCCGTAGGTGCCATCGACTTCGGCACGTTGTTGGGGATTCTGTATTTGGGCATAGTCTCAACAGCATTTGCATTGCTATTGTGGAATCGCGCCTTCGCACTGGTTCCCGCTACAATCGCATCGCTGTTTTTCTTTGCGCAGCCGGTAGCGGGCGCAGTTTTGGCTGCGCTATTCCTCGGGCAGACGTTGACCGTCACCTCGGCGATCGGCGGAGGATTGATCGCTATCGGCGTACTGATGTCACTGTGGCGACCGATCCAGGTCACTGAATCTTGAGCAAGGCGTCAGCTTCCTTGGCCATATCAAGCAAACGAAAACGCCGTATCTCGGCAAAGAAGTCTGCCACTTGCTCAATATGATCGCAGCAGTGATTGGATATCAGCGTTTCGTGATTATCGTGGTCGAAGAGCAAATTAATATCTTGTTTGACGCCGGCCAATCCGCGCAAAACCATGGCACAGACATAGCCTGTTCTCGCGAGCACGGCATCGCCTCGCCAACCCGCTTGACGCAGTCCCGTTACGTAGCCATCGAAAACCGTGTTATCGAGCTTCCGGGCATAGCTTGCCGAGAATTCGCTGTAATGCAAGCTCACCGCCACAAGGGCTACCAGGTCTTCTCCGAGTGCAGCCGTGCCAGGCACTGCCCAGTCCAGCAAGACGATATCGTTCTGGCGATGAAGAATGTTGCGGCGAAAGGCATCAATATGACAGAAGGTCTTCGGAAGCTGCGTGAGCGCTTCGATGTACCGCTGTCGGTTGCGCCATATTTCGTCAATGCGTTGCCAGGCTTCCAAAGGCAGGCAGCGTCTTGCGAGCGGATTTTCGAGCAGATCGTCGAGCGCGTCAAAAACATCAGCCAGTGCCGGAACGATCGAGCAATGCCAATCGCGAGTGAGCCACTCTTGATCGGGCAGCGAGCAGGCTAGAGCGAAAGTGCCATTGAAGCGCCCTAAATGCATGGCAATGTTGTAATAATCGGCGAGCGTCCAAGCGTCCTTGATATCTTCGACATCTTCCATCCAGATCCAGCAACACTCACCATGATCCGCCACACCGTAAATGCTTGGCAGGGAAAACGAGTCACGTGGCATCGGCTCCAGCATGCCGGCACGATAAACTTCGTATTCTCTTTTCCAGTAGTAAGGTGAATGCTGGTCTTCGTGTGGCCGCCGATACAAAACTTTCAGGATAAGCGACCAAGGTTGGTTGTCGTCAGTTTTTCCGGAAAAACGATATATGGCTGTGCCGCCAATGGCGCCGCCAAATCCGCCCCGAACTGATTCACGAGACCAGTTGCCGATTTCAACCCGCGGGTTGTCCAATGCATGTCGCACGAGAGGTATCAATTGCGCGTCAGATATGTCATCAATTATGTGATCCACTGGGCACTCCGAGGGCAATTCTAGGCGTGACGCGGACTAGGTGAGGGCACAGCGCATGCAAGAATAGTTTAGTCTATGCCGAGGTAGGTCTTCTGCACGGTTTCGTTTTTTTGCAAGTTCTCAGCGGTGTCGCTGATGACAACTTCTCCAGTTTGCAAGACATAACCGCGATCGGCTATCTGCAACGCCATATGTGCGTTCTGTTCGACGAGCAGAATGGTAACACCTTCGTTCTTGATGCGCTGGATTGTGTCAAAGACACCATCGACTAAAACCGGTGCCAAGCCCATCGATGGCTCGTCCAAAAGGAGCAGGCGTGGACTAGACATCAATGCTCGCGCAATCGCCAACATCTGTTGCTCGCCGCCGCTCATGGTGCCGGCATATTGCTTCTTGCGTTCTTCCAGACGCGGAAATAATTCGAAAGCGCGGTCCAGATCTTGCTTCACGCCTTTGTCACGGCGTGTATAAGCACCCATATCGAGGTTTTCTTCAACAGTCAATTTGGCGAAAACGCCACGTCCTTCCGGGACCATCGAGATGCCCATGGAAACCAGCAAATCTGCGCGCGTAGTGGAAATGTCTTCGCCGTCGTAGCTCACGCTTCCTTCGCGCGGGTCCATCAATCCCGAAATTGTTCGCAGGGTAGTAGTTTTGCCGGCTCCGTTGGCTCCAATCAAAGCAATAATCTCTCCGGCGTCAACTTCAAAAGAGACCCCCTTTAGCGCGTGGATGTTCCCGTAGTAGGTGTGAATGTCGTGAACTTCCAATAGTGCCATGGCATGAATTCACTTTTGCTCAGTTGGTCAGGTTCTTGCTAACGCTAGCCGCCGCACCACGACCCAAATAGGCTTCGATGACATCGGGGTTGCTTTGGATGTCTGCCGGTAAACCCTCGGCGATTTTTCGCCCGTAGTCCAGAACTGTGATATGTTCGGAGATGCCCATCACGACACGCATATCATGCTCGATAAGTACGACAGTAATACCCAATTCGTCACGAAGTTGACGGATGAATCCGGTCGTTTCGATAGTTTCTCGGGGATTCATGCCGGCGGTCGGTTCATCCAGCAATATTAGCTTGGGTTTGCTAGCCAACGCTCTACCGATTTCGAGCCTTCGTTGATCTCCATAAGACAGGTTTTTGGAAAGCATATCGCCTTTGCCTTCCAGCCCGACGAATTCCAAAAGCTCGCGGCCGCGGATTTCAGTGTTTTCGTCTTCTCGTCGCGTCGATGGCGAGCCAAAAATGGTACCGAGCCAGGATGAGGTAAGATGGGGCTCTTGCCCGACCATGATATTCTCGATGGCGGACATATTGCCAAACAGCCTAATATTTTGAAAGGTGCGCGCTATACCGGAGCGAGTAATCTGATCGGGAGATTTGCCATCAATTCGGGCGCCATCGAAAAGTAGCTCTCCTTCGTCGATCGGATAAAAGCCGGTAATACAATTGAAGAATGTAGTTTTCCCGGCACCGTTTGGTCCGATTATACTGGCTATCGCGCCTTCGGGGATGTAAAAGTCAAGATTGTCAACGGCTACCAATCCGCTGAATCGCTTCGTCATGCCGCTGGCGACGAGAATATTCTTCTGTCCCTTGGTTTTCGGTTTTGCCATAGGGTGTTCTCCGCTCTTGTCGCCGCTTAGCCGCCGGCTGCTGGCTTCACTTTTACACCAGCTCGTATCTCGTGCGTGGCGATTTGCGTTGGGATGAACCCTTCCGGCCGATTAATCATCATGGCAATCAGCAATGCGCCATATAGCAGGAAGCGGAAATCCGAAAATTCTCGCAACAATTCGGGCAAGCCAATCAGCACCACAGCGCCAACCACGATGCCCGGATTACTGGCTATGCCACCGACGATTATCAAGCTGAGTACATTGATGGAGATGAAAACAGTGAAACTATTGGGGAAAACGCTGCCAACTTTGGCGGCGAATATCGCGCCAGCCACGCCGCCCGTCGCTGCGCTTAGCGTGAAAGCCAGCAGTTTGGCGCGTGCCGTATCGATGCCCATAGCCGTGGCGACATCTTCATCTTCTCGAATCGCCATCCACTGGCGGCCTGTACGCGAATTGTTGAGGCGAATGGAGACAAACAGTGTGACCAAACAAGCAACGAGCACGATGTAATATAATTGCTCGGGGTTGCGCAACTCCGTTCCGAGAAAGACAGGTTTGGGAATGGCTTGAATGCCTTGCGCGCCACCGATCAGCGGCTTTAGCCAATCTGATATCGCCAGCTTGCCGATTATTTCACCGAAGCCCAAGGTAGCGATCGCCAAATAATCACCGCGCATTCGCAGAACAGGCACGGCAAAGATGAATCCGGCAAACATCGCCGCCAGCAACGCTACCGGGATCACCATCCAAAAGCTAAAGGTGCCTTTCATCAGGCCCAAGGGCCCGATGGATGTCAACACTGCCAGAATATAGGCGCCGACGGCGTAATTTGTCACATAGCCCAGGTCGAGCAAACCGGCAAGTCCGATTGCGATATTAAGCCCCAGGCCCATCAGGACAAACAAGCCAATTGTCACTGCCACATCGCTGAGGGTACGGCCGATCAGCCAAGGCAGCATTAATAGAATCGCCACGAATATGACCGTGCCGATGGTTTTGGTGGCGCGACTTTGCGAACCATTCATACTGTGGAAGTTTTCGCGCACCTGTCGTCCGAACATCGCCCAAAGCCAGCCAAAAATTATGCTTATGACAAACAATCCCAGCGCCGCATTTTGCCGTAAGGTATCTCGGCGAAAGAGCGTATTCAGCGTATCGCGCTCGAGATTTTCTTGCAGGACCAAACGTACAGTTTCGCCAAAGGCGCCCACCAGGATCGTCACTGACAGTCCATAGATGAGGGCGCGCCGCGGCGTAGCGGGAATAATGTGAAAAATTGAGCCCAAAAGCCCCGTGATAACACTCGCCGAGACTAGCGTGAGAATCCCGGCCATCAGGTCCTGGCGGTTGTCAAAGGTAACGACATCCACCCAGTCCCGATCTATATTGACAAGCACCGAACGCAAGTCGCCTTTTACATTAAATATCAAAGCAAGCGAAAAGGTAATGACAGCCAATAGCAAGGCTATGAGCAGCCAGCTGGCTACGATCATCTTTGTTTCATTGCCGTTGCGGTGCATGCGCCAGGCGAAAACTGTCGCCACAACAAACGGAACCATGCGCAGTGACCAATCCAGCAAAAAACGGAATCCTTCTGAGTTAAAGAGCAACATAATGACTGTCGGTAAGGCTGTCAGCAATCCGATTACGATTCCGCCGGCCACAATCGTCTTGATATCTATGCCGTCGCTGCGAAGTCGGTTTGCCGCCACGTAAGCCACAATCAACGGTGCGGCCAGTAATACCAATTGCCCCAAGGTGATAAATTCGTTTATTACTTCACGCTCGTGAAAGGCCGCAATCATACCGACCGCGCCCGAAAAGAGTATCAGCAATCCGGAAAGCAAACCCAAGCTCAGAATCTTGCGCCAGGATTGTGATCTGATAATGTCCATGATGCGCCCCTTAGGCTTTCTTCTCGGACAGGCGCTCGCCTAGAATACCCTGTGGCCGGAAAATCAGCACCAGCACCAGCATGGTAAACGCGATAACATCCTTTAGCTGATTTGCACCAGGAATACCGAGACCTGCGAGGACCAGATTTGGACCGATCGCTTCTATGACACCAAGAAACAATCCACCCAGCATGGCGCCCGGGATGTTGCCGATACCTCCAAGTACTGCTGCCGTAAATGCCTTGATTCCGGGAATGAAGCCCATGAAGAAGTTGACACCTTGGGGCCGGAACATGCCGTTGATTACACCGGCGGAACCCGCCAGAAATCCGCCAACACCAAAAGTAAACATAATCACCCAGTCGATGTCGATTCCCATTAACCGAGCTACTTCCTTGTTTTCTGAAACAGCGCGCATGGCTTTGCCGATCCGTGTCCGTTCGACCAGCCAGTACAGTCCAAGCATAAGTATCAGTGCTGAGGAGAATACGAAAATCTGTACAATCGGAATTCTTATTGAGCCGATTTGCAATGCACCCTGCAAAGCCTTGACCTGTGGATACGCTTTGAATCCGGAACCGTAAAGGCCGCGGAATGTATATTGCAAAAAGAATGAGGCCCCGATCGCGGTAATCAGTGGTACCAAACGTGGACTGCCGCGCAAGGGCCGGTAAGCGATGCGTTCCAGCAAGATCGCGACTGTCATCGAAACCAAGCCCGCGAACATGATCATCAATAGAATAGATAGCAAGGGTGATTCGTTAAGAAAACCAGTGCGATTCAAAGCCTCGGCTAGGAAAACCGTGGAAAAAGCGCCCGCCATAAATACTTCGCCGTGTGCGAAATTGATCATCAGAAGAATGCCGTAAACCAGGGTATAGCCCAATGCGATTAAGGCGTAGATGCTGCCTTGCGATAGTCCGGCGATAAACAAGTTGACCCATTGAGCAAAGGTGATTCGGCCGGACGAGAGCGTATTCCACGAGCCTACCACTACTGCCAAAACGATAAGGATGCGCAGCAAGTCGATGGTAAAGTCAACGCCGGAAAAGCCTTCAGTTCTCCATTTGAACATGAGCTACGCCTTATTCAACTTCTGCTTCTATGAATGCCAAATGTCGATCACACCGTAGCTACAGAGAGGCGGTTTCCGTATCCCATTGCACTGTCAAGCGGGCACCGATCTGACTGCGGACACTTCGCCCTCTTTCTTGCGAAACGTCATCGGGAAACGTCCTCTGCGAAGTTCCAGGCCACTGGCGGCGGCCAATTGTCGTCATATACTTCGGCTTCGGTAATTTCGAACATTGCCAAGGCAGTGCCAGGCGCACAATCCCCGGCAAATGGCGACTCTTCCAAGCAGGTTAGCTGTCCGGTCAAGCCCGGATAATTTTCGGTTGCGGCGATGGCGTCCCGTATGGCTTGTCTGCCAATGAGCAATCCACCGTCTTCGGTCTCAACAGCGACAGCCGCTATCGCGTTCAGCAATAGATTGGTGGCATCATAAGCATGGGCGTGATAACCACTTGGCGGAGTTGTACCAAACTCATCTTCCCAATTTAGCAACAGGTCGTCGTATGCTTTACCTGTTACCAACGGTCCCGATACGAAGATGCCCAAGGCAGCGTCTCCGGTATTTTCGGGGAAACCCGCTACAAAACTGGCGCCGCCAGCGATGATGGTCGTGTCTTCCAGTCCAGAAAAGTGATTCATTTGCGCGGCGAAGAAATTGGCTTCTGGCTCAAACAGCGGCGAGTAAATGACATCAGGTTGATAAACGGCGATTTCGGTGAGAATCGACGCCATATCGGTATCACCCTTGTTGACCGCTCCCTGGTATACTACCTCGCCACCCAGATCGGCGAAGGTATCGGCCACCACACGCGAGAGCCCTTCGGTATAAGGGTCGCCGTCATGTACCGTCGCCAGGGTAGCCGCCTGCAAAGCATTTACCGCGAATTGCGCATTGCGCATGCCTTCGATCAAGCCATTGTGACTCGTGCGGAAGTACCCCGGCAAGTGCGATCCACCGGCGGCAACGTCCTCGTTGGTAAGGCTGGGAGATGTATTGGATGGCGCGATCATCACCATGCCGGCGTCACTGATGATAGGCATGGCACCTTGTGCTGCGGAGGAGCAATTGGTGCCAATGGCACCAATGACGTATGGATCGGCCGATAAGCGCTGCGCCGCAGCCTGGCCACCCTCTGCAGAACATAAGCTATCTTCTACAACCAATTCGAGCTCGTGCCCTAAAAGCGTATTGTCGCGGTCCAGGAGTGCGAGTTCGATACCACCCAGCGAATCCTCGCCCAAATAGGTGACGGCACCGGACAAGACAAGCATGGCGCCAATGACTATGGGGTCGTCCGGGCCGACTTCGACACAACCCAAGCTATCATCGCAGCTCCCTGCTGCCACCACCGGAGCAGGCGATAAGCTTAACATGCCCAGGATAATGAAGATGCTGAGTAATTTCGGAATAGAGAACAAAGCTCTGATCAAAATATCAAAATCCGTTGACGGTGGGGTAAGAAGACCCAATCGCGACAACGATGCACAGACCTAGCCGGTCCGTGCATCGGAGAGTCGCCACTTAAGACCAAGCCAGAGAACAACCAAGATCTGGGTTGGCCCGTGATATTTCGCGAACAGACAAGGGATTACTCTTCCATCATCGACATGGAAAGATCCCAAATGATCGGTGGAGGCCAGTTACCGTCGATTTCCGCTTGGGTGATTTCGAAAATGGCCAAAGCCGTACCGGTTGCACAATCACCGGCATATGGCGATTCACTCTGGCAGGTCAGTGAGCCAGTCAAGCCCGCGTAATCTTCCACAGCGGACAAGGCATCACGCAGAGCCTGGCGACCAACTACGATGCTGCCGTCATCCAATTCTTTGGCGACCGCTTCGACAGCGTCGAGCAGCATGTTGGTTGCGTCATAGGCGTGTGCATGGAAGCCACTTGGCGGTACGCCACCATATTCTTCGTCCCACTTGACCAGGAAGTCGCTGTAGGCTTCACCGGATACCGAAGGGCCAGACATGTAAATGCCGAGCGACGCATCTCCGGAATTGGAAGTGAATCCGTTTACCAAGCTACCATCTGCGGTCATCATGATGGTGCCTTCAAGTCCAGGTGTGTTGACCAGCTGAGCGGCAATGAAATTCGACTCGGGCTCGAAAAGCGGGAAGTAGAGCACATCTGGTCCGCTGGCGGCAATTTCAGTCAGAATGGCGGTCATATCCGTATCGCCCTTGCTTACTGCTCCCTGGAATACAACCTCGCCACCCAAGTCGCCAAAGGTGTCCGCCATAACAATGGCGAGGCCTTCGGTATAGGTATCGCCGTCGTGTATGGTGGCCAGCGAGGCGGCTTGCAAGACGTCTAAAGCAAATTGTGCCGCCATAGCACCCTGGAACAGGTCGTTGTGGCCAGTACGGAAGTAACCGGGCTGGTAGGCGCCACCGGCGTCAGTGTCGTCGTTTGTCAAGCGTGGTGAGGTATTGGACGGCGATATCATTAGCATGCCGGCACTGCTGATGATTGGCAGGGCACCTTGTGCGGCTCCTGAGCAATTGGTACCGACGATGCCGACGACCGTTTCGTCTGCTGCCAGACGCTGCGCAGCCGAAAGACCGCCCTCTGCCGAGCACAAGCTGTCTTCAACGACCAACTCAATATCATGACCCAAGAGCATGCCATCCCGGTCGGCGATGGCGATTTCGATACCGCCGCGAGAATCTTCACCCAGGAATGACGTGGCGCCAGAAACGGTCAACATGGCTCCGACAACAATTGGTTCATCGGGACCTATCTCGACACAACCCAATTCGTCCATGCAATGCGAATCCGCAAGGGCGGGAACGAAAAAGGCTGCAAGGAGGCTCGATAGTGTGAGTACTAGAAATAAACGTTTCATAGCAAAATTTCTCCTGACTTATGGACAAATTCGTGATTATGCAACGATAAACTAAATTATACTCGAGGATACGGATTTTGTATATTTTTTGCCAAATACGGCAGCCGCGCTCACACAAAATTCCAAGTCTGCTGCTCGTGCGATCACAGTGGTGTGTAAAATGACATAACTATACAGTTAGGATCGCGTCTTTTTGGATATAGGTTTCGAGTAACATCGAGATCAGGACTGGTTGCGCGTTTTTGCAAAAGGTCGACGGGATCCCGTTTATATCTACAAGTTTATAGTACAATTCCCTCGACATTGCGCTTTGATATCCGCCGGAGCAAAGAAGAAGGTGGTCCGTTCTCTCATGAAGCTCTTAGTTGTCGTATCATCACTTGATTTGACACAACCGTATAGTACGACGCCCGGCTGGTGGCAGCTTCTCAAGGGACTGTACGAAATTGGCGTAGATATCATTGCGACGCCGTATCAAGGCGTGGCCATCGACAGCCTTTGGTGGCAGGGCGAGAAAAACCCTGCTCGCTGGCAAGGTGATGTATTCCGAAACTTGCGTGATGTGGTGCGCAGTTTTCGCAATAATTCAGCGGTAGATGCCGGCACCGGGCTGGTGGAGGAGTCCTTGTCGGATAAGGCTGTGCGTAATGCGGCCCGCACTTTTGTCTCTCCGCTCTGGCGCCGTCATCTGGAACGGATATTGTTGCGCAATCCCGATATCGATGCCTTGCTATTCTTGACCGTTCCACTGAATCACCTCACCGGCGTACCGCGATATATCTCCCGAAAGTTTGACAAACCCGTGTTTTACTTTGATGGAGACGTGCCGGCAAGCTTGCCAAATATGCGAGGATTTGCATCTGGCTTCCGAATATACCAAGGTGCAGATGTCAGTGAGTATACGGCCTTTATCAGTAACAGCAGTGGTGGCGAGACGCTACTCCGGCAACTTGGAGTCAAAAACGTGCATACAGTCTGGTACGGCGCGGATCCAGAATTGTTTAGACCGATGTCGGTGGCAACGAGAGACATTGATGTATTCTTTTATGGGCATGGGCGAGAGTATCGCGGCGATTGGATTGACAACATGATTGCCAAGCCATCGAAGCAGATCGCGGGGGCCCGCTTTGCAGTGCGCGGAAGCAATTTGGGGACAATTGGAAGTTGCGAGTTACTGCCGTATCTGAGCTTTAGCAAGTTGCGCGAGTACGTTTGCCGAAGCAAGATTAATCTGTGCATCACGCGTGGGGCTCACGCAAGCGTCTTCTGCTCGTCCTCGTCACGGCCGTTCGAGCTGGGTTCGATGGCGTCATGTATTGTCGCCAATCCATATCTGGGCTTGGAAACCTGGTTTGAACCGGAAAAAGAGATCATCATCGTGAATTCTAGCGAAGAAGCCACAGACCGGTATCGCTATCTGTTAGCACATGACAGTGAGCGTGAAGCCATTGGCCGGGCGGCCCGGAAGCGCGTACTTAAGCAGCATACTTTCCGGCACCGCGCGCAGGAACTTTTTCAAATCATCAAGCACTATTTGTAGCACATTTGAATGCATGAACAGGTTATGGAATCAGAATTAGCTATAGCGGATGGGTAGGGAAGATGTCGATTGATTTGGGAAAGGCGCGGGCTTTCATTCATGATGAGGGCACACTCTTTGAGAGAGCCTTGTTTGATTATCTTTTTGACGGCGGCAGCGCTGCACGGCTGGAGGCGATCATCCTTTGCTACAAGAATCCAGACAATGGATTCGGGCATGGCTTCGAACATGACTTGAAGGCGCCAGAGTCCAATCCGCTGGCATTAGAGTATTTGCTAAGCGTGATGAAGTATGCGCATATTGATCGCGGCACGATCTTGGAAGGTGTTTCCTCTTGGGTTGAGAGCCAGATGGACGAGGCGGGCAATTTACGGAATCCTGAATCGACAAGAGATTATCCGCTTGCACCTTGGTGGCAGGAGGCTGGCGGACAGACGATGCCCGATTCGATAGTCGGCAACTTAATGCACTTTGGAGCTGCGACGGAGACATTGGTTGATCGCACCAGGCTTTGGGTGTCCGGGCGACATTCTCCGCAAAGTATCAAGGCTAATAAGTGGTTATTCATGGCTTATCACGCGGTTGATTTCTTTTTCGCCATAGATGATTTCCCAAACCTGGATGCACTGCGCGAGGCGACGATCGAGAATGTGATAGGCTGCGCAGAGAGGGTGCCGGAGGATCAGTACGACTCAGTTTTTTCTTTCGCGCCCAAGCCAGATTCGCCAATTGCCAAAGCCTTGCCCACGGGCTTGCTGGACAAGTGTCTTGATAGCCTGGAAAATGCTCAGCAAGAGGATGGATGTTGGCTTGATCAGCACAATCTGCCACAATGGTATCCGGCAACGACGATCCATGTGCTTCTGGCGCTGCGGCGTTACGGAAGGTGTTAGACGGCCATCTGCGTTTTCCCACCGTGAATCTCGCGGCAAGACGGACGAAGTGCAGATGGCGTGTCTCGGTATCAAAGTGGAGCATGCCGAATGGCAATAGATTACATCATCGAATATGAATGCGAACCTAAACGTCAACTATCGGCGACCGGCATCCTGGAGCGAATCAAGGAAAAGGAACGCGCGGATGAGGTCATCGAATGGTTTCGTTCCGCCGGTGATGAGCGTTCGCCCGCAGAAATGGGCTTTGAGTTTAGCCTCAGCACGCCTGATGACCTGGGAAGCAAGCAGTTGATCGTGGTACAAGACTTGCTGGACCATGCAGCGGAACTCGAATCCCTATCGCATCATTGTGCGGCATGTCCGGCGAATCGTGGCAAGATACCATACGGCTGCATCGGGTTCGTCAATTATCCCATATCCGCCAATGCGGAAACCTGGCTATTGGGTCGCTTGCCGGTTCCTGATGAGCCATTGATTTGGCTACTTTTGAGGCAAGGTATTCGTGGATTCGGCTATGACGGATCATCGGTGAAGGCCCTGCGCGATCTGGACCACAGCGGTGACCTGATAGAACGCAGTTATTTTGAATTGCCATTAGCGCCGCAGCGTCGCCTGGGTGAGATTCAGGTGAACAGTGACCAGATTCTTGAGATGATCTTCGGTGTTGGCGAGCGTATCATTCCCAATCATGCCGGAGTCTTACTGTTGTTCTTTGACGCGATTGATCGAGATTTGGAAGCGGCAGACATTAAAGACATCTCATCATTTGATCGTGCGATTCGCCAGCGCATTGATTTCGAGATGGTAGCCCAATCTGAAGATGAGAGCGGAATCCGCGAATTGGTTGCATTTTTCCACGCACTGTACCTGGCATGGAAGTTGAATGTACCCCTGTTTGTAGATGCCTAATTTTGCCTTTAGCCGACTTGGGACGATACTATGACCAAGCAAACTGACGAACGAATTGCCTGGATTGAAACCATAGCGGAATCAAATGCCAGTGGCGAGCTCAAGCGCGCGTATCAACGCAGTGGCGATGCGAAATCCGGCCAAGTCGACCATATCATGAAAATCCATAGCCTCAATCCGGCCTCGCTGATCGATCATCTTCATCTCTACAAAACTTTGATGTACGCAGATTCTCCATTGACGCGAGTGCAGCGCGAGATGATCGGCGTGGTGGTATCGGAGATCAACTGCTGCGAATACTGACTAAAGCACCACGCGCGCAACCTCCGTCAGTTGACGGGAGACCCGGAATGGACACATCAAATCGCGACTGATTATCGGCACGCTGCGTTGACCGCTGCCGACAGACAGATGCTCGAATATGCGACAAAGCTGACGCAAAGCCCATGGGAGATGGACGAATCCGATGTGGAAAAGTTGCGATCAAAGGGATTTACTGATCGAGCAATACTGGATATCGCGCAGGTGGTCGCCTACTATGCATACGTCAATCGTATAGCTGATGGCTTGGGTGTCTCGCTGGAAGACTATTGGACGCACGGTGAGGAAGACTACGAATAGCGCCTTCAGGCTCGGGTCGCCAGTGCCAAGAGCAAGAGTACGGTCAGAATGCCAGCAATCGCGAATACCGCATAAAACTGGGCAAAGCGCTTGCGGGCTTCAGAGCCTTCTTTGAATATATCGCTCAACTTCATTGACGTACCCACAAGCTGTCTCGACCTGGTCGCTAGGCTCAGCATAAATCCATTTATTTGAAGATGCAAGCGACCGAATGACTTGCCGCACAACCGCGACAAGCGCTACAATTGTCGTAGCAATGAATAGACAACGGATAAAAATGATTCCTGACGATTTCTCCGGCTTTTTGTTAATTGTCAAAGAAGATTGCGCAACTTGCCGTCTGATCGAACCTGTTGTGCAACAGCTTCAGAAAACGCGAGCGTTACAGGTTTTTTCGCAAGATAATCCCTCCTTTCCAGCCGGTGTTAGCCATGTAGTAGACGATCGCGAGTTGGAGATATCGTACCGGCTTGCGCTGGAAATTGTGCCGACCTTGATTGAGGTGCGGGACGGTTCCGAAACGAAGCGGACGGAAGGTTGGCATCGGGATTCCTGGAGTCGACTTACTGCGCTGCCCAGGCTTGGAGAAGACTTGCCCCCCTTTAGTCCGGGTTGCGGATCGCGAACGGTGGAACCGGGCATGCCAGAGAAGTTGGCATACAAATTCGGCGATACCTTGCTGCAAGCCAGACGAATCGAGGTGGCGGAACTTGAAGACGAGCACGAACTCGCGTTTCAGCGCGGGTGGACCGATGGTTTGCCGGTGGTGCCACCAACGGAAGACCGTGTCTTAAGTATGCTGAGCGGGACGATCCGCGCGCCGCACGAAATCATCGGCGAGATCCCTCCGGACAATGTTTCGTGCACGATAGAAAAAGTCGCGATCAATGCGGTTATGGCCGGCTGCAAACCGGAATACCTGCCGGTGGTATTGGCAGCGGTGGAAGGGGCCTGTCTGGACGAATTCTGCATGCATGGCGTTCTTGCCACGACCTATTTTTCTGCTCCTATTCTCATCGTCAACGGGCCTATCGTGGACAAGATCGGTATGAACTGGGGCGGCAATGTTTTAGGGCAGGGGAATCGCGCCAATTCCACCATCGGGCGGGCGCTGCAGCTAGTGATCCGCAATGTGGGCGGTGGTAGACCCGGCGGCGTCGATCGAGCAACACTCGGACAACCAGGCAAGCTGGGCTTTTGTATCCCGGAGCGCGAACACGATTCCTACTGGGAGTCGCTGGCTGTCGAGCGCGGCTTTTCGCCCGAACAGTCGACGGTGACGCTTTTCGCAGGTGGAGGGGTTCACGCGATTGGCGATCAAAAATCTCGGACGCCAGAATCCTTGGTGGGCAGCTTGGCCATGACGCTGCGAACCGTGTATCACGGCAAGATATACGGTGCGGCGGATGCACTCTTGATCATTTCACCTGAGCACATGCGTACTTTTCGAGAGGCGGGTTGGTCCAAGGCACGTTTTCGCGAAGCAATGGACAGGCATTTGATGGCTGATGGCTGCGAGCTGGTGCGTGGAGCAAGAGGAATCGCCGAGGGGATGCCGGAACAGTTTGCTGACAAACAGCTGGCGAAATTCCGTCCGGGTGGGTTGATGATCGTGCACGCCGGTGGAACGGCGGGTATGTGGACAGCGGTCATAACCGGCTGGGCAAATAGTGGGCCCAAAGGTAGTGTACCCGTGACTGTCGCAATCGAATCTTAAGTCGAGGTGGAGAGAGAAAAGGAGCACAATATGACCATATTATTGGACCCGACTGGCGAATTGCAGCTAGCGCAGCGACAGGCGTTGCCGCGGCCAATGTCGCTAAAAGGCAAGACCGTGGGACTGCTAGATATTTCCAAGTCCCGCGGTGACGTATTCCTGGACCATCTTTCGCATAAACTTGGGCAGATGGATATCTCAGTGCGCCGATATCGCAAAGCGACTTTCTCGCGAATCGCGCCGATTGACTTGAAGCATCAGATTGTCAGCGAATGTGATGTGGTGATCGAAGCTCTCGCCGATTGAGGGTCCTGCACGTCGTGCAGTGTGCACGACATTAGGGACCTTGAGGCGCGCGGAATACCCGCTATGTTCGTTGCCTCGGATGAATTTGTCGAAGCCGCGAGGGCGCAAGCAATGGCGTTGGGGTTTTCCCCGGCCGTGCAGTTTGTTCCGCATCCGATACAGGATCGCAGTGACGAGGAAATCCGCCGTCTGGCAGATGCCGCCTTTGAAGAGATTTTGGCGAAGATCGTCGCTTCTTAGGCGAGTTTTCTACTCATAGCGGCTAATTACCACCGCAGTATTGTGCCCGCCGAAGCCGAATGAATTACTCATGACGTGGTCGATTGGCTGCGCCTTGCCCACATTTGGAGTGTAGTCGAGATCGCAATCCGGATCAGGTGTTTCCAGATTTATGGTGGGCGGAATATAGTTGTCTGCGATCCCCTTGATGGCAAAGATAGCTTCTGTCGCCGCGGTCGCCCCCAGGATGTGCCCTGTCATCGACTTGGTAGAACTGATCGGGACCCGGTAAGCTTGCTCACCTAGCGCCAGCTTTATGGCCAGCGTTTCGCTCTTGTCGTTGAGTTGTGTGCCGGTGCCGTGGGCGTTTATGTAGCTTATTTCACCCGGATCAAGTTTTGCTTCGCGCAGGGCCCGTCGCATCGCTTCTGCCGCATCCACACCATCTGGATTGGGCGCCGTAACGTGGAAGGCGTCCGATGTGTGACCGTAGCCCGTTAGCTCGGCATATATTTTCACGCCACGCTCCCGGGCATGATCCAAATCTTCGAGGATGAGCAAAGCGGCACCCTCGGCAGCCACGAATCCGTCGCGGTTGGCATCAAAAGGACGTGACGCTTTGTCCGGGATATCCTCGGTGTTGGTCAGCACCTTCATATTATTGAAGCCGCTGATCACCATGGGCATGATGCAGGCTTCACTTCCTCCCGCGACCATTATTTTCGCCCGCCCCATGCGGATAAGATCTGCCGCATCTCCCATAGAATTGTTGCTTGTGGCGCAAGCCGCCGTGATATTGTAATTGGGACCCTTCAAACCGAAATGCATCGAAACCCGTGAACTGATGCCATCGTGCAGAAGCGCCGGGACAATCACCGGGCTAACCCCGCGGTGCCCCTTGGCTTCAAAGCCCTGTAGAGCTTCTACGACGGTGACGATCCCGCCTATGCCAGAACCAACTACCACGCCGATATCATATTTGTTGTCATCGTCGATGACGATTTGGGCATCATTTAAGGCTTCTTCAGCGGCAACCAAAGCCAGCATTTGTGCACGATCCATGCGCCTGACTTGGCGCTTGCCAAACTTGCTGACTAGATCAAGGTTCTTGACTTCACCGGCGACACGGTTTTCAACCAGATCGGGATCAAAGAGCGTGATCCAATCTATTCCTGAATTGCCTGCCCGAACATTCTGCCAAGATTCTTCGACATTGTTGCCGACAGGGCAGAGCAAGCCCATGCCGGTTATGACTACGCGTTTCTCGGACATGTAACGGCTCTCTTCATCTTCGATAACTCGATTATACAACCCTTAGTGCGCTCTTACAGTAGTCGTATCGCCTTTTGGCCTGCCTTGCGATTTTCGGCGTCAAAGAGCTCTGCCAGCCGAAGATGTCCTCATTATCGCTAAACATGCGAATCGGACATCAGGATTCTTGCCAGGAGACGACGACGCGCCTCCTTTTCATTCCGCTTGCCGCTCTTTTGGCTCGCCAAGCAGTGTCGCTTTTGCCACTTCCGGTAGCTGATTGTAGGGCAGGTTCATCAGCGCGCCTTGCAATTCCCAGAGCATATTCATGCTGACTGAATACCGCTCGCGGAGGCTGCAATAGATCTCAACTGCGCCCAATTCTTCGATCTGCTGTTTTGATTCGATGCCGATGTCCAGCAACCAGCCTGACGATTGCTCGCCAATATTCTTGAGATCCAGCTGTTCGTTTCGCACCGAGAAATTTTCACAGAATTAGACCGGTTCAGTAGCGGAATTGCATCCACCCTCTGGGCCGGAAACAGCGATAACCATTTGCTGCGGCTTAAGGTAATGTTGGGAAGCCGCCAATAGATCAGCCTTGTCGATCTCATAGATTGCATTGCGATACTCGGCCAGGTAGTCGAGGCCCAGGGAATAGCTTTCCATGCTGTGAATATGCGAGGCGATGCCTTCGTTGCTTTCAAGCCGCAGTGGCAGGCGTCCCGTGAAATAACTCTGATTGTCCGCCAGGTCTTCATCGGATACCTGTTCCGTGATCAATCTGTTGATTTCTTCGAGGACGCTGTCAATTGCAAGGTCAACATTTTCGGGATTCACTCCGGCGCTGATTGTCCAGGGATCAGGTCCATGCCCGCCGCCCAGATGGCTATATGCGAAGTATGCCAAACCCTTTTCTTCGCGCACGCTCTTGCCGATACGACCCATCATGCCGAATACGCCGAGCACGCTGTTTGCCAATTGCGCCGACAGATAGTCGTCCGCCTTGCGTGCCGGCCCGATAAAGCCCATGTTGATATCACATTGCGATTTACCCGGGACGAAAACGAAGCTGCGTTGCGCCTCATCGGGCGGCTGCGGATCAACAGCATTGCGTTCATCTGGTTGCCCAGGATTCTTCCAGTCTCCAAAGATATTGCTAGCCAGCTCTATGGCGCGCTCGGTATTCACCTTGCCCACGACTACTAGAATCGCATCGCGTGGTCCGTAATGCGTCTTGTGAAACTCCTCTAGATCAGCGCGCGTAATCCGCTTGATAGTTTCCTCGCTACCACTTGTTCCGTAATGATAAGGATGTGACGCGGGATAGAGCGCTTCTCTCATCGCTTTGGCAGCGCGATAGCGCGTATCGAAACTGCTATATTGCAGCCAAGTCAGTCTCTCGCCACGCAGACGTTCGACATGGTCGTCGGGAAAGCTTGGGTTCCGCAACACATCGTTTGATATCTCGAGCAGTAGCTGCAGGTCTTCGGCCAAGGCTTTCCCAGACAGTCCAACCTTATGCACATGACTGCGCTTTCCCAGATCTGCACCGTTGTCTTCCAATGCAGCGTGAATTTCATCGAAACTGCGCTGCTCGGTGCCTGTCATAAGCGCGCTGGCCACAAACGACGCCAAGCCGCTTTGCTCAGGAGATTCGTAAATGCTGCCGGCGTGAAGCGAGCCCATCACGTTGATCGACTCTACGGATGGATTTTCATACACAAGTAAGGTGATGCCGTTGTCCATTTCGACTCGGCTTATATTTCTCGAATTGGGAATACTTGCTCTCATGTTCGTCGTTTTCATTCTGTCCCCTGTTCGAGATCAGCAGGATGCAGTATGCCAACGACACGCTGTTTGGGCACGAGGTAACGCACCGCGACATCCTGTACATCATCGGCAGTGACCTGCGTCAAGCGGTCGACATGAGCAGTGAACCAATCTTCATCTTCCAATACAAAAGACTGCGCCAACCAATAGGCTTGCTCTGTGACGCTCTCGGTACTATAGGCGAAAGCCGCCTTTGCTTGCTTTCTGGCACGATTCAGCTCTGCCTCTGTGATGCCTTCATTTTGAAGCCGAACGATCTCAGAAAACAGAACATCCTCGGCTTCTTCGGCACGGCGTCCTTCGCGCAATGTGATCATAATGCTGTAAAGATAGGGATCGATGGTTGGTACTAGCCAGGCGCCGACGCTCGCCGCGATTTCGGATTTCACCAGCGCTTGGTAAAGCCGGCTGGTTTTATTGTCCGATGCTCCGCTGGATCCGCTGAGCACGTTGTCCATGACTTTTAGTTTGACCCAGTCTTCGTGTGTGGCTGGAGGCGCATGATGGCAGACTTCGTAGAATGCTGTTTTGCCCGGTCGCTCGACTTGTACGCGCCGCTCACCTTGTTGCGGTGGCTCATGCCGGGAGAATAGCGCTGGCTTCGGGCTTGCCGAGATCGAGCCATAAAGATTGTGCACCTTCTCTAACATTTCATCCGTATCAAAGGCTCCGACCGCTACGGCAGCTGCGTTGACGGGGCAATAGTGATAGCGATAATGCTGATACAAGTCATCACGGCTCATGCTGCGCAGATCAGGTTCGTCGCCGATAATCTCGTGGTGATAGCCGTGTACGCGAAAAGCCGCAGCCCGCACTTCCTCTTGCAACCAAAAGGTCGGTTGGTTTTCCGCTCCTTGTCGTTCGGAAATGATCACTGTACGTTCGGATTCGGTCTCGTCGACATCGAAGAGTGCCTGCGTCATGCGGTCCGCTTCCGCGTGCATAGCGATATCCACTTTGTCAGCAGGCAATGTCTCGAAATACATGGTGTAATCCATGAAGGTAAAAGCATTCCATTGGCCGCCGGCTCGGTCAATCTCGCGATCAAGCATGCTAGCGGGGAAACGCTCGGTTCCCTTAAACATCATGTGCTCCACCCAATGGGAAATGCCAGTTTTGCCAGTCGGCTCATTACGGCTGCCGACTCTATAAGCCAGCCACCAACTGATGATCGGTGCGCTATGAACCTCCTTAAGAATTACAGTCAAGCCGTTGTCGAGGGTGTGGCGGGTTAGTTTTGTCATGAATTGTCCTGATCTGACGGCGTGTTATCTTGAGCGAGTATAGCATAGTCTCCGCTGTCACAAGTCCGCGGAAACGAAAATGCTCTATACTACCATCGTACGCTTAAGCTAGTTTGAGAAAGCCCACCGCCATGTCGCTGACCGAACAACAGGCCCGCACAAATCTTGATGTCTTAGTTGAAGATTATTTGAAGCTTTCGCCGCAAGAGAAAGAAAACGCAAGCGAAAGCGGCGTATTGGTATACGTTGAGCGTCTATTCCGCGATGTACTCGGCTGGCCGACGCAGGATATTACAAAGTTCCAGCACGAAAAGTCCGTAGTCTTGCGCAAACGAGTCGACAGAATTCTGAATTTGGATAATGGCGAAAAAATATATGTCGAGGCAAAACGATTTGGTCTTATCGACAGACTATCGAACTCGAATGAATGGTCAATGGGCCCAGGCCAGCTCTCATTGCCCGGTATGGCAACCGACCGAACGCAAGAAGAACAGCAGGCGATCAATTATGCGTTTGAAAATGGGGGAACTTGGGCGATTCTCAGCAATTTCGAGCGTTTCCGCTTGTTTAACGCCCGCCGCGATTGGCTGGTTTTGGCCTTTGAGGCACCCGCGGCCTACAAAGAAGATTTTGACCTGCTATGGAAATTGTCATGGCAGAACATACACAATGGGGAATTGGAAAGGCTTAATAGTCAACGAGTAACAAAAGACCTTGATTCCGACTATCTATCAATCATCAATGAACAACGCGAAAAACTAGCCGTCGATATCACCCTTAATCCCGAAAGAAACCCATGGGCTTTTGATAGGGACGGTACGCTTCGGTTGGGATTGCTGCGCGCAGTCGTGCAGCGCATGCTAGACCGGCTGGTTATTGTCCGCTTCGCCGAAGACCATTATGTGATTCCACCCGGCACACTAAAACAGTATTATGAGCTTCGCAAAAATAGTCCCTACACCAACGAACTACATTATTATTTGCAAGATTTTTTCCATCATTTCGACCGACAGCACAATTCGGCACTATTTGCTCAAAGCGAAGTTGATGAAGCGCGGTTCAGTGATGAAGTACTTTTGCCCCTTATAGACAAGCTTTACGAAGCCCGCTTTCGCGCCATGCCAGCTGACATCATTGGCAACACCTACGAACAGTATCTCGGCAAGACCCTAGTTCTCGAAGACGGTGTCGTTACAATTCAAGACAATCTGGAAACGCGTAAGGCGCAAGGTAGTTATTACACGCCGCAATACATCGTCGGCTACATTGTTGACCATACGCTGGGACGATATCTCTACGGTACACGTAATGGTAAACCCAATGGCATAAGAATCCCTGGGCAAACGCGCAAAAACTCAGCCGACATCCGCGAACTACGGGTTCTCGATAGCGCCTGCGGTAGTGGCTCCTTTCTGATATATGCTTATGAGGTATTGGCGGGATTTTATAAGTTCGAGGTAAAGCGGCTAACCGAAGAATTTGACCAGAAAGTCAAAGACATCGCGGCTAGATTCGCTTCTGCGACCCTCGATGACCGTGTCGAAGCTCAGCGAATTGAAGATGAGCGCGACTTCATCCGTGATAACTACCGACGTCTTATTCTCGAAAATCATCTATACGGTACCGACCTCGACCCTCAAGCCGCCGAAATCGCTGTGATGAACCTTATTCTACGCGCATTGGAGGGAATAGGTACAAGACGCACGTTGCCACTTATCCTGAACCAGAATATCAAGGTTGGCAACAGCTTGATTGGATTGCGCCCAGATGACCCGCGCCTACTGGAATATGCCGATACGCTGGCGGTCATTAGACGTTTGCGCGTGGAACTCGTCAATACATCCCACCTTGATCCGTGCCACAGTGATATCCTGTCTGAACTTACGACAGGGACCGACAACCTCTACCAGCGCTTTCGGCAGGATTGCACCAGCCGGAATATCAACCCTGAACGAAGCCGCCCCTTTCACTGGGCGATTGAATTTCCCGAAGTCTTTGTCGATGAAAACGGACGGCCGCTGGATAACCCAGGCTTTCACTTTATCTTTGGCAATCCACCCTATGGCGCGAAACTAAGCCAAGCAGAAAGAAACTACTATAAACGCGAATACAATATCGGCATGACAAATACCGCCGGCCTTTTTATGTCGCAATCCGGTCGGTTGTTGCGCGGTGATGGGGGGCACGGATTTATTGTGCCGAAATCTTTCCTCTATGCCTCGAATTGGCGCAAGCTGCGTGAGCGGCTGCTGGACGGGTTAGAAGTCTTGGCTGATGTCGGACGCGGGTGGGATGATGTCTTGCTGGAGCAGGTCGTCTATATCCATCGCAAAGGCGAGAAAACACATCATTATCGCAACCTGAAACGGGACAAGCAGGGTTTTCAGTTTGTCGGCAACGTGGACAAACGCGAATGTTGCCGCTTCGGATTTTTTGTGAACGACATTGCCGAGTCGGAGCTGCAAGTGGCTCATCAAATACGCAAGAATGGGATATTATTAGGAGAGTATACGACAGTTTCATCTGGCGGAGATTTACAGAATCAACTTAGCGGAATTAAGAAAGAATTCAGTGTAATCGGGGGCGCAAATGTACAGCGCTACTATATGCGCGGAGTCAAAGGATATTGTGATGCGGACATTGTTTCGGACAAGTCTGTCATCCAAGCTGGAGATTTGCTAGTTCAAGATATACTTGCTTTCATAGAAAACCCAATGCGACACATTAAAATTACGGCACACTTGGTTCAAGAAGAAGAATGCAATCTCTTAATCCTAAATACAATAAACCGGATTGAAATAACTTCCGATGACCTTTCCTCACAATTTGTGTTAGCGATCTTGAACAGCAAGTTGATAAACTGGTATGTATATCGCTTTATCTTTTCTAAACCAATTCGTACAATGCACTTCAATAGACTTATAATTTCTCGCATCCCACTGCCTAACTTCACCGAGCGTCCCGACCTCGTCGCCCAAATTATCACAGAGATCAAGCACATCTATGCCAACCGCCATGCCAACGAAAAGCCGTCGCAAAAGCGAATTGACGAGTTGATTTACCAACTTTATGACCTTTCGACAGGGCAAATCGCTTTAGTCGAAGCCAATATGCCCTAATCCCGCAGTTTACGCTCCACGATCGCGGCTGCAACATGCTGTTTGGCAATCCATTCGCCGACGGCCGCCACGGCGCGGTGCATGCCGTAAGTGGGACGGGCGTGCCCCAAGCTGGTCATCTTGACGATGTATTCATTCGGCTGGTCGCGCGCTGTCAACAAGATCATCGTGTGTTGCTCAATAGTCGGCTCCTCTACCACGACCTCGAAAACGGCGGCATCACGTTTGGCATCAGCATAAGCATGCAGGATCGCGATATGAACATCACCATGGCGGCTGCGCGAAACGCTGAATCGTTCGACAAGTTCGCTGGCGTCATAAGGCGAGCGCAAAAATAGGTGCGGCATCTCCAACTCCTTGATCACCGCTTGGTGACGAATCGGATATCTATTGCGTCGGTAGAGCAAAAAGTGTGAATGCCGTCCTTCGCGAAAGGCTCTTAGCTCATACTTGGTAGGAAACCTGCCGTCTACTTGGTTTGACCAGGCTGAGTCGAGCGAGTTGTCAAGCCCTGGGCTATGTGACAGAATTTCGTGCGCCATCTCCGCGTATTCCAGGATGTCGGTGGCCAAATGCAGTGTGCCGCCCTGGACTAAACGACTAGTCAAGAGCGCCACGGTATCGCGATTGATCAAGCGACGCCTATGGTGCTTCTTCTTGAACCAGGGATCGGGATAATTGATGTGGAACTCATGCACGGTCTCCGGCTCCAGGAGGTGTGCCAGGGCAGTTTCCGCCGGGGTGTGGATCGGACGCACATTTCTTAGACCCTGCATTTCTATTTTGCGCTCGGCTCTGTCTAGTGATTGGCTAGAGATTTCGAATCCGAGGACATTGGAGTCGGGTCGAGTTTGCGCCAGGTTCACTAGATAATCACCGTTGCCAAAGCCGATTTCTACAATTACCGGCTGAACGCTGGGAAATAGCAACTCGAATTCCAACGGCCAAGGAACAGTAAGATAACTGTGTTTCTGCAGCATCAATCGTGGCCTTTGTATCAAAGTCGTTGCATTGCTCATCGAAAATTGTTAAAGCTGTCACGATGGCAAGATCACCGGATCCTTGCGTTTCAGCGTCTCGGGAACAAAAAAGAGGAAAATGCTGGCCGCTGCCAAGCCGGAACCCGCGATAACCCAAATGGCCGAGCTTAGCGCCAGAAAACTGGCTAGCGCTCCTATTACCAATGGCGCGCCAGTATGGCCCAGGTCACCTATAAGTCGCCAAACGCCGAGGAATTCCCCGCGGGATTCGACCGGAGAAAGGTCTGACCCCAGTGTCATCATCGAACCGGCACCCAATCCATTGCCAACACCTATCAACACCGCCGCCAGGAGCAAGGTGCTGAAAGATGAGGTAAAGGGGATGAGCGACATACCCAGCGCCTGAATGGCAAAACAGGGTACGATAGCGAACTTGCGTCCCATTCGATCCATCAGCCAGCCGGCGACTAGAAACAGGCTAAAGTCTACAGCCACTGATATGCTGACGATCAAGCCGATTTGATCGACACCAAGCCCCAGGACATCGGCAGCGAAAATAGGAATGATCACCGTTTTTCCGGCGCGGATCATCTGCGCGAATCCTTGTGCGGCGCCGGCCGATGCCAAAACGCGGTAATTGCTTTGTAAAACCGACCAGACATGCAAGTTGTGGGCCGGTTTTCCAGTGAATTTGTTAGTCTCGGCACTATTCCTACGCACAAAAAAGGCTATCAGCAATACGCCAGCCAAGCTGACGACGCCACAGCCTAGGAAACCGGCGCGCAGACCAGCCGCACCCGCTAATATTCCGCCGATCGCAGGACCGATAAATCCGCCGAGCCGATGAGTACCGCCAAACATCGAGATCGCCTTGCCGCGCTGGCCAAGTTCGACATTATCCGTGATAAAAACATGTGCCGACACCGTATACATTGCGCGGCCAAAACCAGCTATCAATCGCAACAGGACGACCACCCAAACAGATTGAGCCAGAAATAGCAGGGACACTGATACCATGGTAAACACCATGCCCATCGTCATCACCTGCTTATTGCCGAAGCGCCTTTGCAACATCCCAGTGGGTACGTCCGCAATCAGGGTTCCCAAGCCTTCACCGGCCAAGACCAAGCCAATCAAGCCGTAGCCGATACCGAAATCCGCCGCATAGAGTGGAAGAATCGGCACGAGCAAACCATTGCCGAGCGTTAGCATTAGCGCCGGCAAATAAAAGGACATGACCAAGGCGCGCAAGCCAGAACTGGCTGGCTGGCGCTGGAATCGATTCAGGATTATGGAAGGCATGCTTTTAGTGTAGCTCTATAGCATTGAATGTGAAGTGTTCAGTCGTTCGTGGTTTGGCGGATGACGCGAGCGAGGATCGCCACTGCTCGATCAATGGTAGCTTCGTCGGACATAGTAAAATTCAATCGCATCGTCGCTAGCCCTTGATTGGCTTTCAAGTAGAAGTATTTGCCCGGCACAAAGGCAACTTTCTGCTCGACAGCGCGCCAATACAGCTGCTCGGCATCGACACCGTCCGGTCCTTCAATCCAGATGAACATACCGCCGTCTGGTTTCAACCATCTATATGATTTTGGTAGATAAGCCTCGAGCGCTGAGAGCATGGCTTCCTGACGCGGGCGATAGAGGTCGATGATCTTGGGCAACTGCCTATCGAGATAGCCTCCTCCCAGATATTCCGTCGCTAGGGCCTGGGCGTAAGTATTGGTATGCAAGTCGGCGCCTTGCTTGGCAATCCTCAGCCAGCGACGTATTGATTCGGGACTGACGCAAAACCCCAAGCGCAGACCCGGTGCAAAGACCTTCGATACCGTGCTAATGTAGACCGTGTTTTCCGGCGCATAGGTAAAAAACGGCGCGATGGATTGGCCGCGATAACGCAGATCGCTATAGGGGTCGTCTTCGACGACTAGCGCCTGATAGTGTTTGACAATCTCTGCGACTTGCCGCCTCCGCGATGCACTGAGTGTGCGGCCTGTTGGGTTTTGAAAAGTGGAAACGAGATAAATGAATTTTACCGACTGGTGTTCCAGCAAATCTGCCAGCGCATCTGGCACGATACCGTCATCGTCCGTCTCAATACTCACATATTCAGGTTCGTAGGCATTGAATGCGGTGATCGCGCCCAGATAACTCGGCGACTCCAAGGCCACGATATCGCCAGGAGTAATCAAGATTTTTCCGAGCAGGTCCAGTACGCTTTGCGATCCATTAAAGACCAAGAGTTCATCGGCAGACGTTTCAATCGTCTTCGCTGCCAGATAAGCGACCAATGCCTCGCGGAAAGGCGCAAATCCTTCGGTGAGATCGTATTGCAATGCTACCGCGCCGTAACGATCGAGCACGGCGTTGTTTATTTGGTACAAATCTTCCAGTGGGAAGCTCTGAGGTGCCGGGATGCCGCCAGCTAGCGAAATCATACCCGGCTGCGAAACGACCTGCAAAATTTCTCGAATGGCATTGCTGCTCATATTCGCGGTACGCTGACTGAGCAAGTGCTGGAAATCCTGTGTCATGTGGCGGCTTTCTTGAAACAAGAGAGCCGACGCGACGTGTCAGAAGTTGCGTCTGCCCCTAGAAGATCGATAGGCAGAAATGTTTAACCCAAATAATCGCGCAAATTGTGAGCGAGTTGTGGATGTCTTAGCCGGCGCAGCGCTTCTTTTTCCAATTGACGAATCCGCTCTCGGCTCAAACCGAACTTGTTGGCGATCTCTTCCAAGGTATGTGGTTCACCACCACCAAGCCCAAAGCGTAGCCGCAATATGTGGCTTTGACGAGGAGTCAACTCGGCAAGGACTTCGTCTATCGTTTCTCCCAGCAGATTCGCCGTCGCGGAATCCACCGGGCTGATGGTCTCTTGATCTTCAATAAAATCGCCAAATTCACTATCTCCATCATCGCCAACCGGTCGCTCCAGAGCGATAGCGTGCTGGCTCGCATCCAACATTGCACGAACTGCGTCCGCCGCTACCTCCATTGCAGAAGCGATTTCTTCTGCAGTAGGACGACGCCCAAGCGTTTGCTCCAAGTCTTGGGCCGCGCGGTACATCTGACGAATGCGCTCGGTCATATGCAATGGGATGCGGATGGTACGGGTCTTCTGCGCCAGGGCTCGGGTTATCGCTTGACGTATCCACCAGGTCGCATAGGTACTGAAGCGGTTTCCGCGGGAATAATCGTATTTGTCCACAGCGCGCATCAAGCCAACATTGCCTTCCTGAATGAGATCCGGGAAGGGCAAGCCTTGGCCCATGTATCGCTTGGCTATGCTTACCACCAGGCGCGTATTGGCACGCCCCAGATGTTCCCGCGCACATTGTCCATCAAAGACTAAACGGCGCAAATGCCGCCGCCAGCGATCGCTCTTTTCCAACACGTCCGGTTGATCCAGACGATATCGCGCCCTGAGGCCGCGTTCGATTCTCTTGGCTAGATCGATTTCATCAGCTGCGGTAAGCAGGGGTTCTTGCGCCATCTGACGAAAATACAAACCGACAGGGTCGTCGGCTGAAATAGCGCTGATATCGGCTACTTGCGTGGTTTGCGGCAGGTCGCGGCTTTCATAATCTTGCTCGGCGATTTCTGTGAGGCGCTTCGCTTGCGTTATGTCGCCGTCTTTGCGTAATTCTATACCAAGCTCATCTAGTTCGTACAACAGCTTGCGCAGGGCAATGCGGTCTTCACCGTCGTCATCTAAAACCTCAACAATCTGTTCATAAGTCAAGTAACCGCGTTTGTCAGCAATCTCTACCAATACTCTTATCACGATGTGACCTCTACTTGTGAGTGGGTGAATAAGACTAGTAAGTTTATTTGGCTGTGAATCGGCAGTTGATTCTAAACCCTATTTTGAATGAAGTCTCGAGGTAATGTCAACTGACAGAATTGAACAAAAATCGGATTACAAATAATGTTACATTTTACCACATTCGCGCCGAAATGAGGTAAGCACGACTTCCGGCTTCTGTTCAGCCATTAAGATTGGTTCAGGATAAACTTCACTAGAGTGAGGGACAATCGCCGTTGTGCATCTCTTGTGATCTTAATGCAGCTAACGGGAAAGAATGCGATTGACGATACCAAACCAAAAGGGCGCTCCCTGCGCGGCCGAGATTACCGTCGCAGCGATGCCAATAATCTTTCCTAGCAATAAGCTGCCCCAGCCGTCGGGATTGTTATCAGGAGAGTAATTCCATAAGTTGTTGGGGTTCTTGCGGGCAACGTGACCGGGGACGTATTGACTGACGTTCTCGAAAGTCCATCCGATGGGTAGCCGTAGATCTTGCAGGTCTTGTAAACGGTTGGCCAGCTCTGCACCCGATCCAATCACATCTTCGACGCTGCCTTCGGCTTCGGCTTGGTTTGCTGTGAATTCCTGGTCATTTGGCCCGTTAGTGTTAACTGCGCTTTGAAGTTGTCCACTTTGCACCGAATAATTGACTTCTGAACTGATCTGCGCTCGCCGTACTGGATCTTCCCACAGGGTGCGGGCAATATGCAATGTATCGATATTGACAGCTACGGCAACGACGAAGGCCACGGCTATTGAAAGGCTCTTCATGTTCGAGGCGTAGCTGGCGCTGGCGCGGTTCATCGCACCACTAAACCAGGTCTCCAGGTTGGTTCGCGTTTCTTCCATGGACGTTCCGTTAGCGAAAGCCATGGCGAAAGCATTGTGGAAGCCGGGATTCCCGGATGGCCGACTACCGGCCACCAAAGACAGGTTATCTGTCGGCAGTAGACCAAGCAGGCTGATCTCTTCATCAATCTGATTCAGCGCTTCTGCGAGGGCTTTTCGGTACTGCGTTTGTTGGACGAATCGGAGCGAACGCCGCAGGTCTCCAAGACCTTCGCCGGTGGAAACCACTCGATTGACCATTACGCGCAATCCACGCCGCTCGGGACCTGGTGCCATGCCGTCAATTATATTGATCAGCGCACCGAAGAGTTGTTGGTCGGATTCGGTTTTGACGGTGCTAACAACAACATCGACAAAAGTTTTCGGTTCTATCCAGTCGACGGAGCCAATTTTTCCGCCAGCAATTCTTTCCGCCTCGTCGCGCGTAAGGCGCTGCGTAGCCAAAACGGGATCGGCCTTGACCAGTTGAATCAAGGGATGTGAATAAACCTTTGCCTGTAAAATCGGATCTTCTATCACATTATTCAGAGTATTGCGCAAGTTTCTAGCACGCAGGTGGGTCGCACGGGAGATAAAGGAGTTGACTTCTGTTACGAGAATGCTCAGCAGGATGTATAGAAAAATCATGCCAACGATGACTTCAACTATTGCAGCCAAGCCGAATCCCTTTCGCCGAAGCGAGTATCCATTAGTTAGTAACAGTAGACGAAAACCAGTATAGCGCAAGCACTATTGACTGCAACCTAAAGGTTTATGCTACTGCGCGTTGGCGTCCTTTGTGCTTCGGGCGCATAAGGCATGGCTGCCTGTGTCGCGGGGAAGGGCGTAGGCAGCCTGGTCGCTGTGCGGGACGGTGTGAAGGTGGGAGTCGGCGTCAGCGACATTGTGAGTGTGAAAGTCTGTGTTGGCGTTGGTGTCGGGTTCAGCGCGCGGATGATATCCTCATGCATATACACGGGCTCAAGGCGACGTGTAAGTGTGTTTTTGTCCAGAACGTACCATTCGGAGTTGGGCTCGTTGGCGATGACGCATACGGTTTCCCCTTCCTTAACTGCGGCGACAATCTTGCTGTCAGTCGAGGGTTGCGCGCGGATAATAGCGCTGCGAACGATAACCACGAAGTCTTGGCATGCTGGAACCGGTGTGTAAGTTGGGAGCGACGTAGGCGCCAGGTACTCCAATTCGACGATTCTCGCTGCTGTTGCGGTGTGTTCTACAATTGCCTGACGAGTGGATTCGACTACTGTGACACCGGTTGACATGAAATTCTGAATCCCCAACCACAGGTAATACACACCAAAAACGATGGCGATACCTAACAATATGACAAACCATGACGGTGGTCCGGCGCGCTGGTTGTGTCCCACGTTGCCCTCTCAAGCCGCTTTGACTCTAAAGTAGTCGAAAAAGAGGTTGAAGCAAGCGAGCGTTGAGTAGTCGTCGGCTTGCGGTCTGGTATACGGAGTGTTTAGCGTCCTAAAAGTCGATCGGCCAGAATTTCGGATTGTGCCAAATGCAGAAGTACAATATCGCCAGTCCCTTCCATTTTTGCTCTCATGGCGCATAATAGCGGACGGGAATATAGGAAGAACCTATGCATTCATTACATCGTCCGCGCTTCATATACGCGCTCATGCTGTTTCTCGTTGCTGTTATCAACTCCCAGGGTCAGCCGGGGACAACGTTAGCGATCTACGCGGCAACATCGCTTACGGATGCCTTTGAGCAATTGGCGGCCGAATTCGTTCTGCATTACCCGCGGGCGGAAATAGCGATTAATTTCTCAAGTTCTTCAACCCTGGCAGCGCAATTGCTAGCCGGCGCGCCGGCTGATGTATTTGCCAGTGCCAACGATGCTCAAATGGATCTGGTTGTCGCTGAGGAAGGTATAAACGCGAACGCGATCCATATTTTCGCGGGCAATCAATTGGTGCTGATATTGCCCGCCGATAATCCAGCCGAGATCGAAAGCATGGCCGACCTAGCTAACAAACCTGTGCTACTGGTCTTGGCTGTGCCGGGAACGCCAATTCGCGACTACACTGATGCCATGCTGCATTCGTACAACGATGATCTTGGCAACGAATTCTCGGAGAATGTGCTTGACAACCTGGTGTCTGAAGAAAGCAATGTGCGACAGGTTGTGGCGCGCGTGGCTTTGGGGGAAGCCGATGCGGGTATAGTCTATCGCAGCGATGTGGTCGGGGAGGTTGCTAACCAATTGATCACGTTAGAGATTGATGACCTGCACAATCAACTGGCATCATACCCTATCGCAGTTTTGGCCGATGGTGAACAAAAGGCGCTTGCCGGCGATTTCGTCAATTTCGTACTATCTATAGAGGGACAGATGATCTTGCAAGAATACGGCTTCTGTTCATTCTTTGCCCCACTGCAAGAGCTTGAATCAGAGGCTACGCCAGAGCCGAGCAATAATGCCATGGTTGAAGAAGAAGTGGAAGCCAGACCCTGTGACGGAAACCAGACTTAAAGCCGACAACCTGCTGCTGTTCGCGGTAAGTGGGTTTGCGTTTCTTCTGTTGACGATTCCGATAGCGGTCCTAGTTATCGGTGGGATTGGTTCTCGCGCGTGGGAAGGATTACCAGAATCCACTACGATTCTGACGGCAACCTCGTTGAGTTTTGCTTCGACATTTGTTGTAGTTTGTTTGGCTGCTGCACTGGGAACTCCCTTGGCATTCGTGCTTTCACGTTACAATTTTGCTGGCAAGCGCCTGGTTAGCCTCTTCATTGAACTGCCGATCGTCATGCCGCCCGCTGTTGCCGGCTTGGCTCTTTTGCTGACCTTCGGTCGGCGCGGCGCGATCGGAACATTGTTGGCTGATCTGGGAATCTTTATTCCTTTCACATTAGCTGCTGTAGTTCTAGCTCAGTTCTTCATTTCGGCGCCCTTCTATATTCGCTCGGCGCAGGTTGGCTTCAGCGGGATACCTAAGGAAATTGAGGACGCCGCTCGCGTCGATGGCGCTTTCGGCTGGCAGATGTTCTGGTACATTACACTGCCGATCGCCTGGCGCGCCATGGCTTCCGGAATGATCCTCTGTTGGGCACGCGCATTGGGCGAGTTCGGCGCGACGATACTTTTTGCAGGAAATCTTCAGGGACGGACTCAAACTATGCCCTTGCTGGTCTATAGCGTCTTCGAGAGGGATATTGGCGCGGCCATATGGACCGGCTTGATCTTGATCGTGCTAGCATTGGTCGCCTTGTTCATGTCGCAGCGCTTTGCGGCGGCACAAGATCGCTTGACGTGACTGCGGCCAAATGCATGATCGAATTTATGCGGCCCAGAGACAAATGGGACCAGTAGCAAATGAGCGGCAAGTTGCAGGTGTTGATATTGTGTACGGCGAACTCTGCGCGTTCTCAAATGGGCGAGGGGCTATTGCGCCAGCTGGCGGGCGATCGTGTTGACGTACTCAGCGCCGGCACCAAGCCGTCTCATGTGAGTCCCTTTGCCATTTCTGCCATGCGTGATAGTGGCATCGATATTTCGCTTCAAGAGTCCGATCACCTTTGCAAATACCTGCGGCAGGACTTCGACTTCATCATTACGGTCTGTGACAGCGCTGCCGAAAGCTGCCCGGCTTTTCCGGGTCGCGCTACGCGCATTCATTGGAGTTTCCCGGGTCCGGCAGCGGTCGAAGGCGGAGACGCAGAAGTATTGCTTTCGTTCATAACGGTACGACGCGGTCTAGAAGACAAACTTCGCGAATGGCTTAGCTCGCTAGGCTAGTCCACGCCTTTAAGAATGGCGTATCTAAATCAGAGTGGCGTCCGCATCTTCTTGTGAAGGCGCGTCCATTCCCGCTGGGCGCTGAAGAGCAATTTGATTTTGGATAGCCACGATGCTGCGCGATGCGGCGTCAAATCTTGGGTTCAAGCGCAGGGCGCTTTGGAAATCGGCAATCGCCTCCAGCAATTTCATTTGGCGCTGCCATACTAAGCCGCGATTGTAATGAGGCTCCGGTTTACTGTTATCTATTTGGATGGCCTGATTGAAGTCCGAGATTGCGGCCTCGAAGTCTTGCAACCGGAAGCAAGCGCTCCCACGCAGGTTGTACAAGTCCGCACTGCTGCCATGCAGCCGGATCGCCTTCGTACAATCTTCACGCATTGCTGCCCAATCGCCGGTTTGGCCATGCACCAATCCGCGCATCCGATAGACACGGAACTGGTCCGGCTCTAGCCGCAATGAAGTACTTAGATCGTTTATGGCTTTGCCCAAGTCAACGCGATGCTGATAACGCGCGGCACCACGACTATAGTAAGCGAGGGCGGAGTCCGGCCGCAATTTGATTATGGCCGAAAATGTGCCTATCGCCTCTGAGTATATTCGGTCCTTGAATTGCTGGTTGCCGAGCCGAAACAGCGAGGCGATATCAATATCGATTTTCTCGGTTCCGCCTTGAAGCAATCTGGTTTCGAAATGCTGAATCAATTCCCACAAGGTGCCGGGGAAAGCCGTGAAGCTGGTGAGCTCGGCCATTCCAAGCGCGCTTGACAACCCGGCGATTTCATCCAGTTTGGGTGGGAGGTAGCCGGGGAGGACTTGCTCTTCCAATACCAGAGGTTTGCCAAGGACATCCAAGACCACTCGCACGAAACAAGCCTCGTCTTTGCGCTTCGTCATCTGATGTCGTTCCACGCCGGTTCTATAGCGAAACGGCGCTTCCAGACGAATCTGATAGCCGTCGCCATTGATCGTGAGCAAGCTATCTTCCAAGCGCAATTTTACGGTAGATTGCTTTGTGTGCAATATCTGGAGTACCCGTACAATTAGAGAGACTATGACGCCCAAGGCAAGCGGCCACAGTTGTTGCAACGCCAAACTACCGGTAAGCGAGATCAAGATAGTCGCTAGCATCAGGAGCAAGGGCCCGCGGCGGATTCGTCGCGAATCCGTTCGCCGGAAGTCGCCTTGGATGACTACAGGTTGTGAAGGTTGGGCACCTGGCATTTTCGGAGACGATCTACAGATCTTGCGTCTATTGTAGTCTCATTCGAGATATGAACAAAGAAATGAGTCAAGACATTACGCCGTGTTCATGATCCAGGTAGACGGTTGGCCGCCGAACTACCGATTTGGTTTTATCGTGCAGGCAGGGATGGCCTTGCCACCATTACACTTCCCCATAGGCCGCAAATGTGACTTTGAGAACCAATGGATTGGGCCATTCCCGGTTGTTGTAAAGTCGTTGTGCGCGGCAATAAGTAATACGTAGAATATTGCCATCTTGCACCCAGCGTGTTGCTGGTTCCACTTCCGGCTGATATTCCAGAACAGTTCCAGATTGCCCAAGTACCTCGATCTTGCTTCGATCAGTTGCCCGCAGACTTTGCAGGTCGATCGTGCGCCACGCTCCCATTTCTAGAGGTGGAAGCAAATCGAATACGTATACGGTATTGCTCTCCTGGTAACAGGTGAAGTAGAAACCCTCCTCTCGTGTGACCTGCCAAGGTCGAACTCCGCGTATGGCTTCGCCATTGACAAAGTTCCAGAGCCCAAGCTCGCGCACTCGATCGTCCATATTCCGCGGCAAAAGGCCGTCGGCATCAGGCCCGCCCACGGCAAGCAAAAACGTTCCGCCTCTGGACCGAACATCTATCAACAATTCGATCAACTCGCGTCCGGACTTGAGTTTGTCGTTACCAGCCTTATATTGCCATTGTGTACCAATCGTGTAGTGTGCTTCGAAGGGACCGCGTACCTCGCCTCGCCGCTCTTGTTCGGGTGTGATAATGGCGCCGCGTGTGATCATGACGTCTTGACGAAGGCTCCATACATACTCTACCAACGACCGCGTAGCATCTCGGTAACCATCGAAACAGAATATGTCCGGCTGATAACGCTCCAGCAATTCGCTGATTTGCGCCTGATCATAAGCCAAAAGGTCGCTATTGTGCTCAGGGTTAGCATAGTTTGAGGTACGTGCGGGAATATTCCCGCGTTGCCACTGAAACCAGGCATCATCGGGCGAAAAGTAAAAACCGACGGGTATGCCCTGTTCTCGCAGCGCATCGATATACTCGCGCAGAATGTCTTTGCCGTAAGGCGTGTTCATAACCTGAAAGTCGGTCGTGTCGGTATCCCACATACAGAAGCCATTATGGTTTTTGGCAGGGATGGTCACGTAGTCAAAGCCGCAGAGCTTTGCCAAGCGCGCGTACCAACCGGCGTCAAAATGTTGTGGGTTGAAATATCGCGGGAGTTGCCTGAAATATCGCTGCAAGTAATCTGGCGAAGCGCCGATGACTGAATGCGCGTTGACCATGCCCAATGACGCATCGACCGTCCAATACAGATACATACCCAAGGCCAAATCCTGATACCATTCGATACGCTCGGGCAAATTGCTCTTATCGGTATAAACGCCTTGAGAAGCCCTGTCTTGTGTCTTGTCAGACGAATTTCTCATGCTCACCAAGTGTCCCAACAATCTATTGAATCTTCAATGTATTCTACCGTGACTACTTGCTTTCGACCGAAATTTCGTATAAATCGGGCGAAATGGAGGGCTTTGTTGCCAGTTAGCCGGAGCGTTATTTTCGCGAAATGGTCACAATGACCAGGCGATTCCACGGCAGGCGTGAAGTATGGGAAGCGATGATCTCGTTGACAGCCATTATGCAATATCTTATGCTGAGTTTGCTAGCGACCAGTTGTCAGCACGAAAGACGATAAAGGAGAGTTCTATGGTTTCGAATTCGGACTCTAGCATGCATTCTTCGAGTGATGCGATTTCTGGCAGATCAATGGACGAGCTGGACCGGGAAGCATTTGCGCCGGCTGCAACTCCATGGGATTCAATGCCGGAGAATATCTTGCTTCGCGATGTTTCCCTTGCCAATCCGGAAGGACCTGCGAGACATCCGCTTGACGGAGATTGGCAGTTGGCAGAAGGAGGGACGCTTCGCGACCGACTCGCTGGCGACTGGTCCGATGCGATTAGGGCGCGCGTGCCCGGCAGTGTGCATACCGCTCTGGTAGAGGCGGGCGTCTTACCGGACCCGACATTCGGGCTCAACCAGGTCATCGCCAGCGAGGAAAGCTTCAAGACCTGGTGGATGCGCCGCACTTTCCCGCGTCCACAAGCAATGGATGGCGCAAGACTTATCTTTGGCGGTGTCGCCAATCGCTGCCAAATCTGGCTGAACGGGCAGATGCTGGGCGGACATGAGGGCATGTTCGGTGGACCGGAATTCGACATCGGCGCGCTGCTGCATGATGAAAACAAGCTGGTTGTCCGGCTCGATCCGATATTGTTCGAGCAGTGGAACGTAACAGGTACCAATCCCGCTAACAATGGCAGCTGGCAACGGACCGTGGTATTCAACAACGTCTATGGCTGGCATTACAGCAACCTTCCTTCGTTGGGCATCTGGCGCAGTGTCGCTGTAGAAGGCCTTCCCGCCGTATCGATGCCACACCCGTTTGTCAGGACCGTTGATGCTCAAGGAGGTATCGTCGAATTAGCGCTCAATCTGATTGGCAGCGCCAAGAACTGGTCAGGCACGCTGCGTTGCACGATATATCCGGAAAATTTTTCGGGCCGGTCATTCTCGTTTGAAAGGCACATTTTATCCGACAAGGAAAAATTCGAGTCTGTTTTACGCTTGCAGATTCCCGATCCCAAATTGTGGTGGCCGGTGGACATGGGAGATCCCAGTCTCTATCGAATGACAGTTTCGATCACGCCTGATGATGGTGGCGTTCCCGATTGTCAGAGCTTTACTTTTGGATTGCGCACCATACAGATGGCGCCTTTGCCGAATGGACCGCAAGCTGAACTTTACAACTGGACCTTCGTCATCAATGGCGAGCCGATGTTTATCAAAGGCAGCAACTGGTGCACGCTGGATGCCCTGATGGATTTCTCGCGCGAACGCTACGAGCGGTTCCTCAAGCTTGCAGCCCAACAACATATACAAATGCTGCGTCCCTGGGGAAGTGGAATGCCGGAGACGGACGATTTCTACGATCTTTGTGATCGCTACGGCATCCTGGTCATGCAGGAGTGGCCCACCGCCTGGAACAGCCATGTCACGCAGCCTTACGGCATACTGGAAGAGACTGTGCGGCTCAATACACTGCGCCTGCGTAATCATCCGTCACTCGCGATGTGGGGCGCTGGAAACGAGTCAGGCAAGCCCTTTGGACCGGCAATAGACATGATGGGGCGGCTCAGCATCGAATTGGATGGGACGCGTCCCTTCCATCGTGGCGAAGCTTGGGGCGGCAGCATGCACAACTACGGCTGTTGGTGGGGTCGCGAGCATTTGGATCACAACCTGAATATGACCTCCATATTCTTTGGCGAGTTTGGATTGGCTTGCAGCCCAAGTTACGAATCGGTGAAGCGTTACTTGCCGGAAGAAGAAAAGGACTTGTGGCCCCCGCTTGAGGATGGGGCTTTTGCCTACCACACGCCGATTTTCAATACCAGCGAAGACGTTTCGCGACTGGTCCAATACGCCGATTATTTTGTTCCTGAAGACTGTACGTTGGAAGAATTCACTATTGGGTCGCAGTTGTCACAAGCGGTGGGCATCCGGCATACCTTGGAGCGCGCGCGCTGCCGCTGGCCAGAAAGCACCGGCGTTCTCTACTACAAGTTGACCGACAATTATCCGGCCGCCTCGTGGGCGAGCGTGGATTGGTACGGCGCGCCCAAGATCGCACATTACGTTTTTCAGGATGCTTTCGCTCCGCTACATGCTTGTATGCTGTTTTCGAGCGTAAACCAGGTCGGTGAGCCGGTAAAGCTGCCAGTGTACCTGCTTGATGATGCACACGCGCTTGACTCTGCCACGTGGCAAGTCGTGATTCGCGCCTATGATGGGCAATTGCGGGAGATCGAGCGGAAGATTTTCGATGGATACGGTTGGGTGGAAAGTCCGAATCTACTCGGGCAATTCCAGCTCAACGTCGAACAGACAGATACAGTGCCGCTCTTTTTGGTAGCGGAAGTGCTAAAAAACGAGGTGCTCGCGGACCGAACATATTATTTTGCCAATTACGAAGCGGATAAAGGCAGTCTTTTCAACCTGCCTACAACATCGCTGGAATTGGAACAGCGCGGCAACGAAGCGGTAGTCAAGAATACGGGCAATCTGCCCGCGGTGGCCGTGAGCGTGTCGCGCCCGGGTCACCTGGATACGTTTTTTGTGTCAGACAATTATTTCTGGCTTGACGCCGGTGAGACCGCGACGCTTGAGGTTAATAGCGTTGAAGGACTTAAGCTCAGCGCCTGGAATGCCTCGTAATTGACAAACCCAATTGCTTGCAGTTTTGCATATAGGGATACTACGCTTCGTGCTCCGCGCCTTCCGAGGAATAAGTCAAGGACAAAGCAAAAAAGGGCTGAGGAAACCCTCAGCCCCTGAGTTTGCATAATTTACAATACTGCTTTAGGCGCAATCCGGTTCCAAGTAGATCAACTTGTGACTGGACCAAGACCCGTGATGGTAGGGGCCATCGGGAAGGTTGCCGACGCAGTTGGACCAAAGGTGAGCAAGACCCGGATTCTCAACATAGGTGAAGAAAGGCACATTGTCAATCAGCCACGCATTTCTGACAGCCGTCGACTCAATGAATCCCTCGCTTCCCGGCGGGTGGCTGATCAATTCCTCGTGGATCGAGTACAGCTCCATAATCCATTCGGGCGGCGCTTCACCACTTTCCCCATCGCTGTTGTGCCAGGTAGCCCATAGCGGTGCCCAAATTTCGTTGGGAATGTAATCCGGATAAGTGTGGGCAGCGAACAGAGGAGCGGTATTCCAGTTAATCCCGGCCTGCATCTCATTGGAGAGGCGGCGCTCGCCAATCAGCGCGCCGTCAATGCCACGGAAATCGGCTCTGATTCCGATACCACTCAAGTAATCCACAATGAATGGGGCGGGGTCAGAATATTCGCCACCGCCGGCGCCAACCTCGATTAGAATCTCGAAAGGTTGACCACTTGGAGACAGACGATTGCCATCTCCGTCACGCTCGGTCATGCCCATATCATCAAGTAAGGCGTTCGCGGCATCGACGTCATAGTCGCTGGGCGCGATGGTCGGCAGGCTGGCTTGGCCAAAATATAGGGAATTGATCAAATCCTGGCTGTCAATTCCCAGCTGCACTGCCTGACGAAATCGCTTGTCTCCGGTGACTTCACGCCAAGTGTCATCTGCAAAAGTGAGATTGAGGTGGAACATGCGCGAATCGCGATTGGGGTAGATATAGGTTGTGTAGTTCCCGTTTTCTTCGTTTTCTATGTAGAGAGGCAAGTTGGCAAGGCCCGCATCCCAGAAATAATGGACCTCGCCGGCGAATACCATTAAGTTGGCTGCTTCCATATTCGCCCACTGGTTGATCACCGCGCGACGAGAATCCAAATAGGGGAGCTGATTGCCGTCCGCATCAACTGCGAAGTAGTAAGGATTGCGCTGGGTCACCACTTCCTCTTCCGGACCTTCTACACGGACCCATGGACCCAACTGTGGGAAGCCGATAGCTGACAAATTGTTCTCCGACCAGCCGGATACATCGACCTGACCGAATAGCTCATACCAATCAGCCAAGCCAGCTTCTTCCACTTTCGCGGCGATTTCATCCGCATCGCCATAGTCAATATGATAAGGCGCAAGGAAATGTTTCGGCTTGATGATGTCCAGGTAGCCCGTGCCCAGGCTCACCAGGCTCGAAGCGAAGCCAGGATATGGACCATCGAAACTGAACTTGAAGGTAGTGTCGTCGACGATCTCGAGCGTCGCTGGTGTACCTGAAGGTACGCCAGCCGTCTTCAAATATGGGGGCACCGATGATCTGAGAACTTCGTTGCTAAGCACATCTTCGTATGCGAATCGAACATCTTCGCTTGTAACGGGCGCACCATCCGACCATTTATGTCCAGCCCGCAGGGTGAACGTGAATTCGCTCGTATCGTCATTGTAGGTGAAGCTCTCTATGATGTTGGGAGCAAGCGTATTGTCATCGCGATTCTGGGTATTAAAAAGTGTCTCTTTCATGACCACATTGTTCTGCCAGGTCATGATGAGTTCACCGCCATAGGTGCCAATTTCCGGTACTATAAGCGATTCCGGTAACAGGACCCCGCTTTCCAGCACTATCGGGTTCTCTGGCAGGCGGTCACAGACGGATGGCAAATTGCCGGCCGCGACCATCTCGGCCAACATTGGCGCTTCGCTATACATACAATCTTGTGCCGTTGAAAACAGAGTCGCCGGGACCAGAAGTGTTAAGGCCAGCAACAACACTAAAGCGGACCGTCTAAACAAGAAACTCATAACATCCTCCTAGATTTGATCTTCATCTAATTCGAACAAAAAAGTAAACGCGATTTACCAGAAATATGCCCGAACAGGCATAATATGGTAGTATGTACAAAAATAGAATAAAAGTCAAACACGGGCCAAAATCGTGTCATGCCGAAATAATTCTTTGAGGAGCCCAGGTTGCTTCAAGTAATAGTACGGAGAATATTTATTTTATTCCCCATGCTTTTCATGTTGTCCATTCTTTCCTTCATGATCATACAGTTGCCGCCCGGCAACTACTTGGATACTTACGTTCTGAATCTGCGCAACCAAGGGTTGATAATTGACGAATCGGAAATTGAGCGGCTGACGGAGCGCTACGGATTGGGCAAACCCTTAACCGTGCAATACTTGAGCTGGATGAAAAACTTCATCCAGCACGGCGATCTTGGCCGCTCCTTCGGCTCTTACGGAAGCAGTATGGAAAACAAGCCCGTAACCGATATTATTCTCGAGCGACTACCGGCCACAATGATCATCTCTATTATCTCCACAATCGTCGTTTGGGTGATCGCGATTCCCATCGGCATCTACTCCGCCACGCACCAATACTCTCTGATGGATTATGTGTCGACCTTCATCGGCTTTATCGGCCTTGCGTTACCCAACTTTCTTTTCGCCATCATCATAATGTGGGTAGTTTTCGCCCAGACCGGGCATGCCGTTACCGGCCTGTTTTCGCTGGAATACCGTCATGCTCCCTGGTCAATCGCCAAAGTCATCGACATGCTCAAGAATATTTGGGTGCCAGTGCTAGTCTTGGCGACAGCCGGAACGGCGGGCCTGATTCGTGTGATGCGGGCGAATCTGCTCGATGAACTGAACAAACAGTATGTCGTCACTGCGCGTGCCAAGGGACTGAGCGAGGGACGCCTGCTCTGGAAGTACCCGGTGCGCATCGCATTTAATCCCATAATCAGCACGATAGGCTGGCTTTTGCCGGCTATTGTTGGTGGTGAAGCGCTAGTCGCGATCGTCCTTAACCTAAACACCATTGGTCCGGTGCTCTTAAGCGCTGTGCTTCGCCAGGATATGTACCTGGCTGGCAGCATCATAATGATCCTAAGCTCCTTGACACTCTTCGGCACCTTGATTTCGGATTTAGCGCTGGTCTGGCTTGATCCGCGAATCCGATACGATTGAGGCTTAGCGGATCGGAAAGCAAGGCGCCGCAAAAGGTTATGCAAATGGCAGATGCCGAATCAAGCGCGACCGAGATTAAGACGACTGCATCGGCCGAAAGCGTCGAATACATGTCGCGCGGGAAGCTCATCTCACGGCGCTTCCGGCGGCATCGGCTCGCCAGAATCGGAATCGCTGTGCTAATCGTTTTGTACACCTTGGCGATATTTGCAGACTTTATCGCGCCTTACCGCGCAGTTACGCGGCTAAAGGGATTCAAGGATATGGAGCCCAGCCCGATCCATTTCGGAGGGAGCACCGGGTTTCAACCCTTCGTGTATGCGCGAGAACGGTCATTCCACGCCAAGACCTTCCGTGAGGTTTACACTGAAGTGGAAGATGAGCGATTTCTGATTCAGTTTTTTGTCCGTGGGGAGCCCTATGAGGTTTTGGGACTCTTCAAATTGGACCTGCATTTATTTGGAACACTGAACGGGGCGAACATCACACTGTTTGGCACTGACACTGTCGGTCGCGATCTTTTCTCACGTACTATACTAGCGGCTCGCGTGTCGCTTTTTGTCGGTTTGGGCGGCGTCTTGATCAGTTTTTTTCTCGGTTGTCTCATTGGCGGCATATCGGGGTACATTGGCGGTCTTATCGATGAGGTCATTCAGCGCATTATCGACCTGCTCGTAGCCATACCGCCCTTGCCCTTGTGGATGGCGCTGTCCGCAGCGATTCCCGTAAAATGGTCGGTAGAGCAGACATATTTTGCCATCACCGTCGTGCTTTCCGTTGTTGGTTGGACCGGCCTCGCACGAGTCGTGCGTGGAAAGCTCTTGTCTTTGCGAGATCTCGATTTCGTTACAGCGTCAAGGCTCTCAGGCGCGTCGGATTTGTATGTCATCACTCGGCACCTGCTGCCGAACTTTACCAGTCACTTGATAGTGTCGCTCACTTTGGCAATACCGGGCATGATACTAGGCGAGACCGCTTTAAGTTTCATTGGATTGGGAATGCAAGAACCCGGCGTCAGTTGGGGTGTATTGCTACAAGACACGATGAACTTTGGGTCACTTGTGCATCAGCCATGGAAGTTGATTCCAGGTCTATTCATAGTTGTTACAATCTTGATGTTTAATTTTGTTGGCGATGGATTGCGCGATGCAGCCGATCCTTATTCGCTCTAGAACGGGGAAAAATGACATTAAGCCTTGATCAAGCCGATAGAGATTCATTTGCGCCGGGTCCCTCGCCCGTCGATGGTAGGGCCAAACGCATTGAACTGATTCCTGGCAGAACGGAACATCTTTCTGGACCAACTTCATTTTCTCTAAATGACGATTGGATCATGGCGGAGGGAGGCAGCGAAGAAACCCGCTTGCGGGACGAATGGTCAGACGCGCTACCTGCAGTTGTACCTGGAAGCGTGCAAACCGCTTTGCTGGCCGCTGGCGAGATCCCGGAGCCCTACCAGGGCAAGAATGATGAGATCGCTAGAGCCGAGAGCTTCAAGACCTGGTGGCTGATGCGAAAATTCGAGCGTCCACAAGACATGACAGGCGAGACGTTGAGTTTCGCCGGCATTTGTGATTCTTGCGTCATTTGGCTGAATGGCGAAAAACTAGGCGATCATAAAGGCATGTTCGCGGACATCGTCTTTGATGTCTCGGCTCGCTTGCGGGATGGCACGAACTCTCTTGTCGTCAAACTGGATCCGGCACCGCAACGCATAAGCGAGGGCGAGCCCAATGACTTTTTCATCGGCATGAATGTAGGCTGGCTGGATAGCGCGGTCATCAACAATATTTATGGCTGGCACTACATTAACTTGCCCACCATCGGAATCTGGCGTCCGGTTTCGCTGCAGGGTAAAGCGGCAGTGTCAATCATCGACCCCTTCGTCGCTACGCAAGATGCAACTGCCGGTGTTATCCGGCTTCACCTTACGTTAGAGGGACAATCCGAGGCATGGAAGGGCTGCCTGAGCGGGACGATTGAGCCAGAAAACTACGTTGGCCAAGCGCATCACTTTGAGCTCGACGTCGAATCCGACACGTCGAGCCGCAGGGAATTGTTCGAGCTAACCATTCCCGATGCGAGGCCGTGGTGGCCCGTCGATTATGGTGAAGCCAATTTGTACCGCATGAGTCTGTCATTTGCGCCTGAGCAAGGTATAGCCGATTACCATTCTTTCAATTTTGGGATCCGCACGATCGAGATGCAGCCCCTGCCTGGCGGTCCCAATCCGGAGGCCTATAACTGGACGTTTGTCGTAAACGGCAAGCCGATTTTTGTCAAAGGTGCTAACTGGTGTACTTTGGACGCGCTGCTGCGCTTCGATAAGGAGCGATACGACAGGTTCCTGAGCCTGGCCAGAGATTCTCATATGCAGCTGCTACGCGCCTGGGGCAGTGGTATGCCGGAAACGGACGAGTTTTATGACCTGGCAGACCGATACGGCGTTATGGTCTTGCAGGAATGGCCAACAGCCTGGAATAGCCATAACATTCAGCCCTTCGACATTCTGGAAGAGACCGTACGGCACAATACTATACGCCTGCGAAATCATCCGTCGCTGGTGATGTGGGGTGGCGGCAACGAATCCAGCGATCCGACCGGACCCGCGATCGAAATGATGGGCAAGGCCGCCTACGAGCTTGATGGCACACGGCCATTTCATCGTGGCGAGCCGTTTGGCGGCAGCATACACAGCTATCGAGTCTATTGGGGACGCGAGGTGCTGGATAGCAATCTTTCTCTAACTGCTCCGTTCATAGGTGAATTTGGTCTGGCATCCGTGCCAAACTATGAAACCGTACGCCGCTATATGCGGAGCGATGAATTGGACGAATGGCCACCTTCCAGCGAGGGAACATTCGCGCACCGCATGCCCGTCTTTAATTTGAAAGGCGGCATGGCGATTATGTCGCAATATGTGGCGGACTTTTTGCCGAATGATTCGCTGCCGAATTTCATTCTGGGAATGCAAATGGCGCAAGCCACGGGTATGCGTCATACTCTGGAGTTGGCTCGGACACGCTGGCCCGACACCACCGGCGTCGCCTATTACAAATTGACTGACAACAATCCGGCGGCGTCTTGGGCGACGGTTGATTGGCATGGTATTCCCAAGATCGCCTATCACATTCTGCGTCAAGCCTACCGCCCGCTGCATGCCTGCATAAATTTCCAACGTCTTTCTTTTGTTGGCGTTCCAGTTTCGTTACCCGTTTTTCTACTTGACGATGCGGGCGCGCTCAATGGAGTACCGTGGCAGGTCAAGGTTCGCGCCTTTTCCGGCGAACTAGAGCTGATCAAGGAAACCAAGTTTACCGGCACCGGCAATGAACAAACTGTCAATCGTATCGGCTACTTTGATCTCGACGCAGATCAGACCTGGAGCTGCCCACTATTCATCGTCTGCGAAGTCACGAGCGGAGGTCAAGAAATTGACCGCGTATTCTATTGGCTTAACTACACGATGATTCAGGGATGTCTTTTCGACTTGCCGCAGACGACATTAGCGCTGGATTCGGACAGAGAAGGCAGCGTCACCATCACCAACAGCGGTGACAAACCAGCCGTTGGCGTACATTTCATTTGCCCTGGGATTGCAGACGCGTTTCAAAGCGAAGACAGCTATTTTTGGCTTGATCCCGCGGATTCGTGTCGGCTCGCCTGCAGTCATACGCAGGGGGTTGAGGTGGCAGCATGGAATAGCAAGGGTAGCGGGTAATCCGTCTATGGACTCCTCTTTGCGGCGAATAAAAACGTCCGCACCAATCATCGAGATTCAAGACCTAAGTGTTCATTTCAAGGTTGATGACGGCACGCTAAAGGCAGTGGATGGCGTTAGTTTTTCAATAGACGAGCGACAAATGTTTGGCTTGATTGGTGAAAGCGGCTGCGGCAAAACGGTTACCGCGCAATCGCTGATGCGTCTTGTTCCGAAACCAGGAAGCATTGTTGGTGGGTATATCAACTTTCGTGGCGAGAAGGGCAACAGAATAGATCTCGCCGGTCTCGACAAATCAGGGCCGGAGATCCGCGCTATCCGCGGCAACGAGATCGCCATGATATTTCAGGAACCAATGTCCAGCCTGTCTCCTATTCACAGCATTGGAAATCAGCTTTTGGAAGCGATCCAGTTGCATGTCACGCGAAACAAGCGCGCCGCCTATGAGATCGCGCTTGAGATGCTCAACCTGGTTGGAATTGCTGATCCTGTGCAGCGGATGGATGAGTATCCGCATCATTTCTCCGGCGGTATGCGACAACGTGTCATGATCGCCATGGCACTGTCTTGCCAACCGCGTCTTTTGATAGCGGATGAACCAACGACAGCTCTCGATGTTACCGTACAGGCGCAAATTCTGGACCTGCTCGCGCAATCGCAAGCGCAATTCAAGATGGCAGTGCTTTATATTACGCATGATTTGGGCATTATCGCGGAAATTTGCGACATGGTGGCGGTGATGTATTTGGGACGGATCGTCGAGACTGGATCTGTTAGGGATATTTTTCTTAACCCTCTGCACCCGTACACGCGCAGGCTGTTGGCGTCGACGCCGCGCATCGGCCAGCGAAGCGCCCGTTTGCAAACCATAGAGGGCACGGTGCCTATTCCCGTTAATTTGCCTCATGCCTGTGGCTTTTGTTCACGATGTAGCGATCGGATGCCAGGCTCCTGTGATATCGCCGTGCCGGCTCTGGTAGAGATCGAGCACAATCACTTTGTCCGCTGCTTTCTTCATGATGAGCGAAGAGAAGGAGCCTTATGACCGTGCAGCCGGTGCTACAAGTAGAAGGTCTGAAAAAGTATTTCCCGGTGGAAAAGGGCTTTCTGCGGCGTGTGATTGGTCAGCTCAAAGCAGTGGATGACGTCAGCCTGGAAATTGGGGCGGGCGAGACCTTGGGCTTGGTAGGGGAGTCCGGTTCCGGCAAGACGACGGTAGGTCGCTGCATTTTGCGCGCTCACAAGCCAACTGAAGGCTCCATTCGTTTTCAGATTGAAGACGATCAAATTGTGGATATGGCGCAACTCGGTCAACGAGACCTGCGCGAGATGCGGCGCTACGCAAATATGATTTTTCAGGATCCCTTTAATTCGCTAGATCCACGTTGGACAGTTCTTGACATTGTCGGCGAACCGCTGAGGCTGGCGAATCTGGCCAAAGGAAAAGACTTGGAAGATCGTGTCGCGCATTTGATGGAAGTGGTCGGGTTGGAGGTGACGCACCTGCGCCGCTATCCACATGCCTTCAGCGGGGGGCAACGTCAGCGCATTGGCGTGGCAAGGGCATTGGCAACAAATCCGCGATTGATCATTGCCGACGAGCCAGTATCGGCGCTTGACGTGTCCACGCAAGCCCAAATCCTAAACTTGCTGCAAGATCTGCAAAGCGAATTCGGACTGTCGTATCTTTTCATCGCGCACGACCTCAGTGTTGTCGAACATATCTCGGATCGTGTTGCGGTAATGTACGTCGGCAAGATCGTGGAAGTAGCGACACGAGATCAGCTGTTTTTCTTCCCCAAACACCCGTATACGGAAGCCCTGTTATCGGCCGTGCCTACACCCGATCCGAATATTGAGAAAAACAGAATCGTCCTGCCGGGCGAAATCGCCAATCCCGCAGATCCGCCCCAAGGATGCTATTTCCACCCGCGCTGCCGCTATGCACAAGCGATCTGCCGCGAGCAAGAACCTGTGCTCAAAGAAGTTTCACCCGGCCAATGGGCGTCTTGCCATTTTGCCGAGGATCTGGAACTGGTGGGGGCACCTAGATAAGGGTTCAGTCGCGGACACACAACTGGCAATCGTCGCCATTCTTGCATTTTTTGAGGCTTTGAAGCATGGTTGTAGCAATCGGCTGGTGGGCAGGCGAGGGCAGCGCCGAATGCTCCACCCTCGCTTGTGACGAATCTAAACGATATCCATATTGTTGATTATACGTGTGGCGAATTCGCTGGTAGCGACTTTGGTGGCGTTTTCCATCTGGCGGGCGAAGTCATAGGTGACATAGCGCTGTTCTATGGTGAGTTTGTATGCCTTGGTTATCAATTCCGCCGCTTCAAACCAATTCAAGTGTTCGAGCATCATCACGCCGCTGAACAGCAAGGAACCCGGGTTGACCATATCCTTGTTGGTGTATTTCGGCGCGGTGCCGTGTGTGGCTTCAAAGAGTGCAATCTCGTCGCCGATATTGGCGCCCGGGGCGATGCCGACACCACCTACCTGGGCTGCCAAAGCGTCGCTGAGATAATCCCCATTCAGGTTTGTCGTTGCGATCACATCGTGTTCGCGGGGGCGCAGCAACATTTTTTGGAACATGATATCGGCGATGGTATCCTGGACGAGAATCTTGCCCTCGGGGACATGGCCACCGTGATTGGCGGCTACATCATCCCAAGAGATAGTTTGCTCGGGGAATTCTTCGCAAGCCAATTCATAGCCCCACTTTCGAAAGGCGCCTTCGGTGAACTTCTGGATATTGCCCTTGTGAACCAAGGTGACGCTTTCTCTGCCACGTTCGATCGCGTACTGAATCGCCGCGCGAATCAGTCGTTTGCTGCCAAATGGACTTATAGGTTTGATTCCGAGACCGGCATCCGGGAAGAAGTTGGTGGCACCTAACTCGTTTTTCAAGAACTCTGCCAGCTTCTTGTTTTCCTCAGTGCCGGATTCGAATTCGATTCCGGCGTATGTGTCTTCGGTGTTTTCACGAAAGATGATTACATCAACATCCTCAGGATGCTTTAGCGGGCTGGGTACGCCGTTGAACCAGCGAACAGGCCGAATGCAACTGTACAAATCCAACACCTGACGAAGAGTGACATTCAGGCTTCGGAATCCACCCCCGACAGGCGTTGTCAACGGACCCTTTATGCCGATTTTGTATTCGCGAAAAGCTTCGAATGTTTCTTCTGGCATGTAGTCGCCATCATATACGCCAGCAGCTTTCTCTCCGGCATATACTTCCATCCACGAAACAGCCTTGCTGCCGCCGTACGCTTTGTTCACCGCGGCATCCCATATTCGCTTGCTCGCGGTCATGATATCGTATCCGATGCCATCGCCCTCTATGAAAAGGAGGATCGGATTGTCCGGGACATTCATTTCCCCGTAGTTGAAAGTTATCTTGTCGCCGATGTCCGGCACAGTGATATTGTCGTACGCCATCTTCCAACGGTCTCCTTATTTCGTAGACGCTTTCGATTTACCGGCGCGATTATATCACAAAAAACCTAGGGATAAACCGGCTCGTCAAATGTCAGCTGCCTACATGGGCAAGCCGTGGTATCGCTTGCCTGCATGAGAGAATTGTCCCTTGCGTCTTAACAGACATTCATTCAAAATGTGGCTCGACTACATAGGGGCGCTCCGCTAAGCATCCTTTGGTAGAGATTGAGCGTGAGAAAGAGCACTTGGATGCGAACGGACGACATAAACGGATAACCCTCCAGCGGGAGCAATCTATGTCAAATCCCCTGCCTTCAAATGACGAACTCGAGGCATTCAGCGCGGCCATCGACTGGCATAAGCTCGAAGACGTCAAGCAGCGATTCAATCAGCGCTTGAGGGAGCTGGGGGAAACGGCCATCGATGACAGTCTTCCTCTTGACGATCTTTCGAAATTCTGCGGCGTTCCTCTTTCTACTGTTCACCATTCGACACAATCAGGCAACAGCATTTTTGGCGAAATCAGCGGAAAACGAATCCTTCTGGCAAGTTTTGTCAGCAAAAGATATCGTGACAAGCCATTGCTTCCCAGTATCACGCCTTACAATCTCAATCCCTGCGTCAACCATATCAATTTGAGCCAAGCCGATTCGCCACGAACCGGATTACGGGCGCTGGGTGCAGAGCTGGAGTTGGGTTTGTATCAGCCGGACGGATGTGCGCCAACCGAAGACCAAGTGCAGAAATTCATCAAAATCTATCGTATGAATGCGCATCGTTTGGGGATCACCCCGCAAGTTGATCGCGAAGCCTGCCGATATCAAATTGAGGTTCATGTGGCGCCTGGCAAAGGGTACCACCGTATGCGGCAATCTCTGGATGGAATCATGCAATCGTTAGTTGCGGCGGCCCACGCTACTGAACTCCGCACAGCCATCATGTCTTCGTACCCACTCTTGAGCGACTTCGAATTATCGCAAGATGCTAAAGTACGGTCAGCAGTGGCGGTCATGCAAGACGTGAACTTGGCATTCCCTCAGTATCTGGACGCACTTCAATCTGCTCATCAACGTTATAACATGAATCCCCTGGCAAATGTGGTGGAAACATTCCGATTGCAGGGCTGCCATGTGCACCTGGACCTGGCCGGACGCTCAGAAGCGCTAGGCATGTTCGCTTTTTATATGTTGCTGCATAGTGCCAGTATCATCGCGAATATGGCGGTACTCAAAGGTGGCCCCTTTGTAGATGGCAGCTGCGATTCCGACCTGCTTTGCACTCGTGAATATCTGCGAGCGACAACAGTCACAGGACGATACCTTGAGCTGCCAATCTCACCGCACTTTTCTCATCGAGGTTTGGAGCGCTATACCGAGTTGTTGCAATCTGGCCGGGCCAACGCCGCTGCTCGTGGGTTGTTACGCGATGACTCGCTGGATTCACCGGTCTCGGTCATGCATTATGCAATTGGTCGCATTAGACCGGACCTAGGTGGACGCAAACGAATCTGTTCCATTGAATCCACCGGATTGCCGGTGAATGTCAGCGCTTCGAGGCAAGCGGCCGTTATGACTGATCTTGAATTCACCTTTGCCTTGGTTGAGGACTATTTTCGGCGTAACGGAACCGACTTGACTGAGATGAACAACAATCCGCAGTTGCACGCTATTATTGGTCCGTTGGGACAAGACTTGTTCCGCGGATTGCAAAACGAGTCCGATCGCCGCGGCAGCAGCATAATGATACGAACAACCTCGGGTATTGCCATGCCTTTGCATGAATTTTACGAGATGAAGCGCAACTATATGCATCAACATTTGATCGACACCTGCGAAGTCCGGCCTCGCGATATTGACGATGTCTAAATGAGCCTGCAGCGCATGCTTGATCCGCCGAGTGGCCGTGTGGCATTTACGCCCGAACAATACATTCATGATAGCGCTCGACGTAGCACGGGTAACTGGGGAAGCATCTTGAAGACCGCGTTCGAAGACGAGGGCGGTGTGCCGGGCGAACACAATCCACAAGCTGCGGGTGGCCAATCGCGTACATCGGGCACTGGAGCAACGATACACCGTATAACATGGAAATTGTGTCTAAGCCAGATTGGCAACAGCTCTTGATTAGAAACGGTCGCATTATATTATCCCCCTTTGCTAATCCACGCCGCCGAAGCATAATCAGGTTGAGGATTGCGGAAAAGCATTCAGGAGTGTCCCCAGATGCACATTGTGATTTTATGCGCCACAAATCGTGGGCATCAGCTTGCAGAGCATCTATTCAAAATTGGCCACGAGCATGAATTTACGGTCTTTAGCTTTCGCGAAACTCCGTGGGAGCCAGACTATTTTGATGCTTTGCAAGAGATGGTCAATGGGCACGGTCAGCGCTTTTTGGAAGCGCGAAACGTTGCTCATGAAAAATGGGACGAATTCTGGAAGGACAATACGGTAGACTTGATGTTTATGATAAGCTGGCGATATATCGTGCCTGATACGGTATACCGCCGCGCTCTTCGTGGTGCCTACGTTTTTCATGATTCGTTGCTGCCAAAATATCGTGGATTCTCCCCGACGGTCTGGGCCATGATTAATGGTGAAAAAGAGACCGGTGTTACGCTCTTCAAAATCACTGACGGATTCGATGCCGGGGAAATCGTCGATCAAAAAGCGATAACGATTGATACCAAGGAAACCATTGCTGATGTCGTAGGTAAAGTGACGCTGACATACCTAGACATGGTTGAAAGCAATTTTCGACGTCTTCTTTCTCAAGACGTGCAATCGCGAGCGCAGAACCATGGCGATGCCACTTACACTTGCAAATGGACACCGGCTGATGCGCTGATAAACTGGAACAGATCATCTCTGTCCATTTACAATCTTGTACGGGCGACCTGTCTCCCTTATCCCGGAGCCTTTACTTATCTTGATGACCGCAAGCTGACGGTATGGTCTGCTGAACTGCTTCCGTCGCCACGATCCTATGTCTCTTCAGTCCCGGGCAGGGTTGTTCAGGTTCAGCCGGGCGACGGCAGCGTCGTGCTTACCGGCGATGGAACCATACTGCTGAAGGACGTGCAGTTGGAGGGCGCGGATGTGGTCAAGGCATCCACTATTCTGAATTCGCCGTCGCAAACCTTGGGCAGAGGTTCAAGCTAATGCCCACGATATCGGTGGTGATTCCGGTATTTCGCAGCGAAAAGAGCATCGGAATATTAGTCAATCAACTGGCGGATACCTTGCCAACGATCGCGGACGAATTCGAGGTCATACTCGTCGAAGACAATGGCGGGGATAGTAGCTGGGTGGTCATCCAGGAATTATCTTCAGAGTATCATTGGGTTCGCGGTTTCAAGCTGACGCGAAACTTCGGACAGCACAATGCGCTACTATGTGGTATCCGCGCCGCGAGATATGAGTTCACCGTGACAATGGACGACGACTTGCAGCATCCGGCGAACTTTATTACCGATTTGGTTGAACTTGTAAGTAGTGGTTTTGATGTTGCTTATGGAACGCCAGCGCGACAGCGTCATTCATTGCTGCGTAACATCGCTTCGCTGGTGACAAAATGGGTATTGCAAGGCGCGATGGGTGCCGAAACTGCACGCAGCATTAGCGCCTTTCGCGCCTTTCGCACTTCCTTGCGGGAATCCTTTGCCGAATTCCGTGGCCCGCAGGTCAATATCGATGTATTGTTGACTTGGGGAACGACTCGATTCGTGGCGTCGCCTATGCCACATGCGCGTCGCACGCTTGGACCGTCCAATTATACTTTCGGCAAGCTTGTCGCGCACACGTTTAATATGGTGACTGGCTTCAGTACACTGCCCTTGCGTTTTGCCAGTACACTGGGTTTGCTGATGACCGTCTTTGGTTTCGTAATGCTGGTTTATCTGCTGCTAAGTCAAGTATTCGCTTTTCAGTTTGTGGTTCCCGGATTCACCTTCACCGCCTCACTTATTTCTATTTTCGCCGGAGCGCAAATGTTTACTTTGGGGATTATCGGTGAATACCTTGCGCGAATGCATTTGCGCGCCATGGACAAGCCGGCATATATTGTGAGGCAATCAACAGAATCTGCGGTGAACGAACTATTATGAAGGTTGACCCAATCATATTTCTGCCATGGGACACGCAGCACTTCGGAATACGTGTCGCACGTGCAAACGAGCGCCAGATAGATCAGTACTCGTTGCGTCAGATAGAAGCATGTTGCAGACTGCAATCAATCGATTGTCTGTACTTTCTTGTCGATGCGGCGGATCAGGATACGGTTCTTGAATTACAGCGCAACAAGTTTGATTTGGTTGACATTCGAATGACGTTTGAATCTGGAAATCCAGTGACTGCGCCGCGGCTGGATTGCAAGGACTTTAATATCCGGTTTTCAGACGAACGTGATGAAGCGCGACTTTTAGAGGTTTCCAGGGATAGCTATGTTGACTCGCGATTCTACTACGATCGGTGTTTTGATAAGGGAAAAGCCTCGCAGCTTTATCAGATATGGTTGGCAAAAAGCCTTGCCGCGGGTTCTTCTGATTCGGTCATAGTAGCGGAAGTTGATCAAGAGCCGGTCGGCTTTGTCGTTTGCCATATGAATCGACCTCAGGGCGAAGGCAACATCGGACTTGTCGCCGTTGCCGACAAATCTCAGGGGCTGGGCCTTGGGAAGGCCATGCTGGCACATGCGATAGACTGGTTGCATAGGCAAGGAATGACGCGGGTCAATGTCGTCACGCAAGGTCGTAACATTGCGGCTCAGTCACTGTATCAACGCTGTGGTTTTGTGTCACGCTCTGTAGAATTGTGGTACCACAAATGGTTTAACGGATGTACGTAGGAATATTCATTGATGACCCACTATCGTATCCCTTTCAACAAACCCACGTTTCTCGGTCATGAACTGGATAATATCGGCGCGAGCCTATCTAACGGGCATGTCTCGGGTGATGGCGCTTTCAGCCGGAGGTGCCACCACTTCCTGGAGGAGAAGCTGGGTGTGTCGCGCGCGCTGTTGACGACGTCATGTACGCATGCGCTGGAAATGACTGCGTTGCTGCTGGATATCAAGCCCGGCGATGAGGTTATCGTCCCGTCTTTCACATTTGTGTCCAGTATTAATGCCTTTATATTGCGCGGTGCCACTCCGATATTCGCCGACATTCGACCTGACACGCTCAATATAGACGAATCTCAGCTCACCTTACTTATCACGGAACGAACGCGAGCCATCGTGTTGGTGCACTACGCCGGTGTTGCCTGCGAGATGGATACGATAATGGAGGTTGCGCGGAAGCACGGTATTGCCGTTGTGGAGGACAACGCACATGCTCTTTTTTCTCGATACAAGGGCCGCTATCTAGGCACCTTTGGAGAAACGGCGACGCAAAGCTTCCACGAGACTAAGAACTTTACGTGCGGCGAAGGTGGTGCCTTGCTAATCAACGATACGGCGCTAATTGAACGCGCCGAGATTATCCGTGAAAAGGGCACCAATCGCAGTCGATTCTTCCGAGGGCAAATCGACAAATACACATGGGTTGACCTGGGTTCAAGTTATCTGCCCTCCGACATGCTGGCCGCTTACCTTTGGACACAGTTTGAAAGCGCGGAGGCGATTCAAGCGCGGCGTAAAGAAATTTGGGACTATTATCAGCTACACCTGCCGCAATGGGCTGCGATCCACGGCGTACAATTACCGACGGTGCCCGCCCACAACGAGCAGTCCTACCACATGTATTATCTATTGTTGCCCTCGCTGAAGGTGCGCACGGCTCTGATCGATCACCTCAAGCAGCGTAGTATCTTAAGCGTGTTTCACTACCTGCCTTTGCATCTTTCGAATATGGGTCAGCAATATGGCGGCGAAACCGGTGATTGCCCGGTCACGGAAGATGTTGCGGACCGATTGCTGCGGTTACCGTTTTTTCACGCGCTGACGCAGGATGATCAAGACGAGGTACTCGCGGCGCTTTTCGCATTTGAGCAATGGGATTAGCTAAAACCATGCGCGCATTTGCGCGTAACCGGCACTAAAGTAAATCAGCAAAACGTGAACTCAAGCGATGTGCGTTGAACTTGTGGGCATTCTATGGAATAATGCTGTGATATCAGCGAAAGTGCCTTTGGTTCGGACCTAAACATGCCGGCGAAAACGGCGTGAATTTCTGAAGAGTCTTAACGACGAAGAGATTGGAGGGATCTATCGCGAATTGCGAGTGCGAGGACAACTGACACAGGCCTGCCCGTAACGACAAGCGTTAACGGGCTGTTTATATTTGGAGAGAATTATACATGGCAACATCATCAAGTTTCAAAATCACCCCTATCGGTGGCCTGGGTGAGATCGGCAAGAATATGACTCTGTTCGAAATGGATGGAGATGGGTTCTTGATCGATTGCGGCATCATGTTTCCGGCCAACGATATGCATGGCGTTGATTACATTATTCCGGACTTCCGCTGGTTGGAAGAACGCGACGACATTCGTTTGCACGGCATCTGCTTCACACACGGACATGAAGATCATATCGGCGCCGTACAGCACGTTGTGCAATCCTTTCCGGGTGTGCCACTCTACGCTACGCCACTCACGCGGGGATTGCTGCAGGTAAAGCTGAAGAATGCCCGCTTGCTCAAAGAAACCACGGTGAATTCCTTTGAAGCGGGAGATGAACTGAAGATCGGACCTTTCAAGTTGGAAAGTTTCCATGTTTGTCACAGCATACCGGATTGCGTCGGATATGGCATACATACGCCCTTCGGTATTGTCGTGCACACAGGGGACTACAAATTCGACAACACTCCCGTACATGGCAGAAAAACTGATTACGCTCGTTTGGCTAGTTTTGCGCGGCGCGGCGTGGTATTGCTGTTGGCAGATAGCACAAATGCTGACAGAGCGGGTTGGACCGAATCGGAATCTGTCATCGCCTCGGCTTTAGACAAAGTTTTTCGAGATGCCAAGGGAAGGATAATGGTAGCGACATTCGCCTCCTTGATATCTCGGGTACAACAAGTTGTAAATGTAGCGCGCAAGCATGAACGCAAAGTGTGCATTACCGGCTATACAATGTCGGAATATGCAAAGATCGCGCGCAAGCTCGGTTACCTTAATGTTGATGACGATATGCTCGTGGATATCGGTCGCGCAAGGACACTGCCGCCACATAAAGTGGTGTTTATGGTCACCGGATCGCAAGGCGAACCATCGGCCGTTTTGGGCAAGCTGGCAAGTGGTCGACATCGCCAACTGGATGTTCGCGAAGGCGATACAATCATACTGTCATCGCATCCTATTCCAGGCAATGAAGAAATGGTCTATCGAACCATCAATCGCCTGATCGAGCGTGGTGCCGATGTGATCTACGATGCGATCGAAGCGGTGCACGTTTCTGGCCACGCCTGTCAAGAAGAGATGCGCCTAATGCTCAATCTGACCCAGCCCAAGTATCTGGTGCCGGTACACGGAGAGATTCGCCATTTGCATTTGCATGCCAAACTGGCATGCGACAATGGTATTCCGGCGGAAAACGTGATCAAAATCGAGAATGGAACCACTATCGAATTGTCGAGTGACGGGGTCGCCGTTGGTGATCGCCAGCCTGGCGGATATGTCTTTGTTGACGGGAGCGGAGTCGGCGATGTCGGACGCGCGGTAATTCGTGATCGGGAAATCCTGGCAAGAGATGGCTTCATGTTGGTAAGTGTAAATATCGACAATGTTACTGGCAAGCTGGTTGAGCAACCTCGTATCATCTCCCGCGGATTCGTATATCTGAGAGATGCCGAAGACTTCCTCGAACAGATCCGCGACAATATCGCGCAGGTCGTAAATGGCAGTCGCCGTGCTAACGGCAGACGTAGCGTATTGGTGGAAGAAAGCCTCAGTAAACTCGTCTATAACGAGACAAAACGACGTCCGATGATTTTCAGTATCGTTAACGAGATTTAGCGACTTACTTATCGCAACCGCATCGCAGACTGGACGTAGCAGACCTTTAGGCGACCGTTGAAGAGGAAAGACAAGCTATGCCGCAACCGGTGATCCGTGCATTGAATGTCACGCGAACCCTAAAGCTGGGCAGCCATGTTGTGCATGCCTTGCGCGGTGTCGATCTGGAGATATTCCCCAATGAAATGATCGGTATCATTGGGCCTTCTGGAAGCGGCAAAAGTACCTTGCTAGGTATCATTGGCGGACTCGATAGCCCCACCGAAGGCGCGATCGAGATCGACGGCGTAGATGTTACCCACATGAACGAAAATCAATTGACGGATATCCGAAACCAGAAGATTGGTTTTATTTTTCAATTCTTCAATCTGATACCGACCTTGACCGCGCTCGAAAATGTGGCGCTGCCCATAGAATTCGCCCAAATACGCCGTCATCAGCCACGTAAACGTGCCAGGGAATTGCTAGAAATGTTGGGATTGGATGGGCGCTTTCATCATCGGCCCAACGAATTGAGCGGTGGACAGCAGCAGCGTGTGGCCATAGCCAGGGCACTGGCAAATGATCCCCCGATTCTGCTGGCTGATGAACCCACCGGCAATCTCGATTCCAAGTCTGGCGAAAACGTGCTGGAAGCATTGACCACGATTCGCGACAACAATGGTACAACAGTGGTATTAGTCACTCACGATCAGTCCTTGGCCGCGCAAACGGATCGCGTATTGACATTGGTCGACGGCCGCATCGTAAATGGCTCGGTCGCACGATAGCGAGACCTCAAGATTTAATGTCTTTGTGTGCCGACAGCAATTGTGAGCAAGGACTGGCTATGTCTCAGGCAGTACATACCGTAGAAATCGCCGGAATCAAACGCGACCTCCGTCTGATGGAAATCAAACCGGGTGTGAGAATCGCGATCCTTAATATCTTGGGCGATTATGAATTTGTAAATGCCGCAAGCGAAGAACTGGCCAAGCTGCTTTGTGGCAGGGATATCCAGGTGCTAGTTACAGCGGAGGCAAAGTCAATCCCCCTGGCGCATACTCTAAGCACAATCATGCAGCTCCCTTATATCGTATTGCGAAAGACTCACAAGCCTTATATGGGCGATGCCCTGCAAAGCGAGACCCTGAGCATAACCACCGGCATACCGCAAACCTTGTTCTTGGATGAAAAAGACCGCCGTCAAGTGGCCGGCAAGAATATCGCCATTGTCGACGATGTGATATCCACCGGCAGCACGCTTCAGGGTATCCGCCTTATTATGGATAAGGCACTTGCAAATACTGTAGCTGTGGCCGCAATCTTCACCGAGGGCGATCGCGCGAAATGGTATGAAATCGTCGCTCTGGGACATCTTCCCGTTTGGGTGGACAATTGACCCTAATCCGATTTCGACATACTTGGAATATTATTTTTCAATCCTACATGAAGCGCGGAATCGTCTCCATGCTAACATCGTCGCTTGTTCGGTTTTTCCTGTTACTATTGATCGTGAGTTTGATCGCTTTCGGCGCGATCATGCTGTTTCTTTCCCGCCCAGAGCCGACTGTCATCACAATTAACCCACCAATACCAACTGCTACTGATTCCCCAACAGCGACCCCGAAACCAATAATAATTTATATTACAGGAGAAGTGTTGAACCCGGAGCAGATTTTCGCGCTGCCAAATGGCAGTCGTATTGTCGATGCGATAGATGCCGCCGGAGGATTCACTGAATTGGCCAACAAGTCCTTGGTAAATCTGGCGGGTGTCCTGCGCGATGGAGACCATTTCCACGTTCCATCAACAGTTATGTCAGAAATTGCGCCCGAGTTGCCGACTCCACTGGGTGGGCACAAGGTATATATCAACAGCGCGACACGCAGCGAACTGGAAGCGCTTCCGAATGTGGGTCCGGCATTAGCTGAGCGCATTGTAAAGTACCGCGAAGAGGTAGGTCCCTTCAAGAATTTGGCCGACTTGGATAATGTCTCCGGAATCGGCCAGGCAACTTTGGACAAATGGCGCGATTTGATTTCCTTCAGCTAGCGGATGCGTCCACCTTCTTTGGCATCGAAGTACATTGCCTTCGACCAATCCAGCTTACAGTAGATCGTGTCTCCAGGCGCAAGACTCTGGTTGAGCGGAACCTGAATCTGCCAGCGGCGTTTGCGCAACCACACCTCAAGCAGGTTAAATTTTTCCGCATAAAACGGTGTCGCACGGTCGATAGTGGCGGGTATTCCACTATTCGAGTCACAAACCAGCATGTGCTGCGGACGGATGCCCACGATAACCTCGCTTCCTTCCTTTACCGGGCTCGGAAGGCCCGCGCGCCCCATATAACTACCGTCCCATTGACCCTCACGAACACGGCCCCAAAAAGTATTGATCGGCGGCATGCCGAGAAACTGGGCGACAAACAGGTTATCAGGATTCCCGTGCAATTCGCGGTAGCTGCCCACTTGAATGATGCGCCCGGCCTTCATCACAACAATTCGATCGGCGACGCTCATGGCTTCTACCTGGTCATGCGTGACATAGACCAGCGTTACATTAAACTCTTGTATGAGCCGCTTCATTTCAACTCGCGCTTTACCGCGAAATTTCGCATCGAGATTTGCAAATGGCTCGTCAAGCAGAAGCAATTCCAAATCGCGGGCAAAGGCTCGCGCGATCGCAACCCGTTGTTTTTCTCCGCCCGACAGATGGCGAGGAAACCTGCCCATCAGGTTTTGGATATCGACACCGGTAATATTGGCGACGGTTTTCACGTGTGCCGGAACCTCATCTTCACGATCTCGCAGGCGCAAGAAGAACCCTACCGTCTTGCGGCTTTCCCAATGCGGGATCAAGACATAGTTCTGGAAAACCATGCCGATGCCACGATTTTCAATGGGTATATCATGCAGTGCCTGGTCGTTGTAATAAATCGTTCCGGAATCCGGATCGTCTAATCCAGCAATCAGACGCAAAAGTGTTGTCTTGCCACAACCCGAGGGCCCCAGCAATACGACCGCTTCGCCGTTTTCTATGCGCAGATTGAAATCGTTTACCGCCAGAACCGGAGTGAGTTTGCGGCTCTTGTCGTAGAATGTTTTGCTTACATTTTTTAGCGTGATAGTTCTCATTTGCTGTTGCCGAGCCGGATCCCGTATCGCATAGTTTAGCATACAGCATTACGCTTGCCGAAATGTCGCGTCAAAACGACTATACCCATCATGGCGTTGCCAGGGCAGCCTGCTATATAATGATGCAAGAGATAGTTTCATGTCGCAGATGAATCGGCCAGTGCGGAGCCGCAACATGAGCAGACCCATCCAGCCGGAAACCATCCCGGTTACGACAGCAGACGATTGGCAGCCGGACCCCAAGAGTCCGCGCCGGCGTCCGCCCTGGATCCGTGTCCGCGCGCCAAGCGGCGAAACCTATGAGCAGGTGCGGAGGTTGATGCGCAGCAAGACCTTGCACACGGTGTGTGAGGAGGCGCAATGTCCTAATCTTGGAGAGTGCTGGGGACGCGGCACTGCCACCTTTCTTATGATGGGTGATACCTGCACCCGCAGTTGCGGATTCTGTGATATTAAAACCGGGCGCCCTAGCCCCTTGGATTGGAGCGAGCCCAATCGCATCGCGGAAAGTGTGCGAGCGATGGGATTGCAGCATGTGGTCATCACCAGCGTCAACCGCGATGACCGACCGGATGGTGGCGCGCCTATTTTTGCTATGGTGATCCGCCGGATACGCCAATTGCAGCCGGGTTGCTCGGTCGAGGTTTTGATTCCGGATTTCAAGGGCAGCGAATTGGCTTTGAAGATCGTGATGGATGCCCAGCCAGAAATCCTGAACCATAATGTTGAAACAGTGCCACGGCTTTTCAAGAAGGTGCAACCGCAGGATCGCTACGAATGGGCACTGACGACATTGGAAAACGCGAAAAAGCTGAATCCTATGGTGCTAACAAAAAGTGGCATCATGCTAGGCTTGGGTGAGACGCATGACGAAGTAAAAGCGACAATGGCGGAATTAGTGGCTGTTGGTGTAGATATCTTGACGATAGGGCAATATTTACAGCCAAGCCAAGGTCATCTCCCCATCGAGCGCTATTATACGCCGAGCGAGTTCGATGAACTGCGCGTGCACGGGCTTGATATGGGCTTCAAATGGGTCGAGAGTGGGCCGCTGGTGCGCAGTAGTTATCGCGCTGCCGAGCAAGTTCGAGAGCTCTCGCGGCTGGATAATTTCCGCCTGCATGAGGAACGGCCCTAGGCTAATACAACATGGCAAGTGATTAAGCAATGTGTTTTGCTCGCTGTTATGTGAACCACCGTTTTCAAAAGAAACGGGTTGCTAAAAGAAGCTGAATAGATGAGGGAGAATTATGAGCGCGTTTTTCGCTAATCGACGAGGCCAAACCGATGTGGAAGCGCAGGACCCGGTAACGGTGTTGCCGACCGGGCAGCCTGTTGGTTTCGATACCGTGATCGGGTCCAATAGCCAGACCGAAGGCACCTTCCAAAGCACGGGCAATGTGCGAATGGATGGGAGGTTCACAGGTTCGCTGGAAATTGAGGGAAATATTTTGGTCGGCGAATCAGCTGATATTTCTGCCGATATTGTCGCGCGAAACATCTCCATTGCCGGAACCGTTCGTGGCAATGTAACAGGCAACAAAGTTCAGCTTTTGCGTACGGGGCGAATTTGGGGCGATATCAGCGCTTCGGCATTAACGACTGAAGAGGGAGCGTTCATTGAGGGCAAGATTTCCATGGTAGGTCACTCCGCGACACGTCCAGCGACGGTAGAAGAAATCGAATCGCAGGATGGAACGTTAAGGATGTTAGCGCAGTCCGGCGATGCTAGCGGCGACAATATAATCGAGAACATCGACGAAGCCGAAATTGTTATTCCTGATGAGGCTTCCGCCCTACTAAACGATGCCGAAGGGATAGACGATAATCCGCTAACGGCGTGACGCCTGGGTTGCGACGAGTGGCTCGGCAATTGACCTATTTTCTAAAGGGAAATCCCAAAGTGTTACGACCATGACTCCGATTCGGCATGCTACATTGTATTGGCGCTAACGCCACCATCCACGACGTAGACGCCGCCGGTGCTGTAATCTGAAGCGGATGAGGCAAGATAGAGCGCGATTCCAGTAATGTCCTGCGGTTGTCCGATGCGCCCAGCCGGTGTCCTGGTCAGCGCATGGCTCAAGAAATCTTCGTTATCCCAGAGTGCCCGAGCGAATCGTGTCTTTATCAATCCTGGAGCAATGGCGTTCACTTGAATATTATCCGAACCAAGTTCCACGGCGAGCGTCTTGGTCAGGCTGATAACTGCCGCTTTAGTGATGCCATAGATGCCCTGATACTTCGCGGCGCTCATCCCCATGATAGAAGCGACATTGACTATTTTCCCGCCGCCGCCTTGGCGCATTGACTTAACGGCCGCCTGTGAAAGCCAGACACAGCCCATTAGATTTACATCTATGGTCTTACGCCAGTAGCTGTCATCAGCTTCCAGCAGCGAACCCCAATATGGATTAGTTGCCGCATTGTTAACCAGAATATCTAACTTCCCATAGGTTTCGAGGGTTTTGTCGACCAGGGCAAAAAGGCTGTGTTTGTCACCGTTGTGCCCTGCAATTGCCGATGCTTCTCCGCCATTTGCGCGTATATCTTCCGCCACCTGATCGAGCACATCCTGTTTACGGCTTGCCAGCACGACTATGGCGCCGGAATCGGCATAGACTTCGGCGATTGACTTGCCGATTCCTCGAGAGGCACCGGTAACGATGGCGACCCTGCCAGAGAGATCAAACAAATTGCTCATATTCCTGCTCCAGGTTTCCTACAGATTTCAATTCAACATCTCCAGGTTTAGCTCCCGGTCCGATTGCGCGGGATGCTGGCGATAACGGGCAAGCCCAGCCGGCGCAAATCGTCTTGCTCGTGTACTGTCTGATCAAGGAATTCAGCGAAGAAAGCCAACACCAGACCAACGAAAAGGCCGACAGCGATGCGAATAAGAGGCGCGACTCGGTTGGTTATTGACGGGGACAGGGGCGTTATCACCGGCGCATCCAGGATGGTGACTTGTGCCGCTTCGCCACCCAACTGCGGGAAAAAGTCCTGATTACGCTGGCTCAGAACGGCGATGGCTGCATTAGCAATCGCCTGCAATGCGGCGCTATCCGGATGACTGAAATAAATCACGCCGATACTGCGCGCGTTATCCGCCGCGATACCCAGAGGCGCAATGTTTACACTCTCGCCGCCGATTAGAGCGGAAATCTCGTGCCGAAAGCTGCGGCTACGAATCCAGTCAGAAAAAGCGTTTACGGTTAATTCCGACGCCAGCCAGACATCCTGGTAATCCCCATCGCGTTGCGGCAAGATGAGTTCTTGTGCCGCGCTGTAACGGATTTCCGTGCGGAAACCAATTGCGCTGTCCGAACTACTAGCTGCAAAGCTCGCCAGTGTCGCGGTTACGGCTAGGGCAAGCGGAATGGAAACAATCCACCAGCGTCGCCGAATCATGCCTCTCACCGTTATCAGTGTCATGTCTTGTTATCCTCGGCTACCCTGCAAGGGACTTTCCAGCGCATCTCACTTTGAGTCCGTTGTGCCAGCCAGGCTTGCTCGACAAAGGAGCTGATTTGATTCGAGAACACCCGCTTGTCGAATTTCATTGCATGCTGGCGGATTGTTGCCGGATCATAAGATGAGTCATCAAAAGCCTGCAGGGCACTCTGTAGGCTCTCTACCGTCAAGTCGCTAAAGTGCTCCCCGGTTACACCCGGGATGACGGTGTCGAGAGCGCCGCCGCCCTCATAGGCGATGACCGGCCGTCCGGCCGATTGGGCTTGAACGGATGTGATGCCAAAGTCTTCCAAGCCCGGAAAGAGAAGAGCCCGGCACTTCGCCATCAACTCTGGCAACTTCTCATCCGGTACAAAACCAAGGAACTCTACTTTGTCTCCCGCCATCGCCTGCAATCGCTGCAGATCACGACCTGTGCCGGCGACTTTCAGCGGGAGGCCCAATTCAGTTGCTGCCTTGATCGCCAGGTCAATCCGCTTATAGGGAATCAGGCGCGATACCACGAGAAAATAATCTTCGACTTCTGTAAGCGGAAGCGGCTGGAATCGTGATGTATCTACTGGGGGGAAAATGATGCAAGACTGGCGGCCGTAATAGGCACTGATACGTCGCTTAACCTCGCTGCTGATAGCAATGAAATGAGTCACGCGTTGCGCTGCCGCGTAGTCCCAGCTTCGCAATCGTGCGGCTAGCGGCCGCAACAGCAGTTGGATAGGCCTGCTTAGCCTTTCACTGGCCAGGTAGTTGTCCAATTGCCAGACGTAGCGTGTTGGTGTTAAACAATAACAGATATGCAACGTGGACGCGCCAAATTGCAGGCCGTGACAAAAGCCGCTTTTGTTGCTCAATACCAGGTCGAATTCTGAAAGATCTGTCTGATGCCAAGCCAAAGGATACAAGGGCAAGAAGGGTTGATGGCGCCGGTGTATAGATGGAAGCCTGTCGATCCAAAGCGTGCGGATATCCCAGTTACGATAATGGCCGGGCATAAGGTCCGGCGCGAAAATGCTGGTGAAGATAGGACTCTCGGGATAAATGCTGACGAGAGTATCGAGGACATCTTCGGCGCCGCCAATCTGATTCAGCCAGTCGTGAACCAAAGCAATCTTCACCTAAAGCTCCCGTTAGTTTGCGTTGGATTAAATGCTAAACTCGGGCGTACCATAATATAGCACCTGCGACTCTATCTCTCGTGCTCTGCTAGCAGATCAGTCACCGGTTTGAAACAGCGCCGGTGGAACTCGCAGGGTCCGTAGCGCTGTAATGCTCGCAAGTGCGCTTCCGTTCCGTAACCCTTGTGTTGGGCAAAGCCATACTCGGGATAAATTTCATGTAAACCGATCATAAAGTCGTCGCGCCACACTTTGGCAATCACGCTGGCAGACGCGATGCTCAACGATCGCTTATCGCCGTTTACCAGGCTGACCTGCGGGATTTCCCGGCGCTCTGGCCACAACATATAATCTATAAAGAGACAGTCGGGTCTGATATCGCTTCCTTCCAGGGCCGAGGAAAGCGCTCGCTGCATGGCGGACTTCGTTGCCGCCACGATGCCCTGTTCGTCGATTTCCCTTGAGCCGCTTTGCCCAATCCCCCAACAAAGCGATACGTCCTTAATCGTCCCGACCACCGCATTGCGCTGCGCCGCCGACATTTCTTTACTGTCGCGTACACCGCGCAGCACCTTGGTCAAGTCCTTGCACTGCAGAGGCAGCGCAACTGCGGCGGCAGCAACAGGTCCGGCAAGGGGGCCTCGGCCGGCTTCGTCGATGCCCACGATAATGTGGCAACCTGCTCGGTAATACTCGTTCTCGTGCCTCAGGCTGGCAGTTTTCTGAAGCTTAGCTTCTTTTTGCATAGAATCCACGACGCCAATTCTGCCGAATCTCCCAAATCTCTCGTAGCATCTTTATCGAGTCGTCCCAGAGCTTCATGGTAGAATACGGATCGTAGTGCCAGGTAATCGGCACTTCTTTGATCTCGTATCCGCGCTGCTTGGCGATGTAAAGCAGCTCAACATCAAAGCCAATCCCATTCATTCTTTGCACGCCAAAGAGATCCTCGGCGGCGGTTCTACTAAACATTTTGAAGCCGCACTGAGTATCTTCAAAGTCACGAATGGCGGCGAACTTAATGATGAAATTGTTGATTCTTCCGATCATATGCCGGTATTCCGGCTCGCCGACACGCTGCGCCCCGGCTGCCTCGCGGCTTGCGATAAGCATATCGTAACCAGTACTCGCAGGCGGCAGAAATTGCCCAAGATCGTCTATTCGCATCGACAGATCGGCATCGCAAATGAAGCGCCACTCCCCATCAGCGTGCTGCATGCCCAATTTTACGGCCAAGCCCTTGCCACGCATATTATCGGGCGATTGAATGATGCGAACATAATCGTGTGTGCTTGCGAAGGCGGTTGCCACATCGTAGGTTCGGTCTCTACTCCCGTTTTCAACAACGATGACCTCAGCCGTATAGTTCTGCTGCTGCAAATAGGCATCAATATCCTGCAAACTCGGGGGCAGGCGGCTTTCTTCGTTATGGGCCGGGATTACGATGCTCAAGAACGGAGATGAGACATGACTCATCAAATGGACTCCTGTGGCAAGCCTTTTTCAAGGGCCAAATCTACCCGACTAATCATACGCCAAAATCGCCAAATGTACATGCAGCCCATAGGCTGGGGGCGACCTGCAAGCCCTAAACAATTCACTGTGAACGAGCAAGAATCCTATCGATGTATTCATCAGTGACTGCTTTGTCTGCCTGAATTCGCCGGCGTTTTTGCAATGCGCCAGGAAGGCCAAGCAGGCCCGCCAGCATGCCGCGTAAGCGTGCCCTGGCGGCAGCGCCACGCCAGGCCAACAGCGCTTCCCCCGCGAGGCGCAACTGGCGAATTAGAATCATGGCGCAGTATTTTCGCAGCAGCGCGCCGGGCATATTCTTTATCAGCAGCCAAATGCCATTGCGTCCGTCGTAGTAGCTGGCTGTCACACCGCCGCCGGTGGCTGAAAGATGGTGATAGACCACGGCCGAAGGCAGGTACAATACTCTGTATCCGGCAAGTTGGGCGCGCCAAGCCAAATCCACATCTTCGAGCAAGAAAAAGAAATCGTCATCAAGCAAGCCAATCTGGTCTAGCATCGACTTTCGAAAAGCTGCGGAACCGCCGCAAGCGGCGAAGACAAATTCTTCTTTATCGAACTGTCCATTGTCCTTTTGCCAGGCACCCCGGTTGCCAGCCGCGCCATCGATACTAAAGAAATCGCCAGCGGTGTGAAAATGATCGCGCTTTTCGAAAAGCAGCATTTTACTGGCTATCATTCCCACTTCAGGATAGCGGCCAAAAGCGTGTACGATCTCCGTCACCCAATTGGCGGCGACTTCGGTATCGTTGTTTAGCAGTGCGATGTAGTCGCCGGTCGCGGCTTCCATGCCAATATTGCAGGCGCCGGTAAAGCCCAGGTTATCGTCCAACTCGATCAATTTTATGGTTGGGAATGTTTCCTCTACATAACTTTGCGAACCGTCGGAGGATGCGTTGTCGACGACGATGATCTCAAGGTCGGTAAAATTCTGGTTATGCAGCGAATCCAGGCAGGTTTTGAGAAAGTGGCGTCCATTCCAATTGGGAATAATGATGGAAAAGCAGCCACGGGTCATCAATCGGCGCCTTCAGCTTGCATGAATGCATCGACAGCTTGCCGCCAGGGGCGCAGCTGAATGCCCAGGCTGGCGCCGGCGATGTTGGCTAAAGACGTGTATTCCGGAGGCAGGGAGGGGCGACGCCACTGGTGACGGCTGATACGCTCGATGGATGTTTCGCCATAACCCGATTGATCCAGCAGATAGCGAGCAAATCGCCAGCGCGAAATTGCGCCCTCGTTTACCAGATGATAGGTGCCGTATCGCTCCGTCTCGATCAAGCTTGCGATCGCCTCAGCGAGATCGTTGGTATAGGTGGGATTCGCGACTTCGTTAGTCACGACGCGCAAGGCTTTACCGGCCTCGGCGGCACGCAGAATCGAATGAATAAAGTTGCCGCCGCCGTGGGCGAACAACCAAGCCGTTCTCACAATGTAGTGTCGAGGATTAATCTGTTGAACGGCTCGTTCGCCATACCACTTGCTATAGGCATAGGCATTGATCGGATTGGGCATATCGTACTCTGTGTACGGCGACGCTCGCGTGCCATCAAAGACTTCGTTACTGCTGACGTACAAGATAGGCACCTCAAGTTGCGCACAAGCGACAGCAAGGTTGTGTGTGCCAATCCCGTTAATTTGTAGCGCTTTCCGCGGATCCAGGGCACAGCCATTCACATCGGTCCAGGCAGCGGTGTGCAACAACAGATCGGGACTAGTTTCTCTCAGCAGGCGGCGACAAGCAGCATAATCTACAATGTCCAGATAGTGCGCAACCGCACCGACAAGATCTGCGCCCGTAACGTTATGCGCGCTGGCCAGTTGTCGCGCGAGTTGTGTGCCAAGCTTTCCTGCGGCTCCGCTAATCAATATTCTCATTTGATCGCAAATGCTCTAATGCTTTCAACTCCCACTAATTGTAACCTCAGCGGAAAGTAGCGACTAGCCGATTATGGTCAATGTCGAGCGATACAATTCGGAAGCTGGTCCCGTCATATTGGGCTGTTAGTCGCTGCAAAATTCGGTTAAGCGCTGCTTGTGCTTGTTGAATGACTCTGCCGAATTCGTTCGACGGTAGCGAATAATGTATGCCGTCGATAGCAATGCGATTGAGCCGGATGACGGAACCATCACTCAGCTCGGGAAATATCTCGAGCGCCTGCCATCGGTTCAGCAAGCCGATATATACTTCTCCGGTCACTGCGACTTGACCATCGCTGATCTGGATTCGGGCATGGCGAAGGGGATTGCCTGATTCACCGCAATAGCTGCTATAAAGTTGGCAGAGTTCGGCTATATCGTCCGCAATTAGACGGAGCCGAACTATGGGGGTTCCACTTTCATCGGCACCGGTCATCACGTCTTCCAAATTCGAGGGCGCGAGATCTAACGCGCCGAAACCCGCAATATGGAAAGTGACCGGGCCCGCAACAACCGCGTTATTTATCGCCGGAATGACTTTGTCAACAGTTGCTGCCTGCTGGTCATCAAGCGGATGAAAGCCGATAACGCGCATTAAGATCGCGGGGAAACTTGGTGCAAGCAGCAGCGCGGCGGAAACCAAGCTGATAAGCAGAGCCGCTGCGATCAGCGGGCAGCCACATGCGCGTAGATTAGATCGGCGTGATGAATACCGTTGAACGCGCAATCTGACCTCGGTCTAGGTCTGGTCGGCAGTGGCGAGACGGTTCGCGTATTGCTTTCGGTAGAATTCCAGATAGTCTCCGGTTTTGATTTTGCGCCACCACCATTCGTTTTGTTCGTACCAGCGCACCGTCGCTTCCAGTCCGGAATCGAAATCCAGTTGTCTCTCCCATCCCAGCTGACGAGCTTTTTCGGCTGACATGGCATATCGGCGATCATGACCTTCGCGGTCGGGCACATGCTTGACCAGCGTTTTTGGCTTGTTCAGCAGCTCGAGTATCCGCTCGGTGACATGGATATTAAATCGTTGATTCTCACCAGCGAGGTTATACGCTTCTCCCGATTGGCCGCGATGCAAAACGTGATCAACTCCGCGGGCATGGTCATCGACGAAAAGCCAATCACGAATCTGCTTGCCGTCACCATAGAGAGGCAACAGCTGGTCGTCAATCGCTTCAGTGGTGAATAATGGTATGAGTTTTTCCGGATACTGGTAAGGTCCATAAGTGTTGCTGCCGCGAGTGATGACAGTGTCTATGTCATAGGTGACTTGGTAGGCACGGACCATCAGCTCTCCGCCGGCCTTGCTTGCCGCATAGGGACTATTGGGAAGGAACCGGTCGTCTTCAATGGAAAATCCGTGCTCGATATCGCCATATACCTCGTCGGTAGAAACGTGACAAAAGCGTCCGATCCCATGCTTGCGGCCCTCGTCGAGCAGGATATAGGCGCCGACCACGTCGGTGTGGATGAAGGCGTCAGGTTGGAGAATGCTGCGATCTACATGACTTTCGGCAGCAAAATTGACTATGGTATCGATGTCATAACTTTCCAGATTCGCACGCACTGTCTTGCGATCGGCGATATCGCCCAGTTGAAAGCGGTAATTGGTTTCGTCACTGACTTGCAGAAGATTGTCGAGATTGCCGGCGTAGGTCAACTTGTCATAGCAAAGGATATTGTAGTGCGGGTAAGTCTCCACCATGTGGCGGACAAATGCGCTGCCAATGAAACCCGCTCCTCCGGTCACCAGGACGTTTTTCATTGCAATTCTACCTTTTCATTGATCACAAACTTTTCGATTGCGTGCGCAACGCCATCGTCATCGTTGGAGGGCACGATTTCGCTGGCGGCATCTTTGAGCAGCTGCACAGCATTGCCCATGGCCAGGCCGATGCCGACCGCTTGCAACATCTCGATATCGTTTTCGCCATCGCCAATTGCCAGCGCGTTCCGGGGTTCGATTCCCATTTCCTCCAGCAGCAGTTTCAGGCTTTGGCCTTTGGACGTATTACCGGGCAAGACCTCCAGCATTCCCGCGATATTGGCACGGGTAACGTGCACGTAAGCGCCAAGCGATTCCCGGATTTGTTCACGCAATGCGGCGACTCGATCTTCGGCATCATATAAGATTATTTTGTTGATTTCGATTGCATTGAGGACTTCGTGCCAATTCGCTACCAGCTCGGCTTCGGGTTCGCCATATTCGGTCATTCGGGCAGATACCTCATCTGGCATCAGTGAGAAAGCGCGGTTGTCGCTATATGCGATGGCGCGAAAACTGTGCAAATTGGCAAGCGCGAAAACTTGTTGGGCAATTTGTTTTGCCATAAGCTGACGCCTGCGCACCGTGCCATCTCCGTTATAGGTGATCAACCCCTGCATAAAGATGCCGGGCGAGTTGATGTCAAGATCATCAATCAATTCCAGTGCCGAGTTGCGCGTCTTTCCAGTTGCAAGAACAATCTCAACGCCTTGTTGCATCGCCCCGCGGATGGCAAGTCTGTTGCGTTCGCTTAGCCGATGATCGCTGCGGAGCAAGGTGCCATCAAGGTCGATTGCCAGAAGTTTGATTTCACTTGTCATGAGTTGATCCGATTTCAATGTCATCAGATTGTGGCAAGGCTATACCCAGAGCGTACCGTGGTCACCTAGGTTCATCTTGATGCCGCTTGGTTTACCGTCGCTTCGTCGCACCGTCGCGTTACGGCCGATCAAGCTATCGCGGAGTGTTTGATCGATATCGAGGACGCGACTGTTTTCCAAGATGATGCTACGTTCGATTTCGCAATTTCGTATCTGACAATGGTGATAAATGCTGGTGAACGGACCGATATAGCTGTTTTCGATTTGGGTATGTTTGCCGATAATAGTAGGACCTCGAATGATGCTGTTCACGATTTTGGCGCCAGCTTGCACGGTGACCCGCGCGTCGATCGCGGAATCGGAATCTATTTCGGCAGTTTCAGCAAAATTTGGCGTTATTTCTTCCAATACGTGGCTATTGGCTTCCAACATATCTGTCGGCTTGCCGGTGTCGATCCACCAACCGCTGTGCACATGGGGGAAGACTGTACGTCCGTGATCGATTAGCCATTGTATGGCATCGGTAATCTCGTATTCGCCACGTCCCGAAGGCTGAATCGCTTTGACCGCTTCGAATATGTGCCGATCGAACATGTAAATACCGACAAGCGCCAGATTACTCGGTGGGTGTTCAGGCTTTTCGACCAGCGATCTAATTCTGCCGTCGCCATGCAACTCCGCAACGCCATAAGCGGATGGGTTGTCAACTTCTTTTAGCACAATCTGGCAATTCCAATCGCTCTTGGAAAAGTCTTGTATCAAGTTGCTTATACCGCCCTCAATCACATTATCGCCGAGGAACATCACAAAAGAATCGTCTTGCAGAAACTCTTGGGCTATCAAAACTGCGTGGGCCAAGCCATTTGGTCTGTGCTGCGGTATGTATTGCAATTCGACGTCCCATTCGCTGCCATCTCCCAATGCGTTTTCGATTTCCGCTGCCGTCTGACCAACAACGATGCCAATTTCTCGGACACCGGCTTCTCGTATTGCTTCAATAACGCGTACCAGCACCGGTTTGTTGGCGACAGGGATCAACTGTTTGGCACGGGTATAAGTGAGCGGATATAGTCGTGTGCCTTTGCCGCCACTTAAGATCAGACCTTTCATAGCCTCAGAGATCTCCAATTGTCGCAATTAAACAAGACCAAAGCCTTTATAAACAGTGACGGCGGTCGCTGATTAGGAATGGCACGGCCACTTACGCTCGTCATATCGGGTTTCCGCAATAGGTTCAAGGCGTTGGACATCTCGGTTGACTTACAAGAAAGAGAAGCATGCATGACTGCGGTCGCATCAATAAGAGATCTTGTTTTCACCTGGGGCGTTGGTCAAAACTGCACCTACAATGCGCACGTGCACACGTTCCAATGCCTGACGGGCTTGCGCGGTATGGTCGCGGCGCGTGTCCCCTGCCCGCACGACGAGCAGGGCGGCATCGAGCTTTATCCCGAGAAGAGCGGCATCCGTCGCTGCCAACACGGGCGGACTATCGAAAAGCACGTAATCGGCACGAGCTTTCAAAGCCCGGATGATCTCGTCCATTCGCTTGCCGCTAAGTAGGTCGGCCGGATTCGGCGGCAATTCGCCCGTTGGCACAATTTGCAGATTATCGATGGATGTAGCGCAGAGAGGAGGGTCGCTGATGGCGGAATCGTCAACCATCATGTTGGTCAAACCCCGTCGGTTATCAGTACCCCAAATCTCGTGCTGTTTGGGTTGACGTAGATCGGCATCGACCACAATGGTTCTGTTTCCTCCTTGCGCGAAAGTAACCGCCAAATTGGCTAGGGTTACGCTCTTATGATCATCACGAGCCGGCGATGTGATGAGCAGGGTATGGATGGGCTTGTCTACGCTGCTAAACATCAAGTTGGTACGCAAGCTGCGGAATGCCTCTGCCGACGCAGAACGGGGTTCGGACAAGGTAGTCAAACGGTCTGATTGCATAAATGCTCCCTGGATCGACGCAATTGCGCTCCGACTTCACGCGCCTTCATTCTAGCCTAGCTATGAAATCGGCGTTAGTGGAAATACGATAGGTCAGCAATTGATACATCTAAGATCACGCAATGCCTCACTAATCTCGCTTCAAAAGGCCGCTCGGCGGTCGCGTAGACACAGACCTACGGCAGCGCAAACGACGGCCGTGCTTTCTCCAAATATCAGACCTGCTGCATTCACGAGCATGCTGGTTTGTCAAAAAAGGAGATGCGGGTTTGTTCCATTGTCGTTTTGTCCAGGTCTGAGCTGATTTCTGACAAGGTTTTTCCTGCGCCTGGATGAAAATAATCGGCCGCTAAATCCGCCAAAGGCACGGCGATGTGGGCGAAGCGCAGGAGATAAGGATCCGGGATATGCCACGGCTTGCTGCCATACACGAGCAGCTCGTCATTCCACAAGGCAATATCGATATCTATGGTTCGCGGGGCATTCCTGTTTTGTGGATCGCGGACGCGCCCCAGTTCCGATTCGATGCGGTCGATAACATGAGTTTTGAATTCGATAGGTGAACGCAGAGTGTGAACCGAAGCGGCCATGTTCAAGAAGGGCGCCTGTTCCCTGAATCCTTGCGGCGCAGTTCGATAAACCGGCGAAATCGCGAGCAGGGTGGTGTAATGTCGCAGCAGGCGTACAGCCGCGTTCAGGTTTGCATTCGGTGAAATATTCGAGCCCAGAGACAAGTAGGCTACGTTGACAGCATAATCTTCCGGTGTGCGCTCCAAGCTTATGCCAACCGAATCAGAATGGCGCAGCGCTCCCGGTTTGTGCAAGCGGACCTGCACGTATGGCGCGCGGAATTCCAGAAGCACGAGGCGTGCAATTTCTTCTGCCAGTTTCTCTACCAAAAGAAAGCGCGACCCGCCAACGAGTGCGATTATAGCTTTGCTGACTGATCTGTAATTCAGCGCATGCTCGGGATTGTCGCTTTCGCCAGCTAGACGCCGGTCCGTTCCAATACGCAAGTCAAGTACGACATCCTGTGGCACGTTTAGCTCGTGCGCACTGAACCCTATGATCGTTCGCAGGCGCAGACTGTTTATTTCAATTATGTCCATCGCAAGGCTCTACTTGACATCTGATCGCGAACCACAAAAATAATGACGATGAATTATTGTGGCATTTGCTTGCAGGATATCATATCTAACCGAATCCGGAGCGCGGTTTTCGTGCCCGCGGGGGAGATGGATATTGACAGTTATAGATTTATCGTTGCAATTACCACCCATTGTGTATTATAGTAATTGTAATCTTGATAACAAAACATTGCACTCCTGCAATCGCGCATCTAGGACAACTTAATGACGGACGATGGAAACAGATTGGCTGTAAATGAACGGCCATGAAACGCAAATGGGTACCGTTCTAAATGAAGAAATCCGGCACAGGCTTGAATCAGAAGAGTTGCTGGATCGTTTTGGGTTGGATCGCAAGCCTGTAGATATTGAAGTCACCAAAAGGGCAATTTCCGATTTATTGTATGCAATCGGCGAAGATGCTAGCCGAGCCGGCCTCTTGGATACGCCCAAACGAGTTGCCAAAGCCTATGAAGAATTGGTAAGTGGCTATACGACCGATCCGGTTGAGTTGATCAATAATGCGATATTTGATATCGACTACGATGATATTGTGATTGTGAGCGATATTGAATTCTACAGCCTGTGCGAACACCATCTCTTGCCCTTTGTCGGGCATGCACATGTGGCCTACATCCCCTGTGGCCGAGTAGTTGGGTTGAGCAAGATTCCCCGTATAGTAGATATGTTTTCGCGCCGTCTGCAAGTGCAGGAGCGATTGACTCAGCAAATCGCCAGCTTTCTGGACGAGATCCTGCAACCACAAGGTGTAGCGGTGGCGATGACCGGGAAACATATGTGCTCCATGATACGCGGTGTCAAGAAGCATGATACAAATCTGACTACCAGTTCCTACATTGGTGAATTCAAGACGGATCGTCTTCTTCGCCAGGAATTTGTTCTTCGTATGCGGCGCGCCGACATTGCATAAATGGATAAACTCTTAGGAGCTAGTTGCTTCCCTCGCAGGTCTCGACCTGAAGGTCGCAATGTATTCGTGTGGTAGTGTTTCCCCGACGCTCATTTCCTTAGATTTCGAAACTAAAACGCGCTCAGACAGGTAGCAAGTTGTCCGCGGTTTTTATTTTGCAGTGTCCGTCACCTGTGTTATACTGGCAACACTTAAGGCCTTCGGGCTTTTGGTACTCATCAAGAGCGAGTGAGAGATCCGGCTCGACGATCTCGCGGCAACCCCCATTGGTTAAGGGACGGTGCTAAGTCCGGCAGGGTAAATACTCTGGCAGATGAGCGTATCTGAATGATGGACTTACACGCCTTCTGCTGATTGAGGCGTTTTTTGTTGCATATACCCGCAGGGCAGCATCAGGTTGGTTATTGTCGCTCTTGAAGGTCTGCCAGATTCATCGACTCTTCATCTAGGGCATCGGTAAGGAAGGACGCGCATGGCAACAACCTTTATGACATCCCCGCAGTACTTTTTCACTTCGGAATCAGTTTCCGAGGGGCATCCCGATAAGATTTGCGATCAGATCAGCGATGCAGTCTTGGATGCGATCTTGGACCAGGATCCACAAGCAAGAGTGGCCTGCGAGGTAGCCATATCGAATAATCTCGTCGTAATGATAGGCGAGATTACCACGGAGGCCGCGGTCGATTATGAAGGGATCGTACGAGATACGATAAGGGATATCGGTTACACACGACCAGAATATGGCTTTGATTTGAGCAATTGCTGCGTGATGGTAAAGCTAAATCAGCAGTCGCCCGATATCAAGCAAGGCGTGGACCGAGAGGGCGCTGGCGACCAAGGCATGATGATCGGATTCGCTTGCGACGAAACACCTGAATACATGCCGCTGACTGTCTCATTGTCTCATGGTTTGGTGCGGCAGCTGGCACAAGCGCGAAAATGTGGTTTTTTGCCGTGGCTGCGTCCCGATGCCAAGAGTCAGGTGACCGTAGAGTACAGTTGTGGCAATGCAATACGTGTGGATACGATTGTGATATCCACGCAGCATGAGCCAAACATTTCTCAAGAAGAGATCTGCCGGCATCTCATTGATGTCATAATTCCCGACGTCGTACCCGCGAACCTGCTACAGGACACAAACTATATGATCAATCCAACCGGTAGTTTCGTAACCGGCGGACCACAAGGCGACGCCGGATTGACCGGGCGGAAGATCATTGTGGACACTTATGGCGGGGTCGCAAGACATGGCGGAGGCGCGTTTTCTGGCAAAGATCCAACTAAAGTTGACCGTAGTGCCGCTTATATGGCGAGATATGTTGCCAAGAATGTGGTGGCTGCGGGCTTGGCAAAGCGATTTGAGCTGCAAGTATCGTACGCCATTGGCAAAGCCAAACCGACTTCGCTGGCAGTGGAAACATTCGGCACCGGACAAGTTTCAGACGCGACAATCGAACGATTGATTGACGTGCATTTCGACATGAGCCCGACCGCGATCATAAAAGACCTGGCCCTGCGGCGTCCGATCTACCGACAGGTAGCCGCGTACGGGCACTTCGGGCGCGACGATGTCAATGTCCCTTGGGAACAGACCGACAAAGCCGCAATCCTCAGTTTCGAAGCCGGATTAGTTTAACCCTCTCGGTATGATCAGCTGACGACAGGACAGGTTTTGAGATGGAACGTGATGTGGAAAAGGACGGGAAAAGGATGGGAAAAGGATGGGAAACGGGTCAAAAATGACGATTACCTATCGATACAGTATGGATATAGAGCAGGATTTCGCCAAATTGGATAGCGATCCGGCGAGAGCGTGTCAGTTGCAAGTAAGACATGGAGGAAAGCGATAAGATTCCCATAGAGCCGAGCGTATCATCATTTGCAAGGGACGCGGCGACTATATGGACGCGGTTTTATGCAGGAATTGCTGATGGTCGCTAGCTGATGCGCGGGGCGGGAGCGAAACCTGTCCTGTCCTCAGGTATGATAAGGGAGCGGGAATGACCGAGCGTCCGCGAATATGCGATTATGGCGATTCGACTTATCGCCAGGACTTTTGGGAAGGACAGGGCCGCGAGTATGAAGACGCGGTCGAACGCCGGGTCCTTGCGCAGCTCTTGCCCGAATGCGGGCAACGTCTGCTGGAAGTTGGTGCAGGATTCGGCCGAATTAGCGGCGAATATTCGATGTATCAACAGGTGGTTTTGCTCGATTATTCTCTAGAACAACTACAATACGCGCGGCAGAAATTCGGCGACAAGCGCTTCTTATATGTCGCGGCCGACGCCTACCACATGCCCTTTTGTCCTGGATCCTTCGACGGCGTGACGATGATTCGCGTTGTTCATCACTTTGAAGATGTTTCGGCAGTTTTGTCGCAAATCATGATGAGTTTGTGCCGCGGCGGCAAGTTCATATTGGAATACGCCAACAAACGGCATCTCAAATCGATGATACGCCATCTGTTTGGGCGTAATCCATGGGATCCTTACTCGCTGGAGCCGGTCGAATTTGTTGAGTTGAATTTCGATTTCCATCCCGAGTTTATGCGGGCGCAAGTAATGGCGCTGGATTTTGATATTCTGCGCGAGCTACCCGTTTCCTGGTTTCGGCTTGGTATTTTCAAGCGCTATCTTCCTACCGCGCTTTTGTCACAAGCCGATGCCATCATGCAGCGCACGGGCTGGCGCATATCGCCCAGCATTTTCCTCGATTTGCAACTGGATGCTTCGCAAAACGAAGCAATGATTCCCATATCGAATGACCCGCTGGAAATCCTGCGATGTCCGCGCTCGTCTACGAGCCTGAGGCGCGACGGAAACACTTTGATTAGCCAAGACGGAATCCGCTGGGCCGTCTCCGATGGGGTCTACGATTTTCGCCGTCCACTCGATTGGCCTTCGAGGTGGCGCCCGAGTTGATAGCGGGCAGTCAAAGTGTTTTGCCCAACCAATCTTCGATAGTTTGCGCTGTCGTTGCCGCTAGCTCCAGCATAAACATGTGGCTGCCTTGCGGTGTTACCTCTAAATCCGCCAGTGGAATTTGATCCGCCATTTCCTGACTGAGTGAGAGCGGCGTCATCTTGTCGTGTTCGCCGGCCATGACTAGCGTTTTCGAGGTGATTTTTTTCAGGCGCTCGCGGACGTCGAAGCGATCACAGGCGATGAAGTCCCTTTGTATAACTTGGGAGTCGGTCTGTCGCATGATCTCGGCGGATTGCTCGCGTAAGCTTTCCGAGGCAGCCTTTGACCACGTCCAACGGTTCAGACTGGCAATCGTTGCCGGGGTGTCGGTGACGATGCCGCTTATAAGCGCTGGATTGACAGCGAGCCTGGCGCCGGTAGCGATCAAAACGAGGGCCGCAACCCTTTTGCCGTGATCTAACGCCAAAGTCTGGGCAATCGCGCCTCCCATACTATGCCCCACAATGACGGCGGACTCGATTTCCAATGCATCTAACAGCGCGACAATATCCGATGCGTTTTCTGCGATCGAGTGATGCCCCTGGCCCGGGCTTTTGCCGTGGCCGCACAGGTCAACCACCACGGGATCGATAATGCCCAACTGGCGTAATTCTTTGGGAAAACTCAAATGCGAACTGCCTGCGCCATGAATCAGGATTGCGGTCATCTTGTGCTTATCGCGGCGATGATCGACTATCCACAAGTCCGTAGCTGCTGTCTTTATGAGCGGCATAAGATTCCGGCTGGAAACTTTGTCTACAAATTCTAAATGGACTTGCCATTGTAACAGCTTTGGGATTGACCGGAAAATCTGCATCGGGCATGATAACGCGCGATGTGCCAATTGACACAGGGGGTGTCAAATGAAACGTGGGGAACAGGACCTGTCGAATCCGCGATCCTTGAGGGACTATCTGCGTCTGCTTTTGACCGGGCTCGCTATGGGAGCCTCGGATATTGTGCCCGGCGTGAGTGGCGGCACGATGGCATTCATCCTTGGTGTTTATGAGGATCTAATCAACGCCATCAAATCTTTCAACATTGACGCCTTGAGATTGCTATTTGGTCTTAAGGTCCGCGAGTTGCTCAATCATATTTCTTTTCGATTTCTTGTTGCTCTCGGGCTAGGCATATTGCTCGCGGTTGTCGCATTGTCCGGCTTCCTGAGTACAGCAATGGACGATACGCAAGGCCGGATCTTGCTTTTCGCGTTTTTCTTTGGCTTGGTATTGGCTTCAATTTTGTCGATTGGCGTGAAAGTTCGCTGGAAACTGTCGTCAATCGCTACATTTGTTGTGGGCACGGTAGTAGCATTTGTTGTGGTAAATGCAGTTCCGGCTGAAGCGGAACACTCGCCGCCAATACTCTTTGTCAGCGGAATGATCGCGATAACAGCGATGATCTTGCCCGGCATTTCGGGATCATTCATGCTCTTGATTATGGGACAATATGACTATGTCTTGTCTGCCGTCAGCAGCCGCGATTTGCCGCCAATTCTCTATGTTGGTTTGGGAGCGGTGGTAGGCATCATAGCTTTTTCTCGCATCTTGAGTTTCCTGCTGTCACATTATTACAATGTAACGGTTGCGCTCTTGGTAGGCTTCATGGTGGGATCGCTTTGGAAGATCTATCCTTGGCGACAATGCCTGGAAAGTGATCTAGACCGCCATGGCGATTTTCGCTGTTTATCCGACGCGCCGATTCAACCCGATGGTGCCTCAGAGGCCTTTGGGCTGGCGATTGTACTGCTGATTGTGGGCTTCTTGCTGGTTAATTTTCTTGATCACCTGCAGACGAAATCCAATCCGGTTTTTCGCTTCTTTTGGAAATAGTCCTTCGCTGTTGAGATCGTCAACTTATTTTCCCGCTGATCCTGGGCCATTTTCCGAAGAATGCAGGGTGCGCTGCTGCGCTTCGATGATATCTTGAATCCTTGAACGCGATAAAACTGTGGATACGTCCACCGCAGCGATGTCGACAGTTTCGTGATGCATTTCCGCCAATTCTTCCACAATCTCCTGACGCCGATATACCGAGGCGGCAATGGCATGTGTGGCCACGGGGCTAGTCAACAGCACAAATAGACCTAGCGCAAGGATACGCAGGCTGGTGGACGGCATCAATATGGCCGCTCCCAATAGCAGGCCGAAGAGACCCAAGGTCGCCACTTTACCGGAAGCGTGCAATCTGGTCAGGCTATCCGGCATACGTATGACGCCTAGCACGCCAACCGCGCAGAAGAACAATCCAAATAACAGAGCCGTAACGCCGAGTAATTCAAGCACCATTTAGAAGACCCTGCCTTCCGAAATATAGCGCGCGATGCTGATGGTGCCGATGAAAGCGAATGCAGCCAGCGCTATTGCCATATCGACGAAGACTTCGGTTTCTTCGACTAGCGCAAGCATGACGATGATGCCAATCAAGAGGGTTGTTATAAGATCCATCGCTTGCAACCGGTCTGGCAGGGTCTCACCGACAATGATCCGATAAGACGCTGGAATCAACAGGCTTACCAAGGCGAGCAGCACAAGTCGTATCGCTGTTTGGGCGAATGCGCCTTCAATCATGTCCCAATATTCCTTTGATTCGCTTTAGTCTGACCGCTTGCGCAGAGTCCAACGTCTGCGTGGACTTAGCGATGTTCAAGCTGTGGACGATCATCCGCACTTCGTCATGGCCGATTTCTTCGAAATCGACCACCAGCTCTCCAGGCGTGATCGTGATGCCGTGCGCGCTGATGGCGGAAATCAAGGCGTCGCTGGCGGGATCCTGCGTGCTAATAGACGACATATCGGGATCAATGGGCAAGCTGGGGCGCAGTGTGATTTGTGCTACTTGGATGCCCGCCACAAAAACTTCGTAAGCGAGAAAGATAGTATAGGCAAGCAAGTTGTATAATTGCCGTGGCGCGTTACGCAGATTGAAGGTCTCGCCTCGAAGACCAGTCGCCATGAGCACGATCACGCTGAAGACATAGCCGAGCAGAAAATTGCCCGGTGTCGGTTGAGCGGTGTAGATGGTCCATCCGAGCGCCAAAGGCAGTGCCAATACAATTCGTTTGACCAGCATACCTAAGAACCTTTCGTGACCAATCGAACTGCGGAAATTTAGATGTTCGGATCTTCGATTTGCCGCACAGTTTCGCTGACAAGTTGAATGAGCGGTTCGGCAATAACGATTCCCAAGAGCAAACAGGCACAGATCAGCAAGAAGGGAGCAAGAAGGCTGTCGCCCTCTGTTTTTGTTTCAGCTGTGATTGGGCTTGGCTTTTGCTGGAATATGGTTTGCCAGGCGCGGATCATGTACATTAGTGTCAATTTGCTGATGAAGCCGTTCATGGGCGGAACGTCCGCCAACGAAAGGCCACCTAGCAATACCAGCCAACCCGTAAGCGGCGGCAGCTTGGAACCAATGCCATTGACCATCGAGAAGTTGGCGGTTTTGACCTTAGTGTAACTTGTCACAACCCCCATGAGCATAAGCAAGGAAGACTTTATAAAAGCGTGATTGAAGGCGTAGACGATTGCGCCGACCAGCGCGAGGCTACCGCCCCAACCAATGCCTACCAGGATGAAGCCGATTTGGGCAAATGTTGAGTAGGCCAGCATGCGCTTGGCATTGTAGGTGCGTAATGCGCCTAAACTGCCGAATAAAATGCCTATGATGCCAAGCAGGGCCAACCAGCGTTCCAATAGTGGCGCTTCTTCAACAAATAGTAGCGTGACCAGCCTGATAATCCCGTAAACACCGACCTTGACGACTATAGACGAAAGCATCGCGCTGACCGGTGTCGGCGCTGTAGTATGGAAATCCGGCTGCCAAAAATGGAAGGGGAAGACCGCGCTCTTGAGCAGAAAGGCGCAGAGGAGCATGAGGGCCGCGGCAGGTGCCAGGAAGGGGCGCTCGCCCGTCAACAATATACGCGCGATATCCGCCATATTCAGGGTACCAAGCGTGGCATACATTGCGGCGATACCCAAGAGCAAAAACAGCGTGCCCATCGAGCTGATCAGAATATACTTCAAGGGCGCTTCCAGCCCGTATTGATCGTCCGAGATTGCTGTCAACGAGACCGATGCCAATACCATCAGTTCCATGAAAACGAAGAGCGTGAAAAGATCGCCGGTGAGCATATCGCCGACCAAGCCAACTTCCATGAGAAGAAATAAGGGCACAAATGCCGGATAAGTCATGCACTTGTCGTGGCAATGCAGCGTGTAGAGCAAGCCGCCGATCATAATCGTGGTGACCATGAAGGCGAACAGTCCGCCCAAGGTATCCGCCACCAGCACAATGCCGTAGCGCGGGCTCCAGTTTCCCAATTCGTATGTTTGAACGCCAACTTGATGCACTTGCAAGAGCAGAATCGAACTGAAGCCCCAGGCGATCAGGCTTGTAGCTACGCCGATAATTCGCTGAGCGCGGTTGTCGTGAGCAAACAGCAAGGAGATAATGGCCCCAGCAAGCGGCGTGACTAAAGTTCCCAGTAAGAATTCGTTGCTTCCCATGGCGGATGTACTATGCGTCCCCTTGTGATCGTGACTGTAATTGCCGGATTTGCTAATGCTTCAGTTTGTTAACCGCATTCGAATCGACCGTGCCATATCGGCGAGAGATGATGTTGACCAAACCCAATACAAGCGAAAAGCTGCCAAAGCTCACGACGATCGCCGTCAATATCAAGGCCTGAATTAGAGGATCACTCGTTTGACGCCCGGCTTCAACATTGCGCAAGTAAGGGGCGAAATCGCCTTCAAATGCCCCCACAGCGACAAAGAGCAAATTGATGGCGGAAAAAAGTATCGCGAAGCCGATCGCGGCTTTTATCAAGTCTCTACGCAGCAGTTGAAATACGCCGATGCCAAATAATATTCCGATTGCCGATGCGAACATAAACTCGATCATAGCTGTTGCTTTCTACTCGTCACTCAAGGTTTGAACTTGTTTAGGAAAGGCTATCGCCTCGATGATGATGCCCAGACCACCCATCACAGTGATGGCAATGGCAATCTCAAATATGAGAGACGATGTGATGTGCAGGCCAAATGAGCCTACCAATTCGTACATGCCCAGCGCTTCGTCAATCTGAACATGTCCCATGAAACCCTTGCCCAACAAGACGGGGAAAAGTGCATTTAGCAATGCGATCAACAATCCCAATCGCGTTAACAGCGCCGGGCGAAACCAGGGCAGTTGTCACTTGGCCTCGAAGTATCCCAGGACCACATACCAAAGCGACACTGCCAGACCGATCGTTACACCGGCAGTGAAGCCATCACCGGGTCCGCTGCCACCATAGAGAATCTGCGCGATTCCAATCAAGATCGCGATTGGGAGAACGATCGCAGAGACCGAACGCGTGAATGGTGTCGAGAGGTTGGTGGCGTCTTGAATGCCTTCCACAACATCAGCATCGAATTCATGCAATCTTGTGACAGCCTGGATTCGCGGCGCCAGCGGACCACTGCCTTGTTGCCCACGGGAAAGCAAGGTCAAGACGCCGAGGGCTGCGGTAGTGAACACTGTGATTTCCATGAGCGTATCGGCCCCTCGAAAGTCCGCCACTATGGCGCCCACGACATCTTCGCTATGCACCTGGTGAGTATTATTCAAGTGCCATTCGGCGATGCTGCTACGTTCAGGGCGATTTTGTAGTGCGGTCAGCGAGAAGACGAATACCGCAATCCCGACAACAATCGATATGCCCAAATCGCGCAATAGCCCAATATTGTGCTGGTGACGCCCAATCCAAAGATTGTTGATGACCTCGCTCCGGGCTGCGGTGCTGATTCTACCCAGCATGATGATGATCAGAACCGTTGCCATGGTCTCGACAAGAAGCTGCACCAGTGCCACATCTGGCGCATGGTCAATCAGGAAAATTACGCCAATAGCGTATCCGATGACGCCGTATGCTATCGCTGCCTTGACATGTTCGCGCACGGTAACGGTCAATACAGCGGCCGCTACAGTCAAAATCAACATAAATATCTTCGCCAGATCAGTAATGGTTACTGAGGGATTGGTTGGCAAGAGTGATTCGCCAGCGATCACCGTTGACAAGGTGCCGGAAACAATCAACACCAATGAAACTGTTCCCAGAATAATGACCAGGTAATATCGTACAAAGCCTGATTGAGTGTGCAAGACATTGTCCCCGGCCCAATGAACATATTCGAGGATTTCGCGGTAAATGGCGCCGCCAGAAATCGGAAAGCGGATCCGCTCTATTAAGGGTTGACGGAATCGAAAGGCAACCACGCCGACCGCCAGTACGCCCATGCTCATCCAGAAGACATTGTTGAAGCCTGCGAAAACGTGTAGATCAAAGGCTTTGGGCACCGCCAGATCTAGCAGCGGTACAAGGACCGGCTCTATGAGCACGCCGGTTGTCAATGACCCGATGGCTAATATAACCGGGCTCAGACGCATGAGCGGGGGCGGCTGATGAAAGTGGATATCGCTTTTGGATGCTTTCCAAAACACGTCATAGATCAGAAGGTATCCGGCTACCGCCGTCAACATTGAGCTCAGCAATACGATACTCAGAATCAGCAAAGTATGCGGAGCGCTATAGTGATACATGGCATCGAGCAGGGTTTCCTTGGCGACGAATCCCAGCAGGAAGGGAACGCCCGCCATTGACAAGGCAGATATGACCGTCACCAGGAACATGTAGGGCATTTTGTGGCACAGCCCACCCAAGCGGTCTATCAGCCTTGTACCGGTCGCATGATCGATGGTGCCGGCGACAAGAAAGAGCGCGGACTTGTAGAGTGCATGTGCAACTATACCCAGGAAAGCCGCCTTTAGGCCATTCTGCCCGGGCAATCCAATCAAGGCCACGATAGCACCCAGCTTGCTAACTGTCGAATATGCCAGCAGGCCTTTTAGATCACGTTGCTTGATAGCGAAGTAAGCGCCTATCAGCATCGTCAGCAATCCGAAGGTGAGAAGAAGATCGGACCACAACTCGTGCTTATACATCACTGGTGACAAGCGCGCGAAGAGAAATATGCCGGCTTTGACCATGGTCGCGCTATGCAGATAGGCACTGGCGGGAGTAGGCGCGCTCATGGCACCGGGCAGCCAGAAGTGGAAAGGGAATTGCGCGCTTTTGGTTAGGCCGCCGATCAGGATCAACAGAGTAAAGATGGGATACCATTCGTGCTGGTGGAGCGTCTTGATCTGAAGGATCGACGGCAAATCAGCCACAAAGTGGATTCCCCCGTCTGGATACAAAAGCTGGCCGCAGGCAGCGCTAAGCATCACGAAACCGACAAGGAGAGCCAATGCGCCACCACCGGTAACGAATAGCGCTTTGAAGGCGCCTTCGCGGGCTTCAGCGTCCTTATTGCCGTTAAAGCCGATCAACATGAATGACGTGACGCTAGTGAGTTCCCAGGCCACGAACATCATTAACAGGTTGCCACTTAGCACCACCATCAACATAGCGCCGGCGAATCCCAGCAACCAAACGATAAAGCGATTGTGCTCAGCCGGGTTATCAAAATAGAATCCTGCATAGAAAAATATCAGTGCGCCGATGCCCGTCACGATCAAGGCGAAGAGAAGCGATAGTCCGTCAAGATAGAAGGACAGGCTGATACCCAGAGAGGGGATCCAATCCAGTTTCTGTTCGACGACGTTTTGAGCCTGCAATTGAGGAACAAATGAAAGCAAGAACAGAAACATGCCCGACAAAATGCCAGTGACCAAAGCGGTCTGCATCCTCTGCGACAGTGCTTTTCCTATTGCCGGAATAACTAGCAGTATTGCAAGCAGGAACGGCAGAGAGGTGACAAAAGCAAGTTCCATTAATGTAGGTACTCAGGTTTCAGGAATGACCTGCTTGGCGACAATGTACGGTTGCTAACGTCGTTGCGCTTAAATGGCGTGCACGCCTGTCACGCAAAGAGCAGGTTATTTGCGGCAGGCAAGCATACAATGCGCAGGAAACTCGGCGCGAAAGTATTGCAGAAGTCAGGCTAATGCGCGCTGTTCAATATCCAATGGTGAATTCCGATAAGGGCGGGTGGTCAGAATGTAGTCAATTGGAACAAAGCTTGAACATTGCCAGTTCTCAGGCGGAAAAAATGCTAGCCCAATTTATCTCGAAGTGCTTGGGTCAAGGCAGGGACAATCTCGTACAGATCGCCGACGATTCCATAACGTGCCAGTTTGAATATTGGGGCGTCGGCATCTTTGTTGATCGCGACGATTATCTTACTGCCACGCATCCCCGCCTGATGTTGAATGGCTCCGCTGATTCCACAGGCGATGTAGAGATCGGGATTGACCACTTTACCGGTTTGACCGACCTGATGCTCGTAGGGGACGTATCCTGCATCCACGGCAGCGCGGCTTGCGCCGATGGCCGCGCCAAGCACATCTGCCAAAGGTCGGATCGTGTTGGCGAACCCCTCTTTGGCCTTCCAAACGTTGGGATCTTCTCCGGCGAGATCGTCTGGAGTTGCCTTGGGATTGTTCGCCATTCCGCGTCCACCGCTAACGATAATGGCGGCGTCGGCCAGGCTGACGCTGCCCAGCTCGGCGATGAACCCCTCTATTGAAGTTGAAAAGTTGCTTTCGCAATTCGATGTCACTTGCGAGATTCGCGTTTCTGCGCCGCTATCAGCCGGAAGGGGTTGAAAGGCGCGGCCGCGGACTGTCACATAGGTTGTCGGGCTGGTGGCAGTTATCGTCATCAATACTTTTCCCGCATAGGCGGGCCGGTTGGCTACTATTTTCTCATCTTCTACACGCAGCTCGGTGGCGTCCGATATTAGGCCGCTGTCGCAATCGACCGCGCTGCTTGCCAATAGCTCGCGCCCGCGATTGCTGGAGACGGCCATAACAAAACGTGGCTGATACTGATGTACCAGTTGCGTTAGCAAGTCGGCGTAAGGCTCAATTCGATATTCAATCACCTGTTCGTCAACGCAGATGATCGACCTGTGGGCACCACGCTGTGCCGCTTCCCGGGCGATAGTCTCTGCGTTTTCGCCGAATATGACGGCGGTTACTTCTATTGCAAGCTCTTCCGTCAGCATTCGCCCGGCTGCCAGCGCCTCCCAACTAGCCGGATTCGCTTTACCGGCGAAAGACTCGATCCACACGAAACCAGTCATAATACTTTCTCCTCGAACAGTCGATCCGCCAAAACCCGCGCTTTATCTGCCGCGTCTTGTCCTGAAATAATCTCGGTTTCGACTTGGCGCTGCGGTGGATTGTGCCAGGCGAGGGCTATTGTAGCGGATGACGGCAACTGAACATCCATGTCCGCCGCTGTCCAAACTGGTATTTTTGCTTTAGCGGCTTTGCGGATGCCGAGAAAATTCGGATATCGTGGCTCGTTGATGCCTTTCATCACCGAAATGACTGCCGGCAATTTGGCTGAAACGATTTGTTTTCCCTGTTCCAGCATTTTCTCTACTCTGATGGTGCCGCTCTGATTATCGACCTCGAGGACTTCGGATACATAACTCAGCATTGTCCATCCCAGTCGGCGGGCCAGCTGAAACGTATGCTGGTCGGTAGCGACATCGATACTCTCTTTGCCAAATATGATCAGGTCGACATCAGCCAGCTTGCGTATGGCGCCGGCGGCAAGGGCTGACCACACCAGACTGTCGCCTATATCGGCATCGGGCTCGTCAATGCGCAAGGCGTTCTTGATGCCCATAGCGATGCTGTGCTTCAGCGAGTCATCGTGGAGAGCGCCACCAATGGCAATGACAGTGGCTTCTCCGCCACCGTTCTTAGCCTGGACAATGGCTTCTTCCAGTGAATATTCATCCCAGGGATTAACTACAGTGGCGACATCACCCCAAGTGACCGCGCCGCTGTCATCAACCCAGACCTTGGCTGCGGTATCCGGGGTGCTGCGTGTGAAAGTGACTACGTGCACGCTTTTCTTCCTCCTGCACTCAAAGGCGCCGGTCGATTATGCGCCTTATTCTAATGTTTGTTCTTAAGCCGATCTCATCTCACCCGGTTTTAACCATTTGTGAATGCCTGCAGTTCGCTGGTAGAACGGCACGGTCTTTCGTCGGGCAGAATCGTAGCCATGTCGGTAATTACATTGCGCAGGCTGCATCTCGTAAGGCACGCACCTTTAAGATTCGCCCCACAAAGATTTGTCTCCCAAAGGTTTGCATCGGAAAGATTCGCGTTTGTCAGCCCGGCGCTAGCCAGATTAGCACGCGCGAGATTTGTACTTCGCAAATCGCAGCCATTCAAGTTGGCGGATTGCAGATTCGCTTCGCGCATGTGCGCCTCGAATAAATCGGCATGCTCGAAATCAACATATCTCAAATCGGAGTAGGCAAAATAGGCGCCCCGCAGCGAGGCACGGGCAAAATTGGCTTGTGTCAAACGGCACGAAGAAAGCACTGCACCATCAAGACAAGCCAGCGACCAATCCACTTCTTCCAGCGATCCGTCCTGAAATGCCATTCTCTCCCGTAGCGAATCTAGCAAGGCCGAAGCAGCCGGCCCGCTCTTGCCTCGTCTTATTTTTAGAATCAGACGCTCTGTCGATACATACCGATACCAGCGCGATTCCAGAGATTGCCGAATGCGTGCCGTCACGCGCATGAACAGATCCCAAAGGTAGTGTTTCCGGTAGTCATCATAATAGGCAGTCACTGCGCCTACAAGATTGATCTGATGGCCGACATCAATGCTATATGGCAATGGGAGCTCTTTTCTAACAAACCGCAATGTTTGCACGAGCAGAAGTCATGTTATCCCGTGTGAGCGCGGCCGTCCTTTTCGTTGCCGCCGGGTGGTTGTGGTCGCAAAGAAGAAAAAGCAGTTGGCAGGTGAGAATTGGTCACAATAGTTAGCTGAACGTGGCGTTTTTTGTGCCATTGTACCATGCAGAAGGCACGCAAGAATCGCTATTCTCTAGGGTTGTAGTCCTACCTTGTTTAGCAACAAGAGACACCGAGCCATGGTACTCGCCACCGATAAAGCCGAGACACTTGTCACTACCTATCTGGAAATGACCCGTCAGTACGATTTCGCTCCTGCTTTTGTTCAGGCTTCGGATATCGAAATCGTTAAAATGGAGATGCCCGATCTGGGCTTTTATAAATTCCTTTATCAATCGGTCGGCGAAGAATGGGCGTGGCGAGACCGCTTGAAGATGACCAACGCGGAACTGCGACTGGTATTGACGTCCGACGATACCCGCGTTCACATCTTATATGTCAGCGGCTCACCCGGTGGATATGTGGAATTGTTTCGCCACGGCGATAATTCAGTCGAGATCATGTATTTCGGATTGCGGCGCGATTATATGGGACGCGGGCTTGGCAAGCATTTGCTCAGCTATGGCATCGCCCGGGCTTGGGAAATGAATGCCTCGCGTGTCTGGCTGCACACATGTAACCTCGATGGTCCGCACGCCTTGGCGAATTATCAGAAGCGGGGCTTCAAAATTTACAAAGTCATCGAAGAGCCCTTGCCAGAGCTTTACGCCTAACCAGCTTCGTCGCTCAATGATCCGAGGTCACTGACAACCCTTTGCATCAAGTCCTGGTCGGTGTTATTCCAGATCAGACTAAGCCGATCTGCAATGCCGAAGTAACGTTCACGGATTGTCTCGGCGACTTTAGTCGATTCGGCGACAATGGCGATTTCCTCCAGCATATCGTTTGTGACAAAGCGCCACAAATTGTCTTGATCATCCGTGTTTTCCGATTTCTTCAGTCTGTCACGAAATTCATGCCAGCCGCCATAGCTCAGCACTTCGTCGGCGCCCGAGGCACTTGCCCAAATGACGACCAGTTCTTTGGCTTCTCGTCGGGCCTTTTCTGTTTGTGCCTCCGTCGTGCCGGAAACTATCAATACGGGAACGGAGATCGCGACGTCTTGTTGCGACCGTCCTGCCAAGTTTAATCCACGACGTGTCGCTGGCAGAATGCGATCACGCAAGTAAGGAAGCGTATGCAGCAAAGGCACATGCAATCCTTGGCCTATTTCGCCAGCCAACTGGCACAAGCCAGGTTCGCTGCCAGTAAGAAAAATCGGAATATCCGGAATCTTGTTGGCTCCTGGATTGAAAAACGGCGCCATCAAGCGAAACTGATAATGCTGACCACGATAGCGCAATCTTGCGTCAAACTGAAAGGTGTTCCAGATGGCGCGCAAACTCTCTATATATTCGCGCATATGGTCAATCGTATCGTGCCATTCTGCTTGCGAACTATGCGGCAAGGGAGAAGGCAATCCATGACCCAAACCGAGAAGAAATCTTCCCTCGGATTGACGCGCCAGATCCCACGCGATCTGCGCCGTGACCATCGGGCTACGAGGAAAGGCGACTACTTGTGTTCCGAGCCCGATCGAAAGTGAATTCCTGGACGCGATCGTTAGTGGAAAGAAGGGATTGTGCTTCCATTCCAAAGACCATGCTGCGTCGAACCCCATCGTTTCGGCGCGGCAAATTGCAGCCGCATCTGCCGTCAGATTGCCTCTCGGGCAAAAGGCCATATCAATCTTAATCGCTTGTTCTCCTCAATCGTATTGTTTCACGATGCTCTGATTTGCTAGAATACCAAGAGGTGTCCGTTTTCCTTGAACCACTGCTGCCATTGACCGTAATCCGGGTACAACTTCGCGACAAGATCCCAAAACGCTGGGCTATGATTCAATATTTTAAGATGACAGAGTTCGTGAATGATCACGCTGTCAATTGCGCCTGGTGGTGCCATCATTAGCCTGAGATTGAAGTTCAAGTTGCGTTTCACAGAGCAACTTCCCCAGCGGGTTTTCTGGTTCTTGATGAATACGCGGTTGTATGTAAATCCGTGCTGTTGAGCCAGCTCCCCGATACGTATTGGAAAATAAGCCTTTGCTCGCATCCGATAGAATTCCACAACGGCAGATTTGACCGCGTCCACATTATGGCAGAGCGGCGCCGGCGACACGACTCGCAGCAGATCGCCACAGCGCTGGATCGATAACCGTTCATTCGTAGCCTCGACGATATTTATTGTGAGACTTTTGCCCAGGAACGGTATTTCTGCACCTGAGATGTATCGTTGCGGCGATGACACGTTTCTGCGGTTTTCCCTAAACCGATTGATCGTGCGCAACAGCCAACGTTGCTTGGACATGAGGATTTCTATCGGGTCAACAAAAGGTCCGCGCAAGGGATAGACGATTTCAAAAGAGCCAACAGCATTACAACGGATGCTGATACGTTTCGCGCGCCGGCTGTGACGTGTCTCATATTTGATGGTTTGCCCACGTAATACAATTTCTGGCATTAGTGCTCCATAGCTTTGGCCGCATGCTCCCAGATAAGGCGTTTGCTAGTATCGCCGGGCTCAAAAGGAAAATAAAAGCCGACGCGATCTAACAATCCAGTGTAGCGCTCGCGCACCTTATAGGGTAGCTCATCAGGCGCGGCGACAACCGCGAAATGCTCGAGCATCTCGTCGCTGATCAAGCTATGCATTTCGTTCCACCTATTCCGCCTCAACAAAGCGTTCAATAGCGGAATCAGATCCTGCCATCCATGAAGTTCAAGCACACGGCGATAGCTGGGTGTGCTGGCATAAAAGGCGATTTGTGATTTGCTTAAGAGCTTGCTTTGTTCAATCTCTTGGACGCTTTCTCCCGTGACCACAAATACAGCGCAGGATAAGGTTAGTGCGCTCGCGATCCCCGATGCGCGGCGACCTTTTGCAAAGGACGGATGCAAGACCTCGCGCAGGTAGTCGGGCGTATGAAAAGAATGAACATGGAAACCATGGCATGTTTCTCCGGCAAGCTGCGCTAAACCGGTGTTGACTCCGGCAATATATAAGGGGATGTTTGCGGACGCCATCCCTTGCGGCGAAGGAGCAGATGAGCCGAGAGAATAGTTGTAGTATTCTCCCCGTATTTCAACAGGCTCGCCCGACTCGAAGCTGCGCCAGGTCGCTCGCAATGACGAGATGTATTCGCGCAATTGCTGCACCGGCTTGCCCCATTTTGCGCTGAAACGTTTGGTGATATGCGGTTTGATCTGCGTACCCAAGCCGAGAATGAAGCGACCCCCAGAATATTGCGCCAGATCCCAGGCGGTTTGCGCCGTCAGCAGAGGACTACGTGGGAATGCGACCGCTATGGCTGTACCCAAAGAGATTCTATTGGTCGCTAGCGAGGCATGTGCTAATGGCAGAAAGGGATTGTGGGCAGCTTCCGCAACCCACAAGCCGTCAAATCCGTATTCTTCGACAGACCTCGCGAGCGAACCCGCCTCATTCAAATCATCTGAAAAGACTGTGACATCAAATTTCATGCGACCGCCTCTGTACGACCAAGATGCCCATTATAGCTGAGACGCGCCGGCAAATGTAGCTGGGACGCATGCTAACGAATATTTTATCCGGCTAGGGCCACGGGCGCGGAATTACCGGTGTGGCGCTGAATTGTTGGCGGATCCGATCATTGTTCGGAAGCTAGATTTTATCTGCCAAGAAGTTTGCATCCACCAGCCGGAGGACTTGTGCCGCGCTGAGACACGATTAGCAAGCGGCCACCATAGATGATATACTTTTTACGGATGCTAGAAAAGGCGTCCAGCTTATCGGGCCGAGCATTCGACGAGAATGACGAAAGTTTCATTGAAAGCGCTTGGAGGATATGATGAGTCGTAATGCTTCTAGCTTTGTCAATGTGGGCTTGCGGAATGTGGTAGCGGCCATATTGATCGGGTTGGGATTGCTCTTTGTCTGGGAAGTTCGCGGCACCTTGATGCTCACCTTTGCCGCGGTAATCCTGGTCGTGTTCTTCACAATGCCGGTTCGTCTGCTGATGCACCGCTTCGAGATGAATCGGCTTGTTGCAATTGTCCTCAGTGTGATCGGCTTCTTTGTGGTCGTCACCTTGATCGGCAGTTCGATATTGCCGACGATCCTCAAACAATTTACCGAGTTGACCGAAGATGTATTGCCGCTTGCCTGGCAGCGGGCGCAAGAAGTGATCAACAGTGGTGCCCTGGTTCAACAGTATCCCTTTCTCGAAGGCGTAGTCAATTTTGAATTCAATGATGAGTTGGTTAACCAGGTCGTGTCCCAGATCACGGATCTTCTGGGTCGTGTGGGTGGTTCCGTATTGCCGGTAGTTGGCGGCGTCGCGAATACGGTTTTGAGTGTTTTGATCATTTTCTTCATGAGTATGTATTTACTCGCCGAGCCCGAACTGTATGTTAATGGCATCATTAAGCTGACGCCAAAATGGTATCGTGAACGCATGCGCGTGGTGCTCCGCCGTGTTGATCTTACCTTGCGCGCCTGGCTGAGCGTCACGGCCGTATCGATGATAGTCGTTGGAATGGGTACGGGACTGGGTCTGGCGGTATTAGGTATACAGGAATGGGTTGCCCTGGGTGTCCTCGCGGGAGTACTATCCTTTATTCCCAACTTTGGCCCAGTTGTCGCCCTTATTCCAGCGGTAGCAGCAGCCATTGTTCAAGCGGAAGACAATATTATTTGGACAGTCGTTATTGTCTATGGCGTGTCCTTCTTTCAGAGTCAGGTTTTGAGCCCTGTCCTAGCCAGCGAACGCATGAATATGCCAGCGGTACTGATCTTGCTTGGTCAGATTATTTTTGGTTTCTTTTTTGGTTTCCTGGGTCTGATGCTGGCAGTGCCGCTTAGTGCTTGTGTCGCGGTATTGGTTGACGAGATATATGTGAAGGACGTCCTGGGAGACATTCCTAAAGAGAAACCGGTGGAACCAGCGACCGAAGAGTTCCAACAGGAATTGGTGCCGGAACGGCAATAGACTGCCATACGCCTGCGCCCGATATTGGGCGGCGCTATTCCGGAAAAGATCGGGTTATCTGCAAAACCTGGCATATCATGGAGACGGACGTTGGCGATTCTATCCGGTGTGCTTCACATGCATGTGTGCCAATTTGACCTTGGTTGGATTTGTCAGGGAAGTAAAGTACTGGGCGGCTTTTCATTTGAGTGAAAACAGCGCAATCGTGCAAGTTGGTCTTGACAGACAGTCGAGGTTTGTTTAGTCTGTATAGGCGATGGTGAGGGTAAAGGTCTCTCGCCGTTTTTGTCCCACAGGGGCAGTGCATATTAACAGCAGAATAGTGGGTTAAGACAGAAGAAGATGGACCCTTGAGAGTACGGAGAGTTTGATCCTGGCTCAGGATGAACGTTGGCGGCGTGCCTAACACATGCAAGTCGAACGGTAGGTTCCCTTCGGGGAGTTGAGAGTGGCGCACGGGTGAGTAACACGTAACTGATCTGCCCTGTAGAGCGGGATAACTTGTGGAAACATGGGCTAATACCGCATGAGCTCACGGTAGTTAGAGAGCAGTGAGAAAATGCATATGCGCTACGGGATGAGGTTGCGTCCCATCAGCTAGTTGGTGAGGTAAAGGCTCACCAAGGCGATGACGGGTAGGGGACCTGAGAGGGTGACCCCCCACACTGGGACTGAGACACGGCCCAGACTCCTACGGGAGGCAGCAGTGAGGGATATTGCACAATGGACGGAAGTCTGATGCAGCGACGCCGCGTGGGCGAAGAAGGTTTTCGGATCGTAAAGTCCTTTTCTATGTGACGAGATAGGACGGTAGCATAGGAATAAGTGTCGGCTAACTACGTGCCAGCAGCCGCGGTAAAACGTAGGACGCGAACGTTATCCGGAGTTACTGGGCGTAAAGCGCGCGCAGGCGGTCAGCTAAGTCTTCTATGAAAGTTACCGGCTAAACTGGTAGAGTGTAGAAGAAACTGTCTGACTAGAGAGAAATAGAGGGAAGTAGAATTCCGGGTGTAGTGGTGAAATGCGTAGATATCCGGAGGAATACCGGTGGCGAAGGCGGCTTCCTGGATTTCCACTGACGCTGAGGCGCGAAAGCGTGGGTAGCGAACGGGATTAGAAACCCCGGTAGTCCACGCTGTAAACGATGTACATTAGGCGTTCGGTTGTCGTTAGGCAATTGAGTGTCGCAGCAAACGCGATAAATGTACCGCCTGGGGAGTACGGTCGCAAGGCTAAAACTCAAAGGAATTGACGGGGGCCCGCACAAGCAGCGGAGCGTGTGGTTTAATTCGAGGCTACGCGAAGAACCTTACCTGGGTTTGACATGCTGGTAGTACGGAAGCGAAAGCGGAAGGACCCTTCGGGGAGCCAGCACAGGTGCTGCATGGTTGTCGTCAGTTCGTGCCGTGAGGTGTTCGGTTAAGTCCGCAAACGAGCGCAACCCTCGGAGCTAGTTACAAGTGTCTAGCTCGACTGCCCGTGACAAACGGGAGGAAGGTGGGGATGACGTCAAATCAGCATGGCCTTTATATCCAGGGCGACACACACGCTACAATGGTCGATACAATGGGTGGCGAAGGCGCGAGTTGGAGCGAATCCTAAAAAGTCGATCTCAGTTCGGATTGCAGGCTGCAACTCGCCTGCATGAAGTCGGAGTTGCTAGTAACCGCGAATCAGCACGTTGCGGTGAATACGTTCCCGGGCCTTGTACACACCGCCCGTCACGTCATGGAAGTTGGTCGAGCCTGAAGTCGGGAAGCTAACCTTCGGGGGGCTACTGCCTAGGGCAGGGTTGATGACTGGGACGAAGTCGTAACAAGGTAGCTGTAGCGGAAGCTGCGGCTGGATCACCTCCTTTCTAAGGGAAGTGTGAGCGCGCGAGTGCTTGCACAGAGAAAGTCAGTTACAAAAGGTGTAAAGGGGGCGAGTCGAATCTGTCTAACCTGCTATTGTGCTGTTAATATTAAGAGCAGAAAGTGTTGGATTTGGGGCTGTAGCTCAGTTGGTTAGAGCGCACGCCTGATAAGCGTGAGGTCGCAAGTTCAAGTCTTGCCAGCCCCACTTGGGGACATAGCTCAGTTGGGAGAGCGCCTCGCTTGCACCGAGGAGGTCAAGGGTTCGAGTCCCTTTGTCTCCACTTCCACAACAGCACCCACAGAATTTCACAAGATTCAGGTCGAGATAACCACTAGATCACGCGCAGTACTCTACAATTCCCCAGCAATAATGGAGCTTTTGTCGATATTACTTGACAACGTGTCTTTGGCTCGGTTACAGTCATAAACGGGACAACAGCGTAACATTTACGATTTCGCATATCGTTTTCGATTTACGAGAACATTCGGTGAGTACTTTTCATTGTGCCTGACTCGAATCGAAGTCTTCCGGGCAACGAATTCCGCGGTCAGCAAGTCGAATGTGCCAAGTTTGGGAGGTGATTTGTGAGAAAGCGACTTTATTCACTTTCAGTAGTACTTTTCTTCAACTTGGTTTCCCTGTCGTTAATCGCTTCCGTAGTGCTTTACAGAACTGATTTCATCTTTGCGCAGAGCAATGCAGAAGAAGAAGTCTCTCCCGCATTGGTTCCGCGCAGTTCGTCAATTGCAAACGACAATGACGAAGACGATGACGATCGTGACGGCGACGATCCACCGACGGACAACGATGGCACCGACAGCGATGGCTACGACACGCCGCTACCGACAACGGACAACGATGGTTTCGATACGCCGCCGCCGCCAACGGACAACGATGGCACCGATAGTGACGGCTACCACACACCGCCACCGACCGATAATGATGGCACCGACAGCGATGGCTACGATACGCCGTTGCCAACAACCGACAACGATGGCATTGACACGCCACCGCTAGATACGGACAGAGATGGCACCGATAGCGACGGCTATGACACGCCAATACCGGTTGACAGTCGTGCTACGTCCGGCATTCAGACGCAAACCTGGACAGTCAGACCTGGCGATACCTTATCGCATATTGCCGCGTACTTGGGAATTCCGCTTGATGATCTGAAAAGGCAGACGGCAAATCCCTCCATGATTTACCCGGGTAAGGTACTTTATTATCTTAGCGAACAGCGTATAGATACGCCGCCACCGTTCACAGATAACGATGGTACTGACAGTGACGGCTACGACACGCCGCCGCCGACCGACAACGATGGCGTCAATACCGATCAGCAGCCTTACACCGACAACGATGGCGTCAATACCGATCAGCAGCCTTACACCGACAACGATGGCGTCAATACCGATCAGCAGCCCTACACCGACAACGATGGCGTCAATACCGATCAGCAACCCTACACCGACAACGATGGCGTCAATACCGATCAGCAGCCCTACACTGACAACGATGGCGTCAATTCCGATCAGCAACCCTACACTGACAACGATGGCACTGATAGCGATGGCATCGACACCCCGCCGCCGACAGACAACGATGGCACCGATAGTGATGGGATCGACACACCACCGCCGTCGCCCGCCACACCGCCACCGTCGCCCGATACACCGCCCGACAGCGACAACGACGACAGCGATAACGACGATAGCGACTAGCAAACATGACATTAGCAGCCGTCGCGCGTCCATATTTCGAGCGAGTTGAAGTTCCTGACGACCCCGCCTTATCGCAGCTCCCTAATCTCTTTGATCCGGATTGGGTTTGGCAAAGGATAAAAGAGCGTGCAAGCGGGCAACATCAGGAACCTCATCGAATTCGGATTCACCACTTTAATCACAGTATTGGCAACAGCGCTACTGTCAGCTACGAGCTCGTGTGGCCGCAAGACGAGTATCTGCCCGCTGAATATTTCGTGGCCACGATTGCAGGTGATGATTCCCTACAGGTCTATCGGTATCCTGAAGATCCGAAGTTGCCAGGGCTCGTCGATGCCGCCCAACCTGATACGGCTCTCCGCCTCGTAAACGACCACGTACTGACGGTGCCTGTCCGTCGTGCGCGCGTTCAGTTGATCCGGTATAGACCAGAATATCGCGCGGTGCTGCGGCACAGGATTGGCAAAGCCAAGCTCTTCGCCCGCGTGGTACGACCGGCGGATAACGAGTCGTTTCTCGCGGCTTACAGGATATCGGCACAATCTGGCTTCGTTGTCTCGAGACTCGCCGGAAACTGGGCGGAAGGTGGTGTCTCGTGGTTCACAGAGGTCAGAGGCCGAAACCTGCGTGCGCTCATAAGAAAGGGCAAGGCGCCCGATCCTGAACGAGTGCTGGATGGCCTCGAGGTTTTGTGGCGAGCATCTCTTGACAATTGTGAAGTGCGTCCATCCGACCTCAAGCGAGCATATCGGAGAGCTTTGCGGGGCTTCAGGCATAACTTGCGTGACTTTGGTGACGCGTCGCGAGACCTAAACAAAATTGCGAATTCGCTGGATACGTTTGTGCAGTCCTGGAGTCCGTCTTGTATGGCGCATAACGACTTTTACGATGACCAATTGCTTGTACAAAAAGATAGGCGCATAGCTCTCGTCGATTTTGAGGCCATAGCTCCGGGAGATCCCATGATTGATGTGGGTAACTTTCTTGCGCACCTTCGCTGGTCTGCTCGTTTTGCGCAGGAGCGTCATGGTGAACATTGCCGTGACTATTACAGCGCACTTAAAGTCGCTGCGCTTTCGCGCTTCCGCTGGAACGAGCGCAGTCTGGCCTTGCGCGAGGCTGTCTGTTTGTTTCGAATTTGTACGAATGCCATCCGGCATCCAAAGGCGGACTGGCAAAGTAGATTGGACGCCGGTCTTTCGCTGGTAATTGAGTGCTTAGGTTGAAATCCGCCGTCTAGTATTCGTTGCCAGAAAATCAGCAAACTCGATTCCCTACATTTATGCGAGAGAAAGCCTTGACAGGGCAGTACTCGTTCCGTAGAATGGCGTCCGTAGTTGACGAGCCGTCATGTGACGGCTCGGTGCGTCTTAACAGTTGAATAATCAACGCGAAGGTAATATGAGAAGTCGCATGCCAATAGAGTCGGAGACTTCGTATGATAGATACGGAAAGCGACTAAGGGTACACAGAGGATGCCTAGGTATCTCGTGCCGAAGAAGGACGTGTTATACTGCGAAAAGCTTCGATGAGGTGTATAAGACCGTGTTAGTCGAAGATATCCGAATGGGGAAACCCGGCGTGATTCAATCCACGTCATCCCTTGAAAAGAGGGAGGGGAACCGTCCGAACTGAAACATCTAAGTAGGACGAGGAAAAGAGAAGATTCTGCGAGTAGTGGCGAGCGAAAGCGGAGAAGCCCAAACCATTGGTTACGGCCGGTGGGGTTGTAGGACTCATATAAGATATGGAAGCTGAAGGCGAAAGATCTGGGAAGGTTGACCGTAGAGGGTGAGAGTCCCGTAGCTTCAGGCGGAAGTATTGATGGGTATCCTGAGTAGCACGATACACGCTAACATTGTGTGAAACTGGGGGGTCCACCCTCCAAGGCTAAATACACGAGATGACCGATAGCGCAATAGTACCGTGAGGGAAAGGTGAAAAGAACCCCGGCGAGGGGAGTGAAAGAGAATCTGAAACTGTGTACTTACAACCGGTCGGAGGGGGCGCAAGTTCCTGACGGCGTGCCTTTAGGAGAATGAGCCAGCGAGTTAATGTGTGTGGCGAGCTTAAGACAATGTCAGTCGAAGGCGCAGGGAAACCGAGTCTGAATAGGGCGAGAAAGTGGCACATATTAGACACGAAACCATGCGAGCTAACCATGGCCAGGACGAAAGTACGGTAACACGTAATGGAGGTCCGGACCCACCGATGTTACAAAATCGGGGGATGAGTTGTGGTTAGAGGTGAAATGCCAAACGAGCTTGGAGATAGCTTGTTCTCCCCGAAATAGCTTTAGGGCTAGCGTTGTGTGATGGGTGCCGGAGGTAGAGCACTGTATGGGCTAGGGGGCGTCAAGCTTACTGAACCCAAACAAACTCCGAATGCTGGTATGCCAAGCACAGCAGTTGGACTACGTGAGATGAGTTAAGTAGTCGAGAGGGAAAGAACCCAGACCCTCGTCTAAGGTCCCGGAATGTATGCTAAGTGTAAAACGAGGTGATTGTGTTGAGACAGCTAGTAGGTTGGCTTAGAAGCAGCCATCCTTTAAAGAGTGCGTAATAGCTCCCTAGTCAAACGCAGTTGCGCGGATAATGTAACGGGTCTCAAGCATACTACCGAAGACAGGGATAACGAGAGTTATGGTAGGGGAGCGTTCTTATTGCGGGGAAGGTATCCTGAGAGGGGTATTGGAGCGATGAGGAGTGCGAATGCTGGCATGAGTAGCGAGAAATAAGTGAGAACCTTATTCGCCGAAAGTCTAAGGTTTCCGACGGAAGGTCAGTCCGCGTCGGGTTAGTCGGGCCTAAGCCGAGGCTGAGAGGCGTAGGCGATGGACAACGGGTTAAAATTCCCGTACCGGTAAGAGGAGCGTTTACAGTAGCTTGTGGGAATGTCAGCCTCTGAGTGGATTGAGGTGGCAAGCGGGGAGATCCCGTTAGGCCGTGCTTTCGGGCAAGAAGTGACAAGAGCCATGGGACGAGAAAAGCTGTAATGGTGATGATTCTTGCTGCCCGTACCGCAAACCGACACAGGTAGACGAGTAGAGAATACGAAGGCGAACGGGAGAACCTCTGCTAAGGAATTAGGCAAAATGGATCCGTAACTTCGGGAGAAGGATCGCCTGGTAGAGATATCAGGTTGCAGTGAAAAGGCTCTGCCGACTGTTTACCAAAAACACAGGTCTCTGCGAAAGCGTAAGCTGAAGTATAGGGGCTGACGCCTGCCCAGTGCCGGAAGGTTAAGTGGAAGAGTGAGAGCTCGGAAATGAAGCCCCGGTGAACGGCGGCCGTAACTATAACGGTCCTAAGGTAGCGAAATTCCTTGTCGGGTAAGTTCCGACCCGCACGAAAGGCGTAACGAGTGGAGCACTGTCTCAGCAGGGGACCCGGCGAAATTGAAGTATGCGTAAAAATGCGTATTACCCGCAGCAGGACAAAAAGACCCCGTGGAGCTTTACTGTAGCTTGCTATTGCGTTAGGGCGATATTTGTGCAGGATAGCTGGGAGGCTGAGAAGCGTGCACGTCAGTGTGTGTGGAGCCGCTGTTGAGATACCAGCCTGGTAGCGCTTTGGCCCTAACCTGGATATAACAGTATCAGGGACAGTGGCAGGTGGGCAGTTTGACTGGGGCGGTCGCCTCCGAAAGGGTAACGGAGGCGCCCAAAGGTTGGCTCAGATGGAATGGAAACCCATCGCAGAGTGTAAAGGCAGAAGCCAGCTTGACTGCGAGACAGACAAGTCGAGCAGAGACGAAAGTCGGGCTTAGTGATCCTACGGTACAGAGTGGAATGGCCGTAGCTTACCGGATAAAAGCTACCCCGGGGATAACAGGCTAGTCTTGCCCAAGAGTTCAAATCGACGGCAAGGCTCGGCACCTCGATGTCGGCTCATCGCATCCTGGGGCTGAATACGGTCCCAAGGGTTGGGCTGTTCGCCCATTAAAGCGGTACGTGAGCTGGGTTCAGACCGTCGTGAGACAGGTCGGTCTCTATCCGCTGTGGGCGTTGGGAATTTGCGAGGAGTTGCCCCTAGTACGAGAGGACCGGGGTGGACGAAGCGCTCGTGAGTCAGTTGTCGCGCCGGCGGCATAGCTGAGTAGCGACCTTCGGCAAGGATAACCGCTGAAAGCATCTAAGTGGGAAGCCATCCTCAAGACGAGATTCCCCATTGGTAGAACCAAGTAAGACCGCTGGGAGACTACCAGTTAGATAGGCGGGAGGTGCAAGCGCAGCAATGCGTGTAGCTGACCCGTACTAATGGTCGAGGGCTTTCCGTACTATGATACGGGGTGTCCGGAGCTTTTGGCAGGAGCGAGCAGCATAGAGCCGGCGCGTTGATTAGAGAGACTGATACGAGACTTGCGGGCGCGAGCATGTGAGAGAAGTGTTGGTGGCTAGAGCCGCGGGGGTACACCCGGATCCATACCGAACCCGGAAGTTAAGCCCGCGAGCGCAGATGGTACTGCATTGGAGACGATGTGGGAGAGTATGCCGTTGCCAACACTTCTCTCATCTGCTCCGTCCGCTTTTTAGATTTTTCGTTATTGCTGCACCTCATCTTAGCTCAATATTCGCGATTTCCAGTTCGCGCACGAAGCGCTGCTGTGACTCTTCTACAGTACCGCTTTGGCTGACGCCAGTCTCATAATCGTACACGATTAGCTTCACAGCATAGCTCCCCGCAGGCACTTTCGATGGGTCTAACTCATAAACTGACATGAGTTCTTCAAAAATTGTGTTGTCATATTGGAAGACCTTCCGCGACTGTTCATCGAAAAACTGAATCGAAAAAGCGTTATCGCGGGCTGATTCCTTGGCCCATACTATATAGAATACATGACGGTCGGAAAGCCGATGAAATGATAGGTTTTGAATACTGACGCCATTGTCATAGTCGACCTGAAATGCGCTACTTTCACCCGCCGCTTCACACGGTATGTCCGTCTTGAGGTAAAGGTCAATGGTCGCGTCTTCTTGATTAACGAATCGGCTACAAAATTTATAATTCTGCTTGAACCAATCCCTATAAACTCCTATCAGTTCTAGGTCAGTCTCTCGCGGATTATTGATCAGCCACACGCCGTTTTCTAAGGCGGCAATGTTGTCAAGATTCGTATACAAGTCGTTTGAACTCTTTACCACGAGATCATTCTGCTCGTCATAGAAAATGTGAACCACGCTTTTCTGATCAAAGGAAATTAGAGAAAAGTATTGCAAGAATTCTTCGTCTGCCGTTTGCGTCTGATGAAAACTCATCGCAAGTCCGTGACGACGACTTAGGATCGATGGCATGAGGTAGATGTCTACATAAGGTGATGCAGCGGCGAATTCGGCCGCGAAATCTCTCATGCAGAAGCTTCGCAGGTCGTACAAGCGGTAAATGCTCACATAATCGTAATCAAATGACGCGCTCGCTCCAACGAAACTGTCTGCAATTTGGCTCGCGGTGGGGAGATCGCGATGAAAGACAACGTGCGTAAAGCCAGTAGCTTGCAACTGGTCCAGCGCTGCTAGATACTCGTCATGGGTCCGCCAAGTGCAATGTGCTGTTGATCTTCTTCCCCATGTGTTGAGCAGATTATTCGCGCTAATTTAGTTATATGAGCTAAGCGGCGTGCGTGCGGCCCTTCCTTCGGCTTGCGGATAACCGTTCTGCGTCTGGTAATATCCGTCTAACATTGTGTTCCAGCCGCCCATAGGCAAATTAATCAAGCGAACTTCAACGGGTTCTTCATCCAGCCAATCCAAGAAAGCTAGCTCTTGTTCGGTAATGAATCCCTGTCGAACTGGCTGATAGTATTAGTATGACACCAATCCAACCAAAATCAGTACGACTAACAGGCGACGTCTTTTCGGCAGCGGGTCTAAAATCGCCGAAGTGCCGTAACACGAAAGGACAGCCAGTGGCAGGAGAACACCCATGTAGAAATTAGCAGTCATTCCGAAAGCGTAAAAAACGCCAGGGATCAACTCATCCAGAAAATGTTTGGGCAAGACTAAATTTGGATGGGGAATTCCTTCAATTGTGAGAACTGAACCAAGCCGCAAGACCAGAAACGGTAGAGCCAAAGCCATCCAGGGAATCATTTTACGGCGATATGTTTTTCGCACAAAGCCTATTCCGATGAGAACGAGCACTGTGTAGCCAAGATACGACGAGTAGCGAGCTTCTTCTGCGTAGGCTTCCCAAACTAGCGGCCGCCGATACAGGATCTTCGTTATCGGGTGTCGACCATTTATAAAGAATTCCAGCAGATCACTGCCTACCTCCTTTCCTCCTCTCAGGGCTACGACTTCGTCAAGAGCTTGGGTGCTCTTAAGCAAAGGATATATGCGTAGCGAACTGAACGTCCTCGCAATCATAACGAACAGCCCCAAGGCAATCCAAAAGGCCGCATCCTTTCATCTAGAGGCGGCAAAATATAGGGCATACAAACCTAAGGTAATTGATAAACATGTTAAAGTGTACATGCTAATGTACGCTGTAATGCCTGTGAGGATTGCTGCAATGAGTACCAGTTTATATCGTCGCTCTGCGATGCCGCGGTGGAAAAAATACATGGACAAAGGCATTGTCACAATGAAACGTAATTCGGGGTGTTCTGGATATCCAACAACATAGGGGCTCATGCCAACAATGATCGCTCCGAGCAGGGCTATCCACTTGTCATTAAACAGGTAGAGCATGTACGCGTATGCGGAGCAAGTTACCGAGGCGAAGATAAGTAGAAACGTCAGGCTGTAGGCATTCGATATGGGCATGAATGCTTGCAAACCACCGACAACCAACATATGCGGAATACTAATATTATGATAAATCAGTGACATGCCATTTGGATAGAAGAGCAGGTCGGTGAAGCTAAAGCCCGCCTGGCCGGAGAATAGCTTTTGACCATACCAGGCATCCCAAATCTTCATCCAGGTGTCAGGGTGATTGCCGGTGGGCAACCAAAACACTTCAGTGTTGAATACGTATACAATGGTAGGGAACGTCATCACTAGCGTTAAAATGGTGACGACAACGATGAAGTGGAGATGTTCGCGAAACGTGTTGCGTAATCTGGCCATCGGCGCCCCTTTTTGTCAGTAGCCGACTCTGTAACGACTCAAAGTCGCCTTATGTAGCAAAGGATAAATCTCAAAAAGCGGTCGTGCCGGCGGCATAGCTGAATAGCGACCTTCGGAAACGACAACTGCTGAAAGCATCTAAGTGGGAAGCCATCCTCAAGAAGAGTAAGCCGTCGCCAACACTTCTCTCACCTGCTGCGACCGCTTACTTGTTTCCATAAACACTTCACGATCGCCGTGATATTGCGCCCGTGGAACTCGGTCTGAGCGATGCTCTCAAGCAAGAATCTCAGAGGGAAGAATTCCCCAGATAGCGAAAGTAGTATGCGACCCCGGAAAGCACATGTAATGCAAAAAGCAACAGCCCGACGCCTACACGCCTAGAAAAGGAGATGTGGAATAGTTGAAGACTCCCATGCCCTTCGCGTTGCTCGCGTGCATGCTGTTGAATCAAGAACAGCATTGATGCAAACATCAGGACGAAAACCGCGCTATAACTATTCCACAAGAAATTTCCGAATTCTATTCGCGTTCCTTCCTCATAGAATAAGTATGTAATGGCTGCGCCAACCCCAAAGATCGCCCAACTCATTTTCAAATACAGGCATCTGCGAGACTCCGTAGAATAGAGCACATATACACTTATCGGAAACAAAAGGGACAGCAGGAATTGAATCGGAATGCGCCATTCTGGTATCCATTGCCTCATAAAGGTCAAGAATCCGAACGCAATTCTTGAGTGATCACCCAGATTCACGTATGTAACCAAATATTGCAAGCCAAGCATGAGCATACCCGGAACGATAATCCCGAAAACGAGGAATACCCAATCTACAGATTTTCTGTTCAACATTCGCCAAATGGCAAACACACAGATGCCAGGGACCAAGGCTATCGTGTAGCTCTGTTTCGCCAAAGTTGTCAACAGAATTAGGCAAGCGCACAATAGTAGCGTAAAGAAACGATGGTTGGCACTAGAATACTGACGATCATCAAAACAATGTAACGCCAGAATAGAGACCGGCACAACAAAAAGACGAACGGCGATCAACGTGGGATTATGATAGACTACCGAATTAACGTAGCCGATCATCCACTGATTGGTCCAGATTGTAACTGGAGACATGATTGACAAACCCAGCGACAATAGCACTAGCACACAAAGCGGAATCGTGTTTCCTGCGGCTTTGTTGAGTAGGGCAAACAGAATCAGCGGTATTGGGAGCATTGTGGTGAGTATTGCGACGAGGGCCACGTCTGGCAGCGCAACATTTGAAAACAGCCGATGATAAAGAAGAAATATCGCGTGAAACAAGACGTGCGACACATGTGTAGCTTCGGATGGCAAGTTCATCGCAATTTCGATACGGATACCGAAATCAACATAATTGCTCGTTGCCCGCCACATCACGGGAATGAATACGATCAGACCGAGTATGAACAAGGTCAAGTAAGATCTCAAATATCGCAAGCTGCCATTCTCTTTCGATTTTAGTAGAATGAGCACAATGTTGACTTGTGCCCGGTCCCGCAATCGCGCGGATCGATTCTAGGCAACAATAAGTCAAGCAGCATCTGACGCGAGTTTGATCGGGCTGCCGCGTCGTAATCTAAGTGGCAATCCAAATTCGTCACTCTAGAGTGGATTGCTCTAACCATGTCGGCAACTCGCCTTCAATCTACTGTTATTCCGTGGAAATACGAACTCTATGGAAAGATTATCATGATCACAGGTGTGGGACAATTGTGGAAATAGATAACGTTTCGAAGCAGCCCACTGGTCCTGAGTGGATCGTCGCCTATATTACGCATAGCCTTCAAGAAGCGCATATCATCGCGGGCAAGCTACAGTCCAACGATGTGCCTTGTCGTATCCATCAAGAAGCCGGCGCTACCGCACTAGGGATCACGGTTGGCAATCTGGGAGAGATAAAAGTCTTGGTCTCGCCTGCTAATTACGAGCGAGCAGAAGTTATTCTCTTCCCGGAAGCCGACAATAAGATTCAAGCTAGCAATGACACAATTCAAGTAGTTTGGCAAGACGATGGCGACGGCGCCGAATACTACGTTGACGATGAGGACGAAGATGAATAATTCAATGACGGCGGTGTCGGGAATCAGAGTCGGCCACTATACCGATCTGCAAGCGGCGACCGGTTGCAGTGTCGTGCTTTGCCCCCCGAGGACCGTCGGCGCCGTTGACGTCCGCGGTGGCGCGCCCGGCACTCGCGAAACCGATTTGCTTCAGGCACACAATCTTGTAGAAGAAGTGACGGCAGTCGTGCTATCAGGAGGTAGCGCTTTCGGGCTTTCCTCTGCCGACGGTGTTATGCAATGGCATGCCGAGCGTGGCATCGGCTATCGATCTCGAGCCGGATCGGTTGTACCAATCGTGCCTGCTGCTATCCTTTACGATTTGAGTGTTGGTACTCCCGAAATCTATCCAAATGCAAAAACTGGATATGAAGCTTGCGAGAATGCCAGCAATGACGAAGTGGCGTCCGGAACTATCGGTGCCGGTACCGGTGCCAGAGTTGGCGCGATTAGGGGAAACAATCGGGCCAGCAAGGGCGGGATTGGCTCATGTGCGATCGCTTTGCCAAAGGGAATCGTTGTGGCGGCATTGATGGCGGTAAACGCGCTGGGCAATGTGATCGACGCGCGTGGACAGATCTTGGCAGGCCTGCGCTCGCCAGACGGCAATGGGTTTGTTTCTGTGCTGGAAACGCTGACTAATGATGCCGGAGAGCGTACCGAGCTTTCGCCAAATGAAAGTACAGTTATCGGAGTTGTGGCAACTAATGCCAAGCTCAACAAGCCGCAGGCGCAAAAAGTCGCGCAAATGGCACACGATGGCATTGCCCGCGCAATCAATCCCTCACATACAATGTATGACGGTGATACGATTTTCGCTTTGGCCACGGGCGAGGTCTCGGCTGAATCATCAGTGATCGGCGCTCACGCGGCAGAAATGGTTGCGAAAGCCATTCGCGATGCTGTTCAAAGCGCACGCACGTTAGCCGGTATACGCGCTATCGGGAACAAATGACCATGTGTCGGACCCTCCACCAGTCTAGCGCATTCTAACATGGCAACGTCCTCGGCAGGATGCTGGTATTGCCGCAAATCCTTATTTCATTACAGCCTTTACAAGAATGGTGTCAATTCTTAACAGAGATTTAGCACTATAATGGTAGCATCCCTAACAATCGGTTGCGCTTGGGAAAACAAGCATGACAAAGAAAATCCTCATTGTCGAAGACGAGGAAAAACTCGTTTCCAATCTGGCACAGAAACTGCGTGCAGAGGGCTACGATGTATATACCGCGCTTGACGGTGAGCATGGTTGGGAACTGGCGCGGCAGGAAAAGTACGATCTATTCGTTCTTGATATCATGTTGCCCGGCCTGGATGGCTTGAGCCTCTGCCGTATGATACGAAACGATATCAAGTCATCCGAGGTTCCGATCATTATGTTGACCGCGCGTGGCACAGAAGTCGATAAGATTGTCGGCCTGGAGAGCGGCGCGGATGATTATATTGTCAAACCATTTGGCTTGGGGGAGTTTCTGGCTCGGGTTCGGGTGCAGATGCGCCGGCCATCGCCAGAACGTAAGGCGCAACGTGATGAGCTTTCGGTTGACAATATTCGCGTTGACCTGACAGGCCGGCGCGTTTTCAAATGCAGCGAAGAACTCAAGCTGAGCAACAAAGAATTCGACCTGCTGGCGGAACTAATGCGGAACAAGGACGTTGTACTCTCGCGGGACCTGATTCTGACCAAGGTCTGGGGATACGATTACTTCGTGGACAAACGTACAGTGGACGTACACATTCGTTGGCTGCGAGAAAAAATCGAAGACAATCCATCGAGCCCAAAGCGGATAAGCACCGTCCGCGGCGTCGGCTACCGATTTGAAGGCTAGCTATGGAAATTCTCCTGGGGTTCTTGCTGTTCGCATCCTTGAGCATCTCTTTCTACAGCTATCGTCAATCCAAAACGATCAATTCGCTAACCCAAGACGTTCTCGACCGAGATGAGGCCATTCGCGCTGTAGGCGCCCGGATCAAGGGAATCGAGCGTGATAACATCGAAAGCAAAGCCTTGTTCTCGACTGTTTCCAACGTCGCCTTTGATATGGTCTTGGTGCTTGACGAAGAATCGACCATTATTGTGTACAACCAATCCGCCGAGCGTTTCTTCGGCAATCGCAATCCGGTTGGAGAAAAATTATCAGATGTATTCAGCTCGCCCGAATTGAATAGTCTTGCCCAACACGGCTTGAGCGAGCGGGACGGTCTTGAAGAACAATTTGAGATCGATGGCGCCTATTTCCGCGCCAAGACACAAGTGCTGGACTATGGCGACAATATGCGATTTGTTGGGATTGCCATACAGGATATCACGAAGCTGGTAAACCTGAATCGAGCACGCCGGGACCTCGTGGCGAATATCTCTCATGAATTGCGTACGCCGATTACGCGTATTCGCTTGATCATTGAAGGCTTGTTCCTTGACGCGGACCGACCGAAACGCAAGGCGAGCATTCAATCGCTAAAAGAGATTGCCGTGGAAACTGATGAGCTCTTGTGGCTGGCGCAAGAATTGTTGGATCTCTCCATGATTGAATCCGGCCAAGCGATTATGCGCCTGGTTCCGACCTCGCTCAAGCAGGTGGTCGATGAAGCAGCTGAACGTTTCCTGGCGCAGGCGGAGATGAAGGATCTCAAGATTGTCAGCCACGTGCCGCAGAACTACGATGTGCTATGCGACGCCGACCAACTAAGGCGTGTATTAGGTAATTTGATACACAACGCCATAAAATGGTCGCCGGACAACGAAACTATCTCCATAACGGCGTCTGACCAGTTAGATGAAGTAACACTGTCTGTATTCGATAACGGCCCCGGCGTCCCTGATGATCTGCGCGATCGTATCTTTGAACGCTTCTATCAAGCCGATGTTTCTCGCTCCGGCCATGAAGGAACTGGCTTGGGGCTCGCAATTTGCAAGCATATTGTGGAAGCGCACGGCGGCCGCATCTGGGCGGAAAGCACGGGTCCGGGAAAAGGCGGCCATTTTCTCTTTACGTTGCTGAAAGCCGATACGTCATTCCAGCTGGAAAGGGATCTGTCCGCGGAGAATGGGGCGGAACCAGTCTCGGAATCCCTGCCCTCTGCTTAAGTAGACAAGCATTAGAATTCTGTTATACTCGTTCCCACACAAACATGATCCAACCTTCGGGGCAGGGTGAAAGTCCCTACCGGCGGTGACGTATGCAGAGACGTACCAAGCCCGCGAACCTGGTCAAGGTCCTTTAACAGGTTGATCCTGGTGAGATTCCAGAGCCGACGGTCATAGTCCGGATGAGAGAAGGTGTGACGCGCTGATGGCGTCATCGTCAGTGTATTCGGATTGATATACTACTTAGGCGTTTTCCAGCGCAATAGGTGTTGGCGCTTACTCGTATATCTCCCAGCCTCGTGTTGGTAGTCTATTAATGAGGTGGGATATGCGAGCCGATGCGCGACGCTCCATTGCCCAAAGGCGTAGCGCAACTTGGGCATTGCTGTTGAAGGTGTTACGTCGCGTGTCGCCGCTGCTGACGATTCTTCTCCTGCTTCTCTTTTGGCATTGGCTCACAGAGATTGAACTGTATCCGGCATTCATTGTTCCGCCTCCTTCGGCGGTTTCCAAGGCCTTCAGCGAATCTTTATCAAACGGCTTGCTGGTAAGGCACCTGCACACGACACTTGAAGAAGTATTGTTTGGGTTGTTTTTTGGTGTCTCTATTGGCTTGGGGCTTGGGTATGCGATCGCCAAGGCACCCCTACTGGAATACCTTCTGTCGCCAATTATCGTCGCTTTCCAATCGACGCCGATCGTCGCCTATGCGCCACTGCTGTTCATCTGGTTTGGCAGTGGCGTTACCAGCAAGATAGTGACTACGGCGGTTATCGTATTTTTCCCGACCCTGGTCAATACTATTGTTGGAGTCCGTAGCGTCGCGCCAAACTTGCAGGCTGTGATGCAGTCACTTAAAGCAACGCGCTGGCAAACCTTCTGCCACCTGGAGCTTCCATCAGCACTGCCGGTGATAATGGCGGGTCTGAGAACAAGTGCGACGCTGGCGGTTATTGGCGCGGTGGTGGGCGAATTCGTCGGCTCAGGCAGCGGCCTCGGTTTTCTAGTGACATTGGCGCGTAATCAATATGACACACCTTTGGTGATCGTCGCTATCCTGACGATGACCCTTATTGCACTGAGTTTGTACGGTTTGGTGGTCCTTTTGGAATGGCGCTTGCTAGCATGGCGGCGCCGCTCGTGACCTACATTGACCCAAATACAGGAGTGGCAAACAACTTATGGCCAGAATCGTTCCTATCATACTTTTGAGCCTGCTGCTTGCATTGTCCGCAGTTGCAGCGCAAGATGAAACGATCTTGCTTACCTATATTCCGAACATTCAGTTTGCGCCATTCTACGTGGGTATCTACGACGGCTATTTTGCCGAAGCGGGGTTCACCGTGAAGCTGGAGCATTTGCAAGAACCGGAAGTACTTGATCTGGTTGCAGCCGGGCAAGCGGATTTCGGCATTGTCAGCGGTGAGCAGGTTATTCTGGCACGCTCACAAGGGCGGGACGTCGTTTATGTTTTCGAATGGTTTCAGCAGTATCCGGTCGGTATTGTCATAGCCGGCGGCGATGGCATTTCTAGCTTAGACGGTTTGCGTGGAACGAAAGTCGGTATCCCGGGTCGCTTCGGCGCAAGCTACAGCGGTTTAACGGCTTTGTTGAAGAGCGCGGGTCTAAGTGAATCGGATGTCGAAATCGACGAAATCGGCTTCAATGCTTCAGAAGTCTTGTGCGTAGGAGCGGTTAAATCGGCCGTTGTCTACGTAAACAACGAACCCTTGCAAATTGAAAATCGAATCGCCGCCAATGATTGCGCAGGATTAACAAGTATCGAGGTTGTCACGGTGGCATCACAAGTTGATCTCGTATCGAATGGTCTGATCGTCAACGCGGACATACTCCGCAGCGATGCCGCGAAAGTAGGGCGGATGGTCGCCGCGATTGAGCAGGCGGTACAAGCAAGCATCAACAATCCGGCACGTGCCTATTTGGCCAGCCTCCAGTTCGTTGAAAACCTTCCAATCAGTGAGCAGATGTTTACAAGACTGCAAGAGTTATCTGCCGCACAAGCGGATTTCTTGCAGACAAACCCGGATAGGGAGCAGATCGCCGCAAGCCGTGAGGAAATGAATGAGCAATTGGGGGAAAGTGTCGGAGGCGACAGCTTGACTCAATTCGCGGTGCTCTTGCGTACAATCGATCTCTGGGATGCAGACACGCTTGGTTACACCGACTTGTTATCCTGGGAATCGATGCACGAAACCTTGCAAATGATGGGTTTTCTCGACGATCAGCACCTGGATCTTGAGGAATCGTTCAGTAACCAATTTGTGTCGGGCGTGGACGTATGAGACTGGGCGTGCGGGACTTATCCGTCGATTTTCGAACACCTGACGGATCCCGCCTGCCATCTGTTGGTCCCATTTCATTTGATGTTGCTGAAGGCGAATTCGTTTGTATTCTAGGACCGAGCGGATGCGGCAAAAGCACTCTGATCCGCGTTCTTGCAGGCTTACAGCAGTCCACGACAGGTTCGGTGATTGGCGATGACAAGGCGATTTCAAAGCCGTCTACCGCGTTGGCGATAATGTTTCAGGATGCTAATTTGATGCCTTGGCGCACCGTGCTCGATAATATTGCGTTGCCTCTAGAGCTAAACGGTGTACAAAAAGCTCGCCGCTATCAAATAGCCAACAAGCTTTTGCCGCAGCTGCATTTGGAAGACTTCGCGCTCGCTTATCCGGCTGAGCTTTCGGGAGGCATGGCGCAGCGGGTGGCGCTGGGTCGGGTCATCATACAGCGGCCGCAGCTATTGTTACTGGACGAACCATTTGGCGCGCTAGATGCCTTGACACGAGAGAAGCTCAGCTTGGAATTGCTGCAGATCTGGCGCGGATCACAGCAAACGGTAGTCATGGTAACCCACGATATTAGCGAGGCAGTGATGTTGGCCGACCGCGTAATAGTGATGTCGAATCGTCCGGGCACCTTAGTCGCGGATATACCTGTCGGGCTGTCCCGTCCCCGCCATGTGAAAATGATCTACCAAGAAACGTTTTTGAGGCTTGTTCGCGAAGTGAGAACAGCAATAGAAGATGTCTTTGGCTAGATCTGTATCAGGCGTCTACCGACTCCCAAGTGGTCATATCTTCACAAAACTGACAAACATCGGGCAGATTCTGCACAGACGACACAAATATCTGTTGACCGCAATTGAGGCAACGCCAGCGTTCTACCGTCTCCTGGCGCTGGGTCTTCGTTTTGGATTCCACATCCAGCGCCCGGCTGGATGTAAGTTCGGATGCCTGTTTTGTCATGCTTGTCCTTCAGGTGTTGTGCCAATACACGATGTAACGCTTCAAGAATACTAATTTAACCGGCTTTAGGCTAAAGTACAGGTCTTTGTTGCCAACTATAGAACATTCAAAACAAGGACGAGACGATGAGATTTGATGCCGAGCATATTCGTGACCTGTTTCCCGCCCTGAATACGAAAACGCCAGCGGGACGGCAGCCGACCTTTCTAGATAATCCCGCCGGGACGCAGGTTCCACGCACTGTAATTGAGTCGATCAGTAACTATTTTCATACCATGAACGCCAACTCGGGTGGCGCATTTCTCACAAGTCGTCGCAATGACGAGATGGTCGACTCAGTACGTGAATATATGGCGGATTTCCTCAACGCTGAAAGCGCGAATGAAATCGTCATCGGACCCAACATGACGACATTGAATTTCGCCTTAAGCCGAGCGATTGCCAATACGCTTTCCGCCGGTGACGAAATTATTTTGACGCGCATGGATCATGATGCCAATATCGCCCCCTGGATTTCGATCGCGGAGGAGTGCGACCTGCAAATCCGCTGGGTCGATATCCAGACATCGGATTGCACCTTGGATATGGGCACGCTGGAAGATGCCATAAGCAAACGCACTAAAGTCGTCGCGACAGTGCACGCGTCAAACGCGGTGGGCACGGTAAACCCGGTCGGGCAAATCGCCGGCATGGCTCATGCTGTCGGCGCCTGGCACATTGTTGACGCAGTGCAAAGCGCGCCGCACCTGCCCATAGATGTCCAGGAAATTGGCTGCGATTTTCTGCTATGTTCCTCCTACAAATTCTATGGCCCGCATCTAGGAGTCATGTGGGGACGCAAGGATTTGCTAGATTCCTTACCAGTTTACAAGGTTCGTCCTGCCAAAGACCAGGCACCAAAGCGCTGGGAGACGGGCACGCCCAGTTTTGAAACCTGGAACGGTTTGCTAGCCTGCCTGGCCTATTGGGAAATGCTCGGACGTGACTTCGGCGGGTCTTATGCCGCGAAATATGAGGGCCGCCGTCTCTTGATGAAACGAGGCATGATGGCTGTTCAGGAGTACGAGCGCCGCTTGGTAACCACTCTGGTCGAGGGCCTTAGCGCTATTCAAGGCGTTACCATCGCGGGTATCACCGATCGCGATAGATTCCAGTGGCGTGTTCCAACTGTTGCCCTGGTGAAGCAGGGTCGATCGCCCGATGAGCTGGCCGCGCATTTGGCGGAAAACGATGTTTTTGTCTGGAGTGGCGACTATTATGCCTTGGAAATCATGAAACGTCTTGATCGCCCACAAGGCATGGTGCGTATCGGTATAGGCCAATACAATACCATTGGGGAAATCAATCATTTGCTGGAGTTGGTAGAAGCCTTTTGATCTCGGAGCATCGAATTTGCTATTTGGGAATGTACAGTCAGGCTACTGGTAGGGCGTACAAGCAGGTTCACCGATTGGCCGCACTGGCGGACCTAGCATAGTGTCGTGACGCGGCCAACACTAGACCAATAAGCTGCTGCAACCCGAGTCGCACCGTATTTACTTTGATGTATTCATCGAGCCTGTGCGCATTGCCGCCGCGGGTAATGCCGATAGTGACAGCAGGACAGCCGTTTGCAAGGGGCACGTTTCCATCTGTGCTACCCGTTTCCAGCAAGCCCGTAAACCCTATTTCGCCAAGTGCTGCCAGTGCTCCCTGGACCAAAACATGATCGTTGGCGATTGAGCCCGCCGGACGCTTGCCGACCGTTTCGACTTTGTAACAGATATCGTCTTTTTGCTGACTCTCCACTACTGAAGCAACCTTTCTTCGCAGATCGATTAGCGTGGCAGTATCAGTCGAGCGCAAATCCAGCCAAAGACTGGCATTGGTGGCGATAGCGTTTATCGCGTGTCCTCCATCAATCATGCCAATGTTGATAGTTGTACGTGGCGACTTTGGCACCTCGAGCTTCGCGATTTTATTGCCGAGCTCCATAAGTCCATGTATTGCGCTTGGCCTGCCATAGTGCAACCAGCTGTGCCCGCCTTCGGCGCTGGCCATAATACGCAGCCGGTGTACTGCTATGCCTGCGTTGTACACGAAACCCAGCGCCAAGCCTTCAATGTTGATTACCGCATCCAACCTGGATTGCAGTTTGGCGAAGGCTGCTTTCGCGCCTTGCAGATCTCCCAGGCCCTCTTCGCAGCTATCGGCAACAAACCAAATGTCACAGTCCGGGCGACAGGGGAATTCTCGTATGGCTTTCATCAGCCCCAGCAGCGCCGCTACCCCCAAGCTGTTATCGCCGATACCGGGACCATAGATCAGATCTGCGCCGCGCCTGATGCTCAGATCTGTGTCCATTGGGAATACGGTATCCGTATGCGCCATAACCAATAGCGAGTTATCGCGTCGGTTTCCGGCCAGACGGCCAAAAACATTCTGCACGTGGTCGATTTCTATTTCCTCCAGATCGAACTCGCTGAATCGTTCGGCAAGATATTTCGCTCGTTGATCTTCATGAAAAGTGGGCGCGGGAATCTTCTGGATTCGCAATGTTTCTTCGATCACCCATTTGGATAAGTCCGGAAGCTGCTGCCAGTTCAGATTCGCAAATATCGATTTGACTTCAGCTTTCATTCCGTCAGTTCGTCCTTTGCACTTAGGATGTGGTCAACGCCTGTTGCGTGTTACAATCTCTCATCTAAATTCAGTCGCATTCACTTGGCATCTTCCCGATTTGAATAACAAGTGCTATTGCCAGGTTATTTGCGCCTGTCAACGCTCGGGAACGCATACCGCTTATCCCGCTATTATGACGGAAAACCGTCGTTTCTGCTTGACGCACTGCCGAACGCAGAAGCGGCCTCGGGAAGTCTGTTTTGGCAGAAGAAATCCTACTTGTTTGCACGGCCAACAAAATTCTACCGCGACGTCGGGGCTGGAATATACATTCGGTGTCCAGTGGCAAACGGGCCATGCTATTGGCGGGATCGCTCGAATTCGATCTGGTTATCGTCGACGCGGTTTCCTTGCGTACATCGGGTGAGCGAATCTGTCGACAGCTGGAGCAGTCGGTAACGCGCTGCCCGATAATTCTCATTCGCCCGCCAGAATATCCGACTACCTGCCAACATTGCGAATTGACATTGCATCCGCCCGTAAGTTTACGAAAATTGACAGGTATTGTCCGACGTATGCTCAGCGAGGACCCGCTCGGTGCGATCAGTTGCGGGCCCTTCCGTATGAACCGCACCACTCGCATCTTGCAGGCTAACGGTAGTGAGGTGCAGCTCAATCCCAAATTAGCCGAGTTGATCGAGCTATTTATGATGCACCCCAACCAAGTGCTGGATCGTGAGCGGATTATGCGGAAGGTGTGGAAAACTGATTATGTGGGCGATACACGAACGCTCGATGTGCACATCCGTCATGCGCGCAAGCTAATCGAAAGCAACCCGCAACGACCGCAATATCTAAAGACCGTACGCGGTGTCGGGTATCGGTTGGACGTAGATCTGATATGAACAGCGTCGCATCCAGCGGGAGGCAAAACGGCTAATTCGCAGAAGCGGACAATTGGTCAGCCCTTATTTTTCAAGCATTGCCAGCTGGCGCATCAGCCGGCCTTTGCGACGGTCAGCGTTCCGCTTGTGGACGACTCCGCGGCTTGCCAATGTATCCAGATCGCGGACAGCCATGCCTGTCGCCTTGCGTGCTTCTTCCACATCGCCGCTTTCGATCGCATCGCGCGCCATTTTGACCAGCGTTCGCGCACGATTCCGGTAGGTGCGGTTGTGCAGGCGACGCTTTTCGTTTTGTTTGATGCGCTTTAGCGCAGATTTGTGATTGGCCATAAATCAACTCAAGAATCCGCAGACTCTTGTTGCTCCTTTCAACGCACGGGCGTGGGCCAATTTGGCCAGCGCTACTCTTGTTAACAGCGGCACATGGTATCACGCCCCAATGAGATTGTCTATAGCATTCTCGTCAGTTGGCCCGCACCGTGCTGCACGGCGCTAGCATCCCGGCATTTCAATTGCCACAGCCTAATCGGTAATCTTGGGATCAAAAGCGTCGCGCAGCCCGTCGCCTATCAAATACAGGCAGAATACGGTAGTAGTGATTTGCGAGCCCGGCAACACAATCAAATGCGGGGCTAGACGCGCGTATTCCAAGGCGTTGTTGAGCATGTTTCCCCAAGTGGGTGTCGGAGCATGTGCGCCGAAACCGAGAAAGCTCAGTGCCGACTCCGCCACAATCAAACCGCCCATAGCCCGCGTTAGCGTGATTATCAATAAGGAGAACATGTTGGGTACGATGTGGGTGAATATGATTTGTGGATTTGATGCACCCATGGCATGAGCCGCAACAATGTATTCGCGCTCTTTGATCGAATAGGTTTCTGCACGGACCAAGCGCGTGGTTCCTGTCCAGCTCAGCAGCGCGAAAATATATGCCAGAGTCAGCGGCGAAGGAGACTATACCGATGTGATGATGATCAGCAAGTATAGACCGGGGATGGCATTGAGAGAGTTGATAAGCCAGTGAATAATATCGTCCACGAACCGGCCAAAGAATCCGGCGGAAACCCCGAAGGAGATACCGATTCCCAAGGATAATACAGCGGACGCAATCGCAATTCCCAAGGAAATCTGCGCAACGTAGAGCAATCGGTTCTCAGGGTCGCGCGCCAGTTCGTCCGTTCCCAAAAGATGATCTTTGGAAAAAGGCGGCAGGTACTTGTCGCGCAGGTTCTGCGTAACCGGATCTACCTGAAAGAAGGATTCTCTAACAAAGGGCGCGAGAAGGGCAATGATCGAAAATACAACTATGAGCCCGATAGCGATCACGCTAGTACGATCTTGTCGCAGGCGTCGCCACGCTTCCTGCCAAAGGTTTAGCGAGGGTGTCAAGCTGTGGTCGCAATCTCCCTTGACTTTCACTACTTTCAGTCTGTCATTTATTGTTCATCGAATGGCACCAATTGTCTGGAAGCGCACCCGCGGTACTTGAACGATGTACCGAAATCCAGCCGCAGGATGCCATAGTTGCCTCCTCAGGCGTCTGTTGTGCCATCGGCATTCGTGTCGACCATCATCCAATCTTCACCGATCAGCCAACGGAGATACTGTATCGGGAAGGGATCGTTCACACCCAATTGTCGCGCCAGACGATCGCGTTCGTCTTGACTAATGGTCGGATCAAAAGCGAGCAACGATACCGGATCACCTGGGGCCAAAATCATGATGAAATAGACGATGAAGGTGATCCCGAAAAGTGTGGGGAAAGCTTGCAAGAGACGGCGAGCGATGTATCGTTGCATTAAGAAAATTCCATACACTCACATAGTTTAATTAGCAAATCTGCTACCAGAGAGTCTAAGCTCTCCGGCAGCGTATCTTGAGCGGTTCTAGGGCGAAGATACTTGCGGTGATACCCAGAGGTCGGTGGAATCCGTGCGAGAGAGGGGCGTCGGACTCAAATTGACCGTTCCGGGTTGGACTGATGTCATGGATTCGGCAACATACATAAAGAAGTAGGGCATATCCTGAAACAGGATTTCTTGTACCCTGGCGTTCAATGCCGCGCGTTCTGAGGTGTCGCAGCCGGGTACTAATCTGGCTTGATCGTTGAGCTCGATCAATTCGGCATTGAAATATGAGCCAAAGTTAAAGCCCGAGCCGGGTACATCGACTTCCGGAAAATAGAATGCCGTGATATCAGGATCGACCGGAAGGCCAAGGCTCCATCCCAGCATGTTCATATCGAAGGTCTGCCCGACCAACTCCGGCAAGAATGCGCTGCCCCATTTCGATTGCCTCAAACACGGCATTGAATCCGACTTTTTTCATTTCTGCCTGGAAGAAAAGACCCATCTTTTCACCAATATCGGAACCGGCGGGAACGTGCAAATTGACAGTGAGCTCCATGACGTTAAATTCGGAATCAACCTCGCAAGCGAAGAGGCAATCCTGGCAGAAACGTGCCGTTTCTGGATCTTCATCATAGTCTATCCGGCCCGCTTGTATCAGCTTTTCCATCGCCAGCTCGGGATTGAGCTTGAACTGCAAATCGGGATTGAAGAATCAGGAGGTCGGAATAGTGTGCGTCGCTACCTTAAAGCCGTTGCCATAGCGGATCCCTGCAATCAACGCGTCCATATCGACAGCGTGAGAAATCGCCTGACGCACTGGCTTGTCGCGCAATACGGGATTTGGCTCTTGCGGTAACAGGTTTCCATCTTCATCAATTCCTGATTGCGGATTGGCTGGATTTGCGTGATTCATTCCGAAGAAGGTAAAACCGTTGCCGGTAAATTCATAATGCGGGAACTGAAGCAAATCCTGATCGGAACGGCATTCGTCCTAACGAGTGGAGGGCACAGCCAAAATGCTGAATTCGCCACCATTGAAACGCTCAGTGGCAACGTTTTCGTCCGCCACTTGCAAGGAGACCAGCTCTGATGGACTGACGAACCGCGGGATTGAATCCGGATACGACTGATCGGTTAGCAAGCTTATGCGTTCGCCGGCGGCAAACTCGACGTCTTTGGATGGTCCGAATTATACGGTCGCGATACGGCGCGGATCATCCATCATAGCGGAATAGTTGTCGCCGTATATTTCGGCAAACACATTTGTCGGCACCGGCGTCACATTGTTAATATCGCTGAAGGAGATGCAATTCGCCTCCGTAAATGTCACCACGACGGTGTAGTCGTCCGGCGCTTCTACATTGACAATTTTGCCACCAGCCGGCGTGCCATCGGCCATCGTCTCAATTATTCCCGCTCGCGGGCTGTCAATTTGACCGCTAAGTGTTGCTTCCACCGCCCACAAATAATCCGCGGATGTGATCGGTGTACCGTCGTTCCAGGCGATATCTTGCCTGAGATGGATGGTCAAAACGGTACCAGTGTTGTCGTATTCCTAACTTTTGGCCATTGCGCCATCCAGATTGGCTTCTTCCAATCCTATGAATGGACTCACGCCGACAATGCTCGGATACAGCCAACCCTAAACGCCGCTGGACGCCGTATCGCCACCAATAAGCGGGTTGAAGGTTGCCGGGTCGCCCGCGGTGCTGGAATGGATGATAATCCCACCGAGGCCGGGTCCGGGCGCTTCCTCAACGTCCTAGGCACCAATCGGCCAGATGATGAGTAAACTGATCAGCACTAGAACACACAATAGTCTTCGAGACATGTGACGTAGTCCTTTATCCTCTTTTTTCGCTAACACGTTTGTTGTAAGGTAAGATAAATTGAAGTCTACTATATTCCCCGACGCTGTGGCTCTTGCCTCGGTGGGCTAATCGCGGCGCCTTCCGCTACAATTGTCGTTGCCGATTGGCCTATTTGTTTCTTCGGCATAGCTTTACAGTAGGTCGCACGGCCACATTAAGAAGACACCCCTGTCCAGTTAGGAACGGCCTCGAGTCAATTGAGCAATTGACTGAGAGTGTAGTTCAGTCCCGCTTCCCCTTTATTATCGCGATACAATTTGAGATAATGCCACCAGATCACGATTTGTGACATATTTCTCAAACGAATATCGGACGGAAGGGATGCGCAGATTGTCTTGGATTGAACTGTTGTTTAACAAGTCGGGGAGCTGCGAACATGCTATCAAGCGTAGGGTCCGGTGGTTGTCACTTGTACTAGGCCTTGTCCTCGCGGGCTGTGGTACGCTTGCGAACCCGGTTATGCAGGCTCCGACGGCAACTCAGACTGCCGTAATGATCGAAGGTGAGGTGCAACCCACTGCGCAGCCCACCAACCCGCCGACCAATACGCCGATTCCGCCGACGGAAACACCGATTCCTGAGCCAACATCCACATCGACACCCGAAGCCACCGCCACAACTGAGCCCACGGCAACAGCGGTCTTGTCGCCGGTGGATAGACTGGTCGCAGTACGCAATGCGGAAAACGGCAAAGTGCTTTTCGAGTTATTTCAGGAAACTGCAGGTTCCGGATATGCCTGTGTGACTTGTCATAGTGCGACCAGTGAAGAAAAGCTCACTGGCCCCGGATTGCTAAATATCGCGGAGCTCGCATCGACTCGTGTAGAAGGGCAGAGCGCTGCTGAATATGTCTACAATTCGATCGTCAATCCCAACGACTATCTCGTCGAAGGCTTTGAAGCGGAAGTCATGCCGCAGAACTGGGCTGACATTTACAGCAACCTGGAAATCTTCGATATCGTAGCTTACGTACTGACGTTGCCAAGTGAAGCAGATGGTGCCTAGCAGCATTTTGGCACAATTGCTGGTGACTGTATTGCGCCGGTCTTGAGCGTGAACATCACGTAGATTGCGCTTGCGCGAAAACAGCAAATGAAAACCCGGCACTTGCTAGCCTGATACTTGCTGTGCCTTGGTCGCTAAAATAGTCCTGGTTTCGTCGTCCAGCATCTTTCGCGCATTCGTGAGTTGATCACGCACTCCGCCCAGCCATTGGCTATCTCTTTCAAGGGAGAGCTTCTGCTCTTGCACGACCAATTTGGTAGCGACTGGTGCAGCGCCGCCCGGCAGATTGCGCGCTTCCACAAACGCGAATGGATCCAACGACTGCTTAAATGTTTCGCCGTCCAATTCGATGCTCAGGCCAAATTCTGATTTTGCGATATTGCGAAGCATATCGATGCTTAGCTCAGCTGGCGCCAGTTGATGGTCCATTGCGTAGCGCACCAGCGCGGCAACGATGCCGTGCGCTTGACGAAACGGCAGCTCGCAGTGCCGGACCAGAGTGTCGGCGAGTTCGGTCACAGTGGTGAAACCGGCGATCGCGCGTCCGCGCAGGTGATCGACATTTACCTGCACCGTATCCATCACGACGGCATACAATTGCAGGATGTCCGCGGCAGTCTCCAGAGAGCCGAAAAGTAGCGGAAAGATCTCGTCCTCAATGTCCTGTGTATCGCCAAAGGGAATGTTGTGGCATTGTAGAATTATGCCATTCGCCTGTGCAATCATCCGGCTTATTCGAGCCCGCAGATGCTCTAGAACGACCGGGTTGCGCTTTTGCGGCATGATTGAGCTAGTCTGAATAAAGCTGTCATCAATGCGGATGGCGCCACTTTCTTGCGTTGCCCAAAAGAGCATGTCTTTGGTAAAACGCGAAAGGTTGACACCGAAGGTCGCGAGCGCGCCGGCGACATCGGTCAGATTGTCTGAAGCTCCGATGCTGTCGTATGTACTCAATTGAACGCTATCGAAGCCAAGAAGATCCGCAAGTATTTGCCGGTCAATTGGGAAGCCCGTTCCGGTCAAGGCAGCTGCACCAAGTGGGCTTTGATTGTTGGTTTCGTGCGCGAATCTCAGTCGTGCGCTGTCACGCTGCAGAAACGCCAACACGCCAACCAGATAATGGGCCATCGTCGTCGGTTGTGCCGGCTGAGTATGAGTGTAGCCGGGCATAAGTGTGCGCAAGTGGTCAGTAGCAAGATCGGTCAGGCTTCGTCGTAGCCCAAGCAAATATTCTGCTACGTCCAGCAATAAGGGGCGAATTGCGAGACGCGTCAAAGCGTAACCGAGGTCGTTACGGCTGCGCGCCAGTTGTAGATTACCGCCATATTCCACGCCCGCGATCTCGATTAGTCGCCCTTCTACGGCAAAAAACAGATCTTCCACACCGGATCGGTAAACCAGCGCGTCGGCTCCGCATATTTCCACCTGCCGCAAAGCCGTCAGCAAAGCCTGTGAGTTGGCAAGCGAGATGACATCGCAGTTGTAGAGCATGACGATATGGGCAAGGTTGGCCGCCAGCATCGGCTCAAAATAGTAGGTTTTGGCGTCCTCATAAAATGGCTTGAGGACGATTTGTTCATAAAGTGGATGCGGAAATGAAGAAGGCGTTTCCGCCATTGCTCAACCCTTCAGACCGGTCAAGGCGATGCCCTCAATTATGTAGCGTTGAAAGATGATGACTACGATCAGCAGCGGCACCACTGAAAGCGAGGCGCCGGTCATGATCAGATTCCAGGGCGTATTGGCTTCTGAAGAAAATTGTTGAATCCCAACCGGCAAGGTGAACATTTCGCTTTTGGTGGTAGCGATTAGCGGCCAGATGAAGGCATTCCAATTGCCAAGGAAGTTGAATATGCAAAGGGCTCCAATGGCCGGTAAACTCAAAGGCACCGCAACACGCCAATATAGGCCAAACTCGCTCACGCCATCGATTCGACCTGCATCCAGCAACTCATCCGGAACTCCCTGCATAAACTGCCGCATTAGGAAAATACCGGCAGCAGTGATCACTCCAGGAAAGGCAATGCCCCAGTAAGTATCCACCCAGGTGGCGCCGATAGGAGGTTTGGAAGACATAATGAACCAGGGAATAATCAGCATCTCGGTAGGGACCATCAGTGAAGTTAGAAAGATAATGAAGATCGGACGTTTGCCAGGAAACTGATACTTGGCAAATACATAGCCCGCCAATGAATCAAAAAACGCCACGCTGATGGTGCTGAATACAGCCACTATGAAAGAGTTTTTGTACCAAAGCGGTAAATTGGTTTCGTTGATGACCTCGGAATAGTTGTCGAGTGTCGCTTCAGTCGGGAAGAAGTCGCGCCGCAAAATCTCTTTCTCGGGCTTTAACGAGGTCGAAAGCATCCAGATGAAGGGTGCGATCATCGTGAGGCCGATTAGCGAGAGCAGCAAATACGAAAACGCGCGGTACTTCCATTCGTCGCGTGCTCTGCCGACGGACGTGACCTCGCCCTTATCTTTGAAAATGCCGGATGGCGTTATGGTTTCCATCGTGCCTGCCTCAGTCGGTGCGGCGTTGCGTGACAGCCAATTGGATGATTGTTATGCCCAGAATCAAGGCGAATAATACTACGGTCATGGACGACGCATAACCCATGTTGAAACTCTGGAACGCCTCCCTGTAGACACGCAGCACCACCGTCGTCGTGGAATCCAGCGGTCCGCCGCGCCCTTGCTCGGTCATCGCCAAAACCGGCGCAAACATCCGCAAGAATGAGATCGTTTGTAGCACCAACAGGTAGACGATACTCGGATTAAGCAAAGGCAAGGTGATATAGCGAAAGGTATGCCAACGGCTGGCGCCATCAACTTCTGCCGCTTCATAATATGTGCGCGAAATCTGCTTTAGCCCGGCCAGGAAAATGATTACCGCGAAACCCATCCCTTGCCAGATCACTAGCGCCAGGACGGATGGCAGCGCTTGGTGCGGACTCTTGAGGAATGGCTGCTGTGGCAACGAAACCAGCTGCAAGACGATATTTACCAAGCCAAATCGCGGCTGGTACAACATTCGGAATACCCAGGCGATAGCGATGGTAGATGTGACAAAGGGCAGGAAAAACAGTATGCGATAAAAGGAACTCATAAAGCGGATTTCGTTGAGCAAAAGCGCGATAGCCAGCGACAAGAGAAGTTGAATCGGCACACCTAGCGCCAGGTAACTCGCCGTATTGCGGAATGCCGCCTTTGTTACTGACTTGGTCTTATTGAGCTCTTGAAAGACACGTTCGTAATTCTCAAAGCCGACAAAGGGCTGATCTACCGCCAACGGATTATAGTCGTGCAGGCTCATTTGAAAGGCGAACAAAGTGGGATATATGCGGATGTAAGCGAAGAAAACAATGGGAATCGCCAAAAAGATATATGCCCATATCACCTTCTTACGGGCGAGTGACCATCTCTGGAGGTCTGCTTTGGTTTTCCGGCTTGGTAGGCTCATCGGATTATAGAATTGCTGCCTCGAATTACATGCTGATAAGCCAAACTACGTCAGGCAAGGAAACACCTGACGTAGTTGGAATCGACAATAGGCTAGTGCGTTGAACTAGCGATCTGCCCAGAAAGCGTCGATGATTTCTTGTTCTGCGGCAGCGGCTTCATCCAAGGCATCACAGACATCCATGCCTGCCAGTCGCACATTGTCGAAGGCATCAATCAGCACCTGCCGTTGAGCGCTTTCGTCAACGAAAAAGGTTGAGTGTGCGTATGCCAAACCAGCCGAGAATGGACCAAGAATTGCATCGGACAAGATGCCTTCGTCACTGGCAGCAGACAATTGCGCCGGCAATTCGCCGACATTGTTTACCCACAGCGTTCCGGCTTCGGGCGTGGTGATGAATTGCAGGAATTTCACGGCTGCTTCCAGACGAGCCGGGTCGTCATTGGCCCGCCGCGTAATACCGTGTGTCCAGTAGGAACCAAAGGTATGCTGTTCCCCGTTAGGACCAACCGGCAATTCGGTCACACCGTAATTCAGATCCGGATTGTTGCGAGCGATTGTGCCGACGCGGAAGGATCCATCAACGTGCAACGCGGTATCACCGTTGATGAAGGATGTCGTGGCGTCTTCAAACAGGTCATTACTGCCCGTCTTGAGTTCGGTTTCAAAGGCGGCCAGCCAAGCGAACGCCGCGCAACCTTCCTCGCTGTTGTAAGTCACGGTGCGGCTATCATCGCTGTACGGTGTGCCGCCGAATTGACGCAAGAGCACTTCACGGAACCAGTGGTGATCTTGAGCAGCTAATGCCGGCGCATGACCTTGACGGGTAATATTGTAGATATCGTCACTACTACCGTCGTAGGTCGTGGTTGCTACTGCGATTTCAACAAATTCGTCAAGCGTCGTCGGTGGGCTCTCGGGATCGAAACCGGCGTCTGCCAAAATGTCCTTGTTCCAGAATAGTGCGAGCGAGCGCACAGCAGTTGGAATCGCCCAATAGCTGCCTTCAAATTTTGCATTGGCGACCATCGGCGAGAAAGTCTCCAGAATGAAATCTTCAGAGAAGGCATCATCCGGCAGCGGGACCAGATAACCGGCGTCAACAAAGGCGGGAATCCAGCCATAGAAAAGCGTTACCACGTCCGGACCAACACCTGCAGGTGCCGATGCCGCGAGTTCGTCACGGAAATTGGCATAAGGGATGTCACTGTTGTGCACCACGTGAATGCCCGGATTAGCGGCCTCAAATTGTTCGATCAACATGTTCATGGCGTCTACGCGAGCGCCAAAGTTATATTGCCAGTATTCAATTTCAATCATGTCATCCTGCGCGACCGCGACCGCTCCAAGTGACATGACCAAGATGACAATGGTCAGAATAACCAGTAGTTTTGACTTTTGCATATCTCACTCCTCAACTAACAAGCTTTAACGATGTTCAGCTTCCAAAACTGTACTCTATCTCCCATTGAAAGGCAAACACCGTGTTGGCTTTTCATGACAAAGTTGGCTGGATTCCTACAGCTTGATTTTGAACAGCCTTGCGGCGTTACCGGCGAAAATCAGCTGAACGTCTTCCTCACGATAATTCAGTTCCCGGACATCGCGGATCTGGGCCTGCAAATAGGGCTCGGCGAATCCGCGCGGGAAGTAACTGGAATCGCTGCCGAAGATTATTCGCTCTGGACCAATCGTTTCCATATACTTGCGAAAGAGCGTCTTGGTCGTCCAATCGCCATCGACCCACTTTACCCATTGGTTTGACCCTGAGGTATCAATCGATACATTGGCGCAAGCCCAGCAAAGTTGCAAGGTTTCACGGATCCAGGCGCAGCCGAAATGCGGCACGACGAAAGTCACCTCGGGGAAGTCTTTGGCGATATTGTGCAGTTTTAGTGGATTAATATTTTCGTGCCAGGCGATGCCACCGCCACTGCCCTGAATTCCGAAGTGAATCAGAACTGGAATATCCAATTCGGCGCAAGCTTCCCAGACCGGATAAGCCGCCTCGTCCTCAACGGGACGATCCAGCGTTGGAGCCAACAACTTGTAGGCTTTCATCCCATCTTCCCTGACGGCGCGCCGCAATTCGTCAGCGGCGTTATCCGCAAAGGGATAGTGATGAGCGAAGCCGATAAAGATGTCGGGATGCCGGCTGACAATCTTCGCCAGGTTTTTGTTGCCACCGCCTGTGACAAATCCGACAGCCCGCAGGCCGTATCTCTCGGCTTCGGCTGCCCAGCGATCCGCCAATTCTTCGTCGCTGAGGCTCCCGCGCTCTGGTGGATCAAATCCCCAGGTGGCCCGCCATTGCTGATTGTATTTCATGGCGTGGCCGCGCGCGGTCTGTGCCCGTCCTTCTCCGCGTCTTTCCACATATTGCTGTCGATAATCGGGTGCACCTTCAATAAAGGTGCGCGTCTGTGTGGGAAAATGCGTATGAAAGTCGATAATCTCCAAGCCGTTGTACATGATCGTATTCCTCTACTGTGACTAATGTTCTTGCCTTGCGGACCGCGAGTCATTCGCTTGATGTCGCTTTTGCGATCAATGTCGATCTTAACGCATACGCTGGCACAATCCCAATCTCGCGCGGATGCTGGCCGTGCTTGCAGTCGTTATGCCGGTTTCATACGCTTGCGGCGGCGGCATTGCGCGAATCAGCAAGTATTGGAAGATGGTAAAGAGGACGCTATACTTGTGCCTGACTTGAAGACAATGGCGCTATTCCATTTAGAAAGGACTAATCTTATGGCAAGACCGGTTACTTTATTCACTGGTCAATGGGCGGATCTACCATTCGCGACGATTGCCGAAAAGGCCAAGAGCTTCGGCTATGACGGCTTGGAACTGGCGTGTTGGGGCGATCACTTTGAAGTTGACAAAGCCTTGGAAAGCGACAGCTATATTCAATCGCGCAAGGATGGTTTGGCCCAACACGGCTTGCGGTACTTTTCCATAAGCAATCATTTGGTAGGGCAGTGCGTAGCAGAAGCGTTCATTGACGAACGTCACCGCGCTATTTTGCCTGACCGCCTCTGGGGCGATGGTGACCCGGACGGCGTTAGGGAACGCTGTGCAAATGAAATGAAAAACACCGCGCGCGCCGCGAAAGCCTTTGGTGTTGATGTGGTAAATGGTTTTACTGGCAGCCCAGTATGGCACCTCATTTATCGCTTTCCCCCTACAACAGACGAAATGATAGACTCTGGTTATCAAGAATTTGCCGATCGCTGGATTCCGGTGCTTGATGTCTTCGCCGAAGAAGGTGTCAAATTTGCCTTGGAAGCGCATCCCGGTGAAATCGCTTATGATATCTATACCGCGGAAAAGACGCTGCGGGCCCTGGATCAACATGCCTCGTTTGGCTTCAATTTCGATCCCAGCCATTTCATTCACCAATTGTTCGATCCGGCGAAATTCATTGATCGTTTCGCGGAGCGCATCTTCCACGTCCACGTAAAAGATTCCAAAGTGACTCTGGACAACGTCAGCAGCATACTTGGCTCTCACCTGAATTTCGGTGATCATCGACGCGGATGGGACTTTGTCTCTTGCGGACGCGGAGATCTCGATATCGATTCCATGATCCGCGCGCTCAACCGCGCCGGTTATCAGGGACCGCTCTCCGTTGAGTGGGAAGACAGCGGTATGGACCGTGAATTCGGCGCGACTGAATCCGCCGCCTGGGTCAAGAGCAACGACTTCACTGCCTCGGATGTCGCCTTTGACTCGGCTTTCGCTGATGAATAAGCGATTCGGCGCAACAATATCAGGAGAGACACGATGACACAGGAAAAACAAGTCAGCAGCTCTTTTACCAGCATGGCCGCCGCGGACGCCGATGTAGAAGCTCCGGAAATCGGGATCGGCATGTTGGGTTACGCCTTCATGGGCAAGGCGCACACCAATGCTTTCAAGAAAATCCCCTACATGATGTATCCGCCGGTTGCCATACCTCGTTTGGTTGGTATCGCCGGGCGGAACCAGAGCGCGGTCCAGGCGGCCGCAAAGCGCTATGGTTACGAGAACGCTTACACTGATTGGCGCGATCTGCTAGCCAATGACGATGTAAATGTCTTGGACAACGGCGGACCAAACGATGCCCATGCCGAGCCATGTATCGCAGCGGCTGAAGCCGGAAAGCACGTCTTTTGCGAAAAACCCCTGGCGCGTAGTGCGGCCGAGGCAAAAAGCATGCTGGATGCAGTGGAATCAGCCGGTATCAAACACATGGTCGCCTTTAACTACCGCTTCGTACCGGCCATCCAGCAAGCAAAAAAGATCGTTGAAAGTGGAAAACTGGGCCGGATTTATCACTGGCGGGCGGTATACTTGCAAGAATGGGGCATGGATCGTGAGATGGAAACGAGTTGGCGCTTCCAAAAGGAATCCGCGGGCAGCGGCGCTTTGGGAGACTTAGGCGCGCATATCATTGACCTGGCGCGCTTCCTCGTTGGAGAGCCAAAAGCCGTATCCGGCTTGGCAAACACCTGGATCACTGAACGTCCCGACGGCTCTGGCGGCATGGTTAAATCCGATGTGGATGACGGCTTCGTCGCTTTACTCGACTTCGAGAATGGCGCGCTGGGCACAGTGGAGGCGACACGTTTCGGCCAGGGACGCAAGAACTTCAATTCTTTCGAGATTAACGCGGAAAACGGATCGATCCAGTTCAATCTGGAGCGCTTGAATGAGTTGAACGTCTTTTGGAAAGGCGAAAGTCCCGATACCACGCAAGGCTTCCACAATGTCCTGGTCTCTGAGGCGCATCACCCATACTGGGAAAATTGGTGGCCTCATGGGCACATGATCGGCTGGGAGCACAGTTTTGTGCACGAGTTTCATCACTTCTTCAATGCGATAGTCAACGATGATGAGGTCGCCCCTTATGGTGCCACCTTCGTCGATGGCTACCGAAACGCCGTGATATGTGACGCGATACTCGAGTCGGCCGCCAGTGGCAAGCATGTTGACATACGTTACGACTGACCTTTACGATAAACGATCGCGAAGTTCCCTCCCTCGTGCCGGGGGAGGGCAATTTGTCTGGAGAGATTACGCGTCGCCCACCACTCGCACTACACGACCATCGCTGCTCAGGTGAATGGTGCCTGTCTCGTCCGTGCGGAAGAAGCGCTCCTTTTCGATCAAGTGCTCGAACATTGCCATAGTGTCGGGGTCCGGGTCATCGCGCCGGTTAGCGACATCGCTTTGTAGCAAGGCGACCTGTGGCTGGACTGCGGCGAGAAACTCGCTGTCTATCGAGCGCCACGTACCGTGATTGGGCAATTGCAAGACATTCGCCAGCGGCCAAACGCCGTTGTTTATCATTAGCGCTTGCCCCGCCAGGCTGAGATCGGAACAGAGCAAGAATGAAGCATCTCCATAAGACACTCGCAGTACAATGACGTGGTCATTCAGCCTGTCGCTAATCTTTGGCGTAGCCTGCGGGTGCAAGACCTCAACAATCACACCATCGCCAAACTCGACAGTATGCCCAGCCTGAACCGCAACCTGCTCAACGCCTTCCAACGACAGTTTTGCACTGAGTTCCGCAATGACTTCAGTCCGATTTGGTTGGCCATTGAACAAAGCAACACCAATACGATAGCGATCTAACACGCTGTTGACCGCAGAGATGTCCCACTCATCCGGATGAGTGAACGCGAGCACCTCGATTTCTCGATCATAGAAGGGCAGTCTGTCGCCGATAGCGGTCAAGAGTCTCGAGGGAAAGCGGCCGCCATCGACTAGCATTTGCGCTCCCCCAGGCGCCTGCAGCAGAACGGCGTTACTATGCCCAAGGTTCAAAAGCCAAATGTGCAACTCGCCGTCGCTACGGCTGAAAAACATGGCGGAAAGAAGAATTGACACAATGCCCGCGGCGCACAGCAGCGATAGAAAAACGCGTCTGAAACGAAGTAGCCCGACCAACTGGACCAAAATGGGCGGACGCGAAGCTGCCATGATTGCACCCCCTATCATGAACACATAATATGCCTGTATCACACGACCGTCGACACTGAGCACCAGGTCGGCGAATTCCAGTTGCGCGAAGCCTCGTATTACCGCAATCGACCAAGACAAGAAAACCATAACCACCCAAAACAGTGCGGTTCCGACAATTGGCGCGAGGAAACTTACGAATACCGCTATCATTGCAAGTATAAGAATTGCCGACTGTACAGGAACGATAAGTAAATTGACCGGCAAGGCAACCAACGACAATCGTCCAAAGTAGAGCACGACCAATGGCAAGGTCGAGATTTGAGCGGCGAGAGAAACGATCAACGGTTCGTTGAGCGTATTGTGCAGCCAATGTGCTCTGGAATCGGGCAGGAGTCTTTGCAAGGAAGCGCGTAACCGCCGGGAAAGGGGATCGGCGAATAATCCCAAGCCAAGTACGGCACAGAAGCTGAGCTGGAAACCAATATCTAGCAGCACATTAGGGTCAATCAGGGTCAAAAGCAAAGTGGCTAATGCCAAAGAAGTTGGCACGAAAGTTTTACGCTTGAGCTGCTCCCCGATCACCAGCAGGCTGCTCATCAATGCAGCGCGCATGATGCCCGCACTTGCTCCAACCATGAACGAATAGACCAATATGATAGAGATGGCGCTGACGGTCGCGAGTGTCTTTTTCCCTCCGAATAAGCCGCCTGCCATGCGCATCACGATTGCGCTGATGACTACCATGTTGAAACCGCTGATGGCTATGATATGTGTTGCGCCGACACGCCGGAAGTCGTCTTCCAATTCGGGCGAAATACCCGCTTCATTTCCCAAAACAATCCCGGCGAGCAGCCCGGCTTGTGGTTCCGGCAAAGCCCGGTTGATCTGTCGGTGTACCGCGCGCTTAAAGTTGTAGAGCCCTGAAACAAGCCTGGAACCATGACCAGAACTTATTACTTCAATCGCGGCATTTCGCATTATCGCGAATACACCCTGCCTGCCCAGATAATCCGCGTATGAAAAGGTATCCCAAGATTCCGGGGTTGCCAGGCGGCCGGTGATACGAACGCGATCGCCATATGCGACCGATATTGAAGAAGAACCGTTGACCATGACAAGACCGCTGGTTTCGACGGTAATGCCATTGACGAACATTGACTCTGCTTCGAGGCGCAGCTGGATATGGTCGTCACTCATGACAGGTTCTTCAAGCACAAGCCCAGTGACCGTGCCATTATAATCATTGTATTGGGCGATATCGCTGGATTGGGGAACGAACTGCTGGCGAAGCGCGCCAAAGCCGAAAGCGACCAACGCTACCGGGAACCAACGCAGGCGGTGTTTGCGGCAAACGAATGTGATTGCTAAGACCGCTGCCGAATACAGCAGCCAAACAGAAAGGTCAATTTCGTTGAAATGCCGGGCGAAACTAATTCCCAGGACCCACGCCACGCCAACTACAATCAGGCGCATTCTTAACCGCCATGGTCAATCCGTTATTAAAACGAATTATAACATGGCGCGGCGTATAGGCAACCAAAACAGACATCGCTACCTGGATGTCTGTCGCTACATCGAAAGGTCAAGCTTCTCGACTAAATGTGGCTTCCGATCGGTGCCTGCGCGGGTCTATCAAAATTGATCGGTTCGCGGCTGACTTCCTGACGCGGCACGTGGATTGGTTGCTTTTCCGGCTCAATGTCCATAGTAACCGGTTCCTGATATTGCAACAGTTGGATTCCGTTGCGTATCTCTTCCAAGCTGCCGGCAAACGCATGTTCTAGCTGGTTAAGTTGGGCGAGCACGTAGTCGTCTGCGTCTTGCGTGATCTTGGAGGACCCGATCTTCGCCTGTTCGATAACGTACTCGGCACGTATTTTGGCTTGTCTCACCATCTCGTGCTGATCTATCAGGTCTTCGCTATGTTGCCGGGCCTGCTGCACGATGCGAGCGGCTTCTTCATTCGCTTCAGCCAAGACACGGTCACGTTGCTGTGAAACACGCGCGGCCTTTTCGATCTCTTCAGGTATCGATATCCGCATTTGATCTATGATTTCCAATGTGCGTTCTTCGTCAACCATCGTATACTTGGTGCCGAAAAGATGGCGCCCCTCGTCAACCAAATCTTCCAAACGATCAACTAGATGTTGAATATCCATCCGCTTCCTCCTACTAACAGGTACAATCGATCCCTCTTACTTAATTAGTGACAGTACTTTTTCTTAAGCGCTCTTTCTATGACTGGCGGAACCATCGAACTCACATCACCTCCTAATTCTGCGATCTCGCGAATGGTACTGGAACTGATGTGTATGTACTGCTCGTCAGAAAGAATAGCAATTGTTTCCAATTCCGGCGCCAATTTCTTATTTGCCATTCCCATTCGAAACTCAAACTCAAAATCCCCAAATACTCTTAGACCACGTACTAAGGCGATGGCGCCAACTGATTGTGCATACTTTACTGTAAGAACGTTATATTTCGCAACTATAATACTAGGGTATTGCAAAAAGACTTCTTGCGCAAGTTCAACACGCTCGTCTATCTCGAAAAGTACCTTTTTGCTTTGGGGATTCTCATAAATGGCGACGATTATCTGATCAAAGAAGCGTGAAGCGCGTATCGCGACATCAATATGTCCATAATGTATGGGATCTAACGAAGCCGGATAAAGCGCGATTCCCCTTCCACACATTGACCCTCTCCCTAGGTACGTCATGATTCTAGTGGGATCTGGGAAAGCGCGCCAATCAATTTGCAGGGAATTTCCTGCAAGTCTTGGACTGACAACGTTGCGGTTTAGCTGACGTCACCCGCGTCGGCATAACGCGCTCGGAGGGATCTTGCAAGCATCCGGTGTTCCGGCAATTGCAAGTCAGGATCTTCGTCGAATAGGGTGCGGGCTTCTCGTTGCGCCAGAAGCACCAATTCCGGTGACATTGCTTCCGGCAAGATCGCCTTACGCTGCCCGCTCTGTCTTTTTCCTAACAAATCTCCAGCGCCACGCAACTGCCAATCGAGTTCCGCCAGTGCGAATCCGTCGTTGCTCCGTTCCATTTCCAGGAGACGCCTTCCCGCGATGCCGAGTTTTTCAAGTTTCTCTACGTCATCCCTCGCTTCGTCCAGCGCATCAATATCAATACTTGCAGCGTTGTCGGGAATCAAGAAACAATAGGACTGCTCGATACCGCGCCCAACACGACCGCGCAACTGATGCAGTTGCGCCAGACCAAAGCGGTTGGCACCATCAATGACGATAACGCTTGCGTTCGGCACATCGACGCCGACTTCCGCTACCGTCGTTGTGACCATGACATCGTATTCGCCGCGACTAAATTCTGCCATCACTTTATCTTTTTCCATCGGGCTCATTCGTCCATGCAACAAGCAGACGCGATGGCGGAAGAAGACCTGCTGTAGCTGTTCATAGGCTTCGGTCGCCGAAGCGGTCTCGATTTCTTCGGATTCTTCAACCAGGGGATGAACAAAAAACGCCTGCCGGCCAGTTTCGAGTTGCGAAATCACGAAACCGTGCAAGCGCTCTCTGGCCACAGGATCAATCACCTTGGTCACCACTTCCACGCGACCAGGAGGTTTTTCTGCGATTACCGTCAGATCCAAATCGGCATGCAAAGTCAATGCCAGTGTCCGCGGAATCGGTGTCGCTGTCATTACCAGCAGATGAGGATTTCGCCCTTTGCCCCGTAATAGCGCTCGCTGATCGACACCAAAGCGGTGCTGTTCGTCTACGATGGCTAGACCCAAGTCGTGAAATTCTACGTCTTGCTGGATTAGGGCATGTGTGCCAATGACAACATCTATGGATCCATCCAAGATACCGCGAAGTATCGATTCTCGTTCCGTCGCGCCAAGCGCACTGGTCAAAAAAGCAATGACCGGTTTTTCTTCAATGCTAAGTCCGCCAAAAATCTTGCTAAGCTCGCGGTAGTGTTGCTCCGCCAGGATTCCTGTTGGCGCCATAAGCGCTGCTTGTCGTTTATTATGCACTGCTATCGCCATCGCCACGGTAGCGACGGCGGTCTTGCCAGAGCCGACATCACCTTGAAGCAGGCGGTTCATGGGAATCGCCTGCGCAATATCGCTGCGGATTTCCGCGATGGCTCTGTCTTGCGCGGCAGTCAACGCGAAGGGGAACGCATCCTCGATAAAATCAGCTAGTAACTGGTCTGTTACGTCCAGGGGCACGCTTGGCGTGGCTTGCCAAGCTCGTCGGTTTCTCAATACTGCGAGTTGCAGCATTAACAGGTCATCGAATACCAGACGCCTCTTTGCGTGGTCAAGATGATCAAAGCCCTCGGGAAAATGTATTTGTTGAATCGCCCAGCCCAGATCGCCCAGCTCGGTGCGATCCAATACTGATAGCGGGACCGGATCCGGATATTTGCTTGCCCATTCGGAACTCAATGCCTTCATCGTCTTGCGAAATATGCGCGGTCGCATACCTTTGGTCATGCGATAAATTGGGACAATACCGGTCGTATGTAAGTTATCATAATCGAGATGTTCCCATTCGGGGTTTGCCATTTGCAGGCTGTCCTGATATATCGATACCTTGCCGCTCAACACAATCTGATCGCCGGCTTGCAAATTGTAGGACAAAAAGCTCTGACTGAAAAAGCGCGCAGAGAGCTTTCCCGACCCGTCCGATACCCGAACAACATAGTCTTCTCGCTTGCCTTTTCCGATAACGATATTGGCATGGGTGACCGTAGCGATCACTGGTCCTATATCGCCCGCTTCGAGGTCCTTAATACACTTGAATTCTGTATAGTCCTGATAAGTGCGAGGTAGGTTATATAGCAAGTCGCCGACGGTGAGAATGTCCAATATTTTCAGTAGCTCGGCCAGCTTTACCCCAATACCTTTTATGAGCGTGGTTGGCGCCTCCAACTCTGTGATCAGCGCAAGCGCTTCGTCTTCACTGGATTGCGGACGCTCTAGCCTAGGCGGACGCGACAATGTGGGCAGCGGTTTGAGATCCGGCTCGCGCAGCTTCGGCGCGTTGATATAGTCTTCGTCCCAGGAAGCATTTTCGTCGTCGTTTTGGTGTCTCGATGGCGGAGCGCCCGGCTTTTTTGATCGCGACGGACGCGCTTGACGCCGGTCAGAATGTTGGCGCTCGCGTCTTGGTACGGATTCCTTAGGTGGAGACTTTGTATCTTTTGGAAACTTTGCTTCCCATTCAGGCAGGCGTTCCCGATAGGCTTGCGGTGCTGGAATTCGGTTAGTAATGCGATCCAGCAGATAGCCCAATTTGGCGATTCGCTCGTCTTCCCCATCCATCTTGCCATATTGAGCGAGTACGTCAACAATTTCATCGATGAGAATATGATGCGTTGCGCGTTTTGCCTGCTCTCGGGCTTCCTTCTCCCAATTCTCGCTATAGGCAGTCAAACCACCCACAACAGCGGCGTCCTTGCCTCCTTGATCACGCTCCAGCTTTATTATCTTGATCAATGTCTCCAACGCGGATGGCATCTGTTATTGCCTCCAATTTCTGTTCAATGTTGCAACGCCGATTGATCCCGGCCCGATATGCGTGCCGAGCGTCGGGCTGACTTCAACAATCACCGTTTTCTGCGGAAGGATATCGCGCAATGAATCGCGGAAACTCTCCGCGGCCGGTAGATTGTCGATATGAAAAATGGCCAGACGCTCTATCGGCGCCTGTTCTCTTGTCAACTCGCTTAAACGCGCCACGGCACGCGACCAGGTGCGCAACCTTGCCAGGGAGCGAATCTCGCCATCTTCAACTTGCACCATCGGCTTGATCTTAAGCAAGGTACCGAAATTTGCTATCAGCGGATTGACACGTCCGCTGCGCCGCATATATTCCAGTGTATCGATAATGGCATAAAGGCGTGTATGTTTTCGAACCCGCTCGATAGCGTCCAAGACAAAATCAAGCTCAATATCTGCTGCCGCCAGCTCGGCCGCGACCCAAACCTGGAATCCCATACCCATGCCTAGTTGGTAACTATCGACAAGGGTGATAGCACTTTCGGCGACCGCTTTGGCGCCCAGCCGCATCGTATTGAGCACGCCACTTAGCTTTCCCGGAACATGGATCGAAATTATTTGTTGGGCTCCGTCTGCAAAGATTTTTCGATAAAAGGCTTCGGCATCACCTGGCGAAGGCGCGGCCGTACTTGGCTGCGTCCGCATTGTCGGTAGATCACGATAGAACTGTCGACGGTCTAGCGAAATTCCATCGTCTGGGATACTCTGCTCGCCAATATTGACGTAGGTCGGAATGACATAAACGCCGTGTGCCTTAACAATATTGGGCGGCAGGTCACATACGCTGTCAGCGACGATCCGAATGCCTTTAGAAGTCATAATCCAACGCATCCGACTCTTTTTCCAGCACCGCCACTCCAATTGCGGTCGTGCCCAGGCGAGCCGCCATAGAGGAACTATACATTGTGAAAGGGAAGTGTTGTCCGGGAAACTCCAGCGCCAGGCGATCTTGCATGACACGTGTCTCGTCGCTTATCTGCTTATGATGCTGCAAAATGACAGCATCGTCCAACTCGTTAAACTCAACCAGGAACTCTACAAGTCGTTCAAGTGCCTCGGCGCGCGTCCGCACCTTCTCGATGACGATGATTTTACCGTCCTCCAAGCTGACGAAGGGCCTGATATCCATATGAGCGCACAAAATAGCGTGCGAGGGCTTCATGATTTGGTTATATCGCAGGAAATCTACCTTGTGTACACAATACACCGAATAAATCCTGTCGACTGCCTGTCGCACCGCTTGAATGGCAATCTCCGTGTCAAGCGCTTCAACCGCTGTACGCGCCGCATACCGCACCAGCATACCTTGCCCGGCGCAAAGACTTTGCGAATCCACTACGGCAATTTCGCATGATCCACCCACTTGCTGCGCCGCTAACCGCCCGTTTGTCCAGCTTTGGCTTAATTCACGAGACGGATGGATGCTGATTACAGCGTCATAGAAGTGCGATAACTGTGTAAACAACTCCGCATAGTCGCTTTCCGAGGGCGGAATGATAGTTGGCGGTGAATCAAGTCCCTCTATTAGTGGGAAAGTCTCTTCGCTACCGTTCTCGCTTTCTTCGGCAAATTGCTGGCCATCAATCTTGATTTGATTTGACAATATAGTTACCGGATAGTGCCGTATCAGTCGCGGGTTGGAAAAGGTAGCGCCGCTGTCAGTCACGATGTGGATTCGTGGCATTATTCAAGGCCGATAAGATATGAATAAAGGACTTGCCCACCATAAACAGCTTCGAATTCTAATCCCTTTACTTCAATTGATAAACGCTCAATCAGCTGCGCCGCTTCCGCCTCTGCGACGTCCTCGCCGAAATAGATTGTGGCGAGTTCCTTGCCAGACAAGTCTATGCTTGAGAAAGCCAAGAATAACGCTTTGTCAATTGAGTTGGCCGACGAGCGGATTTCGCCATCGACTAGCGCGATATATTGGCCGGAATAGATCTCGATATCTCGAATTCTGCTCGTACGATTCGCACGGGTAATCTCGATCGAACAAACGAGCCCGATTGCTTCTGTCATTGTCGCAAGCAATGTGTCTAGGTCGGCACCGTTATCGACAGCGTCGCCGTAGGCGATCATGGCGCTTATCCCCTGCAAAACACCATCCGTAGATAAAACCCGGACATCCTTGTCGGAGATCAGATCGGCGGCTTGCCGGGCACTGAGAAAGATGTTTCGGTTGTTGGGCAACAAGATGATACGTTCGTTCGGCAATTGCGAAAGTGTTTCGACAATATCTTCCACACTGGGGTTCAAGCCTTGCCCTCCGTTGATGATCCTGTCACAACGCAGATCATCAAAGATGGCGCGCAGACCCGAGCCACGGACCACGCTGACAACGGCAACATCTGGCGCATGCGGGTCATCGCTTCCCGTTGCCGCCGCTGCTTCGCGCCCCTGCGCAAATTGGTGATATTGTAACTGCATGTTTTCGACAACTATATCATCCAGTTGTGCTCCGCTCTTGATGGCATAATCCAAGGGAACAGCCGGATTTTCCACGTGGATGTGCACCTTTACCGTGGTCTCATTGCCAACAACCAGGACCGACCAGCCGAGTTGCCCAAGGTCTCGTCGAATTTCGGCGATATTCAAGCCGTCGCCGCGCATCAGGAACTGAACATCGTAACCCCAAGATTCGCCTGCACCAGAGTGCGGCTGCCGGGCAGGGTCCGAACCCGTATTGTGCTGATTGAGTGCCGATTGCGTGCCGGCTCGATTGGTTGCGGTCAGACCGTTTAAGAAGACCACCAGGCCGAGCCCGCCAGAATCGACTACGTCAGCTTGTCGCAATACGGGCAGCAGATTGGGAGTGTTTTGCAGTGATATTTCGGCGGCACGCAACAATTCGGCGAACAAATCAACCAGGTTCATTTCGGCGAAAGCATCACTTTGAATGCTCTCGCTAGCTTCGCGCGCGACTGTTAGGATCGTGCCCTCCACCGGGTTGTTCACTGCGGCATATGCCAATGCGACGGCGCCTTGGCAGGCAGCCTGAAACGCTTGCACGTTCAATGGATCGGCGGCAGGCAATTCGTCAGCGAAACCCTTTAGCAACTGCGAAAATATTGTGCCACTGTTGCCGCGCGCACCCATTAGCGCGCCGTAAGCGAATCCCTGCATTATTTGTGCGAGATTCTTTGTTTCGTATGCGGCGATCTCACGATAGGCTCGTTGCAAGGTGTGGTACAAATTGGTGCCGGTGTCGCCATCGGGCACCGGGAATATGTTATGCGCATTGATTTGATCGACGTGATTTGCGAAATTCTTGGTAGCAGCAGCCAGCAATGTCTTGACTTCTTGTCCATTTACGGCCCGGCGCGAGGCACATATTGTCATCAGCGGCTCGTGTCCGCAATGGCTTGGCGCAATTCTTGCATGCCAGCAGCGATGCCGTCGCTATGCCCGAAAACACAAGTACCCGCGATCATGACATTTGCGCCTGCGGCAGCGGCGATTGCTGCTGTCTCTCTATTGATGCCGCCGTCAACTTCAATATCGATATCAAGTCCGCGATCGTGTGTCAGGGTCCGCAATAAATGTATCTTGCTTGTTGTTGCCTGGATAAAACTTTGACCTCCGAAGCCGGGATTCACCGTCATAACGTTGATAACATCCAGCATGTCGATGACTTCGGATAGAGCGTTCGCCGGCGTATGTGGATTCAAGGCGACACCTGAAAGGCAACCACAGGCGGAGATTTGCTCCAGGACACGGTGCAAATGCGCACAAGCCTCGATATGTACCGTGATCACATCGGCGCCACTTTCGGCAAACCGTTCTACATAGCGCTCTGGTTCAACGATCATCAGGTGCACATCAAGCGGGATGCCAACGCTTCTTTTGACTGCCGCGACAATTGCCGGCCCCATGGTAATATTGGGTACAAAACGACCGTCCATGACATCGACATGAATCATGTCGGCGCCAGCAACCTCCGCCTGCGACACTTCCTCACCAAGTCGGGCAAAGTCCGCTGCCAGAATCGACGGAGCAATTTTTGTTGTCATGCCGGGCATTATTGATTCCTGCGCTTGTTAGCAGAACATTCACTGATATTACTTGTTAAATTGCGGATGTGCAAAGCGACATTTAAGACCTCATGCGTTGCGTTTTTGCAAATCTATTCCGCTCGCTGAAGCCGAAAAACGCCATTGTTTGGCATTAGCTGACTTGATCAAGGTCCACGACAGCGGTCTTCAGTTGGCCACAGCCGGCCGCTATATCTATACCACGGCGGACCCGAACCGTACTCCCAACGCCGTAGTGTTTGAGGACATTCTGGAATTTAGCGATATGGCTGGAATTGGATGGATCTGCCTTGTAGCCTCCGGTAGGATTGAGGGGAATGATATTCACATGACACAGCATCCCGGCGAGCAACTGCCCCAACTTATGCGCTTCATGCGGCGTGTCATTTTCTCCGGCGATCGCAGCCCACTCGAAAGTCACTCTCCGGCCGGTCTTATGTATATAGTAGCGGCAGGCTTCAATGAGCTCGGCGATATTCCAGCGCTTGTTCACCGGCATCAAATCGGAGCGCTCGCTATCCGCCACCTTATGCAAACTGACGGCCAACTTGACTTGCAGCCCCTCGTCGGCGAAGCGGCGAATCTGCGGAACCAGGCCCACCGTACTGACAGCGATATGTCGGGCGCCGATATCCAAACGCTGCATCAGTTGGCGAATTGCATCAAGCGAGGCGTCATAATTATGGAAAGGCTCGCCCATACCCATAAATACGACGTTACTTAAGCGATCGCCTTTAGCGGCCAATTCGCGCGCGAAAATCATTGCTTGTTCGAAAATCTCGGAAACGGTTAGATTTCGCGAGAAACCCATCTGACCGGTGGCACAGAAGACACAACCCATTGCGCAGCCAGCTTGTGTCGAAATGCAGGCGGTTTGCCGAGCATCAAAGTAGGGCATCAGGACGGATTCGATCAATTGCCCGTCAGACAGCCGATAGAGCCGTTTTTGCGTCCCATCGGCACTTTGCTGCTCGGTAACGGGTTGCAAGTTTCCTAGTACGGCAGATTGCTGCAAAGTCGCGATCAAGGTCGTCGGCAAATCGATCATCTCTTTGAAGCTGCTGACGCGATGATGATAGAGCCAGCGCCAAATCTGCCGTGCCCGGAAACGCTTTTCGCCCAGATTTACTACAAATTCTCTCAGCTCGTTTTCGCTATACGCGTACAAATTTTTCACGCTATTTCTATCCTCTATCGTGGATATTCGCTGTCGTCTGACAGCTTCCAACTTTAGAAAACTTAGGCATAAATGAGAAATGGAATTAAATTGTATAAGCTGTGCGCGATGATCGATGCCGTTGTACCGTATTTGGTACGCAGCCAGCCCAACGCTAGCGACACGACAAACAGAATTAGAATCGCCGGCGTAAAGGCATATTGCAAATGGATGGCGACAAATAGCAGCGAGGTTATCAATGAACCAAACACCGGCTGTAGCGCACCGCGAAAAAGAATCTCCTCGCTGAAACCTGCACTCAATGATAGCAGCAATCCCAGTGCCAATGAGCTGTTGTAAGCTGCAAAGATTTGTTGCGAGGCACGGGTTTGCGCTTCGAAGGTACTCGGCGAGACCAGGCTTTGCCAGACCGATGTCGCCATTGTGACCAAGAAAAATAGCCCGAGCGCCATTGTTGCGCCGGCCAAGCAATCTCGCCGTTGGGGTTGTCGCAGCCCGAGCCGAATCAAGGTCTCGCGCCAATCTCTCCGAATCAGAAATCCTATGCCGAGCAAGGCGGCCGAAGTATTGATCAAAGCGTTAACGACGAGTTGTGAAAGTGCGTCGTTGGTATCGCTCAATCCGCTCGCGACCAGCGCAAGGTTACCCGATGTTGTCTGCCAGGTTAACGCCAATAGAGCTAATATCAACAGGGCGGTGGCCAGGCGATGCAAGCGATTCTGCTGGTCGAAGAACGTCACTTCGAAGGCGGAGACCATGCGGATGAGTCGCGCGATTCCTCGCAAGGGCCTATCCGAAACAGTCAGGGCAAGTATGAGCGCACTTGCCGCAAAGCCAATTGGGAGAAAGAACAGGGCAAGCTGCTGAGGTTCTGTCCCTGAAGTAACCTCGGCGAGATCAAAGGCAGAATTGATGACCAGGATAACGGCCGCCGCCGGCAGCGCCAGACTCAGCAATGTGACAAGGCGGATTGGTGCTGAACGCTGCAATTCGAGATTGGCGAGCGCTATCAGCAGGGCCAAGTAAATCAATGCCACAAATGTCATCAGTATTCGCTTGCTTTTGCAACCGGTCACTGCAGTATAGAGGAGAGTGGTGCCGGTCTCAACAGTCAGAGCCATATTGACAGGGCAAATGTGCTATGCTAGCATCACGCTCGCCACATCTAGACACGCTTGTTAGTGGGAGAGGTGGCCGAGTGGTTTAAGGCGATGGTCTTGAAAACCATTGTACGGTCCTCCGTACCGCAGGTTCGAATCCTGTCCTCTCCGCCTTTACCACATTAACAGTTGCATAGCTTTCTTGGAGAGGTGCCAGAGTGGTTGATCGGGGCCGCCTGCTAAGCGGCTGTACCTGTAAGGGTACCGCAGGTTCGAATCCTGTCCTCTCCGCCTTTCACCTTTGTTAGATCTATAATTGCACCATATTCTTCCGCCAGATCAAAGCGCCCGGTTGTGTTCAGGTGTCTTTCGATCTTGTTGGATGTTGTTGGTTTGACCTAGAAACGGGCAATTATATTAGCACGTCCGTAGCGACAATCCCGCACTCATCGAGCACTGTTCTGTGCTAGAATTTCGCCATATACATCGGACAAAAGCCGCTCGGCGGCAGTGATAAGGTCTGCCGCGCTCACAGCAAATATCAAGTTTTTGCACTCGCGGGCATGGTGATTTATCGAAAAAGAGGCAACGGCTTATGCGCGTCGTCGGTTTAATGTCTGGCACTTCGGCGGATGGCGTCGATGCGGCAGTCTGCGAAATAAGCGGTCATCCCGGCGCTCTGTCGGCGCGGATTATCTGCGGTGAAACCTTCGGGTACGAATCCTTGCTGCGTCAAAGAATTTTGGATAGTTGCGACCCGGAAAAAAGCCGTGTCGATCACATCGCGCAGTTGCATGTCGATCTTGCCGAAGTGTTTTCCGCTAGCACACTACAATTATTCCAAGGTCACGATATATCGCGCGAATCAATCGACTTGATCGGGTCTCACGGACACACTTTATGGCACAACGTCTTGCCCAGCGGCCGGGTTAGCGTTTCGCTGCAGATCGTTGAAGCGGCAGTGATCGCCGAGCGCACCGGCATTACCACCATCAGCAATTTCCGCGCGCGTGATATAGCGCTAAGTGGGCAAGGAGCGCCCTTAACCTCGTATGTCGATTGGCTGCTGCTGCGTCATCCAGAGCACTGGCGGGCGGTACAGAATATTGGAGGCATGGGAAACGTGACTTTTTTGCCACCTCTTAACGATGGCACGGCCGAAGCGATCGCCTTCGATACCGGGCCGGGTAACGCCATGCTCGATGTCGCAGTCGGCCACTTCACCAGCGGAAAGCAAAGCTATGATCGCGACGGCAGCATGGCGCTGCGTGGGCGCGTCGATGAGGCTTGGTTGGAAGTATTGCTCGACCACCCCTACTATTGGCGTGACTATCCCAAAACAACCGGACGCGAAATCTTTGGCACGGCTGCCGCTCTGGAATTAATTGATCAGGCCGAAGAACGCGGGTTGACGGACCTGGAGATCATTGCCACATTGACGGCGCTCACAGCCACCAATATAGCGGACGCCTATCAGCGCTTTGCGCCCGCGCCCGTCAAGGAAGTGATTCTAGGGGGTGGTGGCCGGCATAATCCGGCAATGGTCGGCTTGCTGCGTGAATTGCTGTCGCCGGCGAAAGTGCTTAACCACGAGGATATTGGTATAGACGGGGACTTCAAAGAGGCCTTGGTTTTCGCGGTTTTGGCATACGAAACATGGCATGGCCGGCCCGGCACATTGCCAAACATGACTGGCGCGCGTTCTCCCGCCTTGCTTGGGCAGATTACGCCCGGCGCCAACTACAATGCGCTGATGCGAAAGACCAGGCGTGATTGGCAAGCGTAATTGGTTAATATTGGCTCTCGGCGAATTAGCAAAAGCAGCACTCTAACTTGCCCATATGTATGCTGGTGATCGCGACAGGGCGGCTTGCATTAAGTTGAAGAAATAGACAATTGGGTTATGCAAATTGCGAAATTCTCTCCGACGACTAGTGAAGCCGGCACTCCGATGGTGGGCAACGCGAAGCGAATCAACGCGCGAGTTGCCAACTATTGGACGTATCGCCATAGGCAATTTCAGCCGATACGGCTCGCGCCAATCCGCGGCACTGGCCTTTTACGCTCTGTTTTCCGTATTTCCACTGACGCTGTTGGTGGCAGTGTTGATCGGTGGCCTGCTGGAACCTGCCGCGGTGCAAGAACAGATCGCGCTAGGATTGAGCCACTTGCTGCCCGCTGACAGCGCAGATTTCATACAAGAGGTATTGGGCGAATCTTTTCAGCAGTCAAATTCGTTTGGATTTGTGGCGATCGTGTTCATCGTCTGGTCGTCGCTCACGTTCTTCACGAATCTTACAGCCTCGCTGGACGAAATTTTCGCTGTTTCCCAATGCCGTGGTATCTGGCGCCTGCGCTTGCTCGCTGTGCTGATGAGCGTGACACTTGTGATCCTGGTCCTGTCTTCCATTCTCATTTCTGGCGTTCTGCGCCTGGTATCGATCTTGCTGCTTGATCAATCCAGCCTTTGGCTGTCAATCGGAATCCGATTCGTGCCTTTCGGCCTGGACGTTGTTATCTTTGCCATGCTCTTTCGCTTTGTGCCGGGGTGCTTAGTGCTATGGGATGCGGCGCTGCCGGCAGCGATTTTCGGTGCTATAGGTTGGGAATTGTCCAAAGCCGGTTTCGCATATTATCTGAAGAATCTGGCAGGCTTTCAATTCATCTACGGCGGTATCGCGACTGCAATAGTATTTCTGTTCTGGGCAAATCTGATCGCTGCCATTTTTCTGTTCAGTGCTGAGTTATGTGCGCGGCTAAACGAGTGGGCTATCGGGCAAGAGGCGCGGCAACCCACGAGCGAGCAATTCCCCGGTGATGCTGATCCTGATTAGCAAATAGAAGTGGCGATGCCTAATGCTATTATGATCTCCGACGGCAAATGATAGCGCCAAACAAGGATATGCGTCTTTCTCTGTCATACAAGTCGTCAATGTCAGGCAGGCGACGCGAGCCTATCCTAGCCAACGCGCTTTAGTTTACCGCTGCGCTTGGCATAATTCTCCGCCATTTTGAAGGCTCTTATGCCCAATGGTAACATGACAAGTCCCAGAGCGAGCAGAGGAAGGATGTACGTCATAAGATCAGGCAAGGCGCTTCCGTCGAGGACCGCAGCGCGAGTACCCTCGAGCACATAAGTGACCGGCGAAAATATGGCAAGCGTCTGCATCCATTGCGGCAACACGGTGACAGGATAATAGACGCCTGAAATTAGCAGGAACGATGCCTGGACCACATTGGTCATTTGGGCGCCTCGTTCCGGATAGAGCAGGGGCAGGATGCTGGCGACGATGCCGATCGAAATAAGCGACAGGCTGCCAGCCAATATGACCGCAGCGGCCCCCAACAAGTTCGCCCGAGAAAGATCTAGCTCGAAGAACAAAGCCGTGATTACGCCTATGACAAGCGTAGTGATCAGGCTGTAAATCAGCGAGTAGCCTGTCTGACCAATCAAGTGTACCCATCGCTTGACCGGTGCCATCAAGGTGTATTCTATGGTGCCTTCCCAGCGCTCCCACGCGATTACTTCGCTGGTCAAAATGAAAATGTTGGACAGGTAATGCCAGACCAGTGTTCCGACGATCAAATACATGGTCAGGTATTGCACATCAAGCTTAGCGGCTGAGCCTGTCAGGGCTTGAGCGCCTTGGGCGATGAAGACGACGGCCAGGCTGCTAGTCAAGGAATAGAATACCCAGACCACTTCCCAGCCCCAATACCTTTTCGTGAGATGCCAGTTCCGTGCCATGAAGGCGTAGGTCTGGAGAAGTTCCAGCCGCAAGGTCGCCATGCCTTGCTGAACAATCTCCGACATTGGTGAATCCTCTCTAATCGAAAACGGGAGCTTCCAGCTCGTCATAGTTGACCAGCTGCTCGCCAGTCAAGGTCATGAAAACGTCTTCAAGCGAGGGCGGGTTGCCGTTGCTGGATATTCGACGTTTCAGATTGTCCGGTGTATCTGTTGCAACCAATTTGCCATTGTGGATGACCGAAACGCGGTCGCAGAGCATATCGGCTTCTTCCATGTCATGCGTTGTGATCAAAATTGTCGCATCATGAGAATCCCGCAATTCCTCGATGAAGCCGTGAACTTCTCGTTTTGAGCGCGGATCCAGCCCGGTGGTGGGCTCGTCAAGCAGCAACAGAATCGGCGATGTCAGAAAAGCGCGGGCGACGGCGACTTTCTGCTGCATGCCGCGGCTCATTTCTTCCATCGGCTCGTCAAAGGACGACTTCTTCAAGCCGAGACGTCCCATGATCTCGTACGCCTTCACGCGCGCCTCGGTTCCGGTAACGCCATAGAGCCGCGCGCCGTAAAGCAGGTTTTCCATGGGGCTGAGTTTCTTGAAGAAGGCGGCGTCTACCGATACACGGCTGATGAGCTGCTTGACAGCCATCCCTTGCGAATCCACGTCTATGCCAAAAACTTTGGCAGAGCCAACATCGGCGATGAGCAGCGTTGATATCACGCGAATGAGCGTAGATTTTCCGGATCCGTTCGGACCCAAAACACCGAATATCTCTCCACGTTTGATGTTAAAACTCACGTGATCAATGGCAGCAACAGGTTGCTTTTCGCCGTCTTTCACTTGCGGAAGGCTGCCCTTTGCCGGCAGCGCTAACTTGGCACCAAAGAGACGCTTCCAGAAAGGCGGTTGCGGCAAATGAAAATATTTTGTGATGTTTTCGACGACCAGCGCATCAGCATGGTCTGGCGATGGTTTTGCCAGCATGTGATTCTCCTGAATTTTCAGCGACGGGGGACATAAGCTTGCGTACTTTGCAACTACCACGCTATTGTAAACTTGTTGCGATTCGGAGTACAGGTTGGCTATGAATTGGTCGGCTGATTAACAGTAATTGATGCGGAAAGCAGAGCATTTTCAAGGTCGTACTGTGTCATGTTTGCATGGATAATTTATTTTGAGTGCGTTACACTAGGGCTGAATTGACAGCACAGTTTGCGAGACGAGTTTGGATCACACTAGGCTGGTAGACGACTATCCCTTCGAGTTGGAAGATTTCGATCCCGATAAGGATACGATTACTTCCGAAATCATCAAGCTGGAATTCAACGACGCCGACCGGTCTATCGCCCGCCGCGCATGTTTGCAGATCCTCTATGAGTTGGATTCGACGCAGCATCCCATGGTGACAGTGCTCGATGTACATATTCACGAACGACCGGAATCTTATGATGTCCGGCAGATCATTCGCAAGATCGTCTCGGGCGTCATTGCTCACCGGGAAGCCATCGATTTGCTCATTCAGCAATATGCGCCGGAATGGCCCGTCGACCAAGTTGCCATTGTTGATCGCAATATCTTGCGTATTGCTGTCTATGAATACTTGTGGCAGAAACGTATCACGCCAATCCCCGTAATCATTAACGAGGCAGTCCATCTGGCGCAGTTATTTGGTGCCGAGAATTCTCACAGTTTTGTGCACGGTGTCATGGGCACCATCACCTCTGACGAAGACCTTGCCATGCCGCTGACAAGTGAAGAGGTGGATGTGACATGAATGTCTTTGGCGTTGGCGGAGCGGAACTCGTTGCGATTCTGGTCATCATGCTGATTTTCGCCGGTCCAAAGCGCATGATTCACTGGTCGTATGTCTTGGGAACGTATTTGTCGAAATTCCGGGTGATCTGGTCGCAAACGGTGGACCTGGTGCAAAAAGAGTTTGACGAAGCCGGCGTAGACATCAAGCTGCCCAAGGAGCCACCCACGAGAAAAAATCTTAATCGAGCGATCACGGACGCCGTTAAACCTGTCACCAAACCTGTACAAGACTCGATTGACGAAGTTAAGAAAGATGTGGACACTTTCCAAGAGCTAAGTGACTCGTTGAATGACAAGAAGCCCAAAGTCAAGGCCGCTCCGAGCCAGCCAAAAGACCAGGAAGCAAAGATCGAGCCGGCTAAGCCCGTCGACGAGGTCAAACCCGCAAGCCCAGAAAAAACACTGGTTCCCGCGACGGTTCCAGAGGCTGGCCCGGCCAATTTGGGCAGCTGGAGTGGCAAATCGGCAACCAACGCCCCGGATACCAGCGCCAACGGAAAATCTGTTGATCTGGGAACCTGGTCGGCAATCGCGATCGAAGAGTAAGGTGCAGTGTGGCAGACAGCGTTGAGTTGGAAGTACCTGAAGATGGTCATGAACTCCGCATGGGGTTCTTTGATCATCTCGACGAGTTGCGCCACCGCTTGACGCGCGCAGTCTTCTCGCTCGTCATAGGGACCGCTGTTGGCTTCTTCATCGCAGATCGCGTCCTGAATATTTTGCGTGAACCCTTCTGCCGGATTCCATCCGTCGACAATTGCGAATTGTTAATTCTAGATCCGACCGGGACGATAATCGTGTATTTCCGAGTCGCGCTGATGATCGGCGGCATCTTATCAATCCCGATGGTGACTTATCAGGTAATGATGTTCATCTTGCCCGGCCTGACGCGCAAGGAAAAACGATACGTTGTGGCATCGATCCCGGCGACTACAGCGTTATTCATAATTGGTACCGTTTTCTCATGGTATGTGCTGCTTCCGCCGGCGCTAGGTTTCTTGAACAACTTCCAGCCGCAAATATTTGAGCCGGAGTGGACTGCCGATCTTTATTTGAGTTTCGTTACATCTCTGATTTTCTGGATGGGTGTGGCGTTCCAGACACCGCTGGTATTCTTCATGATATCGTTACTGGGTTTTGTTAGCGCCGGGACATTGATTCACCATTGGCGGATAGCCGTAATTGGCGCGTCCATCGCCGCGGCACTCATTACCCCAACTATTGACCCGGTTAACATGTTCCTGGTTATGGCACCGCTTCTCACGTTATACGCCTTGAGTATCGTGCTCGTTTATTTCGGCAGACGCATGTCCGGCGTCGACCGAAGCGAATAAGTTTCCCGCTAACACAAGATATTCCACTATGCTACAATGTCGGCGTTTTTGCCGCCCGTCCATGTGTGGGTGGGCGACGTCTGTTGATCAATTGGAGAATTTTATGATTGCCGAAAAAATTAAGTTGGTCTCTCCATATGGAGGCAAGTTGGTAAACCTGTTGGTGCCTTCGGAGTCTTTGGACGCAAAGATGGCCTACGCGGGTGAGTTGCCTTCGATACAAATTAGCGCTCGCGTTGAATGCGACTTGGAATTGCTGGCGGTGGGCGCGTTTTCGCCATTGCGCGGTTTCATGTACCGGGCGGATTTCCAGTCCGTGCTGGATACCCTGCGCTTAAGCGATGGCACGCTTTTCCCCATGCCGATAACCTTGCCGGTAGATCCGGGCGACGATATCAAACCCGGCAGCGATATCGCCCTGCGCGATAGCCGTAACAACATCCTGGCTATCCAACATGTTGAAGAAATCTACGAGTGGGACCTCGAGCTTACTGCCATAAAGGTTTTCGGCAAATACGATACCCGACATCCGATAATCGCCGAGATGCATCGTTGGGGCAAGCTCAATATCGCCGGCAACCTGGAAGTCTTGCAATTGCCACACCATGCGGATTTCAGCGAACTGCGTCGAACACCAAACGAGACGCGAGCTGTCCTGAAATCCTACGGGCACGAAAACGTTGTGGCTTTTCAAACCCGTAATCCCTTGCATCGCGTACACGAGGCGCTGACCAAACGCGCGGCGGAGCGTGTAGATGGCGTTTTGCTCTTGCATCCGGTAGTCGGCATGACACAGCCGGGAGATGTCGATCACTATACCCGCGTCCGTGTTTACAAGACGCTCATCGACTACTATTACGAAGAAGATCGCAGCCTTCTTTCGCTCTTACCCCTGGCAATGCGCATGGGAGGACCGCGAGAAGCAGTTTGGCACGCGATTATTCGGCGGAATTATGGCGCCAACCATTTGATCGTGGGGCGTGATCACGCCGGTCCTGGCGCGGATTCGCAAGGCAATCCATTTTATGGGCCCTATGATGCACAAGATCTCGTTCTGGAGCATGCCACCGAGCTTGGCGTCATACCTGTGCCATTTACTGAAATGGTTTACCTCGAAGACGAAGACCGCTATGAAGAGCACGACAAACTCCCAGCGGACGCAAAAGTGCGCAAGATATCCGGCACGCAAGTGCGGGAAGACTATTTGGGTGCGGGCGTGCCGCTGCCGGCATGGTTCTCGCGACCCGAAGTCGCCAAGATTTTGTCAGAAAGTTACCCGCCGCGGCACCGGCGAGGCGTTTGCCTCTGGTTCACCGGATTAAGTGGCTCTGGCAAATCTACGACTGCCGAGCATATCGTCAGTTTGTTGATGGAAAAGGGACGTAACGTCACTGTTCTTGATGGCGATGTGGTGCGAACACATCTATCGAAGGGTTTAGGATTCAGCAAGGAAGATCGTGACACCAATATCCGGCGCATTGGTTACGTAGCAAGTGAAATTGTGCGGCACGGTGGCATGGTCATTTGTGCGGCGATCAGCCCTTATCGGGCGACGCGTCAAAACGCGCGTAATAGGGTAGGCGAAGGCTTCATGGAAATCCATATGGCGACGCCGCTGGAATACGTGGAAGCGCATGACGTCAAAGGACTCTATGCTAAAGCGCGCCGCGGTGAGATTAAGGGATTCACCGGCATCGACGATCCTTATGAGGTTCCGCTCAATCCTGAATTTGTGCTAAGCGCGGAAAACACAAGTCCCGAGGCAAATGCTCAGCTGGTCGTCAACAGGCTGATCGAAATGGGTTTTGTGCTATCCGGCTGATGCCGCGGTAGCTCTTTTTCAACCTCGAGCGAACCCGTGCCGCATACACAGCGCAGACAATGATGAAATTATTGGGCTTCTCAGGCAATTTGCAGCTGTGAGGAGTCTAAACCGTGGTCAGGAGTGCGAAGCTTTAATGCGCTTTGCGTCGGCGGTCAACTCACGTCGAATGAACAGTTTTTCCAATTCGACGGCAAAGAGCACTATCGATGCTGCTGCAAGGCACACAATCATCTGCGTAAAGCTCAACGCGTTGGTGTGGAAAAGCACCTGCACGAAGGGCAAATAAACGACAATCAGCTGCAACACGAAAGTCGATAATACTGCAAGCAGCAGCAAACGATTGCCCTTGAAGCCGGTACGGAAAAACGAACTGCGGTCGCCGGCGTGAATTGCCATCACCTCAAACATCTGCGTGAATGCCAGTACCGTGAATGCAATGGCCCTGGGAATGCGTTCGACTTCCTCCATCAACTCCCGTCCGGGATTGTCGATGGTGTTTTCATGTTCTCCTTCAAGAAATTGCGAACCTGCGGCGGAGGGTTCTCGTCTCAGGAAGTCGATTTGGGTCTCGTCCGTCCAATCGTCCCATGCTTCAGGTACGATATCGTTGTCGGCCAGCTCAACAATGTCCGAGCGTTGCAAATGCTCAAGACCCAGGGAAGGGCTGCGCGCGTCCAATCCGATGCTGCTATATCCCCAGACATAACTGCCTAACGTCAAAATCGCGATCAGAATACCGACCCAAACAATATGTCGCCCGGTACCTTGGGCAAAAATGCTCTCCTTGATCGGTCTTGGCCGTCGCAGCATGACACCGGCTTCTGCGGGCTCAAAGCCCAATGCGATCGCCGGCAAACCATCCGTGACCAGGTTGATCCAAAGTATCTGTATGGCTAGAAGGGGAATCGGCAAATTGATCAAGAGCGCAACAAACATCACCAGGATTTCGCCAACATTGGAACTCAGCAAATACTTGATGAATTTCTTGATGTTGTCATAAATGGCGCGGCCTTCTTCAATCGCCGATACGATGGAACGATAATTGTCATCGGTCAGAATCATTTCCGCGGCACTCTTGCTGACATCGGCACCCGTGATGCCCATGGCTACGCCGATATCGGCTTGCTTCAAGGCCGGGGCATCGTTTACGCCATCGCCAGTCATCGCCACAATATTTCCACCGGCCTGCAAGGTCTGTACCAGCCGTAACTTATGCGTCGGCGAGACTCGTGCGAAGCAGGTAGTATTCTCGACGGCAATCTTCAGCTGGTCCGTGCTCATGGCATCCACTTGGCTACCGCTTACAGCCTTTTGATCGGACCGCAAGATCCCAAGGTCGCGCGCGATGGTTTCGGCAGTCAGCACATGATCGCCAGTGATCATGATGGTACGAATACCCGCTTCTTTGGCTTTCTGTACCGCGGCGATTGCTTCGGGACGCGGCGGATCAAGGATGCCAACCAGACCGATGAAGGTCAGCTCGCGTTCAATTTCCCAGCTAATCTCTTTTGGGATTTCTTGCAGGGGGCGGCAAGCGAATCCCAGAATGCGCAAGCCGTCGTCTGCCATATCATTGATACGATTCTGCCATTCACGGCGCCGTTCTTCCGTCATCGGAAGGGTAGCATCGGGAGTCAATTCCTGCGTCGCCCATTCGACCAGGCTGTCCGGCGCGCCTTTACTTATTGCAATATAGCGCGTATTCGGGAATAGCCTGGCGCCAGCCTCCCCGACGAGCTCATGTATGGTAGTCATAGCCTTGCGATCGCTAGTGAACGGTAGCTCCGCCACGCGCGGCAATACCCGCTCCAGATTTTCTCTTGTCAAGCCAGCCTTTAGCGCCCCTACCATCAGTGCCGCTTCGGTATTGTCGCCGACGACCTTAATCCGGCTGCTTGATGCCTCTTGCTCCAAGTGGGCATTCGTCGCCAGCGCCATTGCCCAAAGCATGCGCCTCACCGTGTCGTCGCCCGCGACATCCACTTCGCTGCCAGGCATTTGCGCATCCTTTGCACCGAGATAAGTCAGTTTTCCCTCAGCCAGGTATCCGGTGCCTTCAATCTTGATATCGTCGTGGCCGGGCAGGACCAAGTAGGACGCCGTCATCTCGTTTCTGGTCAGGGTCCCGGTTTTGTCCGAACAGATTACACTGACCGATCCCAGCGTTTCCACTGCCGGCAGCCGCCTTATGAGCGCATTGCGCTTGACCATCCGGTTGGCGCCCAGCGACAAACCGATGGTGACCAGTGCCGGCAATCCTTCTGGCACGGCGGCGACAGCCAAGCTGATAGCGATGAGAAACATTGTTTCGGCTGGGATCCCCTGTACGGCGAAGCCCACCAGAAAAACGATGGCGACAACTACGAGCGCGCCCGATGCCAAAACGCGACCCAATTGATTCAAGCGACGCTGCAGTGGCGTGATTCCTTCCTCGACTTGCAGCAGCAATGCCGCGATATTGCCAATCTCTGTACTTAGCCCGGTGGTGGTAACAACCATCTCACCGCGCCCATAATTGACAGCCGTACCCATAAAAGCCATGTTGGTGCGATCGCCAACTGTAACGTTCTCGCCGACGGCTATTGCCATAATATCTTTGCTCACCGGGACCGACTCTCCGGTTAAGACTGCTTCTTCCATTTGCAGATTGATAGATTCGACCAAGCGACCGTCGGCCGGAATTCGGTCGCCTTCTTCAATGAGAATTATATCGCCCGGCACCAGCTCTTCGGCGCTAATCTCCTGCACATGTCCTGAACGCCGGACTCGGACTTGCGGAACCTGCAGCCGGCTCAAGTCCGCCAGCGCCTGTTCCGCCTGAAACTCTTGATATATGCCCAACATGGCATTCAGGGCGACAATCGCCAAGATGACGATTACATCTGTGGCTTCACCCAAGAATGCAGAAATGATCGCGGCCACAATCAGGATGATGACCATAATATCGGTGAATTGCGCAAGGATCAGTTGGGCCCAATTGACGCCTTCATCCATTGGCAAGACGTTCTTGCCATGCAGCTCTTGCCGCGCACGAATCTCGCCGGGATCCAGCCCACGCCCTTTGTCTACGTCAAGCGCACGAAGTATCGTTTGGACATCTTGTTGGTAGACTTCCGCCATCAAGGTCTCCTGCTTTCAGTCTTGATTGTTTGCTCAACACATAAGCTGGGGCCATCGTTACATAGATTGGCGTCCACAACGGAATGATCTTCAGACGAGCCAAATGCCATGCTTCTATCCGCTATGCGCAGAACTGTCAAACATTAAGTTTTCTCATTGCTTTAACAGACCGCCACGCTCGCACGGGCTAGAAAGCTTGTAGTCTTTTGTGGGCTAGGCAGACCATTTCGCGGCCGCCGAGCGCCTGTAATCGACAACTGACAAACCCTAGCACTATATGCAGAATCATGCGATAGCAAGAGTATCAAGTACGGCCAACTCGTGGCTTACGATCACTAGCACAGCTGCGCAAGAGGCTTTGGCCATTGCCATTAACGAGGTATCAGTCTAGTATCTGAACGGTTTGGCGCTCGCCAAATTAATGGGCTAAACGGACTCAAAAATGGATTATGTAGATCTTAGAAGCGATACTGTTTCCCATCCTACAGCGGAAATGCGCGAAGCAATGGCGACGGCTCGCGTCGGTGATGACGTTTATAGCGACGACCCGACAGTGAATCAACTGGAAGCGGATGCAGCTGCCATGCTCGGTAAAGAAGCGGCGGTCTTCGTCACTAGCGGCACCCAAGGCAATCTTTGCGCTTTGCTCGCGCATTGCCAACGCGGGGAATCGATTATCGTCGGCGACAGCTCGCATATTTTCAACTTTGAGCAAGGCGGAATGGCGCAAATTGGCGGAATCATTCCCCAAACATTGCCGGTACAAGTTGACGGCACACTTTGTTTAAGTGACATTTCCAGGGCAGTGAACCCTGATGACGAACACAAACCGGTTACGAGATTGATCGCCCTGGAAAACACACACAATTCCGCAGGCGGCGTACCCATATCTGCAGCGTATACGGCTCAGGTTGCCGAGTTTGCCAAAAGCACTGGACTAATCTTGCATATTGATGGCGCGCGGATTTTCAATGCAGCGGCCGCTTTTAACGTAGATGTCAAAGATTTGGGGGCCGGCGCCGATTCGATTACCTTTTGTTTGTCAAAAGGACTGTGCGCCCCTGCCGGTTCGCTCCTGGTAGGTTCTCACGACTTCATTCGCCGGGCCAGGCGCGCGCGCAAGGCACTAGGTGGATCCATGCGGCAGGCTGGTATCCTCGCGGCTGCCGGACTGATCGCCCTGCACAAAATGAAAAATCGCTTGCACGAAGATCACGAAAATGCCCAGCTGTTGGCAGAGGGATTGAGCGAGATTCCCCAAGTGCGAATCGAAAGCCAGAACACCAATTTCATCTACTTCTCACTGACGGATTCGGCCGGAATGACCGTCGAAGAGTTTGTTGCTCTGCTGCGCGATGAATACAATATTCTTATGTCGCCATATGCGGGGGCGACGAGTCGTATTCGATTGCGAACGCATTACTGGATCGACCGCCAGGCTATCGACCATATCGTTACAGCTGTGAGTTCCGTATTGTCATGAGAGATGAACCGTCGCGCGAAACGGCCCAAGAGCTGGGAAGACGATCGTCTGCCAACCAAGCCGTGCCGTCGGAACATACGACCGGAGCAACTACCAGCCAATCTCGCAATACCGCTAGCGATCCTCTATTTGGCTTCATGATTGCTGCGGCGCTCAGTGTCGGATTGACGCCGTTGTTGCCCGACAATGCCGATCTGCGTTATACGCTAGCATGGGGCGCACTGTCCGGCGTCAGTGTGCTGACCTGGTTGCTCGGCGATATGGAGCGAATCGGCCCGGAAGGCCCTGAGAATCTGGGTTGGGGCGTACTCTATGGCCTAATGCTCGGCATTCCCTTTATGGTTGTCTTGCGGCAGGCTATCCTCGAACCTACAACAAATCGAATGTTTCCGGAGATGACCGCGGGCAGTTTGCTGGCATTTCTGGTATTCGTGATGCCCATCTCGGAAACGCTATTCTTTCGCGGGCTTCTACGGAGACAGTTACCGATCTGGATTGTCGGTTTCCTGGCTACACTGTGGAATATCGTTTTGTTTTTCCCAGTAATGTGGCAGTCTGTGACGCAATTTCCGGCCGTGACAGCGGTGCTGGTAATCATCTTGCTGCTGATGAATATGACGTTCGTTTTCGTGCGGGAACGCAACGGGCTGGCCTCGTCCTGGCTTTGCCAGATCGTCGCCAACCTGATCATCCTCTATATTCCATTTCTCTAAGGAATTGCAAAAACATCGCGCCATGTATTGTTTGGCGAGATGCATTTGCTACCCAAAAATGCGTGACATTACTCCGCCAAATGTTCCAAGGGGTCCGGCTTTGGGTGCGGCTTGAAGAAGCCCGCGCAAAATATCATAGCCAAGCCGGCAACGAACCCGCCAATATGCGCCCAATGCGCCACATCAGTCTCGACGCCGATCCAGCCCACATGCTGCAATACATCCATCAACAGCCAATAACCGAGAAACATGTAGGCGGGAATATTCGCCGACCAGACGAATGGCCGGAAGAAACCGAACATTGTTTTCACTTTCGCGTTAGGACGCAAAACGAGGAATCCGCCCATCACGCCGGCAATGGCACCACTGGCACCGATCACGACACCCGTGTCCGTGATCGTACAGGTTGTATTGCCTAAGACGATATGGGCAATAGTAGCGCCGATGCCAAAGGTCAGATAGGTCGCGAAAAACTTTATGCTTCCCAGATAACGTTCAACAAACCCGCCAAACAAGAAAAGGAACCACATGTTGCCCAGGACGTGCGCAATGCTGGCATGCAAAAACATGCTGCGGAAGGTATCGAGCGTTGTAGTGCCAAACGATTGTTCGCCAATTTTGCAAATTTCCAAGCCATAATTTTGCAGCGCGGCTTTCAAAAAACCGTCGCCCTGCGCGTCTACCGAGAGCTCCCAAAGGAAGACAAGTATATTTACAACGATCAGGGCAATGGTGGCTTTAGGTAGCGTTTTGTCGCGTCCTACCACTGTCAAGGGAAACATCGCGATGTCCTCACATCCACTTTACATCTATTACGTTAGCACAGGCGCATAGTTTCACGCAAGCGAAAGCACCTGCAAAACGGTCAGCCTGCGCGACCCGACAAATGATTTGGAAGCTTGGGCGGCGAGACGAAAAACGAGATCAGAAAAATCAGTGCCAGTCCGCTAAAGAAACCACCCACATGCCCCCAATGGACGTTGATGCGCGGAGCCACAGAACCCACTTGATAAAAGAATTGCATGAAGAACCAGTACACAAGGTAAACCCAGGCAGGCAAGGTGACATCGTAGCCAAACATCTTGAAAAAGATGATTTTGGATTTTATGCGCGCCGTCGGAAAAAGGAAAAGGAACGCGCCAATTACGCCGGAGATAGCACCGCTTGATCCGACCATATACAAAGGCTCGCTACAACGTCCACCATCGAATAGAAAATGTCCCAAATGTCCGCCGAATCCGACTACAAAATAAAATGCGAGGAATCGCCATCGCCCCAGATGTTCTTCTATGCGCGACCCAAAAACGTAGAAGATGATGATGTTGGAGGTTAAATGCACAAAACTCATATGCAGGAATATGCTGCGCATACCATCCAACAGCACTTGTGGCAGGCTTTGATGGCCAATCGCGCAGACATTGAGCACGTAATTGCTATAAACTTCCTCGAGTGATAGTCCGCCAAGAAAGGCATAAAGCAAGATAAATAAGAATGCAAGCACGTTGGTCACCGTAACAAAAAAAGCGACATAGGGACGATAATTTGTCTTACCGACGATCTTATAGGGGATCATGGAATCGGTCGCGCTTAGCCAAAAGAGCCTGCAAAATCCAGCATAGCACAGGCTGATGAAGCATCGCAAGTCAAGCCGCTTCTAAAGCTGGCAGCACTTTCAATTAGGTTAAACGCGGCTAAAGCACAACCAGGAACCTAGCGATCGGCTAGAGGAACCCATTTCTGATCGCCAGGACCCACGTAGTTTGCCTTCGGTCTGATCAGCCGGCCGCCCATTTGACCGATGATATGAGCCGACCAGCCGGCAATGCGCGACATGGCAAAAAGAGGTGTGAACATGTCCACATCCAGATCGAGGGTATATAGCACTATGGCACTGTAATAATCGACATTGGGGTATAAGTTGCGTTGAATGAAATAGTCGTCGGCACGCGCGGTCTCTTCCAGCTTGACCGCAATATCGAACCACTTGCGCTGGCCGGAACTGTTCGCCAGCGCCTCGGCGTGGCGCTTCAGTATGCCGGCGCGAGGATCATTGGCTTTGTAAACCCGGTGTCCGATACCCATGATCCGACGCTCACCAGTCTTGACATATCTCTCAAACCAAGGCACGACGTTTTCTACTTCGCCGATTTCCAGAAACATTTTCATTGCTTCCGCATTGGCGCCGCCGTGTGCCGGGCCTTTTAATGCGCTGATTCCACCAACTGTCGCACTATGCATATCGGAGCCGGTCGCAGTGATAACGCGTGTAGCAAAAGTGCTGGCATTCATGCCGTGCTCGGCCAACAATACCAGGTACACATTGACCGCGGAGCTGGCGGTTGCATCGGGTTCCTGGCCGGAAATCATATAGGCGAAATTTTGCGCCAGGGTCAGATCTGCGCGTGGATCGACCGGCTCCAAGCCTTGGACAACTCGCATCCATGCTGCGCAAATTGTGGTGATCTGCCCGGTCAAGCGAAACGCCTTCGTTTTGGCAACGTCCTTGTCGGTCAAGTTTTCCGCGTCAGCATCAAAGGCGGAAAGCATCGAAACCGCAGTGCGCAGAACAGCCATTGCCGAGGTCGTCCTCGGCAAAGACTTCATCATGGACACGACCGCTTCCGGGATGGTGGCGTTCTTTGCTATCGTGCAGCGCAAGTCTTCGTATTCGGCCTGGTTTGGCAGACGTGATGTGAAAAGCAGGAACAATACCTCTTCAAAGGCGGCATTTTCGGCGACATCCTCGATCGCATATCCACCGTAGGTCAGTATCCCCTTGGCGCCATCAATAAAACTCGTCGTGATGTCCGCGACGACGACGCCTTCCAAGCCACCTTTATTGGACATTTACCCCATCTCCTTTTTCACCGAGTCATAGCACGATGTGCATCAGTCTCTGCAATTGGCTTCGTCCCTTGCCGGCTCGCTCTATACACTGGGCGAGCGTGTTCGCAACCAATATGAGAAAAATTGGTAATTGGCAGAATTCCGCATTTGAAACGTTGAATCATCCTTACAATCATAAACAGCCGAGTATAGCATTGAGAAATCGAGCCTACAATATTCATCAGGGGATAGTGATGAATGCGGAGAAGGACTTTGACAGTATTCTTGCTTTCCACCGTAAGATATCGCCTGCGACGCCTCATCAATACTTTGACCCGAAACGAGCCGTTGCGTAATCGTAACGCGCGTGATAATCTACCCGTCATGATTCGATTCGATCCAGTAATGGTAAATGCCCGCATGTTCCGGGACTGTTGTTGTAGCTGTATGACCAGTGCCGCCGTTTGCCGCGTCGAGAGTGAATTTGTCTGAAGTTGAGTCAAATAGAACCAGCCAGATAAATCTCAAGAGTCAACGTGAAGCGGTTGGCTCTTTTTGATTGTGCCTGTTTGCGAGAGTAGAGTAGAAGCGTTTATGCGGTCGGTCAGTCTCGATAACGAATTGCAGAAACATATTTTCGACCAGATGGAAAGCACGTACCCCAATGAAGGTGGTGGCTTCCTTCTCGGTAACATGGGTGATGGCAGAATCGTCATAGCTGACATCATGCAAATCGAAAACGTCTTTGCCGAACAAGAACAGCACCATCGCTACGCCATGACACCGCAAGATTGGATGCGCCTGGAAGATGAAGCGGACGAGCGCGGATTAACCCTTGTCGGTTATTATCATAGCCATCCCGATTCGCCTGCTGTCCCGTCAGAATATGATCGGGAACATGCCTTGCCGAATTTCGTGTATATCATCACCTCTGTCGAGATGGGACGCGCGCAGGATATGCGGGTATGGATATTGCATTCGGACCGGAGCGCTTTTAATGCCGTGGCGCTGGAAGTCCTATGATGCGCTTGTGTTTGCTCTTGCCGGACGGATTCGCTGGCCGCAAGCGCAACGTGACCATTCAAGGAATTACACTCAATTAGGCAAATTTGGTATGAATTAACAGGAGAGAATTCAATGGCAAAGATTCGCATCCCTACGCCGCTTCGGGCGTACACTGCTGGCTTATCGAATATCGAGGTAGTCGGTGGCACGGTCGGTGAAGCGCTCGCTAGTCTGGTAGATCAGCATCCGGACTTGCGCGCACATCTTTTCAACGAAGAGGAACTGCGTAGTTTCGTCAACATTTTTATCGATGATGAGGATATCCGTTTCTTGCAAGGTCTGGAAACAGAAATAAGCGCGGACGACAGCTTAAGGATTATCCCAAGTATTGCTGGTGGACTACCTCCGCTGTAATAAGGATTGGAGTAGTAGAGATGGCAACTTTACACGCACGACTTGCCGACCTGAGCAACGATGAAGTCAAACGATACAGCCGCCATGTAATCATGCCAGAAGTCGGTATCGAGGGACAGCGTCGGCTCAAGGCATCAAATGTCTTGCTGATTGGCACTGGAGGTTTGGGCAGTCCGCTCGCGCTCTATTTGGCGGCTGCAGGCATCGGGCGCATTGGCTTGGTTGACTATGATGTAGTAGATTTCACCAATCTGCAACGTCAGGTGATCCACGGAGTCAGCACCGTCGGCGAGTCCAAGCTGGATAGCGCCGCAACGAGAATGCTGGACCTAAACCCGGATATTAATGTGGTCAAGTATAACGAACCGCTGACTTCAGATAATGCGCTGCGGATTTTCAGCGACGAATGGGACATCGTTATCGATGGGACCGATAATTTTCCTACACGTTATTTGGTCAACGATGCTTGCGTCAAGCTTGGCATTCCCAACGTGTATGGCAGTATCTTCCGATTCGAGGGGCAACTGAGCGTGTTTTATGCGGAAGAAGGTCCCTGTTACCGTTGCATGTTCCCGGAGCCTCCGCCGCCCGGATTGGTGCCGAGTTGCGCAGAGGGTGGCGTCTTGGGTATCTTGCCGGGCACAATCGGAACCATGCAGGCGACGGAAGCGATCAAATTGCTGCTGGGCATTGGTGAACCGATGATCGGCCGCATGCTGCTGTACGATGCCCTGGATATGAGTTTCCAAACCATAAAACTGCGCAAAGATCCCAATTGCCCCGTTTGTGGCATTTCCAAAGCCGCTGTAGAGTTGATCGACTATGAACAGTTTTGTGGCATGCCAGCGCATGATCACAGCGAATTCAGCTCGGTAGACGATACACAAGACCTCGCCATCAAAGCTGTGACAGTGCAAGAGGTTAAATCTGTTCTGGAAAATGGCGATGACATCTTGGTAGTAGATGTACGTGATCCGCACGAATGGGATATCAGCGCCATTGATGGTACGCTGCGCATCCCCAAACCAGATATACAGTTGGCGAAAAACGGCATTCAGGCGGGGCGAAAGTTATGGGAAGAGACGGTCCTGAAAGAGATCCCCAAAGACAAGACGCTTTATGTGCATTGCCGGTCAGGCAAGCGCAGCGCAGATAGCATCGCCTTCCTGTCCGAAATCGGTTATGACCTCGACAAAATGTACAACGTCACCGGAGGTATTTTGGCGTGGGCGGATGAGATTGATCCCAAAATGCCAAAGTACTAAGCGCTTGAAGTCTTGCGCGCTGCCGCAAGATGCCTGAGGTTCAACTTAGGGAAAACGGCCCCTGTCGCAGCTTTTGCGCAGAGGCCGTTTCGGTTTTCTGGTCTGCGCTATCGTAGCGGCTAGCCGGCCATCAAGCTGCGCATGACATCGTCGAGTGCTTTCGGCGAGGGTCGCATTTGCGATTCACTGAGCCGAGACAGCGGTGTGGCGACCAAATCTTCGGTATCCGCCAGGGTGAGACGCGGTTCTTCATAATAGATCAGTCCAGTGGAAAAGATTTGCTCGCGCATTGAACGCTCCAGGACATCGATAGCCTTACGGCGATTGCGCGGGTCGTGATCGTTGTCGAGCTTCCGCAAACGGATGAAGCTGCCGTCGTGCATTTCCACATCAATGATATCGCCCTCATCGTAATCGCCGATGGCGATTTCATCCTTAGCAGCCACATAATCCGGTGCCAGGATTTCGATCTCGTGCAGCGGGATCTCGTTATCTTTACCGTAAGGATAGCTCTTGGTAGAGGTTTCCGCATTGTTGAAGGTTACGCAAGGGCTGATGATATCAAGCACTGCCGTACCATTGTGGCGAAGTGACGCCTGCAACAGCGCTTGTACCTGCTTGGCATCGCCGCTGAAGCTGCGCGCGACAAATGTAGCGCCCGCGATCACGGCTTCCAGCGCCAGGTCAATCGCTGGCATCTCGTTCTTGCCGTAATACTTGAGAAATTGCCCTTCATCGGCCGTCGCAGAGAACTGGCCCTTGGTCAGCCCATAGACGCCATTGTTTTCGATGATGTATACGAAGGGCACGTTACGGCGGATAACGTGCTTGAACTGTCCCATGCCGATTGATCCGCTGTCCCCGTCGCCACTGATGGCAACGCAAGTAAGATCTTTGTTGGCGAGCAGCGCACCGGTTACCACGGAGGGCATGCGTCCATGCAAAGCGTTAAAGCCATGCGATCCACCCAGGAAATAGGCTGGCGTTTTGCTTGAACAACCGATGCCACTCATCTTGATCAGTTTATGTTGCTCAATGCCCATTTCGTAAGCCACTGAAATGATCTGGTTAGAAATCGAGTCGTGGCCGCATCCCGGACAAAGTGTGCTGGGACGCCCTTTATATTCGTTGCGGCTCAAGCCAATTTGATTGGTGCGTGGTGGCATGATTAACCTTCCTGTTCCCGAATGCTCTCGTAGATCCAACTAGGCGTCATCGGCAGACCATCGCCCAAAGGCAAAGAGCGCAGTTGAGAGATGTCTTCCGGATGTTCAATGCGGATGAGCTGATTCAGCTGTCCGTCGAAGTTGTTTTCAATGACAAAGACGCTCTTGTGCGCGGAGATAAACTCGCTGACAGCGGCCGCCAATGGCAGGGCGCGCACACGCAGATAATCCGTCTTGATTCCATCGTTGTCTAGCCAATCCCGCGCTTCTCGGATCGCTTCGTCATTTGTGCCAAAGCTGATGATGCCGATATCCGCTCCGTTGGCCTCATCGATTATAGGTTGTGGCAGCATCGCGCGGGCAGTATCCATTTTTTGCCGCAGCCGGTGCATGTTGTCGATCCAGTCGTCGCTGCGTTCGCTATAAGTTGCCATGTCGTCGTGGCCGGTACCGCGGGCGAAGTATGCCGAGAAAGGATGATCCGTACCCGGTATTGTGCGATAGGGGACACCATCGCCATCAACATCCATGTAGCGGCCCCATTTGCCATGTTCGTCGATGAAAGCTTGCAAGTCTGTCGCGTTAAGCACCTTGCCACGGTTTATCGGCTGGTCGGGATACTCAAAGGGATCGGAAAGCCAATTATTCATTCCCAAGTCCAGGTCGCTGATGACGAAGACCGGTGATTGCAATGCTTCCGCGAGATCAAAGGACTTCCAGCCAAATTCGAAAGCTTCCTGCAGATTCCCCGGCAGCAGGCAGAGCTGTCGGCTGTCGCCATGACCCAGGAAGTGGGTGAAAAGCAAATCGCCTTGGCTGGTGCGGGTCGGCAATCCGGTACTTGGTCCCATTCGAGTGATATTCCAGAAGACGGCAGGAATCTCGGCAAAAAATGCCAAGCCAGCAAACTCCGCCATCAGGCTGATGCCCGGTCCACTGGTAGCGGTAAGCGAGCGACTACCCGCCCAACCGGCACCGGTGATGATACCGGCGGCCGCCAATTCATCTTCCGCCTGTACTATAGCTATCGTGTTTTCCTTGTCCTCGTTTTGGCGCAAATGACGGAAGCTGATGATGCCATCGACGAAACTGGTTGATGGCGTGATCGGATACCAAGCCACGACATTGACTCCGCCGAAAATCGCCCCCAATGCGCCGGCATCGTTACCGGTCATCATGATTTTGCCAGATGTACCTTCCATCGCCTCAAAGTAATAGGGATCGGTCTTTTCGATGTTCTCTGCTGTCCAATCATAAGCCAGCTTGACCACGCTGTGGTTCATCATGGCCGGCTTTTCCCTGCCTTTGAAATTTGACAGTAGTACATCGTAAATCAAAGCAAGCGGAATATCGAACAGCCGCGCCACCGCACCGACGTAGGTCATGTTTTCCACGAGTTTGCGAAAGGCCGATGGCACATCCGCTTGTCTCATCAAGTTGGCCACGGGAATCACGTAATAAGAAATGTCGTCCCGATGCTTGATGACTTTGGCGATTTTGTCTGTTGTGATGCAAACGCCGCCCGACGGCAAACTGGCGACATCTTCGTTGGCCGTGACGTCATTGTAAGCGACCACGATTTCCGTCACCGCTTTGCGCGCGGTGTAGCCGTCCTTGCTGGCGCGAATCGTATACCAGGTGGGCAATCCCTTGATATTCGACGGAAAAAGATTTTTTCCGCTGACCGGAATCCCCATATTGAACAGCGACATAACTAGCAGGTTATTCGATGTTTGGCTGCCGGAACCGTTCTTGGTCGCGACTGAAAAGGCGAAATCATTCACGACGGTCTTGCGGGTTTTTAGCTCGGGTTTGGATTGTATGTTTATGGCCATGAGTAGCTACGCTGTGATCTGCGCATGACTCCTTTCACAAAAACTGGTCAACTTAATTTCGGGTCTTGGCTCGATAAAAGCTAGCCCCTTTCCATATCCCATGAGGCGTTTCTTGGTTCGTGCCGCAACAAGCGGGTATGTTCCACAAATGCCTGCCGCGCATCCTCAAATCGTCCGTCTTTGATGCATCGCAATATCTTCGAGTGGTAATCCCAGACCAGCCGCAGGTAGCTGTAATCCATGTAACGGTTGATGCCAACTTCTTCATAGAGATCCCAATAGGCTTCCAGGATGCCCAGAACAAATGTGTTGTCCAGATGCCGGAAAACCGTCAAATGAAAGAGACGATGTTCCGGATTGGGAATATGAATGGACGGCGAATCCAGCTTTTCGTTGGCGCTACCGATACATTCTTGCATCGTCGCCAGATCAGCGTCGCTCAACAGGTTGCAGGCTTCGTTCCAGTAGGCGGCTTCAACATGATTGCGCAAGGAGGCGAAGGATTCAAAACGCTCGCCACAGGCAAGGGCATACAAGGCGCTCAAACGTACTGCGGGCGTAAAGGCATAATCCTTGACACGCGTACCGCGCTTTGAGCGCACCTCGACCCAACCCATCGTCCGCGCGACTTCTAATTGCTCACGCACCTTGTTGGCGCTCATATCGAGATGGGCGTCATTGGTCAACTCTTGGATCGACGGCAGACGATCGCCAGGTTGGAATCCCTGCTGAACGATGTAATTGAGAAAATCAGAACCGAGGTTAATGTCTATCATTCGTCAGATGAATTCTATCAATTAAACGATACAATAAATTGTATCATTATCTGTAATCGCTGTCTATAGCATTGACAAAAAAGTGTAAGAAAACTGAAAACGCTTTTCGCTCGTGGTAGCGCCTGCGAATCAGGGCCGTAACTGCAGCATTCGCTCGGCTGCTCGCTCCAAGGTCTCATCGCTTTTGCAGAAGGCGAACCTGAGGTGGTTTTCAGCGTATCGCCTGTGTTTTTCGCTGAAAAAAGCCGAGGGAGGAATCGTGGCTACGCCAATTTGCTCAATGCAGTATTTGCAGAATTCAACATCATTGCCCTCAAAAACTTGAGTAAAATCGCCCATAATGAAGTAAGTTCCTTCGGGTTGAATGGCCGTCATGCCCGCGGCGTCGATTACTTGCATGACCAGCTCGCGTTTGTGGCTATACAGGGCTTGATATTCCTCATAATAACTGTTGCCCAAGGTAAATGCGTAGGCAACCGCTGCCTGCGTCGGGTGGTTGGTGGCGAAGGTAATGAACTGGTGCGCGCGCCATACGCCGGTGATCAATTCCGAATGCCCATAAACCCAGCCGATTTTCCAGCCTGTCATGCCAAAGGTCTTGCCAGCGCTACCTACGGTGACCGTGCGCTCATACATTCCGGGCAAGGAGGCGATGGCGATGTGCTGATGACCTTCGAACACCAGATGTTCGTAGACTTCGTCGGAAATAACGATGACATCATGTTTGATGCAAAGCTCGGCGATCAATTGCAACTCTTTGCGGTTATAGACTCGTCCGCTGGGGTTGTTCGGTGTATTGAGGAGAATGGCCCGAGTATTGTCATTGAAGGCGGCGCGCAACTCCGCTTCGACAAATGTCCAGCCGGGAGGATGCATCGGCACGTAAATTGGCTTGGCGCCGGCCATCAGCACACCGGGAACATAACTGTCATAATAGGGCTCGATGACGATGACCTCGTCGCCGGGATCGATTAAGCCCATGATGGCGCTGTAGACGCCTTGCGTCGCGCCGGCGGTAACGATTACGCCCGTGTACGGATCCACATCAATATCGTAGAAAACACCAGCATGCCGCGCGACGCCTTCGCGCAAACTGGGCAGTCCCGGGCTCGGCGCATACTGATTGGCGGTATCGCTCTGCAAGGCGCGTATCGCCGCGTCAACAATCTCTGACGGGCCATCGAAATCGGGACGACCCTGCCCAAGATTGACAGCTTGATGCTTCGCAGCCAATTCATTGATTTCGGTGAATATAGTGGTTCCAAAAGGGGCTACGCGGGTGGCATAACTGGGCATGAGTCGCATCCTGTTGGGGATTATTAAGCATCCAACAAATATAACATGGGCCGGGCTAACGCGCCTGTTTCATCAACTCCGCACAGTGCGCTTTTCCGCGCAGAAAATAGGGATCATCGCCGCGCGACTTGACAAAGACGAAATCTACGCGGCGGCCACGGGAGATCTGCCAAAGATCTTTCCAGTGAGACTGATACTTCACGGGTTGGCCGGTCTGGGTTTTCCAACCCTTGGACAACCAGTTTGGCACCCACTGAGTCATGCCTCTTGACAAATACTCCTGCGCGGTGAAAAGCGTAACGGACTGATCTGTAGGAAGGTCTCGCAGGCAAGCGATTGCGGAAGCGAGCACGCACTCCTGTTCCGTAGTATCTGCCAATCTCTCGCTACATTCGTGGCTGCTGTCAGATACAAGAATCGTCGCCGACCAAGCCGAATCTTTGGTTTTGCCCGAATATGCCGTTGACAGGTAGATGCGTATATCGCTCGAGCTTGTATTGATATCGGCGGACGATACACCGTTGTCTTTGACGTATTTGTTTTTTTCTGCAACGGCGATCTTGTCGCAGCGTTCGTTGTAGGCATGGCCGGAATGGCCTTCGATAAATACCCAGTCGATTTGATGCCGTGCGGCTTCGGCGAAGAATTGCTCCCAAAGCTCTGCATTCTTGCGGCTTCGTTTGCGTTTGCTGGCGATATCGATGACGTAGCGCGAATCGCTAACGATCGTAACCAGAGAGGGACGTCGCAGCTTTTTCAATCCTGCTATGGCTGCCGTCAATTCCATCTGATTGTTGGTGGTCATTTCTTGACCGCCGCTGATCATGGTTTCCTTGAGAACCTGGCCCCGGTCATCGGTCGCGCAGAGGATTGCCGCCCAGCCGCCTGGCTGATTACCGGCGTGAATGTCACAGGCACCGTCGGTAAAAATCGTGATTTGCATCATGCTGGCTCATCGAATAAGATAAGTTTGCAGTTTAGCACAATCGACATTTATGGGAAAGGCAACGGGAACTGACGTGGTGGATGAGGCCGCTATTCAAAAAAAGCGTTACGATGCATTTCTCAAGATCACGCGTACTGTCGGTGGCGCGGCCTTGTCAGGTGCAGTGCCCGGTCCGACACTGGAATTGGCGAAGCAGTTGGGCATTTCCATCGCTGACGCCTGGATGTGTTTCGATCTTTATCGCAATTACTTCGAGAAAGAAATTTCCAGCCAAGATCTTGCCAAGATGCTGCAGACTACCGGCGTGGTTGTCCTGGGCGGAGGCATTGCCGGTTACGTTGGCATCCGTTTGGCGCAAGCTGTACTTAGCGAACTCCTGGAAAACATCCCTATCGCTAATTCCATTATCACAGCCGTCGCGTTTGGCAGCTCCACATTGATCATTGGATTTGCCTGGTTGGCGATTGTCGAGCAGCGATACTTCATGCTACAAGCGGAGGAAAGTTAGCCTGGCTGTAGCGCCAGTTGCTTGTTCGATAGCTGTCGCACCATAGCCAAAAGCAGAATTGCCAACGCTCCTCCACCAATGCTGACCAGCAAGAATCCCCCTATGCCATAGAGATACCCTGAACTAAGTGTGCCCAGGCCGGCACTGAAGGCCACCAGCATATCGTTAAAGCCGGCTACGCGAGTGCGATTGCTGCCACTGAGGGCATCCGCCAACATCGACGACCCGGCGATATAGCCAAAATTCCAACCGAGACCGAGTAGAAAAAGTCCCGCCACCAAATAGGGTAGTTGCGTGGACAAGGGCGCGATGATGGTTGATGCGATTAGGGTGAGGGCAGCGACAACCATCATGGGCACGCGACCATAGCGGTCGATCAAGTAGCCCGTCACAGCCGACAGCCCAAACATGCCCAAGACATGTGCCGAGATTACCAGCGAAACGGTGGCATTGCCGTGATCCGCAAGATGCATATGCCAAGGCGTAATCGTCATTAAGGTGCTCATCACCGTCTGACAGATGAGCATGGATAAAATCGCCAGTTGCACGTTGGGCAACCGCAGCAGGTCACGCAGCCGGCCTTTATTTCCGTCGTTATTGTTATGCTTGATATGTTCGGAATACTGTCGCGCGACAAGCGCAGGTTCCGGCCGCAGGAAGACCACTGTGATCAAGAGTGACAAGCAATACATGAAGCTGGCGATTACCCAGGGACCTGTGGTCAATCCCTGATTGAAGTCCGCTGCGGGCATGATTGACAGAGCCGTAGCCGAGCTCGCCAGTATGGGACCGTTAGCCAAATCCAGAGATAAAAAGCCAGCCAACTGTGTGCCGGGTTCTATCAAAGCCGGACCAAATATCGCGCCGATGGTCCCGGCGAATACCACACGTCCTATCATCTGGGCACGCTTTTCCGCCGGGAATAGCTCGCCAACAACGAATCGACTCATCTGGGAGCCGGCTCTTGCAACACCCATGCCGGCCGCACTGATAAGCAGCAGGGGAAAGCTACCATTCAGCACGGCAACCGTACCGAGAATGGCCCCAATGGCGCCAAATCCGTAAGCTGTGGTCAATCCCATTCGCCTGCCATAGCGGCCCATGTAGATGCCGAAGAAATATGCCATCAGCGATTGCGAGAAGGTTTCTACTGTAGTGGGCAAACCTGCCGTACTATCACCGCCACCCAGGATACCTGCAGCGATGGAATGCAATGTGATGATCGATATTTGCGCAGCAGAAAACAAGCTCTGCGAAATAAATATCGTGATTAGCAATCGCTGACTTACGTGCAATGGGTACAAGCACGCTTCTCCGTGGCAACAAGGTTTTCGCTCGGCAAACCATAGTCGCGTTTGCAGCGATTGGCAACTGCCAAAGGCCTATGTTTTCTGCCTGCATCAGTTAAGGGAAAGAAAAGCAGCACGTCACTTACGACGTGCCGCCAAATCAGGCTTAATCAGAGTTCACTAATTTGCCAGAAAGTTGCGCAGCACCGTATGCAAGATGCCGCCGTCGCGATAATATTCCACTTCCACTGGTGAATCGAGACGGACAATTGCCTCGAATTTTGTCTGCTTGCCATCATCTGAGGTGGCCGTAACGGTCAAATTATCCATCGGATTGACCTCGTCCGTGATTGGTATGTCGAAGGTCTCGTGCCCGGACAGGCCGAGCGATTGATACGATTCGCCCTCGACAAAGGTCAGCGGCAAGACACCCATCATCACCAAGTTGCTGCGGTGGATGCGTTCAATGCTTTCGGCGATCACCGCCTTTATACCCAACAGCAAGGTACCTTTGGCGGCCCAATCGCGCGATGAGCCCATGCCATAATCTTTGCCGGCCAGAACCAACAACGGCGTACCATCTTGCTGATATTTCAGCGCGGCATCGTATATCGACATCTCTTGTTGACTCGGCAGATGAATAGTTACGCCTCCCTCGCTGCCAGGAACCAACAAATTGCGCAAGCGAACGTTGGCAAAGGTGCCGCGCGTCATCACTCGGTCATTGCCGCGTCTAGAGCCAAAGCTATTGAAATACTGTGGGCTGACATCATTTTCCATCAGATATAGACCTGCTGGACCGTTGATGGCGATGGCACCGGCGGGCGAGATATGATCGGTCGTTACCGAATCGCCTCCTATGACCATGACTCGCGCGCCAGTTATGCTTGATATCGGCGCGACTTCGCGCTTCAGATCGAGGAAGAAGGGCGGTTCCTGAATATAGCTGCTATTTTCCTGCCACTGGTATACAGGCTCATTTGTACTGGGAATCGCATTCCATTCTTCGTTGCCTTCATAAACGTTGCCATATTGCTCGATGAACATTTCAGCATCCAGGCTGCCTTGAACGGTGGCAACGATTTCCTCCTGAGTCGGCCAAATGTCTTTGAGGAATACATCAGCGCCATTACTGTCCTGTGCCAGCGCTTCCGTGCTGAGGTCGATATCAACCGTGCCGGCCAAGGCATAGGCCACCACTAAAGGCGGCGATGCCAGGAAATTAGCGCGCACATCAGGTCCTATGCGGCCGCCGAAGTTGCGATTTCCACTCAAGACCGATGCCGCGACGATATCAGCTTGATTAATCGCCTCACGCACCGGTTCCGAAAGAGGTCCGCTATTGCCGATGCAGGTGGTGCAACCGTAACCTACAGTATGGAAGCCAAGCGCTTCCAGGTGCGGCGTCAAGCCGGCTTTGTTGAGATATTCTGTCACCACTTTCGAACCGGGCGCCAAGCTCGTTTTGACATAAGGTTTGCGGCGCAGGCCACGCTCATTGGCTTTCTTGGCCAGCAATCCCGCGGCAACCATCACTGACGGGTTGCTGGTATTGGTACAGGACGTGATCGCCGCGATAACCACCGAACCGTGCTTGAGCACGGCGCTGTCACCATTGCTTTTGAAATCGCCCGAAGCCTCCAGCTGATCTTTCGACAAGGCGAATCCCTGCGGACCCAGGGGAGCAGTCAACACCTGATTGAAACGCGGTTTCAAGTCTTTGACCAAAATGCGATCTTGTGGACGCAATGGTCCAGCGACACTCGGTTCGACCGATGACAGATCCAATTCGAGATTGTCATTGAACTGTGGATCAATCGAGTCGTCGCTGCGGAACAATCCCTGTTCTTTGCTGTAAGTCTCTACCAGTTGAACACTTGCTTCATCGCGTCCGGTACGGCGCAAATAACTGATAACTTCGTCGTCAACCGGGAAGAAACCCATAGTCGCGCCGTATTCTGGCGCCATGTTGGCGATCGTCGCGCGATCGGGCAAGGTTAACCCGCCAAGGCCCGGCCCATAGAACTCGACAAACTTGCCGACTACGCCCTTTTCGCGCAGCATCTGCGTTACTACCAGCACGAGGTCGGTCGCCGTTGAACCTTCGGGCAATTGACCAAGCAGCTTGAAACCGACAACCTGCGGCATCAACATATACACCGGCTGACCCAACATGGCCGCCTCGGCTTCTATACCACCAACGCCCCAACCCAAGACACCCAAGCCGTTTATCATGGTGGTGTGGCTGTCGGTTCCGACTAGCGAATCGGGCAGGGCAACCTTGCCATCTCCCTGCGGATCGTCATAAAGCTGTACTACTTTGGCGAGATACTCGAGATTTACCTGATGCACGATGCCGGTCGCCGGTGGTACAACTTTCAGGTTTTCGAAGGCCTTTTGACCCCAATGCAGGAATTCGTATCTTTCGCGATTGCGAACAAACTCCATCTCCGCATTGCGCAGGAAGGCATCGCTGCTGCCGAAGACATCCACTTGTACCGAATGGTCGATGACCAAGTCGACAGGCACCGTCGGATTGATTTTCTGCGGGTCGCCACCCATGCGAGCCATGGCGCTGCGCAGCGCAGCCAGGTCTACCAGCGATGGAACACCGGTAAAGTCTTGCAGAATCACGCGGGCCGGACTAAAGGGAATCTCGACGGCACGGGTGTTGTTGGCATCCCAACCCGCCAAGTGTTCGACGTCTTCCGCCTTGAAGTGTCGCCCGTCTTGATTGCGCAATGCATTTTCCAGCAAGATCTTGATGCTGTAGGGCAATCGGTCGATGTGCCCGATGCCTTCTTCGGCGAGTCTGCTCAGGCGATAAATGATTGCCGTACCGCTACCGGTATCAAAAGTGCCGCGCGCCCCGAAATAATTGCTCATTGCTTCTCCCTCTGTCTCGTTGCTGGACAAATTCGCTAAATCCGCAAAACACATTGCTAGCTATTGGAAGCACGCCCGTTCTAAATGCACGACATTGGATGGCCGGTATTTCGCATTCTTCCACGTATTTATGTTGACCAGATTAGGATTGATTGATGATGGATTTTACCAGATTGTGCGGCTCTTGTTACCGTGTCTCGCGCTGCAAGCGTTTGCGTTTTTCTAGATAGAGATGATAGCATTCTGCAGTCACATACTTGTCCTTTTACAAAGGCAGTCTGTACAGTAGACTCTTGGCAGCAGAATGGGAATTCAGCGCCGAATATACCCAAGGTCGGGAAAGAAATGGCACGGAAAAAAAGTCGCACACACGAAGCGAGACAGCGTCGACAGAAACAACGCCGAAAGAATCAACGAACGATACTCTTGTTGGGCATCGTTATTGTCGCAGTTGTGGCTGCAGCAATGGTTGTCGTTTCCAGCCAACCAGTGGAGGCGTTTATCCCTGGCGAATTGCAGGCGCGCTACGAGGGTCTATCTCGATCACTCTCTCCCGACGGCTATCCGCAGTTGGGCGACCAGGACGCGCCGGTAACTGTGGAAGAATTTGCCAGCTTTGCTTGCCCAGGTTGCGAAGTTTTGCATGATGAATCCTTTGACGCGATGCTTGAACTCGTACGTAGTGGGCAGATTCTTTTCACTTATGTGCCGATGCAGACCGGATCCATTCCCAATGCTTTGGGTGCCGCCAAGGCAGCGCTCTGTGCCGGACAGCAGGGCATGTTTTGGGAAGCCCACGATGTGCTATTCGATTGGCAATCGCGTTACGCTAACACGGCTTATTCTCAGAATCGCCTGCTGGCGGGTGTCGCAGCGCTTGAGCTTAGCGAATCTGCTTTCACAAACTGCTTCCACTCAGGAGCGATCAACGAAACCTTGACTCAGGCTATGACCGAAGACGTCACTGGCACACCAACCCTGCGCATAAACGGCGTCACTTTGGAAGCGCAGACGGCTGGATCTATCCCATCTACTGCGGAAATTCTGCAAGCTATTGACGATGCCACTCCCAATGACTGGGGAAAGCCAAGCGAGCCCGAGACCGTTGAAGAAGAAACGGGCGAAACTTCAGAAGAAGCATCGCAAGCTGAGGCAGATCCCGCTTCCGATTCCGACAGCGAATCCGAAGAAGACGCCAGCTCAGCAGCCGACGAGGAATCCACAACGGCGACAGAACCGACACTTGAAAGCGACCAAACGGCCAATGAGGCTGAGGATGAAGCTGACGAGCCCGAAGCTGTCCAGGAAGCAGAAGATGCTGAACCGGCTTCACCTGAGGACGATGCTCCGGCAGAGTCTGAACAGACGCCGGACGCGAGCGAAGAATCTTCCGGCTAGCGGTATATTTCTCGTTAACACGGATTGTGGCACAGGGCTAATTTTCTGACACTAGCGTTTGGTCAACATGGGACCAAGACCGTGCCCGCCGAGCAAGTGTAAATGCAGGTGAAATACTTCTTGCCCACCATCCTCGTTGCAATTTACGATCAAGCGGTAACCGTTCTCGGCAATGCCTTGCTCCGCGGCGATCTTTGCGGCCACCACAAATAACCGACCCAGCATCACTTCGTCCTGCGCCGACACATCATTCAAGGTCGCGATCTCTTTTTTGGGAATGACCAATACATGTATTGGCGCCTGCGGTGCAATATCGCGAAAAGCCAATACCAAATCATCTTCGTAGACGATATCTGCCGGAATCTCTTTGGCGATGATCTTGGAGAAAATTGTACTCATGACTTGCCTCCCAGTTTTCTGCGCTGCCGCAATCACATCACCATGCCGCCGTCTACAACCAAGGTTTGACCGGTAATATACGAGGCATCTGACGAAGCAAGAAACGCCACGGCTTTTGCAATATCTTCCGGATGTCCCATTCTGCCCAGCGGAATAGCTTCGGTGGCTTTGCCCTTTATCTCATCCGAAAGGTCTGCTGTCATATCGGTTTCGACGAAGCCGGGCGCCACTGCATTGACGCGGACGCCGCGAAAAGCCAGCTCCTTCGCCAGCGACTTGGTCAGCCCGATGATGCCGGCTTTGCTGGCCGCGTAATTGGTCTGTCCGCCATTTCCAGCAATGCCGACGACGCTAGTAATATTCACAATGCTGCCCTGCCGCTTACGCATCATCAGACGTGACCCCGCTTTGCAGCAGAGCCAGCAACTGCGGAGATTGGTGGATATGACATCATCAAAGTCGGCGGGTTTTAGCAACATGATGACGTTGTCGCGCGTCATTCCAGCATTGTTGACCAGAATATCAATCTTGCCAAACTCTGACAAAACCGACTTGAACAGCCCGGCTACCGCCTCGGTATCACTGACATCGGCTTGCATCGCTTTTGCCGTACCACCGCTTCCGGAAATCTCGTTGATGAGTGCGTCTGCAGCTTCCGCGCTCCGATGATAGTTGGCGATGACAGTTGCGCCGCGTTTTGCCAATTCAAGGCAAATGGCTCTGCCAATGCCGCGACTCCCGCCCGTGACCAGCGCCACTTTGCCCTCTAAATCGGACATGAATGCTCTCCCGGATTCTCAATTATGAAAGATCTACACTATATCGCGTTGGCTGAACCCTGACTACGGTGACCCACCGACCCAGCCTAATAATTCAACTTGTCCGCGCAGATTGCCGGTAAGGTTGATCGCGCCGAATCCGTTGAAATTGGCGACAAACACATCGTTTCTGCCGTCAACACGGGGATTCACCCCGCTGAATGCGATGCGTTGACCATCATCTGAAAAAATCGGATCGCACATGCTTGGTGGTGGATTGCCGGTAGCGATATTGCGATAGTCCGCCGCTTTAACACGAACGCCGTAAGGACACTGCCCGGCGGACCCGCCGATGGCGATTCGCTGGCCATCGGGTGACCAGGCAGCGGACATGGCGAAACGTGGAAAACCCATTTCATTGTCGCGGCGCAGCAATTGGCCATCTATCGACATCAGCACCAGCTGATTGGTCTGATCGGCGATTTGCACCAAGACCAGTTGCCCGTCCGGCGACCATGCTTCAGAAAGATAACTGGCGCTTTCCGGACTGCCTGCCAATCGCACTTCTCTTATTTCGCCCGTTTCAATGTCTGCCTGCCAGAGGTGTCGCTGCGGATTCAACAAGTCGAAGGGGTTGCCGCTTGCAAAGGCCAGCAAGCGTTCATTGATCCAATAAGGTGGTTCGCTTGCGTTCGCGTCAGAAACGCGCTCAATCTGCCCCGTCTCGATATTGAATATATACACCTGCCCGCCTCTAGGCAATGTCATTTTGGAGCCATCACAGAATAGCTCGTCACCCGGTATCCAACTTGGGCAATCCGCCCGATCCGAGACGAATGAAATTCTGCGGCCATCTGGCGACCAGCGCGGCCAGAAATCGAGCGATCCCTGATCGGTGATGTTTCTGTGTCCAGAGCCGTCTTTAGCATACAAGAAGATATCGAGGTCGTAACCGGTCGCCACTGTCAGCGCCAGTTGACTGCCGTCAGGCGACCAATCCGGCTCGACAAAGAATCCGCGCTGCACCAGGGGATTGTCACCGGGTAAGACGCGTGCAGCGAATCCGCTGGATAAGTCCATAACGTAGAGACCGTTGCTGCGGCTGTCCTCGTCAACTTTGACATAGGCCAGCGCCGCGCCATTTCTTGCCGGGTATACATTTAGCCGTGTGCTAGCATCGACTTCGAGGATAAGGATGCGCCGGCCCGGATTTGCAGGCGATACCAAATACAGGTTCTGAACGCCGGTGTTTGGCTGTGCCGTCGCGATGTTGGCGATGGTTCGCTGGTTGTTGGAATTCAGAAACATCACCATGGGATTGTCGATTCCATCTTTGATATTTTGGGGAATCTCCTCGACATTCCAATTGTCGAAGACGAATCCGACAGCGGGGAAAGGTGTGATGCTCGGCGTCAACGTCGTTGTTGCTGTAGCTATGTCGGTAGGGGACGAAATCAGTGTCGGGCTTGGGCTCGGTGTCAATGTATAAGTAGGCGTAATAGTTGGTAAGACTGTCGCCGTTGCGGCCGGCACGTCACTCGGCGTTATGGTCGCGATTGGGGTTGGGCTGGCCGTTGGTGAAGGCGCGACGACGGCTTGATTTAGCGCGCTACATGCGCCGAGCAATAGAGCTGAAATGGCCAAAGCAACGTTGAAACGCATATCGGCACTTGCTTCAAATTTCGCCTGTTTCGCGACGGCAGAAAGACTTTGCAATGTCCCATTGGCTCGACAAATTTTCGCGCCGCGGCCGAGCATCTTTCTGGTCGCCTCGCACTACAGGCTACCATAAGCTGTATCGGCCAGGGCATTGCCTGGCTTCCGCTTCGCCTACGACTGGTCTACGTCTCGGTGACTGGCGACAACTTGACAATATCCACTTTCTACATTGCCTTCAACCAGCGTCGTTTCCAGCGCCGTCCCGTTGCCGCTCTTCCGCTTCAATGTCGCGCTTCCGTCGGGCCGGCGGCTCATGCAGGATCAAGTCTAGCACTTCTTGCATATCGTCGACGACACTTATGGCGACATCTTTCTTCACCGCCTTTGGCAGTTCGCGCAAATCTTTGAGATTGTCTTTGGGCAGGATCACATTCGGGATACCACGACGTCGGGCAGCGAACACTTTTTCGACAACTCCACCAATCGGTAAGACGTTGCCACGCAAGGTGATTTCCCCGGTCATAGCGTATACGCTTTTGACGAGCCTCTCGGTGAAAGCGGACACCAGCGCCCCGACCAGCGTGATGCCGGCTGACGGCCCATCCTTATGCACGGCGCCTTCCGGCATATGGATGTGAATATCAAAATTGTCAAAATCTTCGGATGGCACATCGAAATCGTGCGCGCGCGACCGCAGATAGCTGAGCGCAATATGTGCTGATTCTTGCAAGACATCACCCAGTTGCCCGGTCAGCATCAGGTTGCCCTTGCCAGGCACCAGTGACACTTCAATCGTCTGAATATCACCGCCGTTTGGTGTCCATACCAAGCCGCTGGCGATGCCAATGGCGTCGGATCGATTGACGCGCGAATCCAGCACCTGCGGTGGGCCCAGATATTTTTCTACCCGAGATTGACTGATTCGCCTGGGAAACTCACGTTTAGATGCCAACTGCCGCGCGATCTTACGGCAGATTTTGGCAATTTCCCGTTCAAGATTGCGCACACCGCTCTCGTAGGTAAAGTGCCTGATGATATGCTGCAATGACGCAGTTAGAAAACGTATGCCGCTGGCTGGAAGACCATTTGCCTCGAGTTGCTTGGGAATCAAGAAACGGAGTGCGATCTGAATCTTCTCTTCTTCCGAGTACCCTTTGAATTCGATGACCTCCAGCCTGTCCTCCAGCGCTTCGGGAATCCCATACAATTCGTTGGCGGTCGTGATGAAGGTTACTTTGGACAGGTCGTAGGGCACTTCCAGATAATGATCAATGAATTTACTGTTCTGTTCCGGATCCAGCACTTCCAGCATTGCCGATGCCGGATCTCCGCGGAAGTCCGAATTCATCTTGTCGATTTCATCCAGCATGAAAACCGGGTTGACCGTCTCCGCGCGTTCCATCTGCTGCAAGATGCGGCCCGGCATCGAGCCGATATAGGTACGGCGGTGACCGCGGATCTCCGCTTCGTCACGCACACCGCCCAAGCTGATGCGTAAGAACTTGCAACCCAGGGCATCAGCAATGCTTTTGCCTAAAGACGTCTTTCCCACTCCGGGCGGACCGACAAAGCACAAGATCGGGCTTTTCATCTTATCTTGAGCGAGTTTCCGCACGGCGATATGTTCGATAATGCGTGTTTTTACCTTGTCCAGTCCAAAATGCGCTTGCTCGAGGATTTCCTCTGCGTGGCTCAAGTCCAGGTTCTCTTCGCTGACCTGGTTCCAGGGCAAGGTCAATAGTCTGTCCAAATATGTATGAATCACACCGGATTCGGGAGACATAGGCGGTATTACGCCCAAGCGCGATACCTCTTTCATCGCCTTTTCATGTATCTCCTCCGGCAGTCCCGCTTGTCGAATCCTTTCAGTGAGTTCGCTCAACTCTTGCTGAAAAATGTCGCCGTCACCCAATTCTTGCTGGATGACCCGCATCTGCTCACGCAAATACATCTCGCGTTGATTCGCTGCGATCTCGTCTTGAAGCCGGGTGTGCACTTCTTCGTGCAACTGGCTGTCGTGTAGATCTGAAGACAAGGCGACAGCCAACAATTCCAAACGTTGCTCGACATCGGCCGCTTCCAGGATTTGCTGCAGCAGATCGGCTTTAATCGGCAATGTAGCGGCGAGCGAATCGCAAAGTTTTCCGGGATCCTCAACCTGCAGCATAAACTTTATGACCGTGTCCGGTAGAGCTTCGTTATATTGGCTGGAGCGCTTAAACAGTTCGATCAAACCCGCGGCCAGGGCTACTGCGCGCTCGCCCTCAGCCAAGTCTTCGTATACGACTCGCGCGATGGCAATCGGGTAGGGCAGTGTTTCGTCAATGGAAACAATTTGTACGCGGCGTCGCCCTTGTACCATCACCTGTGGCTCGCTTCCGCCAGCTTCATTGATCTGGCCTAGTGCGATTTCGGTCCCTACGGCGTGAAGAGAGTTGTGCAAATCACTTCCGTCTTCATTCTGCTTCTGCTTGATTGCGATCAGCGTCTGACCTTGCGCTTTGGCGTAGCGAACCGCCTCCATATTGGGTTCTGTAAGCAGGGGAACGATGCTGAGCACATCAGGGAACAATACCTGATCTTCCAGGATCAAAAGAGGCAAAGTCAAGTCACCATCGCCAATTGGCACTGCATTGGATATGGCAGTAAAGTCCGGATCTAGTTGCAGCTTCAAGGAATCGTCCCTTAATATGTGTACAGGTAGCGGGAATGAACCGGAAGTTTAGCCCATGCTTGCCTCTTGTGTAAAGTATCGGGTCTTGTCGCTCTCTGACGGGCTCGGTAGACTTGTCACGGTTGCGAGAGGGACGGGAGTGTAGCACGCATGCGCATCCACTATGGATTTCTGTTGCTGGCAGCTGCTGCCGGCATCGCGCTCGTTATCGTTGTCGGTAGCCTTTTGCTCTCGCCCCCGCTCCCGCTAATCTTATATGCGCGTTTTGATCGAGAGCAGATAAGCCCGGATGCCGACGGAGACAACGATCTCGCAATTTTTCAGTATTCCTTGTCTCGTCCGGCCACGATCGACCTCTCATTTACATCAGAGAGCGGCAAAACCTTCTACTTTCGCGAGGGGCAAGTCCGTGACGATGATGAATATAGTGTGATCTTCAGCGGGATAGTGGATGGCTTCTTGTTGGAGGATGAAGAAGTTTACGGCAGCATCGAGCGTCGCCTGCTGCCGAACGGATCCTACACTTGGCGAATTCAAGCTTCGAACGATACCGGCGAAACTGCGAGCGAAAGCGGCACCTTAGGCATTGCCGCCGCAGAAACGCCTTTGCCCATTATGTCGGAATTCACCGTCTCTCCACCTAAATTTTCACCCAACCAAGATGGCATTAACGACCGTGTGCAGATCAACGTCTACTTGGAAAAGGATGTCGATAGTTTGGATGTCTTTCTAGTCGGACCTTCCGGCGCGAGAATTCCGATTTCTGCGCGGGTCGAAGAGCGACAATATGGCGAAGCTGGTCGACATCGTTACGATTATGAAGGCGGTATTGATCTCGGCGTCGATCCGCCACCGGACGGTACTTACCAGGTCATTGCGCTAGCGCAGGACGCGACCGGCCAGCGCATCCGTCAAGAGGCGCCTTTGACGATAGAGATTGGCGGCAAACCTTACGCGGAGATAAAGCCGCAATTTATCGGAGTTGATGTTATCTTCGATGTTCAAGCCTATTCGGACAGCCTGTTCACATCGCGCCAGCAAGAGGGCGATTTGCTTGATATCCCGGAAGATTGGGAGGCGCTGGCGTATTCACAATCGATCTCCGTACCCAAGGGCGATATGCTGGTCTTTCGGCTGACGGTGGAGAACTACGGCGATGTTCCCATCCGGACAACCGGTCCGCCACCCGGCACGGTCTACCAGCAGGAACAGCAGGCTGCCACTTTGGGCTGGTTCGATGAATCCGGTGCCTGGCGAATCGGCATTCAATGCGAAACTTCGCTCGTTAGCTATCCCTATCGCTGGGCAATCGCCGCGCAGGACGATCTCGTCAAGGTCTTCGATGAAGCCAGCGGCAATACGTACTCCTATCTGCCTGCGAAAGCACGTTCGGTGGTCTGGGGCGCGATTCGTATGACGACGATCGAAGCCCGTAATCCTCAGAATTGCTGGACTGGTCTGATTCATGAAGATGTCGCTATCAGTTTGCGCAACAACAGCGTTGGCATGCGCTCGATTATGATGGTGGATCCTGGCGCTTAGGTCATCCCCATTGGATTCGTCATGGTAGATTTGGCTGTCGTCATTGTGACCTGGAATAACTCGGCGGTGATTGCCGATGCTCTGCGCAGTTTGCTCGATGACTTGTCAGATTCCGGATTAGAATATGAAGTTCGAGTCCTTGATTGCGCCTCATCCGATGACACCGTTGACTTGATCAGGCGCGGTTTTCCCGAAGTAATCTTGCTGGCTTACGAAGATAATATTGGTTACGCGCGTGGCAATAACCTAGCCATAAGAGCCTTGGGTTTCGAAGCGGAAGCCTCCGGCCCCCAGCTGCCCTCAGCCGTATACCTACTGAATCCCGATACGATTACGCGCAAAGGTGCGACCCGGATGCTTTTCGATTCGCTCTTCGCCAAAACGTCAACAGGAGTGGTCGGGGCGCGGCTGACTTTTGCCGACGGGAGTTTCCAACACAGCGCGTTTATGTTTCCCGATCTGCGCCAGATCTGGGCCGAGTTTTTCCCGACACCGGGGCGTTGGCTGGAAGGCTCCTTCAACGGGCGCTATCCCAAGCGACAGTATCGGGCAAAGGAACCGTTTGCGGTCGACTTTACCCTGGGCGCTACCATGATGTTAAAGCGAGACGTAGTAGTCGAAGTCGGGCTCCTGGATGAAGACTTCTTTATGTACTGCGAAGAGGTAGATTGGGCTTGGCGAATCCGGCGTGCTGGCTGGCAGATTCTTTGTGTGCCACGTGCGCATGTGATTCATATAGGAGGGGGCAGTACTTCACAGGCGCGCCCCCGCAGTTTGCTAAACTTGTGGAAAAGCCGTCTGACGTTTTATGACAAACATTATCCGCCCTGGAAGCGCTGGCTGGCGCGTCAACTGATTGTCCGAGGCATGAATGGCATGATAACCGCCACGCCTGCGGCGCAAAGCGAATTGATTGCCGCATACAGGCAGGTGGTTGAGCTGGCAGGTTCATGACGCATCTCACCGCCATCATCTTGACCTACAACGAAGAGGAACAGATACCCGACTGTATCGATTCTCTGGGTTTCGCAGACCGGGTCGTCGTTTTTGATTCATTTAGTACTGACAATACTGTGGCTGTTGCCGCGCAACATGGCGCGGATATATTCCAGCATCGTTTCGAGAATTATGCCGCGCAACGCAATGCTGCGCTCGAGACCGTCGCCGGGTGCACCGATTGGGTTCTCTTTGTTGATGCTGATGAACGTGTCGGCAGCGAGCTGGCAGATGAAATCCCTGAGAAGACAATGCAGCAAGGATATGCCGGTTGGCGCATTCCGCGCCACAATTACATTTTCGGAGTGCTGACCACAGGGGCGGGCTGGTATCCGGATTATCAAACGCGGCTGCTTCGCGCCGGTCAGGCGCGCTTTGATCCGGAGCGTCTGGTACACGAAGTAGTCCAACTAGATGGAGCTGAAGGCACAATGAAGCACGCTCTGGCGCATCATAACTACAAGGACCTGGCGCACTTCCTGGAGAAACAAGAGCGCTACCTGCAGTACGATGTTAAGATGCTCTTCGGGCAGGGCATTGAACCAAAACTGCGCAACTATGTGATGCAGCCACTGCGACAGTTCTTTTGGCGCTTCATCACTTTATATGGCTATCGGGATCGATGGCACGGCTTCAAATTGTCGATGCTGATGGCATGGTACGAATTCCGCAAATACCGCCTCCTGGCGTACCTCTGGCGCGAACAAAAACGACAAACCAAGCCCTGAAATGTGTGATTATTGCTGCGCGAGAATACCATAACCACCGTTTTCGCGTCGATACAGCACATTGATCTGATCGGTATCGGCATTCATGAACATGTAGAAGTTGTGATCAAGCAATTCAAGTTGCTCTATGGCTTCTTCTTCGTTCATGGGCATCATTTCGACATCCTTGCGCCGCACGATATCTGTAGCTGCCGCCGAATCATCAGTGTCTAGTCCGACGGATTGCGGCGCGTCTTCCGCCGAATCGATTTCGGCAACCGTCGCACGGTAACGATCCCGAACACGCTGCTGTTTGGCTATGCGCTTGCTCTTAAAGCGATCAATCTGCCGATGCAGCTTTTCAACCGCCTTATTGATCGCGAAGCGTATGGTTTCGCGATTGTCAATATTCATCTTTTCTTCCGCGCGCAGAATTGCTCCACGCGCGTGCTGCACAGTAATTTGGGCTATTGCCAAGTCGGCGCCGCGATGGGTTCGTATGATCGACAGCTCGACGCCGACATGCGCAATATTGGGCAAGTATCGATCCAGCTTGTCGACTTTGGAACGGGTGTATTGGTCCAGTCCTTCCGAGACTTTGATTCCGTCGCCATGAATGTGCACTTCCATAATGAGCCTCCTTGCTAGGTCAGTAAATCATTAAGCATGGCTGAGAGTCAGCGCGTTAACAGCCCTTGCTCCGGTTTTCCACAATGCGCCGGCACATTCGCTCAAAGTCGAGCCAGTTGTCACGACATCGTCAATTAGCAAAATCGACAGATTCTTAACATCTTCGGTTGCGGCAAATGCGTCTTTGACGTTGGCGCTTCGTTCGTCACGTCCCAGCTCCGCCTGATTGCGGGTTTCATGCATCCTACTCAACCATTCGGTTCGGAGTGGAATGCTACAGGCAGCGCTCATGTGCCGGCCGAGCAATTCGGACTGATTATATCCTCGTTCCGCCAACCTCTTGACAAATAGCGGAACGGGAATCAACGCATCAATATTCCATACCCGATTACGGTTCAGACTAATCAGCCGTTGCGCTAGCGGTTCGGCAAGATCTGTCGCGTTGTTATACTTGAATGCTCTGATTGCTTGCGCCAGTTTGCCCTCGTGTCGGCCACTCGCGATACACTGGCCCCGGCCCACGACATCCCGCTTATGCACGGCCAGGGGCAGCGCGGCTAGTTCCACCTGGCAGTCGCGGCAAAAGTGAAAATCTACTCGACCGCATCCTCCACAACTGGCCGGAAACACCAAATCAATCAGCCAATGCGAGATATATTTCATCCGCTGCAATGATTGGGAATAGGTCTGATTTTCGTTGAGTTCGCGAAGTGCCATGTTCATTAGCTTTTCAAACCTTGCTACGCAGAATGCTCAATATTGTTGACCATCATTGTAACACAATTGCCGGTGCAAACCGCTATCGGCGACTAGATTCGCGGCAAGCGAATCGGCCGCCAGCACGCCTTGCCGATCAGTTGGAATGGAGATGTTTGCGCGAGGTCGAACCAGGGTTTCTGTATGGAAAACCTGGTCATATGCGCGACCCGCAGTGCAAGCCGGCCTCGGTGCTCACGCGACCATATCTCCCAGCGTTTATCATGGTATAGTAGAAACAATGCCGAATCACGGATGCGGCCGCAACCTGCCAGGAGTCAAGAGTCTTGCAGCGTGTCGAAGAATCCGGACTGGTTTTCTACCGAAACGAAAACTGGAACAATATTGCACATGGTATTTTTACGCGTCACGGTGGTGTCAGCCAAGCGCAGTGGTCCTCGCTGAATGTTGGTGGATCGAACGGCGATTGTCCGACTGCCGTCGCGGAAAACCACCGGCGCATGTATGCAGCCGCCCATGTCGCCGGCGAGAATGCCGTCACAACCTGGTTGGTGCACAGCGTGGAGATCGTCACAGTCGATCACAAGTCAAACGGCAAGGGTGCGTTGGACAAGGCGGACGGTATGTTAACTGATAAGCCGGATACGCCGCTGGTCATGCGATTTGCCGACTGCGTACCGTTGCTATTCCATGATCCCGCCAAGAATGTGATTGGCTTGGCACATGCTGGTTGGCGTGGCACCGTTCACAGGATGGCGGCAAGCATGATTAAAGCCATGCGCCGAGCTTACGGATCGCGGCCGGCGGATATCGAAGTCGTCATTGGTCCTGCGATTTCGCAAAAAAATTATCAGGTGGGTGAAGAAGTTGTGGATGCAGTACTTGCTTGTTACGGACCTGATGCGGGTTTGATCTGGCGCGATCCAGCAGACGACAGCGCTTACCTTGATTTGTGGTCGGCCAATCAATTGGATTTACAGCGGCAGGGCGTCGACAATATGAAGGTTTTACGTAATTGTACCTTCGACAATTGCAAAGACTTCTACTCTCATCGTGCTGAGCAAGGCTCAACAGGTCGCTTTGGGGTGGTTATATCCTTATGAGTATCGCAGATAACATCAATCGAGTGGCGGAATCAATCGCCACCTCATGCGCCAAGGTCAATCGAGATCCGCAGGAAGTGACGCTCGTTGCCGTCAGCAAGCAGAAGTCCGTGGCCGATATCGTTGAAGCGGCGGCGGCCGGCATGCAACATATTGGCGAAAACCGCGTAGAGGAAGCTATACAGAAGATCGAGCAGGTAAACCAACGAGTTGGAAATCCAATCTGTTGGCACATGGTGGGACATGTGCAAAGCCGCAAGGCCAAACACGTCGCGCCACTTTTTGATGTCATTCAATCGGTCGACAGCTTGCGCCTGGCGACAAGGTTTTCTCGGGTTTTGGAGCATGATCAGCGGGAAACCAAGGTAATGTTGGAGATAAATGTATCGGGCGAAGCATCGAAATACGGGTTTGAGGGTTATAATTGGTATTGTGACGTAGCAATCAAGGATAAACTGTGGCAAGAGATAGGCGCAGCGGTTGCGCTACCAAATCTCCGAGTGATCGGTTTAATGGCGATGGCGCCATTCCGTGCGGATTCCGCAATCGTCCGCAAGGTCTTCGCTGATCTGTTTGCGCTGCGGCATGCGCTAGCCGATTCGCTGGCTATTTCTCTGCCGGAACTCAGTATGGGAATGACGGACGATTATCAGATTGCGATCGAAGAGGGCGCGACCATAGTACGCATTGGACGCGCGATTTTTGGTGAAAGAAAAGCACAGTCAAACTAAGTAGCGAAAGGTCACTTTACAAATGGAATCACTGTTTCTTATACTGTTCTCTGCTCTAAGCGTTTATCAATTGATTCTTCTAGCCCGTGTATTGATGAGCTGGATACCCAACCTGAATGCCGACAATCCCATCGCGCGCTTCCTTTTTCAAGTGACGGAACCGGTGTTGGCACCGATACGCAATGCCTTGCCGCCAATGGGTGGCGTTGATCTCAGCCCACTGGTGGTATTCCTGGGAATCACCATCTTGATGCGATTGCTGTCCTAAAAGCGGCCGCCCTCATTTTCTGGAAAAGTCGTTATGCTCGCAGGAGCAGGACGTTTACTATATTGTGCGAGTGAGGCCGACCTTTTCGCTGCCGCCATTCGGTTGTGGTGGTGAAGCGAGCAGTGGCGGTTTAGCGCTTGACGGCAGGTCCTCTATAACTTGACCAGGATTCGTCCGCAATTGTTGCACCGGACTAACTGCTCACCCCGATTGATCGCGGTGATTACTATGTGGTTTTGTTCAATGCCGCACACCATGCAGGCGTTGTCCTTGAGTATGGATACCGGCCGATTGGATTTGGCTGATCGCATACCGTGGTAAATCTTGATGACTTGCTCCGGCACTTGTTCGATTGCCGCACGGCGGTCTGCCATCAAGGCATCAACGCTTTTCTTGAGCGCCCTCTTTTCCGTCAAGAGCTCTTTTTGGAGGGCTTCGTATTCTGCACTAGTTGCTTCCAGTTTGCCTTGTTTTTCTTCAAAATCTGCCGCAGCTCTGTCGCGTTCTATCATCAACTGCAAGAGTTGTTCGTCAAGTTGCGTCTGACGACGCATCAATGCCTCAATCTCCATCTGCATATCCTGCATTTCCTTGGTGTTGGTGACTTCACCGCCATATAGCCGCGTCTCGGATACTTGACGTTTGTCGACAACCAAGGCGATCTGGTGTTCCATTTCCTTTACACTTTTCTGGCATTCGTCCAGTCGCTCTTCTTTGCTTGTGAAAGTCTCTTGTTGTTTCTTGAGTTCCTCATCATCTTCAAGAAGGACGTTGATACTTTTGATGCGTTTGGTGCGTTTGATAATATCGAGTTCGAGCTCTTGCACTTGATACAATGCGCGTGACTGCAACATAAATAATTCCTTCAACTTTGCTGGTGCATACCCTCAATTGTAACCTATTGTCTTGAGCATTGGTCCAAGATTCTGCCTGATCGCAAAATAACGCCCACAACCGGAACGACAGGCCAGTAAACGCCAATATACGTGACGAACGCCACCTTCGCTCAGGGACGTTTTTGTCCTCGCAGGAAGGGACTGTTTCTTTGGGCTTGATGCTCGGAATACTACTATACTTTAGGTTGCAGCAATGTCCACCGGAAGCTTGGATTCATGTCGTATACCAGCAGAAGAATCGTGACACGGTTATTCATCACGCTCTTTTGTTTGTATCTGCTTTCGCCTTTTGGCGCGACATTTAACGGCATAATCATACCCGATTCTCATCGCTTTAGCTTCGGCTTCGTTTTCATCCCGCTGATTTTATGGCTGTGGGCGCGATGGCGCGGTGGCTGGCAATGGCAAAAGACTGCAATTGACTTTGTATTGCCCCTTTGGGCACTTGCGATTCTGTGCGCATTGCTCGCCAATCCGGAAGGGCAATATCGCAGCGCCGTCGGTCTCTATTTTGCTTTCGTTTATTTGGGAAGTTGGTACGCTTTTCATGATCTGCTGTCTAACCATCACACTTGCCGCGAGTGGCTGTTAGATGGCTTGCTGAGCGCCGGTCTAGTTGTCATGGTCTTCAGCGTGTTACAAATGCTTGCAGCAGGCAGCTTGACACAACCGGTTAGTTTGATCGGGAATGTTAACGCCTTAGGAACTGTGCTGGTTGTCATTACGCCATTTGCTGTGGGTCGCGCCCTAATTGCCCGAAGAAAGGCAGCTAGATACGCTTGGTCGCTCTATTCGACATTAATGGTGGCAAACCTGCTGCTCACCTTATCGCGCGGCGCCTGGCTGGGACTGATCGCGGCGCTGGGCACATATTTGTTTCTTACGCTGTTAGAGCAGGACCTGGTTTCTTGGCGGCGTCTGACCGGCAGCTGGAAGCGCCAAATCTCGTCTCGGCAAAGAATGCTGGCGGGCGGAACGTCTCTTGCTGCGATATGTGTATTCGTGGCATTGGCACTTATACTCAACTCATTCTCGATTCGCGAGCGTCGAGCTGAGCTTCGCCGCGATGTCTGGCAATCGGCATTGCAGCAATTTGCCGAAAAACCGCTTTCGGGTCACGGTTTGTTTACTTTTGGGCAACAAAACGTGCGATTCATGTCTGTGCCGCCCGCACAAGGATATTTCCATGCGCACAACCTGCCACTGAACATCGCCGCCGAAATGGGTTTCTTGGGCTTGGTCGGGTTTTTCGCCACTGTCGTTGTGGTCGGCGCGACCGGACTTCGCCGCTGGAAGACCTTATCGGCTGAAAAACGGCCGACGTGGATATGCGCAGCATCCGCTATGGCGGGATACGCCGTGCATCACCTTTTTGATGTCACCGCCATGATGCCGGCCATCGCTTGGCTTGGTCTACTTTTGTTGGCGTTCCTGGATACGCCAAGTAGCGACAATGTCGTCCGAACGTCAATGGCCCGGCTTGCACGTCTAGTCGGTTTGCCGCTGCTGTGGATTGTTGTACTCATCTCCGGCTTGTGGACGAGCGAAACCAACCGGCGCTACATCCATGCCTTGCGCTTAAGCAACTATGGCAAGCTCGGACGATCAATTGCGGAAGAAGCGCAGGATTATCTAAACGCGCTGAACGTATTGGATGAGGTCATCGCCAGCGATCCTGCTATGCCCGTTTATTATCAGCAGAAGGCTATATTATGGGGTTTGATAGCTTCGCGCGACGACCGATCTGCCATTTCACCGGCAATCAGCGCCTATGAGCAATTCCTGAAGATCGAGCTAAATCACTCCATTTCCTGGGCCAACCTGGCGGCGCTGTATTGGCAGTCCGGCGATCGCGAAAAAGCTGTAGCAGCGATGCGACGCGCCGTGGCATTGGCGCCGGACTACGGTTTGTTTGTTTACAATCTCGCGGCATATTACGGCATATTCGCGCGTGGCAAAATCGAGCGTCCCCACAATCGATATAATCAGGAATATACGCGCTACGAATACCTGCGTGAAGCGCTACCCTTGACGTTTTTGCCGCAGGTTGCCTGGGGCACATAATCCTGACACCATAACCGCGCCATATTGTTGCAGGGCAGACTGTTGATTACGTGTCGAGTTGACTTGAGGTAGAAATCACTGAATGTCACTGAACATGCGACGATTGACTACCGAGCGAAGCACCGGAATTATCCTTATCATGTTACTTTTTGCCATGGCACTGCGCGTTGCTGTGGACAACGACCTCTGGTGGCACTTGCGCCTCGGGCAACATATCCTCGATTATGGTGAGCCGATTTACCTGGATCACTTTTCTTTCACTCGAGATGGCAACCTGCACTATAACCACAGCGCCTTGGCACAAGTTGTCATTGTCATTGTCTGGAACCTGACAGGTCTGGCTGGCATGTCGTTGTTTACCGCTCTGATGGCGCTGACGGCAATGTTCTTTGTTTATCGCTCCTGCACGGGCAACGTTTACATGCGAGGCTTTTTGCTAGTGCTAGCCGTGGCAACAGCGGCATCGTTTTGGTCACCACGTCCCCAAATGTTCTCTTTCTTGCTCGCCGCTTTCCTGCTGTGGCGTTTGCACAGATACAGGCGCGGCCTTGGCGATGGGCTTAAGTGGCTGCTGCCACTCATGTGGCTGTGGGGCAATGCACACGGCGGATACATCATTGGCTATTTTTTGATCGGGGCTATTGTCGTGGGCGAACTGCTGAACACAATCGCCGCTAGAGGACACGCGGTCATGCAACCTAGGGAAATACGCAAGCTTGTTATCGTGTCGCTCGCTTCCGTGCCACTCCTGGTGATAAATCCGCTTGGCACTCGCATTTACACCGTGCCTTGGCAAACACTTTTTCTGCCAGAGCTACGGCGCTACATTGAAGAATGGCAGCCTTTGGATCTGGGACAACCGATTGCATGGGTGTTTCTGCTGCTGCTTGCGCTGGTGATCGTTGCCGCAAGGGCTAGCCGGCGCAGATTAGATTTTTGCGAAGTCTTTCTGATTGGCGGCACCGCCGTCATGGCCTTGGCGGCCGTGCGAAATCTGTCGATCTTCGCAATTGCAGCCCTACCTATCGCCACATTCCATTTAGACGAGATACTGCGGCGCAAGGGCTGGACGATCCCGCATTACGAGTTCGAGACTCCAAGCCGCCTGGCACTGAATATTCTGTTTATCGGTCTGGTGGCTGCGGGCGTGCTGCTGTACGTCCGACATATTGTTGCCGAGGACGTGGTGAATGATGCAATGTCAAACCGTCTGCCGGTCTCTGCGATAGAGTATCTTAATGATATGGCGCTCGAAGGAAATATGTTCAACAGCTACAATTGGGGCGGCTATCTAATGTTTTACGCGCCTCAACATCCTGTCTTCATTGACGGCCGTACGGACTTGTATGCTGGTTTTCTCAACGATTATTATCGTATAGCCACCGCGGCAAGTGGATGGAAAACCGAGCTGGATAAGTGGCAAATCTCCTTTGCAATAATCGAGACCGAGAGCGGCCTTTCCCAGGCGCTCGCAAATGTGCCCGGCTGGTCCACAGCTTATCAAGACGCCTTGGCGAGCATTTATATTCGTGAGACACAAACGCATGATGACGGCAGACAGGGATAGTTTAAGCACGAACCAATTGTTGGGCGACATCCGCATCTTGCTATTGCTATTTATCAGCTTTCGCTTGGTCATGTTGCTGGCTCTTCAACCTGTGCTCTCGGAAGCCGGGGAATCCGGCATCGGTGTAGGTGGGGACCGCCTCTATCATTTTCGGCTTGCTGCCCTGGCCGAAGATGACAAATTGCCCTTTCGCGATTGGTGGAGCGAGTTTCCTCCGATCTGGCACGTCACGACTACGGCGATCTACCTGATCTTGGGCGATGAAGTCAACTACACTAGCTTTTCTTTTCTACTGGGCATGATGATGCTTGCGGCAGAAACTGGCAATCTCTTATTGGTTCGCGCCATCGGCAAAGATGTTTATAGCGCAGCAACCGGTGCCAACCTGGCCTGGATATACGCCGTGTCCGTGGCGCCGGCCATCTTTATGTGGTGGAATTTCGACGGTTTGATGACCTTCTGTTTCTTGCTGGGAATATATCTGCTGCTCGAGCGCAGGAGAATGTTATCAGCGCTGGTCATCGGCATCGGAATTCTCTTGAAGTTCGTGCCCGCTCTCATTTTTGGCGCCGTGATTCGCTTTCACCGAAGAGGACAATCCCTGCGCTACATTGCAGCCACATCGGCAACTGTCGCTTTGGCCTATCTCCCTTTGTTGGCGCTGGATGGTGAGCTGGCGACAGTTTCTTTACGAGCGCAATTCGAAAAGCCGAGCTATCAATCTATTTGGGCGCTCCTCGACGGCAATTATGCCACGGGCAATTTCGGCACTGCGGAAAGCCGCCTGCTTCCTTATGCAGTTGAGACGGGTGCCAACGACAATCCGCCAGTGGTTCCCAATGGGCTAAGGCTTGCGGTCGCTTTGACCCTGGGCACAAGCATATTCTTGCGAACGCGGCGCCGTGACAAGCGGGGAATGTTGGCTTTTGTTGGCATCACCCTAGTAATCTTTTACCTTCAGTCGCAAGCGTGGAGTCCACAATGGCTTTGCACGATCATTCCCCTGACTTTGCTAGTTTTTCCGACTCGACGAGGCGTTCTGCTAACCGTCGTGTTGACTTGTTTAGCAGTAGCGGAATACCCATTGCTGTGGAGCCGTACGGGTGACCTGGATCCGCCGGGCATAATGGGCGGAGATCTCTTCTTGCCGTGGGTCATACTTGTGTTGCTGCGGACGGCTGTGCTTGCTTCCTTGGCGCTAGCTTTTTGTCGGTTGTTGCATAAGGATATACGAGCTGATCAGGAGCCAATATGAAACAGAAGTATCGTCAGAAATCTCTGGATGAGCTTTTGGCCAAACTGCGCAACAAGAATTACGATGAGCGCGAATATACGCTATTTCAATTGGCGCTGATTTTGGATCGCAGCAACAAAATAAAGAACAAAGACAGTTTCCCGGAATACTACATTGAGAATCTGCCGCGAGAGCTGCTGCGTATGCGTCTCACTTTTTCGGAACAAGATGAGCTGGCCAAGCATCTTTTACGACTCATCTTATCTGGCGGAGACAGCCGCTCAACGGCAATCTGGACACTAGGCAAAGTCAAAGGCGATATCGGTCTGCCGATGCTGCTGGACTTATTACAGGCGCTGGGCGATCGACTGGACAATGAGGCCGCGCATCAGCTTTGCCATGCCCTGAATCATTGGCTGAAGTCCGATATTGGCTTCGACGAGCTTGCTCGTACGCGAGTTGATATGCATCGCGTTTTACGTGTATTGGAAAAGTGGCGGTCCAGCGGCGATCAGCACCTGGGTAAGCTTAGCGGTCTGGCTGGTGATCTTCTCGAGAAGCGACGCGATGAATCGCGCCTTTGAACGGGCAAGTCCGATAGGCTTTACGCTGGTAGCCCAGTTGGTCGCATTTGAACCGAGGCGGCTTCTAGCCGGCGCGCCCGGTTATACCGATGCCTTTTATCATTTCAACCCGGACAATCGCCGGAAAGGGAGTACGTGAAGCCGGAGACCGCAATTTCGCGATCTTTCGCTTGGCTTGGAAGGCCATGATATTTCTCGAGAGTGAAGCAGGCGCCATGTTGCCGTGATTTTGCATTATAATTATGCTGAAAGTTGATCATGACGCGAAAGAACAAAATCATTATGTCCAACCTGTTTGATAAGATCAGTACATTGGTCAACGCGCAAGTCAACGATATTCGTGGCCGGAACCCCGCCTCTCCTTTGGCGCGCATTAGGCTGAATGCCAAGGATGCCAAGGAGAATCCGCAGCATACCGCGCAGACATTGCGGAGAAGGCTCAATGAAGCCATAGAATATGAAGGCGAGCTGCAGGAAAAAGCCGAGCGGATAATGCAAGAGGCGCTGGAGCTGGATGAGAAAGTGGATGCGCTATTGCGATCCGGAGACGAAATAGGCGCGCGGCATCTTCAGGGTCAGTTGAATATGAGGCAGCAGCAGTTGACCATTGCCGAATCCGAATTGCGCGACCATCGGCTATTGACGCAGCATTTGATGCAAGAGATGTCGAAACTCGAAGCGGCGCTTGACAACCAACAGCGGCAGGCACCTTCACATTCCGGAACCAAAAGTGGCGGAGGAAGCCTGCGTATTCCGGTACAAGGAACATCGGGACGAAGCAGTAGCGCGGGAAATAAGCCGGCATCAATTATCGGTGCAGTTTCTGAAAAGCTGGAAGACGCGCGTTCTGGTTTAGAAGGCTTGTTGAACAATTCGCCCGTACCTCAACCTCCGGCTGCGGACAGGCGATATATGAAATTTGAGGTGATGGACGAAATGCCTGATCCTCGCGCGCCAAAGCCCAGCAAAGAAACCCCGTCAGATATGAGTGACAGGCTGTCGCGTTTGAGCAAACCAGATGACGAGAACAACGTGACCTGACCGGTTGCGACTCAAACTTCTGATGCTCGCCGCCGGTAGTCCAGCCGATCAATGATATCTTGCATGGATTTCTCGATATGAGGGAATCCTAGCCAAGCGCTCATTAAGCCAAAGAGCCCGCCAGTTACAACACGAAACAAAGGTATGGTTTCTCGCACAGGCCAGAATTCGAAAGGCGGATAGCTCATGAGCTGGCTAAAGCCGTCCAAGCTGATGGGACCCAAGCCGACGAAGACGTAGAGCAAAAAGGGCAGCGGACGAATCCGCCGGCGGAATCTCCAATAGATCAACCCACCGACAAACATCATGGAATAGATGGCCAGGTCTCGGGCACAAAGGCTCGTTTTGTAGCCGACGGTTTCATCGCCAATAAAGTGGCGCGCGGCAAACTGTTGCGCCACACTGAATGTTTGCAGATCTTCAATGGTTGGCGGTAAAGGTGTTGTCCCGAAGTAATATTCTGACCAGTAACGATATTGTTCGACAAATTCGTCAGATGCTATCGCAAATTCTTCAAAGGCCCGGTAATCGGTGCCGGCCGCTTCGCGGGGGTAAAAGGCTTGCGCGCCATAGAGGAACGGGGAGCGAAAAGCAAACTGATGGCAAAAAGGACTGTAAATTGTGTAAATGAGATCGGCCGGTCCTCCCATGCCCAGCTTTGCCAGTGTTGGCGCCACCCAGGGCAGGCTGATGTAGCAGCCCAGAACAGCCATGACTATCAAGAGCCATTTGCCGGCGATGATGAACACCAGGCCTGCCAAACCGTGCGCGGTTTTCCGAAAGATATTTTTCATTATGGATTCCGCTCAGCTTTGTTGCGTGAGCCCGCCAATGTCGCGCAGCATTTGGTCGCTACGGAAGGCTCCGTAATAGATCTGATGAATCCTCAGTTGATCATCTAGCAGGAACGAAGTTGGCAGACCCCTGATCCCGTATTTCATAGCGACGAATTGCAGCGGATCCAGCAGGACATCGTAAGTCAATCCCAGATCACTTACCCATTTTGCCACGGATTTGCGCGACTCTCCCAGATTGATCGCGATGATGTGCAGCGAAAATGGATCCGACTCGTAAATGCTCTGTAGCTGTTGCATTTCTTGGCGACATGGCCGGCACCAGCTCGCCCAAAAGGTGACAATATTTGCCTTTGCGGCGCCGGCTCGCAGCGAGAAGCGGTGATTCTTCACTGAACGCAGGGTAAACATGGGCGCGATCGCAGCGATTTCAGGAGCAACGAAGTTCCCATCATCATTGAGCAATCCAGTGAACGCGGCCCGTACAGGAAAACCCGAAGAATTCAGCAATGCAAAAGCCGCACTCAGACTGACGAATGCGACCACAATTCGACCAAGATTGCCTAGTCTGGACATTAATTGCCTTCAAGCCAATGACTGGATTGCTTCTTTAAGGGTTAGGCGTCGGGAAAGGCATCCTTAAACAATTCTCTCAGTTGCGGCTCGGTCATTATGCCGAAGTGGCGTGTCATGATCACACCATCGCGCGCGATAACATAAGTGCTCGGTCGAGTCTGCACCGCGTAAGTTGAATTGACCACGCCGGTCGCATCCAGCGCCAGCGGGAAGCTTAACTCGAATTGGTCTCGGAAGGCCCTTATTGCATCTTCCGTGTCGTTGAAGGCGACGGCAAGGATCGCGAATCCCTTGCTGTGCCACTCTTCATAGGCCTTTTCGAACTCAGGCATTTCTCGCCGGCAAGGTCCGCACCACGTGCCCCAAAAATTGAGCAAGACTACCTTTCCACGCAAATCGGAAAGTGTCAGCAGATCGCCGTCAACGGTGGAAATGGAAAAGTCCGGCGCAAGGTTTCCTTCCGCTATTCCAGTAACAGGGCTCAAATCGCTGGCGATATCGCTGAAAGTATTCAACAGGCTATCCACAAGGGAAGGGGCGCCATCGCTTGCTTCCGAGTCACCTGCTGATGTGTCTGCGACGGATGTTTCGATCGGCTGCGACTCCCTCACCTTGACACGAAAACGGCTATCAGTTTCGCTTATCACCACGCGATATAGTCCCTCGTCCGCCAGACGGAGCGCGACAATTGGATACAACCTGCCTTCGGAAATGATACTGCTGTTTAGCTCGCCAGTTGCCAATGCTTTGTTGTCAGGCGAATAGATTACGGCAGTGAAGCCCGGCACTTCATCGCCTACACTGCGAACTTCCAGATCGACGAGTGTATCGGCCTGCGCATGGAACAAATACTCATGACTGCTGATACCGCCGCCAAAATAGCCGCTTGCGCTTTGATTGATCGCGACCGGGGTCAATGAACCGCGCAGACAGGAGCCGAGGTGGCTGAGGCCGACGGCTCCCTCGAAATAACCGACACCGCATTCTTCCACTCGAAAAGTGAAATCAGCGAATTCACCCTGCGAAAAAGTTTGGCTCAGGCTTTGCAGTTGCCCGCTCGCTACCAATACGCCGATCACAATCAACAAGGCACCGCTAAAGAGTTCGATCTTGTGCATGTGGCGCTGCAGCCGCCGCAACAGCCCTTGCGCGCTATCCATCAAGAGAGCAGTGAAGACAAAGGGTATGCCCAGCCCAATCGAGTACGCGCCCAGCAACAACATGCCCTGCGCAACATCGCCGGTGGTGGCGCCGGTTGTCGCGGCCACCGTCAAAATTGTGCCGAGCAAGGGACCGATACAAGGCGTCCAACCGGCCGAGAAAACCATTCCCATAAAAGCGGAACCGAGCAGGCCATCGCGTCCTGATTGTTGGACATCGGCGCGTGTATCCGAATAGAGCATAGTTTCCGCGCGGTCAAGCACTTTGTTCCAAAAGACTGCCGGGTGCGCGAAAGCCCCGTTAACAAACATTGCCACTAGTACGACGGCGATGAGTGGCAAAGCGATCAACTGCTGTTCGACAACAGCCCAATAGATGGTTGCGCTGGCTACAACAGCGAAGGCAATGCTGAACAAAATGTTGTCCAACATGCCGGCGCGGCTCTTGGTACGCAGCCAGCGGAAGAATCGTGGCAGCAGCCCCATAAATTGCAAACCAAAGAAGACGATTACCAAGCCGCCTATGCGTCCGATGCTCTCGGTAAAGGTACTCACGAATTGCCCGGCAATACTGGCTAAGGCGGTGGTCAGCAATCCGATGAAAACGAACACCAGGGTGAATCCGAGGACAAAAGCAATGCCGTGGAAAAGCATCTGCAATCTAGTTGCCAAAGCGACAGCCGATACGCTTCCGCTTGCGGACTGACGGGCAAGATTGTGGGTCAATCTGCCGCCCATATAGCCAATATAAGCAGGCACCAGCGGTAGCACACAGGGAGAGATAAAAGACAGGAAGCCCGCTACCAAGGCCAATCCAATAGTCACATTTTCCATTTGTACATGTTCCTCTTGGCTATCTGCGTCTTCTCTAGCTTAGCGCATATTGCTTACGAAAAAGTTGCGCACGCCTAAACCTTAGATTACCGCTGCTGCCGAATTTGGTCGCGAGTCCTGCGCGTTTTTGCTACCGATCTCGGTTTCGCTCCACGCGGCGCGGCAATATTAAGGCTGCCAGCGATCGCGCGGACGGACTACAGCTTCAATGCACAGTACGCCGCTATTGCCGATCTGCTTGCCATGCCGCAGTCCGGCCGGGATATCTATTCTGTCGCCCACACCGACTTTAGTGCGTTGATTCCTGTCGGGCAGGGTTATCTCCAGGCTACCTCGGATGATGTACAAGACCGTATCGTAGTTGTGGCTGCGGACAGCGTAACGAGAATTGGGATTGTTGCGCCAGGTAAATGGGCGCAATCCTTCCGCCTGCAAGGCGTGGACAATGGCTGAGGCGGTGGGGTGCTGTCCGCCGCTCCAACGTGTCAATTTAATGGATGCGCCCCGGTTAACCATAGGCAACAATCTGCTGAAACTAGTCCTCTGGGAACGACGCTACTAATCTCGTTCCACTTCAATCACCAGTGCTTCGCCGGACCACAATATGTGCGACATGGTCAAGCTAAACGATACAATACATCGCTGCGGTAGACAAGATTTCACGCTAACGGCGATATCACCCCTTGGTCTTGAGCTGTAGGTGCCGATTGGCAATGTCGAGCGATTCCTCATCAAGGTTCTTTGTTTCATTCCCGCGCAGCGTCTGTCAACAATGCCTGCAATACATTGTGTTCCTCGGCATCGCTCCTGATATCGCCGTCGATCCAGCCGAAGCGCAGTTGCTCCAGGATGTGCCGGTAGATGGGTCCAGGCGGCAATCCCAAACGCTTCAGTTCCTCGCCGTTTGTCTTGGGGCGAAAAAGACGCCACTCGCTCATGAACCTCTCAATCCGCTGTTTCGCCAGAAGAGAATCCAACAAACATACCCAAAGCGCGTGAACTGCGGGCGTGGGCTTGTCATCTAGCAGCGTTGTCACTTGGCTGGGTTGAAGTGACGACTCGCGAAGTCCGTCCGCAATAGCCAGCAATTGCACAAATGCCGCGATTGATTTCGTCAGCTTCTGAGTCAGAGCCAGGCGTCTGCAGATCGCAAACACATCGTCCGCTCGTGTCTCCATCATAAGAAAATGCCAGCATAGTTCTTGGGTATTATCTTCGCCGATCGTCCACGGTGGTGTGTAAGATCTGCTATTGGCAAACGATTTGGGCATCTGCGGAGGAACACGCCAGGCAGGATAAATTTGCTCAAATACTCCCAGCGATTGCAGATTCAGGATAATCTGCTCGGGTCGATGTTCAGCGAAGGCCAACGAAAGTTCGTTGCGTATCCGTTCGCCGCTGAGGCGATTCAGCGTGGGCAGCGCCGCTCTCATCAGACTATCGGCCCCCGCTTCAATACGGAAATCGAAGCGGGTGGCGAAGCGAAACGCCCGCAAGATTCGGGTCGGATCATCAAGAAAGCTACGATCGTGCAGAACCCTAATCAAGCCGTGATCGATATCAGCTCTGCCGCCATGGGGATCCAGGATGTGCCACTCCTGCGTGGACGGATCAAGCTGCACAGCCAGAGCATTGATAGAAAAGTCGCGCCGTTTCAAATCGCTTGAGATGTCTGCCGGTGCCACACTCGGCAAGGCGGCGGGCGTCCGATAGGTTTCGCCTCGCGCTGTAGCGAAGTCAACTTGCACAGGCGCAAGGCCTTCGTCAAGCGTCATTGCTTTTGCCGCGTGTCTGTCAATTAGCCACTTGGCGGTGCAAAATGACTGATGAGCATGGATCGTCCCGCCGAATTGCGCTGCCATTGATCGAGCAAAGGAAATTGCGTCTCCTTCGGTCACAATATCGAGATCAACGTTGTGCATTCCCAGAATTAGGTCTCGGACGACGCCTCCGACGAGAAAAACCGCCAAGCCTTTATCTTGCGCTTGGCGCGAAATGAGATCAATTATAGTGGAAGCGGAAGGGCCGAGGGCCGTGGCAATCCAGTCGCCACAATAGTCTAGCGATTCCTCTTTGCAATATGAGCGCGCCATCGAAATTCCCCGTCATCAAGAAAGCTGGCATGCCCGCAATACACAAGGGCTGGCGTGGCGTCCGTTTCGTTGGTGGAACGACTATTGCGGAATCAGGGTGAGGCAAGCCAGGGCCCGACAAGCGCGCGCTCGATCATGCTCAACGATGTCGAAAAGTTGAAAAAAGCGAGCAAGGCGAAAGCGAGCGCCGCGTTGCGATCGTCACGGCCGCGCATCAAACTGAACAATCCGGGCATGATTATCGCCAACCACAGCATATAAAGAACGTATACGACGACTCGCCCTGAACCTGGTTGCATGCCGGATACAAGCATGACGATACCGACGGCGAGAACGGCGGACGCCAGAATAGCGTAAGTTAGAATGGCGCCCCAAAAGTGGCCTGTGATCGTGCTCTTACGTGCGGCAATCACAGTCGCCCAGATGCCCAAAGCCAAAGAATAAAGAATATGCATATTGAACAAAATCTGATGCAGGCTATCCATCGTTTCCCCAATAGCACTTGACTCTAAACATATTTTAGCACAGGCGTCCGTCTAAAGCGTCAGCCGATGGCAATCAATCCCATTTCAGAAGCGAGCCAAACCAGCGCCAGAAGGTTAGCGATTATCAAGCCGGGGCGCTGTACGTTGCCGCCATCAGTCGCGATATTGCCGCGCATATCCAGCTCCCAGGGAAACAAGACAACCGTGATGAAGCCGATAACCACGAATGTTCCTAGCCATTCGGGAAAGAGTCCTTGAAGTACGGCAACAGCCATGCAGGCCATTGCGCCAAGCAGGCAACCGTATCCCAAGAGCCGTGTAAGGTTTTTGCCAAGCAAAACGACCGTATTGCTCAAACCCGCTTCCTTGTCCACCTCGTAATCGTCGACCTGATTATAGAACTGGCCGTATGCCGAAAACAGACTTGCAGCAATAAGCACCAGCCATGCCATCTGCGGATCATGATGGTAGGCGAAATAACCGGTCATCATCAGCAAACCGCTGAGCATTAGCGCGTGAGACAGTACGTCTGTGACTGGCCGAGCTTTGAGGCGGAATGGATGTGCCGAATACAGATAACAGAGAGCCAAAGTCGCTCCACCCGTCACCAGCGTCCAAACGCCGGAGGCCCCATATAGCAGTAGCGAAGCGGAACATGCGAGGACTGCGAGGCGAGATCCCCAGGTTTTGCTTAGGACGCCGCTACTAATGACATTACGGTGTTTTTTGTCAGGATCCAGCGCGTCGTCTTGCGCATCTTCAATATCGTTGATCACGAAGGCGAAGGACATGGAAAGTATGTTGGCAGCTATAACGGCAAACGCGCGCCAATCCACTGACGCAGAAGCAGCTTCAATGGCAAGCAGGCTTCCGACCAAAGTCAAGGGAACGGTGAATGGCACGTGTTCCCGCCAGCGCGAAAGGCGAATCGCCGCGGCTATCTTGATTAAGCGTGAACTCTCGGTAAACTCGCTCATTAATTCTGGCTCGAATGGCTGCAAAATGACCGTGCGAAGAATATCATATGAGTCTGCAAGAATGAAACGGTCATTGTGAATGCTGCATTGTTTTGTGTGAAAGCGGACGGTAAGATGCGGAGCATGATACGGCAATTCTACTGGACTGCGCTGCTTGTTCTATTCTTGTCTGGCTGCAACCTGAAGCAAGCTGCGCACGAAGCGACTGCGGTGCCGAGAAGCGGCAACGATGTCCGCATGATCGCTACAGCCAATCCGGCTCCGCCCACGGCAGTATTAGACGACACACAGGACGCGGACCCGGCAGGAAAAAACTCGGAAACAGATTCGTTTCCCTACCGATGCGAAGATGACGATGCGGAAAGGTCGGCCCGGCGTATTTCGGCCGTCGTCGATGTCGATTATGCGGGAAAGACGGCTGCTATCGACGAAAAACTTTCGTTTCTGAATCGCGAAGATACTGACCTGAATTCGATTGTGATTGATGTGCAGGCAAACCAATGGGATGGTAGCTTCATTCTCGGAGAATTGACGATAGGTGACTTGCCGGCCTATCATGAAATTAGTTCCAATCGGCTCGAGATTCCTTTGGCGCTTCCCTTGCCGCAAGGCTGCGAAGTCGAGATAACTATGCGATTCTCTTTGCAGCCGGGTGCCATTCGCGATGGCTTGCGCTCGTATCGCGGCTTCTTCGGTTATAGCCCTCGTCAACTCAACCTGGCACATTTCCTGCCGACAGTGGCTGCACGTGTGGACGGCGAATGGCGTATTCACGAGCCGATCGGCATAGGCGAACAAATCGTTTACGATATTGCTGATTGGCTCGTCGATGTCACGGTAGGTGATGCGGCCGAGTCCCTGCAATTGGCGGCACCGGGTTCTGTGACGGATATCGGAGTCGGACGGTGGCAGATCGAGTTGCTGCGCTCGCGCGATTTGGCAATTAGCCTCAGCGAGGAATTCCAAATTGTGGAAGGCATTAGCGCCGATGGTGTGACGGTGCGGGTATTCGGCTTTGCAGATGCGCGGGCAAGCGTCAATTCACCTGGAATCGATAGCTTGAGTCACACTTTGCGATTGTCGGTGAGCGCGCTGGAGTTGTTCACACGGTTATTTGGCAGATATCCCTACGATCAGTTCGTTGTGGTTCAAGGCGATTTTCCCGACGGCATGGAGTTTACCGGACTGGTATTCGTGGGGTCTGCCTGGTTCACCCACTTCGACGGAACTCCTTACAATTATCTGACTCTGATCTCAGCGCACGAGATAGCGCATCAGTGGTGGTACGCACGGGTCGGAAGCGATTCCGCGCTGAATCCCTGGCTGGATGAAGCGCTCGCTACCTACAGCGAATACCTCTTTATCGAATCTCAGTATCCCGCCGACAAGAATTGGTGGTGGACCTTTCGCGTAGCTGGATTCTTTCCGCAAGGCCAGGTGGATAGTACTGTTTACGATTTCACGACAGCCCGCGAGTACATAAACGCCATATACTTGCGCGGTGCGCAAATGCTGCACAATTTGCGCGAAGACATCGGCAATGAGCAGTTCTTTACCATGCTGAAAACTTATGCGCAAACGGGTGCGGGTCGCATTGTCAATCCGGGCTTATTCTGGGACTTGTTGCCCAGCGAGCAAATGGATTTGACTCTGCAGACCCGAGGGGAATTCCTGCGTGATCCAACGGTTCAACAGCGTTTCGTGGAAGTCGCTTCGGATGCAGGCTGATTGAAGTCGGCGATCTGACATATCGCGCCAGATATATATACGTGACAGGGTGCTCGAACAGTAATAGGAAGATACGTCTATGAGAGGCTTGCCGCTTGATGCACAAATAACTTTCCTGTATGTCCGCCATATGCGGCGCTCAGCAGAGTTTTACGAGGACATATTGGGCTTTCCGCTGGCATTGAATCAAGGCAGCTGTCGCATTTATCGTGTGCTGAGAGACAAGAGCTATCTCGGCATTTGCAGCCGTGAACTACCGGATGTGAATCCGGAGAGCATCATCTGCACGCTGGTAACACAGGATGTCGACGGCTGGTATTTGCGGATCACGGAACTAGGCTGGCAATGCGAGCATCCTCCTCGCATGAATGAGCGCTTCCAGATTTACCACTTTTTTGTCCGCGATCCTGATGGCTATCGCTTGGAAGTGCAGCGCTTCGCAAAGCTTGATTGGGATCGCAACGTCTAAGGGCTCAGCCGGTCGTCTTCATACCAGCTGCGATACCGTTGATGGTCGCCAGGGTCGCGCGCAACACCGGCTGCCAGTCGGACGACTGTGGATCGAGTTGTCGCAGCTCGCGCAGTAACGCCACTTGCATAAAGTTCAGCGGATCGACATAGGGATTGCGTCGTTCGATTGAAGTCTTAATCGCCGCCATATTGGTCAGCAATCCTTCTTGCTGCGTCACCTGCATGATCATTGCGCTGCTCAAAGAGTGTTCTTTTCTGATGCGCCCGAAAAATTCTTCACGCAGCGTTTCGGATTCCACGAGCGATGCGTACAGTTCGGCGATGCCCATATCCGCTTTGGCGACATCCAGTTGCGCGTTGTCAATGATGGCTTTGAAGAATGACCATTCGCGATACATCTCTTGCAAAAGACTCTCGCCATTCGCATGTTCATCGCAAAAGGCCTGAAAGGATGTGCCAATACCGAACCAGCTAGGGACGATTGCGCGGCTCTGCATCCAGCTAAACATCCAGGGAATGGCGCGCATGGCGGAAAAGCCGCCCTTTGCTTTCCGTTTCGCCGGGCGGGAACTGATCTGCATCAGGCTCAACTCGTTGATGGGCGTGGCTTGTTGCCAATATTCGATAAATCCCTCACTCTCATATACGAAGTTTCGGTAGGAAACTTGGCTGAGTTCGGAAAGCCTGGCCATCGCCGTGAAATAATGTGCGGGCACGTCGTGTTCTTCTTGCAAACCCATACCGATAAGCACCGCGTTGAGCACCTGGTTTAGGTGGCGATGGCCGATTCCCTTGTTGCTATAGCGGTAGGCGATGACTTCGCCTTGTTCGGTAATCTTGACGCCGCCGCGCAGCGATTCCGGTGGCTGTGAGAGAATGGCGCGGTTAGTTGGCCCACCGCCGCGTCCGATGCTGCCACCGCGTCCATGGAACAACTCGAGCGAAACTCCCTCGTCAACACAGCGCTCGGTGAGGATGCGTTGCGCGTTGTACAGATTCCAGTTTGACGCCAGATAGCCTCCGTCTTTGCTGCTGTCGGAGTATCCAATCATGATTTGCTGTCGCAATCCGCGCTTGCCGGAGCGGGCGACCAGGTGTTTGCGATATTCCGAATTGTTAAATAACTGTGTCATGATGTCCGGAGCGTTGTAGAGATCTTCAATAGTCTCGAAAAGCGGCACCAGATATACATCGTTGTCGATACCAACTTCGCGCGCGAAAAGCAGTATGGTCAAGACATCGCTGGGCTGCCTGGACATGCTGGCGATCACAGTATCAATAACGATTGTGTCATATTGTATATGCGCAGCGGCGATCATCTGCCAAGTACGGACAATGCTCTGCGTCGATTCGGTAAAGACACTTGTCTCGATGGGGAACAGCGGTCGCCGGTTGCGAATCTCTACAGACAGAAGCTGCTGTTTGTCCGCTTCTGGCAAGGCAAGATATTCATCAATGATGCCGTAATATTGCAAGATTTCGTCCAAAGCTGCGGCGTGCAATCCGGCATCTTCGCGCACTTCCAGGGGCACCAGATGTAAGCCAAAAAGGCGAACCTTGCGCACGAGACGCTGTACAGCACCCTGCGCCGCTCGTGTGCCTCGGTGATGCTCCAAGCTTTTCTGAACCAGCAACAGATCGCCGAGCAGGTCTCGGCTGGATCGATACTCATCATTCTCGAGCCTTTGATGAATGATCGACATCTGCTGCCGATAGACTTCGGCAGGATACCGACTTTTGGCAGCGGGTTCGTCGGCTAAGGCATTGTGCAGCGCTTGAGAAACACCGCCGTTTTCTGTGTCCTGAGTCAAGTGCTGCGACAAGTAGCGGATCTCGTCGAGATAAATCTGGCGCGCTGTCTGGCGCAAGGTGGCCAAGGTCTGCAATGTCACATCGGTGGTAACATTTGGGTTGCCATCGCGGTCGCCACCGATCCAGGAAGCGTAGCGCAGAACTGGTGGCAGATCGGACCAGTCTTCGTCCGGATAAAGCTCTTCCAGAGCTCGCTGCAGATCTTCGTAAACATCTATCACTACGTCTATGATAACTGAGCGAATGAAGTAAACGCCGAATTCGACCTCATCCGCAACCTGTTTTTTGGACGCGCGTATCGGGCGCGTCTGCCACAGGTCCTCGACCTCTTCCGCCAGATCTGCCTCCAGCTGGAGTTGCTCGCGCGGGAGCATGACCGAACGATCGCGTTTTTCCATCATCTGGGCGATGTGGCGCAGTTTGACCAGGATCTCTTGTCTCTTGGCTTCGGAAGGGTGAGCAGTCAAAACCAGACGCAAGCGAGTCTGGTGCAAGAGCGTCCGAATTTGCTCTGCTGAATTGCCATTCTGCTTTAATGTGCGAATCGCGTTATGAATAGATTCGCGCAATGTGCCATTGGCTTCCCGTTGCCTAATAACACGTATCCGCTGCAAATCCTCTGCGATATTGATAAGCTGGAAATAATTTGAGAAGGCTTTGATCAAGATGTTCTTGGAATCCAGAGAGATTGATTCCAGCCGGTCCGCCAACCTAAACGCCGCAACTGCATCCCCATTGCGCCGCGCCTTAGAGACCGCACGAATTTCTTCGACCAGATCATAGGCGGCTTTGCCTTCTTGCTCTTGTATGATAACACCGAGGAGGTTTCCCAATGTGTGAATGTCTTGACTCAGCGAGGAGTTATTTGTCATCTGCCTTTCGCTCATTGCATACTCCCGGTTGCCGTCAAAAGCTGATCATGAGTAACGGTTCGCACTATAGTGCATGATAATGCGCTAATCCAGTGCAAGATGCTGTTTGCCTGACGTAAATTACAGGCTATTTTCAAGTGGCGAAGGCGATGCAATTGCTCTGCAATTGGCAACAGGGGAATGCACTCATGACGAAAATAGTCGAATGCGTAGCGAACTTTTCCGAAGGACGGCGCCGGACCGTGATCGAGACAATCGTAGGCGAAATCTCCGATGTGCCTGGGGTTAAGCTGCTCGGCTGGGAAGCAGACGACGATCATAATCGCGCCGTTGTTACTTTCGCTGGCGAGCCGGGCGCCGTGGCAGAGGCTGCCTATTTGGGAATACGCGCGGCCTCAACGCTGATCGATATGGATAAGCATACTGGGCAGCACCCACGTATTGGCGCTGCCGATGTTGTTCCTTTTGTTCCACTTCATAATGTGAGCATGGAAGATTGCCTTCGACTGGCGCGGGAAACGGGCAAGCGTGTTGCGCGTGAACTGGGCATTCCGGTATTCCTCTACGAACATGCCGCACTACAAGCATTCAATCGCAATCTCGCGAACATTCGTCGCGGAGGTTACGAAGGGCTTTGCCAAACGCTAATTAGCGGCGAAAGCCCGCTGCCGGATTTCGGTCCTCGTCAGATTGGAAGTGCCGGGGCTTGCGCTATTGGAGCGCGCGAAATCTTGATCGCCATTAATGTTTACTTGAATTCCAAAGATGTTGCGAAAGCGCGGCGTATTGCGCGTGCTGTTCGAGAATCGTCCGGCGGATTGCCGTTCGTCAAGGCGCTTGGATTTATGGTGAAAGAAAGAGCGCAGGTCTCGATGAATCTGACAAACTACCGCGTCACGTCAGTTTTTCGGGCCTTGGAAGCTGTGCGGCAAGAGGCAATGGCACAGGGCTGTGAGATCGAAAATACCGAGTTGATCGGATTGCTTCCGCAGGATGCTTTGCTCGCGACAGACGAGACCTATGTAGCGATCGACAACTTTAGCCTTGAACGAGTACTGGAACTGCGCTTACCCGAGCTGGTATTGCGATAAATTGATCGCGCGATGGAGATGCGGTTAGCTTTCGTCCGTCAGGTGATAGTGGTTTGGATTGACGGGAAGAACTCGATCCCGCTCAGAGACACTGCGAAGAACGAAACGGCCACAGCGCTCGGGAATAGGTTGCCCTTATTCGACTAGCGGCCGATATTGCAATGCCTCGGCCACATGATTCACTTCAATATCAACGGACGATTCGAGATCAGCGATCGTGCGGCTAAGTTTCAGTACACGGTGATAACTGCGCGCGCTTAATTGCAGCTTGCGAACGGACAAGGTTAGCACCTGTCGCGCTTCCGGTTTCAGGCGGCAGAATTCATCAATTTCACTAACGGTCATGTCGGCATTGGCATACAGACCAGGAGTATCTTCAAAGCGAGCGATTTGTATCTGTCGCGCCTCATCCACACGGTAGCGTATATCCGCTGAGCTTTCGCCATCTCCAGGCCCAAACAGCTTCTCGAACTCAACCCGCGGAACATCGACGTGCATATCAATTCGATCAAGCAGGGGGCCGGATAGCTTGGATTGATAGCGCTGGATTTGATTGGGCGTGCAGGAACAGGATTTGCTTAGATCTCCATAAAAGCCGCAAGGACAGGGATTTCGCGCGCCCACCAAAAGGAAGTTGGCGGGAAAGGTGATACTACCTTTGGCGCGGCTGATCGTGACGACCTTATCTTCTATAGGCTGTCGCAAAACTTCTAGTACCTTTGTTGGGTGTTCGTTGATTTCGTCGAGAAATAGAACGCCACGATGCGCAAGACTGATTTCGCCCGGCTTGGGAATGCTGCCTCCGCCAACCAATCCGACCTGTGAAATGGTATGGTGCGGCGCGCGAAACGGTCGCCGGCGGACCAGAGGTTTCTCTTGCGACAGCAGATCCACAATAGAGTATATCCGCGTCACTTCCAGCGCCTCTTCAAAAGTCAAGGACGGCAGGATGCCGGGCATAGCGCGGGCTTGCAAGCTTTTGCCCGCACCCGGCGGACCCGAGAGCAGAATATTGTGATTGCCGGCCGCGGAAACTTCCAGAGCACGCTTGACATGCTCTTGACCGCGAATGTCGGCGAAGTCAATCATACCGTCCGGCAGAGCGTCATCCGATTTCATTGCCTCAGGATCGATGATATAGGGATTAATGGGATTGAGTTGGTACAGGTGCTCCACCAGCTGTCCGATCGAGCGCACGGGGATAATGTTGATTCCCTGGATCAACCCGGCTTCCGTCGCATCTTCTTCGGGAACGAAAACCGTCTCGATACCTTCTTGCCGCGCCGTATATACCATGGGCATGACACCTTTGACATGCCGGATGCTGCCATCCAGTGAAAGCTCGCCAATGAAGACAGCGTTTTCCAAAGCGTGCAGGGGAATCTGATCAGTCGCTGCCAGCACACCTATGGCAACGGCGAGGTCGTATGCCGGACCCTGCTTTTGGATATCGGCGGGCGAAAGGTTAACAACATAGGCTTTGTTAGGGAAGCGCAGTCCGCTATTCCGAATGGCGGAGCGGGCGCGTTCTTTGCTTTCTCGCACAGCGATGCCGGCCAGGCCGACCAAGTGGAAACTTGGCAGCGAAGCGCGGGGATTAAAGTCGGTCTGAACTTCGACGACTTGGCCGTCCAATCCGATGACTGCGCAGGTGTTGACGATGGCGAGCATGTGGTCTCCGGAGTATTCGTAAGACTGTTTGCATATTGTAACGCATTGTCAAAGAGTAAGCACATGGTTGCTCATGTGCTTCTGTCCAAACAGTGCGTGTTAACTCGGTGTGCTCGCGCAATTGAGAAATGGGGGAGGACTTACTAGATTGAAAAGAAATGTACCACCTATCGCTTCTGCCCCTGCAAATAGGGAATGATTCCGCCCGCGTCGAGAATCTCTTGTACCTCCGCCGGAAAGCGCGGAAACGCGAAGATCTGCCCATTCCAGCCCAATTCAGATTGTTCGAGATCCAGCTCCAGCATGTCTCCCGTATCGACCAACGTTACGATATCCGGGCATATGATCACCAGTAGGCCGTTGTTGATGGCGTTGCGATAATAGATGCGCGCGAAGCTGCCGGCGATGACCGCTCTGATTCCAGCATGTACCAGGCAGGTTACTGCTTGCTCGCGGCTGCTGCCATTGCCCCAATTCCGTCCGGCGACGATGACATCGCCCGGTTTCACCCGGTTCGCGAAGTCCGGGTCCAGATCTTCCAGCGCATGTTTCGCCAGTTCATCACGATCATGACTGACGGTGTAGGTATATTTGCCGGGGAAAATGACATCGGTGTTGACGTTGTCGCCGTACTTCCAGACGCGATGGAAAGTTGCGCTCATGACCCTAACTTCCTAAACCGACAGCTGCGATCCGCTACCACCAACGAGGGACTACTTTAATTCAGACGGATGAATGAGATATCCCGCCAGGCAGCTGGCTGCTACAACGGCCGGATTGGACAAATAGATCTCTGCGTCACGCTCGCCCATGCGCCCACGGAAATTCCGGTTAGCGCTACTGATGCAGACTTCGCCCGGTGCCAGCACGCCCATATGATTGCCCATGCAGGGACCGCAGCCTGGCGTTCCGATGGTGGCGCCGGCATCAATCAGATCAGCCAGGTAACCGGCTGCGCTGGCATCGCGCAGGGCCAGCGACGAGGCTGGTATTACGATTAGGCGGGTGCGCAATTTCTTGCCACGCACGATTGTGGCCGCAGCCGCGATATCTTCCAAGCGACCGTTGGTGCAGGTGCCAATGAAACCCAAGTCGACTTTGGTAGAGCGCAGCTTTGAAAGCGGAACGACATTGTCGACGGTGTGCGGACAAGAGACCATCGGTTCCACCATGGAAAGATCGATATCAAACTGGCGGGCATAATATGCGTCTTCATCGGAATAGAGCGCGCGGCTGCGGAAATCGTCGATACGCGCCTGGAAATCGTTTGGGCGCGTCCGCTGCAAGGCCGTGGCCAGCCATTCCCAAGTCGTGTTATCCGGTGCGATACAGGCATTCTTTGCGCCCATCTCCGCCATCATATTTGTGAGCACCGCCCGCGAATCTGGCGTCATGGTGTTGATGCCATCGCCAGCGAATTCAACAGCCTGGTATGTTGCGCCGTCTGATTGCAGTTGTCCGATAAGGTGGATAGCTAAGTCTTTAGTCATGACGCCGTCGCGCAGTTGTCCGCGCAGCAAAATGTGCAGCGTCTGCGGGACCCGCAGCCACAAACGCCCGGTTGCCCACAGAGCCGCTACTTCGCTGCGGCCGATACCGGCGCTGAATGCCCCAAGCCAACCATAATGCGTACTGTGGCTATCGGCACCTAGCAAGGTCATTCCAGGTCCGATAACGCCCTCTTCGCAGAGGACCTGGTGACAGATGCCACGGCCGATTTCAAAGAAGTTGCTGATGCCTTGTTCCCGGACGAATGCGCGGATCATGGCGTGGTTCTGCGCGTGTTTGGGGGTGGGCGGCGGGACCGCATGGTCGAGTGTAATCGCCAGGCGCTCTGGATGCTTCACGCACTTGTGAGGCAATTGACCGAATATGGTAGCGATGGCTGCCGTATTGTCGTGGCTGAGGATCACGTCCGGTTCGATGACCACAACATCATCGGGCGCCACCGACGTTTTGCCGCTGGCGCGGGCAAGAATCTTTTCGGTCAATGTCATTGGCATAATCGCTAATCCTGAATTGCTGTTTTCGGCGTTTTTGGCGCGAGCCTAGCAACGCCGTGAGGCATATCTTCTGTCTGAAACATTGTTGCTATGGTGCGGAAAATTGTCTGCTACAATGGCTTATTCTGTTCATTTCTGGCGACTCGGACAAGCCGTGCTATCACCAGATCTTCGTGTCAATCTTCGCCGCAACGCTGTCGCCAATATCCTTGATGGCAGCTTCTTCGGTCTTAGCATTATGGGCTTGGCATCCTATGTTACCATAATCCCCCTTTACTTGTCGTATCTGACCGAGTCCACAGCCTTAATAGGTTTCATGGCGGCATTGTTCCATATTGGCTGGCAGGTACCGCAATTGCTGACATCGAACTATGTGGCCGGCATGCGCCGTTTCAAGCCCATGGTTTTGACGATGACCATGATGGAGCGCGTACCTTATTTTGGCTTGGCATTGGTCGCGTTTTTTATACCGACCATCGGTACCGATCTTGCCCTGGTGTTGACCGTATTGTTGTTGGCTTGGCAATCGCTGGGTGGTGGATTCACGGCGACAGCCTGGCAAAGCATGATTAGCAAGATCATGCCTGTGCACCGTCTGGGAACCTTTTTTGGTGTCCAGGCAGCATGTGTCAATTTGTTTGGCGTCGGTGGTGCTTTACTCGCAAGTTATATTTTGGCAAATCATGAGTTTCCCGACGGTTTCTCGTTGCTCTTTTTCATTGGCGCGCTTAGCCTATTGATTTCCTTTGTCTTCCTCGCCTGGACATATGAACCGGCCAGCAAGGCGGCGGAAGTCGTTGCGCGGGTACCCTGGCGCGAATTCGGGCAAAGGCTGCGGGTAATCTTGCGCCAGGATGCGAATTTCCGCTGGTTTCTAATCGCCCGCGGCTTGACCTCGCTAAGTTTGACAGTTGTGTCGTTCTACACGATTTTTGGCATACGCCGCCACGACATGACACCGGAATTTGTTAGCGTCATGACGAGCGTCCTACTGATCGCGAACACCTTGAGCAGTACAGTGGTGGGCTGGGCAGGGGACCGCTTTGGGCATCGCCGTGTGCTGATCTTTGGAAATTTGGTTACGTCTGCCGCGATTGCTATTGCCTTGTTTGCGCCAAATGCCAATTGGTTTTATCTGGTCTTCGCTTTGACTGGCATTGCCAATACCACGCAATGGTCAACCATAATGACAATCACGATTCAATTCGGCTCGGTAGCAGAAAGACCATTTTACATTGGCATGGCCAACACCTTGATCGCACCGGTGACGGTATTTGCGCCCATCATCGGGGGCTGGTTGGTGGATGCGGTCAGCTTTGAACTAACATTCGGCATCTTCGCGGTGGCCGGACTACTTTCGATGTTGGTATACGTCATCCCCATGGAAGATCCGAACAAGGCGTTCCAACGCGAAAACAGAACAGCAATTGCCAGCGGTGACTAGTCGTCCACAACCTGCATGAGCGACAGCAAGATATCGTCGACGTCTTGCAATGAAATTGGCTGTCGATCCGCTAGCGCTTTCACTTGAGTCGTCACTGCGCTCAAAGCATCCTCTGGCAGCGCGATTCCCAAACTCGAAGCGCGGTCCCGGATGGCATTGCGGCCCACCAAACGATGCGCGACATCGATAATGCGGGACATGCCAAAATCCTCTGGATTGATGGCTTCGTAGGTAGTCGGATTTAGCAGCACTGCTTTGGTATGCACACCGGCTTTGTGATGAAAGGCAACCTCGCCGGTGATTGGCGTGTTGTAGGGCATAATGATGCCCAGCTTTCGCGCCACCAGCCTTTCGATTTCTGCCAGCAAGTACAAGTCGTACTTTTTTACCAGCGATCGGTCGTAGGTGTAGAGGCGGCCAATCAATGCGCCCATCGCCGTGATCCCGTTACGCTCGCCGATACCCAAGACGGTGGTATCGATGTGCGTGGCGCCCGCTTGTAGCGCACAAAAGGCGTTAGCAACCGCGCAGCTGCTATCGTTGTGACCGTGAAACTCGATATCGCAGCGCACAACATCGCGCAGGTTGGAAATGAGGTTGTAAGTTTGCAGCGGATCGGCGATCCCAACCGTATCAGCCACGCCGACACGATTCACACCGGCCAGATCCATCGCGCGGTAAACCGTCATGACATCGGCAAAATTACTGCGAAAAGTGTCCTCCGTACTGAATCGGGTCTCCACATCCTGCGCATTCAAGAAGGCGATCACTTCTTGCCCAATCTCGATAACTTGCTCCAGGCTCTTGCCGTGGCTGAATTCGCGCATGTAATTCGAGGTGCCAATATAGACATCCGCGCCATCAACACCGCAATCGACGGCCAACCGGGCATCGTCCATATTGGCGCGAATATGTGTGAGCAGCTTGAAATTCCGTGGCATATCCGCCAGCGCGCGTATGGCATCGGCACTTTGTGGGCTGGCAACAGGTGTGGATAACTCCATATACTCCACGCCAAAGCGATCCAGCATGCGAGCGATCTCAAGTTTGTCTTCAATGGTGAAATGCGTGCCACGAAATTGTTCACCTTCGCGCAATGTCGAATCGATGAAATGAAATTCGTGAACAGGACTGAGTCGATTGTGCATTGGGCTTCCTTACGTCGTTTACAGTGTCTCGAGAACGGTAGTCAGAACCTTTATCGAGCGCAGATATTCATCCAGATCGATATGTTCATGCGGCGTATGATCTAGGGCCGAATCGCCCGGTCCATACGCCAGGATGGGACAATCCCAGGTCGGTCCGACGACATTCATATCGGATGTGCCGGTCTTGTATAGAAAACGAGGTTTGCCACCGTTGGCGCGGATGGAACGCCGAAACAAACGGCTCAATTCGCTATTCTTGTCCGCGGTAAAGGCATATTCTGCGCCGCGCGGTTTTACGCAAGCGCCATCTGCAGGTTGCAAGCGCGCGACAATCTCTTGAGGTTCGACACCTGGTGGCAGGCGGAATCCCAGGGTCATTTCCGCAAGCCCGTTTACGCCATTTTGGCTGGTGTTCAAATCTCGGAGTGTTGCGTCCAAGCTGGTAAAAATTGACGTGATTTCGCGATTAAACTCGTCGGTGTAACTCTTCGCTCGCAGCCAGTACGCTACCGCAATCTCGGCCGGGCTAGGCGCATCGCCGGCGCTATGCGACATGCCACCTTCCCAGCGCCAGTCCAGCAGAAGACGACCTTTGTAGCCGAGAGTAATGCGATCCCAATGTGAGGGCTCGCCAATGATGCAATAATCGGGACTGTAATGTTTTGCGATATAATGGGCGCCTTTGCTTGTGGCTGCCTCTTCTTCTACAGCGCCGACCACAACGATTCGCCAATCATCGCTGATGCCTGCGCGCCTTGCCGCCGTGGCAAATGTGCAGAGCGGTCCCTTGGCGTCAACCGTGCCTCGCCCGAAGAGCGATCGTCCTTCAGCATGTACTTGCGGGAAACCGCCGACAGTATCAATATGGCCGAGTAAGATAATCTCGCGCTGGCCGGTACCGATGATTCCGACCGCATTGCCGGCTTCATCGATAAAGGCATCGTCATAGTGTTGCTGCCTCATCCAATCGACCAGGAATCCGACGGCCGCGCCTTCATGATAAGAGGGGCTTGCAACAGTAACCAAATCATGCAACAGATTTTCTGCACGCGAATCAGGCAGGCAATTCATGACTTAGTCCAATACCTCGGCAATGGCGTCGACAAGAATCTGCAATTCCTCGCGACTTATGATCAACGGTGGGAGCAGGCGCAGCGTGTTAAGCCCGGCAGGCAAGGCCAACACACCTTGTTCTTGCAAGCCCTTTAGCACGGGGGTCACGCGGCCACGCAGCTCCAAGCCAACCATCAGACCGCGTCCACGTATTTCGCGTACGGCATTCAAGCCCAAGGAATTAAGTTGCGCAATCAGCCAGGCGCCGTTGTCCCTGGCCCGTTGTACCAGGTCTTCGTCACGAATGGTCGTCAGTGTGGCGATGGATGCGGCACAGGCGAGTGGATTACCGCCAAAGGTGCTGCCGTGTGTGGCACGACCGATGGGGCCATGCGCATCGCGCCAGCAAACTACACCCATTGGAATTCCGCCGCCGATCGCCTTGCCAATCGCGATGATATCGGGAAGGATTCCGGAATGTTCAAAGCCGAACCAGCGTCCGGTCCGTCCCAAGCCTGTTTGTATCTCATCCAGAATCAGCATGGCGCCGGTCTCGTCGCAGCGTTTTCTCAAATCGCGCAGGAAGTCGTCCTGAGCGGGATGCACTCCGCCTTCGCCCTGTATCGCTTCAATGACCACGGCGGCGGTATCTTGTGAAATTGCCGACCTGGCTTGTTCAATGTCGTTGTAAGCGATGTGCGAAACGGATGGCAGCCAAGTTTGAAAAGGCTTGCGATATTTGGGCGTCCAGGTCATTGACAGGGCGCCGGTGGTGCGGCCATGAAATGCCCGTTTTGAGGCGACGATGCCTTCGCGTCCCGTGATCAACCTGGCAACTTTGAGCGCCCCTTCAATCGCTTCCGCGCCACTGTTGCACAAGAAATAACGCCGCAAATCTGCCGGCACTATGCTGGCCAGCAGCGCGTATAGATCGGCTCGGCGATCATTATAAAAGGATTCATGACAAGTAATGAGCCGCTGCGCTTGTAAGGTGATCGCCTCAACCACAGCCGGATGGCAATGGCCCAGCGCGGTCACGCCTTGTCCGCTGGTGGCGTCCAGGAAGCGATTTCCCTGCTCATCGTAGGCATAGACACCCTCGCCACGAATCAGCGCGGTTGGCCGCTTGCCATAAGCGCCGGAACCATAGCGATCTTCGAGTTCGAATAGTGTGCTTGTTTCAATCATGCTGAGAACCTCGTGCCTTTGCCAGATAACGCCTGCGAAACCGGATTGCTAATGCGCCCGTCGGCGATGATGACCTGTTGCACACCACCATTGAGCGCTTCAGTCGCGGCGACTACTTTTCGTTTCATTCGTCCCTGTGCCCAGGTCAAAGCCAAGTCTAACTGCGAGCGTGGTACTTCCTCGACGAAAGATGACTCATCGGGAAACTCACGGTAGAGTCCTTTTACATTGCTGAGTATGACCAGTGAAGCGGCGCCCAAGGCACGGGCAACGGCGGCACCCGCGCGATCGCCATCGATGTTGAGCAGTCCTTCGTCACTCTTTGCCATGGGAGGCAAAACCGGCACAATCCCGCCATCAAGCAGTCTTCGCAGCGAGCTTTCCTCGACATCACGTATTGCGCCGCTGCAATCGTCGCGTACCACCCGAATTCGGCCAAGGACTACAGCCCGGATGGCATTCTTGCGCTCGCCGCTGATGGCTATTGTTTCGCCAACGATACCGCGCGCAGACAGGCCTCGCGCGTTCAAGGCAGCCACCACTTGTTGATTGGCGGCTTCCGATGCTCGCACGTAGATATCGCGCGTGGCCGGTGGCGTATAGCGAGAGCTGTGGCCAGAAGGTGAGGCCAGGGATTGCACCTTCACATTCAACTCACGGCACATCTGATCCATGATCGCGCTGACGCCATGTACGACCAGCAAAGGGCGCAGTTGGGCAATCTGCGCCAGATCGTCACAGGTTGCTCCCAGATCCAGGCCACTGCCTCCGCCGATTTTCACGACGAGTATCTCATCTCGTGTTGACATCGTGCCGATTCCTAGGGGAATATACCGGGGAATTCCAGCCCGGCGCTCTCTTCAAATTCGTACATCAGATTTAAGCACTGTAAAGCGGATCCTGCGGCGCCTTTTCCAAGATTGTCCAATGCAGAGACAACGACCAGATGTTTGCCATCCGTATCGAGCTCAAAACCGATATCACAGTAATTGCTGCCAGCGACGACGCGGGGTTCCGGCAAACGGTGTAAACCGACTTTGCCACTGACCAAACGAACAAAGGGTTCTCCTGTATATTGTGCCCGGTAAATCTTCCAAATGTCTCTTTCAGACAGCGACTCTGTCAAATGGCAGTGCGCCAAAACATGAATCCCGCGCACCATTTCGATAGCTGTGACGGCAAAATCGATGGGCACCGCATCGCCCAGTACCATATCGACTTCCGCCTTATGCCGATGTCCGGTGGCTTTATAGGTGCGTACGGCGCCGCTGCGGTTGGGATGATGCGAACCTGGATTGGCTTGATTGCCACCTTCAGAAGATCCAACTTTGACTTCTATGAGCGCGCGCTCGAGAATGCCGGCTTTGATCAATGGCAAGAGCGCGAGGTTGATCGCTGTGGCATTGCAGCCGACGCCAGTGACGTAATTTGCGCCCCGCAGCGAGTCGCGGTTAACTTCGGGCAAGCCGTAACTGAACTTCTCCAACCAGCGCGGCTGCGGATGTTCTTCTCCGTACCAGCGCTTGTAGCTTGCGCTGCAATCGAGACGGAAGTCTGCCGACAGATCAATCAGTTTAGGCGCTAGCGCGGCGTAATGATTGATGTTGCGCGCGACGGTTTTGTGTGGCAGGGACAGGAAAAGCAGGTCGCATTCTTGCAAAGCATCGGGATGGATGAATTTCAACCGCGAGACTTGCCGCATATTGGGATGCAGCGTGTGGACATAGCGCCCGGCATGCTCGCGACTTGTAATCTGCGTGACATCGACATGGGGGTGAAAATGTAGCAAGCGCAGCAGTTCCCCGCCCGTGTATCCGCTGCCGCCGACGATACCCGCCCGAATCACGCGACCACTCCAATCTGACCGATAACAAAATCAATGACTTCTTGCGCGATATTTACGCCGGTGGGTTTGCTGCTATTGCGAAATTCCATCGTGTGATTAATCTCGTTGACGATAAAATTGCCTTGGGCGTCTTCAAGTAGATCTATGGCGAGGATGCCGCCGCCGACCGCCCTGGCAGAACGCAGGCAAATATCGTTCATCGTATCGGTAACCGGGCAATTACTGGCCAAACCCCCGCGTGCCGTATTGGTAATCCAATGATTGGACTGGCGATAGATGGCGGCGATAGTACGGTCGCCAACGACGAAAGCCCGGATATCGCGACCGGGTTTATCCACGTACTCTTGAACGTAATAAATGTGATGATTGTAATCGCCCAAGGTTTGCCTGTGCTCGAGGATAGCTTCGGCGCTATCGCGGTTATGGACGCGCGCGAGCAGTCTTCCCCAGGAACCAGTTACCGGTTTCAATACGGCAGGGTACTTAACATCTTCAATGGCTTGCATGGCGCTGTCTGGTGTGAAGGCGACGCGCGTATGCGGTTGAGGGATTTTGTGCCTGGTTAAGGCGATGCTGGTGCGCAGTTTGTCGCCACAGATTGCAGCAGTTTCATAGGTGTTGAAGGTACGGTTGCCCCAACTATTGAGAATCGCCAGGGCATACAGGCCTCGCGATGTACTCACGCAGCGCTCGAATACCAGATCGTATTCACTCCAGGCGCTGCCGGACGGCGCAGATTGCTCTGGTCCAGACGAAATATCGAAGTTCAGTTCCCGGTCCAGGATAATATCAGGGCTGATATCTCGATTATTGAATGCGGCCAGGATAAGTTTTTCTTCGGCTCGAATGTGGGTCACAAGCAGAGCGACGCGCATTGTTTTACTCTCCCCAATCTTCTTCCACTTCCGGCGCGAGATCTAGCTCAAATGGGTCCAGACTCATGATCTCTAATTCGCTGCCGCACTCCGGGCAAGACAGCAGTTCGTTCTCCACGGCATCAGCGGGAATCTCGACCTCGGCATCACATTCGGGACAAAGTGGCGTTTGGCTTGTCATTTCCGTCTCTCCTGTAAAGTTTTGACCTGAAACTATTGGCAATCTGATTTAACAAAAAACCCGCCAATTGGGCGGGTATGCGTTTTAACTTTCCAAACAACACAAACAGCCCATGCTAGCGGGTGCGGCTCTTCTTCGCCTTCTTGCTTGCGTTAGTTGGGATGTTTAGGTTCATTTGCAATAGTCGCGTCGTTTATTTCTTAACGTGCTCTCCACAGTAACCACAGGACTTTAGCGTGAATACCAATTTCGCTCTATATGCAGTATATATGAAATTCCTTGTATATTATACCCAAGACCATTTAGAATCCGAAGCGTGCCAAGCTTGATTGCAGCGGTTGAATATATTTCTCGCCAAAGATCGTCAGGTGTATCAACAAGGGATAAAGATTGTAAATGTGTCGGCGTTGGGAAAAGAATTTCGGATCGATAGGCGAGACTTGTTGATAGGACTTGAAGAATTCGGCGCCCACACCGTCAAACAGAGTCATATACGCCAATTCCATTTCATAATGCGCATAATACATAGCAGGATCAATGCTGCCGACGACGCGATCTGCGCGGACGATCACGTTGGTTCGCCACATGTCGCCATGAATCAAGGCCGGTCGGTCAGGCTCAATTAGTAGCGCATGCGCCTCGTCAGCGAAGCTGAGCAAGCGCTCTTCCAGTATGATTGGTAGATGTCCGGATTGGCGCGCCACAGCGACCATATAACACAAACGCAGATCGCGGAAAAACGCGATCCACGACGTTGATTGCGTGTTGGGCTGGTGAAGAGGGCCGGCCAAGGTATCGCGGTGCAAACCGTAGCTATCGTCAGTAATCTGGTGGCAGTGGGCCAGAAGTTTGGCGAGGTGCGCAAGACTTTCTGCATTCCAACTGTTTTCACCCTCAATATGCTGCATTAGCAACATGTCGGCGTCAGCGTAGAAAACCTGCGGCACCGGCAAACGGCTGTGTTCGCGCAGATAATCGAGCATGAAGCCTTCGATACTTAAGTCATGGGAGCCGTTTCCGATCTTGGCCACCATTGTGCCACGCTTGGCGAATCGCAGCTTAAGCACGGCGCTGATCATGCCGCCTGCAAGCCGATCTGTTTTGACGATCGTGTCACCGGCGACTGCTTCAATCTGAATTCGCTGGGTCGGGTTCATAGCTGCTTTCTCAGATTTCCAGAAAGATTATAGCGCAAGCTCATTTCAACCAGGGAGTGGTGACAAGCGTGGATGCGACGCCCTCGCATAACCCTCGCATAACCCTCTCTAAACCCTCGCATAACCCTCGCATAACCCTCGTGAAGCCCTCGCAGAACCCTCGCAATTCCCCCTGAATGTCCCTCTGATATCCCAGTAAATGTGCCTTCATCGCAGAGTCTAAAATCGCGTGTCAGCATCAGGATATAGCGCGAAACCCCTTTATTTGCTTGCTTGCGGGAGTTTCAGCAGGCAGACTCGAAAGCGGCACGGGTAATTATTGTGTGGTGATTGTGACGGAGAAAAACTATTTGCGACATAAAGCGCTTTCACGACATTCAAACCTGAGCCAAGGATTGCTGCTGATTGCGACCCTAAATCCACACTGGACTGAGGGTAGCATAAATGGGTTTACCAGGGGTGAGCAAATGTTCGCAGTTTGAGACATCGTAAGCCGGCTGCAATTAGGCGACATAAGTCGCATCTCCGATATAAACCTCTCCGCCAGCAAGCGTCACTTGACATTGTTAGTCATTGCAGCCTATAATGCGGCGTTTATGAAAGCCTGCAGGCGGGAGCAAAGCGATGGGTCCGCTACCCAAACGAAAGATATCTAAATCGCGACGGAATCGACGACGTGCTCACGATGCCTTGACCCTGAACCACCTTGTCGAGTGTGAAGGTTGCGGCGAGTACCATATTGCGCATCGTGTTTGCCCAAAATGTGGCACTTATCGCGGCGAAAAGTTCGTCGAAGTTGAGCAAGAGTAAGCAAGCTTGCTGAATACCTGTTTTAAATGTGGAGACCGTGCCGAGCCTGCACGGTTTTTTGTGTTTAGCGCATGCTGCTACTTGCAGGGCGTGTTTCCGCGACTTGCGCGCTTGCAAAGAGAGCAAACGGGCGGAAGGACTGACTGATGATTGATTGGCAGAAGACAGCCGCGATCTTCCCCGGTCAAGGCTCGCAGATGCTGGGCATGGGCAGGGATTTTGCGCAGACATACGATGTAGCTAGAGAAACTTTCGCGCAAGCAGATGACACGCTGGGTTTCCCTTTGTCACGAATCTGTTGGGAAGGTCCCGAGCGCGAGTTGAATGAGACGGTCAATACTCAGCCGGCCTTGTACGTATGCAGCGTGGCAATCTGGCGCGTTCTTAAGCAGTTGATCCCGCAGGCGGCGCCGGCCTGGATGGCCGGGCACAGTCTGGGTGAGTTCAGCGCTTTGACTGCTGCGGGCGCCATGTCATTTGAAGATGGCCTGCGGTTGGTTTATGCGCGCGGCAGCTTGATGCAGCAAGCCGGAAAAGACAATCCCGGCGCTATGGCGGCAGTGCTGGCACTGGACGTGAAAGCGGTGGGGGCATTGTGTGCCGAAGTATCCCAAGAGACCGGTTTTACTGTCGTTGTTGCCAATGACAATTGCCCGGGTCAAGTGGTAGTTTCCGGCCATAGCGAAGCAGTCGAGCGCTTGATTGAACGTGCGCCAGATCTGGGTGCCAGGCGAGCGGTAAAACTTGCGGTGAGCGTTGCTGCCCATTCGCCTCTGATGGCGTCTGCTCATCATGGTTTTCAAGAAGCGATTCGGGCAACCTGTCTGAATCGGCCGCAGACGCAAGTGATTGGCAATGTCCAAGCTCAATCCCTAAGCACCGTCGAAGACATCCGCAAAGAGTTGGAACAGCAATTGACGCAAAGTGTGCGCTGGACCGAATCGATGCAAGCCATTATCGCGGAGGGTGCCGAGCACTTCATCGAAATAGGCGCGGGCGGCGTGCTTAGCGGCTTGATGCGCCGAATCGACCGAAACAAGACGCGCATCACCCTAAATGCGATAGAAGCTTGGGACTCATTTTTGCGAAGCCAGGAATAAATACAATTGTGGGACAAGAAAGAGGGTCACGATGACGGAGTTGATCGCTACGCGCCGCGACGGTAACGTTTTCGAAGTTGTCTTGAACCGTCCCGACAAACGCAATGCCATCAGCGACGAGATGATGGTTGCAATCTCGGCGGCATTTGACCGCGCGGAAGTGGAATTCAACAGCGGCGCCCGTGTTGTGATTTTGCGGGCGGCGGGGCGCGCTTTTTCTTCCGGGATTGACCTGGAACAATTCCAAAGTCTTGACACGGGTCTGAAGCGCAACCTGTTCCCCTTTACTGCCAGATACCAATCGATACTGAGCAAGGTCGAGCGCTGTTCGTTGCCGGTCATTTGCGTGATGCAAGGCTATTGCCTGGGCATGGCGCTGGAACTGGCGCTGGCCTGTGACTTTCGATTTTCGGTGACACGCACGAAAATGGCGCTGCCGGAGACGCGCTTGGGCATCATACCCGATGTAGGCGGCACGGTGCGGCTGGTCAAGCTCATCGGTCCTGCGCGTGCAAAAGACCTGGTCATGACCGGCCGAAACATTGATGCGCAGCAAGCGCTTGACTGGGGCCTTATCGATGCCATGTACGCCAAAGCGGATCTGGAGCAGGGCATAGAAGAATTTGTCAATGACTTATGCGCCTCCGCTCCCTTGGCCGTCAGTTATGCAAAGCGTGTTATAAACGACATCGCCGATGTAACGGCGGGATTGCAGCTTGAGGCCTGGGCGCAAGCGCAACTCTTTCGCACGGATGATTTCCGCAATGCCGTGCAGGCAATGATCGACAAATCCTATCCCATCGATTGGGAAGGCAAATAGCAGCCGAAATTTATGTTTGCGCGCGTGAACAAACGACACGACCTTCGGAAACTGTGAGTTGAACCTCTAAGTCTTCATCGAGGAGAACGAGGTCGGCATCTTTTCCGACAGCAATTGACCCTTTGCGATCGGCAACGTTGATGACGCGGGCAGGATTCAAGCTCGTGGTCCGCCAAACTTTGTCCAATGGCTCTCCGGTAACGGCCATGAAGTTCCTCAGAGCAGCATTCATCGTTAGCGTGGAACCCGCTAGTGTTCCATCCGCGACAAGGCGCACAGTGCCTTTATTCAACTCCAGGTCTTGATGAGAAAAGCGATAACGCCCGTCTGCGAGCCCAGCGACCTTCACTGAGTCGGTCACCAACACGACTCTATCGGGACCTTTGCAGCGCCACAAGATGCGTATGGCCGCCGGATGCACATGAACGAGGTCGCAGATTAATTCGCAACTCATTTGGTCCAGGCTGAGGACAGCGCCAACTGTGCCGGGTTCGCGGTGGTGCAAGGGCGACATGGCATTATAGACATGGGTGGCATGTGAGATTCCCATTTCCGCCGCGCACCTGATCTGGTCGAATGTGGCATCGGAATGCGCCACCGAGACAGTTACCTCTCGCGCTACCGCTTCTTTGATGAGCCAGTGATTCTCTTCGAATTCCGGCGCCAAAGCCAAGAGGCGAATTACCTCCAGATTGAGCCAAGGCAGCGCTTCATCCCTGCCAGCGTGTCGTATGAAACCGCTGAATTGCGCTCCAGCACGGCTGGGGTTCAAGAAAGGTCCTTCCAGGTGCGCTCCAAGGAGTTTGGCTCCGGCAGCGGGCAGGCGCATGGTTTCGGCGATCGCCTCTAATGCTCTGCTGATTTTTTCGCGCGTGTCCGTCCAGGTTGTAGCGAGGAACGCTGTGACACCGCCACTGGCAAAATACCTGGCCATCTCTTGCAGGGCAATGGAATCGCCTTGCATAACATCGCAACCCATACCGCCATGCGTATGGATATCAATGAAGCCAGGGAGCAAAGTCATGCCTTCCGCCTGAAAAATCTCGGCGGCGCAGATTTCAGGCGGGTCACCGGGAGAAAGCGCAGCAATCCGGTCATGCTCAATCAACAGCCAGCCTCGCTCGATGGTCCGCGAAGGTGTAATAATCCGAGCATCTTGAATCAGCATGGGCATGGGGACTGGCATCGGAGTTCCTCAGTGCGCTTCTTCGATTACTTTTCGCAGATGTCCATTTGCACCCTGCAATAAGCTGCGTGCTTCGTCGCTGTTCACCTTCAATCTTCCCATTACTACCGCAGTCTTGACCTGATTGCCGGCTGCGTCTAGCAATGCTTTCGCGCGTTCTTCGTCTTCGCTTGTCAATTGAACTACTAGATCCAGAGCGCGTTTAGCCAGCTTTTGGTTGGTCACTTTGACGTCTACCATCAAGTTTCCGTAGACCTTGCCGAGCTTGATCATGGCGCCAGTGCTAAGCATGTTGAGGATCATCTTCTGCGCGCTACCGGCTTTCATTCGCGTCGAACCGGCAATCACCTCGGGTCCCACCTCAACCGCAATGCCAACGTCTGCAAGTTCGAGTATGGGAGCTCCCGCGTTGCAGGCAATCGCGATGCAATTGGCGCCAACGGAGCTGGCATAACGCAGAGCGCCAATGACATAGGGCGTACGACCGCTCGCAGCCAGGCCACAGACGATATCACACTGGCGCAGATCACGTGCCGCCAGGTCTATTGCTGCCTGCTCGGTATCATCTTCCGCGCCTTCTACCGAGCGCAACATGGCTTCTGATCCGCCAGCGATAAGGGCTTGCACCAGGTCTGGCTGCGTTCCGAAAGTTGGAACGCATTCCAATGCATCGAGAAGGCCGAGGCGACCGCTGGTGCCGGCCCCGACATAAAACAGGCTTCCGCCGTTTTCCAGTCCAGTGGCGATCAGATCTGTAGCCTGCGCGATCTGTGGAATCACGCGACGCACGGCCTGGGCAACTTGGGCATCCTGCTCGTTGATCAGGGTGATCATGTCGGCAGTTGAAAGTTTGTCGATATCCTGACTTTTGGGATTGGGACGTTCAGTTGCGAGTTTCATGAATTGCGGACCTGATTCCATTCCATTTTTGCGAGCAGCGCCGCGCCAATAACTGGCGGATAAATTGCAGCGGGGCGTTCGCATAAGCCCAGACGCCGCGCCACTTCTTCGGAGAGAAAATTGCTGTGGTTCAAGAGCCCGCCGGCGAAAGCGATAGGCGCATCTTGGTATGCCAGTTGCTTCATCAATAGTTTCGCCTGCGCAACCAGGTGCAATGCAGCGCGCTGCAAAATATTCTGCGCTTGCCAGTTACCGGTTTCCGCAAGTTTTAGAACGAGTCTGGCCAAATCCGCCAATTGTACTGGCGGAGCCCGCTGGCCGCGGTAAAGCCAGGCGATCAATTGACGTGGATTGCTCAAATTCAACTCAGCCAGAATACGCTGATCAAATGTGGAGGCAAATGTTTCTCCGTTCGCGTAAGGATAGTTTTCATGCTTACGGATGATTGACTGCAATACCTGCTTGCCAATCCAGAACCCGCTGCCTGCATCACCCAGAAGGTAACCCCAGCCCCCGATCTGCAAGCTGCGGCCGTCAGGCGCGATGCCAAAGGCGGCGCTTCCGGTTCCTGCAAGAATAAGCACTCCTTGTCGTTGCCCTAGAGCGCCCACCAGCGCAATCTCAAGATCGGAACTGGGCATGATCAGGCTGATTGGCAGGACCGGTGCCAGGGTCGTTAACAGCCATTCTCGGCTGTGTTGCTGAGATGCGCCCGAGACACCTATACCGGCTGCCCCAACATCTTCTGGTGCAAGCCCCGCTTGAGACAGCGACTGCATAACTGCGGCTCGGATAACTTCCTGCGCCTCATCGTGCCCGATGATATTTGGATTCGCGGCAGATGCCTCTACACAACAGATAACCCGCATTGCCGAGTCGACAATTGAGACCCGGAGTCCGCTGCCGCCACCGTCGATACCCAAGAAGTATTTCTCATTCATGGCTGGCGGATTCCTTGCGCGATGAGGTCATGCAGGGCACGACGGAAGGCGTGAATGTTCTCGGCTTGTCTGCCGTGATAAACGCGATTGGTTAGCAGAGCCGTTACCAACTGCTGGTGCGGATCGATCCAAAGCGAGGTGCCGGTGAAGCCTGTATGGCCGTAGGACGAAGCGTGGTAAAGATCGCCGGACGAAGAGTCTTCAGCGGCTTTCAACATCCAGCCCAGCCCCATGCGGAACTGCCCCTGCGCCTGTAGCTGGGTGGCTGATTCACGCAATTGCTTGCCGACCTTTAATCGTGAATCGCCCGATAACCAGGCTTGTCCGAAACGGGCGACATCAGTCGCGGTCGCGAAGAGACCGGCGTGTCCCGCGATGCCACCAACTCCGCAAGCGTTCTCGTCGTGGACTTCGCCCCATACGCGCCGCTTCCGCCAGGATGCATCAATTTCGGTAGGTACAATCTTATTCATTGATACGCCGTTCTTGACGGGGTTGTAGGTGAAAGATCCTAAGTCAAGTGGATTCAGCACCAGGTCACTTATCGCCCGGTCAAGCCGAGCGCCGTGCAAACGTGCCACCGCCTCACCCAGCAACATAATGCCGATGTCGGTATAGCGCACGGTATCTGCGATTGGTCCAACAAAGGGGAAGCGCAGCATTGCTGCCAAGCCATTGTGCCAGCGCTCTTCTTCGTATCGGTGGCCGGAAGTTGGTGGCTTCGGAGCATCTTCCCCTGCCAGTAGATACACGGCGCGCCAAGGCGGTAAACCTGAGCTATGCGTAAGAAGATGCTTGAAGGTGACTTGTGAAATATCAACGCTGCTACCGCTATATTCGCTATCTATAGACAAGAACTCACGGGTATGAGGATCTTGTCCGCCGGAAATTTCGCGCGGGTTGATGGCCGCAAATTCGGGAATCACATCGGCTAGTTTACTCTCCAAGCGGACTTTTCCGGCTTGTACCAGCGCCAGGAAACTGGTTTCGACGATGATCTTGGTGACTGATGCTAAGTCAAAGAGCGTATCAGTCTGTACGGAGAGTCGTCGAGTTTCGGGGTCAATCCATCCCCGTGCCGCCTGCAATACGGTTTCTCCGCGATGGATGGCGCAGACGCTCATGGCGGGGCAAGTAGTCGGCAAGTGCTCGACGATAAGTAGGTCGAACTTGTCTTTGAATTCGTCTATAGCTAAAAGGCTCAATGTATTCGACACGGTAAAATCCTAGGCTAATGGTACGGGGAGCTTCCCAAGTGGCAGATAATCTCCGCAGATCGCATCGACGGCGGCCAAAAGCGATGGCGAGCTATCGCCAAACGTACAGATTGCTGTCTTGGTACCGTCAAGCAGCGCGGCATCATAAGGATTGCGCAAGCATACGAGTATGACACGCGCATGTCGATCAATCAGGGCCTGCGCGATTTGCGCCTGTTTTGTGGACATGTGGGCATTGCGCGTTGCCAAGATAAGAATGTTTGAATTGGCCAGCTTGTCGACGAGCTGCGTTGCATCCTGGTCTTCAGGGTAAGGATCAACGATATGGCATTGAATTTGGGGCAGGCGTTGCTGCAGGTGGCGCAAAAACCCGGTTTTAGATCCTGCCTCAACCGCATCGGATGTGAACTCGGTGGTAAACTCGACACAAGCGACTCGCGCGGTTTGCTCACCGACGGGCAACAGGCCATTGTCGTACAAGAGCGCTGTTCCAGCGCGCGCGGCCTTCCTCGATAGGGCACGGTGATTGGCACAGTCTATTATTTCCAGCGGCGGTTGTGTCCGCAAATCGTATTGCTGCTTCAGGAATTGTATTCGCTCAACCGATTGGTCTATACGTTCGACGGAGATGCGTCCGGATTCGGCGGCCTGCAGAACTGCCTCGTATGCCGCTGATTGTCGTTCTGGCGTGTGCGAAAACAGCGGCATATCGACCCCAGCCAAGACGCTCAATACGGCAGATTCTCCGGCACCCCAGGTATCAGTTATCGCTTTCATTTCCATACAATCGGTGCAAACGGCACCATCGTATTTTAGTTCTTCGCGCAGCAAAGCGTTGACCACATATTCAGACATGGTTGCCGGATATGTGTCATCGAACTCCTCGAACATGACGTGGGTCAGCATTACGCAGGCGACTCCGTCATTTATCGCTTTGCGAAATGGAATCAGGTCCCTTTCCGCCAGGAAATCCAGGGAGCCTGGCACTTTTGCCAAGGCATCGTGGGTATCGATTACCGTATTGCCGAGGCCTGGAAAATGCTTGACCGTCGCTGCAACGCCGGCTCGCTGAAGTCCCTGAATCTGCGCAGTTACGAATTTGCTGACAAGATGCGGATCTGCGCCATAAGATCGAGTGCTGACCGATGGATTATCCTGGTTGTAAACGAGGTCGGCGACCGGCGCGAGATTCCAATTGATTCCTAAGGCAGCCATTTCGCATCCCATCATGTAGGCGGTGGCTTCGGCCAAGCTCGGATCTCTGGAAGCGGCCAATGCCATCGCTCCCGGGCTTTCGCTGAATCCTGCGCGCAGGCGGGCGACAATGCCACCTTCTTGGTCGATGCCAACCAAAATGGGATGTTTTGCCGCCTGACGGCAGCTTGCCACCAAGCGCTTCACTTGCGCCGGCGATTCGATATTGCGGGCAAATAGATAAACGCCGCCAATGCGTCCGTCTGCCAACCACTGCAAGATATGCGGCGGGGCGATGCAGCCGTCGAATCCCACCATCATCATTTGCCCGATTTTTTGACTAAGCGATAGCATTTTTTGCCTCAAACGGTGGCGATTGCGGGCGTTCGCGCTTGCCACCAGATCATCACCTGGTAAAGCAAGGCGGTCAGCAATGCGCCGAGAAAAATGAAAAAGCTGATGCTTTCGATGCTGACATGCTCGGCAAAAACGCCGGCGATGCCCGACAGAGCCGCGCCACCAAGGCCCGCGCATCCGACCTGAAAGCCGATGGCGTTCGCGGCATGTTCTCTGCCGACACGGGCGGCTGTCTGCAAGATCAATATCGGGAAAATTGCTGCCAATCCAAAACCGATTGCTAGCAATCCTATGAACGTGAGTGTTTCGTGCAGATTGAGAAACAAGAGCAGCGCGCCGATTACAGACAGGATGAAACTGACATTTAGTAGAGACTTGTCGCCCATGCGTATCGCCAGCAATCCCATCAACATGCGGCCGACGGTGAAGCTGGCCCAATAGGCGCTAATCCATGCGCTGGCGGTCTCTTGCGAGATGCCGCGAGCTTCGACAAACAGTGTATTCGCGAGTTGCCCGGTACCGATTTCGATTCCGCCATAGAGAAAGAAAAACAGCAATCCAATCAGGACGATCGGTTTACCCAGAGATTGCCGTAATGGTGTTCCCGCGCTGCCCTTTTGTTTGCCGTGTTTCGCTTTTTTCAACTGCCACTGCGGCAAAGTGACAAGAATCAGCAGGCCTAGCAGCAAAAGCGCCAAACCCATGATGACGTATGCGGATTGCCAGCCGCCTTGTAGATCCAGTACGAAGTAGGTGACGATCGCCGGCGCAATAGTTAGTCCGATGCCCCAGCAGGCATGCAACCAATTCATTTGGCTGGTGCCATAATTTTCGGAGACAAAGTTGTTCAGTCCGGCGTCCATCGTGCCTTTACCAATGCTGGCGACAAATGCCGCGCAAAGTAAAATCAACCAGATCGGAGCAATGGCATATCCGAGCATGCCCAGGCCGGCAAAGACCATACCGCCGACCAAAACCGGGCCGATTGCCAGCCTGCCGATTATCGCTCCGCTCAAAAATGCGGCAATCAAACCGCCAAGCATGGCAGCGCTTAGCAAAGTCCCCAGCGAGTCCAGGGAAACTCCAAAAGTGGGCTGCATATAAGTCCAGGCGATGTTGAGCAATCCGGTCGCAATGCCGATGGCAATAAAGATGAGATAGGAAACCAGGATGGGAAAGGTCTTATCGGTTTTCAATGTCGCTCGATTCGTTCGAAATGATGACACATATCATACCTTGTCAGAGCCACATCGCCATAGCCTGATGCTTGTTCCGGGACGGCGGAACGCGTGCGGCCGGGCAATGCTTTTGGCAGCCTTACAAGTCTCTCTCAGGCGCGAATGTCTAGATATGTTAAACTAAATTCGGCTGCCGTAAGGCGGTTCTCGCGATGAACAATGGGCATTCATATCGCGGTCCAGGACTTGGGATGGGGAGGGGATGTCGCATGATACCACAGGAAAAAAGCGATCTTAAAGACCCGCGCGCAGATGAGTGCTTCGACGAGACGCGGCTGGCGGAATTCCTATCCGACAAGCTTGAAGGCGCGGACCAAAAGTTAAGTGTGCAGCAATTCAGTGGTGGGTTGGCAAATCTGACATATCTGCTCAAGTTTGGCGACAGATACGAGTATGTTTATCGACGTCCGCCTCTCGGTGAGTATGCGCCAAGCGCGCACGATATGTCGCGCGAATACAGTGTGCTATCGGCACTCGACAGCGCATTCAAGTATGCTCCACGTCTCTATCTCTATGTTGAAGACTCAACGGTGATGGGAGCACCGTTCTTGATTATGGAGCGTCGCCGGGGAACCGTCGTGCGGCGCGAGATGCCGGATCACTTCGCTGCGATGTCCGAGGCGCCAAGATTAATGAGTGAAGCGCTGGTCGATGTCCTGGTAGAGTTTCACGCGATTGATTACGAGGCGGTAGGGCTGGCGGACCTGGGCAGACCCGAGGGGTTCATACGACGTCAAGTCGAAGGCTGGAAACGCCGTTGGGACGCCGCCAAACTGCAGGACAATCTTGACGTGGAGGCATTCAACGATTGGCTCACCGACAATATGCCGGAATCCTCGGATACCAGCCTGGTTCACAATGACTACAAATTGGATAACACCATACTCGCCGATGATGACCCTTCCAAACTGGTCGCCGTGCTGGACTGGGATATGTGTACTTTGGGCGATCCGCTGCTGGATTTGGGAACACTCTTGACCTATTGGACCGAGCCGGATGATCCGCCATATTTGCAGCAGTTGAGTCCGATGCCTTCCCAAGGTTGTGATTTTCTGACGCGCCGGCAAATCGTGGAACGTTACGCGATGAAAAGTGGCCGTGATGTCGACAATTTGCGCTTCTATCACGTCCTGGCAATGTTTCGCTGGCTGGTGTTTTTGCAGCAGATGTATATTCGATATGTACGTGGTCTGACCAAAGATGAACGCTTCGCTCGGCTAAATGTTGCGGTTGACCTGCTGGCCAAGACCGCCTTGGAAACTTCTCGAGGCAGGTTCGAGTAGCCCATTTCAGCGCCTAAACGAATTCGATAAGCTTGGTCGTTGCGCTAGCAGTATCGTGGTAGTGGCCGCGCAAATGGGCATATTCGTCGGGTATGGTTAGAGCGAGCTGATACATCGCTTCGTTGATCATTTGCGACAAATGCTGTCTTGGAATTCTCTGTTGCCCCTCGCTGCGAAATCGAAATGGCGCGCCAAACACAACTTTGACATAGGCGCGCCGCAAGCGTTTCATGCGTGATTTCCAGTCCTCCGCGCCACAGATCGCCGTCGGCACAATTACAGCATCGGCTTTGGTCGCTACATAAGCCAAACCATCTTTGGCCGGCTGCAGGCCTTCGGGATGGCGGGTGCCTTCAGGCGCCATCAGCAAGAGCTGGCCACTTTTCATCAGCTCAATGGTCTGCACAAGCGCCTTGCGATCATATTGGCCGCGATTGATGGGGTAATTGCCCCACTGTGCGAGAAACCAATTGACCAAAGGTATTCTGAAGTTTTCCGACTTGGAGAGCGAAACCGTATAGCGAAAGGGAATGCTGGCTGTGACAACGATTGGATCCAGATAGGAAACGTGGTTGATCATCAAAGAGGTGGCACCGGCCCGCGGCACGTTTTCCAAGCCTTCAACCTCGACTTGGCAAAACGCAGGCACGAGCGCGCGCAAGAGCGGATGCATAATGCGGCGCCGTTTGTCATAGTCAACTTGCCGCGAGATAAACTCGTCAATGCTTGGCTCATTCGCCATGTGCGTTCATTGTCCAATCAAGCTTTGGACCTGCGTTTGCGTTCACGGCGTCTGCGGCGGATCTCGTTCAGCTCGCTGTCCGGTTTTAGCATGGCCTGAACCTCGGCTTCCTCCAGTTGATACCAGGCGCCTTTGCGCAAGGTGCCCAAGCCGAGTTGGCCAATCTGGGTGCGAACTAGCCGGATCACCGGGTGCCCCAAGATCGAGGCAATGCGGCGAATCTGCCGTTTGCGTCCTTCAATCATGACGATACGAAGGGTAGAAGCACGTTTCGACGCTTCAAGAATCTTGACGGAACACGCGGCGGTTCGGCTATCGTCCAGCCAGATGCCGCTCTCCCACTTTCCCAGCGTTTCTCGCGTCGGCTTTCCTTTGACGACGACCTTGTAGGTTTTAGTATGTTCATAACGAGGGTGCGAGACTTTATTCGCCAGTTCGCCGTCGTTGGTGAGAATCATCAAGCCTTCACTATCGGCATCGAGACGCCCAATGGTAAACAGATGACCGGGAACATCAATCAACTCACGAATCGTGGGGCGTGTATCACCTTCAGGCGCTTGGTTAGTCGACAGTACGCCTTTGGGTTTGTTGACTACAAAATACAGCGGTTCAAAACTGCCGGAAATCCGCGCGCCATCAACGAGGACGGCATCTTGCAGCGGATCTGCTTTGGCACCCAGCTGGATGACTTTGCCATTGACGCGCACGCGACCGGCGCGGATGATTTCTTCGCATTTGCGCCTGGAACCAATGTCCGCCTGCGCCATAAGCTTTTGTACACGTTGCTGTGCCACAAAAATGTCCTTTCGCTAGCGTCATCTCGACGCGCTACGGCGAATAATGTTATGGAATAGACTGCCAAGCTACTAGGGTGAATAGTAAAGCAACGCAGCCCGATTCGATGACAAAGAATGGCCGCGAGCAACGGATCACGATATGTGGATCATGTTTTGAGGAAGGCCGTGGTCATTCTTGGGCTGTTTCGCCGGTCCTTCAGCCAGCAACAGGCGTGATCATGCCGTCCTTACTCGATGGTTTTGTCCGTCACAATGAATTGCAGCGGGATGCCCAAAAGCAGACGTGTCTGCGCTACGAGAGTGGGCAGGGCAACCACCAGCAAGGTCAATACGAGCATAAAGGGTATGCTCAGTAGTTCTTGCAAGCTCTCGCTGAAAGTATAGGGCGTAACACGCCTTGGCCGAATGCGATAATCCTGTATCTGAAAAATGATAACGAGAATAAGCATCGTGATCCCGGAAAGTGCCAGGAGCATCCAGGCGGCGTGACTTTGTGACAAGCCGTCAGCGACATAAGCCAGCTTGTCGGCTGAGGCAATCAGACCGTCCAGTTGCACTGGAGCGATTTCCGGATGAAAAAACACCGGCATTTGCGAGCCGACGGTCAGGATTATCCAGCCTGCGCCGGCCAGCAAGATATCATGCGCGATGCGGAAAAGCAGTTTGAAGGAATTGAACGATGCGACATGCGGATTTTCGATCAGTTTGGCCAGCATATAACCGACTTCTTTGCTGCCCCAGGCATGCCGCAGCGTCTGGCTGTAGCGGTTTCTGATCGAGCTGAAGATATTGGTCCCCGTAGTTGAATCCGCCAGGAAGGGCAGAAAGATATGTTGCAACAAAACCTTGCCACCAGTGGCAAAATAGGCCTTGATCAGCATATGCCATTCGTCCGCTATCACGTCAGTATCCCAATTGCCGCTCTGCTCGAGAAGCCTTAGACTCAATGAATACGAGGACATGGGCATGGCCATCCACCAGGGCGCTGCCAGATAAGCCATTTCGAATGCGGTGGCGTAAGTATTGATGATACGCATCAGTGGATTGACTTGCCAGATATTTCCATGATAACGGATAGGCGCCTGCCAAAAGGTTCGGTGGCGGTCTTTGCTGGCAACGAAATGGTAGCTGAGCGCGGCGAAGTGATTTTTGTGCCAGCGCGTATCCGCATCCATGGTGGTGACCACGAAGTTATCGATATCTATATCTTGCTCGTTGACGATGCGGTCAAAGTACCATTTCATCGCCCACGCCAAATTTGCTGATTTGCATTGCATTTCACCGATCAAACCACGCGGATGTACGGTGTAATAGACATTGGCGAAATATTTGTCAAATCTACGCTGCAGGTATTGTGCCTTGCGTACGCTGTTCGCTTCGCTGGCTTCCATCGCCAGGATGATCGAGATTTGCGATTTGGCATCACGCTGAATGCTGAGTTGTTCGAGAGTTCGCGTAAGAATATCCAGGGATTCATCGTAGTTGGGGATTATGACAAGGTGCTGAACATCATCCCAGTCGACGCCTGCTTCATCCTCGATTTCCAGGTATTTCTGATGCCAATCAATCCTTTCCCAGGTTTTGATTTTGCGATTGCCCATACTGTTGGCGATGCCGGCAAGCAGAAAACGCAGCGCCAAATACAAGGCGACCAGCGCAGCGGTTAACATGAGAGTCAATGGGAAGGCGATAGCGCTAGCTAGCGATAGCAGCAGGACCAGCCAGGCGATGAAACCAGGGATGCCGTCTAATACTCGTTCCGGAATCGGGGGGAGTGGCGCACCGCCCCAGATCGAACGCCCGACGTCCGAAGGGCGAGGCTGTCGCTGATTGTTTGATGTATTAGGCACGATGACCTTGTCGGCAAATTAGCAGACACAGACAGCGTAATCATAACATAGGGCGATAGAGAGACAAGCCAAAACGTTACGCCGAAATGGTGCCGCCTGGCCTTATTTTTGACAAATTGATGGCATCTACCGGTTTGTCAGGCATTGTTATTCATTCTTTTGTTGTTGGCGATGATATTAGTCAAGTGACAGGTGTGGAGCTTCGGAAATGAGCGGGAGAAATGCTACTTGCCTTTGCGGCCCTTGATGCCACGTTGGCTGGCGACTTCGACTAGATTCGTCTGGTAATCATAGATGCTTAGGCGTTTCTCGGCATGGGCATTACGGGCAAGTTCAAGCAGATGTTCGACCAATTGGGCGGCTGAGAAACCGTCCTCGCGCCACAGGTAGAAGGCGAGCGAACCAGGCAGGGTGTTGATTTCATTCAAATACACGTCGCCTTGGTCCGGCCGAACGAGGTAATCGATACGAGCGATGCCACGGCCGTCAAGCGCTTGAAAGGCGTCGATGCTCAGTTGCTGAATACGCGAGGTGAGCGCTTGGTCTATTGGCGCGGGAATCAAGCGTTCGGCGCTTTTCATTCCTTCGCCGCCGCGCAAGTATTTGTCCTCGTAAGACAAGAATTCGTCCCATGATATGGGTTGCTCAAGCGTCGATGCCTGGAATTTGTCGCCAAAACCGATCACCGAACAGTTTATCTCGACTCCATCGATAATGGCCGGCTCTACCATTATGCGCCGATCAAAGTTGGCCGCGATATCAATGCTGGAGCGCAGCATAGTTTGCGTATCCGCGCGTCCGATACCGATGCTGGAACCCAAGGTGGCGGGTTTGACAAATGCCGGCAGGTCAAGTTGCTCCAGTATATCCGCGCAGATTTTATCCGGCTGGCTCAGCCATTGCTCGCGCGAAAAGCTGTAGTCGGGCAGTACCGGGACGCCAGAATGCCGCAGCACCTTCTTGGTCATTATTTTGTCATTTGTCAGTGCGGATCCCATCGTCGCGAAACCGACATAGGGGATATCCGCCAGCTCAAGCAGTCCTTGTAGATTGCCGTCTTCCCCGTGTGTGCCGTGAATTGCCGGAAACACTACATCAATGCGCTTGATTTGGCTCTTGCTGAATCTGCCCGCCAAAGGATTGATTATGAGGCCGTGATGACGCGTATCCGGCGATAGGAGGCAAGTATCCACGCCGTCTTGGCTCAGAAGGTCTTGATCGGTGTAGTTTTGCAACCTAGATAGTGTTTGACCGGTGTACCATTTGCCGTCGCGCGAGATATAGACGGGCACAATGTCATAGCGTTCGGTCGAAAAAGCCTGCATGATCTGATGGCCGGTAACGATCGAGACATCATGCTCGACGCTGCGCCCACCAAAAATTACAGCAACGCTAGTTCGCCGCTGATCTTTCATTGCTCGGTCCTTGCCAGCCGACAAATCAAGCCCGTACTATGCAAGTAATGCCCGTGCTTGTCAATCATTGTTCACTAGAACTAGGTGTTATCCAGCTAGCGGACCTAATAGGTGTCTGGCAAGTCGTTGAGGAAAAGCACCGTGTCGTTGGCGGCCAGGTGCTGCTGATACCAGCTAACCGCTTCAGCGAGGGTCTCGAAAACCTGCACGCGGCTCATGTCAAAGCTGGCTGATTGGATCGCTTCATGGATGGCTTTGGTTTGCTGATGTCCGACCAATATGATATCGGTGGCATGTTGCGTGGCCATGGTACCGAGCTTGCTGTTCTCCTCGTCTTGCATTGCGCCCAGCTCAATCATTCCGGGGGTGATCAGCAAGCGTTTGCCTTTGCGGTGCATGCCAAGCACTTTCAAGGCGCTGACCACACCTTGCGGATTGGCACTGTAGGCATCGTTGATGATGGTGATACCGTTTGCTGTGGTTTGCCGAACCAGACGACTTTCGGCCGGCTGCAAACTGCTGATGCGCCGGGCGATATCGCGCAAGGGGATGCCTTCATGATATGCCAAAGCAATGCATAAGAGCAGGTTGGTGACGTTATGTTCGCCGACGATGCCCGTGCTGATATGTGCAGATTCTCCGGAAGCAACATGGGTTACATCAAAACCAAGCCCGGACAAACTCTCTAGAATGTTGCCGGCGATCCAGCTGACGCCTTGCTCCCCAGCGGATTCGTGGTCAAGAGTTCGGCTGACGGTCAGCCTAGTATTGGGATAGCCTTCGGCGATCATCTCGCGGATATAGGCATTGTCCCAATTGAAGATTGCCACTCCGTCCGGTGCGAGGTTGGTGACGATTTCGTATTTGGCACGTTTGACATTTTCCAGCGATCCAAAACGCTCCAGATGCTGCGGCCCAATCTCGGTAACAATTGCTATGTCAGGTGGTGTCAATTGGCAGATGCGCGCGATTTCTCCGGGCACGTAGGCACCCATTTCACTGATGAAATACTCGCAGCTAAAATCTTGCGCCAGGTCACGATTGATGGCGAGCGAGATTCCCATTAAGGTGTTGTAGCTTTTGGGAGTGGCGTAGCTGCGAAAGCGCACGTTGAGTATCTCACGCAGAAAGACTTTGGTGGTTGTTTTGCCATAGCTGCCGGTGATGCCGATTATCTTGGGATTGATTTGTTCCAGGATGTCGCGCGCTTGGCGCAAGTATCGCCGGCGCTGATAAGCCTCATATGGCTGAAGTAACTGGCTGCCGAGTGTCAGCCAGAGCGGCGTCAGCAAGAACAGCGCGATGCCGCAACTGCTAATCAAGAGAATGTCCGATCCCGGCGAATCCCAAGCCAGGAACATGTGAATTGCGAAAAAGGCAACTGCCGGCACCAAGGAACTCAAAAGGAACGATGCCGCGAGAATCCGTTTCAGGCGTCCGGTGAGCACGAGCGGCTTTTTGATTTCCGTTTCTGTCGGCGGCAAAGCGGCGATAAGGGCTGCTGAAAAGGCGATGATGTATAGAAGTGTGCTCGTTTGCGTTTCTGCCAAAAGAGCGATCAGTACCAGCGCGATCATCCAGGCAGCTAGCGGACGCATCGGAAGCAAGTGTGGTCGATTGCGCCAGACCCAGGCCATATAGCGTCGGCTCATGTACTCTTCAATTTGAAAGAAACGCGCTTGCCGGTAGATCCGTATCCACGCGCCAAAAAGCCAGACAAGCGCCAACCCTGGCATGAGAAACTGCGTCACTTTACATTTCCTGCCTTATCCAAAGAGCATTATAAATTCTCTTTCTCAATAAACCACCTTTGTCGCATGAGCAGAAGGCTCATTAAATTGTGTGCGCGCGGCAGACCTCATCGCTATCGCCGAGCGACTGAGGGAATTAGCAAGGTAACTGGACGCTCGATGAGACAATCGCGCGGACCTGTGGCTAGTCTTTGCCACTAAAAAGCGCGTGCATGATGGATGCGGTTCTTTCGGGGAAATCAAGGTAGGCATAATGCCCGGCGCCTTCGTGAACGATGAGCGCAGCATCAGGAATTGCTGCCTCGAGTTTTTGTCCCATCCAAAGCGGCGTATCTTGGTCGGCATCGCCCCAGATTAGAATCGTGGGTACTTGAACGCGACGGGCGTATGCCAATAGGTCTTGGTTGACGACCTTGACCAATGTCTCTCGCATGACCGGACAAGCCGATAGAAAGTCGGCGGAACCGTATCTGCGGTTATAGCTTTGGCGCAAATTCTCCGCGACTGCTTTAGCGCCTATATGCTCCAGGCTGTTGCGAATGCCCCGGTAAAGGCGAAGTCGCATGTCGCTGCTCAGCGATGGCCCGGCCCGTATGCCGGCACTATTTGAAAGCACCATTTTATCAATTCGGGCACTGTTTTCTGATCCCATGATTAGCCCAATTCGGCCACCCAGGGAATGTCCAAAGTAATGCGCTCGCTCCAGACCGCGAGCATCCAGATAGGCTTTGCAAAAGTCGGCATAATCGAATATCGAAAAGGCGGTTGTTGGTTTGGCGCTACTTCCAAAGCCGGGCAATTCCGGCATGAACAACTGGTAATCATGTTTCGCCAAGTGCTCTGCCAAGGGTTGCAGCAGGCTAATGTCTGCGCCCCATCCATGAATCATCAGCACCGAAGCACCACTACCGACGATGGCTTCACGAATTCTTATGCCTTTGACAGTGCTTTGCTGAATTGTGGCCACAACGGCTTAGCTGATAGAACTCAGTGGAATGGCTATTTGACGGGCGGCGCGACGTTCGCTGATGGGTTTGACCGGCGGGCACTCCCAGGCCAAATCTTCCGTCGTTGAGCGCTCTTTGGCGAACTTGGGCAGAATCCCGCAGGCGAAGCATTTGTCGCGACAATCGACGCGCGTTTCACGCTTGATGCTCATCAGATAATCTTCCTGGAGGAATTTCTTGTGAATGCCAACATCAATGTGATCCCAAGGAAAAACTTCCTCAAGGTCCCGCTCACGGTAATTGTAAAAGCCTGGATCGAGGTCGCATTCTTTGAAGGCTTGCAGCCACTTGCTGTGCCAATGCTGATCTTGCCAGGCGTCGAATTTACAGCCCGATTCCCAGGCGCGCCGGATTACACGTGCCAAGCGGCGATCGCCTCGGCTAAGCCAACCTTCGAACTCCGTGCCATCATAATCATTCCAGCGCAGGTGCATGCCGCCGCGACGCATCTGCTTTTTCAAAAGCGACAGCTTTGCTTCAACTTGTTCGCGAGAATCTTGCGGCACCCATTGGAAGGGCGTATGAGGCTTGGGTATGAAAGTACTGACCCCGACGTTCAGAGTCGCTTTCTTGCCAAGAATCTTGGTGCCTTCCTTCAAGGTTCTGATGCACAAGTCGATGATGGCTTGTACATCCTCCAGCGTTTCCGCCGGATGGCCGATCATGAAATAGAACTTAATCGTGCGCCAACCGCGTGAGTAGACGTCTTTGGCAGTTTGGATCACCTGATCATCCGGCACGTATTTGTTGATCATGTCGCGCATTTTTTCAGTGGCGGCTTCCGGCGCAAAGGTGAAGCCACTGCGTCGCGTGCCACCGATTTTCTCCAGCAATTCCGCGCTGGCGCTCTCGATGCGCAGGCTGGGCAAGCTGAGGCTCAAACCGGCATCTTTGTAAACACGGTTGACCTCTTCCGCCAAGTCTTCCACCCAGACATAATCGGACGATGACAAACTTAGCAGGCTGATTTCTTCGAAGCCTGTATGATTCACTATCTCTTCAATTGCGTCCATAATTTCTTGTACGGGACGTTCGCGTACCGGCCGCGTAACCATTCCGGCATGGCAGAAGCGGCAGCCTCGCGTGCAGCCACGCATGATTTCAATCGGCGCCCGATTGTGCACCGTATCAATATTCGGCACGATGAACTTGGTAAACGGCTTGGGCAGGGTCAGCACAATTCGCTTTAGAATACGATCGGGGATTCCTGGCTCATTAGGCGTGATTGATTGCAGTGTTCCGTCACTGTGGTATTCGACATCATAGAATCGTGGCACATACATGCCTTGAATCCTGGCGATTTCGCGCAATTGCTCCGTGCGAGGCTTGCCACGTAATTCGACGAGTTTCGCGGCGATTTCCACGATGATCTCTTCGCCTTCGCCGATCACAAATGCGTCAATGAAATCCGCCATCGGCTCCGGATTGAAGCAGGCATGTCCGCCGGCGATCACTAGCGGAAAGCGCTCGTCACGATCGCGGCTCAAGACCGGAATTCCGGCCAAGTCCAGCAGATTCAAGGCGTTGGTATACAGCTGTTCATAGGGCAGGCTGATACCCAGCAGGTCAAATTCCGAGACTGGTCGTTTGCTTTCCAGCGAATGTAACGGAATCTCTTGCTGGCGCATGATGGCTTCCATATCCAGCCAGGGCGAAAAGACGCGCTCTGCCAGCATATTTGCCTGCAAGTTGACCTGATTGTAGAGGTTCATTATGCCCAGGTTGGACATGCCCAGGTCGTAAATGTCGGGGAAGGCCAGGGCAACTTTGATGTCAACCGAATCCCAATCTTTGACGACGCTGTTATATTCGCCGCCGACGTAACGCCCGGGTTTTTCCACTTGTAAGAGGAATCGTTCCAATTTACGCTCGATTGACCGCCACTTCATCGTTGGGTTTCCCGTGATTAAGCGCCTTGCCGAGATTATATCCCAAGCGAATAGGCTTGTATAGCGATGAAAGCTACTGTGAACCTGACATACTTGTTGCTCTTGCTGCTAGGGCCATTGGTTGTCGCGGGCCAAGATGCACGCAAGGAGATTTCTGCGGAGAATCTTGACTACTTTTCTTCGGTGGTTCAGATAGACTATGCTGAGATGCACTTGGATATCGAAACCGGCTGGTTTGCAGCAAACGATGACGCCAGCGAATTTGTTATCTTTGACAAAGTCGGCAACATTTACACGGTCACGCGCGAAGGCATCAAACAACAATGGTCATATCTGACGCAGCCGTCTGAGCAGATTTTCACTGTCATTGATGCAAAATATATTACGGGCGTGCCCGTCATCTTGTACGCGCTTGATGGACAGGCATATGTCAATCAATTCCAACTGGATAGTGAGAATGAGTATGTAGCGCTGTTCCGCGGGAGCGGACCTGGGGAGATCGTTGTTGAAGCGATTGATGTCGATGGCGCGACTCAATTCTTGCGCTTTTCGCTCGATACAGTTGATCAATTGATAAGTCTTGGTATGATTCCTTTTCCAGAATTTTCGGATGAGGCGCCGGCAATACGCGTTGGCCGGGTGGCATTCCCTTACCTGGCAATCTCATCTTTGGCGGACAACAGTTTGACCATATATGAGTATCCCGATGCGTTTGATGAAGAGACTGCGAAGCGATACATGCTTGACGACGGGCCAGCTGTAGCAGGTGCATTCAACGGCCCAAGCGCGAGCCACTTTGTCTGGGGCGATCCGCGTTCAAGGAGACTGAACTTGCTCGATCTGGCGTCTGGGCAAAGCCGCGCCGTTGTCGCTCTCGATGGCGCTTATGCCCAATATATTTTGCTGACGCACGATGCGTCGGCAGCCATCGTAGTTAATCTGGATTTCGTTGCTCATGTTTTCGCCTGGGATTTCAAAAGCGGCAAGCGCCATGACTTTGGGCCATATCGCGAGTGCCGACGTATACCCGATAAAGTTATACTTAGCGCAGACGGCAAGTCGCTGGTCATCGGTTGCGACAGCGGATTGGACATCTGGCAAGTTCCGAAAGAATGGGAAGGATCATCATGAACAATACAGTATTCGAGTCCCTATTTGCCTATCACTACAGTGCATACGACCAAATCTGGGAAAGCGCGGTGGAACTGAGTTTGGAACAGTACACTCGCGAAAGCGGCTATTCCCTTGGCTCTGTGCGGAATCATCTAGTACACGCGATTAATGTCGATGATCGCTGGCTAGCGCGTATCCAGCATCAGACACCGCCTCAACTGATGGATGAAGTAGATTATCCCGATCAGGCCTCACTGCGCGAAACCTGGAAAGTCATTGCGGGACGGGTTTCTGACTATATCAGTGCGCTTCGAGACGACGAGTTGGACGAATTTGTAGATTTGGATTTCCCGCTGCCTGACGGGAGCAAGCGCAATCTGCGTTGGCAGCTTCTGCTGCATATGGTCAATCACGGCACTGATCACCGCGCTCAAATCTTGTCACTGCTGCATGTACACGGCGCCCCGACATTCGAGCAAGACTACATTTTGCACCTTTGGTCAGCCGAGGAGCAGTAGATTAGAGGCGGCACAATTTGGAAGCAATCTGACCCGCGATACCGGCGTTGTTGACAAGCAGGGCGATATTGGCGGCCATGGACTTGCCACCCGTCAGTTCGCTGACGCGATTCAGCACAAAGGGTGTGATTTGGTTGCCGCCAATATTTTCTCGCTGGGCTTCAATCGTCGCCAGCTCTATTGCGGATTCGGCAATCTCACTCGCTAGCGCCTGGGCGGAGGGAACCGGAACCGTCACCAGGATGCCATGCATGGCATTTATATTCTGGGCGGCTTTGATGATTTGTGCCGCTTCCCCAGCTGAATCGACTCTTTGATCAATTGGCAGATTTGTTCGGTCGGCGTAAAAGGCCGGCAGCATATCGGTCTGGTAACCGAGAATCGGCACGCCTTGCGTCTCCAGCACTTCCATTGTAAGCGGCAGATCGAGAATGGATTTCGCGCCGGATGATACGACGGCAACTGGTGTGCGTCCCAATTCGACAAGGTCCGCAGAAACGTCATTTGGCTGACCACGATGAACGCCGCCGATGCCGCCGGTTGCGAATACCTTGATGCCTAGCCAGTTAGCGATAATCATAGTAGCGGCGACCGTTGTGGCGCCGTTCTGTTTCAAGGCGAGGGCGATCGGCAGATCACGGCGACTGCATTTGCGCACACTGCCCGCAGGAGCCTGCGCCAGCTCCCGGATTTGCTTTTCCGTGATGCCAGCCTTTATGACGCCATCCAGGACGGCGATCGTTGCCGGCGTTGCACCGGACTCTCGCACTGCTGCTTCCATGTCCAGGGCTGTCTCAACATTGGTCGGATAAGGCAGGCCATGGGTAATCAATGTCGATTCCAAGGCGACAATCGCTTGTCCTTCTCGCAGCGCATTCTGTATTTCGCTATTGGTATGTATGGGTTTGGGCATAGGTATCACTTTCAGGAACCAAATAACAAGTCGTCATTGTAACATATCGCCGGGGCCGCAATAGCCTCGCGAGCAAGGTCGCCACAAGTAGAAGCTACTCCGGCAACATGTGAAGTTTATAGCGATGAATATGGTGGTGATAGTCGTCAAGGCCCATTTGCTCAACGAGTTGATCGGGCCGCATATTGCCGCGTTCACCGACGGAAAGGTGCGCGATCAGATCCTCGCGTTCGTCAACATGCAATGAAACAATCAGCGGGCGCAAATCCATCACGCTGCGTTTGCGTTTGCGAATTTTTTCCACGACAATGCTGTCCCGCTGCAGAATATCGCTGATGCGCTGACTTAGAAGGGCAGGCTCAAGCGGATCCTGGAAACTTATGCGATATTCTGCGCTGGTGATCCGTGACTGAAGAGCAGATGTTCGCAAATTGATTTCTCTTATGGCGTAAATGCTCAAGCCCGCGGGCGATACGGCAATCAGACGGTCGGCCAGATTGGCTTGGTCGAAAACTATTCTTTCACGCAAGGCAATATCCAGGATTTCGCACTCGCTAGTGATGCCCAAGGGAAGTGGCATCGCCAACTGAATGCGAGGCCTGGTGTTGAATCCCCTCGTATACAATATAGGCAGCCGGGCACGCCGCAGTACCCGCTCCCAGATTTTGGCAACATCGAGGCTGCTTGTGTATTTCAACGGTCCTGATTTGCCGAAGGTAATGCGCAGCCGTTGAGCGACAGGCGAGACATGACTCATTTGTTCCTATGCCTGTCTGGATTGTCGAAGGACACTAGAGTAAGATATTTTACGTGGCAATGCTGCAAGATGGAAGACGAATGAGCCTGGAATCAAATGCCGGATCGGAGAAGCGTGCGCTTCGATATGCGCAGTCGGATAAGCTGCAGCGCAAGAGCTTCCGGCGACGTGCTTTGCTGCCGTTTTCGCTGGTTCTGGCCATCGCGCTAGCCTATTGCATCACTGCGCTTGCGTTGCATTCGCCCGTGCAAGTGGCGGTACTTTCCGATTCCGCTTTGACATTGCTAGTGCTATGCCCGGCCACGATTTGCCTGTTTCCGTTGGTGATCGCCTCTCTCGTTTTCGTCGTGTTGATGGGGCGCTGGCAAAGGGCATCTGTTTCGCCACTAAGGCGCCTTGAAGGGTGGACAGCGACGCTTGAGGCCAACGCCGAAAAGTGGTTTGGGCGTATTGATGACCAGGTATTAAGAGCGGCGGTAGCGTTCGCTCCGATTCGACAATTGCTGCGTAGTTTTAATACACTTGCAAGAGAGCAACAAGACGAGGGTGACCAATGAGCGAGGCGGAAAGTAGCAACATAACGCAGAACACGCTGGAGCGCAAAGCGCGAATTCTGATGCTGGGCGTCAGCTTTGGCGCGATATGTGGTTTGGTTTCCAGCTATCTTTACACCCGTGCCGCTGAAGAAAACGGCGAGCAGGATGCCGCGTCTCGATCGGTTTCAACCGGGCAACTACTGGCGATACTGTTGGCGATCCTGGGCGTGATCCGACAAGTAGCGGAATTAGGCAAACCCAAGAAGCCGGGAAAGAAGTAGCAGTATGTGTGGCAGATACACATTGACGGCCGATGCCGAATCGATACAGTTGGCGTTCAATTTGGTCGATGTTTCTGGCTGGACACAGCCTCGCTACAATATCGCGCCATCGCAACTTGTGCCGGTAATCACCAATCGCGATTCGACAGTGCTGAGCTTACTGAAATGGGGATTGGTACCGTCATGGGCCAAGGACCCGAAGATCGGCAATCGCATGATCAACGCACGATCCGAGACCGTGGCGGAAAAGCCTTCCTTTCGCGGCGCCTTCAAGCGTCGCCGCTGTCTAATACCGGCTGACGGCTATTATGAATGGGCCAAGCGGGAGCGCAAGAAGGTGCCCACATACATTAAGCGAACTGATCGAGAGATCTTTGCGTTTGCCGGCATTTGGGAAAACTGGAAACAGCCGGATGGGACCTGGTTAAGCAGCTGCGCGATATTAACTACGGAAGCCAACGAGGCAATCCGTCCCATTCACCACCGCATGACCGTGATGATTGAACCCGAGGATTATGAGACCTGGCTATCAGACCGGGAGCTAACGCCAGACGAGTACCTGCCGCTGTTGGCCGGATGCAGCCCCGATAAGTTGCATACCTATGAAGTCTCGTCCCAGGTCAACAGCCCGGCCAATGACAATCCCACTGTTATATTCCCGGTCGAATCGCCGGATCAGCAGAGTTTGTTGTAGGGCAATATCACTGCCAGATCGAGTTGCCAAGCAATACGAACGTCGCCAGCAATATGAGTGCGGCCAACGCAAACAGTGCGATCAAGAACCCCTTGGCGGTTGGACTGGCGGTGTTCGGCGTTTGGGCTTTCGCTGATAACTCGCTTGCGGCCGCAATTTTGTTGGTGTCGGATTGTCGTTTACAGATCTCAGCCAGATAAACGGCAGCAGCTGTCGGCGTCGCCGCCGCGTGATCTGCCATGTTGTCGGCTAAGGTCGAATCCTTGAAGTGGCCGATTCCCGTTATCAAATAGGTATTGCATTTCAGGATTGCTCGCGCAACATCAATATCGTCAAAGGTGGCCAAGTTGCTTCCGCGACCGCCACCGCGAATGATAGCAATCAAATCGCAGGTGATATCGAAGTCTAGCGTCCTTATGGCGTCGATGACGGAGTGTCGCGCTCGTTCCCCTTCCAGGATGACGTATTCGAAAATGTAGGGCGCTAATATGTCCCTCGGACTCGCGCCGCGATAGGCACTTTCGAAGTCGCCCACGGCTCGGCTGCTTTTGCTGGTGATAATGCCGACGCGTCGAATTGTTCCGGGTGGCGGTTTTTTTCGAAAGGGATACAGCCCTTCATCTCGCAATTGATCGATGACGGGTTCGGCAAACTGAAGCTTATCGTCCAGGCTAATGCTTTTCACTTTTATCTCCGCATTGCCGCGCGCTACATAGAAGCGGATTTCTCCGTTTACTGTCACGTCCTGGCCATTGCGAATCTCAAACGGAAGCTGGCCCGCCAAATCTTCGAAGATTATGCAGTTAATGCGGCTTGGTCCGTCCACCAACCAGAAATAGATGTGTCCTAAATCGGATTTGTGAGAGCTTTCGATTTTGCCAGATAAGCTGTAGAAATGTCCGAGCGTCTCGGCTTCGACGATGCTGCGTACCATACGATTAATATCGGCGATTGATCGCTTATTTTCCATGTTGGAGTCCTTTGGGCAGATTCAATCTTGTGGCTCGTTTTTCTGGTGACGCTCCAGCATGAATTTGAAGGGGTCTGTGCCGGTCGGAATGATGACTTTGCGGGAGCGTCCGCCGGCGCCGACTTCGCCGACCACGCCCAATTCTTCAAGAAGATCCATGATGCGGGCAGCGCGCGGGTATCCCAATCCCAGACGCCGCTGAATCAAGGATGCCGATGCTTCCCCCGCCGCGACGACCAACTGAAGTACTTCTTCCAACATAGGGTCGGTATCGGTCAGGAATTGACCGCGTTCGAGCCCTCGTTCCCAGGGGCCGGGCCGGTTCCGCTGCGACCCGCCCGAGTCGATTTTCTGTTGTCGCCACTGCCTCCAGTGTTGAACAACTGCGCGGACTTCCTCTTCTGAAACGTAGCAGCCCTGAACGCGTTGAGGCACCGGAGCATCGGCCGAATGGAAGAGCATGTCGCCTTTGCCAAGCAAGTTCTCCGCACCGGTTTTATCAAGAATGACACGCGAGTCCGCGCCGGAAGCAACGGAGAATGCAATCCGCGATGGAAAATTTGCCTTGATGAGACCAGTAATAACATCGACGCTGGGTCGCTGAGTGGCCACTACCATATGCATACCGACGGCCCGCGCCATCTGTGCCAATCGGGTGATAGCCGCTTCGGTAGCTATCGGATCGCTCAGCATCAGATCGCCAATCTCATCGATCAATATGACCAGATGGGGCAGGGCTGTCCCCGAATCGCTGTTTGTTTGTCGCTCATTGTAGGCATCTATATGGCGCACCGAGCGTTTTTCCAGCACCTTGTAACGACGGTCCATCTCTCGCGTACACCAGCGAAGAATGCCGGTGATGCGCTCGTGCTGGGTTTCCACCGGTCCGAGCAAATGAGGTATGCCGTTAAAGCGCGTGAGCTCCACCCGCTTGGGATCCAACATGACCAACTTAAGGCGGTCCGGCGTATTCTGCATAAGCAGCGCTGTAGCTATGGCTGCCATGCAAACAGACTTTCCCGAGCCCGTGGTACCGGCGATGAGCAAGTGCGGCATTTGCGCCAAATCGAGGGATACCGGCTTTCCCGCGACATCACGGCCCAGCGGGATCAACAAGGGCGCGTCCGAACGCTTGCGAGATTCGGTGTAGTGCTCGCTCTCCATGACGTTGCGCAAAGCCACTGTGCCCGGGTATTTGTTAGGGACTTCAATGCCCATATAGTTAGTTCCCGGCACCGGTGTTTCCATGCGCAATCGTTTTGCCGCCAAGGCCAGTGACAAGTCACGCGAGTATGAGGCGATCTTGCTCAAGCGGATGCGTTCGCTACCGTCCGCCTTATGCGGCTGCAGGGCATAACGCGTCACCGTCGGACCAACTTGAACATCTACGACGTTAATTTCGATATCAAATTCCAGGAGCGTGTTTTCGATCAGCGTGACATTGTGGTTGACCTCCTGCTCGCCTGGTATCAGCATATCTGTGGCGGTAAGCAGGTCAAGATTTGGCAGTGCGCCATCGTCGCGAGGCTGTTCGATTATGTCTGGAAGAGCCTGAGCTTCATCGGAATGAGTTTCTTCGCTACTTTGCTGTTTCGGTTTCAGATCACCTGCGAGCGCCGCGGGAACACCGGCCGCTTTCTCAACGCCCGGCTGGACCTTTTGCTCCGTTTCGCTGACCCCAACAGTGCCCTCGGCAAGTATTCCCCTTGAACCGCCATTTGCTGGCGCCTGGATCGGTTTGTTCTTCGCTTTCTGTGCGCTTTGCCGGCGGGCGCGTATCTCTTCGGGAATATGCTCCGGATCTGGACGAATCCGCATGATCTGCGTGCGATATGCGGTTGATGTTGCAAAGCGCCGGTATAGCGAAAGCGGATCGTTATCTGTCGGGATTTCTCCGCGTGGTCTCGTCTGTGTGCCGTAGTCTTGCAGATTCTGGCTGATTCGTCCCAGCGCGCCTACAATATGCCGACGGCGTACGCCGACGATGACTATCGCCGTAGCTACAATCACGATCAGGAAGAATAGCAGCGCCGGCTCTCGTCCCATCACCCAATAGAAGGGAAAGCTCAAACCCCAACCGATGAGGCCGCCACCTTGGCCGGTCCGCGCCAAAGCGCGCAACTCGACGTCACTATTGCTCAAGTGCAATGCGGCTAATGCTGCAAGAAATGCGATCTCGATCGCCAGCAATTGGACAGCGCCAAGGCGAACGCGAATACCTGCTTTAGGTAGCCACAACAGCACACCCAAAGCAAAGAGGGTACCTGCGACGAAAACACCGCCCTCGCCGAAAAGCGCGCTCAATATTTCAGCCCAAGCGACCGCAACCATTGCTTCTGCGGGAAAATACAAGGAAATGAAAGAAAGGATGCCAAAAACGAATAAGGCAAATCCGACTACCTCGTCAATCCAGGGAGGCAGACTGTCTTTGAGATCTTCCCAAAAGTCGAACTCTTGCTCGGGCTCTTCAAGAGGCTTGATGATATCGTTCGCGCGCAACACCACCGATTCTTCCAGCTGCTCATTAATGGCGTCGGAGACTTCATGGTCTCTGGGTTGATGCTGCACCATAGCTTAGCGTTTCCTCGCAATTACACCACTATATAGCCTATCACGAATGCCGATTTCCGCAGGATAAAACGGAGCCATTAGGCATTAGATTAATGGTCAATCGCATCATGCTGGCGCAGGTCTGGCATCGTGAAGGATCCATCCATTGCCGCCGAATCGCTCAGTGACGAAGCTCTTCTTCACGTTGAATAATGAGATCGGTAATGGCGAGGATGGCAACACGCTGCTTTCGGTAGAGATCGGCTTCGCTCATGCTGAGCCTGTGTGCGACTTCGCGCACTTTCCGCCTTTCAAGAAAGCGCAGTTGCAGTATGTTGTAGAGCGTCCACTCCGGGCTGGCCATTTTGCGTTCGCCTTCCGGCTTGAGCGTAGCAATGCAGTCTTCAAAAGTGTTGCGCAAGGCATTAACTGCTGTTTCCTGATCTCGCTTCATTCGATCTTGTATTATTTTCAGATTGATCAGATTGCTTTGCGCAATGCCGGAGCCGCCCCAGTAATGTCGCAATGCCGCCCGAACCTGCTCGAAAATTTCGCTACGGTCTGGCAAGGCATTGTTGCGAGGAAACGTCGGGCGAAGCTGCCGATAAGCGAGATGCTCAGCACGTGACCGGGTCATTTGAAATTGTGGCAGCAGCCCTTCCAGCAAGCTATAGATCTCGGTCTGCAAGCGCATATCGTCCAGGCTGGTCTCAAGACGATCGAGAAACATATGCAGAAAGCTCTCGGACGATCCCATCTCGCGCCGCAACTGGTCGTCACGATCAAGTAAACCAAGCAGACCTATAACCGTGGCCTGTGAAGCGCTTGTGGCAGCGCGGTTGCTGAACAAGGGTACCAGACCGTAGTCCCTCCAATTCAAGTATCCGGCGTGGACGATCTCCGTTGGCAGTGCTGTAAGTTCGCCAATTAGATCTTGATCCCGCAGCAATTCATCCTCGGGAAAACTCAACTCGCCGATTTTGCTGAGAAAATCAGATGCGCCATTCTCGAGCAGAATGACAAAGGCGGTGTCGATACGCAGGTAATCACAGATCGACTCTGTGGTTGCAGCGATCAATTGCGACAAATCATCATGAGTTAGGACTTTTTCGCTAAGCGATTGTAGCTTGGTAATCTGCGCATCGTCTTCGTCGCGATAGATAAAGATCAATTCCAGATAAGGTAGCGTCAGGGAGACGAACCATTGCCAAAGTAGAACAGCGGCAACTACTGCAGGTGGCGTAAATGCTTCGCCCGGCAAGCCGAGGATCCTTGTGGCTTGTGTGGTGAAATTCACTACGGCGAGCGCAAGCAATCCGGTAGCTGGTCCGCGCAACAGAAAATCGAGCAACTGCTTCTTAACAAGACGATCAGGAATCTCTGATCCAAAGAAATAGAGTGGGTACGACAAGAATACCAGCATCAAGATGATAATTATGTTTGCGGTATTGATGACAAGTAGACCAAACACCGTAAACTCGTCACCGGGATTTAGCAGAACCGAATAGGGGAAGATGCCCAAGGCGGGCATCAGAATCGCGAGTTGCAGGTAGGCCATGCGCCTTTCTGTGCCTTGCGTCAGGCAGCGTTTACGCGCGCGTTGAACGTTGTAGAAGGCAAAGCCATTTGCCGCGATGAAAAAGACCAGATATACCAGGAAAACGCCACCGGCCTGAATGCTCACCTGTCCTTTGACACTCACAAACTGAAAGAGCGAGTCCTCAAAGGCCGCCGTGAGCAAGAAACCAGCGCTGATCAAATAAAGGAAGCGCACCACACGCTTTCGTCGGCCGCGTGATGGCAGTCCTGTAGTTGCCAACAAGGCATCGGAAAGGTGATACATTGCGGCAGGTATGAAGGCTATGCCTATCCACTGCAAACGCGCTACGATTTGGTGAGTCGATATTTCTGGACCAAGAGAAATGAATGTATCGGCAACATAAGCCACCGTGACACAGGCCAGCACCAGGGCCGATGTCTTGGCTACACGATTGTTGAGATTGCGCGTGAGATTAAAAAGCAAGAGCGAAACAGCGATAATCGCGTTGCTTGCCGTCAGTGTCTCATTTACGCTTAAGAGTGCTGCCGTAATCAATTCCAAGGCACGCCCCTAGGTGATGCGCCCACGCATCACTCTCATTAGCAAGTTTAGCAAATTTTTGCCAATTGACTGGCGATTAGACGGATAGGCTGAAGAAGACGGCGATTTCGCGACTGGGAAAATGCCGGTCGTTAAATCCGCAGAAGACAAATCCTTGGGCCTGGGCAAACTGGATGCAAGGATAGTTGGTCGTGACGATCTCGAACATGATCTGACGCAATTGATATTCCTGCGCCCAGACGCGCGCAACATTGACCAGGCGTGAGCCCAAGCTGCGCCTGCGGAATGGCCTGTCTACAACGATATCCTGGAGGTAGGCCATTTGATGAGTCTCGTCCACGCGCATCGAAACATAACCCAGAAACTGGTTAGTGTTGCTCTCTTGCATGATCACGAAGCAGTGACGCCGATGGATTGCCATTTCCAGATGACGCGGGTCCGTCTCGTGTTTCGCTTGTAATGGCCTCGGCAGCCTTTGTCTGCGACAACTGAATTGGAATTCATCTGTTCCTTCTTGCACTGTCATCTGCCAGACATTCTCGGTCGCGTATTCACTTTGCAGGGCCAGGCAGTAGGGTACATCGGCGGGCGCGCCATCGCGCATAACTATCTGTGACGGATCAAATGGCGGTTGCACCATTTTCGTTTAGCTCCTGTTTCTGGCACCATTGAGCCTGCAATTCGAAGGCGCCATACAAAACACTGACCCCAATCACGGCAAGCGTGTGGGGTCATGGAGTCGAATACATCATCAGCGAAAGCTATGATTGACCCACTAAATCTCGTACAAGTAATCCTTCAATATCACATGCGCCGAGGATTGCCGCAAGCGATTGAGCGCCTGAGCCTCCAATTGTCGTACGCGTTCGCGCGTTACCCCAATTGTCTGGCCAACTTCTTCCAAGGTATATACACGCCCATCTGCCAAGCCGTAGCGCAAGCGGAGGATCTGCGCTTCACGTGGGGGGAGCTTGTCCAGCGCCTGTTGCAACTGCACATGCAGCAAATGCGTTGCCACCTCTTCCGACGGCGCAGGGCTGTTGATGTCCTCTACAAAATCGCCAAAAGTGGAATCACCTTCGTCATCAATCGGCGTTTCCAGGCTGACAGGGCGTCGCGAGATTTCCAGTAAGTTCTCCACCTTATCCGGAGTCGTATCCATTCCGCCTGCTAGCTCATCGATTTTTGGCTCTCTACCGAGCTCCTGCAGCAATTGCAACTGCACGCGGCGCATGCGGTTAAGCTGATCGCCCATATGCACTGGCACGCGAATCGTTCGCCCTTGATCGGCCACGGCGCGGCTAACCGCTTGACGAATCCACCAGGTTGCGTAAGTGCTGAATTTATGCCCACGTTGATATTCGAACTTGTTGGTCGCGCGGATCAGCCCGATATTACCTTCCTGGATAAGGTCAAGGAATGGAACACCGCGTCCGATGTACTTTTTGGCGACGCTAATCACCAGCCTGGCATTGGCGCGGATCAGGTGCTCCTGCGCTTTTTCGCCGTCGAGCATGACACCGCGCAAGCCTTGTTCCTCGCTCCAGGTCAATTCATCGGCGCGCATGTCGGCAGCATCTTCCAGGTGGACACGCGCGAATTCCGCAGATTCCATGCGCTTCGCCAGCATCACTTCTTCCTGGGCAGTCAACAAGGGAACTCGTCCCGCTTCCTTGAGATACAAGCCAACTACATCGTCAGTATCAAGCGCTGCCTGATATCCAGCGTCGCTCGTCAGGTCCTTTTTTAGAACCTTCAACAAGGCATCGCGCTCGTCCTGTTCATCGTCTTCACTTTCGGCGGGCAAGGCGTGGCTGAGCGGTTTACTGTCTTTGCTATCTTCGTCGACTTCTTTGCTAGGCGCTGGCACGACCTCAATGCCAGCTTCCAGCAGACTGTCCATCAGATCATCAAGCAGCGCAACATCGCCCTCGACATCTGGCAACAGTTCAAGGATGTCACTGTAGGTGACAAAGCCTTGCTTGCCCGCCCTTTCGACGAGCTGCTTGTGTAACTCTTCTCTTTGGGTCAAATTGCTTACGTTGTCCAAAACTGCTACCACGAACTTGCCTTTCTGCTAACCGTGTTGCGATTACACTGCTATCGACACAAAAACGGACCGGCAATTAACATTTGTTGGCGGCAATCTCCCTGTGTAAGTTCACGCGGGAGCGTAACGCTTAAATTAATTATATATCTTTTCCTGGATTAAAATGGCTCTAGCCAAAGAAACCAATTGACGACTTGGACACCAATGCTTTATTATGCGCTTACCTTATACAGGGTCCGCCTCACATATTCTCACACGCGCAAAAGAGCATACCACCACGCCACATCGAATTACCGACGCGCACCATCCGATAGCACCCTCACAGTCCAATGTCACAATCTAACGGGTATTTGGTTACTTGTCAAGTTTTTCGATGGACCAATTTCTCATTATCTCTCATTTTGGGATTTCGGCGAATATCTTGCCTCGAAAATTATGGATTTCTAATGCTGCGAACTTAAGTAGAAGTTCCGATTTCCATAAATGGACGGATTAGTGGGATCTGGCTGCCTCGATATGTTAAACTGGCTGCAACATAGTCGCGGATTCGCGAGTCTTGGGATATCTTGTGCGACAATCAGTTCTAGATGCTACGCAATTCCCATTAATGCTGAAGCTACTTTTGAGCGTTATGAAGCTCTTTATTGGCGCGCTGGTCCTGCTTTTCCTGTCCCTGGTCTTGCACCTTCTTGGCTACCTCTACGATTATCCTCAGTTTCTTCAATCCTCGGCCCATATTGAGATGGCAGCCTCTTTGTTGTTGGTTTGCTCTGTGATGATTGGCGGTGGATTGGGTTTGCTGGCGGTTCTGGCAAATTGGCTTGGGATTGCGCCCTTTGCGAGAGCTCAGAGGGAGAAGGTAAAGCACGACGAGCAGGGTTCGGTAAGTAAACATCGCCGGGAAAGAGTCGAGGTGCTGCTAGAGTCTCTCACACGGCGAGAACGGAGCGCGCTGCGTGACAAGCTCGCCAGGTCGCGGCTTGCCATCCGCGTTGATGGTACGCTTATAGATCGTGATCAGGCGGAAAATCTGCGGCAAATAGAGCAAATTATCGAAGTCTAGAAGCAGAAGCAACGGTGACCTTGCTCAAGCGAATCCGCGCTCGTGCCCAGATACCTGTTTCAATAAATTTTGGTACAACATGCACAATGAAATCGAAAAAGTGCCTAATTCCTGGTCCGTTTGTTGACGCTAAGGGAAAACTTAACTAGAATCCGAGTACAGTTCACAGCGGAGTGATTTTAGCGTGCGGAAAAGCAAGGTAAAGACAAGTTGCACGCGGCGTCCGCGTCACTTGCCACAGATCGAGTTCAGTGTGGTCTGTTTCTGTTTGTGATGTAAATTCTTACTCAAACCGGAATTTTCGCCCTGATCTCAAAAATGGTCAGGGTTTTTTATTTATGAGGAGAGTGGCTATGACAGCAATTCGTGCGGGAGTATTTGGCGGATCCGGATATGCCGGGCTCGACCTGGTTGAGTTGCTGGGCGGGCATCCCAATGTTGAATTGATGTTCGCGACCTCCAGCAGTTATGCCGGCGAACCTGTGCCCGGGACGGAGCTAAACTATGTTCCGCCAAAATCGGCAGTGTTAAATGATGTTGATGTCATCTTTCTGGCACTGCCGCATACGGCGTCAGCAAAGGTAGCGCTGCGCGGGGTCGAGGCGGGAATCAAGGTCGTCGATCTGTCGGCTGATCTACGGCTGGATACTGCGGAAGCTTACGCGGAATATTATCAAACCGAACACCCGCATCCGGAGTTGTTGCCGACACCTTATGGATTGCCGGAGATCAATCGAGCGAATATCATGACGACGGACGTAGTGGCGACTCCCGGATGTTATCCAACTACGACCTTGCTCGGTCTATACCCTCTGTTGCGTCATCATGCCATCAAATCCGATACACCCATCATCGTCGATGCGAAATCCGGTGTGACCGGGGCCGGTCGCAAACCGTCATTGATGACGCACTTTGCCGAGGTCTACAGCAACCTCTTACCATACAAGACGGGTCGCGCTCACCGCCATGTTGGTGAGCTGGAGCAAGAAATGCACAAGGTTGATAAGGACATTGGGCCCGTCATATTTTGCCCGCACATGCTGCCGGTTGACCGCGGGTTGATGTCGAGCATTTATGTCACCTTGCAAGATTCCTTCTGTAGCGACCAGGTACATGATCTCTACAGTGAAGTCTATGAAAATGAGGCTTTGGTTGATGTGCTGCCGCTGGGCGAACAAGCCAGCCTGAAGCACGCTGTGAAAACCAATAAATGCGTGATCAGCATCACGCCTGTGCTGCGGAGCTATGTTCATATCACCAGCGTCACTGACAATCTGCGCAAAGGGGCATCAAGCCAAGCCGTGCAGAATATGAATCTCATGTTCGGACTTGAAGAGACTACGGGGCTGATTTGATGTCGGATGCTGTCTCGGTTGTCAAGATTTCCGGGCACTACCTGGATGACGAAATCCTCTTGCGCCGGTTCGCGACGGCGGTGGCCGGACGTGATGAGCGGATCATCATTGTGCATGGCGGTGGCAAAGAAATCTCGCGTTTGCAAGAAAAGCTCGATATAGCGCCGCGCTACGTAGATGGCTTGCGCATCACCGATGCCGAGTCGTTGGCCTTGGTAGAGATGGTCTTGTGCGGCAGCGTCAACAAGCGCCTGGTTAGGCATTTGCTTGCAGCTGGGGTTGATGCGCAAGGTCTTTCTGGCGTGGATCGTGGTTTGGTGCAGGCAAAGCAGATGCAGCATCATTCTGTCGATATGTGCTTTACCGGCCGGGTCCTGTCTGTGCGCGCAGAGGTCATCACACAAATGCTGGATTTGGGCGTAACGCCGGTGGTCGCGCCGGTGAGCCTGGGCGAGGGAAGCAATTACAATCTAAATGCGGATCCGGTTGCAGGTGCAATTGCCGCGGCAATCGCTGCCGAAAATGTGGTTTTCATTTCCAATGTCGCGGGTGTGTTGCGCGAAGGCCGGGAAATTAATCGTCTAAACGAGAATGAAGCGCGAGAGTTAATATCGCGGGGTGTGATTCACGGCGGAATGATCCCGAAGGTGGAAACGGCGCTGGGTGTGCTATCATCGGGTGTGCCGAAAGCGGTGATTTCAGATTTGGACGGCTGGGCAAGCGGCCGTGGCACTACATTTGTTCGTGTTCAACAGGCTGCAAGAGATAGAGGATCAGGATGACGATACAAGCCGAAATTATCGAGAAAGATCAGATGTATAGTGTGCCCGTTGCCGCGCGTCCGGAATTCGTACTGGCACGTGGCGAAGGCGTGACCGTATACGACACGGAGGGCAAAGCATATACCGATTGGGTCGCTGGCATTGCGGTAAACGCGCTCGGATACGGCGACAAGGAACTAATGCAGGTTGTAGGTCAGCAGATGAGCACTGGCTTGATCCACGTCAGCGGCCTGTATCATACACAAGCGCTGGCGGAATTGGCCGAGCTACTCTGCAAGCACTCCTTTGCCGATAAAGCCTACTTTTGCAACAGCGGTGCCGAGGCAATCGAAGGCGCGCTGAAATTCGCCCGCAAGCTGGCATACAATAACGAGATGACCAACAAGACCAAAGTCGTCAGTTTCTCTGATGCCTTTCACGGGAGAACCATGGGCGCGCTGGCGATTACGCCGAAAGAAAAGTATCAGACTCCTTTCAAACCGATGGTTCCTGGCTCGGTGATTGGCGAGTTCAACAATATCGACAGCGCTAAAGAGGTTATTGACCAAGATACCGTAGCCGTGTTCGTGGAGCCGATTCAAGGCGAAGGCGGAATTAACATTGCGTCAGCGGAATTCTTGCAGGCGTTACGTCAGCTTTGCGACGAACACAAGGCATCGCTGATTTTTGACGAGATACAATGTGGTTTGGGTCGCACGGGTGAGCTTTGGGCGCATACCTTCAGCGGCATCACACCCGATATCATGACCTTGGCCAAGCCCCTTGCCGGCGGCTTGCCGGTTGGCGCAATTCTTGCCACTGAAGAAGTAGGCAGCGCGATGAGTCCCGGCGATCATGGCTCAACGTTTTCCGGCGGAGCGGTAGTATTGCGTGCCGCAGAAGTCGTGGTCAATCGGGTGTTGAGTGATGGATTCTTGGATCACGTACGTGAGGTTGGTGACTATCTGCTAGAACGCCTGTCGGAAATCAACAGTCCGCATATCACCGATGTGCGCGGCCGAGGTCTGATGGCGGGGGTCGAGCTAGATGTCGCACCGGCTGAAATTGTCAACCAGGGATACGAGCAGGGATTACTTCTGGTTAGTTCCGGCACCAACGTGGTACGTTTTGTACCGCCACTGATCATTGAAAAGCGTCATGTCGATGAATTGGTGGACAAACTGACCCTCATTCTGGGAGGCATCAATGATCAACCTGAAGCCTGATGTCGAGTCCGTAAAGGGCTTTAGCGTGGCCGGGGTTCACGCCGGCATGAAGAAAGAAGGCGCGCTGGATTTCACATTGATCAGCAGCGAAGTTGATTGCGTAACCGCCGGTGTCTTCACGCGCAACAAGGTCAAAGCTGCGCCGGTGCTGTTGGGCATGGAGCAACTAGATAATGATGCCGAGAGCATCCGGGCGGTGGCGATCAACACGGTTTGCGCGAATGCTTGCACTGGTGCCTTGGGCTTGGAAAACGCTCGCGCGACAACGGCAATGGTAGGGCAAAAGCTGGCTATAGAACCGGAGCAGGTGTTGGTCATGTCTACCGGCGTGATCGGCACACACATGGCAATGGAAAAGATTGGGCGTGGCGTGGATATGGCCAGTGCGAAGTTGGGCAATGATTGGAGCGCGGCGGCGGCCGGCATCATGACAACGGATACCCGCCCGAAAGCGGCATCGGTAACAGTTGAGAGCGCGTCCGGCACCTATACGCTTGCTGGCATTGTAAAGGGCGCCGGCATGATCGCGCCTAATATGGCGACCATGTTGAGTGTCATCGCCACCGATGCCAAACTGGCGCTGCCCGCCGCACAGAATGCGCTTGGGACTGCGGTCAAGCAAAGCTACAATCGTATTGTTATTGATGGGGATACCAGCACAAACGACACGGTTTATTTGCTCTGCAACGGAACGAGCGGTGTTGATATTGTGGACGAGCAGGCGATTTCCACGTTTCAGGATGCTCTGAACATGCTTGCGCGTCATTTGGCGCAAGAAGTGGTTCGCGATGGCGAAGGTGTTACCAAGTTTGTCACCTTGCAGATCGAAAATGCCGACTCGCTTGAATCGGCGGAGAAGATTGGCCAGACTATTGGCGCTTCGGTGCTGACCAAATCGGCATTTTACGGCAGCGATGCCAATTGGGGACGCATAATGGCAGCGGCCGGCCGCGCCGATACCCCCTTCAACCCGGACACGAGCTCACTATGGGTGGCTGCAGGAGAATCCGTTGAAGATGCGGATCGCGGTCTTCTGATCTTCCGCAATGGAATGCCAACCGATTATATGGAGGATGACGCGGCTGCGATAATGTCTCAGCCATCGATGTTCTTCACGCTGGATTGTGGCATGGGTGAGGGCAGCGCCACCATCTGGACCTGCGATATCAGCCACGAGTACATCTCGATAAACGGGGATTATCGCTCTTAAAGATGGGAACTTGTATGCAGGCGGCGCTAGTTCTGGAAGATGGGCAAGTATTCGCGGGTGAGGGATTCGGCGCGGAAGGCGTTGAGACCGGTGAAGTCGTCTTTAATACTTCTATGACGGGTTACCAGGAAATCCTCACCGACCCATCTTATTGTCGCCAGATCGTTACTATGACAGTACCGCATGTCGGCAATACCGGTGTCAATCTGGAAGATCCCGAGTCAACTAAAGTATGGGTTTCGGGTTTCGTAGTGCGCTCCCTCAGCCCGATCGTAAGTAATTGGCGTAATCGCGGCGATCTGGGCAGTTATCTGCGTGAAAGAGGCATCATCGGTGTAACCGGGATCGCGACGCGCGCCTTGGTGCGGCATATACGGGAAAAGGGCGTCATGCGGGCAGCCGTGGCGCACGGGGATGCAGCGCAGGACATTAATAACTTGGTCGATACTGCGCGTGAGTCACCGGAAATGAGCGGCGCTAATCTGGTTGATGCCGTCACTGTCGACGAAGCCTATGACTGGCAAGATGGCAGCGATCCGCAATGGTACGGCAAACGCGGTAGGCAGGGTGCGCAGCCCCTGATTGTCGCTTATGATTTCGGCATAAAACATAATATCCTGCGCATGATGACGGACCGCGGAATGCGCGTTAAAGTCGTGCCGGCTCAGACATCGCCACAAGAGATTCGCGCCTTGCAGCCATCGGGCGTATTTCTCAGCAACGGACCTGGCGACCCATCCGCAGTCGATTATGCCATAGCCAATGTGCGAGCGCTCTTGGGCGAGATTCCGATATTTGGCATCTGCCTGGGACATCAGATTCTGGCGTTGGCATTGGGTGGCGAAACCGAGAAAATGCGTTTTGGACACCGTGGTGGCAATCAGCCGGTAAAGAATCTCGACACTGGCGCGGTCGAAATCGCCTCACACAATCACGGCTTTGCGGTTTCGGCAGAATGTGATTTAGGCGGCGGCGAGGTAACGCATCTCAATTTGAACGACAATTCGGTCGCCGGGCTGCGACATCGAGAGCTGCGAGCCTTCAGCGTACAGTATCATCCCGAAGCCTCGCCCGGTCCCCACGATTCGCTTTATCTCTTTGACGAGTTTGTTGCTGCAGTTTTGGATTTGCAATAGCCGAGCATTGTCTCGCTACACTTATCGACACATGCGGAAAACCGCAGATGCCCAAACGTAAAGACATCAGAACTATCATGATTCTTGGTTCGGGACCGATTGTGATTGGTCAGGCCTGCGAGTTTGATTATAGCGGCGTGCAAGCTTGCAAAGCCTTGAAACAAGAGAATTATCGTGTCGTATTGGTGAATTCCAACCCGGCCACTATCATGACCGATCCGCAGTTCTCCGATGCTACCTACATAGAACCGCTGACAGTAGAGATCTGCGAAAAAATCATTGTCAAGGAAAAGCCCGATGCCCTCTTGCCGACAGTTGGGGGACAAACCGCCCTCAATCTGGCGGTGCAACTGCACGAACAAGGTGTGTTGGCGCGCCACAATGTGGAACTTATAGGCGCTTCGCTGCGAAGCATTCAGCTGGCCGAGGACAGACAGCTATTCAACGAGACGATGAGGGAAATCGGCTTGCGTGTGCCCGATAGCAAAGTCGTCACCAATGTTGAAGACGCGCTTGATTTCGCAGAAGATATCGGTTATCCGATCTTAATTCGCCCCTCTTTCACTATGGGCGGCGCCGGTGGCGGTGTCGCTTATGATGCCGAACAGCTGCGTCGTGTGGCGGCAAATGGCATCCATCAGAGCCCGGTCGGTCAAGTGCTGGTCGATAAGAGCTTGCTCGGCTGGAAGGAATACGAGCTGGAACTGATGCGCGATGGCAAGGGCGATTTTGTTGTCGTCTGTTCCATCGAGAATCTGGATCCGATGGGTGTGCATACCGGAGACAGCATTACCATCGCGCCGGCACAGACTTTGACGGACAAAGAGATGCAGCGCTTGCGCAATATGTCGCGCATGATCTTTGACCGCGTCGGCATCACCACCGGTGGAGCCAACGTTCAGTTTGCCATCAATCCCGAGAATGGCGAAGTCTATGTCATCGAAATGAATCCTCGCGTGTCCCGCTCGTCCGCCTTGGCGAGCAAGGCAACCGGATTCCCGATCGCAAAGATTGCAGCCCTGGTGGCGGTCGGTTATACACTGGATGAAATTCCCAACGATATTACATTACAGACACCAGCGAGTTTCGAACCATCGCTCGATTATGTTGTGGTAAAGATTCCCCGCTGGGATTTCAAGAAGTTCGCCGGTGCAGACCCGGTCTTGGGTCCTCAGATGAAAGCTGTGGGCGAGGTGATGGCAATTGGCCGGACCTTTCCGGAAGCTTTGCAAAAGGCGGTGCGCTCGCTGGATATTGGCATTGATGGCTTTGGCAGTCAATCGGATGCAGTACTTTCGCCCGAGGCGCTCAGCGTACCGACTGCACAGCGGCTTTTTCAAGTAGCGACCGTTATTGGCGAGGGCATCGAATTCGACGAGATTGTCCGGCGAACGCAGTTCGATCCCTGGTTTGTGCAACAGATGAGCGACTTGATGGAAATCCACAACACGATATTGGACAAGGATCTGCGCCTTGCCGACCTCGACAACCGTGATTTGCTAAAGTTGAAGCGCTACGGTTTCAGTGATGCCTATATCGCGCTGTTGGTCAATGAAGACGAAAAGGTAGTGCGGCAATATCGCAAGCGGCTGGGCGTCATCGCGAATTTCTATCGTGTGGATACTTGCGCTGCCGAATTCGCGGCGCATACGCCCTACTTGTATTCAACATACGAGATGGGCGACGAGTCGGAACCGGTCAATCGCAAGAAGGTGATGATCCTGGGTGGTGGGCCGAATCGCATTGGGCAAGGGATAGAATTCGATTACTGTTGTGTACACGCTTGCTTTGCGCTCAAGAAAATGGGATTCGAGACCATCATGGTCAATTGCAACCCGGAAACGGTCAGTACTGACTATGATACGGCGGATCGCCTTTACTTCGAGCCATTGACGACCGAAGATGTGATGAATATCGTAGACCGTGAGCAACCTGACGGCGTGCTAGTGCAGTTTGGCGGGCAAACGCCCTTGAATATTGCGCGCGACTTGCAAGAGTTGGGTGCGCCGATCTGGGGCACATCCGTCGACACCATTGATCTAGCCGAAGACCGCGAACGCTTCAATGCTCTAATGGTCGAACTCAATATTGCCCAGCCGTCCGGCGCTACCATTTTGACAAGGCAAGATGCGGCGGTAGCAGCCGAAAAGATTGGCTATCCTGTGCTCGTGCGTCCCAGTTATGTCTTGGGCGGCAGAGGCATGGCTATCGTCTTTGATGAGAGGCAATTGCTAGACTGGCTTGATGGAAATGTCGCCTGGAGCGGCCATCCTGTCTTGATTGATCAGTTTCTCGATGATGCCTATGAAGTTGATGTCGATGCTTTGTCGGATGGCGAGCATGTGACGATCGGCGGGATCATGCAACATATTGAACAGGCCGGCGTGCATAGTGGTGATTCGGCCTGTGTGGTGCCTCCATACAAGATCAGTTATTTTCACCTGGACATAATGCGTGATCATACGCGGCGCATCGGCAAAGCTATGCGGATTAGGGGCTTGTTCAATATTCAATTCGCTATAAAGGACGATGAAGTATTCGTTTTAGAGGTCAATCCGCGTGCGAGCCGCACAGTGCCTTTCATCAGCAAGGCGACTGGAATCCCGCTGGCGAGTTATGCAGCGCAGATCGCAGCCGGCAAGAGCTTGCCCGAAATCGGCTTTCTCACCGAGCCCGCGGTTGAAGGGTTTTTCATCAAAGAGGCGGTTTTCCCCTTCCAGAAATTTCCCGGCGTAGATACCCGCTTGGGGCCGGAAATGCGTTCAACAGGTGAGGTGATGGGCCATGCCTCAAGTTTTGGTCATGCCTTCATCAAGGCGCAGACCGCGGCTGGTACTCCGCTTCCCGGTTCTGGCACGGTCTTTATCAGCGTAAACGACTTTGATAAGGCTGCAGTCGGAAAGATTGCACGCGATCTTAGTCGATTAGGTTTCGATCTAGTCGCCACGGACGGCACGGCATCGTGGCTGAATGGCTTGGGGGTCTGTGCTTCACGGGTGAAGAAACTATCGCAGGGTTCTCCGAACATCCTGGACATGATGGGCGACAAGCGTATCGACCTGATCATCAACACGCCGTTAGGCGGTCAAGCCCATGCTGACGGCATAGAGATTCGCAGCCGGGCCTATGCCTTGGGAATCCCCATTATTACTACCATGAGCGCCGCCGCGGCATCCGTACAAGGTATCAGGCGTCTAAGCGAAAAGCCGCTGGACGTCCGCAGTTTGCAGTCACATTTCAAGGGGAAAGTAAACTCCGTGGCGAAGTAAAGGGGTCGTATGCCAATGCCGCTTTCATATGAACATTACCTGGACGAGATATTGATTGACGAGCAGCGCCTGCAAGCGCGCATCGCAGAGCTCGGCAAGCAATTGAGTGCCGATTATGCGGAATGTACTGATTTGCTGCTGCTCTGCATTTTGAAGGGCGGCGTCATGTTTTTGACGGATCTTTCACGGCATGTTCAAGTGCCGCATATGATCGATTTTATGGCGGCGAGCAGCTATGGCGTGGGTGCCCGGCACTCATCCGGTTCAGTACGCATTGATATGGATTTACGGACGGATGTACGCAATAAACACGTTTTGGTTGTCGAAGATATCATCGACAGTGGCAATACCCTGGACTTTGTACTGAAGACCTTGAGAAATCGTGAGCCTGCCAGCCTGAAACTTTGCGCCTTGCTCAATAAGCAGTCGCGGCGGCAAGTCGAGATCAATGTTGATTACATTGGCTTTGAGATCGAGAACAAATATGTTTTTGGTTACGGGTTAGATCTTGACGAGAGATTTCGAAATTTGCCTTTCGTCGGCGTTGTGCGGCAGGATGCGATCCTCAATGAATGAATTCGTGCCCCGGCTAACCTGGTCGGATTTCGTTTACGATCTGCAAAAACTGTTTCAACAGAATGAGATCAAAACGCCGCTTTACATCGTGGGCGGATCCGTGCGCGATGCATACCTGCGCGCTGAGATAACGGATATCGATATCGCCGTAAATGGCGATGCACTGAAAATCGCGCGGCAAGTGGCGGATTGGCTGGACGCGGACATTTACATAATGGATCGTGAACGAGGTGTAGCGCGTGTCTTCGTCAAGAGTGATGACGGCACGTTCTTGCTGGATTTCGCCCGATTTCGCGGTCACACTTTGCAGGATGATCTGCGTGACCGTGATTTCACCATCAATGCGATGGCGGCAGATCTCGGCGGTGATCTTACCAGGTTGATCGATCCCTTGGGGGGATTGCGTGATCTTCGCGGAAAAGTCCTGAGAATTTGTGGCGAGGGCGCAATTGCAGCTGATCCGATTCGTGCCTTGCGGGCCGTGCGTCAAAGCACTCAGCTGGGCTTAAGAATTCATCCCGATTCCTTGGCAAAGATCCGGCCCGGCGCGGAGGGATTGGCGCTGTCATCGCGGGAACGTATTCGCGACGAGTTCTTCAAACTGCTAGATCTGGAGAAGGCATCTCGAGGCTTGCGAGTGCTACAGCATCTGGGATTGCTTTGCAAAATCATCCCGGATTTCCAACCTTTCTTATCCTCGCTAGAGCCGGCACAACAACGAAATGATACGCAAAGCAACATGTTCACCGTAGTGGAACGCATGAGTGCGATATTGACCTCAATAAGCGAGCGGCGCACCGACAATACCGCCGCCGCTTTTGACCTGGGTATGTTGGTTGCTCAGCTGGATCGATTCCGCCCACAATTGCGGCAGCACATCAATCGCAGATACGGTAACGCGCGCAACCATCAGCAGTTGCTGGTGTTGGCGGCTCTGTTGCAGAACCCAAGAGCTTCCGCTGCCTCGGATGGACAGGTCCAAAACCCGCGACATATCGCCCGGACTGTCTCGAAATCGTTGCGCTTAAGTCTCGAAGAAGAGAAGCGTCTGATCGCAATGCTTGGCGGCACCCCTGATCTAACGGGGCAGCGTCCATGGTCCGATCTCGAATCGCATCGCTTTTGGTTTCGCCTTGGCGAGTCTGGAATAGACGCGCTTCTACTTGCCGTCGCCGGAGAGTTGGCAAAGCATGGCGCCAAGCTGGATCAAGGCTCATGGCTGCGGATCGTCGAAAATGTGACAATCGCCCTCGATAGCTATTTCAACCATCGCGAAAGGGTAGTGGATCCGGCCCTTTTTCTAAAGGGAAACGATGTGATGCACTTGCTCGCTATTGATGAAGGTCCGGCGGTCGGCAAGCTGTTGATGGCGTTGCGTGAGGCGCAGGTTCTTGGCGACGTCACAAGTATTGAAGAAGCCCGCGGGTTCGTAAAACGGCGATATGTCGAGTTGCGCTAAGGAGATTGCGGTTACTTAATTCATGTCTTTACTGCCGGAGTTGGAATTGCCTTCGACAAACTCGTAAAACAGCAAGAGCGTGCTTCCGTATTTGCGTTGGTCGAAAAGGTTGAGATATTGCAAAACCCGATCACTGTTGAATTCTCGCGGATCGATCTGCGCGATCACCTTAGTGTTGGCATAGTGCCACTGCGGGTTCTTGTCCAGCGCGATCAATACATCCCGCCACAACTCCTGGTACTGTGGTGGAGCCACATAAATGAAATCAAAGGGCTGCTGCGGCGGATGAGCTAATATGTCGAAGGCATCACGCTGGCGCACAAAAGCTTTGCCGTCCAGACGTGTGCGTTTGAGATTATCGCGAATGGTTTTGATAGCCTTGCGATTGATATCGATAAACAAGGAACGGTCTGCGCCACGGCTTAGCGCTTCGATTCCTACACTGCCGGTGCCGGCAAAAAGATCCAGAAAACTGGCTTGGAAGATATCCTCGCCGATGATATTGAAGAGGGCTTCTTTGGCGCGATCCATGATCGGGCGAGTGCTATCGCCCGGCACGGCATGGAGCCTGGTGCCGCGCGCGCTGCCGGCAATTACGCGTAACGACATCAAATGGTCAGACTATTAACGATATTGCGGACGGCGCGAAAGTTCGATTGGGGCGTAGTTACATAACCGTCGCCGCTGCCGGTCAAGATGAAGCGCCGCGCTTCGCTCTGATGGACGGCATCGCGGATTGTCGACGCGAGCAGGGCGGGCGTACCTTGATGAAGGTCATGCCAGTCGTTTAATCCTCCGCCGACAGCGCCGTTGACTAGGTTCTTGCCTCGTGCGATATCGCTTGCGCCACTCCGCGTGTCCCAAATGATGACTTGAGCCGGCGCTGCCCCGATTAACCTCAGCATTGGCGACTGACCCTGCACTTGAATCATGTTAAGCCACCAGTGTGCGGGAATCGCCTCCAGGATATTTGTCAGGTGCATCATGCCGTGTTCACGATATTCTTGCTCCGATAGTTGATCGTGGCTGGCATAATGAGTGACCAGGAAGATGCCAGCGATTTCTGGCAAGTGGCGCAAGGCGTCCAGCAAGCGCATGCAGCTTTCGCTCAATATGTTTAGTCCACTGCGCACGCGATCGGGACTTGTTCGCAGGTCTTTCAGGAATTGCGTTTTGCCGGCGATTTGCGTTGGCTGGACCAATGGGCTATAGATTGTCAGGATGATGGGAAGCTCTTGTCCTGCGAATTCCTTGCAGATCAACGAGAGGCATTCGATCAGCTTGGCGAAGGCGCCTCGATCAGGCGACAAGGGACGCAACTGCGTCCAATCCAGCGAACGACTGATAACATGACGCGTGATCTCGCGCAAGCCTCTGTCATCGCCAAGCCATGCGTCCTGTATGCCATAATCGATCGTGAGGTAGGTGTGCGCTGGCATCACGCGAAGGAAATCCCAATCATAAGCATTTTGGAAATCAACTGTGGAGCGCGCCAGATCTGCCGCACGCTGATCGTCGCCTGGCAAATGCCTCCAGAGCGCCACAGGCACGCGATCAATGGCTTCTCCCGCGATCGCGCGTTCCAATCTTTCGCGTTTGCGCATCAGCCAGCTTAGGCGCTAGCGGCAGCAAGTTCATCCAGGCGTTGTGTTATCATACGTGTCAGCATCATGTAGCGATCGTCGTAATTGGTATCGAGGTCGTTCGCGCCATGATGCCCCTCAGCGCTGGAAGCCGTTTGTATGGCGCTTAGAGCCTCTTGCACTTTATCAAGTGCTTGTTGGAACGCGGCAGCTGCCGACGCGGAATCGCCCAAGGCTTTATTCACCAGGCCAAGCCCGTAATGGGCATCGACACTCTCCGGGCTGATGGCGATGATTTCTTCAAAGGCGCTAATGGCATCAGAGTTGTTTCCATCGCGGTGCAGGCGCCATGCTTTGCCAATGCGTTCGCTGTTCGGTAAAGTAGACATAAGTGCTCCTATTCTCGGCGTTTACTTCGATATTGCCTTGTTTGCAGCATAACACTTATTCTACTGCATAATTGCCGGATCGCTACAAATCCCCGCAGGTCGGCAATACCTGCAGAACTTTCCGCTTGGGCATCATGGCTTGTTGGCGATTTTCGCAGATGATATGCTAGCGTTCGCAGGCAAGCGATGAGGTTAATGCGATGGACATTCGCTTGGCAAAGGAGTCCGACCTCGCACAGGCCGCCGACTTGTGGTACGAACGGGCTGCGGTGCTTCAGCAATCCTCCAATTATTTGCGGCTTGCGCCGGATAGCCAGAAGCGGTGGCAAGATCAAGCACAAGCTTGGTTAGTCGATGAGCGCTACGGTTTTTTTGTGGCGGTCGCGGAAAAGGCAGTTGTCGGTTACATTGTAATCGGATGCAGCGACGGCTTGCCGGGACTAGAGCCGATAAAGCTTGGCAAGGTGGTGGATATGGCGGTTGACCTGCATCGGCCCTATCGCGGCCTTGGCGGAAGACTGTTGGCAAAGGCCCGGGTCTGGCTGCAAGCAAAAGACGTCAAGGCTATGACGGTCGATGTGCCCATGCATTATCCGGTGGAAGAGGCGTTTTGGCGTGCGCAAGGCGCAAGTCCGCGGTTCAATCGATATTGGTTAAAACTATGATACGGCTGGCCAGGAAAGAAGACACCACACGCATCGGTGAGCTGTGGCTGGCAATGGTGGAGCATCATCAAGAATTTGATCCGCTCATGTTCCGTGCATCGGCAACCGGCGCCGAAATGTACTCGCAGCGGGTTATGCAGCGCCTGGAAGATCCGCAAACACATATAATTGTCGCCGAAGTTGAGGAAGACATTGTGGCCTATTCGCTGGGCATGATCGCCGATATAACCACGGAAATGTTTCAGCCCCTGCGCTGCGGATTGCTTGCGGACATTTATGTTTCGTCGCATTTTCGCCGGCGCGGTCTGGGACGACAGCTTGTGGAACGGATGATGATATGGTTTCGTTCGCAGGGAGTGCGTCAATTCGAGTGGCATGTTAGCGCGGGCAATACTGTCGCTATGGAGTTTTGGCATGCCATCGGAGGCAAAACGACTTTGCATCGTATGCGCGCCGAGATCGCGGGAGATGATGTATGACGGAAAACCTCTATTTGCAGAATAGCTATTTGAGTGAGTTCAGCGCGAATGTTGTTGCACACGATGACGAAAAAAACGCCCTGCTCTTAGATCAATCCGCGTTTTATCCGGGCGGTGGCGGGCAATTGTGCGATGTCGGCACACTGCGCAGCGACGATGCGGACTTCACGGTTTGCAAAGTATTGCGCGGCAACCTGCACGTTATTGACGGAGAACTCCCAGCACTCGGCATTACGGTCGTCGGGGAAATCGATTGGAATCGTCGCTACAAGTTGATGCGCACGCACACGGCAATGCACGTTCTTTGCGGAGTGGTTTGGCGCGACTATCAAGCGAGTGTCACCGGTGGCAACATGGATATTCTATCTGGCCGCATGGATTTTGAGTTTGAGCGGCTGGCGCCGGAAGTTGTGGTCGAAATCGAAGAGAAGATCAATGTTGAAGTGGTTGCTGCGCGGGAAGTCAAGATAGAGATCCTGCCGCGCGAGCTTGCCTTCCAGATTCCTGATCTAATTCGCACCAAGATCAACCTGCTGCCTGAGGGCATCAGTGAGGTGCGTACGGTGGAAATTGTCGGTCTCGATCTGCAGGCCGATGGGGGAACGCATGTGTCGAACACCAAAGAGGTCGGCTCGATCAAGATTAGCAAGTATAAGAGTAAGGGTGGTATCAACAAGCGACTATATGTTGAGATCGGTGATTGATGCGCTACCTGCACCCGGTGCAAGCGCACGAAAAGTACCAGGCGAGCGGTCGCTACCGCTTCTACAAAAACGGCAGCGAGTTGCGCAAAACGGAAGCCTGGACAATCCACGTGTTAGGAGATGGCAGTCGTTTCATGCGGGTTGATGTCGATGCGCAGGCAGAAGAGGGCAAATCTGTCTTGGCAGAGGCGCTGCAAAACGCCGATGGAGAATACCTGCGCTTCGACATCCGCTATGAAAATGCCACATTTGAAGGCGGCGTAAAAGCCTTGACTGCCAGCTATAGTTTTGCCGATACTTTGCTTCAAGTTGGCTTTAGTTTGAATGGAACAGAGAGAGCTTATATGGAGCGCCAGCTTCCGCCAAAGGCTTTGATCGACATACCGTTGCTTATCATGCGCGGCGAGGCCCTGATGGCCCTCTCAAATCAGAGACAGCTCGAGGTGGCGGTTTTCGTGCCAATGTATGAACATGCTCAATTGTTCCCCGGTGTCAGCCGAATGATCGAATCACCGGTTGAGTGCCTGGGCGAGGAAACGGTGGCAGTCGGCAAGAGGGAAATGCGTGCAAAACGATTTCGCTATCGTGACCAAGCGGCCTCTTATTGGGTCGACGAGCATGCTGTTGTGCTCAAGCGCGTGAACGCATACAAGCAGAATGAATTCGTTGTGCGGATAAGCGACTATGCGCAAGCGAAGTAACATTCGCCAAGCGTATGGCGTAGCAGGTGGTATGGGTTGATGATCAAACGAATTCAAATATTTCTGGGGCCTCGCCGATTCAAAGCATTTGTCGCCTTGCTGGTTGTCACAGGTTTGTTGAGCCTGATGCTCAATATTGCGGCAGGCCAGACATGGGCCACCACGGCACAGACGCTGTTGCTGCTAATTTTTGTCGCTGGCGCGGCTTATCTTGTATTGGGGCGATTGCCGCGGGAAGAGCGCTGGCGCTGGCTGGCGATCATCGTGCCAGCAGTCCTGGCTATCGTTATCGCTTCGCTGCTGCTGCCGCATTTGACCGGACTGTTTCTCGGCGCTGGCATCGGCTGGATAGTGGCCGGAATTTTTGTCTTCAACAGTTTTGGCGCGCCACAGCATTACCGACGTGCAGTCAAAGCGATGCGCAAGGGTGACCATAACATTGCGATTGAAGAGGTGACAGCGATCATCAATCAGCAGCCCGGGCAGGGCGAACACTACCGATTCCGAGCGGAATTGTATCGTTTGAGCGGCGACTTAGAGCGGGCGCGCCGCGACTATCAAAATATGCTCGGCTTGGACGATCAACTTGCTGTAGCATATAATGGTTTGGCGGAAGTTGAGCTGCAGGCGCGCAATCATCAACTGGCGCTGACGGCCGCTGAGAAAGCGTTCGAGCTGGCGCCGGATGAATGGGTTGCCGCCTATAATCTGGGCATGATCGAAGACCGGTTGCAGGAAAGCGACGCGGTGGTTCGGCATCTAAACTCAGCATTGCGCTCTGGAGTTCCCGATTCTCGACACCGATTGCTGGTACACTTATACTTGTTGCGAGCAAACCTGCGCCTGGGCGACACTTTGCAAATAGAGGCGGCATTGCGCGCGCTGAAAGACGAAAAGGCCGGCTTGGAAGAATGGCAGTTAATCATGAGCGCTGATGAAGCGGTTGCCTTGCGAGACGTTCTCTGCGCCGACATCGAGTTGGCGCGTGCGTTGATTGACGGCGACAAACAAATCGAAGCGCTGCGAGCGGGAGTTAACTGATGTCCTTGCGACGCTTCATCGCCTGGCTTCTCGTGTTTGTGTCGGTCGCATTGGCGGCGCTGGGCATCGTGGTTTTTGTTGTGGGTGTTGTCATAGAGTTTGCCAATGGGCTGACGCAACCCTTTGACCACTATATATCTCCGGTGGCGCAACTGGCATTGGCGGGATTGTGTCTGTCCGCGAGCATGGTGCTCTTGGGATTCCTGCTGGTCGGCATCTTGCTGGCGCGTCAATCGCGGCAATACGGCGCGGGTTATGGCGAAGCCTATCGCCTGATGCAAAAGCTGCAGTTTCCTCAGGCGATCCGGCTTTTGGAGCGCGTCTTGGCAGGTGGCAAAATCACGCCGGATTTGCTCATGCTTTTGACAAGCGCCTACGCCTACAACGGACAATTGGCAAAGGCACAGGCCACGGCAGACCAGGCTGTACAATTGTACCCGCGAAACGCTGGAGCCTATATGACCTTGGCGAACGGCTATCGCATGCAGGCGAGTTATGGCGAAGCCGCCATCGCCTTGCAAACTGCCGCGCAACTGTCTCCAGATCAGCCCATCATTTGGGCGGAGTTGGGTTTTGTACAGCAGTTGGCAGGTGAACACGATTCGGCAATAGAGTCTTTCAAACACGCATCACTTTATTCGATGCCCTCAATGTATAGCGTACGCGTGAACTATTATCTGTCGCGGTATTATCTGAAGACAGGTGAGCGTGAGAATGCCGCCGCAGCAACCGACCGCATGATGTCAACCAAACATGGCTTGCAATCCTGGAAGTCGACATTGCGCGCCCTCGAAGGTACCGCGTACGGCAGTTTGCTCCATTATGAAATCGAAAAAATCGAAGAAACCATAGCCGAGACTAAACCAGAGGTGGGCAAAGCAAAAGCGAAGCGCCACGGATGATCTTCCGTTTTCTCTTTCGCGATCTTTTGGGCCGGATGGGCGAATGGGATGCGGCTTCCAGGATCTCCTTTCTTGTCGCCTCGACCCTTTTGATATTCTTACTTTTGCTGGGATTTTTTGGGCCGCAAGCGATTCGCTTTCCGGCGCGCATTGGCACCTTTGGATTGTTGCTGACACTTCAGCTTGTCATATTCTGGGGCAATCGACGGCTTATTTCACCTTACCTTCAGGCGCAGCAGCATTTTCTGGCGGGAGACTATTCATCCGCGCGTGATACGCTGGAACAGATTCCTGAATCGGATCGGACATCAGTTAATGCGCTGGTGCTCTTGGGAAACTGCTATCGCCACCTGGGTCAGTTTGCTCGCAGCAAACATGCGATAGAACATGCCCTGCAATTGAAGCCTGATTATCATTACGCGTTGTATGCGCTGGGCAAACTGAACCTTGTGACCGGTGCCTATCACGATGCCAGCGATGCCTTTGAGCAAGCTTTGGCTAGTGGCGCGCCCGATCTGGTTCAATTTGATATGGGGCAGGCTAATTTCTTGCTGGGCAATTCGGAATCTGCCACGAAACACTTGGGCAGATTTTGTTCCAGAGCGACGGACGAGACGGAAAAGCTGATGCTGGCTACATATTTGCTACATATTATGGGCGCGGGTGAGCAACCTTCGACGGCAGATATTTATGAGCAAATAAGTTACTGGCGGGAAGAAGCGCTGAAATATGCTGCAACAGATTTCGGGAAGGCACTGCAATCGCAGGTCGATGAATTGAGCACGAAGATTCTTCAGGTCTGAACTCGTAAGCTGGTGGCTTCTCGCGCGGCATTTAACCCTTTCGCATTCCTTGGTCTTACGCCATAATTTCTGCGGATTTCCTGGCAAACGGGGAGGTGCATACGTGGTGTTGCCGTATTGGCTGCTCGCACCGCGGATCATTCTTGTATTGATGCGAATATGGAGCTAGCTGCTCCACCGATTGCAAATTGCTGATTCGTATCAATTTCACAGAAAGATAAAACGTCATGTTTAGGGCAGTAAACTCGAAGGTAAATAGCGAAGTCATCAACAGGCTCGAACAGAGACAGCTTGATTTCTGGCGCTTTAATCGAGTGTTTGAGCGTACCACAGAAGGACGCGAGGATGCTCCCCGCTACGTGTTTTACGAGGGTCCACCGACGGCGAACGGCGAGCCGGCCACGCATCATGTGCTGGCGCGCGCCTTCAAGGACATGTTCCCGCGCTACAAGGTGATGAACGGTTATTATTGCTTGCGGCGCGGTGGATGGGATACCCACGGCCTGCCAGTCGAAATCGCAGTGCAAAAAGAACTCGGCTTCGACAACAAGAGCCAAATTGAAGAATACGGCGTCGCCGAGTTCAACGAAAAGTGTCGTTCGACGGTCTTCCGTCATATTGCAGAATGGGAGAAATTTACCGAACGCATCGCATTTTGGTTGAATATCGATGACGCTTACGTCACTTTTTCCAACGAATATATCGAGAGTGTTTGGTGGATTCTGCAGCAATTCTGGGACAAGGGCTTGCTATACCGTGGCTACAAGGTCGTGCCATACAGTCCAACATCCGGGACTCCGCTGAGCAGCCATGAAGTCGCGCAGGGTTATAAGACGATTGTCGATCCGAGCGTTTATGTGCGCTTCCCGCTTAAGGACAGGCCTGGCGTATATCTATTGGCCTGGACGACAACGCCCTGGACTCTCCCGGCGAACGCAGCCTTGGCGGTTGGCAGCGATGTCGATTATGTGCAGGTGGAAGGTCCGGGTTCGGACGGAGAAGGCGCAGAGCAGCTGATTCTGGCGGAAGCCCTGATGGAAAAGGTGCTGGACGACGAGATCGATTACAAAATCGTTGCCAGGCTGAAGGGCAAAGATCTGTTGGGCTGGCGCTACAACCCGCTCTATACCTTCCTGCCTGTCGAGCAGGATTACGCCTATGTCGTGGCGGCGGATTATGTCAGCGTCGGAGACGGTACTGGCATCGTGCATACCGCGCCGGCTTATGGCGTGGACGACTTGGCAACCGGACAGAAGCATGATCTTCCTGTATTGGTTACCGTCGACGAAACTGGAAAATTTGTAGATGCTTGTACCAGCTTCCGCGGCATGTGGTTCAAAGACGCCGATAAGGAAATCATTGCCGATCTGGTTGAACGCGGGTTGATGTACCGGCACGAGCAATACAAACATAGCTATCCGCACAATTGGCGGGATGGCGAGCCACTGATGTATTTCGCGCGTGAGACCTGGTTCATCAACACCGTCAAGTTTAAGCAAACGATGATCGATCTCAATCAGACAATTAACTGGGTACCCGGTCATATCAAGGATGGGCGCTTTGGCAATTGGCTGGAGGATCTCAAAGAATGGTCACTGGGTAGGGAACGCTATTGGGGAACGCCATTGCCGGTTTGGGTTGACGAAGAAACTGGAGAAATGATCTGCGTTGGCAGTGTCGAAGAATTACGCGAGTTATCTGGCGAAGACCTCAGCGATCTGGATTTGCATCGACCCTATGTTGACGAAGTAACTTTCGAAAACCCCAATGGCAAGGGCGGTTTGATGCGACGGGTGCCCGAGGTCATTGATGTCTGGTTCGATAGCGGGGCGATGCAAGTTGCGCAGTGGGCGTATCCGCAGAAGAATCGCGAGCTGCTCGAGGACCAGCATCCTGCAGATTACATTTGCGAAGCGGTTGATCAGACGCGCGGCTGGTTCTATAGCCTGCACGCGATCGGCGCCATGTTGTTCGAAACGGTAGCATTCAAGAACGTCATCTCGCTGGGGCATATGCTGGATGAAAACGGCCAAAAAATGTCAACTAGCAAGGGCAATACGGTTGACCCTTGGGAAGTGCTGGAATCGGCGGGCGCCGATGCCTTCCGCTGGCAGATGTACACGTCCGGACCGCCCGGCGAACCACGTCGTTTTTCCAAAAACCTAGTAAACGATGTCATCAAGAAGTTCTGGTCCACGCTCTGGAATACCTATAGCTTCTTTGTGACCTATGCCAATATCGATAAATGGACGCCGTCACAGACTGCGCCCGTTCCACAAGACCGCGACCTGTTAGACAGGTGGTTGCTTGCGGAATTGCAAACCCTGACCAAAACCGTTACTGATGCCTACGAAGATTATGACGCGACCAATGCAACGCGGCCCATCGAAGACTTTGTCGAACGATTGAGCAATTGGTATGTTCGCCTGAGCCGAGAGCGCTTTTGGAAGAGCGAAATCGATGACAGCAAGCTTTCTGCCTATGCGACGTTGTACCAGGTGCTGACGACGCTGGCACAATTGCTGGCTCCGACAATGCCCTTCCTGAGTGAAGAGATTTATCGTAATTTGGTTTCGGAGCAAGGCAACACGGACGCGGACAGCGTGCATTTGTCCAGTTGGCCACAATACGAGGCCGCCTTGCTAGACGATGCTTTGATCGAGGAAATGGCATTGGTGCAACGCCTGGTCAGCCTGGGTTTGGCGGCGCGCAATGCCTCGCAGATAGGCGTGAGGCAGCCGTTGGCCGGCGCGCAGTTCGCCATGCGTGATATTGCCGAGGCGCAGATCATCGAGCGTTATCAGCAGTTGATTATGAGCGAATTGAATCTGAAATCGGTAAGCGCGATGGGTGCGGATGAAGCGAGCCAGTTCGCTGCTACGACGGTCTACGCTTTGAATCCGCTACCGCGCTTCCTGGGCAAGCGGTTTGGCAGCGATTTCAAAGCGATTCAGTCCGCTCTCCGCGATGGCGAGCAAGACTTCGTGCGCCCTTATGCCGAACTGCTGCTCGCAGACGAAAACATCACGCTGGAATTAAACGGCAAGTCCTTCGAGATTCTCAACGAGGAATGCGAGGTAAAAGTGTCCGTCGAGGCGCCGGAGGGTGCTGTTGAAGACGGAGGCTACATAGTAGTGCTGGATACGCGCTTGTCTTCGGGCTTGGTCGAAGAAGGGTTGGCGCGTGAATTGATCCGGCGTATTCAGAATCTGCGCAAAATTGCCGACTTCGCCTTGGATGACCGCATCGAGATAGTTTATTCCGATGCCTCAGACGCAATAGACGCCGTAATGCAGCTTTTCAGCGGCTATATCAGTAAGGAGACGCTGGCAGACAGCTTGCAGTCCGGCGATCTGGTCGGTGAATTCATTAGCGAAAGCATCGAAATCAGGGGCGAATCGCTAAGGCTTGGTGTCAAACTAGCACGCTAATTTGTTAACTTTAGCCAATCTCCCCTTATGGGTGATGGAGATACTCTCTTTCGCCCTGTTTTACTTTGCAACATATGCTATATTGTTGTCCATTACTTACAAGTTTCGCGCATCAATTAGTCAATTCTGCTAACTTTATTGCTTTCTTTTGAATTCTTATTATTCAACTTGCGCGAGAGACTAGTGATGTCAGATAAAAATACTGCTTCCATTCAGTCATTGCTTCGCTACTCGCTTCCCCTTGGCGCTAGCGTCGTTGCTGGGGATCCGGATACGCAGGTCAATTGGTCGGTAACGATACGCGCTCAGCCGCCGGCGTTCCCGGATATTTATGGTGGCGAGCTGGCGCTGGTATCCATGGACGTATTGCGCAGTTTCGATAATCGGCTGCGTTTGGAAGGCGTTATACGTTTGCTTTCGGACATTGGCGTTAATGCCGTGTTGGCTACGGGAGCGATCAGTCAGAGCGCGAAAGAGGCTGCTAACGAATGTAGGTCAGTGCTGGTTTCGGTACCATTGGATACCAGCTTGACCACGGTCGAACGCGCCGTGAATTCGTTGTTGCTCAATCAATTGGCACGCTTGACCGAGCGCGCTATTGAGATTCAGAGGCAGTTGACGCGCTTGGCAGCGGAAAACCGCGACCTCAGTAGCTTGCTACAGGTGATGTCACGCGCCACTGGAAAACCGATGGTGATTCACGATGACGCCGGAGTGGTGATCGCGCAAGTGCATGCGAATTTGGGTCGCCGCAGTCTTAACGGTCGCAGTCTTCTCCATGCTCTGCCCTATGAGGACTTCCAAAAATGGCTTGACGATGAGGCGCCGGCAAATCAAGGCGTGATCAGTGCCAGCCCTGTAGGTTTCACCACTGTGCTGACGGTCGAAAAACGGGTGGCGGGTTACCTGTCGCTGGTTGATCAGCAGAGCGAACTGGTTGAGTTTGACAGATTGGTCTTGGCTTACGGTGCTGATGTTTGCGCGATAGAGATGGCGAAGAATCGCGCAATAGCGTCGGCGGTGGAGCAGGCTCGTGGCGACTGGATACAGATGTGGCTTAGTGGTACCCCTGCGGATGAAGATTTGCTCCGTACGCGCGCGCAGCAGTCTGGCTTTCAGCCGGGCGCATCCTATGTAGTCGCGCTGTTTCGCGCTGTTACAGATTCGGGGCAATCGCTGCCGTTGGAATCATTGATGTCGCTGGTTCGCGATGATGTGTCCAGACGACAGATCAACGGCGCGGTGGGGCAATATGTGGACGTGATAGTCGCCTTGTATCCGCTTGATGAAGACGATGCATCGGCGTTAGCGCGTACTCGCTCGGTAATCGAAGATGTACGAGAACAATTGGCCACGCGTACGCCAAGCGGTTTGGTGGCAGCGGGAATTAGCCGGCCGGCGAGTGGCTTGTCAAATCTGCGTGATGCCTATCGCGAAGCAAAAGATGCCGTTGGCATCGCGTATGAGCTAAGCGATCGCGACGCGACCACGTTCTATGGCGATTTGAAACTCTATCAATTGCTGCTAGCGCTGAAAGAACGGAACCTGGACAATTTGCACCAATTCTACGAGGATGCGCTGGGACCTCTGGTCGAGCACGACAATCGCAAACAGAGCGAATTGATCCGCACCTTGAGTGGATTCTTTGAAGCCAATGGCAACTTGGCGAAAGCAGCACAAGCACTGGATGTGCATCGCAATACATTGGTTTATCGTCTTGAGCGCATAGCCGATTTGACCAAGCTGGACCTCGACGATTCGGACAATCGCTTGATTCTGCACCTTGCCCTAAAGACGCAACGCGTCTTGGCGACGATCCCCGGTAAAGCTGCTGTAGTCTGAAGTATGGCGAACTGAAAAAGCAAAACTGCCAACATTGTTGTTGGCAGCTGATGGAGACAAACTAGCTTTCGTTGACTATCTTGTGCGCCAATGGAGGCGCGATCTTGACGAAGTGGTCGCCCGGCCGCTTCAGCAGCGCGTACAAGGGTTCGGCCGCCTGCGACTGGTGATTTTCTTCCAGGGTACGGATATAGGTATTTAGCAGTTCCCGTATATCCTGGAGTCCCTCGTCATCCAATGGCTGGATCTGCACCACCGATCCATTGGCGATGCGTCTGCGGACGGCATCAACGGTTAGATTCATTTCCGGCTGAATACGTTGATATACCACACCACCTGTCATGCCGGCACACATCCAGGGTCCGGGATCGCCCAAGACGACAGCGCGTCCCGATGTCATGTATTCAAAGGCATATCCCTTGAGATTGGCGCGCGCGCCCAATCCACCGAGATGGTCCTGCAATGGTTCGGTTATATCACCGCCAAAGACAACATCGGCACCGCTCATTCGGATGCAAGCCCGGGTATCTGCGTTGCCTTGTACGATGAACATTCCGCCTTGCGCGCCATAGGCGAAGCTTTTGCCTACCGATCCATCAAGACGCTGGCCGTTATGATTTAAGCCCTTCAAAATAGAGATCTTACTGCCGACGGCGCATTTGCCGACGCCGTCCTGGGCTCCGCCTTCGACAAGCACATTGACTGGATCATCGAGGAAGGCAGCCAAGCCATTGCCCGGAATCGCCGAATTACTAAAGGTCAAATTGATGGCGCTGATGCGATCGCTATGTGGTACTGCCTTGCGCTTGATAGCACCGGCGAGGTGCGTGCCCAGAGCGCGATCCATTGCCATAACTTGTTCATCATCGTAGGTGAGTTCGAATTCACCCTTTTTGACATATTCGGTGACAATGTCTGTGATCTGCTTGCTTACAGTATTCCGCGGTCTGGTGACGCGGCGTCCACCCGGTTGCGCGTGAGTCTTATGCATACGTAGCACCTGGCGCAATAATCCGTCTAGATCAATGCGGTCGTGATGCGATTGCTGATAAAGCAGATCGGCGCGTCCGACGATTTCTTGCAGATTGCCGATGCCCATCTTCGCAAGCCACTTGCGGATATCATCTCCCAAAGCGTCAAACATGGTAACGATGCTATCGGAAGAACCACGCTCTTCAAAGGGACGGAAAGCCTTGAAATTGCGCTTTTCCGCTTCCTCTTTGGTTTTGACGTGGGTGGTAATACCGACGTGGCATGTGCCATCGTGACAACCGCGGCAAATCGTGCAGCCGACCGCGACCATCGCCAATGTGGCAAAGCCGACCCGATTGGCCCCAAGGCAAACCATCTTGATGACATCGCGACCGCTTTTCATGCCGCCGTCAACCCAGATCTCTACATCGTCACGCAATCCACTGTGAATGAGATGACGATGCGCCAACCATACGCCGATTTCTGCCGGCAAACCGACGTGGCGTAGCGCATGCGCGCGAGCGGCACCGGTGCTGCCCGTGTAGCCGGTAATGGTGATGATGTCGGCGCCAGCCTTAGCAACGCCCACGGCGATAATCCCTATACCCGGTACTACCGGCAGCTTTACCGATACTTTGGCATGTGGGTTAGCGGTTTTCAGTTCATCAATTAATTGTGCCAGGTCTTCAATCGAATAGAGATCGTGATTGTTGCTGGGCGAGATCAAGCCGATACCGGGTGTCGTACTACGCACGGCAGCGATCTGCTCGGTCACTTTGTAACCGGGCAAGTGTCCGCCTTCGCCGGGCTTGGCGCCTTGTCCGATCTTGATTTCGATATAATCCGCGGCGTTCAAGAAGGCGATATTTACACCGAAGCGACCGGAAGCGACTTGCTGCCCGCGATTGCGCGGGTTTCTCCCCAATAGGTCTTGAACTTCGCCACCTTCTCCATTCATGCAGATGATGTTTAAGCGATGAGCGGCTTCGGCGTAGGAGCGATAGGCCAGCTCGCCTTGCGATCCAAAGGACATTGCGCTGATAAGGACTGGCAGATCATACCCCTTGATACTGATATCCACTTCGTCCGGGTCAAGCGGTGACTGACTTTCCTTAAGCGCCAAAATATGCCGCAACGATACCGGCATCTTTTCTTCCAGAGCCAGCAAGGTCTCGGTGTATTGCTCGAATTCCATTTCACCGTGGGCGACAGCCTCGGCTTTCTTCCACATTTTGGGATAGAATCGTTCCGGATTCTTCAGACGAGCACGAGCCTCGCCACGGAATTCCTTGGCACGCTCTTCAGCGTCATCATGAAGGGCCGTCCATGTCAGTCCTCGTCCTGTCGAGCCGAAGTAGTTTGGTGTGCCCAGCAGATTGGCAAGATTACGTGACAAGCCGATCGAGCTGAAACTATGGCCGTAACCCCGCAACTCGTGGCAACCAATGGTGGACGTGATTTTCTGCAAGCCAGCGAAAATGGCCTTCAGCGAATTGCCCAGGTAGGACTTGATGTGTTCGTCTGTCAAGACTGTTTTTCCGCCGCGCGGCGCTACGCCCAGGCATACGGCGTACATAGCGTAGGGCAATATGGCATTGGCACCCATACTGATACAGAGCGCCAGGTCATGCATATCTCGTAATGCGCCCGATCTCACGACAAGTCCAACCCGACGGCGCAGATTGGGATTGTGATCGGCCTGCCGCAATGCCTTATCGACAGCGGCAATCGCCAACAGGGGATCGATGAACAGTTCCTCGCCTGAAGCAACCTTATTATCGTCGAGGATAATGCATTGCGCTCCGTTCGAGACTTTCTCTACAGCCCGCCGCTGCAATTCCTCCAGCGCCTGGTCGATCGATGTATCTTCCGGACAACCCATCGACAAGAAGCCAATCTTGCCCGCAAATACTTCGGCCAGATCCTCAATCATCATGGTGCCATATTGCGCGGCGATATCTCGCAATAGGCCGGTGTCCTCGAAATCTGGAATGGCCTCCAGCAATAGCGGCATCTCCAGCCGAATCAAGGTGACTTTTTCGTCGCGCCCTGCGGCGATTTCCGGACGGCTACCGATTAGCACCTGCGAGGAGAACTGCGATTGCTCGCGTTCCCGGTCGATCGACGGATTGGTAACAACCGCAATCGTCTCTTTGTAATAGTCCGCCAGGTTGACACGCGAATTGCTCAACGCCGCCAGGGGACCGTCCCATCCCAAGCTGCCGATTTGCTCTTTAGCATTTTCCGAGAGCGAATTAACGATTTCCACATGATAGCGTTCCCAGCCAAAACCAGCCATCACTGCGGCATTTACCTTAGTCGGCGCATCCGACCATGGCAGCCTGGTCGCTATTTTTCGCGGTTCCGGCGCCTCTTGCATTATGGCCACCGGCGCCGTATCCGCCTGCAACTGATGTCCTCCGGCGGACGTCGGCGGCAAGGGGTAGCTGCCGGTTGGAGGCGCAAAGACCTGTTCAGTTCCTGAAACCCAAATGTTTCCGGACGCAGAGTCAAACGGTTTCCGGTCGCGGAATCTATTGTAGACGTGTTGCTGAATGGCAGGGTAGTCCAGCACACGGATTGAGCGACCGGTAGTAATTTCCAGAGCGATCTTCTCACCAGGAGCCATCGGTTTCGGACTAACAGACATCGAATCCAGCGGATAGACCCCGCGCTCCGATGATACGAAGTATTCCTTTTCGGTTTCACCAAACCAGAGCGGACGCAGTCCCAGCGCATCGACGCTGAAGACAGCCAGATTTCCCAAGCGCGAGGCAACCGCGGCCGGACCCTGCGCGAAGGGACCAAAGGCTTGTCGCATCTCGGCATACATGTCGTGGATTTCCGGCGAGTTTTGCAAAAGATCATGTTCAAAAGGCGGGAATACGTGTTCCATCGCCTCGATCAAATCCAGCCCGTGCCGCATGCACAAAGCATAGATGGTGCGGTCGACATCTTGCGAATCGGAACCGTTCTCGACCATTTGGATTTCGAGCATCTCAGACTCGAGTCGGAATCGAGAAATGGTGTTGAACTCGCCATTGTGCCCGATCAGGCTGAACGGTTGGGCTCGTTCAAAAATAGGATTGGTGTTGGTGCTATAACGCGCATGCCCCATGGTGATTGCCGAGGCATAGTCAGGGTCGCGCAATTCGGGATAATAGCGGCGCAGAATCTCGATCGTGCCTTGTACTTTGTAAACCACGCTGTGTGAGGAGAAGGACGGGAAGTGCACACCCAGCCCACTTTCCAACTGCACTTGCAACTCGAATATCGTCGCATCCAGTTTGTCGGAGGGCACTTGCCCGTTGATGCCGGCGATCTGCCAAAAGACGGGTTCATTTTTCTCGGCATTTGGTCCCAAGACCTGCGGATTAACTCGACCGCCGCGGTCAATCAGGATGTGCAAGCCTACTTCGCTGATTTGCCGGCAAATCTGGTCAATTATGTTTTGTGCTCGCGCACGATCATCTGCGGGGATCATCACATGCGCGACCCAGAAATTGCGATCAGTCGCCAGTGACGACCGCAATCCGGCTTCCGCCAGCCACTTGGTCCACAGCTGACGAGGGATATCGGTCAATACGCCGACACCGTCACCCTCACCGTTGATGTAACCGGTACGGTGGCCCATGCGCGTAAGTGCTTCAATAGTACGCTTGACATTGCCGTGCGTGGCTTGCCCGCCTTTGCGCACCGAACAAATCAGCGCACAGGCATCACGATGATCTTTGTCAATGAGATGCAGGTCATCAAAGTTGTCTTCCAGATTTTGCAGTTGTTCCTTGCTCATCTTTTGTCCTCCCCAATAAGGGTGTCGATTAGAGATAAACAAATCATCTATGAGGAATAAAAAAGAACTTTGGGCAAAATTATTGTCAGGATAATAAAATTTGCTTGCGGCATATAGAAAATTATAACAGATGTCGTCGGCGACTCTATTGCTAGATGTTATGGACTATTCCAGCGAACCATTGGGCAAACTATACATAGAGCGGCTTGCATTCATGGTTATTTGCAACTAGAAGAGGCTTGCCAGGTTAGCTGGCGAGCGCAGTTGCTGACCGATTACGGGAACGGATCTGCCGCCCACTAGCTCAATGCCAATAATCGGCGAATTGTCAAAGCCAGGTGCAGCGCCAGTCGAGTCTCCGGCCGATTGAGATCAATGCCGGCAATTTCGTTGATGCGATTCATTCGATAGAGCAAGGTATTACGATGTACGATCAAGGATTCCGCTGTCTGCGAAAGATTGCCGTGACAATTGAAAAAGGCCTCCATGGTCTTGATCAAATCGGCATTTTGACGCATATCGTAGTCCATAAGCGAGCCCAAAGTATCTTCGCAAAAGTCGCCCAGTTTGTCTTTCTCGGACAAATTTAGAATCAGCTGATACACTCCCAGGTCACCTATGAAAAGGGGCAGATCGGTCTGCAAGCGTTCCGCCAATTCCATCGCTTGTACGGCATCGCGATAACTGCTGCGCCATCCATTGATATCGCGCGCGACCTGACCCAGACCAATGGCCACGCGACTCTGTGGAAACTGTCGTTTTATGTCTTTGCCAAAAGCGTCGGACAGTTTCACGCTATGGTCAATGGGATCGGCGAGATCCGTGGCGTGGAAGACAACCACCTCGCCTTCTTTATCGCGTGTCCAGACAAGAGCGGAGGATTGGCGGCTAGCAATAATTGCATTGACGGTGGACTCCAGACGTCGTAAGGAGGGCCGGTTTTCGCCACGCCAGGACAAGACAAAAGCCATATGCGTCTGCGTCATGTCGTGATTGAACCGTTCACCTTGTCGAATCGCTTCTTGCTGGCTGACATCCCCGAGCAACAGCCGATCCAGAAAGGTACCTCGCAAGCGCTTTTCCGTCTCATTGATCGCTTTCTGTTTTGCCATTTCCAATGCACAGGCCGCGGCGCCATGTTCGCAAACGAGCTGGTCAATCTCGTCTAAATCGCCTTCGCGTCCGATGATTGATAGATACCCGCGACCGACACTCTTGGCAATAATCGGTGCCACCAAGCGAGCCACGCCGGACACGGGCAGCGCCTGCATCAATACAGGCGGATCTACATCAACAACGCGGTGCCGATCGTGCAGTTCGACAGGCAAGTTGTCCTGCTTCTTCAAAAAAAACTCAACATCATCCCAAATGCCGACAAACTCCGGTTGAATCTTGTGCGAGAGCGGATGCAACCGCTTGTCGTGAATAATGACGGCTTTCTTGGTCAATCTGGCCATAGCGGCAATGAGCTCGTCCATGCCTTCGTTGCGTGTAGAAATCTGAGTAAGCTGTCGATAGATCTGGGTTCCGCGGCGTTCGACCTGGCCTTTGCGATTGACGAGCAGGATGATGATGGTTCGTTCTACCTCGCGAATACGGATATCGCGTGTCAAGGCCAGGACGGGCAGATTGCGCGTCTTGGCTTCGGCAAGCGCCGCCGGGCTCACGCTAGAGCAAAACGCCACTGCCGAGGCCTGAGTTTGCGCGCACCATTGGATAAGCTCTGTCTCACTGTGAGCTTTGGCTGGGTTGTTGACCGGCGAAATCAAGATCAATTCCCGCTTCTGTACCGCTTTAGAGCTGATGTCATCTTCCGGGTGAATGACAGTAGTCCAGGACACCGGGCTATCGAGAAGTCCTTCGCCAGACAATATGTAGGTGCTCAAGGGTAGCGCCAGTTTACGAATTTCTTCGACGGTGATTTCCTGATTTCTGGTGCGAATTGCCACGGCATCTCACCTCGCTGCAACTAGTTAGCCGCTCTATGTCTCATTTGTGTAGACACCTAAGGCAATGACGATTGCGACCATAACGATAACAACAAAAGACAAATCCAGGTCCGGACGATCAACTATATTGTAGATTGCCATGACCAACATCAGTGTCGCGGCAACCCATGTCGTAAAGCCGACACGCCACTTCTGTTGATTTTGGTAAACTCCTGATGCTAGCAAAACCAAGCCTGCGCACATGGGCGTAAATGCATTATGCAAGGCCAGCCAATCCGGCACTATCCCGGCTGCGATCAAGACGCCAACCAAGCCAAACCAGGTGATACGCTCGGTACGTAGTTCAGCCGAAGATTTTCCTATCTCGTTACTTTCGCTGGCCATGGCAGATGCATTCTATAAGCTTGCCGCAGTACTTATTGCACTTATTGACGGAAAGGAAAACGAGCTAGATATTGATGCTTCAATTATACATAATATACAATGATTTGGGTATTTTGCCCAGAAAGGCTTGAATGCGCGGTTTTGCGCGCAAGAGCTTATCATTGTGTCTGTCGCGCTCTTGGGATAAGGCCTGTTATTAACTATCCGCTCAGGGGGTCGGGGAGGTTATTTCAATGTTTCACGCATCAACTTGCCGTAGCTGCCTGACCAGATATCAGATTTTCGGGTCAACTTGTTGATTTTGATGTCGGCAATGTGAGGAAATAGTTTGGCCATGGATTCGGGCAATTGGTCCCAGGCGTCTGCCTTGACCATCTCTTCCATCGAGTTGGCCATCAATTGGCACCACCACCACTTTTGCTGGAAGTCGTCGGCTTTTTTCCAGTAGCCTCGTTTTTCCCAGGCGACTATCGATTCTTCCACGGTGGCATCGATCCCGCGCAAGCAGAAAATAATTGCAGCCACCATGTCTTTGCTTTGGCTATCGATCGTCTTCTGCTGGGCTAGCAGACGCAGAATCTCGGCGATAGTCCGTATATGCGCTTTGCGACGTTTGCCGGGGCTATTTGTGTTGATGACACGCGCCATTATTTATCGCTCGTTTCCGACGGCGGTTTGGTGCGGGCGAATTCCGCGATAAACGCGCATGCCGCCGATCGTCTTGAGGATGGTTCTGGCATCTCGTCCCGTGATATCCGACAATTCCAGGGCATTCAGGGGCTGGTTGCCCTTTACCAGCAGGGCACGGAATACGCTATCGATAAGCCCGATATGCTCGGTGATAAAATCGTCGCGTTTGGAAGACTCTTTAATTGCCAATCCCAAAACGTCCTTTTGATATACTTCACCAGTTTTCGGATCGATATAATCAAAAACCTCGCTTAGGTCACGATTCTTCAACAGAGATTGTTGCTCGTGGGTCAAGTGAGCCATCAGGTAGACGCGTAAATCGTCGCGGCTGGTTTCCCACCAGGCATAGTCGATGTAAAACCTTGTTCGCACAGACGGTTTGATCAAGTAGTTGAGAGACATCGCCATTTCCTTTTGATCAATCACTGAGCTTCCAGTAGTTCCCGCCGACATACTCAAAGTCAGGATTTGAAACCAGAGTGGCAAAAATCGGACCTGGCGGGCAGCGGCGCAAGATATTGACGGCGCTATAAAGAACCTTGCCATGAACTGTCTTTTGCGGATTCTGCTTGCTCAGCTCGGCAATGAGATTTAGCAACAGTTTCGCCAGTGGCGCTTGTTTGTTTTGTATTTCTTTTCCCAATTTGTCGACTTCCGAAAGGTTGTTGACGCCAACAATGATCATTTCGTCATAGTCTGCGCTGATGGCGCGCTTGGCGGTTTGAATGAGCAACCGTTCGTTGTCGGTACGTTCAACCACGGGTATCCATTCCGTACGCGGTCGACAATTGTCAAACTCGATTTCGAAGCGGCTGACGTCGTCCGTGCGATTGAGATAGACATATGCCCCTACCGGCAAGTGATGCTTCTGATACAAGTCGGAAAGTCCAAAGACGTATCGGCCCTGATGAACGACCCAACAAGGAAACTCTTCCTTGTCCAGCGCGTCAATAATTGTGATGGCGATTCGAGGTGTTTTGGCGTCCGGGAATACATGTCGTGTTTCAGAGTTGACTGGCAGCGTTCCCACGCGGCGATGTGGATAAATCAGCGTCAGACTGACCTCGTCAGCGGGTGGTGGAGATGTGAGAGGGGAAAGCTCGTCGTCAAGATCGTATTCCAGTTGCAACATCTCATTGCTGAGTAAGCCGCGGTCATAGGGCACTGGAGTAAATTGTAGAATCTTGGGCACTTGCCGAACCATTTTTGGGAGCAAGTGCGTCAAATGCCAGAGAATCTGACCAGCCGGCCCAACCTCATCGAACCTTTCATCGCGATTTATCGCGAAGTTCAGCGAGAAAATTTGCAGCGGTTCTGGAGAATCACCGAGGCCGCCAATCTGTTGCAAGATTTCGCCGGGCGACATCGGACCGCCATTGTTCATATCAAGCACCGCTTCGGCCAGATGCAAGTGCCCAATGTCGACATCCAGCATCAAATCACGCACGAACCAGGTGCCGGCAATGCGCACTAGATCAGAGTTTCGTTCAAGTGCATCGTTGACTTGGGAAATAATCGTGACACTAGGGTCCTTGAAAATATCTTGCAAAGTGTATTCTTGATTGGCCGAGCCCGGGTGTTGATTATTGTCCAATTCGTTGAGGGGATGCGCGCCATCATATTCTGTGACAAATTCGCGTGTCGAGACTGGATCCGCACGTTTTTGATCATCAAATTGCACGGCGGCTACCTTGAATTGCGACGAGTCGCTACTCTTGCCTTTCCGTAAGCCCATAACTGTGCCGGTCGAATAATTCAATAGCGCAAAGGTCAAGCGATCCCCAACGGCAAAGCGGCCGCAAGGTTGGTAAACTTGCGTCCCGTCGTATTGTTTTTCGAGGCGTTCTTGAATTTCTTGTTCGCGCTGCTTGATGATTTCCGTTGCCAACTGTACGCTGGATAGGGGTGTTTCTTTTTCCAGAAGGAGGTTTGTGATGCTTTCAATCTCTTCCGCACCGATTGAAAAGCTGTAAGCCCAATGCTGTGCCGGTAACAAAGTCATAATCCTCCAATTTGTTGATTGGCGCGCAGCCGTGATAACATAAGGCCTTCCGGGGAATGTGATGTGGGCTTCTCGCAGCAGCCATCCTACTTTAACGTATAACTCTTCGTCAAGCATTACTTGCGGAAATTTATGGAAATCGTGCTACGAAGGCCGCGAATGGGTGAGTCAAGCAGTGAGCTTAACCCATTTTCTGCATTATTTTGTTTGGTATCACTGAGCAAGTCTAACATAAACCAAGCAACGGTTGACCGAAAATCATTGCTGAACTATACTGCTCGCTTGTGATAGGAACCGTTGAGTAACAAAGGCGAACTTAATGTCTACAAAACGAACCTGGCAGCCCAAGGTGCGGCGCCGCAAGCGTGTTCACGGGTTTCGTAAACGCATGAGCACAGGCAACGGACAGCGAGTGATTAAAGCTAGGCGCCGGCGTGGACGCCATCAACTTGCAGTGACACCAAATCACGTCAAAAAAGTGAATTGGAACGCTGGATAATTGATGGAACGTGCCTTGAGGCTTCGACGGTCCGCCGATTTTGCCCGAGTACGACGTGAAGGCAAGTTGAATCGTCATCCTGTTCTGATGCTAGCGGTTTGTGCCAACTGTTTGAGTTGCAATCGATATGGATTCGTCGTCAGCAATGCGCTGGGCTCCGCGGTTCGTCGTAATCGTATAAAACGTCGCCTGCGCGTGTTGATGAGAAGCTTTCACGATAGAATGCATCAGGGATACGACATTGTGATAATCGCGCGTAACAAGCTCGCCGAACAACCCTTCAGCAGATTGCAGCGTATAATAAGTGGTATGCTGACGAAAGCGCAATTGCTGAAGGTGCACTGAAATGTTTAGGTGGCTATTGCTGACGCTGATACGGTGCTACAAGAAGTATTTTTCACCCTTGCTGCCCTCTTCATGTCGTTTCACGCCAACATGCTCGGTATATGCCTACGAAGCCATTGAAGCTTATGGTCCTGTACGGGGGATGTGGATGGGCTTGCGACGAATTACACGCTGTCATCCTCTGCATCCAGGCGGTTTCGACCCGGTGCCTCCCAAAGGAGTGACATTTGAAATCGACGATTAGCAAGCATTTCTCATCAATTATACTGCTCCTGCTACTGGCACTTGTCACATCGTCTTGTGTCGGTACGCGCATGGGTGTCAGTTGGCCCTCGATCGGCTTGATTGAAGTGAACGGGCAACAGCACATATCCCTGGCTTATAGCGACCAGTTGGCTATCCTCAATCCATCCAACGGTGTCGCCATTCGGTTGACTGACCCAGCCACTGGAGAGGCAATTCGCGACAATGAGAATAACGCGCGCAATTGGGTTCTTATGGGATCCAATAGCGAAAACGCACAGTTCTATTCGCTCCCTATTAGGCTGGATGACGAGTTTCTTCTAGTTGCGGACCACAACAGAAGGCTGCTCAAAGTGAGTACAATTGGCGCCACGGTAACTCGTACCTTCCCGACCCCGGATCAGATCGTCGCCAATATGTTGGAAACTGATGACGCGATTTATTTATCATTCCAGAACGGCGGGATAAGAGCGATTGCCAAGGACGACTTTAGCGAATTCTGGACTTTTCCCACTGAGGCCGGTGTATGGTCACAACCGATTCTAGCCGACGACATGATTGTCTTCTCCTCGGTTGACCATTTCTTGTATGCAATAGATCTTGATGGCCAACTGGTTTGGTCTGTTGATTTGGGCGGGAGCGTAGCGTCTTCGCCTTTGTTCGCGAATGGTCGGCTTTACGCGGGCAGCTTCAACAAATCCTTTTTTGAAATCTCGCTGGATGGGCGGATTCTCAACAAATATGATACACAAAACTGGGTATGGGGAACGCCGGCGATAGACGAATACGGCATTATCTATGTGGCGGACCTTAGTGGCTTCGTGCATGCGCTTGATACCGAGAATAATCTCGCCAAGCGCTGGTCGGTTCAAGTTGCTGAACGTGGGATTCGCGCCGGACCTTTGGTCGTCGAGGAGCGCATCGTGGTCGCGTCTCGCGATGGAAAAGTATATTGGCTGGACAGACGCGATGGCGAGCTGATCAACGCGCGCGAAATTGAAGGAAAGCCAGAGTTGCTCGGCAATATGCTTTTGCTTGAGCCAAGCGATTCACTGGATATTGATGAGCCACTGCTTATCGTCAGCTCCGTTGACACCGGCAGATTGTTAATCGCGTTTGGAGTCGATGGGCGCCAAACCTGGGTTTATTCTCGGTAATCCATCGACGGGAGCTTGCTGGCATGTGGGACATAATCTTAAATCCTTTTGTGACAATGTTAACCTGGTTGTATTCGGTTCTCAACCAGGATATTGTGCTGGCAATCATTGTATTGACGGTCATCATCCGTTTTTTGACTTATCCCTTGCTGGCGAAGCAACAAGATTCATCGCGCAAGATGCAGCAGGTCCAACCACAGCTAAAAAAGCTGCAAGAGAAATACAAGAACGATAAGGAAAAACTCTCGCAAGCCCAAATGAAGCTGTATCGGGAAAACAAGGTCAATCCAGTCGGCGGTTGCTTCCCGCTTGTTATACAGTTTCCCATTCTGATCGGCTTGTATCAGGCAATATTCTTTGCTTTGGCCGCGACTCCATTTCAGTTGGTAGATCTTTCAGAAAGGCTGCTGATTCCTGGACTGGATTCATTGATCCCTTTGCAGCGAATGTGGAGCCCGATTCCGCAGTTGCTGCAATTCTTACCAGAGCTGGACTTGACAAAAGCGCCAACCGAAAATCCGAGTTATGCGCTGGCTTTGCCACTGCTGGTACTCGTGACAACCTGGGCGCAATCCAAGTTAAGTATGGCAAACTCAAGTCAAGGGTCCCCCAAAACAGATGACGACGATGATGACGAAAAATCTGGCAGCGGAGCGGGCGGTCAAGCGCAGGCAATGACAAAGAGCATGACCACCATAATGCCAATCATGTTTGGCGCGTTTTCGCTCTCGTTTTCTGTCGGCTTGTCGATATATTTTGTCACGTCAAATCTGATCGGCATCGTGCAATACAGCCCGCAGGGGCGTCAACTCTTGGACAAAGTCTTTCGTGGCAGACAAAAAGACCATGTCGTAGTAGATGTTGATCTTGATGATGACGAACCAGTGAAAAAGGTGCGACGAAGCAAAAAGAAGAAACCGCGCAGGAAGTAATACGCGGTTACTGGAACATCGCAATCTGAGGATAAAACAATGGAAATGATCGAGGTTACCGGAAACTCGGTAGAAGCAGCCATAAAAAACGGCTTGGCAGAATTAAAAGCCTCACCTGGCGACGTCATGATCGAGGTGCTGGAAGAACCAAATACCGGACTCTTTGGTTTCGGCGCCCGGGAGGCGCGGGTGCGAATGGTGCTGATTGGCAAACGCAGGGCAGTTGAATCCGAAAGGCCGGAAACCAAAGAGGAGCAGAGTCCGGAGATTGTAGTTGACATCAACCTTAAGGAGGTTGACGATGACGAACTCGGCGAAGATGCTATTGTCGCCAAGCAAGTGCTGGAAGAATTGCTGAGCAGAATGCAGATTGACGGGAAAATCAGTGTGCATTTGACCGACGATGAAGTTGAAGGTGAAGAACCGCATTGGATGCTTAACGTTACCGGCGATGGTATCAGCCGCCTAATCGGACGACGTGGCGAGACCCTTTCATCATTGCAATACATTGTGCGTCTTATCTGCAGTCGTCGATTGCAGAGACGGGCGAACATCATCATCGATGCGGCCGGATACAAAACCGGCCGGTCTAATCGGTTGCGCGGCTTGGCAAATCGCATGGCGAAGCAAGCTGTTCAGCAAGGCCGTACCATTACTCTGGAACCGATGCATGCCAATGAGCGGCGCATCATCCATTTGACCCTTCGCGGTCACCAAGACGTGGTGACCCAAAGTATCGGCGAAGGCAGAACGCGCAAAGTCACTATCGTACCCAAATAGAGCGACTGGCAATAGAATAAGATACCACCTAAAGAGACGCACGAACTGCGTCTCTCTTTCGTCCAATTGATATGCGATATACGGTAATGAGCTCTGATATTGACGTCCTGGTAATCGGCCACTTGACCGCGGACCTGGTGCCCGGCGGCACGATGCTGGGTGGGACGGTCTCGTATGCCGCGCCAACGTTTGCCGCGTTTGGGCACAAGGTCGGGATCCTCACGAGCGCAGCCTACAACGAGTTGTTGATACAACATCTTTTGCCCTTTGCCAAGCTCATGCTGCTTCCGGCCGCCACTTCCCTGACCTACGAAAACGTGTACAGCGACAGAGGAAGACAGCAATACGTCCGCGCCACCGCGCGTCCCATAGCCGTTGGACACGTGCCGATCGGCTGGTCAAAGGCGCGGTATGTGCATTTGGGACCCTTGGCTGCGGAGATTGATCCGCTCGAAATGGCGCGGCACTTCCGGGATGCAACGGTCATGTTGACCTTGCAAGGCATGATGCGACGCTGGGATGATGATGGCTTGGTCAAATATCAGCGCTGGTTTGACGCGGATACATTCAAACTGATTGATATCGTCGTTTATAGCCAGGAAGACATACAGGGGTATCCGCAGCTTACCGACGAGATCCGACAGGTTTGCAAGCATCTAATTGTGACAAACGGTAGCGCTGGCGGAACCTACTATCATGCAGGACAGGCGCTGCCTTATGACAGCATCTTGGTTCAGCCGCGTGATCTCACCGGCGCGGGCGATGTCTTCGCCGCGTCTGTATTGGCACTATTGCCTTTTGTGGGTCAGGATGTATACCGGGCTGTTACAATTGCCGGACGATTGGCGGCATATTCGATCACGCGCAGCGGCGTCGATAGCGCCCCGACAGCGGAGGAAATCCGCGGCGAGCTTGAGCGCGCTCGAAAGGAATGACGTATGATTCACACCCTGCTCTTCAACGGAAACATCCGCACATTAGATGAGCGGAATGCTCGTGTTAGCGCTCTGGCGGTCAGTTACGGCAGAGTGATAGCGACTGGAGGCGACGAAGAAATCCGTCGATTGGCAAACGCCGATACCGTAGAGATTAACCTTGATGGCAAGACCGTCTTGCCAGGTTTGACAGATGCGCACCTGCATTGGGAGGCTCAGTCTCGTGCGCTTCGCTCTGTCAATGTATTCGAGGTCCCAAGTATGCAGATCGCGCTTGAGCGTGTCCGGCAAAGAGCCGAGATCACTGCGCCCGGTGAATGGGTGACTGGTTACGGCTGGGCGCAGGATTTGTGGCCAGACCGTGCCTTCCCAAGCAAAGCCGATCTCGACAGCGTGGCACCGGATAATCCTGTCAGCCTGGACGCGAAGAGTGGGCACGCTTCCTGGGTAAACTCCGAGGCTTTGGCGCGTGCCGGCATCAACGCGCAGACAGCGGATCCTGAAGGCGGGCAAATTCAGCGCGATCACAACGGTATGGCAACCGGCATTCTGCTGGAAACCGCAATGAAGCTGGTTGAACGGACGTTGCCCAATCCGAGCGGCGAGCAACTTGCCGACATGATGGCGGACGCGCAAGCGCTGGCCCTGCAATGTGGCATCACCATGATCCATGATTTCGATGAACCCTCTTGCCTGGCGGCCTTGCAGATATTGCGCGAACGTGGCGGATTGAACTTGCGCGTTCTAAAGCAGATCAATCAAAAGTGGCTGGATGCGGCCATTGCGTCCGGTCTTCGCAGCAACTTTGGCGATGACTGGATCCGAATCGGCGGATTGAAGCTTTTTGCAGATGGCGCTCTGGGAACAAAGACCGCATTGATGTTTGAAGCCTATGCAGGCGAACCGGAAAACTATGGGATCACCGTGGTTGATAAAGAAGAAATGGTTGAATACGTGAGCCGCGCCAGCAGGGTCGGCTTTTCGTCAACGGTTCACGCGATCGGCGACAAAGCTGTGCACGATGTACTTGACGTTCTTGCTCATGTCCGTGACGAGGAGGCGCGTCGCAACGAACCCACAGCGAGCCGTCGCCACCGTATTGAACATGTGCAGATTGTGCATCCGCAAGATCTGAGTCGTTTGGCAGAGTTGGATATTATTGCCTCGATGCAACCGATCCATGCCACGTCTGACATGGCAACTGCCGACCGCTATTGGGGTGAGCGGACACGATTCGCGTATAATCCTCGTATTCAAATGGATCGCGGCGCGCGGGTTGCCTTTGGCTCCGATGCTCCAGTAGAGCCCTTCAATCCCTGGCTTGGCATCCACGCCGCCGTCACGCGGCAAAGGGACGGCTTACCCGAGGGCAGTTGGCATCCGGAAGCCCGGCTAAGCTTGCATGAGTCGTTGCTGGGCTTTACGCAGGGACCGGCCTACGCGGCCGGTATGGAAGATCGCCTGGGCAAGCTCGCTGTTGGATTCCTGGCCGATCTGATCGTGCTCGATCAAGACATTTATGCCAGCGTGCCGGACGAACTTGCCGATGTGAAGGTATTAGCTACTTTGGTTGATGGCGAATGGCGCTATCGAGACTTCGATTAGCATGAAAAGCGCCGCAGCTCCGTGCCTTCGCGGTCGTCTACATCAGCTCAGCGGAACTAAAAACGACGTGAAACGGTACGCAGTAGATCACGACGCCTTGATAACGACTTAGATCCACATCCGCCGGTATCTCATAGTTTTGATTGCCAACGTTGCCCTTCAGCTTTCCGAGGTGAAGCTCATCCGCGCCCAAACCGGCAAAGGTACTCTTCGGGACTTCCGTCGACAGATAGACGTGAAGGTCGGGACCGTTCTTCGACCGAAAATCTTCAAAGCGCAATACGCGCATGCCGTCGGGCAATTGGTAGATTGTTGCCGTTCCCACCGCGCCGTGAACGGGATCAATATCAATGAATGAGCCTGATTGCACAACTTGCGGCTCCGCGGGCATGTCCGCCGGCATTGCTTGCTGATCGCGCGGAACGATTGCGTCGGCGCCAGTCTGCGCAAGGGCAACCTCTTTCGCCATGTCCTCGTTATCTTTTGCCATCGTCACGAGCGCATCCTTTTCGTCTTCCGGCATGTCGCGCACGGCTTCGCGCTGTTCATCGGACAAGGATGGAAAAGCTTCGTCCACTTCGTCATCGATAAAGTACAGCCAGGGTTGGAAGACCAGCAAGCCGACCACCACGACGACGATCACGACCAGGCCAATAATAATTCGATTGATTCGCATTTGATACTCTCCTCATACGTCACAAGTAAAGGACTATCCCTCTTATGACCTTGATACACATTGCTATCCGTTTATAATTCTCATGATAACCGAATTGCAATCAATATCCTATTAGAAGAAAGAGGAGAGCATCCAATGGCACGCAAAGGATTGATGGTAGGTGAAAATGAACATCCGGTGCAAAACGATATGTTGGCGGTCGGGGAAACAGCGCCCGACTTTAGTTTGATCGGAAACGACCTCGGTGCCAAATCTCTGGCGGACTATGGCGACAAGATCAAAATCATTAGCGTGATCCCGTCTATCGATACCGGTGTCTGTTCGGTGCAAACGCGGCGCTTCAACGAAGAAGCCTCGTCCTTGCAAGGTATCGTAATCTTGACCGTAAGCGCCGATATGCCCTTTGCCCTGGGCCGATTCTGTGACAGTGAAGGTATAGCGAATACTGAAACGCTTTCAACACATCGCGATATGACTTTCGCCGATGACTACGGGGTGCACGACACCGAATGGCGGATTTGTCAGCGCGCTGTTTTTGTGCTCGACAAGAACAATATCGTGCAGCATGCCGAATATATTCCGATCATCGGCGACGAAATCGACTACGACGCCGCGCTGGCAAAGGCGCGGGAACTCTCCGGCGGCTGAGCGAATACGGGAGAATAGAGGACCCTATGAGTGACTCAAGACGAAAAAAACTCGCGCATCTTCTGGTGAATTACTCGACCAAAGTGCGGCCGGGCGACTGGGTAGGCATACTGGGCAACTTTGCATCGTTGCCCATCCTGCGCGACATTTATGCGGCGGTAATCGATGCCGGTGGAAACCCTGGCCTGATCATAGAAGATGATCAGATGCAGCGCTATCTGCTACTTAACGCCGGCGGCGATCAATTGACTTGGGTGGACCCGAGGATGAAGCTCTACGTCGAAACAGCGGACGTGTATATTCGCGCCAATGCGCCAGAAAACACCAGGTCGATGACCAATATCGCTGCCTCGCGTTTGCAACAGCTTCGCGCCGCGCAACGGGAGATCTTGCAGACGCGCTTACAGCGAGCGGCTGACGGTGATTTCCGCTGGGTGGGAACGCTGTTTCCGACGCAGTCGTCAGCGCAGGAAGCCAACATGAGCTTTGAAGAATATGAAGACTTCGTATATAGCGCCTGTTTTTGCGATCGTGATGATCCGGCGGCGGAATGGGGCAAGCTTAGCGTAATGCAGCAGCAGAAAGTTGACTTTCTGGCCGGCAAGCAGTCGCTTCAATTGACCGGCCCACATATCGACCTGGAGCTTAGCATCGCAGGGCGAAGCTTTATTAATAGCGATGGCAAACGCAATATGCCTAGCGGCGAAATCTTTACCGGACCTGTAGAAGACTCCGTCAATGGCTGGGTGCGCTTTTCCTATCCGGCGATAGTTGGCGGCCGGGCGGTAAGCGGGATCGAGCTCAAGTTTGAAGATGGCAAGGTCACAGATGCCTCGGCCGAGATGAACGAAGATCTGCTGCATGCACAATTGAATACCGATGCTGGCGCCCGCTATCTTGGGGAATTTGCGATCGGGACAAACTTTGGAATCAATCGCTTTACTGACAGCATCCTTTATGACGAGAAGATCGGTGGCACAGTGCATATGGCGATTGGCATGGGATATCCCGAGACCGGGAGCCTCAATAAGAGCGCGGTTCACTGGGACATGATTTGCGATATGCGCCAGGATTCAGAAATCCGCGTTGATGGCGAGCTGTTTTACAAAGACGGTGCTTTCGTGACCTAACGCCAGGTAGCATGGTCTCGCTATAGACACGCACACCTACCGTGTCTCCTAGAATTTGTCACACCTGCGCGCGTCGAATGATGTGCTCGTAGATTGTGCGACGTGTTGCGCTCTAGTTGTTGTCTGTATCCTTATGTGGCGATTGCGCAACGCGGCTGAACGATTTGTCTCCCAAATCGAGAACATATGCTGACATCTTACCTGCAATAATGTGCTAGTGTTGGCTTGCGAAGACCATCGATTTCGCCCATTATCATCGTATGCAACGCGACAAGGGTGGTCTGTTTCCAGCGACTGTACAAGGAGCGGTAAATGACAAACGCATCATCCGTAGCGAAACCCGACGAACCGGGACAAGCAGTCATTGCTATAGCGAATACCAAGTCAGCCTACAGCAATGTACGGCGTGGCCCGGCCCTCACCTATGTTGATATTGGCGATTTGGTGGACAACTCTTTGGTCGTCTATTATCCGCATACGCGCACGCCTGGCAACTGGGTTTGGGTAGAAAAAACGGGATTGAAAGGCTGGATTTATGCCGGCTATATCGAATTCATTCCGGCTATTGGCGCGGCGCCGTCTCCGCACCCGCCTACGCCCTACGACGGCAAAGTTGGTATTTGGCACTGGAAGGGCACAAGCGTTGCAGAAGAAACGATTGAGCAGTTGCTGACCAATATCAAGAATCGCACTCCAAACGTCGATCAAATCTGGGTGAAGATCAGTGACGGTGACCACTGGATGAGTGAGTTCGACAGTAGTGAGCTAAGCATCTCGGGAGCAAGCAGCATTGATCAATGGGTGACGGCTTGCCAAAGTGCCGGGATGGAATTTCATGCCTGGTGTGTGCCGAATGGCCTGGATGTAGAGGCGGAATCTGCCATACTCGTCGAAGCCTGTAGTCGACCGGGTGTGCAATCTCTCATTTTGGATATTGAGCCCTACGCCAATTACTGGCAAGGTGGTGCGGAAGCGATCCGTCCTTTCATGCTCGCGTTGCGGCGCGGACTGGGAACACGTTTCCATATCGGTATAAGTGTTGATCCACGTAGACATCATCAGCACACGATTTTCCCCGACGAATGGAGTCCATTTGTAGATAGCTTGCATCCACAGACCTACTGGCAAACTTTTCGCGCTACCGTCGAAAATGCGCTGCAATCGGTATACGATGTTTGGGCGGGTTACAACAAACCTATCATCCCGGTCTTGCAGGGAAATGCCACGCTGCTGGAGCAGACCGAGGCGCATACGCTGGCGACGCAGAAACATGGCGCCAAAGGCTTGAGCTGGTGGCGCTATGGAGTAATTTCGCAATGGACGGCGGTCAATACAAGTATCGTGTTGAGCGATTCTCCGGCTGAAGAAACAATCGAAAACATTGAGAATTTCACGGACGAAGTAATCATCTTGCCCACCGCGCAAGGTTTCCGCAGTGGTACATACACCGGCCAGCCGGAATTTAACGTGCGCAAGAACACCTGGGGATGGGATTATCTTTACACAACGACCGAGCTACGTACAAGTAAAGTCTGGGCGGAATGGCGAGATGACCTGCCTCAATCCGGCCTTTACGAGATTTCGGCATTTATTCCCAACCAAAAGGCCACCACCACCCGCGCGCGTTACAAAGTACATGGCATTGTCGGCACGACTACCGAAGTTGTGCTCGATATCAACCAGAGCATCAACCGCAACACCTGGGTTCCTCTGGGAATATTCGATCTTGATCGCCGGATGGAAAATGCAGGTCGCGTTTTTCTCAACGACGTAACTGGCGAAGATGGCAAAGAGATCGCCTTTGACGCTATTCGCTTTCGCCGTATCGTCTCGACTCCAGCCGGCTACACTCCGGCTCCCGATGGAGAAAGGGAAAGCGGTAGCCGTCCCAGTGTCGTCAGCGGCGTCTTCGTGGCGGACGGATACGATTCACCGGTAGGAACGAGTGAACAGAGGGCGGGAGAAGATGTATGGCCGGCTGGTTGGCGTGATGCTAATCCCTTTGGCAAGCTCTATTTCATTGGCACACCCAGCGAGGCCTACCATACCGGCGCCGATATGAATTTTGGCCGGCCTTTCGATGACAAGGGCATGGCGATATACGCATGCGCGAATGGCGTGGTCACCTTTGCGGCACGCTTGGGTGTTTGGGGGAATCTGGTCATCATCCGCCACGATCCGCTGTATTCTCCGACGGGCGCGGTCATATACAGCCGATCCGCTCATGTACAGAATATGCGTGTGACTGTGGGGCAGCGCGTGACGCGTGGGCAGCGTATCTGTGAAGTAAGCGATGCTTTCGGTCGTTTTGTGCCGCACTTACATTTTGATCTTAGCCCGACCACGATTATGGTGCGGCAGCCGGGCAACTGGCCCAAGCTGAACTACAACGAGTTGATCGCTAACTATATTGATCCATTACAGTGGATCCAGCGCAATCGACCTTAAATATTGAGGATGCGGGTAGCAATAGAATCGCCGGAAAGAAGGCAGGCGGCGGCGCTAGAAACGATTTGCCGTCGCTAAAACAGCCCCCAATCGCTGGCAGCGCCCTCTTCCATCATGCTTGGATCCCACATTTCCATACCCATTTCGATGGTCGCCGGCACACCAAGAAAGTCTTGCGTGGTACGCCTGGTTTGCTCTAGCAACTGCGGCGCATAGGGACAGAAGGGAGTCGTCATGATCATGTTGACGTGAGCGCGTTCCTCCTCGATTTCCACGCCACGGACCAAACCCAACTCAATTATGTTCATGCCGATTTCCGGATCAATGACCGTGCGCAAGGCTTCGTACAATCCCGCTTGCTTGTCCACCGTGTTTTCCATTGTTCACTCCTCTACAAGTATTCTTGGGCAATATGACAGCCTGCGCTCGCGGCTAAAAATATTCTTCGCTTGCCAATAGACGGCGCCAAGGCTTTGGATTCTGGCCCGACTCAGCGACGGGCTAAGCATAATATAGCGGCTTCCAACTGTCAATCAGCGTTAGTTTCAAGCGGTCTGATAGAATTCTATCATTCGTTTCTTATTCTAATATTGTAGACTGCGTTGTGTAGCTCTTTTGCGTGCTCCTGCAGTCTGCTGGGGTGTCATCAACATTGACAGAGCATTCTGTCACTGATATACTACCAAGAAGTTCGACTCGGTTAAAGTATTTGTTTAACCGTCATTAAACCATAATGAGAGGAGATAGGCCGCGAATGGCAGCAACATTGGAAATTCGGAATCTCCACGCTGGTGTAACAGGGGAGGAGCAACAAATTCTTTGTGGCGTCAATCTGACTGTAAAACAGGGTGAGATCCACGCCTTGATGGGTCCCAATGGCTCCGGAAAAAGCACCTTGGCAAACGTAGTGATGGGCAACCCAGCCTACGAAGTGCACGACGGTCAGATTCTGTTAGATGGGGCAGACGTACTGGAGATGGAAGCCGATGAGAGAAGCCGCGCTGGTTTATTCCTGGCTTTCCAATACCCGGTCGCCATCCCGGGTGTGACATTGGGGAACTTCTTGCGTCACGCGATCAACGCGCGAATGAAAGCGGAAGATCCAGATACCAAAGGTATCCCGATTCCCCAGTTTGTCCGATTGATGCGGCAGAAGATGAGCCAACTGGAAATAGACCAATCCTTTGCCGGGCGCTATCTGAATGAGGGTTTTAGCGGCGGCGAAAAAAAGCGGGCGGAAGTGCTGCAGATGGCGGTGCTGGAACCGCGCATCGCCGTTTTGGATGAGACCGATTCGGGTCTGGATATAGATGCGCTGCGGATTGTAGCGGAAGGCGTTAGTTCGCTGACCGGACCCAAAATGGGCGCTTTGATAATCACGCACTATCAACGCATACTCAATCATGTCAAGCCGGATTTCGTACATGTCATGTTTGGCGGAAGAATTGTTGAAAGCGGCGGTGCCGAACTAGCGCTCCAGCTGGAAGACAAGGGATACGATTGGGTGCGGGAAAAGCACGAATCCTTGCAAGTGGTGCAAGCATAAAATAGCCTGACGAGGAAGTCATCATGACCGATGTGATCAAAAGTGAAAAACAGCTCACCTATGAAGAAGAGTCGTTGAAAGAAGTCGGCTTGACCTATGCCGAAAAGTATGGATTCCACGACGACTTCGATTATGCGTTCAAGAGCCAAAAAGGCATCAACGAGAAGATCGTTCGCCAAATCAGCGCGATGAAAGAAGAACCAAAGTGGATGACAGACCTGCGCGTCGAGGCTTATCATATCTTTATGGACAAGCCAACGCCGCAATGGGGTGGGGATCTCAACAAGATCGACTACGACGATATCTACTACTACGTGCGGGCTACTGACAAATCCGAGCAGGATTGGGATGAGGTGCCGCAAGAGATTAAAGAGACCTTCGACAAGCTGGGCATCCCGGAAGCCGAACAGAAGTTCTTGCAAGGCGTCTCGGCTCAGTATGACAGTGAGTCCGTCTATCACAAGATTCAGGATAACCTGGAAGAGCAGGGTGTCATCTTCCTTGATATGGATTCGGGATTGCGCGAGTATCCGGAGATCATCAAGGAGTATTTCACGACCATCATTCCATCAAATGACAACAAGTTTGCCGCGCTGAATACGGCAGCTTGGTCTGGCGGCAGCTTCATATACGTGCCGCCTGGTGTACATGTCGAAATGCCATTGCAGGCCTACTTCCGCATCAATACCCAAAACATGGGGCAATTCGAGCGCACGCTGATCATTGTCGATGAAGGCGCTTATGTGCACTATGTCGAAGGCTGTACCGCGCCGATCTATAGCTCGGACAGTTTGCACAGCGCCGTCGTAGAGATCATCGTTAAAGAAGGCGGACGCTGCCGTTATACCACGATTCAGAATTGGTCCAATAACGTTTATAACTTGGTGACCAAGCGTGCCGTTGCGGAAAAGAACGCCACGATGGAATGGGTCGATGGCAACCTCGGCAGCCGTCTAACGATGAAGTACCCAGCAGTGATATTGCGTGGCGAAGGCGCGCATGGTGAGGTACTTTCGATCGCGTTTGCCGGTGAAGGCCAACATCAAGACGCCGGTGCCAAGATTACCCATCTTGCGCCCAAGACCACAAGCCAAATCATTAGCAAATCCATCAGCAAGGATGGCGGACGTGCCAGTTACCGTGGCTTGCTGAAAATCGCCGAGCAAGCGCATAACAGCAAAAGCAACGTCGTCTGCGATGCGCTGCTGCTGGACGATTTCAGCCGTTCGGATACCTATCCGACCATAGAGATTGATGCCAAAGATGTCACTATGGGTCACGAGGCGTCGGTCAGCAAGGTTGGGGAAGATCAGCTCTTTTATCTGAAGAGCCGCGGCCTGAGCGAAGATGATGCGAACGCGATGATCGTCAATGGCTTTCTGGAACCATTGGTGAAAGAACTGCCCATGGAATACGCGTTGGAATTGAATCGCCTAATTCAGATTCAATTAGAAGGATCAATCGGCTAGATCTCCTGATCCACTGCGGCTGCCGCAAGGCCCCGCATCTGTCACTCGAACAAAAGGAGTCAATACGTGGCTGTTGTTAGACGACGGTCTTCGCTTCCACAAGCGCCTGCCTATACGCGAGCGGATGTGGAAGCCCTAAGCGAAAGAATGAATGAGCCCCGCTGGATGCGCGAGCGCCGGCTGCAAGCCTGGGAGCTATATGCAGACCTGCCCATGCCGTCGATGGAAGAAGAATGGCGTCGCACGGATTATCGTCATATTCAGTGGGATGAGGCCGGACGCGTTCTTCAAGCAAATGGCGCAAGTGCGGCGCAGGTGCCGGCGAAAAATCTGGAACCGTTAACCGGTGACGAGCAGGGCGGTTTGCTGGTTTTTGTGGACGGTAAAGCCGTGCGTCATGACATCGCGGACGAACTTCGTGATCAGGGCGTTGTTTTCACAGATCTGGAAAGCGCGCTTTCCGAGCACGAGGAGTTAATTCGCCAGCACTTCATGACAAGCGCTGTGCAGGCATCCGATGGCAAATTCGCGGCATTGCATGCGGCTTTGTGGAATTACGGAGCCTTTATTTGTATTCCGCGGAATCAGGCCGCTCGCTTGCCCCTGCATGTGGTCTGCTACAACTCCAGCGCAGGCGCGGCAATGGGCCACGTGTTGGTTGTTGTCGAGGAAAACGCTCAAGCGACCGTACAAGTGGAATACGCTTCCAAAGCCAGCGATGTGCAATCGGCATATATTGGGGCGACCGAACTGATAGTTGGCACTGGCGCCAACTTGCGATATGTGTCGCTGCAAGATTGGAATCGCCAGACTTTCGAATTCAGTCATCAGCGCGGTGTCGTCGGCAGAGATGCTCAGTTGGATTGGGTCAACGGCGTGATGGGCAGTCGGCTGACCAAAGCCTTCATCGAAGTTGACGCAGTAGGATCTGGAGCAAACGCCAGGGTCAGTGGATTCTTTTTTGCGGATCGCAATCAGTTTTTCGACTTGGATACCCAGCAGAATCACAATGCCGCATTGACTTATACGGATTTGCTCTTTAAGGGCGCTGCGCGCGACAGAGCCCGTACTTTGTGGCAGGGCATGATCAAGTCCTTACCGAAGATGCAGCGAATCGACGGTTATCAGGTTTGCCGAAATCTTATGCTCAGCGACGAAGCGCGCATGGATAGTATCCCGGGCTTGGAAATCGAAGCGGATGATGTTGCTTGTTCGCACGCGGCGACCTTTGGTACGCTGGAAGAAGAGCCGATCTACTATTTGATGAGCCGGGGTATCACACGCCCTCAGGCACAGTTGATGATCATCGAAGGCTTCTTCGACGAATTGCTTCAGCGTGTACCTTTTGAGAGGGTGCGCCAGCGCCTGATGGACGAAATCGAGCAGAAAATCATCGGCTGACGCGCCCGGGCTTTTATCGCGATTGGCGGATTTTCTGATCTCCAAACTTGTAAGACGTTTGGGACGGGGCGCATCTATATGGTGCGCCTTTGCTTAATTGGTAGCTGCCTGGATTTATAGCCCGATGGAAGACATGTTTCGCGAGCTCATACTCGATCACGCCCGTCATCAGCGCAATTGGGGCCTTCTGGATCCGAACGACCTTGATCACGAAGAATTGAATCCGCTCTGCGGCGATCGCCTGCGCTTGACTTTACGTCTCAATGAGAATCAGATCATCATCGAAGTTGGCTGGGATGGCGAGGGCTGTGCCATCAGCCAAGCGTCTGCCTCAATGTTGGGCGAAGAGATCCTGGGCATAACCATCGGGGCAGCCCGCGCGATCAACAAGCAACGCGTGCTTGATAGCATCGGCTTGCAACTGAGCATAAATCGAGTGAAGTGCGCGCTGTTGCCGCTGAAGGTGCTCGTGATAGGCGCCTACGGGCGACAAGGAAACGAACGCTGGACCGTGATCGAGACGGGAGAACGCGACTGATGGCGGAATGGGTCACAATTTGCTCGCTCGCCGAAATACCTCCCGGACAGCGCGAAGTATTCGGATTAGACGGTCGCTGGATTGCCGTGTTTAATATCGGCGGAAAAATCTATGCCATCGAAGATTTGTGTACTCACGATGGCAATGTGCTGGCCTTTGATCGCGACGACCAGCCCAGCAAGCTTTTGAATTACGAAATCGAATGCCCCAGGCACGGTGGACGCTTCGATGTCCGTGACGGCAAAGCAACCCGCAGCCCTGCCGAAATCGATGTGCCATGGTTCGATGTGCGTATCGTTGACCACAAAATTCAGATTCATATCTGATAGTCCAAAAGCTGGCTTATTCTTGTGAGCGAATCGAACTCATCCCTACGTAAACTGATGGCAGCTGGCGAAACCTTGGTGTTTGCGCATCGTGGCGAAATGGCGTCCGCGCCAATGAACACCATGGCGGCTTTTGAGTTAGCTATCGCGCAAGCAGCGGACGGGATTGAACTGGATGTACAGCTCTCGCGAGACGGTTACGCCGTCGTCATTCATGACTACACAGTGGACCATACCACCAATGGCTCGGGAAATGTCTGCGACAAAACCTTGGCCGAGTTGAAGTCGTTGGATGCTGGAAGCTGGTTCCGCCAGACCTTTGCGGGCGAGCGAATCCCGACCTTGGATGAAGTATTTTACGCAGTTGGCGATCAGTTGTTTGTCAATGTCGAAATCAAATCAACCGGCGAAAATTCGCGTGACATTGAAAACGTTGTAGCTCGCTCAATTCGGGGCCACGAGATGCAAGATCGAGTCATTATTTCCTCCTTTGACCCGAAAATTCTAGAGCGGATGTCGGCGTGCTTGCCCGGCGTACTGATCGGTTTCTTGTACACGTCGGATGTTCCAGGCGCTAAAATCCGCGCCGTAAAAGATCGCCGCCACGATGCGCTTCATCCCTGGCACGAATTGATAGATGACGCCTATATGCGCTGGGCTAAAGCAAATCACTACTTTGTGAACGCCTGGACAGTGAACGATCCAAAGCGCGCCCTGCGTCTCAGGACATTAGGTGTCAACGCCGTGATCACTGACAATCCGGATCAAATAACTGCAGCGTTTTCCAGATGATCTTCGCCGCCTGGCGACGCTTGATTGGCTTCTGTTTTCGACTTCTCTACAATGAACTCGCCTTCACTTATGACAGAGTAAGCCGACTGGTTTCCTTGGGACATTGGCACCGTTGGCAACGTAGTGCGCTTCCATTCCTGGAGGATCGAGATATCGGTGTCGTGCTCGAATTGGCGCATGGCACTGGCGCCTTGCAGTTAGATTTGCTAAAGGCGAAATACCGAACTATCGCCATCGATCTGTCAGCGCAGATGGGACGCTTGGCAAGCAGCAAACTAAAAGCACAGGGTCTGGCCACCGATTTCCTTCGCGGGGATGCCCTACGCCTTCCCTTACGGGACGGGTCCGTAAGCACGATCGTCTCCACTTTTCCCACTGACTTTATCCTTCATCAATCTACTATTAAAGAGATGAAAAGAGTTCTGATGGTAGATGGTAAAGTGGTCATCGTAATATCCGGATATCTATGCGGTACTGGACCAGTCCGTGCAGCCATTAAAGGGCTGTATCGCCTTATTGGAAAGGCCAATGGCGAATCGGATTCGGAGTCGCTGGCAAGCAAATTTTCCGGATTTGGCTTTGCGGTCGACTATGAGCAAGTCGATTGCAATGGAAGCAAGGCGCAGCTGATTGTCATCGAAAAATCATCGGCGATGCGCTGCATTATTGAGGATTGTGACCTAGAAACGGGCGGACATGCGTGGTAAAGTGTGCGCGCTGGTCATGGTGGATGTAGCTCAATGGCAGAGCACCTGATTGTGGTTCAGGCGGTTGAGGGTTCGAGCCCCTTCATCCACCCACGAATTTTGCAGACCGCACTGATTTGGCCAGTGCTCTCCAACTACGATCGCTTCGACTGGGGCCGCAAACTGCGCGTTAAGAATTGTGGCTTCTCAAACTATACCGCTGCTGGCGTGTCAATCTGCGCAAGCCAGTTATCGTCACGTCAGCGCCAACTCTATCATTTCCTACAAATGCTTCTGCGACTTGTTCAATGTCGTGGATCGGTTCGCGATCGTGCGCAAGTAAGGCCGTCAGCTCAGCCGCTCGCTCGGACCGGTCGTCGATACTTCGGCTCCCAAGTCTCTCGTCCCAATCCGTAGAGCGTTCTTCGGCCAGGGCAAGGCCTTTGTCGGCGGAATGCGGAATCAACTCGCTCGGCTTTTGCAAGCCGAAGATCTCGAATACACTGACCGTTGACGTGTCCACAGCTCGGCGTTGTATCGGGGCAATTTCTTCTGGCGGCTGATCCTCGACCTGCTTCTGTGCAGCCTCGATGGCTGGTTGCTTGGTCTCGTCCACCGCCTCTTCCACGATCTCTTCAAGCGGGTTTGGCTCGTAAGCGATAATTTCCAATTCGATCGGCTGAGTTGCTTCTTCGATTTCAATTGGAGGCAGAGAATCCTCTACGATATCGTTGCCAGTCTGTACTACCGGGTTGGGTTTGGTAGCTCCTTCCGGCAAGATGGAGAGAGAGTCCGGCTCTTGTTCCGAGTCGAAGGTTACGGGCTCCAAAATCGGTGGATCGGGCATAGATTCGGTATTTGCTGTCAACAAATCGGATAATGCCGAAGGGTGGCGCGGCTGGTAGCTCGAACGCTCTTCGACACCGGGCGCTTCGCGTACAGTGGAGCGTGCCTCGTGTGTGGAGATTCCGCCGGATTCTTGTTGCACCAGCTTGTGCAGGTTGCGCAAGCTGTCTTGAATCTGCTTGGTGATTCCGCTCTTGAGCCTCATTGTATTACGCAAGCTGCCCAAGACACCGGCAAATTCATAATTGAACGTCCAGCGTACCATGGTCCCTTCCGAGACTTCTTGCAGACGAATCCTTCCTTGATTCTCGCCGAATCCTGCGCCGTCTACCACGGTATACTCGTACCCCAGGGTATCGTACCAAGCCCCAATTTCGACCACGATATCGTTACCCTTGACGGTCGTATAACGCCAACGGGTACCCCGGCCTTCGTTTTGCGTTGTAAGGAAGGATAGCGATGCCACACCTTCGTGCCATTCCGCCGCTTTAGATAAATCGCCAAGAAAGCGCCAAATGAAATCTGGTGAGGCAGGGATGAGAATCTCGAGATCGATCACGTTCATGTTTCGTACCATCGAGACGTGACTGAAGTACCGCTTTATGCTACACTAGCTCTAGATTTTACCACCGGATGATTGAATAGCAACCACCATGCCTAGCCCCGTATTTGTGTTTAGTTTTGTACTTGCGACTATGTACGGTCTCGGTTTCCATGTCGTCAAAGGCGGATCGGCGCGACGGCTGGTGCTTTTCGTTATGACTAGCTGGGTCGGCTTTCTGCTCGGTCAATATCTTGGCGATTTTCTGGCGATCGAGCTTTTCGAAATCGGTACAGTTCATTTGTTGCCGGCGACGCTATGCGCCTTGGCTTTCCTCATTTTCGCGCATGTGGTTACTACCGAAACCGAGCGCCGCGTCACGCGGCGCTAAACCATGACCGAAGGTGATATTGGCTCCGCGCCTTCGCCCGTGCCCAACGACCGGAGTTCGGGCAGAAGCATCTCGCTGATCATTAAGTTGATAGCTTTGCTCGGCATCGCCTTGATATTCGGCTCGCTGATATTCGGGTTGGTGATAGCCGTGACTGCCGCGGAGACATGGGCTCCGCTCGTGCAGATCATTCGGGATATTTTCATCGTCATTTTGGTTTTGGAGTCCGTGCTTATCGCGACGGCGCTGACAATTCTAATGCTCCAGGCGGCCGGATTCATCATCATGCTCAAGACGGAAATCAAGCCCATCCTTGATAATGCTCGCGAAACCACGCGTATGACCAAAGCAACTGCGGAGTTCGTGAGCAAGAACAGTGCGGATCCCTTGATACAAATCAAGAGTTTCATATCGGGACTGTTGGCTTTCCTGCGCGAAATAATTCGCTTTCGTACGCTTCTACATACCGAAAGTGTGGAAGAGGTCCAGATTGATGGCGAATAGGCAAGCTGGTCTTGATCACGCGGCTACCTGCCTTGGCCTTCTCTTGGGCGTTTTGGTTGGCGGGGTTTATGCGCTTGCGAATATCGGCAAAAGCGGACATGTGCGGCGCAAAGACCTGGCTAGCTTCGGGGGTGCTACGATAGATCTGGAAGTTGACGCAAGAATGACCGATGCCAAAGCCGCCGCTCTGAATCGCTTTGAGGCCGAGGATTAACTCGCTTCCAACGCCTTGAAGGCCCAACCCAATGCGGCTAATACGTCTCCAGCGACCACACTGCGGCTGCTGCCAACGCGGTCAACGGCGACAAGACCTGCAAGCGCATGAATATATGCTCCGAGCCGCGCGCAATCAAACGGTTCCATGCCCTGGGCGCGCAGTCCGGCGATCAGCCCAGCCAACACATCTCCAGTGCCCGCGGTAGCCAAAGCATCCGTTTTGAACGGAATCACAGTGACCAGTCCAGAAGGAGCAGCAATCAAGGTATGCGCGCCTTTGAGTAGGATCACCAGATTCCAATCGGCGGCCTTTTGCCTAGCCAACTCCCATCGCTTATCATTGACCACGTCAGCTGATAATCCCGTTAGACGCGCCATTTCGCCCATGTGCGGCGTGATAATGGATTGTGCGGGAAGCAATTCCCACCAATTGGCAGATTCGCATAGCAGATTTAGCGCATCCGCATCAACAATCAGCGGAGGTAGAGGTCCGTTGCGCACTAGATTGGTGACGAAGAGCCGAGTGGATCTGTGCCTGCCGAATCCGCAACCTATCAGCAAAGAATCGTAAGAGCGTGCTTGTTCCGTTACGACTTCAGCATTAGTTTCCGCTATGGCGCCGTCAATTTCGGCGAGCGGTAAATAGGTCGGTTCTCGCAGGTTTCCGGCCACCATCCTCACCAACGCGTCAGTACAGGCCACTGTGACCAGACCGGCGCCTGCGCGATATGCAGATTCGGCGGCCAAACTGGTTGCGCCGATATACTTGGCGGAACCGGCCACAACCATGACCTTGCCAAAAGTACCTTTGTGGCCATCAACTGGACGCGTTGGCAAGATAGAAGACGCTGTCTCGGAATCGGTCACCGACTGGCTCAAGGATTGCAGCGCGGGAAAATCCTCCGGAATGCCGATGCGGGAGACAGCCAACTCGCCTATATGATTTGCAGCCGGAAAACTGAAAAAGCCCCGCTTGGCTGCGATAAAGCTAAGTGTTGCGTCGGCAGGCAAAGTGTTTGCGTCAGCTTGCCCGTAATCGCAATCGATACCGCTGGGACAATCGATAGCCAGGACAAAGGGCCGCTTTTCCTGCCGATTGCCTTTCGGCGGTGTTGCCGGGATCGCAATGCGATCCGCGCCGGCAGGTTTGCCTGACTTAAGCATCTGGTTGACCGCGCGCATTATCTGTACCGGTTTGCCACGTAGGGGTAAGCGAACACCTATGCCAAAAAAGGCATCAATTACGATATCCGCGCTTCCGATCAAGCTTTTCAAGAGGCGCAGATCGTGGTCGTCAGCTGAGTTGGCCACGAATAGCCCCTCGTCCATTATCGCGGCGAAATTGCTATCGTGTTCGTCCCTTGTTTCCAGCAAATATAAGCGAATCCGCGCGGACGTTTGCTGCGCCAACTCGTGCGCCACAACCAACCCATCGCCGCCATTATTGCCCTTGCCAACAAGGACAGTAATCCGCGTTTGGTCAGAAATATCGAGGCGGTTACGCAAATAATCTGCGGCAGCCTGCCCGGCGTTTAGCATAAGCTGATCATAGGTGATGAGCGTCGCGTTTACAGCCACTTCGATGTGCCGCAATTCTTCGACAGTTGCCACTTTCATCGTCTGCTACCCTGTGGAAAGTGCGAAACACCAGAGAAATGAAAAGGCGCGCATCAAAATGATACACGCCCGGAATCCGCTTTTCATCGTCGACACTCAATAATCTCGTCTGATGATTAAGTTGGCCAAGCCAATCAGCTCGGTTTTGAAAGGAGAATCCGGCAAGTCAATCAGGCGCGCGATCGCGCTTTGCACAAGGATTTCTGCTTGTTGACGCGCTTTTTCCAACGTATCGCCTTCCAACAGGCGGCCCTTGATCGCTTCTATGGGATCATAATGCGTGCCCTTGCTCTTGCCATTGGTCATGGCACTCGGTTCGGCATCCAGCGCAACGGCAATACCACGCCCCTGTTCAACATCTATGCCAGTGGTCTTACCTAGCGTTTCTTCGTCCGCGACCAAGTCTAGAATATCGTCCACAATCTGAAAAGCCAAGCCAACATTGAAGCCAAAGTCCGCCATCGCAGCGACTTGGACGTGATCGGCATGGGCTAGCTTGGCGCCCATCAGAGAAGCTGCCCGGAATAGCGCGGCCGTCTTCAACGAAATGATGCGCATATAGATTTCGCGACTCATCAAGTTGTCTTTCACCGCGCTCGCTTGTAGCGTTTCACCCTCAACCAATGCCGTAGCAGCACGGGCAAGATCTACATTGAGATCCTGGTAAGGCGCCATCAATTCGTAGACTGCCGTGAACAAGAAGTCGCCGGTTAGCAAGGCGAAGGTGCGTCCCCAAATGGAATTGACCGAGGGGCGACCGCGCCGCACTATGCCATGATCGTTGATATCATCATGCACGACACTGGCGGTGTGCATTAGTTCGACTGCGGCTGCTGGCTTGGCAACGGAGTGCAAATCGCGGCCACCAAGCATGAAATAAGACAGTAGCAGCAAGCGCGGTCGGATTCGTTTGCCACCTGCGCCGAGGATATGCCGGCTGGCGTCGCGCAAGACGCTCACATCACTGGCGGTCACTTGATACATTGCCGCTTCGGCGGATGCAAGACCATCAGCGATCAGTTGGCTCATATTCACTTGATTCGCCACAATGGCTGTCATTTCCGACTCCAGTCCAACAATTGTGAAGTTCAGAACTATTTAAATGTATTGTACCTAAAGAACGTAAACAGTCAACTAGGTCAAGAACAAACCTCAATCAAGCTGCGAGTTTGCCTTGTTTTGATGGGTTTTGCAACGGATTGATCGAGACTTATTGATCGAAAAGGACAATTCATTGTTGCAAACAGGGTGCTAAAGCGTTTCGCTGCATTTGCCAAGAGTTTGACAGAGTTGCGTGATATGTAGTCGGTCGTGCTGTGCGGTGAAGTAGGCCATTTCAAGCAGGTTTGTCAAGCCAAATATGCTGTGGCGCGCTGGCCGCTGCCAATCTTTCGCATCAAGACTTTGGAGCAAATCCATGGTCGTCTGCCTGTGCTCATGGAATTGATGCAGCACTTCGTATCCTTCGTCATGGCAGGGAGGTAAATCGGGTCCCGGTGGAGCAGGCGAGCTTATGAAAGGGTTGTTTTCACCGAGTATCTGGTTGAGCCTGTGTTGATGAACGGCAAGCTCGGATTCAGCGAGATGGCAAAGGATCTGCAATATCGACCACTCATCAGGATCAGGCTTTTGCAGCCATTGATGTGGTTTGACCTCGTCGAGCAATCCATACAAGGCAGCCAGATTGCCTTGATACTGCGGCAGCAGCATGTTGGCTTCCAGGGGACCGGCAGAATAGGCGTGCTGCCAGCCGCTAGACTGACTATGTTCAAATGCTGTACGAAGCGCGCCTGAACTGGAGTCATTCCAGATATGCAATCCGATTGTCCGCGCACTTTCTTTGTTTAGGTCTTGACCCACAGCAATCAACAATGCTTCGTCGGGTTCGACGCCTATGCGTGCAACAAGCTCGGCATAATAGGTTGGATGAGACTTGGAGAAGTGCATATTCTCGCTGTGAGACACGAAGGCGAAGGATTCCAGGAAATCAATGAGTCCATTGCATGCCAGCCCTTGCCGAATTAAAGCTTCGGGAAATAAGAGATTGCCGCAAATTGCTACGAGCATATCCTCTCGCAGGAGTAAGTCCACGAGCGGATAAGCGCAAGGATCCGCGACCACGGCATGTCGCAAATCCTTTCTTGCCGATGCCAAGCTTGCCTCGATCAATTCTTCCGCCACGTTTACGTCCATGGCCAGGTCTCGCGCGACGCTGCCGATCATGACGTCGGCATTTGCCTTCATCATATCGCGCTTTGATGTCAGGGCATCAAGGGCAGCCTGCAAAGTGCCTGGTACGACCGGTCGACCGTAGTCTGCAAAGTAACGCGCGTTCAAGGCGGTTTGGAACGCAAAATACGATGATGAATCGCGGTCGAAGGCCAAAGTATGGTCTAGATCGAGCAGAACTGCCTTAATCATCGTCACTTTCCAAAGCTTTGCGGAAAATTTCCAATCCCGGATGATCGTCGGGACAGCCCACGTAAGGATCGACCTTTTCGCCGTTTTTCAAGCAAATGGCTTCCACTTCGACACGGCGCATTAGCCCGATCAAGCCGGTCTTTATGGTGAGAATCAATTGCGTATCCTGGCTGGCGTTTGCCAAGGTAATATCAGGCACCGGGCATTTGGTGCAATCTTTGGCATGCCAGGCTTCGGACTCGGGGTTGGCTTTGGCAAGTCGACATTCTTCAATGTCACGAGTGTGACGGTTGTAATCGGCATAATAATGCGGACATTCGCGTCCTGCAGGAGTTTGCATCGCGTTTCCTCAAGCTTGCGTCAGCCAGCGAGTGGCGGCGCGTGGCAGGTTTTCCAGCATGCCATATTGTACTGTGCAATCTGGCAAAGAATCAAGAAAGTTGCTTCCGTAAGTCTTGCTGATGACACGCCGATCAAAGACGGCAACGATGCCGCGATCAGTGCTGCTGCGTATCAAGCGGCCGAATCCTTGCCTGAAGCGCAGTATCGCATCAGGAATCGCATATTGTTGGAAGGCGTTACTGTAGGTCTCTGAACGCGCGGCGAAGATTGGATCGGTCGGAACAGCGAAAGGCAGGCGCGCGATGACTATGGCGCTCAGATCGTCCCCCGGGATGTCGATGCCTTCCCAGAAACTGCGCGTCCCCATCAATACAGCTTTATCCGCGGATTTGAAACTTTCCAAAAGCATCTCGCGGCTGGTACCGAAACTCTGATCATAAACAAGTATGTCGCCGAGGGTCAAGCGGGGCGTTATCGCCTTGGATGTTTCCCGCAATTGGGCGTAACTGGTGAATAGAACCATAACACGTCCATCTAGCGCCGCGGCCAGCTCAATGATCCCGCGCTCGAGCATCTTCTGATAGCCAGTGCGTTGTGCCGGTTCGGGAATGTCTTCGGGAACATATAGCAGCGTCGAATGCTCGTAATCAAAAGGCGAGCCGACGGCATGCGTCGCGTAATGGTCGGCGTAGAGCCGTTCCCTGAGATGGTCGAAGTTCCCTTGAGTGCGCATGGTAGCGCTAGTCATGATGATGGATTCTTTCCGTTCATTCAAGAAAGTTTCCATCAAGGGCCCAACGTGCAGCGGCGCTATGTTAATGCGTAAGTTTTCTGAGGAAACGCCGGGCGACACTGAGTAAACCCAGTTGACATCGGGTTCTTGCACAAATTGTTCGAGAAGCTCATGCAGATCAGCCAACTGGCGGCGATGCGCTCCCAAGGCACTACCGAATTCGTCGAATTCAGGAATCTGATATTCTTGGTAACGTGGCAAGGCCGCCGACAGATGGGCGAGCGCATCGGTGATAACCAGAAAGTATTCGCTGAGCTGCTTCCAGGCGTTTTGCACCTGGAAGAATGCGCCGGAATCCCTATGAGAATTGAGCATGCGCATCTGGTAGCGGTTTTTCACTTCCTGCATCACCACAAAATCGTGCAGCATTCGAAAAAAGTTGCGAACCTTTGTGTTCATCAGCCGCAGGGTGTCGTCGATGTTGGCGCTGAAGGCCTCCAGCTTACTGCTGGCATTGGTCGGCATGTTTCTACGCGCCGCCGAAAGGAAGTCGCCCATTGTCGTACCGCGTGCGCCACCGATGTCTCGCAGATGCGCAAGTATCAGCGGTTGATCGATCCGACGGCTCAACCCGTTGGTGATCGCGTCTTCGAGATGGTGGGCTTCGTCGACGATAAGATTGAAATACTCGGGCAGCGCGCGATTCTCGATCCGGGCGTCTGCGATCAGCAAAGCATGGTTTGTGATGAGAAGATGTGCTGTTTCCGCTCTCTTGCGCGCGCGGTAAAAGGGACAAACGCCGTGCATAATTGACGAGCAGTGGAATGATGTACAATCTTCGTCCTGCGCGCTCAGCCGCGACCAGGTATTCCATTCACCCGCTCGCAACGACAAACTGCCGCGGTCCCCGGAGCTATCGCTTTGCATCCAAACTAATATCTTGGCCAGCGTACGAAGCTCCTCCAGATTCGCAGGTTTGCGTCTGCGCAGGGTTTCGAGCCGTCGCGGACAGAGATAATTGCCACGTCCCTTCATCAGCGCCGTTTGCAATCCATCACCCAGGATCTGTTCCACTATTGGGATATCGTTGTTAAGCAACTGTTCCTGCAAGTTAATGGTATTCGTAGCGACGACAACCCGCTGATCGTTTTTTGTCGCCCAAAGCGCGGCCGGTATCAGATACGCCAGGGATTTGCCAGTTCCAGTGCCGGCCTCAATCATCATTTGCGCGCCGTCGTTGAGGGCGTTGGTGACTTCCTTGGCCATGTGGATCTGTGGCTGACGGCTTTCGAAACTAGCGAGCGCCGCCTCAAGTCTTCCAGAGGCCTTGAATATGTCGTTCACTTGTCCCGGATCAACTGTCGCGCGGCTGGCCGTCGAGGGCGTCAGCGGCTTGGCACTGAGTTCCTCAGCATAAAACGGCGACATTGCCTGTGTCGACACAGATTGTTCAAGGCTCGCGGCAAGGGCGGCTTGAAAGAATTCTTTCAGTTGCCATTTCATTTTTTCCGAGGCGCCAAATATTTCTGCAAGCAGCGCATAAGGGAGCCGTGATGCTTCCCGCCAAAGGTGCCAGTACAAGAAACCTGTTGCCACAGCATCGTCAAGGGCGCGGTGAGCGTTGTCCAATGTGATGCCGGCGGCGTTCGTCAGGCTGTTCAAGCTGTAGCGCGCTGCCGAGGGCAGGAGAATCGCGGCCAACTCGTAGGTGTCGATCACTTTGTTCTCGGCGAGCACACCATATCGACGCATGAAGGACATATCGAAACTTGCGTTGTGCGCAACAAGCGTGGCATCGCCGAATCTTGGAAGTAGCTCAGGCATTAAGTCTTCAATTAGTGGTGCGTCGGCCACATCGTCTTGATGAATGCCAGTGAGATGGGTGATATCTGGTGGGATGGGAATGGATGGCTTTACGAAGGACTGATAACGCTGGATGACTTCGCCGTTCTTGAACTTGGCAATGCCGATCTCGATGATCTCGTCGCTCTTGCTATCCAGCCCGGTTGTTTCCAAATCAAAGGCGACGATTTCAACTTGCATTCAAGTCTCCATTTCAGTTCTCAGAATTTGAAGCAAGAGTACAGCAAGTGCCCACAAGCAAAGGAGCGGATGACACTTGATCAATCCGCCCCATTTAGGTTGCTATCGGAAGCGACCTTGAGCCGCGACCGGGGGATCAGCCGGATTCATCGGCGGATGTATCTTCGTCGGCGTCCTCGGCGGCATCTTGGTCGATAGCTTCCTCAACCGCAGCTGCCTTAGCTTCCGCGAGCCGGAATTGCGTCTCCAGTTCCCGACGTAGCGACGGAAGCTGCGCTCGTTCTACGCCCGCAAAACCCTCGCGCTCCAGGCTCGCCCATCCTTGGTCGGAATACAAACTCCATAGCAGCGACTGCACGTTGACATCCGCCAATGCGAGTTCGTTTACCAATAGTTTGGCGGGGCGGCTTAGCGGATATGATCCGTCGGAAACGCTCGCTACTGACGGAAGTACGCATCCACTTCCCGCATCTACGCCAACAAGATGTACGTTAGCCTGACCACTTTCCAGGACGTTCAAGTAGTCGATCCAAGACATATATGTGAGCGAACCCGGGACGTTTCCTACGGCAGCAGCACGATACAAGGGGTCGTAATCTTGTTCGGTGTCGCGCCGGATTGGCGGCGTTACCTCGCCGTCGCGCCGTAACAAAATGTCGGCATAGCGGTCAACACTTGTCAATCCGAAAAGGACAATCTGCTGTTCAGGTAGGTCCACATGGACCTCGCTCCACGACTCGACTGCAGCCGTAGTCGATGCTTGCCAAACTGCGGCAATCTGATCAGAAGTCAAGCACTCAGTATGTTCGTCGGCCGCATTGCCCAAAATGACCGTCGCTTGTGCACCTACATTAAGCGGCACAGCGACAATGCTATTCGCATTGCAGGCTTCCAGTTCTCTGTCGGTAAGCGTCGCGTCTAGTGACACGATATCGACCTCATCCGCGCACAGACTATTGATGGCGGCATCCTTGCCGGTAGCATCGATATTGACTTGTAGCTGATCGTTTCCGCGCGCCAATTCGGAGGCGATCCTGTCAAGGAGTCGATAGGCATTTGCCGCGACGCTTATGCTGATATCGCCTCGCAATTCCACCGGAATCTCGAATTCGGTTGCGCCGTCTCCAACAGACCTGGCCGACTCAGGATTCTGCAACATCGTCTGATTCAACTCATAGATTCCTGCGCTAACAGGAGTGAAGCCAGTTGAGTTAATGGTGTCCGATGAGGACTCGTCAACAACAGCCTGCATGAAATCTTTCAACGATTCGTTGCTCTCTAGGTGACTTCGATTGACATACAGATAAATGGATTGCGCGGCGTTATACAAGTTGGCTTCTACAGTTTCGGCAGACGGTTCAACACACTCTGCGGCGCTGTCTCCACTAAACGTTAAAGATTTCGAGTCTTGGTTGGCTGCTATTTCCGCTGAATAGGCCAGGATCGCCAAGGCGCCCTGCGTCTCGTTCACTAATCGCAAAGCTTCCGTCTGATCGGCATAAGTCAAGACATCGCGCCGCAGGCGATCGCCAACGACCAAGTTATCGACGATGACGAATTCAAGAGTTGTCTCTTGCGGTACGATAGCTGTCAAGCTTAAGCCTTCAGGTGCTTCACCATAGTCTGACCATTCGATGATCTGGTTACCTGAAGATGGCTTGACGAATGCTTGCAAATCGCTCAGGGACAAGCACTGCAATGGAACGTCGCTATTGGCGACAAAAGCGACTATCTTGTGCGCGATCAAGAATTCACTGTGTTGAACTTCGTTGGAGATGCAAATGGCGTTTTCCGCGGCGCTGATGGCACGTGAGGCGCTGGCGATATCGATATCGCCATTGCAGAATTGATCAATTCCCGCCGCCGTACCGGTAGTAGTGATCTTGAGGGATTCGAATTGCCCGGCATCAGCCAGCGCTTCGACTATCGCGTTTGCTACACCTGAGCCGACGACGGATATTCTTGCCTTATCTTGGGCCGTGGCCAAGCTGGTCGTCGAAAGCAGCACGAGCAGGCATAACAAACCTATACAATTGAGGATATGTCGCATTGAGTATGAACTCCTGGCAGGTGCGTAAGCTTATCCGAAGGATTGTACATTTAGGGCTGTGAATGTAAAGTCATAGTTTGTGAATCAGGTAGTGTCTACGGTGCGAAAGGCTATGATAAACGCCTTGTTGGGTTTCTGCCGTAAATGGTGGTCGCGCCGGAAGACAAAAGGAATAAGATGAGCTGGCAGCCACAAAGTGTTTACGACTTGGTTGGAGGAGAAGAACCGTTCCGCGTTTTGGCGGACGCGTTCTATGCAAGAATCGAAGCCGATACGCTGCTGCGCCCGATGTTCCCCGAAGACCTGGAAGAAAGTAAACGCCGGCAATTTTTATTCTTGGTCCAGTTTTTTGGCGGACCGCGGCGCTACCTTGAAGAGCGCGGCCATCCACGTTTGCGGATGCGTCATTTTCCCTTTCATATTGATCGCCAAGCCCGCGATCATTGGCTCACGCATATGCTTGAAGCGATCGATGAAGCCGGCATCGTAGATCCTGCTAGAGAGCAGATGCGACAGTACTTTGAACGGGCATCGGCGTTTCTGATCAATCGCCACGACGATACTGATATGGCTGAATAGCTACTTATCTCATTGGGCGGGTCGGAGAATGAATCTCTCGAAAGCTTCTGCAGTCCAAGGCAGGGCGGGCCGGAAAAAATGCTCATTGATGGCTTCTGCATACACCCTGATTTCGTATTGAGCATCGCTTGCCATTCGCAGCCGCAAAAAATGCATCAGATTGTGCGCGTCAATCTTGGTCACCCAAGTGTAATATACGCTGAAACCCGGCAAAAACAGCCGCGCCATCTCTTTCGAAACTCCGAGCTCAAGCGCCTCCGTGTATAGGCGATACCCTTGTTCATAGTGATCCAGCAGCTTCTTTGTTAGCTCCAGGTTATCGGGCTCTTCCAGGATTCCTTCGCTCGCCTGTTTATTGTCTTTGCTCTGCTTACGCCACGGTTTTGGCACATAAAAGTCATTCTCATTGAAAGGCGTATAACGTCCGGATTGCGCATTCATGTTCCAGGTGCGGTGACGTACCCACTGCCACCAGGTAACCAGAGGCGCCCGGACCCGGAACTTAAATTCCACCATTTCAAAAGGCGAAGTGTGACGGTGGCGAAGCAGATAAAAGAGCAGTTTCTTGTCACGCTCGGGACCCTTACTCTCGCCCAAAAAACTGACACGGGCGGCATTAACGATAGCTAGATCACCGGAGATCGCGGAATCCGGATGCGGCATCATATCCACCAATTCAATCCAGCCTTTATCCAGAACCTCAACACGTTTGCCTATGACTGATTTGCTCATCTGTGACTCCACCGATTGACCGTCCCTCGAAGCGCCACCAGAAGGATACTCGCACGGATTCTCATCAAGCGCCCAGGTTCTGCAGTACCAAAAGCACACGAGTTTCGCTGTCTTCTGGCGCATCGGCTGGCAGCGCCTGTATGGCCGCTTGCGCTTCGACAACGCTGTAGCCAAGCGAGGTTAGTGCGTCCAGTACATCGGCATTGATGCTAATGAATTCATTTCCGGGTATAGCTTCTAGTCCGGTCGGTATCTTGTCGCGTAATTCCAGCACGATTTTCGCGGCCGTTTTTTTGCCTATGCCCGGTACGCGTCCCAGCAGCTCCGGGCGCTCGTTACTTACGGCGTTTTTTACGTTGTCGACACTCAGCGTGCTCAAGATCGTGATCGCCAACTTCGGACCAATACCGCTGATCTTGACAAAGGCATCAAAGAACTCGCGCTCCGCTTCCGTCGCGAAACCATACAAGGTCAATGAATCTTCCCGAACCACCAGGCGCGTATATAGAAAAACGCGCTCCCCCGTGATTCTCTCAATAGTGCTAAAGGGTGCGACAACTGAAATGCCGACACCGCCGACCAACACAATGATGTGATCCACGTCTTTGTGGGATACGCGTCCTTCAAGTGTAGCGATCATATTTCTTAAGCGAGATCAATACTTCTCAGGCGGTAGCTGTGCAAATCAGTGATGGCAACCGCAAGCGCATCGGCAGCATCGGGTCGCGGTGGTTTTTCCAGGCCGAGCAGCAAGCGGACCATTTCTTGCATCTGCGCCTTGCCGGCCCCGCCATAACCGGATACCGACTGCTTGACCATATTTGGCTTGTATTCGGCTATAACAAGGCCCGCTTCTTGTAAGGTCAACAATACCACTCCACGGGCTTGAGCGACGGTAATCGCCGTGCTGACGTTGCGCGCGAAAAACAACTCTTCCACTCCCGCGCGATCAGGCTGATTGCGATCGATCAGCGTTTTCAATTCTTGATGAATTTGCTCCAGTCGTTCGGGCATCGTTTTATCGGCGCGAGTGCGTATTATGCCAAAGTCCACTGCCTCCAGGGAACCGTCGTTTTGCTCGCGCACGAAGCCGTAACCTAGAGAGGCGGTGCCCGGGTCTATGCCAAGCGACAACATATCAGGATTCGTACGCCGCTAGCACTTCATCGGTGATATTGAGGTTCGACGCCACTGTCTGAACATCATCAGATTCTTCGAGCTTTTCCATTAGACGCATGTTTTGCAGCGCCTTGCCGGTAGGGATATCGACTTCGTTCTGGGGGAACCAGCGCAATTCGCTATCCTCAATTGTGAAGCCGGCATCGCCGAGGGCAAGCTCAACAGCGGCGAAGTCGTCCCGCGGTGTATAGACGGCGATAATGTCATCTTCTTCCACCACGTCATCCGCGCCCGCATCCGCCGCCTGCATGAACAACTCGTCGAAATCGACTGCTCTCTTGATGGCGATATAGCCCTTTTGATCAAATTGCCACATCACAGAGCCATTTGTTGCCAGACTGCCGGAATGCTTGCTGAAAGCGTGCTTGACTTCTGCCAAACTGCGGTTCTTGTTATCCGTCATGATTTCCACGATATAGGCCACACCCTCCGGGCCATACCCCTCATAAACAATCTCCACGACTTCACCGCCGGCAATCTCGCCTGTGCCTTTTTTGACAGCGCGCTCGATATTGTCCTTCGGCATATTGGCAGCACGAGCTCTACCAACGGCAAGCTTGAGCTTGGGATTTGAGTTTTCGTCGCCGTTATCACGAGCCGCCACCATGATTTCTCTGGCAAGCCGAGTGAATACCATGGCTCGCTTAGAATCTTCGGCGCCCTTTTTACGCTTTATAGTGGACCATTTGCTATGACCGGACATTCTGCCTTCCTCAGTGCATCGCCTGCATCGATCGTATTATACAGCATAATCACTGCGACAAAAATGTCCGCTGGTGCTATAATTTGGTTGCGTTCTCGACCTATTTTGCGTTGTTCCAGAGGGGAAATCTTGGCGCAAACCGCTGAAGAAACGGTACAACAAAGCACCCAGGTGGCGCCGGCAGAAACTGAGGAGTTCGTGTATCGCTCGTCAGTTCCTCCTGAACGCATGGCGTGGTTGGTAATGCTTTTCGCCTTTGCGATGTTTTGCCTTCTGACCTTAACGACGGCCGTAGCAATTTATTCTTTCTGGTTTCGCTCCACCGCCGCCATTCCTGTGGTCTTGCAAGTTTCCAAAGGCACGGTTGGCATTACAGGTTCAGACTTCGTCGAAGCGGTTGAGCGTCAAAGCGAAGACCTCACCAATACGCAAATCAGCATAAGCACAGACTCGCTATCGCAGGCCACTATCCAATTCAGTGACATACTCGCAGACGAAGACGCTACCGCGCCTTTGTTGGCGGCAGTAACCTTGCAAAAAAATACATTTGTCACATTTGACCGTGCCTCACGTCCTCGTTTTGATTGGAGCCATGCCCAGCAGACGATTCGCTTGTCGCGGCTCAAAGGCGAGTTGGATATTCTGGTTACCTTGTCCAGAAACCAACCGTTCTTGCTCAGCGTAATGACCGCGCAAGGAATGACCTTGCAACTGACCGGCGCAGGTCGCTATCGCATATCAGCATCTGATGATGAGGTCCGCTTGCTTAATATCACTGGTGAGGCTGCGGCGTACTTCACCGACGACATGTCCAGTTTCACGGCCGTGCCCAATGGCGGGGAACTGATCGTACGGCTTGGCAATCGCAGTTTCGATGTGAGGACGGGAGCGGTCAACGTTCTGTCGAATTCATCTTTCAGCCTTCGAGCAAAAGGTGATCGGGCTTTCGGATCAGGAGAGTTGCCCGAATCCTGGAATTGCCTAGCACGTCAAGAGGGTGCTCCGGTCGGCAAATATTCGCTGGAAGAATTTGACGGACGGCTAGGCGCGCGCTTGCGCCGCCTCGACAATGCTACTTCCCACGGCGAAGTGAGTTGCAGGTATTCGTTTGGCGACGAAGGACTGGATGTACGAGAATACGACTCGGTCAAGGTCCTTGTCACCTTTTACCTCAAAGATCAGTCTTTGAGCCAATGCGGCACCCTAGGCAGCGAGTGCCCGCTGATGCTGCGAATCGATTACGATGATTCTGTGCCGGTGCCGCGTTCATGGATCCACGGATTTCACTACGAAAAAGAAGTGGTTACCGATTTTGACAAGCGTTGTCTCAGTTGTTTTCAAGAGCATCAGATCATTAATAAGCGCGTTTGGTATACCTACGAATCCGAGAATCTATTGACGCTGATTGATAAAGTCGACCATCCGGCGCGTTTGAATTCGCTCCAGTTTTATGCATCGGGACATCAGTTTGATACTGTCGTCAGCGAGATTATTCTGCTCCTCGGCAAGTCTGTGGCGGCGGCCGACGTTGCAGATGATCAAGGCTAGAGCGCTCATTGCGCTTTGCAGACGAATTGCCACGACTTGCAGCCACTGATATAATTGGTGTCCGGGGCTGGCTATTGCTATTGAATTCTATAGAGACTGATCTTGAGCCAATAGTGCCGCGATTTTTTGCTTCGTTGCCCGAATTTATCCTTATTTGTGGGGCCAAATGCCGGAAACCTTAGACGATATCCTTCTTTTGCTAATCGTGATAGCCGGTGTGCTGGTCGCGGCCTTCTGGTTAGCGATGATCATATGGGCGTATCGCGATATGCGCGCTCGCTCGCGTGATCCACTGGCTCAGGTATTGGTGGCCGTATTGGTTGGATTGCTCAGCATACCCGGATTTCTGATCTACATTATGCTGCGCCCCAGGGAAACTCTTTCCGAAGCCTACGAACGCACACTGGAGGAGGAAGCGCTGCTGCAAGAAATTGAGGACAAGCCGAATTGTCCAAGTTGTGGTCAGCGCGTACAACACGACTGGCAAGCCTGCCCGCATTGTCATGCCCGTCTGAAAAAGGCCTGCACCCACTGTGATTATCTTCTGGAAATCCCCTGGAATATTTGCCCGCACTGTACGACGAGCCAGGTAAATTACACATCGGATGGAACAATCGCCACGAGTTCCCGGCACGTTAAACCTGCCGAGCCCCCTCCGATTGATGCCAAATGGGTCGCTTCCTAGTCTGAATCCGAACTGATATATGCTTCAATGTGGCGCGGTCAGTCGTGCCTGACATTGCCGGAAATAGAAGCATGTGCGTTGCTTGCTAAGGCACTGCTGGACTAGATTTCGCCCTCTTCGCCCACAGTATGAATCTTGATGAGGTTTGTTTGGCCATCAATGCCGAAGGGGACGCCGGCGATTATCACAAGGCGATCGCCACGCTTGACCAAATTCTTGTCGTGCGCGGCGCGAATGATGATACTAATCATCTCGTCTATCGTGCTGAACTCTTGCACGAGAAGCGGTATCACACCCCAAACTAACGCCATTCGTCGCTGTGTTTTGGCGCTGGGGGTCATGCACAAAATGGGCGTGCTTGGGCGTTCTTTGGCGACCCGGCGAGTCGTATAACCAGATAGGCTGGTAGTCACGATCGCCGTGGGGTTGATAATTCGTGAAATATCGAAGGTCGCCCGACTGATAGCATCAGAGACATATTCTCTTGATTGCCGGCCGTTAAGATTAGCGCCTGGCTGTTCCTCGGCGCCAAGTCCGAGATTCTGCAGATGCTGTTCGGCAATCCGCGATATCCGAGTCATCACTTCCACAGCGCGCACCGGGTAGTTGCCACTGGCGCTCTCCGCGCTGAGCATAATGGCATCGGTGCCGTCGATGATGGCATTGTATACATCGCTGGCTTCTGCTCGGGTCGGGCGAGGATTCTCCGTCATCGACTCCAGCATTTGCGTCGCGGTGATCACCGGTTTGGCGACGGCATTACATAACTTGATAATTCGCTTCTGATGAAATGGAACTTCTTCAGCGGGAGTCTCGATTCCGAGATCGCCACGGGCGACCATGATTCCCTGGCAAACATCGATGATCTCTTCGATATTGTCCAGCGCCTCTCCCATCTCGATTTTAGCGATGATTCCGGCGTCTTTGCCGTAATGCTTCATCAACCTTTGTAACTCGCGGATATCGGCCGCCGAGCGCACAAACGACATCGCCATATAATCGCAATCTCTTGCCAGGGCGAATTCGATGTCACGCCGGTCTTTATCGGTTATCGCCGAAAGCGTGAGCCGCGCGTTTGGTGCGGAAACTCCCTTGTTTGATCTTAGGGGTCCACCGACGATAACCTCACAGACGAGATCGCGACCGTTGGTTTCAGAAACACTGAATTGCAGGTTGCCGTCATCAAGCAAAAGGTGGGTTCCGGCCTTGATATCTTGTACAAACTCAGGGTGCGGCAGTGATACCAGGCCATTCTTTCCTTCGACATCATCAAGCGTAAGCGTGATACAGTCGCCGGGTGCAAGCATCATCGGCTCTTGCTCTAGCCTGCCAATACGGATTTTCGGTCCCTGTATATCGCATAATATCGCGACTACGCTGTCTTCTTCTTTAGCGATACGGCGTATTGTTTCAATTGTCTCGCCATGGGTCTCGTGATCGCCATGCGAGAAGTTAATACGCGCAACGTTCATGCCGGCCCGCATCATTTTTCGCAGCGTATCGGCATCTTGCGAGGCGGGTCCGATAGTCGCTACTATCTTGGTATGCTTGCCATGTAGCTTCAGTTGCACAGGCGCTCCCTTTGGCGAACTGCCTTTATTCTACATCCAGATCGAGATTGGCAAATGCGTCCCTTCCAGCATATCTCGCTGCGGAACCCAAGCTTTCCTCGATTCGAAGCAATTGGTTGTATTTGGCGATTCGATCCGTGCGTGCCGGCGCACCGGTTTTGATCTGGCCACTATTCATGGCTACAGCGATATCAGCGATGACATTGTCTTCGGTTTCCCCGCTGCGATGGCTGGTGACTACTGTCATGTTATGTCGCTGCGCCATCTGCCCGGCGGCAAAAGCTTCCGTTAGGGATCCAATCTGATTTACTTTGAACAGAAGCGAGTTTGCGGCCTTTTCCCGTATGGCGCGTTTCACTTTTTCAACATTGGTGACCAGCAAATCGTCGCCGACTATTTGTACGCGATCGCCTATCTTCGCCACCAGACGCGACCAGTTTTCCCAGTCGTTTTCGTCCAAACCATCCTCGATTGAGATTATGGGATAGCGATCACACCAGTCGCTCCAGAAATCGACCATCTGCTCGCCGCTAAGCTTTCTTCCTTCGATAGCCAGATCGTAAATCCCATCGCTGTAAATTTCCGAAGCAGCCGGATCCAGCGCGATAAAAATTTCTTCACCGGCGCGGTAACCCGCCTTGTCGATTGCTTCCATGATAACATCGAGTGCCGCCTGATTGCTGCCCAGGCTGGGCGCGAATCCGCCTTCGTCGCCGACTGTGGTGGGATGGCCCTTGTCGTGCAAGATGGTTTTCAAACTGTGGTAAATCTCCGTGCCCCAGCGCAAAGCTTCGCGGAAAGTGGGCGCGCCTGTAGGCATAACCATAAACTCTTGGAAGTCAGTGCTTCCCAAGGCGTGCTTGCCACCGTTCATGATATTCATCATCGGTGTCGGCAATAGGTGTGCGTGGATGCCGCCAAGGTAAGCATATAAAGGGAGATGCAGGCTATTGGCCGCCGCGTGCGCTAACGCCAAGGAAACGCCTAGTATTGCGTTTGCTCCCAGATTCCTTTTTGTCGCCGTGCCATCAATCTCGAGCATCAGTTCGTCGATCAGCTTTTGATCATAGGGCTGCAAACCCAGCAATTGTGGCGCAATAACCTCATTGACGGAGGCGACTGCCTTTAGCACACCTTTACCAAAATAGCGCTGTTTGTCGCCGTCACGCAATTCCAAGGCTTCATGCTCTCCGGTCGAGGCACCGCTGGGAACGATGGCTCTGCCAACAGTTCCGTCATACAAACCCAATTCAACCTCAACCGTTGGGTTGCCGCGCGAATCCAGCACTTCCCGTCCCTGAACTTTGACGATTTCCGGCATTCACGCCTCTCGTAATCTTCTCTAGCGAACCTGCAACGCCAGGCCTGCACGAATCCTATCCGCGCTGGCGAATATGATATTATATCATTTATGCGAAACCTACCCACAATCGGTACACATGCGCCATCGACAACTGTCGCGGAACTTGCCATTTCCAGGCCCAACCTTGGCCCCTCTCCGATGCCTTCTGATGACAGCTTCCGCTTAAGACCCGCGCATCAGCTGGCAATCATCAACCATTCACCTCTAAGCCCGAGTCCATATAGTCGCCGAGTCCCGGCAGAAGATGATACCCTAAGCGCTATGGCAGTGAGATCGCTTTCCTCAAACTTTGACCTGCAACTTCGTCAACAAACCGCCGGACCAGCACGATCAGCAGGCTGGTTTATCTGGTTGAGCGCGGCCGTCCTTTTCACTACCGATGGGCGGTGTCTTAGCGCCCTTCACAACTTACGCGCTCGACGCGACCTCCAAGCGCCTGGCCAGCTTCCGGCACATTGCCAACCGCTCCTGCACAATTCACATCTCTATTGATACTGTATTGATAATCGGTTGTCGTATTGGCACTCTTTGCTGCCCGGGTGTTGCCCCTTTGCCGCCTAATGCTGCCCATCTGCTGCCTTTATGCCGCCCTTTGCTGCCTTCGCTAATAGGGCAATCGCCGCTAGTCGCGCCACGCAGCCGCCGATCGCAAGAACATTTTCCGTTTCAAGATCTCTCCCGTCCGCAGCCGATGCTACATACAAGGGAGTTTCATTGCGAGTTCTTCAGGCCAGTCAAGTGTGTTATGCCCTCGAACACTACCGGCCCCCGCACAGACTGCCTTTTTTGAATGCGCTCGCTGGCGGACCGGAATACTTTGCAGCCTTTCATTGAATAAACTCGGAAACCTGGATTAGAATAGGGGGCAGCTTCGGAATGGAAAAGGAACCGGCGGACGCGATGGTAGCCAAGCGAGAAGTGTATCTTGATCATTCAGCATCTACCCCTGTGGATCCTCGTGTTGTAGAGGCGATGCTGCCTTATTTTGGCGAGATATACGGCAATCCCTCTGCTGCGCACCGACAAGGCCGTCGTGCGGAACAGGCAATAGAAGATGCCCGTGAATCGATCGCTGCCATTCTCAAATGTCGGCCATCCGAGATTATCTTCACCAGTTGCGGTACCGAGAGTGACAATCTTGCGATACGTGGCGCGGCATGGAATGCGCGTAGGCGCGGACTTCCGTCACGACTGATAACGTCGCCGGTTGAACATAGTGCCGTGACAAATACCGTGCGTCTAATGCAAGAGGTTATGCAATTCGAGACGGAAATTGTGCCCGTGGATAAACATGGCCTGGTAGATAAAAGCGCCTACGAGTCCTCCTGTGAAAGTGGTGGCGCCCTGGCCAGCATCATCTACGCTAACAACGAACTTGGAACCGTGCAGGATTTGCCGTCACTGTCGCGGATTGCGCACAACCATAATATGCTCTTCCACACCGATGCCGTTCAGGCTGGCGGTCAACTTAGCCTTGTTGTCGAAAGCCTGGGTGTTGATATGTTGAGCTTGTCGGCACATAAGTTTTACGGGCCCAAAGGTGTTGGCATTCTATATGTCAAGGACGGCATCGAGCTGGCTCCCTCACAGAGTGGTGGCAGTCACGAAAGAGGCAGGCGCGCCGGCACACATAACACGGCCTTCATCGTCGGCATGGCTAAAGCGCTGGAATTGGCTCATTCCGAGAATACGGCCAGGTTGGCGCACTTCCATGCCATGCGCGATCTTTTGATTCACGGCGTACTGGATCGCGTACCCGGTTCGGCACTTACTGGACATCCAACGAAGCGTCTGCCGTCACACGCCAGTTTCATTTTGCCCGGTATTGATGCCAATGCGCTGCTGATGCATCTTGATATGCGCGGGATCGCTGCCAGCAGCGGTGCCGCGTGCAAAACCGGCAATCCGGAACCATCGGAAATATTATTGGGTGTCGGTTATTCGCGCGAGCAAGCAACCAGCGGTTTGCGGCTGTCGGTTGGTATCCACACTAGCGAAGAGGATATTCAATACTCGATTGATGTTTTGGCCGAGTCTGCCGAGAAGCTAAGCCTGATACAAAGAGACTTTTCGTGATGAGCAATGCAGACACACGTATTGTCGTCGCCATGAGTGGCGGCGTGGATAGCTCGGTGGCGGCCGCGCTGCTGGTTGAGCAAGGTTATGATGTCGTAGGCATGATGATGCGCTTATGGTCGGACCCGGCCATGGGAGGCTCGACGCACAATCGCTGCTGCACGCCGGAGCAGATGTCCGATGCCCATAGAATTGCCGATAAACTGGGCATTCCGTTTTATGTTTTGGATACCAAAGACGTCTTTCGAGAGAAAGTTGTTCAGTTTTTTATCGACAAGCATCGCGAAGGATTCACACCCAACCCCTGCCTTGAATGCAATCGTCACATTCGCTTTGACTGGCTGTTGAAAAACGCCCTGGCGCTGGATGCGGATTATCTGGCCACGGGTCACTATGCGCGTATTGATCGTGATACCAAAGGCCAGTATCGACTGCGAATGGGTAACGATGCCAACAAAGATCAGAGTTACGTGCTCAGCGTATTGGGTCAAGAGCAGTTGGCTCGAATAGTTTTTCCTGTCGGCGAATATCCCAAAAGCGAAGTGCGCCGTTTGGCTAGTCGTTTTGGCCTCGATGTAGAAAGCAAACAAGATAGTCAGGATCTATGCTTTCTGGGCAAAAACGATTATCGGAAGTTCTTGAGAATCCACGCGCCTGATTTACAGTCCAACGGTCCAATAAAACGGCAAAACGGCGAGGTATTAGGGCAACATCACGGCCTGTCCAATTATACGATTGGGCAGCGAAAGGGATTGGGCGTGTCCTTTTCTGAACCGCTCTATGTTTTGGAGATGAACGCCGACGATAATGCCTTGGTTGTTGGCAATAAAAGGGAACTGGGTCGGAACGATCTGCTTGCTGCGCGTTTCAATTGGGTCAGCGGGCGGCCTCCCAGCGAAGTCTTTCACGCCGATGTGAAAATTCGCTACAAATCTGTGCCACAGCCGGCTTCTGTCGAGCCACTCTCCCGTGACCGGATCCGCGTACGTTTTGCTGAACCACAACGCGATATCACGCCCGGTCAAACAGCAGTAGTCTATGATGGTGACGTATGTCTGGGCGGTGGCGTGATCAGCCGGTTTGATAGCTGAATCTCAGGCAAGGGGCAAGAGAGCGCCCAACTCTCTGCCATAAAGCAAAACGATCAAAGCGCCCGCCACAATGAAGGGACCGTAAGGCATGATCGCAAAGCCCAGGTAGCTGCCCGTCTTGGCATAGCGTGCGGAGATAAGGGCTATGGCACCCAAACCTCCAGCGAAGATTGTGACGTATATCGCGACGATGATATCGGGAAAACCGACTATCAGCCCGACAACACTCATTAACATGACATCACCGAACCCAAATGCGCGTGCAGTGATTTGCTTGGACGTTAGCGTGTTAATTATATGGACGAAAAGGCGCGCGCCGGCGAAAACCAGATAAAAGATGGCGAATCCGCTGATACCGCCAAACAAGGCAGAAGCGAGATTTGGTGCCGGCTGTGGCAGGGCAATCGCCTTGAACAATGCCAGCGCCGCCAATGGGATCAGAAGTATTATGGGAACGCGCCTATGTTCCAGGTCGACAACGGCGATCAACACCAGAGGTGCTACATATAGCAGGCATAGCAGAATCTGCAAATTGGGCGCTGTGGCGTTTTCGCCTTCCGCGAAGAAAAACAGCAGCATCAGGGCGGCGGTCGCGAATTCGGTAAGTGGGTAACGCCAACTAAGCAAATGGTCAATATGGTGTTGATCGCGTTCCTTGCCAAATGTATTGAATCGAAGCCGGAAGAGAAACGCGGTAAATCCCAAATATGCCAAGGGCGGCCGTCTGCTGCCATCCGGATATCTGGGAGATCGCGGCATTTGACCCGCTGGCAGATCGTCGGCCAACATGTTGACAATTCCACCTGTCAGGACTCCGATAATAGCGATCAGTGTGAATTGGGCGAGCATAGTTTCTTAACCCGGACTACGGAATTGGTAGAATGACAGGCGCCGGCGGCAACAAAGAGAAGGCAACAGCCAGCATCAGAACAAGCCCGATAGCGCCGGCCATCACAATTGCTATCTTCTGCTGCTGTGATAATGCCGGTTCAGCAGTTTCCTGCCCCGGCTCCGCCTCGAAGTGGAGTTCCAAAGGGTCGACGCTTTGGTCCCTTACTTGCCACAGTTGGAAGGCCGGCTTGCGGCTTCGCAGCGACACAATCAGGTGCAGCAAAGCGACATCGCTCGTTGCGCTGATATCCGCGGCTGACGGAATCGGACGAGTCTTTGGATGCGAGTGATAGACGCCGATCCAATTGAGTTTGGCGGCATCAAGCATTTTCAGCGCTCTTAGCTGTTCGTTGGGTTCCAATGCGAAAGCAACCTCAGGCTCATCCGCGACGTTGCTTAATGGATGCGCGTGACTTATGAATTTATCGGTTCCTGCTATCAGACCACATGCTTCCTGCGGATAAGAGGATCGAGCATGTTCCGCAATTTTTCGTGAAGTGGCGTAGGATATTTGGTAAGGCATTTCATGTTGTTTCCGGTGGGATGACAAACTTAATTTGACTCTTATCTTGCGGCGGGTTGCGCGTTTCATAATATAGTTCGGCCATCAATATATACGTGCCTTGCGGGTCTTCCGGGCCACGAATATGCATTGTGAATTCGTTGTCGTAATGCATGGTCGCTATGACATCGAGGTCACTGACCTTTTGGCCATTCGAGTGGTGCGCCACGATGACAAGATTTGGCCTTTCCTGAAAGGGCGTGATGCGTAAGGAAACTTTTACGCGGTATCTGTCCGGATATGGGCTGACTTTAAAGTCTTCGATCTTAATCTTGTGCTTGGGCTGTGGCACCAGGTTGGCGTCGTTGAAGAGATTGATTTCCATCGTCGATTAACCTTTGGCCGTTGCGGGAACTTGCAGCGATTTTAAGGCTTCCAAGGCTGCGTCAATTTGTGGAGCTGGTACAAAAAAATGATCACGTGAGTAAGCTGCGAATGACAAAATCGAAATACCGGCTTCCGCCAAGGTATGACTGACGAGAGCCAGAAAACCAACAAGGTCTGGCGCGAGAACGACATCGATTGTGACAAGCCGATAATCGAGCTCGCTAACTTCAGCCATGCGCAGGCGCTTCTCGAATTCTTCACATACATCCTGTGGCAACATCATGCTCACTTCGTCTTTATCAACGATCAAGGCAGAAAAGGGCAGGCTGGCCTCGGCAACGATGCCTGCCGCCAGCGTGATTGCCTGAGCCGGCAAGCGTAGCAATTTGTAATCGTGCCCGTCACAATAAAGTTTGGCCGTGCGCAGGATATGTTCAGCGTCCTGGTTCATCACTCCTCATTCATCAAATTGATACGTCGCCTCGGCATAATACCTTACACCACGGTTCGCCAATCTCTGTTGCAACCATTGCCGCAGGTCGCGGTTCTTCTCTTTAAGAGGCAGGTCATCGCGTAATTTGTGCATGGGATAGTTAAGCTTAAGAGCGCGGCCGTGAATAATGTGCCTGCTGACGCCGGGCGGAAAGTATGCTCTTTTGGTGGCTGCTTCAATGATGTTTTGCGCTTGACAACCCGGGAACATCACCAGCGCTATGCCGCTGGGATACAAGGACCATATTTCTGTTGGATCGGTCAACGGTGTGCGATACAACGTGGCATGATGGTGATAGGCTTCCACTACTTGCCTCAAGGTCTCGTTTCGCTGCAGCACGTTGTCAACGCTGGCATGGATGCTGTAAACGGGACCTTCATGCAAGAGGACTTGAGCTACCGAGCTTGTTTCCCAGCCATCGCGTATATCGATGCCATCAATTGACTCAAGCTGCGCGACAAAATCCGCCGTGACCCAATCGGACACGATATGTTGCCAAACTCCCAACTCAACGAAATCCGAATTGTAGTCCACTACTTGCACAAGAATATGCTCGAAATCAAGGCGCTTTAGCGAGTAATGGCGATTTGCACCGTCCATCAGCACATATCTGCCACCCGGGATCTCCGCCACAATCGGTGGATTGGTGTAGGACGCAGCATTTCGCAAGCGCTCCATCAAGGGCAGTGAACGTTGCTCGTCGCTCTTTTCATGAGGCATCACATCATCAATATCAACTATTCGCAAATCCGGTGGTGGTGCGCTTATCGGATTCGTATTCATGAACTTCCTTTGTACAATGGCAGCAGGAATTCCAATAGGGTATCACGAAGCAAGATTGGCGGCAATTGTGTCGCGGCCTAAGCAACGAGCCGGGAGGATGGCATGGGTGCCAAGGAACAAGGAGCAGATGCCACTAAAGGTCGATGGCTGACGATGCCGCGAACACTTTTATTTGTCACCAATGGAAACGATGTATTATTGATGAGGCGTGCGGCGCACAAACGTGTTTTCCCCAACCAATACAATGGCTTGGGTGGGCATGTGGAGCGAGATGAAGATCCCTACAGCAGTGCATTGCGCGAGATTGAAGAGGAGAGCGGTTTGAAAGTGCATACCTTGCAGCTTTGTAGCATCCACAATGTCGATGCCGGTGCTGATACCGGAATTCTGCTATTTGTGTTCACTGCGGAGAGCACTAGCCGGGAGATAACTATTAGCACGCCTGAGGGCATTTTGGAATGGATTCCGCAGGACAAAGTTCTGGATCGAGATCTGGTGGAGGACCTGCCTATGCTGTTACCGCGTATCTTGAAGCGGAGCCACACCGAACCGCCACTCTATGCCCATGTGAGTTATTCAACCGAAGACGTGATCCATCTGCGATTCCGCCAGCGAGACTGAAATGAAACCCGCTCACCGTTGCTCAGATGCCGTATTAAAACCAGTGCCCCTTCGTTTGCCGCTGCGCCTGTATTTGTGGCACAGAAACGTCAGCAGTGACGAAGCGCTAAATTGTGGCGAAACTAGCGGCATGGCTGCCGGCAGAGAAATAGGCGAGGTCCTGAAGGCGGCAATGAATCGCTGGAAGGCCGACGGCCTGGACCTGGACAGGGGACGTGTAGATTATCGCAGACTCGCGGGTAGCGAAGCATTCGCTGAGTTTCTCGGGCTGGTTCCCGATTTACGGCAATTCGATCCCAGCGAGTTAAACAGTGAAATCGAGCGCAGGGCATTTTGGATAAACTTGTACAATGTGCTCATGATCCACGGTCTGGTTGCCTATGGTGCGAAACGTTCGGCCGAAGAGATCAACGGTATCTTTGTCCGCTTGGCGTACATTGTGGGAGGATATAGATATAGTCTTGACGACATTGAACACGGCATCTTGCGCGGCAACCGCATGCACTTTGTCGTGCCGGGAGCACGCTTTGGCACGTGCGACCCGCGCCGGCAACACGTAATCGGAAAGTTGGACCCGCGAATTCACTTTGCCCTGGTTTGTGGCGCGAGTTCCTGCCCGCCAATCAGCATCTATCAGGCCGACAAGCTGGATGTTCAACTGGATCTGGCGGCGCGCAGCTTTGTGAATGGTGGTGGCGTCCTGTTGAATAAAGATGAAATGACGCTGTCATTGTCGCCGATTTTCCAGTGGTACAGTGTAGATTTTGGCGGCAATTGGATGGGCATCGGCAAGCGTTACGCGGTCATAAACTACGTAGCGCAGTACCTGGCGGACGAGGACGATCGTCGTTTTTTGCAGGAACATTCGGAAGATCTGCGTGTAACTTACCAAGAGTACGACTGGGCCCTAAATGTCTGAACCAATGCAAGACGTCGTCGTGGTCGAGCGTAAAGCTCCAACATTATCTTCGCGAGCGCTTAAAGGTAATAGCAAAAGCGGCCTGCGCTGGCTGGCTTGTACGGTTCTATTGCCCGTATGGTTTGTACTGCTCTTGGCACCATGCGCTCTGTTTTATCTGGCGGCGAATGGCGAGATCAGGCTTTGGCACGGCAATATACCACAATCGCACGCGCACCCTCTGCTATTGGTCTCCCTGATCAGCGAGATGGACAATCGCGGCTTGCGTATTGAGACCTCGCACCCTGTGACGAGCGTATCAAGCGAGCGATCGGTTTGTGTGCAAACGAGTGTGCGTTTTTTGCTTTGGCAGACGAAGTCCGGAAACCAGGACGTGACTTATTGTGACTGTTACAGCCGCGGCGATATCGACCATGTCTGGCAGTTGGACGGAACTTATGGCGATTATTGCCAATCGGCAAGTTAATGTAGAACGAGAACGACGCGATGGAGTTCCTGCAGAACATTGATCCATCCCTGCTACCATATATCGCCATCGGATGCGCTTTGCTTTGCGTTGTGGTCGTGGTTGTCGGCTTCGTGCTGCAGGCGGTAAGCAGCATCTTTGATGTGTTCTTTGGAATCGCCGAAGTCGTGGTGGAGATTCTACAAGGCGGGCCCGTTGCCTGGTGCGGATGTGGTCTGTTGATCCTTGGCTGTCTCGGCTGTGCTGGCGCGGTGTTTCTGCTGATAAATGCACCAGCGAACTGTGCCACCAATCCGACAAATTTCTGCCGCTGGTTCGGGTTCATCCCCTGATGCGCCAAACTAAATGTTACGCATTACAGAAGAAATGCTTTGCGTCGCTAAGTAAATTGCGGTACAATGCAATTGTAACGTTGTCACGGCAGGTTCACCGCTTAATACTCCTTTACTATTTGATAATGCGGAATTGTTCGTTTATCAGTCCTTGAGTCAATTGTTCTCGCAGGAGTGCGTTCGTGGCATCAAGCGCCATTTCATTTGACAATTCCGAGAGCTATGCAGCCGATATTGACAAGGGCGGTTATTGGTTGCGCAACCGACGTTGGGATCTACTCTTTATCACACTAAGCGTAGTAGTTGTGCCTTTGCCTTATGCACTGTATCTGCTTGGAGTGCAATTGGGCCTGGAAGAAAACTTCAGCCGCAACCTGGTCAACACATTTGTGGCGGTCGCCATCGGCGGTCCGCATATGATGTCGACCTTTTTGCGAACCGGCATGGATGAGCGATTCAAGGAGCGTTACCCGACATTGATCCGCTCCTCTATCATCATACCCGTGATTGTTATCTCGCTCGCTTTCCTCAACCTCAGCTTGATGCTCACGTTTTTCTTCTTCTGGGCATCCTTGCATGTCTTGCATCAAGTCACATATATCGTGGAATTATACAACCACAAAGAAGCGCGATTCATCCGAAAGAGCGCGCTCAGCCCCATCGCACGGCTTATCGATTATGCCGTAGTTTTGACGAGTCTCTTCCCAATCGCTATGTGGAAGATCAGCCAAGGGCAATTCGAGATCGGCCAAAACGATCTGGGAGAAGCGATTCCCGATCTATTTCAACAGCCGGAGAATCCCTGGTTTTTTGTCTTGGTCACGTTGGTATTTTCCAGCGCATTGTTGTCCTTCGTCGGTAAATCCGTTTATGAATATCGCAACGGCATTCTCAATCTCCCCAAGTTTTTCTTTGTGACGCTTACCGTGCTGGTCGCATTTTTTACACCATTGCTGCCTAACCTGGATACGGCCTTCCAAGGCATGAATACCTGGCATTCCTTCCAGTATTTGGCAATCACCTTCTATATCATTAAGATACGCCAGATGGTGGGCGACTTAGACGATGATGCGCCCCTGGTGGCGCGTTTCAGCAGACGCAGCAAAGACGCGAAAGCGCTTTACGCTTTCAGCGCGCTGCTTCTGATTGGCTCTGCGGTAATATTCTTGCTGGTTTATATCTTGGCGGGGATTGTCCGGCCCGGCATTGATGGTAATAGCCACTTCGATATCGCTTATTATACTGCGATCTTGTCATTCCTCTGGATTCATTATTACCACGATCACTTCTTGTTCACCGACTTCGAGGCGCTCGACGCTGCCTTCGGGACCTAGACCTACGGTCCGACGCTTGATCCCTAGTTAAACTGTTCTTGTACCCATTGCATGGGATCAACGTTGACTCCATTAAGCCATACCTCCCAATGAAGATGGGGCCCGGTGCTGCGTCCGGTAGAGCCGATGGTGCCGATCGTTTGGCCCGATGTGACGATTTCTCCTGGTTGAACCAGTAGCGTCGATTGGTGGGCGTAGGCTGTATATAGTCCCCATCCATGATCGATGACGATCGTATTACCACGAATGTGAAGCATATCGGCCAGTACCACCATGCCATCGCCCGCCGCCAAGACCGATGTACCGCTCGCGCCGGCAAAATCTACGCCGCGATGATAACGGTCGTAGGGGCTGCCGTTGTACGAGCGCAAAGTTCCAAATACCGCATTCATGGTAGCTGCTGCGGGCAAACTCAATGATTGATTCCAGCGCTTTTCCTGTGAGAACTGATTGGTGAGACCGGTCAGCAAGCTAATCTCCTGGTCTTCCACAGCTGGCGCCAAGAGCTCGTTGTTGTCGATAGTAATGTTTTGATGCCAGTAGCCACCGGCGATAACCTGCAGGTTGGCGTCAAGAGGCATAGAGACACCATCGGCGTTAATCAGGCGCATTTGCAAGGGGTATACAGCCTGCTCGGTAAACATGGGCATGCCGACAAAAACCGAATGACGGGTGCCGTTTTCTCGCTCGATAATCCTCAGCTCTTGATCCAAAAAGTTACCGCTGAGCGTGACGGTTTCGGTGGTGCGAATCTCGATACGTCCAGTGCGCCCTTCCACCAGAATCAGGGGATCAATCGTGAACGAACTGATGTTCTCAGGCAGGTCCTGCGCCAGCCGCGGGGGCTCGATACCCGGAATAATCAACTCTTGCCCGATATAAATCTTGGTTGCGTCCAGCAGGTTGTTGGCTTGTGCCACAGAACTAACAGTCTGATTGTATCGCAAGCCGATATCGAATACCGTATCCCCCGCTTCGACTGTGTGGACAAAGGCGAACTCCGGATCACCTATGATTAGGCTTGGTCTGCTGGCAAGTGAATCGGCGTCCGCCGGTGTTGACAATATCACACTACCGGGTTCAGCTGTCGTTGTGGGAATTACGTCTTCATCACCCGCTACAATGATCAGTTCTTGACCCCGAAAAAACTCGCTTGAGGCGCTCAGGCTGTTTAAGCTCATCAGCTCGTCAATGCTCTTGCCATAATACGCTGCGATGCTCTCCAGCGTTTCGCCGGCAGCCACCGTATGCGTCAAAAAGGTCAGTGGTGTATCGCTGATGAGTGGAATGATCAGCCTTTGACCCACAGAGATGCTTTCGCTATTGCTGATGCCATTTGCTTTCGCGACCTCTTCGGCGAACAGGTCATATTGGAGGGCAATACGAAAGAGGTTCTCGCCGCGTTGTACCACATGAACAGTGAGAACCGCGTCTGATTGTTCCTGAGCCGAGACAAGCTGCATCGGTGCAAGCGCCACGAGAATTGTTAGCCAGAAAAACACAAGGATGATTTGCTTCAAGCAGCCACCTCGACGAACGTGAGCCGGTCACCGATAGCCGCCCGATCAAGCAAACAGGGTTGCGCTTCGATAACGTATCGGGCGGGAGCCTTAGGCACAAGTGCAATCCGCCAGGGCTTTGCACAACAGCGATCAATCACAATTCCATCTTGATCAAGCCATATTATGGCGATGCAGAAACGCATTCCCATCGTATGAACCGTTGCGGACAATCGATTATTCCTTCCGGTTTGCAGTAAGATACCTTCGTCCTCCTCAAGTGACCGCGTAAAGAGCAGTCCCCGCAGCCGACAAAAGAAGCCCGCGCAGGTTTTCGCGCGAGCTAGAATTACTTCTTTGCTTCGGGAGTTTACGATGACGCGCCACTGGCTCATCCAGGTATTGTCAGCACTTGGCCTACGGAAAGGCGGTTGTAATCGGTGATATTGTTAATCGCCGCCAATTCGACCACGCTTACGCCAAAGTTCGTGGCAATCTGGAAGAGCGTGTCCCCGGTTTGCACCGTGTAAGTCACTGGAATCGCCGTCGGCAGCGGCGTTGGCGTTGGCGGCGGCGTGGCGCTTGGCTGCGGTTCGGGGGTCAGCTGCGCCTGAGATCCTCCTGAGCTGGATATGGCTGGCCCGGGGACGGGTATTTGCAGCACCTGTCCCGGGAAGATGCGGCTGGGATTGGTAATGCCGTTCAATTGGGCGATGGCGCCGACAGTCGTGTTGAACTGAGTGGAAATGCCGTCGAGCGTATCACCCGCCTGCACGGTATATGATATATACGATGTCGAAGTCGTGCTGCCCGTTTCAGACGAATCCGCTCTTGCCTGCGGTTGTGTAGTTGCAGTCGCTGTCGGAGTCGGTGGTACCGCAGTCGGAGTCGGGGTCGGAGCCGGAATAATCAAAACTTGGCCAACATTGAGCTCGTCTACATTAAAGATCCCGTTGGCAGCCGCCAGCTCTTCTACCGTCAATCCCAAGGTGGCGGCGATATTACCCAGTGTGTCGCCGAATCGGACCGTGTACGTGACCGGTGTTGGAATAGGCGTCGGTGAAGGTGTCGCTGTTGGTGGCACCGGAGTTTCTGTAGGCGGAACGGATGTCGCGGTTGGCGTCGGCACATCGGGAGGCAGCGGAGTTGGCGTTGGGTCTGGCAAGTTGATCGGCACGATCAAGTTCAGACCAATGTAAATCAGCGCCGCGGCATTGAGGTCATTTGCGCGCTTAATGGCGTCCACGCTGCTGTCATATTGCAGGGCAATGGCGGAGACGGTGTCGCCTTCAACAACTACGTGAACGATCGTGTCGGGAAATTCGTCTGCAATAGGCGTTTCTTCATCTTCTTCTGTACCGCTATCCTGATCAGGCACGGTTGTGGCTTCGCCAACGCTAGCGCCTTCAGAAGTTGCTTCCATGGTAGCTGTAGGTAAAGGCGTTTCTGTAGGCAAAGGCGTTTCTGTCGGTACGGCAGTATCCGTAGGTACGGGCGTATCAGTAGCATCTTCCTGCGACTCTTGAGTTGCGCTTGATGGCGCTGTCGGCAAAACGGGTGCTTCAGCGCGATTTTCATTGCCACTAGCCCCAGCGTCTTTGTCCGGTTCGGAAGTGAGGGTGGCCGTCGGTACCAATTCCTCGGTTGCGACGGGTTCTTCTGTCGCCGCAGCTTCTTCGGTTGCCGTAGCTTCTTCGGTTTCGGTAGGTTCTTCCGTGGCTATTTCGATTGCGGTAGGTTCCTGTGTGGGTGTCGCTTCCTCTTGGTCGTCTTCTACGAGCTCGTCATTTACTTCACTTGTGGGTGTACTGTCCACGACGACATTGTCTGTCGCGACCTCGAGTACTGCGTCATCCAGGTAAACATAGTTGTTGGCTACAGGCTCGCCAACCGCGGACTCCACAAACACGGTAATCGTGGTGCTTTCGGCCGCGGCGACAACAAAATATTGGTAAAAAGCGTTGTACAAGAAAACCGCCGTTGTCGACCAGATGATGTCCTCGCTTGTAGCATCGGTACCGCCGGCGGGGTCAATGCCGACGCGGACGCCGACATTACCTGGTCCTTCGCTGACCGTCCAATCTTGCCCAGTCGATGACCACACCCAGGCATAAATGCTGAAACGATAGCGGCTGTCGACGGTCAAGTCCTCAATTTGTTGATAAATGCCACCCTGATGCGTCGCGTATTGATTGAAATAGACTTGTGCCTTACCTTCTTCATCGCCTCTCGTGCGGACGGTTTCTTCATCGTAAAACGGGGCGTGATTGGCATATGCCGGGCTGCCAGTCGAAGGCGATATGTGCCAGGGCGTCCAGTCGGTGCCAACATTTTGCGGATCTTCACCATCGTGCGAAACGAATTCGCCTTCAAAGTCGCCATTGGAAACCAGATTTTCGGTCGGTTGATTTTGGCTGAATGAACTACTGATCAAAAAGCACAATGACGCGATGAGAAACAGTGCCGACAGTCGTTTCATCGGTTTCCCCCCAGGCAAGCCAAGTTCTTGACTTCAAGCAGACAATTCAAGTATAGAGTCTTGTCTCGATATGACAAACGCAATAGGCATTGGCAGTAGCGCGAAATCTTGCTGATTGTCACTTGAGATAAATCCAAGTATAGCGTAACCTTGCCAGGTCTGCCAAACGCAGCATCACCTAAATTGCGGCACAAACTAGAGTGCAAAAAAGCTGTATCATTGACATTCGAATCGCGACAATTTTGGCGCGAATTTGCATTAGTCTATTGTGCTTTTGCGCGGGGTGCTTCGTTCAGGGCGGCTATGCCAAGCTGGACAAATTTGCTGCATTCACGTTAGTTGGAGGGCTTTCACCTTGAAGCTGCATGAATATCAGTCTAAGTTTCTCTTCCGCGATTTCGGGATTCCAGTTCCCGAAGGCAAGGTCGCGTCTACTGCCGAAGAGGTTTACGACATCGCTGCCGAAATCGGGGGAGTAGTAGTCGTGAAAGCGCAAGTCCATGTTGGCGGCCGTGGGAAAGCTGGCGGAGTCCGAGTTGCCAAAGATGCAGCGGAAGCCAAGCGGCATGGCGAAGAGATACTGGGCATGAGCATCAAGGGTTTGCGTGTGGATAAGGTACTCATTGATCCCGCGGCCGAAATCGAGCAGGAGATCTACCTCGCAATTACCAATGACCGTGGAGCAAGTAAACCACTTATCATGACCTCCATGGAAGGTGGAATGGATATAGAAGAGCTTAATCGCGAGCGGCCTGAAGCGATCATTCGGGAACATATCGAACCGATTTCGGGATTGCAGGATTTCCAGGTCACTTATATTGCTAGCGCCATGGGTTTGCCTAGAGAGAATTGGCGCCAATTTGGCAAGATCTTACGCGGCCTGTATCAATGCTATGCGAAGAATGACGCGGAATTGGCGGAGATAAATCCGCTTGTGATAACCGGCGACGGTGATCTGCTTGCTGTGGATGGGAAGGTTATCATCGATGACAATGCGCTGTATCGCCAAACTGCCCTGGCTGCCGAGCGAGATACCAGCGATGAACCGGAATCCGAGCGTCAAGCTCGTGAAGCCGGCATCACTTATATCAAGCTCGACGGACAGATCGGCTGCATGGTGAATGGCGCCGGGCTGGCAATGACCACCATGGATATGACCGAGTTGTATGGCGAGAGTGATGGCATCGGGCCCGCAAATTTTCTCGATATAGGCGGAGGGGCTACACCTGAACAGGTTGCGGCCGCCTTGCGCATAATATTGTCGGACACAAACGTAAAGTGTGTTCTCTTCAATATATTTGGCGGCATTACCCGTTGCGATGAGGTCGCCAACGGAATTCTGACCGCGTACAACGAAGTAAAGCCAGTTGTGCCCATGGTAATTCGCTTGCAAGGTACCAACGCCACGGAGGGCAGTCGCATTATCAGTCAGGCGCAGATCCCCAACATCATGAGTGCGGAAACGCTCACCGATGCGGCCAAGATGGCCGTCGCCGCAGTGAAGGAGCAGGCCTAGCATGTCCATACTGATCGATCAACATTCCAAGGTACTGGTTCAGGGCATTACCGGGCGACAAGGCGGCTTTCATGCCAAGCTCATGATGGAATACGGCACCGATGTTGTTGGCGGCGTTACGCCGGGGAAAGGCGGGGAGTGGTTCGAGGGGAAGCCAGTTTTTGATACCATGCGCATGGCGCTGGAAACCACCAATGCCGATGTTAGCCTGGTAACGGTACCGGCGCGCTTCGCAGCCGACGCCATTTTGGAAGCAGCTGATGCCGGCGTGCGCCTGGTGATCTGCCTGACAGAGCATATCCCAGTGTCGGATATGATGAAAGTAGTCAGCTTTTGCAGACAACGCGAAACTCGATTGATCGGTCCCAATTGTCCGGGTGTAATGACACCTGGCCAAGCCAAAGTGGGGATCATCCCCGCGATGGTGGCTGCTCCCGGCAATGTCGGCGTCGTATCCAAAAGCGGAACATTGACCTACGAGGTCGGCTTTGCCATGAAAAACAGCGGCATCGGCATGTCGACGATTGTCGGTATTGGCGGCGATCCTGTGATTGGGACCACTTTTGTCGATGTGCTGGAAATGTTTGAAAACGATCCGGAAACGGAAAAGGTCGCGCTGCTCGGTGAAATCGGTGGCAGTGCGGAGATCATGGCGGCGAATTATATAAGAAACTCAATGACAAAGCCGGTAGCCGCCTTCATCGCCGGACGCAGTGCCCCTCCCGGCAAACGTATGGGCCATGCTGGCGCGATAGTTGACGGTGGGGAAGGTTCGGCAGAAGAAAAGATACTGGCGCTGGAAGCTGCCGGCGCGCGCGTTGCCAACAATCCTGAAGAAATCTCGGATTTGCTTTCGTAGCGGTTTCGATGCCCCTCAGATGCTATGTCGTAGAGCGCGGCACCTCGTGGTGCATTCGGCAACGGGCTTCGTAAGACTCTTGCGCGCCGACTAGAATGATCGGATCATCATAGTTGGCTGGTTTGCCATTGACCAGGCGCTGCGTACGGCTGGCTTCTTCACCACAGCATACGCAGATAGCATGCAATTTCGTCACATCTTCGGCGACGCTCAGCAGTTGCGGCATCGCGCCAAACGGCTCGCCACGAAAGTCCAGATCCAGTCCTGCGATGATAACGCGGATACTGTAGACATCGACTAACTCTTGCGCTACCGCTACGATCCCTGCATCGAAAAATTGCGCCTCATCGATAGCCACTACAGTCGTACTACCGTTGGCTAGTTCAAGGATTTCGCGCGCTTCGCTAACCGGGATAGCAGCCACGGATTGCCCGGTGTGGCTGGTGATGTTTTGGATCCCGTAGCGGTCATCCAGGCTCGGCTTGAAAACCTTGATCTTCTGTTTGGCAATTATGGCGCGGCGAACGCGGCGTATCAATTCCTCGGTCTTGCCACAGAACATGCTACCGCATATGACTTCGATGCGCCCGACAGCTTGTTGCATATCAAAATTGTCCCGAATATGGATAGTAGGTCAGGTAGAATATGCTCGTCTCAAACCAATACAAAGGGAAAGGCAGCCATTGCGAAAATGACTGCCTGGAATAGTCTTAACTATGCGCTTCATTCGGCGAGTTGATAACCTTGCGCGCGGAGCATCTTTTTCAAGTCGCTGAGGACCTTGCGCCCGATCCCCTGGATTGCCAGGATGCTATTGTCGTCGCCATCCTCGCCCAGCCGGTCCAGCACATCGGCTACAACCTTGATGCCATTTTCTTCGAGAATGTTGGCGTAGCGTGCGCTAAGCTTAAGCTCACTAATCGGAAAATCGAGCGGAGCCCGTTCTGCTTCCCTCTCGTCATGTGCCGTGCGAATCTCGTCGCGATGTTGTAGACGCTTCATGAACTTGTCAACGCGACCTTCGGTATCGACAATGCGTTGCTCACCCGTATAGAAGGGGTGGCAATTCGAACAGATTTCCACAGTCAAGGTGTCGATTGTTGCGCCGGTAGTCCAAGTGGTGCCACATGAGACACAGCGAACTTGTGCCTCGAACCAGGCGGGATGAATACCTTGCTTCATTTTTTCCTCCACGCATTCACGGCTTTGCCAAGTGGCGTGAATGACTTCATGTGTACGCCCTTAATTGAGCGATCGTCCGGTTTTCTCGTGCGTATTATAAACGCTAATGCGTTTCTGGCCGTTACGTCCGCGCATTTTTTCAAAAGTGACGAAACCCGGCCGTGTGGCAAATATGGTATAGTCCTTGCCCATATCAACCCCTTCGCCAGGATGAAACTTGGTGCCGCGCTGACGCACGATGATATTGCCGGAAATAACGAATTGGCCACCGTAATTCTTAACACCGAGGCGTTTTGACCTGCTATCGCGGCCGTTACTAGTTGAGCCGCCACCCTTTTTGTGAGCCATTAGAAAAAGCCTCCTTCGTCAGACTTTGATTTCGTCGACGCGCAAGCGGGTATAATATTGCCGGTGTCCTTGCTTGCGGCGATAGCTTGTGCGCTGACGATATTTGTAGACGATAATCTTTTTGCCACGGAATTGGTCGACGACAGTCGTAGAAACCGATGCACCGTCAACCAGGGGCTGACCAACGGACGTCTTGTCGCCAGCAGCAACAAGCAACACATCGCTGATCTCGATGGTTTCACCGATTTCGTTGGGCAAGCGGTCAACATCAATCGTTGAGCCAACCTGCGCTCTATACTGTTTGCCGCCGCTGCGGACTATTGCATACATAATGGCATTCTCCAACCTTCGCTTCTGTTCTCCGTAACAGACGCCGCTGACGGCTCCGCCTACGGGGAAAATTGGTTTGACAGTAAAATACCCCACAAGTTACAGCAGGGCAGCCAGCATTGTACATGCAAATGTCACAGGCGGTCAATAACGATTTTCCGGCACGAGTCACGCTTTGCAAACTGATAGCGAGATCTCGTTCAGGTAATGAACATGGCATCACCGAAGGAATAAAAGCGGTAGCCTTCTGCCTTGGCGATCTCGTAAGCAGAAAATAGCGCATCGCGACCAACAAATGCGCTGAGCATCATCAGCAGCGAAGAGCGAGGCAAATGGAAGTTGGTGATCATCGTATCGACGACGCGCCAACGATAGCCTGGCGTGATGAACAGGTCAGTATCAACGCTAACGGCAGCGACAAGTCCTCTATGTTGTTCAGCGCTTTCCAGTGTGCGAGCCGAAGTTGTGCCTACCGCGATAACGCGACCTCCAGATCGTCTTGCGTCGTTGATAATCATTGCTGTCTCTTGCTCAAGGATGATGGATTCGCGGTGGATCTTATGATCGCTGACGTTTACCGCTGTCACCGGCTGAAAGGTGTCCAGGCCAATATGAAGCGTACAATATGCCAGCTTTACACCCCTTTGCTCGATTTTCGCCAGGAGCTCGGCTGTGAAATGAAGACCGGCAGTTGGCGCAGCAGCAGAGCCTTCAACTTCACTGTAGACGGTTTGATACTTTTCATCCTGGCCCAACCGTCTGTGGATGTAAGGCGGGAGCGGCATTTCGCCTATTTCATCCAGGAGCTCGTCCACTTCACAGTCGAATTGGAGTAATGCCTGTCCCCGATCGTGGCGCTCAATAACGCTGCAAGTTAGCAAAGTGCCTTCCAGTTGCAGGCGCGATCCCGGGCGGATATTTCGACCTTTGATTAACGCCATCCATAACTTGTCGTCGAAGCGCTTAAGCAGCAAGATCTCGGCTTTGCCGCCGCTATCGGCTTTTCGCGCGCGCAATCGCGCCCTGATAACGCGCGTATTGTTCATGACCAGTACATCTCCGGGTCTCAGCAACGAGCTTATGTCGTGAAAACGCAGGTGAAGGATCTCGCCTGAATCTCGGTCCAGATGCATAAGCCGAGAGGAATCACGCGGCTCCGCCGGCGACTGCGCAATAAATTGTGGAGGAAGATCGAAATCGAAATCACTAGTTTTCATATGAGGCGTTGCTGATCGGGCTCAGCGTCTTCGGGAAAATCTAGATTCAAATGACGGTAGGCGTGTACCGTACAAGTGCGTCCGCGCGGCGTGCGATCGATAAAGCCGAGCTGGATCAGGTAGGGTTCATAGACATCCATGATCGTAGCGCTATCTTCGCTGATCGAGGCGGCGATTGTATCTAGACCAACAGGTCCGCCGCTGAATTTTTCGATGATCGTTCGTAAAATGCGCCGGTCAATTTCGTCCAGACCCAGCTGATCGATTTCCATCAATTCCAAGGCCTTCTGCGTGACTTCATCGGTAATGATGCCATCGGCTCGCGCTTCAGCATAATCTCGAACGCGGCGCAAAAGTCGCAATGCCACTCGTGGCGTTCCACGGGCGCGCTTGGCAATTTCAATCGTGCCCGCGTTATTGATCTCTACATCGAGCATCATCGCGGCGCGGCGTACTATGCGCTCCATAGCGTTCTGATCATAGAAATCGAGACGAAAACGCGCGCCAAAGCGATCGCGAAGTGGGGCAGCCAGCAGTGCCAGGCGCGTTGTCGCGCCAATGACAGTGAAGCGTGGCAGGTTCAGGCGCAAGGTCTTGGCAGCGGGCCCCTTGCCGATGACGATATCCAGCACAAAGTCCTCCATAGCCGGATACAAGATCTCTTCAACCGCTTTCCCTAGCCGATGGACTTCGTCAATGAAAAGAATGTCGCCCTTCTTGAGGTGTGTCAGGATAGCTGCCAGGTCACCTGCACGTTCAATGGCGGGGCCGGCCGTCACGCGAATATTGGCATTGGCTTCGTTGGATATCACGTAAGCAAGCGAGGTTTTCCCCAGACCCGGTGGGCCGTAGAACAGAATATGGTCGATGGGTTCGCCACGTGCTGCAGCGGCCTCAAGTATGATACTGAGATTCTCGCGAACGCGATCTTGCCCCAGCATTTCAGCCAGACGCTTTGGCCGCAGGGCAATGTTTTCGCGGTCATTGCTGGCTTTCCCGCCGCTTAATTCGCGTTCTTCGCCGGGCATAAACTCCTGATTCCTGATCGCATTCCACTGCGGAAAGTATAACTGAGCGCAAGCGCGTTTCAATGCTTGCTTTACATTGCTATCGTCCCTGCGTACACTATAGTTGGTTGGCAGACAGAAAGGAATTTATCCGGTATGGCAACTTTATTGCAGGTCTCGTCTCATCCCTTGGTCAAGCATAAGTTGACCTTGCTGCGAGATATCAACACCGATCATCGCAGATTTCGTGAGTTGGTGCGCGAATTGGCGCTGTTATTATGTTATGAAGCCACACAAGACCTGCATTTGCAGCCCAAGACCGTCAATACGCCAATGGGCCAAGCGACCGGTTCTGAGGCGGGCGAGGTCATCGGATTGGTACCGATATTACGTGCCGGGCTAGGATTGGTTGACGGAATCCAGGAGTTGCTACCGTCGGTGCAGGTCTGGCATATTGGTTTGTATCGTGACGAAGCAACACTCCGGCCGGTGCAATACTACAATAAGCTGCCGGACGCCCCGACCGTACAGGTTTGTCTGGTGCTGGATCCGATGCTGGCGACCGGCGGATCATCGGTTGCAACCGTAGATATACTCAAGTGTTGGGGCGCGAAACGCATCAAGTTTCTCGGCATATTGGCCGCGCCGGAGGGTATTGCAACCTTATCGGAAGCGCATCCCGATGTGCCAATTCATGTGGCAGAACTGGATGAACGTCTCAACGAAATCGGTTTTATCGTGCCGGGACTGGGTGATGCCGGAGACCGAATGTTTGGAACCTGACGGTGGAACAGTTCGCTTTTGTCATCGTATTCAATATCGCGTTGGCCGTAACGCTGTTGCTGATTCCTTCGGTGCGTCAATTGAGTCTGCGCTTTGGCATTACATCAATACCAGGCGGGCGCCGGCAAGAACCCCGCGCTATGCCAAAGCTCGGTGGTTTGGCGATCTTCGGCGGTTTCCTGATAGCGATTCTCTTGGCGCAATTGCTACCGGTGCCCCGCTTTGACCCTTCGGAAGTCCAGAGGTTGGCTGGCCTGATCCTGGGCAGCGTGCTTATCATTATTGTAGGTGTCATCGACGACGTTTATGGCCTGAACTATTTTCAGACGTTTTTGGCGCAGATTCTCACCGCTGCCATCGCCATCGCGTTTCAGATCTTCATTGAGTTCTTCAACAATCCATTAACCGGCACACAAACCGATCCCTGGTCTCCGCTCGTGACGGTGGCTTTGACTATGTTTTGGCTTGTGTTGATGATGAACACCGTTAACCTGCTGGATGGATCAGACGGATTGGCTGGCGGCGTTGCGCTGATTGCGGCGCTGGTACTTTTTTTGAATAGCGCTTTTCGACAGGTGCCACCGCAGACCAGCGTTAGTCTGCTTCCGCTGGCATTTGCCGGTGCCTTGCTCGGCTTTCTGGTTCATAATTTCTATCCGGCGCGAGTTTACCTGGGCGGGAGCGCTTGGTTTCTTGGATATGTATTGGGTGCGCTAAGCATCATCGGCGGCGCCAAAATGGCTACGATTTTACTGGTGATGGGTCTGCCCTTGATGGATCTAGGCTGGCAGATTTTCAATCGAATGCGGCACGGAAGTAACCCCTTTCGCGGCGATCGTGGTCATTTGCATTTTCGCCTGCTGGATACGGGCATTTTTACACCGCGGCAAATTGCGGCGGCATATTACTCTGTCTGTGCGTTCTTGGGAATTCTGACCCTGATCACGGACAGTCAACTTTTCAAGTTTATCGCTTTTGCGACGATGCTTGTTTGCATAATTATAGGCTTCGTGGCAGTGGGACGCCGGTCGCCCTTGCGCGGCGAAACTCATACATCTTCGTCAAGCGTATCTTCGTCGTAGATGTCGATATCTTCAATTGGCTCGTAACGCAGTTCCCCATCGTCCTCGGGAGAGCTTTCTGCCGCGGGATTTCCGCTGGAAAGTTGTGATGGCTTGGGTACAGGCTTCGTTCGAGCAGCCCGTCGAGCAGGCGCTATTGCCGTGCTTTCGTCGTGTTCGGTCGTTGGTGGTTCGATCACGTCATCCTTGCTTGTCGTTTGCTGGTCCATTTTCAATTCGAAATCTGGCTCAGGAACATCGTTCTTGGCATCGCTGCCTTCGGCAAGAGCAAAGGGACGTGCAAAACCCATGTCCACGTCGGTCGCATCAACCCCGTATTCCTCTTCGTCCACGTTCTCACCTTGCGTAAATGGTCGACTGAAGGGCGTTTGCCGGTCAATGTTTGTTGGATCAAGCGCATCAATGGCTTTTGGATTGGAAGGGCCCTCAAGACTCATGACCCTGTCCTCAGATTGCGGCGCAACTGTCTCCGGATCAGGTTCGGCGGACACTGGCTGAACAGGTTGAGGCGCTAAGGCTTCAATATGTGGTTTCGCAGGTCGCGGCCCTTCGCTGTGTGATGCTGCGGGGCTCGCTTCGATAATTGTAGGATCGCTGCTGACGGCTCGCGTTATAACGCTGCTAGCATCGTCCCGCTGACGGCCAGGGGGAGGCGGCATTTCGAGAACGGCGACAACGCTCTTGCTGATAGGTTCTTCGCCGGGCGGACCTGGAATCGGCAGTGGCAGGGCATAAATGGATCTTATTAGCGTTTCAGGTTTTGCTTGCACTGCCGGTGGCCGCCGCTTGGGTATTTGTTGTTTCCTCTTTTCCTCTAAGTTCCGCGCTTCCTGGCGTGTCATCGTGACCAATTTGCCATCGACAAATGTGGCGCTATGGCCGGTCAAACGTTCTATGATCGATTCCAATATGCCCAGCGCTAGCACCATGATCAGATTGATCGCGGTTACTAGCAGCAAGATCAACGAAAGGCTGCTGAGGAGTCTCTGGAATGTGTTGGTGACCTCCGGCTGTATTAGATTAGCTTGGCCAAACAGGACGAATCCGACAGCAATTAATGCGGCAAACAAGTACGGCAGCCACCTCGATCGCGAGTTCTTGGGCCAAGCCGGGACCATGGTATTGGCCACAGTGAAGACAAGATAAAACCAAAGCCAGAAATCCGCCTTCGCTAAAAGCGCCGTGACAGCTTGTGCGACATTATCTAGTCCGCCGGCGCTAACCAGGCCCAAGACGCTTTCCAGTTGAAGTAGATCTGTGGCGATCAGCCACAGTCCGGTGAGGGCAGCTAATAGGGGAGCGAATTCAATAAACGTGCGTTTGATCGGTCCGACTTGTCGAGCGAGTTTGACAAAGCCAAGTTGCAATTCGCGAATTTCGTCATTTTGCGGGAGTTGAATGGAGCGAGTTGCCCGAACATTGACTATTCCGGCCGCCAGCCAATAGACGAGCTCGTGCAATAGAATACCCGGCAAAAAAGCAGTGTAGTAAAAGATGACAGTTGTTTGGCTGTCATGGCTAAGCAGCCAGCCAACTTTGAAGATATGCTGGCGCATCCACCGTTCGCTACTGCGAAAGGCGCGAAATAGCAGTGCGACGAAAACCGCCAGCGCCAAGACATCCAGTTCGCCCAGATCAGATCCCTTTCACTCGCGACGCTATTTGTACCAAGGCGGAAAAGTCATCAACTTTCAACGACGCGCCGCCGACCAATGCACCATCGATCTCCGTTTGAGACATGAATTCTTCCATATTGTCCGGTTTGACGCTGCCTCCGTACTGAATACGGGTCGCCTCGGCAATTTCCCGCCCATAGAGCGCGTGCAGCGTTTCGCGTACTGCGGAAGCAATGATCGCGTTCGCCAAGTCGCCGCTTGCGCTTCTGCCGGTGCCGATGGCCCAAATCGGTTCGTACGCAATCACGACCTTGGCCATATCGGCCGGCGCTATATCCGCCAAGGCGGCGCGCACTTGTCCGCTGACAAAAGCAACAGTCTCGCCAGCTTCGTTTTGTGCCAGGCTCTCGCCAACAGCGATGATCGGCCGTAATCCTAACGCCAAAATCGCCTTCGCTTTCCTGTTGACGTTTTCATCAGTTTCGTTCAAATAGGCGCGGCATTCCGAGTGGCCTATGATGATAAAATCGGCATACTCAGCTAGCATCGCAGCTGAAACCTGCGACGTATAGGCGCCGGATGCATCCCAGTGCGCATCTTGCGCGGCAACTTGCAGGGCAGAGTTGCTCAGCGCTTCTGCCACGGCAGTCAACGACAAATGCGTTGGTGCGACCACGCACTCTACATTGTCGTAGGATTCGACTTGCGCGGCAAGTTCGCGAACAAACTTTACCGACTCCGCCGGCGTCTTGTTCATCTTCCAGTTGCCGGCGATGATTGGAATTCTCGTCATTTTTTCTTCCTCATTACTTTACGGCTATTTACCAAAGATTCTATCAATCTATATGCTTCTCTTGCCAACACAGTGAAGCGGAGCGTTCGCAATGCTTTGGCAAGAGTCGACCTGTCACTTGTCGGTAAGAGCTGCCAAGCCGGGCAGAACTTTGCCCTCAAGCAATTCCAGGCTGGCCCCGCCCCCGGTCGAGATATGCGACATGGACTCTGCCAATCCTGCTTGTTCAACGGCCGCCGCAGAATCGCCGCCGCCGATGATGGTGATAGCGCCTTTGGCCGTCTGATCCGCCAGGGCGCGTGCGACTCCCACAGTCCCATTGGCGAAGCTTGGCATCTCGAATACACCCATTGGGCCGTTCCAGACGATAGTCTTGGCATTATCGAGCGCCCTGGCAAAAGCCACTACGGTCTCCGGACCAATATCGAGTGATTGCCAGCCATCGGGCACATCATCGCTCGCGGAAAGTACTTTGGTATCGGCCCCGTTTGCGAAGTCACTGGCAATGCGTTGATCAATGGGAAGCATGATTTTGCCGCCGGCGGTATCCAGCAATTCGCTGGCCAAGTCGAGCGCGTCGCTTTCTACCAGCGAGTCCGCCATGTTACGTCCTTGCGCCGCGAAGAATGTATTCGCCATGCCGCCGCCTATCAGCAGCTTGTCGACCTTGCTAACCAGAGCAGCGATAACATCGATTTTGCCAGAAACCTTGGCACCGCCGAGTATCGCCATAAAAGGCCGCCGAGCATCATTGATGGCCGTGGCGAGATAATTGATCTCGCGCTCTAGCAGCAAGCCTGCGACAGCAGTTAGATGTGCCGATACACCGACGTTCGAAGCATGGGCGCGATGGGCTGTACCAAAGGCATCGTTGATAAATATATCGCCATGTTGCGACAGTTGCCGGGCGAACTCGGGATCATTCCTGGTTTCCCCGACATGAAAACGTGTGTTTTCCAGAAGAATGATTCCGGATTTTTCCAACTCCTCGATCGCAAATTGGGGTGAGGTGCCGATGCAATCGTCGCAGAAAGCGACTTGCTTGCCGACTAACTGTGACAAAACGGGAACTACCGGCGCTAGCGACATTTCGCCGATTCTTGCACCCTTAGGGCGGCCCAAATGCGACATGAGAATGATCGCCCGTGGCCGCTGATCCAATATATATTTTATGGTCGGGATGGCAGCGCGAATCCGAGTATCATCGCTGACGGCCGTTCCAGCCAGGGGCACATTGAAGTCGACACGAACGAGCACACGTTTGTCAGCAAACTGCACATCACGGACCGTTAGTTTTTGCATTGCCGTTCTCCTTCAGAATGCAAAAAGGCGAGGAATTCGACCCCGCCTTCGGCATGAATATCAAGGAATCCTAAAGTCGATCACCAACGAACTTGGCCAAGTCGGCGGTTCGGCAAGAGTAGCCCCACTCGTTGTCATACCAAGTGATGACTTTTACCAGATCACCTGCAACATCGGTCGACAGCGCGTCAATGATGCTGGAAAATGGGTTGCCGACATAATCGGCTGAGACCAGCGGTTCGTGCGAGACATCGAGATAGCCATTCATCGGGCCGGCAGCTGCTTCTTCAAAAGCGTCAATGAGCTCGTCTTTGCTGGGCGTTTTGTCCACAGATGCGACGAAATCGACCAGCGAACCGGTTGGCGTGGGCACGCGTACAGCCATGCCGTCAAACTTGCCTTTCAGCTCCGGAATGACCAGGGCAACGGCTTGTGCAGCCCCGGTGCTGGTTGGGATGATATTCACAGCGGCGGCGCGGGCGCGGCGCAGATCCGAATGTGGCAAGTCGAGAATCTGTTGATCGTTGGTATAGCTGTGGATGGTGGTCATGAATCCTTGCTGTATGCCAAAGGCATCATTCACGACTTTCGCGGCCGGTGCCAGGCAATTGGTGGTGCAAGACGCATTTGATATCACATTATGGTTGGAGGCATCATACTTGTCCTGGTTGACACCCAGCACGATGGTAATGTCTTCGCCTTTGGCTGGCGCGGAGATAATGACCTTTTTTGCGCCGGCAGCAAGATGCTTTGATGCGCTGACTTTGTCGAGGAAAATGCCGGTACTTTCGATAACGATGTCAACGCCCAATTCGCCCCAGGGAAGCTGTGCGGGATCTCGCTCGGAAAGCGCCCTGATCACATTGCCATCGACGACCAGCGCGCCGTCTGCGACACTGACCGTTCCATCGTATACGCCATAATTCGAGTCGTAACGGAAGAGGTGCGCCATGGTGTTCAGATCGCCAAGATCATTAAACGCAACAACCTCAATCTCTCCGGGGTAGCGCTCCATAGTGGCTTTCAGCACTTGCCTGCCTATGCGCCCGAAGCCGTTTATCCCCACACGAATCGTCATTGTTTCTTCTCCTTCATTTGCTTTCGCAAAGAGTATTTCTTTCGATCATGTCAATAGATTAGTATAGGCGCAGCGATTTTAACATGCTGAACCACGATTTCGATCGTTCATTGGTTGTGCATAGCGACATCACAATTCGCGACGGTATTCGCCTGCAGGCCAAGGCGATTTCAATACCTTGCCACAGAGTAGCTAACGTAGGCGCCCTTCCAGACGACCAATGATAATGAGAACCAGGACAGCGCTCAGCGCCATAATCAGCCCGATGGCAAGGGCAGCGTCGAGGAATAAGCGCTCGGGATAAAGGCGAATCAAAGTGGCAGAAAAGGGAAAGCGCCATGTTCCCACGGCGAAGAACAACTCGTGGAAGGTATCAAAGAGACGATCCCAAGCGACAGCAGCCATGGTTATTGTGGTTGTCAACAGTGCCAGCGTTACCATGGCTCCTTCCCTGAGGCCGCGGATAATGCTAGCGCGGAAGACGTAGTTTCGCCGAGACGTCGCTATCAACATCGCCGCGCTAAGAAGGACAGCAAGTGCAAAACCAAATACGCCGGTGGTGAAAAGTTTGACATCTTCCATGTGACTCAATTCGGACACGCCAAACATCGCGCATTGGCTGGAACCGGTGGCGGGCCGCAGGCACTTATCGCTGGGCAATCGCAGATTTGCAAGAAACTCAATGTCTTCCGCATTGAACAAATAGTTGATTGCAAAATTGCCCAGATCGAGGCGGTCCCGAGTAGTGAATCCGTAGGGATCGCTGGGAAATCCAGGCCGTAGATATTCTAATCGCAAGAACTCATGAGACATGACCAAACGCACTGCGCCCATCATCAGCAGCAGCGGCAGCGCCAGCAGAAAAAACAGACGCGCGAGGCTTATTCGCACACTCTTAGGATTCATTTGCCAATCGAAATTCTTCTGCGCGGCCCGACAACAAGAAATCGAGCACAATTGAATCCACCAATGTCTCGACAGGCGCGCGGTCATCGGTGAAGAGCACGTCACTCTCACCGAGTTCGGCGATATTTTGTGAAGCTTTCTCTAAGATCTCGTACAACCTGTCATCCACCGAGTCAACTGGAAAGTTCAGATTCTCACTCAGGTTTGAGCTTTCCGTCTGGATTAGCGTACCCACCAGGATCGTATTGAAGGAGTGCGGGACATCCAAGGCGTGAACGCTGGGGAAGACGGTTGCCAGAGTATTTGCCAGCGCGTCAACCAGGCGTCGATCTGTATCCGTGCGACCAACATTGATCGTAACGACGCCTTCGGCGGTCAAATAATTCTTGACTTCTCGGAAAAACTCGACGGTTGAAAGGTGCCAGGGTATATATGGCGGACGGTAGGCGTCAATGGCGATGACACTGTAACGCTGCTCCAGCCGATTGAGCAAGAAGCGTCCGTCCCCCGCGTATACGGTCAAACCAGGCATGGATTCCGCATTCATATCGAAAAATTCAGCTCCGATGTCAATTATTCTTGGATCTATTTCGATGCCGTCTATAGGAATATCGCCATAGATCGAGCTGTATTGACGTGGGATGGTACCCGCTGCCAGACCTATCATCAACATGGATGCCACTTGATCTGCGCGAAAGGGCGGGTTGTTAAAGTAGGGCGCGACCAGGAAATAATCCCAGGTTCCGCCGTAGAAGAGCTCGTGCTCGTGCCATTGGCTGTGAATGCCTTGCCCCTCATTCAAATAGAGGTAGCGATAGCCTTGATCATCCTCTTGCACTTGAATATAGTTGTAAGCGCTTTCCCCATCGTACTTGAGCGATGCATTACTTGCCGGCGGCCGCAAGGGCCCGTCCAATAGAATTGCCGCTAGTGCCGCAATTACCATAGGCATCCAAAGAAAACGCAGCGCTATTCTGCCTTGCAAATGCAACAAGCCAATCAATGCGGCTACGTACAAGCCACCGGAAAAGATCAGGAAAGTGCGGATGGTACCCAATTGCGGGATGGTCCAAAGAACCGGCAAAAAGGTGCCGAACAAGCTACCGATGGTGCTGATTGCGTAAATCTGGCCGGCGACTCTGCCGGATTCTTCAACGCGGGTGACTGCCAGTCGGATCACGAATGGTGACACTGTACCCAGCAGAGTGACCGGAATGGAAAACAGAATGAGTACCGAAATGAAGGAGCCGAGAGCCAGTGCCGCATCGGCGCCGAAGACCGCTTGCGCTGCCTGTGTGACCACAGGACGCGAAACAATGGGAATTAGGGCACAGAGGAAGGCTGCCCAGATGACAATTTTCAGGAGCAGGTCGGCGCGCGGCGATCGATCTGCCAGCCGTCCGCCTGCAAAGTAGCCTACGGTCAAATAAAGCAGCATCAGACCGATGACATTCGCCCAAACGAGATTGCTGTTACCAAAGACGTTGCCTAGCAATCTTGATGCGGACAGTTCGACAGCGAGGGTGGTCATGCCGCTCGCAAAGGCGATAATGTATAGGTAGCGTTTTCCCAGAGCGCGAGGCTGAGTAGAGTTGTGCAAAACTCGTCCTGGACAACTAAAATTTGCAGGCAACGATCGGGCCAGGATTATCTTACCTCATGGCAGAATAAACAATAAGCGTTGCAATTCGTGCCGCGCAGCCCTCGGATACAGAAGATATTGCGAGAATCGCAAACGATAGTTTCAGTGACATAATCGAATGTGACCGAATACGTCGAATTCTCAATCTAACTCGTAACTACACCTGCGTCGCAACTTTTTCAGGGCAGGTCGTCGGCTTTGTCGATAACTGCACTACTGCGTCGGCTTCTGGCGGATTACGTCTGGAGCTGGATCTGCTGGCAGTGGATCGTAACACCCGGGGACTGGGTGCCGGTAGCGCATTGATCGGGCAGAGTATTGCTTTGGCGCGAGAACTCAATCTCTCTAGCGTGCGCGCATTGGTTGCAGTGAGCAATCGAGCCATGCGGCGCTTGTGTGCGAGCTGCGGATTCAGTCGGTCATCCGAAGATTATCAATTGTACGTCTCCGCCACTTGCACGGGATCATGTGAACGACAGGGCAGCGAGAGCGCACATCTGATTGTGGTCGATACGCTCAGCTACCGTGGAATCTGGATAGAAGGAACTGTCAACCGTGAGGCGATCGCGAGCGCATTTGCGCTGGGCCGTCAATGTAAATGCGAAACGGTAGGCGCTGTGGTCAAGTCACAGGACGCAGATGCTCATACATTGTTGAGTGCTTTAGATTTCAACCTGGCTGGCGAATTCAATTGGTGGAGCGCTAATTTGCAAAACGAGCTATCTTGAAGAGGCTGTCATTATGCGCCGTTGCGCCATCAAGCGCGAGTTCGCTCAGCATCTTGCCGATGATCGTGCTGAATTTGAATCCGTGCCCGCTAAAACCGGCGCCGATTACGATATTCTCGCATTCAGGATGTTTGTCAACGATGAAGTGCTCGTCCGGTGTCCGCGTGTAAAGACAGATGCGGCTTTCGCGCCGTGGGGCATCAGCCAATGCCGGGATATGCGCCTGCATGAAGTTCCGTATCTTGGCCACATCGTCCTGGTCGGGCTTAAAGTCGATCTGCGAAGGATGATCGAAGGCAGGCCCCCCATGGAAGGCGATCTTGAATCCCGAGCCATCATGAGAGGGTATGCCATACAATGTTTCCGGAAAGAGCTTGCTGACATGGGCGATCCAAACGGGACAATTCCCGGCAACGTAGCTGGAGTTGTCAGACGTTGTCATGAAATTCAATTGGCAGCGTAAGGGCTTGATCGGCAAATCCAGCCCGCTTCTTTGCAATAGTGAACGCGCCCAAGAACCGGCAGTAACGATCAGTCTTGCGGCGGAGTATGTGTCGTCCGTCGTGGATACGGTCACGCCTTCGCTGCTGAATGATAAATCGCGCACAGTGATATTGTCCTTTACGACAGCGCTCTGCCTCCTTGCTAGCTTGATATGCCCCAGTACGGCTTTCGAGGCGCGGACGAAGCCGCTGTCCGGTTGGTAAAGGACCTGGAAATCGTCATTGAATCTGAATTGCGGGAAGCGAAACATCGCGTCATCTAAATCTAGCAGCTCATGATCGATTCCGCTTGATTTCACGGAGTTGATGGTTTCCTTCAGAGTCGCGTCATCCGCGGGACCAAAGTCTATGCCGCCAGTCTTGACGACCAGCGTTTCACCCAGCGCATCTTCAAGCGCAAACCATAGCGGATAAGTCTCTTTCGCCAATTCCACGTATTCCGGATGATCATAGGAATAGCGAATGATTCGCGAATATCCGTAGGAGCTGCCCCTCTTGTGATCCAGTCCGAATTGCTCCAGCAGCAGCACCTTTTGGCCGCGCTTGCTAAGGTAGTATGCGGCTGCACTGCCCATCGCGCCGGCACCTGTGACGATGGTGTCAAAAGTGTTAGTCATTTAGAAACACCCCTTTTTCGAGATTTCACTATCTGGCGTATCACCTAAATCGGGCGCTGCTCCAAGGCGACGGCCAAGTCATCACCTTTGCCGATCAATAGGGCGGGTATCTTTGTCAATTGCATCATGCCGCGTACCGCGGCCGAGTCTAGGGCGGGATTGAATGTCTGCGGATCGACGAATACACAGATGGTACGGATTCCACGACGCATCAGCACTTGCGCCTCGCTGATCCAATCTACATCGAGCGACGAGGTAACTATCAAGAGCGTGGTTCCGCGGGTGAAATATGGTGTTTCCAAAGACAGCATTTCTCGCAAAGAATGGTTCGAGGTGCAACGTGCGACCGCCAAAGCCTGGAAAATACGTGTCAATTGTCGGTTGCCACGATCGGGCTCGAATACCTGACGATACGGTATATACGCCGCATAACCGACCACACGCTCGCTATCGATAAAGTATTTCGCCAGTGATGCCGCGATAACAACACCATATTCTTCTGTAGAGGGCGGGATACGCTGGCCGTCCAGGATGACATGTCCGGTCTGACGCGCCTTTTGAACCGTCGGTTCTTCATACAGTGAATTGGAGGAAAAATCGTTGAAGAGCCAAATGTCAACCAGCGGATCCAGCTCAAATTCCTTAACCATCAAATTGCCAGTTCGCGCAGTCGTGCGCCAATGGATGCGGTTCATGCTGTCACCGGTGACATAATCACGGATGCTGCTGGCATTTGTCGTAACCTGATGCGTCATCTGGCGTTGGGCATCGCCACCAGACATGAAGCCGATCGGCAGCACCACCTTGTTAAATTCGACCGTCATGGGATAAACGACAAGCGTTTCTGTGGCGCCGACGCGTCGCGGAGAGCGGAAGAATCCAAATGGATCACTGCTGATCACCGTCAAAGGACCCAAGTGAAACTCGCCGCGGGCGACGCATTTCGTCTCGACCTCCCATTTATATTCTCGGCGACCGACTAGTGACGGCACCACATGGCTGGCATGATGTCCAGGAAGGTTGGAGTGATCGCGAATCTCTAACCAAAGTTTGGGCAGAAAGCCAGTTTTTTGTACACTGAACGACTCGCTAAAGATACGACCCACCTGAGAGCGCCGGGTACGAGTTGTGCGCTGCAAGGCAATGCCACGAAGCGACAGCCAGGTCCATAGCAATGACATGGCGAGTATCGCCGCGATCAAATAAGTGAGCTTAAACAGTTGCGGCCGACCAGTAAACAAGCCTGTCAAAAGGCTGATGATCATCAAGATATAGAGTATATTGCGGCGATTAGGCATGTGACCTTAACGCACCGATGCGCCCGGCACCGGTGTCGATTGCAATATATCTTGCACCACTGTTCTCGAGGTAATGTTCTTGATGCGAGCTGCCGGACCGACGATGATACGGTGAGCTAGTGACACCTCGGCCAACGCCTTGACATCATCGGGAATGACATAATCGCGCCCCGTCATGGCGGCACGTGCCTGTGACGTCCGGAAAAGTGCCAACGATCCACGCGGACTGCTGCCAAGATAGACATCCGGATGCCGGCGCGACGCCGTTATCAGGTTGATGATGTATTGCTTGACTTCCTTGGCGACGTAAATGTCCTTGATGAGCTGTTGAACGGCAAGCATTTCTTGCAAACTGACGACCTGCTGAAGGCTTTCCAGCGGATGCTGATACTGCTGTGCAGTTAGAATCTTCAGCTCGTCTTGTGGCTGCGGATAACCCATCTGAATGCGCACCAAAAACCGGTCCAGCTGCGCTTCCGGCAGCGGGAAAGTGCCCTCATATTCGATAGGGTTTTGCGTCGCCATAATCAGAAAAGGATTGCTGAGCCGGTAAGTAACGCCGTCCACCGTCATCTGGCCTTCTTCCATGGCTTCTAGCAAGGCCGATTGTGTCTTGGGCGTGGCGCGGTTGATTTCGTCTGCGAGCACGATTTGTGCCATGATCGGTCCCGGGCGAAATTCAAACTCGCGATTCTTGGGGTTATATATCGATACACCAGTGATATCCGATGGCAGCATATCAGGCGTGAACTGGATACGATTGAAGGTGCAGCCTACAGCCTTTGCGAGTGACTTTGCCATCATTGTCTTGCCAACTCCGGGGATGTCTTCGAGAAGGATGTGACCGCGACAGAGCAAACCGAGTATTGTCAGGCGCACCTCATTTCCCTTGCCTATTATGACCTCGCCGACACTGTTGGCGATGCGTTCGGCTATATCTTGCACGGGCGTCGCCGACTGTCGCACCTGCCGGGCTTGCCGCGTTTGTTGATACTCTTCACTCATTAAGTTCGTTCCAATCGCGTGTCTTGGACCTGCGCAATTATGTCCGAAGTATCAACTGTACCAAGGGACGCTACAGGTTTGCGAAACTCCGTCCGCCTAGCTTGCCGTCTGGTATATGTCTAGTATAATGAATCATGGCAATATGCTATATAGCAAATTTCCTTTCCGAATCTGTCACATTGAAGTTGCTGTTGTGTTCGGTGCCGCAAGGTGCCGTTCATTGTGTCTTTGATTTGACGGACACATAAGCAATTCTATTATAGAAGTAGCGGGAGTGAGAGCGATTTCGCGACAAGACCGTATCGTGGCGCGTTTGCGCCGTCTGCAAGAATTCAATCCAGAGATTGAGGCTGTCGCCGCCGTAAGTGTTGAAGGGCTTTTGATTGCCTCTGATCTTAAGAGCGATTTGGAAGATGAGCGCATTTCTGCAATGTCCGCCGCGATGCTTGGCTTGGGAGAAAGAATCGCCATGGAACTGAAGCGCGGCGCGCTAAATGAATTCTTGATCCGGGGTGATTTGGGATTTGTAATTTTACTGTCCGTGAATGATGAGGCGGTGCTAACAGCGTTGGCAACGGAAGACGCCAAGCTCGGTCTGGTATTGTTGGACATGCGCAGAACCGCAGAGGACCTGAGAAGTGAGCTATAGGCTGCAGCGAGTCAATAAGACCAACATACCCCATGAACGGCTGGGCCGTTGTTAAACGAGGGTGAACGGATGAAGGTGAATCCAAAATACATTTTCTGCACAGGTGGAGTTGTCAGTTCGGTTGGCAAAGGTCTGACAGTTGCCGCTATCGGCCGCATACTGAAAGCGCGCGGCCTGAAGGTTGCCATACAGAAGCTGGATCCATACCTAAACGTCGACCCCGGCACCATGAGTCCTTATCAGCATGGCGAGGTCTTCGTCACTGCGGACGGGGCGGAAACCGACCTTGACCTGGGGCACTATGAGCGCTTTGTCGACGAGAATGTCAGCAGGCTGTCGAATGTCACCGCCGGGCAAGTGTACCTGACCGTAATCGAAAAGGAACGCAAGGGCGATTACCTCGGCGGTACGATACAAGTTGTGCCGCACATTACGAATGAGATCAAACGCTGCATGAAATTGGTTGCCAAGCGTACGGAAGCTGATGTAGTAATTGTAGAAGTAGGCGGTACTGCCGGTGACATTGAAAGTCTGCCTTTTTTGGAATCCCTTCGTCAATTACGAACCGAATTGAAACGTCGCGATGCCTTGTATGTGCATGTCACCTTCCTGCCACATATTGGCGCCACCGATGAACTGAAAACGAAACCGACGCAGCACAGTGTGAGGGAACTGCGCGGCATCGGGATACAACCCGATGTGATAATTGCCCGCACGGATCATCCGGTGAACGACGATATCATCAACAAGATCGCGCTTTTTTGCGATGTGGATGAGAAGGCGGTGATTCCCTTGCTGACTGCCGACAACATTTATGCTGTGCCATTAATGATCGAGGAAACCGGCTTGGGTGACTATATCTTGAAGCGCTTCAAGCTGGAAGCCAATTCTCCCGAATTGAGCAAATGGCGCAATATCGTGGCGCGTTCTCGCAGCGCCCAGCAGAAGTTGCGCATCGGCCTCGTTGGAAAATATGTGGAATTGCGTGATGCCTATATGTCGGTCAAGGAATCCATATTGCATGCGGCCATTCATCAAGATCAGGATGTCGAGATCGATTGGATCCACTCAGGTGACCTGGAAAAAGGCAAAGATCTCGATAGACTGCAAGAGCTCGACGGTGTGATCGTTCCCGGCGGATTCGGTTATCGTGGCATTGAAGGGAAAATCGTCGCCGCCAAGTTTGCCCGAGAGAACAATGTGCCCTATTTGGGACTCTGCCTGGGCATGCAAGTGATGTGCATTGAGTATGCGCGAAATGTGCTCGAATTGGAGGATGCTAACAGTTCGGAATTCGATGTGAGTACACCGCACCCGGTTATTGATTTGATGTTGGAACAGCGGGCAATAACTGATATGGGCGGGACCATGCGTCTGGGCGAGTATCCTTGCGATTTGTCTGCCGGGTCTCTTGCCGCGCGCGCTTACCAGGTCACGCAGGTCAGGGAACGGCATCGGCATCGCTTCGAATTCAACAACGATTACCGCGAATTGTTTGCCGCCAACGGGGTATGTTTTAGCGGGCATAGTCCGGATTGTGTGTTGGTGGAAATCGCCGAATTACAAGACCATCCCTTTATGTTGGGCTGCCAATTCCATCCAGAGTTTTTGAGCAGACCCAATCGGCCTCATCCGCTCTTTGCGGCATTTATCAACGCATCGGTCGCTTATCGCGATGCCAAGCTCAGCTTGGCGGATACATTGCCAGAAAGCGTAGAGTCTCAGGACTAAACGTCCCTGAGATACTACGAACAGTCCGACGCGCAATGAAGCAAGTGTAAGCATTTCGTCAATAGTCATGAGTTACAAGGTGGAATCAATGTCATTTCGTGAGTTTATTGAGGCTATCCCCAAGGCAGATCTCAATCTCCAACTGACCGGCGCGTTGGTGGAAGACGGCTTGCTCATGATTGCCCGGCAGAATGCCGTGCCTGCAACAGAAGCAGACTTTGAGGCATGGGTTGCGCTGCTGAAAGAACCTGATTATGACCGCGTCGATGAAATCGCGACCGTCGCGGGTAGTTGGGCGAAATACCCCGAGGATATCGCTCGTGTAGTCTATGACATAGGCGTGAAGCTTTCCAAGCAGAATGTCTGTTATGCCGAGATTTCTGTTGCTCCTTCGGAATTCATGAGCAGGGCGGGAATGACGATCGAGACCTTCACCAACGCTTTGAATGACGGGCGAGACCGCGCCTTGCGAGGCTGGGGTGTAGACATGTCCTGGATTTATTGTATTCCCAGCGACAATCCTCGTGCCGGCGATGATGTGGCGCGTTGGGCGACAAGTGCGTCGGCGAGAGACGGCAATGTCGTAGCGCTCGGCATGCTCGGCAAGGAAGACGCCCAACCGGTCGGGCAATTCCGACGGGCTTTTGCCACCGCGCGCAAGAAGGAAATTGTCACTGTTTCTCACGCTGGCAGCGGTATGGGCGCGGCCGGAATCACCTCCGCGTTGGATGAATTGGATCCTCACCGGTTAACGGATTCCTGGGGAATCCATAACGACGAGTCACTGATGCAGCTTATGGTTAATCTGGAAATGCCGCTGATTGTGTCGCTCAGCCGCGCCTTGCGATTGGGATCAATAAAGCAGGTGTCAGAGTATCCATTGCGGCAACTCTTGGACAACGCGGTGCAAGTAGTTTTGTCTGCTGGCATGCCCTCACTCTACAAAACCACGCTGATTGATGAATACCTGATGGCGCATGAAGAATGTGGGATTGCTCTTGCCGACATCATAAAGTTGGCGCGGCGATCAATCGAGCTCTCACTGTTGGATGACGAGCGCAAGAGTGTGCTCCTGGCGCGCTTTGACGAAAAGGTCGAGTCAGCAAGAGCTACGCTCCTGGAGGACTAACCTCGACCAAGGCAATTTGAATCTGCTTTCTCCGATCCGGTTGTCACTCGCAGGGCTTATTCCACCGGCGTAACGGTGATATTGCCGTAGATGCTGTCATCAACCGGCAAGGTAATCACCAGGTTGTTTCCGTTTTCTACCTTGGCGCGCGCCTCATTGCCTTTGACCGAATTGCTCAGTTCGACGGAGCGCGATAGGCGTCCAAAACGCCGCTCCTGCAGAAGGTACTGTGCAGTTGTCGGTGTTGACTCTGGTTCAGTCTTTAGCGCGATTGTCAAAATGTTGCTTTCCAGACTGATTTCGATACTCTCTTTGACCAGACCATCGATGGCGTTTGTGCGGATTACCAGTTGATTCTCGGCTTCGTACATATCGAGCAGAATTTCTTCGCCGGGGCTGGTTACCGTGCGTATACCTTTCTCGATCTGCTTGCCGATCTGATCGCTGATGTTTTGGATTTCTTTCATTGGGTCGAATCGCTGTTCTCGGGTCATGGTTTCTCCTAGCAGCAAAGGCTCTACGACCTATTATACGTGTTTCAGCAAGATTTGTCGCAAGGTAAACAGTGCTTCACGGCTGGTTACCGTTCGCGCAGGCGAAGATCAAGACTTCAAAATTCTCTTGGCATCGGATAATATTTTGCCGATGCCAAGCATTGTGAGATAGAACTTTATGACGACCGTAGCTTACCAGGGAATCCCTGGCGCCAATTCCGAGATTGCCGTGCGCCAACACTTTGGCAGCGAAGTGGCTTGTTTGCCGTGTCAAGATTTTAACAAACTCTTTGACGCGCTGGAGAACGGCCTTGTGGATTACAGTCTGCTGCCAGTGGAAAACGCGCTGGCAGGATCGGTAAGCGGGGCCTATGAAATGCTGTTGGATCACGATGTCAGGATTCAAGCAGAAGTCATCTTGCACGTGCACCACGCCTTGCTCGTCAATCCTGGCACGACCCTAAGTGACATCAAACAAGTGCGTTCGCATCCGCAAGCACTGATGCAATGCAAGCGTTACCTGGAACGTCATGGTTTCGAAGCTGTGGGTTGGTTTGATACGGCAGGTTCAGCAAATGATCTAGCCAATTCGCCGGCGCCGGATGCTGGTGTGATCGCGACAGAGTTGGCGGCAGAATTGTATCAGCTTGACATCCTTGACGAGCAGATCGAAGATGAACGCTTCAATTACACGCGATTTCTTTTGTTGGGACACGGTGATCCCGAGCCGTCAGATTACAACAAGACATCGATAGTATTTGCGACGCGCAATCGTCCGGCAGCTCTTTACGAATGCTTGGGAGAGTTCGCCCAACGTGATTTGAATTTGACCAAGCTGGAATCCCGCCCGCGCCGCAACCGCCCTTGGGAGCCCTTGTTCTATCTTGACTTCGAGGGGCATTGGCAGGATACGAGTTGCCAGGGAGTACTGACGCAGCTGCTGCAATTGACGTCCTTTGTTAAGATGTTAGGGTCGTATCCCGCTGTCCGGTCGAATACGGTGGGAATGTAGGCAGGTGGAACAGATGCAAAAAACGGATGTGGCGATCTTGGGTGCGACGGGCGCCGTCGGCCAACGATTCATTCAGCTTCTCGATAATCATCCCTGGTTTCAGGTGCGCGAGGTTGTCGGTTCGAGGCGAAGCGCCGGAAAATCCTATATTGAAGCGGCGCACTGGGTGCTTGCTGGCAACCCGCCGGACGATGTGGCTGGACTAAACGTCAAGTCGCTGGACGATTCTCTGGATTCGCCGCTTGTGTTTTCCGCTTTGCCAAAAGAAGCCGCCTTAGCGCGCGAAGAAGTTCTGGCGGCAGCCGGACACCTCGTCTGTACCAACGCCTCGGCAAACCGCATGCTACCTGATGTGCCGTTGCTTTTGCCGGAAGTCAACGCAGATCACTTGCAGCTTATTGATGTGCAGCGGCGCCGCCGAGGCTGGACTAACGGCGCGCTCATCGCGAACTCGAACTGCACAACAATGCCGGTTGTGATGTCCTTGCGACCTCTGCTCAAATATGGCGTTAAACGTTTGCATCTGGTGAGTGAGCAAGCGGTCAGCGGTGCCGGCTACCCGGGCGTCTCGTCGATGGATATCATTGACAATGTCATTCCATTCGTGCCGGGCGATGAGCATAAAATGGAAACCGAGTCGTGCAAGATGTTAGGCAGATTCAACGGCGACGGAATCGACGAGTTGGACATGGTCGTGGGCGCCACATGTACGCGTGTGCCCGTACTTGATGGGCATCTCATCAACATTTCGGTGGAGCTGGCGGAAAAGCCGGAACGCGATCGTATCATTTCCGACTGGCTGGAATACCGAGCGCCGGATCCTGTCCCTAGCTTGCCCAGCGCGCCGGAAAAAATGTTACAGTATCTCTACCAGATCGATCGTCCACAACCGCGCCGAGATCGTGATGCTGGCAATGGCATGATCACCAGCATAGGTCGCTTGCGCGAATGCCCGATCCTGGGATATAAATTTGCCGCGCTTTCTCACAATACTATTCGAGGCGCGGCTGGATGCAGCATTCTCAATGCAGAATTGCTGGCAGTCGAAGGTTATATTGAAGGATTTCGCGTCGCGGAGTCGGCCATGGCGAAGTGATTTTGCCGCCTCGCCGCGCTACTGGTATTCGCCGCTTGAATAGACGTATACCGCCGGGCCGACATAATCCCCATTGTTGAAGTCATATTCGTCTTCCGCCCAATTGAATAACCAATGGGCATCGGTGATGGTCATATTCACGCAGCCGTGGCTTTTGCGATAACCGAATCCATCATGCCAGTAAGCGCCATGCAAAGCGATATCGCCATCAAAATACATGGTCCACGGCACTTCCTGCAAATAGTAGAAATCGGGCTGATTGTATGCGCCACTCATCAAGGTACGGGTGAAGCGAACATAGACATGAAAGACACCCTCGTTGGTCGGCCAGTCCGACAGGCCTGAGGACATCAGAGTCGCGAACACCGGTGTATCGCCTTCGTAAGCGACAACAACCTGCTCATACAGATCAACGCTGACCCATTTGTGCGTGTCAACTTCTTCCGGTCTTTCGATTGGCAGCAATTTGGCGACTTTGAATTGATGTACCCATTGATTAGCTGCAATTTGGTACCAATCATGGCCATCAACTTCTACTGTCGAGTATATATTGACGCGAGAATAGCGGTATTTGAATGGATTGTTGGCTGATTCTAGACCGCCTGGCGTCTCAGCGCCGCGCAAGTGCCGCAAAGTCCAGGCCATCGTATGGGGCAGGGCTTGTTCCGGCAATTGCACACCGGAAAATCGCGACGGCGTGTAGGCTTCGCTGGCGGCATCCGACTTGATCCATTTACCCTCGTCGATCTTTATCCAGCCATCCGTTTCCTCAAGCACGGTTACGAAACTGTATCCGTCGCCGAAGCTCTCGATCTGTTCGCCATCTGGCGTGTCAAAGACCTGAAGCACACCGGTGACTTGCCGATACTCACGATCATAAAGCAGATCCTCGTCTATCGGCAAAGGCGAAACATTGGGATATGGATAGCCGTCAATCACGCTCTCCGAGACGCCACAACTGCTCGCGGAGCAACTGTTTTGTGCCAGCGCGACGGGTGCGAGCATTAGCAATATCACACTCACAAGAATAGAAAGTTTTCCAAGTTGCATAATCTGCCCCGAAATGCTGCCTCTTTACCAAATTAAAGCCGAAAAAACTTGCGAAATCAATACGTACCTTGCTAGCGTATGGCAAGCGTAGAATGGATGGGCTTTCGCGGCGCCATTTTCCACATGGCAATCCCTTACATGACAGTAATATTCGACATCTTCCTGCGCTTCCATTGTGACATAGTTTTACATTCTGGTATCATTAACCGAGCTTGAAACGGCAGCGGGGAAGGATTCGATTATGCAAATGCTGGGCGTGGATATTGGTGGCTCCGGCATAAAAGGTGCCATCGTCGACACCAATACCGGCGAGTTTGTCGGCGAGCGCTTGCGTATCGAAACGCCGCAGCCCGCCAAGCCGGAACCGATAGCCCAAGTCGTTGGGCAGATAGCCAAAAGCTTCGCCTGGCAAGGAGCCATCGGCTGCACTTTTCCCGCCGTCGTACAGCATGGCGTGACAAAAACGGCGGCAAACGTGCATGATGATTGGATTGATGCCGACGCCAGGTCAATCCTGGAGAGGCATACAGGCAACCCCGTGCTCGTGCTCAATGATGCCGATGCGGCGGGCATTGCCGAAATGGAGTTTGGCGCCGGGCGGGAGCAGCACGGCCTGGTTGTGATTCTGACCTTGGGCACCGGAGTTGGCAGCGCCTTTTTTGTCAACGGCGTATTGATTCCCAACACCGAATTTGGTCATTTGATCATTCGCGGCAAAGATGCTGAACTTCGCACGTCGGACCGAGCAAGACAGGTAAATGGTTACAGCTGGAAAAAGTGGGGCAAACACCTGACGGAACATATGCTTCACATAGAGGTGCTTTTCACTCCCGATCTCTTCATTATCGGCGGTGGCGTGAGCAAGAAGTTCGAGAGTTTCCTGCCGCATATCGCCTGTAAGACCAAGATTGTACCGGCGCAATTGCGGAACCGTGCCGGAATCGTCGGCGCGGCGCTAGCGGCTGCCAAATTGGGCTAGACCTGAAACATTCGCGTTGTAAACAACCTAGTTATTTGTCTTCAGTTGCTTGAAATATCCCCCACTTTCGGTTGTGATATAGCAGAGGCACCTTGTCTGATGTCCAGCTTCCGCCTTCGACACTACCTACAAACATCGAGTTCTCGCCAACGTTGATGAGGTGCTCGACGCGACAAGCGAGCCAAGCCATGCAGTCAGGCACTATGGGATCCCCATCCGCTGTCGTTTCGCATGTCAATCCATCAAAGCGGTTGGCGAATCTGTCGTCGTAATATCCTGCAAATCGCTTGCCCAGGTCTAGCTGCTGATCGGAAAGTATGCTGATCGCAAAGTGACCCGCGCGTGCCATATAGCTGCGAATATCGAGCCGGTTTGCGATATTCAAGCAGATCAAGGGCGGCTCCATGCTCACGCTGGCGAAGGAATTCACGGTTATCGCTTGCCAGTCCCCCTCTGATGCCACACTCGCCACCGTAATCCCTGAGGTCCAGCAAGCCAGGATATTCTTAAATGTCTGACCATCTACGATGCTCATAAAACCATCCTCTCTGACGATATTGTAGTCCGCTTCACAATAATAACACTATTAAATCAGCTCACCGTACATCACTTTACGTAGATAAACACTAAGAATCAAAGGAACGCGGACGCCAAAGCTGATAGTCAAAACCGTTCATACTGATGATTGTGTCAAGCTCATAATGCGCCTCGATTGCGATCAAGATCGGCGGCGGAAGGAGTCTCGCCCGCATGATAATCAGTCCAAACTTCTGTGTCTCAATATATTCAACCAGCCCGGCCGGATCGTACAATCCGTTTTCCCATAAGTTCTTTAGTTGCACCCCGTTGCCGATGACCTGTCGCCCGCTTCGGAAATTGAAGCCAGCATCTTCAGATAGCAGCAATCCGTCGGTCGCATTGATGTGCTCCACGATTTGCCAGCCTTTGGAGTAGTCCTCGGCCGACGGCAAATGGCCGGTGACCGCATAGCCGACGGTCCAGCCGGCAGGATCGTACAGCGGATACCGCCAGGCAGGAAGCGGGCGGATGTGCAAAATTTCCGCTAGGGGTCGAAAAATAGCGCCGGAGGTCGGCATTTTGAAGACGGTTAATCCATAGCCGAGAAACATCAAGGCTGGAATCAATACGAAGAATTCAGCAAAGCGACGGTTAAACAACCGCTGCAGATACTTTTCCAAATAATTGTCCGGCAGGGTACAACCGTTCTTCACAGAGCGCGCTAGAAAAATGCCACTTAAGATACATATTGCAGCCAAGGTAGTTGCGAAGTAACTGTCACCGGCACCCCATTTGCCCGCCGCGCTGGTGCTTATGAAGGAAGCGACGAACCATAGCGAATAAACCGAAACACGATAAAAATATATCTCGAAAATCACCATTCCGGCCGCAAGTACGAATAGCCATCCATGCAATCGCAGAAACTGCCCAAGCAGTCCCAGAAATTGCTCCAATATGTAGGGATTCTGATTGGCAGAGATAATATTGACCCACCAGTGGTTTTCCGTCGCAAACATCAATAGGGCGAAAATGATAGCCGCGCTGGCAATCAATCCAAGACTGTAACGGATGGCGAGGCGTGGATTCCGCAAGAATAGCCAGAGTGAAACGGCGATGCAAGTTGCGAAGGCCAGCTGCTTGGTATATCCGGCGCATAGCAGCAAGGCATAGGCCAGAAAAATTCCTCTGTCATTGCGGCTCCCGTCGCGCCTTACTGCGCCGGCGATCAGCACTACTGCCAGCGTTTCGAACATGACCATCAGCAAGTGCTGACGAAGTAGAGGGCCGATGTGATAAATGTAATTCGACGACAAGAATGCCAAGCCTGCGATCGCTGCAATCAGGCGGTGGCGCGAGTCTCGGTAAACTGCCCAGGCGATAGCGCCTGCCGTGAAAAATGTGGAGCTGAAGATCAGCAAGCGGCCATACCAGAATTGCGGTCCGAATAGCTTGACAAATGGCGCCATCAGCAAGTGAAAGAGCGGAGGATAGCCACTACCAAAGAAGGGGAAAACATGATTGTCACAATAGGGGCAGCGCCCGTCAGCGATCAAAACCGCATTGTTCAGTTCGAATCCTTCCGCCTGGTCATAATCGAAGGGGAAGGGGATAAGCGCTATACCAAATGCAAGGTATATTAGGGTATGTACAAGCATCAAGCAGAAGATAATAATCAGCAGAATCTGAAGAAAACGTCTCATATTGCCATCGTTCCTGAAGATACGATTCTCGAGACAACGAGAAATAATTCTCTAACGGAAACAGGTTTACCGTAAGTTTAGCATAGGGAATAAGCACGCTTGCATCGGGAATTGCCGCAATTCCGCAAAGTGAAGCATCAGTATGCCGCGTCCTTGATCAATGCTGTCTTGACAGGAGCGCAAGGCGCAAGTTTGTCGCGGCTGATCGAATATGACGATCACCATTTTCGTGTGATCTTCCACCAACGCTACTTTCAACTGAGCGCTGGAGCGACTTCGCCAAGCAAGTCTCAATGGAACACGCTCAAGAAAAAACTCAAACGACGTAACCGGCTAATTTTTGTTTTTCGTGAGTATGGTAGTTGCGATTGTGAAAACGCACCCGCAGGAATCACCGGGGAAGATTGTCTCTACATGGATTTTGGATTTCTGTTCAACTAGCGATGCTGCCAGTCACAGTTACTTTTTGAAATCGACGAAGCGATAGCCGACGCCGCGTTCGGTGATAATATATCGGGGATTCGCAGGGTCTTCTTCGATTTTTTCGCGCAAGTAATTGACATAAAGTCTTACGTAATGCGCCTCGTCTCGATATTCATAGCCCCAGACCTTTTGCAGCAATTGATCATGCGGAACGGTCCAGCCGGCGTTGCGGATCAAATGATAGAGCAAACGATACTCGGTGGGGCGAAGTTTGATATGTTTGGCCTGGACAATGACCTCGCGTTGGTTGAAATCTACGCTCAACCTGTCGTCGATCCGCAATATCGCTTCGTCCGTCGTCGGTTTTTCCAGACGCCGAAATATCGCCTTGATACGGCTGGAAAGCTCCCGTGTTCCAAAAGGCTTGGTGATGTAATCGTCCGCGCCTAGTTCCAGCCCAAATACTTTATCGTTTTCTTCCCCCTTTGCTGTCAGCATGATGACCGGGATATCGGAGAATTCACGTAACATACGCAAAGTTTCGAATCCATCGAGCTCTGGCATCATGACGTCGAGCAATACCAGATCGGGCAGTTGAGTGCGTATGGCATCAAGTGCCTGCAAACCATTGTTAGCTTCAATGACCTGGTGGTTCTCTAGCTCGAGATTCATACGAATGAAGCCGATCATTCGTGGCTCATCATCGACGACGAGGATGCGCTTGCCTCTGCGCGAAGGATTCATGGAATGTCCTGGATTCATTATTGTGTTCGTTCCTTCAAACTCTGGGACGAATCTCACCAGCTGCCAAGTTGCCTGAATGGATTATCATTGCCGGACCGCGCCAGATAACCGACGATTAATCGTTTACTGCACAGGCGCAAGGCCCGGTGTCTTGAAAATGATGGCAGTGATATTGTCTGTTCCACCCCGCTCATTTGCCATAGCAATTAGTCGGTCGCAAGCATCTTGTGGCGTTGGCGATTCCAGCGCAACTTGCTTCAAGGTTTGATCTTCAACAAGGTCCCATAATCCGTCGCTACAAATAAGCATTTGCGCGGCCGGCGGCATGGTGCGTATCAAACGCTCGACTTTCAGCTTTTCGTTCTGGCCGATGGCCCGATATAGCACATTCTTTTGCGGATAATATTCCGCCTCTTCCCGCGTCAACTCTTTCATTTCGATCAGGCGCTGAACAAGCGTATGGTCTGTGGTCAGCTGCTCGATATCGTCATCAGTAATCAGGTATGCGCGGCTGTCACCAACGTGCACGAGATAAGCCAGGTTATCAACGATTGCCACGGAGGACAAGGTAGTTCCGCCGCCCGGCACCCTCTTGATTACTGCAAGGTTGGCTTTCTCCGAAGCGGATACCAAGGCATCAAGGATCGTTGGACTGTCGCCGGCATGGAAATCGCGCAAGAGAGGCACGTACATCGTTTCCAGCATTTCCGCCGCCAACGTTTGCACCGCAATGCCTGATGCCTTTTCGCCGTCGAGATGCCCTCCCATACCATCAGCTACAATGAAGAATCCAAAATCCGGCCGCTCGTCCACCGTAATTGAATGCCAATGCATAGCGAAACACGCGTCTTCATTATTATCACGTAACATACCGACATCGCTAGCGACACCGTACGTCAAGGTTTCCTGGGACTTTCTCGGTTTGATCTCTGCGCTTACTTCTGGCTCAGATCGGGTCGATTTAATCTCTTGGACTGCAATGGCCGTTTTGGATGACTCGCTCTTGCTGTCGCTACTGCGGGTTGTCTGTTCAGAAGGCTCCGCAACAGCTTGCGGCTCCAATACTTCCGCTTCCGCAACGGACGGCTTTGCTACTGCTTCACTGTTGCCGGTAGGCGTTTCGACAGCTTCGCTTTCTATAACCGGGCGCCGACTGTTATTGGGCGACACATGGGAGACTCTACGTGAAGACCTTCTGCTGCCCACGTTGTCTTTTGTGCGTCCTAAACGCCGACGGAAGAAATCCATTTCCTTGATCCAACTAGGTAAGGCTGTCAGATCGACCGACTAAGACGCAGCGACAACACACTGCTCGTGCTCAAAGCAGAATATCTGCGAAGGAGTACGGCGACTTGCATAATTATATTTTACCAATACCATTGATGCAATCTTTGACTGAAATTGGATGTCGCAACAGCAATGGATCTGCACGTGCCGCTTTCTATATATATTCATATCCCGTTTTGCCAGACACGTTGCAGCTATTGCGCTTTTAATGTCTATACTGATCTCGAAGAACTAGTCCCTGCCTATATGGAAGCGCTTTGCCGCGAGTTGCAGCAAGTTTCCCTTGGCAACCCTCATTCAGCCGTGCATTCAGTTTATTTCGGCGGCGGAACCCCGTCGCTAGTGAGTCCCGGCTTATACAAGCAAGTTATGACGCGATTGCGAAACTGTTTTTCCTTTACATCAGATGCTGAAATCTCATTTGAGTCTAACCCTAACGATCTCTCGAAAGAATATCTAAGCGCTTTGAGAGCAACGGGCATCAACCGCTTGAGCATAGGCATGCAGTCGGCGTCGGCCAAGATCTTGCGACTTTTTGATCGTCGCCACGACTTGCAAGCCGTCGAGCTCGCCATGAATGCTGCACGTCAAGCCGGCTTCGACAATGTCAATCTCGATGTGATTTTTGGCTCGCCTTACGAGACAATCGAGGACTGGATGCAAAGCGTTGATGTGTTGCTGCGCTTGGCGCCAGAGCATGTCTCGATGTACGGCCTTGAGCTAAAAGGCGGTACGGCGCTTCGCCGGCAGGTTGATTTGGGAGAGGTCCCGCACCCGGACGACGACCTCTTCGCCGATATGTATGAGCACGCCGCGGATCGACTCGCGCAAGTCGGTTATGTCCAGTACGAAATCAGCAATTGGTCGCGCCCGGGCTACCGCTGCCGCCACAATTTACAATATTGGCGCAACTTGCCATACCTGGGTATAGGCGCGGGGTCACATGGTTTCGCCGGTGGATTACGTTATTCGAATATTGCTGCGCCCGGCAAGTACATCGCTTCGCTGCGTGACAATTCGACTCCCGACTATGCCTTTCCAATGACACCCGCAGTCGCGAAAGCGACGAAAGTCGATATGCAAGATGATTTGTACGAAACTGTAATGATGGGCCTGCGCCTGACCCGCGAAGGCATTCACCGACCTACCTTTGAGCGCCGCTTCGGAAAAGACATTGTCGACTATTTCCCGGAAGCATTGATCAAGCTTGAACGGCTCGGTTTGTTACACGTCCAGCCCGAACGAATACACTTAAGCGCGGCTGGACGTCTCTTGAGCAACGCCGTCATCCGTGAGCTGGTCTAGGGCAGTCAACTGAGACGACGAAGTTCAGCCTGGCGTAACTGGCAGATATCTAGCGACGCGGTACACAACATGGCGATACGCAATTGGGCGTTTAATTCTTCAATAAGGAAATTGACTGCTTGAACCGATTCGTTTGCGGCTCGCAAGAATGGACTGGCGAAACCGGCCAGCTCCGCGCCCAGCGCAATACACTTCGCCATATCTATGCCATCGCGTAATCCACCACTTGCAAAGACCGGCAAATCGGGCGCAGCCTGCCGCGCGTAATTGAGAGCTTCTGCGGTTGGGATGCCCCAATCAGCGAAGCTGCGCGCGACCCTGGCATGAAAATCGCTGGGAGCACGATGGTATTCGACTTCACTCCATGACGTTCCGCCGGAACCTGCCACGTCAATGGCGGACACTCCCGCATTTGCCAAGTCCCGGACATTCTTTTCCGAGAATCCCCAGCCTACTTCCTTGGCGATCACCGGAAGCGCCAATTCAGCGCAGACATTCTCAATCTTGTTGAGCAATCCGGAAAACTCTATGTCGCCTTCGGCTTGTACGGCTTCTTGCAAGACATTAAAGTGCAGGATCAAGGCGTCAGCGTTTACCATATCGACCGCGCGGCGACATTCGTCTATGCCATAGCCATAATTTAGCTGAATCGCGCCCAGGTTGGCAAAAAGCAAGATATCGGGTGCCAGCTCACGAATCGAGAACGACGCTGCCAGCGAACCGTCTTCTATAGCGGCCCGCTGCGAACCCAGCCCCATAGCCACCCCGTGCAATTGAGCAGCCTCAGCCAGATTGCGATTGATACGGCTCGCCATTTCAGTGCCTCCCGTCATTGACGAGATCAATACCGGTGACAACAGCGTCTTGCCAAAGATTTCCACCCTTGTATCAATATCGGCAAGGTTTAGTTCTGGCAGCGCCTGATGCATAAAGCGATATCTCTCGAGGCCGGTACTTATCCGGGGAAATTGCACATTTTCGTCGAGATTGATGCGGATGTGATCCACCTTCCGACGCTCGGTTGAAGGCGTTTCCGTGACTTTTGCCATAGAGAAGTGTTCCTTAATTAGGGTGTCTCACGACGCGCGGCATTGCAGCATAATCCTACTGTTTATGCAGGCTAGTGTCAATCATATCGAGCGTTGGCAAATGGACTGGCAACGAAAGGGAATATCGGTATAATTGGCGCTTATGCGAGAATGTTCGATTCCACCGGGAAGGAATGACGAAGATGGCATCAATCGAAGATCGTGTGAAAGGAATCGTGGTCGAGCTTTTAGGCGTAGAAGAAGATCGCGTCGTTAGCAACGCGAGTTTCCGCGAGGACTTGGAAGCGGATTCGCTCGACCTGGTTGAGTTGATAATGGCTTTTGAAGAAGAGTTTGGCGGCGAAATCAGTGATGAGGACGCGCAACGGATCGAAACGGTTGGTCAAGCCGTGGCATACGTAAAATCCAATATGGAATAGACTTTAACAGTTTTTCTGTTAAATCATGCTGCGGGGTGGCTTCGGCTGCCTTGTTTCATTTATGCAGGCTAAACTGATTTTATGGGAGTTCGTCTATCAAGAGTGTACTAGGTCTATCGGATTTGCGTAAGGAAGGTACATATGATGGATGGAAAAGCACTAATCAAGACCTTTGACTATAGCGCTGAATGCATTAACAAACAGCTTCGCGGGATCAGCCAACAAGAGAGCTTGCAGCAGCCAATTGTTGACGGACATAGTATCAATTGGTTACTTGGACATATCATTTCTTCGCGATCGGTTCCGTTGCGATTGGTTGGCGCTACCGCAATCTGGTCCGAAAACTCCCGGTCACGTTATCGAAATGGCAGTAAGCCTATCGGCACAAATGAAACGAAAGTTATACAGATCGAAGAGCTTCATAATCTCTTCAACTTATCGCAGCGGTCCCTCATCGGCGGTCTGCAAGACATGAATTCAGCAATGCTCAGTCAGCCATCCGGTTACATGCACAATACGACATTTGACAGTTTGCTTTACTTCCATTTTCACGAAACCTATCACCTCGGTCAATTGACGATGGTTGCCGAGCATCTCGGCACAAGCGCCGCATACATCGCGCTATGATCTGCGCCGCAGGCGGTAAAGTGCGCTTGCGACCATAAAGCTATAAGCCACCACCGTAATCCATAGTCCGGCACCTGCAGCACCTTCTTGCAGAGAAAGTTGGTACAAGAACTCTGATTGAGATTGACCCGCCAATGCGGTTGCCATGCCAATAGTCGCCAAGACAAACAACGCGAGTGACGATCTCGTAGCGGAAACGCTTCGCGACACCATGAGCGCGCCAATCAATGTGACGACTGCCAATGCGAACTGCTGTTGATAGTTGGGATCTTGCAGTTCTCTGGCAAATTCGAAGGGCGGCAATTGCGACAAGGAAAGCAATATGACTATGAGGAGAATGACCCAGCCGCGCAAACGAACTCGCGCCGAAAGAACGAACATCATCGTCATGAGCGGAAGTTGCACACGAATCAGTAGGGGCACGACCAGCCAGGTCGACTGCGTTGGATGCAAACGCGTCCATTCGGCCAGATCGAAAGCGTTCAACGTCATTCCGGAATTCTGCGCCACGATCCAGGGCAGCAGGTAACCCGTCAAGGCCACCAGCAGCAGCGGCAAGATTGTTATGCCGACTCCGGTCAATCGATCGCTGCTAGCCTGTCGCAGCATGCGCTTCCACCTTTGACTCATGTCGCGAATCAATTCGGCATTGCACTTTATTTCGAAAGTAATTCGTCGTAAATGGTTTTCAATTGGCTAGCCGAACGCACCCAAGTGAATTCCCTCACGCGCTGAAATCCCAGATTGATAAGACGGTCGCCCAATTGAGCATCCGTAACAAGGCGGAAAATGGCATCACCGATTGCCTGAGTATCAAGTGGATCGACTAAAATTCCGGCTTCTCCCGCGACTTCTGGCAATGACGACAAATTGCTGGCAATCACGGGAGTGCCACAAGCCATGGCCTCCAAAACCGGCAACCCAAAGCCTTCATAAAGCGAGACCGAAACCAGTGCCTTGGCACCACAGTAAATCGCGGGCAGATCGTCGTCCGCTACGAAGCCCAGCAGATGAACTCGATCCTCCATGTCCTGCTCGATAATCGCCTGATACATGTCATCTTCCAGCCAACCGCTGCCACCGGCAATGGCGTAGTGCAGATCGATATCGCGATCGCGTAACTCTCGCAGCGCAAGAATGACCCGCCGGTAGTTCTTGCGAGGCTGAACCGTTCCCACTGAAAGCAAGTATTCGCCATAGTTCAGTCCAATTCTTGCCAGCACGGCTCGCATTTCTGCGCTATCACTTGAGGAACTGAAATGCTCATCGACGCCGCAGTAGAGCACCGATATTTTGTCCGCGTCGGTCTCGTAAAGTTCAACGAGATCCGCCTTTGTCGCGTGAGAATCGGCAAGGATGTGATCGGCGCGTTTTACCGAACGCGGTACCACCAAGTCCAGATAACTCCGTAACGAGGGCTCTGCAGCGTCCGGCACTCGCACAAAAGACAGGTCGTGTACGGTCAAAAGCGTGCGCGTAGTTGGCATTGTTGGCGGCAGAACGAAGTCAGTGGCATGGAACAAATCCACTTTGCCGGTGAACACATCTACCGGCAGCGGGAACCGCGCTCGCTGCCAAAGCCTGGCCAGCCAGCGTGGACTTAATTGCGTATGTCGCCAGCGGAAGTTTGCGGAAGGCGGGGGCGGCAACGCTGACGGCTTTGTCCCGGCGACGAAAAGTCGATAGTCGGTGCGCTCATCAAGCAGGGCGAGTGCCTTGGTCAATTCACGCACGTAGCGCCCAATGCCGCCGCCTTGCTCGTAAGCAGGCGTGTAATCTATGGCAATTCTTGCCGCATCAGTCAACGTCGTTAAAGGTCCAGTAACGATTGGCGAGAAAATTCCAAACCATGACAACCACAACCCCAATGAATTGGGCGATCATCGTGCCGAGTTTGTGTTCATCGAGCAATTGCGGTTGGTAACCTACAATTAGCATTTGAATGAATTGAGTAGAAAGCAAGCCAAGAAAGACATAAGTTGCGGTGATCCAGGCCGTCCTGGCGATCCAGCCGATAACGCTGACAATGGCAAACTGAGTCAATTGTCGGCGCACCGAATAGGAACGGGAATCCGGATATGTCCAAAAGCGATTCCAAGCATAGTTGCTTGCGACCGCCAACGCAAAGCTGATGGACGTTGCTATCGCTACATTGACGGGCAGCCGTTCTTGCAGATCGTTGACGGGTGGCAGAAGGCTCGATTGCAAGACGAAAAGCGCGCCAAAGTCGATGACAAATCCCAACAATCCGACAAAGGCGAACTTGACAAAACGCTCAACCTCCTTAGCTTTGTCGCCTCCAACACGACGGGCAATCTTGATGATCAACTGGTCGAGCGGCGTGTTAAGACCTCGATAATGGGACCGCTTTGATTTGACATCCGGCGTTGCTACTTGCGACATATTTACTCCAGAACCAATGCGCGGTTAACCTGCCCGCTGAGAACCGAAAGTATACTAAATGATACACCAATATGTAGAAACAGGTTGTTGACATAGAGGTTATCAAAAGCACTGTGTATCGCAAGATAGGTCCAGCAGCCAAGCAGACCAATGACGATTGATCGCGCGAAGGGATCGGGATGCGTCCGCGCCTGCCAGGTGATCACAAAGATGGCGACCCAAAAAATCAGGAAAGCCGTCAAGCCCAATATGCCGGTTTCTGCCAGCATGTTGAGATAAAAATTATGAGCATGACCCAAGGGCTCCATCCAGTTAATCAGCCGAAAATCGTCATACACCACCTCATAATTGCCTAAACCAACGCCAAACACCGGATTGGCTTCTGCCATATAGAGCGCCGCTTGCCAATGCGCGACACGCTCCATAACGGCATAGTTGACAGGGCTGATATCTACGCCGCGGATATCCTCAATTGTGAAGAATTCTCCGGCGGTGCGGGTCAATCGTGTGATGATGGATTGCGGTACGAGTCCGGTGATCCACAAGCCCCCGAGCAAGAGTGCAAGGCCGATCGCGTAGCCGAGTCCGCGAGATAAGCGCTCGGGTATGGCGAAAAGCATAACTGCGAGTGCGACAGCGAATCCGAGCCAGGCTCCGCGACTCCAGGAAGCGACAAGTGCCGCGGATATGAAGGCGTTGCAAAAAACAAGGCACACCAGTGTCACAATGTTTGCGCAATGCAATTTCTTTTCGGCCCGGTAGCGATTAACGAGTAAAATCAACTGACCATAGGCCCCCATAATACTCAAGGGCAACGCTATACCCATGAAGCCGCCAAATGGATTCGGCTGTCCAAAGGTTCCAAATGCGCGGAAGAAGCGTCCCAAAATCACCAGGTGATCCGCGCCACTGCCGCCAAAGAAAATGTACAAACCGACAACGGCATTCGCAAAAGCCGCGACAAGCAGGGCGAAAACCAGCCAGCGCCAATTCACAGCTGCCGAGAGCGCCAAATGCCATACGAAGACGGCCATTGTCATCCACTTGAGCCATTCGCGCAACCAGGCCGAAAGCGATGCACTGGTCCAGGCGCCAATTGATAGCACGCAGCAAAGGCCCAGGATCGCCACCAGTACATTGTCTCTACGCAATGCAAGAATCGGCCTTCGCGTCGTGATCTGCGTGGCCAGCCAAACGGAAAGATAGACTACCAGCAATATTTGCCCTATGTCCAACGGCAGGGGCCAGTTAGATTCTGTGGCGATAAGCGTCCGCAATGGAGACAAAACCAGAAGCAGCGCCAGCATAGCGAGCGGTGTATGACAGGCCGTCAAAATGCCCAAAAAGATTAGGCTAATGGCCAAAAGCTCGGTCGAGGGTAACAGTATATTGACGATTGCCAAAAGGCTTGCGATCAGCAACCAAAGGGTTCTGCGCGGCGAAAGTGTGCGCATATTGTGCATATCAAGTTGCGGCGGCCATCACTTCGCGAAAGTGCTTGATGGTGCGCGCCAACCCATCTTCTAGCTCAACCTTCGGCCGCCATTGCAACATCTCTTTTGCACGGGTAGTATCTGGCTTTCGCGTTTCAGGATCACCATCAATGCGCAGCTGATTTTGAAAAACGATACCACCAGGATTCGCCGACACGATGTTAACGATGTTGGCGAACTCAAGTATGGAAATCTCACGCGTCGTCCCGATGTTTACCGGTTCCACAAGTTCGCTATTGAGCAAGCATACCAAGCCCTCGATAAGATCATCTACGAACTGAAAACAGCGTGTCTGCTTGCCATCACCGTAGATCGTCAGCGCTTCGCCGCGGATAGCCTGCCCGATGAAATTCGGTACCACACGCCCGTCGTCCAAGCGCATTCGAGGTCCGTAAGTGTTAAAGATGCGCACAATGCGCGTGTCCATTTGATGTTGCCGGTGATAGGCCATGACCAGCGCTTCCGCGAAACGTTTCGCCTCGTCATAAACGCCGCGCGGACCCACGGGATCGACATTGCCCGCATAATCCTCGCTTTGCGGGTGTACCAAGGGATCACCGTAAACTTCCGATGTTGATGCCAGCAGGAAACGCGAGGCTTTGGCGCGCGCCAAGCCAAGCGCGTTGTGCGTGCCTAATGCTCCAACTTTAAGCGTTTGTATTGGATATTTCAGGTAGTCTATTGGGCTTGCCGGAGAGGCTAAATGCAATACGGCATCGATTTGTCCAGAAATATGGATGAAGTTGCTCACATCATGGTAAACAAATTCAAAATGGCGATTGCCAGCCAAATGTGAGATGTTTTCCAGCGAGCCGGTGATGAGATTATCAACGGCAACGACGCGGTGACCATCTTTCAAAAAACGATCACATAGATGTGATCCGATGAAGCCGGCGCCACCGGTGATCAGAACGCGCAATCTCTTCGCTCCTCGTTATGCCAAGACAAGAAAATTCTACCACAATCGAGCAGGTCAATGTATGAAATCACACGCCAGACTTCGCCACTTTCAGGCCAGGGAAGAAATCGCGATCGCTTTGAGCCGCGATGTGGCCGCAAGCTGAAACATAAAGATGAAGGCCAAGTCGATCACGAAGACGCTGTTGTCAATCATGCCGTGAACCAAAAGCGCAGCCATACTGCCCAGCAATCCCAGCATTATTGCATAGCTGCCCAAGTCCTCATGACGGAGCTTTGCAAGCGCCCGTCTCGCCTGTTTCCAAAATGAAAACTGTATCATGAGAAAGAGAGCTAATCCGACCACACTCAGTCGCGTCCAGAAATCCAACACAAAATTGTGTGGATGAGAGAGATCGGGATCCCAGACTGCATCGGGACGAACGTATTCGCCGCTATACCTGTAGAGAAATTGATCCAGCCCAAGACCGGTGACTGGATGATCGCGAATGATTTCGATGGCGCTTTCCCACAGGCGCAATCGGAAAAAGTTTGTGCCGCTGCTGAAATCGAGGATGTTAGCGAAGCGCGCGGACACTTGCGTAAGCAGGGCGAAACCAATGATGCCCGCGATAGCGCAAGCAATGAGAGGCAGAATCGCCTTCTTGCCGTAGCGCCCCAGTAAAACAATAAGCAGGGCGGCCGGCACACCGAGTAGAATCGCGCCCACACTTTGAGTCAGCAGCAGCGTGACCGCGAATACGAACAATGTCCCGATAGCGGCAGCTCGAACACGAAAGCTCTTCGAGATCAACAGGAACGCTAATACAAAGGGAAATGCGCGACCCAATAACAGGCCGACGTTATTGGGTGAACCGTAAACGCTGATCAATCGCCGGGCACCCCCTTCGGCAACAATGACGGCATCGCCAATGAAATATTTCAGCAACCCGATTGCCGAAACCAATAAGCCTGCACAAACCAATGCCAGCACAAAACGCGCCAAAACCGTCTTGTCCGGGCGCAAGACGCGGAAAATCGCGTAAAAGAGCAATGGTTCCAAGATTAAGGTGCGCAGTTCGGTGCTAGCTACATCAGGCCGCCGCGTCCAGATAAACGAAACTGTTGCGATGATGGCCATTCCCGCCAATGCGACGTCTATCAAGTTTATATGCTGCAAAATGGCAGATGGCCGCATTGGAAAGGCACTATTTGACAATTGATACTGTGTGCCAAGCCATACCAGCAATCTAATGCTTGCGGCAGCAGCGGTGATCAGGATCATCACTTCTACCATGGGCATGGCAAATTGATAAAGCTGAACGCGCAAGAGGAAGAACGGCGCCCAGAACAAAGTTAGTATCAGGCCGTTTTCCAGACGGTCATAAATCAAGACAAAGAGAATGATGGCTGCAACAAAGGTAAGTACGACGCTCGGCGACAAATAAAGCAGGCCTCCAGAGAGCAGGGCAAGCAGGATATTGATCTCGTCACGCGCCAATAAAGAAGGTCGCTGCAATGTCCATGTCCATGACAGCGCTACAAGCATCACCACCGACGTTACGCTACTTAAGAAAATATTTAAGGTCGCGCTCATCCCGTTGAAAGTCTTTTGCAAGCCCGGCAGCCAACGTCGCCAAGGCGTAGTTAAGGCTGAGCCCAGAAACACAAGCAGCGATAGAGCGCTGGCCAGTGCTCCAATTGCAATCTGACGGTCATAAACTGACGTCAGGTTTCCGGAGCTTACAGCGAAACCCGCAATCGCCCAGCGATCCCACCCGCGATCGGCAACCGCTTGCAACGTATGTGACCCTAGTTCCAGATCTTTCGAGACCGCAACGAGATTCTCTTCGGGCTCGTGAGAATCGCTGCGCAGGAAAATGTAACCATTTCCATCCGAGTCCTGCGCTGTCGCGTTGGGCGGAAAGCCGTCGACCTGGGGATAAAGGAATGCGACATAATCGTCTTCGCGCAAGAGCAAGGCAATATCGCTTCCGTAAAAGTCGAATTCGAAGCGGCTATCGCTGGTATTTAACCAACCAATATCCGCGCCCAAATCGCTGAACTGCCACAAGCCGCTATATCTGGCATATTGATTGCGCGGGTGATAAAGGCCATTTTGCGCGCGCTTCGGAAAATTGTATCTCTGGATGCCGTCGAGCAGCGGGGTTGGCGTCCCGTCTTGCCCCAACAGAGAGAATCCCCATTGCGCACTATCCACAATTGTATTCGGCTGCCACTGCTGCAACATCATGGCGCCCAGCCAGGGAAGTTCTCGATGCACTCGGTCAAACGCTTGCAGGACGTGCTTGATTTGCTGATCTGCCGTTACACTGCCCCAGATCGAATCATCACCGGACCAGTCAGGTGGTAGGGCATTCCAGCCCCAATTGCTTGCCCACAAAGACGTACGATCATCACCGTGAAGAAGCATGACTTCGCGCAAGGCGACAATTCGTGAAAAATTGAGAATTGTTTCGTCCACTCGCCGATCCAAAGCTGACGTGGAAAAACCATAGGGCTTGCCAGCCACAACGTCTATCATGTCGGCAGCGCCATGCCGGTACATGGCATCGAGATAGCGCAGGTCGCTAATGTTTTGGCCGTGAGTTTCCGTCGTTGGCGCCAAGCCGGCTGCCACGATCTTCGCCCCGGAATCAGCCGCGCGAATCGCGCGCGAGGCTGTGTCGAGCAGGGCTACGTATTCTGCAGGTCGCGGTTGGAGCATACCCCAGGCATCATCGAGGTTTGGTTCGTCCCAGATTTGGTAATAGTCTATGGCATCGCCATATCGCCGCGCAAGAACAGCGGCAAAATCAGCGAAGTCTGACAGTGACTGCGGGGGCGCCGTTTTCGTTACTTCAAAATTCGCAGGCGTGACGCGCGCCCAAACCGGCGTATTCATCAGAACAACGACCGGTTCAAGTTGCGGATAAGCGCGCAGGCTTTCCATGATCGTGTCCCAAGCCGACCAGTCATATGCGCCACGCTGGAATTCTATTTCATCCCAATAGACAAATTGACGCACCCAAACAAAACCCGAAGCCGCTATCAACGCAAGATTTGACTCAAGTTCCTCTCCATCGTATTGTCGCAGATCCACGTTGACGCCCGGGCGTGGCACCGCATAGGGCAGACTCTGATCCACTGTTGCATCAACATAACCGCGAGTTTCGTAGTCTCGTATATGCTTCGTGCCCAAGCTAGCTACCAGGCTGCCAGCAAGCAAAAACAGCGAAATGAAGAAAAGCGCAAGCTTGCGCATCATAGTGTCCAAACTGGATTACTTGCGCCGCCGTCGAAGGTAACCTGGTAGCCGATTTCTGTTTCCACTTCGACCAGCCAGAGATTCCCCTCATAGATGATAGCGATGAAGCTGGCACCGGGGCTCCAGACGAATGTTTGCGCAGTCAACCCGTTTGTACTGTTGCGTATGCCTGGCATACCGGCAGCCGGGAACACAGCACGCTGATTGCTGCCATCGCGGTCTGCCACGATCAAATCGTATCCGGTATTGATGCTGCTGTAGGGTTCGCGTGCCTGCAACCAGGCGAGGTAGCCCTTTGCATAATCGGCAACCGCTGGCGCCAGGTTAGGGGAATAGGCGGGGGCTGCCCAGATGCCAACTTCCTGCTTGATCAACGCGCTGTAACCGCCATCAGCATGACTCACTACCAGATCAAACACCGGACTTGTGTCCGCCGGTTCGCTACCCAGTGGGGCGCCATGTACGGTTGATGCGATCAGTTGATTGTCATGTGACCAGGACAGGGACGATAACCATACCCACGCTTGAGAAGTCTTAACCGGTGCAAAATTCTGCAGCGTGTCGATCCGTTTGGTATCGATTTCTACCACGCCACTAGCCTCGGCATGTACCCATCCAATTTTATCGCCGCGCGGTGACCAACGAAAAGCTGTACCCCACCAGCCATAAATTCCACCGATCCGCTCGGGAATAATCTCATCAATTGAAAGAGCGCTGCCTGTCAGACGGTCTATCTGCATAAGCCACAAGTTGTTCAGCGACTCCCAGGCTGCGCTGCCTTGACCGGCCTCACCGGTTGAATAAGCAACGGTATTCGTTGTACCGGGTCGCCATTCGGCGTAGAGAACATCGGTGGGAGGGAGTTTTATCGGAGTCGCCTCGTCAGAAAAGGCGATGAGCCAGAGCTCGTTTATGAAGTCCTCGTCAGAATCGCTTTCCGTAGAGTAAATCAGATACATCCCGTTCGCATTCTGGCTGAATACAAGCGAATCGAGCCCAATGGTCTTGCGCATTGGCAGCTTTTTTGTTGTATTTCCCTGTATAGTCCAGGCGGTACCATTGTTGATATAACTCAGCCTGCCAGAGATATCTATCGAATCTACCTGATCGGCAGGGCCAATATAAATAATCTCCTCTACCGGTTGGTTTAGCACAATCGGCTGCCCGATGGGAATGCGCCTCGTCTCCACATCATCTTCGAGAATGGTCCGATAACAAGTTTCTTGCAGGCCATTGCTGCCGGATCGACCCAGCCGCTCCTGGCCACTCGGGATTCCCTCATAAGGCACATACCTGCGGGAGTAAGGCAGGCTCTCTTGCAGGCAGGTTTGTACCTCGCTTACTCGCCTGACTGTAATCCGCATGTCCTCTAGGATTTGCAAGTTAAGCGGATGACTGACACGATCTTGATCGCCCAACTCGATTCGCGCGCCGGATAGCAATTCTTCCACACTAAGACTGGTTGCGAAGCTCAGGGTCAGTTCTTCGCCGTCGGCGACAACTGTTACGGTTATGATGTCTTCAACCGGAGCAGAGCGGCAGCCTGCCTGTAACAATGTTGTCAAAGCTAATATCAAAATTAGGATTACCCTGTTGCGCCAGGAATTTCCAACGTCCATGCTATATCCTAGCCGATTTCCGTCCTAGCACAAATAGACGTGGATGTAGCCCACTTAGGACGATTGTTTTCTCATAGAGAGTATCCCAACCCGCTTGTCGTGTGCAGCGTCGCAAAAGGTTTACTTCGTGGGTCAACAAAACAAAGATCGCCCGTTCCTTGGCTAAGCGAGACGCTTCGCGCAGTAATCTTGGATAAAGTTGCAGGTTGTCTTCATGCGAGCCAATGCGATTGCCAAAAGGTAAATCCGCATAAAAGCGATCCACCGAGTTAGCAGTCAAGGGCAGGCAGCGAGCATCTGCGCACAAGAGCTGCACCCGGTCCCGAGTTCCGCTATGGAGCAGGTTTATGTTGGCGGCGCATAGCATATCGAAGCGATTATCCACTGCCAGAACGCTTCCGGATGCGGATTGTTGCACCTGCTCAATCGCAATGGTCGCCGTACCACAGCACAAGTTGACGACTCGCGTCAAATCATTTTGCGGATGAAGCTGGGTCATGGCATAAGCGACAGTTGCGTTCAGCGCGCCAGGAATGTCACGGATGCGCCAGGCACGTTTGGAAAGCGGGGCTTCCGTCGACCTTACCAGGATTTCCCAACCGCTTTTGGATGTGGGCCGCAATAGTCGCAGATACAGTTCACCCTTGTCGTCAGCCGCCAGCGGTACCTGTAGCTCTGTTGCCAATTCTCGTTTCAAGCGCAGCATCACCGTCGAATCTGCACCTGCCGCGCCAATGCCCAAGCTGGGTCTCTTAGACAAAAACCGCCTTGCGGAACACCTCAAAATGACGATCAAACGCGTAAAGTGTTCATGACCTAGCAATGCTTTTGGGCGCGGAACCTCGAAATGGTGGATCTCGTAGAGCGCGATAACTGATCGTAGCTTCGACAACAGACAAGGTTCGCCATTCCAGGCGAAGCGAATGAAACCCGGTCGAACGATGCGCGCGGAGCGAATTCTGTGCCCGGCGAAGGTCTCCAGTTCGCGCAAAACAATCTCTTCAATGCCGGGTACCAACTCGGCTTCAATCTCGTGAACCACTATTGAATCTCTCGCACTTCCGGCCACTCAGCGGCCGCCTTTGTTCGCCACGTGACCAAGCGGCCTGGATATCCACATGGAGCTTGGTCACTTGCGAATATCGCCTATCTCGTTGAATTGACTATAGATGACGTCCATCTCCAATTATAGTGCATGCATTGTTTCGTCACGTGGCCCAAGAGAGCTGCAATTCGAACGTTTTTGCTTGCTGGTCTAAGGACAAGAAAGGTTTCGCTCTTGACCCACTGTTCAGCTTGCAGCCAGCAACCATTTCTGAATTTAGTCGAGACCATTTAGTCGCCTCGTCCACTTCAGATGATGATAAGCTCAGTTCTATGGCAACCGGAAAGCATGCCTTCATCTTATGCCCTTAAGTGCTTGGACATACCACTCTGCCAGCACGACCAAATGGCTTGCAAATTTGCCTGAGCCAGGCCATCAGTTGCGATGTCGATTAGACAGAATCACTGTCCGCATATTCTGGGCAAGTTCTATCCGCAATTGCCTGGCGACGGACCACTTCCCTTCACAGTTCCAACCAATCTGGCATAATCCACAGCTATATCGATACTGTATTGATAAGTTACTGCCATTTGTTTACACATTGCTGCCTCGATTTTGCCCCGCTGCCGTCTTATGTTGCCCATTTCTTGTCCTTTTGCCGCCCATTGCTTCCGCGGCATTGGCCGAACTTCCCGAAACCGGCCGACGATCACAAGATTAGATACGGCCTGGAAACCTGTCCTCGGGCTTGGTGCTAGAGGCACAGATTGATCTGGTGTAGAATACGCAGGTAATCCGGCTGCTCCTGATCGTCAATTGCTCGTCGATTAATCTACGGAATCCAATAAACTGCCAATGATTCAAGTTCGAATTTTCTTTGCCTGGCTAATGTTCACGGTCATAGTAGTCGCTGGCGCGCAAAGTGATCAAACACCCGCTACGGTGACAGAACTCGGCGATCCGGTGACGGAAAGTAGCGTAGGAGACGGAGATGCCGGCGGTGCCTCCCAGGCGACGATGCTCGCGCGACCCTATTTGCAAGACGAATTGCAATTGCTGGTCGGCAATGTACAGCGACCAAATGCCATCGCCTGGCTGGATGAGCAACTTTATACCGTTTGCAACGGGGATTGGACAATCTACCAGATTGATGACCGGACCGGCGACACGATCACCTTTGTTTTTGGCATCAGAAACGGAAACAGCATGCTTGCCGAAAGCAGCGAGGACGGTCTGGAAATCTGGGTTCCCGATCCGGATAGTCAAACACTTTGGATGGTTGATCAAGGGCGGCAGGCGCCCGTTCGGATTAGCGATGACCTCGGCACGCCCTGGGGTATAACTCGCATAAACGACGATGATTTTCTGATCACGAATACGCAAGATAATGCCATTGTCCAGGTATCGGAGTCTGGCGAAACAAGCACAATCTTGTCCGAATTGCGTTCGCCAACGGGCATCACCACGCACGCAAATCGTGTGTACTTCGCCAACGGAGGCAGTGCGCGCCGCGGTATAGAATGGATAGAGGATCTGGATGACGGCAGTTACAGCGAGCCGAAAAGCCTGGTCAGCGGCTTACAGAACACGACTAACATCCTTATGGGTAGCGATAGCAGGCTCTATTTCGCTTATGCCTTGGGCACACGAGGCGTTATCGGACGCATCAATCCGATAGCGTGCCTGGATGACGGCTGTGACAACGCCGACGTAGAAATGGTGGTGTTTTCCGATATTCCCGCGCCCATCGCGATGGCGCTATCGCCGGATATGCGACTTTTCCTTCACAGCAGATTCCGCCCGGAGATCTACTGGTTGCAGTTGCCGGCCTAATCGCGCTAGTCGCTACCGCTTACGGCAAAATGCTGATAGTAGTCGCTGGATTCTTCCGGCAAGCGCAATGTCAGCAGCCAGCCCTCTTGACTCGACACTTCGTTTTGTACATAGCCTTTATCATGTAATCTAGAGTATTCCTTGCCGGCTTTGTAGGGCAACAGCACCTTCAGTGTGGTCTCTTGCTTTACAAGCACATTGCGCACAGCGCTGAGCAATTCGTCCAGGCCGAGCCCGTGCAGTGCTGAAATTGGCACTACGCTGGAATAGTTGTCGACAAGCGGCAGCGAGGGCAGGGCGGCCTCCCGCTGGTCCAGCTTGTTTAAGACCAGAATCCTCGGCATCGATGAAGCATCAATCTCCGCCAAGGTATCTTCCACAGCTTCGATATGCTGCAAGGCGTTGTCGTGGCTGATATCCACTATATGCAAAAGCAAATCGGCTTCCACAACCTCTTCAAGCGTGGCGCGAAAGGCAGCAATGAGCGTGGTTGGGAGTTTTTGAATGAAACCTACAGTGTCGGTCAGGAGAACTTCCATATGTTCCGGCAGATGGATTCGTCGCGTTGTTGGGTCGAGCGTGGCAAAAAGCTGATCAGCCGCGTAAATGCGCGAATCGGACAACGCATTGATCAGGGTTGATTTTCCGGCGTTGGTATAGCCGACCAGCGCGACCAATGGTAGACCGGACCGGCGTCGACGCTCGCGGTGCAATCTGCGATGCAAGCGCACCTGTTCCAAATCAACCTTTAGTTTGGTGATTTTGCGGGTGATTTCTCGCCGATCGACCTCCAACTGTGTTTCGCCCGGGCCACGCAAACCGACGCCGCCTGATCCGCCGCGTGCACCGCCGCCACCAGCTTGGCGCGCCAAGTGCGTCCATTGCCTGGTCAAACGGGGCAGACGATATTCGTATTGTGCCAGCTCCACCTGAAGAGCGCCTTCACTGGTACGAGCGTGCTGGGCAAAAATGTCGAGAATTAGTGCCGAGCGATCTAGCAAACGCACGTCCTCGCCCAACTGCTTTTCCAGTTCGCGTTGATGGCGTGGTGATAATTCATCATCAAATATGATTACATCTACGTCCAGCATCGTAATCTTGACGATAATTTCCTGCAGTTTCCCCGATCCAATGAATGTCTTCGAATTGACCTGTTTGACACGCTGGAAAGTTTGCCCGACGACAGCTATTCCAGCGGTCTTCGCCAGCAGTCTTAGCTCGCTCAAGGAGTCTTCGACTGAAAACAGAGCCGCCTCTTGCTGTATTTCGATGCCGACAAGATAGCCGCGATCGATGTGACTTGATGATAATGACTCAGATTTTGACATTTGTCGTTGGGTGCTCTCGCTGCAAGTTCATTTGGATCGGGACATCATCCAATGCGCAGAGCGATTGCAGCATGGCGCTCTGCGCAAGTTCGGCGTAAGCCAGTTTACGTTGCGCCTTGTTCTTAATTCTATTTGGCAATGGTGGCAAGATTCCCAAATTGGCTTTCATCGGTTGGAAACTTTCGACAGCACTATGTGTGACGTAATGGCAAAGCGCGCCGAGCATCGTTTCTTGGGGCGGAATCCAGGCGGACAAACCATTCAACTGCCGAGATAGATTCAGCGCGGCAAGAAAACCTGTCGCCGTATTGCCTACATATCCTTCGATGCCGGTAATCTGCCCGGCAAAATACAGATTATCCCGCGCGCGAAACTGCATCGACGGCTGCAAAAGGGCCGGCGCGTTCAAAAAGGTATTGCGATGCATCTGTCCCATGCGCACAAATTGAGCGTCTGCCAAACCCGGGATCAACCGCAAGATTTCCGCTTGCTGCTTCCAACGAATATTGGTCTGAAAGCCAACAATATTATACAGGCTTCCGGCAAGGTTGTCGCGCCGCAACTGTACCACCGCGTGGGGACGCTCGCCGGTATGCGGGTTTCTTAAGCCGACCGGGCGCATTGGCCCATACGCCAATGTATCCACACCACGTTTTGCCAACTGCTCGATAGGAACACAACCTTCAAAAAAGTGCGGATCTTCACGTTCGAAGTCGCGCAGTTCGATTATCTCCGCAGATTGCAATGCATGTACAAAGCGACCGTATTCTTCCTTGTCCATCGGGCAATTGATATAGTCTCCCTCAGCACTTTCGCCGCGATCATAGCGATTGGCCGCGAAGGCCTTAGTCAGGTCTATGGTGTTGGCGGCAACAATCGGAGAGATGGCATCATAAAAATAGAGATACTCCTCCCCGGTGAGTTTGGTGATTTCTTTGGCAAGCGCAGGCGATGTCAGTGGGCCAGTGGCCACGATCGTCGCTCCTTGAGAGGGCAACTTCGTCACCTCTTCACGGATGATTGTGATGTTTTTATGTTGGGATATGGTATTCGTAACTTGATCGGCAAATTGCACGCGGTCTACAGCCAGCGCACCACCTGCCGGTACCGCACAAGCTTCCGCGCAGCGCAGGAGCAGCGAGCCGAGCAATTTCATTTCGCCTTGCAGTATTCCTGTTGCTCGGTCCGGCAGTTTTGATCCCAGCGAATTGCTACAGACCAATTCCGCCAGTCGGTCGCCGACATGCGCGCCTGTAGACTTTTGCGGACGCATTTCGTATAGCAAGACAGCATGACCACGTTCCGCCAATTGCCATGCGGCTTCGCTCCCTGCCAATCCGCCACCGATGACGGTGACTGCTTGCATCATCAATTCTCCTGATACTCAAATTCGCCGGATAACAATTGAGGCATTTTGCCCGCCCAAACCAAAGCTATTCGACATTATTGTGTTGATGCCGGGCACTTCGCGAGCGGTGTTGGGCACATAATCCAAATCACAATCGGGATCCGGCGTCCCATAATTGACTGTGGGATGGAGAAGCTCACGCTGCAAACTCATGATGCAAGCGGACAATTCCAAAGAACCGCATCCCGCCATAGCGTGACCAATCATGCTTTTAGTGGAGCTCACAGGTATTTGATAAGCGTCTTCGCCAAAAACGCGCTTGATTGCCATTGTTTCGATTTTGTCGTTGGCTTGGGTGGAGGATCCGTGCGCATTGATGTATTCTATTTCGCTTGGGTTTACGTGTGCATCGTCCAGTGCCCACTGCATAGCGCGACGGGCGCCGGCGCCTTCCGGATTGGGGGCCGCGACATGGTACGCGTCCGAAGATGTGGCGTATCCCAGCACTTCCGCATAAATCGTAGCATCGCGTTCCAGAGCATGTTCCAAACTTTCCACGATGAAGACAGCGCCGCCTTCGCCCAAGACGAATCCAGATCGGCCAGCATCAAATGGACGGCTGGCAGCCGAGGGATTGTCATTGTAGTCGCGGGTCAAAGCGCGTGTGGAGCTGAATCCGGCCAGAATATAATCGATTATTACCGCGTCGATGGCTCCCGCGATCGCCATATCGCATTTGCCCAACTGGATCAGATCAGTCGCTTCACCTACGGCTTGTATTCCGGTAGCACAGGCGACGGAGGGAGTGATTAACGGTCCCACCGCTCCCATTATCCGACTAACATAGTGCGAGGGTATGTTCGGCAGAGCGTTTACGATGCTCATGGGGTTGGCCCGTTTATAATTGGATGCTTTCCAACTACTTATGCCGGACACTCCAACTTCGTAGCTTCCCAGCGTGGTGCCGATTATTGTGGCAACTCGCTCTCCCATATCCGCCATCTCTTCAATGGTTATGCCCGCGTCTTCGACAGCCTGAGCCGCGGCAACAATAGCAAACTGTGAAGCGCGGCCCATGCGGCGCGCTTCTTTAGCTGCAATATAATCCGAAGAATCGAAATCGAGAACTTCGGCCCCGATTCTCACGTTGAGATGGTCGCTAGCGATATTCTGCAGTTTGCGAATCCCGGAAATGCCTTGGGCGATTGAATCCCAGAATTCGTCTTTGTAGCCGAGAGGAGAGACCAGTCCAACCCCTGTCAGTACTACACGTTTGCGGTCATGTCGCGATAGTTGCATCGTGGTTCGCTCCAGAATGCGCCGTTTCTTGCGAGATTCCGCAGCGAATTGCGCCAATTACGTTTTCCTGCACGGCGGTGCGGGCCTGCTTAATCGCGTTCTTGATGCCTTCCGCCGAGTTCTGACCGTGTCCAATAATAACAACACCATTGACGCCCAAGAGAGGCGCTCCTCCCACCTCTGATGTATCCACACGATGACGAATACGCTTGAATGCCGGACGTGCCAGAGCGCCGCCAATCATTGATATGAGGTCATTACGTAGCTCCTGACGGATCAAGGTCGCCACATAGTGGGTCGTGGCCTCGAACATCTTCAAGACGATATTGCCGACAAAACCATCCATAACTACCACATCAGCCACCGACGACATCAACTCGACAGGCTCGACATTGCCAACGAAATTCAGATTGCTGCCGGTCAAGAGTTCTGCCGCTTCACGAATCAGCAAGTTACCCTTGATCTCTTCGGCGCCGTTAGAGAGCAGGGCGACGCGCGGTTCGGGATATCTGAGGACGCGCTGCGCATAAATACTGCCCATGAGCGCGAATTGTGTTATCCATTCCGCCTTGACATCGGTGTTGGCGCCTACATCTAGGAAGATCATGTGGTGGTCACTAATGGGAAACAGCGCCGACAGCACGGGCCGTTTCACTCCAGGGATCCGGCGTAGGGTTTTCAACGTCGCTATGGCGTGCACCGCGCCAGTATTTCCCATCGTGACAAAAGCATCGACATCGCCCGCTTTTACGGCGTTTAAGGCAACGTGAATTGAAGATGTTGCTTCGGCTTTAATAACATTGGTTGGCTTTTCGTCCATCGCGATGTCATGTGGCGCGTGAATGATTTCTATATTGCCGCTACCGACATCGTGCATTTTCAGTTCGGCTTTAATGTGTTCTTGATCTCCAACCAATACAATCGTATCGGCAAACTCTCGCGCAGCCAGAACGCCACCGGCAACGTCGTTCTTGGGACGGGTATCCGTACCCATCGCGTCTAAAGCGATGTGCATGAAGTTATGACCTTCTCTGAAAAACGCGGCTGTTCACAATCCTAACATGATATGGCAGGAAAGAGTCTTGCTCAAGATCGAGTCCTGCTCGCTGGTGAAGTTGTTGCACAGTGGGCTCGACATGATAAGGTCACGAGATCTGTGCCAGTACTAGCGCGACAATGTCGACGAAATGGCTAGCGCAGGGGACTGAAGGGCATTGACATGAGTGGACGGCCACGTATAGAATCATTGACGATTTGCCCTGATGGCGGAACTGGCAGACGCGCACGGTTGAGGGCCGTGTCCTTAACAGGGTGGAGGTTCGAGTCCTCTTCAGGGCATAGCGTGGAGCTTACCGGTGTTGGTGAGCTTTTTTGTTGCGTGCGTAGGGAAGCGACTGTAAACTGCCTGTCAAGATAAAGTGGCACTAAGAAGGACTTGTTGCATGAGCAAATCGACCAATGCGATTTTGCAGCGAGCGCACGAACTGATCGAGAACAATCAGCACGAACAAGCACAAGAGGTGCTGGCGCCGCTGCTCGAAACCGAGGCCGAAAATCCGGCATTTTGGTGGGTTTACGCACACGCCGTATCCGATAGCGCGATTGGGACGGGCGCGCTGGATCGCGTTTTGCAACTGGATCCGACGTATCCGGGCGCTCGGGAACTCAAAACAGATGTCCTTGAGGTTCAAGAATTGGTAGCGGCGGAGACTGAAGCTGATTCGGGGCCTGCCGCCACGCCCCAGGCGTTTACCGATTCCAGCAGCATCGACGATTGGGAGGACATCAAGCCTGTCGTTGAAATCGAGTCCGAGAATCCGCGAGCAGGCCGCGGTTTTGTTCTGCTAATTGTGGCACTGCTTGTAATCGCGTCGGGAGTCTTGCTAGTTTTGTCCGGCGTGATAGATGTTTCGGAGATCACCACGCTTTTCGAGGCGCCTACCCAAGAATCGGTAATTGTAGTCTCCGTTTCGACTGAGGCAATAAACCCAACCGATATTCCAGAACAGCCTGCCGGCACCAACGAGCCTTCGGAAGTCGCGACGGAAGCAGATTCCGTCGTAGTAGCAACAGAAGCGAGCTCAACAGCCGTGCCAACTGAAGATGCCGCGCCAGGTTCCACCTCGCTGCCGACTTTCGTGCCGACAGCGAGGCCGGCGCCGATCAGCGTTACTGAGTTTATTGCGCTCGTGGCTCGAAGAGTCAGCGGCTTCGAGATAGATGTCGAACAGAGTAGCTTGCGCACTACCGAGCTAGGCGAAACAGTTGATATGCTTGTATGCGCTGAGCCGGGCGAGCAATTCAACGAGCGGTTAAACGGCGTGCTGGATACGGCTGTTGATTTGCATAATCGGATTCCCATAGAAGTTGAAGCTGTTGCTGTAAGCCTGGTTAACTGCAGCGATCCAAATGCGACTGTGCGCACCATCGGCGTTGCCCGTGATATTCTCGACGACTTTGCCACAGAAGATATTGATCGCAAGACTTTCCAACAGTCTTGGCAACCACTGTCCTGACGCGGATAACCCCGGAAAGCCACGTCACGTCTCGTTACATGCTTCGCCGAAGTCTTAGCTGCCATATACACTGCGGAACGGCAAACCTATGATGCTGAAACATTCGGCTGTATACTGCCCAGTTTGAGCGCCAAGACAAATCAGTTGTTAGAAGCTCCAAATGAATGACGGAAGAAAAGTCATCAGCAAGAATCGCAAGGCCCATCGCGACTACCTGATAATGGATCGTTTCGATGCCGGTTTGGTGTTAATGGGTTCAGAAATAAAGTCCATCCGCGCCAATCGCGTTAATATCGGCGATGGTTTTGTACAGGAACAAGATCAAGAATTATGGCTGATGAATACCCACATCGCACCTTACGAGCAAGCCCGTCACTTTGGCCACAACGATCCACGTCGGCCTCGTAAATTGCTGCTGCACCGTCGGGAAATCAACCGCATCATAACTAAAATTCGCGAACAAAGCATGACGGCGATTCCGCTACAGATATACTTGCAACGCGGGAGAGCAAAAGTGGAAATTGGTATCGCCAAGGGCAAGAAACAATATGACAAACGTGCCGACTTGGCGGAACGCGATGCGCGCCGTCAGATCGAGCGCGCGCTCAAAGCCAGGTAGGTGCCCTGGATGTGGTGTAAATCGGAGATACGGCTCATACTGCCTCAGTCCAGCCGGTTTGCGATGTCTCAAACCGCGAACATTCGCTCACCCCTGGTAAACTCTTTTGTGCTACGCTTTGTCCAGTGCAGATTAACAATCGTAAGCAGCAGCAATCCCTGGCCCAGGTTCGAATGTCGCAAAAGCGCTTTGTGTCGCAAAATGTTGTTTTCCCGTCACAAAAACGACCCACGTGTTACCCGCGTCACTATCGAGTCTGCTTGCTGTATCTCCCACAAGCAAGCACATACTGCGGTTTCGCCCCAAACCCGGATATCGTCACGCGACTTTAGGCACTGCGATCAGGGCAATTCGGATGGGTATATCAGAGGGAGTTTTGGGGGATTAGTGAGGGCTTTGTGAGGGTATCGCGAGGGTTTTGTGAGGGTTTTGCGAGGGCTTCACATCCACGATTTTCATCACTCCCGTTGCCCTTATGCATCCCAGCTTGCGCTTGTCTGGCAATAATGCAGATGTTAGAATTTGGGCACTTACTGGCACTCAACGAAAACAAGAAGTCTAAATGTTGGACAAATCCAAGACCAAGCCGCGCGTACTATCGGGAATACAGCCTTCTGGAAACTTGACAATTGGCAATTATCTCGGCGCGTTGAAGCAATGGGTGCAAGTGCAGCACGAGTATGACTGCTTTTATCCCGTTGTTGACTTACACGCCATTACAGCCGCTCAGGATCCACAAGAGTTGCGCCAAAAAACGCGCGAGAGCGCCGCTTTGTTCATCGCAGCCGGCATTGATCCGAAGATTTCCACCATATTTGTGCAGTCGCATATCCCGGCACATGCGGAGTTGGCGTGGATGCTTACTTGTATGGCGCCGCTAGGGTGGCTGCAACGTATGACGCAATTCAAAGACAAATCTGCCAAACAGGCTCAAGATTCCATCGGTGCTGGCCTGCTCAGTTATCCAACGCTGATGGCTGCGGACATACTGCTTTATCACGCGGATCTTGTGCCCGTCGGTGATGATCAGCGGCAGCATCTGGAATTTACACGAGATTTGGCGCAGCGTTTCAATCACCTGTATGGCAAGACCTTCACATTGCCAGAGGTGATGACACCAAAGGCGGGCGCACGGGTTATGGGCTTGGATAATCCAACGGCCAAAATGTCCAAGAGTGACGATGCTGAAAATCACGCGGTGTTCCTCTTGGATGACTTGTCGCGCGCACGCAAGAAAATAATGCGGGCCGTTACCGACTCTCAGCGGGAGATTTGCTTCAGTACCGATCCTGAACGCGCCGGTATCAACAACCTGCTTACAATTTACCAAGCGATAACCAGTGAGCCACGTGAAGAAATTGAGGCTTACTTTGCCGACAAAGGATACGGCGATCTGAAAAAGGCCGTAGCCGAATGTGTCACTTCGACGTTGGAGCCTTTGCAGAAACGCTACGATGAATTAATGAACGAAGCTGGCTATTTGGACTCGGTGCTGAAACTTGGCCAGGATAAAGCGAGCGCCGTGGCAGATCCGACACTGGAACTTGCGAAAGAGCGTATAGGATTTCTGGCGCAATCTTGACCGCAAACGTAAGCTGGTTTAGAATTGTTGCCACGCCCCATTCGTCTAGCGGCCCAGGACGTGGCCCTCTCAAGGCCAAAACAGGAGTTCGAGTCTCCTATGGGGCATATTTAGTTGCTAGAAATGTGTGCAACTGATCGCCGAACAATGTAAGTTGATAGGCTGTCCAGCATGTCCCCTGGTTCGTCGCGAGTAACATAAACCGTATCGCCATAATGTGTCACGCATAGCGCTTTAACCAATGGGCCAAAACAAAGGCTTTTGAAGAGATCACCATGCAGCTAGCCGTGCAGCACCTTGGCGACCATAGCGGCAACGGCGCCGATTCGGCCTACGACTGCGATTTCGTGCGCAGGCAGCAAACAAAATTCATTGCGGTACCGGGCTACGATTGCGTCGTTGGAAATCGAGGCGAAAATGACGTGTGCGCAATTCAATTGTCCAAGTTGCCGTTCAATATCCCGCGGCTCACCTGAAATTCCATACCTGCGCTCTGCGTCACGGCGAGCAAAAGACAGAATACCCGTGGATTCGAGGAAGGGTTCAGTCGCCTTGGCTGCTGCTCCCGGCAACTAGATGCGGCTGCCGCAATTCATAGCGAAACTGATAGCAATGCCTTATGACTTTGTCTTGGTTTCCGCCTCTGACATGATTTCACATACGGATGGCGACTTGGCAGCAGATCGCTCGATTCTATTTTTTGAGACTCGAAGAGAAGCAGTTGACTTAATCCTATAGAAACAGATGTATAAAGTGTTACTTTCAACAGACTCGTCACACGATATTCGAGGACAAAGCGATCTGCTACACTGAGGTTCTCGTCGGTAGTCCAGTTAGCTCTGTACGCATGGCAAATGGTTATTGGGTGCCCGCCGCCCCTGTTCATACTGAAATCGTAATCAAGAAGTCTCGGTTTCTTACAACCGCGCAACTTTCCTCCACCGTCGCGGAGGCGCGTGACGTCATAGCCGGCGTCCGCGCGGCGATGCCCGATGCAAGTCACCATGTTTATGCCTTTAGAGTCGGGTTCGGCAATTCGGTCACTGAAGGTAAGAGCGACGATGGTGAACCTTCAGGCACATCCGGACCGCCTACACTTGCTGTGTTGCGCGGATCGGGAATCGGAGACATCGTTCTTGTAACCACGCGTTATTTCGGCGGGACCAAGCTCGGCACGGGAGGCTTGGTGCGCGCCTATACGGAATCGGCGCAAGAAGCGCTCAGTCAGCTTCGGACCGAGCTAAAGGTAGACAAGCAGGTAGTGGGCCTAGAGCTACCCTATTCGTTTTTCAATGTGATCAAGCGCCTCATCATCGCGCATGATGGCGAGATTGAAGAAGAGGTGTTCGACGAGAAAATACTCATCATAGTATGGTTTGTCGAAGAAGATTTGCGGGCCTTTGCTCCAAAACTACTGGAACTGACATCGGGCCAGGTTGCGCCTGTGATATTGTCTTGATGTTACTCCGCCAGTTTCTGTGCGATCAGGCGCCGCACCTGCATGACTGCGGCGTTTGAGGGTGCAATGCTTTCCGCACGCTCAATATACTGACGCGCGTCGGTCAACTGCCGATTCTCTATGAGATAGCTGGCCATTTGCGCCAGCAATGCTATGTCGTTGGGATAAGTTTCGATTCCTTGATTCAGTTTCTGAAAAGCGTCATCACGTTGGCCGCCATTCCACAAGTTCTGCACTATCAGCAAAATAATCCGCGGGTGCTCGCCGGCACGTCGCTGTGCATCGTTAAGGACCTCAATTGCGCTCTCGCTGTCGCGCCAACTCAAATAGCAGCGCGCGAGCGTGACATACAGATCGATCATTCTTGGCGCGAGCTCAATGGCTTCCTCCAATAAGTCTACCTCTTTCGCCCCAAGCGGCCGATTGGCATTTAACATAACTTTGATTTCGGCAAAACGTCCTTCGAACCCGGGCAACCTGGCTACTAGATCCAGTCGCTGCAACTCAAGTTCAAGGTCATCGTCTATTCCGTCCTCGGTTTGGCGCGCTTTTTCGATATATTCTTGAGCTGACGCAACGACTTCGTCGACCAGAGCGAGCTGTGCCAGGCAGGCGTAAACAGCAGCTTGGCGCCCGTTGCTTTCCAATTGCGCAGTCAATATGTCGTAGGCCGGTCCTAGATCATTCAATTCCGCCAGAAGTTCGATCACATCGCTAAGGTAAATGCCTGCGGAATCCTGTTTTACAAGCAAATCAAAGTATTGCCACAGCTCGCTGTCATCAACATCAATCATATAGCTCACGGCCAGCTGCAACATTTCCATATTATTCGGCTCAAGCCGCAAGACAGCTTTTGACGCGCTCACGATCTCACTGGGTATTTGCTCAGCTTCGTCAATTTCTTCGGGATCAATCAGGAGCACCTCTTCCACTAGCCAGTCGTTGGCCTCGGAGAGCTGCAATAATTCGATGTAGCGCTGATACACAGCCGGATGCTCAAGGCCGGATTCAAGCGCCTGCTGACAAGTTTCAATTGCTTCTAAGGGACGGCCTGATTCCAGCTGTAGATCAATCATCCGGGTCCAGCATATCGCATCAGCACGATCATCCAAGAAGGGTTGCAATAGCGCGATCGCGCGGTCGGTGTATCCTAAACGCCCCAGACCCAAGCTCATTGCCGCTGCGCCCAGCTTTTGATGGGAGACCGTGCCAATAACACGATCGAGAAGCGGGAAGATTACATCACTGATGTCCTCCATCCCGATTTGCATGACTTGCTGTGACATCATGCCCAAGCACCAGTAAGCAAAGCTGTTGGCGTGCTGACTGCAGAGTTCCGCAAATTCAAGGAATTGCGACTTAATATCGTCAACCCTCCATTCAGCATCCCAGAAGAAAAGATATAGATCGAGATTCCAACCGAAAACTGTCTCTAGCAAGTCCGCCAATCCGGTAGAATCTTCAGCTAGCGGAGCAAAAGTCACGATCTGCTGGCTGAACCGAATCTGCGAAATGGATTCGGCAAGATCGGATACAGCCGTGGGAAGCAGATTAGTCAAGGTAACAAGTGTTTTCGCCATGTAGCTAAATTGCAAATCCTCTGCGCCGCTTACCAGGCTCCTGTCGAGGCTTAGCGTTAGCTGGAATCCCGACGTTTCCCGCGCCAGGCTGCCGGATAAGATAATGTTGTCGTCCAACCCTTCCAGCTCCCAATCGCTTGGGGAAAACTGATAATCGTCGCTCGTTATCTCGTCGCTTTCGTCATCCCCATCGATTCTAGCGAAGCAGCGGTATACACGAATATCGTTAAATTGTTCCAACAAATAGGAGAGGCAGGAAGCAAGACCCATAGCCGCATCGGGCATGGAGCTACAGTTGATAGGATAAACAGAGATGCGGAAGCGCTCCTGACGCTCTATGCTCTGCGCCAATCCGGCAGCGCTACCAAATATTGATGAGACTGACTGGCTTTCGGTGGCAGGTCTGCCCAGAGAAACGATTCTTGCAGCGGCGTTCAACATACAATTAACTCCAAAAAAATACGCCCCATCAGTTGATAGGACGCATTCTAATGTCCTTGGCTGAATTAAGCCACGATCACTGGTCAACCGATGACCGGCACAAGACTAAATTCTCCTCGGAAGACGACGTAATCGTTGTTAAGCCAGCCCTGACCAAAGCTGCCCTCAACCTGATACCAGTTGCGATTGCTCGACAATCCTAAAACTGCCAAGGTAGTTCCGCCGGGTACGCTGGTGATGATACTATGCGTAGCGCCGGGACCCGTGCGAATATTGAGGCGACCAGTGTTAGCGATCGCGCGCGGCGTCGGGCCGGTCAATTCAACTGAAGGTGTTGCCCTGACTGTGCCGCCCTGAGCTTGCTGCACTCTGCTGAAATCGCCACGTTTGATGGTGTAATAGCTGTTGACCCATCCTGGACCTGCAGCGCTTGTCACTTGATGCCAGCGTGGATTGTCTGCGGATATCGCCGTCACCGGCAATTCTGTACCACCACTGACGGTGGTAACGATAGCATGGCTGATTCCAGGACCGCTTCTGACATTCAAGTAAGCGGTATTGACGACAAGGTGCGGTGTTCCAAAAGCGATAGTCGGCGCAACTACCGTGTCCATCGTTGTAGTACCTATTCCACTAAAGTTTCCTCTGCGAACAGTATAGCTTGAGTTTACCCATCCAGTTCCCACTCCGGTATTGACTTGATACCAGAGACGTGCGCTATCTACAGACACTACGACAAGTTCGTCGAGTCCTGACACCGTTCCCAAAATGTCGTAACTGACACCGGGGCCACTTCTTACATTCAAATATGCCGTATTAATGACGAGGCGCGGCGTATGGAAACCGATAGCCGGCGCTTCTACCGTCTGCCTATTGATAATCGGTACACCAGAGAAGTCTCCACGATCGACCGCGTAAGTCGCGTTTACCCAACCGGCTCCGGCCGGGCTTGTCACCTGAAACCAAATGCGCCCGCTGTCTATACCTGTTACGGGCAAAACGGTGCCGCCTCCTACCGATGTCATGATATCAAAGCTGACGCCCGGGCCATTACGAACATTAAGGCGGTGGACATTCACGACCAAATGTGGCGAAAGGCCTTGCGCGAAACTGGCGATCGGGAAAATCACGAAAAGTACGGCGGTTATCGCAATGCCGCACCAAACACGCATTGTCTTGAGTGATCTCATTATTGCCCCCAAATATAGTCACTTAAACCATTGATACGTTGTCAATCGGATCGAAGTATTCCCCACAACATCTCCAGTATAGTTTCAGCATATTTTTCGTGCAAACGGAAATGGAACAAGTACAGGTGAATTTGCCCCAAACTTCCGTAGAACGAATCTCCCCGGCAAAATTGACAGGCAAATGGCGCTGTGATAGACTTGCATCATCATTTGATATTGGAAAGGAAAGCGCATGGCACTCGCCGAGCAAACTTCGATAGGTATCAATGTTGATAATGCAGTTTTAGATGTGACCCCGTCTGCAGTGGCGATCATCAAGGACTTGCTTAACCAGCGCGAAATCCCTAACCATGCCTTGCGCGTGTTTGTATCCGGTGGCGGATGCTCTGGCATGCAATATGGTATGGCGTTTCAAGAGGAACCAGAATCCGGCGATACGGTTGTATCGACTGACGGGATCCGGCTCCTTGTTGATCCGAACAGCATGATGTATCTGCGCGGCGCGACGATAGACTATGTTGATTCTCTGATCGGCGGCGGTTTCCGCATAGACAATCCCAATGCAGCATCGAGTTGCGGCTGTGGTCATTCTTTCAAATCTTCGGATGATCAAAGCGGTGAGCACTCAGAAGGTTGCGGAACTTGCGGCAGCTACTAGATTCACGGTAGCTTTTGTTCCAGTCTACCCAGCTTCAGTTGGTGACGCTATTCCATTGCAGCGGTGTGTGGTCGCCCGTTCCTCAGTCACTGTGTCCATGAGTTTCGTGAGTTTGGTTCTTGCGTATTCGCCGCACATTGTTGCTACGGCTTTTCTTGGTTAGTTCCCAGTGCCAGCGTCGTCTAGCGCCTTATCGAGTTGATCAACATTCCAACAAGACCAAAACCAGCCAAAAGGACGATGGGAATTAGCGGCGGCAAATCCATCAGAATGTCGGTATCGTTTGGAGCAAGGTCTCTGTTGACGGGAGCAGAAACTTTGGTTGGAGCAAACACAGGTAGATCGGGCGGATAGGTAAAGGTAGGCAAGGGTGTCGCTTCCAGGTGAAGGCGGTTCGCGTCCGCCTCTGGTGACGAAATGATCAAAGTCCGCGACGCTGTCTCTGCACCCGAATCGCTACCAAGCCCAGCAACGATCGTTGTTTGTCCTTCCCCGACTGTCACGTTAACTACATCCGTGTAATCTGTGATAGTTTGCACAGATTCGAGTTCACCTTCGACCTCTACCAATTCGCTAAATACCCAGGCTCTTCCGTTCGGCGCTACTTCATATTCCAGCTCATACCACAAGAAATAGCGTCGCAAAAAAGGATACCGCGTCCCGTAAACGATGGCGCCAAGCACGTCACTGCTGGTATCTGGCGCAGAACGCACATTGACCCGTCCGGCAGACTCTTTGGCCTGAAGCACGCTCGGACCCGGTGCGGTCAGTGTAAAGGTCGGAGTGACAGTAGGAGAAAACTGGCTGATTCCAATGGGCGTCGGCGTTACCAGATTGACAGTTATGGGCGTCGCCGGCCTATTGTCTTGACTTTCGATTTCCAGAACTGCGGCAGGAATATAGAGTGCAAGCACAAGAATGCAGTACAGCGGCATGATCGAAATCCTGCCGCGCACTGGCATGGTTTTTCTTTTACCAAGATATTTCATTGATGCTGGTCGCCCTGCCTTGTTCCGCCACCACACTGCTATTGTCTAGACTCTTGAACATGAATCCTTGATAAACTTGATGTTCCAATCCAATCACTTGCCAATTGCTCATCACGAAGGGAGGAATGTTCACTCCCATCGGACAGTGCGCGCAGTCTGCAGGAATCCATTCGCCATTGTAGCGACGGGCAATATGCAGGTGAGTCGCGTTGGAAAAACCGCCCAGGCAGGATGCGTAACCCAAGACTTGACCAGCTTCGATAACCTGCCCTTCCCGCAAGCCAGATACCTGTTTTATATGCAAATAGAGGATTGTCCAACCACTACCCTCGTTGCCATCGCGATCCAGGTCCAATACTACCACTCCTTCATTGAGACGCACGATGCTCCCGGCCGAGACAGCGCTCACGGGAAAGGAACTTATGTAGCAATAGGCTTGATCATCCTGCTCTGCAGGAGGCGCAAAATCGACAGCTGCCCAGGCACTGCCGTCGCCCCAACCGCCGTGAAATCCGCCGGTGAAGAGCCAAATCTCGCCGCGTGGGAATGGAAGTGTCATTGCCGGCTGAGAAAATCCCTGCGGGACGGTCGCGATCGCATCCTGGAATGGGTCGCCAAAATAACGATTGTATGAAGCTGACAAACCCCTATCGCTTACGTCAGTTTCCCAGGCATCCGCATCGCTCAGTTGCGACAAGACATATTGAACGGCAATCGTGCCAGCGTTCAATTCCGGATTATGCCAGAGCCGCGTACCATCGCTAAGCGCAAGTATATTACGATTACGATATTTCCGACCGTAGTAGCCACGATTCAACTGATCCGCCAACCAGCTCAAGAAGTCCACCAGTTCAGTCGCGTCGCCCTTCCGTGCCTCATCGACATTAAACAGAGGAGTAGATGGCTGCGTTAGTTCCAGATCATGTCGAGAAAGCAAGCCAAGGTGGTATTCCAGTATCGCCAACAGAATCCGCGGATCCACGCTGTATTCCAACGATACACGTTTGACGATATCGCTGGCGGGCAATATGTCGGTCCTTGCACTGCCATCAGCCAACCGCGTGATCACGGCGCCCTTGAGCGATGCCAAGATGCCGGGTTGCGCAGCGACGAAATTTCTCAAGTCAAAATCTACGCTGTCTATAGAGCGCACTAATCTTGAATCCGGCAGTATCGCGAAACGCGGCGTATATGATTGCGGCGGCGAAGGCAGTTTGATGACCTGGCCTAGTTGAAGCAAATCTGGATTCTGAAGACCGTTTATCGCCATTAGTTCAGTCAAGGAAGCTCCGTAACGAGCTGCGATGAGGGACAAGGTTTCGCCCCAAGTTACCACGTGCTGCTCGAAGACGGTGGGTGTGACCAGGTGCGCATCGCTGCTTTCGTAGGATCGCTCCGTAGCCCTTTCAAGTTGCGCTTCGACGACGGGATTCAGTGTTGCGGTGCGCGCAGGCAACGCATGTTGACGCGGTTGATCTGTCATCGGTTGTTGCAACGGCCCGCTTGTGCCGAGATTCGTACGTGGAGGTATAGTGACCGCAGAATCAGCGACATTCTGTTCGTGCGATGCCGGCGGAGCGATATTACTCGCATTCTCTTGCTGCCCGGGCACTGCGCTCATGTTGCAACCGGCCACAATGAGAAAGACAACAAGGCTGGTAGATGATGGGAATCGCATTACTAATTTGCTCGCGATCAATTGTGGCGATGCCAAGGAAGTCTTGGGCACAGTTGAAAACAATTGTATACTAAATGGCGATTCCAGTGCGCGAAATCATCAGAAGGAGTTGATTATGGCAACCAGCGAAGAAGTCAAAGCCATTTTCCCAATTATGGTTGATCGCTTTGTACCAGAAAAAGCGGAAGGTATCAGCGCCACTATTCAATTCGACCTCAGCGGCGACAATGGTGGCGTCTTTTGGCTGAAAGTGGCTAACGGCACGGCGGAACATGGCGAAGGTGAAGCTGTCAATCCGACCATGACCGTGAAAGCTGCGGCGGACGACTGGCATGCGGTTTCCACCGGCCAACTCAATGCCATGCAAGCATTTATGACAGGCAAGCTGAAAATATTGGGAGATATGAGCCTGGCCATGCGGATGCAAACGATGTTTGCGCAGTAGCATTCTTGCAATGCCTATGGCTCCCATCAATTTGTCCCACGGACTCCGACAATAAAGTGCAATTGCATGTCTCGGGATCGCGCATTTGTCGGGTAAATTGGGGTAGGCGCCTAGTCAGTTAAAGTCAAATCCGAAGTCAACGGCGGGCATAGACAAACTGAAACTGGCAGCATCAAGCGCATCGTCGATTATTTCGGCAATTTCTTCTTCCGGCGAGGCGTCCTTCAAGCTAGACAGAATATCGAAGGCACGTTTCCCGCCAATTTCGCCCAAGGCCCAGATCGCCATCAACTGAATCTCTCGGTCGTCGCCGAGCGTTAACTCTCCGATCGCTTCCACACTTTCTTCGAGTTGAATCTGACCACAGGCATGAATCGCTTCATAAACTAGCTCGTTATCACCAGCGTCCAGTTCATCAAGCAGAATATCTTGCCATTGCTTGTCACAGGCGCGCCCCATAGCAAAGATCGCGCTCACCTTCAGCATATGGTTTCCGTTGAAATATGCGGCGCGAATCAAATCCTCAACTGCTGGGTGACTTGAATTCGACAACGCTTCAAGCGCTCGACAGCGAACCTCGACCGGTTCCGTTTCGGCTTCAAAGCAGTTCAAAGCGAGCTCTTGCGCCTTCAGCGCATCATTCTTAGGGATGTCGTCGTATTCGCCGAGCAAGATATAGCGTCCCAGGCCTGCAAGGGCACGTGTACGCACGTCCGCCGATGTGTCCATGCGGGCCATAGTGATCAATCGCCGCAGTGTGGGCAAAGTCTCATCAGTCCAAAGCAGATCAATGGCTGCAGCTCGCACGAAGTCGCTTTCATCGTCCAGGCTCATTAGCGCAATCTCGCGAAAGTTCAATTCAAACGCGACTTCACTTGTCTCGTTCAATTGACGCAGCACCTTATGCTTGTATGCGGCGGACAGCTCTTGCCATACCGCTTTCAAGCACTGCAAATCATTGTCTGGCAGGTCTGACAATCCATAAACCACGTTAGGACCAACGGTTCCTGCGTTTCGTTTCGCCTCTAGCAGCAATGCCGATATCACATCAGATATTTCCGGTTTTGCTCTTTCCGGATCTGAAAACGAAAGATCATAATCCTTCATACGTCGTCCTGTATTGCTTACGAAATGCTGGGTGGATTGATGAGGTCATACACCATAACAATCACACCCAGGATGAGTAGAATCATAATCCCGATTTGATGAATACGCGCCTCGAGACTGGGATCAATCGGTCTGCCGCGGATGATCTCGAGTAATACAAAGACAATCCTGCCACCATCCAAAGCGGGAATCGGCAGCAAATTGCTGATGCCCAAAAAGATGCTAATCAAGGCGATGAAATTGAGCAGCAAACCCGGGCCCTCTTGCAAACTGCGCTGAATGAACTCGCCACCGATCTTACTAATGCCGATGATGCTGATCGGGCGTGCATCTTTGCCACTCAGCGAGCCATCAAGCAGTCGTCCCGGTATTGAGGCAATCAGTGAGAATGTTTCGGACATTGTATGCAAACTATGCGAAATAGCCGCGGGAATCGTCTGCGGGATCAATTCCGTCTGGTAGCCGGCATTAGCGAAGCGCGTACCGTCACCCAAGCCGAATTGCGAACGTATTGCTACGCCCATCCGCCCCACACCTTCCGGCGGATCGACACGAGGTACTAGCCTAACATAAATCGTTTCGCGCCCGCCATCCTCGTTGAAACGCAGCAACGTGAGCGCCATCTCGTGACCTTGAAATTCACGTGTTAACTCCCTCAGGGTGGCAACGGAATCGCCAGATGGCGGCAAGACTTTGCCATTGACTGCGGCAATGAGGTCACCGGGCTCAATCCCGGTCATCGCGGCCGGTGAATCTTCCTCGACACCGACCACCTGAGCATAACTGAAGCGACTGCCGAAATCCGGGACGACAATTATCTGGTAGGTCTCGCGAGATTCGGGCCGCAAGAAAGAGAGATCGATTATGTCTCCCTCATAGGATTCGAGGATTCCGTAGAAACTGGAAAAGTCAGTGAATCGCTCACCATTTATCTGTTCAATGGCATCACCGACCTCGACGATCGTGCCAGAAAAGAGTGAACTGTCAGGTACTTCAACAACTTGGCTCAAACCGCCTACTTGAATCGGCAAGCCTATCAGGGCAACAACAAAGAAAAGCACCGATGCTGTGACGAAATTTGCCAACGCGCCGGCAGCCATGAAAAAGACACGTCCAAGCGGAGGCGCATCGTTGACAGACATCATGCTGCGTTCGTCAACACCGCGAAGCATCAGCTTCTCGCGTTCGCTCAAATATTGTTCGTCTTCAACGTGCCGCTGAGACAGCGTTTCACGATCGCGCTTGATTTTTTCTTCGGCAACTGGCCCGATCAAATCCTCGCCAAGCGGACGCACAAATCCACCAATCGGCAACAAGTTCAGGGTGAATTCAGTTTCGCCCCACATAAACAGACGCCCGATGCGAGGTGGAAAACCAATACCGAATTCCAATACATTGATACCCACAAGCCTTGCCGCCAAGAAATGACCCAACTCGTGAATAATAATTGCCGGAATCAAAATTACGGCGAATGCAATTAAGGCCAAAAGGATGTCGTTACCTGCGACGAATGCTAGCATGATTTGTCACCTATTCTCGCTTGTACCATGCCCTGATTATACGGCGCTCGCTGCTAGATGCGCAAGGAAGATTGTCACTTCTCATTTCTAACTTCCAGTATAACTGCGCCCCCACCTGCAGGGGAATGTAGCAACTCAATATCAGCATAAAGTTGCCTTAAGCGCATCGAGACCTCATCAGCATCGTCTATCGTACAGATGCAATGCACGTTGGGTCCGGCATCAAGCGTATAACATACATCCAATCCATCCTGTTGTCTCCAGCGTTGTACCGCCAGCATGATCTCTAGTGAAGCCGGCTGCCAGTAGAACAGGGCCGGTTTGCTGGTCATCATCACCGAATGCATTAGGTTACTGTCTTCTTCCACGACCGCGGCAAATCCGGCAAAATCTCGACTGAGGATGGCGTTTTTGGCGAGGAGGAGGCGTTCACCGGCGCTAGTTACGCGTAAAGGCTGCAAGATGCTTGTGTTAGCAGTGGCGTGGCCCGCGGTTGAGTCGACCCGCTTGTGCTCTCGACTTACGACTGCGATAATATCGATCAGATTCCAATGCGTGGCGTCGGCGAAGGATTCCGCGAATGACTCGTCGTGTGATACACCGGTATACCATTCGACATAGCCGGAGGGAATCGAACGAGCAGCGGAACCGGAGCCGCGACGAGCCAATGCGCTCAATTCTCGTTCCGAATATCGCGCGTCAAGTGCGCTCAGACCAGCCAACGTTAGGGCTGCAAAGGCAGAAGCGGAAGATGCAATGCCGGTGCCCATGGGAAAGTTGTTTTCCGAGCGCACTTCTGCGTGTAAGTGTGACCCGATGTGTTCGCGAAGAAGGCAGAGGTGCGCTTTGGTTCGTCGCACAGCCGCCTCATTGGCCGGGATCCCATTGATGGTCAAATAATCAGACTCAAAATCGGGCGACCATCGAACGGTGGTGGTCGTGTGAAGAGCAGCCAGATTCATGCTGATAGAAGCATTTGCCGGTAGCCGCAGCTGGTCGTCGGTATTGCCCCAATACTTTATGAAAGCGATATTCGAATGTGCTCTTGCAGTGGCCGAGAGTTCTTTAGACATATCTCTTGTAATCCGTCGCCTTGGCCCGCTTACGATTAAATCTGGTAAAGCTGGACATTATCACTAGACTATAGATTCTGTAAATGGTTTTACTGTGGAGCATATCTTGCAACTGATGCGCGCAATTGTGCTTACGATACGTCCTCGACAATGGACGAAAAACGTTTTGTTCGTCTTCCCGGCCATTCTCTTCGATGTCAAACTGTTGGACTTGGATTCTCTTGCCCGGGTAGTCAGCGTGTGCATTTTGCTGATTATGGTATCGGGAAGCATTTATATTTTCAACGACCTGTTCGATCGAGAGCAGGATCGATTGCACCCGGTAAAACGAAATCGTCCCATTGCGGCCGGCACTCTTCCCGTGCCCATAGCCATCATGGAGGGTGCCCTTCTTGCATTCGTGGCGCTGCTTTTCGCTTTCAGCCTCAATCGCGATGTCGCCCTATTGCTGATTGTATACATTGTCATCCAGGTTTTCTACACGCTGCATCTCAAGCATATAGCCCTGCTCGATGTTTTTGCCGTTTCGGCTGGTTTTGTCATTCGTGTCTTGGTCGGCGGCGCGGTCATTGATGTAACAGTATCACCTTGGCTGCTCGCCTTTACCGGACTGCTGGCATTATTCCTGGTAATCGGGAAGCGGCGGCAGGAGCTAGTTAAGCTTGGCGCGCAGGCGATCCATTCCCGGCCGTCATTCCAACACTACAACTTGCCCTTGCTAGACGAAATGTTACGCATAACGACAACGACGACGCTCATTACCTACATTCTCTATACCATCGAGGTCGAGACGATGACCAAACAGGGCATTAATTTCGGCCTGTTGACCGTCCCATTTATCCTGTACGGCCTAATGCGTTATCTCTATTTGCTGCATGTCGAAGAGATCGACAGTTCACCGGACGAAGTATTTCTGACAGATCGTCCCATTCAGATCGCTGTTTCGCTGGCCGCAATCGCATACTTTATAATCCTCTACGTCGTGTAGGCCATTGTGCAACATGCAGCAAGCGCACCGGCGAAAGTAATTCTCTTAGGTGAACACGCCGTCGTATACGGTTTTCCGGCAATGGCCGTCCCTGTTAGCAATTTAAGGGCAACAGCTTCGTTCGCACGCAGCAGCGAGCGCTTGTCGGTAACAGTATCTGATTTAGGGCAACGCATCGTTTACGGCGATAGCAGCACCCATCATAATCTGGAGCCGCTAGCGTCAATCATGTACGAAACCGTTAACTTTCTTGAGTTAGAAGCACCCACTGGCAAAGTATTCGTTGTATCAGAGATTCCCATCGCAAGTGGTTTGGGAAGCAGTGCAGCCGTGTCCGCTGCCACAGCACGGGGAATTGCGACGCTGTTCGAAAAGGAAATCCCTGATCACGTATTGAACCGATTGGTTTATGAATCCGAGAAACTTTTCCACGGGACACCGAGTGGAATCGACAATACTGTCGTCGTCTACGAAAAGCCCGTTTACTTCGAAAGGGATTGCAAAATCGAAACACTGGAAGCGAAGGGAAAATTCCATTTTCTCATTGGTGATTCGGGAATCTCTTCTTCTACGAAGAGTGCCGTCAGCCACGTCCGGCGTCTTTATCAGAAAGAGCCGGCAAGTGTAATTAGGATATTCCAGCACATCAGGCAGATCGTTGCCGATGCGAGGACCTGCATCGTGACTGGGAATCAAGGCACTCTAGGTAACCTAATGTTCGAAAACCATGTACAGTTGCGACGCTTGCAAGTATCTGCAGAAGAATTGGACCGACTTGTCGATGCTGCCACTGACGCCGGCGCGTTGGGCGCAAAATTATCGGGCGGCGGTATGGGCGGCAATATGATCGCCTTGGTGCAACCGGCGGACATTGATCTTGTCAAGCTAGCGCTGAGACAAGCCGGCGCTGTTCAAGTCCGAGACTTCACGCTGAGCAAGGATGCCGAAACGCGATGACGATCTTGATTAAACTGGGTGGGTCGCTGGTGACAGACAAAAGCCAGGCGCGCGCTTTTCGTAAAGATGCGACTGCGAAAATTGTTCGTCAGATCAAGCAGTTGTTCGCTACGCAGAATAATTCTCAACTGATTATAGGGCACGGCAGCGGTTCCTTTGGCCACTTTGAGGCGCAGAGGCACCGCACTATGGCGGGCGTTTCCTCAGGTGAAGATTGGCTTGGATTCACCAAGGTCGGCGAAGCCGCCCTGGCGCTCAGCCAATTGGTCTTACGAGAATTCGTCGAGGCGGGTTTGCCCGTTGTTCGTTTTCAGCCGTCGACACTGATTACCGCGGCAAATGGACAGATCGCGTTCATGGATATCAGCTTGATTGTTCGCGCGCTAAAAGAAGGCCTGATACCACTTATTCACGGTGACATTGCCTTTGATACGCGCTTGGGCGGCACGATCGTCTCCACCGAGTCGGTATTTGTGCATTTGGCCAAGAGTCTGCCGACATCGAAAATCATCTTGCTGGGCGAAGTCGACGGAGTGCTTGCTAGCGATGGGCATTTGATCGACGACGTTACACCGCGATCGCTCCACCAGATTCGGTCATCCTTAAGTGGTTCGAGCGGCGTCGATGTGACCGGCGGTATGTTGCAGAAAGTCCAGGAAATGGTTTCTCTTGTCGGTCGCTATCCTCAGCTGCAAGTTGTCATTGCCAACGGACATCGTGCTAATGTGCTGGTGGATCTGCTGCAAAATGGGCAACATATCGGCACACGAATCCGCAGCGATTGAATTCTCACGATCCACGGATAGAAACGTTGTAAAGTAGCGGATAATAGCCAAAAGGATCAAAACTCAGCCCCAAAATATCAGAACGTGCCACCCGCAAGCGTACGTTTTCGCGAATCGGCAATAACAGCGAGTTGGCCATCAGCAAGGCTTGAATATCGTAATACTGTGTGCGTCGCGCCAGTGGATCCTGTTCTTGCACTGCGGTTAGCAAGAGGTTGCCAAGTTGCGCGTTTTCGGCGCGAGAATGTGCGTATATTGAATTATCGAAGAATATGTTACCCAAGATTGCCGGATCAATGCCGTAACTGTCTATTGCCACCAAGTCATGTTTCCCAGAAAGAACCTCGGTAATCAGCCGGCCGGTGCCGGGCACCGGTTCAACAATGAGTCGAATTCCAATGCGCTGCCATTGTTCGCGCAAATATGCGGCGACGTCTGGCCATTCACCCCAAGGCGGCACCAGCACGCTTAGCTCCAGAGGTAAACCGTCGCGATCCAATATACCGTCGCCATTTGTGTCACTATAGCCGGACAGCGCCAGCAACTCTTGCGCCAAGCCCAAGTCAAAGGCAAATTCATTGATATAACCCGTATGAGCGTAACTTGTACTTTGTGACAGGGGTGCCCAGGCAACCGGCGAATAATTGAAATATATTTTGTTGACAATCTCGAAGCGATTAGTGCCGTATACCAGCGCTCGGCGTACATCAGCCACACTAAGATGTTGGCTAAGCGTATTGAACATGAATTGTGTGCTCTGCCCGGGTATCTCGATGGGATACAGTTGAACGCGACTATTTGCCGCCAGGCTTATGGCGTCGCGCGGCGCCAAATCATCGATTACGTCTATGGTTGTATCAAGCAGGGCGTCGCTTTTGACGTCTTGATTAGACAATATCTCGAAGACGACGCGCTCAATTTCGTTACCTGTCAAGGGCTCGTAGTTCGATGCAAATGGACGATATTGAGGATTGCGCCTAAGTTCAATATGATCACCCGGCAAGTACTTTTCCAATTCGAACGGTCCGGTGCCTATCTGGTGAAACTGATAGCGCAGCCTGTCATAAGCGTTTAGTGCCTGCGGGCTGGCAATGCCAAAATATGGTTGTGAAAGGCTATCCAAGAACGGTGCAAATGGTGCCGAGAAATACAGGTGAATCGTATAAGCATCAGCAACTTCATAGTGACTGTAAGGACCCAGCAAGCTGCGAGCGCGCAGTGAATTGGTTTGCGTATCAAGTATGCGATTAATGTTGACGGATACTGCTCGCGCATTGAAAGGTGTACCATCATGAAAGAAAATATCCTGGCGCAAATTGAAGGTATAATGCAGCCCATCAAGCGAAGTCTCCCATGAATCCGCCAAACCGGGCCGGAATTCTTTCGTTGCGCTATCGCGATAAACCAGGGTGTCGTAAATTTGCCTGAATATCATGCCTGCTTCTGGAGCAGCGGAAATATGCGGATCGAGAATTGGTATATCTGCACTGATTCCATAAATCAGGCATCGATCATCTTCTTCACAGGTCTTCATCAAGTCGCTAGTGGTACAGCCTGTTAGTTTCAACAGCATTGCGATGCATATAGAAAGAATGGCGTATTGATTCATCACAACCTGCGCAAGAGCTTCACGCACAGCATATCACAGACGATGGAAACTGTGATACGCCTTTCGCCCTCTGTAAATGCTCGCGTATACCCGTTCCAGTTTTCCTGCCTCAAGCTACGGACATGCCAGGACTGGCGACGCAGTGCCTACGAGTGCGTAAGCCTTTGCACTTTACAAGAGCGCCAAAGTTGCGTAGCTTGTAATAAGCAGCGAATGGCTGTGACGGCAAGTACAGTGGAACCTAGATGAGTCAAAGTACAGGCGGATTGCTTTCATCGTTTGACGAAGCCCAAATTGATATTGTGCCAGTCTGGCGTGGCATCACTCTACAGATTACCCTGATGATGCTAGTTTCATTGGTGATCGTCGTACTCTCGGAAGTTCTTGAACTGCCACCAGAGAGCGAAGTGAGCCGGCTGCTGACGATTGCGCTTGTCTTCGTCCCCTTGTTTTTTTGGCTCTTAATGGCGGTTATACCGGAGTTCCGCGCACTGCGGCCACGGCGTCGCTTGATCAGTGTGGCATTCGTTTCCGGATTGCTTGCTGCTGCCATCGGTCTGCCGGTTGTGCGCGACTTTTTCCGCGTTGAAGAATGGTTGCCGCATGAGACGGCCGTGCGCCGTGTCATCGGATTCACATTAACGGCCGGAATCGTCGACACCGCGTTAAAGTTATTGGTATTGCGTTTCTTGATCTTCCCCAACGAATTGCGCAACCGAAGCGACACCATCGCCTACGGTTGGGCAAGCGCCATCGGATATAGCCTGTATCTCAGTTTGGAGTTGATCTGGCGCATCCAGCCCTCACTGAGTGTCGCTGCTATCTATGTTTTGTCAAACTTGACGATTCAAATCGCATCGGGCTTGTTCATTGCCGTTGGAATAGCTGAATCGTACTTTAGTGATGCGTTGCCGCCAGTCTTGCCAATCAATGTACTGATTGCTGCCCTTTTTGCCGGGCTTGTGACGCCTCTAACCACGGGCCTAATGAGTGGTCCATTAGGTACGGAGGGCAACAGTGATCGCCCGCTTCTTGCCTTGGTTTTCTTGATGGTCGCAATGAGCGTTTCCATCGGGTTGGCGTATTTCTTGTATCGCATGTCGGAACGGCGCGAGCGCGAAGCCTATTTGGGCAGCAGGGACAGTGATGGAATTTGAAACCGGCCGAGCCATCGCCGTCACCGTTACGCCACGGCAACGATGGTCGATGATCTTTAGCTTTATGCTTCTAGCGTTCGGTCTGGTGCTTGGTGTCAATTTGCGCGACAACAGTATCAGTCAGTCACGCATTTATGACAATGTTGAGGCGGGAATTACGGCTCGCTATCCGATCCGCTGGCTCCTGGATGAAAGTGGTCCACAGGTGTTCCGGGTCCGGGATATGTCTCAGCGCGGCTTCAAAACTGTGATTGAGCTGAGCACGCTACCGGTCGGTCCGGACACTGCGGAAAGGAATCTGCTCGATAGCTTGACCCTGAAACGCTCGCAGACCCTGATCGACTATAATGTGCTCGGCTATGATATTTATATCTTACCCGATGAAACGGCGGCCGTGACAATGTCTTATTCGTTCGTCGCGCGGGACGCCAGTCCCTTTCTTGAAGGCGTCTCGTCCATCGTGGCCGGCTTGGACATCCTGACGCTTAGCCGGGGTCAAGCTGTCATCATTTCCTTCCGTGCCGATGCAAGAATTTTTGAGCAAGAGTTGCAAACATTGCAATGGTTTATCAGGAATCTCGAGTACTGACGATGGAAAAGGCGAGACTCGTATTTCCGATCACTATCGTCCTGTTCGCGCTTGCGTTCTGCGTTGATACTGGCCTGTCGCAGTCGCTACAAGAGAGAGATTTCGACCAAATCAAGCGGGCAACCGTGTTTATTTATCAGGCGCAGAGCCGAGCCAACGACCTAATCGTAAAATGCGTTAGTTCGGGGACGATGATCAGCGCAAGTGGCCTAATAATCACGAATGCGCATAGCGTGGTACAGAGCGAAACCTGTGACGGTGACAGCCTGATCGTTTCTCTAAATGTCGACCTAAGTGAACCACCAGTTCCCAAATATCAGGCAGAAATTGCCAGCGCTGACGATGGACTTGACATTGCACTGCTCCGTATCACGCGCGAGCTTGATGGTCGATTGATAGCGGCGGGAGCCTTACCAATTTTGCCCTTTGTCGACATCGCGAATTCGTCTGAAATACAGATAGACGAAAACATCATCATTGCCGGATATCGGAATCTCGGCAATCAGGCGGTAGCCATCGCCCGCGGCACGATCACCGCATTTATGGAGGAACCACGCAGTGGAAGCCGCGCCTGGTTCAAGACACGCGCCGAGGTTCCCGGAACCATGTCCGGTGGCGGCGCCTACAATGCCCGTGGAGAGCTAGTTGGTATTCCAACCAGCGCGCAATTCGGCCGGCTCGGCGGAGATAGCAACTGCCGTTATATTGAAGATACCAATCTCGATGGCCTGATAAGCAGTAATGATCATTGTGTGCCAACGGGTGACTTTATTAGCACAATCCGCCCAATAGGCTTGGCGCAGAGTTTGATCCGCGGTGCTACGCTTGATCTGAGAGTAACTGTTCACACTGTGCCTACGCAGATCAACATTCCGACGTCTCCGGCCCAATTCTCTCGCTTGTTCTTTGCGCCTTCGGTGGTGGACGGGTTGCCGTCGACAGTTGTCGGTTCCATGCCGGCCAATACCAACAGCCTGTATCTATTCTTTGATTACCGAAACATGACATCGGAAACAGTTTATGAATTGCGGGTTTCACGCGACGGGATACCTGACCCTACCTTTAGTCTACCGCCAGTGCATTGGAGTGGGGCTCGTGACGGCCTATGGTACATTGGCAGCCGCGATCAGCCCTGGCCCAACGGAACTTATCATTTCACATTGCTGATCAATGGATTGGCATCCGGCACCCAGCAAATCGTTATCGGCGGTGCAGCGGATAATTCGGCCACGTTTAGCAATATCGTATTTGGATTACTTGATGCGCAAAACAATTTGATGGGAAATGGATTTATTTTGCCGAAAGGGAATATCGCCTCTGCGCGATTCCTCTTTGCCAATATGGCGGATGGATTGCCTTGGACCGCCGTCTGGTATTACCGAGGCAGCGAAGTTGGCCGATCGGATGATGTTTGGCGCCGTGGCCCACACGGGTCTGATATCGTCAGTTTGCGTCCTGTCAGCGGATTATTTCCGGGTAACTATAGGCTAGAACTATATTTGCAAGGCGCGCTTTCAGCGACAGCGGATTTTGTAGTAGCCGGTAATCCGGGGGGACCCTTGCCTGCCATATTCACTAATGCGCGTCACAGCACAGCCAGAAGCGTCTTTGAAGCAGCGCGTGCCCCGGTCTCGTCGGCGTTCCCTAAAGCGACACCTTCTTTATTCGCGCTCTTTGATTGGCAAAACATTGCAGCAGGAACCAATTGGACCATCCGCTGGCTAGTCGACGACCTGGCATTTTACAATGACAGCAATCTCTGGATCACAGTGGAAAGCGGCAATGATTTCATCATATCTGTCGACAATCCGCCCGAAGGCAATTACAAATTGCAATTGCTGATAAACAACCTGCAAATTCTTCAGGCAGAGGCGACGGTGGGCATCGGGCAGTTGCCGATTGATCGATTTGCCGAGTTTGCCGGGACGATATTGAGCGGGCGCGTCATCGATGCCGCTACCTTGCGGGGCGTACCGAGTGTAACTATCGTGCTGATAAGCGAAGACTATGCGGCAGGTGATTTCGAATGGAGTCAAGAGCAAGTTGTGGATCTGGCCTTGACGGATCGCAATGGCGATTTCCGCTTTGCCAGACCTCTGCTCCCCGATACTCCTTATAGTGTTGTCATCGAAGCGGATGGCTTTCTACCACAAACTGCTGACGACTTCTCATTCAAGGTCGAGCAGCTCGCAGCCGACATCACCATTGAACTGGTACGAGGGTAGCCTGATGCCGGGGAAACGCCGTCTTGATCTGCTGCTGCTGGATCGGAAACTTGCCGTTAGCCGAAGCAAAGCCGCGTCCATGATTATGGCGGCCGAAGTTTATGTCGATGGGCGGATCGTCGACAAGCCAGGGACAAGCGTAACAGAATCGGCGGCGATAATGCTCAAAGCGAAGCCACGCTACGTTAGCCGCGGCGGATTGAAGCTGGAAGCAGCGCTTTCTGGATTCGGGATAGATCCCAGCGGAAAACACTGTGCGGACGTTGGGGCCAGCACGGGAGGATTTACCGATTGCCTGTTGCGACATGGCGCCGCACGCGTACATGCGATTGACGTAGGCTTTGGCATCCTTGATTATAGTTTGCGCATTAATGAGCGCGTTCACTTGCTGGAACGAACCAACGCCCGTCATTTGAATTCGCTCGAGGAATTGGTCGATATCGTGGTGATTGATGTATCGTTTATCTCGCTGCGCTTGATATTGCCCTCGGTCAAGCAATGGCTAAAACCTGACGGGGATGTAGTAGCGCTTGTAAAGCCACAGTTTGAAGCCGGGAAATCTGACGTTGGCAAGCGGGGCATTGTGCGCGATCCCGCTGTACACTGGCGTGTGCTGCGCGAAATAGTGCAATTCGCCCATGTCAAAGGTTACGTCGTTCTGGACTTGCTTAAATCACCGATCAAGGGACAGAAAGGCAATATCGAGTTTCTACTCTGGCTGCAAGCGGGGGATGCGCAAGCCTTAGGTACAGATATCCTCGAGAAGATGACCATATTAACCGGCTGCGAAATCTAGCTCCCCCTACTCCAATGGCCGGGATTTGACGATAATGTCCTGGTGCCATCCAGGAGAATCATGTTGCATGAAACTTGAGCATATCCGCAATTTCTGCATTATTGCCCACGTCGATCACGGCAAGAGCACTTTGGCTGATCGGCTATTGGAGCTGACCGACACCGTTGCCGAACGCGAGATGCAGGAACAATTGCTGGATAGTATGGCGCTGGAACGGGAACGCGGCGTTACCATCAAGGCATCTGCCGTGCGAATGACTTACCAGGCGCAAGGCGGCAAGACATATACAATAAATCTTATTGATACGCCTGGACACGTCGATTTCACCTATGAAGTCAGCCGCGCGCTGCAAGCCTGCGAAGGGGCGATCCTGGTGGTTGATGCCAGCCAGGGAATTGAAGCGCAGACGCTATCCAATGTATATCTGGCGCTGGAGCAGGATCTGGAGATCATCGCGGTCATCAACAAGATTGATCTGCCAGCGGCGCAGCCGGATCTTGTCGCGCGCGAAGTCGAGGATTTGCTGGGCACACCCGTTGCCGATATGCCAAGAATTTCCGCCAAAAGCGGAATCGGCGTGATTGAGGTATTGGAAAAAGTGATCGCGGAAGTGCCGGCGCCGACCACTGATGTCGCCGAACCCTTTCGTGCATTGGTGTTCGATTCGCATTATGATGCTTATAAAGGCGTCATTGCCTACGTGCGCGTAACCGATGGCTCAGTAAATCGGCGCGTGCTCCTAAAACTTTTCGCCACGGACGTCCGTTTCGAACCTGTCGAGATTGGTGTTTTTGACCCGCTCATGCGCACGGTAGATGAGTTGCACGCAGGCGAAGTCGGTTATATCGCCACTGGATTGAAGACCGTACAAGAGTGCCGCGTCGGTGATACGATTACCTTGGGGAATAGGGGAACGGATAATCCTCTACCGGGTTACAAATCGGTCAAACCGATGGTGTTTGCGGGCATTTATCCAACCAGAAATGAAGATTATGCCGATTTGCGCGATTCCTTGGAAAAGCTACAGCTCAATGACGCCTCGCTGGTCTTCCAGCCGGAAACTTCACAAGCGCTGAATTTCGGCTTTCGGGTTGGATTCCTCGGCCTGTTTCACATGGAAATTATTCAGGAACGTCTCGAACGCGAATACGACCTGGAAATTCTTGCCACAGCGCCGAGCGTGGAATATCACGTGCTGCAAAGTAACAGCGATACACTCCAGATAGATAGCCCGGCGTTACTACCTGACGAGAACCTGATTGAAGAGATTCAGGAACCCTGGATGAAAATCCAGGTCTATGTGCCACAACGTTATATTGGCGCCGTCATGGATCTCGTGATCAAGAAACGAGGGAGCTATGAAACCACCGAATACCTCGATGCCACGCGCGTGATACTCCACTTTGAGATTCCGCTATCAGAAATAATCATTGACTTTTACGACAAACTTAAGAGCGTGACACAGGGCTATGCCAGCCTCGATTATCAGTTTTTGGACTATCGCTCCGGGGATCTGGTGAAAGTGGATGTGTTGGTCAATAACGAACCGGTCGATGCTTTGGCGATGATTTGCCATCGCGGCGATGCGTACCACCGCGGACAGCGATTGGTGACAAAGCTAAAAGAACTCATTCCGCGCCAGATGTTCACGGTTCCTGTACAAGCGGCCATCGGCAAGCGCGTCATTTCGCGAGCCAATGTCAAGGCATTGCGCAAGGACGTGTTGGCGAAGTGTTATGGCGGCGATGTTACACGCAAGAAAAAACTGCTTGAAAGGCAGAAAAAAGGCAAAAAGCGAATGAAGATGATCGGGTCAGTTGAAGTGCCACAAGAAGCCTTCATGGCGCTTCTCGGACTCGACGAATAATCTCGCATTTGTGTTCTGGCCGCTCAAGCCAGACCTTCGTATTCTGCTTTCAACATGCGCCACAAGTTAGCGAGGCCCCAACGAGATAGCCATTCGCGTGCCAGGTTCGATCGTGCCCCGAAGCCGTAGACGCGATAGCTCATACGTTTGGCAGTTGCGACGGCGATGGCGCTGCCCTGCTCAATATCGGCATTCTCGTCGAGATCCGGATAGCTGAGCAAGCAGATACAAGCATCGAAATGCGCACTTTCTTGCACTAACTTTGCAGCAGCGACGGCGAGGTCTTTCAAAGATACTTGCGTGGAATCAAGCTGGTGCAAGGAATAGATTTCTTGTGGATGCGTAAAGGTATTCGCGGATACTAAGCAAGAGTCGGAAACCAATTTGTCACTGATCACCCCGGGCAAGCCTGCTTCGGTCAGGTTAATCTTCAGATCGTGCTTGTGCAGCAGATTCAAGACAACATCCTCGAGCGTGGCGTCATCAATGCCAAAGACATGGTCGCCGATTTGCTCATACAGCCGATCCTGCATAGTGTTCAGCAAACCGATAGCCTCCGCCTGGCTATCAGCTTTGGCGGTAATACGTACATCGACGCAGCCATGATGTGCCGCCAGCCCTACGCTGGGATTGCGCTCGTTCAAAATATCTGTGCCTATCATATCGTCGAGCGAGCTCTCACCTATACCGGCCGTACGCAAGGTACGCGCCACTATGACACCCAAATCATATCTTCCAAGCAGGAAAGGAACTACCGATGCAGTCATCAAATATTTCATCTCGCGTGGAACCCCGGGCAAGCTGACGACTATCCCGCGCTCGGTCTCAACGATAAAGGCAGGTGCCGTGCCAACAGGATTCTCGATTAGGACGGAGTCCTGCGGCAAGAAAGCCTGTTGGCGGTTATTCTCGGTCATGCGCACACCGAAGCCACGAAAGCGTTCTGCTATTTCATCGTAAAGCGATTGGTGAAAGTCCAGGGGACTCGCAGTGGCGTCCGCCACAGCATGTCGAGTCATGTCATCTACGGTGGGTCCCAGTCCGCCACAAGTGATGACAATCTCGGCGCGGTCAAGCGCGTTGGAAATGGCCGAGGCGATGCGTTGGAGGTTGTCGCCAACCGTGGTCATGAAGTAGACGTTGACGCCAATATCGCGCAGTTGCCGTGCCATGAATACTGAATTGGTGTCGGTAATCTCGCCCAAGAGCAGTTCTGTTCCGATGGCAATAAGTTCGGCATTCGGGTTGTCTGGCATGTTTTCCTCTTGTCATTCGCGAATTTACGGAGATTTTACATGATATTGCCGAAAATTTGGCAATTTGGAAAAACTTCGCTATAATTGCCGCTATAAAAGTATTTTACTGTCAAGTAAAATATTTGTGCAGTTTTACCAGTATTTTTGACAATTTGCTAAATTGATTGGAGGTTATTGTGGCCGGAGTCACTTTCACTCATGTTTCAAAAGATTTTGGCGATCAACGTGTAGTTTCGGATCTCAACATTGAAGTCGCCGATAAGGAGTTTCTGGTTTTTGTCGGTCCGTCTGGCTGTGGCAAATCGACCAGCTTGCGCATGCTGGCGGGACTTGAAGAGATTACCGAAGGCGAAATCATGATCGGGGATCGTGTCGTCAACAACGTTGCCCCGAAGGATCGCGATGTCGCCATGGTATTCCAAAGTTATGCACTCTACCCGCACATGACAGTGTACGACAACATGGCCTTCGGCCTGAAGTTGCGCAAGACACCGAAGAAGATTATCGACGAGCGTGTGAACGAAGCCGCCAATGAGTTGGGTATCGGGCACTTGCTGGATCGCCGTCCGCGTCAGCTTTCTGGTGGGCAGCGTCAACGCGTAGCTGTTGGCCGAGCGATCGTGCGCGAACCGGCCGTCTTCCTTATGGATGAGCCACTTTCCAACCTCGATGCCAAGCTGCGTGTAGAAGCACGTTCCTTCATCAGTCGGTTGCATCAGCGCCTGGAGACGACCTTCATCTATGTGACGCATGACCAGGTTGAGGCAATGACGATGGGCACAAGAATTTGCGTGCTGAACGAAGGTGAATTGCAGCAGATTGATTCGCCTTTCAATTTGTATCACAACCCGCGCAATGTCTTTGTCGCTGGTTTCATAGGTAGCCCGTCCATGAATTTCTTTGATGCGGCCCTCAGGCCAGACGGGGACAATATCGTGGTGGACAACGGTGCATTTAAGCTAGACGTGCCGCCGAGCAAGACGGCATCCTTCAGCAGCTATATTGGCAGAGATATCATTTGCGGTATTCGTCCAGAAGATATCCACGATACAAATTTCCTGCCGCAAGGCATAATCCCAGCCAACTTGTCGACTAGCGTTGAAGTTGTGGAACAGATGGGTAACGAAGTTATCATCTACTTGGAAAGCGGCGGCAAGAATTTCATCGCCAGGACCGATCCACGTACGGAAGCGCAGGTTGGCAACGAATTGGGAGTCACCTTTAACCTCGACAATATCCACATGTTTGACGCCAACACGGAACTGTCGCTGGCTTACGATTTGAAGCAAAAAGAGGGATCTAAGAACTAAAGCGCGAGCAACAAATACACAAACAAAAAAGAGCCGCTTCCCAGAGCGGCTCTTTTGCATCATTCCTGGCTTCATCAGATTTCCAGTAGTGGACGGAATTTATAGCCATATATGATTATCCCCCGTGAACCGTCGGTAGACAACTTTCGTGTCACCATCTCCACGGGATCACCTATCTTCAATGGCTTATCGACATCGGTAAGTTGCGCGGTGATGATTCCACCGTCGTCCAACTCCACAAGCGCTAAATAATAAGGAGCCTGTCCCGTAAATTCTTCGGGCACCTCTTGTATGCGTGTAAAGCTGAAAACTCGACCGCGCGCGGTAAGCGAGCCTGTGCTGCCACGGCTCAACCGTGTATCGGCGTAGTCGGAACTTCCGGCAACCATCAGGCAACCTCAACCTTTTCCTGTCCTTTCGGCACGGTCTTCGCTAATTCCGTCTGAGGCAAGATCAAGTGTTTGCGACCGTTCTTTTTCTCGCCGAGAATTAGACGATACCGCAGTTTCTTGTTACGCCAATGCCTGGCTACTTGCATCCGATTGCTCCTTCGATCGCGTTCATGCGCAGTCTAGGCCAAGGCCCCTATCAATTGCTATCGTGATAGGTTATGACACTACCAGAGACTATCAGTTTAACTTTGTCGCGCGCTGAGAATGTGGGTCACGACGGTACTTGCCAACCCGCCTATGTTCTGGATCAGCGCTACCTCCGCCTCTTCAACCTGGTTGGCGCCAGCAACACCCCGCAACTGCAAGACCGCTTCGACCGCTTGATAAATGCCGGTCGCTCCGCCAGGATTGCCCCGACTTTTCAATCCGCCAAACGTGCTTAGCGGTAGATCGCCACTCAATGCGATTTTGCTCCCGCCGTTTTTCCCCCACGACCAACCTTTTCCGCGTTTGCTATATCCCATGGCCTCCAATGACAGAACGGTCACAACGGTAAAAGCGTCGTGGATTTCCAGCAGATCAATATCGTCGCGAGTCATGTCCGCAAGAGCCAGCGCCCTGGAGAACGACGCCGCTACCGCCTCCAGCAATTGCAAATCTTCGCGGTCTTGCAACATGAATCTATCCGTGGCGACTGTACTTGCGCAAACCTGAATCGGCTGTGGAACAAGATCACCGGCAACATTCGCATTGACCAGTACAACGGCAGCTGCGCCATCACCGTCCGGCGCGCTATCAAACAAACTGACTGGTTCAGATATCATCGGTGCCCGCGAAAACGCACCCTCCCTCAGTTTGTTGCGAAACATAGCATACGGGTTCAAGGCACCGTTGCGATGAGCATTAACGCTGAAGCCTTCAAATTGCGACAAGCCCACATCTGTTTCCGCCATGTAGCGCCGCATCAGCAGGGCTGCCAACGCGGTTAGGATAACGCCGTTCACACTTTCAAAATCGGCATCCAGACTGATATTTCGCGCGGAGATACGTGCGGGTCCGACAATGTCTGTTGCCTTTTCCACGCCGATAACAAGTGCTGATCGGATCATGCCAGATGCCAAAGCCAGGATGCCATTGCGCAAGGCAACTCCACCTGATGCGTCGGCAGCCTCGCATGTATACGCTTCTATACCTGTTAAACCCATTTCATCGGCGATGAGGCTGCCCAAGTGCGACTGCTGATTGAAAGTCGCGGCGTAAGCATTGCCGACATAGAGCGCGTCTACCGTCTTCATATCAGCATCGTCAAGTGCGATCGCGCCCGCTTCGGCTGCCAGATCGCGCAGTCCTCTATTCCAATGTTCGGCAACCGGAATCATCCCCACGCCTATGATTGAAACGCTCATGGAATTCTAATCCTTCAATTTGCCGCGGAATCTTACGTAAGTCGCATAATCGATCACGCTGCGGCGCTTAATATAGTCTCGCGTGCTGGGCAGAGCTTTCGGTCGATGTCTGATGCGCTCAGTGGCGAGCAAATCAAAGGCATCCGATCCCGCTCCGCTACCATAGCTAACCATCAGAATTCGATCACCCGGTTCAGCGACATCGAGAATGGCAGTCAGTCCGATCATGCAAGATCCGGAATAGACATTGCCTATTTCGTTCGCGAGCAACCCAGCCTCAATCTGATCCCCGCTGAATCCGAGCGATTTGGCAGCCCGTGACGGAAACTTCACATTGGGTTGATGGAAAACCGCATGATCGTAATCTGTTGCTTTGGTTCCCATTTGTTCCATCAGGTTGTTTGCGGCCGAGATTGTATGAGCGAAATATGCCGGCTCTCCCGTGAAACGGTCGCCGTGACTCGGATAGGTCTCCCCCGCTCTACGCCAGAAATCTGGCGTGTCGGTAACGTAACTGTAGCTCCCGAGAAAGCAAACATAACTTACATCGGCCGGTCCCATAATAAAGGCGGCACCACCGGAGCCCGCGGTATACTCAAGCGCGTCGCCTGGACGCCCTTGCGCGGTATCCATGCCGATGCTCAGTGTGTAGCTTGCCATGCCGCTGCCGACAATGCCAATTGATGCTTGTACAGCCTCGGTGCCAGCCTTGCAAGCGAACTCCCAATCAGCAGCCTGGATGTTTGGTGATGTTCCAATACTCTCGGCAACTACCGTACTAGTCGGTTTCACGGCGTAGGGATGGCTTTCGCTACCTACCCAGACCGCACGTAATTCACGTGCATCAATGCCTGCACAAGCGATGGCATTACGCGCCGCCTCAATGGACATAGTGATGACATCCTCGTCGATACCAGCAACCGCCTTTTCAAGTATTGGAGATCCGCCCAGTCCATTCGTCCAGATTCTGGCAATCTCGCTACCCGGCAAGCGATACCGCGGAACATAAGCGCCATAACCCATAATCCCGACAGCGCGATCGGACTTCATTACCCAGTTTCTCTGCTCGCTCATGTTC